>NZ_JBRJIT010000001.1:0-2887500 GCF_053629675.1 Amorphus suaedae | reverse complement strand
GCGGCACGGGCCAATCCGGATGTGACCCATTCGGTGGAACATTGGGTCCGCTGCTGGGACGAGCAGCGGCGTTCCATCGAGTTCCGCTTCCGGTTCGTCCGGGAGAAGCTCGTCTTCATCATCCTCGACAACACCGACCAGCGGCTCATGGAGGCCGAGCTCCGGCACATCGGCAGGGTCGACACGCTGACGGGCACGGCGAACCGGCGCGCGTTCATGGAAGAGGCGGAGCGCGCGCGTGGCGATGCGCGGACCGCAGGGGCGCCGCTGTCGGTGCTGATGATCGACATCGACCATTTCAAATCGATCAACGATCGCTACGGCCATTCGACGGGAGACGAGGTGCTCGTGGCCGTTGCCGCGCGGATCCGGGCAAGCCTTGGCGAGGGGGAAGTGCTGGCGCGGATCGGCGGCGAGGAATTCGCGATCGTGCTGCCGGGCATCTCGGGGGAGGCGGCCCGGGCCGCCGCGGACCGCGTCCGTGTGTCGATCAGCGGCTCTCCGATGTCGTCCGCCACCGGGCCGGTCGAGGTGACGGTCAGCATCGGCGCCACCGAGTATGGTGGCGGGGACGACAGCGTGGAGGATCTGCTCCGGCAGGCGGACCGGGCGCTCTACGAGGCGAAGGCGCGCGGCCGCAACTGCGTCGTCTGGGACGTCGCCGGCGGCTGATGCCGGTCGCCGCTTCCGGCGCGACCGGCTTTTGGAGGACACGATGCCCGCATCCGATCTCGCCTTCTGGTCCGCGACCGAGCTCCTCCACGGGTTCGCGCGTCGAACCGTCTCGCCCGTCGAGGCGACGGAGGCTGCGCTGTCGCAGATCACGCGCCTCAACGGGGAGCTGAACGCCTTCTGTCTGGTCGATGAAGTGGCTGCCCGGGACAGCGCCAGGGCCTCCGAGGCGCGCTGGACCCGCGGGGCTCCGCTCGGACCGGTGGATGGCGTTCCCACCTCGATCAAGGACCTTTCGCTGACGCGCGGCTGGCCGACCTTGAGGGGATCGAAGACGACCGATCCGGCGGGGCCCTGGGACGTCGACGCGCCGTTCGTCGCGCGGATGCGCGATAGCGGGGCCGTGCTGCTCGGCAAGACCACCACGCCGGAATTCGGCTGGAAGGGCGTCACCGACGGCCCGCTCACCGGGGTCACCCGCAACCCCTGGGATCCCGAGAAGACACCCGGGGGCAGTTCAGGCGGCGCGGCGGTCGCCTGCGCCACGGGCATGGGCGCGCTGCATCAGGGCTCGGACGGCGGCGGCTCGGTGCGCATACCTGCGGCCTTCACGGGGGTCTACGGCATCAAGCCGACGTTCGGCCGGGTGCCGGCCTATCCGTCCTCCCCCTTTGGCACCGTCGCGCATATCGGCCCGCTGACGCGCACCGTCGCCGACGCGGCGCTGATGCTGTCGGTGATGAGCGGACCGGACCCGCGCGACTGGTACGCCATGACCGAGGCCGCGGATTTCGCGCACGCCTGCCGGATGCCGGTGCGGGGATGGCGGATCGCGTTCTGCCCGGACCTCGGCGTGGGAACGCTCGATCCGGAGGTGGCGACGCTGGTGGCTGCGGCCGCGGCGGCGTTCGCCGAGCTCGGGGCCGTCGTCGAGACCATCGAGCCGCCGTTCGAGAACGCCGAGCCGATCTTCCGGGCCCACTGGTTCGCGGGCGCCGCCAACCTGCTCGCCAGCATCCCCGCCGAGCGGCGCGAGCGCGTCGATCCCGGCCTGCTCGCGGTCGCGGGCGAGGGCGCCGAGATCCCGCTGCTTTCCTATCTGGCTGCGGTCAAGGCGCGCGAAACGCTGGGCGCCCGGATGAACGCGTTCCACGAGACGTGGGACCTGCTGCTGACACCGACGCTGCCGATCCCCGCGTTCGACGTCGGGCTGGAGGTGCCGCCGGGGTCGGGGATGGAGCGCTGGACCGAATGGACCCCGTTCTCCTATCCCTTCAACCTGACCCAGCAACCGGCCGCCTCCATTCCGTGCGGTCGCACGACGTCCGGGCTGCCCGTCGGGCTGCAGATCGTCGCGGCAAAGGGCCGGGACGACAGGGTGCTCGCCGCGTCGGCGGCCTTCGAGGCGCTACATCCGATCGAGCTGCCGCACCTCTGACCGCGGCCGTCGGTCCGGACGGGCGGCCTTAGGGACGGAAGCGGGAAAACGCGCGCCCGAGCGCACGGACGCCGAGCCGGATCGGCCGGGTGATCCAGTAGAGCGCGTGGAGGCGCGGCGGCAGCGGCAGGGCCTGATAGTCGGCCACCTGCGGGCCGGCCAGCGCCGTCAGCGCCGCCAGGCGCGCGGTCCAGCGATCGCGGAACCGCCAGCGGCGGCGGAGATCCTCGCCAGCGCCGGCGAGAAGGGCCAGGCCCCGGTATTCACGTGCAATCCGCTCGGGCGCGCGCGCCGGATCGAGATGCGCCAGGCAGTCGGCGGCGAACGCGGTCGCCATCGGCGGGGGCGATGGCTGCCTGCCCTCGACGATCGCCGACAGCGTCTCCGGCAGCAGCATCGCGGCGTCGACGACGCGGCTGAAGCCGCTCTCCGCCGCGCGGCGACGGACCGCGTCGGCGTCGAACGAGGGGTGCCGCATCATCATCGACAGGTCGAGCACCCAATGCAGCCTGGACCAGCGATGCTGGGCGTGGTGCGCGCAGATGTAGACGAACAGGTCCGTCGTGGAGAGGACGGGCCACGGGCGCTTCCAGATCTCGATCGTCTCCGCGCGGGCGAGGAGGTCCGCCGTGGGAAAGGCGTTTCCGGAGGCGTCCACCCGATGGTGGATCTCGACCGTCACGCCGTCCGGAGAGACCAGTGCGACCTCCTTGGAGAGATGCGCGATCGCGATCGCATGATCGACGGGCCGGCCACCGCCCCGATCGACCCGCAGCCGTCCGATCAGGTCGTAGCCGGCACCCATCAGGCTGCGCAGGAGCCGCTCGATGTCGGATGGCGCGACCAGGACGTCGATGTCGCGCGCCACCCGCAGGCCGGGCGATCCGTAATAGCGGGCGCCGAGGGTGAGGCCCTTGAACATGGCGTGGGAGACGTCGAGGGGGGCCAGGTGGTCGTCGCGAAGCCCGCCCATGGTTGCCTGCAGCAGCAGAGCCTTCTTCAGGCGGCCCGACACGGCCTGCTTGAGCGGGCCCAGGCGCGCCTCGGCCGCCGGACCGGCGACCTCGTTCAGCCGCGACAGGACGACCGGCGCCAGGAAGTGGTGATTGAAGAGGCGGACGGCTTCGGGCCAGTCGGCGTCCGGGATCGCGGCCGCGGCCGCATCGATGGTGGCGGTATCGCAGGCGCACGCGCAGGCGAGCGCGAGCCGCTGGTCAGGGCGCAGCGTATCGGTGGGACCCTGCCGAAGCCTCATCGTCTCGCCATCACGTCGTCGCACCGATCTGGGTGGAGGAGATCCTTCCCCGGCTGAGGTGGTGGACGAAATCCGGTGCCCAGGTCCAGGGATCCCGGTGGGTGATGACCAGGATGGTCGTGCGCCCGCGCAGGCCGGCGACCGTGACGGCGAGCTTCTGCTCGGTTTCGGCGTCCAGGGCGCTGGAGGGTTCGTCGAGGATCAGCAGGCGCGGCCGGCGCACCAGCGCGCGGGCCAGCGAAAGCCGCTGGCGCTCGCCACCCGAAAGCCGCCCGCCGCGCGGCCCGAGCGGCTCGTCGAGACCCAGCGGAAGCTGCCGGACGAAATCCTCGGCGGCGGCCAGGCTCAGGGCCTCCCACAGCGCATCGTCCGCGACGTCGCCGGTGTTCCAGACGAGGTTTTCCCGCACGGTCCCGGCGTGGATGAGCGAGTCCTGCGGCACGTAGGCGACGTGCCGGCGCCAGGCATGGGTCGTGTCCTCGGTCAGCATTTCGCCGTCGATCGAGAGATGCCCGGACGTGGGGCGAAGCAGCCCGCCCAGCACGTCGGCAAGGGTCGACTTGCCGCTTCCCGAGGGACCGCACAGCACGCTGATGGCGCCCTTCGGCAGGCTGAGAGAAAGGCCGTCCAGCACGATGGGCATGTCCGGGCCGTGGCGCAGCCTGACCTCATGACAGCCGATCGCTTCCTCCAGCGACGGCGCTTCCGCGTGCACGACGGGATCGGCCGCGGCCTCGGCCTCGGCGGTGAGGGCAACGATCGACTCATAGGCCGGCAGCGCGTGAGAGACGGAAACCGCGCCCTGCATGATCTGCTGGGCCATCGGCGTGGCCCTCATCAGCACTCCGGCGAACACGAGAACCTCGGGCCCGGTGAGATGATGCGTCGCCAGCGTCAGCTGGATCACCAGCGCGACAACGATCGCGGCCGCCACCTGAAGGGTGAGCCGCAGCCGGACCGTGTCACCGATGAAGGCGAACTGGCTGTCCCGAAGCGAGGTCATGCGAAGGGCGAACTGGCGGATCCGCCAGTCCTCGCCCTGATGCGCCTTGGCGATCTTCAGCGTGTCGAAGAACCGGCCGATGTCGTCGGAGAGGTCCGATTGCGCGCGGCTGAGCTGCGCTCCATGCGCCGCCGCGCTCATCCGGCCCCGGGTCACGATCGCCGCGATCAGGCCGACGGCCACGACGACGGCAAGCGTGGCCGGAATGGAAATCCACAGCGCCACGGCCATCTGGGCAACGAGCAGCAGCCCAAGCACCGGCAGCCGCAGCAGGAAATGTGTCCCCTGCTGCAGGCGGGTCATCTCCCATCCCAGCACGTTCGTCGCCCGTCCCTGGGACTGGCGCGCCAGGAAGGGCCAGTCCGCATGGCACAGCGCGGTCGCCAGCCGGATCCGCAGGTTCACGATGAACGTGAGCTGCATGCGCGACATGACGATTTCCTGCCGCGCGCCGAGCAGGGCCCGGCAGATGCCCGTCACGGCGAGCAGGCCCAGCAGGGCCGCGGTCGTCGTGGGAAGATGAAAGCCGCCCAGCCCGGCGGCGATCCGCTGCGGCATTACGGCCTGCCCGGTAATGGCGCCCAGCAGCGGCAGCGCCAGCGAAAGGCTGATCGCCTCGAAGAGCGCCGTCAGCACGAAAAGGCCGAGCGCGGCCGCCACCCTGCGCGCCCCGATCTCGGCGATGAAATGCGCAAGCAGAGGCTTCAGCGAGGACGCAAGGCGACGAGATAACATGCAGGTCCGTGTGTGCGGCAGCGGGTCGGGAGGATCGATCTCGGATCGATCAGGACGAGGCCAGGTCGGCGAGCGGCACGAAGTTTGCGGTGTCGGCGCCGCCGCCCAGAACGATTGCCTCCCCGACCATCAGCCACGCGTGGGCGGCGAGGGCGTCGTTCTCCTTGCGCACACCCAGGCGGATGCTCGAGCCGATCCCGCGCCGCCACAGCAGCATCGATCCGGCGAGCGCGCGCACGAGGCAGGTGCTCTTCCAGGGAAGCCGGTCGGCGACACGCTCCACCCGGATGCCGATGGTCCGTCCGAACGCGTGCCGTGCGTTGGCCTCGATCCCGCCGCTGGGCTTGCGGACGTCAAACAGCCGCGCGGTCAGCCGAAACGGCAGGCCGAAGACGAGCCCCTGGGCGATCAGCAGCGCAAGGAATGTTTCGGCTCCCTTCATCGCGCGAAGGAAGACGGATGTCGGAGAGGCCACTCGGTGTTGTCCTTCGCACGTCCTGTCGGGCGACGCGGAGTGTAGCCGATTTTCTCGGCGATGCGGGGTCGATTTCGTGCAGTTCCGCGCCCCCGAGAAGGGGCGGGAGCCTTTCGATGCGCTGCCGGGGTGGCGCGGCGTCAGACGCCGAGGCTGGCCATCTGTCCGGCCGGATAGCGCGTGCCGGCGGCCACGCCCGGCTGGAACGCCGCGTCGAGGGCCTTGAGCGTCTCGGCCGACGGCGACACCGACAGCGCCGCCACGTTCTCGTCGAGCCATTTGCGCTGCTTGGTGCCCGGCAGCGGAACGATGGTCTTGCCGCGCGACGCCACCCACGCCAGCGCCAGCTGCGCCGGAGAGCAGGACTCCCTGGCCGCGAGCTCCGACAGCGTCTCCAGGAGCTTCACGTTGCGAGCCAGGTTCTCCGCCGCGAAGCGGGGATGCTGGCGGCGCCGGTCGCCCTCTTCCAGGCTGTCCTCGCCGGTGATGGTGCCGGTCAGGAAGCCGCGCCCGAGCGGCGAGTAGGCGACGTATCCGACCCCCAGCTCGGCACACAGCGGCAGCAGCTCCGCCTCGCAGTCGCGCGTCCACAGCGAGTATTCGGTCTGCAGCGCCGCGATGGGGTGCGTGGCGTGGGCGCGCTTCAGGGTCTCCGGCGAGGCCTCGGAGAGGCCGATGTGGCGGATCTTGCCTTCACGCTTCAGGTCGGCGAGCGCCCCCACGGTGTCCTCGATGGGGACGGTCGGATCGATGCGGTGGACGTAGTAGAGGTCGATGGTATCCACCCCCAGCCGCCGGAGGCTCGCCTCGCACGACTGGCGCGCGAACTCCGGATCGCCCTTGGCGCCGGGGCGGCCGTCGGGCAGGCGGATGTTGCCGAACTTGCTGGCGATCACCGCCCTGTCGCGACGGTCCTTCAGGGCCCGGCCGACCAACTCCTCGTTCTTTCCGCCGCCATAGGCGTCGGAGGTGTCGATCAGGTCGATGCCGTGCTCGAGCGCGCGGTGGATGGTGGCGATCGCCTCGCCCTCGTCCGGCGTCCCGTAGATCTGGGTCATGCTCATGCAGCCGAGCCCGATCGCGGAGACTTCCAGCTCGCCCAGCATCCGTCGTTCCATGGTCGTCACTCCCGTTGGCTGCCGGCAGGGTCCGGCGTCGTCGTCATCTCTACATGAGGCCGGGGAGGAACAACACGATCCCCGGGAACGCCGCCATCAGGCCGATCAGCACCAGGTCGCATCCGAGGAACGGCGCCGCCGCGATGGCCACCTGGCGCAGCGTCGTTCCCTTGGGTGCCACCCCCAGCATGACGAACAGAAGCAGCCCGAACGGCGGCGTCGTCTGGCTCATTTCCAGCGCGATCAGCATCAGGATGCCGAACCACAGCGGGTTGATGTCCAGCGCCACGATCAGCGGGAAGAAGATCGGGATGGTGATCAGCATGATGGACACCGGGTCCATGAACATGCCGAGGATCAGCAGCGAGATGAAGATCATCACCAGCACGACCGCCAGCGGCACGTCGAACGAGGTGGCGAAGGCGAGCATGCCCGAGCTCGCGCCCGAATAGGCGAGCAGCTGGCTGAAGATCGACGAGTTCAGGATGATGAAGAACACCATGCCGCTGACCTTGATGGTCGACAGCATCGACGTCTTCAGCACCTCGAGGCTGAAGAGGCGGAAGGCGAAGGTGAGGATCAGCACACCCACCACGCCGAAGGCGGCGGATTCGGTCGGCGTGGCGATGCCGAAGATGATCAGGCCGATCACCATGAACACGACCAGCGCCATCGGGGTGATGTTGACGAGCGCCAGCTTCAGCCCCTGGCGCCAGGGCACTTCCTCGATGTCGTAGCGCGGCGTGAGCGACGGGTTCACGCGGATCTGCACGGTGATGAGGATCGTGAAGAGGATCGCCAGCAGCAGGCCGGGAATGATGCCGGCGATCAGGAACCGCCCGACGTCGATGCCCGCGAGCGAGGCGAGCAGCACGCCCAGCGTCGAGGGCGGGATGATCATGGCGAGGCCGCCGGTGCCCAGGATGGGTCCCAGCGACATCCGCCAGTGATAGCCGCGGCGCTGCATCTCCGGCACCATCAGCGAGCCCAGCATCGCCGTGTTCGCCATCGAGGAGCCGGTGAGGGTGGAGAAGATCGTGCCGCCGGCGACCGTCAGGTAGCAGAGCCGTCCGGGGATCCGTCCGAAGAAGGTGTCCAGCGTGTCGAACACGCGGATCGCCAGCCCGGAATAGAAGAACAGCGACCCCATGAAGATGAAGAACGGGACCGGCGCCAGCTGGAAGCGGGTGATCAGCGAGGTGGAGTTGTCCACCACCTGCAGCAGCGAGCCGGGGCCACCGATGAAGACCAGCGCGCCGATGATGTTCGTCACCATGAAGGCGAAGGCCACGGGGACGGCGAAGAACATGAACCCGATGACCATGAAGATCAGCAGGGCGAGGGCGTAATACCATTCCATCTACATGGACTCCGGGGCGGCGTCGCGGACGTACATGGAATCGAAGCCCAGCAGATAGCGGGTGAACTCGATCGCGATCATCGTGAAGCAGATCGGGAACAGCACGTAGAGCGCCCAGTAGGGGACATCGACCGAGCGTTCGTCGACGTAGCCGTAGCGCAGCGCCTCGTCGAACAGCAGGCCGCCCTCGTAGGCGAACACGAGGGAGACCGCGATGCAGAGGCAGTAGACGATCTTCTCGCAGATCCGCTTCGACTTCGGCCCGAGCTGGGTGAACAGCACCTCGGCCGTCACGTGCCCCTTTTCCCGCACCAGGTAGGGCGCCGCCAAAAGCACGAAGTAGAGGAGCACGTATTCGACGAAGGCGACGGTGAAGCCGAAGGGCTGGAACCCCAGGGCCCGCATCGACACGTCGACCACGACAAGGAGGATCCCCGCTCCGATGAGCGTGCCGGCCAGCACGACACAGCCGATCAGGATGGCGTTGTAGAGCCGCCAGAGCACGAACATCGCAGCGGGTTACCTTGCGTTGGGGTCGAAACGGTCGATGGAGGCGGCCGGTGGAACGGCCGTCAGTTCTTGGCGTCCAGGAGCGCGCGCAGCTTCTTGGACTCTTCCTCGCCGACCTTGTCGGTCACCCGGGCCCACATGGCGTCGTTGGCGATGGCGAGATACTTCTCGCCGTCCGCGCCTTCCATGGTGAGCGCCTGGACGCCGGCCTTGTCGGCCGCCGCGATGTCGTCCTTGTTGCGGTCGATCATCTCCTGCACCGAGGCCAGCTCGTAGGCGCGCGCCGTGTCGGTCAGGATCTTCTTCGCCTCGTCGGACATGCCGTCCCAGGCGCGGTTGGAGACCAGCACCACGTTGGCGAGGTGATAGAAGGACGGCTCGATGCGGTACTTCACGGCGTTGGCGAGACCGATCGAGGCGAGACCAACGGTGGGCCAGCCGAAGCCGTCGATGACGCCGCGTTCCAGCCCGGTCGGCACGTCGCCCGACGGGATCTGCACGGTGGTGGCGTTCAGCGCTTCCTCGATCGGGCGATAGGCGCCGGTCGTGCGCATCGACATGCCGCTGAGGTCGACGACCCCGTCCTTCATCGCCGGCTTCTTGTTGGTGTATAGATAGTAGCCCGATCCCGGGCCCGTCTCCGACCACGCGAGGAAGTGGGCGTCGAGCTTGTCGTCGAAGATGTCGGCGAACAGGTCGAACGCGCCGTTCTCGTGCAGCTTCTCCACGCCGACGGTCTGCAGCATCATCGACTGGGCCTGCGGCACGACGCCGGAGACGTAGGCGGCGGGGATGAACAGGATGTCGATGACGCCGCGCTGGAGCGCCTGCGGGGCGCGGTCGGCGGGGGTCACCTCCGGGCCGCCGAGCAGGTCGACCTTCACGACGCCCTTGCCGGCCGCGTTCAGCGGCTCGATGAAGTGCTTGATGTAGCTCTGCGAGAGCGCGTGCTGGGTCGGCAGCGCGGTCTGGGTCTTGAGCGTGACTTCGGCGGCCGACGCGATGGTGCCCGTGCAGGCGCCCGCGACGGCGATGACGGCGAGTTTCGCCAGGGTCTGGTGGATCCGCATGCTGTTTCCTCCCGTTTGATGGTCTTGTCGTCTTGTCTGCCCCTCGCCCGAAAGGCGCGGGGCGCGATTGGCGGGGCGGACGAACGGCACGTCCCGCATGAGGTCCCTGGCCGGCTTCCCTCCGCCGGACAGGCGTCCCGTGACCGACCGGGCGGACCGGTGCCGGCCCCTCAGCCGACCGGGTTCGTCAGTTCCCCGAGCCCGGTGATGGCGACGCTCATGGTGTCGCCCTTGGCCAGGTATTTCGGCGGCGTGAAGCCGATGCCGACGCCCGCCGGCGTGCCGGTCGCGATGATGTCGCCCGGCAGCAGCGTCATGGTCGCCGTGATGGTCTCGATCAGCGTCGGAATGTCGAAGATGAGGTCGGCGACGCTCGCCGACTGGCGCGTCTCGCCGTTCACCGTGGTGGTCAGCTCCAGGCGGGTGACGTCGCCGACTTCATCGGCGGTGACCAGCCACGGCCCCATCGGGCAGAAGGTGTCGATGCCCTTGCCGATGACCCACTGGTTGTGCTTGCGCTGCAGCTCCCGCGACGTCACGTCGTTGATGATCACGTAGCCGAAGACCACGTCGTAGGCGTCGGCCTTGGCGACCTGGAACGCCTTCGTGCCGATGACCAGCCCCAGTTCGCCCTCGTAGTCGACGGTGCCGGTGGGATCGAGCGATCCGCGCACCACGTCGCCCGGCCCGACCACGCTTGTGGTCGCCTTGGTGAAGATGATCGGCGCCGTCGGAGAGGCTTCCTTGCCGCTGGAATCGAAGCCGCTGGAGTGAAACTCCTTGGCGTGCTCGTGATAGTTCTTGCCGACGCACAGGATGTCGCGCAGCGGCGTCGGGATCGGCGCCACGATCCGCACGTCGGCGAGCGGAACGCGCCGTCCGTTCGCCCCCGACCAGGTCTTTGTACCGGCCCCGGCCTCGATGAGGCCGCGCACCGCGTAGCCCGCGTCCGCCCCTTCCGAACAGACCACCACGTCCGTCCCGTCCACGTAGCCGGCGATCAGCCCGCCGTCGAATTCACATGTCACCAGCTTCATAATATCGACAACATCCGTTTCTCTCGATAATAATGCAATACATATCGAAAACGGCGTGTCAAATCGGAACGTGCGCGCCCGGCGGATTGCGCGGTAGGATCCGCCCCCGTTCGAGGAAGAGGACGTCAGACTGTGGTGTACGAGTCGTCGCAGACGAAGGACGACCTTCAGCCGGCCGCGCTGGTGCGCGACGGGTCGGAAACGCTCACCCAGGTGGCCTATCGCGCCATCCGCAGCGATGTCATCCGCGGCGTGCGGCCGCCGGGCGAGCGGCTGCGCATCGAAAAGCTCAAGCAGATCTACGACATCGGGCCGACGCCGATCCGCGAGGCGCTGCAGAAGCTCAACGCCGAGCAGCTGGTGCTGAGCGAGGGCAATCGCGGCTTCACCGTCGCGCCGCTCGACCCGGACGAGTTCCGCGATCTCAACATCGCCCGCACGGAGGTGGAGATCGCCGCGCTCCGGCTGTCCATCGCCAAGGGCGATGGGGCCTGGGAGGCCCGTGTGGTCGCCGCGAGCTACACCATGGACAAGGAAGACAAGCTGCTGGCCCGCGACGCCACCGTCGCCGACAGCTGGGAGCGCGCCAACGCGGCCTTCCACACGGCGATGGTCGATGCCTGCGGGTCCCGCTGGCTGCTGCACAGCCGGGACACGCTCCAGGATCTCTGCGAGCGCTATCGCCGGGCCTCGGTGCACCGCAACCGCGGCGAGCGGGATCTCGCCGGCGAGCACGCCGCCATTGCGAGCGCGGTGCTGGCGCGCGACGTCGAGGCCGCCTGCGACCTGACGCGCCGCCACTTCGAGCTCACCGCGACGAACCTCGACGTGGTGGTTCCGCCCGCCGGCAAAGCGCGATCGAAGCGCTGATGGTTGCAGAGATTCTGCTGTTCCTCGCCGTGGGTCTCGCGGGCGGGGTGGTCAACGCCGCCGCCGGCGGCGCCAAGCTGTTCGTGTTTCCGCTGCTGCTGGCGACGGGTCTGCCGCCGCTGGCGGCCAACGCCACCGGCACCGTCGCGCTCTGGCCGGCAACCCTGCCGGCCGCCTGGCACTACCGGCGGGAACTGTTCGCCGACTGGAAGCTGCTCGCGCTGACGCTGCTACCGGGCCTCGCCGGGGCGCTGTGCGGCGCGCTGGTGCTCATCAGCTCGTCGGAATCGGCTTTCGTGGCGGTCACGCCGTTCCTGCTGGCCATCGCGGTCACCGCCATCCTGCTCGGCCGGCGGCTCGCCACGCTGATGCAGCGCATCCTGCCCCAGCGCTCGATACTCTGGATCGCCGGGGTCCTGATGTTCGGGGTGGGCTTCTACGGCGGCTACTTCGGCGCCGGCATGGGCTTCATGCTGCTGGCGGTGCTGGCCACGACCTTCGGCGGCGATCTTCACCGCGCCAACGCGAAGAAGAACCTGTTCGCCTTCTGCATCAATTCCGTCGCGGTCATCCCGCTGATGATGTCGGGGTACGTGAACCTGCTCGCCGCCGTGCTGGTGCTCATCGGCGGGCTGACCGGCGGCTATCTGGGCGGTCACATCATCCGCAGGGTTCCGGACTGGCTGCTGCGCGTCGTGGTGGCCTCGCTGGGGCTCATCCTGACGGCGTTCTTCCTGCTGCGGTGAGGGCCGGGCGGGGTCCGTCGAGGGGCGGACGGGGTGCGAACGAACAAGAAGAGGGGAAACGACCATGGCAATGGACGCGGCCGAAATCGTCGGCCTGACGCTGAACGGGGTGGATGTGGAGGTGCGGGTCGATCCCGACACCCCGCTGCTCTACGTGCTGCGCACCATGCTGGGGGCGAAGGGGGCCCGCTTCGGCTGCGGCGTCGGGCTTTGCGGCGCCTGCACCGTCGTGATCGACGGCAAGGCCGAATTCTCCTGCGACATGCCGGTGTCGGTTGCCGCCGGCCGCCGGATCGAGACCATCGAGGGCCTTGCCGCCGAGGTCCCGCCCCACCCCCTCATCGAGGAGGTGATCGAGCGCCAGGCGGCCCAGTGCGGCTACTGCCTGCCGGGCATCGTCATGGCGAGCAAGGCGTTCCTCGACCGCACGCCGCGGCCCAGCCGCCAGGAGATCGCCGAGGCGCTGGACGGCAACCTGTGCCGCTGCGGCACCCATCACCGCATTCTCGATGCGGTGGAATCCGCAGCGAAGCGGATGGCGGAGGACGCGCGATGAAGATCCCCCCGCCGCTGGCCGGCGCCCCCCTCATCTCCGACTGGGTCCGCTTCGCGCGCGACCGGCGCCTCACGGTCCTGTCCGGCCGCGTCGAACTCGGTCAGGGCAACATGACGGCGCTGGCCCAGATCGCCGCCGACGAGCTCGACGTGGATCCGGCGGCCGTCGCCATCACCGGCGCCGACACCACCCGCACGCCGAACGAGGGGTTCACCTCGGGCAGCATGTCGATCGTTCAGGGCGGCATGGCGATCCGCTTCGCCGCCTCCGCCGCCCGGCACGTGCTGCTGGCCGAGGCGGCCAAGCTGCTGCAGCAGGACGTGGCCGCCCTCTCCATCGTCGACGGCGCGGTGCTGCGCGACGGGCTCGACGCCGAGCTCGATCTCTGGCGGCTCGCCGAAACGGCCGACCTCGACGTGCCGGTCCTGGATCACGCAGCGCCGAAGCCGCCGGAGGCGAGGCGCGTCGCCGGAACGTCCCTGCCGAGGATCGATATCGCCGAGCGCGTCACCGGCCATCCCTTCGTGCACGATCTCGAACCGGACGGGCTCCTGCACGGCCGCCCGGTTCATCCTCCGGCGATGTCGTCCCGGCTCGTCTCCCTCGACCTCGACGGCCTGAAGGCGCGGCCGGGGGTGGTGGCGGTGGTGCGCGACGGCTCGTTCGTCGGCGTGGTCGCCGAGACCGAATACCAGGCGATCCTCGCCGCGCGGTGGGCCGCCAACCGGGCCGAGTGGTCGACGGACGTGAGCGTCCCGCCGGATCCGGTGGCGGCGATCGGCGCGTCGGACGAAGCCGTCGAGGTGGTCCATTCGGCGGGCGAGGATCCGGCGGGCTGCCAGGGTCGCGTCTTCGAGACCGCGGTGTCGCGCCAGTATCTGAGCCACGCGCCGATCGGCCCGTCGGCGGCGCTGGCTGAATGGCGCGACGGTCACCTGACGGTCTGGTCGCACTCCCAGGGCGCCTATCCGCTGCGCGAGGCACTGGCCACGGTGTTCGGCGTGCCCGCCACCGACATCGACGTCATCCATCATCCGGGCTCCGGCTGCTACGGCCACAACGGCGCCGACGACGTGGCGCTCGACGCGTCGCTGATGGCGCGCGCCGTGCCCGGGCGTCCGGTGCTGGTGGTGTGGGCGCGCGCCGACGAGTTCCGCAGCGCCCCGCTCGGCGCCGGCATGGTCACCCGTGTCCGCGCGGTGGTCGGCGGCGACGGGCGCATCGCCGCGATGGACGTCGTCGCCAACAGCGCGCCGCACGGCAACCGGCCCGGCCGCAGCGGCTCGCCGAACCTCCGCGCGGCCGCCTATCTGGAGCGGCCGCACCCGCCGGCGCGCTCCGCCGACATTCCGCTCGCCAACGGCGGCGGGGCGGATCGCAACGCGGTTCCCGGCTATGCCATCCCCAACCTGAAGATCGCCAAGCGGGTCGTGCACGCGGTGCCCTACCGCACCTCGTCGCTGCGCGCGCTGGGCGGGCACCTCAACGTCTACGCCATCGAAACGCTGATGGACGACATCGCGGCCGAGCTGGACGAGGACCCGGTCGCCTTCCGCCTCTCCCATCTGGACGACGCGCGGGCCCGCGCGGTCATCAAGGCGGTGGCGGGCGACGTCGGGCCGGCCTTCGCGTCGGAAGGCGGCGAGGGGACCGGCTGGGGCTTTGGCTATGCCCGCTACAAGAACACCGCCGCCTACTGCGCGATCGCCGCGCGCGTCGAGGTGGAGGAAAGCGTCCGCGTCACCGACGTGTTCGCGGCGATCGACCCGGGCGAGGCGATCAACCCGGACGGCATCGTCAACCAGACCGAGGGCGGCATCCTGCAGGCCACCAGCTGGGCGCTGAAGGAAGCGATCCGCTTCGACGGCGCGGCGGTGGCGACCGAAACCTGGCTGGACTATCCGATCCTCACCTTCTCGGAGGTGCCGCGCCTCTCCGTCCGCGTGCTGGCGCGTCCGGAAGAGCCGCCGCTCGGCTGTGCCGAGGCGGCCCAGGGGCCGATGTCGGCAGCCCTGGGCAACGCCGTGTTCCGCGCCCTCGGCGTGCGGGTGCGGGATCTTCCGCTGACCCGCGACGCCATCGTCGCCGCCCTGTCCTGAAGAGGTGAACCTGATGGACCTGAAGATCTTGAGCGGCGGCGCGGCCAACGGGCTCGTGAGCGCCCTGACCCCCGCCTTCTCGCGGCAGGCGGGCATGGGGATCACCGGCGACTTCGGCGCCGTGGGCGGGATGCGCGACCGCATCCTCGCCGGCGAGGCGGTCGACGTCATCCTGCTGACGCGGGCGATCGTCGACGACCTCGCGGCGAGCGGTTACGCCGATCCGCGGACGGTCGCCGATGTCGGCACGGTGGAAACGGCGGTGGCGGTGCGCGATGGCGCGCCCCGGCCCGACGTCTCGACCGGTCCGGCGCTCGCCGCCGCGCTGCGGGCGGCGGATGCCATCTACGTGCCCGATCTGGTGAAATCGACCGCCGGCATCCACTTCGCGCGCGTCATGGCTGCGCTCGGGGTGGCGGACGACGTGGCGGACAGGCTCCGCCAGTTCCCCAACGGCCAGACCGCGATGACGGCGATGGCCGCGGCTGACGACGTCCACCCGATCGGCTGCACGCAGATCACCGAGATCCTCAACACCCCGGGCGTCGGCGCCTGCGGGATGCTGCCCGAGCCCCACGGCCTCGCCACCGTCTACACCGCCGCGGTGGCAACGGGCGCGGCCGCGCCCGACGCGGCGCGGGCGCTGATCGGTCTCCTGACGGCGCCGGAAAATGCCGCTGCCCGCACGGCCGCCGGCTTCAGCTGAGCCGTCGGCGCGGCGCTTGGGCGGACGGAAATCCGGGCCGTGTGCCCGGATACCGGGGGCAATCCTCCCTCGGCGCCGGCACCCGCAAGCCGCGTTTTGCGGCGCGCCGTTTCCGCCAATCGAGTGGTCTGGGCCACGGCGGCCGGCCGGCCGGAGAGCGGTCTCCGACAGCGTATGTGATCGTGCGGCGGGACTTGTCGCCGCCGCGCTATATTTACTCCGTCACGATTACGGTCGATTCTCTGCGGCTGGACGGACCGTCATCGCTGCGGGAGATCGTCCGGTGAGGGCAGCACATGAACGGGCTTCATTTCCTGTCCGATGACATCGACAGCAGCGGCGCCCTTGCGGGGGTCTATTCTCCCGAGCTCGTGCTTGCCTCCGTCCTCATCTCCATGGTCGCCGCCTTCGTGGCGTTCAATCATGTCCGTCTGATCCGGGCGGCCGGTGCGCAGGGCGTCGGCGTCGCCTGGAACGCGGTGGCCGCCGTGACCCTGGGCATCGGCATCTGGGCCATGCATTTCGTCGGGATGCTGGCGTTCACGCTGCCGGTGCTGGTGTCCTTCAGGATCGACAGGACCGTGCTGTCGCTTGTCCCCGCCATCGTCGCGTCGGTGATCGCGATGAAGGTGATGGCGGCCGAGCGTCCGAGCGTCGGCTTGCTCGTGTTCGGTGGCGTGTCGATGGGCATCGGCATCTGCCTGATGCACTACATCGGCATGGCCGCCATGGTGGCGCCGGTCGACATGTACTACGTGCCGTCGCTCCTCGTCGCTTCGGTGGTGATCGCGACGGTCCTGGCCACGCTGTCGCTGTTTCTCTGCGCTTCCATCGAGCGGACCGCGCTGTGGCCGACGGGCGTCATGCTGTTCGGCTCGTTCATCATGGGCGGCGCCGTCTCGTCGATGCACTACGTCGCGATGCAGGCGACGGTCTACCTGCCCGCGAAGGCCTATGCGCCGATGGCGGGCTGGCCGCGGGTGTCGGTCTCGACGCTGGCGTGGAGCACCGTCTCCGCGGTGCTGCTGATCTTCGTCATGGCGGCGGCCTCCGCCTATCTCCGCCGCCGCGAGATCCGCGCCCTCAGCGCGGCCGATGCCTCCGGCCTTCAGGCCGACCTGCTCTACGACCAGCTGAAGACGGTGGCGTCGCGCGTGCCGGGGATGGTCTACCAGTTTCGCCGGACGCCGGATGGCCGCTACTCCTTCCCCTACGCCAGCGAGAAGATCTACGAGATCTATCGCGTCACGCCCGATGAGGTCGTCGACGATGCCGGGCCGCTGGTCGGGGTGCTGCATCCGGACGATCGCGATCGCGTGCTGGAAGAGATCGAGGAATCGGCGAAATCCCTGACGATCTGGCGCAGCCGCTACCGGCTGCGCTTTCCCGACGGTGCGGAGCGCTGGCTGCTGGGCAACGCCGCGCCGCGCCGCGAGGACGACGGCACGGTGAACTGGAGCGGCTTCATCATGGACGTCACGGCCCAGCAGGAGGCCGAACAGACGATCCAGCGCCTCGCCTACTACGACAGCCTCACCGGTCTGCCGAACCGGACCATGCTCTACGAGCGCCTCGACCACGGCATCGCCCGGCTGGCGCGCTCAGGCGAGTACGGCGCCCTCTTCTTCATCGACATCGACCGCTTCAAGTTCCTCAACGAGCAGCTCGGCCATTCGACCGGCGACCGCCTCCTCCAGCTGGTGGCGGAGCGGCTGACGCGCATGGCGCGCCGGGACGACATCACCGCGCGCCTCGCCGGCGACGAGTTCGTCTTCGCCATCGAGGGGATCGGCGACGACCGCGACCTCGCCGCGGCGGAGGCGGAGAAGACCGGCATCGCGCTCCTGGCGGCGGTGGCCGACAGCGGCGCCCAGTTTCACGGGCTGGGCCAGCCGCCCACCGGGAGCGTCGGCATCTCGCTCTACGGCGGGCCGCGGCAGTTGAGCCGCGACGAGGTCGTCAAGCGCGCCGAGATCGCGAAGTCGGCGGCGAAGGAGCATGGCGGCAACGCGATGCGCTTCTTCGACCGGGAAATGAGCGCGGCGGTGACGGCCCGCGCCACCCTCGAGCGCGACCTGCGTGCCGCGCTCTGCAACGACGAGATGGTTCTCTACTACCAGCGCCAGGTGAACCGCCACGGGGAGAACGTCGGGGTGGAGGCGCTGGCGCGATGGCAGCATCCGAAGCAGGGCCTTCTCGCGCCGGACCGCTTCATTCCGCTCGCCGAGCAGATCGGCGTGATCGCGCCGCTGGGGTCCTGGGCGCTGAAGACCGCCTGCGCGCAACTGATCGACTGGCGCGCGTCCCCGGCGATGGGAAACGTCAGCATCGCGGTCAACGTGAGCCCCCGGCAGTTCTACCGCGACGACTTCGTCGCGGAGGTCGCCGACGCGCTGGACCAGTCGGCGGTCGACCCACGGCTTCTCAAGCTGGAAATCACCGAGTCGCTGCTGCTCCACGACCTGGAGGACGCGCGCACCAAGGTCCAGCTGCTGCGCGAGATCGGCGTGCGCACCTCCATCGACGATTTCGGGACGGGCTACTCCTCGCTGTCCTACCTCGCGCATCTGGACGTCGCCGAGCTGAAGATCGACCGCACCTTCATCTGGGACCTCAGCTCGCCCCGGAACGACAAGGCGCGGATGATCGTTGATGCGATTGCCAACCTCGGAATGCGGATGGGGCTGACCGTGTGCGCGGAGGGCGTGGAGACCGAGGAGCAGTTCGAGCTGCTGAAGCAGACCGGCTGCCAGCACTTCCAGGGATACCTTTTCGGCCGGCCGGCGCCCGCCGGCGTCCTGCGGGAAGCCACCCATGCCTGACGTTCAGGCCGTGGGGGACGGACGGCGCGGGCGGGGCCAGGGAACGGCAAATGACCGATTTGCACGATGAGGAACTGGACTCCCGCCGCGCCCAGGTGTTTCCCCGGCTGTCGGCGGGCGCGATCGAGCGCATCCGGCGGTTCGGCCAGGCGCGCCGCTACGCCAGCGGCGAGCGCCTGCTGACGGCGGGCCGGCCCGGCGTCGGGCTGATGGTCATCCTGTCCGGCACCGTCGAGGTGAGCCAGCATGACCCGGAGGGGCATCCGATCCTGATCGTCACCCACTCCGCGGGCGATTATCTGGGCGAGCTCGCCCAGCTGACGGGTCGGCCATCGCTTGTCGATGCGACGGCGACCGAACCGGTCGAAACGCTGATCCTGCCGCCGGAACAGCTGCGCGCGCTGCTGGTCGCCGAGGCGGAAATCGGCGAGACGATGATGCGGGCGCTCATCCTGCGACGCGTCAATCTCATTCGCGCGCGGCTCGGCGGGCCGGTCATTCTGGGTCGGGCCGACGACCGCAACGTGCTGCGGCTGGAGGGCTTCCTCACCCGCAACGGCTACCCGCACGAGCGGCTGGATCCCTCCACCGATCCCGGCGCGCAGGCACTGGTGACCCGCTTCGATCTCGATGCCGCCGAGCTGCCGATCGTCGTCTGCCCGGGCGGCGAGGTGCTGCGCAATCCGTCGGAAAGCGAGCTCGGGCGCTGCATCGGCATGACCCGCTCGGTCGATCCCGCCCGCACCTACGACGTGGTCATCATCGGCGCCGGCCCGGCCGGGCTGGCGGCCTCCGTCTACGCGGCGTCGGAAGGGCTGTCGGTGCTGACGCTCGACTGCCGCGCCTTCGGCGGTCAGGCGGGCGCGTCCGCGCGGATCGAGAACTATCTCGGCTTTCCCACTGGCATCAGCGGGCTCGCGCTGATGGCGCGGGCCTACAATCAGGCGGAGAAGTTCGGGGCCGAGATGGCGATCCCGGTGGAGGCCGTGGGCCTGCAGCCTGCCGGCGAGGCGGGCGGCGTCTCCCGCATCCTGCTTCAGGGCGGCGAGAGCATCGCCGCGCGCTCGGTGGTGATCGCCACCGGCGCCAACTACCGTCGCCTCGGCTTCGACGGCGTCGACCAGTTTGACGGCGCCAACGTCCACTACTGGGCCTCGCCGCTAGAGGGCAAGCTGTGCGCCCGGCAGGAGGTGGTGCTCGTCGGCGGCGGTAACTCGGCCGGTCAGGCAACCGTCTATCTTGCCAGCCAGGCGGACAGGGTCACCCTGCTGGTGCGGGGCGACAGCCTCGACGACAGCATGTCGCGCTATCTGGTGGACCGCATCGAGGGCCTGGCGAACGTCGAGGTCCTCACCCGCACCAGCCTGACCTCGCTGGAAGGCAGCGACGGCAGGCTCGAGGCGGTGTACTGGCGCACCCGCGGTTCCGACGTGGACACCCGCCGGGAGACGCACCATCTGTTCCTGTTCATAGGCGCCGAGCCGCGGACCGGCTGGCTCGCCGGGTCCGGTGTCGTGCTCGACCAGAAGGGCTTCGTGCTCACCGGGCCCGAGGTCGGCGCGGGCGAGTTTCCGCTGATGTCGAGCCGCCCCGGTGTGTTCGCCATCGGCGACATCCGGTCCGGATCGACGAAGCGGGTGGCCGGTGCCGTCGGCGAAGGCGCCCACGTTGTGGCGCTTCTCCATCGCTACCTCGGCCTGTCGACGCTCTCTGCCGACGCGTCCGGCGGAACCGCTGGCGCGATCGCCATGGCTGCGACCGCGGCCCCTTTCCCGATATCCGCCCCAGGGAGGCAGGAATGACCAAGCAGACCTATCGCATCGTCGAACACGACGGGGGCTGGGCCTACCAGGCCGATGGCGTGTTCTCCGAAACCTTCGCCAGCCACGACCAGGCGTTCGCGGCGGCCTGCCGCGCGGCGCGCGAGCAGCGGACGCCGGGCGAGGGGGCCCAGATCACCTGGGAGGACGAAGGGGGCACCTGGCACGCGGACATCAGCCGCGGCAACGACCGGCCCATCACCGAAGTCAAATCCTAGGGCAACTCCCGTTCAGATCGTCGCGGTCTGAGCGGGAAGGAAGCGATCCTCTTCGCCGGCCGGGCGCACGTCGAAGGCGAAACTGATCCGCCGGTCCTTCGCTGCGAACGGGATCGTGCGGTGATGAACCTGCGACGGCATCAGGAGAAGCATGCCCTCGCGCGGGGCGATGCGCAGCGTTTCCGGGAGCATCTCCGCCAGCGCCGGCGGCGCGCCGAACTCGATGCAGCCGGCGCCGTCGCCGTCGGCGGAAAGGCCCCCCGGGACCTCCACATAGTAGACGCCGCTCAGCCAGCCGGCGCGATGGGCGTGCCAGTCCTCATAGCCGCCCGGCCCCTGGATGTTGGCCCAGGCCCGCAGCGTGGCGCGGGCGGGTTGGCAGGCCAGCCAGGGGTCGGTGCCGTCCTCCGCCCGATCCGGCGCTGCGGCCAACGCGCGATCGATGCGGTCCCGGATGGCCGCGAGAAGCGCGCCGATCAGCTCGGGCCGTCGCCCCGCCATCGGGTGGGAGACCCGCGTCGAGTTGCGGATCGCCAGCTCGTCGGCCGGAATGTCCGACCGCTTGAAGGGGTTGTCGGCCAGCTCCGCGGCGACGGCCGCATTGAACGCGGCCAGGGTGGGGAAGCCCGCCGGTGTCTCGATCGACGTCCGGGTGACCATCGAGGGGGCGAACAGCAGGTGGCGGGCCTCCTCGACCCGGCCGGCGCTCGCCAGCGTCCGGCCCCAGTCGAGCAGCAGCTGGACATGGCGTGCGCCCCGCTCCCAAAGCTCGGCGCGGACGGTTTCGAGCGCGTCGAGACGGCCGGATGCCCGCAGGATGCGGCCGAGCTCGAAATAGGCTTCCCGGTGATGGGCGTCGCGCTCGAGCACGGCATGGAAATCGCGCTCGGCCCGCTCGATCTCGCCCGAAGCCAGCGCCGCCATGCCGCGCAAATAGAGGGCGTGTGCGGATGCGTCGGTGTCGTCGCGGTCGAGGAGGGTGAGGACATCCCCGTGCCGTCCCATCCGGGTCCAGCAGCGGGCGAGCGCCAGCCGGGCATCGTGGCGGGACGGATCGAGGACAAGGGCCGCCTCGAACGCATCCACCGCCGCCGGAAATTTCAACTGCCGCAGCAGAACGAGGCCGAGGTTGACGCGGATAGAAGCGTCGTCCGGAGCGCGCGCTGCGGCGCGCTGCAGCAGTGCAGCCGCGGTGTCGGGGGCGACGATCGGGTCGGACAAGACGTCAGACCATTCGATCTCGATACGGTTCTCTCGGGGGCGATCCATCCGGCATGCCATCCCCGGTTGCCTGACGATCTCCAGAGCCCTTTCCGATCGGGGGCAGATCTGGCGATGAAGATATGGCTCCGGGTCCAGTCCCTCGGCCGATGCCTTCTTCGTTTGGATCGCGTCGATCTGAACGTGACGTGCTCTAGGAGTTGGTGTCGCCGTCAGGATTGGCGTTGAACGCGGATTGGGTCAGGCCGATGTCCAGGCGGACCAGCTTCGGCTCCATCCAGACGGCCTTGCCTGCCGCCGCATCGAGAGCCGGCACTTCGCCGCCATCCTGCGCGCAAGCGCCCGGCTCGGCGCCAATGGGATCAGTCATCTCGTACCTCATGCAGTGGTCGGTGCGGGCGGCGCTCAAGAGATGGTGCTGCCGTCGGGAGTGATATTGAAAGATGTCTGGCTGTAACCGATTTCCGGCTGGCTCGGTTCCGCTCTTCCGCGACGGCGAAGCCCGCGCTCACCCGATCGCCCATGTCACCCGGCAGTGGGCCGGACGTATGAGGGCCGACATGGGACAGGGAGACGGTGCGCAACTGGAACAGTCAGACTTCATCTGAGCCGCACGTCTAAGTAGAGCGGCCTCCTTGTGGGGGATTCGCACAATGCCTAGCACCGAGGCCGATGGCTGACAAGGTTTGCGAAGTAACGACAGCCAGAAAGAACGAGCCCTGCCTGACCTGGAATGAGGATGAACATTGCGTTGCCTTTCGCAAATGCCTGACAACGGCCGGATCTCTGGCGGAGTTTTCGCGCAGCTCGCGGGTTGCCTTACTCAAATTGGTCCATATCGGCCGCGATATGCCGTGGCGAGGGTCGCCAAAGCCTCCGGGACACCGGTTCGGCGCGATCGATGGTGTCCGTCGGTTGCCCCGTGCAGAAGGACGGAAAGGGAGCCATACGCAGTGTTTTCCGCGAATAGCGGCGGCTGGGCTGCGGGGATCACATCCATCCGGGACCCCTCGCCATGGCGGTGAACGGCGCGCATCTGGTGGCCTCGCGCCAGGGCCTCTATCGCGTCGATCATGTCGGCTACCGCAAGCTGGTCGACGGTCATTTCTTCGGCGTGACGGTTCGCGACGGCTGGGTCTATTGCTTCAAGACCGTGCCCTTGGCCGAGGCGGAGGCCAATCCGAACTCGGGCAGCCTGGTCCGCTATCCGTACCTCGACGATGCGCTCGGCGCGCCGGAGCTCCTGGTCGACGGTCTGGACTACAATGGTCACCAGGTCGCCTTCTTCGATGGCGCCTTCTGGCTGGTCGACAGTGGCAACCAGCAGATCCTCGAGTTCGACGCCGGCTGGAACTGCAAGGCCCATCGGATCGGTCCCGCCGTGGCGCGGCGAGGCAGCGACGACGCGCACATCAATTCGTTTCACGGCAAGGACGACCGCATCTACCTGATGTTTCACAACGGCCATCGGAAGGTACCCAGCGAGATCGTCGAGTTCGACCGCGACTTCACGGAGCTGCGGCGTACCGGGCTGCCGTCGACGGGGTGCCACGATGTCGTGCCGCTGGAGGACGGGTCGCTGCTCTACTGCGAATCCATCAGGGGACGCATCGCGGTGGTGGGCGGCGGCGCCCACAAGATCGACGAACTCTACACGCGCGGCCTGGCCGTCGGCGCGCATGAGATCGCGGTTGGCAGCTCGCTCTACGGCGCGCGCGCCTCGCGCAGCCTGCTGCCCGGCTTCGTGACCTTCCTCGATCGCGCCTACCAGCGCATCGCGCGGGTCTATCTTCCCGCCGCGCCCACCCAGATCTGCCGGCTCGACGGCATGGACCTGTCGCTGTCCACGCCCCGCTAGGCCGCCATCCAAAGGGCGCGACGACGGCGCTGGCGCGATCCGCGTCGACGCCGGGCGCGGTGGACCTGTAAGGCTGTGGTCACCGGAATATATGTGGGTGCAGGCGGTCGGTCCGTGTGAGATACCGTGCCGCTGGCCATCATCAACCGAACCCCAGGATGTGATGTGACGCTTTCAATGGACTCCGTGATCGCCCGGCAGGACGGAACGCTGTTTGAAGAAGCCGACGACGAGCTGGTGGCGATCAATCTCGACAACGGTGCCTTCTACGCCATGAACGCGGTGGCCAGCAGCATCTTCAAGTTCATCGAGGAGCCGCGCCGCGCCGCCGATATCCGGGACTTCCTGCTGGAAACCTACGACGTCGACGCGGCGGTCTGCGAGCGTCAGATGCTCGCCGTGCTCGAGGAGATGCTGGCGGAACGGCTGATCGTGCGTCAGGCCGGACCGGGGGCCGCCGGCACAGCCGCCCCGTGAGCGCGATCGCGGGGCTCTGGCGCTTCGACGGCAAGCCCGGCGCTGGCGCCGAGTGCGAGCGCATGCTCTCCGCCCAGCGGATCTACGGTCCGGATGACGGCCGCCAGTGGGCCGACGGGCCGATCGCCATGGGCCGGCGGCTTTACCGCACGCTCCCCGAGGACATCTCCGACCGCCAGCCGCTCACCGCGCGCGACGGCCGGCTCGTCCTCGTGGCCGACGTGCGGCTCGACAACCGCGACGAGCTGATCGCCGCGCTCGGCCTGCCGGCGGAGGCCCGGCGCGCCTGCGACGCGGAAATCCTGCTTGCCTGCCTGGACCGCTGGGACGAAGCCGCCCTCGATCGCATGGCTGGCGATTTCGCCTTCGCGCTCTGGGACGCCGATCGCCAGCGGCTGCTGCTCGCCCGCGACTTCCTCGGCCAGCGGCCGCTCCATTATCATTGCGGCACGGATTTCTTCGCCTTCGCCAGCATGGCCAAGGGACTGCACGTCCTCGCCGACATCCCCTACGCCGCCGACGAGCAGACCGTCGCCGAACTGGTGATGCTGATGCCCCAGGCGGGCCCGCGCAGCTTCTTCGAGCATGTCTGCCGGGTCGAGCCCGGCCACGTCGTCGCGGTCACCCGCGAGGGCGTGTCGAGCCGGGGCTACTGGGAGCCCAGGCGTCCGGACCGGGGCGACCCGGGGCCCGCCGACTGGGTGGAGGGCGTGCGGCACCACCTGGACGAGGCGACCCGCTCGCGGCTGCGCGGCGGCGACGGCGCGATCGCCACTCATCTCAGTTCCGGCTTCGACAGCTCGGCGGTCACCGCCACCGCGGCACGGCTGCTCGCGCCCGAGGGCGGCCGGGTCACGGCGTTCACCTCGGTGTCGTCGGATGCGGCCGGCGCCGCGCCGCTGCCGAACCGGATCGTCGACGAAGGCCCGCTGGCGGCCGCCACGGCGGCGCTCTACCCCAACGTCGAGCACGTCAGCCTGCGCACCGGCCACCTCTCGCCCTTCGCCGGCTTCGACCAGGCGTTCTTCCTGTTCGAACGGCCGGTCCTCAACCCCTGCAACTGGGTGTGGATGCGGGCGATCAACCAGGAGGCGCGTGACCGCAGGCTCAGGGTGCTTCTGCACGCCACCATGGGCAACATGACGTTCAGCTACTTCGGTTTCGAGCTGATGCCGGAACTGCTGCGCACCGGGCGCTGGGGGCGGCTTCTGAGGGAATATCGCGGGCTGGTCCGGAACGGCGGCATGCGCTGGCGCGGGCCGGCCGGCATCACCTTCGGGCCCTACGTTCCCGGCTGGGTGTGGAGCCGGCTGACGCGCGCGTTTCAGGGCGCGGTCGACGACGTCCATGACTACACCGCGATCAGCCGCGAGCGCTACGAGGCGCTGGACCTCGAACGGATCGCCAGGGAGCGGAAGCTCGACCTTGCCTATCGCCCGCGCAAGGACGCCTTCGCCGACCGCATCTGGGTGATGCGCCGGACCGATTCCGGCAACATCAACAAGGGCACGCTCGCCGGCTGGGGGGTCGACCAGCGGGATCCGAGTGCCGACCGGCGGCTGGTGGAATACTGCCTGAGCATCCCCACCGACCGCTATCTCGTCGACGGGGTGCCGCGGGCGGTGGCACGGGCCGCGCTCCGCGACCGGCTGCCGGCGGAGGTGCTCGGGGAACGGCGCCGGGGCTACCAGGCGCCGGACTGGCACGTGGGTCTGACGTCGGCCCGGGCCGACGCCGCCGTCGAGCTCGACCAGATCGCCTCCTGCGAGGCCGCCGCGCGGACGCTCGACGTCGCCCGGATGAAGCGGCTCCTGGACGACCTGCCGGCGTCCGGATGGGACAGGCCGGCCGCCATGAAGGCCTACCGGCTGGCCCTGCTGCGTGGCATGTCCGTCGGCCATTTCCTGCGCAAGGCCTCCCGCTCCAATGGCTGAGACCGCGCGGTCGCGCGCTCAGACGAAGGTCAGCAGCCGCCGCGGTGTCTTCACCAGGATGGTGTCGATCTGGTCGTCGGTGAAGCCGCGGCGGCGCATCAGCGGCACCACGTTGGCGAAGATGTGCTGGTAGCCGTGGCCGCCGAAGCGTTCCAGCCGGCCCTTGGTGCAGATGTCGTGGCTGATCAGGATCTGGTCGAGGTGGCCGTTGTCCACCAGCAGCCGCAGCCACTTGAGGCGCATGCCGTCGTTCGGCATGTCGATCGCCGGGTTGGGGAAGTAGTTGGTCTCCTCCCAGCCGAACAGGTCGAACTCGACGATACAGCCCGTCTGGGCGAGCTTCAGGAGCCGGTCGGCGTCGAAGATCGTGCGGTCGATGTGGCTGATGACCAGGCGCTCCAGCGGTCCGCCGCGCGCCTTCACGAAGTCGGCGACCTCCTGCGGCTGGTCGGCGTGGCGGCCGGGGTGGACGTTGAGGGCGGCGCCGGTGCGCCGCTGCGCCTCGATGGCGCCCTCCATCACCCGCTTCTCCTGGTCGGTCCACGGCGACTGGCAGCCGATCTCGCCGATGATGCCGGCGCGCACGTCGGTGCCCCAGGCACCGTCGAGGATCTGGCCGGTGATCTCGTCGGCGAAGTCGCCGACGCTCTTCTCCGCGTTCTCCGGCGCCTGGTAGTCGTCGACGTAGTGGCCGCATCCCATGACGATCTGGACGCCGCTCGTCTGCGCCATCTCGCGCAGCATCGTCGGCTGCGGCTGCAGCCCGCCGACGGTGAGGTCGACCACGGTCCGTCCGCCGGCGCGTGCCATTTCCTGGAGCTCGGCGACCACCACGTCGGCGCAGTCGAGCCGGAAGTTGTCCCGGTAGTAGGCCTGGCCGTAGCGCGCCCGGAAGCAGTTGCAGAGATCGACCGGCTCGTCGTGGACGTGGGCGCCCGGCGCCTCGCCGCGCAGGCTGGGCGGATTGAGGTCGATCAGCAGGTGCTCGTGCATCAGCGTCGGCCCGAGCTCCGCCGGATCGACGAGGCCGGTGACGGTCTGGGCCTTGCCCTTGAGGTCGGACGGGGTCATTGCGCCGCCTCCACCGACGCGGCCGCCAGCGCCGCGCCCCGGCGGTCGATGAACGCGTCGACCGCAGCGAGGAAGCCCTCGGTTTCCGCCTCGCCGATCGGCAGCGACAGCGCGATCAGGCCGCGCGGCGCGAAATACCAGCCGGCCTCGGCCAGGTCGAACTGCATCAGCCGGCGCAGCGCCGTGTCGGTCGCCGGCGCGCCGTGGCCGTGCACGTTCATGATCGAGCCCATGCCGGTCGCCGCGTAGGGCGCGCCCCGGGCGGCGAACCGCGCGTTGAGGGCGGCGCGGAAAGCCTCGCCGCGGGCGAACAGCGCCTCGAGGTTCTCCGCGGTCAGGTAGGTCTCGATGGCGGCGATGCCGGCGGCCATCGTCAGGGTGTTGTTGTTGAAGGTGCCGGCGTGGCCGATCGCGTCGGGCCGGCGCGGGTCGAGCCGCTCCATGATCTCCCGCCTGCCGCCGAAGCAGCCGAAGGCGAGGCCGCCGCCGAAGAACTTGCCCACCGTCGTCATGTCCGGGACGATGCCGTAGAGACCCTGGCAGCCGCCGACCGCCATCCGCGCCGTCTGCACCTCGTCGAAGATCAGGACCGTGCCGTGGCGCTCGCTCAGCGTGCGCAGCGCCTGCAGGAACTCTCGCGAGGCCGGCCGGCAGCCGCCGGCGCCGAGCATCGGCTCGACCAGCACGGCCGCGATCTCGTCCCCCGCCTCGGCGAAGGCGGCCTCGGCGGCCGCGATGTCGTCGTAGGGCAGGATGACGAACTTGTGGGGCACGTTCACCGCGGCGCCGCCCGGCGGAAACGTCAGCACCCCGCCATGATAGCCGCGCTCGAACACCACGATCTTCTCGCGGCCAGTGACGATCTTGGCGACCGCGACGGCCATCACGTTGGCCTCGGTGCCGGAGTTGGCCAGCCGCACCATGTCCATCGACGGGAAGCGTGCGGTGATCAGCTCGGCGAGCCGGATCTCCAGCTCGTTGTGGGCCGACAGGTTGATGCCGGCGGCGTGGGCGCGCGTTACCGCGTCGGCGAGTACCTTCGAGGAGTGCCCGAAGATGCCGGCGGTGAACTCGCCGAGGAAGTCCACATAGGTATGCCCGTCGATGTCCATGATCCGGCATCCCGCGCCGCTTGCCGCGCAAAGTGGGAACGGGTCGCTCCACAGCGACGTCCGGGTGTTTCCGCCGGGCAGCACGCGGGCGGCGCGTTCATGGGCCGCGGCGCTCTTCGGGTTGCGTCGGACATGGGCCGCCTCGGCCTCGGCCAGCGCCTCGGAGAGGGCCGGCGTCACAACCGCACTGTTCACAACTCGTACTCCTGATTCATTTCGGAAGGCGCCCATGGGGCAGCCATGTCCCGGCCGTCGCGCCGGGGCTTCGGGTCAAGGGGCGCGCGGCGCGCCGAACGGAAGGAGCGGGTCGCGCGGGTTGGACGACAGGACCGGCGGGACGGAGTGCCCGGCCCGCCGGTCGCTCGGGAGGGCCCGAGGCTACTTCTTCGCCGCTTCGATCTCGGCCAGGTAGGCGTCCTTGTTCGGCACGTCGAGCGTGTCGCGCATGGACTGGGTGGCGGCGATGAACTCGGCGCGGGCGTCGGGAGACAGCTCGGTGATCTCGAAGCCGGCGTCCGTCAGCTTCTGCTTCTCGGCGGCCGCCGCGGCGGACGCCCAGTCGAACAGATCCGCATTGGCGGCGTCGATCGCCGTCTGGACCTTCGCCTTGTCGGCGTCGGAGAGGCCGTCCCACCACTGCTCGGAGGCGAGCGCCAGGCGCGCGCCGACCATGATCTCCGCGTCGGTGTAGTACTTCAGCAGGTCGCCGTGGCCGAAGGTCAGCGGCACGTTCACCGGGTTGATGTAGCCGTCGGCGACGCCGGTCTGCAGCGCGGAAGGCACTTCGCTGAACGGGATCACCACGCCGTCGGCGCCCAGCGCCTTGATCAGGTTCATCTGCGAGGCATCGAGGGCGCGCAGCCGGATGCCGCCGAGATCGGCCTTGGAGGCGACCGGATGCTCGTCGTTGAAGATGCCCATGAAGCCGGCGAGCGGCACGATCGCCAGCACCCGCGCGCCGGACGGGGCCATCTTCTCGTTCACCTTCTCCAGGAAGTCGGAGTCGCTGATGAAGCGGGCGAGATGGTCCATGTCGTCGAAGACGTAGGGAAGCCGCACGACCTCCATCTCCGGCACCAGCTGCACGCCGAAGGCGTAGCCGGCCATGTCGACGTTCAGGAGGCCGGCGCGCAGCTGGTCGAAGCGCTCCGCTTCGCCGCCGATGGAGTTGTAGGCGAACAGCTCCGTCTTGAAGCCTTCCTCGGCCAGCTTGTCGGTGAAGTTCTTCGCCCAGCGGTAGGTCGGCTGCACGTCGTAGGAGGGCGGTGAATCGAGCGCGAGGTTGACCGACTGCGCCTCAGCCTGGCTCGCGCCGAGAAGCAGGAGCGCCGACAGGAGGCCGGCCGAAAACCTGGTCATGTGCATGGTTTGAGTTCCCCTCAGTGTAGGTCCGATTGCGGATCGTGAACGGGTTCGGGTGGCAGGAGCGGTTGCGCGATTGCCAGGATCAGCGCGTGGAAGCAGACGAGGATGGCCGCGACCGGCACCGCGAGCGACATCCACACCGGCGAGATGCCGAGCCCTTCGGAGACCTGCTGGGACTGGCGCTGGATGAACGGCAGCGAGAAGGCGATGACGGTGCCCATGAACACCCCGGCGCCGATCAGCCGGGCGGCGCCCTGGATGGCGCGCATCACGGGCCGCGCCAGCGGCGGCTGATAGAGCTTGGGGTCGGCGCTTTCGTGGAAGGCGACGGTGATGCCGAGAAGGCCGCCCCAGACCATCGCCCAGCGCGCCAGCTCCTCCGTCCAGAACGGCGGCGAGGCGAACAGGTAGCGCGCGACGACCTGCAGCGTGACGGTCGCCAGCATCACCGCGAAGCAGCCGACGGAGGCGGCGACGACGACGCGGTTCACCGCATCGGATACCGCCTTCAGGCGGCGGGCGAGGGCGTGCATCATCCGCCTCCCGCGAAGCCGACGAGGCGCGGCAGCGTCATCGTCAGCGCCGGCACGTAGGTGACGATCATCAGGACGGCGATTTCCAGCAGCACGAACGGAATCACCGCCCGGCAGAGCTTCCAGTAGCCGACGCCGGTCACCGTCGAGACGATGATCAGGCACGACCCGAACGGCGGCGAGGCCATGCCGATCGTCAGGTTGAGGCAGATGATGATGCCGAGATGGACCGGGTCGATGCCCATGGCGAGGGCGGTGGGCGCGAGCAGCGGCACCAGCAGCGCCAGCGCCACCGGCACCTCCAGGAACATGCCCGCCACCAGGAACACGACGTTCAGGAGCAGGAGGTAGGTCAGCCCCTCGAAGCCCCAGCCGATCAGCCAGGCGGCGAGCTTGGTGGGCAGCTGCTGCAGGCCGGCGAGATAGCCGAAGGCGGCGACCGCGGACAGAAGCAGGAAGATCGAGCCGGACAGAACCGCGGTGCGCTTGAACGCCTCGAACAGGTCGCCCGCTTCGATGCGGCCGTAGAGGCGTCCGACGCCGAGCGCGCAGAGCACCGCCAGCGCCGCCGCCTCCGTCGGCGTCACCACGCCGAAGACGATGCCGCCGATGATGATGAGCGGGATCATGAGCGCGGGCAGCGCCTCCAGGATCACCCCTCGCCGGTCGCCTGCGTCGACGGTGGAGCGCGGATGCCCCTGCGCCCGGGCGTAGAGGGCGTTCGCGGCCATCAGCACCAGCGCGATCATCAGGCCCGGCACGATGCCGGCGACGAACAGCCCGGCGACCGACGTTCCCATCAGCGCGCCGTAGAAGATCATGATGATCGACGGCGGGATGATCGGCCCGATGATCGACGAGGCCGCCGTGATCGCCGCGGCGTAGGTGGCCGGATAACCCTCCTTGCGCATCTGCGGCACCAGCATGTTCGACAGCGAGGCCGCGTCGGCGACGGCCGAGCCGGAGATCCCGGCGAAGAACACGCTGGTCGCCACGTTCACATGGCCGAGCCCGCCGCGCAGCCCGCCGAACATCAGCATCGCGCACCGCAGCAGCGCGCGCGTCACCCCGGTGCGGTTCATGATCTCACCGGCCAGGATGAAGAGCGGCATGCTCATCAGGGTGAAGTTGTCGACCTGGGCCACGATGCGTTGCGGCAGCGCGGCCAGGAACATCGCCCGGTCGGCCGCCACGAAGGACAGCACCGCCGTCGCGCCGATCACGTAGGCGAGCGCCGCCCCACCGGCGAGGAGGACGGCCGCGAGGATCAGCGCTGGCGCCACCTAGAGCCTCCCTGCATGGAAAAGGCGGCCGCGACCGACCATGGCACGGTCGGGGGCAAGGCCCCTCGGCGGGTGGAGAACGAAACGCATCGGCGAATGGGCCCTGTGTCCGGTCACATGTCAGGATGGTGACTGTACGCTGTTGATGTACGGTGTACAAGAAGGGGCGGAGTGGGCGGTTGCGGCAATTTCCAGCGGCTGCCGCGCGTTCGCTGGGCGGTCCGATGAAATCGTGGGCGGTCCAGGCCTGCGGCGCGTCTGCGTCGGGTTCGTGCCGCCGCGCGCGCTTGGTTTCGGGTGGCGAAGGACTATGCTGCGCGCCCGGGCCGGTCGCCGGAACAGGGCGCTTGCGGATCGAACGATCCGGGCGAAAAGGCGTTGCTCAGGGCGTTCGCCCGGCACGGGTGCATCGGTTGCGTGGATGGCTCCGGATCGTGCCGGCAGCCGCCGTGATCCAGGGAGTTGTGGTCGACGATGTCGGTGTTTCAGGGAAAGGGCCGCCGAGGCGCCGCGCGCACCCGCGGGGTGGACGACAGCGCGCTGTCGCGCGATCGCATCGTCGACACGGCCCTGAAGCTGATCGACGCCCAGGGGCTGGAGGCGTTCAGCCTGCGCGCCGTCGCCAAGGAGCTCGGCGTCTATCCGACCGCCCTCTACTGGCACGTCCCGAGCCGCAACGAGCTCGTCGTCGAGATCATCTCCGACGTCCTCGCCGACATCGTGCCGCCCCAGGAGCTGCCCTGGGAGGACTGGATCCGGGCGCTGCTGCACCGCTACCGCGCCGTCATCCGCCGCCATCCGAACGTGGCGCCGCTGATCGGGGTGCAGCTCGTCTCCAACGCCAGCGCCGATCTCGGCATGATCGAGCGCATCCTCGCCAAGCTGCACGAGGCCGGCTTCGAGGGCGCGCGCCTCGTCGCCGCCTACAACGCGCTGCTGGGCACCATGGTGGGCTTCGTCACTCAGGAATTCGCGATGGTGCTCACCGACGACACCGAGCAGTGGATGGACCGGATGAGCCGCATCATCTCCACCATCGATCCCGAGCGGTATCCGCTGCTGGCCGCCCACCGGGACCAGATGATCAACCGCTCGTTCATCCTGCGCTGGGAGAACGGCGCCACCGCGCCGCTGGACGGCGGCTTCGAGTTCTACTGCGAGCTGCTGGTCGCCGGGCTGAAGGCGCTGGCGCGGCCCGGGCCGGAGGCTCAGTCGCGGTCGGGCGCGCCGAGCGGGAAGTAGGACCGGTAGCGCCGGCCCTCCTCGACGGCGCGGGCGAACGACGGGCGGGACAACAGCCGCGAACGGTAGGCGCGCAGCCCCGGAAACGCCGCGCCGATCGGATGCACCCAGTCGGCGTAGAAGAGCGAGGGCGCGGCGGCGCAGTCGGCCATCGTGAAGGCCTCGCCGGCCGCCCACGTCCGGCCGGTAAGCCGCTCCTCCAGCCAGGCATAGGCGGTGTCGAGCGCCCGCCGGGCGTCCGCCATCACCTCCTGCCCGCGACCTCCGTCTGCGCGCAGCGCCTCGAACACCGGCTTCTGCATCTCCGTCATCACGTAGGTGTCGAACATGCGGTCCATCAACCGCACCTCCAGCGCCGCGTCGCGGTCGTCGGGGATGAGCCGCACCGGCCCGGCGTGGTGGATGTCGAGGTGCTCGATGATGATGCTCGATTCCGCGATCGTGCGGCCGTCGTCCACCAGCACGGGGAAGCGGCCGAACGGCCACAGCGCCGCGCGCTCCTCCGACGCGCCTTCATCCTCCAGGTGGCGGTAGGTGAACGGAATGTCGTTCTCCCACAGCGCCACCAGCACCTTCTGGCAGTAGGAGGAGAAGGGATGGGCATAGAGCGTCAACGACATGGGGGCCTCTGACCGATTGCATCTTGCAAGCAGTTGCAGGCTAGCGCGACCGATCCTACTTTGCAAGCAGATGGAGGGATGGCCGTGCCGGACGCGCATCGATCGGGCTGCCCGATCAACCTGACCCTGGAACTGCTCGGCGACCGCTGGAGCCTGATCGTCATCCGCGACATCGTCTTCGGCGACCGCCGCCGCTACCGCGAGCTCCTCACCCGCTCGGAGGAGGGCATCGCCTCCAACGTGCTGGCCGCCCGGCTGAAGCGGCTGCTGGCCGCCGGCATGCTGATCCGGGCCGACGATCCGAAGCACCGCCAGAGCGCCATCTACAGCCTCACCGAGCCGGCGATCCAGCTCGTCCCGCTGCTCGCCCAGATGGGTGCGTGGGGCCGGCGGCACGCGCCGGCGTCCGAGGCGCTGTCGATCCGCGCGGAGCTTTTGGAGGAGGGCGGGCCGGCGATGTGGGAGGAGCTGATGGACGAGCTGCGCGCCCGGCACCTCAAGGGCGCGTCCGGCCCCTCCGCCGTCCTGGGCCGCCTGCAGGCCGCCTTCGAGGAGACGCAGCGCCGGACGGTCCACGACGCCTGACGCCCACCGGGCGTGTGTGCGCACCGGGTTGCTGACGTCGCGGGAGGTCGGGGCCAACGGCGGGGAAAGGTGGAGCGGGCGATCGGGATCGAACCGACGACATTCAGCTTGGGAAGCTGACGTTCTACCACTGAACTACGCCCGCGAAGCGCCCTGAAAAGAGCGCTCTGGAAGGATCCTGTCAAGCGCATTAGATGAGGGGCCGCCGCCGCCGCCGCCCCGGGGCATCATCGCTTGGGGAGGAGGGCACGGCCTCGCCCCGAACGTTTCCCGCCCGACGAGCCCCCCCGATGCGCCAGCGCCTGAAGTCATTCCTCGAGAGCTCCACCTGGGAGTGGTTCATCGCGTCGCTCATCGTCTTCAACGCCGTCGTGCTGGGGCTGATGACCTGGGAGGACGCGACGTCCGCCGCCGGGCCGCTGCTCGCCTTCCTCGATGCCGCCGTCATCGCGATCTTCGTCGTCGAGATCGCCGCGCGGCTCTACGTCCACCGGCTGCGGTTCTTCCGGGATCCGTGGAGCCTGTTCGACTTCGTCGTGGTGGCCATCGCGGTGGTGCCCAGCCAGCACGGCCTGTCGGTCCTGCGCTCGCTGCGGATCCTGCGCGTGCTGCGCCTGATCAGCGTGGTGCCGTCGCTGCGCCGGGTGGTCGGAGGGCTGATCGCCGCCCTGCCGGGCATGGGCTCGATCGTGCTCCTGATGACCATCATCTTCTACGTCTTCGCGGTCATGGCGACGAACCTCTACGGGGCCTCCTTCCCCGAGTGGTTCGGAACGCTCGGCGCGTCGGCCTACTCGCTGTTCCAGATCATGACGCTGGAATCCTGGTCGATGGGCATCGTCCGGCCGGTGATGGAACAGTACCCGATGGCCTGGGCGTTCTTCGTGCCGTTCATCATGGCGACGGCCTTCACCGTCCTGAACCTGTTCATCGGCATCATCGTCTCCGCCATGCAGCAGGAGCACGAGGCGGCGCTCGACGCCGAGCGTCAGGTGCTGCACGACGAGCAGGCCCAGATCGCCGAGGAGATGCGGGCGCTCAGGCGCGAGATCTCCGGCCTGCGCGGGGAAATCGCCGCGGTCCGGCCGGCGCAGGCGCCGTCGACCGCCTGAGGCCGCCGCCCGGGAAGCGACCTATCCGGCCCGGAAGTGCTTCGACAGCTTCAGCCGCTGCGCCTGGTAGTTGGAGCCGACGCCCGCGCCGTAGAGCGTGTCGGGCAGCTCCCCCATCCGCTCGTAGACCAGCCGGCCGACCACCTGGCCGTGGTCGAGGATGAACGGCACCTCGTGGCTGCGCACCTCCAGCACGGCGCGCGCGCCGGCCCCCGACGTGCCGTGGCCGAAGCCCGGATCGAAGAAGCCGGCGTAGTGCACCCGGAACTCGCCCACCAGCGGATCGAACGGCACCATTTCGGCCGCGCACTGGGGCGGCACCTGCACCGCCTCGCGCGACACCAGGATGTAGAACTCGTCCGGGTCGAGGATCAGGCCCCGGCCAGGGCGCACCGTCACCGGGTCCCAGAAGTCGGCGACGTCGTAGCCGTCCTTGCGGTCGACGTCGATGACGGCGGTGTGGCGCTTGCCGCGGTAGCCGACGAGGCCGCTGTCGTCGGCGCTCTTCAGGTCGATGGAGAGCTGCAGCCCGTCCTCGATGCCGGCGTTGCCCGGCACCACCAGCGGCTCGCGCTCGTGCAGGGCGCGCAGTTCGGTGTCGGTCAGCGTCGCGTTGCCGCGCCGGAAGCGGATCTGCGACAACCGCGAGCCGGCGCGCACCAGCACGGGGAAGGTGCGCGGCGAGATCTCGGCGTAGAGCGGCCCGGCGTAGCCGGCCGGCACCCGGTCGAAGGCGCCGGCGCGGTCGGCCGTTACCCGGGTGAACACGTCGAGGCGGCCGGTCGAGCTCTTCGGATTGGTGGAGGCCGCCACGTCGGCCGGCAGCGCCAGGCGCTCCTGCAGCGGCACGACGTAGACGCAGCCGGTCTCCAGCACGGCGCCTTGCGTCAGGTCGATGGTGTGCATCGTCACTTCGGCCAGCTTGTCGGCCACCGGGCCGTCGGGGCCGGGCAGGAAGCTCGCGCGGATGCGGTGGGCCACCGTTCCCAGGCGCAGGTCGAGGCTCGCCGGCTGGATCTGGTCGGCATCGAACGGCGCGTCGCAGGATATCGCGCCCGAGCGGCCAAGCGCTTCGATCGCCTGGCGCGGAAGGATGCCTGCGGTTTCCTGCATGTGTTGGTCGTCCCGCGCTTGAAAGCCCCGTTGGGTCAGATCTTCCCAAGACCTAAACCGATCGGTGCATTGACGCCAAGGAAAGCCGGGCGTAAAGAGCTTTTTGTCCCGTGGTCATTTGAGCCGGCCGGCTTGCAGCCACGTTAAAGAAATCGCTAAAAAGGCCGGGCGAGGTACGCCCCGGTCGTTCGTTTCGGCCGGGTTTTTTTGTGCCTTGCCTCTGGCTGGCGGGCACGCACCCGGATCGACCGCGACGCGGACACGCCGGGTCCTGCCCCGTCCGCGCCGCGCCGCCAGACGCCCCGACATGGGGCGCTGCCGGCGGATCTGGAAAGGATGTGTCCATGTCGTCGTCGTCGCTGCCTTCGGATGCCGGACCCTCGACCCGCCTCGTTCACGGCGGCATCGAGCGGTCCCAGTTCGGCGAAACCTCCGAGGCGCTCTATCTCACCCAGGGCTTCGTCTACGAGAGCGCGGAAGCCGCCGAAGCCCGCTTCGCCGGCGAGGAGGACGGATACGTCTACTCCCGCTATGGCAATCCCACGGTGACGATGTTCCAGGACCGCATGGCGCTGCTGGAAGGCGCCGAGGCTGCCCGCGCCACCGCCAGCGGCATGGCCGCGGTGACGGCGGCGATGGTGGCCTGCGTGAAGGCCGGCGACCATGTCGTCGCCTCCCGGGCGCTGTTCGGCGGCTGTCGCTACGTGGTCGAGGAGTTCCTGCCCCGCTTCGGCGTCGAGGCGACCCTCGTCGACGGCGGAGATCTCGACGCCTGGAAGCAGGCGGCGCGTCCCAACACCACCGCCATGTTCACCGAGACCCCGGCCAACCCGACGCTGGCGCTGGTCGACATCGCCGGCGTCGCCGACATCGCCCACTCGGTCGGCGCCCGGCTGGTGGTCGACAACGTGTTCGCCACCGCGCTGCACCAGTCGCCGCTGAAGCTCGGCGCCGACGTGGTCGTCTATTCCGCCACCAAGCACGTCGACGGCCAGGGCCGCTGCCTCGGCGGCACCATCCTCTCCGACGAGGAGTGGGTCACGGAGAAGCTCGACACCATCCTGCGCCAGACCGGCCCGGCGATGTCGCCGTTCAACGCGTGGGTGATGCTGAAGTCGCTGGAGACCTACCCGCTCCGGGTGCGCCAGCAGACCGCCAACGCGGCCGCCGTCGCCGATGCGATCGCCGGCCATCCGGCCGTCCGCAAGGTGATCTATCCCGGCCGCGACGACCATCCCCAGGCCGAGATCGCCCGCAAGCAGATGACCGGCGGCGGCACGCTGATCGCCATCGACATGCAGGGCGGCCGCGACGCGGCGTTCGCCTTCTCCAACGCGCTGCGGGTGGTGAAGATCTCCAACAACCTCGGCGACGCCAAGAGCCTGATCACCCATCCGTCCACCACCACCCACCAGCGCCTCACCGAGGAACAGCGGGCCGAGCTGGGGATCGGCCAGGGCCTGCTGCGGCTCTCCATCGGGCTGGAGGACGTCGAGGACCTGATCGCCGACATGACCCAGGCGCTCGACCGGTCGGGCACGAAGTCGGCCGTCAGCGTCGGCTAACGGCCGGTGTCGGAAAGCGTCCGCGCGGCCAGCAGCAGCCGCGCCGTCGCCGACACCAGGCACACGCCGGCGAAGATCCAGGCGATCGCCGGGAACCAGCCCGGCGCCAGGCACATCAGCACGAAGGCGGCGATCGTCTCGCCGCCTTCCGCCAGCCCGCCCAGATAGAACAGCGACTTCGACCCCTGGGAGCTGGTCTCCAGGCCGCGCCGCTCCGCGAAGATGGCGAACGCCAGGAAGCCCGCGCCGTTCACGTAGAACGACAGCAGCAGCGCCGCAGCCGCCAGCGCGTTGTGCGCCGGGTCGGCCACCGCGAAGGCGAACGGGATCGCCCCGTAGAACGCGAAATCCAGCACGATATCGAGGAAGCCGCCCCGGTCGGTCTTCGCCGAGGCCCGGGCCACCGCGCCGTCGAGCCCGTCGGCGATCCGGTTGAGCGCCACGAAGCCGAGCCCCAGCAGGAACAGGCCGCCCGCGATGGCGATGGCCGCCGCAACGCCGAGCGCGAAGCCCGCGACGGTGATCGCGTCTGCCGAGACGCCCGAGGCGGCGATCCGCCGGCCGGCCGCGTCCAGCGGCGGATCGATGAGCGGTCTCAGTCGGGCGTCGAACATGGTCCGTCCTGGCTGGCGAGGGGAGGGCGCCCGCAGGCGTAACGCTCGATCAGCGCCACCGCGTTGGCGACGCCGTCCTCGGCCCGGATCCGCCGGCCGATCTCGGCGGCGCGCGCCATCATCGCAGAATCGGCGGTCGCCTGCCCGAGGGCGGTGGCGAGCGTGCGCGCGCGCAGGCGCCTGGCCGGGATCGGCTTCGGGCCCGCGCCCAGCGCGTGCACGCGGTCGGCCCAGAAGGGCTGGTCGGCGAAGAACGGCACGACGACGGAGGGCCTGCCGGCCCTCAGCGCCGCCGCCGTGGTGCCGGCGCCGCCATGGTGCACCACCGCCGCCACCCGGGGCAGCAGCCAGCCGTGCGGGGCGTGATCGACCTGCAGGATCGACGCCGGCAGGTCGTGGCCCTTCAGGCCGCCCCATCCCGTCGCCAGGATGCCGCGCAGCCCGCGCTCCCGGAGCGCCTCGACCACCAGCGCGGCCAGCCGCGCCGGGTCGCGCCCGGACATGGAGCCGAAGCCCACGTAGACGGGCGGCGGGCCCTGCTCGAGGAAGCGCGGCAGCTCAGGCGGCGGCGGCCCGTCCTCGTCCAGGAACCAGTAGCCGGTCACGTGGGCCTCGTCGGGCCAGTCCGGCGGCTTCGGCACCACGGCCTCGCTGTGGGCGTGCAGGATCGGGATGGGCCGTCCGTCGGCCATCCGCGTCAGGCTGTAGTCCCTGAGCGGCGGCAGTCCGAGCTCCTGGCGGAAGTCCCGCACGTAGCCGCGGAGCGACCGGTTGATGAGCGTCCGGATGGCCCGGTGGGTCGCGTGGTTGTACCGGCCGCCCAGTGGCAGGTTTGGGAAGATCGGAAACCGCCAGTCGCGGGTCGGCAGCAGGATCGGGACCGGCGTCGCCAGCACGCAGCCGATTCCGAGCTTCTCGGCGATGTGCGGGGCGCCCGCCATCTTGGGATGGAACACGATGAGGTCCGGGCCGGTCGCCGCGGCCGCCCGGTAGCTGTCGCGCAGCAGCTGTTCGTTCGCCGGTCGCATGCGCTTCGCCAGCCGGATGGCGCGCGTCGCCAGCCCGAGCAGGCGCCCGCCGTTCTCCATCAGGTCCTTGCCTTCGTCGGTGTCGACGAGGGCGAGCAGCGCGTCGCTCATCGGCTGGAACGCCAGGCCGTGGTCCTCCACGAACGAGCGGAAACGGCTACTGGTCGCCAGCGTCACCCGGTGGCCGGCGTCCCGCAGGCCCCTGCCGAGGGCCACGAAGGGCTGCACATCGCCCCGCGAACCGTAGGTGAGGATCAGGATGTTCACGGCGATCCGTTCGTCTGATGCGGCCCGCAGAGACTACGGACTTTCCCCGCCCGGTCCATCCCGGCGGCCAGGCCGGGGCGCGGGGCCGGCCGCGATTGACGGCGCTCCGGCATCGAAGTAGAGCGCCGCGCAAGCTTGTCGGTGTTCTCTGGTCTCCGGTGACGGTTCGGCAGAGAATGGGCGAATCGGCGCTGCCGTCTCCGGCCGAGGTAAGCCGGAGCGAAAATCAGTTGGGTCGGACCATGTACGAAGCCATCACACGCAATCTGCGGGTCACCGTGAATCCCCATTATCTGGAGGAGGAGTCGGAGCCGGAGGAGAAGCGCTTTCTCTGGGCCTACACGGTCGAGATCACCAATGTCGGGTCCGAGACCGTCCAGCTCATGAACCGCTACTGGCAGATCACCGATGCGCGCGGCCAGGTGCAGGAGGTGCGGGGCCCGGGCGTGGTTGGCGAGCAGCCGGTGCTCGCGCCGGGCGATGCCTTCACCTACACGTCGGGCTGCCCGCTGCCGACGCCGTCCGGCATCATGGTCGGCGCCTACGAGATGGAAACGTCCGGCGGCGAGCGCTTCGAGGTCCACATCCCGGCCTTCTCGCTCGACATGCCCGACGCCCAGCCGACGCTGAATTAGTGTTTGGTCCCCTCACGCAGCCGGTGCGCAACGCGCACCTGGCGTGAGGGGAAAACGTCTCGCACCAACCAGCGGACGACCGTCCGCCGCCCGGTCAGGGCGCCCTCCCGGAGCCGGTGCGCAACGCGCACTCGGCGTGAGGGAAATAATCCTTAGAGCGTCCGGTAGCGGGCCCGGGCGCCGCGCTCGATGGCGGCGGTGGTCAGCTTGTCGAGGTTGAGCCGGTCGCGCAGCATCGCCAGCAGCCGGAGCTCCTCCGGTTCCACGTGCAGGTCGGCGGCGGCCACTTCGACGCCGAGCGCGTAGGCGGTCTCGTAGAGCCGCTCCGGCAGGCAGGTGCGCACCAGTTCCAGCACCGTCTCGAGGCCGTCCTCGGCCTGCAGGATGTCGGCGCAGGTTTCGGCGGAGGAGACGAGTTTCTCTTCGCGGTAGTCCCGGAACACCGGTGTCGTGCGGACGACCTCGCCGATCTGGTGAAGCTCGGCGTCCGTCATCGTGCTGTCGGCCGCCGACATGGTGACCATCACGTAGATGAGGGCGTCGTGATGCGAAATCGTCTGGTTCATCAGGTGTGCTCGCGAAAGAGTTGCGGTGCGCGGAGGCTCGTGGGACCGGACCCTAGAGCCTTTTCCCGGCAAGTGGAATCACCTGGTCGCACAGAAATGGCGCCGGAGCGCCGGGTTCGGCGTTTCCCGCTCCCCCAGGGCCGGTCGATCGGCGCACCCGTGCCGGTTGCCGGCGGGGTTTTGCGCGTTCCGGCCCGTTTCCGCCGTCGAGACTGCTTTTGTCCGGCCGGGATATGCTCTAGACCAACCGCCGGAACCGGGCAGCCTGCGCCTTCAGGGCCGATGCCGGTGATCCGAGCCATTCCGACACACCCGACTGAGAAAGCGCCATCATGACCGTCCGTCCCGCCTCCGCCGATCTGACCGAAGAGATCGTGGCCGCGGCGAAGGTCGGCAAAGCGTGGACCTTCGAGGAGGCGCGCCGCATCGTCGAGCGGGTGGAGCGGTCCGGCAAGCGGGAGGTCCTGTTCGAAACGGGCTACGGCCCGTCGGGCCTGCCGCACATCGGCACCTTCGGCGAGGTGCTGCGGACCACGATGGTGCGCCACGCCTTCCGCGTCATCACCGAGGACCGGATCCCGACGCGGCTCCTGTGCTTCTCCGACGACATGGACGGCATGCGCAAGGTGCCGGAGAACGTGCCGAACCAGGCGCTGCTGCAGGAGAATCTCGGCCGGCCGCTGACCCGGGTGCCCGACCCGTTCGGCACCCACGAGTCCTTCGGCGCCCACAACAACGCGCGCCTGCGCGCCTTCCTCGATGCCTTCGGCTTCGACTACGAGTTCGCCAGCGCCACCGACTACTACACCTCCGGCCGCTTCGACGAGATCCTGCTCAGGGTCGCCGAGCGCTACCAGGCGATCATGGACGTCATGCTGCCGACCCTGCGCGAGGAGCGCCAGGCGACCTACAGCCCGTTCCTGCCGATCTCGCCCACCACCGGCCGCGTCCTGTACGTGCCGATGAAGGCGGTGGACGCCGCCGCCGGCACCGTGACCTTCGCCGACGAGGACGGCACCGAGGTCACCCTGCCGGTCACCGGCGGCAACGTGAAGCTCCAGTGGAAGCCCGATTTCGGCGCCCGCTGGGCGGCCCTCGACGTCGACTTCGAGATGTTCGGCAAGGACCACCTCTCCAACCAGCCGGTCTACGACCGCATCTGCAAGGTGCTGGGCGGCAAGCCGCCGGAGCACTTCGTCTACGAGCTCTTCCTCGACGACAACGGCGAGAAGATCTCTAAGTCCAAGGGCAACGGGCTCACCATCGACGAGTGGCTCACCTACGCCTCGCCCGACAGCCTGGCGCTGTTCATGTTCCAGAAGCCGAAGACGGCGAAGCGACTCTATTTCGACGTCATCCCGCGCGCGGTCGACGAGTACTACGCCCACCTGTCGGCATTCCGCCGCCAGGACGCGGCCGGCCAGGTCAACAACCCCGTCTGGCACATCCACAACGGCAACCCGCCGGACATCACCCTGCCGGTGTCGTTCGCGCTGCTCCTGAACCTCGTCTCGGCGTCGAACGCGGAAACGGCGGACGTGCTGTGGGGCTACATCTCCCGCCACGTGCCGGGCGTCTCGCCGCAGACCGCGCCGGAACTCGATGCGCTGGTCGGCTATGCGATCCGCTACTTCGAGGATTTCGTCAGGCCGAAGAAGGTCTACCGCGCCCCCGACGAGACCGAGCGGGCGGCGCTCGCGGCGCTGGAGGCGAAGCTCGCCACGCTGCCGGCCGACAGCGACCCCGCCGCCATCCAGGACGCGATCCTCGACGTGGCGCGGCCGATCGAGCGCTACCAGGACGCCAAGCGGAAGAGCCCCGACGGCGGCCCCGGCGTGTCCGGCACCTGGTTCCAGGCGCTCTATCAGGTGCTGCTGGGTCAGGACCAGGGCCCCCGCTTCGGCTCCTTCGTGGCGCTCTACGGGATCGACGAGACCCGCGCGCTGATCGGCAAGGCGCTCGCCGGAGAGCTGATCGCCGACGCGGGCTGATCCCCGCGCGGCCGTCCGCCAGCCGCGCCTACTGGGTGGTCGGGGGCACCGGCCGCCACAGGCCGCGCTTCTGTTCCTGGGCGATCCACGACAGCACCTTCAGCCGGTCCGGCGCGCCCTCGGCGGGCTGCGCCCACCCCTGCGACACCAGCCAGCTGGCGATATCGGTGCCGCCGACCGAACAGCTGGCCGGGAACGGTCCGCCCTCCGGCGGCTCGCCGTTGCCGTCGGCGGCGGCCTCCAGCCGGCGGGCCGCGTCCTCGTCCAGCGCCTGGCACTCGATCGCCCGCGACCGCACCAGCTGCCGCAGCGCCGTGCGGGCGCGCAGCTCGCAGCTCCACTGCACCGGCGAGCCGTCCTCGCACGCCTTGAACGACGACGGGCCGGTGACCTCGCCGACCTTCAGCACCGTCCCGGCCGCGTTCACGGTGGTGGCGTCCTCCACCACCACCAGGTGGTAGCGCACCGGCTTCGGCGGCTGCGGCGGCGGCGGTTCCACCGAGCTCGGCAGCCGCTGCAGCGGCGCCGCCAGCTCGGGGCTGCGGGTGATGCGGTCGGAGGAGACGTCGCGGACCAGCCGGTCGGGCTCGATGCCGAGGTCGCCGCCGGCCGCGCCGTCCGCCTCGGTCGGCGCCTGGAAGCCGAGGGTCCCCTGGCGCTTCGGCTCGACGCCGCCCCAGTCCGACGGCGTCTGCGGCTCGTCTTCCGGCGCCCCCAGCGGCAGCGACTTCATCTTCTGCACGATCGGGCCCAGCACCGACTCGTCGAGCAGCAGCAGCGGCAGCACGCTGACCGCGGCCGCCGTCACCACCACCAGCGCATAGATCGCCCGCGTCACGGTGTCGGACCGCCGCCGCCCGCGTGCGGTATAGCCGGGAGTGTACGCCATCACTGACTCGCCCAAAGGATCCGCGCCATCCACTCGATGTCGGCCAGCGGCACCGTGCGGTCGGGATGCTCGGGATTGAGCGAGGTCAGCTCGATCTGCCTGGCCGTGCGCCGGTGCAGGATCTTCGCCATCACTTCGCCGTCCGTCGTCTTCACCACCACGCGGTCGCCGCGCCGCACCGAAGAGGCGCGCGAGACGATCAATACGTCACCGTGGCGGTAAAGCGGAAGCATGGAATCGCCCGAAATCTCCAAAGCGTAAACGGGCTCGTCCCGCCGCTCGGGAAACGAGATCTCGTCCCAGCCCGTACCGACCGGGAAGCCGCCGTCGTCGAAGAAGCCGCCGGCGCCGGCCTGGGCGAAGCCGAGCAGCGGCACCGCGCGGGGCACCGGCAGCGCGTCGCCGCCGATCGCCGCGGCCGCCCGTCCGAAGAACTCGGTCAGGTCGGCGCCGGTCGCCTCCAGCACCTTGGCGATGGATTCCGTTGACGGCCAGCGCGGGCGGCCGTCCCCCGCCAGCCGCTTCGACTTGTTGAAGGTCGTCGGATCGAGGCCGGCGCGGCGCGCGAGACCGGAGGGGCTGAGCCCCTGCCGTTCGGCAAGGCGGTCGATGGCCGCCCAGACCTGCTCGTGCGTGAGCATGCTGCGTCACCTCTCCGTCGTCGGGACGGAAGCCGGCCCGGGTTCTCCCCGGGAAAAGAAAAAGGAATACATACCTAGGCCGCACCCTAATCCCCGGGGCGCGTCCTGTCCAGAAATCAGTCATGGAGAACGTCGTCGGCGGGCGCGCGTTGACTTGTCCGGGGGGTGCCGGAGCCGCTAGAGCATCCGGTGTCCGGATCGCGGCGGTGCCGGCGGAGGCGCCCGCGGCGGGCGGGCAGGGGCCGACAGCCGTTTCCGGTCGTCCGGGTGTTTCCACCGGGCCGGAAAACGCTCTACGCTCGGGGAAAAATCGGGAGGACGGGACGATGCGACCGCAGACCGTTTACAAGATCGTTGACAGGGAATCCTGGGAGGCGGCCACCGCCGAGGGCGTCTATCGCGGCGCCCCCGTCGACCTCGCCGACGGCTTCATCCATCTGTCCGCGCGCGGCCAGGTGATGGAGACCGCCCGCAAGCATTTCCGCGGCATGCGGGGGCTGCTTCTGGTGGCGATCCGCTCGGACAGCCTCGGCGACGCGCTCAAGTGGGAAAAATCCCGGGGCAACGAGCTGTTCCCGCACCTTTATGCCGACCTGCCGACCGGCGCCGCGGTATGGGTGAAGCCCCTGCCGCTGTCGCCGGCGGGCCACATCTTTCCGGAGCTTGACGCGTGATTCCAGGACTGTCGACCGCCGCCCCCGCGCTGCTGCGCCGCCTCGATGCCGAGCGCGCGCACCGGCTGACCATCGCGGCGCTCGCCTCCGGTCTGGCCCCGGCCGAGACCGTGCCGAGGGACGCGGCGCTCGCCGTCGACGCCTTCGGCCTTTCCTTCCCCAACCCGCTCGGCATGGCGGCGGGCTTCGACAAGGACGCCGAGGTGCCCGGGCCGCTCCTCAAGCTCGGCTTCGGCTTCGTCGAGATCGGCACGGTGACGCCGCTCGCCCAGCCCGGCAATCCCAAGCCACGGGTCTTCCGGCTGCGCGAGGACCGGGCGCTCATCAACCGGCTCGGCTTCAACAACGGCGGCCATGCGGCGGCCCATGCGCGCCTCGCCGCGCGCCGCTTCGAGGGCATCGTCGGGGTCAATCTCGGGGCCAACAAGGTCACCCACGACCGGATCGACGACTATGTTCGCGGCATCCGCACCTTCGCCGACGTGGCCGACTACTTCACCATCAACATCTCCTCGCCCAACACGCCGGGTCTGCGCGACCTGCAGGGCGCGGAGGCCCTCGACGAGCTCCTGACGCGGGTGCTGGCCGCCCGTGCCGAGATGGCCGAGATCGGCCGCCGGGTGCCGCTCCTGGTGAAGGTCGCGCCGGACCTCGACGACGCCGGCATCGACGCCATCGCCGCCGCCGCGCTGACCCATGCGGTCGACGGCCTCATCGTCTCCAACACCACCATCGCCCGGCCGCCGCTGAAGGATGCGCGCACGGCGGCGGAGACCGGCGGGCTGTCCGGCCGGCCGCTGTTCGAACCCTCGACGGTGGTGCTCGCCAAGGTCGCCGAGCGGATCGACGGGCGGATGCCCATCATCGGCGTCGGCGGCGTCTGGTCGGGCGAGACGGCATTCGCCAAGATCGCCGCCGGCGCCAGCCTCGTGCAGCTCTACACCGGCCTCGTCTACGAGGGCGGCGGGCTGGTCGGAAAGATCCTGCGCCACCTCGGCGAGGAGGTCCGCCGCCGCGGCATGACCTCGCTCAGCGAGGCCGTCGGCTGCGACCGCGCCGCCTGGGCGAAGGGGGAAGCGACCATCGGAGCCGGCCGATAGGCCCGAACGGCGCCACGCGTTAGCGCCAATCCGGGGCAGCGGCCGCGGCGACCATCCGCCGCAACGCAAGAGAGGCGGCCGTTGCCGGCCGCCTCCCGTCATTGCGTGAGCTGGATCTGCGCGCTCCGGATCCGGAGCGCCGGGCAGGCGGCGCCTAGGCGGCCTTCTGCCGGGGCGTGATGAGCTTGCGGTTCACCAGCAGTTCGGCGATCTGCACCGTGTTGAGCGCCGCGCCCTTGCGCAGGTTGTCGGAGACCACCCACATCGACAGGCCGTTGTCGACGGTCATGTCCTCGCGGATGCGGCTGATGTAGGTCGCGTCCTCGCCGGCCGCCTCGTAGGGCGTCACGTAGCCGCCGGGCTCGTGCTTGTCGACGACCAGGCAGCCGGGCGCCTCGCGCAGGATGTCGCGCGCCTCGTCGGCCGAGATCGGGTTCTCGAACTCGATGTTCACCGCCTCGGAATGGGAGATGAATACCGGCACGCGGACGCACGTCGCCGTCAGCTTGATCTTCGGGTCGAGGATCTTCTTGGTCTCCACCACCATCTTCCACTCTTCCTTGGTCGAGCCGTCTTCCATGAAGACGTCGATCTGCGGAATGAGGTTGAAGGCGATGCGCTTGGGGAACTTCTGCGTCTCCAGCGGATCGGAGACGAACACCGCGCGCGTCTGGGTGAACAGCTCGTCCATGCCTTCCTTGCCGGCGCCGGAGACTGACTGGTAGGTGGCGACGACGACGCGCTTGATGGTCGCCGCGTCGTGCAGCGGCTTCAGCGCGACCACCAGCTGCGCAGTCGAGCAGTTCGGGTTGGCGATGATGTTCTTCTTGGCAAAGCCCTCGATCGCGTCGGCGTTCACTTCCGGAACGATCAGCGGAACGTCCGGGTCGTTGCGCCAGCACGACGAGTTGTCGATGACCACGGCGCCGGCCTTGGCGATCTTCGGCGCCCATTCCTTCGAGATCTCGCCGCCTGCCGACATCAGGCACAGATCGATGGTCGAGAAGTCGACGAACTCCAGGGCTTCGACCTTGAGGGTTCGGTCGCCATAGGAGACCTCGGTGCCCTTGCTGCGACGCGAGGCGACAGCGAGAACGCTGTCGGCCGGAAAGCCGCGCTCGGAGAGGATATCGAGAATTTCCCGGCCGACATTGCCTGTCGCGCCGACGACTGCGATTGCGTAGCCCATTGTACTGCTCATCTTCGATCGTGTGCCCGTTCGCGCGGCAGTCGCCTCCACCAAGGGCGGGCCGGAACGGCAGACGCGCGTTTACCGCGTCTCACCGCCAGTGTCCATTGCCGCCGGGTGCGCCGCAGGTGCGCTTTCGGCAGCAAATCGCGAGAAAAACACCCGTTTGGAGGGTGCTCGGCCAAGAAACGCCCCGAATTGCCTTTTCGGGCCGCGTCCGATCCGCTATGGCTCTTGCGCTGCAGCACACGTGCGCCGACATGCGCGGTGCCGGCAAAACCCGCTCCTCTAGCCGCTGGATCGACACGACCCCGTTTTCGTCAAGGCGGCGGTTTCGCGTTCGGAGCCATGGGGCGAACCGGCTAGCGACACACGAACATCGATCATTCCGAGCGGTCCCGGGCGGTGCCCGCCAGGCTCCGGATGATCCAGACGGACATCTTCATGACCCTGCGCAACATCGCCATCATCGCCCACGTCGACCACGGCAAGACCACGCTCGTCGACCGGCTCCTGCAGCAGTCCGGCACCTTCCGCGACAACCAGCGGGTCGCCGAGCGGGCGATGGACTCCAACGACATCGAGCGTGAGCGCGGGATCACCATCCTCGCCAAGGTGACCGCGGTCATCTGGAAGGACACGCGGATCAACATCGTCGACACCCCCGGCCATGCCGACTTCGGCGGCGAGGTCGAGCGCATCCTGCAGATGGTGGACGGCGCGATCCTGCTCGTCGACGCCGCCGAGGGGCCGATGCCGCAGACCAAGTTCGTGCTCGGCAAGGCGCTCAAGGTCGGCCTGCGGCCGATCGTGGTGATCAACAAGATCGACCGCCACGACGAGCGCCACGAGGAAGTGCTGAACGAGATCTTCGACCTCTTCGCCTCGCTGGACGCCGACGAAAACCAGCTCGACTTCAAGGTTCTCTACGGCTCGGCCAAGGAAGCCTGGATGGCGGAAGAGCCGACCGGCCCGCAGGAATCCATCGGCCCGCTGCTGGATCTCGTGGTCTCCCACGTGCCGCCGCCGCCGGTGGACGACGGCCCGTTCCGGATGCTCGCCACCACCATCGAGGCGCATCCGTTCCTCGGCCGCATCCTGACCGGCCGCATCAGCTCCGGCGAGATCCGCCCGAACCAGGCCATCAAGGCCATGAACCGCGAAGGCAAGGTCGTCGAGACCGGCCGCGTCAGCCAGGTGCTGTCGTTCCGCGGCCTCGAGCGCCTGCCGGTCGAAAGCGCCAGCGCCGGCGACATCGTCGCGCTCGCGGGCATGCAGACGGCCACCGTGGCCGACACGCTCGCCGACTCCTCCGTCTCCGAGCCCATCGAGGCGCAGCCGATCGATCCGCCGACGGTGTCGGTCACCTTCCGCATCAACGACGGCCCGCTGGCTGGCCGCGAGGGCGACAAGGTGCAGAGCCGCGTCATCCGCGACCGCCTCATGAAGGAAGCCGCCGGCAACGTGGCGCTGAAGGTGGAGCAGGGCGAGGACGCCGACTCCATGATCGTGTCGGGCCGCGGCGAACTCCAGCTCGCCATCCTGATCGAGCAGATGCGCCGCGAAGGGTTCGAGCTGACCGTCAGCCGCCCGAAGGTCGTCTACCAGCGCGACGAGAGCGGCAACCTCCTGGAGCCGGTCGAGGAAGTCACCATCGACGTCGACGACGAGTTTTCCGGCGCGGTCGTCTCCAAGCTCTCCGAGCGCAAGGCGGAAATGCAGGAAATGCGTCCGTCGGGCGGCAACCGGGTGCGTCTCCTGTTCTTCGCGCCGACGCGCGGCCTGATCGGCTACCAGGCGGAGCTTCTCTCCGACACTCGCGGCACCGCCGTGATGAACCGCGTCTTCCGCGCCTACGAGCCCTACAAGGGCGAGGTGCCCACCCGTCACACCGGCGTGCTGATCTCCAATTCCGAGGGCGAGGCCGTCGCCTACGCGCTGTGGAACCTGGAAGACCGCGGCCCGATGATGATCGATCCGGGCTCCAAGGTGTACGAGGGCATGATCGTCGGCGAGCACACCCGGGGCAACGACCTCGAGGTGAACGTCATGAAGGGCAAGCAGCTCTCCAACGTGCGCTCGTCGGGCAAGGACGAGGCGATCAAGCTCACCCCGCCGATCCGCATGACGCTGGAAAAGGCGCTGGCCTTCATCGCCGAGGACGAGCGGGTGGAGATCACCCCGCAGTCGATTCGTCTGCGCAAGGCGATCCTCGACCCGAACGACCGCAAGAAGGCCGAGCGCAGCAAGCAGGCCGGCGTGGCCTGAGGGCCGCGGCTCCCGCGCAATTGAACGGCCGGCATTTCCGGCCGGATTTCCAGGCGGACCGGCCATTTCGGCCGGCTCCGACCCCGCCGTTCCCCGCCCGGTTGCGGCCGCGCTTGTGGGCGATCGCCCCGGCGCGGGCTTTCCTCTTTTCCCGCCGCGAAGGTCGAGCTACCTTTCTTCTCATGAAGACGGGTTCGATCGGCATAAGGCGGGCAAGGCTCACGGACGCTGCGGCGATCGCAGAGGTCCACGATGCGGCCTGGCGCTACGCCTACCGCGGCGTTCTGCCGGGGACCGACCTGGAGCGCATGATCGCGCGCCGGGGACCGGCATGGTGGGAGCGCGCCATCCAGCGGCGGGTCTCCATCATGGTGCTGGAAGTCGGCGACACCGTTCGTGGCTACATCACCTTCGGCGCCAGCCGCGCCCGCAGCCTGCCCTTCCGGGGCGAGGTCTACGAGCTCTACATCCAGCCCGAGTATTCCGGCCTCGGCTTCGGCACGCGGCTGTTCGACGCGGCGCGGACGGCGCTGTCCAACGACGGGCGCCGGTCGTTCGTCGTCTGGGCGCTGGCGGAGAACGAGGCGGCCTGCCGCTTCTACGAGCGCCTCGGGGGCAACGCGGTTGCCAACGCCGAGGAGACCATCGGCTCGGCGAACCTGCCCAAGATCGCGTTCGGCTTCGCGCCCCGTCACGCCCGCCAGCACGGCCCCGAAGACACCCACTGACGCCGGTCTGCGCGCGCGCAAATTCGCGCATGATCGCGCAAAATCGCGCACGTCCGGTGCGTGCGCACGGCACTGCGCCTTCCGGATCGCCCTGCGCGCGGCGCAACAAGGCGCGGGGCCGGAGATCGCCCGTCGGTTAGCCGGCTGACCGACCGTGCGCCCGGGCCCCGTTCCAGCCGTTCCGGGGTATCACTTCGTTCATATTGGAGCCAAAAAGCGCGCCCGCGCCCTTGTCCACGGCGGGGAGGCATGGTTGAACGCAGCACGCCGGTCGATTTTGCAGCGCGTCATGGCTGCGAGGCCCTCCCGGCAGAGAAAAACAAGGTGACATCAGCATGCGCATCGAGGCGATCCCGATCGGGACCAACCCGCCCAAGGATATCAACGTCATCATCGAAGTGCCGGTGGGTGGCGAGCCGATCAAGTACGAGCTCCACAAGGAGTCCGGAACGCTCTGGGTCGACCGCTTCCTGTACACGCCGATGCGCTACCCGGGGAACTACGGTTTCGTGCCGCACACGCTGGCCGACGACGGCGATCCGCTCGACGTGATCGTGGTCAACCAGCGGCCGATCGTCCCGGGCGCCGTGATGAACTGCCGCCCGATCGGCGTTCTCATGATGCAGGACGAGGCCGGCGCGGACGAGAAGATCCTCGCGGTGCCGACCACCAAGCTCACCCGCCGCTACGAATCGGTGCTGAGCTACGAGGACCTGCCGAAGATCACGCTCGAGCAGATCGTCCACTTCTTCGACCACTACAAGGACCTCGAGCCCAACAAGTGGGTCGAGGTGACCGGCTGGCAGGGTCCGCAGGAAGCCGAGGCGATCATCGAGCGCTCGATCCGGCAGGCGACCGCGGAAACCAAGCCCGTCGCGTGATCCGACACCGACCGGCCCGCGGCCCCGGAATCCGGGCGTGGGCCGGTCGATCACGGGTTTTGTGATTGTTGCGCCGCAGCAAGCGGATTGACGAATTGGACCCGACTAGATAGATAACCGTCCGGTTGGAAATAAACCGGACGGCGTGTGTTATGGGTCGCAAACGGACAATCGATCGCGAGGCGGTGCTCGACGCCGCCCAGAGCGTGGTGCAGCGGGACGGGACGGCGAGGCTGACCTTGGATGCCGTGGCTGCCGAAGCCGGCATCTCGAAGGCAAGCGTTCTCTACGATTACAAGACCAAGCCGGCCCTGATGCGGGCGATGGTCGAGCGCCGCATGTCGGCCGAACACGCGCGCCAGGATCGAATCCGCACCGCCCTGGGCGATATCCCGAACGCATTCATCCGCACCCGATTGACAGCAGCATCCGATCCCGCGACCGACGATGATCAAGCGATCACCCTCTGCATCGCGGCTTCCATGGCCCAGAACAACGAGATTCGGACGCCCATCTGCAGCAAGCTCGGCGACAGCATCTCCGAGGTCCTCGAGACCTCGGAGAACCCGGACGGCGCGCTTCTTGCTTTCGTGGCGCTGGAGGGGCTGCGGATGATGGAGCACTTCGGCGTCTACAACTTCGATCCGGCCGAGCGCCAGCGATTGATCGAGCACATCCGGTGGCTCGTCGAGCAGAAGCCGGAGCGCGTCCCGCTCGACGTCTCGACCGAGATCGCCTGACCGCACCCAATTCGACCATCCCAGATTCTAGTTGCACGCCCCGGGTCGCCGTTCGTCCCGTGCGTGGCATACGGAGAGCCGGAATGTCACGGACCCGCTTTTCTTTCGCACTGTTCGCCCTCGCCCTTCTCGTGCCGACGCTGGCTGCCTGCAACGACAGCACCGAGGGAAAAGACAAGGCTGCCGCGGCGCCGGCACGGCCGCCGTCGGCGGTGTCGGTGATCACCGTCGAGCCCGAGGTCATCCCGATCATCAACGAACTGCCCGGCCGGATCTCGCCGACGCGGATCGCCGAGGTGCGGCCGCGCGTCTCGGGTATCGTCACCGACCGGGTGTTCACCCAGGGCAGCCGGGTCGAGGCGGGCGACGTGCTCTACAAGATCGATCCGGCCAAGTTCAAGGTCGAGGTGGCCCGCACCCAGGCGAGCCTCGAGCGCGCCAAGGCCGAGCAGCTGCGCGCCCAGCAGGACACCGACCGGCAGAAGCAGCTCCTGGACCGCAAGGTCATCGCGACGCAGCAGCTGGAGACGTCGACCGCGACGCTCGCCCAGGCCAACGCCAACGTGGCGGCCGCCAAGGCCGAGCTCGATGCGGCCCAGCTCGATCTCCAGTACGCCGACGTGCGGGCGCCGATCTCCGGCCGGATCGGTCGCGCGCTGATCACCGAAGGCGCGCTGGTCAGCGCCAACAACGCGGAGCCGCTGGCGACGATCCTGCAGCTCGATCCCGTGTATGCCGACTTCACCCAGTCGGTGCGCGAGCTGATGGCACTGCGCAATTCGCTGCACATGGGCGCACTTGCCAAGGAGCCCGGCGAAGCGCCGGTGCGGCTGCTGCTCGACGACGGCACCGAGTACTCCCAGAAGGGGCGGCTGCTGTTCTCCGACACCACCGTCGACCGCACCACCGGCCAGGTCATCCTGCGCGCGGAGTTCCCCAATCCCGACGGCGACCTGCTGCCGGGTCTCTACGTGCGCGTGCTGATCGAGCAGGGCATCGAGGAGAATGCCCTCGCGGTGCCGCAGCAGGCGGTCCAGCACGACGCCGGCGGAAACGCGCAGGTCTACGTGATCAGCGCCGACTCCAAGGCCGAGCTGCGCCCGGTGGAAACCGGCCGGATCGTCGCCAACCGCTGGATCATCACGGACGGCCTGAAGGCCGGCGACAAGGTGATCGTCGAGGGCTTCCAGAAGATCCGCCCGGGCGCGCCCGTCAATCCGCAGCCGTGGAAATCCGAAGGCACGGCCGTGACGGAGCCGTCCACCGGCGCTCCCAAGAAAGCCGGGTAAAGGCGCACCAACGATGCCAAGATTCTTTATCGACCGCCCGATCTTTGCATGGGTGATCGCGATCTTCATCGTGATCGCCGGCGTGATCGCCATCCCGCAGCTGCCGATCTCGCAGTATCCGAAGGTCGCGCCGCCGCAGGTCTCGATCCAGACCAGCTATCCCGGCGCTTCGCCGGAAGACCTCTACCAGAGCGTCACGCGGCCGATCGAGGAAGAGCTGAACGGCGTCGACGGCCTCGTCTATTTCGAGTCGACGTCCGAGGCGTCGGGCCGGGTCTCCATCACGGCCACCTTCGAATCCGGCACCTCGATCGACCAGGCGTCCGTTGATGTCCAGAACCGGATCCGGCGGGTGGAATCCCGCCTTCCGGACGTCGTGAAACGCCAGGGCATCCAGGTCGACCAGGCCAACTCGGGCTTCCTGATGGTCGTGGCGCTGACCTCGACCGACGGCTCCGTCAGCCCGGTGGGGCTGGGCGACTACATCACCCGCAACGTCATCGGCGAAATCAGGCGCGTCGAAGGTGTCGGCAGCGCGCAGCTCTTCTCCACCCAGCGCGCCATGCGCGTCTGGATGGACCCGGACCGGATGGTCGGCCTCGACCTTACCGCCGATGATATCATCGCTGCCATCAGCGCCCAGAACGCGCAGGTCGCGGCCGGCAGCGTCGGCGCCGCGCCGGTGCCGGAATCCCAGCAGATTTCGGCGACGGTGCTGGTCGAAGGCCAGCTGAAGACCGTCGACGACTTCGGCGGGATCGTGCTGCGCGCGAACCCCGACGGCTCCACGGTGCGCCTGCGCGACGTGGCCCGGGTCGAACTCGGCAGCGAGAGCTACAACTTCTCGTCCCGGCTGAATGGCCAGCCGGCGGCGGCCATCGGCATTCAGCTGTCGCCGACCGCCAACGCCCTGTCGACCTCCGAGGCGGTGCGCGCCACGATGGAGGACCTCTCGCGCTATTTCCCGCAGGGCGTCTCCTACGACATCCCGTACGACACCTCTCCCTTCGTGGAGATCTCCATCGAGAAGGTGCTGCACACGCTGCTCGAGGCGGTCGGGCTCGTCTTCCTGGTGATGTTCCTGTTCCTGCAGAGCTTCCGCTACACGATCATCCCGGCGATCGTGGTGCCGATCGCGCTGCTCGGCACCTGTGCGGTGATGCTCGCCACCGGCTTCTCCATCAACGTGCTCACCATGTTCGCCATGGTGCTGGCGATCGGCATCCTCGTGGACGACGCCATCGTCGTCATCGAGAACGTCGAACGCATCATGGCGACGGAGGGGCTCGGGCCGCGCGAGGCGACGGTCAAGGCGATGGGGCAGATCTCCGGCGCCATCATCGGCATCACCCTGGTGCTGACGGCGGTGTTCGTCCCGATGGCGTTCTTCCCCGGGGCCGTCGGCGTCATCTACAAGCAGTTCTCGCTGACGATGGTGGTGTCGATCCTGTTCTCGGGATTCCTGGCGCTGTCGCTGACGCCGGCGCTCTGCGCCACGCTGCTGAAGCCCGTCAAGAACCACAACGAGCGCCGCGGTTTCTTCGGCTGGTTCAACCGCAACTTCGCGCGCACGACCCGCGGCTACGGCAAGACCGTGCGCGGCTCGATCCGCTATGCCGGCCTGTTCATGATCATCTATCTCGGCGTGGTGATCGGCCTCGGCTACCTGTTCCTCCGCCTGCCGACGGCCTTCCTGCCCAACGAGGACCAGGGCTTCCTGATCGTCGACATGCAGGCACCGCCGGACGCCAGCCTCAACCGCACGCTCGACGTCATTCGCCAGGTCGAGACGATCGCGAAAGCCGAGCCGGCCGTCGACAAGGTCATCTCGATCCTCGGCTTCTCGTTCTCGGGCTCCGGCCAGAACGCGGGCCTTGCCTTCGTGACGCTCAAGGACTGGAGCGAGCGCGGGCCCGAGGACTCGGCGCAGGCCATCGCCCAGCGGATGAACATGAAGATCTTCGGGATCAAGGACGCCATCGCCTTCGCGCTGTCGCCGCCGCCGATCCAGGGTCTCGGCACGACCAGCGGCTTCTCGTTCCGCCTGCAGGATCGCAGCGGCCTCGGCCAGGACGCGCTCATTGCCGCCCGCGATCAGCTCCTCGGCGCGGCGAGCCAGAGCAACATCGTGACCGGGCTGCGCGTGGAGGGCCTGCCGGACGCTCCGCAGGTCAGCCTGCTGATCGACCGCGAGAAGGCCAACGCCTTCGGGGTGCAGTTCGCCGACATCAACTCGGCCATCTCGGCCAACCTCGGCTCGTCCTACGTCAACGACTTCCCGAACGCAGGGCGCATGCAGCGGGTGACCGTCGAAGCCACCGACCGAAGCCGGATGCAGACGACCGACCTGCTGGACCTGCACGTGCGCAACGTCAACGGCGGCATGGTGCCCCTGTCGGCGTTCGCCACGGCCGAATGGACGCGTGGCCCGCTGCAGGTGGTCGGCTACAACGGCTATCCGGCGATCCGCATCTCCGGCCAGGCGGCGCCCGGCTACTCGTCCGGTGACGCGATCACCGAAATGGAGCGTCTGGTCGGCGAGCTGCCGCCTGGCTTCGGCTACGAGTGGACCGGCCAGTCGCTGCAGGAAATCGCCTCGGGGACCCAGGCGCCGCTGCTGATCGGGCTGTCGATCCTGTTCGTCTTCCTGCTGCTTGCCGCGCTCTACGAGAGCTGGGCCATCCCGCTGGCGGTCATGCTGGTGGTGCCGCTGGGCGCGCTCGGCGCGGTGCTGGCCGTGCTGATGCGCGACATGTCCAACGACGTGTACTTCAAGGTCGGCCTGATCACGATCATCGGCCTGTCGGCGAAGAACGCCATCCTGATCGTCGAGTTCGCCAAGGACCTCCGTGCCGAAGGCAAGGACCTGTTCGAGGCGACGTGGGAGGCGGCCGAGCTGCGCTTCCGGCCGATCCTGATGACGTCGCTCGCGTTCGCCCTTGGCGTGACGCCGCTCGCCATCGCGACCGGCGCCAGCGCCGCCAGCCAGAACGCCATCGGCACCGGCGTTCTCGGCGGCATGATCTCCGCCACCGTGCTGGCGCTGCTCTTCGTGCCGGTGTTCTTCGTGTTCGTCATGCGGGTGTTCGGTGCCCGCGCGAAGAAGGCGGAACTCCCCGCAGGCGATGGCAAATCCGACGAGGCGTCGCCGCCGCCGGCGGCGCCGGGCCCCGAGGCCGCGCACTAGGTTCGTTCTCCGATCGGGCTGCCCTGCGGCCTGATCGGGGGGCATAGGCGCGCGTCGAGTGTCCTCGCCGGCGGCACGCCGTGGACTCTTGCTGGCATTCGACCGGGTCGGTTTACCCGATCGAGAGGATACGGGCGCGGGACGAGTATCCGTCGGCGCCCGTCCGTGTCAGGGTCCCGGAATGCGCCGCTGACGGCCACCTCGCTCCTTGCCGGGTGTGCCCGTCGCGACTCGGGCGGTTGGCGTGAACGCGGATCGGGAACCAAACCCCGTGCGCACACGTTGCACATTCGAGCGGACGCGACTGGCTGGCTGCGATCGGCGACTCCAAGCGTCGATCGTGGCCGGCCGGGTTGCCGCCCCACCCAATCCCGTAGAAACATTCCCGGCACGACCGGAAGCGGCACATCGACCGGCGACGGGCAGGGTGACTGCGGTCTTCCGCCCGGACAGGGCGGGTCCGCACGGAACGCAAGTGGCTGCCATCGGCACCCGGGTGGCCGCGACAACGTCTGAAGGGGAGATCCGCAGTGTCCTACCGGTTCAAGTTCGACGACGCGACCGTTGCTGACGGGGTCCGCCGCATCGCGGTGGGCCAGATCGACAAGGCCATCGCCGAACTCGACGATCCCTCCATGGACGCCCGGCTGACGGTCCATCAGGTGCGCAAGCGCTGCAAGAAGGTTCGCGGTCTGGTGCGCCTCGTCCGGCCGGCCTTTCCCGCCTACCGCGAGGAGAACGACGCCTACCGTGACGCGGCGCGCACGCTTTCCTTCCTGCGCGACACCGAGGCGCTGATCGAGACCTACGACCGCATCACCGGGCTGTACGAGGACCAGATCGATCGGCAGGCGTTCGCCTCCATCCGGCGCCGGCTGACGCTGCGCCAGCAGGAGGCCGAGGCGCGCGCCGACATCGGCGAACGGCTGGAGGCGTTTCGCGAGGAGATGGTCGATGCGAAGGTGCGGGCGCTGCGCTGGACGCTGAAGGAGGACGGCGCCGATGCGCTCGAGGGCGGCGTCGCGGCCACGTACGGACGCGCGCGCAAGGCGATGAAGGCGGCGCGCCGGAAACGCTCCGCCGAGGCGTTTCACGCGTGGCGCAAGCACATCAAGTATCACGGCTTTCACGCCCGGCTGCTGGTCCCCGCCTGGGAGGGGCCGATGGCCGCCCACCACGCGGCGGCCGACGCGCTGGGCAAGACGCTCGGGGCCCACCACGATCTCGACGTGTTCGCCCAGGCCCTCGACGACGAACCCGACGCCTACGGCCGGCAGGCCGACATCGAGGTCTTCAAGGCGCTGATGGACCGCCAGCGGAAGGGCCTGGAGGCCGATGCGTTCGACATCGGCGCGCGGCTCCTGTGCGAACCGGCCGATACGCTGGCCGAACGATGGGCCGCCTACTGGCGCGCCTGGCGCAAGGGCGGCGACCTGCCGGCGTCGCTGGCCGCCTGACGCCGGCGAGGCCTGGCGACCTGAAGCCCCTTCCCAGATGATTTCCGATGAGGTCCGGGGTCGTCGACGTGCCGACGCGCGTCAGTGCTGCTGGCCGGGGGCCTCGACCTCGACTTCCACCTCGACCGTTCCGGACGGGCCGAAATCCAGGGTGAGCGGGAAGGCGTCGCCGACCTTCACCTCGCGGGTGAGCTCCGACAGCCAGATGTGCTCGCGCCAGGCGGCCAGCGACACCGGTTTCATCGACGGAATGGGAATGCTGTCGACGGTGGTGACGGTGCCGTCCTTGTCGCGCCGGAATCCGGCCGCGGCGGCGATCGGCGAGCGCACGCCCACCAGCGTGACGGCCTCCTCGCCGCGGTTGAGGATGGGCACGTAGACCGCCATTCCGTCCGCGCCGTCGGCCGGCGGGCTCGCCCAGATGTGTCCGACGGCGATGTCGCCGAGCTTGTAGCTGTGCGCCATGGCGGCACCGGCGCAGACGACGAGCGCCACGGCGGCGGCGGCCAGGCCGAGCGGCGCGCGGCGTCGGCGGGCGATTGGGGCGGGGCAGTCAGCGGGCACCGTCATCGGGCCTCCGGTGGTCGGTCACGGGAACGGGACATGCGGCAGCACGGGATGGGGCGGCGGAACGGGTCCGCCATCGGTCTCGCTACTGTCGCGGCGCGTCGTTGGCGAACGACGCCTTGCCCTCGATGTCGAGATTGGCGTCCAGCGTCTTGGATTCGCCGGCAAGATCGCGGGCGGCGGCGATCTGCTCGGGCGTCAGTCCGTCCTGCTTGAAGAAGGTGTAGGACAGCGTGACCGACGTGAGGTCCTTCGCGTCCTTGTCGTTCAGCATTTCCTCGTCGAGATAGAAGACCAGCGGCATCTTGGCGCTCTCGCCGGGGGCGAGGCGCTCCTCGGTGAAGCAGAAGCACTCGATCTTGAAGAAATACGGCGCCAGCTGGTAGGGCGTCACGTTGAAGCTGGCGTGCGCGACGATGGTCTCGTCGGAGACGTTGCGGGCGGTGTAATAGGCCTTCGTCGGCTCGCCGATGCGGGCCTCCACCGAGCGCTGGCCCGGCGCGAACTCCCACTCGAGCCCGGGCGCCACGTTGGCATCGAAGCGCACGGTCACCGTCCGGCCCGACGTGGTCGGAGCGATCGCGGCCTCGGCCCGGTTGACGGTTCCCCCGTAGCCGGTGGCGGCGCAGAACATCCGGTAGAGCGTTGGCGAATAGGAGACGAGGCCGACCATCACCGCGAGAACGGTGATCTGCACGGCGAGCAGAGGCAGGTTCCTGCCGGTGCGCATGACGAGCGTCTTCCCTGATGGTCCATGGTGGTCGCGGTCGGCCGCCGGTTGCCTCCATATCTAGCAACTGTGGCACGGTCGCGCCCGTCAGACAGAACGACGCACCTGCAGGGAAAGCGCCGATACCGGCCGGGCGCCGCGCGGTCGCGGGCGGGGCCGCTCAGTCGGAGGCGGCCTCGATGGCTTCCATGTCGGCGTCGGAGAGGCCGAAATGGTGGCCGATCTCGTGGATCAGCACATGGGTGACGATGTCGCCCAGGGTGTTGCCGGTGTCGGCCCAGAAATCGAGAATCGGGCGGCGGTAGAGCCAGATCTGGTTGGGCATCTGGCCGGTCTGGGCGAGGCCGCCCGACAGCGTCATGCCGACGCCTTCGAACAGGCCGAGCAGCTCGAACGGCGACTCCAGGCCGAGATCGTCGAGCGCGGCCTTTTCGGCGAAATCGGCGACGCGAATGACCAGATCGCCGGTCAGCGCCCGGAACGATTCGGGCAGGCGCTCGAATGCAGTGCGGCCCAGGATCTCGAACGCATCGAGGTCGGGGGCGGTCAGGGCGGGCCAGCGGTCAGGGTGCGTCGTTCTCATTTCGTCTCTAAGATGGGAGAACCGTCGTTGATTCTCAGTAGGTTAATCGAAATCTGCGTAGGGCAATCGGACGGGCAGCACCAGTCCCCCACCCAATCACTTTCCGTTTCGAAGTCCATGTCGCACCCCGGGGTGCGTCGTTCCCGTCCAGTGGGCGCGTTCGGCACGGACCTTGCCCACATACATATCGTGCCTATCGGTATGGCGCGGAGCGCGCATTAGCATATGACATGGCCAGACCCTGTAGCTTGCGGCGTGGTCGGGCTGCTGTCCCCGTCGGTGAGGGCATGTCCGTCGGCCAGGCGGTCGAGGGCGTTCCAGTGGTAGGCCACTTCCGAGAGAACCGTCAGTCCCAGCGTCTCTTCGCGCACCCCCGCCAGCGTCCCGCCAAGGCGCTTGTAGAAGCGCCGTGCGCCGTCGTTCTCGCGCAGCACCCACAGGCTCATGGCGCGGATGCCGTCGTCGAGGAGGGCGCCGGCCATGGCGCGCATCAGGTCCGAGCCGATGTGGCGGCGCTGAAAGGCGCGCAGGACGTACAGTGTGGAGACTTCGCCGGCGTGGCCCTTGGACTTCAGCGCAGCCGAGCGCTGCTGGCCGCATGATCCGAAGCCGGCGATGCCCTGTCCGGTTTCTGCCACGAACACGCCGATGGTGCCGTGCCGATTGGGCGCGCGCATGACCTTTTCCCAGAGCTGGCCGCGGCGCTCCTCCGACTGGCCCTCGATCACGGAGGGCGGCAGCAGGCCGTCATAGGTCTCGCGCCAGGCGGCAGCGTGGATCCGCCCGATCTCGGCGGCGTCCGTGACGGTCGCAGCCCGTATCGTGACGGCGCGCGAGGATCCCATGTGCCTTCCCCCCCGGAAAACCCAATGAGCAAGTGTGCAGCGCGGCGAGCGCCGCGTCGACAGGAATTCACCGACACGGTGAAGACCGAAAGTGTTCTGCACAGGCGTGCATTCCCGGTCCCCGCTGAGCACCCCCCGGGATGTCGTGTCCGGCGTTTTCCATGTCGCGCAAAGGACTTGGAAGCGGTCGCGCGACCGGGCTATGATTGCGGCGAAACTTTGTCGGGAGGACGGGCGAGGCTGGACGGACTTCCGAAGGATCGGGCCTCGGCCACCGAACGGAAGTCGCTCCGGCATCGCGCCTCCTCCGCGCCTTGTCGACGTTCCGCGCAATAGGAGGCGCCCCGTGTCCGCGATCATCGATTTCCTCAACACGATCTTCTGGGGCTATGTCCTGATCTACGGCCTGCTGGCGGTCGGCGCGTACTTCACGCTGCGCCTCGGCTTCCTGCAGTTCGCGCACTTCCCCGAGATGTTCCGGGCGGTGCTGGGCACCGGCGAAAGCGACAAGTCGGGCATCACGCCGTTCCAGGCGCTGTGCACCAGCCTCGCCTCGCGCGTGGGCACCGGCAATCTCGCCGGCGTCGCGGTCGCGCTCTATCTCGGCGGTCCCGGCGCGATCTTCTGGATGTGGATGGTCGCCCTCGTCGGCATGGCGACCGCCTACTCGGAATCGACGCTGGCCCAGCTCTACAAGGTGAAGAACGCGGAGGGCCAGTATCGCGGCGGCCCGGCCTTCTACCTGGCGCGCGGGCTCGGGGTGCCGTGGGCCGGCGCCATCTTCTCGGTCTGCCTGATCCTGTCGTTCGGGCTCATCTTCAACGCCGTCCAGGCCAACTCCATCGCCGACGCCATGCAGGGCGCCTACGGCATTCCGAAGGTGGCGGTCGGTCTGGCCGTTGCGGCCATCTCCGGCGTGGTGATCTTCGGCGGCATCCGGCAGATCGCCCGGGTGGCCGAGATCATCGTGCCGTTCATGGCCGGCGCCTACCTGTTGCTGGCGATCATCATCCTCATCATCAACATCGCCGAGGTTCCGGCCGTCCTCGGCACCATCGTCGGCAGCGCGTTCGGCTTGCAGGAGGCCGCCGGCGGCGTCACCGGCGGCGTGATGGCGGCGATGATGAACGGCGTGAAGCGCGGCCTGTTCTCCAACGAGGCGGGCATGGGCTCGGCGCCGAACATCGCCGCGGTCGCCACCCCCGATCCGCACCACCCGTCGTCCCAGGGGCTGGTGCAGGCGCTCGGCGTGTTCATCGACACGATCCTGATCTGCACCGCGACGGCCATCATGATCCTGCTGTCCGGCGTGCTCGATCCCGGCAACGGCGTCACCGGCACCCAGCTCACCCAGGACGCGCTGTCGGCGCAGATCGGCGGCTTCGGCGACGACTTCATCGCCATCGCGATCTTCTTCTTCGCCTTCACCTCGATCATCGGCAACTACTCCTACGCGGAGAACGCCATGACCTTCCTGGGCTTCGGCGGAAAGGTGCCGCTCAGCATTCTCCGCCTGGCGGTGCTGGCGATGGTCGTCTGGGGCGCGATCCAGACGGTGGCCACCGTGTTCAACGCGGCCGACGCCTCCATGGGCCTGATGGCGACCATCAACCTGATCGCCATCGTGCTGCTGTCGGGCACCGTCGCGAAGCTGACGCGCGACTACTTCGCCCAGAAAAAGGAGGGCAAGGTGCCCCGCTTCCATGCGGCGAACTATCCCGAGCTGGCCGGTCAGATCGACGAGAACATCTGGTCGGAAACCGATCCCGGTTGATCGAGACGACCCGGCGCTCTCGCGGGCGCCGGGTCGGACGGTCGGGTTCCGGGGCGGCAGAGATGATGTAACCTAGAATTGTGCGGTGGGGGTCGCAGCCCTGCGGTAGGATGGAGGCCAAGACAACAAGACCGGGAGGGTGACAATGGTTCGCGTCCTTGTTCTGGCGGGGGCCGCTCTGGCGTTGGCGCTGTCCCATCCCGCTGCCGCGCAGGAGGCCGATCGGCCCAACATCCTGGTCATCTGGGGCGACGATATCGGCTGGCAGAACGTCTCGGCCTACGGCATGGGGACGATGGGCTACACCACGCCCAACATCGACCGGATCGGTCTCGAGGGCATCCGGTTCACCGATCACTACGCCCAGCCGAGCTGTACCGCCGGGCGCGCAGCCTTCATCACGGGCCAGTATCCGATCCGCTCCGGCATGACGACGGTCGGCCAGCCGGGATCCGCGCTCGGCCTCCGGGCGGCCTCTCCGAGCCTCGCGGAGGAGCTCAAGCGGGTCGGCTACCGCACCGGCCAGTTCGGCAAGAACCATCTCGGCGACCGCAACGAGCATCTGCCGACGGTGCACGGCTTCGACGAGTTCTTCGGCAACCTCTATCACCTGAACACGCAGGAAGAGGCCGAGCAGCGCGACTACCAGCGCTTCGGCGAGGCCTTCTCAGGCAGCCTGGAGGACTACGAGGCCCGCTTCGGCACGCGGGGAGTGCTGCACACCTATGCCACCGACATCGACGATCCCACGGTCGACGAACGGTTCGGCCGCGTCGGCAAGCAGACGATCGAGGACACCGGCCCCCTCACGCAGGAGCGGATGAAGGAGTTCGACGCGGAGGAGGTCATTCCGAAGGCGGAGGACTTCATGGCCGCCGCGAAGGAGGCGGGCGAGCCGTTCTTCGTGTGGCTCAACACCAGCCGGATGCACCTCTACACGCGCCTGAACGACGAATGGCGCTATGCCGCGGAGACCTATACATCCGAGGCCGATCTCCATGGGTCCGGAATGCTGCAGCATGACCACGACATCGGCGCGGTGCTCGACTGGCTCGATCGGCAGGGCCTCGCCGAAAACACCATCGTCTGGTACTCGACCGACAACGGCCCGGAACACTCCTCATGGCCGCATGGCGCCACCACCCCCTTCCGCGGCGAGAAGATGACCACCTACGAGGGCGGGGTCCGGGTCGTCTCGATGATCCGCTGGCCGGGTGCCCTCCCGGGAGGGCGGATCCTCAACGGGATCCAGGCGCACCAGGACATGTTCACCAGTCTCGCCGCGGCTGCCGGCATCGGCGACGTCGCTGCGGAGGTGATGGGGCGCAAGCAGCAATATATCGACGGCCTCAACAACCTGCCGTACTGGCAGGGCGAGGCCCGGGATTCCGCCCGGACGTCGATATTCTACTATTACGAAAGCATCCTGATGGCGGTCCGGATGGGCCCCTGGAAGTTCCACTTCTCCACCAAGGAAGACTATTATGCCAACGTGGTCGCGAGGACGGTTCCGCTGGTCTTCAATATCCGGATGGATCCGTTCGAGAGCTACTACACCTCCGACAGCTACGGGCACCTGATGCAGAAGGTCTCGTGGCTCATCCAGCCAATGAGCGTGCTGATGCAGGAGCACCTCCAGACCCTGGCGGAGTACCCGCCGGTCCAGGGCGGGACGTCGTTCAACATGTCGAACGTGGTCGAGGAGTTCCTGCAGAAGGGACTGCAGTAGGCGAAGGACGGGTTTCCGGCGGGCACCCGGATGCGGCAGAACGCCGCAGGCTCGCGCGCCTCGGTAGGCTTCCGCCCAAGACCCCGGCCCGCAACGGCTTCCCGGCCCCGGCAAGGCCCGCGCGGGACGGCCCCCGTCGCGGCGATGTGAGCGGACTCACCGCGAGATCCGCTTGATTACGAACCGGCTCAGGACTATCCCCATCGGCGGGACACCCTTCCCCAACGAAGGGCAGACTATCTGAGAGGATAGCTCCATGAGCACGACTGCCACGAAGCCGGACGTGCGTCCGGCCAATCCCAATTTCTCGTCCGGTCCCTGCGCCAAGCGACCAGGCTGGTCGCTCGAAGCGCTTGCAGATGCAGCCCTCGGCCGCTCGCATCGCGCCAAGATCGGAAAATCCAAGCTCCTGCAGGCCATCGAAGACACGCGCGACGTTCTCGGCGTGCCGGCTGACTACAAGATCGGCATCGTGCCAGCGTCCGACACCGGCGCCGTCGAGATGGCCATGTGGTCGATGCTGGGCGCCCGCGGCGTCGACATGGTCGCCTGGGAATCCTTCGGCGAAGGCTGGGTCACCGACGTCCAGAAGCAGCTGAAGCTCGCCGACTGCCGCATCCTCAAGGCCGGCTACGGCGAGATCGTCGACTTCTCCGAGATCGATTTCGACCGCGACGTGGTGTTCACCTGGAACGGCACCACCTCCGGCGTGCGCGTGCCGAACGGCGACGCGATCCCGGCCGACCGCGCAGGTCTCACCATCTGCGACGCGACCTCGGCGGCGTTCGCCCAGGACCTGCCCTTCGACAAGCTCGATGTGGTGACCTTCTCCTGGCAGAAGGTGCTCGGCGGCGAGGCCGCGCACGGCATGCTGATCCTGTCGCCGCGCGCGGTTGAGCGGCTGGAGAGCTTCTCCCCCGACCGGCCGCTGCCGAAGATCTTCCGCATGACCAAGGGCGGCAAGCTCAACGAGGGCATCTTCAAGGGCGAGACCATCAACACGCCCTCGATGCTGTGCGTCGAGGACTATCTCGATGCGCTCGCCTGGTCGAAGTCGCTCGGCGGCAAGACGGGCCTGTTCGCCCGCGCCGACAAGAACTTCGCGGTTCTGGACGCCTGGGTCGAGCGGACCCCGTGGGTCGCGAACCTCGCGGTTGACCCGAAGACGCGCTCCAACACCAGCGTCTGCCTGATCATCGTCGACCCGACCGTCGCCAACCTTCCGGCGGACGCCCAGGCGGCCTTCGCCAAGGCGCTGGTCTCCCGGCTCGACAAGGAAGGCGTCGCATACGACATCGGCGCCTACCGTGACGCGCCCGCGGGTCTGCGGATCTGGGCCGGTGCCACCGTCGAGGCCTCCGATCTCGAGGCGCTGACGACCTGGCTCGACTGGGCGTTCGAGGTCGAGAAGGCGGAGCTCTCCAAGGCGGCGTAACCTCCGGTCAAGGCCCGGGAGGTCCGACGATGAAGCTGTCTCTCACCACCCGCAGCTTCATCGCCGACACGCTGGCCCTCGTCGTCTTCTTCACCATCGCGAGCGGCGCCAACGAGCGCTTCGTCGCGGGGCTGAACTGGCACGAGGTCGCCACCTCCCGACTGATCGGAGCACCGCTGATGGTGCTGACGGCCCGGCCCTACGGGCTGTGGCGTGACTGGGTTCTGGCGAGGGTTCACCCCCGCCGGCGCTGGAGCGAGCTTCTGACGGACAGCGTCGCGCTGCTCGTGTTCCAGGTCCCGATCTACGTCGCCATCATCATCGCCGGCGGTGCCGAGGGCGACGCCATCCTCCGCGGTGCCCTCGGATTTGCGCTGCTGATGTTCCTTCTCGGCCGCCCCTACGGCGCGTTCCTGGAATTCGTCCGCCGCCGCTTCGGTCTCCACGGACCCGGCCAGAAGCCGATGTCCCTCGGGGGCTGACCCAACCCGATTTTCCGAACCGGACCCGGCTCAGGGGCCCGGATCATTCCATCCCGAAGTTGAAGCAGCGGTCCACCGATCGCGCTCCGTCTCACAAGGAGGCCGAAATGGCACCCAAGGTTCTGATTTCCGACCAGCTTTCGCCGACCGCCGTCGACATCTTCCGCAACCGCGGCATCGAGGTGACCTACGAGCCGGACCTCGGCAAGGACAAGGAAAAGCTCGCCGAGATGATCGGCCAGTTCGACGGCCTCGCCATCCGCTCGGCGACTAAGGTCACCGAGAAGCTGCTGGAGAACGCCACCAACCTGAAGGTGATCGGCCGCGCCGGCATCGGCGTCGACAACGTCGACGTGCCGACCGCCACCAAGAAGGGCGTGATCGTCATGAACACGCCGTTCGGCAACTCGATCACCACCGCCGAACACGCCATCGCGATGATGTTCGCGGCCGCCCGCCAGATCCCCGCCGCCGACGCCTCCACCCAGGCCGGCAAGTGGGAGAAGAACAAGTTCATGGGCACCGAGATCACCGGCAAGACGCTGGGCGTGATCGGCTGCGGCAACATCGGCTCGATCGTGGCGTCGCGCGGCATCGGCCTGTCCATGCGCGTCATCGCGTTCGACCCGTTCCTGTCGGTCGACCGGGCGCTGGAACTGGGCGTCGAGAAGGTCGAGCTCGAGGACCTCTTCAAGCGCGCCGACGTCATCACCCTGCACACGCCGCTCACCGACAAGACCCGCAACATCATCGATGCCGCGGCGATCGCGACGATGAAGGACGGGGTGATCATCATCAACTGCGCCCGCGGCGGTCTCATCGTCGAGGCGGACCTGCGCGCCGGGCTCGACTCGGGCAAGGTCGCGGCGGCCGGCGTTGACGTGTTCTCCGAGGAACCGGCCAAGGAGAACGTGCTGTTCGGCGCGCCGAACCTGGTCTGCACGCCGCATCTGGGCGCCGCCACCACCGAGGCGCAGGAGAACGTCGCGCTGCAGGTCGCCGAACAGATGGCCGACTACCTGCTCACCGGCGCCGTCACCAACGCCCTCAACATGCCGTCGATCTCGGCGGAAGAGGCGCCGCGGCTGATCCCGTTCGCCAAGCTCGCCGAGCAGCTGGGCTCGTTCGCCGGCCAGCTCACCGAGAGCGGCCTGCGCGGTATCCGCATCGAGTACGAGGGCGACGTGGCGGAGATGAACACCCGCGCGCTGACCTCGGCCGCGCTCACCGGGCTGATGCGGCCGCTGCTGCAGGACGTCAACGCGGTGTCGGCGCCGGCGATCGCGCGCGATCGCGGCATCAACGTCGAGGAAGTCCGCCGCGAGCAGCGGGGCGCCTACGAGAACTACATCCGCCTGACGGTGGTGACCGAACGGCAGGAGCGCTCGGTGGCCGGCACCGTCTTCACCGACGGCAAGCCGCGCGTCATCCAGGTGAAGGGCATCAACATGGAAGCCGAGCTCGGCAGCCACATGCTCTACGTCACCAACGAGGACAAGCCGGGCTTCATCGGCCGCCTCGGGTCGACGCTGGGCGATGCGGGCGTGAACATCGCCACCTTCAACCTCGGCCGCGACTCGCGCGGCGGCGAGGCGATCTGCCTGGTGGAGATCGACGAGCCGGTGACCGCCGAGGTGCTCAAGGCGGTCAACGCGCTGCCGATGGTGACCCAGGTGAAGCAGCTCGCCTTCTGATTATCCGTCTCTCCCAAGGCCTGCGAAGGCCGACTGCACGGCGGGCCCGCATGGGCCCGCCTTTTTTTGTCGCGGAGACGGGGGCGATCGGGGGGAGGCGCGGCTTCCGCCGCGCGCCGCGAGCGGACGGTGCGCCTTTACTTAAGGCTGGCGAGGTTGGACCGGACCGCGACGTTGGTGGCGTCGAGATTGGGCTTGTCGGTGACCGGCACGTGGAAGTCGAGCGCGACGCCCTTGCGGAACACCAGGCAGTGGGTGGAGCCGCCGAAGTGGAACATGCCGACCTGGTCGCCGCGCTTCACGCGGTCGCCGGCCTTCACCGTGACCTCGCAGCTCGACACCTCGGCCATGCCGACCGGCACCATCGCCATCAGGCCGATGGCCGGGTCGTCGGCGCGGATGAAGATGACGGCGCGGGCGGCGACCGAGGTGATGAAGGGTTGCGAGGCGTTGGGCGCCGACGGGTCGGGCTCGTCGGAGTAGATGCCCTCCCACGGGCTTTCCAGATAGTAGGTGCCGTCGACGTTCGAGACGGCCTCGATCGTCCCGTCCACCGGGCTGTGCCAGCGGTGGTAGCTGAGCGCACTCAGGAACGCCTGGTAGACCGTGCCGCCGGCGAACTCCGACGCCCGCGGGTCGCCGTTCAGCATATCGTTCAGCGAATAGGGCTGGCCCTTGGCCCAGATGTTGTCTTCCAGCTCCACGCCGGTCTGCACCTGGAGCGGGGCGGATTCGCAGGCATTGACGAGCACCGTGTCGCCGACCGGGCGCTGGCCCTCCTTGAACACCCGGGTGAAGAAGTCGTCCCAGGAGGTGTAGCCGAGATATTTCGGGTCTGACGGATCGGGCACCGCGAAGATGTCCTCGAGCGTCTGGCCCTTCGGCGGGTTCGGGAAGGGCTGCTGGGCGACCGCCACCATCTGCGCGCGCGCCGGGGCGCTCAGCCAGGCGATGATCGCCGGGTCGCTGGTGGGATCGTTTTCGGCGAGCACGTAGCGTGACGGCTCGCTCGTCAGGAACTGCGACCAGTAGGTCAGCACCGCCTTCATGCCGGCGTTGAAACTTTTGTCCTGGAAGACGGTGATGCCGGAGGCCGTTCCCATCGGCCAGTCGAGGATCGCGTTGATCGGGAAGCCGACCAGCCCCTGCGCCTCGTCGCTGCCCTTGTCCACGATGAACTCCGGCGCGACGGTCATGATGGCGTTGAGGAGCTGCAGGAACTCGTGCCAGCCGGTGACGGCGGGCGCGCCGGTGGGTTGATCCTTCGCGTACGCGATCGCCTCGACGAACATCGCCTCGGTGGCGGCCCTGAGGATCGGGTTCTCCTCGACCAGCGTCTGCAGCTCGCGGATCGGGACGACATAGTCGTCCGGCCCGGTCCCGGCCGCGCGGGCCTTGAGGCCGAGGACCCATTTTCGGAGGGACTCCGCGTCGGCGGTCAGCCAGTCGCCCGGCCGATTTCTGTTGGGTCGCGACATGAATCCCCCCTGTCCTCGACGGGTCCCGGCGGATCGAAGCGAGCTGACCCGAAGGGACCTGCCCGGGCGTCCGGCCCGGAGCCTTCTCTTTCCTTCATCCTACGCCGCGTGCCTGCGGATGACCACAAAGCCACGCGGCCCGACGGTTTCGGCGCCGGCGCTCAGGCCGCGTCGTGGAAGATGACGCCCAGCGTCATGCGGTCGCCGCGGGTGATGCGGCTGACGCCGTGCCGCATGACCAGCCGGTGCGCCCCGCGGGCGCCGAAGCCCGGCCGGTCGTTGACGGCGAAGACGACCGCCTCGCCCTGGCCGAGTGCGATCGCCTCGGCCCGCGACTGGTGGCGCGGCTTCTGTTCGGTGAGCACCAGCGTCCCGCCATCGAAATCGATCCCGGGCCGGCTGAGCAGCACCACCATCTGCAGCGGGAAATGGACGGCGCCGTAGAGGTCCTGGTGCAGGCGGTTGTAGTCGCCGGCCCCGTATTTCAGCAGCAGCGGGGTCGGCCGCTCCTGACCGGCCGCGTGGCACGTCTTGAGGAAGTCGCCGTGCCTGTCGGGATAGCGATCGCCGCGGCCGAGCGCCTCGGCCCAGGCGTCGGCGGTCGGCACCAGATGCGGATAGACGGCGGTGCGCAGCGCCTCGACGGGCTCCGGCAGCGGCCGGGCGAAATACTGGTACTCGCCCTCGCCGAAGCCGTGGCGCCGCATCACCACCTTCGAGCGGAAGCGGTGGGCGTCGTCGTAGAGCGCGGCGATGGCGGAGCAGTCATCCGGCGACAGCAGCGTTCCGATCGAGGCGGCGCCGACCGCATCGAGGGTGGCGCGTACCTCGTCCCAGTCGACGGCGGCGATACGGTCGGCGATCGGGCCGCGCGGCGTGGAGGTCGTATCGGGCATCACGGCGTGCCTTTCCCGTCGGGGCGGACCGGCGCGCGGGCGGGCTTCTTCAGCCTGCCCTGGGCGAGCGCGATCCCGCCGATGATCAGCACCATTCCGGCGTAGTCGGCGAGGCCGAGCCGCTCGCCCAGGAACAGGGTGCCGAGGAGGATGGCGGTCATCGGCACCAGATAGGTGACGAGCGAGGTGTTGGTGGCGCCGGCCGAGCGCAGCACCGCGAAATAGAGCAGGTAGCCGAAGGCGGTGGACGCCAGCGCGATCGCGGCGACCGCGCCGATGGCGGCGGCGCTGGGCATCGCCATGGTCCAGGGCGCCTCGGTCACCAGCGCGAGCGGGATCATGATCAGGGTGCTGCCGGTGAGCTGCCCGGTCGCCAGCAGGACCGGCGGAGCGGCGGTGAGGCGCCGGGCCAACATCCCTGAGATCCCGTAGGAGAGCGCCGCCCCGAGGCACGCGAGCTCCGCCAGCAGGCTGCCGCTGTCGCCGGACGGCGCGGTTCCCAGCATCACCACGACGCCGATGAAGCCGAGCGCGATGCCGCCGATCTTCAGCGGTGTCGCCCGGTCGTCGGCCGTCAGCATCGTCGCCAGCACCATGGTGAAGATCGGCGTGGTCGCGTTGAGAATCGCCGCGAGCCCCGACGGGATCGTCAACTGTGCCCAGAACAGCAGTGAGAACGGGATCACGTTGTTGAAGATGCCGAGCACGACGAAGGCCGGGAAGCGGGCATCGACGAGCGGCGAGGGGCGCCCCGTCGCAAACAGGAAGACGTGCAGCGCCACGGCCGCGATCGCAACGCGCGCGGCGACGAGGGTCAGCGGCGGGATCTCGGCGACCGCGATCTTGGCGAAGAAGAACGAGCCGCCCCACAGCACCGAGAGCAGGACGAGCATCGCCCAGTCGCGGGGCGTCAGCACGAGGGGGCGCGGGCCGGGGGTAACGGATGGCGTCATGCGCGGACCATGTCTGGGGCCGGTTCGTGCGGCCACCCGATTTCGAACGTGAACCTCAGGCAAGTCGTCAGGTCGCCCCAGCGCCGAACGGCCGGGACGCGGTGGGACGGTCCCGATGGCGCGGCGCGAGCGTGCCCCGGCCGGGCGGCCTTCCGGCGGCGGAGTGTCAGCCGGCCGGCGGGCGGCCGAACCCGCGGGTGCGCTGGGAGACGACGATGCCGCCGGCGATCAGGATCCATCCGACGCCGTGGTACCACGCAGGGCGTTCGCCCAGGAACAGGATGGCCGCCAGCGAGCCGAACACCGGGATCAGCTGGAAGAACGGCCCGGCCCGGTTCGGGCCCACAAGCTCGACGCCGCGGTTGAAGCAGAAGTTGGCGACCAGCGAGGGGAAGATCGCCACGTAGAGGCAGGCGAACCAGGCGCCGGGCGTGTTCACCGCCCGCGCGCCGCTGGCCCACTCCAGGATGAAGGCGGGCAGCAGCATCACCGAGCCGAGGAAGAAGAGGGCGGCCAGGAACGACATCGGGTGCATCGCCGGCCTGGACTTCAGGAACGCCGAATAGAAGCCGTAGATCACCACCGCCCCCAGGATGATCGCGTCGCCGGGGTTGATCTCCAGCTCCAGCAGCGTGACGGGGTTGCCGGACGAGACGATGAGGATCACGCCGACGAAGGAGACCGCGATGCCCGAGATCTGGAAGCGGTTGAGCCGGTCGCCATACAGAATCAGCGCGAACAGCGCGATGATCAGCGGCTGGGCCGACTGCAGCAGCGCGCCGTTGAGCGCCTCGGTCCACTTCAGCCCGTAATAGATGAGGGCGTTGTAGATGGTGACGCCGGTCAGCGAGAGCAGGATCAGGATCGGCAGGTGGCGCTTGATCCGCGGCCAGTCCTGGCGAATCGCATGCAGCGCGAACGGCAGCAGGATCAGGAACGCCCCCGTCCAGCGAAACTGCGCGAGCGCGATGGGCGGCACCTTGCCCGCGGCGAAGCGGCCGACGACGATGTTGCCTCCCCACAGCATCGCGGTGACGGTCAGGAGCAGATAGGGCTGCCCGTAGATGATCCGGCCCAGCGCGCGCATGGTTCAGTGCCTTCCTGACCAGGGTCGGCGGTTTCGCCGCGCCGATGGTGCGCTTTTCCACCGTCGACATCCTTGCAACCGGCCGCTTCGCCAGCCATGAATGCCGTGGCTATCATTCGGCTCGCCTGCATGCACGGCTCGGCATCGTCCGGTCGGGCAGGCGGCCTTGTTGTGCAACATCGAACGTCCAGGGATTTTTTCAGCCAATGGCCAATGTCGTCGTGGTCGGGTCGCAGTGGGGCGACGAAGGCAAGGGCAAGATCGTCGATTGGCTCTCGGAGCGTGCCGACATCGTGGTCCGATTCCAGGGCGGGCACAATGCCGGGCATACGCTGGTGGTCAACGGGAAGACCTACAAGCTCAGCCTGCTGCCGTCCGGCGTCGTGCGCTCGGGCAAGCTCTCCATCATCGGCAACGGCGTGGTCCTCGATCCCCATGCGCTGATGGAGGAGATCGACCGGCTGCGCGGACAGGGCGTCGAGATCGGTCCCGACAGCCTCAAGGTCGCGGAGAACGCCGCGCTGATCCTGTCGCTGCACCGCGAACTGGACAAGCACCGGGAAGAAGCCAGCGGCGCCGGCAAGATCGGCACCACCGGGCGCGGCATCGGCCCGGCCTACGAGGACAAGGTTGGCCGCCGGGCGATCCGGGTGCTCGATCTCGCCGAGCCGGACACCCTGCCGGACAAGATCGACCGCCTGCTCACCCATCACAATGCGTTGCGCGCCGGCCTGGGCGTGGAGCAGATCGATCCGCAGACGCTGCTGGACGAGCTGACCTCCGTGGCGCCGAAGATCCTGCCGTACGTGGACGCCACCTGGCGCTGCCTCGACGAGGCGCGCAAGGACGGCAAGCGGGTGCTGTTCGAGGGCGCGCAGGGCACGCTGCTGGACATCGACCACGGCACCTATCCGTTCGTGACGTCGTCCAACACGGTCGCCGGCCAGGCGGCCGCGGGCGCGGGCATCGGCCCGTCCAGCCTGGGCTACGTGCTCGGCATCACCAAGGCCTACACCACCCGCGTCGGCTCCGGTCCGTTCCCGACCGAGCAGGACAACGACGTCGGCGCCTTCCTCGGCGAGCGCGGCCACGAGTTCGGCACGGTGACCGGGCGCAAGCGGCGCTGCGGCTGGTTCGACGCGGTTCTGGTGCGCCAGGCGGTGGCCACGGGCGGCATCACCGGCCTCGCGTTGACCAAGCTCGACGTGCTCGACGGCCTTGACGAGTTGAAGATTTGTGTCCGCTATCGCCTCGATGGCAAGGAAATCGACCATCTTCCTGCCTCACAGGCGGCGCAATCGCGTGTCGAACCAGTGTATGAAACAATAGAAGGCTGGAAGGCGACCACCGCGGGTGCGCGGAAATGGGCCGACCTTCCGGCACAGGCGGTCAAGTACGTTCGCCACGTCGAAGAACTGGTGGGCGCACCGATCGCACTTTTGTCGACCAGTCCTGAACGGGACGACACAATCCTTGTGGAAGACCCGTTTCGGGGCTAAGTCTCCGCAAACTCACAGCAATAGGGCCCTTCTCGCGCGATGGCGGATTTCCACACGGTCCTGAAACGAGCGGTTTCGGCATTGCCGGACAAGAGCGGCCCCAACCGGCGGGCCGTCTACGACAAGGCGCGCAAGGCGCTGCTCAAGCAGCTGCAGAGCCTCGACCCGCCGTTGCCGGCTCAAGAGGTGACCCAGCAGCGGCTGGCGCTCGAAGACGCCATCCGCAAGCTCGAGGCGGAAATCGCCCGCGCCGGTCGCACGCAGACGCCCGGTGCGCCGATCTCGTCGAACACGCCGGCCGCGGCCAGGACCGCGGCACCCGCGGCGCCGCCCCGGCCGACCCCCCCGGCCCCTCCCGCGCCGCCGGCCCCCCAGGCCGCCGATGCGCGGCCGGAAGCCCCGCGCGCAACGCCGCAGCGCCCCAATTTCCCGACCGCGCCCCGCGCCGGTGCCGAAGAGCGCCCGGCCCAGCGTCCGGTGGCGACGCCTAGGGCGCCGACCAACGTTCCGCCGCGTCCTGGCGCGTCCGCGGCGACCCGCGTTCCGCCGCCGGAAGGCGGCGAGGCTGCCGACGCCCAGCGGCGGCGCGAGCCGAGCCTCGGACGTCCGGCCCCGCCGATTCCCGATGTCGCCGACGTGGACGAGATCGACGCGGCGCCGGCCGAGACGACCCCGCCGGAGACAACCCCGGCACGCGGCGCGTTCCGTCGCCCCTTCGGCCGTGGCGACGCGACCGCTCGCGCGCCCGTGGCGCCGCCCGAGGCCGGGCCGCAGGACGACCTGAGCGAGGAAGAGATCGAGGCCGCCGCCGCCGAGGCGGAAACGCCGGCGATCGCGCCGACCGCCGATCGGCGTGGCTGGCTGCGCCGCCGTGGTGGTGCCGCACCGGACCCGGCCGTCGACGAGGCTGATGAGGCGCCGCGCGCCGCGGATGCCGTGGACGACGACGGCTACGACGACGAGCCCTACGAAGACGACGGCTACGAGGGCGAGTACGACGAGGAGCCCTACGAGGACGGCACCTATCCGCCGGTCGCGGCGGAGGCGGGCCGCCGGCGCAGCATGCGCTGGCTGATCGCGCCCCTCGTGATCCTGCTGGTGCTCGTCGTGGGCGGCTACCTGGTCTACAGCCAGCGCGACGCGATCATGGCGATGATGTCGCCCTCGGGCGACACGACGCAGACATCGTCCAGCACACCGGACACCACCCAGCCGGATTCGGAATCCAGCAAGATCTCCGACCGGATCGGCTCCCCGACCGACGAGGCCGCCGCCCCGATCGTGGCTCCGGACGCCCGGACGGTGAAGACCACGCGCGTGGTGACGCCCCGCAACGGCGATGCCGCCCAGGAAGCGCCGCTGCCCGGCACGACGCCCGCGGCGCCGGCCGAGACCACGCCGGCCCAGGCGGAGGCTCCGGCTCCGGCGGTCCAGCCGCAGCAGTCGACGGCGACCAGCGGCGACTTCGACGTGGTGCTGTACGAGGAAGGCGCCAGCGCCGCCGAGGGCGGCAACGCCCAGCGCGGCACGATCAGCTGGAACTTCGCGCAGGAAGCGATCGGCGGTCAGCCGCCCGAGCCGGTGGTCCGGGCCACGCTGGAGATCCCGGCGCGGGACATGACCGTCACGCTGCTGTTCCGCAAGAACGGTGATTCGGCGCTGCCGGCGAGCCACCTGATCGAGGTTCAGTTCGAGCTTCCCTCCGACTTCCCGGGCGGCAGCATCGCCAACGTGCCGGGCCTGATCATGAAGCAGACCGAGGCGGCCCAGGGCAACGCGCTGCTCGGGGCTTCGGCGAAGGTGTCGGACAACCTGTTCTGGATCGCGCTGTCGGCCACCGAGGCCGACCAGAAGCAAAACCTCGAGCTGTTGAAGACGCGCAGCTGGATCGACATCCCGCTCCTCTACACCAGCGGCGGTCGCGCCATCCTGACCCTCAACAAGGGAGCGGATGGCACCAAGGCGATCGACGAGGCGCTTGCCGCCTGGGGCGGCAGCTGATCGGGTGACGCCCGCCTGCATGGGCTTGGAGAGACAGAGCCGGTCCCGTTCTGCGGGGCCGGCTTTTCGTGGCGCGGGGAACGCTCGGCGGGCCGGGCTCTTGCACCGCCGCGCCGCTTGGGGCAACAATGACCGCGTTCCGAGGGGAGCTCGTACGGCGAGCTGAGATGGCACGACAGGTGTGCCGAACCCTTTGAACCTGATCCGGGTCATACCGGCGAAGGGACGGACACGACCGACCGCTCGTCATCCCCGGATCTCCCGATTCCGACTCTTTTGGACGGTAGATCCCATGTTGCACTCCTCAAAGACCATCAGCCGACCGCCAAACCCGCGCGTCCCGCTCGGGACTTTCGGCATGTCTGCGCGCATGCGCACCGGGTCCGGCCGTGCCGGATGCGGTCGAGACGTGATCTAGGCCCAGCGCGTTTCGCGATCCGGCGATGTCCGTCCTCCGTGCCGTCCTGGTGGCCGTCGGCCTCCTCCTGATCTGGGAGGCGGTGGTGCGCGTCTTCGCGCTGCCCCCCTTCATCCTGCCGCCGCCGCTGACGGTTGCGGAGGCGTTCGTGGAGCGCGGCCGCTACCTCCTGACCAACACCCTGGTGACGCTGAGCGAGATCCTGCTCGGCTTCGTCATCGGCTCGCTCGCGGGCGTCGCCACGGCGCTGTCGATGAGCCTGATGCCGGTGGCGCGGCGGCTGATCCTGCCGGTGGTGATCGTCACCCAGGCGCTGCCGGTGTTCGCCATCGCGCCGCTGCTGGTGCTGTGGTTCGGCTACGGCATGGCCTCGAAGATCGTGATGGCGACGCTGATCATCTATTTCCCGGTCGCCTCCGCCTACTATGACGGCCTCAGCCGGACCGACTCCGGCCTCGTCGAGCTGGCCCTGCTCAACCGGGCCGGACGCCTGCAGACGCTCGTCCATTTCCGGATGCCGGCGGCGCTGCCGAGCCTGCTGTCCGGCCTGAAGGTGGCCGCCGCGGTGGCGCCGATCGGGGCGGTGGTGGGCGAATGGGTGGGCTCGTCCGCCGGCCTCGGCTTCGTGATGCTGCAGGCCAACGCCCGCCTCCAGTCCGACGTCCTGTTCGCCGCCCTGTTCTGCCTCGCCGCCATGGCTGTCGCGCTGCGCCTCGGCGTCGACGCGGCGGCCCGCCGGCTCGCGCCCTGGGCGCCGGAGAATCTCTGACGACCCGAGCCCGTTCGACCGTTCACCAAGCCCTGGAAGGGAGACCACTTGATGCTGCGCCTTGCCATTGCCTGCCTTGCCGCCACTCTCGCATTCGCCGCTCCGGCGGCGGCCGACACCACGAAGCTCACCGTGCTGCTCGACTGGTACATGAACCCGGACCACGCGCCGCTGGTGATCGCCGGCGAGAAGGGCTTCTTCGCCGAGGAGGGGCTGGACGTGGAGCTGATCGCGCCGTCCGATCCGAGCGCGCCGCCGCGTCTGGTGGCGGCCGGGCAGGGCGATATCGCCGTCACCTACCAGCCGAACCTCTACCAGCAGGTCGAGGAAGGCCTGCCGCTCACCCGCATCGGCACGCTGGTGGCGACGCCGCTGAACACGCTGGTGGTTCTGGAGGACGGGCCGATCAAGACGCTGGAGGACCTCAAGGGCAAGACCGTCGGCTTCTCGGTGGCGGGCTTCGAGGACGCGCTGCTGGCGGCGATGCTGTCGTCGGTCGGCATGAGCCTCGACGACGTGACGCTGGTCAACGTCAACTTCTCGCTGTCGCCGGCGCTGCTGTCGAAGCAGGTCGACGCGGTGATCGGCGCCTACCGCAACTTCGAGCTGACCCAGCTCAGGCTGGAAGGGGCCGCCGGCCGCGCCTTCTTCCCCGAGGAGCACGGCGTGCCGGCCTACGACGAGCTGATCTTCGTGACCAAGAACGACCGCCTGTCGGACCCGGCGCTGGTCGCGTTCATGCGGGCGGTCGAGAAGGCCGTCACCTGGCAGACCAATCACCCGGAAGAGGCGCTCGACGTGTTTCTGAAGGCGGAGCCGGACCTGGACGACGAGTTGAACCGGCAGGCCTTCGTCGAGACGCTGCGCCGCTTCGCGCTGCGGCCTTCGGCGCTGGACACCGGCCGCTACGCGCGCTTCGGCGCCTTCATGAAGGCCCAGGGGCTGGTGAAGACCACCCCGCCGGTGGAGAGCTTCGCGGTCGAGCTGCAGTAGAGCTGTGGGAGACGGCGCCGGTCCGGAATCGCCGGACCGGCGCTGCCTCCCGGTCAGGCCGCCCCGCGGAGCCGGTCGCCGTGGCGACCGGCGCGAGCGCGGATGGCTCAGAGCGCCTTCTCGACCTCGCCGCGGGCCGGATAGTCGTTCTTGATGACGAAGTCGATCGCGCCCGGCAGGTCGGCCAGCGGCGGGCGCGCGAACGGCATGGTCTGCACCGAGCCGAAATAGAGCGTTCCGTCCGGCTTGACGAGGAACAGGCCCGGCTCGGCGAACAGCTTCGGCTCCTGGTTGCGGCCCGAGGAGATGTAGAGGCCCCACTTGCGGGCGCTGGCGAGGTCGAGGCCGTAGGCAATCGCGAGATCGGCTAGGCCCCAGTCGGCCTTGGCCTTCTCCGCCTTCTCCTGGTCGTCGGTGGAGATGGCGATCACGCTGACGCCGCGCTTCTCGAATTCCGGCAGCAGCGACTGGAGCTGGCCGAGATAGCGCTTGCAGATCGGGCAGTGGAGGCCGCGGTAGACGACCACCAGCGCGAAGGTCTCTCCCATCCCGCCGTCGAGCGACCAGGTGCCGCCACCGGCAAGCGGGAGCGACAGGTCCGGCACCGGCTGGCGCGGCATGAGGGGGGTGATTTCGGACATCGGGCGGTTCCCTTTGCTGATCGTGGTTGCGGCATGTCGCCGGGTCTTCCAGTCGATATGTGCCGTACCACGTTTCCGCCGGATCGGGAGCGCCGCCCGCCGAGCGGCGCCGTCAATCCGGCGTGAACGGGCGAGGCCCGAACGGGAGCGGGAAGTATCCTCGCTGCGGTGCTTCGCCCGCCAGCGGAGGCTCCGCCGGGCCGGCTGCGACAGCCGCGACCGTGTCGTCCTCCCCCGATTCCCGGTAGAGTTGCGCCGTCTGGGGAGGCGGGGGAATGGCATTTCGAATTTCCCGGCACGGCCGGCGCGTTCATTCCTCGACGTTTGCGCGATCGAGGACCACATAGACGACACCTGCAATGAAGGAGGTTTCAGCCATGGCATTGCTCATCGGGGATACGGCGCCAGATTTCGAGGTCGATTCGACCGAAGGCCCGATCAAGTTTCACGACTACATCGACGGATCCTGGGCGGTGCTGTTCTCGCACCCGGCCGACTTCACGCCGGTCTGCACCACCGAGCTCGGCTACACCGCGAAGCTCAAGTCCGAGTTCGCCAAGCGCAACGTGAAGGTGCTCGGCGTCTCCGTCGATCCGCTCGACGACCACGAGCGCTGGTCGAAGGACATCGAGGAGACCCAGGGCACCGCCCTGAACTTCCCGCTGATCGCCGATCCGAGCCGGGTCGTCGCCTCGCTCTACGACATGATCCATCCGAACGCGGACAACACCTTCACCGTCCGCTCGGTGTTCATCATCGGCCCGGACAAGAAGATCAAGGCGACCTTCGCCTATCCGGCCTCGACGGGGCGCAACTTCGACGAGATCATCCGGCTGATCGACAGCCTGCAGCTCACCGCCAAGCACCAGGTCGCGACCCCGGTGAACTGGAAGAGCGGCGAGGACGTCATCATCGTCCCGGCGGTGTCCGACGAGGAAGCGAAGAAGAAGTACCCGGGCGGCTGGAAGGCCGTGAAGCCGTACCTGCGCCTGGTGCCGCAGCCGAAGGACTGAGGCGGGTCGCCCGCGCGCCATCCTGCGCCGGGCGGAACCACCTGATGATCATCCGACGGCCGCCCTCCGGGGCGGCCGTTTCCGTTTCCGGGCCATGATCCGCGCCAGGTGCCAACGGCAACCAGCTCCGCGTCCGCCCGGCGCGCGTCAGCGCTTGCGGAGCAGGATCAGGGATTCCCGGGCGCCCTCCTGGATCGGCAGGCGGCCGATCACGGTGCGCTGCACCTCGTCGGCCAGCGCCTCCAGCACATAGGCGCTGGAGAAGACGAGGTCGTAGCCGCCCTGCAGGAGGGCGGCGACGCCGAGCTGCTCGTTGTAGGAGGTGAACGGCCATGCCGCGGGATAGGGCGCCGGAAGGAAGATGTCGTGGAAGCCGACGAAGACGCCCGACGGCAGGCCCGGCATGATCCGGTTCAGCACGATGTCCACGTCGGTGCCGGGCATCAGCACGTGGCTGGAATCGCACATCAGCAGGTCGCCGGCCGCGAGCTCCTTGCCGACCGCGCCGCCGGCCTCCTGCAGGGCGCGCAGATCGAGCGCGACCGGCAGCTTCGAGATGTCGGCCCGGGGCCTGGGATCGATCGCGGCGATCTGCGTGGAGAGTCCGCCGTCGCGCACGGCACGGGCGAGGAACCGCGTCGAATGGCCCGACCCGATCTCCAGGATGCGCGCGGGCCGCTCGGTGCGGACCAGGGTGTAGAGGGCGGCCGCGTCGAGACGCGGGAACCAGTCCTGCTCGAAGCGCGGCTCCGGCGGCGGCGCGCCGCCGATGGCGGCCAGGTCGTCGGCGAACCCGTCGATGGCGGCGAGAAACGCCCGCAGCTCCGGCAGGCGGGATTCGAAGGCCGGGACCAGCGTGTCGTAGCGCTCGTGCTCGGCAAGCTTGGCGAGGCCCGCGTGACGGTGCGGGATGAAGAAGCCCGCCTCGGACAGCCCGAGCACGGTCCTCAGCCCGAAGTTGATGGTGCGCCAGCGGCCCCGTGCGGTCACGTGATGTCCTCCATGCGGCAAGCCCGCAACCCGGCGTTAAGCACATCGCGGCCGGATCGGCCAGATCGGAATGGTGCGAGATGGTCCGGGCCGCCCGAGTGGAACGGTCTCCGACGGGGTCATACCCGGTCCGTTCAGGAGTTGCCGGAGGCCACCGCCGGATCGGGCGGGCAATAGATCTCGGCGAGCGTCCGCATCACCTGGCGGAGTTCGTCGGATGCGATGTGATAGTAGATCGTCTGGGCGTCCCGGCGTCCGGCGACGAGGCCGAGGGCGCGCATCTTGGCCAGGTGCTGGGACATGGCCGACTGGCTCAGCCCGACCTCGTCGGCCAGTGTCGTCACCGAAAGCTCGCCCCCCAGGAGGAGACACAACACCAGAAGTCGCTTCTCGTTGGCCAGTGCGGCCAGCAGGGTAGCGACATCGGCTGCTTTCTCGGCGAGCGATCTATCCATCTGGCTTCAATAGTGCATCCGGCACCGTGGAGGGAATACCGTTCGTCCGATATCGCCGCCCGGAGCGCCTCAACCCCCGAAAATCAGGTGGGCACTTCCCGAAAAAAACCCCGCGGCGGGCCGCGGGGTCGGGGTCTTCGTCTGCCGTGCGGCAGGATCAGGAGGCGGACAGCGCCAGCCGCGGCCGTTCCAGCTCGCGCGACGCCTTCTGGACGGCCTTCTGCACCTTCTCGAAGGCGCGCACCTCGATCTGGCGCACGCGCTCGCGGGAGACGCCGAATTCCTCCGACAGGGTCTCCAGGGTGATCGGGTCCTCCGACAGGCGGCGCGCCTCGAAGATGCGCCGTTCGCGCTCGTTGAGCACGCCGAGGGCGTCCTTCAGGAGCTGGCGGCGGTTGTCGAACTCCTCCGACTCCGCGAGCGTCTGCTCCTGGGTGTCGCTGTCGTCGACGAGCCAGTCCTGCCACTCGCCGCCGGCGTCCGCTTCCTGGCGGATCGGGGCGTTGAGCGAGGAATCGCCCGACAGGCGGCGGTTCATCGAGATGACGTCTTCCTCCGGCACGCCGAGGCGCTTGGAGATCGCCGCCACGTGCTCGGGCTTCAGGTCGCCTTCGTCGAGGGCCTGGATCTGCCCCTTCACCTTGCGCAGGTTGAAGAACAGCCGCTTCTGGTTCGCGGTGGTGCCCATCTTCACGAGGCTCCACGAGCGCAGGATGTATTCCTGGATCGCGGCCTTGATCCACCACATGGCATAGGTGGCGAGGCGGAAGCCCTTTTCGGGATCGAAGCGCTTCACCGCCTGCATCAGGCCCACGTTGCCCTCGGAGATCACCTCTCCGACGGGCAGGCCGTAGCCGCGGTAGCCCATGGCGATCTTCGCCACCAGGCGCAGATGGGACGTGACGAGGCGGTGCGCCGCGTCGGGATCGTCATGCTCCAGGTACCGCTTGGCGAGCATGTACTCTTCCTGCGGCTGCAGCATGGGGAAGCGCCGGATCTCGTCGAGATAGCGCGACAGTCCGGCGTCGCCGGATGAGATGGCTGGAAGACTGGATCGGGCCATGAGTATGCGCCCTCCTTTTCAGTGATCGGACCGCCGGGTCTCCTCCCCGAGGTGCGGTCGATCGGTCGAACCAATCCGGATATGCCCGTCTGAAATCGGGGCAGGTCCGAGTGTCTTACCGTTTCCCGTATCGGCGAAACGGAACTGGCGTCCTTTGATCTGGTGGGTCCGCGGCTGCAGCCGACGGACCGGCATCGGCACGCACGACCGGAGTGTAACCCGAAATGGGTCAAAACGGGGGCTCGTCAAAGGTTCCCCGCCGCGATCCGCCACGGCGCGCTCGGGCCCGTGGCGGCGCCGGTCGTCAGGCGTCGTTCAGGGCCTCGGCGAGGGCCGCGAGCGCGGGTGGCATCGGGCTCTCGAAGCGCATCGTTTCGCCCGTCACCGGGTGCGCGAAGCCCAGAACGCCTGCGTGCAGCGCCTGTCCGCGCAGGGCGGCGAGCTTTTCCTGGGCCGCTTCCGGAAGCCGCTTCGCCTTGGTCCGAAAGCCGGCGCCGTAGAGCGTGTCGCCCAGGAGCGGGTGTCCCCGGTGGGCCATGTGCACGCGAATTTGATGGGTGCGGCCCGTCTCCAGCCGGCACGAAACCAGGCTGGCGATCGGATCGGCGGCTGGATATCCGCGTTCGGTCACGTAATGGGTGATGGCCTCCTTGCCGTTCGAGACCACCGCGAATCGCTGGCGATGGTGGGGGTCGCGGCCGAGCGGCGCGTCGATGCGACCCTGGGGCGGAAACGGCGCCCCCCACACGAGGGCGCGGTAAATGCGCTCGAGCGGACCCGTCCGGCCGTGGTCGGCGAACTGGGCGGCCAGCCCCTGATGCGCCGCGTCGGACTTCGCCGCGACCATCAGTCCGGAAGTTTCCTTGTCGAGGCGATGGACGATGCCCGGCCGCGCGACGCCGCCAATACCCGACAGCTCCGACCCGCAATGCGCGATGAGCGCGTTGACGAGTGTTCCGTCGGCATGTCCGGCTGCGGGGTGGACGACAAGCCCGGTGGGTTTGTCGATGACGATCAGATGGGCATCTTCGTAAATGATTTCAAGGGGGATAGGCTGTCCCTGGGCCTTCGCAGGCTCCGGCGGGGGCACGTCGATCTCGATGCGCATGCCCGGCGCGATCCGGCGCTTCGTCTCGGTGGCCGGCGCGCCGTCGACACGCACCTGACCTGCCCGTATAAGCGCTTGCAGCCGTGCCCGGCTCAGATCCGGGACGTGGGCGGCAAGATACACATCGAGCCGCTGGGCGGATGCGTCGTCGTCGACGACGAGATCCAATCGGTCGGACTCGGGCAAATCGGCCTCGGGAAGAAAAGCAGTACTGGTCATGACTTCATCCGCGCTCGACGACAAGCCGGACCAGGAACTCGATCCGGCGATGGAGCGCGTTCAGCGCAAGCTCCGTCGGCTCCTGGCTGTGTCCGGCCTCATCATGGTGGCCGGGCTCGTTGCCGTGTTCGCCGCCATCTTCTATCGCCTGTCTGTTGCCGACAAAGCAATGCCCAAGGCGGCCTCGGACCTTGAGGTGGCGCTGCCGGCAGGGGCGGACCTCCAGTCCGCGTCGGCCACCGGCGACCGGCTGACGCTGGTGATCACCGCCCCGGACGGCGCCACCGAGATCCGCGTCATAGACCTCGTCACCGGCCGCGTCGTGTCGACGGTGAGCCTGACCACGGGCGGCAACTAGGGCGTCTGTCGCCCGGATCGCGTCCGCCCTCGGCAAATGCGGGCGCCGGGGCGAGCCGCCCGCGCATTTGTCCCCGGCAGATGCGCGATCGGGTGCACGAGGCGCTTGCGTCGCAATCCGGGGTTCGCTATATCCGCGGTCTGTTTCGAGCGGCCCGCCGCTTCGAAGCCCCCATCGTCTAGTGGTCCAGGACGCCGCCCTCTCACGGCGGAAACAGGGGTTCGAGTCCCCTTGGGGGTACCAATCTTCCGGTATCCGACTGACTCTCCTCACATTTTCGGCTGAATGCCCCGCCCGTTCCGCGCGCGGGGTTTTTCGTGCGCGCGCCCGGCCGACCGTCACGAGGATGTCAGAGGAGTGGGGCACTGTTCTGCGGGGCAAGTTCGACCCGCTTTCCGGGCGGCGCGGGTCACCATGGAGGCTGCCACGGCGATCCAGTCCACCGGCGCACGCGCCCAGTCGTGCCATACCGGGCAGAAGCTGCTCGATGCCTGCGAAGCGGTGCTCTGCGAGGCGGCGAACGTCCAGGACGTCACCGTCCGGCGCATCGCGCTGAAGGCCCACGCGACCCCGTCCGCCATCAGCTATCATTTTGGATCGCTCGAAGAGCTGATCATCGCCACCGGGCGCCGGGCGTATCTGCGGCTCAATGCCGAGCGCCTGTCGCTCCTGCAGGCGGCCGTTGCCCGCCGCGCGCCCGAGCCGGCCGATCCGCGCGAGCTGATCGAGGCGCTGGTCGGTCCGTCGGTCCGCTGGAGCCTCGATCCGAATTCCAGCTACCGGGTGCTCCACCACATGACGGTGATGGAGCAGACTTCGCGCGATCGCGAACGCTACCAGCCGATCATCGAGGACATCGACCACCATCGCGCCTTCGTGCCGCATCTGAAGCGCATCGCCCCGTGGCTGGACGAGGCGGAGATCGGCTTCCGGCTGAGCTGCGCGCTGGGCGTCCGCTCCCAGGTCATCCGCAGCCGCGGGCGCACCGCCGCCCTCTCCAACCACGCGATCGATCTTTCCGATCCGGACGTGGTGATCGCCCGGATGGTCGACGCCATCGTGCCGATGTTCGTGGCGCGGGGCTGAGCGCGTCGCCGCATCGCGGCGGCGGTTCGAACACGGTTCGAAAACCGTCACAGAGAGGTTATCGCCTACGCCTACCGGTGAAGCCCGATCACGAACGAAGTGAGGGTTCAACCGGATGGCGGGTATCAGCCTCTCCAAGGTGCACAAGCGCTACGGCGCCACCGTGGCCGTCGCCGGCGTCGATCTGGAGATCCGCTCGGGCGAGTTCCTGGTGATCCTCGGGCCGTCCGGCTGCGGCAAGTCGAGCCTCCTGCGCATGATCGCGGGGCTGGAGGACATTTCCGACGGCACCATCGCCATCGATGGCGAGATCGTCAACGCGGTCGCCCCGGGCGAGCGCGGCTGCGCGATGGTCTTCCAGAGCTACGCCCTCTATCCGCACATGACGGTGGCCGAGAACATCGGCTACGCCCTGAAGGTCGCGGGCGTCCCGAAGCAGGCCCGCGCCGAGCGCGTCGGCGCCATCGCCGGCATGCTCGGGCTGCAGGACCTGCTCGATCGCAAGCCGGGCCAGCTTTCCGGTGGCCAGCGCCAGCGCGTCGCCATGGGCCGGGCGATGATCCGCTCGCCCAAGGTGTTCCTGTTCGACGAGCCGCTGTCGAACCTCGATGCCAAGCTCCGACTGCAGATGCGGCTGGAGATCAAGCGCCTGCACCGCGACCTGCGCACGACGAGCGTCTTCGTCACCCACGACCAGATCGAGGCGATGACGCTGGCCGACCGGCTGGTGGTGATGAGCGCCGGGCGCATCGAGCAGGCGGGCACGCCCACCGAGATCTACGCCCGTCCGGCGAGCCTCTTCGTCGCCGACTTCATCGGGTCGCCGCCGATGAACCTGATGCCTGCCCGCATCGACCGGGACGGCCGGGCGGTGACCCGGGAGGCGCCGGTCTGCCCGGAGCTGCGCTTCGACCTGCCTGCCGGGTCCGAGGTCGTCGTCGGCGCGCGTCCCGCCGCCGTCTCCTTCACCGCGCCCGCCGCGCCCGGCGCGCTCCGCTTCGAGCTGGAGATGGTCGAGGACCTCGGCGGCGAGCTGCATTTCCACGGCCTGAGCGACGGCCGGCGCCTCACCGTCTCGAAGGCACCCGGCACGGTGCCGCCGGCGGCTCCGCTCGGCGTCTCGTTCCCGCCCGATGCGCTGCATCTCTTCCGCGCCGACGACGGCCGCCGGGTGGAGGCGAGCGCGCGGATCCCATTCGAAACCGCCGCTGAAGGAGTTCACCGATGACCGGCGAGACGACGTTCATTCACCTGACCGACCTGCACGTCGGCACGCCGGACGACCCGCACCTGTTCAGCGACACCCTCACCACGCTGCAGGCGGTGCTCGACCTGGTGGCCACCGTCGAGCCGAAGCCCAGCTTCGTCGTCGCCAGCGGCGACCTCACCAACCGTGGCGATGCGGCGAGCTTCCGCGTCCTCAGGGAAGTGATGGCCCAGGTAGACGTGCCGGTCGTCTACGCGCTCGGCAACCACGACACCCGCCCCGGCTTCTACGCCGGGATGCTGGACCGTGACGTCGACCTCGACGCGCCCTACGACCACGACACGGTGATCGACGGCATCCACATCGTCACCCTCGATTCCTCCACGCCGGGCCAGATCCCGGGCAGCATCACCCCGGACCAGTTCGCCTGGCTTTCCGAGGCCCTCGACCGTCATCCCGAGCTGCCGAAGCTGATCGTCTCCCATCATCCCCCGGCGCTCGGCGACGAGGCCGACTGGGCGCACTGGCGGTCGATCGACTTCGATCAGTCGCAGGAGCTCGCGCGGCTGCTGCGCGGCCGCAACGTCGTCGGCATCCTGAGTGGCCACATCCACCACGACCGCGTGTCGGTCTGGCACGGCATCCCCGTCATCGTCGGCACCGGCCAGCACGCCGCCACCGACATCCTGCGCACCGACGTGCTGCGCATGGTGCGCGGCGCCTCGTTCGGCCTCGGCACGATCCGGCGCTCGGGCCTCACCATGGCCTTCGTGCCGATGCCGTCCGACCGGGCCGAGCTCAACGTCTACCCGCTGGAACTGCTGCGCGCCCGGGCGATGCCCGCCGCCAGCTGACGCACACGCCGCCCAACCCCAGGAGACTTCGATGATCCGCCGAACGACCCTCAAACTGATGCTTGCCGCCGGCACGGCGCTCGCCCTGCCGTTCGTCCCGGCCCACGCCGAGATGGCCGCCTCGATCGACGAGCCCGTGACGATCACCTTCTACAACTACAACCTGGCGCACGCGAACGCTGGCGCCACCGCGACCAAGGAGTTGATTCAGGAGTTCGAGGCCGCCAATCCGAACATCAAGGTGGAGGCGATCCCGGCCCCCTCCAACGAGATCGGCGCGCGCGTCCAGGCCGACATGGTGGCCGGCCGGCAGCCGGACGTCGCCCAGCTGGTCTTCCGCGACCTGATCTACATTTCGTCCGACCTCGGCGCCAACGCGCTGGAGGAGATGGTGCCGGCCGACGAGCTCGCCGCGCACCTGGACGGCATGAGCCCGAACGGGCTGGAACTCGGCAAGGTCGACGGCAAGACCTACGGCCTCGCCTACACCTTCTCCACGCCGGTGCTCTTCTACAACGCCGACCTGTTCCGCGCCGCCGGCCTCGACCCCGACGCCCCGCCCCGGACCTGGGAGGAGGTCGACGAGTACGGCCGCGCCATCCACGAGAAGACCGGCAAGCACGGCTTCTTCCCCGGCGCCTACGGCCCGGTCGACGGCACCTTCGTCTACCAGTCGCTGGTGATGTCGGACGGCGGCAACGTGCGTGACGGCAACACGCTGACCTTCGCCGACGGCGGCGCCGCCGACGCGGTCGTGACCATGCGCCAGATGGTCGAGGACGGCTCCCACGCGCGGATCGATCCGGGCAGCCACACCGACAGCTTCTCCAGCGGCAACCTCGGCATGTTCCTCTACACGAGCGCCGTGCTCACCAGCTTCAAGAAGGCCTCCGCCGGCAACTTCGAGCTGCGCGTCGCGGCGATGCCGGCCTTCGGCGAGAAGCCGACCGCGCCGACGAATTCCGGCAGCGCGCTGTACGTCTTCTCCACCGATCCGGTGAAGCAGCGGGCCGCCTGGGAGCTGATGAAGTTCCTCACCTCCAAGCACGCCTACACGGTCATCACCACCAAGATCGGCTACCTGCCGCTGCGGCTCGATATCGTGGATGACCCGGCCTACCTGGGCGGCTGGATGAAGGAAAACCCGATGTTCCAGCCGAACATCGACCAGCTCGACCACCTGACCCCGAACGTCGCCTTCCCGGGTCCGAACTATCGTCAGATCGAGAGCATGATGATGGACGCGGTGCGCGAGGCGGTGTTCGGCCAGGGCGATCCGGTCGAGGTGCTGAAGGCCGCCCAGGACCGTGCCCAGACGCTGATGCCGTAAGGCCAGCGGCCAAGGGGGCGGCGCGGTCGCGGGCCGCCCCTTTATCCTTCCTCTTCCGGAACAGAGACGATGACCGACATCCAGGCCGACATGCTCGACGTGGGCCGCATGGCGACCGTCCGGCCCGCGCGTGCCGCGCGCTTCCGCTCCGGTGCGGTCCCGTGGCTCTATCTGGCGCCGGCGCTCGCCGTGCTGATCGTGTGGATCTACGCCCCGCTGGTGGAGGCCTTCCAGCTCTCCTTCCATCAGTGGAACATGCTGCCGACGGCGCCGAAGCGGTTCGTCGGCCTGCAGAACTACGAGCGAATCCTGTCGCTGCCGGAAATGCGTCAGGCGCTGGTCAACACCGTCTTCTACATCGTCGGCCTGTTCCCGATGTCGGTGATCATTCCGCTCGCCGTCGCGATCCTCACCCAGGACATGAAGGGCCCGCTGCGCAACCTCTACCGGGCGCTGATCTTCGTGCCGATGATCGTCGCGCCGGTGGTGGCCGCGGTGCTCTGGCGCTGGCTCCTGAACCCCGACCACGGGCTGGTGAACCACGGGCTCGCCGCCCTCGGCTTCGGCCGGGTCGGCTTCCTGGAGGATCCGCGCTTCGCGCTCGCGACGCTTGTCTGGATCACCGGCTGGAAGCTGATCGGCTTCTCCACGCTGCTGTTTTCCGCGGCGAACGCCGTGATCAACCCGGCCTACATCGAGGCGGCGCGCATGGACGGGGCGAGCGGCTGGCAGATCGTGCGCGACATCCGGCTGCCGCTGCTGTCGCCGACGATCCTGCTGCTGTCGATGATGACCGTCCTGTTCGGCGCCCAGTGGAGCTTCGTCTACATCAACGTGCTCACCCACGGCGGGCCGCTGAAGTCGACCACCAACATCTTCTACCTGCTGTGGGAGTACGGCTTCGAGACTCTGTCGGCGGGCTGGAGCTCGTCCGCGGGCATGATCACCTTCGCCGGCTTCGCGCTCGTCGCCTTCGTCTGCCTGAAGCTCATGCGGAGGTATGCCGTCTATGACGACTGAGATCGACATGCGCGCCCCGCGCGGGGCCGCCGTGGCCCGTCCGGCGCGACACGCCTGGGCGCGCCCCGCCGCGCTCAACGCGGTGATGGTGCTGCTCGTCGTGGTGGCGCTGTTCCCGGTCTACTGGATGCTGGTCACCTCGCTGAAGCCGGAGAACCAGATCTTCTCGCTCGACCTGTGGCCGCGCGCGCCGTCGCTGGAGAACTACCGCTTCGTGCTCGACCACATCCCGCTGGTGCGGATGCTCGTCAACACGATGGTGGTGGCCACCGGCACCGCGCTGCTCCAGGTCCTCACCGGGCTGCTGGCCGCCTACGCGCTGGTGCGCTGGCGGTTCCGCTTCTCCGGCCTCGTGCACGGCCTGATCGCGCTGTCCTGGCTGGTGCCGTTCCAGGTGACGATGATCCCGAACTACGTGCTCGCCTCGCGCCTCGGGCTTCTCGACACGCTGCCCGGCCTGATCATCCCGAACGCCGCCGCCGCCTTCGCCATGCTGCTCCTCTACCACGCGATGCGGTCGTTCCCGCGCGAGGTGCTGGAAGCGGCGCGGATGGACAATGCCGGCCACTGGCGGACGCTGTGGGAGATCGTCGTGCCCAACATGCGGGCACCGATCGCTTCGCTCGGCGTGCTCGCCTTCATCTCCGCCTGGAACGAGTATTTCTGGCCGCTGCTGCTCACCCGGCGGATCGAGGATACGGTCATCCAGATCGGGCTGCAGATGTTCATGACCCAGGAGGGCAATCTCTGGGGTCCGCTGATGGCGGCGGCCACCATGGCCAGCCTGCCGATCCTGCTCGTCTACGTCGTCCTGCAGCGGCAGGTGATCGAGTCCTTCATGAAGTCGGGATTGCGTTGATGTCGGATGTGAACAGTCGGGTGATCGCCCTCGAAGGCGCCCACAACGTGCGCGACCTCGGGGGCTACGAGACGGCCGGCGGCGGCGTGACCCGCTGGCGCAGCGTCCTGCGGGCGGGCGTCCTCACCCATCTCACCGCCGACGCGCGCACCGCGCTGGTCGACATGGGGCTTGCGACCGTCATCGACCTCAGGGGCGCCGACGAGCTGGCGACCCAGCCCAACCCGTTCCGCGACGACGCGCGCGTGGCCTACCGCAACGTGCCGCTCTTCCACGCCCTCGCGCCGATCGAGATGCTCGATCCGGACGGCCGGCCGTTCGACATGGGGAACCGCTACCGCCAGGGGCTGGACGGATGCCAGGAGCGGTTCGCCGAGGTGTTCCGGACCATCCTCGAGGCGGAGCCGGGCGCGGTGCTGTTCCACTGCAGCGCGGGCAAGGACCGGACCGGGCTGATCGCGGCGCTGCTGCTGTCGGTCGCGGGCGTCTCCGACGAGACCATCGTCGACGACTACGCGCTCACCGCCACAGTCGCGCAGCCTCTGCTGGCGATCCTGCGGGAGGGCGCGCTTGCCCGCGGCGCCGCCCCGGAGCTGGTCGACCGCACGCTCGCCTCGCCGCCGGAGACGATGCGCCGGACCCTCGACCATCTGCAGGCGGGCTACGGCGGGGCGACGCGGTACGTCTCCGCGATCGGGCTCGGCGACGACGAGGTCGCGCGGCTGCGCGCCCGCCTCGCCGACTGAGGCCGTCCGGCCCGGCCCGTCCGCCGTATCCGATCTCCAACCCCAAACGACTGCGGCCGCCGGCTGATCGCCGGCGGCCGCTTGCTGTCGCGCCCTGGCAGGTGCCGGTTGGCGCGCTCTAGTTGGCGCCCTTCTTCACCTCGTGCGCACCGTTCACCACCTCGCTCTGCAGCTTCTGCACGCGCGAGTGATAGGGGTGGACGAGGTCGGCGAAGTCGGCCTGCGACTTGTAGACCTCGGCGAAGAAGTCGTCGTCGGCGATGTACTTCTTCACCACGTCGTTCTGCGCCTTGATGAACAGCGTGTAGTACTCGTCCGGCGTGTCGAGCATCTCGATGCCTTCGTCGGCATACTCCTTCACGGCCTTGGAGTTCTCATAGAGGTTGATCGCCTGGGTCTTGGCCGAGTTGGCCATGATGGCGGTCTCCACGATCGCCCGCAGGTCCTCCGGCAGGTCGTCCCAGAAGCTCTTGCAGATCATCAGCTCGCCGACGTCGGTCTGCTGGTGAAGGCCCTGCAGGTAGTAGTACTTCCAGATCTTGCTCAGGCCGAGATTGCGGTCGTCGGCCGGGCCGATCCACTCGGCGGCGTCGATGGTGCCGCGCTGGGCGGCCGGCACGATTTCGCCGCCCGGCATGGCGACGGCGGGCACGCCCATGGCCGTGTAGGTCTGGCCGGCGATGCCCGGGGGCGAGCGGTACTTGATCGACCGGAACTCATCCATGTTGTTGAACGGCTTGGAGAACCATCCGAGCGGATCCGGCCCCATCGGCTGCATCAGGAAGGGCATCACGTTCAGGCCCATGATCTCCTGGGTGAGCTTGGTGTAGAGCTTCTGGCCCTCGCCGCTGTAGTACCAGGACATCAGGGTTTCCTGGTCCATGCCGGTGCTCGCCGGCACGTTGGAGAACAGCACGTACGCCGGGTGCTTGCCGGACCAGTAGTGCGGCCAGGCGTAGCCGGCCTCGACAAGGCAGCTGTCGACGGCATCGAGGATCTCGAAGGCCTTCACCTCGGCGCCGTCGGGCAGCACTTCCACTTCCAACCGGCCGCCGGACATCGTCTCGACCTGGTCGGCGAAGTCCTCGATCAGCTTGAAATAGAGGCTGGAGTTCGGGATCGCGGTCTGGATCCGCATCTCGTAGGTGTCGTTCTGGGCGCTGGCGGCGCCGGCGTACAGGCACAGCGCCCCGAGCGCTCCGCCCGCCACATAGGCCAACCTGGAAATGGTCATCGATAGTTCCTCCCTTTGATGTGCTTTTGCTTGGTCAGTCGACGGCTGGGTGCGGCGCAGTCTCCTTTCTGTCCCTGGATCGGCGTTGGCGTCACTTGAGGGCGTTCGGAAGCCAGAGGACGATTTCGGGGAAGATGACCAGCAGCGCCACGACGAGCAGCTGCAGGCCGACGAACTGGGTCATGCCGAGATAGATGTCCCCCATCTTCCATTGGGGGACGACGCCCTTGAGGAAGTAGGCCGACAGGGCCATCGGCGGCGTCAGCCACGACGTCTGCAGCGTCACCGCGATCAGGATGGAGAACCACAGCGGGTCGTATCCCATCTGCACCATGGTCGGCAGGAAGATGGGCACGATGACCAGGACGATCGGGATCCACTCGAGCGGCGAGCCGAGCACGAAGACGATCGCCAGGATGATCACCAGCATGACGGTTGGCGAGAACGGCAGGCTCAGCAGGAACTCGGTGAGCAGGTTGGCGCTGCCCAGCCGCGAGAACACGGCGCCGAAGAAGTTGGCCGAGCCGAGCAGGAACATGATCATCGCCGACAGCACGAGGGTGCTGTAGACGCAGCGCTTGAACGAGGCCCACGGCATTCGGCGGTAGAGCAGCGCCAGGACGAGCGAGGCCAGCGCCCCGCACGCCGCCGCGTCGGTCGGCGTCGCGATGCCGGCGATGATGACGCCGAGCGTGAACGCGATGACCACCGTGACCGGAATGATGCCGAGCAGCAGCTCGCGCATCTTCTCCGCCGTCGAGGTTTCGGCGATCTCCTCCAGGGTGAGAGGCGGGCCGAGCTCCGGATTGAAGTAGCTGCGGATCAGCGTGTAGGCGATGTAGACGACCGACAGCATCAGGCCGGGGATGATCGCCGCGGTGAAGAGGTCCGACACCGGCACGCCCACCACCGGGCCCATGACGATGAGCAGGATGCTCGGCGGGATCAGGATGCCGAGCGTTCCGCCGGCCGCGATGGCGCCGGCCGACAGGCGGGTGTCGTACTTCGACGACATCATGATCGGCGCCGCCATGACGCCCAGCACCGTCACCGAGGCGCCGACGATGCCGGTCGCCGCCGCGAACACCGTCGCGACGAGCAGCACGATCAGGTAGAGCGAGCCGCGCAGGCGGCCGAGCAACAGCCGCAGCGCCTTGAACATGCGCTCCATCAGGCCGGACTGTTCCAGCACGAAGCCCATGAACAGGAACAGCGGGATGGCGGCCAGCGTGGTGTCCCGCATCAGCGCGAAGAACTGGTACTGCATCAGCGTGATGACGCGGTCGCCGATGCCCAGCCAGCCGAAAACCAGCGAGATGAAGATGAAGGTGAAGGCCATCGGGTAGCCGGTCAGGATGCCGACGAAGATGAGGCCGAGGGAGACGAGTCCGAGAGCAGCGTCGGTCATGCGCCTGCCTCCTCAGTCGGAGTGCGGAAGCGGCGGTTGGTGACGATGCTGAAGTAGCTCTTCAGAAGCTCCGACACGCCCTGGATCAGAAGCAGCGCGCCGGTGATCGGCATCACCGTCTTCAGCGGGTAGATGATGGGCATCATCGGGCTGGTGGGGATGCGCTCGCCCCGGTACCAGGACACCAGCGCGTAGTCGAAGGTGGCGACGGTGAAGAAGTACATCGCCGGAAAGAACAGGCAGAGCGTGAACAGGAAGTCGATCAGCCCCTGCAGGCGCGGCGACATGATGTTGAACAGGAAGTCGGCCCGCACGTGGGAGTCGAGCCCGAGGGTGTAGGCCGCCCCCAGCATGAACAGGGCGCCGTAGAACATGAAGGTGGCGTCGTAGGCCCACATCGTCGGGCTGTTGAAGCCGAACCGGGCGATCACCTCGTAGACCAGCGCGCCGATCATCGGAACGATCAGCCAGGCGGCCGCCTTTCCCACCAGCATTCCCGGAAGATCCAGTATCCGCGTGAGGCGGCGGAGCCGTTCTTCGGCCTCCGGACTCATTGTCATCGCGTCCTCCCTTCTTTGGCGTTCGTTGGAGGAGGCGGCTGGAGGCCCTGCAATGTCGAACGGCGGTCAGCGCGGCGAGGCGCGCGACGGCCCGTGGCGGCGGTCGGCCGGGTCACGTTTCACACTGGAACGACGCAACTCTCATCTTCCCTCCCCAGTGAAAATGAGACTGTTAGCCTCAATAAGACATCATCCTTGCAGGCGGTTCAATCTTCGATTGGACGTGGCCGGCGCCGGCCACGTCCGTTTTCCGCAGCATCTCCCCTGCTGCGATGCAAGGCTGACGGCCCTCAGGCGGGCCGGCGCATGTCGCTCGCATCGACGCCGGCGACCGGCACGGGCTTCTTCATGGCGTCGCGCCGGAAGGGCTCGCCGAGTTCCTGGTTGATGAACGCCTCGATCAGCGTGGTTCGGCCGTTTTCCATCTGGTCGCGGATGGCCTTGTCGAGGGCGGCGGTGAGCTCGTCCATCGTCTTCGCGGCGACGCCCTCCAGCCCGCAGGCGCGCGCGATGCCGGCGTAGCTCACCTGCTCGTCGAGCTCGGTGCCGACGAAGTTGTCGTCGAACCACAGCGTCGAGTTCCGCTTCTCCGCGCCCCACTGGTAGTTGCGGAACACGACCATGGTGATGGCCGGCCATTCCTTGCGGCCGATGGCGGTCAGCTCGGTCACCGCGATGCCGAACGCGCCGTCGCCGGCAAAGCCCACCACGGGCGTGTCCGGGCAACCGATCTTGGCGCCGACGATGGCCGGCAGGCCGTAGCCGCAGGGGCCGAACAGGCCCGGCGCGAGGTACTTCCGGCCCGCCTCGAACGACGGATAGGCGTTGCCGATGGCGCAGTTGTTGCCGATGTCGGAGGAGATGATCGCCTCGCGCGGCAGCGCCGCCTGGATCGCCCGCCACGCCATCCGGGGGCTCATCCAGTCGGGCTTGGCGGCGCGGGCGCGCTCGTTCCAGGTGGTGCCCGGATCGTCTTCCTCGTGGTCCATCGAGCTCAGCTGCTGGGCCCAGGCGGACTTCTTGGTGGCGATCAGGTCGCGGCGCTCGCGGCCGGCGGCGGCGTCGGCCTCCGGCAGCAGCTCCAGCAGCCGCCGCGCCACCTTGCCGGCGTCGCCAACGATGCCGACGCTCACCGCCTTGGTCAGCCCGATGCGCTCCGGCTTGATGTCGACCTGGATCACCTTGGCGTTCTTCGGCCAGTAGTCGATGCCGTAGCCCGGCAGCGTGGAGAAGGGGTTCAGCCGGGTGCCGAGCGCCAGCACCACGTCGGCCCCGGAGATCAGCTCCATGCCCGCCTTCGAGCCGTTGTAGCCGAGCGGGCCGGCGAACAGCGGGTGCGAGCCCGGGAAGGCGTCGTTGTGCTGGTAGCCGACGCAGACCGGCGCGGAGAGCCGCTCGGCCAGCGCCACGGTGTCGCCGATGGCGTCCGCGAGCACCACGCCGGCGCCGTTCAGGATCACCGGGAACTTCGCCGCGGCCAGCAGCTTCGCCGCCTCCGCCAGCGCGGCCTCGCCGCCCGCCGGCCGCTCGAACTCGACGATCTGCGGCAGGGTGATGTCGATCACCTGGGTCCAGAAGTCGCGCGGCACGTTGATCTGCGCCGGCCCGGTGGCGCGCTTCGCCTCCAGGATCACCCGGTTGAGCACTTCCGCGATCCGCGACGGGTCGCGCACCTCTTCCTGGTAGGCGACCATGTCCTCGAACAGCTTCATCTGCTCGACTTCCTGGAAGCCGCCCTGGCCCATGGTCTTGTTGGCCGCCTGGGGCGTCACCAGCAGCAGCGGCGTGTGGTTCCAGTAGGCGGTCTTCACCGCCGTCACGAAGTTGGTGATGCCCGGCCCGTTCTGGGCGATCATCATCGACATCCGGCCGGTGGCGCGGCTGTAGCCGTCGGCCATCATGCCGCCGGAGCCCTCGTGCGCGCAGTCCCAGAAGTGGATGCCGGCCCGGCCGAACAGGTCCGAGATCGGCATCATTGCCGATCCGATGATCCCGAAGGCGTGCTCGATGCCGTGCATCTGGAGCACCTTCACGAAGGCTTCTTCGGTCGTCATGCGCATGGCGCGTCTCCCAATTGGTCGTCCCGAACCCGTCGTTCCGGAGGCTATCCCCGGTCAGCGACGATCAGGTCACTCGCTTTTTCGCCGATCATGATGGCCGGCGCGTTGGTGTTGCCGGACACGATCTCCGGCATGATAGAACAGTCCGCGACCCGCAATCCCCGCACCCCGCGCACGCGGAGCCGGGCATCCACCACCGCGTCGGTGCCGGTGCCCATCTTGCAGGTCCCGGTCGGGTGATAGATCGTCGTGGCGGTGTTGCGGGCCCAGTCCAGCAGGCCCGCGTCGTCGACGACGTCCGGCGTGGGGCGATATTCCGAGGCGATCTTTTCGGCAAGCGGCGAGGCGGCGGCGATGCGGCGCGCGATCTTGATGCCGGCGACCACCGTCTGCCGGTCGGTCTCGGTGGCCAGATAGTTCGGGCGGATCACCGGGTGCGCTGCGGGATCGGCCGAGCGCAGGCGGATCTCGCCGCGGCTCTCCGGCCGGAGCTGGCACACCGACATCGTGAACGCGGAGAACGGGTGCACGCCCTCGCCGGGGCTGTCGGCGGACCAGGGCTGGACGTGGAACTGGATGTCCGGCGTCTCCAGCCGCGCGTCGGTGCGCAGGAACGCGGTGGCGAGGCTGGCCGCCATGGTCATCGGGCCGGTGCGGAAGAGCGCGTATTCCACGGCGATGCGGGCGCGCCCGACGAGGCTGCGCACCTCGTCGTTGAGGGTCGGCTCGTTGCACTTGTAGACGAGCCGCGCCTGCAGGTGGTCCTGCAGGTTCCGTCCGACGCCCGGCAGGTCGGCGACCGGCGCGATGCCGTGCTCGGCCAGGTGCGCCGCCTCGCCGATCCCCGACAGCATCAGGATCTGCGGCGAGCCGATGGCGCCGGCAGACAGGATCACCTCGCCCTCGGCGACGGCCAGCCGGGTGGTGCCGTCGGGGTCCTTGAACTCGACGCCGGTGGCCCAGCCGTCCTCCACGACGACGCGGCAGACGTGGGCGCGGGTCACCACCTGCAGGTTCGGGCGGTTCAGCACCGGCCGCAGGAACGCCACGGCGGCCGAGCAGCGCCGGCCGTTGCGGGCGGTGAGCTGGAAGTAGCCGACGCCCTCCTGGGTGGCGCCGTTGTAGTCGGGGTTGAAGGGATAGCCGAGGGATTCCGCCGCCGCGATCCAGGCGTCGCAGATCGGCCGCACCAGCCGCATGTTCGACACCGCGAGCGGCCCGTCGGTGCCGTGAAAGTCGTCGCCGCCGCGCTCCTGGTTCTCCGAGCGCTTGAACAGCGGCAGCACGTCCGACCACGCCCAGCCCTCCAGCCCCATCTGGCGCCAGCGGTCGTAGTCCTGGGGCTGGCCGCGCACGTAGAGCAGGCCGTTGAGGGAGGAGGAGCCGCCGAGCACCTTGCCGCGCGGCCATTCCAGGCTGCGCCCGTTGAGGCCGGGGTCGGGCTCGGTCCGGTAGCACCAGTCGACCGAGGGGTTGTGCATCGTCTTGAAGTAGCCGACCGGCACGTGGATCCACGGGTTGCTGTCGCGGCCGCCGGCCTCGATCAGGATCACCCGCACCGACGGGTCGGCGCTCAGACGGTTGGCGATCACGCAGCCGGCCGATCCAGCGCCGACAATGACGTAATCAGCCCTCAGCTGCTCCATGCCGTCCCCACGTCCCGTCCCTGGATCACCTGTTAGCCGGTGTGTGCCCACAATCAACTCATGATAATGAGACTTCAAGTATCAAAATTATAAAAAATGTGATGTGGTGCGGTCGGGCCGTCCGGGATTGCCCCGGCGGCGTGCAATCCACGATCGAATTGATGCGGATTCCGGCTTCTTCTAAGGTCGTCTCGTTTCGGATGGATCTTTCTCGGTTTTGGGCGGTGGTGCATGGAGGCTCTCGACGAGGGCAAGGACACGATTCCGACGAATCTGCGTCTGCTTCTGGTGATGGAGGCGGTCGCGGCCGCGGGCGTTCCGATCACGCCGACCCAGGTCAACCTGGCGCTCGGCTTGCCCAAGCCGACCATCCACCGGCTGTTCGCCACGCTGGAGGAGGAGGGCTTCCTGCAGCGCGACATCGACGGGCGGAGCTATGCGCCGGGCCGGCGGGCGCGCGAGATGTCGGGGGGCATCCTGTCGTCGCTCCGCCTGCGCACGGCGCGGCTGGCGATCCTGACCCGGCTCGCCACCGGCATCGGCGAGACCTGCAACATCTCGCTGCCCGAGCGCGACTCGATGATCTACCTGGAACGGGTGGAGACCGACTGGCCCCTGCGCATCCAGCTTCCGGTCGGCACGCGGGTGCCGTTCTACTGCACGTCGTCCGGCAAGATGTACCTGAGCTCGCTGCCCACCCGGCACCTCGACCGCTATCTCGCCGCCGCCACGCTGGAGCAGCGCACCCCGCGCAGCCTGACCGATCCGGCGAAGCTTCGCGAGGAGCTCCTGAAGACCCGCGCCTTCGGCTACGCCGTCGACGACGAGGAGTTCATGGAGGGCATGATCGCGCTGGCGGTGCCGATCCGCGACACCAACGGGCGCCTGTTCGCCACGCTGTCCTTCCACGCGCCGACCCAGCGCTTCGACATCCCGCGGGCGAAGGCCTTCCTGCCGCATCTCGACGCCGCCGCGCTCGAGCTGTCGCGGCTTTCCTTCGACTGAGGCGGGACCGGGCCGCAACCGGACCGGGCGCCCGGCGCGCGGGCATCCACGACACAGATCAGCCAACGACCAGAGCCCGGCATGCGCGCCTGCGCGCGGAAGCCGGGCCGCACACTCCGGGGGAGCCATGATCCTGACCGTCAACGCGGGCTCGTCGAGCCTGAAGGTCGCCGTCTTCGATCCGTCCGAAGCCCTGGCCGAGGTCGCCTCGGGCACCGTGTCCCGGATCGGCGGCGCGGCGGCGATGAAGACCGTCGACCGGCTGCACGGCGAGAGGGCGTCGGTCGTCGAGGCCGCCGATCACGACGAGGCGCTCGCGCGCCTCATCGCGGCGCTGGCACCCGTCTGGGCGGACCAGCCGCTCACGGCGGTCGGCCACCGCATCGTCCACGGCGGCAGCGCGCTCACCGAGCCGAGGGTGCTCGACGATGCGACGATGGCCGAGCTCGCGCGGCTGGAACCGCTGGCGCCGCTGCACGTGCCCATCAACCTGGCCTGCGTGCGCGCCGCGCGGGCGGCCGCGCCCTCGGTGGTCCAGGTCGGCTGCTTCGACACCGGCTTCCACCAGACGATGCCGTGGGTCCAGTCGGCGTTCGCCCTGCCGGCGCGCTTCTACGACGAGGGCCTGCGCCGCTACGGCTTCCACGGCCTCAGCTACACCAGCGTCTCGCGCCGGCTGAAGGCGATGCACCCGGAGCTTCACGCCGGCCGGGTGATCGTCGCCCACCTCGGCAACGGCGCCTCCATGTGCGCGGTGGCCGGCGGCGAGAGCCGGGCCACCACCATGGGGTTCTCGACCCTCGACGGCCTGGCGATGGGCACCCGCTGCGGCCAGATCGATCCCGGCGCGCTCCTTCACCTGATGCGGTTCGAGGGGATGGGCCTGGAGGAGCTGGAGCGGCTGCTCTACCGCGAGAGCGGCCTGCTCGGCCTCTCCGGCGTGAGCGCCGACATGCGCGACGTGGAGGCGGCGGGCACACCGGCGGCGGAAGCGGCGATCGCCTATTTCGTCGCCCGCGCTCAGCGCGAGATCGGCGGGCTGACGGCGGTCCTCGGCGGGCTCGACGCGCTGGTCTTCTGCGGCGGCATCGGCGAGAACTCGCGCCGCGTCCGGGCCGACATCGTCGCCGGGCTGGGCTACCTGGGCCTGGCGATCGACGCCGACGCCAACGCCCGAAACGCGACCGACATGTCCGCCGGCCCGACGCCTGTGCTGGTGATCCCCACCAGCGAGGAAGAGGTGATCGCCGAGGCCGCGGCCCGGCTCGCCGGCGGCCCGACGACCGCCTGACCCTCCGGATCGGGTGCCGGCCTAGGCGTGCGCCGCGCCGCGCACCCGGTCGACCAGGACCGCCGGATCGGCCGGGAGGTGATCACCGCGCCAGGCGACGTGCTGGTCGGGCCGCATTAGCGTCAGCGCGGTGGTGTAGGCCGCGGCCAGCGGATCGGTGGTGTCCACGTCGAGCACCGTCAGCGGCAGGCCGACGGCCGCGGCCGCGTCGACCAGCGGGCCGGCGTCGACGGCGGGATCGAAGCGCAGCAGCGCGAAGTCCGGGCCCATGGCGTCGTAGAGCGAGCGCCCGTCGGCGAGCCACAGATGGGGCGCCCGGCAGCCCGGAACGGTCGACGAAGTGAACGTCTCCATGGTGTAGCCGGGGGCCATCTCGCCGTCATAGGCGATGATCGGCGAGGCGTCGTAGTAGTAGCCGAAGTTCAGTCCGCCGCAGCAGTACTGCTGCACGTTCAGCCGGTAGACCTCTGCGCCGAAGCGGGCGCGGATGGCGTCGGCGTCCGGCCCGGCGTCGTCGATCTCGGCCGGGATGGCGCTGCGCTGCTTGGCCATCGAGGCGCAGTGGTCCATGGCGAACCGGCTCACCTGGTCGGTGATCGGCAGCCGCTCGGCCTGGTGGGCGTCGAGGATCGCCTCGGGCGCCCAGCCGTTGAGGCGGCCGGCCAGCATCCAGGCGAGGTTGGCGGCATCGGCGATGCCGGCGTTCATTCCATAGCCGGCATAGGGCACCCAGAGGTGGGCGGCGTCGCCACAGATGAACACCCGGCCCTCGCGCATCTTGTCGGTCACCAGACGCCGCCCGTACCAGTCCTCGTTGGCGAGGATCTCGTAGGACACGTCGTCGGGGATGCCGAGGATGGCGCGGATGCAGGCGTCGCGGTCGACGGAGTCGAAGTCGGGTTCGTCGTCGCGCAGGTAGTTGTGCACCAGCCAGGTCGAGCGGCCGTCGATGGAATAGACGTTGCCGCTGCGCGTCGGGTTCATGGAGAACATCGCCCAGGTCGGCGGCACCGTCATGCAGCCGATGAGGTCGGGGCAGCGGATGTAGGTGGACTGGACGCGCTGGATGACCGCGTCGCCTGACAGCGATGCGCCGATCGCCTTGCGGGTCGGCGATCGCCCGCCGTCGCAGCCGACGAGATACTGCGCCTCGATGGTGCGGACCTCGCCGCTGTCGAGGTCGCGGATGGAGACGCGGACGCCGTCGCCGTCGGTCTCGAAGCCGGTCGCCTCGTGACGGTGGAACGCGGTGATCCGCTCCGAGCGCGCCACGTGGCGGGCGAGGATCGGCTCCAGGAAGATCTGGTTGATCCGGTGCGGCGGCTCAGGCGTCGGCCAGGATCCGTCGGGGCCGGTATCGGCCGGCGTGAAGCGGTCGTTGCGCGAGGCGATCGGCACCCGCGCGATCTCGCGCCCGGTGGTGGTCGTCCGGTAGGTCACGTCGTGGGGATAGTCGCCCGGCAGGCCCGCCTCGCGGACGTCGGCGGCGATGCCAAGCCGGCGAAAGATCTCCATCGTGCGGGCCGAAACGTGGTTGCACTTCACGCTCGGCGCCTCGTCGGCGCGGCGGGTCTCGACCGTCACGACACGCACGCCGCGCGCTGCCAGGTCCAGCGCAAGGGTCATGCCCACGGGTCCGGCTCCGATGACGACGACGTCCGATTTCAACTGCACGGAACAAGGTCTCCACTCGATGGGAACTGGCTGGCGTGCGCAAGGGTCCGCGCGGCCGCCCGGACGATAGGGGATATCAGGGAGGCTGAAAACAGACTCCTGGTGGCGGCCGCGGCCGGCGTTCGCGGGCAGGCTCCGGCGGTCACGGCGCGGGCGGCGGTGGCGGGGAGGGCGGCAGCGGACGCGTCGCCACATAGGCGGCGCCGCCGGCCATCAGCGCGGCGACGGCGGCGGCCAGCGGCCAGCCCGGCCGCACCATCATCCAGAAGAACGCGTAGCCGGCCGCCATGCCGGAATAGGCGAACAGCTTGGCGCGGAGGGGGATGGCGCCGTGGCTGCGCCAGTCCCGCAGCACCGGCCCGAAGCGGCGGTGCGACAGCAGCCACGCCTCCAGCCGGGGCGAGGAGCGGGCGAAGCAGCCAACCGCGACGATCAGGAACGGGGTGGTGGGCAGCACAGGCAGGACCACGCCCGCGAAGGCGAGCGCGACGAACAGCCAGCCAAGGATCAGATAGACCAGCCGCACGTGCGCGCCCCTGTTCCCGCCGGGAGATATCCCATGCCAACGCCCGAAGGGGGCCGGCGGTTGCCGGCTCCCCTCGGAGGGGCATCGGTCGAGTGGGCTCAGCCCTGCAGGTCTTCCCACATCTGCTTGTCGCGCTCGGCGGTCCAGACGCGCGGGGTGTCGATGCCGCGGGCCTCGTCGAAGGCGCGGGCCACGTTGAACGGCAGGCAGTGCTCGTAGATCGCGTAGTCGGAAAACTTCGGATCGCAGACTTGGCGGCAGGCGTCCCAGGCTTCCTTCAGCGTGCCGCCGCGCGCCGCCACCTTGGCGATCGGCCGGTAGGTGGAATCGAGGAAGTCGCGGGTGAGCTCGATCGCCTCTTCCACCTTCGCCTCGCCCATCAGTGCGTCGCCGCGGCCCGGCGCGATGGCGGTGGGCTCGAACGACTTCACCGCGTCCAGCGTGTCGCCCCAGTCGGAGAAGTGCCCGTCGCCGCAGTAGCAGGCGGATTTGTATTCCACGAGGTCGCCGGTGAACATGACGGCGGCGTCCGGCACCCAGGCGACGATGTCGCCGGCGGTGTGGCCGCGGCCGAGGTGCATGAGGTCGACGCGGCGGTTGCCGAGATAGACGCTCATCGAGGTCTCGAAGGTCATCGTCGGCCAGGTCAGGCCGGGGATCGACTCATGGCCCTGGAACAGGCGCGGGAAGCGGCCGAACTCGGAGTCCCAGTCCTCCTTGCCGCGCTCGTAGACCATCGAGCGGCAGACGTCGGAGGCGATGATCTCGTCGGCGTTGTAGGCCGAGGCGCCGAGCACGCGGACGGCGTGATAGTGGCTGAGCGTCACGTAGCGGATCGGCTTGTCAGTGACCGAGCGCACCTTCTCGATGACCAGATTGGCCAGCCTCGGCGTCGCCTGGGCGTCGAAGATCATGACGGAATCGTCGCCGATGATGACGCCGGTGTTCGGATCGCCCTCCGCGGTGAAGGCGTAGAGATCCGGTCCGACCTCCTCGAAGGAGATCTTCTTGTCGCTCATGTCGCCGGTGGAGGCGAATTGTTTTGCCATAGGTCGAGTCCCTTGGTTTCGGTCGGGCGCCGCAGCGGCGCCGGTTGGTGCAGGCCGCGCGCGGGGCGCGGCGTCGGTCAGGGGTCGGTCAGGCGGTCGCGCCGTGCTTGCCGGCGGTCCAGCCGACGGGTCCGATGGCGCGCTCGGCCAGCCGGCCGGGGGCCGCTTCCATCTCGGTCGCCATGGTGTCGTTCCAGCGGTTCAGATAGCCGAACAGGGCAATCGAGGCGACGATCTCGACGATCTCGTCGTCGTTGAAATGCCGCCTCAGCTCGTCGAAGTGCGCCGCCTCGGCGGTGTTGGGAACGCCGCCGGCATGCAGCGCGAGCCGAAGCGCCGCCTTCTCCGCGTCGGTGAACAGCGGGCTCTCCTCGAACGTCCAGATCGCCGCGATCTTCTCGTCGGAGACGCCGTAGACGCTGGAGAGGTTCGCCATGTGGCCCTGGCAGTAGCGGCATCCGGCCGCCGAGCTCGACATGTAGGCGACCATCATCTTGAGGTCTTCCGGAACGGTGCCCTCGTAGAGGATCGCCTGGTTCAGCAGCATGAAGGCCTCGGCGATCTTCGGCCGCCGGCTCATGGTCAGGATCGAGTTCGGCAGGAAGCCGCGGATGCGGTCGTAGCGTTCGAACAGTTCGGCGAACTGCGGCAGGGTCTCGCGGTCAAGCGGCGTCACGTGGGGCATTGTCGTCCTCCCGGGTTTCGAGCCTGCGCCAGTTCGCCGGCCGGCGATTGCGACGGGCGGGAAGCGCTCTGCGGCTCCGGCCGCCGGTTGATCCGGCGGCCCCTTTGTCTGGCGTGCGCTCCCGGTGGGGCCGGGCGCGCGGTCGACGCGTCGCTCCGGTCAGTTGCCGGTTTCGGCCGCGATCGCCTTCATCTCGTCCTTCAGGGATCCGAACGCGCCATCGCCGTCGGCGGTGTGGATGTCGTCGATCACCACGCGGCCGTTCTCCTCGACGACGTCGAAGCGCGTCTCGGAGACCGCCTGGTATTCGGGCTCGCTGCCGAAGCAGGTCAGGAACCTGTAGCGCGCGACGACGACGCTCGGCGGTCCGGCGCCCGGCTCGGCCGCGATCGCGATGTCCTTCAGCGGACAGCCGTCCTGGGCATTCACGATCACGTCGTAGTCGAAGGGCGTGCCCGCCTCGCTGGCGAACGCGCTCTTGCTGGCCTCGGCGAACAGCGCCCGGAAGTCCCGGCTGTAGAGCTGCGCCAGCCGTTCGTCGGAGAACAGCGGCTGGAAGTCCGAGCCGTCGTCCGCCCAGTTCGACTGGGTCAGCTTCATCACCTCGACGACGGGCGCGGTCGCGTCCGCCGCGAACGCCGGTCCGGCGATCAGCAATCCGGCCAGGGCCAGGCCCGCAAGCCTAGCCATCGTATTTCTCGACCGTCTGCTCGATGGCGCCGAAGATCGAGTGGTGCTTGTCGTCCATCATCTCGATGCGCACGGTATCGCCGAAGCTCATGAACGGCGTCTTCGCCTCGCCGGTGTCGATGGTCTCGACGGTGCGGATCTCCGCCAGGCACGAATAGCCGACGCCGCCTTGGTCGACCGGCTTGCCGGGGCCGCCGTCGAGCTTGTTGGAGACGGTGCCCGACCCGATGATCGCGCCGGCGCCGAGCGGGCGCGTCTTGGCGGCGTGGGCGACCAGCGTCGGGAAGTCGAAGGTCATGTCGATGCCGGCATTGGCGCGGCCGAACGGCTTGCCGTTGTAGTCGACGCAGAGCGGCAGGTGCACCTTGCCGCCGTCCCACTTGTCGCCCAGCTCGTCGGGGGTGACGGCCACCGGCGAAAAGGCCGACGACGGCTTCGACTGGAAGAAGCCGAAGCCCTTGCCGAGCTCGGCCGGGATCAGCCCGCGCAGCGACACGTCGTTGACCAGCATGACCAGGCGGATGCGTTCGGCGGCCACCTCGCGCGACGCGCCCATCGGCACGTCGTCGACGATCACCGCGACCTCGCCCTCCATGTCGATGCCCCACGCCTCGTCGGCGAGCCGGATCGGATCGCGCGGGCCGAGGAAGGCGTCCGAGCCGCCCTGGTACATCAGCGGGTCGGTCCAGAAGGTCGCCGGCATCTCCGCGCCGCGCGCCTTCCGCACCAGCTCCACGTGGTTCACGTAGGCCGAGCCGTCGGCCCACTGGTAGGCGCGGGGCAGCGGGCTCATGGCGTCGTGCTCGTGGAAGCGCTCGGCCGGCACCGAGCCGTGCTCGAGGCTCTCGGCGAGCGCGGCGAGCTTCGGCCCGCAGCGGGTCCAGTCGTCAAGGGCGGCCTGCAGGGTGGGGGCGATCTCGCCCGCGTCGGTCATCTGCGTCAGGTCGCGCGACACGACGACGAGGCGGCCGTCGCGGCCGCCGGACTTCAAGGTTGCGAGTTTCATCGATCCCAGTTCCCTTCGGGCGTTCCATCAAAGCGCTTCTTAAGGCCGTCCCAGCAGTCGTGGTAATTCTCCTGCAGGGTCTTCGTTTCCGAAGCGTAGCGCGTCAGGTGCTGGGGGTATCGAGTTTCGAACATGAAGGCCATGGTCTCTTCGAGCTTGGTCGGCCGAAGCTCGGCGGTGGACGCCTTCTCGAAGCCGAACGCGTCGGGGCCGTGCGGCAGCATCATGTTGTGCAGGCTCATGCCGCCGGGCACGAAGCCCTCTTCCTTGGCGTCGTACTGGCCTTTGATGAGGCCCATGAACTCCGACATGATGTTGCGGTGGTACCAGGGCGGCCGGAACGAATGCTCGGCCACCATCCAGCGCGGCGGGAAGATCACGAAGTCGATGTTCGCCGTGCCCGGCTCGCCCGACGGCGCGGTCAGCACCGTGAAGATCGACGGATCGGGATGGTCGAACAGGATCGCGCCCACCGGCGAGAAGGTCGACAGGTCGTACTTGTAGGGCGTGTAGTTGCCGTGCCAGGCGACGACGTCGAGCGGCGAATGGTCGATCTCGGTCTCGTAGAAGCGCCCGCCCCACTTCACGTGGACGCGGCACGGCACTTCCTTGTCCTCGTAGGCGGCCACCGGCGTGCGGAAGTCGCGCGGATTGGCGAGGCAGTTGGCGCCGATCGGGCCGCGGTCGGGCAGCGTGAACTTGGCGCCGTAGTTCTCGCAGACGTAGCCGCGCACCGGCCCGCCCGCGAGACCCACCTTGAACATCATGCCGCGCGGGACGATGGCGATCTCGCCCGGGGCGACCTCCATGCGGCCGAGCTCGGTGAACAGGTCCAGCGTGCCGTCCTGCGGCACGAACAGCATCTCGCCGTCGGCGTTGAAGAAGTAGTCGTCCTCCATCGCCTCGTTGAAGGCGTAGACGTGCGCCGCCATGCCCACATGGGTGTGGACGTCGCCGGCCGTCGTCATGGTGCGCATGCCGTGGACGAAGGTCGTCGCCTCGTTCGGCATCGGCGTCGGATCCCAGCGGAACTGGCCGATCGGCAGCGTGCTGTCGTCGAGGTTGGGGGCGCTCTTCCAGTTCGGCGCCTCGAACGGCGTGAAGCTGCTGGTGTGGCGGACCGACGGGCGGATGCGGTAGAGCCACGAGCGCTCGTTGGTGCCGCGCGGCGCGGTGAACGGCGAGCCCGACAGCTGCTCGGCATAGAGGCCGTAGGGGCAGCGCTGGGGCGAGTTCTGCCCCTGGGGCAGCGCGCCCGGTAGCGATTCGGTCTCGAAGTCGTTGCCGAAGCCCGGCATGTAGGCGATGCCCATGGCGTTCTCCCTGTCGCGAAATTCAGCTGCGTTTCTGTCAGGCCCCGGGCCCGTCGGGCGGGGCCCGGCCCGGTCGGATCGGGCGGGCGCGCTCGATTGCGGCCGGCGGCGCCGCGCCGCGCCATTGCCTCGACGGCCCGGACGGGCCAGATTGGCACGCAAGATCATATCATCTGAAACGGTTGTCAACCGAATGACGGAACCGCGTCCCGACGCCGAGGCAGCCTTCCACCTCGACGATTTCCTGCCCTACCTGGTCAACGTGCTGGGCACGCGGCTGTCGGTCGAGCTCGGCGCGGACTACGGCCGGCGCTTCTCCATCTCGATCCCGGAATGGCGGGTGCTGGCGCATCTCTCCCAGTACGAGCACGTCTCCGTGCGCGAGATCTACCGGCGGGTGGAGATGGACAAGGCGAAGGTCAGCCGGGCGGCGGCGCGGCTGGAGGCGGCCGGGCTGATCCGCAAGGACGTGCCGGAGGACCGCCGGCTGGTGGCGCTGTCGCTGACGGAGAAGGGGCGGGCGCTGTTTTCCGAAATCGCCCCGCTGGCGCTCGCCTTCGAAGAGCGCTTCCTGGAGAAGCTCACGCCCGAGGAAGCGGAGACGTTTCGCCGGCTGGTGGGCAAGCTTCTGCGCTGAGGGCGGCGGTCGCCGCGTCGGCGCTGGAAAGCGCCTTGTCGAGCAGCGCCAGGAAGGTCTTGCGTTCGGCGGCCGTGAGGCCGGCCAGAAGGTCTTCCTCCTGCCGCAGCATGTCGGCCTCGATGAGGTCGGCGACCGACGCCCCGGCCTCCGACAGCCGCAGCTCGAAGGCGCGGCCGTCCCGGGGCGAGCGGACGCGGGCGACCAGACCCGCCCGCATCAGCGGCGTCAGCGCCTGCATCAGCGTCGGCGCTTCCACCTGCAGCAGCCGGGCGAGCGCCACCTGGCTGATGCCGGGGTTGGCGCGGATGAGCAGCAGGATGCCGCCCTGCACCGGCGTGGTGGACACACCGAGCGCCCGGAACCAGTGGCCCCAGTGGGTGATCCAGCGGGCCTGCAGCCGGCGCAGCCGGTAGCCGACGATCCCCTCAAGGGGCGTCAGCACCGGCTCGCCGCCGGCGGAGGGGGCGTCGCCGTCGCTCAAGCGCCCCGCACCGCGATCGTCGTCTCGCCGATGCCCTGCATCCAGGCCTGCATCACGTCGCCCGGCACGACCGGCGCGACGCCTTCCGGCGTGCCGGTCAGGATGACGTCGCCCGGATAGAGCGTGTAGGCCTTCGAGGCGACGGCGATCAGGCGCTTCACGTCGAAGACGAGGTGCTGCGTGTTCGACTTCTGCCGCGTCTCGCCGTTGACCTTCAGCTCGAAGTCGAGGGCGCTCGGGTCCGGCAGCTCGTCGGCCGTCACCACCCACGGGCCCAGCACCGTGAAGGTGTCGAGGGACTTGCGGTAGCTGCGGTCCTCGGTGCCGCGGATCGTCATGTCGAAGCCCATCGTGTAGCCGGTTACATAAGACAGGGCGTCCTCCTCGGAGATCCGGAAACCCTGTTTGCCGATCACCACCGCCAGCTCGATCTCGTGGTCGATGCGGCGGTCCGACCAGTCGGCGACGACGCCCTCGCCGGGGCCGACGAGCGAGCTGGTCGCCTTCAGGAACACGCCGCACTCGGCGATGGTCTTCACGCTGGAGCCGAAGTTGATCTGGGTGTCGACGCGGGATTCGTCGAGGTGGAGCTGGTAGTTCACCGGCGCGGCGACGATCTTGCCCGGATTGGCGATCGGGCTCAGCAGCTTCACCTCGCTCAGCTTCTTCGCCGGCGCGTCCGGGGCGAGCCGCTCCATGGCCGCGCGCATCTCGCCGAAGTGGGCCATGAACAGGTCGCCGTGGGGCAGCGGCCAGCGGACCGGCGGCAGGGCATCGGCGGCGGCCGTCACGTCACGGACGGTGTCGCCCTCCACGAGGCCGAGGCGGTTGTCGTCGAACCGGCAAAAGCGCATGCATGTCTCCCTGAATTTTGTTGGATTTTCGTGAGGCAGGACCGCTCGCCCGGCCGCCATGGGCCGGCCGGGCAGGGCTGTCCGCTTGGGCGTCGTGTCAGCCGCGCTGTTCGCGGAACAGGCCGAGCTTCTCCTGGGCGACCCGGTCGGACAGGCAGAACAGGAAGGAATCCTCTTCCGCCTTGAACGAGCGCCACGCCCACGCCGGCAGCACGACGACGTCGCGCGGGCCGTAGGTGAACGTCTTGCCGCCGGTCGTCACCTGGCCGCGGCCTTCGGCCACGCACATGACGATGCCGTCGGTGGAGCGCATGCGGGTGGTCTCGAAGCCCTTCTGCACGTGGGTCATCCACGCCGACATGGTCGGCATCGTCCAGCCGCCGTCGACCGGGTTGGCGTAGCGCAGCGTCGTCGCCAGGTGCGGATCCGGGGCCTCGCCCTTCGCCGCCGTCACCAGCGCCTCGCGGGTGCGCTCGTAGGGATAGTTGAAGATCGGCGTGGTCTGGCCGTAGCGGCGGCCGGAGTCGTCGAGCGGCAGCATGCGGCTGCCGAAGCGGGCCAGCGCGTCGCCCTCGGGCCGGGTCAGGCTCTGGCTCTTGTCGTTGTAGCCTTCCGAGAACACGGTCTCGAAGAAGCGCACCATCGGGATGTCCAGGCCGTCGAGCCAGGCGCACGGGCCGGAGCCCTCGTTGCCGTGGTCGTGGTAGGCCCAGCTCGGCGTGATGACGAAGTCGCCGGCGCGCATGGTGGTGCGCTCGCCGCCCACGGCGGTGAAGGCGCCTTCGCCCTCCAGCATGAAGCGCAGCGCCGACGGGGTGTGGCGATGCGCCGGCGCCGTCTCGCCCGGCATGATCAGCTGCAGCCCGGCATAGATGGTGGCGGTGGCGCGGCTCTCGCCGGTGAAGGCCGGGTTCTCGAGCACCAGCACGCGGCGCTCGGCCTCTTCCGCCGTCAGCAGCCCGCCGGATTCCATCAGCAGCGGCCGCACCTCTTCGTAGCGCCACTGGTGGGGCACCGCCTTGGAGGTCGGCTCCGGCGGCATCAGCCCCTTCAGCACTTCCCACAGCGGGGCGAGGTTGTTCGGCGCCAGCCGGTCGTAGAACTCCTGGCGCTTGGCGCGGGTGGCGCCGTCGATGGTCTCGGTCATCGTGTTTCCTCCACAAGCGGGGTTGCCGGAAGGCGAACCCGTCATTGTCCCGACCGCCTGGCGGATCCGGCGCGGCACGCCGTGTCGCGGGTCCGAAAGCGCGGTTGATTTAGTTAGGTATACTAAGTAAATCGATCTCAGGCAACGGTGCGACAAACTGGACGTCGCGCGCGTATCGCCCGATCGCGGGATTGGTGTATGAAGCCGGTCCGGCCGTTTCTGGACTTGCCAAATCGGCGTCGCTGCGCAAGCGTCGCCTGCGCTCGCCGGGTCCCGCGGGTTCCGGCGCGACGAGATGACTTGGTTACGACGTGGCGGGGCGGCCGGCTTGGGTCGGGCCCCGGAAGACTGTCAAGAAGACCGTGAACGTGCCCGTCGCGCCCGTCCTGCGGCCGACGTGTGAACCCAGTTCGGGAGGAACCGCCTCATGACTTTCAGGGCCAATCGCAGAACGTTTCTGGCCGGATCGGTCGCCGCCGTCGGAACGCTGGCGATGCCGGCGATCCTGCGCGCCGAGACCATCAAGCTCGACATCACCCACTACCTGCCGCCGACCCACGGGGTCGAGGTCGACATGCTCCGCCCGTGGGCCGAGCAGCTGCGCGAGAAGTCGAACGGCCAGGTGGATTTCGAGATCCACAACGTCTCCAGCGCGCTGGGCCGGGCCGATCGCCAGGCCGACCAGGTGCGCGCCGGCGTGACCGACATCGCGTTCGGTCTGGCGGGCATTCCGCGCGGCCGCTTCCCGCACACCTCGGTCATCGAGCTGCCGTTCGTGGTGGAGAAGGCCGGCGCCGGCAGCCGCGCGCTGTGGGAGCTCTACAACACCGGCCAGCTCGGCGGCGAGTATGACGGCTTCAAGGTGCTGGGCCTGATGACCCATCACGGCGCGCTGTTCCACACCGTCGACCGGCCGATCAAGCAGCTCTCCGACCTCAAGGGCCTGCGCATCCGCTCGCCCGGACCGGCCGTCAACGCGATGCTGGAGTTCGAGGGCGCGAGCGCCATCGGCATGCCGCCGTCGCAGATCTACGAGGCGCTGCAGAAGGGCGCGCTCGACGGCGTGGCCACCACCTGGGATCTGGTCGGCGCGATCAAGCTCAACGAGGTTCTGAAGTATCACACCGACGCGCGCGTCTATGCCGCCGCGTTCTACATCGTGATGAACCCGAAGTCGTACCAGGAGCTCCCGGAGAACGCCCGGAAGATCATCGACGAGACCACCGGCGAAGCCTGGCAGTCGCAGATGGGCCCGTGGTGGGACAAGTGGGACGCCGCCGGCAAGAAGGACGCCGTCGATCGTGGCCAGGAGATCATCGTCATCGACGACGCGACCCGCGACCAGTGGCGCGACGAGCTGAAGCCGATGATCGACTCCTACCTCGACAGCCTGAAGAAGGAAGGCGTGGAGAACCCGCACGAGCTCTACGAGAACGCGCTCGCGCTCGTGCAGAAATACTCCAACTCCTGACGGGCGGCGGGCGAGCGTGAGTGAACTCGGAGAGATCGATCCCGGAATGCAGCAGACGGGCGGGATGCGCTTTGCGCCCGCCCGCGGCCTCGGCCGCCTGACGTTCTGGCTCGCTCTGGCGGGCATCTCCACGCTCCTCGTGGCGATCCTGCTGACCTGCGCCGACATCCTGTGGCGGCAGCTGGTCGGCGGGGCGTTCATGGACACCGCCGACATCACCAAGCTGTGCCTGGTGGCGGCGGCCTCGCTGTCCATCCCCTACGGCTTTGTCCTCGGCTCGCACATCACGGTCGACCTCCTGGCCGACCGCTTTCCGCGCGGCGCGCGGATCGTTCTCGACGTGGTCGTGTCGATCGTCTCGGCCATCCTGCTCGGCTTCCTGGTCTGGCTGACCTGGCAGGGGGCGATGCTCCACTACGCCTACGGCGACACCACCCCCAACCTGCAGATCCCCGTCATCTACTACTGGGGCATCTTCCTTCTCGGTCTGGCGCTCGGCGCGCTCGCGGCGCTTGCCCGCGCCGCCGAGACGATCGTGTCCGGTCCTGCGGAGAAGCCCCTTTGAGCCCTGATCTCGCCGGTCCCGTCGGCTTTGCCGTCGTCGTGGCGCTGATCGCGCTGCGCGTGCCCATCGCGCTCGCCATGGCGCTGGTCGGCACGGTCGGCTCGATCTGGCTCGGCGGCTGGTCCAGCGCCACCTATGTGCTGTCGAACCTGCCGTACGAGGCGATCTCCAACGACGGCATGGAAGTCGTGCCGCTGTTCATCTTCATGGGGGTGTTCGCCACCTATTCGGGGCTGTCGGCCAACCTCTATGCCGGCGTGCAGGCGCTGATCGGCCACTGGCGCGGCGGCATCGCCATGGCGACCATCGGCGCCTCGGCCGGCTTCGGCGCCATCTGCGGCTCGTCGCTGGCCACCGCCGCCACCATTGGCCGGGTGGCGATGCCGGAGATGCGCGCCCGCAACTACTCCGACAGCCTCGCCTCCGCCTCGGTCGCCGCCGGTGGCACTCTGGGCGTGCTCATCCCGCCGTCGATCATCCTGATCCTCTACGCCATCCTGACGGGTGAATCGATCGGCGCACTGTTCGCCGCCGCCCTGCTTCCCGGTCTCCTCGCCACCGCCCTCTACATGGCCGCCGTGCTCGTCCAGGTGCTGCGCAAGCCCGAGCTCGGGCCGGCGGGACCGCGTTACTCGTTCCGCCAGAAGCTGGTGGCGATGGGGCGGATCTGGGACGCCGCGCTGCTCATCGCGCTGGTCATCGGCGGCATCTACGGCCGCATCTTCTCGCCCACCGAGGCCGCCGCGGTGGGCGCCGGCGGGGCGCTGCTGATCACCATCCTGCGCGGCAAGCTCACCGCGAACATCCTGGTGAAGGGCCTCGCCGAGACCGCCGGCATGACCGGCATGATCTTCCTCATCCTGATCGGCGCGTCGCTGTTCAACTACTTCATCGAGCTCAGCCACCTGACCTCGGTGCTCACCGACGCGATCCAGGCCTCGGGCCTGCCGCCGCTCGGCATCCTGCTGCTGATCATCGTCTTCTACCTGGTGCTCGGCTGCTTCATGGACAGCCTGTCGATGGTGCTGCTCACGGTGGTGCCGCTCTACCAGCTCGCCACCGGCATCGGCTTCGACGGCATCTGGTTCGGCATCCTGGTGGTGACGGTGGCCGAGATCGGGCTGATCACGCCGCCCATCGGCATGAACCTGTTCGTCATCCAGGCGGTCACGCCGGGCCTCGCGATCAGCACCGTCATCCGCGGCATCCTGCCCTTCATCACCGCCGACATCGTCCGCGTCGCGATCCTGATCGCGTTCCCGACAATCGCGCTCTACCTGCCGCGCCTGTTCGGCTTCTGAGCGGCGCTTCGCGCCGGCGTCCGAACCGCCGGCGCCCCGGCGCGCTGCGTGCACCTTGAAATTGCCGGTCAGATCGGGCACCCCGCTGGGTGTGCGGTGCGGCATTCGGATCGGTGCGGGGAAATGGAATGAGCGGCGGAATGGGTGGCGGACAAACGGGAGTGCTCGGCCTGGCGCGGAAGGAAGGCCCCTTCTTCGCCGGGCTTCTGACGACGGTCGTCTTCACCCTCTACGGCAAGGCCTGGCTGGCCGATCTCTCCAACCCGGTCATCACCGCGGTGCTCTTCATCTGGCTGTTCGCCGCGATGCTGTGGGCCGCCTTCGGCGTCGTCCGCCACGCCGACTGCCTCGCCGAACTCCTGGGCGAGCCCTACGGCACGCTGATCCTGACGGTCGCGGTCATCACCATCGAGGTGGCGCTCATCTCGGCGATCATGCTGACCGGCAGCGAGACGCCGGAGCTCGCCCGCGACACCATGCTCGCCGTCATCATGATCGTGCTCAACCTGATGATCGGCCTGGCGCTGCTCATCGGCGGCCTGCGCCACCGCGAGCAGGAGTTCAACTTCCAGGGCGCCCGCGCCTACATCGGCGTCCTGCTGCCGCTCGCCACCCTGTCGCTGATCCTGCCGAACTTCACCCATTCCACCGACACGCCGACGCTCACCACCTTCCAGGCGATCTTCTTCGGCGGCCTCACGGTGGTCCTCTACGGCACCTTCATCGCCATCCAGACGATGCGGCACCAGAGCTTCTTCGTGCAGCCGCGGTCGAGCGGTCCGGCGCTCGACGCGCACGGCGACGTCGAGGACCTGGGCGGCCATTCCGGCCACAACCCGGTCAACGTCCCCTTCCACGCGGTGATGCTGTTCCTCACCCTCGTGCCGATCGTGCTGCTCTCCAAGAAGCTCGCCGTCCTGGTCGACTACGGCACCGGGCAGCTCGGCGCGCCGGCGGCGCTCGGCGGCGTGCTGGTCGCCATCCTGGTGCTGGCGCCGGAGGGTCTGGCGGCGCTGGAAGCGGCCGGCAACAACCACCTTCAGCGCTCCGTCAACATCTGCCTGGGCTCGGCGCTCGCCACCATCAGCCTCACGGTCCCGGCCGTCGTGGTCATCGGGCTCGTCACCGGCGACCCGGTGGTGCTCGGCCTCGACTCCACCGAAACGGTGATGCTGGTGCTGACGCTGCTGATGAGCATCGTCACCTTCGGCGCGTCGCGCACCACCATGCTCCAGGGCATGGCGCACCTGGTGGTGTTCGTCGCCTACATGGTTCTGATCTTCGACCCGTAACGGCTGCGGGAAACGCCTAGCCGCTAGGAGCCTCAGGCCCCCCGGCGGAGCGCCACCAGCTGCCTGAGCGCCTCGGCGAGATCGTCGCCGGGTAGCCGGTCGTGGGGCAGGCTCCCCATCTTCTGCTGCACGTCGGCGATGGCGTCGCCGAGCGCCCCGTGCAGCCCCAGCTCGGCGACCGTCGCGGCGCTTTCGCGCATCTCCTCCGACCGCCGGATGCCGTGCTTCAGCGTGCGCTCGAACTGGTAGGGCGCCAGCGCCGGCAGGTCGAGGCCGGGATACGACGCCGCCAGCGACTTCATCGTGTAGTCGAGGCAGCCCGAGGCCGAGGCGGCCAGCAGCGTTTCCACGGTGATCGCCTCCAGCCCCTTCACGAACTGGCTGCGCACCATCTTGATTGCCGTGGCGGCGCCGAGCGTCTCGCCGACCACCTCCAGGTCGAAGGCGAGCGCCGCGAGTCGATCCAGGAACCCGTCCGGCAGCGCGCCCGCCACCAGCACAGGGGTGCGGTGGCCGCGCGGATGCACCGGCGCCATCACCGCCATGTCCACGTAGGCCGCGCCCTTCGCCGTCATCGGCGCGGCGGTCTCCTGCTTGCGGCCCGGCGACACCGAGTTGATGTCGATGAACACCTGCCCGGGCCGGATCGCCGGCCCCACCGACTGCCCGGCCGCCAGGCTGGAGCTGGCGGTGACGGCGGAGACGATCCAGTCGGCGTGGGCGATCGCTTCCGACGGGCTGCCGAGTGCGGCGACGCCGGCGGCGCGCGCGGCCTCCGCCGTTGGCCCGTCCATGCCCTGGCTGTCGAACAGGATGTCGTAGGCGGAAAAGCCGAGCGCCGGGTCCGTCGCCGCCAGGCTGTCGCGGAAGGCCCGGGCCGCTTCGCCGAAACCGATGAAGGCGATCTTCATGATGAGGGATCCGTCGGGGCGGCGTTCGCGGTGGCGGCGCCGCGTCGTTGCGCTACTCGATGATCGTCTCGCCCACCGGCGGGGTGCCGTGGGTGTGGAAGCTCTCGATGGTCTTCAGGCCCCAGGCCTGGCCCTTGCGGCGCTCCGCCTCGGTCCAGGTCACCGTCTGCCAGTCAGGCGCCAGGATCAGCCGCGCCCCGGCGTTGGCCACCTCGACCCGGTTTCCGGCGGGCTCGTAGACGTAGAGAAAGAACGTCCCCTGGATCGCGTGCTTGTGCGGCCCGGTCTCGATGAACACGCCGTTCTCCAGGAAGATGTCGGCGGCGCGCAGCACGTCCTCGCGCTGGTCCACGGCGTAGGTGATGTGGTGGAAGCGGCCGGAGGCGCCGGAATGGTCCTCGGTGAAGGCGACGTCGTAGCTCTTGTTGTTCACCGTGAACCAGCAGCCGCCGAGGCGGCCGTTGTCGAGCTGGATCTGCTCGGTGACCCGGCTGCCGAGTGCGGCCACCATGAAGTCGCGGATCTTCGAGACGTCGGTGGCGAGCAGGTTGAGGTGGTCGAGCCGGCGCACCGCCACGCCGCGCCCGTGATAGCGCTGGGCGATGTTCTTCAGCGCCGGGCGTTCGGCCTCGGGCGCCACGTATCGGCGGGTGTCGTAGTAGAGCTCGAAGACGTGCCCGTCCGGGCTGCGGAAGCGGTAGGCGCGGCCGTGGCCGAGGTCGCCGTCGGTCCAGCCGATGCCGCAGCCCATCGCCTCGATCGCGGCGACGCGGCGGGCGAGCGCCGCCTCGGAGGTCGCGCGGTAGGCGACGTGGCCCATGCCGGTGGTCGCCGCGGCGGTCAGCTTCAGGGTGTGGAACTCGTAGTCGTCCCAGGCGCGCAGGTAGACCGAGTCTCCCTCGCGGCCGCTCTCGGTCAGGCCGTAGACGTTGACGAAGAAGTCGAGGCTCTCCTCCGGCCGGTCGGTGAACACCTCGACATGGCCGAGATGCGCGACGTCGAAACAGGGTTCGCTGTCGGCCATGGGCGGTCTCCTCGTGCGGTCGTGTCTCTCAGCCGGTGCTGGCCGGCCGCGGCTCTCCGGCCGCCGTCGACCGATAGGCGAGAAAGGCGAGGGCGACAATGCCGACGAGCCGGGCGACGATGGTCACCGGCTCCGTGGAGGCCACGTCGGTCGGCCACAGCACCAGCAGCGACGCCACGATCATCGCCATCCGTTCCGCGAAGACCAGCGGCCGCACCAGCCACCCGGCGAAGCCCACCGTGATGCCCACCACGCCGATCCCCGCGAACACGATCGACAGGAAGATCTGCGTGCCGGTGCCGATCATCAGCAGGCCCGGCATGGTGACGAACAGGAACGGCACCAGCAGCTTCACGAAGCCGAGGCGCACCGCCTCCATCGCCGTCTTCGTCGGATCGCCGCCGGAGATCGAGGCAGCCGCATAGGCGGCGAGCGCCACCGGCGGCGTGATCGCCGACACCAGCCCGTAGTAGAAGATGAACATGTGCGCGACGATGATGGGCAGCCCGAGCTGGGTCAGCGCGGGGGCCACCAGCACCGCCAGCAGCAGGTAGGCGGCCGACGTCGGCAGCCCCATGCCGAGCACGAACGAGGCCGCCGCGGTCAGCAGCAGGATCGCCCAGATCTTGTCGCCGCCGGTCTCGACGATCAGGCTCGACAGCATCAGCCCCAGGCCGGTGAGGTTCAGCACGCCGATCACGGTGCCGGCGGCCGCCACCGCGGCGACGATCGGCAGCGTGGCGATCAGCGTGTCCCGGCACACCAGCACCAGCCCGGCCGGGCCGACGCGGGTGTCCTTGCGCCAGGGCGAAATCGCCAGGCCGAACACGATGCAGATCACCGCCGCCTGGGTGGGCGTGTAGCCGTTGGCCAGGAAGGCGATCAGCGCGATCAGCGGGATCAGCAGGTAGCCGCGCTTCAGAAGCGTCTCGCGCAGCAACGCCAGGCCGGCGGTGGTGTCGCGCTCGAGGTTCAGCTTGCCGGCTTCCAGGCGCACGGCAACCATCAGCGCGACGACGTAGAGCAGGCCGGGCACCAGCGCGGCGAGCGCGATCTGCGAGTAGGGCACGCCGATGATCTCGGCCATCAGGAACGCCGCGGCCCCCATGACCGGCGGCAGGATCTGGCCGGCCGAGGAGGCAGCCGCCTCGATGGCGCCGGCGAGCGCCGGGCTGTAGCCGACCCGCTTCATCAGTGGAATGGTGAAGGTGCCGGTGGTCACCACGTTGGCGACGGCGCTGCCGTTGATGGTGCCGAGCAGCGAGCTCGACAGCGCCGCCGACAGCCCCGGCCCTCCCTGGACGCGGCCGGTGATGCCGCGGGCGAGGTCGACGAACACCTCGCCGGTGCCGATCTTCATCAACAGCCCGCCCAGCAGCGCGAACAGGAAGATGTATTCCACCGCCACGCCCATGGGGACGCCGTAGACCCCTTCGGTCGACAGCATCAGCGTCGAGGTCAGGCGGTGCAGGTCGTAGCCGCCGTGGCCGTACTTGCCGGGGATCAGGTAGCCGAACCAGGCGTACGCCAGCGACAGGATCACGAGGATGACCAGCGTCCAGCCGAGCGTCAGGCGGGCGAGCAGCAGGATGACGGCCATCAGGCCGACGAAGATCCACAGGTCCGGCGGCGTCGCCATCGCGCCGCGCATGACGATGTCGATGTAGGACTGCCAGAGGTGCAGGCCGGGGATCGGCGCGAACAGCGCCAGCGCGTAGCACAGCACGCGCACCCAGCCGGACTGGGTCTTCAGGCCGAGATAGAGCAGGCCGGAGGCAGCGATCAGCGAGAAGAACGCCGAGCGCAGGATCAGCGCGGTGATCAGGCCGTAGTAGGCGCCGTAGATCACGAGTGCGGTGGCGGCGACCGCGCCGGCGGCGACGAGGGCGGAAACGATGACCGTTTCCGTCCCCGGCCGCTCGACGGCGGGCCTCAGACGCAATTGTTCAAGGCCGAGATTCATGTCGCCGCCGCCCGTTTCTTACTTTTTCTCGTCGAAGTAACGCTGGGCACCGGCCTGCAACGCGATCGGCGTCTTGGTCGCGGTGTCGAGCTTGATGGCCTTCGCCTGCGGATGGATCTGGCCGAGCTCGTCCAGGTGGTCGAACAGCGTCTTGGTGATCGTGTAGATCATGTCGGCGTCGGCATCCTCACGGGTGAAGATCGTCGCCGGGTCGTTGATCACCGCCACCGCTGCGGTCTGGTCCGGGTAGGTGCCGGCCGGGATCTCGTAGACCTGGTAGAACGGGTACTTCTTGATCATGTCGGCGACCTTGGCTTCGTCGACCGGCAGCAGCACCATGTCGCGCTGGGCGTCGAGGTCGATCAGGGCCGAGGTCGGCGCGCCGGCGAGCACCACGGTGGCGTCCACGGTGCCGTTCATCAGCGCGTTGGTGCCTTCGGTGTACGACAGGAACTGCGCCTTGCCGGGATCGAACACGCCGTAGGCCTCGAGCAGGCGCTGGGCGAGCACGGCGGCGTTGGAGCCCGGAGGTCCGAGGTTCACCCGCTTGCCCTGCAGGTCGGAGAGCGACGCGATGCCGGTGTCCTTGATGGTCGCGACCTGCAGGACCGCCGGATAGAGGTAGGCCATCGCGGCGACCGGCTGGGCGCCGTCCTTGAACGGGCCTTCGCCGTTCTTCGCCTCGTAGAGGGTCGACGACGACGAGAAGCCGAACGTCATCTGGTCGGCGCCGACGCGGCGGATGTTCTCCACCGAGGCGCCGGTCACCTCGGCGCGCGCCGTGGTGTCCTTCATGTGCTTGTTCAGCACGTCGGCCATGCCGGCGCCGATCACGTAGAACAGGCCGCCGGTGCCGCCGGTGCCGATGGAGATGCGCTCCTCGGCGGCGGCGGGCGTCGTCAGGATGGCGGCTCCGAGTGCGAGTGCCGTCAGTGCGTGGGTCAGCTTCATGCCATTCCCTCCCAGGGTTTGTTGCCGGTCAACGTGACTCAGGCGGGGTGAAACGTCTGCACCCGGCTCTTCCGGCCGGGTTCCGCGAGCGCCTTGAAGCTCGCGAAGCTTGTGGAGACGAGCTCGTCGATGGCGCGCTCGTGGTCGCCGCCGTCGGTGCGCCCGTCCGAGAGGCGGGTGATGCGCTCCGGATTGATCAGCGTGTAGTAGAGCGAGCCGAGCAGGAACTGGCAGCGCCAGACGATCGCGTCGCGGTCGGCGCCGGGCAGGCAGCCCGCGATGGCGTCGATGAAGGCGCGGGTCGTTGCGTCGAACGCGTTGGCGATGATCTGGCGGGCTTCCGGGTTGCCCTCGGCCGACAGCACCGCGCGCATCCGGGTGAAGCGCGCGCCGCCGCCGGAATCGGCGTGCGACGAGGTGAAGGCCGGCATCACGTAGGCCCGCAGCACCGCCATCAGCCGTTGGTCGTCGTCGGAAATCCGCATCGCCTCGCCGATCAGCTCCAGGCGGCGGGCGTTCATCGGCTCGGTGTGGGCCGTGTAGATCGCTTCCAGCAGGCCGAGCTTGTCGCCGAAGTGGTAGGTGACGCTGCCGACGTGGACGCCCGCCGCGCGCGCGATCTCGCGCAGCGGCACGGAACCGAAGCCGCGCTCGGCGAAAAGGTCCTTGGCGACCTCGAGAATGGTCTGTCGCGTATCGGCGCGGGCCACGTCGGTCCATCCGGTCGGGCGGGGCGGCTGCCCCCTCGTTTGGCTCTCCCCTACAGGGGACTTGCCCTTCTGTCTATCGCATTTGGACGATTGTTCAAAGACGTGCGACGGCGGGTCGCGGCGCCGGCGCGCGCCGGGGGAGCGGCCCGGCCCTTCCGCCATGACCGCCCGCCTTTCCCGAGAATGACCGGCCGGCGGGCGGCGCGGCCCGGCGGATCCGCGTATACATTTCCCTGATTGCGCCCGCGCGCGCCCGGATTTTGACCGCATTTGCGCTGTTGGACGGGGACGCGTCCGTGCGACGCATGCACGTGCAACGGAGCCTGGAGGGCAACCATGGAATGGGGCGGTGGTTTGGACGTTGACAGAAGGCGCCTGCTGATGGGCAGCGCGGCGCTGCTGGCCGGGCTCGGGGCGCCGCCGTTCGTCAGGCTGGCGCACGCGATGACGGAGCTGCCGCTGGATCCGCCCACCCGTTTCGATTTCGAGGTCCTGAAGGAGCGCGCCCGCGCGATCGCCGCCAGGCCCTACGTGGCCCCGCCGGTGCCCCACGCCGACCTCCTGGAGACCGTCGACTTCGACGCCTACCAGTCGATCACCTTCCGGCCGGAACGCACCCTCGGCCCGGGCGAGGACACGACCGTTCCCGTCCGCCTCTTCCATCTCGGCCGCTACTTCAAGGTGCCGGTTCAGCTCTATCTCGTGAAGGACGGCGAGGCGCGCGAGATCGGCTACGACCACAACGCCTTCACCTACAAGGACAAGGCGCTGGAGCAGAAGCTGCCGGACGATCTCGGCTACGCCGGCTTCCGGCTGATGAACGCCGGCTCGGAGACGGACTGGCTCGCCTTCCTGGGTTCCAGCTACTTCCGCTCGTCCGGCCCCGAGGGCCAGTACGGCCTGTCGGCGCGCGGTCTTGCCATCGACACCGGCATGGCGCGTCCCGAGGAGTTCCCGCGCTTCTCCGCCTTCTGGCTGCACGGCGCCGGCGACGATCCCGACGCGATGATCGTCGACGCGCTGCTGGAGAGCGAAAGCTGCACCGGCGCCTACCGCTTCACCATCTCCAAGCCCGGCGACATCCTGATGGACGTCGACGCCTACCTCTACATCCGCAAGGACATCGAGCGGCTGGGCGTGGCGCCGCTCACCAGCATGTTCTGGTACTCCGAGGCGAAGCGCTTCCAGGGCGACGACTGGCGCCCCGAGGTCCACGACAGCGACGGCCTGGCGCTGTGGACCGGCGCCGGCGAGCGCATCTGGCGGCCGCTGAACAATCCGAAGACGGTGCGCACCAGCGCCTTCGTCGACAGCGCGCCGAAGGGCTTCGGCCTGCTCCAGCGCGACCGCGACTTCGACAATTATCAGGATGACGGCGCCTTCTACGACAAGCGCCCCGGCATCTGGGTCGAGCCGCTGTCGGACTGGGGCAGGGGCGAGGTCCAGCTCGTCGAGATCCCCACCGACGACGAGATCTACGACAACATCGCCGCCTACTGGAAGCCGGCGGAGCCGGTGCGCGCCGGCGACGCGCTGCACTTCCCCTACCGGCTCCACTGGGTCTCCACCGAACCGTTCCCGCCGAAGTCGGTGGCGCGCGTCGTCGGCACGCGCATCGGCCGCGGCGGGGTTCCCGGCCAGGCGCGCCGGGGCGACACCAAGAAGTTCGTGATCGATTTCGCGGGCGGACCGCTCGACGGTCTCAAGCAGCGGTTCGACGTCGATCCGGTCGTCGACGCCTCGCGGGGCAAGGTCAGCGGCCGCTACGTGGTGAAGGTGGTCGGCACCGACCGCTGGCGGGCGTTCTTCGATCTCGACGTGACCGGCACCGACGCCGTCGATCTCCGCTGCTACCTGAAGCTCGGCGACGAGGTGCTGAGCGAGACGTGGATGTACCAGTACCTGCCGTTCGACTTCCCCGGCTGACCGGCAACCCCGCGGCGCCCGTCCGGGGCCGCGCGAGATGGGGGTGCGGCGTCCTGCCGCACCCCTTCGCCCGCCCGCGGCGGCGGGCTCGGCGTTAACCATCCCGCGGTTGGAAACTGGCCGATTACGGCCCTCGCGACCGTCGCCGATCGGGCGCCGACGGCCCGTCGGGCGCCCCCGTCGGACCCGTCCGGGCGGCCGCCGGAGCGGCCCCGTCGGGACCCCTGAAATTTCAGAGTCGCCGCCGTCCGATTTTGGGCATCATCTGCTGCGCCGCACCATCCCGGGACCTGCGATCCCCCGGGGACCGGCGGCGGCCGAACGTACGCGCAAGCAAAGGGTCGCGATTGCAAAATAAGCAAGCAATCGCCCCCTCGCCCGCACGTCACGGCCACAAGAACGTCACGAATTAATCCACTATATCACCACGTTAACGGCGGAACTCTTGAGCCCCTACGCGGGTTTTTGCAGTGCGACGTGAATTTGTCTGGGGTGGGGTATCCCGCAGTGCATGATCCGGCTGATGGCCGAAGCAGGGGAGGACTGATGCTCAGTCGTCGATCCGTCATTGGCGGAATGACCGGTGCGCTTGCGAGCGCGACGATTGCGCGGAGCGCGCGCGCCCAGGAGGCTGGCGCGGCTCAACCGGCGGAGCAGGCGCCGGCCGGATTCTCCTTCGAGGCGCTGACGGCCCGCATGAAGGACGCGGCGACGCGTCCCTACGAGAAGCCGAAGGTCGACATCCCCGACGCCATCCGCAACCTCGACTACGAGGCCTACAAGCAGGTCGCCTTCCGTGGCGACCACGCGCTGTGGGGCGACACCGACCTGCCGTTCCGCGTTCAGGCCTTCCACGCCGGCTGGCTGTTCAACGTGCCTGTGCGGCTGTTCGTGGTGGAGGGCGGCCAGGCCAACGAGGTCACCTTCAGCGCGGCCGACTTCGAGTACCGGCCGCCGCTCAATCCGGCCGACTTCGAGAACCTGCCGTTCCCCGGCATCGCCGGCTTCCGCCTGCACTTCCCGCTCAACCGGCCGGACGTCTTCGACGAAGTGATCGCCTTCCAGGGCGCCAGCTACTTCCGCGCCGTCGGCCACGGCAACGTCTACGGCATCAGCGCCCGCGGGCTGGCGGTGAACACCGCGACCGGCCGCGAGGAGGAATTCCCGCGCTTCAGCGAGTTCTACATCGAGAAGCCGCAGCCCGACGCGCGCTCGATCATGATCTACGCGACGCTGGAGAGCCCGAGCCTCACAGGCGCCTACGCGTTCCGCGTGATCCCCGGCATCGACACCGTCACCGACATCACCGCGCGGCTGTTCTTCCGCGCCGACGTCGACCGGCTGGGCGTCGCGCCGATGACCTCGATGTTCCTGTACGGCGAGAACAACCGCACGGTCTTCGACGACTACCGCGAGCGCGTCCACGATTCCGAGGGCCTGCGCGTGGTGCGCCGCAACGGCGACGAGCTCTGGCGCCACCTGAGCAACCCGCACGTGCTGGCCAATTCCTTCCTCGGCGAGGACCAGCCGGTGTCGTTCGCGCTCAACCAGCGCCACCACAGGTTCGAGGACTACCAGGACGCCGAGGCCCATTACGAGAAGCGTCCGTCGCTGCGCGTCGAGACCGGCGAGGGATGGGGCAAGGGCTACATTCAGCTCGTTGAGATTCCCGCCGACGCCGACCATATGGACAACATCGTCGCATTCTGGACGCCGGCCGACCCCGTGACCGCTGGAAGCGCGCTCGCGCTGAGCTACCGGCTGGTCTGGGGCACCCCCGGATCGGAGGAATCGAGCCTCGCGCGGGCCATCAGCACGCGGACAGGCGTCGGTGGTCCGTCCGGCGTACGGAACGATGATGGACTTCGTAAGTTCGTCATTGACTACGAGGGTGGAATGCTGCCCGGCCTCGAGCCGGATGCCGGCATTTCGCCCAATGTGACCATTTCGGGCGGAGAGGTGAAAACCTCCTCTCTGCACCGCATCAAAGATGGAACGTGGCGTTTCGCCTTCGATGTTCTTCCGGCCGGGGATGGTCCGGTGGAACTCGCTGTCCGCCTGGACATGGCCGGACGCCGCCTTTCAGAGACCTGGCTATACCAATGGAGACTGGGTGATGAGCAACGACGTTACTGATGCCGGAATGACCCTGGCTTCCATCGAGCAGTCGGAGCGGATCGCGTTCATGGACGCGTACGCTCCGCCGTCGGCGCCGATGGCGATGCCGGTACAGACCCTCGAGGTCGGCTGGACGGCCCGCCTGCGACTGGCCTTCTTCCGTCCGTCCCTGAGCGGCGCGGTTCGCTGAACCGCGCCTCCATCCTGCACGCCTTCCGCCAGCAAGGGATCTGATGGTCTATTATTACCGGGTCCTCACCCTCACGGCCGCACTGATCCTGACCTACGTCGCGACGTCGCTCTTCTTCGACTACGTCGCGTCCGACGATCTGGATGCGCTCGACGTCCTGCGGGTCGCCCTGCTGGCGATCACCTCGTTCGGCATCGCCTGGGGTGCGACGCTGGCGTTTGCCGGCCTGTTCGCGCGGGATCCGAAGGCGCCGCCGCCCGGCCCGCTGTCGCGGCCGCGGCGCACCGCCGTGCTGGTCCCAATCTACAACGAGGATCCGGTCGGCACCTTCTCGCGCGTTGCCGCGATGAGCGACAGCCTCGTCGCCACCGGCCGCCACGACGACTTCCACTTCATGATCCTCTCCGACACCCGCGATGACGCCATCGCGGCCGAAGAGGAGAAGTGGTTCCAGCGGCTGGTCCAGGAGACGGGCGCCGAGGGCCGGATGTTCTACCGGCGCCGCGCCGTCAACCACGGCCGCAAGGCCGGCAACGTCGCCGATTTCGTCCGCCGTTCCGGCGCCGCCTACGATTTCATGCTGATCCTCGATGCCGACAGCCTCGTCGAGGGCGAGACCATGGTCGAGATGGCGCGGCGGATGGACGCCGACCCGACCGTCGGGCTCATCCAGACGCTCCCCAAGGTGATCAACGCCAAGACCTGGTTCGGCCGCTCGATGCAGTTCGCGTCGTGGTTCTTCGCGCCGTCGTTCTCGCGCGGGCTGGCGGCCGTGCAGGGCACCGCCGGCACCTTCTGGGGCCACAACGCCATCGTCCGCACGGAGGCGTTCGCCGCCACCTGCGGGCTGCCCAAGCTTTCCGGCAAGCCGCCGTTCGGCGGCGACATCCTGTCCCACGACTACGTCGAGGCGGCGCTGCTTTCCAGCGGCGGCTGGAAGCTGCGGCTCTATACCGATCTGGAGGGCTCCTACGAGGAGGCGCCCGACGACCTGATCGCCTACGCCAAGCGCGACCGGCGCTGGTGCCAGGGCAACCTCCAGCACATGCGGCTGCTGTTCGCCCCGAAGCTGCGGCTGTGGAGCCGCTTCTTCCTGGTCCAGGGCATCATGGCCTATCTGGCCTCGCCGCTCTGGCTCGCCTTCCTCGTGTCCAGCCTCATCGCGCCGTTCTTCGTCAGCGGGCCGGTGTATTTCCCCGAGCAGGGCATGCTGTTCCCGCGGTTCCCGCATGTGGACACCGCCAAGGCGCTGATGCTGCTGATCACCGTGTTCGGCCTCCTGATCGTGCCGCGTCTCCTCATCCTGGTCCGCGCCTCCGGCTCCGCCCGCCACCACGGCTTCTCCGGCGCCGCCGCCGTGGTCTGGTCGACGCTGGTGGAGGTGATCTGGTCCAGCGTGATGGCCCCGATCATGCTCCTCTACCAGAGCCGCTCCGTCTTCCAGATCGTGACCGGCTCCGACGGCGGCTGGCCGGTGTCCGACCGCGAGGAGGGGATTTCGCTCGCCGAGTCCTGGGCGGGAAGCTGGTGGATTTCCGCCGCCGGCATCCTCGCGCTCAGCGTCGCCGGCGTGTTCACGCCCGACCTGCTGCCCTGGCTGCTGCCCGTCGGCATCCCGATGGTGCTCGCCCCGCTGATCGTCTACGGCAGCTCGACCCGGGGCAGCGGCCTGCTCGCCGCGCGGCTCGGCCTGTTCGGCACGCCCACCGAGATCGCGCCGCCCAAGCTGGTGCTCGACCGGCGGGCCGTGCTCGCCCGCTGGACCGGCCAGGCCTATGCCGTCCCGGCCGACCGTCCGCTGCCGGACGGAGCGACCCCCGCGCCGCACCCGCTCCCGTAAGCCGCCTCCCGGCGCCGGCCATGGCGCCGGTGCCGTGCCGCGCGCGTCAGCCCTTCCGGGCCGCGGCCACCGGCGTCCAGATGCCCTGGCGGGCGAGATCGGCCGCCAGTTCCTCCATCAGCCTCTGCACCCGCTCGACGATGCCGGACGGCTGGCGCTGCCCGTCGTAGGCGACGCTCCAGACGATCCGCATGGTGCCGATCGGCCGGCCCACCACCGCGCCGCTGGCGAGCTCCTCGACGACCGAGCAGCCCGGCATGAGCGCGATGCCGATCCCCGCCTTCACCAGCTCCACCATCAGCGTGCGCGAGTTCACCTCGGCGGACAGCTGCACGCCGAGGCCGTGGCGGGCGTTCATCCGCGTCAGCCAGTGGCGCATGAAGTTGCCCTCGGGATGCGCGACGATCGACTGGCCGGCGAGGTCCTGCCAGTCCAGCCGCGTGCGGGTCGTCAGCGGGTGGTCGGGCGGCATCACCGCCAGCAGCTGCTCGGCGGCGATGGGGGAGGTGTGCAGCTTGCCGCGCCGCGTCTTCGGGCTCACCAGGATGGCGAGGTCGAGATGCCCCTTCGACAGGCCGATCTCCATGTTCTCCGAAATGTCCTCGGTGATCGCCAGCGTCACCCGGGGGTGACGCCTGGCGACAAGCGCCACCAGCGGCGTCGCGAACACCCGCGAGGTGGAGATCGGCAGCCCGATCCGCACGCGGCCGCCCGGGTCGGCGTCGAAGTCGGTGAGCTCGCGGACCGTCGCCTCGTGCAGGTTCACCATCTCGCGGGCGCGCTCGACGAAGATCTGGCCGGGCTCGGTCAGCCGGACGCCGCGCTTGCCGCGGTCGAGCAGCCGCGAGCCGTAGGCCTGCTCCAGCGCCTGCACCGAGCGGCTCAGCGCCGACTGGGACACGCCCAGCCGTTCGGCCGCCGCCGTCAGGTTGCCCTGCTCGGCGATTTCCAGGAACCGGTAGAGGTCGCTCAGGCTCTCCGCCGCCCTATCCATGCGCATCTCGCATCACCACGATCTCCCCATTTGCGTTTTTAGCATGAAAGGTCGGCGCTACAATCGATTGCAACGAGGCAGCAGCGGTCGCGTCCGGCGACCGGCAATGGAGGACAGGACCATGGCCCCCCGTATCGAACCCCTGAGCGACGACGAAGCGAGCGGCACCCAGCGCCTCTTGATCCAGACGGCGGAACACAACGGCGCGCCCGATCCCCTGTGCGCGCGGATCTACGTCCGCGCCGAGGCCGGCCGCAACTGGCTGCGCCACTGGAACGAGCTCCTGAACGGCGGCGTGCTGCCGGTCCCGCTCAAGGAGATGTGCCGGGTGCTGATCTCGATGAAGCACTTCTGCGGCTACTGCTCGACAGTGCGCTCGCGCATCGCCCAGGAGGCGGGCCTGACGGAGGAGAAGCTCATGGCGACCATGGACTTCGAGGCGAGCCCGCTGTTCGACGCGCGCGAGAAGGCGGCGCTGCGCTTCGCCACCGCCTTCAAGGCGGGCGACGACGCCATCGACGACGACGCGGTTTACGAGGATCTGAAGCGGCACTTCAGCGACGAGGAGATCGTCGAGCTCGGCCTCGTCTGCGCGGAGACCGACGGCGTCGGCAAGTTCGCCCGCTCGCTGCAGATGCGCACGTGGGGCGAGGCCTGCGAGCTGCAGCCGATGCTGCGCGGGCTCGACACGATGGAAACGGCCTGACGGGGCCACGGAGAACCGCCAGATGTTCGAAGTCATCTTCGATGCCGAGGGCGTGGCCGTCGGCAAGATGCGCAACGAGGTGACGCTCACGGCCAGTTCGCCGTTCAAGAGCGTCAACGTGCTCGCCACCGACGAGGGGCCGTTCCAGGGCGGCGAGGGCACCGCTCCGACGCCGCTGGAGTATTTCCTCACCGGCCTGGTCGGCTGCCTGATGACCCAGATCCGGGTGTTCTCGCGCAAGATGCGCGTCGAGATCTCGGACCTGAAGGTCAACTGCCGGGCGGAATGGACCGCCGAGAAGGGCGAGCTCGGACCCTACGAGGGCTTTCCGCGCAGCTTCAGCGTCGACGTCGATCTCAAGTCGGAGGCGCCGGCCGAGGACGTCGCGCGGCTGATCGAGGCCTCGAAGCGGGCGTGCTTCGTGGAACAGACGCTCGCCGTCTCCAACACCGTGGCGCACCGCCTGCGGATCAACGACGGAGGCTGGACCGACGCCTGATCGGGCGTCGGGTGGCGCCGGCCTGGCCCGCGGCATCGCGGGCGAGGGGAGGCCGGCGGCACGGGGCCGGACGTGGTGGTCCGGCCGGAAATGCCTTCCCGGACATGCGCGCCGGGAAGGCCGGGTCCCGCAATGTTCGCATCGGACATATTGGGACTTGGCGCGGGGGGGCGCCGACAGCAGGCTGATCGCGAGCGCTTAAGCGATCGGAACGAAAACAAGACGTCAAAAAGGGAGGAAAACGAAATGCGTAACCTGAAGAAGCTGGGGTTGGGCCTCGGCCTCGCGGCGCTGATGACGGCGCCGGCGATGGCGGAGGAAACGATCAACCTGACGGTGGTGTCCGGGTTCTCGCCCAGCGTCGCCGCGGTGAAGATGCTCCAGGAGAGCTTCATCCCGACGGTCGACGCCGAACTCGCCAAGACCGGCGACTACAAGATCAACTGGCAGGAGGCGTTCTCCGGCACGCTGGCCACCCCGGGCGGCGAGCTGGAAGCCGTGCAGACCGGCCTCGCCGACGTCGGCGTGATCATCACCGCCATCCACGCCGACAAGATCCCGCTCTACCTGATCGGCTACGTCACCCCGTTCACCACCACCGACATGGTGCTGGTGCACAAGGTCGTCGACGGGCTGGTGGAGAAGTATCCGGCGTTCAACGAGACCTGGGACAAGTTCGACCAGGTGACCCTGTCGGCCTCCGGCATCGCCGACAACTACATCATCTGCTCGTCCAAGCCGATCAAGTCGGTCGACGACATCGACGGGCTGAAGATCGGCGGCATCGGGCCGAACCTGCGCTGGGTCGAGCCGATCGGCGCGGTCGGCGTCAACGCCAACCTCGGCAACTTCTACAACATGACCCAGACGGGCGTGACCGACGCGATCCTGGTGTGGGGCGAGTCCGTCGTGTCGCTGAAGTTCTACGAAGTCTGCCCCTACTACTTCAACGCCAACCTCGGCGGCGCCAACACCTACGCGGTGAACGTCAACAAGTCGAAGTGGGAACAGCTTCCTGAAGAGGTCCAGGCGGCCCTCGAGAAGGGTGCGCAGGCCTACAGCGTTGCCATCGGCGAATTCGCCGCCAAGCTCGGCGAGAAGGCCATCGCGACCTTCAAGGAGAACGGCGGCACCGTCGTCGACATCGACGAGCAGGAACGCCTCGACTGGGCCGCCAAGCTCCCGAACATCGCCCAGGAATGGGCCGACAACCTGGAAGCCAAGGGCATCCCGGGCAAGGCGATCCTCCACGACTACATGGAGGCGATGCGCGAGGCGAACCAGCCGATCGCCCGCCAGTGGGACCAGAACTAGCACGCCGTCCGGCGACGCGGCCCCACCGCCGCGTCGCCCTGGAGGCCTGGTCGGTGCCGGCCCGCCGATCCGCGGGATCATGGCGGCCGGCCTGCCCGCCGCCCGCCGCGGCGCTCCGGGCCGGTCGGACGGCCCGCCCGCCCGGCGGCCGGAAACGCGCTTTCGTCGCATGAGATAGAGGCTATCCTCCCCGTCCGGGCCCGCAGGCTCCGGGCGGGGATAATGTGTCAGGGGGAGGAACCATGTCCGGGCCATCGCACGAGGCTGCCGGGGAGGAATCGTCCCGGGATCACGCCGGCTACGTCCCCGGCCTGACGCCCGTCGTGACGGGCATGAACGCCGTCGGGGCCGTGGTGGTCCTTCTGATGGCGGTGCTCGTCAACACCGACGTCCTCGGCCGCTGGCTGTTCAATTCGCCGCTCGACGGCGCGGTCGAGCTCACCGAGATGGGCATCGTCGCCATCGTCTACCTGCAGCTCGCCCACGCCATCGCGGTCGGGCGGCTGACGCGGTCGGAGATGCTGCTCGATCTCACCGAGCGCCGGATGCCGCGGGTCAACCTCACCCTCCGCATGGTCTTCAACCTGATGGGCGCCTTCGTCCTCGCGGTCATCGTCTACGGCCAGTTCCCGCGCCTCGTCAGCGCCTGGGAGAACGGCTTCTACAAGGGCAACCCCGGCGTCTTCCAGGCGCCGATGTGGCCGCTGGAGGCGATCCTGCTGGTCGGCGCCCTCTTCGGCATCGTGCAGTTCCTGGTGCTGGCCTGGCACAACGTCGCGCTGATGCGCGCGCTGAACGCGAACCAGGGGCCGGCCCGATGATCGTCGCCCCCTACGAACTCGGCCTGATCTCGATCGGCGCCATCGTGCTGCTGATCTACGCGGGCTCCTACATCGCCGTCGCGCTGTCGCTCGTCTCCTTCGTGCTGGTGGCGGTGCTGCGCAACGACCCGGCCATCGCCGTCCACCTTCTGACGCTCGCCGCCGCCGACAGCATCGCCAGCCAGACCTTCGCGGTCATCCCGCTGTTCGTGCTGATGGGGCTGATCATGAGCGCGTCCAACGTCGGGCGCGACGCCTACGACGTGGCCGACCATTTCCTGCGCCGCATCCGCGGCGGGCTGGGGCTCGCCACGGTGACGTCGAACGCGGTCTTCGCCGCCGTCACCGGCGTGTCGATCGCCGCCGCCGCGGTGTTCACCCGCGTCGCCGTGCCGGAGATGCTGCGCCTCGGCTACCACCCGCGCTTCGCGGTCGGCGTCGTCGCCGGCTCGTCGGTGCTGGGCATGCTGATCCCGCCGTCGATCCTGCTGATCATCTACGCGATCCTCACCGAGCAATCGATCGGCATGATGTTCTACGCCGGCATCGGGCCGGGCCTGCTGCTGTCGGGCGTCTACTGCGCTGGCATCATCGGCATGGCCTACCTGACGCCGCGCTTCGTCTACGATCTCGACGGCCGCTTCTCCGACACCCATTCGGGCGCCGAGCGGCCGCGGCTCACCGGCGGTGAACTGGCCCGCAAGGCCGGCCCGCTGCTGCTCCTCATCACCATCGTGCTCGGCGGCATCTACGGCGGCGTGTTCACGCCGACGGAGGCCGGCGCCGTCGGCTCGCTCGCCGCCCTCGCCATCGCGCTGGCGCGCCGCAGCCTGTCGCTGCGCAGCTTCTGGAACGTGCTCCTGGAGACCGGCCACATCACCGCGTCGGTGTGCTTCCTGATCATCTCGGCGACCATGTACAGCCGGGCGCTGACGGTGGCCGGCGTGCCGTTCTGGCTCTCCGGCCTGGTCAGCGGCGACGGCGACAGCTTCCTGATGGTGATGCTGATCTACATCGCCGTGATCCTGCTCCTCGGCACGATCATCGATTCCGTGTCGATCATCCTGATCATGGTGCCGCTGTTCCTGCCGATCCTGAACGGCATGGGCGCCGACATCGTCTGGTTCGGCATCGTCACCATCATCTCGGTGGAGATCGGGCTGCTGACGCCGCCGCTCGGCATGGCGTGCTTCGTCATCAAGGGCTCGCTGCCCGACGAGCGCATCAAGCTTGGCGACATATTCGCCGGCGCCGCCCCCTTCGCGCTGATGATGCTGTTCGTGGTGGCGCTGCTGGTGAGCTTCCCCGACCTCGTCTACATCGGCCGCTGGTTCGGGCAGTAGCGGCCCGGACCGGTGCCGGCGCCCACGCCGTCGCTCAGGCCGTCACGCGCTCCAGCACGGTCAGGAGCGCGTCGATGTCGATCGGCTTGTCCAGGAAGTGCGAGGCCCCCAGCCGGGCCGCCTCGCGCCGCATCTCGTCGGTGGCGCGCGCGCTGATGACCACGGTGGTCAGCCCCTCGTAGGTGCGCTGCAGCCGCTCCAGCGCCTGCAGTCCGCTCATCCCCGGCAGGTTCACGTCGAGGATGACGCAGCTCCGGCTGTCGAGGGCGGCGCCGTCGAACAGCTCCTCCGCGCTCTCGAAGCCCGTCACCTGATAGCCGTCGAGCTCCAGGACGGTCAGCAGCGCCTCGCGCACGGCGGTGTCGTCCTCGACGATCACGACCGGCGGCCTCACCGCCGCATGCTCCGCGCACCCGGAACCACCGATGGAACAGTCTGCATGGTCGTGTCTCCGCGGCGGCCGGCCCCGGCGATCCCCCGATCGCCCGGTGCGCGTTGCTCCGATTGGAATCGCCCCGCCTCTCCCCGGCCTCTTATGACGGGTGTCCGGCCGCCTTTCGAAGTCCGGTGCGCTACGTACGGGAAACTACCTACGGAGAATGCCTGAGTTTCGGTCGCCCGGGGCAAGGCGCATATCAAAGGTGTCCGAGGCAAGATGGGGGATGGGTCATGTTGCACGCACACGTTTCAGGCCGGCCGGGCATCGTCCCGCACGCCGGATGTCTGGCGTCGGGGCCGGAGGCTCCCGAGGAAGCGCTCGACCAGACGCTTGAGGAGCTCGGAACCGCGATCGCCGTCGACCGCAACGCCGAGATCTTCGCCCAGGGCGAGCCGGTGACGCATTTCTACAAGGTGGTGTCCGGCGTGGTGCGGACCTGCGTCTATCTCGAGGACGGCCATCGCCAGATCGGGTCGTTCCAGCTTCCCGGTGACCTGTTCGGCATCGGCATGGGCGACCGTCACGCCTTCTCCGCGGAGGCGGTGACCGACTGCCAGCTCGTCCGGGTGCGCCGCTCGGCGCTTGAGGCGGCCTCGAAGCGGCGGCCGGAGCTCTGCCGGGCCATGCTCGCGTGCACGTTCCGCTCGATGGAGCGCCTGCGCGCCCACGTCACGCTGCTCGGCCGCCGGAGCGCGCTCGAACGGGTCGTGGCCTTCCTGCGCGCGCTGTCGGAACGCCAGCACCAGCCGTCCGTCATCGAACTCCCGATGTCGCGCCAGGACATCGCCGACCATCTCGGCCTCACCATCGAAACCGTGTCGCGCACGATGACGCAGCTCCAGGACATCGGGCTGATCACGCTCGACGGATCGCGCCGCGTCCGGGTGCGCGAAAGCCGGCTCGCGGCCTAGGCCGCGGGTCCCGGCCGCTCCGCCGCCACGGGCCCTCCCGCCCGGGCGCGGAGCCGCCGCAGCCGTCCAGTTGAGGAGCAAAGCGCGTGACCGCCTCCCGTTCCCCCGTCCCGTCGCCGGCCGCGGTGCTGCCGCTGCCGCCCCGGTTGCCCGCGACCGTCCCGGCGCCGGCCGCCCAGGCCGCGGAGCCCGACCCGCTCGACGTTTTCGCCGACACCATCGACCGGGCCTCCCACGCCGCGGTGGCGCGGATGACCGGGGGCCTCGCCCCCACCGGCATGTCGGAGGCCTTCACCGACTGGGCCGTCCATCTCGCCTCGGCGCCCGGCAAGTCCGTGCAGCTCGCCGGGAAGGCAGCGCGCAAGTGGACCCGCTACGCCGAGTTCGCCGGCCGCAGCCTGGTCGAGGGGGCGGACGGCGCCGCCTGCATCGAGCCGCTGCCCCAGGACAAGCGCTTCGCCGACCCGGACTGGCACGTCTTTCCCTTCAACCTGATCCAGCAGGGGTTCCTGTTGCAGCAGCAGTGGTGGCACAACGCGACCACCGGGGTGCCGGGCGTCTCGCGCCACCACGAGCAGGTGGTGGAGTTCGCCACCCGCCAGGTGCTCGACATGTTCTCGCCCGCCAACTTCATCGCGACCAACCCGGTGGTGCTGAAGAAGACGTTTCAGAGCGGCGGCGCCAACCTGGTGGAGGGGCTCGGGAACTTCCTGGAGGACTGGCAGCGCGAGGCCACCGGGCGTCCGCCCGTCGGCGCCGAGGACTTCGTGCCGGGCCGGACCGTCGCCGTCACCCCCGGCAAGGTCGTCTACCGCAACCGGCTGATCGAGCTCATCCAGTACGCGCCGCGGACCGAGACGGTACACCCCGAGCCGGTGCTGATCGTGCCGGCCTGGATCATGAAGTACTACATCCTCGACCTGTCGCCGGAGAACTCGCTGGTCCGCTATCTCACCGGCCAGGGCTTCACGGTCTTCATGATCTCCTGGCTCAATCCGACGGCGGAGGACGCCGACCTCTCCATCGACGACTACCGGACGCTCGGCGTCGGCGCCGCGCTCGACGCGATCGGGGCGATCGTGCCGGACCGCAAGGTGCACGCCACGGGCTACTGCCTCGGCGGCACGCTGCTGTCGATCGCCGCCGCCGCCATGGCGCGCGACGGCGACGACCGGCTGAAGACGGTGTCGCTGTTCGCCGGGCAGTCCGACTTCGAAGAGGCGGGCGAGCTGACGCTGTTCATCTCCGAGAGCCAGGTGCGCTTCCTGGAGGACCTGATGTGGTCCCAGGGCACGCTCGATTCCAAGCAGATGGCCGGCGCCTTCGAGCTGCTGCGTTCCAACGACCTGGTCTGGTCGCGGCTCGTCCACTCCTACCTGATGGGCGAGCGGGCGCCGATGTCGGACCTGATGGCCTGGAACGCCGACGCGACGCGGATGCCGGCGCGGATGCATTCCCAGTATCTGCGCGAGCTGTTCCTGGAGAACGACCTGTCCGAGGGGCGCTTCGAGGTGGGGGGGCGGCCGATCGCGCTCACCGACATCCGCGCGCCGATCTTTGCCGTCGGCACCGAGCACGACCACGTCGCGCCCTGGCGGTCGGTGTTCAAGATCCACCTCTTCTCCGATGCCGACGTCACCTTCGTGCTGGCGAGCGGCGGCCACAACGTCGGCATCGTCGCGCCGCCGTCCAGCCCCAAGGCGCATTACCGGATCCTGGAGAAGAAGGAGCAGGCGCCGTACGTCGATCCCGACAGCTGGCTGGAGCAGGCGGAGAAGCGCGACGGCTCGTGGTGGGGGGCGTGGACGGGCTTCCTGACGGCGCAGTCGTCGGGCGAGCGGGTCGCGCCGCCGACGCTCGGCAACGCCGCGGCGGGCTATCCGCCGCTGTGCGATGCGCCCGGCACCTACGTGATGCAGGAATAGGGCGTGGGAAACGACCCGCGGGAGCCGCGGCAGGCGCCGCCCCCGTCGGTCAGGTGCGTGTGGCCGAAGGCCTCAGGCCGTCTCGCGGCTCACCACCGCCTGGGATTCCTGCGCCAGCTTGGCCGATTCCGCGCTGAAGTCGCCGATCGCCTCTTCCACGAACTCCGACTGGGCGTCGATGGCATCGGCGATGGAGCCGCACTTGGCGAGCTGTTCGCACAGGTTGGCCTGGGCGGCGAAGCGGCGGCCGGCGAACCGCATCATCTCGGCCGTCATGGTCATCGGCACGTCGATCATCATCGTCTTCCAGACGTCGGCGAACGGGGCGCGGGAAGCGAAGAGGTCGCCGTACGGGCCGCCGAACTTGAAGGCGTTCGCGAACGGACCAGCAAAGTCGAGCGTGTCCTTGAACGGGTTGCCGACGTGCTTCGGGGACTTGTCCTGCATGGTCTGATCCTTCGGGTTGGGACGGCGCGATTGGGGCGCAACCATGGATTGGGCGGCGCCGGAACGCATTGATCGGTGTCAACGTTTCGGTCGCGGCCGGCCCTCTTGAAGGGGCCGGCGGCCGGGCGCACGTTTGGAATGGACGCAACGCCTGTCCGGCGCCGGTCGCCGGACTTGACGTGTCGCAAGGCGACGGCGCGCGGAAGCGCCGATAAGCAGTCGAAGGCCCCCTGTCCGGGGGCGAACAGGGAGAGGCAGGACCATGAAGGTCGGTGACATCATGACGGTGGGCGCGGCGACGGTATCGCCGGACACGACGATCGGCCAGGCCGCGCAGCTGATGCTCGAGCATCACATCAGCGGCATGCCGGTGGTCGACGCGGAGGGCAAGCTGCTCGGCATGGTGACCGAGCGCGACCTGCTGCGCCGCACCGAGATCGGCACCGAGCAGGAGCATCGTCACTGGATGGAACTGGTGATGAGCGCGGGCACGCTGGCCGACGAATACGTGCGGGCCCACGCCCGCAAGGTCTCCGACGTGATGTCGCGCGACGTGGTCACCATCTCGCCCGAGGCCGACCTCTCCGAGGTGGTCCGGCAGATGGAGGAGCACGGCTACCGCCGTCTGCCCGTGGTGGCGGATGGCAAGGTGACCGGCATCGTCTCGCGGTCGAACTTCCTGCGGGCGCTGGTGCGCCGCGCCGACCCGGCGCCGGCGATCACCGTCGACGACCTCGGGATCCGCAACCACATCGTCGACGAGATCCACCGCCACGGCTGGGTGCCGTCGTCCAGCATCGACGTGACGGTCCGTTCCGGCGCGGTGGAGCTGAAGGGCGCCGTGATCGACCCGCGGATCAAGGACGCGTTGCGCGTCGCCGCCGAGAACACCCCGGGCGTGAAGTCGGTCGACGATCAGGTCGAACTCGTCCCGCAGATGCCCGGCTGGATCTGACCGGCCCTCGGCCGGGGCCGCGTCAGGCTCCGGCCTTGCGGCGGGCGAGCGCCTCCGCCAGCAGCGCCGACGACACGGTGAGCAGCGTCACCAGGCTGCGTTCGGTGGCGGGCGTCAGGTCCTGCTCGCGCACCACCAGGCTCAGGCTCGCGGTCGTCGGGGCGTCGGTCTCGCGCACCGGCACCGCCAGCCCCGCCAGCCCCGGATCGATCTCGCCCCGCGCCACGCAGTAGCCCTGGCGGCGGACCACCCCCAGCGACTTGCGGAACGCATCGCGGCGGGCATCGTCCGAAAGGTCGCTCGCCCGGGCGATCAGCTGCTTCAGGCGCCGCGTCGGCAGATCGGCCAGGATCACCTTCGAGGTCGCGCCGCGCAGCAGCGGCATCGGCCGTCCGCGCTCGTAGCTCGAGCGGAAGGCCGGCGTCCCGGCGGCGGCGTCGGCGACGCACATCACCGTGTCGCCGTAGAGGCTCGACACCAGGCCGACGCAGGCCATCCCCGCCCGCTCCACCAGGCTCGCCAGGATCGCCGCGCCCTCGATGGTCAGCGGATCGGTGAGCCGGATCAGCCGGTCGAACTCCAGGAACGCGGTGCCGAGCCGGTAGTGCGCCTCGCCGGCGGGCGCCAGGAAGCCGTCCGCCACCAGCGCGCGCACGCTGCGGTAGACGGTGCTCGCCGGGATCTCCAGCCGGTCCGCGATCCCCTGCACGGTCCACGTGGGCGCGGCCTCGTCGAACAGGTGCAGGATCGCGGTGAATCGTTCCAGTCCGGCCAAGTCGCTCTCCTTCGACGCGTCCGCCATCTTGGCAGAAACGGGCATTTCTGGGAATTCGGGCGGACCATATTTACAGAATTATCATTTTTTGATAATTATGCGATGACGAACGAAGGAACCCGCCATGACCCTCACCACCGTGCAAGCCGGCGCCTATCTCCATCACGTCGCGTTCGAGAGCGCCGAACCGGAACGCCTCGCCCGCTTCTATGCCGAGGCGATGGACATGCGCCTGGAGAAGATCGGCGACGACGAGTGGCGCTGCGAGGGGCCGCAGCGGCGGTTCGTCGCCCGCAAGGGCGCCGACCGGCAGCTCGCCTATGCCGGGCTCGCCTGCCGCGACGGCGAGGGCCTTGCCGCCATCCGGGCACGGGCCGAGGCGGAGGGCATTCCCATCGAGGCGTCGCCGTCGCCCTATTTCGAGGCGGGCGCCTTCGGCGTGCGCGATCCGGACGGCAACCTGATCTGCTTCGGGCTCGCGACGCCCCAGGCGGAGGGCTTCACCGGCCTGCACGCCCCCACCCAGCACCTCACCTTCGCGAGCTTCGACGTCGAGGCCTTCCGCGCCTTCTACTGCGACCGGCTGGGCTTCGCCCTGTCCGACCGGGTGCTGCATCCGGACGGCGAGATGGCCACCTGCTTCGTTCGCTCCAACCACGAGCACCACACCATCGCCTGCTTCAAGTCCGACCGGCAGGGCGTCGACCATCACAGCTACGAGGCCGGCACCTGGGACACCATCAAGAACTGGTGCGACCGGTTCGGCGCCATGCGCATCGAGCTCATGTGGGGGCCGGGGCGCCATGGGCCCGGCAACAACCTGTTCGCCTTCATCGCCGATCCGGACGGCAACTGGATCGAGATCTCGGGCGAGCTGGAGGTGATCTACGATCGCCCGTCGAAGGACTGGCCGCAGGAGCCGCGAACCCTCAATCTGTGGGGCCGTGCGATCATGCGCTCCTGACCGCGCGGGACCGGCTTGGCCGGGACGGCCGGGTGCTGCAGGGATCGGACATGATGGCTGAGACGACCGCGTTGCCGAGCGAGACCGGGGTGCTGATCGTCGGCGCCGGCCCGACCGGGCTGACGCTCGCCAACCTGCTTGGCGGCGCCGGCGTCTCCACCGTGCTGGTCGAGCGCAACGCCGGCACCGTCGACGAGCCGCGGGCCGTCTCCATCGACGACGAATCCATGCGCACCATGCAGGCGATCGGCCTCGACGGCGCCGTGGAGGCGATCGTCTCGCGCGGCTACGGGTCGCGCTACTACGGGCCGTCGGGCGACCTGTTCGCCACCGTCGACCCGGTCTCCCGCGACTACGGCTTCGACAAGCGCAACGGCTTCCAGCAGCCCGAGCTCGAAGCCGTGCTCGCCGCCGGTCTCGCCCGCCACGCCACCGTCACCGCCGCCTTTCGCACCGAGCTCGTCGGCTTCGAGCAGGACGGAGCGAGCGTCACCGCGCGCCTCCGCTCCGCCGGGTCGGACGCGGAGCGGACCATCCGCGCGGCCTATCTCGTCGGCGCCGACGGGGCGCGGTCGTTCGTGCGCAAGCAGCTCGGGATCGGGCTGGTCGGCTCGACCTTCTCCGAGCGCTGGCTGATCCTCGACCTCGCCCAGACCTACAACCGCTTCCGCCACACCGAAGTCTACTGCGACCCCGCGCGCCCCTGCATCACGCTGCCCGGGCCGGACGGCATCCGCCGCTACGAGTTCATGCTGTTCGACGGCGAAGGCGAGGAGGTCGCCACCGACGAGGCCTTCGTGCGCGGGCTGATGGCCGCCGTCGGTCCCGACCGCGACGCCCCGATCCGCCGGTCGCGGGTCTACACCTTCCACGCCCGCCTCGCCGAGCGGTGGTCGGAGGGCCGCGTCTTCCTCGCCGGCGACGCCGCCCACCTGACCCCGCCGTTCGCCGGCCAGGGCATGAACAGCGGCCTCCGCGACGCTCACAATCTCGGCTGGAAGCTCGCCGCCGCGCTCGTCCGCGATGAGGCGAGCAGCAGGTCCGATGGAGCCCCTGCCATCACGGCGCCGGAGCCGGGCACGGCCGACCGGCTGCTCGCCTCCTACGAGACCGAGCGCCGGCCGCACGCCTGGTCGATGATCGAGCTCGCCATGACCATGGGCCGGCTGATGACGCCGTCCTCGCGGGCGCGGGCCTTCGCGGTCCGCACCGGCTTCCGGCTCCTCGGCATCTATCCGCCCGCCCGCGACTACGTCTCCCAGATGCGCTACAAGCCGCCGCCGCGCCTGACCGACGGTCTCATCTGGCCGGACGGGCGCTCGAAGAAGGCAACTTTGGTCGGCAAGCTGTTCCCGCAGCCGACGGTGGAGCGGCCCGACCGCTCGCGCCTGCTGCTCGACGACCTCGTCGGCAACGCCGCCTGCCTGATCGCCTTCTCCGACGCGCCGGACCGGACGCTGCCGGCCGCGGCGCTGGCGGACGCCCGGGCGAGCGGCCTGCAGGTGATCGGCCTGACGCCGGAGGGCATGAACCCCCAGGCGGCCGATTTCCCGATCGTCCGGGACGCGTCCCGGCACATGAGCGGCAAGGCGCGGGCCGGCTACCGCGAGCACGCGATCCTGCTCCGGCCCGACCATTACGTGGCGGCGACGGCGCCCATCGCCGACGCCGCGACCCTCGTGCGCATCGGCCGCGACCTCGCCTGAGCGCGCACACCTGAAAAACGCAGAAACGCGCAAAAAAGCGCAGAAACGCGCAAGCGCGTTCTAGCCGCCCAGGGCCTGCGCGTTGACGCAGTTGCGTAGCGGTTCGCCCGCCTGCAGCCGCCGCACGTTCTCCGCGAAGGCGGCCGAAATTCCGGCATAGGACACGTCCGTGACCCCGGCGATGTGGGGCGTGGCGACCACGTTCGGCATGGTCAGCAGCGGCGAGGCCGGGTCGAGCGGTTCGGTCGCGAAGACGTCGAGGCCGGCGCCGGCGATCCGGCCCTCGGAAAGCGCCGCCGCCAGCGCCGCCTCGTCGACGAGGCCCCCGCGCGAGGGGTTGATCAGCACGCCCTGCAGGCCGAGGCGGTCGAGCGCCGCCCGGTCGATCATCTCCCGGGTTTCCGCCGTCACCGGCAGGCAGAGGAACACGATGTCGGCCTCCTGAAGCAGCGCCGGCAGCGCCTCCATCGGCCGCACCCAGTCCAGGCCCAGCCGCGTCGCCTGGGCCGGATCGGGCGTGCGGCGCACCCCGATCATCCGCATCCCGAAGGGGCCAAGCCGGGCGGCGACTGCCTCGCCAATGCCCCCAAGGCCGACGATTCCCGCCGTCTTCCCGAGCAGCGCGCGGCCGGCCGGCTGGCCCCATGTGCCGCCCGAGCGGATGCCGTCGAGGCAGGCCGGCAGGTGCCGCGTGACCGCGATGGCGGCCATCACGCACCATTCCGCCACGGATTCCGCGTTGCCGGTGCCGGCGGTGGGCAGGTTGGCGACGGCAATGCCGCGCGCCGTCGCGGCCTCGATGTCGACCCCCTCCAGCCCGGAGCCGAACTGGTGGATCAGCCGCAGCCCCTCGATGCGGTCCATCAGCGCTCCGTCGACGCGCGTCATCGCCGGAATGAGGACATCGCAGCCGGTGCCCCCGTCGCGCAGCACCGCGCCGTCGATCGCGTCGATGCGGGCGCCGGCCACGGCGTCGCGGAGGTGGGAACGGGCCGTCTCGAAGCCGGCGCTGGCGAAGATGATGGAGAGGGTCACGGGGCGCACTTCGGCTCGGGAACGACGGGTGGGGCGGCGGCAAGATGCGAGGCGGTCAGGGTAGCATCCGCGACCGTCCGCTCAATGCCCGACCTGTCGGCATCGCTGCCCGTTTCCCGGTCGGCGGGCGTCAGGACGTGGATGTGGCGACGATCCGGTCGAGGCTCGGCCTGAGCGACCAGAGGAGCCCGGTGGCGAACACGGTGTAGGCCGCCATCGCCAGATACTGGGCCTCCAGACGCACGCCGGCGTCGAGCAGGACGCCCATGATGGCGGGGGCGAGGGCGGTCGAGAACACCACCGCGGCAAACGCCACCGAGCGGATCGCCCCCAGGTGCCGCACGCCGAACAGCTCCGCCCAGAGCGCGCCGATGAGGGTCTGGGCCGCGCCGTTTGTCACCGCCGCGAGCGCCATGAACACCGGCGCGGCATAGAGCGAGTCGGTGACCGCGAGCGCGGTCACGCCCACCGCCAGCGGCAGCAGGTAGAACGGCAGCAGCTGCCGCGCCGTGAACCGGTCGATGAGGGCGCCGGCGACGAGCGCGGTGGCGACGCTCGCCAGCGCGTAGACCGGGAACCAGGCGGTGAACCAGGCGAGCGTCCAGCCCTTGGTGGCCACCAGCGTCGTCTGGTGGAAGAGGATCCCGGTCACGATGAACGGCGGCGTCACGATGCCGGCCAGCAGCGCGTAGAACACCGGCCGGCGCAGCACGTCGGCGCGGCTCCAGTCCCGGCGCGGGGCGGCCGGGCTGTCGGCGGCCTCGGCCGCTTCGCCGGGCGAGGGTTCGCGGCGCAGGAAGAAAAGGACCAGCGGCACCGACACCAGGCAGAGGAAGCCCGCCACGATCTGCCACGTCTCGCGCCAGCCGACCGCGCCGATGAGCGCCACCGCCGCGAACGGCATCACCGCTTCGCTCGCCGGGAAGCCCAGCACCGCGACCGACATCATGCGGCCCCGGCGGCGGACGTACCAGCGCCCGACGCCGGTCATCGCGAGGTGGCCTAGAAAGCCCTGGCCGAACAGGCGAAGGCCGAACAGCACCGGCAGGAGCAGCATCGCCGACGGCGCGAACGACATGGCGACGGCGGTCGCGGCGAGACCGACGAGCACGATCACCGCGAGGCGGCGGATGCGGAACAGGTCGGCGATGCGGCCGGCCCACATGAGAACGGCGGCGCTGGCGAGGGTGGCGACCATGTATAGGGTCCCGAACGACCCGTCCGTCAGGCCCAGCTCCTGCTTCAGCCAGGGGGCGAACAGACCGATGAAATAGGTCTGGCCGAACGCCGAGGAGAGCGTCATCACGAAGGCGGCGGCGACGAGGGTGGTCGGCGCGCGCGTGCGTTGGGTCTGCACGGAAGCTATGCTCCGGTTCGGGTCGTCGGACCGCGCGGGCGTGCGGCAGCGGTCCCGCACGCTCCCTATCCCCGCGGGGCGCGGAGGGAAAGAGGTTTGAACAGGTGCCGGCCATGACCCTTTTCCGCCCCATGCGCCGGTGCCGCCGATGAGCGGGACGCAGGCGCTCGACGGGAACGGCGCGGACGCCGGGCCGGCGCCGGATGCCGAGGCAAGCGCGGCGGCGGGTCGGGACGAAAGCTATTCCGGCTTCGCCCGGATGACCTTCTGGCAGGCCAATCTGATCGCATTTGCGTTCTACGTCGTGTTCGCGTTCACGGCGCGCGCGGTGTTCTACGAGAATGTCCGTCACGCGGTGATCCTGACGGCGCTGCTGGACCCGCTGACGTTCGCCTACACGATCTTTCTGCGCTGGATCTATCTGCGCGAGCTCGCCTCCGGCGTGAAGCTCACGCGCGCCGTGCTGCTGGTCATCGGCCTCAGCCTGTTGGCCGGGCTGGTGCTGACCGGCTGCGTCAACCTGCTGCGCTCCTACGTCATCCTGACCGGGCGCTTCCACGAAGGGTTCGGCGGGCCGTTCATCCAGCTCTTCTTCTTCACCACGGTGCTGGTGAGCTGGTCGGTCGCCTGCTTCTGGCTGATGGCCCACTCGGAGATGCGGGCGGAACGCCTGCGGCGCATCGAGGCGGAGGCGGCGGCACTGAAGGCGGAACTCCACCAGCTGCAGATGCAGCTCGATCCGCATTTCCTGTTCAATGCCCTGAACACGCTGGCCGCCCAGATCCCCGAGAATCCCGAGACGGCGCTGGAGATGAACCGCCTGATCGCCGCCTATCTGCGCGGCGGGCTCGACCGCCGGGCCGAGGTGCTGTCGCCGCTGTCCGCCGAGCTGGAGCAGGCGCGCGCCTACGTCCGGATCCAGGCGCTGCGGTTCGAGGACCGCCTCGATGTCAGTCTCGACGTCGACGAGGCGGCGCTCGGCGTCATGGTGCCGCCGCTGGTGCTGCAGGGGCTCGTCGAGAACGCGGTGAAGCACGGGCTGACCTCGTCGCCGGGCCCCCTGCACGTGCGGGTCCGGGTGGCGGGAGACGCGGCACGCCTGCTGATCGAGGTCGCCAACGAAGGCGTCTACGCGCCCCGGCCGGGTCCGGGCCGGGGGCTCGGGCTCGACAACACCCGCCGCCGGCTGGCCATCCACTACCCGGACCGGCACAGCCTGTCGGTGTCACAGGAGGGTGAGCTGGTGGTCGCCAGGATCGTGCTCGAGGGGCCGCCCGCCTTCGCCTGATGCCCCGGACCTCGGCGCAAAACACATCGAGTTTCAAAGACTTGAACATCGGTTGTCGGGGCGGGCCCTTCCGTCCGGCGCCGACTTGCTCTAGTCTTTTCGTCTGTGCCGCAAGGCTGGAGACGATCGACGCGAGGCTTTTCCCACGGGGGGAAGCGCCGCGATCGTGGATCGTTTCATGTTGGCCGGCGGATGTGGATCCCGATGCGGGAGTGATCCGATGGTGCCCGATCAGCGCAAGACGGACGACGACGACAGTCGGCAGATGGGCGGCCTTACGGGCGGCGCGTTCGCGGTCGGTGCGATGGTGCTCGGCGCGCTGATGGTGGGGCGTCGGGCGCTGAGTTCGGCGCGCAACCGGCGCCGGCGCGGCGCCGGCGACCCGCGCACGACCGAGACGAAGAGTGCCCAGCCTGCCCAGCGGCCGGGCGACGGCGGCAAGCGCGGCGACGGCAGCGACGGCGCCGCCGGATAGGCGCGGGGCGGTCAAGCCCCGCCTCGCCACGATATCCCAAGCTCTGGACTCCTGAACCGGGGATCTAGCTGCGTTTGCGCGAGGGCTCGGCCCAGCGGACCTGGTTGCGACCGCCGTTCTTGGCGTCGTAGAGCGCCAGATCGGCGCCCAGAAGCAGTTCGTTCAGGTGCCAGTCCGAGCCGTGCGGCGAGGCGTGCACGCCGGCGCTGACGGTGCATTGCACCGTTCCGCTCTCTGTCGTGATCTCTTCCTTCTGGAAGCGCCGGCGGATGCGGTCGGCCACCAGGATCGCCTCGGCCTCGCCGGTTCCGGGCAGCACCACCGCGAACTCCTCGCCGCCGATGCGGGCCGCCAGGTCGGTGGCGCGCAGGGCCTGCCGGCAGATCACCGTGAAGCGGCGCAGGACGAGGTCGCCCACGGCGTGGCCATGGGTGTCGTTGACCATCTTGAAGTGATCGAGATCGAAGATGATCACCGCGACCGTGTCGTGGGTGCCGCTGGCGTTGCCGATGTCGAGAAGCGCGCGGCGGTTGAGCAGGCCGGTCAGCGCGTCGGTCATCGCGTCGGTGCGATGCTGGTTGGCGATCCGCTCGTGCACCAGCGTGAGCAGCAGCGCGCCCATGGCGGTCAGCCCGAACACGGTGACGATGCCGTTCAGCGTTTCGAGGATCGTTTGCGGGATTCCGAGGAAGTCCGGCTCCTCGAAGAGGAAGAGGTGTATCCCGCACAGCAGGAACGTCGTGCCGATGATCGTCGCCAGCACGGCGAGGCTGGTCATGTAGAGCCGGGTCTCCTTCCGGGCCGACCAGAACACCGACGCCATGTCCATCAGGCTGAGGAACATGACGATGTTGAAGGCGCCGACCATGGTGCCGGGGAGTCCGGCAAGCGCCGGCGCGGCGATTGCGACCTGGGCGATGACGAAGCGCGCGACGCCGCCCCACAGGGCCGGCCGCCGCCGCCTGAGGTTCATGGCGGTCATCCAGCCGCCGATGGCGCCGATGACCGTGGTGGACGCGGCGATCCAGCCGATCAGCAGCGAGGGGGTCTGCTCGTAGAAGCCGAAGGCGCCCGACGATCCGACGAGGATCAGGGTCGCGATGGACCAGATGAGCAGGAAGCGTTCTTCCCGGTGCGACAGCCACACGATGAAGGTGAGGACGGACAGCCCCCCGCAGGTGACACCGACCATCACGATGATTGTGCCAATGTCGAGGATCATCCGGATCCGTCACCCTTGAAACAGCATCGCGCGGGGTCCGTGCGATCGCGCGCGGCCGATGCCGCCCGGGCTTCTGCGGCGCAGGGGCAACCGGGGCAGACTATAGCGCTTGCGGCGAGTGCGGACGAGGGTTGGCGCGACGCGGAACGAGGACGTTGCGACAGGGTAGAACGGGCCGGGGACCGGCCCGACCATGTCATCTAGTAGCGCCGTTGCTGAGGCTCGCGGGCGAACCGGATCACGTTGAGGGCGCTGCGGGAATCCGGGGTCGATGCTGCCTTGTCGACCGCCTCGAAGATCTGCTCCGCGGCGTTCCACTGGCCGAGATTGTAGTGCGCGTAGCCGCGCAGCAGCATCAGGTCGCGCTGCTCCGGCGCCAGGCGCGAACGCTCGTCCAGGGCCATGATGGCGTCGGCGTACTTGCCGTCGCGGTAGGCGGCCAGCGCCCGCTGGGTGATGAGCTCGCGGGCGATCTCCGCCCGGCGGGTGCGGGGCTGCGGCGACTTGGTCGCGGCGACGGCGGCCTCGTTGGTCAGATTGGACGCCGCCTTGGACAGCGTCTCGCCGTAGGCCGCGTCGGCGATGCGCTTGGCGTCGAAGGTGTTCGTATAGGCGGCCTCGAAGGCCATCGCCGCCTCGACGGGCCGCTTCAGCTCCATCAGGCACCAGCCGCGGGCCAGCGCGTCGCCGCCCCTGAGCGCGCCGCGCTTGATGGCGGCGTCGGTCAGGCCGACGCACTGCCGGTAATTCCCGCTGGAATAGGCGGCCCTCACGGCCGGCGAGGCATTGGGCGTGTTGTCGATCAGCCGGTTGCGCGACGTCGGCCGGGACGGTCCGGCCGGAAGGTCGGTGTTGATGGCGATCACGTCCGGGCCGCCGGTGGCAATCACCGTGGCGGTGGAGGTGTCCTGCCCCCAGTTCGGCGCGCCGCCGGTGTAGATGATCGCGCCGCCGCTGGAGGCCTGCCCGGCGCGGGGCTGGTAGCCGCCGTAGGAGGTGTTGGTCGAGCCCGACCCGGTCACGTCGAAGGCGGCGGCCGGCTGCTCGTCCATCTGGAACGCGCCGCCGGTGGCCGTGGTCGTGCGCATCGGCTCCGTGGTCGTCGTCCGCACCGGCTGGGAGGTGGTCGCCACGGGACGCTGGGCGGGCGCCGTCGCCACCGGTGCCATCGTGCCGTCGCGGCGCGGCGTCGGCGTGCGGCTCACGCGCTGCGGCTCGGCGGCGACGGGCTGGCGGCCGGTTCCGGTCGTCGGGGTCGTGGCGCGGTCGCGGGCACGTGCTTCCTCGGCGCGGTCGCGGATCGCCGTCGTGCCGCAGTCGATCTGCTGGACGCCGGACTGGAGCAGCGTCTCGTCCGGGTTCTCGGTCTGGCTCGGCGCTTCCGGCTGCACGCCGCTGCCGGTGCGCAGGCTTTCCACGGCCGGGTAGACCGGACCCCATTCGTTGACGACCTCGTCGAAGCCGACGGTGTCGCCGAGCCGCAGGCGCGCCAGCGCCAGGCCGAACAGGGCGGCCTCGGACGGCTTCCAGCCGGCCGACGTCACGAACCAGTCCTCGGCGCTCTGGAACTGGCAGGTGTTGTAGGCGTACCAGCCCAGCGCCTGGGCCCCGTTGGGGTCCTTCTGCTGAACGACCACAGGGGCGAACCGCGTCACGGTCTCCTGGTCGATGGCGTAGATGTCCTTGCCGGTCAGGAAGGTCGCGACGGCTTCCAGGTAGATGGCCATGATGTTCTTGGAGGTGTCGCGCCAGATGTAGGCCGCCTCGCGCGCCCGCGCCTCGTCCTTCATGGCGCGCAGCGACAGGATGAAGCCCTGCGCGGCCTCCACGCCGTGGCCGCGCTCCAGCGCGAAGCGGAACCATTCCAGCCCGTCCTGCGGGTTGTCGTGGCGGTAGAGGTACCAGCCGAGCAGCGTCGCGTCGTTGGTGTCGCGGCCGGTGGCGGCCTCCTTGGCGAGCACCTGGAGCTGGGCCTCCGGCACCGTGATCGACGGGTCCTCGGCGGCCTTGCCGACGGCGCGGCGGATGGTGTTGAGCTGGACGACGGCGAATTCGTTCTCGCCATCCGGACCGGTGCGGCCGAACTGGAAGAGCTGTTCGAGCAGGTTGTCCGGCAGCAGCTCCGATGCCTTCTCGACGGTGGCGATGCGCTCCTGGGTGTCCGGGCAGTTCTCCAGCACGTAGGCATAGGCGTCGTAGGCGCGCTGCGCCTTGTCGGTCTTGGCGAAGGCCTCGGCGACGCGCCACAGCACGTCGACGTTGCCGCAGACCAGCAGGTTCGGATTCTCCGACGCGATCCGGATGACCGCCTGCCACTGCTCGAGCTTCGAGGCGTTGGTCAGCCGTTCGCGGGCTTCCGCCTCGTTGAGGGCGTTGACGAGGGCGGTCGGCGCCTCCCAGTTCGGGTCGCGCTGCTGGCGCTGGGCCAGAAGCTCGCGGGCCTCGCCGAAGCGGCCCTCGCCATAGAGGTTCCAGATCTGCTGGGTCTGCTGGTCCTCGCCGACCGGATCGAGCAGGTTGGTCGGCGGGTCCCAGTCGGGATAGAGCGCGCGCAGGCGGCGCAGCTCCGCTTCCAGCCGGTCGACGTCGCCCTGCCGCGCGAAGTAGCGCAGCGCGCTTTCATCGGCCGCCGACGGCGCCGAGACCTTGCTGCCCGACTGGCTGGCGAACGAGAGGCCTTCCTGGGCGCCGGCGGGCAGGAGGAATTTGTCGGTGCCGTGAGGCCAGGGGCCGATGTTGAGAAGGTAGCCGACCACCAGGGCGCACACGGCACCGATGATCATGTGATGCTTGCGGTTCAGGCGCGCGGCCGCATCGCCCGGATGCGTGCCGAACCCGTCGCCGGCGAAGGCCGAGCGGAGACCGTTGAGAATCTCTGCGGTGGGCGTGTCGCGCCGCGAGCGTCTCAGCGCGTGCGGCTTCCACCTGTCAGGTCCTGGCTCGTGGCCGGCACTCATTACATCTCTACTCCGACAGCCTCGACGAGGCGGCTATCGCCCGATCCTTCGCATTGCGTTGAGCGCCGATTGTGCAGCACCACAGAGACAGCAAGGAAATCTGCACGCCCGACCATGCCGTGACACGGTTAATAGATAGTAAGAGGACCCGTAAGAAGCGGCAGAAACATACCTTTTCGCGACTTTAACGCGCGAGCAACCTGCCCAGAAGGGCAAGTTTCGGCCCATCGCCGCACATCGGAACAATTGGTTAACGGTGCGCGGAGGCGCCCGGAGGTCCGTTGCCGGGGCCGGCGGCGCTCAGGTCGCCAGGCAGCGGGGGTAGTTCTCCCGGGCCACCGCCAGGGCGAGAAGCTGCAGCGAGGACGGGTAGTAGCTGGTCGGCTGGAAGGTCTGCAGGTCTGAGGGGATCGGCGTCTGCCGGAGGGCGCAGGCGACCAGCGCCGCCAGGATCCGGTAACCGGGGTCGTCCAGCTGCTGCATGATCTGGTCGGTGTTGACGTTGACCACGGCGGGACGGCCGGCGCCGCTCTGGTTCCAGGCCTTGTCGTAGGGCTCCAGAAGCGTCCGGTCCGTGATGCCGGCCTGGATCAGGTAGAGGGGGATGCGGATCGAGTTGTAGCCGAACTCCGGCTCGAAACCCTCGGCCGGGCGCGGCGGCTGGTTGGCCTGCATCGACACCCAGTCGGACGGCAGCTTGAAGGTGCCGAACTGCGCTTCCTTCAGCAGGATCAGGCCGCTCGCGCGCACGCCGCTCCAGTCGGTCTGCGGATCGAGGCTCTTGATGGCCTCGATCGCCGAGAACACCCAGTAGGACGGGTTGACCACCGGTCCGTCCGGCCGTTCGGCCTTGGTGAAGCCCTGGGAGCCGGGAAGGATCAGGCTCATCCGGCCTTCCGGAATGATCAGGGTCTTGCCGATGGTCTGGGCCATCCGCTGCGCGTGGTCGCGGTAGCGGTCGATGCCCCAGCGCTCGGCGGCCTTCAGAAGCGCCCACACGATGAGTATGTCGCCGTCGGTCGCCGTGTTGATGTCGGCGATGTGGGGATCGGCGTCCGGCACCCATTTCCAGGCGGCCAGCCCGTCGTCGCGGATCAACAGCTGGGTGAGCGTGAAGGTCCAGATCTGCTCGAAGGTCGCCCGGTCGTCGGCGGCGACGGAGAGCAGCAGCCCGTAGCCCTGGCCCTCCGAGTGGCTGATGTTGCCGTTGCCGGTGTCGACGATCCGCCCGTCGGGGGAGAGGAACTTCTCGCGGTAGCTGGACCACTCCGGTGCGGAGATGGTGGGCGCGGTGGCGCTCATGCCGACGCCGTAGTCCTGCGCGGTGGCGGATCCGGCCGCACCGGCGAGGAAGAACGAGAGGATCATCGCGGGAAGTGCCAGTGGCGCAGCGAACCGGCGCATCAGCGTCGTTTGCGGTGTCACTATTTTCTCCCCATCGGCTGAATGACCCGGTGCGTGAAGACGCCCAGCACCACGGCGGCGAAGATCATGACCAGAGCATAGATGCCGTTGTTGAGCGAGAACCAGTTCGCCGCGATCAGGCGCATATTCTGGAAGCTGAGCGGCTCGGTGACGACGAACACCGGGTTCTCGGCGGGCATCACCTGGACGGCGTCGGTGTCCAGCTGGAACGCGGTGAGGCGGCCGCCCATCCGGTCCCACTGGCCGGACGCCGAGATCGAGGCGATGCTGGCCGACAGCAGCGCCGGCGTGGGGGCGGTGACCAGCGTCCACGCGTCGTCGACCGATTGCGGCGCGGCCGCCTGGGCGATGATCAGCGTCGCCTGTTCCATGACCTGCGGGCCGGCGTCCTGGCCGTTGCGGTTGGAGAGGGCGTCGAAGGAGACGTCGAACTGCCGTCCGAACCACTCGCGCAGCCTGCTCAGCTGGCCGGCGAGGCCCTCGCCGTGGCGCACGTCGGTCTTCCAGCGGTCGTAGAGTTCCTCCGTCTGGCTGCGCTCGTCGGTCATCAGGTCGTCGGTGGACTGGAACTCGTCGAGCGAGACGTTGCGGTTGCGCAGAGTGTCCTCCTCGCGGGTCTGCTCGCGCATCCGCTTCAGGATCTCGTCGTACTGGCTCAGCCCCTCGGGCTGGAGGCGGTTGCCGGTGGCGCGCGGTGTCAGCCAGCTCTGGGGGATGATCCGGTCGACCCGGGTCTGCTGGAGGACGAGCGGCGTCACCTCGGAAAATGCGCCGACGACGATCGCCGGACGGCCGATGAGCGAGGAGACGCTGTCCACGGCGACGGCGTTCAGCCGCTTGCCACGGGTCACCGCGAGGCGCGCCATCAGGCTGGCGGTCGCCCCGAGGGTGTCGCGGGAATCGCCGGAAACGCGCACCGCGATCGGCCGGTCGCCGATCGAATACGGGAAGCCGTCGGCGCCGAACGAGGCGAGATCGGGCACCCGCCCGATGCGCGCGAAGGCCGGGAACACGAACTCCGTGGTGTTGAACAGCACGAACCGCTGCTGGGTGGAGACGGTGCCGCCCGGCAGGCAGAGAGTGTCGGCGTCGGTCAGGAGATTGACCGAGATGCGCACGTCGTTCAGCCCCGGGCGGAAGTTCTTCAGCAGGATCCGGACCGGGAACTTGGAGAAGACGCGACCGTCCTTGGTGGTGAAGGACAGCGCCGTCGCGAGCGCGCCGTTGACGTAGACGTTCAGGCGGCTGCCCGGCAGCACGGCGGGAGTGTAGGCCGCGTCGAGCTCGATCGTCGCCTGTCCGTAGGCGGCGGCGAAGAAGTCCGGCGGAAGCTCGATCTGGAAATGGGTCTCGAAGCGCCGGCCCGAGAACTCCTGGGTGAACACGCCCGCGTCGCGCAGCGAGAACCGCTCCGCGCCGTTGATCTCGATGGCGTCCGGCGAATGCCAGGGCGGCGTCGCGGCGATCCGGTTCACCCGCGAGATCGGGTCGATCTCGGCTTCCAGGCGCCGGAGGGCCACGACCAGGCCGCGCTCGTCGGGCGCCGCCACGAACACCGTCGGTCCGATGTCGGGCCGGTCCTGCAGGACGGCGATCGGCATCGACTGGGCGTCCGGAGAGACGCCGCGCACCAGCCGGCTGATGTCGGCGAACGTGCCCATCACCAGGTTGACCACGCCGGGCTGCGGCGGGGCCGGCATGCCGGGCGTCAGGATTTCCACCAGCGGATGCTGGAAGCGTCCGCGGACGGCCATCGTCTGGACCGCCTCGAGAATGCGGTTCTGGGCGTTCGCGGTCATCGTCGCCGGCTGCAGCACGCGGATGCGGGTCGCGCCGGTGGTGTCGACGCCCACCGCGGGAAGATCGGCGAGGCTCTGCAGCGGCACGTCGCCGCCGCGGAACGACAGCCCGGTCAGCCGCGGCTCGATGCGGGTCCACAGCTCGTAGGTCGCCTGCAGCGAACAGTCGATCCGGTGCCGCTGGTCGACCTCGAATCGGATCGCGTTGGCGCCGGGACGCACCATGTCCGGGGTGATCGGAACCGCCACGACCTTGGTGTTGTCGGGCGAGTCGATCTGGGTGGTCAGGATCTCGCGCGTGTTGAGATAGACGCGCAGCTGCGAGGCCTCGGGCAGCACCAGCACGGAGTTGGTGAAGGCGACCGTGAGGGTCGCGCCGCGGGCCGCCTGGGCGGCGCTCAGGTAGAGGGTCCAGCTGCGGAAGTCGATCTCGCCCTCCAGCCGCAGGTGCGAGAACGGCACGATCGGCCGGTCGACCGCCGGCAGCGCGCCCTCGGAGGTGCCGAGCGACACCTCCATGGTCCGCTGCCCGGTGTCGGTCTCGTCCTCCAGGAAACGGTTCAGTTCGTCGAGCTGGTCGGAGGTGTCGACGGCGAGCGGGTTCTGCGGGCTGCCGAGCTGGTCGCCGGTGGGCGTCTGCTGCGCGTTCCAGCCCGGCGCCCGGCTCGGATCGAGGAGCGTTTCGACCGGGGGAAGGCCCTGGTTCGGCTGCCGGCTCGGTGCCGCCTGCTGCGCGCCGCCCTGGTTGCCCCCTCCCAGCGAGAACGGGGGAGGGGTGGCGGAGCTGTCAGGCTGGGGCTGGTCGATCGACTGCAGCGTCGGACCGGATCCGGACGGGTTCGGCGAGAAGTACTGGGAGGCGGTGTCGCTGACGGTCGGCGACCCGAAGGCGGGCGGGGGCTGCTGCGCGCCCGACCCGAACGCGGCCGGCGGCTGGCCCTGGCTGGCCGGCGCGCGGCCGGACGGCTGCGCCGGGGCGCTCGGCCGGCCGGAGGGGCTGGCGGAAGAAGAGGGCGCAAGCGGCGAGATCGGCGAGCCCGAGGCGTCGTCCGGCGCCATCTGGAACGGGGCCGGGCCTTCCTGGGCATGGACGGCGAGGCCGCCGACCATGGCGATGGCGCCGGCAAGCACCATGCGGCTGAAGAGGCGCGCGCGACGGCGGTCCATCGGATACCTCATTCGGCCGGCACGGCGCGCGAGCCGTGCGGCGAAGGCGAGACGGGGCCGTCGTCGAAGTCGTCGTAGCTGCCGGTCGGGTGATCCGGCGGCGGCAGCCGCTCGGGCGGGCCCTGCTGCGCCGTGCTGGCGTTGTCGGAGGAGATGCCCTGGTCGGAAGCGATGTCCTCGTCCTTGCGCGGGAACAGGTAGGAGAGGCCGCGAACGGTCTGGTAGAACGCCATCACGAAGAACTCGACGATCCCGCGCAGCACGCCGATGTCCTTGCGGCGGCCCTTCTGGAAGGCCACCCATTCGTCGGACTCGGCGAACACCAGGTCGGCGACCAGCCGGAAATGGGCCGCTTCCTTGGTGGCGAACTGGCAGCCCAGCGCCTGGCCGCCCTGGTCGCGCATGATGCCCATCACCTTCAGCGGCAGCGCGTTGGTGGCGAGCTTCGCCTTCGGCTCGAAGCGCATGATGACTTCCTGGCCGCGCTTCAGGCCCCTGAGCGCCTTGGCCGGCACCAGGATGCGCGTCCCGGTCACCGAGACGTCGTCGATCTTCGCCGCGACGACCTCGTCGCCGAAGACGATCTCCGCCTTGCGGTTGACCGTCACGCGCTGGCTCTGGCGCAGGTTCCGGCGCTCCGACACGACGCCCAGCGCCGCGCCCATGATGATCAGGTTGAAGATGTTCCAGCCGCCCACCACGATGGCGATGTCGGCGACGTAGGGCTGGGTCCAGACGCGCCAGACCGTCACCAGCACGGCGAACGCCAGGATGAAGAAGATGATGTAGAACGGCCAGCCGAGCTCGGAAATCCGGCTCTTGGTGGTGGTCTCGCCCTTCGCCGTCACCTTGAAGGTCGGCTTTCTCGGGTTCACCAGCACGCCGCCCAGCGCCTTGATCAGGTAGATCGACTGGATCGTCTCGTAGAGCTCAGAGATGAACGGCCATCGGAAGCTCGAATACAGATAGTTCTGCATCAGGATGTTGATCAGCATGTACGTCATCGTGTAGGCGGCGAATTCCGCCCCGGACGCATTGAAGATCTGCAGCGAGAAGAACAGGTAGGCGAGCGGCGCGAACAGGAAGGTCAGCCGCGCGAACGGAAACAGCCAGAACATCGACGCGGCCATGTAGCAGAGCCGCTGCGGGATGCGCAGGCCGCGCTTCAGGAACGGCCGCTTCAGCAAGATGATCTGCAGCATACCCTGGGCCCAGCGCGAGCGCTGGCCGATGAAGCTGGCGAAGGTTTCCGGCTGCAGACCGGCGATCATCGGGCGGTCGACATAGGCGCTGCGCCAGCCGCGCGAATGCAGCTCCAGCGCCGTTTCGGCGTCCTCGGTGATGGACACGCCGGAAAAGCCGCCGGCCGTCTCCAGCGCGGAGCGGCGCAGCACCGCCGCCGACCCGCAGAAGAACGAGCCGTCCCACTTGTCGAACCCCTTCTGGATCATGCCGTAGAACATCTCGTTCTCGGACGGCATCCGGTTCCAGGTCTCGAGATTGCGCTCGAGCGGGTCGGGGTTGATGAAGAAATGCGGCGTCTGCACCAGGAACAGCCGCTTGTCCTGGCGGAACAGGCCGACGGTCTGCTTCAGGAAGTCGCGCGCGGGGGCGTGGTCGGCGTCGAACACCACGACCAGCTCGCCGTGGGAATGGGCGAGGCCGTTGTTGAGGTTGCCGGCCTTGGCGTGGAGGTTCTTGGCGCGGGTCAGGTAGCGCGCGCCCATGTCGCGCGCGAGCTGCTGCAGTTCGCGGCGGCGGGCCTGGGCCTGGGCGGCCTTGTCCAGGTCCTCGTCCTCGCACTTCTGGTCGGTACCGCCGTCGTCGAGCAGGTAGACGATGAACTTGTCGGCCGGATAGTCCATCTGCCGCGCCGCCGCCAGCGTGGTCGCCAGCAGCGCCGGTTCCTCGTTGTAGGTCGGCACGAAGACGTCGACCATCGGCTGGTCTTCGTCGGGCAGGATCGGCGCGGGCGGGCGCTCGAGCGGGTCGGACACCGCGAACAGGCTGAGAAACAGCATGAACACGCTGTACATCTCAGCGAGATAGAGAATGACGCCCGGAATGAAGTCTTCCAGCTGGCCGATCGGCGGGATCGTGCTCGTCGTGCGCCAGTAGCAGTAGCGCAGCACCACCGAGGTTCCGAGCGCCAGAACCACCAGGCGCAGGGCGCCTTCGCGCTTGAAATACTTGAGGATCGCGATGACCGCGGCGACCAGCATCGCCGTGACGAAGTGCGTGTTGATGTCGATCGGCTGCGTCACCATGAAAATCATGATGAGAACGAACAGCATCCACGTGGCTACATTGAAGATCCTAGCCATTCAGCTTACGCCATGCGCTTTCGTCGCCGGTGATGGTCAATGCGAGGCAACAGCGCTTGACTCTTTGCCTGTCCGCGATTTGGGGGCATCGTACCCGGCCCAACGTTAACAGCCTCTGACTGCCTCAATGCAGCCACTCTTCGTCAAGGTCTAGACCAAAGCGCATCGCGGGGTCGCCCAAAAAACGTCGCAGCGCGCCGATCCGCTCGCCGTTCGCGAGTATAGACCTTCCTTCCCGGAAAATCCCCGCACACCCGTTCCCTGCGGGCCGGAAGATTATGGTTAACCGATTCTCAACGCTTGGACGGTAGCACCATTGAATCCGCGTGTTCTGCGGCTCCGCGCCCGATTCGGTCGGGTGGGACGGCGCGTCGTTTGGGCGGACGGTACGAGAGTGGAAGGCCCCATGGTGAAGCTTCTGGCGCGGTCGAGTCTGATCGTCTGTCTCGTTCTGGCGGTGGCCGCCTGCTCCTACAAGCCGCGGGGCCCGCGCCTGGCGACGCTCGCCAACAAGGTTTCGGTCGAGAATGCCTTCATCAGCACGCCGCCGGGCGGGCCCCAGCCGATCGCGATCATCGAGCAGCGCTTCTCCAACGCCGTCCTGCAGGAGATCCTGCTGGAGAACCCGACGAGCTCGGCCGGCGAGAACGTGCTGGTTGTCCGCGCCTTCGGCCCGATGGGTGACGACCGCGGCATGGAGCGCATGTCGCTCGACGAGCCCACGACCGCTGACATCCGCCGCGAGATGCGCGAGCGCTTCCCCGGCGTGAACATGACGATTTCGGAATCCTACGTGCAGAACCGCTACGGCCCGTTCGCGTTCGCGACCGGCCAGCTGCGCAACGGCGTGAGCTGCATCTACGCCTGGCAGGAGATCCGCGCCAAGAAGAGCGTGCTGTTCCCCGGCTATCGCGGCGCCGTGACCTGGCGCCTGAGGTTCTGCGACGCCAATGCGACGCCGCGCGAGCTCCTCTACCTGCCGTACGGCCTCAACGTGAACGTCTACTTCCTGCAGGACAACTGGAACATCTACGGCAATCCGCCGGAGCCGAACCCGGACATCGGCAAGCTCGGCAAGCCGCTCGGACCGGACAAGGTCGTCGAGGACCTGTCGATGGCGCCGCCCGCGGGCTACGGCAACTATCGCCGGAACCAGAAGACGACGACCCGCCGGCGCTCCGCCCCGGTGGCCACCGCGCCGGAGCAGCGGCTGATGGAGAACGAGCCCGCCGCCGGCGCCGCCGTGGTGCCGCCGCCGGATCGCGCCGCCACCCTGCCCAGCGCCAGCCGCGGCCCGACGGTGATCACGCCGAACCAGCCGCAGGTGCAGCGTGCGCCATCGATCTCAGCGCCTTCGGGAAGCGGCGCCGGCATCCCGCCGCCGCAGTCCCAGGGCCAGGATGTTCCGGCCACCTCCATCAAGCCGACGGTCCGGGCGCCGTCGATCCCGGCGCCGACCACCTCGGATGCGATCCCGACGCCGCAGTCGGGGGGCTCGGGAGGCACGACCACCGACGGCGTGCGGACGGTCGGTCCGTCGACCAACCTGGCGCCCGCGCCCAAGGCGCCCAACGTGATCAGGTAGACCGGCCGGGCATCCCGCCGGCTCGCCGCCGGAAGGCCAGATCAGGCGCCCGCGATCCCCGTCGCGGGCGCCTTCTTGTTGGTGGAGATTGTCGTCAGACCAGACGGAAGCGCGGCGCCAGGTGCACCAGCACGATCCGCGACACGATCAGGATGGGGACGGCCATGAAGGCGCCGAGTACGCCCCAGATCCACAGCCAGAAGACCAGCGCCAGGAACACCACCAGCGGCGTCATGGTGAAGCGCCGTCCCAGGATGGTGGGGGTGGCGAACTGCCCCTCCAGCAGGTTGAGCCCCACGTAGACCAGCGGTGGCAGCACCGCGGCCGACATGCTGTCGTAGCTGATGGCGGCGACGCCCAGCAGGATCACCGCCATCGCCGCGGGCCCGATGTAGAGCGCGAAGTTGAGGACTGCGGCGAGCGCGCCCCAGAGGTGGGGCGAGGGCAGGCCGAGCAGCCACATGGCGATCCCGACGATGACGCCGAAGCAGGCATTGATCGCCGCGATGGTCAGCACGTAGTGCGACAGCGATCGTTCGATGTCCCGGAACATGCGCGCCGCCGCCCGCCGTCGCCGGAAGCGCACGAAGCTTCCGAGCACCTGCCGGCGAAACGCCGTGCGTCCGGCCAGGAAGAAGTACAGCGTCGCCAGGAAGATCAGGATGTGGGCGCTGACATCCGGCGCCGAGGAGACCATCGCGGTGACGATGCCGGGATCCTTCACCGCCACCTGCATGGTGGCGTCCTCGTCGCTGTCCGTCGCCTGCTGAACCTTCTTCTCGACCTGCTTCAGCCGGTCGAGCGGCTCGCGGACGTCCTCCCATTTGGCCTGCAGCTCGGAGGTGATTTCCGGGATCCGGGCGGACCACGTCTCCAGGGGCACGGCCATCGCCACCACGAGGCTCGCGATCGCCGCCACCGATCCGATCACGATCAGCGCGCTCGACAGCGCGGCCGGAAGGCCCCTCCGCCCCATCCAGTCGACGATGGGGGCGAGCGTCAGCCCGACCAGCAGTCCTGCGAAGGTCGGGGCGAGGACGTCGCGGCCGAAATGGAGCACCGCGGCGAGCGCGATGATGAACAGCCCGACGGTGGCGAAGTTCGATGCGTTGGCGAGCGGCCGCCGGCCGCCGCCGGTGTCCTCGGCGTCGGCGGAGGCGAGTGCCGCGATGGTCGGTGGTTGGGAGGGCGGTCTATCCAAGGGTCGCCGCCCGTCGCGTGTCGGCGGTCCGGACGGCCGGGCCAGGCGTGGCGGACCGGGCCTGCGGGGGCGGTTTGGTCGGGCGCACGGGGAAACCCCTTGTTGTTTTTTGGCGGGCGGTGCGGGGGGTCAATGCGGCAGCGCGACAGCGGTTCCCGAGAAATGCCCCTTCTGGCGCCAAATAGCGGCTACACAACACCTGCGCGAAGGAACTTTTGACGTGCATGGCACGTTGATTGCTCAGTGGGCGGTGGGTCGCTGTGACGCGTGGAGGAAACTATCATGATGTTGGATCAGATCCGCGACAATTGGCGGCCGATGAAAGGCGCGGTGCAGGAGCGCTGGTTTCGCCTGACGGACGATGACCTCGACCAGATCGACGGGCGCCTCGAGCGTCTCGTTCGGCGGATCGAGGCGCGCTACGGCATCTCGTCCGATGAAGCGGTTGCCCAGATCAACCAGTGGTACGCGCTTCTCATCCCCGAATGCTCGCGCTCCATCCGGACGGTGGTCAGGCCGACCGTCCACGTCTGAGCGCATGTGACGGCGCGGCACGCGCCGCCGCCGCCATTCGCCAATCCTTCGCGCGCCGACCCGGAGTGACATCCGGGGCGGCGTTTTTTATTGCGCCCGTCCGTCCTTCCGGGCGGCCTGAATGGCTGAACGTCAGCTTAGGGATTTTTCATAGGTTAAATATCAGGGGAAATCTAAGAAGTATTCGCGTCGAATTGATGAATTAAGTCTTCGATCCGGCGCATTTTCGAAGCGTTCGACCCGGTTATATTGACCTGCCTGGGCAACGGGAGCCGACAGAGCCCTGCGGCGGATTGACTTGCCATGGCTCAACTGACACGTTGCTGCCGGAATCGTGTGGGTGGCGCGCACGGCGGCGACCGCAATCGCGCTGGCATGTGGCGGATGCGCGTCCGTGCCAGGGCCGCCATCGCGCCCGGCCGGCGCGGTGGCGCTGTCCGGTCCGCCCGCCGCAATAAGCAAAACAGGAAGCACCATGTTCAAGAAGCTCATGCTCCCGATCGACCTGGCGCACGTCGCCAGCCTCGAGAAGGCGCTGAAGGCCGCGGTGGATCTTGCCCGCCTCTACGACTGCCCGATCTGCCTCGTCGGCGTGACGGCCGAGGCGGCGACCTCGGTCGCCCACACGCCGCGCGAATACGGCGAGAAGCTCGCCGCGTTCGGTGCCGACCTCGCCGCGAAGCAGGGCGTCGCGGTGGAAACCGCCTCCTACGCGGCCCACGACCCGTCGATAGACCTCAACAAGACGCTGCTGACGGCGGTCGGCGAGACCGGGTCGGACCTGATCGTCATGGCCTCGCACGTGCCGGGCCTGCCCGACCATTTCTTCAGCTCCCACGGCGGAGCGATCGCGTCGCACGCGCCCGTATCCGTCTTCGTGGTGCGCTAGCGCGGGCGCCGTTCCCGGCCGGGCGATCCCCGCCGGCAAAGACACGTGCCGCCGACGTGACGGGGCGACCGCCCGACCGGTCCCGCCCTTCGCCAACGGCGGAAATGAAACGAAAGGAACCTGAGACGTGAGCGACGATACCACCGTCTCCCCCGATGGGGACGTGACCCCCATCGAGACCGACTACACGGTTGGCCAGGACAACATCCAGCCGCAGATCGGCCCGTTCGGCATGGACATCCACAACCCGGTGTTCCTGATCTCCGGACTCACCATCGTCGCGTTCGTGGTCTTCGCGATCCTCGCGCCGGAACAGGCCGGGACGCTGTTCGGCTGGCTGCGGCCGGCGCTGACCTCGACCTTCGACGAGGTGTTCCTGTTCTCCGGCGACGTGTTCGTCATCCTGGCGCTGGTGCTGATGGTCTCGCCGCTCGGCAAGGTGCGGATCGGCGGCACGGAAGCGACGCCGGACTACTCCTATGCCGGCTGGTTCGCGATGCTGTTCGCGGCCGGCATGGGCATCGGGCTGATGTTCTTCGGGGTGTCGGAGCCGATCTCCCACTACACCTCGTCGCTGGCCGAAGCGGCCGGCTCGCCCGACAGCTGGGCGCCGCTCGGCGGTGCCGCCGGCGTCGAGCTCGAGGCGCGCCGCCTCGCCATGGCCGCCACCATCTTCCACTGGGGCCTGCATCCCTGGGCGATCTACGCGATCGTCGGCCTGTCGCTGGCGATCTTCGCCTACAACAAGGGCCTGCCGCTGTCGGTGCGCTCGATGTTCTACCCGATCTTCGGCGAGCGGGTCTGGGGCTGGGTGGGCCACGTCATCGACACGCTCGCGGTGTTCGCGACGCTGTTCGGCCTGGCGACGTCGCTGGGCATCGGCGCCCAGCAGGCGAACGCCGGCCTGAACTTCCTGTTCGGCATTCCCGAGAGCAACGTCTCCATGGTCGTGCTGATCTGCGGAATCACCGGGCTCGCGCTGCTCTCGGTGGTGGCCGGCCTCGACGCCGGCGTGAAGCGGCTGTCGGAAATCAACATGGTGCTGGCCGCCCTGCTGCTGGCCTTCGTCATCGCCGTCGGCCCGACGCTGATCATCTTCAAGGGCTTCTTCGCCAACCTCCTCGCCTACGCCGAGTACATGCCAGCGCTCGCCAATCCGTTCGGGCGGTCCGACACCAACTTCAGCCAGGGCTGGACGTCGTTCTACTGGGCCTGGTGGATTTCCTGGTCGCCGTTCGTCGGCATGTTCATCGCCCGCATCAGCCGCGGCCGCACGGTGCGGGAGTTCATCCTGTGCGTGCTGCTCATCCCGTCGCTGGTCTCGGTGCTGTGGATGACGGCCTTCGGCGGCACGGCGATCACCATGCTGAATTCCGGCTACGCCGAGATCGCCGAGGCCGACCTGCCGCTCAAGCTGTTCACCATGCTGAACGACCTGCCGCTCGCCAGCATCACTTCGTTCATCGCCATCGTGCTGGTGATCGTGTTCTTCGTGACCTCGTCGGATTCCGGCTCGCTGGTGATCGACACCATCACCGCTGGCGGCAAGGTCGACGCGCCGGTGCCCCAGCGGGTGTTCTGGGCGACGTTCGAGGGGCTGGTGGCGATCGCGCTGCTGCTCGGCGGCGGGCTGACGGCGCTGCAGGCTGCGGCCGTCTCGACCGGCCTGCCATTCGCGCTCGTGCTGCTGCTTGGCTGCGTGGCGCTTGTGAAGGGGCTGCTGTCGGAGCCTCGCGGCGCCTAACGCCGCGGCTCATGCCCTTGCTCCGTCCCGGTGCAGCTGTGCCGGGACGGCGCGAGATGCCCTAGCCCGGCTGCTCGACGCCGACGATGCGCGAGCCGGCCGGCACCACGAGCTGGCGATGCGGGAACGGGATCTCGATCCCGTTCTCCTTCAGCACGTCCCACAGCGCCAGAAACACGTCGCCGCGCACGTTGGTCAGGCCGTTCTGGGCGTCGGGGATCCAGAAGCGCAGCACGAAATCGACGGAAGATTCGCCGAAGCCGGTGATGTGGCACACCGGCGGCGGGTCCTGCATGACGCGCGCGACCTTCGCCGCCGCCTCGCGGGCGATGACCCGCACCTGGTGGGGATCGCTCGTGTAGCTCACCCCGAACGTCACATCGAGCCGGGCGCGGGTGTCGGTGTAGTACCAGTTGACCACCCGCTCCTTCACGAAGTGATCGTTGGGCACCAGGATCTCGCGGCCGTCGCGCGCCACGATCGACACGAAGCGCGCCCGGAGCGAGCGCACCCAGCCCACCATGTCGCCCATCTCGACGACGTCGCCCGGCTTGATCGACTTGTCGACGAGGATGATCAGCCCGCTGATGAAGTTCGAGACGATCGTCTGCAGGCCGATGCCGATGCCGAGCCCGAGCGCGCCGGAGAACACGGTGAGCGCGGTCACGTCGATGCCGACGGCCGCCAGCGAGGCGAAGATCGCCACCGCCACGAAGGCGATGCGCACCAGCTTGCCGACCAGCACCTGCACCGACGGCGTCAGGTCGGCGGTCCGGTCGACCCGGCGCTGGATGCCCTCGGCCATCAGCTTCGACAGCCACAGCATCACCACCAGGATGATGATCCCCTTGGCCAGCGACAAGAGCGAGATCCGCGTCGAGCCCAGCGAGACGGCGCGAGCATCCAGGATCATCGACAGCGGGTCGAGGATGCCCAGCAGTTCCAGCGCGAGCAGGCTCCAGCCGATGAAGGCGACGGTTCGCGCGGCGGTGCGGTTGCGCACCACGCGCGAGGCGATCGAGATCACCACCCAGGCGCTGACCAGCGTCGCGGCGAGCCGCAGCAGGAACACCGCCTCGACGCCGCCGATGCGCAGCGCCGCCGCGTAGGCGATCCACAGCAGCACGGCCATCAGGATGAAGCGGGTCCGGCGCAGCACCAGCGCGAGAAAGCGCAGCAGCCGGGGCCGGTCGCGCACCCGCCGCAGCCGCGCCTCCAGCAGCGGCTCGATCAGCCGGCCGATGAGCAGGGCGAGCGGGACGGCGACGGCAAGCAGGACGAGCTGGAGAACGGCCTCCGGCTCGGTCGAGCGCGCGAGCAGCTGCTCGAGGGGGCGCTCGACGGCGTCGAGCATGCCGCTTGCGGTGTCTTGGATCTCATCCATCGGGAAGGGTTCGCCGGTTCACGGGTTGGGCCAACAGATCATCGGCGCCACCCGCCGGACGTTTCCGTCCCGCCGGCATGGCCTCCGCCGTCAATGCCCCCAAATCGGCAGCCCCAGGCGCAACAGTAGCGCGGCGCGCTGGCGGAGGAAACGCCGCCGTCGGCTCAGAGCACTTCGTAGACGGTCAGCACGACGGCGCTGGCCAGCCGCGCGCCGGTCCCCACCAGGATCATGCCCGACAGCCAGCCGTAGCGCGGGTCGGCGGTGATGAAGCGCGCCTTGGTGCGCATGTAGTAGTCGGCGGGGTCGACCGGCTCGCCGCGGGCCACCGCGGCCAGCACTTCGGGCGGCCCGTGGCGCAGCCCGAAATTCTGGATCTCGATTGTCGCGCCGTCGTCGGTCTCGAAGGCGTAGCGCGCGTCGAGCTCGGCGATGCCGTCGGTGCGCACCAGCTGCCAGTCGGCGCCGATCGGCAGGATTCGGCCGTTGAGCCGCGCGCCGCGCACCGTGCCGCCGACGATCGGAATGATCCGGTGCTTGCCCTTGGCGCCGTCGCCCATCTCGTGGGGCGGCGACAGCTCGATCCTGAGGTCGCAGAGGTGGCGCAGCCCGGGGGCCGGAAGCGTCGGAAAGTCGGTGATGGCGTCGCTCATTGCATCGTCTGCGGCAGGAACAGCACGATCGCCGGGAAGGCGACCAGCAGGATCAGGCGGAGGATGTCCACCAGCACGAACGGCATCACGCCCTTGTAGATCTGGTAGAGGCTGACCGTCGGCGTGATGGAGTTGATGACGAAGACGTTCATGCCCACCGGCGGGGTGATCAGGCCGAGCTCGACGGTCATCACCACGATGATGCCGAACCAGATCGGGTCGAAGCCCAGCGCCTGCACGACGGGGAAGACGATGGGCACCAGGAGGATGATCATCGCCATGGCGTCGAGGATGCAGCCGAGCAGCAGGAAGAACACCAGGATCAGCGCCAGCGTCGGATAGGCGCCGAGATCCAGCGAGACCAGGAACGTGGTGATCTTCTGGGGCGTCTGGGTGATCGTCAGAAAATAGCCGAACAGCAGCGCGCCGATCAGGATCGTGTAGATCGAGACGGAGGTCCGGAGCGCCTCGGCGAGGCTGGAGAGCAGCGCCTTCGGGCCGAGCCGGCCGCGCGCGATGCCGATGATGGCGGTCAGCGCGGCGCCGGCGGCGGCGGCCTCGGTCGGCGTCACAACGCCGGCGTAGATGCCGCCGATGATGGCGATGAACAGCAGCCCGACCGCCCATACGCCGCGCAGCGACGCAAACCGCTCGCCCAGGCTCTGGCGTTCGCCGGAGGGCAGCCGTCGGCCGTGCACGATCTGCACGGTCAGCATGTAGAAGACGATCGCCAGGATGCCGGGGATGATGCCGGCGACGAACAGCTTGCCGACGTCCTGGTTGGTGATGAAGGCGTAGACGGCGAGCACCACCGACGGCGGGATCAGGATGCCAAGCGTGCCGCCGGCGGCGATCACGCCGGTCGAGACGTCGTCCGGGTAGCCGAAGCGCTTCATCTCCGGCAGCGCGATGTTGGTCATCGTGGCGGCGGTGGCGACCGACGATCCGCAGATCGCGGCGAAGCCGGCGCAGGCGCCGATCGTCGCCAGCGCCAGGCCGCCGCGCAATTGCCCGAGCCAGGCGTTGCCGGCGCGGAACAGCTCCCGCGACAGGCCGGAGTTGGTGGCCAGCACGCCCATCAGCACGAACATCGGAACGAGGCTGAGGTTGGTGTCGGTGACGGTGCGGATCGGGGAGCTGGCGAGCAGGTTGAGCGCCGGGCCCCAGCCGACGATGGCGGCGAAGCCGCAGACGCCGACGACGCCCATGGCGATACCGACCGGCACCCGCACCGCCATCATGCCGAAGAGCGAGATGAAGCCGAGGACGGCGACGAGGTCGCGTTCACTCATATCCGGACTCCGCGGGCTGGTGGATGTCCGGATCGGCGGCGGGCTGCTCCGCGCCGGTCAGCAGATAGAGGAGCCGCGCCGCGACGGTGAAGATCGACACCACCACGCCGGCCCAGGCGAGCGCCAGCCACGGCCACACCGGCCAGCGCAGGTCGAAGGTGGATTCGTAGGAATTGTAGGCGCTGTCGACCCGCTCGAAGAGCTTGTAGGCGAGCGCGATGGTGAACACGAGCAGGACGGCCCAGCCGAACGCTTCCATGATCCGGGCGACGCGCGGCGGCACGATCTGGGCGACGATGTCGACGGCGATGTGGCCGCCGCGGAAGCCGATGGAGGCGAGCCCCCACATCACCGCGACGCCGAGCAGCAGCCGGGAGAGATCGAACGAATCCGGGATCGGGAAGGAGAACAGATACCGGCCGATCGCCGAGACGAAGACCAGCATCGTGACCACGCCGAGGCAGATTCCGGCGATCACGTCGACGCCCTTCGAAAAGCGTTCGAGGTTTCGGAAGATCGGTCGCATGGGTGCGGCTCGGGCTTGGGAGGGTGGGTCGGCGATGGCGATCGCCGGCGGGATCGCGGCGGTTGGGGCGGGATCCGGGCCTCAGGGCCCGCCCCGCCCTCCGGCAGGCGCGGTTGCCGCCGCGCGGTCGAAGCGCGGCGGCAGCGCGATCAGTAGGCGGAGTCGTTCTTCTTCAGCTCTTCGGTGAAGCTGTCGTAGATGGCGTTGGCGTCGTAGCCGCGGCCGTTCACGTCGGTCTTCCACTGTTCGAGCAGCGGCGCCGCCGCGTCCTTCCAGGCCTGCACCTCTTCCGGGGTCGGCTTGTCGACGAAGTGGTCGGAGGAGGCGAGCGCCTTCTCGCGGCCTTCGTCTTCCCAGTTGGCCCAGCCGGAGGCGACCTTCTCGGCCCAGTCGGGGGTGCAGTGGTCGTCGATGACCTTCTTGTCCTCGGGCGACATCGCGTCGTAGCGCGCCTTGTTCATGACGGTCACGAAGGTGGTCACGTACATGGGCATGTCGAGGTGGTGCTTGGTCACGTTGTCGATGCCGAACAGCCAGATCGAGTTCCACGGGAAGGTGATCGCGTCAGCCGCGCCCTTGGAGAGCGCGTCGCGGGCTTCCGGAGCGGACACCTGGACGTTGGAGCCGCCGAGCATCGTGACGAACCGGCCCATGGTGGCGTGCGCCGGGCGGATGTTCTTGCCCTTCACGTCGGTCGGCGAGGTCAGCTTCTCCTTCGAGTGGAAGGTGCCCGGCGAGTGCAGGTACGCCATGCAGAAGTGGACGTCGGCCATCTCCTTGCTGGCGTACTGCTCGTACCAGGCGTCGAACGCCTTGCTGCCGCGCGTGGCGTTGTCGATCTGGAACGGGATCTCGCCCAGCGCGATCACCGGGAAGCGGCCGGCCTGGTAGCCGGGGTTGATGTAGCCGAAGTCGGCGATGCCGTCGCGGACCATGTCGTAGTGGTCCGGCGCGGCGCCGAGCTGCTGGGCGGGATAGATGGTGATCTTGATCCGCCCGTCCGACGCTTTCGCGATCGATTCAGCCCACGGCTCGAGGCCGGTCGGCTGCAGCGGATGCTGGGCCGGAACCCAGGTCGAGAACGAATATTCCGTCTGTGCGTGCGCCTGCGTGGCGAAGACCATGCCGGCGGCGGCAGCTGCGGCGAGCCAAGTACCCTTCATCGGTCGCTATCCTCCCTGGTTTGCGACAGTCCCAACGGGCTTTCCGGCCAGGGGCGATGGATCCGCGGACGGCCTCTATGGGCCGCTTGTGGGTCGCGGATGTCGACCGAAGGACGTCAAATTCCCGTCGCTTGAACGAATGCGAGTTCGTTTGGGTCGCAACCATACCAGTCCGTACGGTGAACGCAATCGACCTTGGCGGCAGTCCTTCTCCATCGGCCTTCCGCACCGTCCGGGCGCGAAAAAAGCCCCGGCGCGGGCGCCAGGGCTTCTGCAGATCGGATCCGGTCGGGGGCCGGTCCCGCGGGCGTCAGGCCGCGTCGATCGCGCTGACCATCGACTGGTAGACGTCGTTGACGGCGGCCAGGTCGGCGGCGGTCGCCGCGCGGCGTTCCTCCAGCCCGGCGATCGACGACTCCAGCTTGTCGCGGCGCTGCCGCGCCGCGCGCGCCGCCGTCGAATAGGCGAAATGGGAGGGGTCCTGCACGCCGGTGCGTCGCTCCTCCGCTTCGATCTGCCGATCGAGATCGTCCGCGATGCGCCGGAAGTCGGCGATCATCATGTCGGACTGGGCAAGCTGGCGCTCCAGCTCCCTGACCTCGAATTCCTTATTTCGTACTGAACTCTCTCGCGGCTTCATGACGTACTCACTCCCCCGATGCCGGTAGCGGACCGTAAGGGCGAGTCCTTGCCAAAGCGTTCGCAAAATCGGGGAAATTCGGGATCGCCCGGTTACCTTTTCGCGACGGAGCCGTCCGCGAGGGCCTTTTCGGCGGTTTGGTAACACATCGTTTACGGCTCTTGTTCACCATGAGCCTCGCACCCGCCTGGCGTACTTTGCGCCCGTCGGAGGCCGCGACTTCCAGCGGGGTCGCGGAAACCGGTTCGTTCCGACCGCGACCCTATCCAGCTGTGGATGAAAGAATGCCTTTTTCGCAACGGCTTATAGTGAACCGTCAATCTGCGTATTTAAGGCCCTTGGGGTCCGTTTCGGCATTTGTTAACCATTATGGGTCAGTCTCTCGAATCGGGACACAGACCACGTCGACGCCGTCGTTTTCGGACCTGGCGGACATGACGAACCCGAGGGCGGGTGGCACGAGGGGATTGGCATGCGCGTACTGCTAATCGAAGACGACCGCGCGATGGCGCAGAGCATCGAGCTGATGCTCAATTCCGAGAAGTTCAATGTCTACATCACCGATCTCGGTGAGGAGGGCATCGACCTCGGCAAGCTCTACGACTACGACATCATCCTTCTCGACCTCAACCTTCCGGACGTGTCCGGCTACGAGGTCCTGCGGACGTTGCGTGTGTCGAAGGTGGCGACGCCGATCCTGATCCTGTCGGGTCTCGGCAACATCGAGGACAAGGTGCGTGGTCTCGGCTTCGGCGCCGACGACTACATGACCAAGCCGTTCCACAAGGACGAGCTGGTCGCCCGCATCAATGCCATCGTCCGGCGCTCGAAGGGCCATGCCCAGTCGATCATCCGGACCGGCGAACTTGCGGTGAACCTCGATACCAAGACCGTCGAGGTCGCCACCCAGCGGGTCCATCTGACCGGCAAGGAGTACCAGATGCTGGAGCTCCTTTCCCTGCGCAAGGGCACCACGCTCACCAAGGAGATGTTCCTCAACCATCTCTACGGCGGCATGGACGAGCCGGAGCTGAAGATCATCGACGTCTTCATCTGCAAGCTGCGGAAGAAGCTGTCGGCGGCGACCGGGGGCAAGAACTACATCGAGACCGTATGGGGTCGCGGGTATGTCCTTCGGGAACTCGAAGAGGAAGTGGCGAAGGAATCGGCCTGAGCCCCTTCGGGCCGGCCGACGCCACATCGCCGCGGACGACGCCTGTCCGGCGCCCGCGGCCTGCTCCAGTTCAGCGCGCGTCGAGGGTGAAGCGATCCTCGTCCAGGCTGGCGGTCACCGTCATGCCGATGTCGCGCGCCAGCAAACCTGTCAGGTAGGGCTGTATCGAATGCGGGTCGAGCGGGACATCCGAAGGCTCGCCGATCACGAAGGGCGTGGTGTCCGGGATCCGCGCCTTGACGCCTTCCGCGACGACCGTGAAGGCCGCCTTCTCGCCCTCCATTTCCGCCGTCACCGTCACCGTGCCGCCGCGGGGGATCGCCCGGATCGCGAAGATCGCGAGATTGAGCAGCACCTTGACCGCCGAGCGCGGGGCGATCGCCACCGGCAGCGTCACCGCCAGGTTGGCGCGCTCGTGCTCGAACTGCGCCTCCAGCATCCGGCCCGCGTCGGCGAGATCGATCATCGAGCCGGCCGAGCCGCCGGCGCCGAAGGCCAGCCGCATGAACTGCAGCGACGCCGACGCCTGCTGGGCGCTTCTGGCGACGAGTTGCATGGCGAGCTCGCGCGTCTCCGGCGAATCGTCGCTCTCCAGCAACTCCAGTCCGTTGATGATGGCGCCGACCGGGCCCACCACGTCGTGGCAGATCCGGCTGGAGACGAGGCTGGCAAGCTCGAGGGGGCCGAGGGGCTCTTCGGAAGACACGGAAGCGATGATCCCTGCAGGATGGCGGTTCGGCTCGCGCGGCTGCGCGAATCGGATGGTCGGCCGAGCGTTACACGGAGGCGTCATCGGTGCCAACTGCCGCGCCGGAGCCGCCATCGGGCGCTTCGGACGGCCTGATCGACCGGATCCGGGCCCACGGATTCGGGAGGGTGAACCCGTCGCCCGCCGTGCCGGTCTCAGCCGTCCGGACGGCATCGGTCCGGGGGACGACGAACCGGCGCGGGTGTCCCCGTCGCCAGGAGGAGAGTGAGATGACCGCAACGAAGCCGAGCCGACGCGGCGTGGCCGCGCCCATCTGGGCGATGCTCGCCGTGGCGCTGATGGTGCTGGCGATGCCGACCGCCGCCGCCGCGCAGCAGTCGCTCGCGCCATCGGGTGGCACGACCTATGGCGCACCCGCCCAGACAGGGGCGCCTCCCGGCAGCCAGACCTACAGCCCCGACGAGATCGCGACCACGGGCCACAAGTTCTTCGGTGAGGTGTCCGGCGGGCTGGCGTCGGTCATCGAGAACGCCTTCTCCAAGTACGGCGAGCCGAACGCCTACATCCTCGGCCAGGAGGGCTCCGGCGCCATCATCGGCGGCCTGCGCTACGGCGAGGGCACCCTCTACACCCGCCTCGGCCAGACCAAGGTCTACTGGCAGGGCCCGTCCGTCGGCTGGGACTTCGGCGGCGACGGCGCCCGGGTGATGATGCTCGTCTACGACCTGCCGACGGTGCAGGCGATCTTCCAGCGCTACGTCGGCGTCAACGGCTCGGCCTACCTGGTCGGCGGCTTCGGCATGACGCTGCTGGCCGCCGACACCACCTACGTGGTCCCGGTGCGCTCGGGCCTGGGGGCGCGCCTCGGCGTCAACCTCGGCTACCTGAAGTTCACGCCGAAGCCGACCTGGAACCCGTTCTGACCGACCTGCACCGGTCCCCGTTCATGGCGCGCGGACCGGTCGGCCCTTTCGCCGCCAAGCCATCGCGATCCCGCACCGTCTCCGATCGAGGCAGGCGCGGGATCGGTCACGACCGGCAGCGGATTCGATGAATCGCGCCGTTTCCGCGCCGATCGGGCGCGGATCGGCGGAAAATGCTCAGCAACCGTCCCGTCCGTCGCGTCATATCGTCTGACGCCGGCGCGGACGGCCGGCAGAGAAATCGTGAAGTGGCCCCGGACTGTCGTTCGCGCTAAAGACAGGTGTGCTGACCTGTCCGCGGTCGCGGTGGGTCGCTGGTGACTTACCGAGGTCCGCGGACCGCGGAGGATGATGTGGACGACCGGCTCTCCCTGCTTGTGACCTACGGCCCGATCGCGGGCTTCGTGCTGGCTTTCCTGCTGGCGCTTTACTGGCGCGCCGCCGCCCGCCGGGCGCGTCGCCGCGCCGAGCGGGCGCGGCCGATGGCGCTGGCGGAGGCGCGCGCCGAGCGCGACGTGCACCGCGCCGAGCATGCGGTGGAACTCCGCAGCCTGGAGCAGCAGCTCGAGGAGGCGAAGGCCCAGCTGGGCGTCGCCCGGCTCGCCGCCGCCCGCGACAACAAGCTCCAGCACGACCTCACCCGCGCGCTCGAACGCGCGGTGCAGGCGGAGACCGCCCAGAACCGGCTCGAGCGTGAGATCGCCGACGAGCGGGCGCGCGCCAGCGACCTCGCCTATCGGCTGGAGGACCGCGAGAAGGAAATGGCCGCCCAGGCGGCGCGCATCGCGGAAGCCGAACGGCAGGTCGAGGAGGCCCGCGCGGAGGTCCGGTCCGCCGGCGCCGACCGCGAAGCCGCCCGCGCCGAGCTGGAGACGCTGCGCCGGGAGAAGACCGAGGCCGCGACCCGCATTGAGGCCCTCTCCCTGCAGATTTCGGAGATACGGTCGGCCCAGGTGAGCGGCGAGGAAGTCGCCGCCCTGCGCTCCAGCCTGACCAAGGCGACCGAGGAGCACGCCGCCGAGAAGGCGCTCCGCATCGAGGCCGAACGGCGCTTCCACGAGCGCGAACGCGACCTGGAAGGACACTCGGCCGCCATCCGCGACGCGGAGAACCGTGCCGAGACGCTGCGCCTCGAGGCGGCCCGCACCGAGCGGGCCCTGTCGGAGAAGACCGCGGCGCTCCAGGAGGCCGAGGCGGCGCGCGAGACCGCCGAGCGGCAGCTCCGGACGATGATGAACGACGGCGACCACGACCGCGCCTCGGCGGCATCGGCCAAGGCGCGCATCGATCTCCTGTCCCAGGAACTCTCCGACCTGCGCGCGGCGCGGGTCAGCGGCGACGAGGTGGCCGAGCTCCGCCGGTCCCTCGGCGAGGCCAATGCGGCGCTCGCCGAGGAGCGCGCCCGCCGGGTGGAGCTGGACAGCACCGTCCGGCAGCTTCAGGCCGCCGCGCCGGCGAAGAAGACCTCCGCCAAGGCAGCGGCCGCTGCGGCCGCCGCCGCCGAGGCGGCTGCGGCGTCGGCGCCGGACGGGGTGGCCGAGGAACTGGCGCGGATCCGCCAGAGCCTGAACGAGGCGAACAACGCGCTCGCGGCGGAGAAGAGCCGGCGCATGGCGCTGGAATCCGATGTCGTCCGCCTGCAGCGGGAGGCGCTGGAGGCGCGCGCCACGGCGGACGCGGCGACCGAGGCGATGGCGCCCGCCGCGTCGTCCGCCATCGAGCCGAAGGCCAACGGCAGCGAGCAACCGGTCCAGAGGGCCGCCCAGGCGGCATCGGTCGTCCCGAGCGTCGCCGGCCCCCGCGCCGGGCCCGGTTACGGCCAGGACGAGATCGACGACCTGCGCCACGAGCTGGAACGGCTCAGGGCCGAGAACGCGGCGCTTGCCCGCCATGCCGACGGGCACGGCGAGATGGACCGTCTCGAAACGGCGGTGCTGCGCGAGCGCCTGCAGGACATCGCCGCCGAGATCGCGGTCGTGGTCGCGCGGGCGTCGGGCTCCAATGCGCTGCTTCAGGACGACGGCGCGCTTCCCGGCGAGAGCCCGGACGCCATCGGCTCCCCGGACCGCGACGGCCCGAGCCTCGCCTCGCGCGTGCGCGCGCTGAAGCGCCGGCGCGCCGTTTGAAGTGCGCCGGGCCGGAGCGGACCTCCCGCCCGACCCGCGCCCTCCGGCAGGCGGCGGCTAGCCGCTTCAGACAAATGCCTCGAAAGCCCCGGATCCGGCCAGAAGCTGCCGCTCGATCCTGCGTTCGTGCGCAGGTTGTGGCCGGCGCCCGGAAGCGCGCGCGGACCGTCGGCGGGCGGCTAAGCCAGCGTGACAATTCGATGAAAGTCTGGTCTGGTCGGATCAGAGATATGATCCAAAACAACAAAATATCTCACTGGGGGAGGATTGGCCCGATGCGGTCAATCGAACGATTGGCGGTTCGGTAGATCACCATATGAAGCGGCCGAAACCACCGCACGTACCGGCTCGGGATGATGCCCGTACCACCTGGTCGCCCGAGGAGGCGGCCGAACGCATCGGAGACGGGGCAGGGGGTTCCACCCGGTCCGGGGTTCAGGCCGACGCGGATGCGTGCACCAGGCTGCAGGTTCCGGTAGCCGGACGCCGCCGCCGGCAATCGCAGGGCGGCTTGCCGCCGCTTCCCGGAAATCCGGGGTCCGCCCCGTCCCGCGAGAGATCCGACCTCGACCCCCAAACCGCCTCCGAGCGGGCGGAAGGGCTTCTGCTGAGGCTCGCCGCCCACGACCCCGACACGGTCGGCCATCTGCGGCGCACCGCCGCCACGGTCGAGGCGGTGGCCACCCGGCTGGGCTGGGACGCGGCCCGGGTGCGCTGGACGACCTTCGGGGCGCTTCTCCACGACATCGGGAAGATGAAGGTGGCGCCCGAGGTCACCTTCAAGCCGGGTCCGCTGTCGGAGATCGAGCAGGCCGCCATGCGCGACCATGTGGTCTACGGCACCCGGCTCGTGTCGGAGGCCGGTTTTCCGCCGTTGGTGGCGCGCATCGTCCACGACCACCACGAACGGCTCGACGGCAGCGGCTACCCATCCCGGCTGCGCGGGCGCGAGATCGACGAGGAGGTCCGGCTGGTGATGCTGGCCGACATCGCCGATGCGATGCTGTCCCGCCGGCCCTACAAGAAGGCGATGCCCCTGAAGGTCGTCCGCGACGCGCTCCAGGCGGGCGCGGGCATCCTCTTCGATGCCGAGCTCATCGGCCCCGTGGTGGCCGAACTCGAGCGGCGCGAGGCCGCGACCTAGCGTCCGGCCCGGTTAGGCGGCCGCGCATCATCGATTCGCAACGGCCCCCTAGTCCACATCTCGCCCTGTCCGGCCGCCGCACGCGGGCACAAAAAAAGCGCCGGTCGCGGATGCGCCGGCGCTTCTTGATGTCTTGGTCGCGTCGGGCTCTTGGGTGAGTCCTCGTCGCGGCAGGCCTAGTTCAGGCGACCCTTCAGGTCATTCATGCTCTGGGCCAGGATCTCGTCGGCGACGGGTCCCTTCACCTTCTGCATCAGAACCCGCTCGGAAGCGGCGATCGCCAGATCGGCGGCGCGGGCGCGAACCTCGGCCACGGCCTGGTGTTCGGCCTGGGCGATCTTGTCCTCGGCCGACTTGGTCCGCCGCTCGATCATGTCCTCGAGCTTGGCGTTCGCCTCCTCGGTCATCCGCTCGGCTTCCGCCTTGGCGTCGGCGACGATCTGCTCAGCCTCTTCCTCGGCCTCGCGGCGCTTGCGCTGATATTCGGCCAGCAGCGCCTGGGCTTCCTCGCGAAGCTGGCGGGCCTCGTCGAGTTCCTTGCTGATGCGATCGGCGCGTCCGTCGAGGGCGCGGACGATCATGCCGGGAACGCCATAGTAGATGATGATGGCGATGAAGATGATCAGGCTGACGAGTGCCCAGAATGCGTCTGCGGTACCCATCGCGCTATTCCTTCACGGCCTTGACGGCTTCGGTGATCTCGGCGCGGTCGGCGGTCACCGAAGCCACGGTCGCCAGCACCGCCTCGGCGGCGTCGGCGGCAATGCCCTCGACTTCGCCAAGGGCCTTCGCCTTGATCTCGTTGATCTGGGTTTCCGCCTGGCGGACCTTCTCCGTCAGGCCTTCCTCGGCCTTCCGGCGCTTGGCGTCGTTGTCGGCCTTGATGTGCTCGCGCCTCTCGGCAGCGATCCCATGGGCCTTCTTGCGCGCTTCCGCGAGTTCGGTCTCGTAGGCCTCGATCGCGGCGTCGGTCTCCTCGCGAAGCCGGTCGGCCTCGCCCAGATCACCGGCGATGCGGTCGCGACGATCCTCCAGGATCCCGCCGAGCCGCGGCACGATCACCCGGATCATCAGGAAATAGAGGATGCCGAACGAGACCGTCAGCCAGAACAGATGCGACGGGAACGATGCCGCGTCGAACGCGGGAAACGCGCTCTCCGCCCCCATGGGAACGTCGACAGCTCCGTGGGCTGCATTGGCGGCCTGCTCGGCCAGGTGTTCGCTCGCCATCTCTTAACGTCCTTTCGCGCCGGCGTTCCCAGGATCGCGGTGGCGCCGAGTCGAGGGGACCCGAGGCCATGCACCGCGATCGCGTCTCAAGGTCAACCGCGGGATGCGAACGGAGACCCTGTCTCCGCCTGTCCGCATCCCGCTTTCGGGAACGCCAGCCATTCCGTTGCTACGGACGGGGTGCGTCTGAAATCAGACGGCGAACAGCAGCAGCAGGGCGATCAGCAGCGAGAAGATGCCCAGCGCTTCCGTCACGGCGAAGCCGAAGATCAGACGGCCGAACTGGCCATCGGCCGCGGACGGGTTGCGCAGGGCGCCGGCCAGGTAGTTGCCGAAGATGTGGCCGAGGCCGATGCCGGCGCCGCCGAGACCGAGGCAGGCAATACCGGCACCGATGAACTTCGCAGCTTCCGCTTCCATGAGGTGTGCTCCTTAGCGTGAACGGGTTTTTGGTTGCGAACGTGATGGAGTGCGCCGACCGTCAGTGCGACGGATGCAGCGCGTCGTTGAGGTAGAGGCAGGTCAGGACCGCAAACACGTAGGCCTGCAGGCCGGCGACCAGGAATTCCAGCGCGGTGATCGCCACCGTCATGATCAGCGGGAGAATCGCGCCGATGATGCCGATGAAGCCGAGTGCGCTGAGACCGGCGACGAAGGCGGCGAACACCTTCAGCGTGATGTGGCCGGCCAGCATGTTCGCGAACAGACGAACCGCGAGGCTCACCGGACGCGACACGAAGGAGATCACCTCGATCGCGCTGACCAGCGGCAGGATCGCAAGCGGCACTCCATCGGGCACGAACAGCTTGAAGAAGTGCAGTCCGTGGCGCCGGATACCGGAAATGATGACCGTCAGGATGACCAGCATGGAGAACGCGAAGGTCACGATCAGCTGGCTGGTGACGGTGTAGAAGTAGGGGAACATGCCGATCATGTTCGCCACCAGGATGAACATGAACAGCGAGAACACGAGCGGGAAGAACCGCATGCCCTCGGCGCCCGCCGAGCTTCTCAGCATCGAGGCGGAAAACTCGTAGCTCATCTCCGCCATCGACTGCCAGCGGCTGGGCACCAGGCCGCGTCCGCCGGTCGACAGGATGAGGAACAGCGCCACGACGGCCGTGGTGGCGAGCATGAACAGCGATGCGTTGGTGAACGACAGATCCATCCCGCCGACATGAATGTCGACGATCGGATGAACCTCGAACTGATGGATCGGATCGAGTCCGCCTGCTTCCGCCACCTGCTCCGCTGCTCCTGATTATGGGCGCCGGTCGCCTAGCGACCGTCGCTCCCGTCTTCGTCGACCCGCCTTTTGCCGGGTTCCGGGGTTTGGATCAACCCCGCCGATCGCATCAAATTCAGTACGCCCGCCGCAAAGCCGAGCATCAGAAAGACAATGAGCCCGAACGGCGTGGTGCCGAGCCAGGTATCGATGCCCCAGCCGATGGCCGCGCCGACGGCCACGCCACCCACGAACTCGGAGCTCAGCTTGAGCGCCTGACCCATCCCCGCGTAGTTGGAGGAGGCGGCCCGATCGGTCCCATCCCGCTTCCGACGAGCCGCGCGCTGGGCCTCGATCTTTCCGGACAGTCGGCTCAGCCGCGAGGAGAGGTCGCCCGTCCCTCCGGCAGTGCCGTGATGTTCGTCGTCGCCCGCCATCTTCGTTCGACCGCTGTTTGGGTCCGCGTCCCAGGAGGACGTCGAACCAGTCGCGTGCCTGCACGAAGGACCGGCACGAGCTGACGCCACCACCACCCCTGTCGGATGGCGCGCACGTTATGCAGTGCAATTTTCTGGAGTCAAGCGACCATTCGCGCGGACGGAGGCATTCGAAAGTCCCGGATGCCGGGCGAATCGGTGTTCCGGGCCGTCCTGCGCGAGGTCCGTGGCCGGCGACCGGAGGCGATGGCCCCGTCCGAACCTCTCCCGCGGTGCGAAACCGGGTGCCGCGGCCATGCTTTCCGGCGCTTCAACGGGCGTGGCGCCGGCGCTGATTCCTGTGGACATGTGCGCCGCTGCCGGCCCCGGAAGTGCCCGGAGGCCGGTCTAAACGGCCTCCAGGAAGCGCTCGGCCGTCTCCAGATCGACCGATACCAGCTGCGAGACGCCGCGCTCGCCCATCGTCACGCCGAACAGCCGGTGCATCCGCGCCATGGTGATCGGGTTGTGGGTGATGATCATGAAGCGCGTCTCGGTGCGGCGGGTCATCTCCTCGACGAGGTCGCAGAAGCGCTCGACGTTGGCGTCGTCCAGGGGCGCGTCCACCTCGTCCAGCACGCAGATCGGCGAGGGGTTTGTGAGGAACACCGCGAAGATCAGCGCCATCGCCGTCAGCGCCTGCTCGCCGCCCGACAGCAGGCTCAGCACCTGCGGCTTCTTGCCGGGGGGGCGGGCGATGATCTCCAGCCCTGCCTCAAGCGGGTCGTCGGCCTCCACCAGCGTCAGCTCCGCCTCGCCGCCGCCGAACAGGTGGATGAACAGCGTCTTGAAGTGGTCGTTGACGGTGTCGAAGGCGTCGGTCAGGCGGGCGCGGGCCTCGCGGTTCAGGTTGGAGATCGCCTGGCGGAACTGGGCGATGGCGTTGATGATGTCGTCGCGCTCCCGCGTCAGTGTGTCGCGTCGTTCCTCGAACTCGCGGACCTCCTCCTCGGCCCGCAGGTTGACGCCGCCCAGCCGCTCGCGCTCGGCCTTCAGGCGGTCGAGGCGGGTTTCGGCGCCGGTCATGTCGGGCAGCGGCGCGTCGGCCTGGATGCCGCCGATGCGGCCGGCTTCCTCCGGATCGCACTCCAGCGTCTCCAGGATCTCCTCGGTGATCGCGGCCTCGCGGTCGTGCGCGGCGGTGAGCCGCTCCTCGGCGCGGGCGAGGCCCTCGCGCGCCGTGCTCAGCGCCTCCAGCGCCGCCTTGGCGGCCCGGTCGGTCTCGGCCACGGTGGCCTCGGCCACGACGCGGGCGTCGGAGGCCTTGGCGAGTTCGGTCTCCGCGGTGGCGATCTCGCCGGCGATCGCCCGCCGCTTGCGGTCGTGATCCTCCGGCATCTCCATCAGCCGGGCGCGCTCCGCCTCGGCCTCGCCGTGCCGGCCGGCGAGCTCCTCGCGGTGGGCGGCGGCGGTGCCGACGCGGGTCCGCCAGCTCTCGATTTCCCGGGCGATCGCCGCCTTGCGGTTGGTGCGCAGCTCGTTCTCGCGCCGTTCGCCGTCGAGCCGGGCGCGCGCCTCGGCCGCCGAACGGCGCAGCGCCGACACCGAGGCGTCGGCCGCCTCGCGGTGGCGGGCGAGCTCGGTCAGGTCCGGCGCGGCCTCGAAGGCGCTGGCGGCCTCCGCGGCGGCGGCCTCGGCGGCGCCCACGCTCGTCTCGGCGCGCGTCGCCGCCTCGGTGAGCGCGCTGCGGCGGTTCTCCAGCTGCGCGGCTTCCTTCTCGGCGGCGGCCAGCCGCGTGCGGGCGTCGCGGCTCGCCTGGCTCGCCGCGCGGGCGGTCTCGCGGGCCGTCTTCTCGTCGGCCGCCGCCTGGGCGGACGCGGCGCGCGCGGCGTCGAGGGCGGCCCGGTCGATGGCGAGCGCCGCCTGCGCCGTCTCCAGCTCGCCGGCGAGTGCCTCCAGGCGGTTGCGCTGGGCGAGCCGCTGGGCCGCGGCGGTCGGCGCGTCGGCGCGGGCGACCAGCCCGTCCCAGCGCCAGAAGTCGCCGGATTTCGACACCAGCCGCTGGCCGGGTTTCAGGAGTTTCTGCAGCTCCGCGCCGCGCGCCGCGTCGACGACGCCGATCTGGGCGAGGCGGCGGGCGAGCTCGGCCGGGCCGCGCACGTGGGCGCCCAGTGATTCGGCGCCCTCGGGAAGCAGCGGGTCGTCGCCCTCGACGGCGCCGCCGCCCCAGAAGATCGCCGCCTCGGGATCGAGCGCCGCGTCGAGATCGTCGCCGAGGGCGGCGCCCAGCGCCACCTCGTAGCCGCGCGCCACCTTCAGCCGGTCGACGACCGGCGGGAAGCGGCTGTCGCCCAGCGTCGCCAGGATCGTCTCCAGCGTCCGCTTCTCGGTTTCCAGCGCCGAGATCTCCTTCTCCCGCTCGCCCACCGGAGCGCGGGCCTGGTCGGCGGCGTCGCGCGCCTCGCGGGCGCGGGCCTCGGCCGCCTCGCCGGCGCCGAGCGCGTCCAGCTCGGCCGCCTCCGCCGCCTCCAGCGCGGCGCGCGCCGCGGCGACGCCGCTGGTGCGGTCCAGCTCCGACTGGATGCGGGCGAGGTCGGCGCGGATCTTGTCGCGCTCGGCGGTGGCGCGGGAGACGTCCTGGGCGGTGCGGGCGCGATCCTGCTCGAGCCTTCGGCGCTCGGCGGTGGCGCCGGCCTCAGCGCGCGTCGCTTCGGCCTGCCGGGTCTCGGCTGCCGTCAGCGCCTCCTGTTCCTGGGCGAGGCGCGCCTCGGCGGCGGCGCGGCGGTCGGCGGCGCCGTCCTCCTCGGCGGTGAGCGTCGCGGCCTCCGCCTCCAGCCGCTCCACGGCCTCCTCGGCGTCGCGCAGCACCGCCGCCTCGCGCTCGATGTCGGCGGCGATCTGGCCGATGCGGCGCTCCAGCTCGCCGAGCCGCTCGCGCATCCGGCGCTCGTCGTCCTCCAGCGCGGTGGCGGCGTGGCGCAGGCGCTGCAGGGTGGCGCCGGCGGCGGCCTCGCGGTCGCGCAGCTGCGGCATGGCGCTGGCCGCCACCGCCTGGTCGCGGGCGGCGGTGGCCTGGGTCTCGGCGGCGCCCTGGGCGGCCGCCTTGGCGTCGGCGAGGGTGGTGCCGGCGGCGGTGGCCGCGGCGCGCGCCTCGCGCCAGCGCAGGTGCAGGACCAGCGCCTCGATCTTGCGGATCTCCGCCGACAGCCCCTTGTAGCGGTTCGCCTGGCGCGCCTGGCGCTTCAGGTTTTCCAGCTGCGTGCCGATCTCGCCGACCACGTCCTCGACCCGGTCGAGGTTCTGCTCGGCGGCGCGCAGCCGCAGCTCCGCCTCGTGGCGGCGGGCGTGCAGGCCGGAGATGCCGGCCGCCTCTTCCAGGATCTGCCGGCGCGCGGTGGGCTTGGAGCCGATCAGCTCGCCGATCTGCCCCTGGCGCACCATCGACGGTGAGCGCGACCCGGTGGAGGCGTCGGCGAACAGCAGCTGCACGTCGCGGGCGCGCACCTCGCGGCCGTTGACGCGGTAGACCGAGCCGCTCTCGCGCTCGATCCGCCGGGTGATTTCCAGGTTGTCTTCGGTGTTGAAGCCGACCGGCGCCGAGCGGTCGGAATTGTCGAGGACGACGGACACCTCGGCGACGTTGCGGGCCGGCCGCTTGCCGGATCCCGCGAAGATCACGTCGTCCATGCCGGAGGCGCGCATGGACTTGTACGAGCTTTCGCCCATCACCCAGCGCAGCGCCTCGACCAGGTTCGACTTGCCGCAGCCGTTCGGGCCGACGACGCCGGTCAGCCCCGGCTCGATCAGGAAATCGGTCGGGTCGACGAACGACTTGAAGCCGGAGAGGCGGAGGCTGGAGAACTTCATGGCGCTACCGGCCGCCGCCCGTCCGGGCGGCGGTCTGTCAGGCGGGCCGGGGCGCGCCCGGTGGGACGCGCGCCGGAGCGCTCAGCGCTGGCGGCGCTAGCCGTTGAGTTCCGGATCGATGACTTTCGAGAACTCGTCAATCCCGCGGGCTCCCCGCAACATGCGACCGTTGATGAAGAAGGTCGGGGTCGACGTCACGCCGAAGTCCTTCACGCCCTTGTCCTTCACCTCGTTCACTGCGTCGAGAAGCTCCTGATTCGTCAAGCACTCCTCGAAGCTTTCCTGTGTGAATCCGGCCTGTTTGGCGAGGTTCAGCAGCGCCGTCACCGGATCCTGCGCGTAGGCCCACTGACGCTGCTTGGCGAACAACAGGTCGACCATGTCGAAATATTGGTCGGCGGGGCGGCAGCGGGCGAGCATGAATCCGGCCGCGGCGAGCGGGTCGAGCGGAAACTCGCGGAACACCAGCCGCACCTTGCCGGTGTCGATGTATTTCTCTTTCAGCTGCGGCAGCGTGGTCTCGTGGAAGTCGGCGCAGTGCGGGCAGGTCATCGAGGCGTACTCGACGATGGTGACCGGCGCGTCCTCGGACCCCATGAACATCTCGTCGAGCGGGCCCTTGGCCATCAGCTTGTCGACGTCGACGGACTTCTCCGCCTCCTGGGCGAAGCTCGGGGCGCCCATCGCCACGAGGGCAAAGGCACACACGCCGGCGGCGAGTACGGTCCTGCGGGTAAGCGTCACTTCGGTATCCTCCTGAGCTCCTGTGCTCCCGAACGGGGACGCATCTCGTTCCCTACGTGCCGATCGTGGCGGAACATGGCAAGCGCGAACACATGGGCGAATGGCGTCGCGGGGGCGTCTTCGTGCCCTATCGGGCGTCCGGCCCGCGCGCCGGGCGCGATGACAGCACGGCGCGGCCGAGCCGCTCCAGCGCCGCCTTCAGCGGCGATTCCTCCAGCGCGGCGAGGCGTTCGGCCAGCGCCGCCTCGTCCTCGGCCGACAGCGGAGGCAGCGGCGCGCGCGGCGCCTCGCGTGCGGGAATCGGCCGCTGCACGATCTTCAGCCGCTCCACGGCGCGCCAGCCGAAGAAGGTGTTCAGCCGGTCGATCAGCAGCGGCGCGGTGTGCTGCAGCACCATCGCCGAGGCGCCGTTGGTGGCAACCACCAGGGTGGCGCCGCCGCCGGCTTCCTCCTCGCCGGCGCGCCGGCGCGGCCAGATCAATCTTTCGGGAAGTGCCGTCAGCGCCGTTTCGGCGTCCACGATGGAATCCCAGTGCGTGAGGATCGCGGCGGAGGCGAATCCCCGCTTGCGGGCCGCGGGCGTCAGCGCGTCGCCGATCAGGTCGGCGAGCGGCACCGCCCGGCGCCGTTTGGCGAACGGCGGGGCGCGGTGGCTGTCCTTGGGTGTGCTCCCGCGAGCCATGGGAGTCCTTGCATCGGGAGGAAAAGCGGAAGGCGGCAGTCTAATCGAGTGGCCGGGCCCGCGCGAGGCTTGATCTTCCCGCAGCCATGGGCGACACGCGATCGATGCCGAGCCCCGCTTCGTCCCCCTCCCGTCTCCGCGAGCGCGCCCCGGCGCTGCTCGCCTGGTACGACGCGCACGCCCGCCGCCTGCCGTGGCGCATCGGGCCGGCGGCGCGCAAGGCGGGCGAGCGGCCCGACCCGTACCGCGTCTGGCTGTCGGAGATCATGCTGCAGCAGACCACGGTGGCGGCCGTCGGCCCCTATTTCGGCCGCTTCGTCGCGCGCTGGCCCACCGTGGCCGATCTCGCGGCGGCCGAAAGCGACTCCGTCATGCAGGAGTGGGCCGGACTCGGCTACTACAGCCGCGCCCGGAACCTGAAGCGCTGCGCCGAGATCGTCGCCGCCGAGCACGGCGGCCGCTTTCCCGAGACCGCCGCCGGCCTGTCGATGCTGCCGGGCATCGGCCCTTACACGGCCGGCGCCATCGCGGCGATCGCCTTCGACGAGCAGGTGCCGGTGGTGGACGGCAACGTCGAGCGCGTCGTCACCCGGCTGGAGCGCATCGCCACGCCGCTGCCGAAGGCGAAGGCCGAGGTCCGCGACGCGGTCGCGGCGATGACGCCGGCGTCGCGGCCCGGCTGCTTCGCCCAGGCGATGATGGATCTCGGCGCCACCATCTGCACGCCGAAGCGGCCTGCCTGCGCGCTCTGTCCGCTGATGGAAGGCTGCGCCGCGCGCATCGCCGGCGATCAGGAGCTCTATCCGGTCAAGGCGCCGAAGAAGGACAAGCCGACCCGCACCGGCGTCGCCTACGTGGCGGTGCGCGCCGACGGCGCCGTGCTGCTGCGCCGGCGGCCCGAGCGCGGGCTGCTCGGCGGCATGGCCGAGGTTCCGGGTGCTGGATGGGCGGCGGGAAAGGGCGAGATCGAGGACGACGAGCCGCCGCTCAGGGCGACGTGGCGGCGGCTGCCGGCGCCGGTGCGGCACACCTTCACGCACTTCCACCTGACCCTCGACGTCTACCGGGCGGAGGTGGGCAGGGACATCGCGGCGCCGGCCGATGCGTGGTGGTCGCCGCCCGACCGTCTCGACGGCGAGGCACTCCCCACCGTCATGCGCAAGGTCGTTGCGGCGGCGCTGGAGACGGCCGGCTAGGCAGCGCCGTTCTTTCCTGAAGTTGCCCCCACCAGCGCGCGACTGCGCGCCGGCCGGTCAGGCCGCGCTCGCGTGAGCGGACCGGAGTCCCCCAAGCGCGCGACCGCGCGCCGGCCGGTCAGGCCGCCCACCCGGAGCCGGTGAGCGAAGCGAACCCGGCGTGAGGGGAAAGCGAACGCCGGGTTCAGGCCGCCTGTGCGGCGGCCGCCGTTGTCGCGCGGATCGCTTCGCGCAGCGCGTCGATGGGCTGGCGGTTGCCGCGCCGCTCGAAGTGCCAGAACGTCCAGCCGTTGCACGCATCCAGGCCCTGCACCGCGGCGCCCACCTTGTGGATCGAGCCGACGTGGCCGTCCGCCTCCAGCGAGGAATCGGCGCGGACGATCGCCCTGTGCCGGTTCTTCGGGCAGGTGAGCACCTCGCCGGGCCGCATCAGGCCGGCTTCCAGCAGCGTGCCGAAGGGGATGCGCGGCGCGGCGCGCTTGCTGAGCACGGTCCGCAGACCCTCGTCCGGCGCGGCGTGCACGCTGGCGATGCGCTCGCGGGCGGCGGCGGCGTACGTCGCGTCGCGCTCGATACCGATGTAGTGGCGGCCGAGCGCCTTGGCGACGGCGGCGGTGGTGCCGGAACCGAGGAAGGGATCGCAGACGATGTCGCCCGGATTGGTGCTGGCCAAAAGCGCCCGGTAGAGCAGCGCCTCCGGCTTCTGGGTGGGATGCAGTTTGTGCCCGTCATCCCCCTTCAGCCGCTCCTGGCCGGTGCACAGCGGCAGCGTCCAGTCGGAGCGCATCTGCAGGCCGTCGTTGAAGGTCTTCAGGGCGTCGTAATTGAAGGTGTAGCGGGTCTCGTGGCTGTCGCGCACCGCCCAGATCATCGTCTCGTGGGCATTGGTGAAGCGCCGGCCGCGGAAATTCGGCATCGGGTTCGACTTGACCCACACGACGTCGTTCAGGATCCAGTAGTCGAGGTCCTGCAGCGCCGTGCCGACGCGGAAGATGTTGTGATAGGAGCCGATCACCCACAGCGTTCCGCCGGGCCGGAGCACGCGCTTCGCAGCGGTCAGCCAGGCACGGGTGAACGTGTCGTACGCCTCGAACGAGGCGAACTTGTCCCACGCGTCATCCACCCCATCCACCTTCGACTGGTCCGGCCGCGTCAGCTGGCCTTCAAGCTGAAGGTTGTAGGGAGGATCCGCGAAGACCACGTCCACCGACGCTTCGGGGAGACGGTTCAGGATCTCGACGGTGTCGCCCACGTGAACGCGGTCGAGACTGTCGGCGAGGGAGAGAGACCGGGACGCCCGAGCGGACGCCCCGGTTTTACTGCTCATCATTGCGACGCATTACCTCACGCAATTGGCAGGACCGTTATGCGTCGCGGTTGGTAAAGACGGCGTTAATTCCGTAATTTTTTCAAAAGGTTAACCAAACCTTTCCGTCAAGGTTGCGGTCCGTCGCGCTTTCGCCCTCGACGCGGGAGCGGTCTATCCTGAATAGTGGGCCGTGCCTTCCGGCACGCACCGCCGGCAGGTCCGGCCGCACAGCAACGGAGGCGCTCAATGACCGGCTTCGAGCCACGCGACCCGCCCGCCGCGGCGCGGATCGACCATCCGCCGGCGTGGCCGGCCGAAGCCTTTCGCGATCCCCGCGCCGCGGTCGCCCGCATCGCTGCAATCTACGAGCGCAACACCGGCTTCCTGCGCGACCGCTTCGAGGCGGTGGTCCGCGAGGGCCGCATCCCCGAGCGCGGCGCCCGCGCCGTCTATCCGGAGATCGGCATCACCACCCAGTCGTTCGGCCGGGTGGATTCGCGGCTTGCCTACGGCTTCGTGCCGGGCCCCGGCACCCACACCACCACCATCACCCGGCCGGATCTCTTCACCGACTACCTGATCGAGCAGATCGGCCTGCTCGTCGCCAACCACGGCGCCGCCGTGACGGTGGGCGAGTCCACCGTGCCGATCCCCATCCACTTCGCCTATCCGGAGGGCATGAACGTCGAGGGGGCGCTCGGGCCGGGCATGGCCTGGCCGCTGCGCGACCGCTTCGACGTGCCGGATCTCACCCACATGGACGACGCCATCGTCAACGGCACGCTGGAGCGGGTGCCGGGATCGGTGCATCCGCTGGCGCCGTTCACCGCGCCGCGCATCGATTACTCGCTGCACCGGCTGCGCCACTACACCGCCACCAGCGCCCGCCATTTCCAGAACTACGTGCTGTTCACCAACTACGCCTTCTACGTCGATGCCTTCATCGCCCATGCCCGCCGGGTGATGGAGGAGGGCGGCGGCGGCTACGACGCCTTCGTGGAGCCGGGCGACTGCGTCACCCCGCCGGGCGCGCGCGGGCCCGAGAGCGGCCAGACGCCCGACCGGATGCCGCAGATGCCGGCCTACCACCTGGTGCGCGGCGACCATGCCGGCATCACGCTGGTCAACATCGGCGTCGGCCCGTCCAACGCCAAGACCATCACCGACCACGTGGCGGTGCTCCGGCCGCACGCCTGGCTGATGCTCGGCCACTGCGCGGGCCTCAGGAACACCCAGCGGCTCGGCGACTACGTGCTGGCCCACGGCTACGTGCGCGAGGACCACGTGCTCGACGCCGACCTGCCGGCCTGGGTGCCGATCCCGCCGCTGGCGGAGGTGCAGGTGGCCATCGAGCAGGCGGTCGCCGCGATCACCGGCCTGTCGGGCTACGAGCTGAAGCGGGTGATGCGCACCGGCACGGTCGCCACCATCGACGACCGCAACTGGGAGCTTCGCGACCCGCGCGAGCCGCTCCGGCGCTTCTCCCAGTCCCGCGCCATCGCGCTCGACATGGAATCGGCGACGATCGCCGCCAACGGCTTCCGCTTCCGGGTGCCCTACGGCACGCTGCTGTGCGTCTCCGACAAGCCGCTGCACGGCGAGATCAAGCTGCCCGGCATGGCGAGCGCCTTCTACCGGCGCCAGGTCGACCAGCACCTGGCCATCGGCATTGCCGCGCTGGAGAGCCTGCGCTCGATGCCGCGCGAGCGGCTCCATTCGCGCAAGCTTCGCTCGTTCGAGGAGGTCGCGTTCCAGTAGCCGGCCCGCCTTGCCGTCGCCCATGCGCAGCAAAAACGTTGCATGTTCAAGCGCTTGCCTCAATCGCGGCGATCGTCCGGGTCGCCCCGATTCGCGGAATCGCATAGATTGGGAGGACCGGGGCGAAAACCCGAATCACGGCTTCCATGCGGACGGGCAGTTCGCGCGGGCGTCGTGACACGCGCACGGGATGGCTGACCGGGGCCCGGGCTTCCGTCCGCATCCCGCACGCCCGTGATCGATGGGCGCCGCCATGGCCGGCGGCGGGACAAGGAGGACTACGGCTTCATGACCTCGACAGACATCCGACAGGCAGACACGCGACAGGCGGATTTCCGCCAGCGCCCCGCGTTCCGGCGGCTCGCCCGCATCGCGGTGCTGGCCTCCATCGCCTCGATGGTCGGCACCGACATCGCCGCCGCCGCGCAGGTGACCGTCTACACCCAGTCCGGCGCCCAGGTGGTGATCGACACCAACACCATCGCCCAGCCGATGATGTACTACACCGCCGTGGGCGCGCCCTACTGGGTCTACCCGGCGCACCCGGCCTACGTGCCGGGTCCGGTGCGCGTGGCCCCGGTCTACGGCCCGGCCGGCGTCAACGGCGTCGCCCGCCGCACCGCGCGGCGCACCACGCGCCGGGTCGATCGCCGCTGGTGATCCCGTCCGCCGCGCCGCCGCCAGTCGGGCGCTGCGCCCCGGCCGGCCGCGCGGCACCGCTTCGACAAGCCCGGGTGGCATCGCCGTCAGGCGGCGCCCGGCCCGGACGTCCGATCAGCCATCTTCGATACCGAGGAAATCCACGCACATGAGGTTCCATCTGACCTTCGCCCGCGGGCTCGGCCCGTGGGTCGCGGCCGCCGTGCTCGCCGGCTCCGTCGGCACCGCCGCCGCCCAGAGCGGCGCCGCCGACCAGGCCCCCACCGACGGCGACGCCGTCGCCGCCGTGCAGGCCATGACCGACCATCTCGCCGGCATGTCGAGCTTCGCCTTCGACGCCACCACCCTGTTCGACGAGCCCGCCCTCGAGGGCACGCCCAGCAAGCGGGCGGCCAGCATCCACGTCGCCGTCAAGCGGCCGAACAAGCTGTTCTTCGAGGCGAAGTTCGACGACGGCAGCGACCGCAAGGTCTGGTTCGACGGCAAGACGGTGACGCTCGCCAACATCGTCGACAAGACCTACATCGCGCTGCCGTTCGAGGGCGACACCGACGGGCTGATCGAGGCGATCGAGACGCGGCTCGGGCTCAACCTGCCGGTGCTGATGTTCGCCCGCTCCAAACCGTTCGACGACATCGCCGACAACGTGCTCGACATCTCGCTCGTCGGCACCCGCACGCTCGGCGACGCCGCCAGCACGCTGGTCGACATCGACACCATCGACGCCGCCAGCCAGCTGTGGATCGCCGAGGGCGACGCGCCGCTGCCGGAGCGCCTGGTGGTCACCTACGTCCGCCAGGTCGGCGATCCGGAGTACATCCTGAGCTTCGCCGGCTTCTCCGAGGCGGACCAGCCGGACGCGATGTTCGAGGCCAACATCCCGGACGGCTGGACGGCCATGGAGCTTCCCTCGGACAACTGACGCCTTCGGCCGTAGGGCGGCCTGTTGGCCGTGCCGGGCCGCGGACATGAAAAAGGCCGGGATCGTCGATCCCGGCCTTCGTCGTTTCAGGCGGTCTGTCGGCCGGAGAGGCCGATCAGGTGTTGCTGATGGAGATGCCGACGCCCTCGTAGAAGGTCAGGTCGACGAGGTCGCCGTCCTTCACGTCGAGGGTCTTCAGCATTTCCGGGTGCAGCAGCGCCACGGTGCGCTTCTCGCCGCTCGGGGCCTCGAAGGTCACCGTGCCGGCCTTGCGGTCGATCTTCTCGATCTGGATCGTCAGCGTCACGCTGCGGATGGTCAGGCCTTCCGGCAGCTTGTCGGTGTCGGTCAGGTCGACGTCGTCGACGTTGTAGGTGACGCCCGGCTGGTCGGCGCTGCTCTTCTCGACGTCGAGGATCAGGCCCTGCAGGTTCTCGATGGTGACGAACTGGTTCTCGCGCACCTCGGCGAGGTCGAATCCGACCGGCACCGGCACGGCGTACTGGTTGCCGTTGCGCAGTTTGACGACGACCTGGTTTTCCATCTCGTTCGTCGTGGCGACCTGCGCCTTGAAGGTCGTCACCGTGGCGTCGCCGAACACGTCGACGAAGCTCTGGGACGGCGTCGTGGTGGCCGTCGCGGTGGTCTTGGTCGTGGTCGTCGCCGTCTGCGCGACGGCCGGGGCGACCGCGAACGCGGACAGGGCGAGGGCTGCGGCGACGCCGCGCAGGGACGTGTTGAATGCGGTCATTCTGGTAGGTCCTCCTTGTCACCGGCCGAAGGGTGCCGGTGTGGCTTCCCGGCGTCTGCCGGGGCCGTTTAGTTGATCGTTCAATGCCGTAGTCGCCCGGTAGTTCCGCCGGATCGCGCGAAGGCCCTGTTCGATGCGGCGGGCAGGCACCCGATCCGCCCGAAATGGCCGCGGATCGAATGCCCGTTCCCTGGCGTCGTCGGAGGGCCGGTGCGCCGACGCTGATAGCACCGCGCCGCGGTCCGGGCCATGGCCTGCGCACGCCCGGCGCATGAACTTTTGTCCATGTCGCCGACGCCGCCGACCGCCGGCTCAGCTGCCCGCCACGTCGGCCAGCAGGCTCGCCGCCACCGACAGCCGGGAGACCGTGATCGTCTCGGTCTCGCCCAGCCGGGTAACCGTCGTCAGCGCGCGTTCCACCTGGTGCGCGCGCTCGGCGATCCAGGCCTCCACCGCCATGTCGGGATCGTCGGTCCCGCCCGACGACAGCACCTCCTGGGTGATCCGCCGGTGCGCCTCCGCCAGCGTCCGGCGGGCCCGGTCCAGCGCCAGGCCGTCGAAGTAGTCGCCGACGATCATGGTGCGGGCCAGCGCCTCGATCTGGCCGATGCGGAAGCGGCCGTCGATGGCGAAGTAGGCCTCCGCGGCGCGCTCCAGCGGCGCCCCGGTCTCCTCCGACACCACGATGATGTCCGGCACCGCCGCGGTGATCGCCAGACGCGAGATCCGGTGGGCGAGCGGGGCGGGCACGCCGGCCTCGATCCATCCCGCCGCGGTCTCCTCGGTCGCCTCGCGCAGGTGCTGCGGCATCACCCCGTTGAGCTTCGGCTCGATCGCCTCGATGCCGGTCCGGAAGCGGCTCACCACCGCCTCGATGCCCTCGTCGTAGCGCACGTTGCGGATGAACCAGACCGTCGCGTCGAGCACGAGGTCCTGGATCGCCCGGTAGAGCGCCAGCTGCACGTCGCCGGGCACCAGCGTGTCCAGCGCGTCGATCTCGCCGTTCAGGCTGGTGAGCGAGAACGAATCACGGCAGGTGGCGAAGGCCTGGGCGATGCGCTCCACCTCGGCGCCGGTCTGGTCGCTCATGCGCACCACGAAGGTCGGGCCGCCGCGGTTGATCATCGAGTTGGCGAGCACCGTGGCGATGATCTCCCGGCGCAGCGGATGCGCCTCGATCTGGTCGCCGAACTCCTCCTGCATCAGCCCCGGGAAATAGCGCCGGAGCTCGCGGCCGAGATAGGTGTCGTCGGGCACGCTGGAGGACAAGAGCGCGTCGTAGAGCGTGATCTTGGCGTAGGCGAGCAGCACGCCCACCTCCGGCCGCGACAGCGCCTCGCCGCGCGAGGCCCGGCTGGTCAGCTCCTGGTCGGTCGGCAGCGTCTCCAGCTCGCGGTCGAGCACGCCGCGCTCGCCGAGCAGCTGCATCATGCGCATCTCGAAGCCGACGTCCTCCAGGCCGAGGTCGCGTGTCAGCGAGATCGCCAGCGTCTGCAGGTAGTTGTTGCGCAGCACGATCGCGGCGACCTCCTCGGTCATCGCGGCGAGCACCTCGTTGCGCCGGGTCCGGTCGATCAGGCCCTGGCCCTCGGCGGCGCGCAGGGCGATCTTGATGTTCACCTCGACGTCGGAGGTGTTGACGCCGGCCGAGTTGTCGATCGCATCGGAGTTGCAGCGGCCGCCCGAGCGGGCGAACGCGATGCGCGCCTTCTGGGTCACGCCCAGGTTGGCACCCTCGCCGATCACCCGGACGCGCAGCTCCTCCGCCGTCACCCGGATGGCGTCGTTGGCGCGGTCGCCCACGTCCAGGTTGGTTTCCGAGGCGGCGCGCACGTAGGTGCCGATGCCGCCGAACCACAGAAGGTCGGCCTGCGTCTTCAGGATGGCGCGCATCACCTCCAGCGGCGTGGCGCTCGCCTTGTCGATGCCGAGCAGCGCCTGGATCTCCGCCGACAGCGTGATCGACTTCGCCGAGCGCGAGAACACGCCGCCGCCCTTGGAGATCAGCGCGGTGTCGTAGTCCTGCCAGCTCGAGCGCGGCTTGTCGAAGAGGCGCTTGCGCTCCTCCCATGAGGTGGCCGGATCGGGATCGGGATCGATGAAGATGTCGCGATGGTCGAAGGCCGCCAGAAGCCGGATCGCCTTCGACAGCAGCATGCCGTTGCCGAACACGTCGCCCGACATGTCGCCGACGCCGACCACCGAGAACGGCGTGGTCTGGATGTCGGTGTCCATCTCGCGGAAGTGCCGCTTCACGGCCTCCCAGGCGCCGCGCGCGGTGATGCCCATGGCCTTGTGGTCGTAGCCCTGGGAGCCGCCGGAGGCGAACGCGTCGCCCAGCCAGAAGTCTCGCGACTCGGCGATGGCGTTGGCCGTGTCGGAGAAGGTGGCGGTGCCCTTGTCGGCCGCCACCACCAGGTAGGTGTCGTCGCCGTCGTGGCGCACCACGCCGGGCGGCGGCGCGACCTGGCCGTCGATCAGGTTGTCGGTGACGCTCAGCAGCGCGTTGATGAAGATCTTGTAGGCCGCGGTGCCCTCGGCGAACACCGCCTCGCGCCCGCCAGTCTCCGGCAGCTGCTTCGGCAGGAAGCCGCCCTTGGCGCCCACCGGCACGATCACCGCGTTCTTGACCTGCTGCGCCTTCACCAGCCCCAGCACCTCGGTGCGGAAGTCCTGGGCGCGGTCGGACCAGCGCAGTCCGCCGCGCGCCACCTCGCCGAAGCGCAGGTGCACGCCCTCGACCCGCGGACTGTAGACCCAGATCTCGCGGAACGGCCGCGGCGCCGGCAGCACGTCGATGGCGCCCGGGAACAGCTTGAAGGCGAAGGTGTCGGGGACGCTGCCGTCCTCGTCCAGCTTGAAGAAGTTGGTCCGCAGCATCGCGTAGAGCAGGTTGGTGAAGCGGCGGATGATGGTGTCGTCGTCGAGGTTGGAGACCTGCTCGAGCTCGGCGTCGATCTGCTCCTGCAGGCGCGCGGCGGCCAGCGACCGATCGATGGTGTCGTCGCGCGGGTCGAAGCGCACGTGGAACAGCTCGACCAGCAGCCGCGCTACCGCCGGATAGCGGGTCAGCGCCCCCCAGATGTAGTCCTGGGAATAGGGCACGCCGGCCTGGCGCAGATAGCGCGCCAGCGCGCGCAGCATGGCGATGTCGCGCCAGGCGAGCCCGGCGGTCACCAGGAGCGCGTTGAAGCCGTCGCTCTCGGCCCGCCGCGTCCACACGGCCATGAACATCGCTTCCAGCGCCGCGCCCTGGCTGTCCAGGTCGATCGACCCGGCGCCGGTGCGCGCCAGCGACATGTCGTGGATGTAGACGTTCTCCTCGCCCTCCAGGTCGATCCGGAAGGTGCGCTCGTTGATGACGCGGAAGCCCATCTGCTCGAGGATCGGCACCCGGTCCGACAGCGGCGTCGGCGATTGGTGCGAGAACAGCTTCAGCGAGCAGCGGTTTTCCGCGTCGCCGGGCCGCCGGAAGAACACGATGGCCGTCGGCCGGTCGGCGTTCACCCGCTCGATCATGCCGATGTCGCGCACGGCGGTCTCGACGGAGTAGGTGGCCTCGTAGCCGCCGTCGAAGGCTTCCCCGTAGCGGGCGAGCAGGCGGTCGGTGGTCTCCCAGCCGTGCTGGTCGGAGAGCGCCTCGGCGAGGTCGTCGGCCCAGGTGCGCACGAGCTTGGCGACCGCCGCCTCCATCGTCTCGCGGGAGGGCTGCGGCGTCGGGCCGGCGTGGCGGCCGATGATGAAGTGGATGCGCGCCAGCGGCCCCTCGGGATAGTCCACGTAGGCGGCCGAAACCCGGCCGTCGTACAGCCGGGCGAGATAGTCGCCGATCTCGGTCGACTGCTCGGTGGTGTAGGTGCGGGTCGGCACGAAGACGAGGATCGAGACGAACCGCTCGTAGGAATCGGTGCGCGCCAGCACCCGGATGCGCGGCCGCTCGCCGAGCTCCAGCACCGCCGTCGCGAACTGGTAGAGCAGGTCGGCGTCGATCTGGAACAGCTCGTCGCGCGGGTAGGATTCCAGCACGTTCAGCAGCGCCTTGCCGGAATGGCTGTCGGCGTCGTAGCCGGCGCGGTCGAGCACCGCCCGAACCTTCTCGCGGATGTAGGGGATCTCGAGGACCGACTTGGTGTAGGCGCGCGACGAGAACAGCCCGACCAGCCGCACCTCGCCCTTCAGCGCGCCGTCCTTGCCGTAGTCCTTGATGCCCACGAAATCGAGGTGCACCCGGCGGTGCACGCGGGTCTGGGCGTTGGCCTTGGTGACGATCAGCGGCGGCGGCTGGCGCAGGAACTCGCGGATCTCCGGCGTCATCACCACGAACTCGGTGCCCCGGCGCAGCACCCTCAGCTCCGGGTCGCGCAGCAGGCCCATCCCGGTGTCGAGCTCAGGCTCCAGCTCGCCGGTCTCCACGTCGCCTTCCAGCCGGTACTCGCGCAGGCCCAGGAAGATGAAGTCGTCCTCGGTCAGCCACTCCAGGAACGACACCGCCTTGGTGAGCTCGGCCTCGTCGATGGGCAGCTCCGCCTTGCGGTAGCGCTTGATGATCTCCTTCACCCGCGCGCGCATCGGCTTCCAGTCGGCCACCGCGACGCGGACGTCGGAGAGGGTCTGGTCGAGGCGCTGGACCAGCTCGGCGCGGCGTTCCGCGCTTTCGATCCGGCCGATGTGGATGTGGATCAGGCTTTCCCGCCCGGCCTTGCCGTCGCCCGGGGCCTCGCCGAGAAACTCGACGAGCTTGCCCGCCTCGTCGCGCCGGCAGGCATAGATCGGATGCAGCACGAGCGAGACGTCGGCGCCGAAGTCGTAGAGCTCGTTCATCACCGAATCGAACAGGAACGGCATGTTGTCGTTCACGATGTCGATGACGGTGAGGCCCAGATGGTCGTGCCCGGCCGTCTCCAGCGACGGATTGACGACGGAGATCTGGTGCTCGCCCGCCTTGCGCTCCTGCACCACCGACCAGGCGTGGTCGGCGTGGGCAGAGAGCTCGTCGGCGCTGCACTTCACCAGGTCCTCGGCGGACCCGCGCGCGTAGAGCAGCGCGGTGAAGCGCTTGCGGTCGGATGCCTCGTCCTCGGCGGCGATCCGCCCGACGGCGGCGGCGATCCTGTCGGCCTTTTCGGCTTCGTAGCGATCGAGCATGGCGATCTCCGATCGTTTCTCCCGCTTCGGTGGTAGCGGGGCCGCCGACGTGCGGCAAGGGGAAGGGCCGGCGCGGCCGCGCGGAATGGCGCCCGGCGGATGGGTCTCACGGGAAGTTCACCGGTTGATGACCGTCGGGGGCGGGGGTGTTCGGGCGATGATGCGGGGCCGGCGGACGTGCTACGCTTGCCCGCCGGGTGCGGGATGGCTGTGCACAGGCAACGCGCGAGGCGGCGTATGTTTCCGTCCGCGCCCGTCCCGGGCCCGCCGCCTTGCCGCGGACGCAGGGCGCCCAGAAAAGGCTGAGAGGGAAACGCCATGACCGACGCGCGCGCTGAGAGCCCCGACTTCGACGACCCCGCCATCGCGCTGCATCTGGAGCCGTCCGAGCCCATGAGCCCGGCGACAGAGACCTATTTCGCCAAGTGCGAGGAGAAGCTCGGCCTGGTCCCCAACGTGCTCAAGGCCTACGCCTTCGACGAGAAGAAGCTGCGCGCCTTCACCGACATGTACAACGACCTGATGCTCGCCGACTCCGGCCTGTCGAAGCTGGAGCGGGAGATGATCGCCGTCGTCGTCTCCAGCGTGAACCGCTGCTACTACTGCCTGGTCGCCCACGGCGCCGCGGTGCGCGAGCTGTCGGGCGATCCGGTGCTCGGCGAGCTGATGGTGATGAACTACCGCGCCGCCCGGCTGCCGGCGCGCCAGCGCGCCATGCTCGACTTCGCCTGGAAGCTCACCGCCGAGCCGTTCGGCGTCGGCGAGGAGGACCGCGAGGCGCTGCGCGCCGCCGGCTTCTCCGACCGCGACATCTGGGACATCGCGGCGGTGATCGGCTTCTACAACATGTCCAACCGCGTCGCCGCCGCCACCGACATGCGCCCCAACGCCGACTATCACGCCCGCGGGCGCTGACGCCCGGCGGTCACGACCGCTTGCCTTTCCGGTGGTCGGGGGGCTAGGAGTAGCGCCACTCTGGAACAACTTGGAAAAGTGCCGCCATGGAGAAGTTCACGGTCCTCACGGGCGTCGCCGCGCCGCTGCCGATGATCAACGTCGACACCGACATGATCATCCCGAAGCAGTACCTGAAGACGATCAAGCGCACCGGCCTCGGCACCGGCCTCTTCTCGGAGCTGCGCTACAACGACGACGGCACGCCGAACCCGGATTTCGTGCTGAACAAGCCGGCCTACCAGAACGCCGAGATCCTCGTCGCCGGCGACAATTTCGGCTGCGGGTCCAGCCGCGAGCACGCGCCGTGGGCGCTGCTCGACTACGGCATCCGCTGCGTGATCTCGACCTCGTTCGCCGACATCTTCTTCAACAACTGCTCGAAGAACGGCATCCTGGCGATCAAGGTGTCCGAGGACGAGCTGGCGCTGCTGATGGACGACGCCGAGCGCGGCGCCAACGCCCGCCTGACCGTCGACCTGGAAGCCCAGGAGATCCGCGGCCCCGACGGCGGCGTCATCAAGTTCGACATCCACCCGTGGACCAAGCACTGCCTGCTCAACGGCCTCGACGACATCGCCCTCACGCTCGAGAAGGCGCCGACCATCGGCGGCTACGAGGACGAGGTCGCCAAGGACCGCCCCTGGATCTAGGGCTTACGACCCGGCATCGTCCTCGCCCGGCACTTCGGGTTTCCGCGAGGTGTGGAAGATGCTCTCGATGCTCAGCGTCTCTCCCAGGATCCGGTAGAAGATCCGGTAGCGGAAGCGCGCGAGCGTGAACATGTAGACCCCGGGGAGATCGGTTTCGCGTCCGATCCGGGGATAGCGCTCGAGGCTGCGGATGGCGATTTCCAGCGCGTCCGCAAAGCCTCGCGCGGCGGCGGGGTTCTCGTCCAGCAGATAGGCGACGGCGTCGGCGAGTTCGCGATCGGCTCGGCGGCTGAGCCGTGCCTTCATGCCGACCGCAGTCGGTCCAGATGCGCCTGCAGGGCGCCCTCGTCCGCATACCGCCCGGCGTCGCTGTCGGCGATTCCCGCCTCGACCGCACGTCGCTCGTCCGCGCTCAGCGTCAGCGGTCCGCCCTCTGGCCCGATCTGATCGAGGATCAGCCGCGCCAGGGCATCCTGCCGATCGGCCGGCAGCTTCGACAGCGCGCGGATGGCGTCTTCCATGAGCTTCGTCATGAAGCCAAGTCTAGCACGGCTTGCCGGGGTGCGCCCGGTTTCGCGGGGCCGCGCCGCGCGCGCATAAAAAAGGGGCCGCGCGGCCCCTTTTTCGTGTCGTGTGTCCGGCGGTGCCGGTGCTCAGGCGTCGAGGCCGTCCAGCGCGTCGAGGATGGCGCGGGTCATCTCCTCGGTGCCGACGGTGTCGGCGCCTTCAGGCGCGATGTCGGCGGTGCGCGCGCCGCTGTCGAGGGCGGCGGAGATCGCCTTGTCGAGCAGGTCGGCCTCCTCGATCATGCCGAACGAGTAGCGCAGCGCCATGCCGAACGAGGCGATCATCGCGATCGGGTTGGCGCGGCCGGTGCCGGTGATGTCCGGGGCCGAGCCGTGCACCGGCTCGTAGAGCGCCTTGCGGCGGCCGGTGACGGCGTCCGGCGCGCCCAGCGAGGCCGACGGCAGCATGCCGAGCGAACCGGTCAGCATCGCCGCCACGTCCGACAGCATGTCGCCGAACAGGTTGTCGCAGACGATCACGTCGAACTGCTTCGGCCGGCGCACCAGCTGCATGCCGCAGTTGTCGGCCAGCATGTGGTCGAGCTCCACGTCCGGATAGTCGGCGGCGTGCACCTGCTCGACGACTTCCTTCCACAGCACGCCCGTCTTCATGACGTTGCGCTTTTCCGACGACGTCACCTTGTTGCGGCGGGTGCGGGCGAGATCGAAGGCGACGCGGGCGATGCGCTCGATCTCGAAGGTGTCGTAGACCTGGGTGTCGACGCCGCGCTTCTGGCCGTTGCCGAGGTCGGTGATCTGCTTCGGCTCGCCGAAGTAGACGCCGCCGGTGAGCTCGCGGATGATCAGGATGTCGAGGCCGTCGACCAGCTCCTTCTTCAGGCTGGAGGCGTCGGCCAGAGCCGGGTAGCAGATCGCCGGGCGCAGGTTGGCGAACAGCTGCAGGTCCTTGCGCAGGCGCAAAAGGCCGGCCTCGGGGCGCACGTCGTAGCCGACGTCGTCCCACTTCGGGCCGCCCACCGCGCCGAACAGCACGGCGTCGGCGGCCAGCGCCTTCTCCATGGTCGCGTCGGTGACGGCGACGCCGTGGGCGTCGTAGGCGGAGCCGCCGACCAGGTCGGTCTCGGTGGTGAACAGCTCGGTGCCGGCGCGCTTGTTGAACCAGCCGATGACCTCGACCGCCGCCGCCATGATCTCCGGACCGATGCCGTCACCGGGAAGCAGCAGAAGCGAATGGGTCGTCATCGGGGGAGCCTTTCCTGAAAGCCTTCGTATCGGCGGGCTGATTGATGGGCGCCGGGAGACCGGCGCAGCGTGCTGCGTATCGGCTTCCCCGGGTCAAGGCAAGTATCGGCGGCCGCCTCCGGCCGCCGGCGCGCCGTCGCTCAGGCCGAAAGCCCGGCCAGCACGGCGAGGTCGACGTTGGCGCCGCAGGCGAGCACGCCGACGCGTTCGCCCGGCGCCGGCCGGTAGGCGCCCGACAGCAGCGCCGCCAGCGCGGTGGCGCCGCCCGGCTCGGTGGCGAGGTTGAGGTCGCGCCACAACAGCGCCTGCGCCGCGGTGATCGCCGCGTCCGGCACGACCACGGCCGCGTCCACGAACGCCCGGGTCTGCCGGAACGGCAGCTCGCCGATTCGCCGGGCGCCCAGCGAGTCCGCCGCCACCCCCTCCACGTCGACGTCCACCGGCGCGCCCGCGTCGCGCGCCGCCTTCAGGCAGCACGAGGTCTCCGGCTCCACCGCCACGACCTTCACCCGGTTCTCGTACCAGGTGGCGACGCCGGCGATCAGCCCGCCGCCGCCGACCGCGACCAGCACGGTGTCGAGGTCGGGGGACTGCTGCTCCCATTCCAGCCCGACGGTCCCCTGGCCGGCGATGGTGGTCGCCGCGTCGTAGGGGTGGATGTCGATGGCGCCGGTGCGCGCCCGGAACTCCGCGCAGGCGGCCGCCGCGTCGGCGTAGCGCGCCCCGCCGATGTGCACCTCGGCGCCGGCCTGGCGGATCCTGGCGACCTTCACCGGCGAGGAGATCTCCGGCACGAAGATCGTCGCCTTGTGGCCGAGACGGGCGGCCGCATGGGCGACGGCGGCGCCGTGGTTGCCGCCGGAGGCCGCCGCCACGCCCGCCGCCGGCACGTCGGCCGACAGCAGCGAGTTGAACGCGCCGCGCGGCTTGAACGAGCCCATGTGCTGCAGGCATTCCAGCTTCAGCACCAGGTCGAGGCCGAGCCCGAAGGCGCCGCGGCCGGGCGCGATCACCGGGGTGCGGCGCACGTGGGAGACGATGCGGCCGTGGGCGGCCTCGATGTCGGAGCGGGTCACGGGGAGGGCGTCGGTCACGGGCGGAAACCTCTCGTCGTCGGGTCGGCTGCGGCGCGGTTCAGCCGAGCAGCCGGGGAAGGGCGGTCAGGACCAGCTCGAGGCCGATCAGCGTCAGCACGATCTTCAGCGCGATCCGGAAGATGCGCTCGGGCAGCCGGCGCAGCACCCGGGTGCCGATCACCGTTCCGGCGAAGCCGGAGACGATCATCACGGCGGCCAGCGGCAGCCACTCGCCGAAGGCGAAGCCGAGCGCGCCGAAGGCCAGCACCTTCAGGCAGTGCTGCATCACCATCGACCCGGCGAACGTGGCGACCAGTTCCTCCTTGGTCAGCTTCGCGTGGGCGTAGAGCGCCATCACGAACGGCCCGGTGGCGCCGACGAACATCGACAGCAGCGTCGACATCGCCCCGCCGATCGGCAGCAGCACGCGGTTGCCGTCGCCGATCGACGGCATCCGGCCCCACACCGACCACAGCACGAACAGCCCCACGCCCAGCTTCAGCGCGACGTCGGGCACGTCCACCACCACCATCCCGCCGATCAGCGCGCCGACCACGGCGCCGATGGCGAACAGCGCCAGGATGTCCCAGCGGGCGTGGCGCACCTGCAGGATGGCGCGGCCGGAGTTGGAGCCCAGCTGCACCAGCCCGTGCACCGGCACCAGCGCCTGGATCGGCACCAGCGGGATCATCACGGCGATCAGCGTCAGCCCGCCGCCGATCCCGAACGCGGCCGTCATCGCCGAGGTCAGGCAGGACATGACGATCAGCAGGGCGGACGACCAGCCGGACAGGCCTTCGGGCGTCAGCAGCGACAGGAGATCCAAAGGTGGTGGTCCTTACCGGTCGGCAGGGCGGGGCGGGAGCGCCGCGGAGAGCGGCGTCAGGAGGGCGAGCGGCGATCGATCCGTGCGATCAGCTTTTCCACCGAAGGAAGGATCTTGTCCACGATCACGTCGACGCCCTTGGCGTTCGGGTGGATGCCGTCGCCAAGCCCGTACTCCGGATTGCCGGCCACGCCGTCCAGGAAGAACGGGTAGTAGATCGCGTCGTGGCGGCTGGCGAGGCGCTTGAAGATCGGGTTGAACGCCGCCTCGTAGTCCGGGCCCATGTTCGGCGGCGCCAGCATGCCGGCCAGCAGCACCGGGACGGCGCGCTCGGAAAGCTGCGTCAGCATCTTGTCCAGGTTGGCCTCGGTGGTGCCCGGATCGATGCCGCGCAGGGCGTCGTTGCCGCCGAGCTCCAGGATCACGCCGTCGGCGTCGGGCGGCACCGACCAGTCGAGGCGGGCGAGGCCGCCGGAGGTGGTGTCGCCGGAAACCCCCGCGTTGACGATCCTCACGTCCTGGCCGCGCTCGGCGAGCTTGGCCTGCAGGCGCTCGGCAAATCCCTCGTCGGGACCGAGCTGGTAGCCGGCCGTCAGGCTGTCGCCGAACGCGACGATGGTGATCGGTTTCTGCGCCTGCCCCGGTGTCGGGGCGAGGAGGAGGGCGAGGGCTGCGACAATGATGATCCGCATGGGCGTCCGCTTCTGCTGGATATGAGGGCGGCGAAGACCATATGCCCGGAAGGCCCGTAACCATCGCACGGGCAGAGCCTGCTGCGGATACTTCACGATATCGACGAAAGGGGGGCGATTTGGCCGAACCAGCAATCGCACTCGACGACGTTCATCTCAGTCTGGGGTCGGGGGCGGCCCGCGTCCATATCCTCAAGGGCGTTTCGCTGCGGATCGCGGCCGGCGAGTCCGTCGGCATCGTCGGACCGTCGGGGTCCGGCAAGTCCACCCTGCTGATGGTGCTGGGCGGGCTGGAGCGCGCCGATGCCGGCACCGTCGCGGTCGCGGGCAACGAGCTCACCGGCCTCAGCGAGGATCAGCTGGCGCGGTTCCGCGGCCGTTCGGTCGGCATCGTCTTCCAGGCGTTTCACCTCATCCCAACCATGACGGCGCTGGAAAACGTCGCGGTGCCGCTGGAACTCGCCGGGGTCGCCGGCGCCTTCGAGCGGGCGCGCGCCGAGCTCGCGGCCGTCGGGCTCGCCGATCGCACCAACCACTATCCGACCGAGCTGTCGGGCGGCGAGCAGCAGCGCGTGGCCATCGCCCGGGCGCTGGCGCCGGAACCGGCGCTGCTTCTGGCCGACGAGCCCACCGGCAACCTCGACGAGGACACCGGCGCCACCATCGTCGATCTGATGTTCGAGGCCTGTGCCAGCCGCGGCATGACGCTGGTGATCGTCACCCACGATCCCGAGCTCGCCCGCCGCTGCGACCGCACGGTGCGCATGCGCGCCGGCGAGGTCGACCACGCCCCCGTCGCCGCCGCCGTGCACGCGGTCTGAGCGGATGGCGCGCAACAGTCAGGGCCTCGCGACGGCCGTCCGGTTCGCCCTGCGCGAGATGCGCGGCGGGCTCGCCGGCTTCTACATCTTCATCGCCTGCATCGCGATCGGCGTCGGCACCATCGCCGGCGTCGGCTCGCTCGCCAGTGCCCTGACGCAGGGAATCGTGGCCGAGGGCCAGACGATCCTCGGCGGCGATCTCGACGTCTCGCTGATCCACCGCCGGCTGGAGGGCGACGAGCGCGCCTTCCTCGCCGACCAGGGCCGCCTGTCGGAAGTCGCCGACATGCGCGCCATGGTGCGCCGGCCGGACATCTCCGACCAGACGCTGGTGGAGCTCAAGGCCGTCGACGGCGCCTATCCCCTCTACGGCTCGGTCGCGCTTCAGGGCGGCGAGGTGCTCGACGCGGCGCTCGCCGACCGCGATGGCCAGCACACGGCGGTGGCCGACGCCACGCTGCTCGCCCGGCTCGGCGTCGACGTCGGATCGGTCCTCGACCTCGGCCGCACCCGGGTCCGCATCGTCGACACCATCGACAGCGAGCCGGACCGGCTCTCCGGCGGCGTCGAGTTCGGGCCCCGGCTGATGATCTCCTCGGCCGCGCTGGCCGACACCGGGCTGGTGCAGCCCGGCAGCCTGGTGCGCTGGCACTACCGCGTCGCCGGCGAGGACGGGCCGCTGTCGGAGACCCGCATCCAGCAGATCACCGAGGCCGCCAACGCGGCGTTCCCCCAGGCCGGCTGGCGCATCCGCTCGCGCACCGAGGCGGCGCCGGGTCTGCGCGATTCCATCGACCGCTTCGCCCAGTTCCTGACGCTGGTCGGCCTAACCGCGCTGGTGGTTGGCGGCGTCGGGGTCGCCAACGCGGTCCGCTCCTACTTGGAGCGCAAGCGCTCGGTGATCGCCACCTTCCGCTGCCTCGGCGCCGACGGCGGCTTCGTGTTCCGGGTCTACCTGGTGCAGATCCTGATGCTCGCCGGCATCGGCGTGGCCATCGGCCTGGTCATCGGCGCGCTGATCCCGCCGATCTCGGCGATGCTGCTGGACGGCATCCTGCCGGTGTCCGCCCTCGGCCGGCTCTATCCGGGCCAGCTGGCGCTGTCGGTGGTCTACGGTCTCCTGACGGCGCTCGCCTTCGCGCTCTGGCCGCTCGGCCGGGCCCACGACGTGCCGCCCACGGCGCTGTTCCGCGAGCGCTCGGGCGGCGAGGGCGGCCTGCCGCGGCGGCGCTACCTGGCCGCCACCGCGGCGGTGACGCTGCTGCTCGCCGCCGTCGCCGTGCTGCTCGCCCACGACCGCTTCCTCGCCTTCGTCTACGTGGTCGCCGTGGTGATCGCCTTCGCGCTGCTGCGGGTCGTCGCCTGGCTGATCATGGCGCTTGCCCGCATCAGCCCGCGCCCGCGCGCCACCGGCGCCCGGCTGGCGCTGGGCAACATCCACCGGCGCGGCGCGCTCACCCCCACGGTGGTGCTGTCGCTCGGGCTGGGGCTCGCCCTGCTGGTCACCCTGGCGCTGATCGACGGCAACCTGCGCAACACGCTGACGTCGCGGCTGCCGGAGGAGGCGCCGAGCTTCTTCTTCGTCGACATCCAGGACGCGGAGAAGGCGGATTTCCTGAAGACGCTGCACGCCGAGGCGCCCGACGCGGTGATCGAGACCCAGCCGATGCTGCGCGGCCGCATCGTCGCGCTGAAGGGCATCCCGGCGGCCGACTATCCCGCCCCGCCCGAGGCCCAATGGGTGCTGCGCGGCGATCGCGGCATCACCTATTCCGTCGGCGGGCCTGAAAACTCGACGGTCGTGCAGGGGGCGTGGTGGCCGGAGGGATATAGCGGTGTGCCGCTGGTCTCCTTCGCCGAGGAGCTGGGCACCGAGCTGGGCCTCAAGGTCGGCGACAGCGTCACGGTCAACGTGCTCGGCCGCGAGATCGAGACGAAGGTCGCCAACTTCCGCACGGTGGCCTGGGAAAGTCTCTCCATCAACTTCGTGATGGTGTTCTCGCCCAACACCTTCGCCGGCGCGCCGCACGCCCATCTGGCGACGCTCACCTATCCCGACGGCGGCACCACGGAGGAGGAGGTCGGCCTGCTCCGGACCCTCGCGCAGACCTTCCCGACCGTCACGGCGGTGCGGGTGAAGGACGCCCTCGACACCGTCAACGGTGTGGTCGCGAAGATCGCCCTGGCGATACGGGCGGCGGCCAGCGTCACGCTGGTCGCCAGCATCCTGGTGCTCGCCGGCGCGCTCGCGGCCAGCCACCGCACCCGGATCTACGATGCGGTGGTCCTGAAGACCCTCGGGGCGACGCGGGCGCGGCTGGTCGGGGCCTATGCGCTGGAATACGCCATCATCGGCGCGGCGACGGCGGTGTTCGCCATCCTCACCGGGTCGCTGGCGGCCTGGTACGTGCTCACCGCGATCATGGACATCGAGTTCCAGATGATGCCGCTGACGGCGGTTGGCGCGGTGCTGGTGGCGCTGGCGGTGACCGTCGGGCTGGGGCTGGTCGGGACCTGGCGCGCGCTCGGCGAGAAGCCGGCGGCGATCCTCCGCAACCAGTAGGGCGCGCCCCGCGGGGGCGGCCGGACAGGGGATGGCGTGCCGGACTGTTCGAAGATCCGACACGCCGCCACCATCTGCGTCCCGCTCTCGTTCCGTCAGGTCGTCGGACCGAGAGAGTTGGGCAAGGAGGTCGGGACAAGGATGACCCTACCTCCGGGTTATTAATCGTTTCCGAACGCGCGGACGAATTTTACCAAAATTTTGCCACGTTTCAGACGGCCCCGGCGGCCTGCCCGCAGGCCTCCTCGGCCACCGCCGCCAGGGCGCGGCCCAGGAGGGCGATGGTCTGGTCGGAGCCGGGGCCGACCCCGTGGCGCTGCGCGATCCACGCCGGGTCGTTGTAGCCGAGCCAGGTCCGCCCGTCGGCGTCCTGCCAGACCAGCGCCTTCAGCGGCAGGTCGATCGCCGCCGCCTGGACGTCCTGCATCAGCGGCGTCCCGGCCTTCGCGTTGCCGAACAGGATCACCCGGGTCGGCCGCAGATCGAGCCCCGCGGCGGCGGCCGCCCTGGCGTGATCGATGTCGGCGAGGACGGTGATGCCGCGCGCCTCGACGGCCGCGATCAGACGCTCGGCGGTCCGGTCGGGATCGTGGGCGCTCGGGAGAACAGTCAGCCCGTCCACGCTCATGCGCCCGCGCCCGTGTCGCCGCTGTAGCGGGCTTCTACCTCGTCCATCTTCCGGGCGAGTTCCTCCGGCGTCAGGATCCCCTTCTCGAACAGGATGTTGCCGAACGCGGCGATCCAGCGCTCGTAGTAGCTGAGCTTGCCGATGATCTCGGCCCCCAGCGCCTCCACGCCGCGTCGCTTCTCCTCCGTGTTGATGATCTTGTGGAAGTCCAGCACGTCGGCGAGCGCGTGGCAGCGCTTCTCCCACGGCTCGAGCGCGTGCTCGACCTGCTCGATCGGACCGGCGCCGTCGCCGCCGATGTCGTTGGGCAGCCGCTTCAGGAGCTGTTCGGTGCCGCTCATGCCGCAAGTCCTTCTTCGGGAACGGTGACCGGGATGACGCCGATCATCGCGTCGCGGGTCACCAGCGCGGCGAGCTGGTCCTCGGAGAAGCCCTCCGTGCCGTCCGGCCGGCGTGGCAGCACCAGATAGCGCACCATCGCGGTGGAATCGGAGACCCGGATCTCGACGTCGTCGGGGACGGTGGTGCCGAACTCGGCCAGCACCTTGCGCGGCTCGCTCACCGCCCGCGCCCGGTAGGGCTTCAGCTTGTACCAGTCCGGCGGCAGGCCGAGGACGGCGCGGGGATAGCAGGAGCACAGCGTGCAGACGATCAGGTTGTGAACGGTTTCGGTGTTCTCCAGCACGATCAGCTGGGTGTCGTCGTAGAAGCTGATGCCGAGCTCCTCGCAGGCCGTCCTGCCGTTCTCCAGCAGCCGCGCCTTGAAGGCGGGATCGACCCAGGCCCGAGCCACGACCTTGGCGCCGAGGGCGGGCGAGCGGGAATCCAGCACCTCGATCTGGCGGCGGATTTCGTCGGGGCCGATGAGCCCCTTCTCCACCAGCAGTTCGCGAACCGCGGTCTCCATCATGTCGTAGTAGCCGGGCTTCTCGTCCTGGCTGATCGGGGCGTGCGGATGATCGTGGTCGTGTTCGTGATGGTCGTGGTCGTGATCCGTGGTGCTCATTCAGCAACTCTCCAGCCAGGTCTCGTAGACCTCGATGCGAAGCCCGTCCGTGGCGGCGCCGGCGTAGCCGGGCCAGAGCTCGGCCATCGGAATGGCGAGGCGGTAGTAGTGGCGCCTGGAGCCGGCGTTGCGGCCGTAGGCCTCCTGCTCGTTGTCGACCCCGGCGGCCATCACCGCCTCCACCGTGGCAGTCTTGCCGCGGACGTAGGTCGGGACGCGGTAGTGGCCGATCGGCGAGCGGGTGAGGATGCGGACCTTGTCCCCGGGTGCGAACGCCGGGGCCTCTCCCTCGGCCCGGACGATGCCGGGCAGGGCCTTCGCCGCGGATGGTTTCGTGATCATCGAGACATCCCCTGACAACCTCGCGGCGGCCCCGCCGGGCGCCGCGCCGATGGTCACACCATCGCCCCTGTCTTTGACTTTCTGAAGTCAGAAAATCCACGGGTTGATGTGCGAGCCGCCCCCCCCTTCCGCGGGGGGCGGGGCGATGCGCGATGCGCGGTGCGCGCGCGCAATTTCGCGCAGAAACGCGCAAGAACGCGCAGAAACGCGCAGGCCCGGTCATGGCTGCGCGCGGCGGGCTCCGGACGTGAAAACGGGCGCCCGAAGCGCCCGTTTCCTCAGTCTTTCCCGAGGCGTTCCCGCCCGCCCGCCCGTCAGGCGAGGGGGTCCGAAACGTGCTCCGGCTCGGCGTGGTCGACCCGCTTGCCGCCGCAGAAATCGCCGATGTACTGGAACATCACGTAGAGGCCCGGGATCAGGATGATGCCCACCACGGTGGCCGCCAGCATGCCGCCGAGCACCGTGATGCCGAGCACCACGCGGCTGACCGCGCCCGCCCCCGTCGCGGTGACCAGCGGGATCAGGCCGAGGATGAACGCGAAGGCGGTCATCAGCACGGCGCGGAACCGCATGTGGGCGCCCTGGAGGGCAGCTCCGTAGCGGGTGTGTCCCGCCTCGCGTTCCTCCTTGGAGAACTCGACGATCAGGATCGCGTTCTTGGCGGCCAGTCCGATGAGCAGCACCAGGCCGATCTGGACGTAGACGTTCAGCGCGATGCCGAAGACGGTCACCGCTCCGACCGCGCCCAGCACGGCCACCGCGACCGACGTCAGCACCGCGAACGGGATCGCCCAGCTCTCGTACTGCGCCACCAGGAACAGGTAGCCGAACAGCAGCGCCATGCCGAACAGCGCGGCGATCGAGCCGCTCTGGTTGGCCTCCTGGTACGACAGGCTCGACCACTCGAACGCGTAGCCCTCGGGCAGCGTCTTCGCCGAAATCTCCTCCATCGCCTTCATGGCGTCGCCGGAGGCGTAACCCGCGGCGGCGGACCCGTTCACCTGGGCCGACATGAACTGGTTGTAGCGGTAGGCGAGGCTCGGTCCGAAATCGAACGTGGTCGTCGCCAGCGTCGACACCGGCACCATGTCGCCCGACGCCGAGCGGACATACAGCCGGTTGATGTCGTCGATCTGGTTCCGGAACTGCTGGTCGGCCTGGATGTTCACCTGGAAGATGCGGTCCAGGTAGGTGAAGTTGTTGACGAACATCGAGCCCAGCTGCGCCTGCAGCGTGTTGTAGAGGCTCGACACCGAGACCTGGAGGGCCTGGGCCTTGGTCCGGTCGACGTTCAGGTACACGCGCGGCACGTCGGCGTTGTAGCTCGAGTAGGCCGAGGCGATGCGCGGATCGGCGTTGGCCGCGATGATGAGGGCACGCAGCGCCGACGACATGTCGCTGGGCGACTGGCCGCCGATCGCCTCGAGCCGGTAGTCGAAGCCGGCGGCGCTGCCGAGGCCGGGAATGGCCGGCGGCGGGAACGCGAAGACGTTGGCGGCCGGAATGGCCGCGTACTCGGCAGAGAGGTTCTCGTAGATCGCCTTCAGCGACGTCTCCGGGGTCGTCCGCTCGTCCCACGGGTTCATCACGATGATCGCGAGGCCGTTGTTGGAGCCGGGCGCGCCGGAGAGCAGGCTGTAGCCCGAGACGGTCACCACGTTGGCGACGCCCGCCTGCTTGCGGGCGATCTTCTCGACCTGGTCCATGATGCGCTCGGTCTGCGGCAGCGCGGCGCTGGATTCCAGGCTCACGTCGACGAACAGCACGCCCTGGTCCTCGTTCGGAATGAACGCGCCGGGAAGACGCCCGAGCAGGAAGAAGGCGACGCCGCCGACCACCAGGATCAGGATGCCGGCGATGGCGGACCGGCGGGCGATCACGCCGACGACGCTGACGTAGCCGCTACGGGTCTTGTCGAGGCCCTTGTTGAAGTAGCGGAAGAAGACGTTCTTGCGCTCCTTGGGCGGCCGGAGAACCAGCGAGCAGAGCGCCGGCGACAGCGTCAGCGCGTTCACCATCGAGATGAACACCGCCATCGAGATGGTCACGGCGAACTGACGGAACAGCTCGCCGGTGATGCCGGGGAAGAACGAGACCGGGCCGAACACCGCGAACAGCACCAGCGTGGTGGAGACGATCGGGCCGGTGACCTGCTTCATCGCCTTGATGGTCGCCTCGCGGGCATCGAGGCCTTCTTCCTCCATCACGCGCGTGACGTTCTCCACCACCACGATGGCGTCGTCGACGACGAGGCCGATGGCCAGCACCACCGCGAACATCGAGATCGTGTTGAGCGAGAACCCGAACAACATGAGGAAGACGAACACGCCGATCAGCGAGACCGGGATGGTGATCGCCGGAATGATCGTCGCGCGCACGCTCTCCAGGAAGATGAACACCACCAGCAGCACGATCACGCCGGTGATCGCCAGCGTCATGGTGATTTCCTCGATGGAGGCGGACACGAACAGCGTGGAATCGTAGACGGTCTGGACGTCGATGCCCTCGGGGAAGCGGCTCTTCAGATCGGCGAGCTGGGCCTGGACGCCCTTGGCGACGGCGAGCGCGTTGGCGCCCGGCGCCTGATAGATCGCCAGCGTCGCCGCCGGCGCGCCGTTGAGCCGCGAGACCGACGAGTAGGTCTGGGCGCCGAGCTCGACGCGGCCGATGTCGCCGACGCGGACGACCGCGCCATCGTTGCCGGTGCGGACGATGATCTGCTCGAATTCGGCCGGCGATTCGAGCTGGCCGACGGCGGTGATCGTGTACTGGTTGACCTGATCGTCGCCGATCGGCGGGCCGCCGATCTGGCCGAGCGCGGCCTGGATGTTCTGCGCCTGGATGGCGCTCACCACGTCCTGGGGCGACAGGCCGATCGCGGACATCTTGTCCGGGTTCAGCCAGATGCGCATCGAATAGTCGAGTTCGCCCAGCAGGTTGGCGGCGCCGACGCCTTCAACGCGCGCCAGCGGGTCGCGGATGTTGATGGAGGTGTAGTTGGACAGATAGACGGGATCGAAGCTGCCGTCGGGCGAAAAGACGTTGATGACCAACAGCATGTTGGTCGACTGCGCCTGCACGACGACGCCCTGCTCGATCACCGAGGAGGGCAGCTTCGAGGTCGCCTGGGACACGCGGTTCTGGACGTTGACCTGCGCGATGTCCGGATCGGTGCCGATGTCGAACGAGACCGACAGGGTGTAGGTGCCGGCCGAGGACGAGACCGAGGACATGTAGATCATGTCCTCGACGCCGTTGACCTGCTCCTCGATCGGGCCGCCAACGGTGTTGGCGATGGTGGCGGCGTCGGCGCCCGGGTAGGTCGCGGTGACCTGGACCACCGGCGGGGTGATCTCGGGATACTGGGCGATCGGGATCGACAGCAGCGCCAGAATGCCGGCGACGGTCAATACGATGGAGATGACCGCGGCGAGGCGCGGCCTGCGTACGCAGATCTCGGAGATCATGCTCTAGTTCCCCGAGCCGGAGGAGGACGGTGTCCCGCTCGCACCCGAGGATCCGGCCGGGGCGGCCTTGCCGTCGGCGGGCTTCGCATCGGACGACTTGGCGTCGGCGGTCTCTGAACTCTGCGACGGACCGGCCTGGGAGGCGTTCTTGAAGGAGACCGAGGTGGGTGTGACCTCCATGCCCGGCTGGATCTTCTGCACGCCCTGGACGACGACGGTGTCGCCGTCCTGCAGGCCCGAGGTGACGGCCCAGCCGTCCTGGACCTGGATGGACGTCTCGATCCGGCGCTCCTGCACCTTGTTGGAGGTATCGAGGATGAACACGTAGCGGCCCTGACGGTCCTGCTGGACCGCGGAGAGCGGCACGATCGGCAGCTTCTCCTGCTCCGCCTTGCGCAGGATTGCCGTCACGTAACCGCCCGGGAGCAGGGCGCCGTCCGGGTTGGGGAAGTTCGCGTAGACGGCGACGGTGCCGGTCGTCTGGTCGACCGTGTTGCTGACGAAGGCGAGCTTGCCGGCCTTGTCGTAGCTCTTGCCGTTGGGCAGCGTGATCGACGGCACGAAGGTCTGGCCTTCGGCGGATGCGGCGCTGAGACCCTTCTCCTGGGCGAACTCGATCCAGTAGGTTTCCGGGATCGAGAAGACCATCCGGATCGGGTCAAGCTGCACCACGGTGGCGAGGGTGCCGGACTGGGTGTTGACCAGATTGCCCTGGGTGACGTTGGTGGCGCCGATCCGGCCGTCGATGGGCGAGCTGATCGTGGTGTAGCCGAGATTGATCTGGGCGGTCTGGATGGCGGCGTTGGCGGATTCGATCGACGCCTGGCCGCTCTGGACGTTGGCGGCGGCCTCGTCACGCTCGGCCTGGGCCTGGTCGACCACGGACTGGGAGACGGTCTGCTTTTCCAGCAGCGTCTGCTGGCGGTCGAGGTTGACCTGGGCGTTCTTGAGGCTGGCTTCGGCGCCGGATTTCTGGGCCTTGGCGGTGGCGAGCTGGGCCTGGGCGGAGGCGAGCTGCGCCTGATACTGGTTCTGCTCGATCTGGTAGAGCAGTTCGCCCTTCTTGACGAAATCGCCTTCCTTGAAGGCAACCTCGTTCAGGAAGCCCTCGACCCGGGCAACCACGTCGACCTGCTGGATCGCCTGGATGCGGCCGAGGAACTGGGCGGAGGCCGCGACCTCCTCCGACTGGATGGAGGTCACCACCACGGCGGGAGGCGCCTTGCTGCCGCCTCCGGGGGCCTGGGCCAGGGCTGGTGCCGTTGCGGCGATGCAAACCGCGACCGCGAGAGCCGCCGAGTGGCGCATCCTCTTGGACCGCACGCTGGACACGCGTTCGCCGCAGCACACACCCATACTCAACCCTCCCGAACCCGCTGCACCACATGTCAGCCACTTTGGCTTTAGCACTCAAAGGGACGCAGTTGAAAGGACCTGAACCACCTTAGGCGGCCCCATTTCTCGCCATTGTGACCGCGCTGCATCGCCCTCCCCGGTCCCGCGAGCACTTGACACCGGGCGCCGCCGGTTCGAAATCGCACCCACACATCGGCCGCGGCCGCTTCCGGCGCCGCCCGTCACAAGATCCACGAAAGGACCGAAAGCCCATGCGCGAGGCCTATATCGTCGACTACGTCCGCACCCCGATCGGCCGGTTCGGCGGCAGCCTGTCGTCCGTCCGCGCCGACGACCTGGGCGCGCTGCCGCTCAAGGCGTTGGTCGCGCGCAACGGCAGCGTCGACTTCGCCGCCGTCGACGACGTGATCTTCGGCAATGCCAACCAGGCCGGCGAGGACAACCGCAACGTCGCCCGCATGGCGGTGCTGCTCGCGGGGCTGCCGGAGAACGTCTCCGGCACCACCATCAACCGCCTGTGCGGCTCCGGGATGGACGCCACCGCCATGGCGGCGCGCATGATCAAGACCGGCGAGGCCGACCTGGTGATCGCCGGCGGCGTGGAGTCCATGTCGCGCGCGCCGTTCGTGATGCCGAAGGCCGACACGGCGTTCTCCCGCAAGGCCGAGATCTACGACACCACCATCGGCTGGCGGTTCATCAATCCGTTGATGAAGAAGCAGTACGGCGTCGATTCCATGCCGGAGACCGGCGAGAACGTCGCCGAGGAGTTCCAGATCAACCGCGCCGACCAGGACGCCTTCGCTGCCCGCTCCCAGCAGCGCGCCGTGGCGGCTCAGGAGGCCGGCCGGCTGGGTGAGGAAATCATCCCGGTGACGATCCCGCAGCGCAAGGCCGACCCGATCGTCGTCGACATCGACGAGCACCCGCGCGCCGGCACCACGGCGGAGAAGCTCGCCAAGCTGCCGACGCCGTTCCGGGAAAACGGCACGGTGACGGCGGGCAACGCGTCCGGCGTCAACGACGGCGCCGCGGCGCTGCTGCTCGCTTCCGCCGAGGCGGTCGAGAAGTATGGCCTGACGCCCATCGCCAAGGTGATCGGCGGGGCCACCGCCGGCGTGCCGCCGCGCATCATGGGCATCGGCCCGGCGCCGGCGACCCAGAAGCTGATGGAGCGCTACGGCCTGAAGATCAGCGACTTCGACGTGGTCGAGCTGAACGAGGCGTTCGCCAGCCAGTCGCTGGCGGTGCTGCGCCAGCTGGGCCTCCCCGACGACGCCGAGCACGTGAACCCGAACGGCGGCGCCATCGCGCTCGGCCATCCGCTCGGCATGTCCGGCGCGCGCATCGTCGGCACCGCCATGCGGGAGATGCAGCGGCGCGGAGGCAAGAAGGCGCTCGCCACCATGTGCATCGGCGTCGGCCAGGGAATCGCGCTGGCGATCGAGGCGGCGTAGGCAGACCCGAAGCCCCAGGCCGGCATATGCCGGCTCCGGTTCCGAGCGCGACGTCCAATCACGCGCCCGGCAGCTTCCGCTGCCGGGCGTTTCTCGTTCGGGTCGGGGATCGGAACTAGTAGCCCGCCGCCAGATCTCCGGCGGTCCGCGGGTCGGCGGCGCCGTAGAGGGTGCCGTCCGGCCCGACCTGGATCGACTGGGTCGATCCCATGGCGTCCTTCAGGACGACGGTGTGGCCCATCTCCTCCAGGATTCGCACGGTGTCCGGGCTGATGCCCTGCTCGATGCGGATCTCGTCCGGCAACCACTGGTCGTGGATGCGCGGCGCCGCCGTCGCGCTGGCGATGTCGAGGCCGTGGGTGACGGTGTTCAGGATGACCTCCAGTACCGTGGTGATGATGCGGCTGCCGCCCGGCGAGCCGGTCACCAGGAACACCTTGCCGTCCTTGAAGACGATCGTCGGCGTCATCGACGACAGCGGCCGCTTGTTGGCCTCCACCGCGTTGGCGTCGCCGCCGATCAGCCCGTAGGCGTTGGGCACGCCCTTCTTCGCCGAGAAGTCGTCGAGCTCGTTGTTGAGCAGGATGCCGGTGCCGTCGGCGACCAGGCCGACGCCGTAGGAGAAGTTGAGCGTGTAGGTGTTGGAGACCGCGTTGCCGGCGGCGTCGACGATGGAGAAGTGGGTCGTCTCGTTGCTCTCGTGGCCGCCCGGTGCCTCGCCCGGCTTGATCTGCGAGGCCGGCGTCGCGTGGTCCGGATTGATCTTTGCGCGCACCTCGGCCGCGTATTCCGGCGAGGTGAGCCAGTCGCCCGGAACGGTCACGAAGTCCGGGTCGCCCAGATATTTCGAGCGGTCGGCGTAGGCGTAGCTCATCGCCTCGCTCATCAGGTGGATGGTCTTCGCCGAGTTGAGGCCGCTTTCGGCGATCGGCAGGCCCTCGAGGATTCCTAGGATCTGGATGAGGTGGATGCCGCCCGAGCTCGGCGGCGGCATCGAGGCGATCGTGTAGCCCTGATAGCTGCCGGTCACCGGCTGGCGCACCTTCGCCTCGTAGTCCGCGAAGTCTTTGGCGGTCATACGTCCGCCGGCACCGTTCACCTTGGCGACGATCGCCTCGGCGATGGGGCCCTCGTAGAAGGCGTCCGGGCCCTTCTCGGCGATGGTTTGCAGAGTGGCGGCGAGATCGGGGCGCTTCATGATGGAGCCGGCCGCCGGCGCGCCGCCGGTGGCGCCGTAGAAGACCCGGCTCGCCTCCGCGTCGCGGCCGAGGTGCAGCTTCGTCCAGTTGGAGGCGAGCGAGGAGGCAAGGTCGTCGCTGACCGGGAAGCCGTCGCGGGCAAGCGTGATGGCGGGCGCGATGAGGTCGGCCCAGGACAGCGCGCCGGAGCCGTAGCGGTCGTGGGCCAGCGCCATGCCGCGCACGGTGCCCGGCACGCCGACGCCGAGGCCGGAGAAGCGCGACTTCACCGGATCGGCCTCGCCGGCCTCGTTGAGGAACATGTCCTCGGTGGCGGCCTCCGGCGCCTCCTCGCGGTAGTCGATCGCCGAAGTCTCGCCGGTGGCGGCCTGGTGGACCATCATGAATCCGCCGCCGCCGATGTTGCCGGCGCGCGGCAGGGTGACGGAAAGCGCGAAGGCGACGGCCACCGCGGCGTCGACCGCGTTGCCGCCGGAGCGCAGGATGTCGACGCCGACGAGGGTCGCCAGCGCCTCCTGGCTCGAGACCATGCCGTGCTCGGCGACCACCGGGTGGAAGCGTGGCGTGGCTGACAGGATCGCCGTGTCCTGGGCGCTGGCCTGGCCGATCCACAGGGTGGCGATGGCAACGGCGGTGAAGCGGAAAAAGGGACGAACCGACATCGCAGGCTCCTGGGGCGCGTGGGCGGGTGCGTTTGCCGGAAGTGTCGCGCGGCGGCGGCGATCTGACCACCCGTGCGCGACGGATTTTCCGGCGCGGGGCAGCGGACCGCGCGGCGCGGCTTGGCGCGGGCGGGTTGAGCGGCTACCACTCCAGGGCATGGGGAGACCGGTCGGGAGGCGGCGGGGCATGAGAGCGACGTTCGAGACCGGAGGCGCGCGATGACGCCCGAGGAGGTCGCGGCCCGGCTGAAGCAGGCGTTCCCGCAGGCGATGGGCGCCTGGACCGACGCCCAGTCGGCGCTGGACCAGGAGACGCTGGGCTTCCCGCTCGACCGGATCCTGGCCGCGCTCGTGGTGTTCGGGGTGTTCCTGCTGCTGCGGCGGCCGTTGCGCTTTGTTTTCCTGGCGCTGGCGGCGCGGATCGCCGGGCTGCGGCGGGACGATCTGCGCGGCGAGGTGCGCGATGCCCTGCGCGGGCCGGCGGGCATCCTGCCGGTGGCGTTCGGCGCCTTCCTGGCCTTCGAGATCCTGCAGGTGGACGCGAACGGCCGCACCGCCGTGCTGTTCGACCACCTCGTGGCGAGCCTGATCCTCATCGCCCTATTCTGGGGGCTGGTCGGACTGGTGGGGCCGCTGGTGGATTCCCTCCAGCCGGTGAAGCGCGCGCTCAGCCGGACCATGACCGACTGGGTCAAGCGGGTGATCAAGGGCATCGTCGCCTTCCTCGGCGGCGCGGCGATCCTGCAGGAATGGGGCGTGCAGGTGGGCCCGTTGCTGGCCGGCATGGGCATCGTCGGCGCGGCGGTGGCGCTGGGCGCGCAGGACCTGTTCAAGAACCTGATCGCCGGATTCCTGATCCTGATCGAGAAGCGCTTCCAGTACGGCGACTGGATCAAGGTCGACGGCATCGTCGACGGGACGGTGGAATATATCGGCTTCCGCTCGACGCGGATCCGCAACTTCGACGACACTCTGGCGCAGGTGCCGAACGCCGCGCTGTCGGAGAACGCCGTCACCAACTACACGGCGATGCGGCGGCGGCGGATCTACTGGACGATCGGCGTCGGCTACACCAAGAGCGTCGACCAGCTGAAGGAGATCCGCGACGGCATCGAGCGCTACATCCTCGACTGCGGCGACTTCGCCTCGCCGCAGCAGGCCTCGACCTTCGTCCGCATCGATTCCTTCGGCGGCTCGTCGATCAACATCATGGTCTACTGCTTCACCAAGACGACCATCTGGGGCGAGTGGCTGCAGGCCAAGGAGCGGCTCGCCTACAAGCTCATCGACATCGTCTACGGGGCGGGGTCCAGCTTCGCCTTCCCGTCTACGTCGCTCTACGTGGAGAAGCTGCCGGAGGGCGTGCCGGAGCTGTTCCTGCCGCCGGGCGAGGACGGCAAGCCGCGGTTTCAGTCGGCGGTCGCGCATCCGGAAGGAGCCGGCGAGAAGGGCGACGCAGTGTCCTCTGGTAAGGACGATGCCGCCAACGACCGCGGCGCCGGCGGGGCCGTGTACAGCACCCGCTCCGGCCAGGCGGGCACCACCGAGTCAGGCCCGCCCGATGGCGGCGAGAGCGGCGAGGACGGCGGTCAGGGGACCTGAGGGAGGGAAATCAGGGCTGGTCGTGGAAGGCTGCGGCTCGTCGTCCTGGATTCCCGCTTTCGCCGGAATGAGCGGAGTTTGGAGTGGCGCGTAAATCCACCCGCAGCCACCTGTCCCGACGGCACCATCAGCGCGTGACCGCGCGCCGGCCGGAGGCCGCGCCCGTGCAGCCGGTGCGCAACGCGCACTCGGCATGAGCGCTAGAAAGATCACCCCACCGCCGGCAGGATCTCGCGCAGCAGCTTGATGCGGATGGCGCGCCCGAAGTCGTCGTAGTCGTTGGCGGTTTCCACGAAGGCCCCCGGCCCGCCGATCATGCGGTTCCGGAGGTAGTGGTGGAGGTAGTCGACCTCGTCCTGGATGGCGAGGCCGTTGACCGTAATGCCGCGGGCGACGACCGCGTCTCGGGCGTCCTTCAGCCAGGGGCCGAGATTGTTGATGCCGTCGGTGGCGACGTCGATGACGCGCTTGTCGGCGGCAAAGGGCGGGCTGGCCAGCAGGCCGGCGCTGTAGAGGATCGCCGCCGAGATCGAGGTGGAGCCGGGCGGCGCCAGGCGCGGCATCCGGCCGATGCGGTCGGCCAGCTCGGCGGCGGCCACCGGACCGTCGACGACGTGCCAGGGGACGGCGACGGTCTGGATGTCGTCGGCCGACCACTGCACCACGGTCACGGCGATACGGCCGTTCGGCCCGGCCTGCAGGGCGGTCACGATCTCCGGGTCGAGGAAGGCCCGGGCGATCCCCCGGCGCTGCAGGTCGTATTCGCGGGCATCGACGGAGTAGGAGCAGTCGAAGGCGAGCACCAGGGCGATGTCGACCCGGGTGTCCTGAGCCTCGGCATGGGGCGCGCGGCCCGCCAGAGCCAGGAGAGCGACGCTGAGGAGCGCGGCGGCGTGCGTGCGGAGTCTGCGCATCGGCTTTCCCTTGCTTCGCCTCCTCCAGCCTATCCGACTGCGCACGGATTGCACCCCCGCTGGCGCATTTGCCGGGCGTGAGCGCGGTGGGGGAGCCGGACGTCGGTGGGCAGGTCCGTTTTCCCCGTCGCAACGCCGGATGGCGAACCGGTCGGCGCTTCCCTGCTTTCTCAGTGAAAGTTCCGCCCCTTGGGGAGCGCCTTGCGCGTCTCGGCCGCCTTGGCGCGGGCGTCGGCGTGACGGCCGATGCCGGCGGTGTCGCTGGCCGCGCGGCGCGGCGTGAACCAGGTGGATCTGGGCGCGAGCGGCGGTGCGTCGGGCGTGGCCTCGCCCCTATCGGGATCGACCGGTTTCGCGGACGCGGGCCCGGAGACCGGGGGGCGGCGGGCCTCGGAGGCGGCCTTCAGCCGCGCCGCGTCGGCGGCGAGTTCGGGCATGTCGTTCAGCAGGCTGGCGATCCGAGCCGACGGCTTCGGCTTGTCGCGGGCGTCCTCGCTCTGGGTCTTCACCTCGTCGGCATGGGCCATCGCGGCTTCCACCTCCGGCAGGACGGGCCCCTTGCGGTGTGGCGCGCCGCCCGGAAGGGCGATGCCGGTGGCAACCGGCTCGCCCCGCAGGGCGGCGAGGTCGGCGGTGCGGTCGACCAGCCGGTCTGCGACGATGTGGATGACGCCGTCCTGCACCTGCAGGCGGCCGGTCACCAGGGTGAAGCGGCTGCCGAGCACGACGGCGCGGAACTGCTCGAAGGTCTTCGGCCAGACGATGATGTTGGCGACCCCGGTCTCGTCCTCCAGCGTCATGAAGATCACGCCCTTGGCCGATCCCGGGCGCTGCCGCACCAGCACCAGACCCGCCACCGAGACGCGCCGGTTGTTGGGCACTTCCGACAGCCGTTCGGCCGGCAGCACGCGTTCGGCGTTGAGCCGGTCGCGCACGAAGGCGGCCGGGTGGGCCTTCAGGGACAGCGCCAGCGTGCGGTAGTCGTGGATCACCTCCTCGCCGGGCGGCATCGGCGGCAGGTGGGCATCGGGCTCTTCCCGCAGCGCACGGGTGTCGGCGGCGGCAAACAGCGGCAGCGTTTCCACCGCCGCTCCCGCATCGAGGCCGCGCGCCGCCCACAGGGCGTCGCGGCGGGTGAGGCCGAGACCCGCGAAGGCGTCGGCCTCGGCCAGCCGCTCGACCACGTGGCGGGGCAGGCCGGTGCGCAGCCAGAGGTCGCGGACGGAATCGTAGCCGGCGCCGCGGGCCGCCACGAGGGTGGCGACGGCGTCGGCGGAGAGGCCGCGGATCTGGCGCAACCCGAGGCGCACGGCCCGGTTGGAGCGGATCGCGCCGTGCATGTCGGCATGGTCGCGGTGGAGCCGGTCGCGCGCCACCGGGCCGGGCTCCAGCGTGGAATCCCAGTCGGAGCGGTTGACGCAGGCGGGGCGGACCGCGACGCCGTGGCGCTGGGCGTCGCGCACGATCTGGGAGGGGGCGTAGAAGCCCATCGGCTGGCTGTTGAGCAGCGCCGCGCAGAAGACGTCCGGGTAGTGGCACTTGAGCCAGCAGGAAGCGTAGACGAGGAGCGCGAAGCTGGCCGCGTGGCTTTCCGGGAAGCCGTATTCGCCGAACCCCTCGATCTGCTGGAAGCAGCGCTCGGCGAAGGCCCGCTCGTAGCCGCGCCGCGCCATGCCCTCCACCATCTTTTCCTGGAAGGTGTGGATGGTGCCGACCTTGCGGAAGGTCGCCATGGCGCGGCGCAGCCGGTCGGCCTCCGACGGCGTGAACCCTGCGGCGACGATGGCGATCTTCATCGCCTGCTCCTGGAACAGCGGCACGCCGAGGGTCTTGCCGAGCACCTGCCTGAGCTCGTCCGGGGGGCCGAATTCGGGCGCCGGGGCGGGATAGTTCACCCGTTCCTTGCCCTGGCGGCGGCGCAGATAGGGGTGGACCATGTCGCCCTGGATCGGGCCCGGCCGGACGATCGCGACCTCGATGACGAGGTCGTAGAATTCGCGGGGGCGGAGCCGCGGCAGCATGGTCATCTGGGCGCGGCTTTCGATCTGGAAGACGCCCAGCGTGTCGGCCCGGCAGATCATGTCGTAGACGGCCTTGTCGCCCTCGGGGATGGAGGCAAGGGTCACCGGCCACGGATCGGTGAGGGCAGTGGCGGCCTGGGCTTCGGGACCTGATCCGTTCTCCATTCCGCCCGGCGCGGGAATGAGTGGAGTGAAGGGAGAGGCCCCCGCCGGGCCGAAGGCCGGCAGGTTGCGCGGGTCGACGGCGATGGAGGGTGCGGCGGGGCCGGCTCCGTCCCACTCGCCGTCCCGCATCGGGTGGAAGCGCGGATAGGCGGAGGGCGCGGCGGCGTCGCTGGCGGCAAGCTCTTCGGCGTAGTGGCGGCCGAGCAGCGCGAACGCCTTGCGGATGCAGGTCAGCATGCCGAGCGCCAGGATGTCGATCTTCAGGATGCCGAGCGCGTCGAGATCGTCCTTGTCCCACTCCACCATGGTGCGGTCGTCCATCGCCGCCTTGGTGATGGGCACCACCTCGTCGAGCCGGCCGCGGGTGATGACGAAGCCGCCGACGTGCTGGGAGAGGTGGCGAGGAAAGCCCATGATCTCGCGGGACAGCCGGACCAGATGGGCGATCCGCGCATCGCCGGGATCGAGGCCGGCGCGCCTGGCGTCTTCCGGGCTGATGCCGGCCGAGGTGTGGCCCCAGATGGTGCCGGACAGAGCCGAGACGGCGTCCTCCGACAGGCCGAGCGCCTTGCCGATCTCGCGGGCGGCGGAGCGGCTGCGGTAGGAAATCACCGTGGCGGCGAGGCCGGCGCGGTCGCGCCCGTACTTCGCGTAGACGTACTGGATCACCTCCTCGCGCCGCTCGTGCTCGAAGTCGACGTCGATGTCGGGCGGCTCGCGGCGTTCCGCCGAGATGAAGCGCTCGAACAGGAGGTCGGTGCGCTCCGGATCGACCTCGGTGATGCCCAGGCAGAAGCAGACGGCGGAGTTGGCCGCCGAGCCACGCCCCTGGGCGAGAATGGCACGGGAGCGGGCAAAGCGGACGATGTCGTGCACGGTGAGGAAATAGGGGGCGTAGTCCAGCTCGCCGATCAGCTGGAGCTCATGGGCGATGGCGCGCTCGACCTTCTCCGGCACGCCGGCCGGATAGCGGGCGCGGGCGCCTTCCCGGGCCAGCCGTTCCAGCGTCTGCTGGGGCGTGGAGCCGGGGTCGGTGACCTCCTCCGGATAGTCGTAGCGCAGCTCGTCGAGGGAGAAGGCGAGGCGCTCGAACAGCCGCACCGTCTCGGCGACGGCGCCGGGATGGTCCCGGAACAGGCGTTCGACCTCTTGCGGGGGTTTCAGGTGGCGCTCGGCGTTGGCCTCGAGCCGGGTGCCGGCGGCATCGACCGGTACGTGGGCGGAAATCGCGGTGAGCACGTCCTGCAGGATGCGCCGCTCCGGCGCGTGGTAGAGCGGCATCAGGCTGGCGAGCAGCGGCAACCCCAGGCGCGCGGCAAGCCGCGCGGCCTCGGCCTGGCGGCGCCGGTCGGCGCGGCCGTAGGAGGCGGTGATGACCATGCGCACCGGCTCGGCGGTGGCGTCGGCCAGGAGCGCCACGGTGTCCGCCACGGCGGCGTCGGGCGCGGTGCCGGGCAGGACCGCGAACACCAGTCCCTCGGCGTAAGCGGAAAGGTCGGCGCGCAGGAGCCGGCAGTCGGCCTTGGCGCCGCGCATGTTGCCGGCGGTCAGCAGGCGGCAGAGCCGGCCGTAGGCGGCGCGGTCGGTGGGCCAGGCGAGAAGGTCCGGCGTGTCGTCGGTGAAGACGAGCCGGCAGCCCACCGCGAACGGCAGGGAGGCCTGCCTGGCCGCCGCATGGGCCCGCACCACGCCGGCGAGTGTGTTGCGATCGGCGACCGCGAGGCCGGAAAGCCCCAGCTCGGCGGCGCGCACCGCCATCTCCTCCGGATGCGAGGCACCGGCGAGGAAGGAGAAGTTGGTGGCGGCGGCCAGTTCGACGAAGCGGGGGGGCGCGGGCTCAGTCATGGGGCGCTTTCTTACCGTTCACGCCGAGTTCGCTTGCGCTCACCGGCTGCGCGGGCGCGGCCTGACCCGCTTTCTCGCAATCGCGGACGGAAAACCGCTCCGCACTTTTCCTGCGATTGCTTTGCCGGCGCGCGGTCGCGCGCTGTGGGAGGCCGCCCGACCGGACATTCTTTTTGGGAACGGCTTTCCTTTCTCCCGCTCATGCAAACACCCCATGGAGGTACCAGCGCGGGGCGGTGGTCTCGCGCGCGTACAGGCCCTCGCGGAACAGCCAGAAGCGGCGGCCGTCGGTGTCCTCGACGCGGAAATAGTCGCGGGTCGGGCCGATGGCGCCGCCGTGCCACCACTCCGCGGCGATGCGCTCCGGCCCCTCGGCGCGGGCGACGACGTAAGCGAGCTTGCGCCAGCGGAAGCGCACCGGCGGACCATCGGGCACGGCGGCCACCGTTTCGATGGGCTCGGGGCGGGGAAACAGCCGCAGCGGCCGCTCGGGGGGCTCGGGCACTGCCGCCTGCAGAGGAGAGGCCTCGACTGCCAGCCCCGCCGAGGCGCTGCCGCGGCTTCGCAGGGGCTGGCCAGCCCTTTCCCGCGAGGCCGGGCGGAAAGCCGGTCCTCCGTTCTCCCGGGCCTGGTTGCCGACCCGCTGGGCGGGCAGGGCCGCGCCGGCGAGCTCGGGGATGTGGCTGTCGCCGGCGACGAGCCGGGTGACGGCGGCGGCCCCCAGCCGGGCGCTGAGCACGTCGATCAGCCGGGCGAGATCGGCCTCGGCCGTCCCGTGGCCGTCGAGGTCACCCTGGTGGGCCGTGAGCGGGGCCGTCTCGAAGGCCATCAGACGGATCAGGTCGATGCCGCTGTCGATCTGCCGGGCGGCCGCCAGCGCGTCGAGCTTCGGCGCGAAGACCGAGGCGATGCGGGCGGGATCGCGCACCGGCCCGGTGGTGGCGATCTCGGTGCCGGAGACGGCGCCGTCGGCGTGGAAGAGGGCGAGCACCAGCCGCCGGGCGCCCTCGCCCCGCGCTTCCAGCCGGGTCTCCAGCAGGGCGGCGAGGCGGGCGAGATAGGTGGCGACCACGTCCCACTGGAAGACCGGCTCGGCGAGCCGGCGCTCCACCACCAGGAGCGGCATCGTCCGGCGCGGCGTGATCGGCTCGTCCTCGGCGCCCAGCGCCTGGTCGAGGCGGCGCAGCAGCAGCGGCCCGAAGCGGGCGGCGATCGGTGCGCGGGGCTGGGCGGCGAGCTGGGCGATGGTCCGGAGGCCGAGGCTGCCGAGCGACCGCGCCGTCTCCGGGGCGAGCCGCAGGGCCGCGACCGGCAGCCGGGCGAGCGCTTCGGGGATCTCCGCGTCGGCAAGGATCGGCGCCTGGCCGTAGCGGGCCATGGCCCAGGCGGCGCCGGCGGTGCCGGCGATGGCGGCGCGGGCGGCGATCTCCGCCCCGGCCAAGCGGGCGAGGAGATCGTCGCGGAGGCCGGTCTCGCCGCCGAACAGGTGGGCGCAGCCGGTGATGTCGAGGAACAGGCCGTCGTGCGGATCGAGCGCGACCAGCGGGGTGTAGCGGTCGCAGGCGGTGGCGAGGCCGGCCAGCAGGGCGGCGTCGGCTTCCGGGTCGTGAGGGTCGATGGCGAGCTCGGGCACCAGCGCGCGCGCCTCCGCGAGGCCGAGGCCGGGTTCCAGGCCGGCGGCCTCGGCGCGCGCGTCGACGGCGGCGAGAATGCGCGCCGCGCCGACCTTGGCGACGGTGGCGCGGGGCGGCACGGCGGCCGCCTGCGGCTCAGGACACGCGGCGAAGGGCGACGATCTCCGCCGGTCCCGGGCGCGCCGGTCGGTCGAGAGCCTCGGCAGCCAGAGGCTGAGAATCCGTCGACGATCGGGGCCGGAAACGGTGGTCATGCGGGCAGAACTCCACGTCGGCGGTGCCGGTCGGGCCGCCGCGGTTGCGGGTGAGGTGGACGGCGAAGCCGGGCCGCCCGAGGACGGCGAGGCCATGGGGATCGGGGCCGGAGGGGCGCGGCGCGATGGCGAAGCGCAGCCGGGCCGCCGAGGCGATGGCGGGGCCGGCGGGGCGCAGCAGCAGCACCGGCGTGCCGCAACGCTCCGCCCGCAGCGCCAGCCGACGGGTGGCGGTGAGGTCGAGGGCGCGGGGGGCGCCGCCGATCTCGCCGACGATCGCCGCCAGCCCGCCCACCGACAGCGCCTCCTCGATCGCCCACAGGGCTTCGGCGGCGCTTCGGGCGGTGACCTGCAGCAGCCGGGCGGGATCGATGCCGAAGGCGGCGAGGCCGGGCCCGTAGAGGCTGCCGGTCTCTCCCGCCGTCACGGCGTCGGCGACCCACACGACGGGGCCTGCCGCCGCTCCCATCCGGGCAACCAGGGCGGCGGCGAAGCCGGTGAGGGCGCCGGCGTCGCGGTGGCCCTCGGACGTCACGTCGTGCACGGTGCCGGCGGGCCGGGCGCCCAGGGGATAGAGCTGTTCCAGCAGCGCCACGCCGAAGCGGCGCGCGGGGGCGCCTGGACCGGCCGCGGGACTGCCCAGGGCGCCGGATACCCGGGCCGCGGATGGCGCGGAGGACGGCTCGCCGCCGCGCGAAGCCGGCGCGCGCCCTTCCAGGGCGGCGATGCGGGCGCGCAGGTCGGAAAGCGGGACGGCGGCCATGAGACACGGGCTCCACGGCGGGTCGGGGGCGGTGTATGTTCCTGATATGTTCTCATAGATTCCGGAGCGGGCCAGATGAGTCAAGCGGGCTTTTCCGGCGGCTTCGGCGCGCCCGGCGGAAAAGCCAAGGCGAGCAAGGGGTTCCCTCCCGGAGGGAAAATTTGCTTGCGGCGCACCATCCTCCTGCGCGCCGCAGCAACGAATTTTCTGTCGAAGGGGGCCCGAACGGTGTATGGTTAAGGTTCGGTAATCGTGCCACAGGGAGGTGCGTCATGGCCTATGCCCGACGTATGAACGTGGTCTTCTTCGGGGCGGCTTTCGTCTTTATCGCCGCTATTGTGATGGGGATCGTCTGATCCCCGGCGTATTCGGATCGCCTGATCCCGGCAGGACGGGATCATCTGATCACGACAAGCGTTTCCATCGCGGCGATCGATCGCCGCGATGCCGAATACCGACAGGCTGATCTCACGTCGTTCCATGAATACACGGAGCGGTGCCGGTGCTCATCCGGTGCCCTCCTCATTCATGGTGTGTTCCGCCGAGGAGTGTTTCGCGGAATGCGAGGCCTGTTCCGGGAGGCATCTCCGCTTCCGGAAGCGCTTTCCGCGCAGAGGGGCACCGCCGCGGGACGCCGGGCGTTGCGATCCGGCCACGCCCGGAATGGGAGAGCCCTTGGCGAAGGATGGACGTCCTTGCCGGGCATCCTGACCCCGTTCCGAAGGTCGCCGTTGACGGCATCAGGCAGTCAGGCGGGGCCGCTCAAAGCTCGAAGGTCAGGCGCAGCGAGCCGAGCTGGTTCAGGTAGCCGGACGGGTTTGCCTGCACGTCATAGTTCACTCCGAGCGTGAAGTTCGCCGTCGCCCGCGACGCGAGCCCGATGCCGCCCGTGAACAGCCACCGCGAGGCCTCCGGCCCGGTGGTGACGAAGGAATCGCCCCCGCCGGCAAAGCTCGCCGTCACCTCGCTCGTCGTGTCGAGCGGATTGTATCCGGCCGTGCCGCGCGCCGTCAGGTCCAGGCTGCCCGTCAAGTGATGGCGGAGCGCGAGTTCGGCGCTGACGAACAGTTCCTGGTAGCTGTGGGACTCCACGGAGAGGTCGAGGGGCCCGGCGCCGGATTCGTCGTAATCGCCCGAATTGACGGTGAGAAAGTCCAGTCGCGCGCCGGGCGTGAGGCTCAGCGCCTCGTTCACGGCAAAGGTCTTGTGCAGGCCCGCGCCGGCCGCGAGGACGAGGCTCTGATAGCTGGCGTCCGCGACGCTTCCCATGAAGGAGATCGACCGCGAGGTGGAGGTGTCCACGAGCCCGCCATTGAGGGAGAAGGTGAGGTCGAGGCCCGGCGCCAGCTGCTGGGCGCCGTAGAGGCCGAAGACATAGGACTGGAGATCGGCGGAGCCCTGGGCGAGGTTCGCCGTGTCCGCATCGATGCTGGAGTCGATGGAGTTGGCCGCGATGGCGAACAGCCCGCCCAGCCTGGTTCCCGATCCGAACGTGCCGTCCGCCCCCAGGGCGAAGCCGCCGCCGCTCATCGTGTAGCCGGGCACGCCGTCGACGGCGTTCTGGTAGCCGCCGCCGCCCAGCGGCTGCATCCAGACGTTCCGGCCGAAGGCGGCGTCCGCATCCGCCAGACGGTTGGCGATGACCTGCTCCAGCATGCGCTGGGTGTTGGCGGTCGCCTGCGCGGCGGCGCCCGAGAGCACCGGCACGGTCTGGCTCAGGGCGGCCGACAGCGACGAACCGGAGAGATCGTTCAGCACGCTGGTGACCGGCGCCATGGCCCCGAACAGGCCGTCGGTCGTTCCCGCGACCTCGTAAAGCACCTCAGCCGCGCCAACCGCTGAAGCGGTGCCGGTCGCCTGCGCCGTCTCCTGATAGGGGCGCACGACGTTGACGTAGGTGAGGTCACCGGTGAACAGCGCCGACTCCGTGTAGGCGCCAAGCAGCATTTGCGCGGTCGAGGCGTCGCCCTCGATGCCGCCGTAGAGGCTGGCGAGCGTGCCGTCGGTGATGGTGTTGAAGAGCACGCGGCCCTCCGGCGTGATGGAGCCCAGAAGGGTGAACCGCGTTCCGTCCGGGCGCAGGCCCTCGCCCCAGAAATAGCCGCTCTTGTAGCCGGTGATGACGAAGGTGCCGGGCTTGGTGGTGCCGAAGGCGGCAGGGCTGGTGATCCGCCACGGCGTGCCCTCCGACCAGGCCCATTGCGGGGAGAGGTTGCTGGGCACCGCCCGCGGCGCCGGCGGCGTGAAGGTCGCCGGATCGTAGGGCACCATGTAGGCCCAATGGCTCACCAGCAGGTCGGTGCCGGTGATCATCTGCATTTCCATGGTGGTGATGTCGCCTTCCGGCTGCATCACGCCGATGCCGATGGTGGTCGGACCGCCGGTGGTCGGGGTGAACACCATCGTCACCTGACCGTCGGGGGTCACGGTTCCCTGAATATTCAGCTCGGACACGGAGATGGCCGGGCCGATCTTCAGCGTGCCGGTGCTCAGGCCGGTGAAGCTGCCGTTGACGGAGGCGCCGAGCGTCCACAGCGTCTGGTCGCCGATCGGGATCGGATTGGCGAAGCTGGTGCTCGGCGCGGCATAGGCCAGCATCTGCGGCACGGTCACGTACCAGTAGGTGTTGCTGATCACCGGGTCCCAGACCGATTGAGCCCGTGCCGTCCCCATTCCCAAGGCGCAGACCAGCAGCGCAAGCGTCGCCCGCTTGCCACTGCGCGCAAACTCACGTCGATGCATCGAAGTCGTATTCCCCCACTGCCACCGACGCGGATTGAACTGCGTTACTCGCCTGATTTCAATCCGATTTTCGATGACAATCCACGACTTGCATGCCTCGCGAAAGCTTCGGCGCGACCAGGGTTTGAATCGCCCCAGATGCGCACTCGGAGACTGCAGGAAAGGGCGTGCGACGGAGGGGCGTTGCCGGGAGAGGTCACCCGGAACGCCTCGCGCTCAAGCCTGTCCAGGCCATGCGAGGGAATGGCTGATGCGCCCGTCGAGGCGCGAACACGGCCCGTCCAGGGGCGCCGTGCCTTGCGGCGCAAGGCGCGGAGGTTTCCGCGCGCCGATGCGATCGCGCGATTTCGCGCGACCAAGAGAATGAACGGCGGATGAGGCCGCCGCGGAGGGCCTAGGTGTCCACCTTCAGCGCGGCGATGAAGGCATCCTGCGGGATCTCGACCTTGCCGAACTGCCGCATGCGCTTCTTGCCTTCCTTCTGCTTGTCCAGAAGCTTGCGCTTGCGCGAGGCGTCACCGCCGTAGCACTTGGCCGTCACGTCCTTGCGGAGCGCGCGGATCGTCTCGCGGGCGATGACGCGCCCACCGATCGCCGCCTGGATCGGAATCTGGAACATGTGCTGGGGGATCAGCTCCTTGAGCTTCTCGCACATGGCCCGCCCGCGCCGTTCGGCCTGGGAGCGGTGGACGAGCATCGACAGCGCGTCGACCGGCTCGGCGTTGACCAGTACCTGCATCTTCACCAGGTCGCCCGGCTGGTAGCCGGTGATCGCATAGTCGAACGAGGCATAGCCCTTCGAGACCGACTTCAGCCGGTCGTAGAAGTCGAACACCACCTCGTTGAGCGGCAGGTCGTAGGTCGCCATGGCGCGGCTGCCGACATAGTTGAGGTCGACCTGCACGCCGCGCCGCTCCTGGCAAAGCTTCAGGATGTTCCCGAGATAGTCGTCGGGGGTCATGATCGTGGCACGGATCCACGGCTCCTGGATCTCGGTGATCTTCACCGGATCGGGCATGTCGGCCGGATTGTGAAGCTCGAGCTCCGATCCGTCGGTGAGACCGAGCTTGTAGACCACCGACGGCGCCGTCGCGATCAGCTCCAGATTGAACTCGCGCGACAGGCGCTCCTGGATGATTTCCAGGTGCAGCAGCCCGAGGAAGCCGCAGCGGAAACCGAAGCCGAGTGCTGCGCTCGTCTCCATCTCGTAGGAGAAGCTGGCGTCGTTGAGACGCAGCTTGCCCATCGCGCTGCGCAGATCCTCGAAGTCGGCGGCGTCGACCGGGAACAGTCCGCAGAAGACGACCGGGATCGACGGGCGGAAACCGGCAAGCGGTTCGGACGCGGGCTTGGCGGCGTCGGTGATGGTATCGCCAACCTGGGTGTCCGCGACTTCCTTGATGGCGCCCATCACGAAGCCGATCTCGCCGGGGCCGAGGGACTCGGTCTCCAGGAGCTTCGGCGTGAACACGCCGACCTTGTCGATGTCGTACTGGGCTCCGGTGCGCATCATGCGGATGCGCTGGCCCTTCTTAAGGCGGCCGTCGATGACCCGCACGAGGACGATGACGCCGAGATAGGTGTCGTACCACGAATCGACGAGAAGCGCCTTCAGCCGGGCGTTCTCCTCGCCGATCGGCGGGGGCAGCCGGGTGACGATCGCTTCCAGTACGTTCTCGATGCCGAGACCGGTCTTGGCGGAAATTTCCACCGCATTGGAGGCGTCGAGGCCGATCACGTCCTCGATCTGCGCCTTGATGCGCTCCGGCTCGGCGGCCGGAAGGTCGATCTTGTTGAGGACCGGAACGATCTCGTGGTTGTTCTCGATGGCCTGATAGACGTTGGCCAGCGTCTGGGCCTCGACGCCCTGGCTGGCGTCGACCACGAGGAGCGAACCCTCGCACGCGGCCAGCGACCGGTTCACCTCGTAGGCGAAGTCGACGTGGCCGGGAGTGTCGATCAGGTTCAGCTTGTAGGTCTTGCCGTCCTTGGCCGTGTAGATCAGCCGGACCGTCTGGGCCTTGATCGTGATGCCGCGCTCGCGCTCGATGTCCATCGAGTCGAGGATCTGCTCCTTCATATCCCGTTCGGTCACGGTGCCTGTCGCCTGGATCAGGCGATCGGCAAGCGTCGACTTCCCGTGGTCGATGTGGGCCACGATCGAGAAATTGCGGATGTCCGAGATCGGTTCGGCACCCACGGAGGCCTGGCTGGCCTGGGTCGCTAATGTGGATTCGCTCATGAGGTTCAGATAGCACTCACCCAGGGTCGCGGGAAGATGGGCACGACGGCAAAGACTCACGCGGTGCGGGCCGTCTCCTGCCGGCGTGCCTGCCCCGCGTCGTGGCGGGTGTCCGCCGCCGACGGATCGGCAGGGGCCGGGGCGCGGCGATCTGGTGATTCCACTCGGTCGGAAAAGTCTCTAGGCTGCTCGTGATCGTGGGCGGATGCCCGGATCAAGATGGTCTGGAGGGGGAGGCTGGTGGTCGCCGGCACCCGCCTTTCCTCATCCCGATCCGGTGAGCAGTGAGTGAGGGGCGCCATGCGGGCCTGTGTGTATGTCGTCGTCGCGCTGCTTGCTTTCCTGCCGGCCCTCCCGGCGCGTGCCCAGGAGACGCGCGAGCCGCTGACCATCGACCGCGTCGTCAACGCGTTCTCGGACGCCGAGCTGATCCGCGGCTTTCTCGGCACGGTGTTCGGCGCGGAGGTGATGCGCGGCAACCAGGATCCGAGCTCCTACACCACGGTGAAGAAGTATTCCGGCCCGGTGAAGGTGTTCATCGTCAACAAGGCCGAGCGCGACCAGTCGCGGCAGGTGGTGGAGTTTCTCAGGATCCTGAACCAGACCGTCAGCGGCCTGTCGATCCGGGCGGTTTCCAAGGAAGACCAGGCGAACATGACGGTGTTCCTGGTCGACCGGGCCTATTATCGCAAGACCATCCGCGACACGCTGCCCGACGGCTTCGACAGCAGCTTCCTGCGGGCCAACGACTGCTCCGCCGTCACTGGCGGAAGGCAGGGAAAGGGCCTGGAACGGGCATTCGTCTACATCGTCGCGAACGAGGGGCGGCGGCGGTTTCGCCACTGCATGATCGAGGAGATCACCCAGAGCCTCGGGCCGGTGAACGACGATGTGAAGCTCACCCACTCGATCTACAACGACAGCTCCGACGTGCAGGGATTCAGCGTGTTCGACTGGTTCATCCTGTCGATGCTCTACGACCGGCGGGTCAAGAACGGCATGACGGTGGACGAGGTGCTGCCGGTGCTGCCGGCGGTGATCAAGACGGCGCGCGGGCGTCTGGGCGGCGTGCTCCGCAGCCGCAAGCTGATCTCGCCCAACGCGGCGGCGCGCTGACCGCGCTGCCACACATGGGGCAGCGCGGCTGTTGCACGATCACCTCATGTTTACTCGAATCGCGAAAAACCGGGCCTCGCGGGCTTCTTGCGCAGTCATTTTTCAGCCATAAAAGCGCCGGATGCGGGGAACCTACGCAGATTCGGCGCGTTGCCTGCCGTGAGCAAGACTTTCGACTGGATGCGAGTGGGCGTCGACACATGAACCTTTGCAAAACTCTTCTGAAATTTGCCCTTCCGATGGCCATCGGGATCGCCGTGACGGGTCAGGCTTCCGCGCTGACGTTTCAGGGCAACGATCGCTCCGACTGGCTGAAGTATCTGAACGAGCGTGCCGACGCCGAACGCGGGATGACCGCGGAAGAGCGTCGCCAGGCCCGCCAGACGGAAGTCGCGGCGCTCGCCGCCGGCACGGCCGGCGCGTCCTACAAGCTCGATCCGAAGTTCCTGCCGACGGTGATCGACTACACCGGCCCGTACGGTCCGGGGACGATCGTCATCGATACCGAGGATCGCTTCCTCTACCTGATCGAGCCCGGCAACAAGGCGCGCCGCTACGGCGTCGGCGTCGGTCGCCCCGGCTTCGAGTGGGCCGGCGCCCACAAAGTGACCCGCAAGGCCGAGTGGCCGGGCTGGACCCCGCCGCCGCAGATGCGCAAGCGGCAGCCGGACCTGCCGGCGCACATGGAAGGTGGGCCGAACAACCCGCTCGGCGCCCGCGCCATGTATCTGGGCTCCACCCTCTACCGCATTCACGGCTCCAACGCCCCCTGGACCATCGGCCAGGCGGTCTCCTCGGGCTGCATCCGCATGCGCAACGAGGACGTGATCGAGCTGTACGAGCGGGTTCCGGTCGGCACCAAGGTGGTCGTCAGCCGCTAGTCCGGCTGTCGAGACGGCCAGACGGGCAGCCCGAGACGATCGGGCGCCATCAGATCGCAAGGACTTCGGGAAAGGGTCGGCAGTGCCGGCCCTTTTTCTTGTCAGGCATCCCGTCGCTTCTTGTCAGGCGTCCCGTCGCGGCCGGCTCACCACTCGTCGAACAGGCCGTCCAGGAAGCCGCCGCCGTCGCCGGAATCCACGCCGGCGCTGTCCCAGCCGCCCGCATCCCCCGTGTCGTTGAGGTCGCCGGCTTGGTCCGCGCCCGCATCGGCGGAGGTGTCGGCCGCCGGATCGGTTGCGGCGGGATCGGTTCCGGCCGCCTGCGCGGCGCCATCGTCACCCATCAGGCCGCGAATGCCCTCCATCAGCAGGCTGCCGCCGACGATGCCCAGCGCCACCTGACCGGCGCCGGCAAGAAAGCCGCCGCCGAAGCCCGCCGGGCGCGCGCCCGCGGACGGGACGCTGGATCGCCGGCCCGAGGACGCCGCGGCTGCCGTCGCCTCGGCGGCCAGTCCGCCGGACCGGGGCGCCAGACCGGAGCGCGCCATGTCGCCATTGGCCGGAATCTGGGCGGTGTCCGTGGATTCGAGCAGCCGGATCCGTTCCTCGGCGCGCTTCAGCGCCTCGTCCTGCACGGCAATCGTCTGGGCCATGCGGTACGGAGCGCCCGGATTGGCCGCCACCCGCTCGCGGATCAGCGCCTCGGCCTCGGCGTCGCGGGGGCCGTCGGAGGCGGCGTCGATGCGGTCGAAAAGCCGGTCCAGAAGGTCGCGTTCGCTCGGTGTCATCGTGTTCCTCTCAAGATGGCCTGCTGAAGGGCCGGACGAGAGGGATATGGGAACGCCCGGCCGGCGCGTCACTGACAAAACCGTGAGCGCGCCGGCCGGATGGAGGCGGGAGAGGACGAACCCTCAGGCGACGGGCAGCGTCAGCCAGTCGCGAATGGTGGCGATCTCCCGGTCGCCGACCTCGTGGCCGCCGGGCGTGGCGGCCAGCTGGACATCGGCGCCGGCGCGGCGGAGGCCGTCCACCAGCCGGTCGGTCAGCGCCCAGGGCGCGATGGGATCCTGACGTCCTGCCGTGACGAGGATGTCCACACCGGCCAGATCCACGGCGTCGGAGATCTCGAACGGGATGAGCGGGTGCATCAGCACCGCGCGGCGGATCTTGTCCGGATGCGCGAGCAGCGTCGCGGCGATCAGGTTGGCGCCGTTGGAGAAGCCCACATAGGTGGCAGCGGCCGGATCCCGACCCGCAGCCTCGATGGCGTTCGGACCGGCGGCGGCGAGCTTCGTGACCGCGCGGGCGACGTCGTCCATGTCGTAGACGCCCTCGCGCAGCCGGCGGAAGAAGCGCGGCATGCCGTGCTCCAGGACGTCGCCCTGCAGCGAGATCGCATGGGCGCCGGGAGCAACGGCCCGCGCGATGCCGGCGAAGCTGCGCGCATCGCCGCCCGTGCCATGAAGGAGAATGAGGGTGCGGGGGTCGGCCGGATCTCCGGCGACCTTCACCGTGTCGTAGAGGTCTGCCATGTCGTGCCTCGTGCGTGCGCCGGCCGGATCGTGACGACCCGACCGAACGGGAATGGGTGAACGCGGAGCCAACCGGCTCTCCGGCCGGGCAGGGAGCCCGGCCGGAGGCGGTTTGGGACGTCAGACCGCCAGCGCCGGCAGCTTCTTTTCGAGCACCGAACGCAGGTGCTCATGCTGGCGCGGCAGGCGCAGGGCTTCGCCGAGGTGGTCGACATCCTCGTCGGTGGCAAAGCCCGGCTCGTCGGTGGCGATCTCGAACAGCACGCCGCCGGGCGAGCGGAAATAGATCGCGTAGAAGTAAGACCGGTCGATCTGCGGGGTCACCTGGAAGCCCTCCTTGGTGAGGGTTTCCCGGATCGCCGCCTGGGCCGCGCGGTCAGGCACGCGGAAGGCGATGTGATGGATCCGGCCCGCGCCCTGGGTCGCGTGACGACGCTCCGGGGCCTCCAGGATGTCGACGACGCCGGCTTCCGCCGTCGGGCTGACGAGCCTCGTGAGCGCGCCTTCGCTGGCCTCTTCCCGGTAGCCCATCAGCCCGGTCAGAAGGTCACGCGTGGCGGCCCCATCGGCGAGCGTCAAGGTGACGCCGCGGAAGCCCTTGATGGACGCGGCCTGCTCGATGCCGTCGATGGAATTACCGGGCCGGTCGTCGCCCGGCGCCTCGACCAGCGCGAAGGCGAAGCCGTCCGGATCGGCGGACACGAGGCGCGACGCACCGAACACCGTCTCGTCCACCACCGGTGCCACGCCGGCGGCCTGAAGCCGCTCGCGCCAGAAGTCGAGGGTGCCCGGCGCGACGGCGAACTGGGTGAGGCCGGTCTCGCCGGTTCCGGCGATGCCCTTCGGCACGCCCGCCCACGGAAAGAAGGTTAGCACCGATCCGGGCGTTCCGACGCGGTCCGCGAAATAGAGGTGATAGGTTCCCGGATCGTCGAAGTTCACGGTCTTCTTGACGAGGCGCAGTCCGAGACGCTTGCCGAAAAAGTCAACGTTGCCCTGCGCCGACGACGAAATGGCCGTGATATGATGAAGGCCGATAACGGGAGACATTCGTCTGCTCCTTTGCTGCAACAGTGGCCGCAGTTCTTGTCGGCCATCCCGCCAGATGATGGCGGCTGTTGATGTTCCTCCCCAAGATGGGATGGGTCGGCTTGTATAGAACGGGCGAAACCGGCTTGAGAGCCGCCGAAAGGGGTGACGGATTGTTCAACGTTTCGGGACGGATGGCGTTTCGCCTCGGCCTTCGCCCCGCGCGGCCGAACCGATCGGCGTGCACGTGCGTATTCTCGACAAACATTCGGAGTGTCTGTGCGTTAGCCTAGACTGCAGACGTCCCGGTCATCTCGACTGCCCACCTCCCTCGATACGAGCACCGCAGACGATGTCCGCCCAGCTGGTTTCCCTGTCGACCGCGGTTCCCGCCATCGTTCTCGACCAGGGCGACGCCGAAGCCGCGGCGCGCGCGGCATTCGGCCCGCGGTTCGACGCGTTCGAACGGCTGGCGAAGGTGTTCGCCAACGCCGGGATCCGGCAGCGCCACGTGGCCCGTCCGTTGGACTGGTATTTCGGCACGCTCGGCTGGCCGGAACGCACGGAGGCGTTTCTGGAGGTGGCGGGCGACCTGTTCGTCGAGGCGGCCAGCCGGGCGCTCGAGGACGCTGGGCTTAGCGCACGCGAGGTCGATACCGTTGTCACCGTCTGCTCGACCGGGATCGCCACCCCCAGCCTGGAGGCGCGGGCCGCCGGGCGGCTCGGGTTCCGCGACGACGTGGAACGGGTGCCGGTGTTCGGGCTGGGCTGTGCGGGTGGCGTGACAGGTCTCTCGATCGCCTCCAGGCTGGCGGAGTCGCGGCCGGGGAGCGTCGTGCTGATGGTGACCATCGAGCTCTGCTCGCTGGCTTTCCGCCACGACCAGCTGACCAAGGCGAACATCGTCGCCACCGCGCTGTTCGGCGATGGCGCGGCCGCCTGCGTGGTGCGCGCCGGCGCCCCCGGCATTGCCGAGGTGGAGGCCTCCGGGCAGAAGACCTGGCCCGACACCCTCGACATCATGGGCTGGAGCATCGATCCGCAGGGCTTCGGCGTGATCTTCGACCGGGCGATCCCGCCGTTCGCCGAGGAGCACCTCGGCAGCGCGGTGACGGAAATCCTCGGCCGGTCGGAGCTGACCCTCGGCGACATCGACCGCTTCGTCTGCCATCCCGGCGGCACCAAGGTGATCGCGGCCCTGGAGCGCGCCCTACAGATCGGCCAGGGCGCGCTCGACCACGAGCGGGCGGTGCTGCGGGACCACGGCAACATGTCGGCGCCGACGGTGCTGTTCGTGCTCGACCGGGTCATCCGCGCCGGCCTTCCCGGACGCACACTGCTCACCGCGCTTGGGCCCGGATTCACGGCGAGCTGCGTGTCGCTGAAGCGCGCCGCGTGACCTGGGCGATCCTCCTTCTCGCGCTGGTGACGGCGGAACGGCTGGCCGAACTCTGGCTGGCGCGGCGCAACACGGCCGCGCTGCTTGCCCGCGGTGCCGTGGAGCATGCGGCCGGCCACTACCGGCTGATCGTGCTGCTGCACGCCGTCTGGCTCGCGGGTCTCTGGGTCTTGGGCTGGGCGAACCCGGTGTTGCCCGGATGGCTGGCGGTGTTCCTGGTGCTGCAGGGGCTGCGTATCTGGGTGCTGGCGACGCTCGGCGCGCGCTGGACGACACGCATTATCGTGGTGCCCGGCGAAACGCTGGTGGCACGGGGGCCATACCGCCTGCTGTCCCATCCGAACTACGCGGTGGTTGTCGGCGAGATCGCGGTGCTGCCGCTGTGCCTCGGCCTGCCGTGGTACGCGCTGGTCTTCTCGATCGCCAACGCCGCGGTTCTGACGATCCGCATTCGCGCCGAGAACCGCGCACTCGCAGGCGTCCGCCCGGCCGGGAAGGGCTGAAGCGGCGATGCAGGCGCAGGCGGGCATAAGGGTCTGGATCGGCTTCTGCGCCATGTGCGTGGGCATGTTCATGGCGATCCTGGACATCCAGGTCGTCGCCACGTCGCTTCCGACCATCCAGGCGGCGCTTCACATCGCACCCGACCAGATGAGCTGGGTGCAGACGGCCTATCTGATCGCCGAGATCATCGCGATCCCGCTCACCGGCCTTCTCACCCGCGTGCTGACCATGCGCTGGCTGTTCGTTTCGGCGGTGACGGTGTTCACGCTCGCCTCCGCCGGCTGCGCCGCCAGCGGAAGCTTCACCGAGCTGATCGCCTGGCGGGTCCTGCAGGGGTTTTCCGGCGGCACCCTCATCCCGGCGGTCTTCTCCGCCGTGTTCCTGCTGTTTCCCGAACGCCGCCAGGGGCTGGCCACCACGATTGCCGGGGTGCTGGCCGTGCTGGCGCCCACCGTCGGCCCGGTGGTCGGGGGCTGGATCACCTCGACCTATTCCTGGCACTGGCTGTTCCTGATCAATGTCATCCCGGGCATCGTCTGCGCCGTCACCGCGGCATGGCTGCTGCCCCGCGACGAGACCCGTCTTGCCGAGGTGCGCCGCCTCGACGTCGCGTCGCTGCTGCTGATGGCGGCGGCTCTGGCGGCGCTCGAGGTAGGCCTGAAGGAGGCGCCGCAGCGCGGCTGGGCGTCCGGGCTGGTGATCGCGCTGCTGGTGCTGTCGGTGGCCTGCGCCGCGGGGTTCGTGCGCCGGACGCTGGGGGCGCAGCACCCGGTGGTCGAACTGCGCAACTTCGCCGATCGGAACTTCGCGATCGGCTGTGTGCTCTCGTTCGTGCTGGGCATCGGGCTGTTCGGCTCGGTCTATCTGATGCCGGTGTTCCTGGCCTTCGTGCGCGATCACGACGCGCTGGAGATCGGCCGGATCATGCTGGTAACCGGCGTCGCCCAGCTTCTGATGGCGCCGATCGCGGTGGCGCTGGAACCGCGCTTCGATCCGCGCCTGCTGACGGCGCTGGGCTTCGCCGCGTTCGCCGCCGGCCTCGGCATGAGCGCCTTCGATACCCCGGCCACCGATTTCGACGGCATGTTCTGGCCGCAGGCGGTCCGCGGGCTCGCCATCATGTTCTGCCTGCTGCCGCCCACGCGGCTGGCGCTCGGCCATCTTGAGGCGGCGCGCGTGCCTGACGCGAGCGGTCTGTTCAACCTGATGCGCAATCTTGGCGGCGCCATCGGCCTGGCGCTGATCGACACCGTGATCTACGGGCGGGCGCCGGTGCATGCGGAGGCGATCCAGGACGCGCTCGGGGCCGGCGATACGCACATGGCGGCCTTTGTCGGCATTCCTCTGGATGTCTTCCAGGCGCAGGCAGGTGCCCCGCTGGATCCGGACACGGCGGCGATGCTGGCCCCGCTGGTGGAGAAGGCCGCGCTGACCTGGGCCATCGACGAGGCGTGGGCGCTGGTCGCGTTGCTGACGCTTGCCGCGCTCGCCTGCGTGGCGTTCGTGAAGGCCCCGGCCGCGAAGACCGCCGGACCCGCCAGCTGACCCACTCCGCGCTCCTGTGACATGCGGCGAGCTGTGCTAACCTTGCCGTCGGCCTGTGGCCATCGGGCCGACCGGGGTGGAGACGCGAGATGACCGAAGCGAAGGCGACGATCGCCAAGACGATCCTTGATCACTCCTTTTCACTCGAGGGGCTCGATCCCGGCCTCGCCGCCGGCCTTGCGGCGGTGGCGCGCACCGTGAAGCTCGATCCGGGCCGGACGCTGTTTCGCGCCGGGGATCCGGGCAACGGCTTCTATGCCGTCCTCGACGGATCGCTGAAGGTTTGCGTCACCTCGTGCTCGGGCTCAGAACAGCTTCTCGCCATGCTCGGCGTCGGTTCGATGGTCGGCGAGCTGTCGATCTTCGACGGGCGGCCCCGCTCGGCGACGGTGGTCGCCGTCAAGCAGGCGCGCCTCGCCTTCGTGGAGCGATCCGCCTTCGAGCGCTTCGCCGACGACAACCCCGCCGTCTACCGGCACATGCTGCAGATCGTCGGCCAGCGGCTGCGCCAGTCTAACGACGCGCTGGCGGCGCGCTCGTTCCTGCCGCTTCCCGGGCGGGTCGCCCAGACGCTGCTGCAGCTGTCCGCCAGCTTCGGCCGCCCGCTGGATAACGACCGGCTGCTGATCCACTACAAGATCAGCCAGTCCGACATCGCCTCGATGGCCGGCGGGGCCCGCGAGAACGTCAGCCGCGTCCTCAACGACTGGAAGCGCGTCGGCACCATCAGCCGTATCTCAGGCTACTACTGCATCGAGGACAGGCCCACGCTGGAAGCGGCGTCGACGCTGTAGGGCCGCTCGCGCCGGGTTCGCTTCGCCCACCGGTTCCGGGTGGGCGGCCTTCGGCCGGCGCGCGGTCGCGCGCTGGTGGGAGCGATCCCGGAAAGCTGTCATGGGTCGGGTTCGGAGCCCTGCATCTTCCCTCATCCCTTCGGCAGCAGCGCCTCCAGCGTTTCGATGCGGTCGGCCTCGGACGGCGGCTTGTCCCAGCGCAGGCGGGCGACGCGGGGAAAACGCATGGCCACACCGGACTTGTGGCGCGGCGAGCGGTTGAGGCCTTCGAAGGCGATTTCCAGCACCAGCCCGTCGGTGGCGTCGTGCACGACCTCGCGCACCGGGCCGAAGCGGTTGAGGGTGTTCTTGCGCACGAAGGCGTCGATCTTCTTCAGCTCCTCGTCGGTGAAGCCGAAATAGGCCTTGCCGACGGGCACCAGCTCCTCGCCGCGCTCCTCGGCATTCCGCCAGACCCCGAAGGTGTAGTCGGAATAGAACGACGAGCGCTTCCCGTGGCCGCGCTGGGCGTACATCAGCACCGCGTCGACGGTGAACGGGTCGCGCTTCCACTTGAACCACAGGCCCTTGGGCCGGCCGGGCACGTAGGGGCTGTCTGCCCGCTTGATCATCACGCCTTCGACGGCATCAGCATCCGCGCCGGCTCCCGCCGAGGCCGGGTCGGCCCGGGCGGCGGCGATATCCTCCCAGGTGCGGAACGGGACCAGCGGCGACAGATCGATGCGCGGATCCGGTCGGGCGGCCACGAACGCCTCCAGCCGCCGGCGGCGCTCGGCGAACGGTAGCGGCCGCAGATCCTCGCCGTCCAGCGCCAGCAGGTCGTAGAGCCGGATCCGCGGCGGAAACGCAGCCTGCATCTTCGGCGTCACGGTCTTCCGATTGAGGCGCTGCTGGAGCACGTTGAACGGTTCGACGGCGTCTTCGCGCACGATCAGCAGCTCGCCGTCGACGGCGCCGTCGAACTCCAGCGCCTCGAGGAGGTCGGGGAAGGCGGGGGAGATGTCCTCGCCGGTGCGCGAGAACAGCCGGGCGACGCGGCGTCCCTCGCGATCGAGACCCGCGGCGGCCTGGACGCGGATGCCGTCCCACTTCCACTCGACCATGAAGGCTTCCGGGTCGAGGCCGGGGAAGTCGGTCGCCTCGATCGGGTGGGAAAGCATGGCCGGCCGGAACGGCGCCGGATCGTCGATTTCCGGCAGCGGCGCATGTCCCTCCAGCCAGGCGAACAGCGGCTCGTAGGGAGCGGCAATGCCATGCCAGACCTCCTCGACCTGGTTTGGCTCGACGCCGCCGAGCTGGGCCACCGCGGTCTTGGCGAGACGGGCGGAAACGCCCACCCTGAGGCCGCCGGTGATCAATTTCAGCAGCGCCCAGCGACCGATTTCGTCGAGGCCGTCGAGCCAGCGGGCGAGCTGGCCTGGCAGATCTGCCTTGGAGAGCGTGCTCAGCGCGGCCACGACCTCCGACAACGCGGGCGGCGGCGGGTGTCCGCCGTCGGGCGCGGCGCGGGCCGGCCACATCAGGGCGGCGGTCTCCGACAGGTCGCCAACGTAGTCGTAGGAGAGCGCAAACAGCGTCGGATCGGTCCGCTCGGCAACGAGGGCCCGGATGAGGCCGGCCTTGGCGTGCCGGAAGCTGAGGGCGCCGGTGAGGGCGGCCAGCGCGAAGCCCCGCTCGGGATCGGGAGCGGCGCGGAAATAGGCCTCCATCAGCCGCAGCTTGCCGAGGCGGCGCGGCTCGTAGGAGAGGCGGTCGAGGAGATGGGCGAAAGCCTGCATGACGCCCTGTTACATGGGAGTGCGGGGTGGAAAGCCTATCCTGCGGGACCAGAAAGCGTCTGGACGAAACGCCCCAGCGCGATTCCCGTTCGGATCCTCTCGATCCGGACGGGAACGCACCGGCGCTAAAGGCGCGTACAGATCCATGCGCCCCAGAACAGGCTGGAGAAGAACCGCTTCGGGTGACCGAACCCGGCATCCGCGAGCAGCGCCTCCACGGCTTCCTCCGAGGCCGGCGGGTCCGCCCCCTGCAGGATCTTCCCGAGCTTGGCGTCGATCTCGTCCCCGGAGGCGCCGTTCATGCGCCAGCGGTTCCCCCATGCAGCCATCAGCAGCGGCTCGGCGGCGTAGGCCCGGCAGTTGCCGGCAAGGATCAGCGGCGCACCGGGCGGCAGGCGCTCGGCGATGTCCCGCAGGATGGCGGCCTTTGCCTCGGCGCCGGGAAGGTGATGCAGAACGCCGATCAGGGTGGCGGCATCGAACGTCTGGCCGGACGGCAGGTCGGCGACCGCCCCCAGCACCGCTTCGGCCCGATCGGCCAGGCCGGCCTCGGCAATCCGCCCCATCGCCAGATCGAGCATCGGCGCCGACGGATCGACGACCAGGAACGTCCAGTCCGGTTCGAGGCGGCCCGCCGTCAGGACTTCGCTGCCCGTTCCGCCACCGCCGGCAACAAGGATCCGGGCGCGGGCGCCGGAGCCGAGCGTGGCCGCCAGCAGGCAGGCTGCCAGGTCGTGGCAGGCGTCGTAGCCGGCGAGGCCGATGCGGCTCTGGCGTTCGTATTCGGCGGCGCGGGACGGGTCGAACTTGGCGGCGCTGGCGGCTGTCATGGCTGGCCTTCAACGATGGGCCGGAGGGGTTGGTCCGTCAACGTAGCAAATGCCTGTCGGGTCCTGCCAGATTGTCACGACGACGAAACCCGCGACCGCGACGGCGCGTCCCCTTGGCACCGGTCCGTCCGGTGGGCGAGGGTGGGCATCGGAACCGCCCGCCGCCGGCGGCGGCAGACAACGAGGACCAACCCCATGCGGACCTGGATCGTCATCGGCGCCCTGAACGCCTTCGTCGCCGTGGCGATGGGCGCGTTTGCCACCCACGGCCTGCGCGGCAGCGTGCCCGACGCGGATCTGGCGATCTTCACCACCGGGGCGCAGTACCACATCGTCCATTCGCTCGCGCTGGTCGCCGTCGGGCTGCTGGCGGGCTACGCGGCCTCGTGGCGGACGACCGCCGCCGGGGTGCTGTTCTTCGCCGGCACCGTGTTGTTTTCCGGCAGCCTCTATTTTCTCGGCATGACGGGCAGTCGGGCGATGGTGATGGTGACGCCGATGGGTGGTCTGGCGTTCCTCCTCGGCTGGCTCATGGTGGCGCTGGCCGCGCTCGGAATGCGGCCGGCTGCGGCTCCGGATCGGGCCTAGCCGCGATCAGGCGGCGGCCTCGTCCTCGTCGCCGTAGCCGACGAGACGGAGCGGTCTCGCCCGGATCTGACGGGTTTCGCACCAGTGGACGAGGGCGTCCTCCTGGCCGTGGGTGACCCACACCTCGCGCGCCCCGGTCTCCACGATGGTGGTGCACAGATCTTCCCAGTCGCCGTGATCCGAGATGACCAGCGGCAGCTCCACGCCGCGCTGGCGTGCCCGCGCCCGCACCCGCATCCAGCCCGATGCGAAGGCCGTCACCGGATCGCCGAAGCGGCGCGACCACAGATCGGCGAGCGCGCCCGGCGGACACATCACGATTTCGCCGCCGAGCGCGGCACGGTCGACGTCCTTTACCGGTCGGAGGTCGCCGAGCGGAACGCCGAGGGATTCGTAGAGCGAGCAGAGCCTTTCCATCGCACCGTGGAGATAGATGGGCCGATCGTGCCCCGCCGCCCGCAGCAGCGCGATCACCCGCTGGGCCTTGCCGAGCGAATAGGCGCCGACGAGATGGGCGCGGTCGGGAAACAGCGCCAGCGAGGCGATCAGCCGGGCAATCTCGCCGCTGGCGTCGGGATGCCGGAACACCGGCAGCGCAAAGGTCGCCTCGGTCACGAACAGATCGCACGCCACCGTCTCGAACGGCGCGCAGGTGGGATCCTCCTGGCGCTTGTAGTCGCCCGAGACGACGGCGCGTCCGTCGGAGGTTTCGATCAGCACCTGGGCGGAGCCGATGACGTGGCCGGCCGGATGCAGGCTGAAGCGGTAGGGTCCGAGATCGACGGTCTCGCCATAGGGCAGGGGGCGGGGATTCTCCGTAAACGCCTCGCCGTAGCGGGCCGCCATCACCGCGAGCGTCTCCGGCGTCGCGTAGACGGTGCCGTGGCCGGCACGGGCGTGATCGGCATGGCCGTGGGTGATGATGGCGGTCTCGACCGGGCGGACCGGGTCGATGAAGAGGCCCGCCGCGGCAACCGCAAGCCCCTCGGCCTGCGGCCGCAGATGTGTGTCCCAGCCCATGCGGTCTCCTCTTTCCCGGCCGTCGAGATGGTCTGCGATCGACGGTTTTCGCGCCGTTCCCCGGCCTGCATATAGGGGCCGCAGGCGCGCCCCGCTTTCGCACGGAGCGAAAGACCTATTCCATCACGGATCAAATGGTGCCTGCGTTGTTCGCCCAGACCGTGATACGCACGAGCAAACCGGTCCATTCAGAAACATGCAGGGAGGCACCATGGCCAACGCAGAACACGCGCAGTCGCCGGTCGAGGGCGTTGAACTGAAGGCGCCGCTCGGCCCCCGCTTCGACGAAGTGCTGACGCCGGAGGCGCTCGCCTTCCTGGCGGACCTTCACCGTACCTTCGACCACACCCGCCGCGCACTGCTGGAGGCGCGCGCACTTCGCCAGCGCGAGTTCGACGCCGGAACGCTGCCGGACTTCCTGCCCGAGACCAAGGAGATCCGCGACGGCGCCTGGCGCATCACCAGCATTCCGGACGACCTGATGGACCGGCGGGTGGAGATCACCGGGCCGGTCGACCGCAAGATGGTCATCAATGCGCTGAACTCCGGCGCGAAGGTGTTCATGGCGGACTTCGAGGACGCGACGTCGCCTACTTGGGCGAACGCGATCGAGGGCCAGATCAACATGATCGACCGCTGGGCCGACCGCATCGACTTCACCGACGAGACGACAGGCAAGCGCTATGCGATCGGTCCGAACCCGGCGGTGCTGCTGGTGCGGCCACGCGGCTGGCACCTGCCGGAGGTCCACATCGAGGTCGACGGCCGCCCGATGTCCGGCTCGCTGGTCGATTTCGGGCTCTACGTCTTCCACAACGCGAAGACGATGATCGCCCGGGGCACGGGGCCGTATTTCTATCTGCCGAAGCTGGAGAGCCACAAGGAAGCCCGGCTCTGGAACGACGTCTTCGTCCACGCCCAGAACGCCCTCGACATCCCGGTCGGCACCATCAAGGTGACGGTGCTGATCGAGACGCTGCCGGCGGCGTTCGAGATGGACGAGATCCTGTACGAGCTGCGCGACCACATCGTCGGCTGCAACGCGGGGCGCTGGGACTACATCTTTTCGTTCATCAAGACGCTGCGCCGGAACCAGGGCTATGTGCTGCCGGACCGCAGCCAGGTGGTGATGGGCAAGGCGTTCCTGCGGGCCTATTCGCTGCTGCTCATCAAGACCTGCCACAAGCGCGGCGCCTTCGCGATGGGTGGCATGGCCGCGCAGATCCCGAACCGCCGCGATCCGGAGGCGAACGAGGCGGCGCTGGCCAAGGTGCGCGCCGACAAGGAGCGCGAGGCTGGCGACGGGCATGACGGCACCTGGGTCGCGCATCCGGATCTCGTGCCGGTGGCGATGGAGGTGTTCGACCGCCTGATGCCCGAACCGAACCAGATCGGCCGCCAGCGCGACGATGTGATGGTCGGCCAGCGCGAACTGCTCGAGGTTCATCCGGGCAGCAAGACGGAAGCGGGGCTGCGCGACAACATCCGTGTCGGCGTGCAGTACATCGAGGCCTGGCTGCGCGGGAAGGGGGCGGTGCCGCTCTACAACCTGATGGAGGACGCCGCCACGGCCGAGATCTCGCGCTCGCAGATCTGGCAGTGGCTGACATTCGGCGCCCAGCTCGACGACGGCCAGACCGTGACCGGCCCGCTGTTCGCGAAGCTGCTCGAGGAGGAGATGGCGGGCGTGCGGGACGAGATCGGGGCGGAGGCCTACGACGCAGGCCGCTTCCCGGAGGCGATCGACCTGTTCCGGACGCTGTCCACCGCGGACGATCTGGTGCCGTTCCTGACGCTGCCGGCCTACGAGCTGATTGCCTGAGGCGGCAGCACACCTCTGACGATCGATCGGGCGGGGGCCGAAGATTTCGTCCCCGCCCGAGCCTGGGCTAGCCCGGGCAGATCAGTCGTGGTTCTCGTTTTCCTTGGCGATATCGCCAAGGGTCGCCTTGCAGCGCTCCGACACCTGGTCGGCGTTCTGCTCGAGGCAGAGCTGCACTTCGATCGGCGGAACGCCGCTGCACAGGCGCTCGGCGTCCTGACGGCAGGCGGCGCGCGCCTCCTGAACTTCCGGGCCGGACTGGGCGAGGGCGGCGGTGGCGAAGCAGGCGGCAAGGCCTGCGGCCAGAACGGTTCTGAACATTGGAAACCTCACGAGATGGCGGCCTGCCCCCCGGGGCGGGCCGGACATGAAAACGGCGCTGTTCCAGCGCCGTCCTTGACCCTGATCGCCTCCTTCGACGAATGCAAACCCCAAGAATGCAGACCGGGCGTCCGGTCGCACGATGGAGCCGTCCCGGCAGGCCGGCGCGGCCTCGTCCCAGCCTCAGTCGTGGTTCTGGTCTTCGGCGCGGACGTCCTTGACGGTGGTCTTGCAGCCTTCCGACACCTGCTCGATGTTCTCCTGCAGGCACTCGGCGGCCTGGATGGGCTCGACGTTGCTGCACAGCCGCTGGATGTCCTCGCGGCAGGCGGCGCGCATGTCCTCGAATTCCGGTCCGGACTGGGCGAAGACGGCACCCGCAGTGAAACACGTCACCAGGCCTGCGGCCAAAACGGTTCTGATCATCTGAAGCCTCCCACATCGGCCGGTGTTCGAGCCGGCACGGAACAGAAAAACGGCGCCGGTGGTTCCGGCGCCGTCGTCTACCCTGAGCGCGCTCCGCGCGCGATGCAAACCGAATGTTGGGCCGCACGAACACCAATGTGTGGTCGCGCAACCTTTCGGGTGCGCGCCGTCAGTCGTGACCTTTGCTCTGATCGCTCACGGACTGGACCGCTTCCTTGCACGCCGCGGACACCTGTCCGACGCGCTCCCGCAGGCAGGCGGACACGCTGTCGTCGTTTGACTTCGCGTCACCGCAGAGGGTGGCGATGTCGCTGTTGCAGGCCGACCGGATCTGCTGCATCTGCGGGCCGGACTGGGCCAGGGCGGGTCCGGCGAAGAGGGCGGCCGCTAGGCCGGCGGTGGCGATAACTCGGATCATCGAACAACTCCCTTGGGTTCTTGTTTCCATCCGTCGACCCATCCCCACGGCCTGCGTGGCCGTGGCTTCGGCGAAGGGTCTTCAGCGCCCCATTCCCACGATCCCTGAAACTGAGAACGCGGCGATTTGTTCGATCGCTCGGCCTAAAAGGCGGAAAGCCGGCGGTTCCAGCGCTTCCAGCGGCACCAAGCCTGGCACAAACGAAAAACGGCGGGCCAAGGCCCGCCGTCCGGAAACATGCGACGTGAGGATCGCGTCAGGCGAGGAAGATCACCTTGATGATCTCGTAGGAACGGGCGCCGCCGGGCGCGGCAACCTCGACCGTGTCCCCGACCGTCTTGCCGATCAGCGCGCGGGCGATCGGCGAGGAGATCGACACCTTGCCGGCCTTGGCATCCGCCTCGACGTCGCCGACGATCTTGTAGGTCTTCTCCTCGTCGGTGTCCTCGTCGACCAGGGTCACCGTCGCGCCGAACTTGACGGAATCGCCGGACAGCTTGGCGACGTCGATCACCTCGGCGCGCGAGATCTGGTCCTCGATCTCGAGGACCCGGCCCTCGTTGTGGCTCTGCGCTTCCTTGGCGGCGTGGTATTCGGCATTTTCCGAAAGATCACCATGAGCGCGCGCCTCGGAGATCGCCTGGATGATTCGCGGGCGCTCCACGGAGGTCCGACGCTTCAGCTCGACTTCGAGCGCAGCGTAGCCTTCCGGGGTCATCGGTACCTTTTCCATCGGGACGAAATCCCCTTCCGTTAGTCCGGGCCACGGCCCGGACGAAACCACACATGCACACACCAATGCCGCGCGTGGCAGCGGATACCCGCCGGCCGCGCCCGTGCCTGGCCGTTACTCAGCCGGAGCGAAATAGGATTGCAGCGGCCGCACCTCAAGAACGCCGGTGCTGTAGGCCTCGATCCCCTTAGCCGCAGCGATCGCACCTGCGACGGTCGTGTAGTAGGGCACCTTCTGTATCAACGCGGCGCGCCTCAGAGACCGGCTGTCGGCAAGAGCCTGAGCGCCTTCCGTCGTGTTGAAGACCAGCTGCACCTCTCCATTCTTGATAGCATCGACGATGTGCGGTCGACCTTCAAGCACCTTGTTGATCTTGCGGGCGGGAATTCCCTCCTCCGCCAGATAGCGCTGGGTGCCGGACGTCGCGATCACCTGGAAACCCAAACGCACGAGCGTGCGAACAGTTTCAAGGATCTTCGGCTTGTCGGCGTCGCGGACGGAGATGAACACGGTTCCGCTGGTGGGCACGCGGGTGCCGCCGCCGAGCTGCGACTTGGCGAAGGCGGTGGCGAAGGCGCGGTCGAGGCCCATGACCTCGCCGGTCGAACGCATCTCCGGGCCGAGCACCGTGTCGACGCCGGGGAAGCGGGCGAAGGGGAACACGGCTTCCTTGACGGCGACGTGGTCGAGCTGGCGGCGCTTCAGCCCGAACGTGGCGAGCTTCTCGCCCGCCATCACGCGGGCGGCGATCTTGGCGATCTGCACGCCGATGGTCTTGGCGACGAACGGGACGGTGCGCGAGGCGCGCGGGTTCACCTCGAGGACGTAGATCTCGCCCTCGCGGATGGCGAACTGCACGTTCATCAGCCCGACCACGTCGAGACCGCGTGCGAGCTTGCGCGTCTGCTCCTCCAGCGCCGCGATTGCGGCGTCGGAGAGCGAGTGCGCCGGCAGCGAGCAGGCGGAGTCGCCCGAGTGGATGCCGGCTTCCTCGATGTGCTCCATGATGCCGCAGACGAACACGTCGGTGCCGTCGGAGATCGCGTCGACATCGACCTCGATCGCGTCGGCGAGGTAGCCGTCGATCAGCACCGGGCTGGTGCCGGAGACAACCACGGCCTGGGTGACGTAGCGCTCGAACTGGGATTCGTCGCGCACGATCTCCATGGCGCGTCCGCCGAGGACGTAGGACGGCCGCACCACGACGGGGAAGCCGATCTCGGCGACGATGGCGCGGGCCTGGTCCAGCGAGCGGGCGATGCCGTTCTTCGGCTGCTTCAGGTCGAGATTGACCAGCAGGCGCTGGAACCGGTCGCGGTCCTCGGCCAGGTCGATCTTGTCGGGGTCGGTCCCCAGGATCGGGATGCCGGCGTCCTTCAGGCCCTGGGCGAGCTTGAGCGGCGTCTGGCCGCCATACTGCACGATCACGCCGTGCAGGCGGCCGTTGGTCATCTCCGTTTCGAGCACCGCGAGGACATCCTCGACCGTAAGCGGCTCGAAATAGAGGCGATCGGAGGTGTCGTAGTCCGTCGACACGGTCTCCGGATTGCAGTTGACCATGATGGCTTCGTAGCCGGCCTCGCGCAGCGCGAACGCGGCATGGCAGCAGCAGTAGTCGAACTCGATGCCCTGGCCGATCCGGTTCGGTCCGCCGCCGAGGATGACGACCTTGTCGCGGTCGGTCGGGCGGGCCTCGTCGCTTTCCATGCCGGCGGTCGCCGGCTCGTAGCTGGAGTACATGTAGGCCGTGGGCGCGGCGAACTCGGCCGCGCAGGTATCGATGCGCTTGAACACCGGGCGCACGTCGAGCTCCATGCGGAGCGCCCGCACGGCATCCTCGGTGAGATCGGCGAGCTTCGCGAGACGGGCATCGGAGAAGCCCATCGCCTTGAGATCGCGCAGCACGCTCGCGGTCTTCGGCAGGCCGTGCTTGCGGATCTTCTCCTCGGTCTCGACGATCTCGGCGATCTGCTCGATGAACCACGGGTCGATCTTGCACGACTCGTGGACCTGATCCGGCTCGAAGCCGAGGCGCAGGGCCTGGGCTACCTTCAGGAGGCGGTCCGGGGTCGGCGTGCCGAGGGCGGCGCGGATGGCGTTCTTGTCGTCGCCGACGCCCAGTCCCTCAATCTCGACCTCGTCGAGGCCGGTGAGGTCGGTCTCCAGGCCGCGCAGCGCCTTCTGCAGGGATTCCGCGAAGGTGCGGCCGATCGCCATGACCTCGCCGACCGACTTCATCGAGGTGGTCAGGATCGGACTGGCGCCCGGGAACTTCTCGAAGGCGAAGCGGGGGATCTTGGTGACGACGTAGTCGATCGTCGGCTCGAAGGAGGCCGGCGTGGCGCCGCCGGTGATGTCGTTCTCGAGTTCGTCGAGGGTGTAGCCGACGGCGAGCTTGGCGGCGACCTTGGCGATCGGGAAGCCGGTGGCCTTGGAGGCGAGCGCCGACGACCGCGACACGCGCGGGTTCATCTCGATCACCACCATGCGCCCGTCTTCGGGGTTCACGGCGAACTGGACGTTGGAACCGCCGGTCTCGACGCCGATCTCGCGCAGCACCGCCAGCGAGGCGTCGCGCATGCGCTGGTATTCCTTGTCGGTCAGCGTCAGCGCGGGGGCCACGGTGATGGAGTCGCCCGTGTGCACGCCCATCGGATCGATGTTCTCGATCGAGCAGATGATGATGCAGTTGTCGTCCCGGTCGCGGACGACTTCCATCTCGTACTCTTTCCAGCCGAGGACGGATTCCTCGATCAGCACCTCGTTGGTGGGCGAGGCGTCGACGCCGCGCTCGACGATCTCGAGGAATTCCTCGCGATTGTAGGCGATGCCGCCGCCGGTGCCGCCCATGGTGAACGAGGGGCGGATGATCGCCGGCAGGCCGATGTCCTCCAGCGCCGCCAGCGCTTCCGACAGCGAATGGGCGAGCTTGGAGCGGGGGCTTTCGAGACCGATGTCGGTCATCGCCTCGCGGAAGAGTTCGCGGTCCTCGGCCTTGTCGATGGCCTCGGCCGTGGCACCGATCATCTCGACGCCGTACTTCTCCAGGATGCCCATCTTGCGCAGCGACAGCGCGCAGTTGAGGGCCGTCTGGCCGCCCATGGTCGGCAGGAGCGCATCCGGGCGCTCCTTTTCGATCACCTTGGCGACGAGTTCCGGCGTGATCGGCTCGATGTAGGTGGCATCGGCGAGATCCGGATCGGTCATGATGGTCGCCGGATTGGAGTTGACCAGAACGATCCGGTACCCCTCTTCCTTCAGCGCCTTGACCGCCTGGGCCCCGGAATAGTCGAATTCGCATGCCTGGCCGATAATGATCGGCCCGGCTCCGATGATCAGGATGGTTTTGATATCTGTTCTTTTCGGCATCCGGGCTCGCAGGCCGACCGCCGGAGGCCGACTGGCGGTCCGGGGGTCGATCGATCGCGGGAATTATGTGAGGGGCTGGTGAAATGCCCCGACGAGGATCGATCCGCCCCCGCTAACGCACCGCGCCGGTCTGTCGAGCGTTCCGGCGGGTTCCGGATCCGACCCAAAAGCTCGCGGGCTTATAGAAGACTTCGCGTGGGCAGGGAAGGCCCGAGACGCGCTTAAGGCGTTGTTACTCCCCCGCGGCCGCCTCGGCATGCTCCATCGGCATCTGGATCGGGGTGCCCTCGGTCGGGACCACCGCGCCCGACGAAACCTGTTCGCCGTCGAAATCGAGGATGCCGTGCGACAGCGCGTAGCAGGCGAGGCGGACCGTCTTGGGGATCCGGACAGCCTTCCCGTCGCGATTTCCCTTCTCGTAATACTGGATCATCCGCTTCTTGAGACCGAGCCGGTCGGCGGCTTCCTTCTGCTTCAGCCCCAGGGATTTCCGCCATGCCCGGAATTGCTCCGGGCCCATTTCAAAGGCCTCGTCAATGCTTTTCGTCTTCAGGTCGGGCACCGGAATCGCTCCTTGGGACAACGCCTTGTAAATGGCCTTGCGGCCGGGCGCCTGGAGACGGCGGCCTGTCGCCGTCTATGCGGGCGCACTAAGTGCAGAAATTCGGATAGCTCTCCCGCCACCTTTACGCAAGAGCGAAGCGGTCGGCGGGGGGCTGCCGCGACTGGATCTTCTCCAAGCCTATGAAGAAATTATGGTGTCGTGACGAAGAGGCGGGCCGGGCGAAGGGCATTTTGGTGGTTCCAGCCGAGCAAGGGGCGCCTCGGCGACGGCCAGGAGCGGAACCGCGGCCGAAGCCGCGCGTTCCGTGAAGGAACATGGAGAGCGGGATGCGGTGGCGGGGCAGGCGCGAAAGCGCGAATATCGAAGATCGTCGTGGCAGCGGGGCGTCATATGGACGGGGCGGCTTCCGCTTGCCGCCGATGGGCGGCGGGCGGCGCGGCGGCGGGCGCCTGAGCGGCGGTAGCATCGGGCTCCTCGTTGTCTTCGTGCTGGTGATGTGGGCGCTCGGCGTCAATCCGCTGGAATTGCTGCAGGGATCGATGGGCCAGGGCGGCAGCCGCGAGGCGCCGACCCCGTCGGCCACCTCCCAGACCGCCAGCACCGGTACCTCTGACGAAATGAAGCGCTTCGTGTCGGTGGTGCTTGCCGACACCGAAGACGTGTGGTCGACGCAGTTCGAGGAGAGCGGCCAGCAATATGTGGAGCCGACGTTGGTGCTGTTCACCGACCGGGTCCAGTCGGCCTGCGGGCTGGCAGGTGCGGCCACCGGCCCCTTCTATTGTCCGGGAGACCAGAAGCTCTACATCGACCTCGGCTTCTACAAGCAGCTTGCCGACCGCTTCGGGGCCCCGGGCGATTTCGCTGAGGCCTACGTGATCGCGCACGAGGTGGGCCATCACGTGCAGAACCTCTTGGGCATCCTGCCGAAATTCCACGAGCTCCAGCAGAACATGAGCAAGCGCGAAGCGAACGCCATGTCGGTGCGGGTGGAGCTGCAGGCTGACTGCTTCGCCGGCATCTGGGCGCACTACGAGCAGGAGAAGGGCGTTCTGGAAGCGGGGGACACGCAGGAGGCGCTGAGAGCGGCGGCGGCCGTCGGTGACGATGCGATCCAGCGGGCGACCCAGGGCTACGTCGTGCCGGACAGCTTCAACCACGGCACGTCGGAACAGCGTCAGAAGTGGTTCCAAACCGGCTTCGACAGCGGCCAGGTCAGCGCGTGCGATACCTTCTCGCCGCAGGAGCCCTGACCGCGTCCGTCGGTGATCGTCAGCCTCGGGGGCGGGCTACCCTGTCCCCGTTCGATGAGGTCAGGGGCGCTTCGAGATCATCAGCAGGAAGGGAATTTCGCCGCCGCGCTCCAGCATCATCGAACCCATCGCGGTGACGACGCCGAGCTGGCGGTTCTTGATGGCGGCGTTCAGCTCGTAGTCGATGTGTTCCTTCGGCAGAAGGTCGCGGTCGACGATTTCCATGAAGTGCCGCACGACCCGGACCGGCGTCCGGTCGAGCAGATCGTCCGGACCCTCGAAATCGTACCGGTTGTCGCTTCCGGTCTCCGCATCGATCATGTTGGCGATGAAAGTGGCCATTGCGCCCCTGCCTGTTGCCGAATTCCGGGTCACGCAGAACGCCCGTCGGCGGGGGCGGTGACGCGATGAAGGTTCGCGCCGGCCGCGCGTGCGACCGACCCGACTCCAAAGCGGCCACCTATCAGACCACTATAACGCTTCGATGACCTGTCAGCCGCGCTCGGCGACGGCGGGATCGCCCTTGCGTTCCCGGATGTAGTTGACGAAGCGCTTGAACAGATAGTGGCTGTCCTGGGGGCCGGGCGAGGCCTCCGGATGATACTGCACCGAGAAGACCGGCCGGTCCTTGAGCCGGATGCCGCAGTTCGATCCGTCGAAGAGCGAGACATGCGTCTGTTCGACGGTGTCCGGCAGGCTGTCCGCGTCGACGGCGAAGCCGTGGTTCATCGAGGTGATCTCGACCTTGCCGGTGGTGTAGTCCTTCACGGGGTGATTCGCGCCGTGGTGCCCCTGATGCATCTTCGAGGTCTTGCCGCCCAGCGCGAGGCCGAGCAGCTGGTGCCCGAGGCAGATGCCGAACACCGGCACGTCCTTGTCGATGAGCGTCTTGAGGGCCGGCAGGGTGAACTCGCCCGTGGCCGCCGGATCGCCCGGACCGTTCGACAGGAACACGCCGTCCGGCTCGTAGGCGAGGATGTCATCGGCCGTCGCGGTGGCCGGCACCACCGTCACCTTGCAGCCTTCGTTGGCGAGCAGCCGCAGGATGGTGCGCTTGATGCCGTAGTCGATGGCGACCACGTGGTAGCGCGGCTCGGTCTGGCGCCCGTAGGAGTTGGTCCGGAAGTCCCAGATGGTCTCGTCCCACACGAACGTCTGACCGCCGGTGACGTCGCGGGTCAGGTCCATGCCTTCAAGGCCGGGCCAGGCGCGGGCTTCCTCGGCGAGCGCGGCGGTGTCGAAGCGGCCGGCGCGATCATGGGCGATGACCGCATTCACGTAGCCCTGTTCGCGGATACGGGCGGTGAGGGCGCGGGTGTCGATGCCGGTGATGCCGATGATGCCGCGAGCGGCGAGCCAGCGATCCAGGTCGCGCGTCGACCGGTAGTTGGAAGGCTCGGTGATCGGTGCCCTGAACACGCAGCCCAGCACGCCCGAGCGCGCGGCCATGTTCACGGTCTCGATATCGTCGTCGTTGGTGCCGACGTTGCCGATATGGGGGAACGTGAAGGTGACGATCTGTCCCGCGTAGGAGGGATCGGTCAGGATCTCCTGATATCCCGTCATCGCGGTGTTGAAGCACACCTCACCAACCGCGTGCCCGGTTGCGCCGACGCCATAGCCGGCCATCTCGGTCCCATCCGCAAAGATGAGCCGAGCCGTCGTGAGGGGGGCTGCCCAAGCATCCGCTTCGGCAAGCTCTTGTAGACCTGTCATGAACCAACTACCTCTTGCATCGTTGGAACGGGCGCGATACACGCGCCGCGTTCGACGACAGCGACCAGGCGGTCGTTGTCGGATCGCGAACACCGACGATGTCGAGGCGATCAAGGTCCGGACGCTAGGCCATGACGAGGCGTGCGTCAACTTGCGATCTGCGTTCCAAATACGTTCGTTATCAACAACTTATGCCAGTCGGGACGTATTGTCGCCGATGGGAGCAACAGCTATCGTGCACCATCCGTCATTCTCTCTGACGAGACCGGTCATGCGGGAAGAAATCAACCGAGCCCTGAAATCGGCTGTCGTGGATCACGACAAGCGCCGCGCCTGTACGCTGCGTTTGATCCAGACCGCGATAAAGGACCGCGATCAGGCGGCTCGGGACCGCGGACTTGAAGGGATCGGAGACCGCGAGGTTCTCGATCTTCTCGTTAAAATGATCGAACAGCGCCGGGAATCGGCCTCGAACTTCGAATCAGCCGGCCGGATCGATCTGGCCGAGCAGGAGCGCCAGGAAATCGGGATCATCAAGTCCCTGCTGCCGGCGCAACTGGACGACACCGAGATGCGCTCGGTCTGCGTGGAAGTCGTCGAGGACATCGGCGCCCACGGCCTGCGCGATGTCGGTCGCGCCATGGCGGCGCTCAAGCAGCGGTATCCCGGCAAGATGGATTTCGGGCGCGCAAGCTGCGTCGTGAAGGACCTGCTGCGCTGAGGAGCGCTTCGACGCTCCCGTTTTCCCCATAGTTGTCCACCGAAATCGCACCGCGTGACCTGACGGCGCGATCGCCGGCCGCTGGTGCGGCTTGGCTGTGGACCCCGGGGAGCAGTTGACGCACTGTGAGGTAATTCTCGACGGCGTGCACCATGCGGGGCACGCCGCGGCGCAGGCGTGCCGCTGTTGGATCCGTGCCCTCGGTGCCAGGAGAGCGGCGCTCCGGCGATCTCGATGATACGATGTCGGGTGGCGCCGCCTGCCGGGCACGGAAGCGCCGGAACGCGCCTCGGATTCGATGCCTCTCGCAACTTTTCGCCGTCCGGTGCGCTTCGTCCCGGACGGGACATGTTCTAGCAGACCGGGTTTCGATGAGATTTCCGCCTGAGTTCCTGGACGAACTGCGCAATCGGCTGCCGCTGTCGGAAGTGGTCGGGAAGCGTGTGACCTGGGACAGGCGCAAGTCGCAATACGGCAAGGGCGACTACTGGGCCTGCTGTCCCTTTCACGAGGAAAAGTCGCCCTCCTTCCACGTCGACGATCGCAAGGGCTTCTACCACTGCTTCGGCTGCGGCGCCTCGGGCGACCACATCCGCTTCCTTACCGACGCCGAGGGAATGAGCTTTCCCGAGGCCGTCGAACGGCTGGCCGAACAGGCCGGCGTGCCGCTGCCGACTCCGGATCCGGCCCAGGCGCGGCGCGACCAGGTGCGCGCCAGCCTGACCGACGTGGTGGCGCTGGCCGCCCGCTTCTATTCCGAGAGCTTTGCCTCGGACGTCGGGCGCGAGGCGCGCGCCTATGCGGAACGGCGCGGCCTCGACCGGGAGACCATCGCGACCTTCGGCATCGGTTATGCGCCGGGCGGGCGCGATGCCCTCAAGCGCTACCTGATCGGCCACAAGGTCGAGGAAGGGCAGATGCTGGAGGCGGGGCTGGTGATCCGCCCCGAGGACGGGCGCGCCACCTACGACCGCTTTCGCAACCGGCTGATGATCCCCATCCACGACCAGCGCGGCCGTATTGTCGCCTTCGGCGGGCGGGCGCTGGGAGTCGACCAGGAGCCCAAGTACCTGAACTCGCCGGAGACGCCGCTGTTTCACAAGAGCGCCGTGCTGTTCAATGCGCATCGTGCCCGCGCCGCCGCGCATCAGGCCGAGGCGGCAATCGTGGTGGAGGGCTATCTCGACGCCATCGCCGTCTACAAGGCCGGCATCCAGCACGTGGTGGCGAGCCTCGGCACGGCATTCACCGAGGAGCAGATCAGCGCCATGTGGCGCCTGGCGCCCGAGCCGGTGATCTGCTTCGACGGCGACAAGGCCGGCACCGCGGCAGCCCGGCGCGCCGTCGACCGCATTCTGCCGCTGATCGAAAGTGGCCGCTCGTTCAATTTCTGCTTCCTGCCCGACGGCAAGGATCCCGACGACCTGATCGCGATTTCGGGGCGCGAGGGCTTCCTCGCCGAGGTGCAGCGCGCCAAGCCGCTGGTCGACGTGCTGTGGGAGCGCGAACTTGTGGGCGCCCGCGTCGACACGCCGGAACGCAAGGCGGCGCTGGAAGCGCGCCTGGAAGGCCTCATCGAGGCGGTGAAGGATACCCGGGTGCGCCGGCGCTACCACTTCGACATCCGCTCGCGCCTGTCGGAGCTGTTCCGGGGCAACGACCGCCGGACCAACGACCGGCGGCCCGGGGGCAAGGGTGGGCCCCGCGATCCCGCGACGCCGGGTTCGGTCATGCTGGCGGGCGCCGGGCCGAGCGACACCGATCTCGCGGAGCTGGAGCGGATCGTCCTCGGGCTCTGCGTCGCCTTTCCGCGCTTTGTCGACGCGCACTGGGAGTGGATCGACCGGGTGCGCTTCTCGTTCGATCCGCACGAGCGCTTCAAGCGCACGTTGCTGTCGCTTGCCATCGACGAGGGCGAATTGTCACCGACACGGGTGCGCGTGGCGCTTGAGCCGGGGCTCGATACGCTGCTGACCGAGGTCTACGGGCGGCCGGGCGGACGGGGCGAGCGGCTGTTCCATCGCTTTCCGATCCTGACGTTCGATCCGCCCGACGGATTCGTGGAGCGCTGCCTGCTGCACTTCCTGGATCGGCTGGAGCTTCGGGTGCTCGAAGGCGACCTCGACGTGGACATCGCCCAGGCCGACCAGCACCTGACCGCGGAGGGGGAGGCCCGGATCCTGGCACTTTCGCGCGAACTGGTGCGCCGCAAGCAGGTGTTCCAGGACGAAGACCGCGATCTCGCCGACCAGGCGAAGGAAATTCGCGGCGCCCACGTTCCAGGCGAGGCCGGGCGCGACCCCCTCGCGCCGGCTGCGGGGCTCTGAATTTTGCCCGGCGATTCGCAACAACTGATTCAGTCTGCTTGCGAAATTGCTGGGCGACGCTATGTAAACGGTTCCGATCAGGGTCGGATCTCGAGGATCGACGGATATTGTCAGTCCGGAAACCGAATCGCGGCACTCTTGTGCCGCCGACCGTTCCGGACGGCGACGCAATCACGGATCGACGAGGCGATGGACCGGCTGCGACCCCGCGGACGGACCCCTCGGTCGATGTAACGAATGGCACCCTTTGCAGGGGGCGGCGGGCAACGCCTGCGGCCGGCAAGGCAAGGAGAACTCGGCATGGCGACCAAGACGACGGAATCCGAAGCGACCCCGGACGCCCCGCCGGAGACGAGCGATGGCCCGCTTCTGGATCTGTCCGACGCCGCCGTCAAGAAGATGATCAAGACCGCGAAAAAGCGCGGTTACGTCACCTATGACGAGCTGAACGAAGTCCTGCCTTCCAACGAGGTGACCTCCGAGCAGATCGAGGACACGATGGCCATGTTGAGCGACATGGGCATCAACGTGGTGGAGCAGGAAGAGGCCGACAGCGACGATTCCTCCGACGACGAAGAGTCCAGCGACCTGGTCGAGGTCGGCTCCCAGGCGGTCGCCAAGACCACCACGACGCGCGAGCCGGCGGAGCGCACCGACGATCCGGTGCGCATGTACCTGCGCGAGATGGGCTCGGTCGAGCTCCTGTCGCGCGAGGGCGAAATCGCCATCGCCAAGCGCATCGAGGCCGGCCGCGAGGCGATGATCGAGGGCCTCTGCGAGAGCCCGCTCACCTTCCAGGCGATCATCATCTGGCGCGACGAGCTTAACGAAGGAAAGATCCTCCTTCGCGACATCATCGATCTGGAGGCGACCTACGCCGATCCCGAGGGCAAGGGTGCCCCGGAGGCGGGCGCGTCGAATGGCGATGCCGAAGGCAGCGACGGCGACGACAAGACCGAAAGCGGCGACAGCGATAGCGACAACGACGAGGACGGCGACGACGATTTCGAATCCAACGTGTCGCTGTCGGCCATGGAGGCCGAGCTGAAGCCGAAGGTCCTGGAGACCTTCGACGCCATCGCCGACAACTACAAGAAGCTGCGCCGCCTGCAGGACCAGAAGGTCGAGAACCGGCTGCAGCAGAACAAGTCGCTGACGCCCAGCCAGGAAAAGCGATTCAAGAAGTTCCGCGAAGACATCATCGTCGACGTGAAGAGCCTGTCGCTCAACCAGAACCGCATCGATTCCCTGGTCGAGCAGCTCTACGAGATCAACAAGCGGCTGATGGGCCATGAGGGCCGGCTGATGCGTCTCGCCGACAGCTACGGCGTGAAGCGCGAGGACTTCCTCCAGCAGTACCAGGGCTCCGAGCTGGATCCGAACTGGATCCGCCGCGTGGCGAGCCTCGCCAGCAAGGGCTGGCGTCCGTTCGTCCAGGCCGAGAAGGACGGCATCCGCCAGCTGCGCCAGGACATCCACACGCTGGCCACCGAGACCGGGCTGGAGATCACCGAGTTCCGCAAGATCGTCTCGAAGGTCCAGAAGGGCGAGCGCGAGGCCCGCATCGCCAAGAAGGAAATGGTCGAGGCGAACCTGCGCCTGGTGATCTCGATCGCCAAGAAATACACCAACCGCGGCCTGCAGTTCCTGGACCTGATCCAGGAGGGCAACATCGGCCTGATGAAGGCCGTCGACAAGTTCGAGTACCGCCGCGGCTACAAGTTCTCCACCTACGCGACGTGGTGGATCCGGCAGGCGATCACGCGTTCGATCGCCGACCAGGCCCGCACCATCCGCATCCCGGTCCACATGATCGAGACGATCAACAAGATCGTGCGGACCTCGCGCCAGATGCTGCACGAGATCGGCCGCGAGCCGACCCCGGAGGAGTTGGCGGAAAAGCTGCAGATGCCGCTGGAGAAGGTCCGCAAGGTCCTCAAGATCGCCAAGGAGCCGATTTCGCTCGAGACCCCGATCGGCGACGAGGAGGACAGCCACCTCGGCGACTTCATCGAGGACAAGAATGCGGTCCTGCCCATCGATGCGGCGATCCAGTCGAACCTGCGCGAGACCACGACCCGGGTGCTGGCCTCGCTGACGCCGCGCGAGGAGCGCGTGCTGCGCATGCGTTTCGGCATCGGCATGAACACCGACCACACGCTGGAAGAGGTCGGCCAGCAGTTCTCGGTCACCCGCGAACGCATCCGCCAGATCGAGGCGAAGGCGCTGCGCAAGCTGAAGCATCCGTCGCGCTCGCGGAAGCTGCGGTCGTTCCTCGACAGCTAGGTTTGCCCCTCGCGCCGAGGTCGCTCCCCGACCCGGCTCCGGGTGGGTGCCTGACCGGCCGGCGCGCGATCGCGCATTGGCTTTGGAAGGCCCAGGAATAGTGTGAACCATCAGAAGCCCGCTTCCGTACGGAGGCGGGCTTTTGTTTTGCCTGCCGCGGCTCATCTCTTGCCGATGATCCGGCTGATCGCTCGCCCCTTCGGGTTGACTTGGGTCTGGCCGAAAGGGATAGCGGGAGCACCTGCCATCGGAGCGTCGATCGTCTCATGACCCCCATCCCCCGCGTCTATCTCGCCGGACCTGACGTGTTTCTGGCCGATGCGGTCGAGGTGCTTGCCGCCAAGAAGGCGATGTGTGCCGAGGCGGGGCTGGAGGGCGTGTCGCCTCTGGACGCGGAGATTGGGCCACTGATGGACGGGTCGGCGGAGGCGGCACGGGCGATCTTCGCCGCGAACCGCGATGCCATGCTGAGCTGTGGGTTCGCGATCGCCAACCTGACGCCGTTCCGCGGCGTGTCGGTGGATGCCGGCACCGCATTCGAGGTGGGCTTTCTGGCCGCCCAGGGCGCCGTCGTGTTCGGCTACACCAACGAACCGTCCGCCTACCACATGCGGGTGGCCGGCCACGCGCCGTCGAACCCGGCCATCGCCGCCCATGCGAGCGGCGGCTGGAGCGTGGAGAATTTCGGGCTGGTGGAGAACCTGATGCTGCCGTTCGGAATCGCGGAGACCGGCGGCGTGCTGGTCGAGCATGCCGTCGCCGACGCGCACCGGCTGTTTCACGATCTGACGGCGTTCCAGGACTGCGTGCGCCGGATCGCCGGGATCGCTGCCGCCCGAGCCGACAGGGCCTGAAGCGCCCGCTGTTGCCGCGCTGCCTCGGATCGGTGGGTTCGGAGCGATCCCTCTGGATCGGAGCCGGCAAAGAACCATATGCAGGCGAACAGGAGGGCGGGTCGTGGCGCGGCCGCGAGGCTTTCGCCCGACGGCAGCGTCGTTAGGCGGTGCTGGTCGATCCCTCCGCCCGACGATCTTGCATGGCGATGCCGCCCCCTTTTCGACCCCTTGTGCTGATGCGCGGAGGTCTCCGTTCCGGACGACATGATCTGATGAGCGACAATCCCCCCGCACCCGCTTCCCAACGGCCCAAGGCGGAGATGGCGCCGCAGGAGATCGTCAACTGGCTGGTGGCGGATGCGCCGCGGCTGGAGATGGGCGCGTTCGTGGACGGTCTTGGCTGGCGCATGCGCCGGGCCGGCATGCCGCTCGACCGCCTGATGATCTCGCTCCGGATGCTGAGCCCCAACCTGCTGGCGGCCGGGATCACATGGCGCCCCTACGATCCGATCGCCTATTTCTCCTTCGACTATGCCGACCGCGACAAGGGCATCTACGAGCGCAGCCCGTTCAAGGTGGTTCACGAGACCAACGAATGGCTCGAGCTGGACCTCGCCGCCACGCCGGACGACCAGTTTGCCATCATTCCCGATCTGAAGAAGGAAGGGATGTGCCACTATCTGGTGGTGCCGCTGTGGTTCTCCGCCGGACTGCCCAACTCGCTCAGCTTCGCCACCAAGGACCCGGCCGGCTTCAGCAAGGCAGACCGGGAACTCGTCGCCGCGGTGATCCCGGCGCTGGCGAACGTGCTGGAAATCAAGCGGCTGCGGCGCACCCTCGGCGAACTGCTGGCCACCTACGTCGGGCGCGGGCCGACGGCCCAGATCATGGAAGGCGTCGTTCACCGCGGCGAGGTCACCCGCATCGACGCCGCCATGCTGATGGCCGACCTGCGCGGCTTCACCGCGCTTTCGACCCGGCTTCCGGTGGAGGAAACGGCGGAGCTTTTGAACCGCTATTACGATGCGGTGGTGCCGGGGATTTTCGCCGAGGGCGGCGAGGTGCTGAAGTTCATCGGCGACGCGGTCTTGGCGATCTTTCCGGCCGAGCCGGCCGGTGCCCGCGATGCCTGCGCCCGGGCGCTGCGCGCCGCCGAGGCAGCCATGGCGACCCAGATCGCCCCGACGATCGTCGACGGCGTGCCTCTTCCGGTCCGCTTCGGCATCGGACTGCATTTCGGCGAGGCGGTCTACGGCAACGTCGGCTCGGCCAACCGTCTCGATTTCACCGCCGTCGGCCGCGACGTGAACGTGCTGTCGCGCATCTCGCAGCTGTGCAGCGTGCTGGAGCGGCCGCTGCTCATGTCGGAGGAATTCGTCGGTGCGCTCGGCACGCCGAAGCAGGGCTTCGTCTCGCTTGGCGGCCATGCGGCGCGCGGCCTGAGCGACCCGCTCTTCGTGTTCGAGCCGGCGACGGACGACCCGGGTGTTGCGACGACCGCAGAGAAACCGGCCCCCGCCGTTCAGGCCATCGAGCCCATCATCGAGGAGCCGCAGGTGACGGACACGGAAACTGTTTCGGAGCGGGTTTCCGCCGTCGGTATCTGACCCGCACGGATCGCCGCCGTTCCGATCGACGTGACGGGAACGGCGAGGATCAAGGTGCGGGCGGCGCCCGGAGGCGGCTATTTGTCGGCGGGGAGGATCTCGTAGACCACCCGCACGGTCGCCGAAAGCGTCTGCTCTCCGGCCTCGATCGGTGCGGAGTCGGCTTCCATCGCCTTCATGCGCATCATCGTCTGGGGCACCGGATACGCGCCGCCGCTTTCGTCGATCGACCGGATCTGTCCGAGGCGAACGCCGGCGGCCTCGGCATAGAGCTCGGCCTTGTGGCGGGCATCGGCGATCGCCGCGATGCGGGCGGTGTCCTGGAACTTGTCCGCCTCGGAAATCCCGAAGCTGATGCCGCCGATGTCGTTGGCGCCGGCCTTGACGAGCGTGTCGAGTAGGCTTCCCAGCGTGTCGAGCTTGCGCACCCGCACCACCACGGAATTGGTCACGCGGTAGCCGTCAATCCTCGGTGCGGTGTTGGCCTCGCGGGTGTTGACGTAGCGCGGCGAGACCGAGAAGCCCGTGGTCTGGATGTCGCGCGCCTCGATGCCGTCCGCCTTCAGGGCGTCGATGGCGGCAGAGACCTGCTTGGAATTCTGGGCGAGAGCGTCGCTGGCGGTGTCGGCCTCGGAGACGGCGCCGACGGTGATGGTCGCCATGTCCGGGGCGGCATGGGCCTCGCCCTGGCCCGTGACGGTGAGGATGGAGCGGTTGTCGGCAAGGCTCGGCGACGACGCGGTAGCGGCAAGCGCCAGGATCGCGATCGCGGCGGCTAAGGTTTTGCGGCGCATGAAAAGTCCTCCCGATCGGCCCGTGCGGCCTTCCACATTCGTTGTGACCGCATCTCATGGGATTGCGACGCCAATGCGACGTGGTATCAGGCGCCACCCGGCCATCCGAGCGCGGCCGACCGAGCCTCGGGCAGACAGTCGCGAATGTCAGCTGCCATGACCGCCCAGCCCATCGAGTTTTATTTCGATTTCATTTCGCCGTTCGGCTATTTCGCCAGCCTGCGCATCGACGACCTCGCCGCGCGCCACGGGCGGACCGCCGACTGGAGCTCGATGCTCGTGGGTGTCAGCATCCTGAAGGTGATGGGGCTCAAGCCGATCCCGCAGACGCCGTTGAAGGGCGAGTATGCCCGGCGCGACGCCGAGCGCTACTGCCGGCGGCACGGGATTGCGCTGGGCCGGTCGCTGGGCCAGCCGCCGGCCAATCCGCTGCCCGCCGGACGCACCTTCCACTGGCTGAAGACCCACGACCCGGATCGGGCGAAGCCGATCGCCCGGGCGCTGCTCGATGCCTATTGGGTCAAGGACGTCGATATCGGCGCGCTGGAGACGGTGCTCGACATCGCCAGCGACTGCGGTGCCGACCGAGCCCTCCTCGCGGACGCCCACGCGGGCAGGGAGGCTGCGGACCTGCTGCGGGTCGCGGTCGACGCGTCGCTTGCGAAGGGGGTCTTCGGGTCACCCTTCGTGATCGTCGACGGCGAGCCGTTCTTCGGGGTGGAGAAGCTCGAACTGATGGAAGAGTGGCTGGCGACGGGCGGCTGGTAGCTACTCGACGATCAGCTCGGCGGCGTAGGTGAAGCGCGCCATGTGCGCCAGAACCGCTTCCCGGGTCGGCTGATCTGCGTGATCCGCGGAAAGCCGGATCCGTGCCGTACGTCCGGCGCCCGTCTCCACACACTCGACGCCGAGAATTCCATCCGGGGCGATTTCGTTGAGCTGGTCGGCGAACGCGCGCTCGGCGGCAAGCAGGCGGAGCGCTGGCTTGAAGATCTTTCCCGTGGTCGTCAGCGGAAGCGCATCGAGGAGGTGGATGCGCTTGGGGATGGCGGCGCGTTCGGGGATCAAGGCCGCGGTGGCGGCGAGTATGTCGTCGCCGGAGGGCGCGGTGCCGGGCTTCGGCTGGACGAACGCGACCGGCAGTTCGCCAGCGTGGGCGTCGGGCTGGCCGACGGCCGCGCAGAGCTGCACGTCCGGGTGCCGCATGAGAGCTTCCTCGATCCCGGCCGGATCGATGTTGTGGCCGCCGCGAATGATGACGTCCTTCGCCCGACCCGTCACGAAGATCTGGCCATCGTCGGCGATGTGGCCGAGATCGCCGGTCACCACCCACCCGTCACGCTCGAAGGTGCCGGCATCCAAGGCGGGGTCGGTGTAGCCGGGGCTGAGGTTCGGGCCGCGGATGGCGATGCCGCCAGTCTCACCGGGTGGGAGCGGGCGGTCGAGGTCGGGAGCGCCGGACGGCAGGAGGCCGAAGACGGCGATCTCTCCGAACGGCAGCCGCCATCCGGAGGCACCGGGCACCCGCTCGGCCAGGCGCGGGACGATGCTGATGAGGCCCGCCGCCTCGGTCATCCCGTAGATGCTGCGGAGCGGAATCGAGAAGGCCGCCTCGAAGTTGCGGGCGAGTTCGTTCGGCATCGGCGCACCGCCGCCGACCAGCGCCTTGATGCGGCCGGCCGCGGAGGGGGCATCCGTTCCGGCACGCTCGAGCAACGTCGACACGAAGGTCGGTCCGCCGGAGAGCAGGGTGACGTGATGGCGTTCGGCGACCTGCCAGAACTCGTCGACGAACACCTTGCTGCGCATGCCCAGCCGGGAGGGGATGATGGTGTTGGCGCCAGCGGCGAACGCGCTGCCGCCCAGCACGAAGGCGCCGGCCACGTGGAACAGCGGGAAGCCGTTGACCACCACATCGTCGGGTCCGATCCCGTAGAACAGCCCGCCGAACCAGCTGGTGTGGACCTCGTTGCCGTGGGTGTGGCGCACCAGCTTCGGCGACCCGGTGGTGCCGCCGGTGTGGTAGGTGGCGGCGATGTCGTCGCGGCCGATGTCGCGGCTGAACTCGGGCTCGACCGGGGCCGCGTCGATCAGATCGGCCAGCTTCGGCAGCCCGTCGATCCCGGCATCGCCGATGGTGACGACATGGGTGAGTTGGGGCGACAGCGATCTGATCTGGGCGATCTTCGACGCGATCGGCAGGCTGTCGTCGGCGCCGAGCGTCACCAGTACCTTCGCGCCGGCATGGGCCAGGAGGCCGGCGATCTTCTCCGGTGCAAGCATGTAGTTGATGGGGCAGGCCCGCCCGCCCGCCTGCGCCGCGAACAGCGTGACGAAGGTGTCGGGCAGCGTCGGCGCCAGAAACGCCACCGCGTCGTCCGGGCCGACGCCGAGACGGCGAAAGGCATTCGCCGCCCGGGTGACGCGGTCGAAGAAGGCCCGATAGCTGAGGATCTCCGGGGTGTCGCGGACCGAACCGGTGGGCAGGAAGGTGAGCGCGGGCCTGTCGCCAAACAGGATCGCCGAGCGTTCCAGAAGCTGCAGCGTGCTGCGCACGGGTACCACTGCGTCGTAAGGCAGGCCTTCGACGCGGCGGATGTCGTCGAGGCCGTGGATGGTCTCGCGCCATCCCATGAGGTCCGGATCGATCCGGCCGGCCGACGGGGGCTTGGACAGGGTTTGAAGCGACAAGGCGGTCCCCTTCGTGCCGATCGGGACGTTCGCCCGCATTGCCCGCCAGCATATTTCCCGCCGCGCGATTGACTAGCCGACCCCGCTGAACACAGAGTTCCGGAAATGGAACACCAAGCGACACACATTGTCCGGGGCGAGCGCGGCGGCCGGCGGCCGGCGAGCCCCCGCACCGACCTCAACGCCCTGCTCCTGTTCTACGACACGGTGAACGCCGGCAGCATCAACAAGGCCGCGCAGCAGCTCGGCGTACCGAAGTCGACGATCAGCCGGAAGCTGGCCCTCCTGGAAGGGCAGTTCGGCTCGACGCTGCTCAAGCGCGGACCGCGGGCGCTGGGCCTCACCGAAATCGGGGCCGCGCTCTACGAGCGCTGCGAGCGGATCGTGGCGGAGCTGCAGGACGCCGACGTCGAGGCTTCGGAGATGCAAAGCGGCGTCACCGGGCTGCTGCGCGTCAGCATGCCGGTCTTCTTCATGAGCTGGATGGCGGAGGCGATCGCGGATTTCGCCCGCGAGAACCCGTCCCTCCGGCTGGAGATCGAGGCACACAACCGCTGGGTCGACGTGGGCGAGGAGCCGTTCGACGTCGCCGTCCAGTTCGGCACGCCACGGGACACTTCAGTGCCGATGCGGCGCCTCGCCAAGCTGTCGCGCGGCCTCTACGCCAGCCCCGATTACCTGGCCGCGCGGGGCACGCCCACCGTCGCCGCCGACCTCGCGGCCCACGAGCTCATTCCCCATCAGTACCAGCATCGGGACCGGGCGTGGCCGGAGATTCCCGACCGCGACGGGGGCAAGTCCGACGTGCTCGGGCGGGTCATGGTGAACCATGCCGTCCTCGTCCACGAACTTGTCCGGCGCGGGCTGGGGATCGGGCTGATGCTGGACATCATGTGCCGGACGGACATGGAAGAAGGGAGGCTGGTGCGGCTTCCGATCGACTGGGAGGCGGCCCCGCTGCTCGTCTATGCCACCTTCCTTGCGCCCCGCTATGCGCCCCGCAAGACGCGCGCCTTCCTCGACCGCATCGCCACGCACATCCGCGAGCGTGGGTGACGGGGCTCGCTTCGGCCGAGTTGGACGCCACCTCAGCCGATGTGGCATTGCCGCCCCCAGGAGTGATGGCAATTTTGATTGAGAAGGAGGGGCCCCCCGGATCACCGAAGGTGGCCCAAGGTGGCCGGAGAGGTGCCACAAGGTGTTCCATTGAGAGAACACCCTGTTCTCGTTTTGAAAGCTATCCTTCGGCCGATGGGGCGTATTAGGGTCCCTGATGAAGGGGCGCGAAAAGCCCTGTCCGCAATAAAGAACACGAGCGGACCCGGCGGTGGAGCGGCACGTCAAGCCGCCAGCGTGCTCCGGGCCGATCAGGGAGGATCCCATGAAGAAGATGCTTTTCGCGCTTTCCGCGCTGATGTTCGCGCTGCCTCTGCAGTCTGCGTCCGCCCAGATGGTGACCGTCGGCACGGCCACGCCGGGCTCGCTGTTCCATTCGGCCGGGACCGCGGTCGCCAAGGTGATCAACGGCCAGGACGGGCTGCGCGCCACTCTGCAGCCGTTCGCGAGCGCCAACGTCTACATTCCGGCGGTGAGCGAGGGCGACATCGATTTCGGCGTTGCGACCGTGCAGGAAGTCGGTGTCGCGCTGGCCGGCAAGGAGCACTTCGAAGGGCGGCCCCAGGAGGGGCTGCGTGCCGTGGGGATCATGTTCCCGCTGCGCTTCGCGGTGTTCGTCCGTGAGGATTCCGACATCCGCACGATCGCCGACCTGAAGGGCAAGTCGGTGCCCACCGGCTATTCCAGCCAGCAGATCGCGGCCACCATGATGGATGCGATTTATGCCGCCGGCGGCTTGACCGAGGCAGACGTGAAGGGCGTGACGGTCGCCAATACGGTTGCCGGCGCCGACGACTTCGCCACCGGCAAGGTCGATGCCTTCTTCTTTGCGCTCGGTGCGGCGAAGGTCAGCGAGGTCGAGGCCTCGGTCGGCGGAATCCGCGCGCTGCCGTTCGACAAGTCCGACGCGACGCTGGCTGCGGTCCGCCGCTACCTGCCGCAGGCCTACTTCGTGGACGTCGAGCCCGGCAAGGCGCTCGCCGGCGTGAAGGAGCCGACCACCATCCTGGCCTTCGACGCGCTTGCCTTCGCCAGCGCCAAGACCAGCGACGACACCGTCTACAAGGTGACCAAGGCGCTGCATGACGGCAAGGATGCGCTGGTCGCCACCTTCCCGGCGTTCCGCGGCTTCGATCCGGCGATGATGGCGAAGGACATCGCGCCGATCGAGTACCATCCCGGCGCCATCCGCTACTTCAAGGAAGCCGGCGTCGCCTTCCCCGAGGGCGGCAAGGCCAACTGAGCATCAGCACGTCGGCGGATAGAGGCAGGCCATGACGGTTGAGCCACAGCAGGCGGCCGGGGGCGGCGAAAGCGGTGCCCCCGCCGCGGTCGGCGTCGTGAAGGCGGTGCTCGCCTGCGCCATCACGCTGGGTGCGCTGACGTGGGGGGCGGATCTGTTCCGCAGCGTCGGCGTCAACATCCTGACCCAGCAGTTCGCTGCCGGCATGCTGGCGCTTTCCCTCTGCCTCGCCTTCCTGCATTTCTCCGCGCGACGCTACGACCGGCGGACGCGGGTGCCCTGGTTCGACTGGGTGCTGGCGCTGACGGGCCTTGCAGCCGGGCTCTACCTCGCGGTGGCGCTCCCGGACCTGGTGGATCTGGTGCTGATGCGTCCGACCGACGGCGTGATCGCGGGCGGCCTGGTGATCCTGCTGACCATTGAGGCCCTGCGGCGCGCCAGCGGCTGGGCGCTTCCGATCATCATCGTCCTGTTCATCCTCTACGGACTGTTCGGCGACTACGTGCCGGGGATCATGGCTGGCCGCGCTTCCGACGTCGAGCGGCTGTCGGCCTATCTGGCCATCGACTTCAACGGCATGCTCGGGATGCCCATCGTCGTGGCATCCACGGTGGTGGTGTCCTTCCTGCTGTTCGGCGCGCTGCTTGCCGCGACCGGCGGCGCCGCCTTCCTGTCGGACCTTTCGCTGGCGCTGATGGGGCGGTTCCGCGGCGGCCCGGGCAAGATCGCGGTTCTGGCGTCGTGCCTGTTCGGGTCCATCTCGGGCAGCGCGGTCGCCAACGTCGTCGCCTCCGGCGTGATCACCATCCCGATGATGAAGAAGGCCGGCTATTCGCCGGCGCGGGCAGGCGGCATCGAGGCCATCGCCTCCACCGGCGGTCAGCTGATGCCCCCGGTGATGGGCGCCTCGGCGTTCCTCATCGCCGAGTTCCTGCAGATCTCCTTCGCCGATGTCCTGCTCGCGGCGCTGATCCCGGCGGTGCTCTATTATCTCGCCCTCTTTATCCAGGTCGATCTGGAAGCCGGGCGCGCCAACATCGCCGCCCTGCCGGAGGAGATGATCCCCGCGGCGGGCGCGGTGATGCGCAAGGGCTGGCACTTCCTGCTGCCGTTCGTGGTGCTGATGGTCGGCCTGTTCACGTTCAACTGGCAGCCACAGATGGCGGTGGTCGGTGCCATCCTGACCTTGCTGGTGACGGCGGTGCTGTTCGGCTATGGCGGCGAGCGGCCGCGGCTGATGCAGCTCGTTTCCACCATCTATCAGACGGGCCTCGGCGCGCTCGACATCATCCTTATCTGCGCGGGGGCGGGCGTGGTGATCGGCGTGCTGTCGCTGTCCGGGCTCGGCTTCAACCTGACCCTCGCCCTGGTCGCCGTCGGCTCCGGCAGCCTGCTGCTCCTGCTCCTGATCGCGGCGGTGGTCTGCATCGTGCTGGGCATGGGTCTGCCGACGGTGGGGGTCTACGTGCTGCTCGCCGCCCTGGTCGCGCCCGCCATGGTGGAAATGGGCGTGCTTCCCATCACCGCGCATCTCTACGTCATGTACTTCGGGCTGCTGTCCTTTGTGACGCCGCCCGTGGCCGTCGCGGCCTTCGCGGCCGCCGCCATCGCCAAGGCCGACCCTGTCGCCACCGCCTTCCAGGCGATGCGGCTCGGCTGGACCGCCTATCTGGTGCCGCTCCTGTTCGTCGCCTCGCCGGCGCTTGCCATGCAGGGCAGTGCCCCCGAAGTAACCCTGGCCGTGGTCACGGCGGTGGCGGGCGTCTTCTTCGGCTCCGTGGGAATGGTCGGCTTCCTGGTGCGGCCGATCCGGATCCCGGGCCGGCTCCTGTTCTTCGGGGCGGGCGTCCTCGCGCTGGTGCCGAGCGGGGCGTTCGACCACGCCGTCTACACCGACGTTATCGGTCTCGCCCTCGGCGCCGGTCTGGTGGCGCTGGAGCTCTGGCGGCGAGCGCCGGTGACGCAGGGCGTCTCGTCGGCGCGGAGCTGATACCGTCCTCGAGCCGGACGGTGCGGACGCGACCGGGTCCATGGCCGGCGCTGGACAGGCCGCCATGCCTGCCGATATAGACGGCTTGGTCGAGACGTCTTGGGCAGGATGCGGACACCCGGTCGACGGCCGGACCCGCCGAGCCGCCCGAAGGGCCCGTAGCTCAATGGTTAGAGCCGACCGCTCATAACGGTCTGGTTGCAGGTTCGAGTCCTGCCGGGCCTACCAACCGTTCAATCGATGACCTCCTGGATCAGCACTCGCAGGCTTGCGAAAGCCTGACGGGCCAGCACTTTCCGTGTGCTTTGGCCGGTGGCGCTCACCGGACAACGGGCGCTGGAACGGCTTGCTCTTGGGTGATCCTCCGGACATGCCCGTCATTTATAGCTCCCGGTTCCCGGCATCGCGGCTTACCGACGTTCCCCGACAACCTCGCAACGTGACTATTGACAGCTTCATATAGCTTTGTAAGTTAGCTATATGACAAATCGAGCTCACGCTGATCCCGACCTTGAGCAGGCTTCCGTGTCCGTTTCGCAGCGGCCGGCAAAGCGGCTGCCGACGGCTGGCCGACCGGCTCTTCTGCGCGATGGGCAGGACGCGGCGTTCCGTACCTTCGTCCACGGTCTCCTCGCCTTCACGGCTCGGCTGGAGGCGACGCGGAGCGGGCTGGCGGAGCTCGTGGGCCTGTCCGGGCCGCAGTACACGATCCTCATTTCGGTCTCCCATCTGGAGGAGGCCGGCGATGTCAGCGTCTCCACGGTGGCCGAGCACCTCCACTACAGCGGCGCCTTCGTGACGCTCGAGGTGGGGCGGCTGGTGAAGAAGGGGTTGCTCTCAAAACGCCCCAGCACACGTGACCGTCGCCGGGTGCGGCTCGCCGTCACCGACGCCGGCCGGGACCTCCTGGCGGAGCTCGCGGCGACACAGGCGCGGGTGAACGACACGCTGTTTTCGGCGCTCGAGGCGTCCGATCTGGACCGGATTCTCGACCTGCTGCCCGGGCTCATCGAAGGGGGCGACGCGGCGACGGCCCTGCTGAGCTACGAAATTGTCACGTCCGCCCGGGGGACAGAGACATGACCGCCGCCTCCGCGAACCCCGGCGCGCAAATGGACCCGCGCGCCTTCCGCAACGCTCTTGGCGCCTTCGCCACCGGCGTCTGCGTGGTCACCGCCGTGACCGGTGACGGCGAACGCCTCGGCATGACGGTCAACTCGTTCAGCTCGGTCTCGCTGGACCCGCCGCTGATCCTCTTTTCGGTGGCCAATGCGGCAAAGGGGATCGAGGCCTGGCGCGGCGTCGAGCACTACGCGGTGAACATGCTGGCCTGGAACCAGCAGGACGTCTCCAACCGCTTCGCGCGGGCGATGACCGACAAGTGGAGTGGCCTTGAGATCGACACGGGCGAGCATGGCCAGCCGCTGATCCGCAACGCGCTCGCCCGCTTCGAGTGCCGCGGCGAACACCAGTACCCCGGCGGCGACCACCTGATCCTCGTCGGCCGGGTCCTGAATTTCGAGGTGCTCCGGCCCGATGCCGAGCCGCTCGTCTTCCATCGCGGCCGCTACCGCGAACTCACCCACGAACACGACATCACGGTCCCCGCCGATGCCATGTGGCTTCTCGGCTGGTGATCCTCTTGCTCTTGCGCCTCAGGACCACGGAGTCTTCGACATGATCAAAACCGGCGAACAGCACCTTCAGAGCCTTCGGGACGGCCGGACCGTCTATTACGACGGCCATCTCGTCAGCGAGCCCGTCGACGATCCGGCGTTCCGCAACGCGGTGCGCTCTTACGCCTCGCTCTACGACTATCAGGCCGCCAACCCGGACCTGATGACCTACACGACCGACACCGGCCGTCAGGTCAACCGCATGTGGTCGCTGCCGTCGAACTACGACGATCTGGTCGAGCGCCGGCGCGCGCTGGAGGCCTGGTCGGAGCAGCATTTCGGCTTCCTCGGCCGCTCGCCCGACCATGTCGCCTCCTGCATTTCCGGCATGTACATGGGCCTGCCGGTCTTCGAGGCCTACGATCCGAACCGGGCGAAGGCGCTGGCGGACTATTACCACTACGCCCGCGACAACGACCTGTTCCTCACCTACGTGATCATCAATCCGCAGGCCGACCGCTCGAAGGCGGCCCACGAGCAGGCCGATCCGTACCTGACCACGGGCGTCGTGGACGAGGATTCCGAAGGCATCACCGTGCGCGGCGCCAAGATGCTGGCGACCTCCGGCATCATGGCCAACGAGGTGTTCGTCACCTGCATCCAACCGCTGCGCGACGGCGACGAGATCTATGCGCTGTCGTTTGTCATCCCGATGAATTCGAAGGGGCTCAGGATCGTCTCGCGCAAGTCCTACGAGGCGGCGGCGGGATCGATGTTCGACAGCCCGCTTGCGAGCCGGTTCGACGAGAACGATGCCGTTCTCTACTTCGAGGACGTGAAGGTGCCGTGGGACCGCGTGTTCGTGAACAAGAACGTGCAGATGGTCGCCAAGCAGTTCCACGCGACGCCGGCGCACGTCTACCAGAACTATCAGTGCCAGATCCGCCTGATGGTGAAGATGAAATTCCTCGCCGGCCTCGCCCGCGGCATCACCGACACCAACGGCACCGCGGCCTTCCCGCAGGTGCGCGAAATGCTCGGCCAGATCGCGGCGGAAGCCCAGATGGTCGATGCGCTCGTTCACTCCATGGAGGTGAAGGGCCGCCAGGAAGGGGCATACTTCGTGCCCGACCGGCACACCCTGTACGCCTCGCAGGTGCTGACCCAGCAGCTCTATGGCAAGGTGGTCACCACGCTTCGCGATCTTGCCGGCGGTGGCGTCATCATGCTGCCGTCCAGCATCGAGGATTTCGCCGATCCCTACATCGCGTCGATCATCGACAAGACCCAGCAGTCCCCCGTGCGCTCCTCGCGCGAGCGGGTGAAGTTCTTCAAGCTGGTCTGGGACGCCATCGGCTCGGAGTTCGGATCGCGCCACACCCAGTACGAAATGTTCTATGCAGGGGCGACCTTCGTGACCAAGGGCCACTCGTTCCGCACCTACGACTGGGAAGGGTCGGGCAAGCTCGTGGACACCTGCCTCTCCAGCTACTCGCTGGAGGATGAACTGCAGCAGATCCGCACCGCGGCTGAATAGATGCAGGCTGCTGCCCGCGATCCCGACGCGCGGGACCCGGGCGGCAACCGACATCATCGAGACCACCACATCGCACGACCATCACGGAACGGGAGCGCACGCATGGCCATCGATAAGGCCCATCTGGAATTCCACCCCATCGACATGTCGGAAGGCTTCGCGAGCCCTCCCGGCTATCCGGCCGGCATCCAGCAGAAGATCCTCGCCGGGCATCTGGACGAGGAGAAGAAGGTCGGCAACCGGACGCGTCTCCTGCGCTTCGAGCCGGGCGTCTACACGACGAAGCCGTTCGTCCATGACTATTACGAAGAGGTCTATCTCGTGTCGGGCGACCTGACGGTCGGCAACGACGAGAACGGCGAGGGCGGCGAATCCTTCCAGCCGAACACCTACGCGTGCCGTCCTCCGGGAGCCGTTCATGGCCCCTTCAAGTCGGAGAAGGGCTGCCTGCTGCTCGAGATCCACTATTACCCCGAGAGCTGACCAGCGCCCATGACAGGTCCTTCGACTGTGCTTGCGACGGGCGAACGCCTCGATCGCGGTGAAACGTCGGCCGTCGCGGAAGCGGAGCGCTGCCTGACGGCGGCGCTCGATCCCGCGGGTGAGGGCGCCCGCGCGTTCACGCTGATCGATGCGGACCGTACCCGGGCGGAGGCGCAGGCGAGCGATCTCCTGCGCGCCCAGGGCGTCGTGCCGTCGCCGCTTGCGGGCGTTCCAATTTCGGTCAAGGACCTGTTCGACATTGTCGGACAGGTCACCCGGGCGGGCTCGACGGCGCTCTCGGATGCACCGCCGGCTGCGGCCGATGCAACGGCGATCGCCCGGCTGCGGGCCGCTGGTGCGGTCATCGTCGGTCGCACCAACATGACGGAGTTTGCCTTCTCAGGTGTCGGCATCAATCCGCACCTCGGAACGCCCGCCTCCCCCTGGCGTCGCGACGAGCGGCGCATTCCGGGAGGGTCGACCTCCGGCGGCGCTGTCTCCGTTGCCGACGGGATGGCGCTTGCCGCCATCGGCACCGACACCGGCGGCTCCTGCCGCATTCCGGCTGTCTGCTGCGGCCTCGTCGGATTCAAGCCGACGGCGCGGCGGGTTCCGCAGACCGGATGTTTCCCGCTGGCGCCCTCACTCGATTCCATCGGCTCGCTCGCCCGCTCCGTCACGTGCGTTGCGGTCGTCGACGCGGTGATGGCCGGCGAGGCGCCGGAAGCACCGGAGGCCATGGACCTTTCCGCGCTGCGCATCGCGGTGCCGACGAACTACGTGCACGAGCGCATGGACGAGACGGTGGCTGCTGCCTTCCAGGCGGCGTTGTCCCGGCTGTCCGCGGCCGGCGCACGCATTGTCGAGATGGTGCTTCCGGTGCTCGATCGCCTGCCCGAGCTCGCGGCGGGGGGCGGCATCGCGGCTGCCGAGGCCCATCACGGCCACCGCGACCTGATTGCGTCGCGGGGCGACGCTTACGATCCGCGCGTTCTGACCCGCATCATGGGTGGACGGCAGCTGTCGTCCGACGCCTACCTCACGATGATGGATCTGCGGCGCGCCTTCATCTCCGAGGCGGATGACGCCCTTGCGGACTTCGACGCGCTCGCGATGCCGACCATTCCGATCGTGCCGCCGAAGATCTCCGACTTTGACGACGACGACACCTTCGGCGACCTGAACCGGCTGCTGTTGCGCAACCCGAGCACCGTGAACCTGCTGGACCGCTGCGCCGTCAGCCTGCCGGTGACCGGTGCCGGGGATGCTCCGGTGGGCATCAGTTTCGTCGGGCCGGCCATGGGTGACAGACGACTGCTGGCGATCGCTCGGGCGGCGGAACTGGTCCTCCGCTGACCTCGATCCAGGTCTGGACATGAAAAGAGCGCCGGGTGGAGAGACCGCCCGGCGCTTTTCCTGTGTCTGGAAGGGCGCCAGGCGCCGACGGACCCGGCCTGGCGTCAGTGAGCCGTCGCCGTCAGCGTCGTCTCGCTCACCTCGCCGCGTTCGATCTTCAGCGCCGTGTCGGTGACCTCGCCGAGAAGCTGCGGGCTCGATTCGGTGACCAGAACGGCGAGATCCGGGCGCTGTTCGCGCACCTTCTTCAGCGTGCGCGCATAATTGAGCGCGAGCGCCGGGGCGAGGCCCTGGAACGGCTCGTCGAGCAGCAGCACGTCGGTGGCGACCATGAGCGCGCGGCCGAGCGCGACCATTTTCCCCTGTCCGCCGGACAGCGTGCCGCCGGAGCGGTTGCGCAGCTCGGAGAGTTCCGGCATCAGCGCGAACGCGGCGTCCAGCCGTTCGCGCTTGAGGGCGTCGGAGAAGCGCAGCGCAATGGCGGGGAGCAGCAGGTTCTCCTGAACCGAAAGGCTCGGGATCATGCGACGGTCCTCCGGCGCGTAACCGATGCCGAGCGACGGCCGCATGTAGGTTGGCACGTCCGCCAGATCCCGGGACCCCACCAGGATGCGGCCTTCCGTCAGGGGCAGGAGGCCCATGATCGCCCGCAACGTGGTCGTCTTGCCGGCGCCGTTGCGGCCGATCAGGACGGTCGTCTCGCCCTTGCGCAGGGCGAAGGAGACGCCGCGCAGGACCGTGTTGCCCGCGACCGCGACGCGAATGGTGTCCACCGTCAGCATCAGATCACTCCCACGACGTCGCGCAGTACAGCCGGATCGGTCAGGACCTGTTCCGGCGGGCCGCTGGCGGCGACCTTGCCCTGGCTCCACACGGCGACCCGGTCGGCGTAGCGGCGCACGAGGTCCATGTCGTGCTCGACGAACACGGTGGTGACCTGCTGCTTGCGAAGGACTTCGGTGAGGCGGTCCATCAGGGGAAATTTCTCGTCACCGCTGACGCCCGCGGTCGGCTCGTCGAGCAGCAGCAGGCGCGGTTTCAGGGCCAGCGCGATGGCAATGTCAGTCAGCTTCCGCTGGCCTTCCGGCAGCGTGGCCGCGTTGGAGCCCGCAATGTCCGCGAGCCCCACCATTTCCAGAAGGCGCAGGGCCTCTTCCCGGTAGGCCGGGCGATCGAGCGGGCGCCACGCATCCCAGAAGCCCCGATTGGCCGCGACCGCGAGGGTCAGGTTCTCGATGACGGAATGCTCGCCGAACAGCTGCGGGATCTGGAAGGCGCGGGCGATGCCGAGCTTCGTGATGTCGCGCGGCTTGCGGCTGGTGATGTCGCGGCCGTCGAGGCGGATCGTTCCCGAGCGGGGCTTCACGTAGCCCGTGCAGAGATTGATCAGCGTCGTCTTGCCGGACCCGTTCGGGCCGATGATGGCAAGGAACTCGCCCGGCATGACGTCGATGCTTGCGCCCGCCGCGGCCCGCACGCCGCCGAACGCGACCTCGACATTGGAGACGGAAAGAAGCGGCTCGGTCATTTCACGCTCCTGCGGGCGGCAAGCCGGTCGAGAAGGCCGTAGAGCCCGACGGGAAGGAAGAAGATGACGATCAGCAGCCCGCCGCCGACGATCAGGTTCCAGGTGTCGGCCACGTAGATGACGGCGAAGGAACGGACCATCTCCAGGAAGAACGAGCCGATGAAGGGGCCAACGACCCCGCCGATCCCGCCCAGCACCGCGACCAGCACGAGCTGGCCCGAGGTCGTCCAGTAGGCGAGTTCGGGGACGACATGGCCGACCAGAAGCGCGTGCATGCCGCCGCCCAACCCGGCGAGCGCCGCGGAGAGCGTATAGGCGGAGAGAAGCACCCGAGGCACCGAAACGCCGAGATATTCCAGACGGATCTCGTTGGTCTCAACCGCGGAGAGGGCCTCGCCCATCGGGCTCTTGAGGTAGCGGTGGACGAGGAGGCACACGACCACCACCAGCGCCAGACCTCCGTAGAGCAGCAGCGGCTCCAGCGTCGAGCGCTCCAGCTGGGCACCGAACAGGGTGGGCGTGTCGACGCGCATGCCGTCGGTGCCGCCGGTCAGGTTGTAGAGCTTCGACAGCAGCGTGAAGAAGACCATCGAGACGGCCAGGTTCAGCATGGCGAAGAAGATGCCGCGATAGCGAACCATGAAGAGGCCGATGAGCGCTCCGGCGAGGCCGCAGACCAGGATGGTGGCGATGAGCTGAAGCGCCAGATCGGTGACCGCGCTGCCCGAGAGGGTGGCCACCACATAGGCGCCGAGGGCGTAGAAGGCGGCGTGGCCGATGGAGATCAGCCCGGCGCGCAGCAGGATGGCGACGCCGAGAGCCGCGAGGCCCTTGGCCAGCACCACCGTGAACACGAAGCCGAGCCAGGGGAACAGCAGGGGGACGATGGCGAATATGGCCGCCAGCGCGATGTGGATCGCGATCCGCATGATGGTCAGATCCTTCTCGCCTGGGCCGCGCCGAACAGTCCGTAGGGCCGGACGAGCAACACGGCGAGCATCACGAGGTAGGGCACCACGGGCTCGAGGGCGGGGGCGAAATAGATGGCGAGGACACGGGTCAGGCCGACGATGACGGCCGCGATGGCGGCGCCCTCGATCTGGCCGAGCCCTCCGATGGCGGCGACTGCAAAGCCCAGCACGATCGCGTCGGCGCCGAGGCCGGGGGCGACGCCGGAGGTCGGGGTGGCCAGCGCGCCGCCGAGGGCCGCCAGGAACACCCCGATGGTGAAGGCCGCGGAATAGACGCGGCGCGCGTTGATGCCGAGCGTCTGGGAGATCTCGGGGTCCGCGACGACGGCGACGATCAGCTTGCCGAGGCGGGTGTGGCTGAGCATGAGGCGCAGGCCGACGATGGTCAGCACGGCGAGCGCGATCATGAGCAGCTGGTAGTTCAGGTAGATGATGCCACCGATCTCGGAGACGCCGAGCACCTGCATGGCGGCGTCCTGATAGAAGGACTGCACGCCGAAGACGAGCTTCTGCAGGTCCTCGAACACCAGGAACAGCGCGAAGGTCACCAGGATCTGCACCGCCTCGGGCTTCCCGTAGGTCCAGCGGATGAACGTCGCTTCGATGAACGGCCCAAGGAGAGCGGCCACCAGGACGGCGCTGAAGAGCAGGATCGGGAACGACAGCCACGGGCTCAGTCCGGCGCTGGCCGCGACGCCGCCGATGGAGACCGCGATGTAGGCGCCGATCGAATAGAAGCTGCCGTGGGCGACGTTGAGGACGCGCAGCACGCTGAAGACCAGCGTCAGTCCGACGGCGATAAAGAAAATGGTGGCCGAAGCCGCCAGGCCGTCCACCAGCATGGGAATGATGACGTCCATGACCCGTCCGGTTCTTCTCGTTGCGCTGGCATCAATCCGGACGGGGCGACCGTGTCGTCCCCGTCCGGTGCTTGGGTGTGACCAAAGGGCCGGTGGGCCGGCCTACTTGTAGGAACCGGCCTTCGGCAGGGACGCCGCGAAGTCCGGCGTCAGCGTGCCGATCCACTCCATCGGGTCTTCGCCGACCGGCGGCGTGATCTTTGCGGCCGGATACCGGGCCATGTCGGCGATGACGGGGAAGTCGTAGTCATCGGTCTTCTTGGTGACGCCGACGATCTGGTCGACCAGTCCGTCATGGTCCTCGCGCACCGTCACCGTGCCGGTGAGGTTGGTCACCTCGAGGCCTTCGAGGGCGTCGCGCAGGTCGTCGCGCGTCGGCCAGCCGTCGCTCGCCGCGATCGCCTTCTCGTAGGCGGCCTTCACCGCGAGGATGGTGTTGGCCATCTTCATGGACGGGAAGACCGGATACTCACCGAACTTCTCCTTGTAGTCGGCGACGAACTTCTTCGTCTCCTCGTTGGCCTGGGCGTCCGGCGACATCCACCAGCCGTCACCCAGCACGCCGACGATCACGCCGTCCGGCAGCTCGGTGCGCTGCAGGGCCGACTCACCCAGCGCCAGCACGACCTTGGAGGTCTTGAACAGGCCGCGGGCGCTTGCCTGCCGGATGAAGTTCTCCAGATCGGCGCCCCAGAGGTTGGAGAAGATCACGTCAGGCCGCGCCGCTGCGATGCGCGAGATCTCGGTGTTGAAGCTCGGCGAGCCGAGTTTCGGGAACAGCTCGGCGACGATCTCGGTCTTCGGGTTGAAGGCCTTCATGGCACCGGTGAAGATCTGCGCGGCATCGTGCCCGAACGCGTAGTCGGGGTTGATGATGGCAATCCGGGTGGCCTCCGGATCGCTCTCGGCGAGATAGGCGGCATAGGCCACGAATTCCGGGATGGTCGAGGAGTTCGGCCGGAAGACGTAGTCGTGCTTCTCTTTCAGGAAAAGCTGATGGGTGTCGCAGTTCCAGGTGACCATCGGCATCTTGAGCTGGTCGGCCACCGGGGCGAGCGCCATGCAGTTGCCGCTCGAAAGCGCGGCCACCATGACGTCCATCTTCGTGTCTTCCGCGAGACGGCGGAACTCCGACACCACGCCTTCACCACCCTGGGCTTCGTCGACGTAGGTCGGCGCGATCGGCACGCCACCGATGCCGCCGGCGGCGTTGATCTGGTCGATCATCAGCTCGGCGGCATTGCGCCCGGGCATGCCGTAGGCGGCCGCCGGACCGGACGTGAAGGTGAAAACGCCCATGCCGATCTCGGCGGGCTTGTCCTGCGCCAAGGCCGGCACGGCGCCGATGATCAGGGCTGCGCCCAATGTCGCGGCAAGTTTCCGCATCTTCGTTCTCCCTCGTGATTCGCGGCCGACACACGCTCCGTGCTCGACCAGACTGTCTGCGCGCGAGGAGGCTGTTGAAGGCATGGAACCGCGCCCTCGCGCCGGAACACGATTCCATCTAAAAAGAACTTGTGAAATTTCACAAGGGTATTAGTTCATCTTAGTGATGGAATTGCGGGCAGGCACGCTTCTGCGCCAATCGGCGGGCGGGCTTCGTCTGCCAATCGGCGCAACACCGCGATGAGCGGCCAAGCGCCATGGGAATGCGAGGGAAGGGCGACTGACATGACTGAACTTGCCGTTCACATCGAGAGCCTCGCCGGCCCGCGCCAGCGAACCGTTGCCGTCACGGACCTCGTCATCGCGGGCTGGACCGGTCGCAACAAGGAAGCGATGGAACATCACATCGCCGAGCTGGAGGCGCTGGGCGTCAAGCGCCCGCCACAGACACCGATGTTCTACCGCGTTTCCGCGAGCCGTCTGTCGACGGCCGATGAGATCGAGTGCCTCGGCGGGGCGTCGAGCGGTGAAGTCGAGTTCGTACTGATCTCCGCGCCAGACGGCCTCTACGTCGGCGTCGGATCGGACCACACCGACCGCGAGGCGGAAACGTCGGGCGTGACCCTGTCGAAGCAGTTGTGCGACAAGCCGGTCGGCGCAACCGTCTGGCCTTACGACGAAGTGAAGGACCATTGGGACGAGCTGCTCGTGCGCAGCCATGCCGTCATCGACGGTAAACGGGTGCTCTATCAGGAGGGGCCGGTCGCGGGCATGCTATCGGCGGAGACGCTGATGGCAGGCTACAGCGCGAGCGGATCGCTCCAGCCGGGAACCGTGATGTTCGGTGGAACGCTGCCTGCGATCGGTGGGATTCGGCCTGGAACCCGCTTCGAATGCGAACTCTGGGATCCAATCCTCAACCGGGGACTGTCCTGCGCCTACGATGTGAAGTCGTTGCCTGATCTCGGCTGAGCGTATGGCCGCAGCGGGGGAGAATGACATGCAGGCTATGGGCGTCGGCGAGCAGGCGGAACGGGGCGGCGAGGCGGGAGCGGCGCGTGACGGGCTCCGTCACCGCAAGTCGCTGCGCGAGCGGGCCTACGAGGCGATCAAGCAGCAGATCATCACCTGTGAACTCCGGCCGGGCGAGGTCCTGAGCGAGGCTGCGGTCAGCGCCGCTCTCGACATTGGCCGGACGCCTGTTCACCAGGCGCTCGACCGGCTGATGCTCGAGGGGATGGTTGACGTTCTGCCCCGCAAGGGCGTGATCGTGCGTCCCCTGAGCCTCGACGAGGCGCTGGAGATCATCGACGTGCGTCTCGTGAACGAAACCTACTGTGTCCGACTGGCCGCAGACCATGCCGATCGGGCAGACGTTGACGCCCTGCGTGCCAATCTGGATCGCATGAGCGACGCGTCCCGGCGACGGGACGTCGCGGAGATGATGCGGCTGGACCGGGCGTTTCACACGACGCTTTCATCGGCCGGCCGCAACACGATCCTGTCCGACTTCCTCGGCAACCTGCACGACAGGGCCCAAAGGTTCTGGTTCGTGTCGCTGCGCGCGCCGGATCACAACGACCGCGTCTGCGAACAGCATGCCGCGATCGTGGATGCGATCGCGTCCCATGATCCGGACGCGGCCGAAGCTGCAATGCGCTTTCATATCGAAGCGTTCCGGACCAACGTGACGCGTCAGATCTGACGGCTGGCGGCCGCCGGCCGTCGGATGCCTATTCGGCAGCATCCTTCGTACGCAGGATCGCAACGAAGTCGGCGAAGCGCTCGCCCTGGATCGTCACGTGGTCACGCAGTGCGGTCTCCGCCGAAGCTGCGTCGCCGGTCGTGATGGCCTCGACGATGGCACGGTGCTCGGCCAGCGACTGTCCCATTCGCCGCGGAACGCGGAGCTGCAGGCGCCGATATGTCATCAGCCGCTGATGCAGGCGGGTCGCCTCCGCGGTGAGATAGTCGTTGCCGCTGGCCGCGTAGATGATCGCATGGAACTGGCCGTTCTCGGCATAATAGGCATCGGGATCGCCGGCGGCGGCCGCCGCCTCGCACGCCTTCAGGCTGGCGACCAGCCGCTCGAGTGCCTCGGGTTCGGCGCGCCGCGCGGCAAGCCGCCCCGCCATGCCTTCCAGGCCGGCCATCACCTCGAACATCTGGATCAGGTCGCGGGTCGACATGCGTCGAACGAAGGCGCCGCGATTGGGGATCAGGTCGACAAGCCCGGTGGAGGAGAGCTGGCGCACGGCCTCTCGCACCGGTGTGCGCGACACGCCGAACCGCCGCGCGAGCGCCTGCTCGTCGAGCCGCGTTCCGGCCGGAGGCGTTCCGGTCAGGATCTCGTGCTCGAGCGCATCGCGGATGTCCACGACGCGCGAGCGGGAGGCGCGGGAACGGGGTGCGGGCGTGGTCATCGGGAAACTGCCGGCAACTCCTGGTACCTTCAGAGCGGCTTTCGGTCGCCATCCGTCTCGGAGTTCGAGAGGAAGCGCCGTCTCAAATCGTATACAACTGCATTGACATCGCATGCAACAGCTGGTTGCCTGCCCTCAACGTGCGGGACATGCACGGATAGAGGGAGGAACACCAATGACTGTAAAATCTGCAATCCTGTCCGCCGTCTGCGTCGCTGCGCTGACCGGCGGTGCCTACGCCGAAGACATCACGCTGCGGGCCTCGCATCAGTGGCCGGGCGGCAAGGGCGACGTTCGCGACGTCATGGTCGAGATGATTGGCGACGAGATTGCCAAGGACGATGTCGGCCTCAAGTTGCAGGTCTTCCCCGGTCAGTCGCTCTTCAAGGCCAGGGACCAGTGGGGCGCCGTGACCAAAGGGCAGGTCGACATCACCGCCTTCCCGCTCGACTACGCCTCCGGACGCCATCCGGAGTTCTCCGCGACGCTCATGCCGGGTCTGGTCGGCAACCACGAGCGTGCCCAGCGCCTCAACGATTCTCCGTTCATGGAATCCATCAAGGCGTCCATCGAGAAGGCCGGCGCAATCGTGCTGGCGGACGCGTGGCTGGCCGGCGGGTTCGTGTCGTCCACCGAGTGCATCACGACGCCTGACAGCGCCAAGGGACAGATCCTCCGGGCCGCCGGACCGGCGTTCGAGGAGATGCTGGTGGGCGCGGGGGCCTCGATCTCCTCCATGCCGTCCTCTGAAATCTACACCGGCATGCAGACCAACGTGCTCACCGGCGCGAACACGTCCTCGGGTTCGCTGGTCTCTTATCGGATCTACGAAGTCTCGAAGTGCCTGACGGCGCCGGGCGAGAATGCCCTCTGGTTCATGTACGAGCCGATCCTGATGTCGAAGCGCTCCTTCGACAAGCTGAACGAGAAGCAGCAGCAGGCGCTGCTCGAGGCCGGCAAGAAGGCGGAGGCCTATTTCGCCGAGGAAGCCGCCAAGCTCGATAGCGAATTGATCGAGATCTACAAGAAGGCCGGCGTCGAGGTCGTCGAGATGTCGAAGGAGAACTACGACGCCTGGCTGAAGATCGCCAAGGAGACCTCCTACAAGAACTTCGCCGAGAAGGTGCCGAACGGCCAGGAACTGATCGACCAGGCCCTCGCCGTCAAATAGCGGGTCCATCCGGGCGGGGCCGCACAGGTCCCGCCCTTCGTTTTCCGGGAGCCTTTGCGGCGGGGGCGGATCGAGAGCACCCGACGGAAACCGGCTCCTGTTTCATGTGCCTGAGCGCTATCCGGCTTCGCGGATCCCCGTGTGTCCGCGCCGAAATCGCTCGTGTGGGGGAGAGTGCCGATGCGCGGCTTCGTAGCTGTCGTATCCTTCATGTCGCGCATCGCCGGCGTGGTGGCGGCCGTGCTGTTGTTCACGGCGGTCCTTTCGGTCAGCCATATGGTGTTCGTGCGGTACGCGCTCGGTCATTCGACCGTCTGGCAGACCGAGTACACGACCTACGCGATCGTCGCCGCGACGTTCCTCGGCGCTCCCTGGACCCTGATGGTCCGCGGTCACGTCAATGTCGATCTGCTGCCGCTCGCCGCCGGTCGCCGTGGTCGCATCGTCCTGGAAACCTTCAGCAGCCTTGCGGCGCTCGTCTTCGTCCTGCTGCTCGCCTACAGCGCCTGGTTCTTCGTGGAAGAAGCCTGGGTCAACGCGTGGCGCACCGAAACGGTCTGGTCCATTCCGCTGTGGATCCCGGTCGCCCCCATGTTCGTCGGCACGGCGCTGCTGGCGCTCCAGTACGCCGCCGAACTGATCAACCTCCTCGTGTTCGGTCCGCGGGATGACGGCGACGACCCGCTTCTTGCGTCAGGCACCGCTCCGTTTTCCGGGACGATCCACAATTCGGAGGGCACCCGCACATGAGCCCGATGACCTCTGGCCTCCTCATGCTGGCGGGGCTGTTCGTGTTGCTCAGCATCGGCACCCCGATCGCCTTCGCCCTCGGGCTCGTCGCCCTCGGCGGGCTCTATTCCGTCTACGGAGGCTCGTTCCTGGAAACGCTGGGCGAGCAGATGTTCACCTCGCTCTCGTCGTTCAGCCTCGTTTCGATCCCGATGTTTATCCTGATGGGCGCCGCGGTGGCGTCCTCGCCGGCCGGCAAGGACCTCTACGAGGCGCTCGACCGGTGGCTGAACCGGGTGCCGGGCGGCCTCGTTCTGTCGAATCTGGGGGCCTGTTCGATCTTCGCGGCGCTCTCGGGTTCCTCGCCGGCGACCTGCGCGGCGATCGGCAAGATGGGCATCCCCGAGATGCGCGCCCGCGGCTATCCGGCCGAGATCGCCGCGGGGTCGATCGCCGCCGGCGGGACGCTCGGAATCCTGATCCCGCCCTCGGTCACCATGATCGTCTACGGCATCGCCACCGAGACCTCGATCGGGCGGCTGTTCCTGGCGGGTCTGGTGCCCGGCTTCATGCTCACCGTGTTCTTCATGGTGTGGACCGTCATTGCCTGCAAGCGGCGTGGCCTCGGCCTGACCGACCTCGCCAAGCGCTTCACCATGCGCGAGCGGTTCCGCGCGCTGCCGCGCGTGCTGCCGTTCCTCGCCATAGTCGTCGGGGTGCTCTTCACCCTCTACGGGGGCGTCGCGACGCCATCTGAGGCGGCGGGCGTCGGGGCGCTGTTCTGCCTGATCCTGGTGGTGCTGATCTACGGCGTGTTTTCCAGGAGCTGGAAGTTCCGGCAGATGCCGGTGATCTTCCGCGACACGCTCAAGGAGAGTGTGATGATCATGCTGATCATCGGCGCCTCCGAGATCTTCGCCTTCGCGCTGTCGTCGCTGTTCATCACCCAGTCGGTGGCCCAGGGCATCGCCGCGATGGACGTGAACCCCTACGTGCTGCTGGCGATCGTCAACGTGTTCCTGCTGGTGGCCGGGTTCTTCCTGCCGCCGGTGGGCGTGATCCTGATGACGGCGCCGATCCTGATCCCGATCATCACCGGTGCCGGCTTCGATCCCTACTGGTTCGCGGTGGTGCTGACCATCAACATGGAGATCGGACTCATCACGCCTCCCGTGGGCCTTAACCTCTACGTCATCAACGGCATTGCGCCCGACATCTCATTGAGTCAGATCCTGCGCGGCTCGCTTCCCTACGTGCTGTGCATGGTGCTGGGAATCGTCGTGCTGTGCGTCTTCCCGGAAATCGCTCTCTTCCTTCCGAACCTGGTGATGGGGCCTAGTCTATGAGCGGCGTGTCTCTGCTGTCCGATCTCCTGGGAACGCTCGCCCGCAGGTCCTGGCTGGGCGAGAGGCCCGCAGAGAAACGGCTGACGGTCGACGAGCTGAAGGACCTGTGCAGCAAGCTCGTCCGTTCGCGCGGCGAAGCGACCGGGGTGCGCATAGCGGCAGACATCCTCCAGGGCGTGAGCGCCCTCGAGGACGACGAGATGCCGGCGTTCTTCCAGATGTTGGCCGATCGGTTCTCCCCGGATGCCCCCCGCCTTGCCGAGGCGGCAAGCGCCTATGCCGCCCATCCGGACCATCACGCGCTCGCGCGTCTGCAAGCCGAGGCCGAGCCGCCGCGGCAGGAACTCTTCCGCCGTCTCAATCTGGCGCCGGGCGGAACCGCCGAACTGGTGCGGCTGCGCGAGCGGCTGCTTCCGCTGGTACGCGATGGCGGCGATGGCTTCCTGTCCGTCGACCTCGACCTCCAGCACCTGTTCGGATCCTGGTTCAATCGCGGCTTCCTGGTCCTTAGGCCGATCAACTGGGACACCTCTGCCCGGGTCCTGGAAAAGATCATCGCCTATGAGGCCGTGCACGCCATCGACGACTGGGATGCGTTGCGCGAGCGCCTGGAGCCGGCCGACAGGCGATGCTTCGCCTTCTTCCATCCCTCGATCCCGGACGATCCGTTGATCTTCGTGGAGGTGGCGCTCACCCGCGAGATCCCGGCGAAGATCGACACGCTGCTTGCCAGCGACCGTGAAAGGATCGAGCTGGAGGACGCGCAGACCGCGGTCTTCTACTCCATCTCCAACTGCCACAAGGGCTTGGCTGGCGTGTCGTTCGGCTCCTTCCTCATCAAGCAGGTGGCCGAGGATCTGAAGGAGAGCGTGCCGACCCTCAAGACGTTCGTGACCCTGTCGCCGGTCCCGACCTTCGCGAAGTGGCTGGACAGCCTGACTAAATCCACCGTGGCGCGGCTGGAGGCGGACGAGAAGCAGGCGATCGCCATCGTTGCCGGTCAGGGCTGGGCCAGCGACCCGGAAACCGCCGAGCAGGCGGAGGAGGGGCTGTTGTCGCTGGCGGCGCGCTATTTCCTCACGGCCAAGCGGAGCGACGGCCAGCCATTGGATCCGGTCTCGCGGTTCCACCTCGGCAACGGCGCGCAACTGCATCGCATCATGCATCTGGGCGACGCGTCCCCGGGAGGGTTGCGGCAGGCCTGCGGGCTGATGGTCAACTACCTCTATGACCTGCCGCGCGTGGAGGAACGCCACGAAGCCTACGCGGATGCCCGCACGATTGCCGCGAGCCGGCAGGTGATGAACCTCCTGCCTGCGCGCGCCGCACAGACCTCCACCACCGACGCTTCCGCGGAGACTGCCGCATGACGAACCACCTTTTCAACGGGCTGCTCGACACCGGGCTGGCCGCGCCCGAGCGGACCTTCGCGGAGCTCACGAGCGGCGAACGCTTCACCTACGGCGACCTCGACACGATGTCGGCGCGCATGGCGAACGTTCTGGTCGCGAATGGTGTCGAGCCTGGCGACCGGGTGGCGGTGCAGGTTGAAAAGTCTGTCCAGGCGCTGATCCTCTATGTGGCGACGGTCCGTGCGGGAGCGGCCTTCCTCCCCCTCAACACCGGCTACACATCCAGTGAGATCGACTATTTCCTCAACGACGCCGGACCGCGCGTCTTCGTGTGCGATCCGGGCACGCAGGGAGCCCTGTCCGGCATTGCCGAGAAGGCCGGCGCGGCAGTGCTGACCCTCGGCAAGTCCGGCAAGGACGGCACGCTCGCCGACCAGGCAAGCGACGCGAAGACGTCCTTCGATCCGGTGCCGCGCGGAGCCGACGACCTGGCGGCCATCCTCTACACGTCGGGGACGACCGGACGCTCCAAGGGGGCGATGCTGAGCCATGAGAACCTGCTGTCGAACGCGCGCGTCCTGAAGGACACATGGGCGTTCACGCGGGACGATGTGCTGCTGCACTGCCTGCCGATCTTCCACACCCATGGCCTGTTCGTGGCGACCAATACCGCGCTGGTCGCGGGTGCATCGCTGATCTTCCTGCCGAAGTTCGATCTCGACGAGATCTTTGCCCAGATGCCCCGGGCGACATCGATGATGGGCGTTCCGACCTTTTACACCCGCATGCTCTCCGACCCGCGGCTGACCCGCGAGCTGGCGGGGCACATGCGGCTCTTCACCTCCGGCTCGGCCCCGCTCCTCGCCGACACGCACGTCGCCTTCGAAAAGCGAACCGGCCAGCGGATCCTCGAACGCTACGGCATGACCGAGACGAACATGAACACCTCCAACCCCTACGACGGGGAGCGCCGGGCCGGAACGGTCGGGTTCCCGCTGAAGGGCACCGAGGTGCGCATCGTCGGCAAGGAGGACGGAGAGCCCGTGCCGCAGGGCGAGATCGGCGTGATCGAGGTGAAGGGGCCGAACGTCTTTTCAGGGTATTGGAAGATGCCGGAGAAGACGGCGGCGGAATTTCGCGAGGACGGGTTCTTCATCACCGGCGATCTCGGCGTCATCGACGCCGACGGCTATCTGACGATCGTCGGGCGGGACAAGGACCTGGTGATCTCGGGCGGCTACAACGTCTATCCGAAGGAGATCGAGGGCTTCATCGACGAGTATCCGGGCGTGGTGGAAAGCGCGGTCATCGGCGTGCCGCACGCTGATTTCGGCGAGGGCGTCGTGGGCGTCGTGGTCGCCAGCGAGGCGATCGAGGAAAGCGCGCTCCTCGCTTCCCTGCAGGGCCGACTGGCGAAATACAAGCAGCCGAAGCGGATCGTTTTTGTGGACGAACTGCCCCGCAACACGATGGGCAAGGTTCAGAAGAACCTGCTCCGCGACTCCTATTCCGGGCTGTTCTCGTGAGGCCCGCTGGCGCCGAGCTGCGGTGACGTTCCGACCTGTCAGGTGATGGGTTGGGGCGCCGGCTCCGCGGCGGAAGCGTTGCCGTCACGCCGGTGCGCCTCGAACAGCCGCTGCTGCTCGGCCACGGCCCTGGCGAGGAGTTCGGGTGTGAGCAGCCCCCGTTCCACCAGGAATTCACCGATCTTGCCGTGCCTGCCCGGATCGTAGGCGGCGATCGCCAGGTCGAGGTCGAACGGAGAGATCAGGCCGGATTCGATCAGCAGCTCGCCGAGCAGCGGAGTTGCGGGCTGATCATCGATGGGCGCATCGCCGCCGGAGAGGATGCGCAACGCGGAGGTTACCTCGCTCTCGGTCGCGATGTTCAGCGCGTAGCCATCGGGCAGGTGCTCCGCGAGTTCCCGTTCGTGGTCTGGCGAGAGCGGGCCGGTAATCGCCAGCTCGACCTTGCCGCCTGCCTGTCGGCCGAACGGCACCGCTCCGCAATGCACGCACACACGCAGCGGCAGAAGCTCCGCATGGGCCCTCACCATCGCCTCGCTTAGCCGGCAGCGCGGCAGCCCGTTCTGGAAGCTCATGGCTTCTGCCAGGGTGTCCTCGTCGAGCGCACCGCGAAGAATGAGCGTCCGGCCCAGTGGCAGGTGGGTTGATGCCTGATCGACGAGCGCTTCCGTCAGCACCCGATCGTCGACCGCCCTCCACGACACCAGCAGTTCCCCCAGTCGCTGGCTGCGGTTCGCGGTCAGTTCGAAGGATGGGAAGTCGTGCATGGTCTTGTCCCAGACCAGCTTCTTTCCGAACAGGTAGTTGGCCAGGAACAGGCGCCAGGCGCGTGCCGCTGCACAGAAGTTGATGAAGTTGCCGATGACCATGCGCGGCGCCGACAGCAGCGCGTGCTCCCAGCCGTAGATGCGGCCGACGAAATACATCCGCTGGACCACCCGTAGCGACAGGGCGACGGCGTTTGCCTTGAGTGCCAGGGCAACCCAGCCATCGGGCGCGATGACCGCAGGAAACCGCAGCGTGGCGATGCCGAAGAGGGAGCAGAAGTAGAGGATCATCACCTGCAGAACGAGCAGGTAGGCGATGATGCTGACGAACGAGGTCACCAGCCCCTTGCGGTCGCGAAAGAGCAGATAGCGTTCTGCCAGTCCGCCGCGCCAGCCGATCTGCTGCCAGCCCTGCAGCGCGATTCCGAGGGTCCAGCGTGCCTTCTGTCGATAGGCCGCGCGGAACGTGTCCGGGAAATACTCGCGCACGCACATCGGCATCTCGATGCGGTTCCGCTTGTCGCGTCCATAGCCGAACCAGGTGTGCCGGGAGACCTCGTAGCGGACGGGAAACTGGCAGAACACGCCCTGCAACCCGTAGGCCGACAGGCGCGCACCGATGTCGTAGTCCTCGGTCAGGCTTTCGACGCTGAACGGCTGGTTTTCATCGCGCTCGCACAGCACCAGGAGGGCGCGGCGGGAGAAGCATGTCCCGACGCCCGCCGAGGGCACCATGCCGGACATGCTTTCGCGAACGACGAGATCCTTGGCGTGCCATTCGGCGAACTCGTCCATGTAGGTGCCGGCAACCAGCTCGTACCAGTCGCGCTCCAGCGAGGTGACCGGGATCTGGATCAGGTCCTTGCGCGGCAGGAGATAGTTGAAAAACCGCAGCTCGAGCGGGTGGAGAACATCCTCGCTGTCGTGCAGCACCACGCCGGCAAATTCGGTGCCGTGTGTCTTCTCGTACCCGAAGATCGCGGCGATGATCCAGTTGAGGCAGTCGGCCTTGCAGGTCGGCCCGTCGTGTGGAACTTCCACGCGAACGAGCTGGCCGTAACGCCGCCGCATGCGCTCCACCTCGGCGATCGTGCGCTCGTCGTTGCGATAGGTCCCGGCGAAGATCGTGTAGGTGCCGTAGTCGAGCGTGTTGACCATGTTCTCGAGCATCGGCGCAATCACGTCGTACTCGAGCCACGCCGGGATCATGATCGCGATCGGTTGCTCGGGCCGCGCCAGGATCTGGCTTGCCTCCAGCGGCTTGTGCGTCCGCCACACCGTCAGGGAACGCCAGATGCGTCGTGACCAGTACCAGGCGTCGATGAAGAGGTCGTCGACGCTGGAGATGAGGATGATCAGGCTGATGAGCCCGATCAGCCACTCCAGCGTCGAGTAGTAGGACGCGAATAAGTACGGCGCGTAGAGAGACATCGTCTTGCGTCAGTGCTTCTTCGCGCGACGGCGCGCAAACACGGCACGCAGCACCATGAGAACGAAAAGGATCACGACGGCCGCGGCGATGGGAACCCGCGCCTCCCATGCTTTGAGAAGGAGGCTCTCTGCCTTCTCGGTCACCGTCCCGCTGTCCTCGACGGTGTCCGCCTTACGCACCGCGGTGGGGGTCAGGATGGAACCGTCGGGCGTGATGATGGCCACGCTGTCGCGACCAAATCGGAAGGAATGGCTGACCGTCGGCAACGACGTTCCGAGCGTGCGCACCTGAATGCCCCTCTGACCCTCGAGGTCGAACGCTTCGGCCACCACGAGTTCGTCGATCGGCTGGGCATCGATCACGACGTCACCGTCGCGTTTCACGACCAGGCGTCCGTTCTCAACTGAGACGCTGGAGTTGGCACCAGCGACGGTGTTCCCGAACGCAAGGAAGGAGCTGTCGACGGCGACAGGCGAATCCACGGCGCTGAAACGGGTGTTTTGGACGGAAAGGCCGGTCGAGTCGGCACCGCGCACCACGAGGGGAAGCGAGGCCTCGGGGTCTGCCAGATAGCTTGCCGGGACGATCAGCCGGGGATTGACGGCAAGACCTGCGACCGCAGCCACGAAGCCTTCCAGGCGGCCCGGCTTGCCAAGAACGATGCGGCTTGTGGGCAGCACCTCTGCCGGAAATGCCTGAGGCGTCTCCGAGCAGTTATAGCTCGACGGCTGCCGCTGGACGCGAACGGTGAGGAGGTTGCTCTCAGCGAGCGCGTAGGCGGGAATCGCAGCCGTGATCTCGGTCGAGCTGCCGTCTTCCGGGAGCCGTGCGGCACCCAGCAGATAGTCGTTGAGAAGGACCGATGCGACGGGCGAGGAGGCCGATGCCCCGGGCGCCGCAGCGACGTCGATGACCACGCTGGACGGCAGCAGGCCCTTGGCGGCGACGGAGCTGAAGTCGAAAACCGTTGTCCAGTCCGATTGCGCGAGCACGTTGAAGGTGCCCCGGGTGCCGCCGAGCTGGACCAGGGGGATACTGTCTCTGTCGGTGTCGTTCGGATCAATCGCGTTGACGGTTATCGAGCGCGATTCCGCGAGCTTGCGCCAGAAACTGCCGAAAAGGGTCGCTGCGTTGCCCGCGCCGCCAGGGGGTATCGCCATCAGCGGCCGGTTTGCGAGGGTTGCGAGGCTGACCGTCGGTCCGGGGTCGGTGTGCACGAAGCTGGCTGCGCCGTCACGAAGCTTCTGGAAGGCTGCCTGCGCATCCGCGCCGCTCACCTGTTGCGCGAGGGCATCCAGCGCATCGCCGATCGATGCCTGGAGTGCCGGATCCGCGATCGCGAGATCAGCGGCGAGCGGGCTCGTCGGCAACAGAAGCAGCGCGCCAAGTTCCGCCTTGTCCCGGATCGTGTGGATGCCCTTGCCGCCGAGGCTCGCGAACGCCGGGAGACCGCTCAGGGCGGCGGGCACCTCGAGATCGGTGATGTCGACGTCGTCACCAACGTCCGGCAACGTCCGGAAAGTGGGGGATTTGCCCTGGTGCTCGAGCGTGACGCCAATGCGCCATGCCGCGTCGTACACCTCGGAGGGCGTGGACTTTCCGGAAACCAGGACGACGGGTTTGGACGGAAGCGCGCTCCAGGCCGTCAGAAGGTCGGTGATGCCGGCGGTGTCATAGCGGAACTGGAAGCGGGAGGACGGATCGATGGAGATGAGGTCGCCGATCGCGCGCGCTTCGCTGCAATAGTCTTCCGTTGCCACCGACCAGCGCAAGCCGAGTTCGACAAAGCCGGTCGGCCGCGCCGCGGCGTCCACGCCGATCACGAGATCCAGCGGTCCTTTTGCGGACGTCGGCGCGCGGGCCGCCACGGGATATCCGTCCACGGACACGACGAAGGTCGTCCGGCGATCGTCGGCCCGGAAAAAGCGGCTCTCGATGGAAACCTCGGCATCCTTGATGTCGAGGCCGGTCGGAACGGGCAGATAGACGAGCCGGCTCGCGTCGAGGGACGCGAGCGTTTCGGGCTTCGTCAGGCCGATGTCTGCGAAGGTGTAGCTGCGCGTAACCCAGGTATCGGCCTGCAGCGCCTCGAGCGCCGAAACGACGGAAGCGGAATCCGCATCCTGGGCATGTGCGGCGAGTGCGGACGCCAGAAGGGCAATTGCCCCGAGCGTTGCGGTACGGGCGTTCGGCGTCAATCGGATCATGAAGCTGACTTATGTTTTTCTCTTGAGGCAGCAAAAAGCGGCCGTGCGCGTTTGGGGCGCTATCGATGCGGTCGTGCGCGGCGGGTGGAGTTAGTTAAACTCCTCGATCATGTTCCCTTTGAGCGCGGCGACGATGCGTTCGGCCGCGTGGCCGTCGCCGTAGGGGTTCGTGATGCGAGACATCTCCATATAGGCGGCCTCGCTGTCGCACAGACGTGAAATTTCTGTCACGATTCGATCCGGGTCGGTTCCGACCAGCCGCACCGTGCCGGCGGTGACGGCTTCCGGCCGCTCGGTCACGTCGCGCATGACGAGCACCGGCTTGCCCAGCGAGGGCGCCTCTTCCTGTACGCCGCCGGAATCCGTCAGGATCACATGTGCCCGCTGCATCAGGTAGACGAACGGCAGATAGTCGAGCGGAGGGAGCAGGTGGATCGCGCCTTGCGTCCCGAGCATCGCGCGGACGGGACCCTGCACATTGGGGTTGAGGTGAACCGGATAGACGATCTGCACGTCGTCGCGCGCAGCAAGCGTGGTCAGCGCCCGGCAGATGTTCTCGAAGCCGCTGCCGAAACTCTCGCGTCGATGCCCCGTCACGAGGATGATTTTCCGCAGCGGGTCGAGAAAGGCGAACTGCTCCGTTAGGCGTGAGAGCAGGGCGGGGTCGGCCTCGATCGCCGCAAGGGTCGCTTCCAGCCCGTCGATCACGGTATTGCCGGTGACGAAGATGCGTCCGGCGGCCTGGCTTCGCTTCAGGTTTTCCTTCGCGGTGTGGGTCGGGGCGAACAGGAGGTCGGCTACCAGGTCGATGACACAGCGGTTCATTTCCTCCGGCCACGGCTGGCTGAGATCGAATGTCCGCAGTCCCGCTTCGACATGGGCGATCGGGATATGGCGGTGGAAAGCGGCGAGCGCGGCCGCCATTGCCGTGGACGTGTCACCGTGCACCAGAACACGGTCGGGCCGAACGTCGGCCAACACCGTATCCACCGCGCTGATGGCCTTGGCGACTAGGCCATTGAGCGACTGGTCGCGCGTCATGATCTGAAGATCGTGGTCGGGCCGGATGTGGAACAGGTTCAAAACCTGTTCGAGCATTTCGCGGTGTTGGCCCGTAACGCAGACCACCGACTCAATGGTCGGGTCTGCTTCGAGCGCCATCACCACCGGCGCCATCTTGATGGCTTCCGGCCGGGTTCCGAAAACGGAGAGGACTTTCACAGAAATCACCTGACGTGCCGCCGTGGCGCGAGTCCAGCCACGACCTGACACCGTGCGCGGGACGACCTGGCGGGCTTGGTTTTGCGGCTCGCCGAGATCGCCACTCCGCCGCCTGGCGGGGTTGCACGCTCCAAGCCGATTGCGAGCACGCTCTTACGTCCGGCAGGCCCTCCTGTCGACTCTGGCCAATGCGTTGCCTGCGGCAGATTGAATCAGCGGGCGCCGCCCGACGCGCGGCGGGGCGGCGCCGGCCGCGGGCAGATGGCTGTTCGAAGTCTCGCTCGGGCGGGAAGTGCTGGACGCTCGACTCGCGGGACTCGATGATCGATTCGCGGTCGGAAATTGATTCGCGCAGCCGCTGCCGTCCGGTCGGTACGGCCGACCGGCTCTTGTCGGTGCTTCTGGCCCGTCTCGGAGACCGGCATATCGCTCCGGCTCCTGAGATGGCGCGCAGGGCGGTCTCTTGCCCGTTCAGAGGCGCACACGCAGGAAAGGCAAGGGTACAGGTGGAGATCTTGCGATCTGGTAAAGCGCCGCGGTCGGCCTCGCGCAAAGGCGGGCGGTCCGCTTGGCGGTTGCCTGCGCGCTGGCTTCTGCCTGCCCGCGGTCCCTTGGGATGCCTTCTTGTCCTGGGCCCGCTTTTCTGCGGCGCATTCGTGAACCCTTCGGCGTTCGCGCAAGATCCGGGGCAGGCTGGTGCTGCGCCGGAGACCGCCGGTCCGGGGACCGGGTCCTCGACGAATGCCGCGCGGCCCGACGGCGAACCAGCCGCGGCCCCTGCGGCCGAGCCGACAGAGAGCGGTGTCGAGATCGTCCCGCTGCCGTTGACGGGGCCGGCCTATCTTCTTGCGCAAAAAGCCTACGCCGAGCTGGACGCCGGCGACTACGACGCGGCGATCGCCCATACGCGTGAGGCACTGCGCCAGCGGCCGGACGTACAAAGGCTGAAATATCTGCTCGTCGACGCCCTCGTCGCGGCGGGGCGGCGCGATGAGGCAGAGGCGGCGATCGAGGGCTATCTCGCGTCGACTCCTTCCGATACGCGGCTCCAGGAGACGCTGGCCATGCTGCGGGCCGGACCCGAGGGCCCCACGCCCGCCTTCCTCGCGGCCCGGGATGCCTATGCCGCCTATGCCGCGCGCAAATACGAGCGCGCGGTCGCGCGGGCGGAAGATGCGCTCCGGCTCGACCCGGGCAACGCCGCCTACCGCAAGCTCTTGGCCAACGCGAAGGCGGCAATCGTTGCAAGCAGGCCCGATCCGTCGTTCGTCGCGGCGCAGGCCGCCTACCGCGCCTACGACGCCGGCCGCTACGACGAGGCGATATCCAGCGCACGCACGGCGGTTCGCCTTGCTCCCGGTAACCGGGGCTACAGCCTGCTTCTGGCCGATGCCCTGTCGGCCGCCGGTCATCCCGATCAGTCGCTTGCCGTTCTCGGTACTCTGCCTGACCCGGACCGCTACGACGTCGTCTCCCGCATGGCGGTCGCCGAAGCAGACCTTGAGAACTGGACCGCTGCCGCATCGGCCTATCGCCAGGCAAGGCTCGTTGCGCCAAACGAGACCGACCGGGCTACCGCAGTTGCGGGCGAGATCCGGGCGACGGCGGCCGCCGGTGACAAGGCGGCGGCCGCCCGTCTGTTCGACGAGGCGAATGCGGCCGGCGCCCTGGCGGCGCTTTCCGATCTCGATCGCGCCTACACCGCCGCCAATGTCGGCCGGGACGCCGCGGCCCTCGCCGCCTTCGATGCGGCCCGCGAGGCCGGCAAGGTGCACGGCACGGTCAATTTCGATGCGGCCTATGCCGCCAAGCACGCTTTTCAGAATGCCGATGCGGTTGGTTACTTCAAGTCGGGCATCGACGATGCCGTCGCCGCCGGGCAGGACATCAACGATCCGACGCTGTTTGCGATCCGGCGTGACGTCTCCGACCTGACGCGCGTCTGGGGCGCCTATCTGACGCTGTCGCATGCCCCGCTCGGTGCGGCTCAGGCCGGCTCGGGCGTTTCATCGTTCACCAACGGCTCCGCCATCACCCAGCTCGGTGCGGAGGTCTTCTGGCGACCGCCGGTGATCGGTTATCGCGACGGCGCGCTGTTCGAGTTCTTCGCCCGTGACTTCATCACCCTGCACGACGAGTCGGGCGGCCCCACCGGCTTCAGCACCCAGCAGGGCATGGTTGGTGCGCGCTGGAAGCCTCTGAAGGACTGGAACCTGGTCTTCGAAGTGGCGAAGCTCGTCAAGCTCGGTTCGGATGCGCGCAACGACACCGTCCTGCGCACCGCGTTTTCCGAAGGGATGGGAACAGACCTGCGCGTGGACGTGCCGTCCTGGTGGATGTGGCAGGTCTACGGAGAGGTGGACTACTACCTGGAGAACCCGCAGACGATTGCGCTGGCGGACGCGCGGGTCGGCCGCAGCTTCCGCCTCGACGGGATCAGCGACCGGCTGGTGGCCACACCCTTCGTCGGGATCTCCGAGAGTTATGACAGCTCGCTGGCAACGGCGGAGGCGCTTGGTGCGGGACCCGGCATCGCGCTGCGCTACTGGTTTCGCGAGGACACCTATAATGCGCCGCGGTCCTATGTGGATGCCAGCATCCGCTATCACGCCAAACTCACCGGCGACGACCGTGCAGAGGGCCTGTTCGGCGGCATCACCTTCTACTACTAGCCCCGGGCGCTCTCGATCGGCGATCGGCAGGCGGTCAGAATTTGGCGTGACCGGTCAACGAGGTCCTGGCGGTCGGGAAGCATGGTTATGAGGTGGAAGTTTGCCGTGGCGCTTGCCCTCGCGCTCGCGGTTCTGGCCGGGGCCCTTGCCGGACTGCGATGGTGGTCGGAGCCCGAAAGCGCAAAGATCGCCGGAGTGTTGTGGCAGCCAGATCGCGCGACCGTGCGCCCGGATGGCAACTGGGACCGCCTCGGTGCGCGCACGCTCGTCGTGCAGTTCGGCGTCGCCGGGGACGTGGCGTTCTTTGCGGGTCTGTCGGAGACGCCGGTGTCGCCGCTTCCGGACTGGTCGCGGATCGCGCGGGAGCCTTGGGCGAAGGACGTGATCCTCGGGCTCGCCGGTGCCTATGACGAGCCCTGGGCGCGCGCGCATGTGGCGGAGCTCGTGGCGCGGTCCCGGCAGGTTGCCGCCCTGAAGACGCCGCTGAACGTCACCGGCTTCTATTTTCCCGTGGAGGTGGATCCAACCTGGACGGAGGCGCCTGAGATCGCGCCGCTGCTCGATCAGTTGCCGCGTCCGCTCTGGATCAGCGTCTATGACAACTCCAACATCGGCCCTGACACGCTGGTCGACTGGTTGGAGACGTGGTTGCCCGGCGATGTCGGGGTGTACTTCCAGGACGGTGTCGGCGTCTTCGCCCGCTCGCCCGAAGTCGCGCGCGACTATGCCGAGGTGATGCGCGGGAGGTTGGGAGCGGCACGGTTCCGGCTCATCGCCGAAGCCTTCCGGCCGAACCCCGGCGGCGGTTTTCGCTCCGCCACCGCCGGGGAACTTGTTTCACAGCTCGATGCCTACGACGGATTCCAGACCTATCTGTTCGACGGACCGCACTACGTGTCGGAGGAACTCGTCGACAAGGTTCTGGAAGCCGACTGACCCGCCGGCGGGGGCCGTCCGGCCCGGTGCTACTGCGCGGCGACGATGATGATCTCGACGAGGTGCTTCGGCGTGGCGAGCTTGGCTTCGCCGGTCGCGCGGGCCGGCGCATGGCCCGGTGCCACCCAGGCGTCCCAGACGGCGTTCATTTCGGCGAAATCGGCCATGTCGGCGAGCCAGATGGTGGCCTGCAGGATCCGTGTCTTGTCGGTGCCCGCGGTCGTGAGATGCGCGTCGATCTGTTCGAGGATGGTCTTCGTCTGCTCGGCCACGGTGGTGTCCGGCGTGCCGACCTGGCCAGCCAGATAGACGGTGCCGTTGTGGATCACGACCTGGCTCATGCGGGGGCCGGTCTCGTGTCGGATGATGTCGCTCATTGTGTCCTCTGGGTGGGCAGGGCTCAGGCTTCCGCGAAGCCCTGCAGTACGTGGGTGAGGTTGTCGCCAAGGGCGTCAGACAGATACCCGCCCTCCTGCACGAAAAGCGTGTCCAACCCAAGCCCCGCGATTGCCGCACCGATCCGGGCGAAGCCTGGCGTGGTCACCGCGAGACCCTTGAACGGGTCGTCGACATGGGCGTCGAGACCCAGTGCCACGACCAGCGCGTCGGCTCCGAAGGCCACAATGCGCTCGAAGGCGAGGTCCAGCGTTTGGAGAAAGGCGTCGTCGGCGGTGCCGCGCTCCAGCGGAAGGTTGAGATTGAAGCCCAGACCGTCGCCTGCGCCGCGCTCGTGCGCATGGCCCCAGAAGAACGGATAGAAGCGGACCGGATCGGCGTGAATCGAGACCGTCAGGACGTCGGCGCGGCTGTAGAAGATACCCTGGGTGCCGTTGCCGTGGTGGACGTCGACATCGAGGATCGCCGGCCGACGGCCGGCCGCGCGCAGTCGCTCGGCCGCGATGCCGGAATTGTTGAGGAAGCAGAAGCCCCCGGCGAGATCGGCGAAGGCGTGGTGGCCGGGGGGACGGCTGAGCGCGTAGGCGCTCCGCTCGCCGGCCGCGACAAGGTCTGCCCCGGCGATGGCGCTCTGCGCCGACCAGTAAGCGGCCTCGTAGGTGCCTTCGGCGATCGGACAGGCGGTGTCGGCCTGATGATAGCCAGCCTGGCCGACGGCGGACTTCGGGTAGGAGTCGCTTCGGTTGGCCGGATGGATGTTGGGGATGACCTCGGCGCCCGCTCCCTCGATCCGCCGCCAGCGCGCATGGATGGTCTTCAGGAAGGCGAGGTACTCGGCGGAGTGAACGGCGGCGATCGGTCCGGTCCCCGCGTCCGAAGGAGAGCCGAACACGCAGCCGGCGGCCTTGGCCGCCGCGCGGAGCACCTCGATCCGCCGCGGCTGTTCCGGGTTGGGCAGGATCGTGCCGTTTGCCATGAAGTGCTTCGGATCGTGGCGCCACTGGCGTTCGTCGAAGATCGCTTTCATCGGTACCTGTCCTGGCTGGCCGCGAGCGACGCGAAGCCCGCCGCATCGAGTGTCAGTGTGGTCTCGCCGCTGGCGGCGATGAACCCGAGCCGGTCGTAGAAGGTCCTCGCCCGCGAATTGCCGTCGTAGACCACGAGCTTCAGGAACTTCGCGCCCCAGACGGCTTCCGCATCCCGGGCCGCCGCCGCCAGAAGGCGTTGGCCCAGACCCGCGCCGCGCACCGACGTGGCGACCCAAAGGTCGGAGACGTAGAGGCCAGCGCCGGCACGAACCGTGGAGAAGACGGGCGAATAGAGGGCGATCCCGACGACCGAGCAGCCGGCTTCGGCAATCTGCGCCCGAAAGGCTGGATGGGTCCCGAAACCGGCCTCCCGCAATTGCTCCGGCGTGGCGCCATGGGGGTCCCCGATCGCCTCGGAGAGGTGGCGCAGTGCCGTGTCCAACTGCCCTGTGTCGTTGGCTTCGGCCAGCCTGATGGTGATGTCGCTCATGTCAGATCGCGGTCCGGTCCGCACCCTTGAGGCCGAGCATGTCGCGCGCCTCGGCAGGCGTCGCCGGCTCACGCCCCAGTTCCGCAACGATCCGTCTGATCTTCGCGACCTGCTCGGCGTTGGAACGGGCGAGCGTCCCGCGCGCGATCATCAGGCTGTCCTCCAGGCCGACACGCACATGGCCGCCGAGCGTTGCGGCCATGGTCGCCATCGGCATCTGGTGCCGTCCGGCAGCGAGGACGGAGAAGGCGTAGTCGGCGCCGAACAGCCCGTCGCCGATCAGCTTCATGTGCATGAGGTTGGCGGGATCGGCGCCAGCCCCGCCCAGCACCCCGAACACGAACTGGATGAAGAACGGCGGTTCGACCAGCCCACGGTCGGCGAAGTGGCGCAGCATGTAGAGATGGCTGAGATCGTAGCACTCGAACTCGAAGCGGGCACCGCGTTCGGTGCCGAGCTCGGTCAGGATGCGTGCGATGTCGCGCGGCGTGTTCTTGAAGACGAGGTCGTCGGACGACTCCAGGAACGGCTTTTCCCAGTCGTGTTTCCAGGTGTCGATCTTCGCCGCGGCCGGGTACAGCGCGAAGTTCATCGAGCCCATGTTGAGCGAGCACATTTCGGGCTCGAAGCGCTTCGGTGCGGCCAGCCGTTCGTCCAGCGACATGGTCGCGCTGCCGCCGGTCGTCAGGTTGAGCACCGCGTCGCTGGCCTGCTTGAGACGCGGCAGGAACGCCCCGAAATCCTCCGGCAGCGGCGAGGGCCGGCCCGTCGCCGGATCACGGGCATGCAGATGCAGGATCGCGGCGCCCGCCTCGGCGGCATCGACCGCCTGCGCGGTGATCTCGTCGGCGGTCACGGGCAGGTGCGGCGACATCGACGGCGTGTGGATGGAGCCGGTGACCGCGCAGGTGATGATGATTTTCGACACACAAATACTCAGGCGCTCTGCGGAAGGGCCGCATGGATTTCATCGGTGAACTGACGCAACGACAGCTCGAGAAGGCCGGTGATCTCGTCGATCTGGGTCTCGTCGACGATCAGCGGCGGGCAGACCAGGATGTGGTCGCCTTCGAAGCCGCCACGGGTGCGGCGGGAGTAGACGATCAGGCCGTTGTCGTAGGCGATGTTGACGAAGCGCTCATGGGCCGAGAGGGCCGCCGGCAGCGGCGCCATCGTCCGCCGGTCGGCGACGAACTCGAAGGCGAGCAGCAGGCCCTTGCCGCGGACGTCGCCGATCATGGCGTGACGCTGCATCAGGTCTTCCAGCCGCGACTTAAGGAGATCGCCCATGCGTTCCGCGTTGGCGATCATGCCCTGGTGCTCGATCTCCTCGATTACGGCAAGACCGGCGGCACAGGCGAGCGGATTGCCGGCGTAGGTGTAGCCGTGCTGGAAGCCACCGCTCTCCAGCACCGGATCGATCAGCCGATCGTGCGCCGCCATCGCGCCGAGCGGGACGTAGCCCGCCGCAAAGCCCTTCGACATGACGACGATATCGGGTTCGAGGCTCCAGTGTTCGCCGGCCAGGAAGCGGCCCGTGCGTCCCGCCCCGGTCATCACCTCGTCGAGGATTAGCAGGATGCCATAGGTCCGGCAGATCTCCTGGATCCGCTCCATGTAGCCCTTTGGCGGGACCAGGGCGCCGGTGGAAGCTCCGCCGACGGGCTCGACGATGAAGGCGAGCACCGTCTCGGGCCCTTCCTCGAGGATCTTCGCCTCCAGCATGTTGGCGTAGTGCAGGCCGGTGGCGTCGTCGTCGGGATCGAGCCCGTCCAGATAGGCACGCGGCGCAGGAATCTTGGGCATCGTCCGCATCATCGGCAGGAAGGGTTCTGTCAGCGGGTCGTAGCCGGTGAGGGCCAGCGCGCCGAGCGTCGAGCCGTGATAGGAGGGGTTGCGGGAGATGACCTTCCAGCGCGAGGCCTGACCCGTCGACACCGCATGCTGGCGGGCGAGCTTGATGGCGCTCTCGACCGCCTCGGACCCGCCCGAGACGAAGAAGATGCGGTTCAAACCCTCGGGCATCAGCGACGCGGTCTTGGCCGCGAGCTTCTCCGACGCCTCGGTTTCGAAATGCAGACGGTATCCGAAGGTCGCCTTCTCCATCTGCCGTCGCATGGCGGCCAGCACGACCTCGTTGGAATGACCGATGTTGCAGACCATCGCGCCCGACGAGCCGTCGATGTAGCGCTTGCCGTCGATGTCCCACATGTAGATTCCGCGGGCCTCGTCCAGCACCGGCTTGCGCCGCCGTGTCTGGTAGAACAGGTGGCTTTTGTACTGAGCACTCATCTGGCGCGTCCGGATGTCAGGTTGTGGGAAGTGCTGCGCAATCGCGCGGGCGGAGGTGCAGGGCGACCTCCGCACCCTCCGCGAACGGGCGATCGTCGATCATGTTGATCGCCTGAAGCTGGTGCTCGCCGACCCGGACGAAGTAGCGGGCGGACTGGCCCTGATAGTCGACGGTTTCGACGACGCCCGATGCGGTGACGAGGTCATCCGCTGGCGTGCCGGGGGTCGCGAGATGAAGCCTCTCGGCGCGGATAACGAGCTTCACCGGGCCTGCTTCCCTGATCAGGGGGGCCCGCTCGCGGGGAATGGAGAACCGTCCGATGCCCGCGGCCTCGATGCCGACGGCATTTCCGTCGACGCCGGTGCATCGCGCGTCGAGCACATTCGAGGCGCCGAGGAAGCGGGCGACGAATTCCGACTGGGGATTGTTGTAGACGTCCTCCGGGGCGCCGATCTGCTCGACCCGCCCGTCCGACATCACCACCACCCGGTCGGACATGGCCAGCGCCTCGGACTGGTCGTGGGTGACGAACACCGTGGTGACGCCGATCCGGTGCTGGATCCGCTTGAGCTCCACCCGCATGTCCTCGCGCAGGTTCGCATCCAGCGCGGAGAGCGGTTCGTCGAGCAACAGGACGTCGGGTTCGATGACGAGGGCGCGGGCGAGCGCGATGCGCTGCTGCTGGCCTCCCGAAAGCTCCTTGGGATACCGGTCGCCCACATGCGGCAGCTGAACGAGCTCCAGTGCCTCGCGCACGCGGCGTTCCGCATCGGCGCGCCCCACGTCGCGGTATTTCAGGCCGAAGGCGACATTCTCCGAAATCGTCTTGTGGGGAAACAGCGCGTAATTCTGAAAGACGAGGCCGAGATTCCGCTTGTGGATCGGCACGTCGTTCATGCGCCGGCCCTTGATGGTGATCTCACCCTCGCTGGGGTCGAGCAGCCCGGCGATCATCCGGAGCGTCGTCGTCTTACCGCAGCCGGACGGGCCCAGCAGCGTGACGAAGGTGCCCTCGGCGATCTCCATCGACATGGGATGGAGCGCGGTGAAGCTACCGAAGCGCTTGACGATGTTGGTGAGTGTGACGGCGCTCACGGGATTGAATCCGGTTCTGGTTCGCTCGGAAAGAGGGGGAGTGCGCGCCGGCGCGGCACGCACTCCCACAATCGCGGGTCAGTAGCCCTTCTGGACCTGGCTGAACTTCTTCGACCAGGCCTGCTCGTGACCGTTCCAGTAGGCGGGATCGGCGAAGGTGAGGCCCGACAGGGTGCCCGACGGGTCGAAGGCCGGCAGCTTGGGGATCTTGGTGCCGAGATCGACCTTCTTCGGGTCGAGGGCGGGCGGATAGTTCTGCCCTTCCGCCACCGCGATCGACGTCTCCGGCGCCAGCATGAAGTTGAGCAGTTCCTCGCAGGCGCTCATCGGCGATCCCTTGATCACGAACAGGCACTCCTGCCAGCCGAACCCGTTCGGCGGGTCCATGTAGCCGATGTCGTGACCCTGCTCCTGCAGCGCGTAGATGCGCCCGGACCAGCCCTCGGTGACGTAGATCTCCTCTTCGGCGAGGAGGCTCATCAGCTCGGCCCCGGAACTCCAGTACTTCAGGAGAAGATCACGGTTCTTGCGCACCGCGTCCCAAACGGCGTCCATGTCGGTCGCGTTGTTGGGGTCCTGGTCGGTCTGCAGCGAGGCGTACCAGATGCGGGTGCGCCAGTCGCTCCAGCCGCCGATCTTCTTCTTGTACTTCTCGTCGATCAGGATCCTGGCGCCCTTTTCCTTTACCTCCTCGTCGGAGATGTACTTGCGATTGTAGGCGATGCCGGTGGTGCCGTAGTCGTAGGGCACGCAGGAGAGCTTGCCGTCGCTCACCTTGCGGAAGACGTCGGTCAGCTTCGGGATCACGTACTCGAGGTTGGGGATCTTGCTCTCGTCGAGCGTCGAGCCGAGGCCGAGATTGGTGTAGCGCACGTAGTCGAAGACGCCCGACAGATGGGCGATGTTGTACTCGCCGGGCTGGCTCGCCTTCACCCGCGACAGATATTCGTCGCCGCCGCCGAACGTGCCGTCGACCACCTTGATGCCGGTCTTCTCGGTGAAGGGCGTGAAGGCATACTTCTGGAAGGCCTCGGAGACGACGCCTCCCCAGCCGTCGAAGCGGACCTGGTCGACGGCCGCCAGCGCCTGCCGGGCGAACGGCATCTGCACGCCGTAGGCTAGGCCTGCGGCCCCCAGCAGGCCGAGGAAGGTGCGGCGGTCGACGCTTCCGTCCATGTAGCGTTCGCGGAGGCGTTCGTAGCGTTTCGTATCGTCCATTTGATGGCTCCTTTTCCCTGGAAGGTTGTTTGTTGTGGGCTTATCCGCCGCGCCTGGAGGAGACGCGCCGGGCGATCGCCAGCCCCGAAAGCGGCAGTCCAACGGTCAGGAGGATCATCACCGTCCCGAGCGCGTTGATTTCGGGCGAGATGGAATTGCGCAGCATCGCGAAGATCTGGGTGGGCACGGTCTCCACGCCGCCCGGCTTCCAGAACAGCGTGCCGGTGATGTCGTCGAAGCTGATGGTGAAGGCGAACAGCATGCCGGCGAAAACAGCGGGCGCGAGCAGCGGCAGGGTGATCTGGAAGAACGCCTGCACCGGGCTGGCGCCCAGGCTCATGGCCGCCTCTTCCATGTCGCGGCGGATGCCGACGAGGCGCGCCTGGACCACCAGCACCACGAACGGCAGCGTGAAGATCACGTGCCCCATGAGAAGCAGCGGGAAGCTCTTCGGCAGCGAGAGGAAATTGAGGAACAGCAGCAGCGCCACCGCCAGCACCACCTCGGGGACGAGGATGGGGGCGATCAGGATCGTGGAGATCAGGTTGCTGCCGGGCAGCTTGTAGCGGACCAGCGCAAGCCCGGCGAGAACGCCCAGCGTGGTCGAGATCACCGCCGTCAGGGCGCCGAGGACGAGCGAGGTCTGGAAGGCGCGCAGGATGGCGTCGTTGTTGGCGAGTTCGACGAACCAGTGCAGGGACACCCCGGTCATCGGGAAGGCGCCGAACTGGCTGGCGTTGAAGCTGAGCAGCACCACCACGGCGACCGGCAGCAGCATGAAGAGGTAGACGAGGACCGTCCAGATGCGGATCAGCTGCCAGCCCATCAGCCGAGCCCCTTCATCAGCTGGGCCATGCCGAGGAAGTGGTTGTAGACCAGGACCAGCACGCCGAGCACGGCGAGCAGCATCAGCGACAGGGCGGAGCCGAGGGGCCAGTCGAGCTGGGTGATGATCGCCTCGAAGACGAGGTTGGCGAACATCGCGTCGGTCGGTCCGCCGAGCACCAGCGGCGTGATGTAGGTCCCGGCGGACAAGACGAAGCACAGTAGCCCGCCGGCGGCGAGGCCGGGCAGGGAGAGCGGCAGCGTGATCTCCAGGAAGCTGTTCCAGCGGGTGGCGCCGAGCGAGCAGGCGGCGTGCTCGAGCGTCTCGTCGATGCCTTCCAGGCTGACGAAGACATTGAGGATCATGAACGGCAGCAGGAAGTGGACGAGGCCGAGAATGACCGTCGTCTCATTGTAGAGCATCTGGACCGGCTCGTTGATGATGCCGAGCCAGATGAGCGCCGAGTTGACCGCACCGGAGACGCCGAGGATGTTGATCCAGGACATCGTGCGGATGATGTAGCTGATCCAGAAGGGCAGCATCAGGAGCAGGAGCAGCAGCGCCTTGTTGCTGCGCGACCGGGCGATGAAGTAGGCGGCCGGATATCCGACGAGGCCGCATACGACGGCGGTAATCGCGGCGATCTTCAGCGTGTGCAGGAGAATGTCGCGATAGAAGCGGTCGGAGAGCGCCTCGCGCCAGTTGTCGAGATAGAAGCCGACCTGATCGGCGCCTGTCGCCGTGCGCAGCCAGAACGAATAGACGACGATGAACAGCAGCGGCACGAACAGCAGCAGGGTGATCGCCGTCAGCGCCGGAGAGAGCAATATCCAGGGTTGGCGTGCCTCGCGGCTTTCAACCGACATTGACCGTGCGGCTCCCCCGTTCCCACCACAACCTTGACTTTGGCGAGCGCAGGGTCATTCCTCAAATAGATAATAGGTATCGTGACTATAGGGTCTGTCTATGGTGAATGATGAGCTTCCCCTGCAGCCAGCCGAACGATTGGTTCGCGAGCTCGACTGGAACCTGCTCAGAACGTTCATCGTGATGGCGGAATCGCGCTCGGTCACCGACGCGGCGGGCAAGCTCAGGCTGAGTCAGCCGTCGGCATCGACGGCGCTGAAGCGTCTGGAAACCCGGATCGGCAAGAAGCTCATCGATCGCTCGCCGGGACATTTCCGGCTGACCCGCGCCGGAGAACTGCTCTACCGGGAGGCGGTCGAGATCCAGGGCGCCATCTTTCGCCTCACCACGGCGGTGCGCGACGTCACCGACGAGGTGCAGGGGCACGTGAAGATTGCGCTGGCGAGCCACGTGGTGTGCCCGGTGTTCGATGAGGCCCTGGCGCAGTTCTATGCCGCCCACCCCAAGGCAACCGTCTCCATCGACGTTCATCCGAGCCACGAGGCGATCGCCGCGGTTACCGCGCGCAGCGCGTCGTTCGCGGTCTGCCTGGTTCGCGAGCGCAACCCGAAGCTCGAATACAGCCGCCTTTACCGCGAGTTCTTCGGGCTGTTCTGCGGTCCGCCGCATCCGCTGTTCGGCCGCACGGACCTGAAGCACGGCGACCTGGCCGGGCATTCGTCGGTGAGCTTCGAGACGGACCGGCTGCAGGATGTCCTGAAGCCGGTCACCTTGATGCGCGCCGAAGCGCAGCTCCGGGAGCGGGTGGTGGGAACGTCCAGCAATCTGGAGGAAGTCCGGCGCATGATCATCGCCGGCTTGGGCATCGGACCGCTGCCGGTGCACGTCGCGAAGGGCGATGTCAGGAACGGCGTGCTCTGGCACCTGCCACCCTACGACAAGATGCCGGAGATCGACGTGCACGTGGTGTGGAATCCGCGGGCGAACCTCAATCGGGCCGAGCAGACGATGCTGGCGGCCCTGCTCGCCCGGATCGAGGCGATGCCGATCGAGGAACGAACCTACGGCTGAGGGCGGCTGGAGCCTACAGCGGCTCCCCCGCCAGCCAGCTCCGGCCGCGCGCGTAGAGCTTGTGGACGGCGTCGCCCTTCAGGCCGGGCATATCGGGCTTCACCTTGAAGCCGAGGCGGGACTGCATGTAGGCGAGGTGCCGGTAGCCTTCCGGGAAGCGGCCGAGCAGATCCTGGTCGAGCTCGAGGCGACAGGCAGGGTCGACGGGATCGAGACGGTCCTTCTCGTAGATCGGCTGCCGCAGCACCACTCCCCATTTTCCATCGCGCTTCTCGATGAAGTCGTAGAAGCGCCCCGTGCAGACCACGTCGCACATGGCGCCATCGACGGAGCCGCGCTGGGAGATCGTCATCTTGGTCTGGGCAATCGCGCGTGCGCCGGCGAGGTCGATGGAGGTGCCGCCGAGGAAGTGGAGGATGTTCACCCCCTTCTCGAAGCCTTCGCGGCTCACCTTGATGAAGGCGTCGGCGTCGCCCTGGAACCAGGTGGCCATCATCACGCCGTCGTCGTGCCAGACGGTCCGGAAGCGCTCCCAGTCGCCGGCGTCCCGCCACACGGCCCAGTTTTCCACCAGATCGCGGATCGCAAGTCGGTCCAGGAGATCGTCGTTCATCATCGTGTCCTTCGAGGGCAGCAAAAGGGGCAGTGGCCCATCCCGCCCCCGAGGACGAGGGTGAAGGGAATGGGGCATGCTCTGCGAGTGTGAGACCTAGGCTCCGGCCATCCGCTCGACGAATGGAAGTAAGCCCGTCAGCTGGGCGGTGATGGCGTCGCGGGTGGGCGCGTCGGTGACGATGCCCTTGCTCTCGTCGACCTTCGATTTGGCGAAGCTCACGAACACTTCCGGCTTGTTGAAGACCTGGGCGTCCAGGAACACCATGATCTGGCGCAGGTGATACTGGCAGCGGGCGCCGCCGAGCATGCCGATGGCCGCCGACTGGAGGGCGACCGGCTTTCCGGCGAATGGCTGCTCGGGGAGCCGCGAGACCCAGTCGATGGCGTTCTTGAGCACGCCCGGCACGGAGTAGTTGTACTCCGGACTGACGATGATCACGCCGTCGGCCGCGCGGATCGCGTCACCCAGCGCCGAGACCGGCGCCGGCATGCCGGACGCCTGCAGGTCGGCGTCGTAGAGCGGAAACTCCGCGATCGACGGCGCATTGATGAAGTGCATGCCTGGCGGTGCGAGCTCGGGCAGGGTGTTGCAGATCATCCTGTTGAACGAGCCCGCACGCAGGCTGCCGCACACGACGAGGATCTCTTTCTGTGTCATGGCACCGATCGACTTTCCGGGTGAAAGGCCCGGGGACGTTGCGTGCCCGGGCCGTCAGGATCGTAGAGGCCGAGAAGACCTGCGGATGGACGCCCTAGCGCTGGGGAATGTCGGCGTTTGCCCGAACCTTGTTCCAGCGCTCGACGTCCGAAGCGATCTGATCTCCGAACTGCTCCGGCGTCGATCCCTCGATGATATATCCGGTCTCCAGCGCCTTCGAGCGGAGAGCGTCGTCGGCCAATGCCTCGCCGAGTGCGGTGTTGGCCTGGGCGATCACCTCTGCCGGCGTTCCGTCCGGAAACACGAGGCCGTACCAGGTCGAGACGTCGTAGTCGCCGTGTCCGGCTTCCGCCACGGTCCCGACGTCCGGCAGGCTCGGGTGCCGCTTCGCACTGGTAACCGCCAGCGCCTTGATGTCGCCGGCCTTGACCTGACCGACCACGGGAGCGAGCACCTCCACCAGCATGTCGACTTCGCCCGACAGGACGGCGGCCAGCGCCTCCGGCGTCTTCTGGTAGGGAATGTGAACCACGTCGATGCCCAGCGTCTCCGCGAGCAGCGCGCCGGCGAAATGCTGCGAGGAGCCGACGCCGACGCTGGCGAAGGTCAGCTCACCCGGCTTTTCCTTGGCAAGCGCCACCAGCTCGTCGAGGTTGCTGGCCGCGAAATCGGGACGGGACACGACGACAAGCGGCATGCGCGCCACGATGGACACCGCATCGTAGTCCGTCACCGGATCGTAAGGGAGCTCCTTGTACATGGCGGCCGCAACCGTGTGGCCATTCGCCATCATGTACATGGTGTAGCCGTCGGGATCGGCCTTCGCCGCGGCGTCCGCACCGATCGTCCCGCCGGCACCCGGCCGGTTGTCGATGACGACCGGCTGGCCGAGCGTCTTCGACAGGGGCTCCGCGACCATCCGCGACAGCGTGTCGGTGCCGCCCCCGGCGCCGTACGCCACGATCACGTGCACCGGCCGCTCCGGCCAGTCGGCGGCGGTCGCGGCTGCGGTTGCCAGCATCGCGGCGGCTCCGCCGGCCAGCAGAGCCCTGATGAATGTGTGAGCGGTCATGGCCAGTCTCCTCCCTCGGCTCTTTTCGAGCGTTTCATATTGTAAACTGTTCTGTTCAGTGAACAAAAGCATGGGCCGATTGGCCCGTCAAGCGGGCGGAAAGGGCCCGCTGCGGGCAACCGCATCGCCAAAGGGGCGTGGTTTCAGCGGTGGGAGGCGCGGTTCAGCACGGCTTCGGCCTGGGCGACGGCCTTGCGGATTTCCTGACGGATACGCATGCCGGTGCGCTGGTCGTAGCGGGCACTCGGGATCGCGACATTGATCGCGCCCACAACCGTCTCGCCCTGTCGGACCACCATGGCGAGGCCGACGATTCCAGGGGTGAACTCCTCGTCGACGGTCCCGAAACCCTCGCTGCGGATCCGTTCGAGATCGCGCGTCAGTCGTTCCACGGACTGGATGGTGTTGCGGGCGAACTGATCGAAACGCACCCGTCGCAGATAGTCGTCGAGCCACGCCTCGTCTTTCAGCGCCAGCATCGCCTTGCCCGAGGAAACCGCGTAGAGCGGCGCCAGATCACCGGTCTTCATGGTGAAGGAAAGCGAGTGCTGGCCGGAGTGGGTGAGCACCACTTCCGCGTCGTCGCCCAGCTGCCGGTTGAACCCGCATGTCTCGTTGATGGAGTGGCACAGGCCTTCGATGACCGGTCCCATCAGCTTGCCGAGATGCGCGCCGGTGTCCGGGCCGCGGGCCAGTTCGGCGACCTTCGGGCCGATCCTGTAGCCATCTTCGCCCGCTGCAACATAGCCCCGTTCCGTCAGCGTGGCGATCAGGTGGAACAGGCTGCTTTTGGGAATGCCCAGCGCGGCCGCGATCGTCGCCGCCGGGGTCGGGTTGGGTGAAACGGCCAGATATTCCAGCAGGTCCAGGGTCCGGTCGGCTGACTTGACTTTGCGAACGGAGGCGGGTCTCATAATGTCAATCCGATTACATATGTAAACAACACACTTAGCACGCCCGGGGAACTGCGCAAGCCGACAACGGCGCCCGGCCGTCCAAAGATCGGACAGGGGAGAGACGGGCTTGCGAGGGTTGCGTGTGTCAATGCCCGTCGGGCTCGCCGCCGGCGCTGTCGTCTTCGTCGGTCTGGTGGGGATGTGGGAGGCCTCGGGATACGAATTCGGTTCGCTCCGCCAGTTCGGGCCCGCAGTGTTTCCCTTCGCGCTCTCCGCCCTCCTTCTTCTTTCGGGGCTTGGCATTCTGCTGGAAGGGAGTCCGGCGGGTGAGGAGCCCTTCCGACTGTCCATGCCGCGCGGGGTCGTCTTTCTCACCATCCTGGCCGGGCCGATCGCGTTCGCGCTGACGGTCGGCACACTCGGCCTGGTGCCGGCGATCTTCGCATGCGTGCTGATCTCCGTGCTTGCAGAACGCAGCCTGTCGCTCCTCAAGGCGCTCCTGCTCGGCGCCGTGCTCGCCGCCGGATGCACGATGGTCTTCGTGGTGTTCCTCAATCTTCCGCTTCGACCGTTCGTCTGGTGAGCCCGGTGGATCTCGTCGCCAACCTCAGCCTCGGCTTCAGCGTTGCCCTGACCGCTTCGGCGCTGTCCTACTGCGCCATCGGGATCACCCTCGGCATCATGATCGGCGTGCTTCCGGGCATCGGACCTCTCGCTACCGTGGGCATGCTGCTGCCGCTGACGTTCTACGCGCCGCCGACCGAGGCGATCATCATGCTCGCCGGCATCTACTACGGGTCGATGTACGGCGGCTCCACGGCGGCAATCCTCCTGAACCTCCCGGGAACGGCCGGAGCCGCCGTCACCTGTCTCGACGGCCATCCGATGGCGCAGCAGGGTAGGGCCGGCGTCGCGCTGTTCGCCACCACCCTGTCCTCGTTCTTCGGCGGCATGGTGGGTATCCTCATCCTTGCCGGTTTCGCTCCGCTGCTTGCGGCGATCGCCCTCAACTTCGGCTCGCCCGAATACTTCGCACTGATGTGCCTGGGTCTGCTGGCCGCCGCGCTTGCCGGCGACGGCTCGCCGAGCCGGGCATTCGCGATGATCATCTTCGGGCTGATGATCGGCTGTGTCGGCACCGACGTGAACAGCGGCGTCCGCCGCTACATCTTCGGCTTCAACCACCTGAGCGACGGCGTGAACCTGGTGGTTGTCACCACCGGCCTGTTCGGCATCGCCGAGGTGATCGCCAACGCCGGCCGTCTGAACCGCAGCAGGATCAGCAACCTGGATCTTCGCTGGCGGGCGCTGTTGCCGACGCGGGAGGACTGGCGGCGCTCGATGTTGCCGGCATTGCGCGGCACGTCGATCGGCGCGGCGCTCGGTATCCTGCCCGGCACCGGCGCGGCGCTTTCCACCTTCGTTGCCTATGCCTGCGAGCGCCGCGTCTCAAGGCACCCCGAACGGTTCGGCAAAGGGGCGATCGAGGGCGTCGTCGCGCCCGAATCCGCCAACAACGCGGCGGCTCAGACGGCGTTCATTCCCACCCTCAGCCTCGGCATTCCGGGGGATGCCATCGTCGCGATCATGCTGGGCGCGCTCATCATCCACGGCGTGGTGCCAGGACCCCGGCTGATTGCCGACAACCCGGAGCTGTTCTGGGGCCTCACGGTCAGCTTCCTGATCGGGAACGTGCTGCTCTTGATGCTCAACCTGCCGCTGATCGGGCTGTGGGTGCGCATTCTGCGGATCCCCTACGGCATCCTCTATCCGGCGATCCTCGTGTTCATCTGCGTCGGCGTCTATTCGATCAGCAATTCCTACTTCGACGTGCTGCTGGCGGTCGTCTTCGGCGCCATTGGCTACGGGATGCGGCTCACCCAGTTTCCGACAGCGCCGCTGCTGCTCGGCCTGGTCCTGGGACCGCTGCTCGAGCAGAACCTCCGGCGTTCGATGATGCTGTCGCGCGGCGATCCGATGATCTTCATCGAGCGGCCGATCTCCGGCGCAATTCTCGCCTGCGCCGCCCTCCTGGTGGTGATGTTCGTGCTCAGCGGGGTGCGCAGGCGCCGCCGCGCACGGCAGGCCGCGGCCGTCTCTGCGTCCTGACGTCTGGCGGTTGCCCAGCCACTGGAAAAGTGGCCACACGGGCGCGTGGCCGGCTACTGCTGCGGCTGCCAGGTCGACAGCGGACGGGGAAGGGGCCGGCTCAGGCCAGCGTGTAGGCCGTCTTCACGGTCGTGTAGAATTCCTGCGCATACCGCCCCTGTTCGCGGGGTCCGTAGCTGGATCCCTTGCGACCGCCAAACGGTACGTGGAAGTCGACGCCGGCGGTGGGCAGGTTGACCATCACCATGCCGGCCTCGGAGTTCCGCTTGAAGTGGGTGGCGTGCTTGAGGCTCGTCGTGCAGATGCCGGCCGACAGTCCGAACGGCGTGTCGTTGGCGACGTTCAGCGCCTCCTCGTAGTCCTTCACCCGGATGACGCTGGCCACCGGGCCGAAGATCTCCTCGCGCGAGGTGCGCATGGCGTTGGTCGCCTCTGTGAACAGCGCCGGCTGCAGATAGAACCCCGGCGTCTCGCGATTCAGCCGCTCGCCGCCGAAAACGAGGTTGGCGCCATCCTCGTCGCGGCCGATGGCGAGATAGCGTTCGTCCTGTTCCAGCTGGGAGGCGTCCACGACGGGGCCGATATGGGTGCCCTCCTTCAGGGCGTCGTCCACGGAGAGGCCCTTCAGCCGCGCCACCACGGCATCGACGAAGCGATCGTGGATGCCTTCCGTCACGATCAGGCGCGACGAGGCGGTGCAGCGCTGGCCGGTTGAAAAAAAGGCGCCGTTCACGCACGCCTCGACGGCGGTGCCGAGATCGGCGTCGTCGAGAACCACCATCGGGTTCTTGCCGCCCATCTCCAGCTGGACCTTGCGCATGTGCTCGGCGCACGCGGCGGCCACGCGCTTGCCGGTCGCCACGGATCCGGTGAACGAGATCGCGTTTACGTCGGGGTTGTCTAGCATCGCCTGGCCGACCACCGAGCCCTTGCCCATGACGAGATTGAGGACGCCGTCGGGAAGCCCCGCGCGCTTCAGGATGTCGACCAGTTCCCAGGCGCATCCCGGGGTCAGCTCGGCTGGTTTCAGGACGACCGTATTGCCGTGACAGAGCGCGGGAGCGAGTTTCCAGGCGGGGATGGCGATCGGGAAGTTCCACGGCGTGATCAGGCCGACGACGCCGACCGGCTCGCGGGTCATCTCCACGCCTACACCCGGGCGGACCGACGGCACGGTCTCGCCGGTCAGCCGCAGGGCTTCGCCGGCGAAGAACTCGAACACCTGTCCGGCGCGCCCGGCCTCGCCGATGCCCTCGGCGAGCGTCTTGCCCTCCTCGCGCGACAGCAGTCGTCCGAGCTCTTCCTTGCGGGCGAAGATTTCGTCGGCTGCCTTGCGCAGGATGGCGTGGCGCTCCAGGAGACCGGAGCGCGACCAGCCGGGGAAGGCCGCCTTGGCGGCGGCGATCGCGGCGTTGGCGTTGGCAGCGGTCCCGCGTGCATAGGTCCCCACCACGTCATCGGTGTTGGAGGGGTTGATGTTGGGTACGGCGTCGCCACCAACCCATGCTCCGCCGATCAGGTTCTCGCGCAGTGGCATCTTTCTTTCCTCTCCTCGTCCGTGCATGAGTTTCGGCCGACCGGGGTGCTTCGGGCCCGTACAAGCACTTCGCACAGGGCCGCCACGTGAGCTGCAGGCCCGCCCGCCGGGCCAGGCGCTTGGATGCGGGCCGCTCAGGCGTCGTCGTCGGGGTGTCCGAGGGTGACGAACGCGCCACCCTGGTAGATCACGGCCGCGTCCGTCGGCGCTTCGGGGGCGGCTGTCGCCACAACCTCTGCGCGCCATGTAGCCGACGTGTGCTTCGGCGTCCAGCCGAGGAAGCCGGCGCGGGTGTTGTCCCACCAGCTCTCGTCGTTGGCGGAAGCGCCGTAGACGATGGTGTAGCCGAGCCGCGGCGCCGCGAACGCACGCTGCACAAGGTCGAAGAAGTCTTCGACCGCGAGCCAGGTCGCCAGCATCCGGGGATTCTGAGGTTTGTCGACGCAGGAGCCGATGCGCACGGCAAGACACTCCTGGCCGAACTTGTCGAAATAGAACGAGGCGAGGGACTCGCCGAACGCCTTCGAGACGCCGTAGAGCGTGTCCGGCTTCGGCAATGCCAGGTTGTCCAGGCGTTCGTCGCGCCGGTAAAAGCCGACCACATGGTTCGAGCTTGCGAAGATGATGCGCGGCTGTCCGCTGTGCCGGGCCGCCTCGAAAACGTTGTAGCAGCCGGCCACGTTGGCGCTGAGGATCAGCTCCCACGGGCGCTCCACTGAAATTCCGCCGAGGTGGATGACGCCATCGACGCCGTCGAACAGGCCTTCGACCGCTGCGGCGTCGCCCAGATCGCATGCGCGGAACGTCTCGTGGTCCGCGAGATCCGAAATCGCCGTGACGTCCGACAGGACGACCGAGCGTGCGAGGTCGGGAAGCAGCGGCCGGAGCCGCGTCCCGAGCCCACCAGCGGCGCCGGTCAACAGGAGTTTGTCGAGCATCAGCGGGTTCCCTCCATTCAACAGCAGGCGAGGGGAAGGTATCGCGGTGGCGTGGTCATTATCGTCTCCTCGGCCCTGCGGCAGCCGGCCCTGCGGCCGACGACCAGGTGCGCGACGCCGGGCGGTCTGCGCGGTCCGATGCCAAGAATGCTTCTAGTGGATCTCCGGTTCGGGCACGCCTCCGGAGCCGACGAGGAAATCGAAGTCGCAGCCGTCATGGGCCTGGCCGATGTGGCGCGCGAACATGTGGTTGTAGCCGCGCGGCACGTCGCGCGGCGGCGGCGACCACGTGGTCAGCCGCTCGGCGATCTCCGCGTCGCTCAACCGCACCTGAAGGCTGCGAGCGTCCACGTCGATGGCGATGATGTCGCCGGTCCGAACAGCGGCCAGCGGCCCGCCGATATACGCCTCGGGCGAGACGTGCAGCACGCAGGCGCCGTAGCTGGTGCCGCTCATCCGCGCGTCGGAAATGCGCAGCATGTCGCGCACGCCCTGCTTCAGGAGTTTCTTCGGGATCGGCAGCATCCCCCATTCCGGCATGCCGGGTCCGCCGACCGGCCCGGCATTCTGCAGGATGAGCACCGTATCTGCCGTTACGTCGAGATCCTCGCGGTCGATCATCGCCGACATTTCGTTGTAGTCGCGGAAGACCAGCGCCGGCCCTTCGTGCTTGAGGAGGCGCGGGTCGGCAGCCGACGGCTTCATCACGCAGCCATTCGGCGCAAGGTTGCCGTAGAGCACCGCCGTTCCGCCCGAAGCCGAAACGGGTCTGTCGAGGGGCCGGATGACGTCGTCGTCGTAGACCTCGGCGGTGGCGATGGTCTCGCCCAGGGTGCGGCCGCTGACGGTCGCCGCAGAGAGGTCGAGCTTGTCTCGGAGCGTGCCGAGCAGCGCGGTGAGGCCGCCGGCGTAATAGAAGTCCTCCATCAGGTACTGGCCCGACGGCTGGACGTTTGCGGTGACGGGCACGTCCCGGGAAAACCGGTCGACGTCCTTGAGGTCGAGCGGCACGCCGGCGCGGCGCGCGAGCGCCACCAGATGGATGAGGGCGTTGGTGGAGCCCCCCATCGCCATCTGCGCGACGAGCGCATTCTCGAACGAGGCGCGGGTGAGAATCCGGGACGGCTTGCGGTCCGCCCAGATCATCTCCACGGCCATGCGGCCGCACGCCGAGGCCATGCGGGGATGGCCCGCGTCCGGCGCAGGGATCGAGCTGGCGCCGGGTAGGGTGAAGCCGAGCACCTCGGCGAGTGCCGTCAGCGTCGATGCGGTCCCCATGGTCATGCAGTGACCGTGGGAGCGAGCGATGCCGGCCTCCATCTCCTTCCAGGTCTCCTCGGAGATGTTGCCGGCGGTCTTCTCCGCCCAGTATTTCCAGACGTCGGATCCGCTGCCCAGCGCCTTGCCCTGCCAGTTGCCGCGCAGCATCGGTCCAGCCGGCAGGAAGATCGACGGCAGGTCCATGGAGATGGCACCCATCAGCAGACCCGGCGTGGTCTTGTCGCAGCCGCCCATCAGCACCGCGCCGTCGACCGGGTGCGAGCGCAGGAGTTCCTCCGTCTCGATCGCCAGCAGGTTGCGGTAGAGCATGGTGGTCGGCTTGACGAAGGGCTCCGCCAGCGACAGCGCCGGCAGCTCCACCGGGAAGCCGCCGGCCTGGATCACGCCGCGCTTCACGTCCTCCACCCGCTCGGCAAAGTGAGCGTGGCAGGAGTTGATGCCGCTCCACGTGTTGACGATGGCGACGATCGGCTTCCCGACGAACTCTTCGTGGCTGTAGCCCATCTGCAGCATCCGCGAGCGGTGCCCGAAGGCGCGCAGGTCCTGGGCTCCGAACCAGCGGTGGCTGCGGAGATCCTCCTTGGTCTTCACTGATGGCTCTCCGGTTCGGGCGATGGCCCGGAAAGAGTGTGGACGTACGCCTCGCCAACACGCGGCAGGCGGTACTTGTCGGCGATGTCGAGAATGGCCAGAGAGGCCCGGAAGAGGTGCGGCGGGCAGCTGTTGTCGATGAACATGTCGTGGTGGCAGGGCAGGGCCACCTGCGGATCGATGTCACGCACCAGCTCGGCCGCTTCAAAGTGGCTGAGGTTGCCGTAGCCGCCGTTGATGCAGACGATCATCACGTCCGGCGCGTGGACCTTCGCTGCGCGCAGCAGCGGGGAGGGGGCCGTGTCGCCCGTGATGTAGACCCGCGGGCCACCGGCGACGTCGAGCACGAAGCCCATGTGATTGAGGTCGGTGGCGTCGGTCGGCAGCGCGAACGTGCCGGTGATGGTGACGTCGCCGACGGTAAACGCCTGCTTGGGATAGGTCAGCATCCGCTCGTCGGCGGGAACACCGGATTCGGCAAACACCTCAAGCGCCTGGGCCGGTCCGGCGAACCGGCGTGTTCCGGCCCGTCGGCTGCCGGCGATGGTTTCCGGACAGGCATGGTCGGCGTGGCTGTGGGTGCAGAGATAGAGGTCGACCAGCAGCTCGTCCGGCGGCATCGGCAATGGGACCTGTCGGGACGTGTCCAGGCCGGGACGCATGCCGTTGATGCGGTCCGACAGATAGGGGTCGATGGCGATCACCGTCCCGCCAGGCGACTTCACGAGGTAACCGCTCTGGCCGAGGGGCCAGAGCGCGACGCCGTCGGCCGGCACCGAAAGCGCGGCGAGCTCTTTCATCAAAGGGCTCATCCGCTATCGCCCGTTGTCCGTGCGCCAGGAGGCAAACCGCTCCCGGTTGGCCGGGTCGGTTGGCGGATAGAGGCCGACGATGGTGTGTCCGGCGCCCACCCGCTCGGCGACGAAGTCCTCGAAGGCGGTCATTTCGTGGGCTTCGTCGGCGATCTCGTTGGCGAGGTGTGCGGGGATGACAACGACCCCTTCGTCGTCGCCCACGATGATGTCGCCCGGGTAGACGGCAACTCCGCCGCAGGCAATCGGCAGGTTCAGGTCGATGGCGTGGTGGCGGATCAGGTTAGTCGGCGCGGAGGGGCGGGTGTGAAAGGCGGGAAAGTCGAGGCCGGCGATGTCGGGCGTGTCCCGGAACCCACCGTCGGTCACGATGCCGGCTGCACCCCGCACCATGAGGCGCGTGACCAGGATGCCACCGGCAGACGCGGCATCCGCGTCGCCACGTGCGTCGATCACCATCACGTGGCCGGGCGGGCAGCTCTCGATACCGACCCGTTGCGGGTGGCCCGGATCCAGGAAGGCGTCCAGCGTGTCGAGGTCCTCGCGCGCCGGGATGTAGCGAAGCGTGTAGGCCTCGCCGACCATCTGGCGGCCCGATGCGATCCGCCGCGGCCCCTGCAGGAACGTGTTGCGGAAGCCGCGTTTCAGGAGAGCCGTCGTGAGCGTCGCCGTGCTGACGTGATGGAGCCGCTCGCGGGCATCCGCACTGATCCGAGTGCTCATGCTCCAGAACTCCGCGGTCCGTTCGAGGGGCCATGGTCAGCGTGCGTGATCAGCCGAGTGCGGGGGCGGCGCGGTTCAGCGGCGGTCATCGTGTTTCCTTCCCTTCGCCTCTTCGGCGAGGCTGTGCCTGATTGCCAGCGCGCGGTGCAGGAGGATGGCGCCCCAATCTGGAGACGAAACCACCTTGACGCGAGCCAGAACTAAAATATTAATATACCTGACTGGAACGTCAACCGGGATCGCGCCTGCCGTCGTTCAGGGGGCGTCGTCATCGGAACAAAGAACGTGGCCGTGAAGCCGCGGGCCATCGGCGGAGCCGAACCGGCCGGATGACCTGTCAGGGGAGAAACGACAGATGCTGAAATCTCGAGTCATTTTCGGAGCAATGCTTGCCGGCCTTGCTCTTTCGCCCGTTCACGTGTTCGCGGCCGACTACACCCTCCGGCTCGGTACGGTGCTCGCTCCCGGCGACCCTCTGGTTGTCGGCGCCGAGGCGATGAAGAAGGCGGTCGCCGAGCGGACCGACGGGAAGGTCGAGATCCAGATCTTCCCGAGCTCGCAGCTGGGCGACACCCAGGACATGATGGATCAGGCACAGGCTGGCGCGAACGTCGGGACGTTCGTGGAGGCTTCGCGCCTGTCGGTCTATGTGCCCCAGTTCGATGTGCTCGTGGCGCCTTACGTGTTCGACAGCGTCGATCAGCTGGCCGAACTGGTCGAGACGCCGACCTACAAGAACTGGAACAAGCAGCTGGAGGAAAAGACAGGCCTCACGCTGCTGTCGTTCAACTGGTACCAGGGCGCCCGCAACCTGCTCACCAAGAAGCCGGTCAGCGGCCCTGATGACCTCAAGGGCGTGCGGGTGCGCACCATCGGCCAGCCGCTCTGGATCAAGACCATCGGCGCAATGGGCGCGGTGCCGACCCCGCTCGCCTGGGCGGAGGTCTATCCCTCGCTCCAAACCGGGGTGATCGACGGCGCGGAAGCCCAGCCGTCGGCCATTCGCGGCGCGAAGCTCTATGAGGTCGTCAGCGACGTGACCGTCACCGAACACATCTACCTGATGAGCGGATTGATCGTCAGCGCCAAGTGGCTGAATTCACTTCCCGACGACCTTCGGACGATCGTCGAGGAGGAGGCCGAAAAGGCCGGTGCCGGCGTCCTCAAGGCCAACGTCGAGCAGGCCGACGAGATCTTTGCCGAAATCGAGAAGGCGGGCGTTACGGTGCATCGCATCGACACGACGCCGTTCCGCGATGCGGTGGAGCCGGTGTACCAGGAACTCGGCCTGACCGACATGATCAAGGAAGCCCGCGGCGCCATCGGCGCCAAATAGGGCCGCTTCCTTCCGATCCCGCGCGGCCTCGATCGCGCGGGATCCCCGGGGCGCCGCCGCGGGCGGGCGTCTCAGGCGCTTCATGACGCAACCCGATCGGCATCGGCGTGACAATGACATCCCTCCTTTCGACTGCGATGATCTGGCTGCGCCGCGTCGAGCGCGCGGTGGCCATGGCTCTCCTCTGCGGCGTGTTCCTCGTCGTCTTTCTGGCCACCATCGGCCGCTACCTCGGCACCCCGGTGATCTGGTCGATCGAGGCCAGCCAGGCCATGTTCGTCTGGCTCTGCCTGCTTGCCGGCGACATCACGCTGCAGAATTTCGGGCATTTCAGCGTGCCCCTGATCGCCGATACGCTGTCGCGTCCGGCCCGGCGTGTGCTCGAGACCTTCAACGCGGTGGTCGTGCTGGGGCTGCTCTGCCTGCTCGCATGGTACGGCCTCACCTTTGCGAAGATCAGTGGAGGGCGGCCGCTGCCGATGCTCGGGGTCAGCGAGGGCATCGCCACCGCGGCGCTTCCGGTCGGCTTCGCGCTGATGGCCATCACGACCATCGAGCAGTTGGTCCGGCGGTGGCGCAAGATCGGTTACGACGACGCGCACCTTGCCCGGGATGTCATGTGATGCTGTGGCTGATCGGCGCCATCTTTCTGGTCCTCCTCCTTCTCAATTTTCCCGTAGCCTTCGCCCTGGCGATAGCGTCTCTCCCGATCTTCCTGGTCAGCGACTACATGCCGCCGACGGTCGCTCTGCAGCGCATGTACGGGGCAAGCCTCTCCTATCCGCTGCTGGCGGTGCCGTTCTTCATCCTCGCCGGCAACCTGATGAACACGACGGGCATCACCGAGCGGTTGATGCGGTTCGCGCGACTGCTCACCGGCTGGATGGTCGGCGGTCTGGCCCAGGTCGCGATCGTTTTGTCGGCCCTGATGGGCGGCATTTCCGGTGCGGCGGTCGCCGACGCGGCGATGGAAGCGCGACTGCTCGGGCCGACGATGCTGGAGCGCGGCTATTCGAAGGGGTTCAGCGCCAGCGTGATCGCGTTCTCGTCGGTGATCACGGCGACCATCCCGCCGAGCATCGGCTTGATCCTGTTCGGCTTCGTGAACGAGGTCTCCATCGGCCGTCTGCTGCTCGGCGGCGTCATTCCCGGCATCCTGATGACCGCAACGCTGATGGCGGTGACGCGCTACGTCGCGGGTCGCAACGGCTACACACCGGAACTGAAGGAACGGCCAACCTTCCGCCAAGTCGCCGGAGGATTCCGGGAATGCTTCTGGGCCCTGATGTTCCCGATCTTCCTGCTGGCGGGCTTCCGGTTCGGCTTTTTCACCGCGACGGAGGCCGGAACGATCGTCGTCGCCTATGCGCTCATAGTCGGCGTCGCGATCTACCGGGAGATGACCTGGAAGACGTTCGTACTGGCGTTGCACCACTCGGTGATCGACATCGGCATGGTGATGCTGATCATCATCCTGTCGGCCGTGGTGGGGCACGCCTTCATCATCGAGCAGGCGCCGCAGGGCATCACCAACTCGCTCGCGTCCATCCATTCCAGCCCGTACGCGACCCTGCTGATCGTGCTGGGCATCCTGTTCGTCGCCGGGATGATCATGGAGGCGACGGTGAACGTCCTGCTGCTGACGCCGCTGTTGCTGCCGGCGCTGACGGCACAGGGATTCGACCCGGTTCACGTCGGCGTCGTGATGACGATCCTGATCACCTTCGGTGGCAACACGCCCCCCATCGGCGTCATAATGTACACGGTGTGCGGGATCATGAAGGTCAGCTTCGGACAGTTCATCCGCGCCTCCTACCCGTTCATCATCGCGATGGTTGTCCTGTTCATCGTACTCGGACTGTTTCCCGCAACCGTGCTGTTCCTCCCCAACCACATGATGTGAGGGGGCGGGGAAGCCTGCAGGACCGAGGTGGTGAACCCGCCGGAACGCTAGGGGGCTTTCGCTAGTCCTTGATGTGGTTGGGGAACCGGTCGCGCAGCTCTTCGACACTCGCCAGCGTGCCCGACAGGTGACGGCGCATGGCCTCCTGCGCCTCTGCCGGGTCGCGCCGGCCGAGAGCGGCCAGGATCCCCCGGTGCCCGCCGATGACGCTCTGCGCCTTGCCGGGGGTCGGCAGATGGAGGTGCCGCAGCCTGTCGAGGTGGCCGCTGCGGCTGCGGATCAGGGTCCACAGGCCGGGAACCCCCGCCATGTCCTGCATCGTGCGATGCATCTCCCGGTCGGCCTCCGCAAAGGCCGCGAAATCCTCGCGCTGGAGGAAACGCTCCTGTTGCAGGATCAGGCTCTCGATCGGAAACAGGTCGAGCCCTTCGGTGAGCGCCAGCTTGCGCACCACCTCGATCTCCACCGAGATCCTCAGGAACTGCGCCTCGCGCACGCTCTGCAGGTCGATCTTCGCGACCTTGGTCGCCGACTGCGGATAGGTCTCGACGAGCCCTTCTTCCTCCAGCTTCAGGATCGCTTCGCGCACGGGCTGCTGGCTGACGCCGAACCTGTCCGCCAGTTCCGCCCGCGACAGGGTCGCGCCGGGAGGAACGGCGAGCGCGATGATGCGCGCGCGCAGTTGCTCGTAGACCTGCGCAACAGCCGGCCGCTTACGATCGACCCGCACGTCGGCGAAGGGGTCGTCCTCCCGCCGGGAGAGGATCGGTGAAATCGGGTCGGTGTTCGGCATGAACTCTTCGGAAACTGATATATCAATTTCCATCGATAGCCGGTTCTGAACCGGCCCGCAATCATCGCTGCGGCGAAAGCAACGGCGGTCGGGAAGAAGTCGATCCGTTGGGCGGCAGATGGCGGCAGGGCATCCCCGGTTCAAGGCGTCCAGACGGTTCGGACCTCCACCCTCCGGGGGGCTTCAAGTGCCTGGCGGATGGGATCGGGGATCGCCACAGCCTTGATGCGATCGGCGTCGTCCGGGTCGACCGCACTCCAGACGCGGACCTGGGTGATTTCCGCGACCCGCGCATCGTCCCGCGTGAAGCGGTGCGCCATGTCGAAGGATGAGCGCCCGAAGCGCGTTATGGTGGTCGACAGCACGAGGTCGTCGCCGAACCGGGCCGGGGCCTGGAACGCTGCCTCGCATTTCACCAGCGGCACGCCCCGATAGGCCGGGTCGCTGTTCATCAGGTCGGGCAGTCCGAAGCCAGCCGCCTCGAACAGCGTCGTGACCCCCGTTTCGGACCATGAGAAGAAGTGCGGATTGTAGACGATCCGGGCGGCGTCGCAGTGACTCCATTCGACGCGGATGTCGATGCGGGTTTCGAGCATGGGACGGGCCTGGCTGGCGGATGACGCGGGGACGGGGACTGCACGGGGCGGGACGATACTGGCTGATCTGACGGCGATTCGCAGGTGCCCCGCAAGGCGCAACGGGCGTGCGCCTGCATACACGAGAGCGCTAACGCCAGCGCAAGCCGCAGATCACGGCATGTGGTGCCCGCGCACGGAAGCATGGTACGGACCCGTGGCGACTGCGAGGGTCGCGGCGCGCGTCGCCCCGCACCTTTGCATGCTCGCTCAAGATCAATGCGGCATCTGGAAGGTGTGACGCCCATGAAACTTGTCTCGTTTCGCATGAACGGAACCCCCAGCTACGGCGTCGTCAAGGACGATGGCATCGTCGATCTCGGCGCGAAGCTGCCGAATGCCCCCACGCTGCGTGCGCTGCTCGAAACCGACGGTCTCGACAAGGCGCGCGACCTTGCCGCCTCTGCTCCGGTTGACGTTGCGCTGTCCGATGTCACGTTCGACCCGGTTATCCCAGATCCGGCCAAGATCATCTGCATCGGCCTGAATTACCGCGACCATGTCGCCGAGACCGGCCGTACCGAGACGGCGAACCCGGCGCTGTTCCCCCGCTATCCGGCGAGCCAGGTCGGGCACGGCCAGCCGATGATCAAGCCGCTCGAATCCGACATCTTCGACTACGAGGGCGAACTGGCCGTCATCATCGGCAAGGGCGGCCGGCGGATCGCGAAGGAAGACGCCTTCGACCACGTGGCGGGGTACGCCTGCTACAACGACGGCAGCATCCGCGACTGGCAGGGCCACACCGGGCAGTTCATGGCGGGCAAGACGTTCGTCGGGACCGGAGGCTTCGGCCCGTGGATGGTGACGGCCGACGAGATACCCGATCCCTCAAAGCTCACCCTGACGACCCGCCTCAACGGCACGGTCATGCAGACGTCCACCACCGACATGCTGATCACGCCGATCCCGGGCCTGATCGCCTACATCTCCACGATCCTGCCGCTCGAACCGGGCGATGTCATCGCCACCGGCACGCCGGCGGGCGTCGGCTTCAAGCGGAAGCCGCCGGTCCTCATGCGCGACGGCGACACCATCGAGGTGGAGATCACCCAGATTGGAACGCTGCGGAACCCGGTGGTCGCCGAACGCTGAGCCCCTGCGGTCGGCGGGTCGAGGACCCGCCGACGCCCTACGGGGCGGTGGCCAGAAGGACCGACGAGATCGCGTCGAGCAACTCGGTCATCTCGTAGGGTTTGCGCACGACAGGCACGTGGGCGAACGCGGCCGGGATCATCGAGCCGTCACCGTAGCCGGTCGCGAACACGAACGGGATGCCACGCCGCGTGAGCTCTTCGGCCACGGGGATCGAGGTTTCGTCGCCGAGGTTGACGTCGAGAACGGCGACGTTCGGTGTGGACCGGAGCAGCTTCTCAAGCGCTTCGGAGGCCGAAGCCGTCGTCGTGATCTCGGTCAGCCCCTGATCCTGCAGGCTCGCTTCCACGTCCATCGCGATCAGCATGTGATCCTCGACCAGCAGCAGCCGGGTGGTGCTGTCGAGGGAACCGTCCGACGTCCGGACGCCCGCCGCCTTCACTTCGGAACGGCCGGGCTCGTCGGTGAGCTCGGTGAACTTCGCCGGGATGACCAGCTCCGCCGATACCCCGTCCGCTCCATACTCCACATGACTGCGGCCACCGAGGTCGTAGGGAATGGAGCGGCTGATCAGGGCGGAGCCAAAGCCCGAGCGTGTGGGCGCCGAAACCGCGGGGCCTCCGGCCTCCTGCCACGAAATCCGGCAGTCGCCCTCGGCATCCACATCCCATCTGACGATCAGCTCGCCGCCCTCCTGCGAAAGCGCGCCATACTTGGCGGCGTTGGTTGCCAGCTCATGCAGTACCAGCGCGAGCACCGAGAAGGCGCGCCCGTCCATCCAGATGCCAGGGCCTTCGAGCCGGACCGTCGTCGAGGGGTTGCGATAGGGTGACAGCTCGGCATCGAGCAGGTCGGCAAGCATGCCGCCGCCATCGCCGCGGACCACCTGATCGTGGGCGAACGACAGCGCCTGCAGCCGCCCCTTCAGCGTGTCGACATACTCCACCATCGTCCGGCCGTCCTGGACGGGATGCCCGACCAGGGACTTGATGATCGCGAGGATGTTCTTGACGCGGTGGTTGAGCTCCTGATTGAGCATCCGTTGACGGACGTCGGACTTGCGTCGCTCCTCCGCCATCAGCTCGTTCTGGCGCAGCACGATCTCGACGGTTGCCGCGCGCACCTCTTCGGCGCTTTCCACTTCGGACTCCGTCCACGGAGCCGACTGGGCGTGCACCGTCTCCTTCCAGATCGCAAAGCTCTTGCGCGGCGTCAGCCGGTCGCCGAACCGACCGCTTTCATAGGATTTGTCGGGGTTGCCCGCCCAATCGAGGGTCTGAACGAGCTCCTTGCGGAAGAAGAACATGTAGTCGTTGGGGAGCTGCGACAGGGGGATCGCGAGCACGCCGGAAGCTTCCTTGATGTAGGCCTCGGCTCCCGGCACCTCCCGAGACACGCTGTTGGTCATCCAGACGCGACCGTCGGCCACCTCGCCCACGTGCCGCGCAAGTTCCGGGATGGCGTCGGCGGGCGGCGTCGTCCCGTGAGCATGGAAGCTTCCCCCGAGCCAAAGTCCCACCCCGTCGCACGGCACGAGGCTGGCGAAGTCGGGCAGGCTCTCCTTGAACAGGTTTTCCACACCGCCCACGTGGGTGGCGCGTCGCAGGAAACGGTCCAACGATGCGCGCGCCGCCGTTGCAGTACCCAGACGCCGCTTCTGTTTCAGCGTGTTCAGGTGCAGCGAAAAGAAATCGCCGAAGATTTCCGCCGCGACCCGTTCCGCCATCGGCAGGATCCGGGGCGAATAGTGATGGCAGGCGATCAGGCCTGCCAGGGCGCCGTCGACGATGACCGAGATCGACATCGACGCCGCCACCCCCATGTTGCGCAGATACTCGCAGTGGATCGGCGAGACGCTGCGAAGATGGGCGTGGGAGAGGTCCAGAGGCTCGCCGGCGGCGTCCAGTTGGGGGACGATCGGGACCGGCTGGAAATTCACGTCGGAGATGATGCGGATCGTGTTGTCGAGATAGAGCGCGCGCGCCTGCTGGGGAATGTCCGTGGCGGGAAAATACTGCCCGAGGAAGCTCTCCAGGTCCGACCGCTTGACCTCGCTGATGACCTTCCCGGATCCGTCCGGCTCGAACCGGTAGATCATGACGCGGTCGTAGCCGAGCGCCGAGCGAACGAGGTGGGCCGCGCGGTCCATCAGCGTGCCCTCGTCCTCGATGTCGCCGACGCGACCGACCATGTCCCGTGTCAGACGGAGCGGCTGGTTGGATTTCATCGCCGGTTCGAATTCGATCAGGACGGCCGCACCCTTCCTGTGCACGCTGACATCGAAGCGGCGTTCCGGGGAGACCGGCAGGTCGAACAGAAGCGCAGGCCGCGCCACGTCACCGGCGATCGCTTCCGCGGTCCGCAGTGCTTCGACACACGCTTCGTCGAACAGGCTCTCGAGCGACGCCCCATTCAGCGGCTCGCTCAGGCCGAGCATCTCCGCCGCGTTCTCGGAGTGACGCAACACGGTGCCCCCGCCCGGGCTGCACACGACCATGCAGCCGTGCGGCTGAATGCTTCCGGGAATGTGAATGGGCTCCCGGTCGCAGTTGGTCAGATTGACGGGATCAGGCAGCGACATGGTCAAAGCTCTCGAAAGTGACAGTGGCGGCGCGGAAGGCGGCCGTCGCCGCCTCGGCAGCGATAACCAGGCTGAATGGCTCGGCGCGTTCCAGGAGGTCGAGGAAGCTGCGCCAGTTGCCAAGCGAATGGCTTTGCGCGCCGAGATGATGCGCGCCGTTGTGTACATCGAAGCCCAGCTTCAGGGCCCGTTGCGCGATGATCCTGCCGCCAAGCGCGGAGCCTTCGAGTACATATGCGACGCCGACGGCGGCGGATGGGCTTTGCTCGATGGGCAGGGGGGCCGGTGCCCGCCCGGCTGCCATTCCGAGGTGAACGAGGTCAGCCTCCAGGTGATCGGCAATCCGGGTCGGACGCCAGTCGGAGAATGCGGCCGGCATTGCGGCATGGGAAAGCCACTGCTCGGCCGCGCCTCGGAACCCGTGCAGGCCAAGCAGATACCGCCTGTAGGCAGCGGTCGTGTCCAGCGGGCCGACTGTTGCGTCCAGCAGAGCATGCGCCGAGGCTGTCAGCTCTCTGAGCCCCCCGCGACGAGAGCCGAATTGCATCAGGTACCGTTCGATCCGTGCGTGTGAGGATGTCTGTTGTTGGCTCGACCCGGCCCGTGCCTCGGCGCGGAGCGGGAGGTGGCAGTCGTCGCGGATCGCCTTCCAGCGTGCCGCGCTCCCGCGCAAGATCGCAAATCGAGCGTGAGGCAGATATCGCATAAGACATATGGGGGTCACGCGCAGCAGATACTGTGGCCCCGAGGCGCTGGAACCAAATATTTTTTCGGCCTCCAGGGTTCCGATCGGCGCATTGGACCTCAGCAGGTGGGCAGGTTCAGAGGACAATTCGCGATCGGTTTTCAGCGGAACATGCAGTCTTCGGCCTGCTTCTTGCGTGCCACCACCAGCGGAACCAATCCACGCCGAGCCGCGTTGGCCAATCACGTCGATATCGCGGGCTGGGGGGTAGGTTCGATTCTGGAGGGCAGGCTTTCGTCATCATTGGTGACGGAGCATTTGTCTGATGCGATATCCTCAAGACGATCAAACACCGTACGCGATGGGTTGAAATCAGCGATCTGCAAATCAAGACAAGGGGCAATTCTTGGCCGAGAGATTGAGCCGAAAGGCGTCTAAGCTTGTCTCGCCCGCGGCGAGCTCCGGACTCGGACCGCTCGACGATCCGGCCATTGAGCGCATCTACGCTCTGGCGGATCGGCGTATCGCCATCGAAGGCATCGGGACCGAGATCGACGGGGGGAGGTTCCCCGCCAAATCGGCGGTGGGGGAGCCGTTTGTCGTCGAGGCCGACATCTTCGGCGACGGCCATGACGTGATCGACGCCGCCCTCATTTTCAAGCCGCGTGGTGGTCCCGCTTGGGAAGAGGTTCCCATGCGGTTCCTCGAGAACGACCGGTGGCAGGGGAAGGTCACCTTCCAGCAGCCGGGCATCCATCTCTACAGCCTAATCGCGTGGCGCGATCTGTTTGCCAGCTGGCTGCGCGACACCGAGAAGAAGATCGCGGCCGGCGTGAAGATCTCCCTGGAGATCGAAGAAGGGCGCCGTCTGGTGGAGGCTGCCCTGGCCAACGAATTCCAGCCGGGAACGATCGCCAGGGCCGATTTCCAGGCCGGGCGTGCCGGGTTATCGGACGTCATGGCGCGTCTTGATGCGGCCGGAGAGGCCGAGCGCCTCGAAATTCTGCTCGCGCCGGCGACCGGCGATCTGATGCGGCGCGCCGGGCCGCGCACCAATCTCACTCGTTACGAACGAGACCTTGAGGTCTTCGTCGACCGCCAGCGCGCCGCCTTCAGCGCCTGGTACGAGATGATGCCGCGCTCCCAGTCTGGAGAGCCCGGAAAGCACGGCACGTTCGACGACGTTATCGGGCGGCTGCCATACGTCCACGATCTCGGGTTCGACGTCCTGTATTTCACGCCGATCCATCCGATCGGGCGGATCAACCGCAAGGGTCGGAACAACACCCTCACACCGGGACCCTACGACCCGGGGAGCCCGTATGCGATCGGGTCGGAGGAGGGCGGTCACGACGCCATCCATCCGGAACTCGGAACGATCGAGGATTTCGACCGGCTGGTCGACGCTGCGCACGCGCACGGTCTGGAGATTGCGCTCGACTTTGCGATCCAGTGCGCGCCGGACCACCCCTGGATCAAGGAGCATCCGGAGTGGTTCGACTGGCGTCCGGATGGGACCATCAAGTTCGCCGAGAATCCGCCTAAGAAATACGAGGACATCGTCAACGTCCATTTCTACCGGGATGCCATTCCTGGGCTGTGGCTCGCGCTCCGGGACGTCGTGCTGTTCTGGGTGGATCACGGCGTGAAGATCTTCCGGGTGGACAATCCGCACACCAAGCCGCTGCCGTTCTGGGAGTGGATGATCGCGGAGGTGCGCGAGCGCCACCCCGACACGATCTTCCTGGCGGAGGCCTTCACGCGACCGAAGGTCATGAAACGGCTCGCGAAGGTCGGCTTCAGCCAGTCCTATTCCTACTTCACCTGGCGCAACGCCAAGGCGGAGTTGACGGAGTACCTGACGGAACTGACGACGTCGGAGTGCGCGGCGTACATGCGCCCGAACTTCTTCGCCAACACGCCCGACATCAATCCGGAGTTCCTGCAGACGAGCGGGCGCGCCGGATTCCGGCTCAGGTTGGCGCTCGCCGCCACGCTCGCCGGCAACTACGGCCTCTACAACGGCTTCGAAATCTGCGAGGCGGAGGCGGTTCCCGGCAAGGAAGATTACCTGAACTCGGAGAAGTACGAACTCCGGGTCTGGGACCTCGACAAGCCCGGGCACATCAAGGACGACATCCGTCTCTTCAACCGGCTGCGGAACAACCATCCGGCGCTGCGCAGTTTCACGTCGCTGTCGTTCTTCAACGCCTTCAACGACAGCGTCCTCTACTACGGAAAGAGCGACGAGGAGGCGGGCAGCTACATTCTCGTCCACGTCAATCTTGATCCGCACACCGCCCAGGAATTCGACTTCGAGGTGCCGCTGTGGGAGTTCGGCCTCCCCGACGAGGCGTCCATCGAGGTGGAGGACCTGCGGCACGGAAACCACTTCACCTGGCACGGCAAGATGCAGCGATTACGGCTTGATCCGAACGACTGTCCTTATGCGATCTGGCGGATCTACCCGCCGGGAGCACCGCGCGCATGACATCCCGGAGCAAGCGTATGGACGGCATCATCGATCGCACGGTCGCCGACTGGTACAAGGACGCCGTCATCTACCAGTTGCACGTGAAGGCGTTCCAGGATTCCAACAACGACGGAATGGGCGACTTCGGCGGGCTGATGCAGCGCCTGGACTACGTTCAGGAGCTGGGCGCGACCGCGATCTGGCTGCTGCCGTTCTATCCCTCGCCGCTGCGCGACGACGGCTATGACATCGCCGACTACAAGTCGATCCATCCGTCCTACGGCAAGATGGCCGACTTCAAGGGCTTCATCGCCGAGGCCCATCGGCGCGGCCTGCGGGTCATCACCGAGCTCGTCATCAACCACACCTCCGACCAGCATCCCTGGTTCCAGAAGGCGCGTCACGCGAAGCCCGGTTCGGCTGCGCGCGACTTCTACGTCTGGTCCGACAGCGACCAGAAGTTTCCCGAGACGCGCATCATCTTCACCGACACGGAGAAATCGAACTGGAGCTGGGACCCCGTCGCCGGCGCCTACTACTGGCACCGCTTCTACTCGCACCAGCCCGATCTGAACTTCGACAATCCGCGCGTCCTGAACGAAGTGCTGAAGGTCATGCACTTCTGGCTGGACATGGGTGTCGACGGGCTGCGGCTCGACGCGATCCCGTATCTGGTGGAGCGCGAAGGGACCAACAACGAGAACCTCCCCGAGACCCATGACGTCCTGAAGAAGATCCGCGCCGAGCTGGACGCCCACTATCCCGACCGGATGCTGCTCGCCGAGGCCAACCAGTGGCCCGAGGACACGCGCCCGTATTTCGGCGACAACGACGAATGCCACATGGGATTCAACTTCCCCCTGATGCCCCGCATGTACATGGCGGTGGCGCAGGAGGACCGGCATCCGATCACCGACATTATCCGTCAGACGCCGGAGATCCCCGAGGACTGCCAATGGGGGATCTTCCTCCGCAACCACGACGAGCTGACGCTCGAGATGGTGACGGACCAGGAGCGCGACTATCTCTGGAAGGTCTATGCCGGTGACACGCGCGCCCGCATCAACCTCGGCATCCGGCGCCGTCTCGCGCCGCTGATGCAGAACGACCGGCGCAAGATAGAGCTCCTGAACTCGTTCCTGATGTCCTTTCCGGGCACGCCGATCATGTACTACGGCGACGAGCTCGGGATGGGCGACAATTACTATCTCGGCGACCGCGACGGCGTGCGCACCCCGATGCAGTGGTCCTCCGACCGCAATGCCGGCTTCTCGCGCGCCAATCCGCAGCAGCTCTTCCTGCCGGTCATCCAGGACCCGCTCTACGGCTACCAGACGATCAACGTCGAGGGGCAGCACTCCGACACCTCGTCGCTCCTCAACTGGATGCGGCGGATGATTTCCGTCCGCAAGCAGCACCAGGCGCTGGGCCGGGGCAGCATGACGCTGCTTTACCCGTCCAACCGCAAGGTGCTCGCCTACCTGCGCGAATATGAGGGCGAGACGATCCTCTGCGTCGGCAACCTGTCGCGCGCCGCACAGGCGGTCGAACTCGATCTCTCCGAGAAGCGTGGCCAGGTGCCCATCGAGATGATGGGCAATTCCGCGTTCCCGCCGATCGGCGACCTGCCCTATCTGATCACGCTGCCCGCCTTCGGCTTCTACTGGTTCGTCCTGGCGGATGCCGATCAGGCGCCGTCCTGGCACACGCCGATGCCGGAAATCCTGCCGGACTTCATCACGCTGACCACCCGCGACGGCCGCATCTCGACGGCGCTGTCCGGACGGGAGGGGCGCTTCCTTGAAAAGGATGTGCTGCCCAAGTTCCTGCCGCTGCAGCGCTGGTTCGCCGCCAAGGACAGCACCATCAAGTCGGTTTCGGTGACGCCGCTCGCCGAACTCGACGGCGGCCGTCACACGCTGGCCTGTGTCGACGTCGAGATCGATGGGGAGACCCAGCGCTACTTCCTGCCGTTCTCCGCCGTCTGGGGCGACGAAACGCTCTCCTTCGGTTCGCCGACGCTTGCCTACACGCTCGCCAAGCTGCGGCGCGGTCCCAAGGTCGGCGCGCTGATCGACGGGGCGTTCGAGGCAACGCTGCCGGAGTCCATGCTCGCCGCCATCCGCCGGGGGGAGACCGTCGAGTCGGGTGTAGGTAGCGTCGTCTTCCACGGCAACGACCTGCTTGCCGAACTCCTCGACGGCACCGAGACGCTCGAGCAACCCCGTCCGATCGGCGTGGAGCAGAGCAACGTCTCCATCATGTTCGGCGATACGCTGATCCTGAAGTTCTATCGGCGTCTCCGCCGGGGGCTTCAGCCCGAGGTGGAAGTTGCCCAGTTCCTGACGGAGACCGCCGGCTTCGCCAACACGCCGCCGTACCTGGGCTCTGTCGAACATCGCACGGACGACGGCCAGACCACGATGCTCGCCGCCGCCTTCGGCTTCGTGCGGAATCAGGGCGACGCCTGGGAAGTGCTGACGTCGGCACTCAGGCGCGATCTGGACGAGTTCGACGGATACTTGAGCGGGTCCGATCCGGCCCCTGGCGGAGATGAGGCGCCATTCCCTTATCCGTTGATGATCGGCGATCTTCTTGGCCGCCGCACGGCGGAGCTGCATCAGGCGTTCGCCACCGAGACCGACGACCCGGCGTTTACCGTCGAGGCCATCAAGGCCAGCGACGTGAAGGCCTGGACGAAGGAAGCGAAGGACGACGTCAAGTCGATGTTGAAGAGCCTTGCTTCGGCCCGCGACGGACTGTCGGACGATGCACGGGCTGCCGCCGATGTCGTGCTGGATGCGAAGGACAGGCTGCTGGCCAGGGCGGATGCCGCCTCCGGGCTGAAGCCGTCCGGCGGGCAGTCGCGCATCCATGGCGACTATCACCTCGGACAGGTCCTGATGGTCCAGGCCGACGTGATGATCATCGACTTCGAAGGCGAACCGCGCCGCAGCCTCGACCAGCGTCGTGCCAAGACGTCGCCCCTGCGCGACGTGGCCGGCATGCTGCGCTCGATCGACTATGCGGCGGCTGCCGTTCTCGATCCCCAGGGTGGGGCCGGCGAAGCCGGCAACGAGGGCGCCGGCACCCGCGCGCGTCTTTGGCGAGAACTGACGACCCGGCATTACATGGAGGCCTATGAGGCCGCGATTGCCGGATCCCCCACTCATCCCGACGATCCGGCGTTCGCCCGGGCGCTCCTCGACATGTTCGTCATCCAGAAGGCCGCCTACGAGGTCGCCTACGAACTGTCCAATCGCCCGGACTGGGTCGCGATACCGTTGCGCGGCCTGATTTCGCTGATCGGCAACGAAGAGGTCGACGTATGACGACCGACTTGAACACGCTTGCTCCGTCCGCGAACGAGATCGAGGGCATCATCCGGGGCCGTCATGGCAACCCGTTTTCCGTCTTGGGTATGTTCGGCGGCAATGGATCGCCCCTCGTCGTCAATGTCTTTGCCCCCGACGCGGCAACGGTCACGGTTCTCGATGCCGACACCGGAGAACCCGTCGGTGCGTTGGACCGCGTTCACCCGGAGGGTTTCTTTGCCGGCGAACTGAAAGGCCGTGTGGCACCGTTCCCCTACCGGCTTCGGCAGTCGGCGGGCGACCACGTCTGGGAGCGCGACGATCCCTACCGCTTCGGCGCGGTGATGGGAGAACTGGACGAGTACCTGCTCGGCGAGGGCCGGCACCTGGAACTCTACCGACGCGTCGGCGCGCATCCCACGACCCTCGACGGTGTCGCGGGCATTGCCTTCAGCGTCTGGGCCCCGAACGCGCGGCGCGTCTCCGTCGTCGGCCACTTCAACGCGTGGGATGGTCGCCGCCATCCGATGCGTCGCCGGCTGGGCGTGGGCGTTTGGGAACTGTTCATTCCGGGCCTGGAACGCGGGACGCTCTACAAGTACGAGATCGTCGGCGTGAACGGCGACGTCCTGCCGCTGAAGGCGGACCCGGTGTCCTTTTCCCAGGAGCATCCGCCGGAGACCGCCTCGATCGCAAGCGGATTGCCGGAGCACGACTGGGCCGACGCCTCCTGGCTGGGCAAGCGGACAGAGAAGCAGGCGCTCTCGGCGCCGATGTCGGTATACGAAGTGCACCTAGGCAGCTGGAAGCGGGGTGGTGGCGGCGAAGCGCTCGACTACGACGCGCTGGCCGACCTGCTGGTGGACTACGCCACCGACATGGGTTTCACCCACATCGAGCTGATGCCGGTATCCGAGCATCCGTTCACCGGGTCCTGGGGCTACCAGCCGATCGGCCTCTTCGCGCCCACGAGCCGCTTTGGTCCCCCCGAAGCGTTCGCGCGCTTCGTCGATCGGCTGCACGAGGCCGAAATTGGCGTGATCATCGACTGGGTGCCGGCGCATTTCCCTTCGGACGCGCACGGTCTCGTCCGCTTCGACGGGACGGCGCTTTACGAGCACGAGGATCCGCGGCTCGGATTCCATCGCGACTGGAACACGCTGATCTACAACTTCGGACGGCTCGAGGTCGCCAACTTCCTGGAAGCGAACGCGCTGTTCTGGCTGGAGCACTACCATATCGACGCGCTCCGCGTGGATGCGGTCGCGTCGATGATCTACCTCGACTATTCGCGCGATGAGGGGGACTGGATTCCGAACCGCTACGGCGGCAACGAGAACCTGGATGCCACCGCGTTCCTCCGCGAAATGAACACCCGCGTCTACGAGCGCGTGCCCGGCGTGCAGACGATCGCCGAGGAATCCACGGCCTTCCCGGGCGTCAGTCGGCCGGTCGATGCCGGCGGACTGGGGTTCGGCTACAAGTGGAACATGGGGTGGATGCACGACACGCTCGACTACATGAGCCTCGACCCCGTGCATCGGAAGCACCACCACGGCAAGATGACCTTCGGGATCCACTACGGGTTCACGGAGAATTTCGTGCTGCCGCTGTCTCACGACGAGGTGGTGCACGGTAAGGGATCGATGATCGGCAAGATGCCGGGCGATCGCTGGCAGAAGTTCGCGAACCTGCGGGCCTATTACGGGTTCATGTGGACCCATCCCGGCAAGAAGCTGCTCTTCATGGGCGGCGAGTTCGGCCAGGACCGCGAATGGAACCACAACCAGTCGCTTGACTGGCACCTGCTGGACGACCCGATGCACGCCGGCCTGCAATCTGCGGTGCGCGACCTCAACAAGCTCTACAAGTCCGAACCCGCCCTCCACGAACTCGACTGCGATCCAGCCGGCTTCGAGTGGATCGAAGCGGGGGACGCGGAGAACAGCGTCTTCGTCTATCTCCGCAAGGGGCGCGGCTCGGTGCGGCCTGTCGTCGTCGTCTGCAACATGACGCCCATAGTCCGGCACGGTTACCGTGTCGGCCTACCGGAAGGCGGGGCGTGGCGCGAAGTTATGAATACCGACGCGGAACACTACGGCGGTTCCGGCGTTGGGAACGGCGGCGTGATCACCGCCGTCGATCACGGCTGGCACGGCCGGTCTTCTTCGGCGCAACTGACCCTTCCCCCCCTTGCGACCCTCGTTCTCACGCCGGACCGCTGATTTCGGATTTCTTCCAATGTCCAAGACACGACAGACGGTTTCCGCGGGATTGCCGTTCCCGCTGGGAGCGCACTGGGACGGCTCCGGCGTCAACTTCGCTTTGTTTTCCGCAAACGCGACCAAGGTGGAATTGTGCCTCTTCGATCAGGCAGGGCGACGCGAAATCGAGCGCATCGCCCTGCCGGAATTCACCGACGAGGTCTGGCACGGCTACCTGCCCGAGGTTCGGCCGGGCCAGCTCTACGGCTATCGCGTGCATGGTCCCTACGAGCCGAGCGCGGGGCACCGGTTCAACCCGAACAAGCTGTTGCTCGACCCCTACGCGCTGGCGCTCGATGGCGACATCAAGTGGCACGACGCGATGTTCGGCTACCGTATCGGCCACAATCGCGGCGACCTCTCCTTTGATCGGCGCGACTCGGCCTTCGTGATGCCGAAGTGCGTGGTCGTCGACCCCGCGGTCACGTGGGGGCCCGACATCCGTCCGGCGACGCCGTGGTCGAAGTCGATCATCTACGAAGCCCACGTGAAGGGCATGACCGCGCTGCGCGAGGACCTGCCGCCGCACCTGAGGGGCACCTTCGAGGGGCTCGCCAATCCGCGCGTTATCGACCACCTGGTGAAGCTCGGCGTGACCGCGGTCGAACTGATGCCGACGCAGGCCTTCTTCCCCGACCGGCACCTGGTCGAGCGCGGGCTCACCAACTACTGGGGCTACAACACCATCGGCTTCTTCGCCCCGCGCCAGACCTATCTGGCGCCGAACGGCAACATCCACGACTTCAAGCTGATGGTCCGCCGGCTCCACGAGGCGGGGATCGAGGTGATCCTCGACGTCGTCTACAACCACACCGCCGAGGGCAACGAGATGGGGCCGACCCTCTCGTTCCGCGGCATCGACAATGCCAGCTACTACCTGCTGGGCGACGACCCGCGCTATTATTACGACACCACCGGCTGCGGAAACACGGTGGCGCTCGGCCATCAGCGCGTCCTCCAGATGGTGATGGATTCCCTGCGCTACTGGGTCGAGCAGTGCCACGTCGACGGCTTCCGTTTCGATCTCGCGAGTTCGCTGGGCCGCAACCGCGACGCCTTCGAGACCAACGCGGTGTTCTTCGACGCCGTCCGCCAGGATCCCGTGCTCTCGCGGGTGAAGCTCATCGCCGAGCCCTGGGACACGGGTCCTGACGGCTACCAGCTCGGCAACTTCCCGCCCGGCTGGGCCGAGTGGAACGACAAGTACCGCGACACCGTCCGTTCCTACTGGAAGGGCGATGAGGGGAACCTGCCGCGTCTGGCCGACTCGCTTCTCGGCTCTTCGGCGCTGTTTGAAAAGCGCGGGCGCCGCTCGTCTTCCAGCATCAATCTCGTCACCGCCCACGACGGCTTCACGCTGATGGACGTGGTCAGCTACGACCACAAGCACAACGAGGCGAACGGCGAGGACAACAACGACGGCCATTCCCACAACCTCAGCTGGGGCTGGGGTGCCGAAGGCCCGACGGACGATCAGGGTATCATCGAGGCCCGTGACCGGGCCCGCCGCAACATGATGGCGACGCTGCTGCTCTCCCAGGGCACGCCGATGATCCTGATGGGCGACGAGATCGGCCGGACGCAGAACGGCAACAACAACGCCTACTGCCAGGACACCGAGATCAACTGGCTCGACTGGAAGATCGACGATCCCCGCGAAATGGCCTTCCAGGATTTCGTGAGGGGCCTGACCGCCCTGCGGCGGTCGCGTGCCCTTCTGGGCCAGGATCGCTTCCTGCATGAGGAGCCCGAGCCGCGCAGCGGCACCTGGGCGCGCTGGCTCAGGCCCGATGGAAACGGCATGGAACCGGGCGACTGGGAGGATCCGCAGTCCCGGGCCATGGCGCTGATGATGTGCGGCCGCGAGGAGTGCCTCTACATGGTCCTCAATGCCCATCACGAGTCGGTCCGGTTCACGCTTCCGGAAGCGGCCGCGGGCTCGGGATGGGGGCTGCTGGTCGACACCTCGAACGGCATCGTGCTGCAGAAGGCGAAGTCCGTGATTGAGGGAGGCGAAATCGACGCGCCGCCGCGCGCCCTCGTGTTGCTTGAGAGTAGATCGTGACGTCACACACGCCAAACCTGCATTCCAGACAGTTCAGCCGTACCTGGGGCGCCGAGTTCGTCGCCCCGGGTACGGTGCGTTTCCGGCTATGGGCACCGAACGAGCAATCGGTGAGCCTGCGTCTCGGCGAAGCCGACTACCCGATGGACCGGGGAGAGGATGGCTGGTTCGAGGTCACCCGCTCGGACGTCGCGGCCGGCGCGGAGTATATCTATGTTCTCGGTGACGGAAGCGTCGTTCCGGACCCCGCGTCGCGGGCCCAGGCCGACGATGTCCATGGACCTTCCGTCGTTTTCGATCCGACGGGCTACCGCTGGCGCCATCCCGATTGGGCCGGAAGGCCGTGGGAAGAGGCGGTAATCTCGGAAATCCACATCGGCACGTTCACCGAGGCGGGGACGTTCCTGGCCGCGATCGAGCGGCTGCCGCATCTCGCTGAGACGGGGATCACGGCGGTCGAGATCATGCCGGTGGCCCAGTTCGCCGGCAATCGGGGCTGGGGCTATGACGGCGTCCTCCTCTATGCCCCTCACAACGCCTATGGCTCGCCGGATGACCTGAAGGCGTTCGTCGATGCGGCCCATGGGCTCGGTCTGATGGTCTTCCTGGATGTCGTCTTCAATCACTTCGGCCCCGACGGGAACCACCTCCACGCCTACGCAGCGGACTTCTTCCATCCGGAGCGGCACACGCCGTGGGGTGCCGCGATCGCCTATGAGAAGCCGCCTGTGCGGCGGTTTTTCGTGGAAAACGCGCTCTACTGGCTGACCGAGTTCCATCTGGACGGCCTGCGGCTCGACGCCGTCGATCACGTGATCGACGAGGAGTCGGAAACCGAGATCCTGATCGAGATCGCTCAGGAAGTGCGCGCGCAGGTCACCGATCGGCCGGTCCATCTGGCGACCGAGGACAACCGGAACATCACCTCGCTGCACGAGCGGGACGAGCAGGGCCAGGTCGTGCTGCACACGGCCGAGTGGAACGACGATCTGCACAACGTGGCCCACGCCATCGCCACCGGCGAAAGCGAGGGTTACTACATCGACTTTGCCGAGGATCACTGGGGCAAGTACGCCCGCGCGCTGGCGGAAGGCTATGCCTACCAGGGCGAGGAATCGCGCTTCGCTGGAGGCGTGCCCCGCGGCGAGCCGAGTGCTCACCTGCCGCCCACCGCCTTCGTCGACTTCATCCAGAATCACGACCAGATCGGCAACCGCGCCTTCGGTGAGCGGCTGATCGACCTCGCCGAGCACGAAATCGTCCAGGCACAGACGGCGATCCTGCTGCTGTCGCCTCATGTGCCGCTGCTGTTCATGGGAGAGGAGTACGGCGAGACGCGGCCGTTCTGCTTCTTCACCGACTTCCACGGCGAACTGGCAGACGCGGTCCGCGAGGGCAGGCGCAGGGAATTCATCCATTTCGCCGCCTTCCACGGCTCTGCCAACGAACTCTGGCACATCCCGGACCCCAACGCCGAAAGCACCTTTGCCGCCTCCAAGCTCGATTGGGGGAAGCTCGAGACGGAGTCGGGGCAGACGTGGAACGCCTTCGTGCGCGACCTTCTCGCGGTCCGCCACAGCCGCGTCGTCCCGCTCCTGAAGGGCGCGGGCGGCAACGCCGGCCGGATCCTGCTCGCCGATGACGGCGCCATCGCCGTCGACTGGACGCTGGCCGGCGGCCGGCTGGAACTGCGCGCCAACCTGTCGCCGGAGGTGCGCACCCTGCCGCCGGTCACCGGCGAGGTGATCTACCGGTTCGCCCCGGAAGGCGAGGCGCCCGGGGAGCATGATCTTGCCTGCCACAGCGTCGTCGCGGCGGTCGCGCCCGAGCACGGATGAACCTTCCCATGTCGACCCGTCGTGTGCCCCTCGTCGCGACCTACCGGCTGCAGATGCGCGACGGCATGACCTTCGACGCGGCGCTGTCGATCGCGCCGTACCTGAAGCGGCTCGGCATCAGCCACCTCTATCTCTCGCCGGTGTTCACCGCCGTCGACGGATCCACCCACGGCTACGACGTCACCGATTTCAACGAGATCGATCCGGCGATCGGCGGACGCGCGGGCCTGGAGCGCCTGGGCACCGCACTCGGGGCCGAGGGCCTGGGCCTGATCCTCGACATCGTGCCCAACCACATGGCGGCCTCGCTGGAAAATCCCTGGTGGCGCGACGTGGTCGAGTGGGGCGTGGAAAGCCGCTATGCCGGCCACTTTGATATCGACTGGTCGGAGCGGCTGACGCTGCCGATCCTCGGCAAGGACTTCGCCGGCATCGTCGCCGACGGCGATCTCCGCCTCGTTGCGGATCGCGAGACCGGCCAGCTCGTGCTCGCCTACTTCGACAACCTTCTGCCGCTCGCTCCCGAGACCTACCGGCTTCTCGCCGACGCGTCGGACGATCATCTGATCCGGGACATCGCCGCCCTCGGATCCTCGGCGCGGGCGGACGCGCCCGACGCGTTCCATGCCGCCATGGCCGACATGCTGAACTCGGCCGGCGACCGCGATGCGCTCGAAACCGAGCTCGCACGCCTGTCGAACGACGGGCGCTTGCTCGCGGCGCTTCACGATGCGCAGCCCTGGCATCTGATCTTCTGGCAGGATGCGCGCCGCCATCTCTCCTACCGCCGCTTCTTCGAGGTGACCGGCCTCGTCGGTGTCCGGGTGGAGGATCCGGCTGTCTTCGAGGATGCCCATCGATTGATCCTCGAACTCGTCGCCGATGGCACCGTCGACGGCCTGCGCGTTGATCACGTCGACGGTCTCGCCGATCCCACGGCCTACCTCGCGCAGTTGCGCGAAGCGGTCGGGCCCGACGTGCCGATCCACGTCGAGAAGATCCTCGAGGGCCACGAATCCCTGCCACAGGCCTGGCCGATCGAGGGAACGACGGGCTACGAGTTCATCACCGCGATCGGTGGCCTGATGACCGATGAGACGCGGCTTGGCGAGCTTGACGAGGCCTACCGCCACTGCCTCGGCGAGCCGACCGACCTGGCGGCGGAGCGGCGCGATGCGAAACTCCGCATGGCGACCCATAATTTTGCCGGCGAACTTTCCGGCCTCGTCGCCTCACTCGTGAGCTTGGCCGCGACCCCATCCGGCGGAAAGACCGTGTCGGCGGAGGACCTGCAGGCGGCATTGACCGAGGTGATCGTCGCGTTCCCCGTCTACCGCACTTATGCGGACTCGGACGGTATTGCGGCCCGAGACCGGGAGCTGGTGGAGTCGGTGCTGGCCCAGGCCATCGCCGATGCGCCGGCGCTCAATCCGGCGGCGGTCGCGATCGTGCGGTCGGCACTTACCGGGGACGTCGATCCGGCGCTGGCGGAGCGCGCGGCGCGCTTCCGCATCCGGTTCCAGCAGCTGACCGGCCCGGTGATGGCGAAGGCCATCGAAGACACGCTGTTCTACCGCTTCAACCGCCTGATCGCGATCAACGAGGTCGGCGGCGATCCCGACGACATCGCGCTCGATCCGGCGGCGTTCCACGCCGCCATGGCACGCCGTGTCGCCGAGCAGCCGAGTGGCCTCCTGGCCACCGCGACGCACGATACCAAGCGCGGCGAGGACGCCCGCGCGCGGCTCTACGCCATCAGCGAGGCGCCGGAAACCTGGTCTGCCGCGGTCGCCTGGTGGCGGGAGCTGAACATGGGTCGCGTCGACATGCGCACCGGCCATCCCGTGCCGGGTCCGGCGACCCAATGGCTGCTGTTCCAGTCGCTTGCCGGCGTCTGGCCGGCCAATCTCGGACCCGACGATCCCGATGGCCTGGCCGAGCTTCGCGACCGCTTCCAGGGCTATGTGGAGAAGGCGCTGCGCGAGGCGAAGCGGCGCACCAGCTGGATCGACATCGACGCGGACTACGAAGCGGGTGTCCGGGCCTACGCCGAAGCGCTGTTCGAGGCAGAGAACGGCGAGTTCCTCGACGATTTCCTGCGGATGCTGGTCCCCTTCATCCGCGCGGGCAGCCTGACGAGCTGGGCCCAGACGGTGATCAAGATGGCTGCCCCCGGCGTGCCGGACATTTACCAGGGCTCGGAGGACATCGATCTGTCCCTGGTCGATCCCGACAACCGGCGACCAATCAATTTCGATCACCTCGCGCGCCAGCTCGAGGCGGCGTTGCCGGCCTGGCCGGGCGTGGGCTTCCCCGTGCTCGGTCTCGTCAAGCAACGGATCATCCAGGCAGGGCTGGCGCTGCGCGCACGTCAGCCGGATGCGGTGACGACCGGATCCTACGTGGCGCTGGACGCCGCCGGGCCCGCCGCCCGCCATGTGGTTGGCTTCGCGCGGGCAGAGGGCCGGGTCGTCGCCGTGGTGCCGCGGCTTGCCTATGCGCTGATCGAGGGTGGAGAAGACCCCCGGTCGGCCGAGGTCTGGGGCGACACGACGGTCAGCCTGCCCGCAACGGCCGCGGGCTACCGCGACGTGCTCACCGGCGCCGAAATCGCCGGCGGAACCGTCCGCATCGCCGACCTGTTCGCCGACTGGCCGTTCGCGCTGCTCGAGGCGCGATAGCGGCCGGTCAGACGCCCAGCCATTTCTGCTGGGTCTCCGCATCGTGACGGATGTCGCCCGACGATCCGCGCCAGACGGCCTTGCCGCGCCCGACGATGACGACTTCGTCGGCAAGGCTCGTGGCGAACCCGAAGTTCTGCTCCACCAGCATCATCGTCAGGCCCGCGTCCTTCAGGGCCGCGAGCTTGTCGTGGATCTGCCGGACGATGATGGGCGCGAGCCCCTCGGTGGGCTCGTCGAGGATCAGCAGGCGGGGGTTCATCAGCAGCGCCCGGCCGATCGCCAGCATCTGCTGCTCGCCGCCGGACAGCTGGTTGCCGCCATTGCCGAGCCGCTCGCCCAGCCGCGGGAAGAAGTCGATCACCCGGTCCAGTGTCCATTCCGCACCGTCGGGCGCGTTGCGGGCGGCGAGCATCAGGTTCTCGCGCACCGTGAGTGACGGGAAGATGTCACGCGTCTCGGGGACGTAGGCGACGCCCTGCCGGGCGATCTCATAGGACTTGGCGCGGGCGATCGAGGCGCCTTCGAAGCGGATATCGCCGCTGGTGACGGGCAACAGGCCCATCACCGCCTTGAGCGTCGTCGTCTTGCCGGCGCCGTTGCGCCCCAGGATGGCCAGCATGCGGCCGGCATGGGCTTCCAGGCTCAGCCCGTGGATGACGCGGGTCTCGCCGTAACCGGTTTCGAGGTTGGTGACCTCAAGCATGAGCGTCCCACTCCCCGAGATAGATTTCACGCACCATCGGGCTCGCGCGCGTTTCCTCCGGCGTTCCCTCGAAGACGACCTCGCCGTAGTTGAGGACGGTGATCCGGTCGGCGACGTCGAAGGCCAGGTCCATGTCGTGCTCGATGATGAGGACGGTGAGGTCGCGCGGCAGCGTGTGCAGAAGCCGGTGAAAGGCCTGGATCATGCCGGGGCCGACCCCGGACGTCGGCTCGTCCATCAAGAGCACGCTCGGCCGCGTCGACAGCGCGATCCCCACCTCGAGCTGCCGTCGCACGCCATAGGAGACGGCATCCACCGGCATGTCGAGGACCTCGGTCAGTCCAACGGAATCGGCGGCAGCGCGCACATCCTCGACGATCTCCGGATCCCGCAGCGTGTCGCGCATGATCCAGCCGGCAGCGCCGCGGGCGGTCGCCACGGCAAGCGCGAGGTTCTCGCGCACGGTCAGCGAGCCGAACAGGTTGTTCTTCTGGTAGCTGCGGGCGAGCCCCATCCGGGCGCGGGCGGCGATCGACAGGCCGGTGATGTCGCGACCGTTCATGACGATCTCGCCGGAACTTGGCTTCAGCTCGCCGGCCAGCAGGTTGAACAGCGTGGTCTTGCCGGCGCCGTTGGGCCCGAGGACGACCCGCCGTTCGCCCTTTTCCAGCTTGAACGAGACATCCTTGGTGACCACCAGGGATCCGAAGGACTTGTTGAGTGCGCGCGCCTCAAGCATGGGTCTCGCTCTCCTGTCCGATGGCCGGTGCGGCAGGCGGCGGTGTTTTCGTCCGCCGCCGCCGGACCATGTACTCGATCTGGCCGTACAGGCCGCGGCCGCCTGCGACGATGGTGAGGATCAGCACCGCACCGGCCACGATGTGCCAGTAGGGGGTGGCCGAGGATATCTCGTGCTTCAGGAAGACCCAGACGACGGCGCCGACGACGGGCCCGACCAGGGTGCCGATGCCGCCGAAGATCACCACCATCAGCACCGTGCCGGAGACCATCCAGGCCATCAGCTCCGGCGAGACGAACATGGTCTGCTGGGCAGCGATCGCGCCGCCCAGGCCGGCCAATGCGCCGGAGATGGCGAATGCCGTGGCCTTGTAGCGCCACACGGTCAGTCCGACGGCGCGCATCCGCGCCTCGTTGACGTGGATGCCGACGAGGGTGCGACCGAAGCCGGAGCGCAGCACGAGCGCGGCGATCACGTAGACGAGCGCCGCCGCCGCGATGGCGAACAGGGCGAACTGGAGCGAGTCGTTGAAATCCAGCCCGAGTGCCGAGGCGTCCATGCGCGGCACGCCGGACAGGCCGTCGTCGCCGCCCAGTGCCTTGTTCTCGAAGGCCAGCACGTAGGCCATCTGGCCGAAGGCGAGCGTCGCCATGATGAAGAAGATGCCGTGGGTGCGCGACGTCACCGCCCCGACCAGGAACGAGAAAACGCCGGAGACCACCACCGCTGCGCCAAGCGCGACGAACGGGTTCACCTCGAACAGCACCGTCAGCGCGGCGTAGGTGTAGGCGCCGACACCGAAGATGGCGCCGTGGCAGAGCGAGATCATGCCGCCGTAGCCGGCGACCATGTCCAGGCTGATGGCGAGGATGGCCAGGGTCGCCGCCTCGACCACGAGTTCCTTGCCGAAGTAGCCGGTGGTCAGCGTGTAGACGATGGCGGCGGCGAAGATGGCGACGATGACAAGGGTCTTCAGAAGGGTCTGTCGGAACATCTGCGCTGCCTCAGGCCCGTGCGGGGAACAGGCCGGTCGGTCGGAAGACCAGGACCACCGCAAGAAGGATATAGATGAGCAGCGACGCGATCCCGGGGATCAGCACGGTGCCGAACGTCTGCGCGAAGCCGACCAGGAACGAGCCGGCGACCGCGCCCCGCAGGCTGCCCATTCCGCCGACCACGACGACGATGAGCGTTGAGATGAGGATCTCGGTGCCCATGTCCGGATGGGCGGAAAAGACCGGTGCGGCCACCGCCCCCGCCAGCCCGGCCAGCGCGCAGCCCGCGCAGAAGACGAGGAAGAAGATCCGTTCGACGTTGACGCCGAGGCAGGCGGCCATCTGGTCGTTGTCGACGCCGGCGCGGATCATCGCGCCGAGCTGGGTGCGCGACAGCACGATGGCGAGCGCGCCCATGACGATGGCACCGAGCGCGATGATGAACAGCCGGTAGGTGGGATAGACCACGCCGAACAGCTCCGAGCGCCCGGTGAACAGGGTCGGCTCGGCCGTCCCCAGCGCGATGTCGCCCCAGGTCAGGCGGAAGATGTCGACGAACACGAAGATCAGGCCCAGCGTGACCAGAACCTGGTTCATCGGCCCGGCGCGCCGCATGCGCTTCATCAGGCCGAGATAGAGAAGGATGCCGGTCAGCGCGACGACGATGGGCGCGGCGGCGAAGCCGGCCCAGTACGATCCGGTCATCGTGGCGCCGGTGATGCCGATGTAGGCGCCGAGCGCATAGAGCGCGCCGTGGGCGAGGTTGATGAAGTGCAGCAGGCCGAAGATGACCGTCAGCCCGACCGACAACAGAAACAGGAGCATCGACAGCTGAAGTCCGTTCAGCGTCTGAACCGCCCAATACGACCAGTCGATGCTCATCAGCCCGTCCCGTCCAACAGGGGAAATGAAAAGGCCGGGCGGATCGGTTCTCGAAACGCCCGGCCCGGAAGGTTACGTCCGCAGCCTACAGCTTGCAGCCGTTCACCGGATCCTGAACGTTCGCGACGGTGTCGAGAAGCTTCTGGGTGAGCTTTCCGTCCGTGCCGTCGACGGTGTCGTAGACGTAGACGTTCTGGATGATGTTGTTGGTCTCCGGGTCGATCTTCACCGGGCCACGCGGGCTGGTGTAGCTGACGGTCGGCAGCGCCTTGGCGATGGCTTCCTTGTCGGTCGCGCCCGACTTGATGGCCTCGACCAGCGAGCGGCCGGCGTCGTAACCCTGCACGGTGTACTCCGACGGCAGGCGGCCGTACTTCTTCTCAACCGCTTCGACGAACTTCTTGTTCTCGGGCGTGTCCAGGGTCGGGATGTAGTGGAGCGAACCGATGACGCCGACGGCGGCCGGTCCCTCGGCATCAACGTACAGCGGCGAGGTCACGAAGCCCGAGCCGTGCAGCGTCGCGGTCTTGTTGAGGCCGAACGCGTCGTACTGCTTGACGAAGTTGATCGCCTCGCCACCGGCGTAGAACACGTAGACCGCGTCCGGGTTGGTCGCCTGGGCCGCGCTCAGGAACGGTCCGAAGTCCTGGGTGGTCCGGAACGGGGTGTATTCCTGGCCGACGATCTCGCCACCGGCCGCCTTGAAGGCGTCGGCGAAGGCGGTGATCTGCTGATGACCCGCGGCATAGTCCGGGGCGAGCGTGTAGACCTTGCGAACGCCCTGGTCGTACATCCACTGGCCCATCGGCCGGTTGACCTGGCTGTTGGAGAACGACACGCGGACGATGTAGGGGCTGCAGTCCTCGCCGGTGGCTTCGTCGTTGCCGGCGTTGGAGACGATCAGCGGGGTCTTGCTCTGGTCGACGAAGTCGCGGATCGCGCCGAGAACGCCGGAGGAGACCGGGCCCATCAGCACGTCGACCTTGTCCTCGAGCACCATCTTGCGGGTCTTCGACAGGCCCACCGGCGGCTTCACCTCGGTGTCCTCGCGGACGACGGTGATGTCGCCGTCCATACCGGCTTCCTCGATCGCCAGCATGAAGCCTTCGTCGATGTCCTTGCCGAGTGCGGCGTAGACGCCGCTGTAGGGCAGCAGGAAGCCGACCTTGACCTCTTTCGCCGACGCCGGAACGGCGGCGAAAGCGAAGGACGCGCACACGAGTGCGCCAGTCACTGTTTTGAACATTCTTGTCCCTCCCAAAACCGACACGCGGAATTGGCCCAGCCACGGTGGGCCGGTGTCGGTCGTTTCCTCGTACCCGAAAGCCAGGTCGTTCCCATCGGGACGCGCCTGCTCGAAAGCCGTACGGTGATCGCCCCTGTTGTTGGTTTTTGGGACGCTTCGACCGAACGGGACCACCCTATCCGAGCGACTTTTGCGGCGCAAGCAATATAATGCACATTCTGGAGTCCGTCTGACTGCCTGCGCTAACGGATTGGAGCCGTAAAGCAAATCCGCTTCTTGGCGGCGGGGCGGGATATAATGCTACCTCGCGGGTTGCAGTTCGTGGGAGGCGTATGCATAATAATGCAGAAACGCGAAACGCTCCAAAGGCCGCCCGGACGTGCGGCGGGGGCGGCAAACCGGGAGGACGCCATGAGCGAACAGGCATTTCGGGATCTCGTCTCGAAGATCGCAACCCGGATGGGCGACCGGCCGCTGGACGACGGCCTGGCCACCTTTCTCAACGCCACCTTTCCCAAGGACGGCGACGACTTCGCCCGGCTGCGCGCGCTGTGCGCGGAGGGTGAGGCCGACGGCTGGCTGCTGCAGCGCGAGCACGGCGGCATCAAGTTCTGCCGTCCGGTCAAGCCCGGCGGCGAGGCCGGCCGCTTCAGCGTGGACGTCGTGCGGATGAACGACATCCGCGGCCCGCATCACGTTCACACCACCGGCGAGATCGGTGCGATCATGCCGATCGAAGGCGATGCGAAGTTCGATGGGATGGCCGAGGGCTGGTACGTCTACCCGCCCGGCAGCGACCATCATCCGACCGTCTCCGACGGCGATGCCTACGTGCTGTATTTCCTGCCCGAGGGGCAGATCGAGTTCACCGGCCGCTGAGGCGCCAGACCCCCGGGGACGGCTCGAACCGCCCCCGATGGAGCCGCGATCTGCGGTTCCAGACCGGACCGCGCCGAGCCGAGCGGGGCCGCAGAACCGATAAGACCATCGTGGAGGATACGCCCGTGCAGGCAATGAGCGGCAACGCCGCGCCCTATTTCGTGGACCGCCACGTCGAGCGGGGGATCGGCGACAAGACCGCGTTCGTCGAGAGCGGCGGCAAGGGCCGGTCCATCACCTACTCCGGCCTCGCCGACGCGACGGACCGGATGGTTGGCCTCTATCGTCGTCATGGCATCCGGCGCGAGGACCGCGCGGTGATGATCGTGCTCGACACGGTCGAGTTCCCGGTCATCTTCTGGGGCAGCCTGAAGGCCGGCGTGATCCCGATCCCCGTCAATACGCTGCTCTCGGCCGACTTGTTCCTCGCGATCCTGCGCGATGCGCGCGCCAAGGCACTGTTCGTCTCCGCCGAACTCCTGGACACCGTCGCGCCCATCCTCGACCAGGCCCATGACCTCGCCTCGGTGTTCGTCATCGGCGGCGACGCCGGCCCGCACCTCGACTTCGCGGCCGAACTTGCGGAAAGCGAACCGGGTCCCACGGTCGACGCTTCGCCCGACGAGTGCGCCTTCTGGCTCTATTCCTCCGGCTCGACGGGCCTGCCCAAGGGCGTCCGCCACGTTCACTCGAGCCTCAAGGCGACGGCCGACACCTACGCCGCCCAGGTTCTGAAGATCGCCGAGAGCGATACGGTCTATTCCGCGGCGAAGCTGTTCTTCGCCTACGGGCTGGGCAACGGCATGACCTTCCCGATGTCGGTTGGCGCGACCGCCGCGCTGCTGGCCGGCCGTCCCACCCCCGACAGCGTGTTCGGCGTGCTCGAAGGGGTCCGCCCGACCGTGTTCTGCGGCGTGCCGACCCTTTACGCCGCGATGCTGGCGTCGATGTCCGACTCCCGGCCCGCCGGCTGCGAGAAGCTGCGCATCTGCGTGTCGGCCGGCGAGGCGCTGCCGGAGGAAGTCGGCAGCCGCTGGAAGGCGCGCACGGGCGTCGACATTCTCGACGGCGTCGGCTCCACCGAGATGCTGCACATCTTCCTGTCCAACGCCGAGGGCGACATCTGCTACGGCACCTCGGGCCGCGCGGTTCCGGGCTTCGAACTCCGCCTCGTCGACGAGGCCGGACGCGACGTCGAGGTCGGCGGGATCGGTGAGCTGCTCGTCCACGGGCCGTCCGCGGCGGAAGGCTACTGGAACCAGCGCGACAAGACCCGCTCGACATTCGAGGGCTACTGGACGCGCACCGGCGACAAGTACGAGCGCCGCGCCGACGGCCGCCTCGTCTACTGCGGCCGCACCGACGACATGTTCAAGGTGAGCGGCATCTGGGTGTCGCCGTTCGAGATCGAGCAGGCGCTGGTCTCGCACCCGGACGTCCTGGAGGCGGCCGTTGTGCCGGCCGACGACGAGACCGGGCTGGAGAAGCCGCGGGCCTTCGTGGTGCTGAAGCAGGGGGTTGTCGGCGACGACATGGCGACCGTGCTCCGCGAGCACGTCAAGGAGCGCGTCGGCAAGTGGAAGTATCCGCGCTGGATCGACTTCGTCGACGAGCTTCCGAAGACCGCGACCGGCAAGATCCAGCGCTTCAAGCTGCGCCAGCAAGTGGGAGGGTGACCATGATCTGGACCGTTGATCAGCCCATCCGCCTCGACATCGAGGGCGTCGGGCTCGAGGCCCGCTGTTTCGGGCCGTCGCCCGCCGAAAGTCCGACCATCGTGCTGCTGCACGAGGGGCTCGGCTGCGTCGCCCTGTTCCGCGACTTTCCCGAGAAGCTCGCCAAGGCGACTGGCCACGGAGTCTTCGTCTATTCGCGCCAGGGGTACGGCCAGTCCGATCCCGTCGCGCTGCCGCGGCCCCTCGACTACATGGCCCGCGAGGCCGTCGACGTGCTGCCGAAGGTGCTGGACGCGATCGGCTTCCGGTCCGGCGTCCTGCTCGGCCATTCCGACGGCGCCTCCATCGCCGCGCTCTATCCGGGCAACGTGCAGGATCACCGCATCCGTGGCCTGATCCTGATCGCGCCGCACTTCTTCACCGAGCCGGAGGGTCTCGCCTCGATCGCCAGGGCGAAGGAGGCCTTCGACAGCGGGGACCTGCGCGCCCGGCTCGCCAAGTACCATGCCGACGTTGACGGTGCGTTCCGCGGCTGGAACGACGCCTGGCTCGACCCGGCCTTCCAGACCTGGAACATCGCCTACGCCATCGACTACATCCGTGTTCCCGTGCTCGCCATCCAGGGCGCCGCCGACCAGTACGGCACGCTCGCCCAGATCGAGGCGCTGGAGGAGGGGCTCTATTCGCCGCTCGACCGGGTGATCGTGGAAGGGGCCGGCCACGCGCCGTTCCTGGAAAAGCCCGAACAGACGCTCGCCGAAATCACCGAATACATTGCCCGGCTCGATCGCATCGAGGCCGCGCGCGTGGAGGTCGTATGAAACTTGAAAGTTACGTCGCCGGCGGCTGGGTCGCGGGCACCGGCGAGGGCCGGCCCTTCATCGATCCGACCACCGGCGAGGAACTCGGTCTGGTCGATGCCACCGGCGTCGACGGCAAGGCGGCGCTCGCGTACGCCCGCGACACGGGCGGCCCGGCGCTTGCCGCCCTGTCGTTCGCCGAGCGTGGCGCGCTCCTGAAGGCGGTTGCCGACGTTCTGACCGCCAACCGTGAGGCCTATGGCGAGATCGCCCGCAGGAATTCCGGGAACACGGCGCGCGACGCGGCCATCGACATCGACGGCGGCATCGGAACCCTGAAATTCTATGCCCGGCTCGCCCAGTCGCTGGGCGATGCGAAGACGCTGATCGAGCCCGGCCAGGACATGCTTGCCCGGGGCGGCAACTTCGCGTCCCGCCACATCTGGACGACCCGGCCCGGCGCGGCGCTGCAGATCAACGCCTACAACTTCCCGTCCTGGGGCATGTGGGAAAAGGTGGCGGTTGCGCTTATGACGGGCGTGCCGAGCGTCGCCAAGCCGGCGTCCGCCACGGCCTGGCTCTCGTACCAGATGGTCGCCGACGTGATCGCCGCGAAGGTGCTGCCGGACGGCGCCCTGTCGCTGGTCTGCGGCGGCGGCAAGGACCTCGTCCAGGCGCTGACGCCGATGGATTCGCTGGCCTTCACGGGCTCGGCCGATACCGGTGCGATGCTGCGCGGCGATCCGGCGGTCCTGGCCGCCGCGCCGCGCGTCAACATCGAGGCCGACAGCATCAACGCCACCATTCTCGGCCCCGACGCCGCGCCCGGCACCGCAGTGTTCGATCTTGCGGTGCGCGAGGTGGTGTCAGCCCTCAGCGTGAAGGCCGGCCAGCTCTGCACCAACATCCGCCGCGTGCTGGTGCCGGCTGACCACGCCGACGCCTTCGCCGAGGCCGTCTCCGCCAAGGTCGCGGGCTTTGCCGTCGGCAACCCGGCCGACGAGACGGTCCGGGTGGGGCCGCTGGTTGATCTCGGCCAGCGCAAGACCGCGCTCGAAGGCATCGCGCGCCTCACGCAGGAAGCGACCGTCGTCTGCGGCGGCGGCATCCCGAAGGAGGTCGTCGGTGCCGATGCCGAGGCCGGCGCCTTCCTCGCGCCGACGCTGCTTGCCTGTGCCGATCCGGCCGGCGCGCGCGCTGTGCACGAGATCGAGGTCTTCGGCCCGTGTGCGACAGTCATGCCGTACGCCAGCCTCGACGACGCCATCGCGCTCGCGGCCCGGGGCGGAGGATCGCTGGCTCTCAGCCTGTTCTCCAACGATGCCGATGCCAAGCGCGCCGCGGTGCTCGGCGTGGCGCCGTTCCACGGCCGTGTGATGGTGGTCGACGAGGAGGTCGGGCGCGATCACACCGGCCACGCCATCGTCATGCCCATGTGCGTCCACGGTGGACCCGGGCGGGCCGGCGGGGGCGAGGAGCTCGGCGGGCTGCGCGGCCTGCGCATGCACATGCAGCGCACCGCCGTGCAGGGCGCGCCGGCCATGCTGGACGCGCTTGCCGGCGCCGCCGCCGAGGCCGCGCTGTGAGCGGGGCGGCGGCCATGCCCGACGTCGAGGCCTGGCCGCTGCCGGACGAACCCTACGTGCCGAGCCTGACGCCGCGGCCCGAGAGCGGCCCGGTCTTCGCCATCTCCGCGGCGGCACCTGAGACGACCGATCCCGATCTGTGGTTCCAGCACGAGGCATGGTTGTCCGGCTTTCGCCTCTATCGTCACGGCTACTTCTGGGAAACCCATGAGGTCTGGGAGCCGGTGTGGATCGGCGCCCGCCCCAACAGCGCGGAGCGCGCGATGGTGCAGGGCCTGATTCAGGTGGCGAACGCCTGCCTCAAGCTGCGGATGGGCCGGGATCGTGCCGCGATGCGGCTCGTGGTGATCGCTTCAAGCTGCCTCGACGAGGCGGCCATCGGCGGCGACTCCCACGTCATGGGCCTCGACCTCGACGCGGCGCGGAGTTCGACCGCGGAGTTCCTCGCAACGCTTGCTGCGGCGCCCGGCATCGGTTCGATCGAAGCGCGGCCACCGTACCAGCGCATGATCGACTATCACGGCGGTAATATGCAATATAATGCATGATTCCGTTGTGAATCTCGCTTGAGAGGGCAGGGTCAGGGCGAAATAGCCCGGATTTTTGCGTCTCCAAGCGCCACTTTAGAATTGAACCGATTCCGAGCGTGCACTATATTGCTCAAAACAGACCCTCAGGGAGGCCTGCGTGACCAAGCGCATCGATTTCCAGACCGACCCGTCCAAGTACCGCCACTGGCGGGTGTCCTGCGAAGGTGAGGTCGCCCATCTCACGATGGACGTCGATCCGTCCGGCGGCCTCTTCGACGGCTACGAGCTGAAGCTCAATTCCTACGACCTCGGCGTCGACATCGAACTGGCGGATGCCGTTCAGCGGCTGCGCTTCGAGCATCCCGAGGTGAAGGTCGTGGTGATGCAGTCCGGCAAGGACCGCGTCTTCTGCGCCGGCGCCAACATCCGCATGCTCGCCAGCGCCGCTCACGCCCACAAGGTGAACTTCTGCAAGTTCACCAACGAGACCCGCAACACCTTCGAGGCGGCGGGCGCGGAATCCGGCCAGTACTACATCTGCGCCATCAAGGGCGCCTGCGCCGGCGGCGGCTACGAGCTGGCGCTCGCCTGCGACCACATCATTCTCGCCGACGACGGCAACTCCAACGTCGCGCTGCCCGAGGTCCCGCTCCTGGCCGTGCTGCCGGGCACCGGCGGCCTCACCCGCGTCACCGACAAGCGCAAGGTCCGTCGCGATCTCGCCGACGTGTTCTGCGCGATGGAAGAGGGCGTTCGCGGCAAGAAGGCGCTCGACTGGCGCCTTGTCGACGACTCCGTGCCGAACTCCAAGTACGACGAGACCATCGCGACGCGCGTTTCGGAATACGCCGCGAAGTCGTCGCGTCCGTCCGACGCCAAGGGCATCGAGCTGACGCCGATCAGCCGCACCTTCAACGACGATGGCGGCGTCACCTATTCGACCGTGGAACTGGAAGTCGACTGCGAGAAGCGGATCGCCTACCTCACCGTCAACGGCCCGACCGATCCGGCGCCGTCCAGCGTCGAGCAGCTCCATGACGAGGGGGCGGCCACGTGGATGCTGCGCGCGGCGCGCGAGCTCGACGATGCCATTCTCCACATCCGCCTGAACGAGCTGGAACTCGGCGTGTTGGTGTTCCGCAGCCAGGGCGACCCGGAAAAGGTCGCCGCCCACGAGGGCTTCCTCTTCGAAAATCGCTCCGACTGGCTCGCGAACGAAATCCTGCTCTACTGGAAGCGCATCCTGAAGCGGGTCGACATGACCTCGCGGTCGCTGGTGGCGCTGGTCGAGCCGGGGTCCTGCTTCACCGGCGTGCTCGCGGAGCTGCTGTTCGCGGTGGACCGGTCCTACATGGCCGAGGGCGATTTCGAGGGCGACAACCGTCACGTCGCGTCGATCACGCTCACCAAGGCGAACTTCGGGCCGTTCCCGATGGCCAACGATCTGACCCGGCTGCAGACGCGCTTCCTCGGCGAACCCGAGCGGGTCGATGCCGCGCACGAGCGGGTCGGCGAGAGCCTGGAAGCGTTCGACGCCAACGAGCTCGGCCTGGTGACCTTCGCCTTCGACGACATCGACTGGGAGGACGAGGTCCGCATCTTCCTGGAAGAGCGCGCGAGCTTCTCGCCGGACGCGTTGACCGGGATGGAGGCGAACCTCCGCTTCCCGGGTCCGGAGACCATGGAAACCCGCATCTTCGGTCGCCTCACCGCCTGGCAGAACTGGATCTTCCAGCGCCCCAACGCGGTTGGCGAGGACGGCGCGCTGCGGCGCTACGGCACCGGCGTCCGCGGAAATTACGACCTGCGCCGCGTCTAGCGTTCCAGCGCCGGTGCGCCGGCGGGATCCAGTCACGGTGTTCGTGAAACGTTGGCCGGCGCGCGATCCGGCGGGGCGATCGATCGTCCCCGCGGCCCGCGCCGGCAAGACCATCTCAGGGAGAGAAACATGCTCGATCTCATCAACGTCGCCTACGACACCCAGATCCCGAACAATGTCGGCCTGTCCTCCGACAAGCGGGTGCTGAAGGCGCTCGAGCGCTGGCATCCGGGCTACATCAACTGGTGGAACGACCTGATCCCGCAGAACTTCCAGGAGTCGCTGGTCTATCTGCGCACGGCGATCAGCGTCGACCCGAAGGGCTGGGCGAAATTCGACTACGTGAAGATGCCGGAATACCGCTGGGGCATCCTGCTCGCGCCCGAGGTCGAGGACCGCACCATCCCCTGCGGTGAGCATGCCGGTCAGCCGGCCTGGCAGGAAGTGCCGGGCGAATACCGCAACATGCTGAAGCGCCTGATCGTCATTCAGGGCGACACCGAGCCGGCGTCCGTCGAGCAGCAGCGCTATCTCGGCATGACTGCTCCGTCGCTCTACGACATGCGCAACCTCTTCCAGGTCAACGTCGAGGAAGGCCGTCACCTGTGGGCGATGGTCTACCTGCTGCACAAGTATTTCGGCGCCGACGGTCGCGAGGAAGCCGACGACCTGCTGCGCCGTCAGTCAGGGTCGGAGGAAAGCCCGCGCATGCTGGGCGCGTTCAACGAGGCGACGCCGGACTGGCTCTCCTTCTTCATGTTCACCTACTTCACCGACCGTGACGGCAAGATGCAGCTGGAGAGCCTGGCCCAGTCCGGCTTCGACCCGCTGTCGCGCACCTGCCGCTTCATGCTGACCGAGGAAGCCCACCACATGTTCGTGGGCGAGACCGGCGTCGGCCGCACCATCCAGCGCACCTGCGAGGCAATGCGCGAGGCCGGCATCGAGGATCCGTACGACATCCAGGCGGTGCGCAATCTCGGCGTCATCGACCTGCCGACGATTCAGAAGAAGCTGAACCTGCACTACACCCTGTCGCTGGACCTGTTCGGCGCCGAGGAGTCCACCAACGCCGCCAATGCCTTCAACGCGGGCATCAAGGGGCGCTATCACGAGGTCAAGCTCGAGGACGACCACCGCCTCCACGACGACACCTACCCGGTCGTGCGCTTCGAGGAGGGCAAGGTCTTCACCGTCGACGTGCCGGCGCTGTCGGCGATCAACATGCGCCTGCGCGACGACTACGTGAAGGACGCCTCGGGTGGCGTCGGCCGCTGGAACACGATGATCTCGAAGACCGGCGTCAACTTCCAGATGACGCTCCCCCACCAGGGCTTCCACCGGCAGATCGGCGTGTTCGCCGGCCAGCCGATCACGCCCGAGGGCGAGACCATCTCGCGCGAGGAGTGGGATCGCCGGCGCGACGAGTGGCTGCCGACCACCGCCGATGGCGACTTCATCAAGTCGCTGATGGTGCCGGTCACCGAGCCCGGCAAGTATGCCGGCTGGATCGCCCCGCCGCGCGTCGGCATCGACAACAAGCCGGGCGACTTCGAGTACGTCCAGCTCCACATGGCCTGATCGCCGTCCGGGCACGTAAGGTGAGTGCGGGGGGAGCGTTTCCCCCCGCCGCCGTTCGTGCCGGAGACTGACCTGGAGGCCGAGACCCATGAACAAGCCGCTTGCCGACACCGCCTCGCTGCAGAAGCCGCTGAAGCAGCACGTCATCGATCCGGAGACGTGCATCCGCTGCTACACCTGCGAGGAGTGCTGCCCGATCGACGCGATCACCCACGACGACAACAACGTCGTGGTCGACGCCTCCATCTGCGACTACTGCATGGCCTGCATCTCGCCCTGCCCGACGGGGGCGATCGACAACTGGCGGGTGGTGCTCGAGCCCTACAGCCTCGACGACCAGTTTTCCTGGGACGAGCTGCCCGAGCAGCAGGAGCTCGAGGCCGGCGACACCGGTTCGACCGCGGTCGAGGCCCTCGACGACGAGATGGAGCGCCTGCTCAACGAGGCGCACGCGGGGGCGGGCGGCAAGTCCAAGCCGCCGGCATCGGCCTCCAAGCCCAGCGTCAACCTGTTCAATCTCGGTCATCCGACCACGGCCACCGTGCAGGGCAACTTCCGCCTCACCAGCGAGACCGCGGACAGCGACGTCCGCCACATCATCCTCGATTTCGGCGACGTGTCGTTTCCGGTGCTGGAAGGCCAGTCCATCGGCATCCTGCCACCCGGCACCGACGCCGACGGCAAGCCCTATCTGCCGCGCCTCTATTCCATCTCCAGCCCACGCGACGGCGAGCGGCCGCAGACAAACAACCTCTCGCTGACCGTCAAGCGCGAGGAGATGGGCGTCTGCTCCAACTACGTCTGCGACCTGAAGAAGGGCGACAAGGTCCAGGTCACCGGCCCGTTCGGCGCGACCTTCCTGATGCCGAACGATCCGCAGGCGAACGTCATCATGATCTGCACCGGCACGGGATCGGCCCCGTTCCGCGCCTTCACCATGCGCCGCCAGCGCACCTCGCCCGATGCGGATGGCCGCATGGTGCTGTTCTTCGGCGCGCGCACCGCCGACGCGCTGCCCTATTTCGGGCCGCTGAAGAAGGTGCCCGACAAGGTGCTGCAGAAGGAGCTCTGCTTCTCGCGCTCCCCTGACGGACCCAAGGAGTACGTGCAGGACCGGCTCCGCACCGAGCACGCCCGCGTTCTCCAGCTCCTCAAGTCCGACCGCACCCACATCTACGTGTGCGGCCTGAAGGGCATGGAAGAGGGCGTCGACGCGGCGCTCGGCGAGATCGCGAAGGAGGGGGCGTTCGACTGGCCGACCCTGCGCACCCAGATGCGCGAAGAGGGCCGCTACCATGTTGAGACCTACTGACCCGCAGGTCGCATCGGACGCTGCGTCCGGGTTCGTGCATCCGATCACCGTTCGCTGGGCCGACTGCGACCCGGCCTTCATCGCCTACACCGGCCGCATTCCGAACTTCGCGCTGGAGGCGATCGATGCGTGGTGGGCGGCGGTCGTCGGCTACGACTGGTTCCGCCTCAACGCCGACCGTGGCTATTCCACGCCGTTCGTCCACATGTCGATGGACTTTCTCGCTCCGGTCACGCCGCGGCACGTGCTGGAATGCGCGGTCCGACCCCTCCGGCTCGGCGACACCTCGATCCGGTTCGAGGTGGTGGGATTCCAGGACGGCACGCGCTGCTTCGCCGGCGAGTTCGTCTGCGTGTTCGTCACCACCGCGAGCTTTTCCAGGACCCCGCCGATTGCCGAAATCCGCGCGGTGATCGAGGCGCACCTGCCCGAGGGAGCGGCTTCCGACGCAACGTGATGCGCACCTCCGCGCCGCCTTGTAAAGCCGCGTGCTACCTGCAAAAATCGGTGTGTGGCGCTGCGACGCTGCTTGAGGCGATATGAAATATAATGCATAATCGTCGCCAAGATGAGCTCATCAAGCGCTAGCGAAATCGTCACCTTCAGCGGCCGGGTCTCGAGTGCGGAAAGCGCCGCGCTCGATGACGGAACCGCGTTCCTGGAAATGGTCGGCGAGCGCGTGCGCAACGGCCGCGCCCGGCGCGGCATGTCGCGCAAGGCGCTGTCGGAAGCGTCCGACGTCTCCCAGCGCTACCTGGCCCAGCTGGAAAGCGGCTCGGGCAACATCTCCATCGCGCTGCTGCGCCGCATCGCCGAGGCGCTCGACTTCCGCATCGAGTGGCTGGTCGGCGAGGACGATCCGTTCGTCTCCGACATCCCCGCCATGGCGGCGCTCTACCGCACCGCCACCCGCGAGCAGCGCCGGCGGGTGCTGGAGGTTCTCGATCCCGAACACCCGGACCTGCGCCGCGCCTCGCGCATCGCGCTGATCGGCCTGCGCGGCGCCGGCAAGTCGACCATCGGCCGCCTCACCGCCGGCGCCGTCGGCATGCCGTTCCTGGAGCTCAACGAGGAAATCGAGCAGGCGAGCGGGATGCCGGTCAACGACGTGATCGCGCTCTACGGGCAGGAGGGCTACCGCCGCCTGGAGCAGCAGTCGGTCGAGCGCGTCGCGGCCACCCACGACGCCATCGTGCTGGCGGTGGCCGGCGGCATCGTGTCGGAGCCCGACACCTTCACCTACCTGCTGCGCCACTTCCACACGATCTGGCTGAAGGCGCAGCCCGAGGAGCACATGACCCGCGTGCGCGCCCAGGGCGACGAGCGGCCGATGGCCGGCAGCCCGGCGGCGATGGACGAGCTGCGCAGCATCCTCACCAGCCGCGAGGCGCTCTATGCGCGCGCAGAGGCGGTGGTCGACACCTCCGGCAAGACCATCGAGGAAAGCCTCGCCGACGTTCTGGAGACCATCAAGACCCACGGCCTGCTCGATGGCGGCGGTGGCGACGGCACGCGCTACGTGTCCCTGTGGGACCGGGTCGAGGCGGACTGACGCGCGCTTACATGTTCATAAACTTAATGCCTCAGTCCCGTTTGAATGCTATCTAAAGTAGAGTTCGATTGGGATTTGACCACACGTTTCAGATCGCTTGAGGGCGTTCATGCGATCTCGTTCTGATAATTTATTTCTTCAGATCCGGCGTCGTCTGCACGTCGTCGCTGCTGCTGCGGTATTTTTGGGCATCGTATTAATTCTCTTTTCTTACAATTGGGGAGAGGAGGTTTTCATTCCGGATGTTGCAACTGTTTTGGTGAGCCTTGGTTTTGCAATTGCCGTCGTCGCAGAGCTCTCTCGCTACTTCAAATCTGTCAAAATCGCAGGTGTTGAGATCGAGATGATCTCGTTTTTGCAGGACCAGATTGCTGATTTGACTACAAAAACAGCGGAAGCGCGCTTCGCTGAGGTGCAGAAAAGCTCAGCCGTTCAACATGAGGGGGAGAGGCCGGCTCCTGCACTCGGAAAGCCGCCAGCGCTCTCTGTCAATATTAAGAACCCGGACGATCCGCACCAAGGCCGTTTTGGTGGGCGGTCGGAAGTGGATGGATTTAGCTTAGAAGCGCTTATAAATGTTGTTGGTGACGGGCTGGCTGAGATTAAAATAAAAGTAAAAGGACCGAAAGATAGGATTGGGGTTGGGGGTGTGGCTGAAATATATCTTCATCCGACTTTTCGTCGTGATAGAGTAGTTGTATTGTTTGAGGATAATAGAGCGGACTATTCGTTTTTTGCGTGGGGTGGATTTACAGTCGGAGTCTGGTTGCCCAGGCAAGAGATAGAGCTTGAGCTTGATCTGGCGAGAAATCCAGATGCGCCACATTTTATTCGGATGCTCTAAGACAGAGACTTACCGGTCGCCGACGCGGATCACCACGGCGGTGGAGCTGTCGCCCGCGGCGCAGCCTTGGAACAGGCCGTAGCCGCCGCCCTTGATCACCAGTTCCTCGATCAGTTCGATGATAGCGCGCAGCCCGGTCGGACCCTGGGGATGGCCCCAGATCAGCGACGAGCCGAAGTTGTTCATCGCCCGCCAGTCGATCCCGAAGGCGCGCGCGAAGGCGATGTCGTTCACCGCGAACGGGTTGTGCGACTTCATGGCCGTCATGTCGTCGATGGTGCGGCCGGCCCGCTCCAGCGCGAGCTTGGAGGCGGGAATGGGGGCCGCCGGCATGTGCGCCTTCTCCACCCGCGCCAGGCCGAAAGAAACGAGTTCGATCTCGATCGCCGGATCGCGCGACAGCTCCGCCGCCCGTCCGCTCGCGTCGACGACGATGGCGCCGGCGACGCCGTCGGCCGGATGGGTCTGACCGCCGTAGGTGACGGTCCCGCCCGGCATCACCGGCTTCAGCCGGGCCAGGCCCTCGGGCGTCGAGCGCACAATGCCGCTGTCGCCGGTCATCGTCGCCTGCACCTTGCGGAAGCGGGCGTCAGGCACCTCGAACGGCAGCGTCATGAACCGCTTCAGGAACGCCGCGTCGTCGGCCAGCGCGTCGTCGTACTGGGCGAGGCGGTGCAGCACGAGCTCGTGCTGTTCGTCGGTGGTGATGCCCTCGCGCGCGGCGACGTTGTCGGCCGTCGTCACCATGGCGCACTTCGCCCAGGGATCGTTGGAGAAGCTGTCCAGCACCCAATTCTCCGACTCGCCCGTCCCGCCCGGGGCATGGGGGGCGGGATAATAGAGATGGGCCCCGTTGGAACAACGGTCGCCGGAGACGACGAGGCAGGTCGAGGCCGCGCCGATTGCGATCTCGCCGGCCGCCGTCGCAAACAGCCGCGCGCCCGTCGCGCACGCTTGGTTGATGGTCGGGCCTGTCAACGAGTCGGCACCGATCATGCCGGCGAACCAGGGCACGCCGTAGAAGCTCGACTTCTGCGGCACGGTCAGCCCGTAGGCGGCGTAGTCGAACACGTCCGGGGCGATGTCGCGCTCGGCGAGCGCCGCCTTGGTCACGTGGGCCGCGAACTCGATCGCATGGAGATGGGCAAGCTCGCCGCCCCAGCGGGCGAACGGGGTTGCGAAATAGCCACCATAGGGGATGAAGGCCTGCATGGGGCGGGGTCCTCTCGGGATGTCACCCGGTGGCGCGGCGCGTGGTCAGCCGGCGCCGCCGAGATAGATTTCGGAGACTTTGGGGTTCGCGGCGATCTCGCGGGCCGGGCCGGAAAGCGTGATGGTGCCGAGCTCCATCACGTAGGCCGTGTCGGCGACGGCCAGCGCCGCGCGCGCGTTCTGCTCCACCAGCAGGATCGACACCCCGGTGTCGCGCAGCCGGCTGACCGTCTGCAGGATGTCGCGCACGATCAGCGGCGCCAGTCCGAGGCTCGGCTCGTCGAGCATCAGCAGGCGCGGGTGGGCCATCAGCGCGCGCCCCATGGCCAGCATCTGCCGCTCGCCGCCCGACAGCGTGCCCGCCTCCTGGCGGCGCCGCTCCTTCAGGCGGGGGAACAGGGTGAACACCTCCTCCAGCCGCGCCGGGATCTCCGCCCGGCCGCGCCGGAAGGCGCCGAGCTCGAGGTTTTCGCCGACGCTCATGGTGGAGAACAGGTCGCGCTGCTCGGGTACAAGGGTGATCCCCAGACCGACCCGCTCCTCCGCGGCGACGTAGCCGAGGTCGTCGCCGTCGAAGACGACGCGTCCAGTGGAGGGGAGCAGCCCCATGATTGCGGCGAGCAGCGTCGTCTTGCCGGCCCCGTTGGCACCGATCACCGTGGCGATGGTGCCCGGCTCGACCGACAGGGACACGCCCTGGACCGCCTCCACCTGGCCGTAGGCGACGCGTAGGTCGGTGACGTCGAGAAGCGCGCTCACAGGTCCGCTCCCAGATAGGCTTCGATGACGGCGGGGTTCTGGCGCACCTCGGCCGGCGGTCCCTCGGCGATCTTCGATCCGAAGTCGAGAACGACGATGTGGTTGGTCAGCCGCATCACGAAGTCCATGTCGTGCTCGACCAGCAGCACGCTCATGCCGTCGTCGCGCAGGTCCTCGATCAGCTTCGCCAGTGCCTGCTTCTCGTTGTGGCGCAGGCCGGCGGCCGGCTCGTCGAGCAGCAGCAACACCGGATCGAGGCAGAGCGCCCGGGCGATCTCCGCCAGCCGCTGTTCGCCCAGCGACAGGGCGCCGGCCTTGATGTGCATGCGGTCTTTGAGCCCGACGCGGGCGAGCTGCCGCGCGGCCTCGGCGAAGATCCGCCGTTCCTCCGAGCGGTCGAGAGCGAGCATCCCGGTGAAGAAGCCGGAGCGCGAGCGCAGGTGCGTGCCGATCGCCACGTTGTCGAGCACCGTCATCGTCTGCGACAGCTTCACGTGCTGGAAGGTGCGGGCGATGCGCCGCTTGGCGATGCGCGCGGGGGCAAGCCCGGTGATGGTCTTGGAGCGGAACACGATCTCGCCGGCGGTCAGCTTCGTCACTCCGGTGACGAGGTTGAACGTCGTGCTCTTGCCGGCGCCGTTGGGGCCGATCAGGCCGACGATCTCGCCCGGCCGGACGCGGAACGACACGTCGTTGACGGCGACCAGCCCGCCGAAGGTCTTGCGCGCGTCGCGCACCTCCAGCAGCGGGTCCTCCCTTTGGCTCTCGTCGCGGGGGAGGGGCGGCGCGTCGGCGATCGCGCGGGGACTGCCCTTCGGGAAAAGCCCGGCGATCAGCGGCCAGAAACCGGTGCGCGCGCCCTGCAGCAGGGCCACCAGCAGGATGCCGAAGACGATACCCTCGTAGTTGCCGCCCTGGCCGAAGATGAGCGGCAGCCAGTCCTGGAGCAGGTCCTTCAGGATGGTCACGATGCCGGCGCCCAGCACCGCGCCGTAGACGTAGCCGGCCCCGCCGACGACAGCCATCAGGAGATATTCGATGCCGACGTTCAGCCCGAACGCGCCGGGCGTCACGGCGCGCTGGAAGTGGGCGTAGAGCCACCCCGCCATGCCGGCCAGGACGGCGGCGTAGACGAACACGGCCAGCTTTGCCGTCCAGATGTTGATGCCGACCGATTCCGCGGCGGCGGCGCCGCTCCGCAGCGCGCGGATGGCGCGGCCGACGCGGGAATCGAGGAGGTTGAGCGTCAGGCCGATCGCCGCCAGCACCATCACCCAGACCACCGGATAGAAGGCGCGGCCGGAGAGCAGCTCGGTGCCGAAGAAATTCAGCGGCGGAACGCCCTGAACGCCGTCATAGGCGCCGATGATCTTCAGGTTGCCGAACAGGTAATAGAAGCTGATTCCCCAGGCGATGGTGCCCAGCGGCAGGAAATGGCCCGACAGCCGGACGGTGACCAGGCCGATGATCAGCGCGGCGAACGCCGTCACCGCGACCGAGGCGAACAGCGCCATCCAGGGCGACCAGCCGTAGCTGGTGGTGAGCAGCGCCGTGGCGTAGGCGCCGAAGCCGACGAACGCGGCCTGGCCGAAGGAGGTCATGCCGCCGACGCCGGTCAGAAGCACGAGGCCGAGCGACACCAGGCTCGCCACGCCGACGAAGTCGAGCAGCGTCACCCAGTAGTCGGGCACGCCCGGCACCAGCGGTATCGACAGCATCACGACGGCGAAGACGGCAAAGCCGATCCATTTGCGCGACATGGGCCTACTCCTCTTCCTCGTCGTGCGGCGGCATGAAGAAGGACCGCCACAGCAGGAAGGGAAGGATCGACATGAACACGATGACTTCCTTGAAGGCGCTCGCCCAGAAGGAGGAGAAGGATTCCACGATACCGAGCAGGAAGGCGGCGCCCACGGCGGGCACGTAGGCCGACAGCCCGCCGATGATCGCGGCGACGAAGCCCTTCAGGCCGATCAGGAAGCCGGAGTCGTAGTAGAGCGTCGTCAGCGGCGCGATCAGGATCGCCGACACGATGCCGATGGCCGCCGCCATGGCGAAGGCGATCTTTCCAGACATCTCGGTGGAAATGCCGACGATGCGGGCGCCGCGCTGGTTGATGGCGGAGGCCCTGAGCGCCTTGCCGATGAGCGTTCGGCCGAAGAAAACCGACAAGAGGGTCAGCAGCAGGAAGGTCGCGGCGAGCACGAGAAGGCTCTGGGCCGACACGAACAGCGGCCCGATCTGGAAGTTCGCATCGATCAGCGGCGCCGTGCGGTAGCCCTCGGCGCCGAAGAACACCAGGCCCATGCCGGTGAGGGCGAGATGCGCGCCCACCGAGGCGATCAGCAGCACCAGTACCGAGGCGCGGGCCAGCGGCTGAAAGGCGATCCGGTAGAGGAACGGCCCCATGGGCACGACGAGCAGGATGCTCAGGAGGATGCTGACCAGCGGCCCCAGCTTCAGCGGCGCGAGCACGACGACGGCTCCCGCGATGATGCCCGCCGGCACGATCGTGCGCAGCAGGATGCCTCCGATCCGGCTGAGCCGCAGGTCCCGCCGCGCGGCGAACAGGTCCATGACCATGGCGCCCACCGCCAGCGCCACCAGCATCGCGGCGGAGCCGGGCACCCGGCCCATCTCCAGCGCGGCGAGCGACAGCCCGCCGTAGGTGACGAAGTCGCCCTGGGGAACCAGGATGACCCGGGTGACGGCGAAGACGAGAACCATGGCGACCGCGAGCAGCGCGTAGATCGCGCCGTTGGTGAGGCCGTCCTGGATCAGGAAGAGGGCGATTGTACCGTCCAAGGGAGGATGCCGCTCGGTTTGCTGGAGAGGGGATCAGCCGTCGCGCGGGGCGCAGCGGCGATCGGTGGGCGTGGGTCGGTTCTGGGCCTGACGGTCGGTCATGGTCATGCGGGCCGGTGGAGGGGCGGGGCTACAGCGGAATGTAGCCCTCCGGGTCGTCGCCGTAGAGCGCGGCGACGTCGGAGGCGCGTCGGGCAAGCACGGCGCGCTGGTTGATATAGCCCTTGTCGGTGATTTCGCCGGCGTCCACCACCGGCGGATGATCGAGCATGCGGGCCCGTGTCGCGTAGCGCGAGCTGCCGCCTCCTTCGTCCTTCAGTTTCGCGAGGCCGGCGCGCACGTGGGCGCGCACGGCATCGTGGGCGAGAACCTCGGCCAGCGGCGCGCTCTCGTCGAGGCCGGCAAGGCGACGGCAGGCGGCGACGTTCGGGAAGATCAGCAGTCCGGCGGCGTTGCGGTCATGCCCGGCGACGACGACGTCCTGGGCGATGGGGTCCATCGCCGAGATCGCCCTGATGCGCAGGTCGCCGACGGAGACCCAGGTGCCGGACGACAGCTTGAAGTCCTCGGTGATGCGGCCGTCGAAGAACAGGCCGGCGCCGGCTTGCTCCGGGTCGGCGAACGTCACCGCGTCGCCGGTCAGGTAGAAGTCTTCTTCGTCGAACGCCTTGCGGGTGAGATCGGCCTGCTTCCAGTAGCCGGGGGTGATGTTCGGTCCCCGCACCCGGATCTCCAGCTTGCCGGCGTTGGGAACGAGCTTGATCTCGGTGCCGGGCACCGGAATGCCGATGTTGCCCGAGCGCGACGCCTGGAAATGGCAGTCGGTGGCCATCGGCGCCGTCTCGGTGGTCCCCCAGGATCCGACCATCGGGGTCACCGCGCCGGTGGTCTCCAGCGACAGGGCCTCCAGCGCCTGCCAGACGTTCTGCGGAAGGGCCGCGCCGGCATAGAAGATCAGCTTCACCGTCTCGAAGAACGTCGTGCGCAGGGTGTCGTCCGCGCGCATCGCCTCGGCCAGCATGTCGAAGCCGCGCGGCACGTTGAAGCACAGCGTCGGCCGGACGTCCTTGATGTTGGCGATGGTCACGTCGATGCCGCCGGGGGCCGGCTTGCCGCGATCGATGTAGAGCGAGCCGCCGTTGCGCAGCACCATGTTGAAGTTGTGGTTGGCGCCGAAGGTGTGGCTCCACGGCAGCCAGTCGACGATGACCGGCGGTTGCTGCTCCAGGAACGGCCAGGTCAGCGCCTTGGCCTCTTGGTTGCTGGTCAGCATGCGCTGGGTGGTGATCACCGCCTTGGGCGTTCCCGTCGAGCCGGAGGTGAACAGGAAGCGCGCGATGGTGTCGGGACCGACCGCCACGTTGGCGCGGCCGACGGCGTCCTCGTCGAGTTCTTCCAGCAGCGCGTCGAACGCGACGACGTCGCCGCCGTGACCGGCGCTGGCCGTGACCGTCGCGTCGGTCAGGCCCGACAGGGCCGCGAGGGCGGGGCCGTAGGCGGAGGCGTCGGAGACGTAGATGACGCCCGGCTGCAGCAGCGCCACCATGTCCTTCAGCTTCTGATGGTCCTGGGACATCAGCGAATAGGCGGTGGAGATGGTGGCGACCGGCACGCCGATCTCCATGGCGGCCAGCGCCATGACGGCATGGTCGATGCCGTTCTCGCTCAGGACCGCCACGGGGCGCTCCGGCGACAGGCCCTGGCGCAGCAGGAAGGTCGCGGCGCGCAGCGTGCGGGCGCGCATGTCGCCGTAGCTCACGGTGCGCCAGGGTTCGGCCGGAGTGGCGCGCTCGGCGAGGAAGATGCGGTCGGGATCGCGGGCGGCCCAGCTTTCCAGCCAGACGCCGACGGAGCGGGGCGGCTTGGTGAGCGCAACGGGCGAACGCAGGATCATCGTCCCGTCGGCGCGCCGTTCCACGTCGACGAGCGGCTCGGCGAACAGCGCCGGCTGCGCCTTGAGATCAGCCTGAAGTGCGGTCATGTCCGGGCCCCGGAAGTGATCCGGTTGCCGCGCGGGGGCTTGCTCGACCCCCACTCCGGCAACCGGTTCGTTCAACGCGTAGGTTCAGGGCAGCCCCGGTGCGGGTCGATGCGATCCGGCGAAAAGGTGGGGTTGCCGCGCTCTGGAACTCAGGCCAGGGGATGTCCGCCGGATGATCCCACCCGGCGGACAAGGCTCCCTACTGGGCGAGATACTTCCAGTTTCCGTCCTCGACGATGACCAGAACGCGGCTGCGCTCGTCATGGCCGTAGTGCTGGTCGTCGGTCGTGTTGAACACGCCGTGGACGCCGACCACCTCTTTCAGGTTGGCGAGCCCGTCGCGCAGCGCGGCGCGGAACTCGGGCGTGCCCGGCTTGGCGCCGGTGGCGAGCGCCTGCTCGACCGCGGCGGAGAGGACCTGGCCGGCGTCGAACATGTGGCCGCCGAAGGACGACAGCGAGCCTGCGCCGTTCGCCGCCTCGTATTCCTCGGTGTATGTCACGCCGAGCTTCTTGGAGGGGTGCGAGTCCGGCAGCTGCGCGGCCACGACCACCGGTCCGACCGGCAGGATGGTGCCCTCGGCCGACGGGCCGGCGACGCGCAGGTAGTCCTTACTGGCGGCGCCGTGGGTCTGGTAGATCTGGCCCTTGTAGCCGCGCTCGGCGAAGGTCAGGTTCGGCAGGGCCGCCGGCGTGCCCGACGCCACCACCAGGATCGCGTCCGGGTTGGCGGAAACGAGCTTCAGCACCTGGCCGGTCACGCTGGTGTCGGTGCGGGCGAAGCGCTCCACCGGGCCGAGCTTGATATCGGTGCCTTCCAGCTGGGCCTGCATGGCATTCAGGAACTGCTCGCCGAAGGCGTCGGAGTAGCCCAGGAAGCCGAGCGTTTTGACGCCCTTTTCCTTCATGTTCGCGACCAGGGCGCTTGCCATCTGGGCGTTCGGCTGCGGCATCGGGAAGGCCCAGTGGCCGCCGTCGCCTTCCAGCTTCACCGGCGAAAGCGGGATCACCGGGGTCTTGGTCTCGGCCGCGATGCCGGCGAGCGCCATGGAGGCGGGGGTGGCCGAGGAGCCGATGATCACGTCGGCATCTTCTTCCTCGATGCACTTGCGGACGTTCTTGACCGCGGCCGTCGGATCGGTGGCATCGTCGAAGACGACGTAGTTGACGCTTTCGCCCGACATTTCCTTCGGCAGCAGCGCGACCGTGTTGTTCTCGGGCACGCCGAGCGAAGCGGCCGGCCCGGTGGCGGACACGGTCACGCAGACGTTGATCTCGGCGGATGCCGGGACGGTGAACGCAAGGGCGGCGAGCCCTGCGACTGCAAAGCGAAGATGCATGGTTCTCTCCCAGTGACGGCGATCGGTCCGGCTCGGCCGCTGATCGCGCTTGTCGACGCCGCTCGTCCATCATCGGTGGCCACCGGACTGGTGGACACTTCGGAGAGCGTTTCTCTTCTTGAAGTTTGAACGTCTACAACATGCTGTCCTTTGTCAATACGGTAGCGTATGGTTATTCTCATGCTCGTCTATTGCTCAGGATCTGCCGATGGCGCCGACCCCTGCCAATGACCGCCTTCCCGCCGAAACCGACGGCGTCAACGCCCGGCTGGGCGCCGGCGACTGGGTTGCGACGGGGCTGCGGATCCTCGCCAACGGCAATGTCGACGATGTCCGCGTCGAGGTCATCGCCCGCGAGCTCAACGTGACCAAGGGCAGCTTCTACTGGCACTTCAAGAACCGCCAGGAGCTGCTGGAGCGCATTCTCGACCACTGGACCGAATGGGCGACGGTGCAGATCACCCGCTGGGCGCGCTCGGAGGGGCAGACCGCCCGCGACCGGCTGGTCTGGCTGCTGTCGCTGCCGGCGCGCTCCCGGCCCGACAAGCACGGCGCGGACATCGAACTCGCCATCCGCAACTGGGCGCGTCAGGACGAACTGGCCGCCGAGACGGTCCGGACCGTCGACGCCATGCGCGCCAGCTTCTTCCGCGAACTGCTCTCCGAACTCGATCTCGACGAGGACAAGCGCGCCGAACGGGTGGCCATCGCCCAGTCGTTCATGCTCGGCGAAGCCCTCCTCAAGACGGGCCAGGACCGCGAGGCCCGTCTCGCCAATGCCCGCGCCTGCGCGGATCTGCTGACATCCGCCTGATCGGGGGCGGGCGCGCCTTCCGGCGTCGGCGACGAGACCTGCCGCCGAGGGTTGCGCAAAACGGGTGGCTTGGACGAAATTGCCCATCTTATGTGCATGGCTCCCCCCTGATATGCTTTGAAAATGATCATACGGCGTCCGTTTGCGGACGCCGTCGTCGTTTTGAGGAGCATTCATGGCGACCATCGCGGCCGACCGACCCGCCGAGGAACTCGACTCTTCCTATGCGTGGACGCGGCTCCTCGTCTCTGCCCTGATCACCACGATCGGCGGTGTCGGCTTCTGGTCGGTGGTCGTCGTGTTGCCGACGGTGGAGACCGCGTTCGGCGCCAGCCGCGGCGGTGCCTCGCTTCCCTATCTGGCGCTGATGATCGGCTTTGCGGTCGGCGGAATCGTCATGGGCCGCGTCGCCGACCGCTACGGCGTGGTGTGGACGCTGGCGTTCGGGTCCGTCTCGCTGCTGATCGGCTACACACTGGGCGGTCTCTCCACGAGCCTGTGGCAGTTCACCGCCGTCCACGGCCTGTTCATTGGGGGGATGGGCAGCTCCGCGGTCTACGGGCCGATGATCGCCGACGTGTCGCGCTGGTTCATGCGCCGGCGCGGGATGGCGGTGTCCATCGCCGCGTGCGGGACCTATTTCGCCGGTGCCCTCTGGCCGCAGGTGATCCAGTACTGCGTCGACGGCTGGGGCTGGCGGGCGACCTACGTGGGGATCGGCGTGTTCTGCTTCGCAACGATCCTGCCGCTGTCCATGATGATGCGGCGACAGGCCCCGGAGGCGCCGGCCGTCGCGCCGCGCGCCATGCGCCGGCCCAATGCTTTGCCCACCGACGTCGACCTTCCGCCGCGGGTGCTCCAGGGCATGCTGGTGGTGGCGGGCTTGTCCTGCTGCATCGCCATGGCCATGCCCCAGGTGCACATCGTGGCGCTGTGCACGCAGCTCGGCTACGGCGCCCAGGCGGGCGTGCAGATGCTGTCGCTGATGCTGGCCACGGGCATCGTGAGCCGGCTTGCCTTCGGCGCCGTGGCCGACCGCATCGGGCCGTTGCCGACGCTGATGATCAGCTCGGTCGCCCAGGCGCTGTCGCTGTTCCTGTTCCTGCCGTTCGACGGGCTGGCACCACTCTATCTCGTGTCGGCCCTGTTCGGCCTGGCGCAGGGCGGGCTTGTTCCGACCTACGCCCTCATCATCCGGGCCTTCTTCCCGGCGAAGGAGGCGGCGGCGCGGATCGGCATCGTGCTGTCGGCGACGCTGGCCGGGATGGCGCTGGGCGGCTGGATGTCCGGCGAGATCTTCGACATGTTCCACTCCTACGGCCCCGCTTTCATGAACGGGATCGCCTGGAACCTCGTGAACATGTCGATCGCCGCCTTCCTGCTGGTGCGGCTGGGCAGCGGCAAGCTGGCGCCCGTCTGAGCAAGGACACCGATGTAGGGCCCGGCCGAGGCGGACGGAACCGCCGTCGGGTGGGCGACGTCGGCCTTCCGGCGCGGCGCCGGGCCTACAGTTCGAGCCGCGCCGCGTGCCAGTCGAGGTGATCCTCGATGAAGGTCGAGATGAAGTAGTAGGAGTGGTCGTAGCCCTCTTGCCGCCTGAGCGTCAGCGGAATGCCCGCCTTCGCGCACGCCGCCTCGAGGAGCTCGGGCTTCAGCTGGGTCTCCAGGAAGCCGTCGGCCAGGCCCTGGTCGACCAGGATGTCGCCGACACGGTGCCCGTCTTCGATCAGCGCGCAGGCGTCGTAGCGGCGCCAGAGGTCGCGGTCGTCGCCGAGATAGCCGGGCAGCGCCTTGTCGCCCCAGGGACAGTTCAGCGGCGAGACGATCGGCGCGAACGCCGAGACGGCCTTGAACCGGGCCGGATTGCGCAGCGCGATCGTCAGCGCGCCGTGGCCGCCCATGGAGTGGCCCATGATCCCCTGGCGCGACAGGTCGACGGGCAGCGCTTCGCCGATCGCCTTCGGCAGCTCGGTCTCGAGGTAGCTCGCCATCCGATAGTTCTTAGCGAACGGCTCCACGGTCGCGTCGACGTAGAAGCCCGCGCCGAGGCCGAAGTCGTAGGCCCCCTCCGGATCGTCGGGAACGCCTTCGCCGCGCGGGCTGGTGTCGGGCGCGACCAGGGCGATGCCGTACTTCGAGGCCACCCGCTGGGCGCCGGCCTTGGTGGTGAAGTTCTCCTCGGTGCAGGTGAGGCCGGCCAGGAACCACACCACCGGCACCGGTCCCACCTCTGCCGCCGGCGGCAGGTAGACGGCGAACCGCATGTCGGTGCCGGTTTCAGACGACGCGTGCTTGCAGACGAGCTGCGTGCCCCCGAAGGCGCGGGCGCTGGAAAGCGTCTCGATAGTCATGGCATCGTCCTCATGGTGTCCGGGCATCCGCGCGCGCCGTTGGCAGGCCGCCCGCGAAGCCGGCGCGCGACCGCGCGACGCCCGGTCAGGGCGCCCCCGCGGAGCGGTGAGCGAAGCGAACGCGCGCGAGCGACTAATACTGAATCACCGACCGGATCGACTTGCCCTCGTGCATCAGCTCGAAGGCGGTGTTGATCTGCTCGAGCGGCATGGTGTGGGTGATCAGGTCGTCGATGTTGATCTTCCCCTCCATGTACCAGTCGACGATCTTCGGAACGTCGGTCCGGCCGCGCGCGCCGCCGAAGGCGGTGCCCTTCCAGACACGTCCGGTGACCAGCTGGAACGGCCGGGTGGAGATTTCCTTGCCGGCTTCGGCAACGCCGATGATGATCGACTCACCCCAGCCGCGGTGGCAGCATTCCAGCGCCTGGCGCATGACATGCGTGTTGCCGGTCGCGTCGAAGGAGAAGTCGGCGCCGCCGCCGGTCAGGTCGACGATCGCCTGGACCACCTTGTCGCGGCCCACCTCGTCCGGATTGATGAAGTCGGTCATGCCGAACTTCTCGGCCATCTCGCGCTTGCCGGGGTTGATGTCGACGCCGATGATCTTGTCGGCACCCACCATCCGGGCGCCCTGGATCACGTTCAGGCCGATGCCGCCGAGGCCGAACACCACGACATTGGCGCCGGGCCAGACCTTGGCGGTGTAGATCACCGCGCCGATGCCGGTGGTCACGCCGCAGCCGATGTAGCAGATCTTGTCGAAGGGCGCGTCCTCGCGGACCTTCGCCACCGCGATCTCCGGCATCACCGTGAAGTTCGAGAACGTCGAGCAGCCCATGTAGTGGAACAGCTGCTTGCCGCCCATGGAGAACCGGCTGGTGCCGTCCGGCATCAGGCCCTGGCCCTGGGTCGAGCGGATTGAGGTGCACAGGTTGGAGCGCTGCGACAGGCAGGTTTTGCACTCCCGGCACTCGGGCGTGTAGAGCGGGATCACGTGGTCGCCCGGCTTCACGCTGGTCACGCCTTCGCCGACCTCGCGCACGATGCCAGCGCCCTCGTGGCCGAGGATGGACGGGAACAGGCCCTCCGAATCCGCGCCGGAGAGGGTGTAGGCGTCGGTGTGGCAGACGCCCGTGGCCATGATCTCGACCAGGACCTCGCCGGCCTTCGGGCCATCCAGCTCCACGGTCTCGATGGCGAGCGGCTCACCGGCCTTCCAAGCGATTGCTGCCTTCGTCTGCACGTGCGTCTCCCTCTCGTTCCGGTCGGATCCGCCCGAACGCATGGGTCCAGGGCGGATCGATTTGGCTGGCGACTTTGTCATGCGGGGGCCCCCGCATGTCAATCGACGGACCGGTCCGGGCGCCTTCAGGCCTCGTCGACGAGCGCCCGGGGCAACCTGGCCTCGTGGCTCGCGGCGGCGATCTCGGCCTCCAGCCCGTAGAGGCGGAAGCGGGCAAGCGGCGGCAGCGCGGCGAGCGCGGGATCGGTCGATCCGGCGACGATGAGGCGCGCCGCCATCCAGGCGGACACCGCGCACCAACCGGCCTTCAGGTAGGCCAGCGCGCCGGCCTCGGCCTGGCGGGCGTCGTCCTGCAGGCCCATCATGTCCGCCGACAGCCGCTCGAATCCCGCCACGACCCGTTCGACCGCGGTCGCAGCGTCCGCGTCGACGGCGCGGCAGGCCGCGATCTCGGCCTCGGCGCGCGCCAGGAACACGGCGAGCCCGCGACCCTTGTCCCGCCACAGCCGGCGCATCAGGAAGTCGATCGCCTGGATGCCCGAGGTCCCCTCGTAGATCGCCAGCACGCGAGTGTCGCGCAGCGCCTGCTCCACCGGCCATTCGGTCGTGTAGCCGGCGCCGCCCAGCACCTGGATGGCGGCGCTCGCAAGGTCGAACCCGCTCTCCGCGCCGAAGGTCTTGGCCATCGGCAGGGCCCACGCGACGAACGCCGCCGCATCGGCGCGCGCGCCCGCGTCGGTCTCCCGCCGGGCGAGATCCATGGACGCACCGAGCTCGAGGATCGCGGCGCGCAGGATCTCGGTGCGCGCGTCCATGGCGAGCAACTGGCGGCGGACATCGGCGTGCTCGACGATGGCGACTGGCTTGCCCTCCGCCGGCCCGCCCTGGCGGCGCTCCTTGGCATAGGCGAAGGCGACGTCGGTGACCCGGACCGCGACGCCCAGCCCCTGGCAGGCGGTCAGCAGCCGCATCTGCTCGATCATGGCGAACAGCTGCGGCAGCCCGCGCCCGGCCTCGCCGAGCAGGATGCCGCGGGCATCGTCGAAGCCGACGGCGCAGGTCGGCGAGCCATGCAGGCCCAGCTTCTCCTCGATGCGCGAGACGGTCACGCCGTTGGCGTCGCCGTCGTCGTCCACGTTCGGGACCAGGAACAGGCTCAGGCCGCGGGTGCCGGCGCCCTCGCCGGTGCGGGCCAGGAGGCAGTGGCCGATCCGGTCGGTCACGTCGTGGTCGCCGAACGAGATCCAGATCTTCTGCCCGGTGATCCGCCAGACGCCGTCGGTCTCCTGGGCGCGGGTACGGATGCGGCCCACATCGGAGCCCGCGTCGGGTTCGGAAATGCAGATCGTGGCACCCCATTCGCCGCTGACGAGGCGGGGGATCCAGGTCTCGGCGACGTCCGCGTCGGCGACCGCCCCGAGCAGGTGCGCGGCGGCACGGCTTGCGCCGGCCAGCATCATGAACGCGGGGCAGGCGCCTTCGAAGAACGGGCCGCAGGCGGCCTGCAGGGCGATCGGCAGCCCCTGTCCGCCATGCGCCTCGTCGATCTCCAGGCCGAGCATGCCGGCCTCGCCGATGGCCCGGTAGGCAGCGCGGTAGCCCTCCGGCGTGGTCACCCGGCCGGCTTCGATCCGGCAGCCGGTCCGGTCGGCCGGGCGGTTCAGCGGCGCGACCACGCTGTCGGCGATCTTGGCGGCTTCCGCCACGAGCGCCGCGACCGTCTCGGCATCCGGAATGTCGGCGATTGCGCCGAGGCGCTGCCAGCCCGGCGTCGCGGCGAGCAGCCCGGCAACCCGGGCGGGATGGTCGCGGGGATCGGTGTAGACGCTCATGTCGTTAGCCGGCTCACTTTGGCGGGAGGCGGATCGCGCCGTCGAGGCGGATAACCTCGGCGTTGAGGTAGGCGTTCTCGACCGCGAAAAGCACCGCGTCGGCGAACTCCGATGGCTCGCCCAGCCGGTTCGGGAACGGGATGCCCTCGGCCAGTCGGCCGCGCGCCTCCTCGGGGATGTTGTAGAGGAGCGGCGTGAAGAAGATGCCCGGCGCGATGGTGTTGACCCGCACGCCGATGCGCGCGAACTCGCGGGCGGCCGGCAGCGCCAGCGAGACGATGCCGCCCTTGGACGCCGCATAGGCCGACTGGCCGATCTGGCCGTCGGTGGCGGCAACCGACGCGGTGTTGACGATGGCGCCGCGGCTGCCGTCCTCGAGCGGCTCCAGCTCGGCCATCCGGGCGGCCGCCAGCCGCATCATGTTGAAGGTGCCGATCAGGTTGATCTGGATGACCTGGGCGAAGTCCTCCAGCGGCATCGGCCCGTCGCGTCCGAGGATGCGACCGGCGACGCCGACGCCGGCGCAGTTGACGAGAATGCGCGCACCGCCGTGCGCGGCCGCCGCCTCGTCGAGCGCCTCGCCCGCGCGCACCGGGTCGGTGACGTCGCACGTGACCGCGATGCCGCCGATGTCGTCGGCCACGCGCTGCGCACCGTCGCGCGCGCGGTCGAGCACCGCCACGCGCGCACCGCGCGCGGCCAGCGCGCGCGCCGTCGCCTCGCCGAGACCCGACCCGCCACCCGTCACGATTGCCGCGTTTCCTGCGATCTTCACGCCGTCGGTTCCTTTTTCTGCGCGCGGATCACGCGCGGATCGCTGTCGGAATAAAGCGCGGCCACAAGGTCGCCGCGATGACGCAGGACCGCGCGCTGGTTGATGGACCCCTTGTCGGTGATCTCGCCGCGATCGAGGGAGGGCTCCTCGGTCATCAGGAGCGCGCGCATCACCCGGGTCGCCGATCCGGTCGCCTGAGCCGCATGGGCGCCGAGCCGCTCGGCGATGCGGGCGCGGACGGTGTCGTGGGCGAGGACCTCGGCATCGGAAAGGTCGTCGCCGCCGGCGACGAGGCCGCGCAGCTTCGGCATGAACGGCAGCAGCAGGGCTCCGAGCTCGCGCTGGTCCTCGCCGGCGATCACGGCGTCGCGGACCAGTCCGTCGAGGTCGTTGACGAGTTTTGCCCGTAGCGCGCCGACGGCCACCCAGGTGCCGGTCTCCAGCTTGAAGTTCTCCGCCAGCCGGCCGTCGAAGAAGAAGCCCTTCTCCGGATTGTCGGGCTCGGCGAACCGCAGCGCGTCGCCGAGCTTGTAGAAGCCTTCCTCGTCGAACGCCTCCGCCGTGTGTTCGGGATCGCGCCAGTAGCCGGGGGTGATGTTCGGGCCCTTCAGCCGCGCCTCCAGCTTGTCCTGGTCGGGGACGAGCTTGAGGATCACGCCCTGGGCCGGGATGCCGACGTTGCCGGCGCGCTCCTGCTCCTCGGAGCACTTCAGCGCGAACGGGCCGGTCTCCGTCGCCCCGAGGCCGGTGGCCAGCAGCACCCGGTGGCCGATGGTCTCCACCGCGAGCTGCTGCAGCCGGTCCCAGGTGTGCTGGGCCATGCCGGCGCCGGCGTACATCATCAGCTTGAGGTTGGCGAAGAAGTTGGTCCTGAGCGCGTCGTCGCGCTCCATGGCGTCGACCAGCATCTCGTAGCCGGCCGGCACGTTGAAGTACCAGGTGGGCGAGATCTCGCGCAGGTTGCGGATGGTCTCGCCGATCATCTTCGGGCTCGGCTTGCCCCCGTCGATGTAGTAGGTGCCGCCGTTGTAGATGGTCAGGTTGAAGACCTTGTTGCCGGCGGCCGTATGGTTCCACGGCGCCCAGTCGACCACCACGGGGGGCTCGTCGCGCATGTAGGCGTAGCAGTCGGCGACCATCTCCTGGTTGGAGGTTAGCATCCGCTGGGTCTGGATGACCGCCTTCGGCGATCCGGTGGTGCCGGAGGTGAACAGGAACTTGGCGATGGTGTCGGGTCCGACCGCGTCGAAGGCCCGGTCCACGTCCGCCGTCGGTTCGGTGGCGAGGATGTCGTCAAGCAGCAGGCAGGTCCGGCCGGCAATCGGATTGCGGGACACCGCCACCGGCACCGACGGATCGACGGTCGCCGCGATGGCGCGCTCGAACCGCAGCCCATCCGCGACGAAGATCAGCCCCGGCGTCATCCGCTCGACGATCTCGCGCAGCTTGCCGTGGTCGGTGGAGACCAGCGAGTAGGCGCTGGAGATCGCCGCCGACGCGATGCCGACGTGCTGGGCACCGAGCGCCATCAGCGCGTGGTCGATGCTGTTTTCCGACAGGATCAGCACCGGCCGCTCCACCGACAGCCCGAGGTCGAGGAGTTTCTGGCCAATGGCGCGGACGCGGGCCAGGCACTCGGCGTAGGACACCCGTATCCAGGCGCCGTCCTCGCCGCGCTCCGCCATCCAGGTGCGGTCCGGATCGGTCTCGGCCCAGTGGACCAGCCGCTCGTTCATCTTCTCCGGATGCGGCCCCAGGGAATCGGTGCGCCAGACGAGGATCGATCCATCGTCGCGCTTCGTCCATTCGATCTGTGGGGACCACAGCTTGACGTCCCGCAGCCCGGGATTCGCCATCGTCTCCTCCATCATTTTTCGGCGTCGTGTTTTGCGGCGATACTTGACTGGAACGCCATAGATTGTCTACTAGGAAACAAAAATTTTGCAGATTATCCATGCACCCTAGATGGCGCGGGATATCGGGAGGAACACGTCGCAATGCAGGACCCACACGCGGCACGCCCGGCCGACGCAGATCTCGTGACCTATGAGGTCCGGGGCGACGTGGCTCTTCTCGGGCTCAACCGGCCGGACAAGCGCAACGCGATCAGCGACCGCTTCATCGAGGCGATCGCGGTGGCCATCACCCGTGCGGAAGCCGATGCCAAGGCCGCGGTCATCTATGGCCATGGCGACCATTTCTGCGCCGGCCTGGATCTGGCGGAGCACGTCAAGAAAACTCCCATCGAGGGCGTGCGCGGATCGCGCCGCTGGCACGCCGTGTTCGCGCAGATGGAGCATGGCGCCATTCCGTGGATCTCCGCGCTGCACGGTGCCGTCGTCGGCGGCGGTCTCGAGCTGGCGGCCTCGACGCACATCCGGGTTGCCGACCAGAGCGCCTTCTTCGCCCTGCCGGAAGGCCAGCGTGGCATATTCGTCGGCGGCGGCGGTTCGGTCCGTGTCGCCCGGCTGACGGGTGCGGCCCGCATGGCCGACATGATGCTGACCGGTCGCGTCGTGTCCGCCGCCGAGGCGGAGCGCTGGAATCTGGCGAGCTACGTCGTGGAGAAGGGCGGGGCGCTGGACAAGGCGATCGAGCTGGCGACCAAGGCCGCCTCCAACGCCGAGCTGTCCAACTACGCCGTCATCCACGCGCTGCCGCGCATCCAGGACATGGCGAAGGAGGATGGCCTGTTCGTCGAATCCTTCATCTCCGCCTTCACCGCCACCAGCCCGGAGGCGGAAGAGCGCCTGCAGGCCTTCCTCGAGAAGCGGGCCAAGCGGCTCGACGTGCCCAAATGAGCGAGGCGATGGACGCCACGATGGAGCGGGCGAGCGGGGGGGATGACGTCCAGCTCGGCGATCTCCGCTCGTCCCTCGGCTTCCTCGTGCGCCTGGCCCAGCTGAAGAGCTACGAGCGGTTCTTCGCCGAGCTGTCCGAACACGGAATGCGGCCGGGCGAATTCTCGGTGCTCGCGGTCATCGGCCTCAATCCGGGCATCCGCCAGGGCGTGCTGGCCTCGAAGCTGATGATCAAGCGGGCGCACATCACCAAGCTGGTGCGCGGCTTCGAGGATCGCGGCCTCGTCTCGCGGCGGACCCCCGACGAGGACCGGCGGGGGATGGAGCTGACGCTGACACCGGAGGGGCAGGCCTTCGTCGCGGCGCGCGCGCCGCTGTTCCACGACTTCGAAGCGCGCGTGCCGGAAGGCCTGACGGCCGGCGAGCGCGACGAACTGGTCGTCCTTCTGCAGAAATTCCTCGGACTGGCGGAGCGCGCGGCATGATGAACGTCGACGATCTGATCGCCATCGACATCCACACGCACGCGGAGGAACCCTGCTGCGGGCCGCGCGACGACGGCTACGACGAGTTTCAGGCCGGCATGGCCAAGTACTTCAAGAACCCGGCGGGCGTCGACGGCATGTTGCCGACCGTTCAGCAGACCGCCGCCCACTACCGGGAGCGCAACATCGGCTGCGTGATCTTTCCGGTCGACAGCGAGCGCGAGACCGGCTTCCGGCGCTACTCCAACGAGGAGGTGGCGACGATCGCGGCCGAGAACGCCGACATCATGATCCCGTTCGCCTCCATCGATCCGGCGAAGGGCCGGGCGGGTGCCCGCGAGGCCCGGCGGCTGGTGCGCGAGTTCGGCGTGCGTGGCTTCAAGTTCCACCCGACCCAGCAGGGCTTCTTCCCCAACGACCGGGCGGCCTATCCGCTCTACGAGGCGATGGAGGAGGAGGGCGCGATCACGCTGTTCCACACCGGACAGACCGGGGTGGGCGCGGGGATGCGCGGCGGAATGGGGATGCGGCTGAAATACTCCAACCCCATGCATCTGGACGACGTCGCGGTCGACTTCCCGGACCTGAAGATCATCCTGGCCCACCCGTCCTTCCCCTGGCAGGAAGAGGCGCTGTCGGTGGCGACCCACAAGCCCAACGTCTACATCGACCTGTCGGGATGGTCGCCGAAGTACTTCCCGCCGATCCTGGTGCAGTACGCAAACTCGCTGCTCAAGCACAAGATGCTGTTCGGCTCCGACTGGCCGGCGATCACGCCGGACCGGTGGCTCGCCGACTTCGAAAAGATCGCCATCAAGGACGAGGTGCGCCCGCTGATCCTCAAGGAGAACGCGCGGAAGCTCCTGTCGATCTGACGTTCAACAAGAAGAGCGGCGCTTCGGCAGCAATGCCCTGGACAGCCGCCCGGTTCTGATTTCAGGCGACCACCCCTTGCGTACGGGACGGAGATCCCGGTGGGGGCGGTCAGTGACGAAGCCCAGGGAGGACTATCCATGAAGACGTTCGTTGTCGCGGCTGCGGCCGCAGCCTGCCTCATCGCGGCCAGCACGGCCGGCGAGGCGCGCGAACTGCGCATCGCGCCCGGCGCACCGCCGGCGCATCCGTCCAACAGCCACCTTTACCAGAAGCTCCAGCAGTACCTGCCCGAGGAGTCAAACGGCGCGCTGACCGCCGTCGTCCTCGGTCCGGAAGTGGCCAACCTCGGCCAGATGAAGGACGCGCTGCAGAGCCAGCTCGTGGAGGTCGGCAACCTGCTGCCGCTCTACTTCCCGGCCGACCTGCCGAACATGTCGCTGGCCGGCGAGCTGGCGCTTTCCGGCCGCTCGCCCCAGGCGATGGCCGCGGCGATGACCGAGTACATGGTCACCTGCGACACCTGCCAGGACGAGCTCAAGTCGTTCGGCATGGTCTATCTCGGCTCGGGGTCGTCCGACGTCTACACGATCCTCACCAAGAAGCCGGTGAAGACCGCCGACGACCTGAAGGGCCTGCGGCTTCGCAGCGGCGGCGCGCCGTTCTCGCGCTGGGCGGAGAATTTCGGCGCGGTTCCGGTCAGCGTGCCGGTCACCGACACGTTCGAGTCGCTCTCCCAGGGCACGATCGACGGCACGATCGCCTCGGTGGCCGACCTGCTGTCGTTCCGGCTGATCGACCTGGTCAGCAACGTCGCCGTCATGCAGATCGGCACCTACCACGCCACCTCCGACTTCACCGTCGGCGAAGCGGCGTGGCAGAGCCTGAGCGTGGAAGAGCGCCAGGCGCTCGCCCGCGCGGCCAACCGCGCCAACGTCGACTTCACCCAGCGCTGGGGCGCGGAGATGCCGAAGGAGGCGATCGACGCGGCGAAGAAGGCGAACATCGCGTTCGTCGAGCCGGACCAGGCGCTCATCGACGCATCCAATGCCTTCGGCGAGGCGGACGTGCAGAACGCCATCGACCGCTCGCGCGACCAGTTCGGCCTGAAGGACGCCGATGCGCGGGTGCACCGCTTCCTCGAGCTGGTCGACAAGTGGACCAAGATCGTCGACGAGGCCGGCAACGATCCGGCCAAGATCGCCGAGGCGACCCAGACGGAGATCTGGGACAAGGTCGACTTCTCCAAGTACGGCAGCTGACGCTGACGGCCGGCGCGGCAGGGTCCGCGCCGGCCACGTTGCCCGATGGATGGATGCCGGACCAAGGCGGGTCGCTCAGCCTCCTTCTGCTGATCGCTCGACGCTCCAGACCCGCCCGCCTCACGCCCCCGACGCAGGCCCAAGGATTGCCGTCATGAAGGCGCTTGCCGACCTGACCAACCGCGCGATGAACGTCACCGCCGTGCTCGCGTCGCTCGGTGCGCTGGTGATGATGGTGCACATCTGCGCCGAGGTCGTTTCCCGCAACCTGTTCGGCACCCCGATCCCGGCGACCGTCGAGATCGTGTCCCAGTACTACATGGTGCTGCTGGCCTTCCTGCCGATCGCCTGGCTGGAGCGTCGCGGCGGCATGGTCAGCGTCGAGGCGATCGACTTCCTGCTGTCGCCGGCCGCGCGGCGGTGGTCGGACGTCTCCGTCTCGCTGGTCTCCGCCGCGGTCTATGCGGGCCTTGCCTACACCACCTGGCTGGTGGCGCTGAAGAACTACGCGACCGGCACGTTCGTGACCGCGCTGGAGGTCGCGCTGCCCACCTGGCCGACCTATTTCCTGCCGCCGCTCGGGTTCGCGCTGGCGGTTCTGGTGACACTGTTCCGCGCCGTCGCGCTGGCCACCGGCGTGGACGACGCGCGGATGCAGGAGACCGTCCGGACATGAGCATCGAGATCGGGTTCTACGGCATCGGCGCGCTGATCCTGCTTCTCCTGCTCCGGCTGCCGGTCGCGCTGGCGCTGATCCTCGTCTCGTTCGGCGGCATGGCGGCGATGCTGGGCTGGAGCCCGGCGTTCGGCATCCTCTCCTCCACGCCCTATTCGTTCGTCGCCAGCTGGACGCTCTCCGCGGTGCCGATGTTCCTGCTGATGGGGTTCGTCGCCTTCCATGCCGGCCTGACGACGGGCCTGTTCGAGGCGGCGAAGGCGGTGCTCAGGAAGATCCCCGGCGCGCTGGCGATCTCGTCGATCTTCGCCTGCTCCGGCTTCGCGGCGGTGTGCGGCTCCAGCCTCGCCTGCGCCGCCGCCATGGGCCGCATCGCGATCCCGGAAATGGTGCGGGCCGGCTACAAGCCGAGCTTCGCCTGCGGCTCGATCGCCGCCGGCGGCACCATCGGCGCGCTGATCCCGCCGTCGATCCTGATGATCGTCTACGGCGTGTTCGCCGAGACCTCGATCACCAAGGTGTTCGTGGGCGGCATCACCATGGGACTGATGACGGCGGTGGCCTACTCCATCGTGGTGCTGCTTTTGTGCTGGCTGCGCCCCGACATCGTGCCGCGCCGCCCGGTCGATCCGGACGGGCTCCGGGCGAGGGACGCGCTGTTGCGGATCTGGCCGGTGCTGGTGCTGATCGCGCTGGTCTTCGGCGGCATGTTCTCCGGCATCTTCACCGCCACCGAGGCGGGCGCCGTTGGCGCGTTCGGCGCGATCGTCATCTCGGCCGCCACCGGAAAGCTCGGCTGGGGCGCCCTGAAGGCGGCGCTGATCGAGACGCTGACCACCGCGGCGTCGCTGTTCGTCATCGCCTTCGGGGCGGCGATGTTCACCCGCTTCCTCGGCGTCAGCGGGCTGTCGGGCTTCATCTCCCAGGCCGTCGGCAGCGCCGACATCGGCTACGTGCAGCTGATGATCATCGTGGTGCTGATCTACCTCGCGCTCGGCATGTTCATGGAGCCGTTCGGCGCGCTGCTGGTGACGCTGCCGGTGCTGCTGCCGGTGTTCGAGGCGCAGCACATCGACCTGATCTGGTTCGGCGTGCTGGTGGTGAAGCTGCTGGAGATCGGCATGATCACGCCGCCGGTCGGGCTCAACGTGTTCGTCATCCGCAACGTCGCCTCCGAGTACGCCAGCGTGGTGGAGATCTTCCGCGGCGTCGTTCCATTCCTGGTGGTGGACGTGGTGGTCGTGGCGATCGTCATCGCCTGGCCGGGGCTGGTGCTGTTCTTCCCGAGCCTGATGCAATAGGCGGGCCGGGGCGCCGCTGACCCGGCGCTCGCGCACGGGGCTGTGGAGAGAGGCCGTCGGTCGACAACATCCGCTATGACGCAGGCGAGAATCACTTTAAGGTTGTGATCACGGTCTCCCCAATCGGTCTGCGGCGCTTTCCCTCACCTGCGCCGGTGACCGACCTTGGCGGGATGCTCCTCCTCCCGCCACGCCCGCCCGGACCATCCCCCTTGCGCCCGGGCGGGCGACATTTTCCCGACTCCTTCGTGCGCGCCGAGTTGCCGTTTGCACGGCCGCCGGTCGGGTGCCCGTCGGCGGCGCGACCGATCGGCGCGCGCCAAGCTGATCGATCCGGTCGGGATTTTCCCGCGGCCGGAAAATGGTCTAGAGCATCGTCTGACAGATCGGGTCGATCGGAACGGCAACGCGAGGGGAACGGCATGGCAAGGAACGCCGGGTTGAACGAAGCACGGAACGCGACGGGTACGGAGCGCGCTGCACGGCTGCGCATGGCCGTGCTGGCGCTGGTGTCGGTGCTGAGCCTCGGGCTTGCCGCCCTGCCGGCCGCCGCCCAGGAGCAGCCGGCCGAGCCGGCGCCGGATGCGGCCGTCACCGCGTCGCCGACCAACTCGGGCCCGCCGCCGTGGTCGGCGCGGTGTTCGTCGGCCAGCCGCGATGCCAAGCTGGACTGCCAGATCGAGCAGCGCGCCGTCGTCACCGAGACCGGCCAGTTGCTGCTGCTGGTGACCATCGGCGTGCCGGGCGAATCGCGCCAGCCGATGCTTTCCATCCGCACGCCGCTGCAGATGTTCCTGCCGGCGGGCGTCCGCGTCGACGTCGACGGCCGCAACGCCCAGAAGCTCGACTATCAGACCTGCGACCAGCAGGGCTGCTACACCCGGGCGCCGATCTCCAACGCCCTGCTGGAGGCGATGTTCAAGGGCCTGAAGCTGAACATCATCATCGAGTCCATCAACCGCCAGCAGCTGACCGTGCCGATGTCGCTGGAGGGCTTCACCCAGGTCTACAACAGGGTGCGCTGACCCTGCTGGCGTTCAGGGCTGGGCGAGCTGGCCGATGAGCGCGTTGACGCCCTCGGCCATGGCGCCGGCGGCGTCCAGGTTGAATTCGTTGATGGTGACGAAGGCGCCGACGCCCGTCCCCGGCGCGAACGCCAGGTAGGAGAAGTTGCCCTGCCGCCCGCCGGCCTTCTGCAGGATGGTCGGCCGGTCGGCGGTGCGCTCCATCACGATCCAGCCGAGGCCGAGCGCGTCCATGTGGCCGGACTCGTCGAGGCCGTAGACCATGTCGAGCACGTTGCGCGGGATGTACGCCACCTGGTCGAGAAGCCGCAGCTCGGCCTCCACCGGGGAGAAGCGGTCGAGCTGCCACGCCGCCCAGCGCAGGATGTCGTTCGGCGTCGACAGCAGCCCGCCGGTGCCTTCGATCCGACCGGAGGTCGGGGCATCCGCCATCGGGGCCCCGTCGAAGCCATGTCCCTGCATGACGTTGGAGAGGTCATCGGGAAGCTCGTAGGTGGTGGACGTCAGCCCGATCGGGTCGAGCACGCGCTGCTTGAGGAGTTGGCGATAGGGCGTGCCGCTCTTGGCTTCCAGGGCGAGCGCCAGAAGGTTGAAGCCGAAATTGGAGTAGGAAGCGCTCGTCCCCGGCGCGAACAGCAGCGGATCGGTCGCCAGGTCCGCTTTCATCGCCTCTTCGGTCATGGTGGAGAACGGGTCGTCCTCGGACCCGGGCGGTACGGCCGCCTCGCGCGGCAGGCCGCTGGTGTGGGTGGCGAGCTCGATCAGGCGGATCTGATGCCCGTCCCGGCTCGGGATCTGGATGTTCCAGTCGATGGTGGACTGCAGCGTGTCGGTGAAGCCGACCGTGCCGTCTGCCACGAGGCCGGCCAGCGTGGCGCCCGTGAAGGTCTTGGTGATCGAGCCGATCCGCAGCAGCGTGTCGCCGTTCGGCGCCTCACCGGTGCCGTCGCGGCGCTCGCCGAAGCCGCGCACGACGATCTCGCCATCGCGCACCACGCCGAGCACGAGGGCCGGCACGCCGTACTGCAGGTGCATGAACGCGCCGGTGTTTTCCACCACGGTCACCAGGAACGGATCCTCGGCGCGCGCCGGCGCGGTCGCGGTCAGCGCCACCGCCACTGCAAGTCCAAGCACAGGTCTCATGCGATTTCCCCCCTTTTCCCGTCGCGGGCTGCCCTGGACTCTATAGGGCGTGGACCTCCCGAACGCGAGGCGGGCGTCCGGAATCGGCCGCTGAGGCCGGACGGGGCTTCCGGTTCTGCGCTGTCGTCGGGCGGGAGGAGGGGTCAGTCGAAGCCGCCGTCGATGGGCAGGAAGGCGCCGTTGATCGACCGTGCCGCGTCGGAGGCGAGGAACACGATGGTGCGTGCCACTTCCTCGGGCTCGACGAAGGCCTTGGTGGCCTGGCGGCCGAGATAGACCGCCTCGGCGTCGGCGACGGGCAGGCCGTTCTTCTCGGCGAACGCCTCGATGACCGACTGGATACGCGGACCGCGCACCGAGGCGGGCATGATCGCGTTGACGCGGATGCCGGCGGTCGCGACCTCGCGAGCGAGCGAGGCGGTGAAGCCCAGCACCGCCCACTTGGAGGCCGCGTAGGGCGAACGGTTCGGGTAGCCGATCTTGCCGGCCACCGAGGACAGGTTGACGATGGTGCCGCCGCCGTCGGCCGTCATCTGCGGCACCACCAGCCGGCAGGCGAGGAACATGGCGGTGACGTTGACCGCGAAGGTCAGGTTCCACTCGTCGGGGGTGATGTCGGGCACCGGCGCCGTCGGTCCGGAGACGCCGCCGTTGTTGACCAGCACCGAGACGGGCCCGGCCGCCGCCACCAGCGACTCGATGTCGTCGGCGCGCGCCAGATCGCAGCGTACGAAGCGGCCGCCGATCTCGGCGGCGACGGCCTCACCGGCCGCAACGTCGATGTCGGAGACCACCACCTCGTAGCCTTCCCCTGCCAGCGCCCGTGCGGTGGCGGCGCCGATGCCGGAGGCCGAGGCGGTGATCAGGGCGCGCTTGGCGAGCATCGGGAGGGTCCTTTCAACGACGGCACTTCAAATGCCTCGTCCGCTACATCAGATTCGGCAGCAGCGTGACAAGGATCGGAAAGACCGCCATCAGCGCGATTCCCACGATGTACAAGGCGACGAAGGGCCATGACGACCGGTAAATGTCGGTCAGGCTCAGATGCGGCGCGGTCGATTTCAGGACGAACATCGCATAGCCGAATGGTGGGGTGAGCGCGCCCAGACTGATCACCACCAGGAACAGCATCCAGAACCAGATGGGATCGAAGCCGAACGCCGACACCGCCGGGGCGTAGATCGGGATCATCACCAGCATGACGGCGATCTGGTCGACGAACATGCACAGCAAGAACGGCACCGCCAGCATCGCGATCAGCATCAGCGGTCCGCTGAGATCGGCGGAGACGATGGCCTTCGTCGCCGTCGACATGGATCCGGTGAACCCGAGCAGCTGACTGAACAGGGTCGCCGACGCCATGATCACCATGATCATGGCCGTGATCTTGGCCGTCGAGAGCAGCGATTCTCCCAGCATGCGAACACCGAGATTGCGGTAACAGGCGGCGGTCAAGATCGAACCGACGACCCCGGTGGCGCCGGCCTCGGTGGGCGTGGCGATGCCGAGCAGGATCAGCCCCATGACCATGAAGATCGTCGCGGCGAACGGCAGGAGAACGACCAGGGCGCGGACCTTCTCCCGGAGCGGCACGCGCCCCGCGTTCTCCACCTCGTCGGGGGCGAGGCCGGGCCGGATCTTCGCCATGACGATGCAGTAGGTGAAGAAGATGATTGAGAGCAGGATCCCCGGCAGGATGCCGGCGATCAGGAGCTTGGCGATGGAGATGTTGGCAAGCGTCGCCGCCAGCACCGCGAGGATGCTCGGAGGGATGATGGGCGCCAGTCCGGCGCCCGCCAGGATGGTGCCGGATGCCATCCGCCGGTCGTAGCCAAGGCGTTCCATTTCGGGCAGCAACGTGCGGCCCAGCATGGCTGTTACCGCCATGGCCGAGCCGGACAGCGCGCCGAGGATGCCGCCGAGCACGATGGTGATGACGAACTGGCGGCCGGGCACGCGGCCGATCAGCTTCGCGACCGAGGTGAACAGCACGTTGCCCGCCCCGGAGCGGAACAGAATCTCGCCCATGAGGATAAACGCGGGAATCGTTGCCAGCGAGGCGGACGTCGTGGTGTCGTAGATGCTGTTGGCAAACAGACCGAAGGCGGCGGTGCCGAATTTCAGGACCACCCCGACGACCGAGATCAGGGCGAACGCGACGAAGACGGGCAGTCCCAGAAGCATCAAGGCCAGCAGGCCGCCGACTGCCAGAAACAGGATGGCCACCGAATCCAAGGGCTACACCTCGAAGCCGGGCCGGGCCGGAGCGCCGGTTCTGGGGAGCAGGACGAGGCTCTTCAGGTACTGACAGCCGGCGAGGGCGAAACCCAACGCGATGACGACGGTCAGGATAGCCTTCGGCACGGGGTGATTGCCCATGGTCATGGTGCCGGAAAGAACCTGGCGGTGGGCCACCATCGCGCAGATGACCGCCACCGCGACGCAGGTCAGGCAGGCGACCGTCAGGAGCACGACATTCAACGCCCGTGCCGGACGCTCAGGCAGGCGCTCCTGGAGCAGCGTGACAGCCACGTGTCCCCCTTCGGCGGCGACCTTCGGCATGGCGAGGAAGATCGACAGGGAGAGGACGATCGACACAAGGTCGTTGGCCCAGGTGGTGGGCGCGGAGAAGACGTAGCGGGCGACGATCTCGTAGAGGTAGGCGGCGATGAGTACGGCCGTTCCGGTCGCGGCCGCATAGATCATCGCATCGCAGGCGAGATCCAGCCCAGACCCGATACGGCCACCGCGCATCGCCGGAGATCCCCTCATCGCCGCCCGCTCCCATCTACCTAGTCGGTCATGCCATTCTTCTTCAGCATCGCACGGAGATTTTCGGCGTCCGCCCCGGAGATGCTGCTCGCGAGGCCCCAGACGCCGTCCCGCCAGATCTGGTCGAGGTTCGCCTTCTGGCTTGCGCCGAGATCGGTGTACTTCGCGCCGGCCTTCTCCATCGCGTCGAGTTCGGCCGAGGCCCGTTCGGTGAACTCCTGATAGGCCGCCTTCTCCAGATCGGCGCCGGCCTTGAGCATGATGGCCTGGTCCTCGGCGGACAAAGCATCCCACTTGTCCTTGTTCATGAAGATCTGGTGGGTGACGACCCCGAAGGTCGGTCGCATCATGTACGGAGCCACCTCGTACCATTTGAACTGCAGCGGGCCGAAGATCGGCCAGACGGCGCCATCGACGACCCCGCGATCGAGGGCGGAGTAGATCTCGGCCGGCGGCAGCACGACGGCCGATCCGCCCAGCGCCTCGATCAGCGGCTGATAGATAGGCGCGGCGCGGATTTTGCGACCTTTCAGGCCCCCGTCCTCGCCGATTGGCTCCTTCAGAAGGATCATGAACCCCTCCTTGCCGGAGACCGGAAGCGAGATGAGCTTCAGGCCGAGCTTGTTGTACTGGGCATCCACCGCGTCCCAGGCGCCAACGTCGCGGCGCTTCTGCGGATCGCCGTCGGTCGCCTCCAGCCCAAGCGCGATCCCGGTCGTGCCGGTGTGGTAGGCCGGGTGGGTGAAGACGAGGTCGAATACGCCGGCCGCAACCGGCTCCAGCTGCTCGAACGGCGGCACCGTCTCGGGCCCCCGGAGCTCGATCGTCATCTCGCCGTTGGAGGCCTTCTTGACCGTGTCGGCGAAATCCTGCGCGACTTCGATGACCGGATAGGTCGACGACCAGCTCGTCAGCATCTGCATATCGGCCGCATCGACATGCTTCGGCAGCGCGATGGCCGCCAACGCGGCCAGGCTCAGCGCCGGGATCACCTTGTTCATCTTCATGCGCTCGGTCCTCGTTCCGATCGGGATGACAGACAGCCGATGGGGCCGCGCGGTCTCGATGAGAAACGGAGTCCCCAAGCCAAAACACCAGGCCCGGCGTTCCGCATCGACCTCGACCGGCCCCGACATCACCGCCATCAGGCATCCCGGTTTCCCGGCCCGCAAGGCCCGAGCAGGCCTTCAAGCCGGGGGGCGTCGATTCTCCGTCAATTTGGCGACGAACAGGTCAATCTCGCGCAAACCGGCACCTGCGCGGGCAATAGCATTGCGGACAATCCGGCCTGATCGAAACGGAGAGCCCCCAGATGATCAGCGACACCGACCTGCCGACCGGCGCGCACAAGCCAGCCCTCATCTCCCTGCTCGACGAACTCATTGCCTACATCGGCTCCAGCCCGCTCGATCAGGATCTCGAAGCGCGGCTGAACACCGAGTACGGGCCCGGCACCCCCACCTTCCAGGAGATGAAGCGCCTTTTGCGCGTCGGCATCGAAGAGGATTGGGCCTGCTACCAGGTGATCGACGGTGACAATTATCGCCGTGGGCGGCTGGGCGCGTCGGCCGATGGCGTGCATGACTTCGTCATCGAAAGCGCCCGCCTGAACGACGTGAAGGGCAACTACCACACCCATCCGCTGGGGGAGATCAACATGATCCAGCCGGTGGACCCGACCAGCCAGTTTTGCGGTTCGGGCGAGGGCTGGAAGGTGTTCGCTCCGGGAACCAGCCACTACCCGACGGTGACGGGTGGGCTCTGCACGTTCATCTTCCTGCTGCCCAAGGGCGAGATCGAATACCACCATGAAAAATGAGCCCCAGAGCAGAGACGTCGGCGCAAGACGCGTGCTGGCCTTCTCCGGAAGCGAGCGCCATGGATCCTGGAACGCGCGCCTCCTGAAGCTGGTCGTCGGCGAACTTGAAACGCATCAGGTCGCCGTCACGGAGGTGTCGCTGCGCGCGCTCGCGCTGCCGATCTATGACGGTGATCTGGAGGCCGAGGAGGGCGTGCCCACGGCCGCCGCCGACCTGCGCCGCCTGATCGGCGACCACGACGGGCTGCTGATCGCCTGCCCCGAGCATAACGGCTCGGTGACAGCGTTGCTGAAGAACGCTCTCGACTGGTGCTCGCGTCCGGTGGGCGACGAGGTCGCGCTCGCCCCCTTCCAGATGAAGCCCGTGCTGATCGTCGGCACCTCCGTCAGTCCATTCGGCGCGGTTCGCGCGCTTGGACATCTGCGGGCCATCCTCGGCAAGATGGGCGCCATGGTGGTGCCGGAGGATCTGGCGGTTCCGCATGCGCCAGCCGCCTTCGCCGGTGACGGCTTTGCCGCGGAAGCGACCAGTGCGGCGGCGGCGCGCGCCGTCAGGGCCTTCGCCGGCCTCCTTGACGACTGAGAAGAGCACTCATGGCCCATATTTCCCTGGAAGACCTCACCGATCGCCAGCGCTACTGGCTGATCACCGGCAGCGTCGGACCACGACCCATCGGCCTCGTCACAACCCTGAACGCCGCCGGCATGTGCAATGCGGCGCCGTTCAGCGCCTTTAACTACATGAGCGAGGTGCCGGCACTGATGATCATCGGCGTGGACCGCTACGGCGACGAGAGCCATCGCCTTGGTGAGCGCAAGGACACCCTCGCCAACATCGAGCTTCACAAGGAGTTCGTCGTGAACATGGTCGACGAGCCGATCCTGGAGAAGGCTGTCCTGTGCGGTTCGGACCTTCCAGCGCATCTCTCCGAGCCGGAAAGCGTCGGCTTCACCCTGGAGCCGTCCACCCAGGTCGCGGCACCGCGGATCGGCGAAGCGCCGATCGCATGGGAGTGCCGCCTCTTCGACGTGATCGAACTGACGGGCACCCGCTCGCTGGTGCTCGGCGAGATCGCGGCGATGTATTTCCGCGACGACCTCATCGACCTCGACCGGATGCGCGTCCATGTGGATCGCTTTCATCCGATCGGGCGGCTTGGCGGACCGACCTATTGCCGGTCCGACGATCGCATGGTGGTTCCGGTGCCGGCATTCGACAAGACCGGCACACCGCGCGTCTGACCCCACGCCCGCCACCCGGCCGGGCGGCAACGTCCGGGTCAGTGGGACCGGCTCGGGAGCCGCGGTGCGGCGGAGCCGGGAGCAAGCAGGCCCGGTAGACCCTCAGGCGCCGAGGCGCTTTCCTTCGCCAGGCTGCGATAGCGACCGGGAGACACGCCGAGCAGCTTGCGGAACACGGCGCCGAAGGCGCTCTGGCCGGCGTAGCCGACCTGCTGCGCGATACTCGTGAGCGACGCGTCGGTGGCGACGAGCAGCCCGCAGGCGACCTCCATCCGCTTCTGCGCCTGCCATCTGAGCGGTGGCACGCCGGTGGCACGACGGAACGCCCGGCACGTATGCTCCACCGAGCGATCGATCAGCTCCGACAACTCCTCCAGGCTGACGGTGCGATCGAGATTCTGCTCCAGATGGGTACAGATGCGCCGCACCTGCCAGGGCGCCATCTCCCCGCCCTGGCCTCGAGGCGCCTGCTTGCCAGACCAGTGGCGTTGCAGCAGGCGGAGCGCGATCAGGTTGGCCCGGCTTTCCATTTCGAACCGGGTCGGCCGGTCGCCACCCTCGAAGGCACGCGCGACGTAGGCCTTCACCGCCTCGGTGATTTCGTCGTCCTCGTACATCACCCGGTCGATCTGGATCACCGTGCCGAAGTCTGCCGTGGGCGCGCCCAGACCGGCGGCAACGCGGCGGAAGAACGGCTCCGTCACGTAGAGATGCGCGAAGCGGATCGGCGAGGTCGCCACGAAGCGCAGGTCGCGGTGCGCGGGATGAACCGAAAAGCCGTTCGGCCGAAGCCGCTCTGCCTGGTGGGCATGTTCGTCGATACGCTGGACGAGCGCACCTTCCAGGCGCAGCGCGATCACATGGCAGGGCTGGTGATCAGGATGGCCGCGCGTGTCGAAGCCCTTCGGGGCGTTCCAGAGCGCGACCGGCATGGGCCAGGCCGCTTCCACGCCCGCCACGTCCAGCAGTTCGACCCCGTCTCTTCTGGGAAGTTGGTCCACCGAGATCACCTTGAACCTCACCGTCTGTGGCGCCGCCGGCGCCGGACCCCGCGAAACCTCTACCAACCTCCTGCAAGCGCCGGACCAGAATAGTTCTAGTTCCGGCTTTGAGAATACTGCCCATCGGACGCGTCTCCATTAGAGACGCAAACGACGTTCCGGAAACACCGTTTCCGCGTCGACAGCTGGTTCAGCGGCTCGCACGTCAGATCGTCGACTCAGGCAGGCCTTGGGTGGCAATCCGAAACAGCTCGAAGCACTGCCCCCGATGCAGGACTTGCCGACGCCGCCCTCTTTCGTGCCGGTCTGGCCTGGGCTTCAAACGCGACCGGCCTCGATGCGCGCCGACAACGGCCGTGGGAGGTGGGGGGCTCCCCCTCACTCCGCCGTCAGGTCGGGCCAGGCGGCGGGGCCGTCGTGGGTGACGGCGCCGTGGTTGGCCTGGCCGACGAGCTTGGCGTACTTGCCCAGCGCGCCGGCGCTGTGGAACGGGGTGCGGGGCGTCCAGGCGGCGCGGCGGCGCTCCATCTCGGCGTCGTCGATGAGCAGGTCCAGCTTGTGGCGGGTCGCGTCGATGAGGATGCGGTCGCCGTTCTCCACGAGCCCCAGCGGCCCGCCGGTGGCGGCCTCCGGGCAGACGTAGCCGATGCACATGCCGCGGGTGGCGCCGGAGAAGCGGCCGTCGGTGATCAGCGCGACCTTCTCGCCCATCTGCTGGCCGTAGATCAGTGCGGTCACGCCGAGCATCTCGCGCATGCCGGGCCCGCCCACCGGGCCCTCGTTGCGGATGATGAGGACGTCGCCCTCCTCGTACTGGCGCGCGTTGACGGCCTTCGCGCAGTCGTCCTCGCTCTCGAACACCCGGGCGGTGCCCTCGAACGTAAGCTTGGTCATGCCGGCAACCTTGAGGACGGCGCCGTCGGGGGCGAGCGAGCCCTTCAGCACGGCGAGGCCGCCGTCGGGGCTGATGGGCGTGGCGGGCGAGCGGACCACCTGTCCATCCGGCGCCGGGGCCCGCCCGTAGGTCTCGGCGAGCGACTTGCCGGTGACGGTGAGGGGCGAGCCGTCGATGTGGCCGCTCTCGATGAGCGCGCGGATGATCACCGCGGTGCCGCCGATCTCGTAGACGTCCTTGGCGTGGAAGCGGCCACCCGGGCGCAGGTCGCCGATCAGCGGCGTGCGGGCGAACACCCGGTCGACGTCGTCCAGGTCGAAGGCGATGCCGGCCTCGTTGGCGATCGCCGGCAGATGCAGCGCGGCGTTGGTGGAGCCACCGGTCGCGGCCACGATCGCCGCGGCGTTTTCCAGCGAAGTGCGGGAAATGATGTCGCGCGGCAGCGGGCCGCCGCGTTCGAGCATCTCCATCACGAGCCGGCCGGCCTGGCGCGCGAGCTGGGCGCGCTCGGAATAGACGCCGGGCACCATCGACACGTTGGGGAAGGAAAGGCCGAGCGCCTCGGAGACCATCGCCATGGTGTTGGCGGTGAACTGGCCCGCGCAGGCGCCGATGGTGGGCTTGCAGGCGCGCTCCAGCCGCGCGAGGTCGGCTTCGGACATGTGGCCGGTCTGCACCGCGCCGACGGCCTCGTAGGCGTCGAGCACGCTCACGTCCTTGCCGTCGAAGCGGCCCGGAAGGGCGGCGCCGCCGAAGATGAAGATGCCCGGCACGTTGCAGCGGACGATGCCCATCATCACGCCGGGCAGTGTCTTGTCGCAGCCGCCGAAGCCGATCAGCGCGTCATAGGCGTGGCCCTGGACCACCGCCTCGATGGAATCGGCGATGATCTCGCGCGAGACGAGGGAGAACTTCATGCCCTCGTGGTTCATTCCGACTCCGTCGGAGACGGTGATGGTGGAGAACTCGCGCGGCGTGCCGCCGGCTTCCTCGACGCCGGCGCTGGCGGCCTCGACCTGGAAGGCATGGGTCATGTTGCAGGGCGTCTGCTCGCCCTTCATGGAAACGATGCCGACCATCGGCCGGGCGATCGCGTCGTCGTCGAGGCCCATGGCCCGCATGAAGGCCCGGTGGGGCGTCCGATCGATCCCCTGCTTCGTGACGTCCGACCGCATGCGCTTCATCCGTGTGTTCCCCCTGCATCACGCCGGTTTCAGCTCGAATCGCCTGAAAACCCGGACCGTGATCGACTCCGCTACCGTGCCGCGGTCTGCGCCGGAAAACGAGATCTCCGTTTCCCGGTCGTCCGAGGCAACATATTGATTCAAAGGCCCTTTCCGGACGGCGTGATGAGGCCGGCGGCTCGGGCAGGGCCCAGACGGGCGGAAACATAGAGCAATTGCAGGAAGCGTGGCGACCGGTTTTCGCAATGGCCGGCCGTGTGCGCCGGTGCGACGGCGGTGCGTTCGACAATCCGGCCGCGCGCGTCGCCTCAGCCCTTGGGCGGTGGCACCATGCGGAACACGCCGCCGCTCGGATGGTCGGTAAGCAGGTAGATCGCGCCTTCCGGCCCGACGGAGACGTCGCGGATGCTGCCGAGCTCGCCCTGCAGCAGGCGCTCTTCGCGGACGACCTCTCCGTTGCTCAGCTCGAGGCGCACGAGGGCCTGGGCGGTGAGTGAGCCGACGAACAGGTTGCCGCGCCAGTTGGGGAACAGCGCGCCGTCGTAGAACACCAGGCCCGTCGGCGAGATCGACGGGTTCCAGCCGTAGACGGCCGGCTCCAGGCCCGGCGTCGCGGCGCTCGGGTCCGCACCCTTGCCCGAAGGGCTGACGCCGTAGGAGACGCGCGGCCAGCCGTAGTTGCGGCCGGCCAGGTTGTGGTTGACCTCGTCGCCGCCGGCGCTGTCGTGCTCGATGGTCCACAGGGCGCCGCTGGCCGGATCCACATCGGCGCCCTGGACGTCGCTATGCCCGTAGGACCAGATCTCCGGCCGGGCACCGGACCGGCCGAAGAACGGGTTGTCCCTGGGGGCCTTGCCGTCGGGCGCGACGCGCACGACCGAGCCCAGGTGGTTGGAGATGTCCTGGGCGGATTCGGGATGGCTGCGCTCGCCGAGGGTGACGAACAGGTTGCCGTCGTCGCCCATCACGATGCGCGAGCCGAAGCTTTCGCCGCCGGTGACCTTCGGCTCCTGGCGGAAGATCACCTCGACGTCCTCGAGGCGGGGCGCGCCGGCGTCCAGCACCAGGCGGGCCTTGGCGGCGGCGGTTCCGGCGGTTCCGCCGTCACCCGGCTCGACGAAGGTGAAGTAGATGCGGTTGTTGGTGTCGAAGCCGGGGTCGACGATGACGTCGAGCAGGCCGCCCTGGCCCTCGGCGTAGACCTCCGGCACGCCGGAGACGCGCTCCACCGTTCCGGTGCCGGGGTCGACGAGATTGAGGCGGCCCGGCCGCTCGGTGACGAGGAAGGAGCCGTTCGGCAGGAAGGCCATGCCCCAGGGAAAGGCGAGGCCGGTGGCGACCGGCTCGATGACGAACGGTTCAGCCCACGAATCGAAGACCTGCTGCGCGGAGGCGGGAGCGGGCGCGGCCGTGACCGCCAGCGCCAGCATGGCGCAGAGCATGGTCCCGACGACGGTCCGTCGCGCCTTCTGCATGCATGTCTCCCCTGCGGTCCCGCCGGTGCTTCCGGCGCCGTTCGCGATCGGGTGGTGCACCTGATCGACGGGAAATGGACCCGGATTCAATCGGTTGAGCATCCCCTCGCCGATCGGAGCGGGCCGCTCCGGACGGGGACTGCTATAGACCGGAACGCGCAGGAAGGGGAGGCGGTTTCCTGTCGCGCCGCGGGAGCCCGGACGATCAGGCTTCGTCCTTGCGGCGCTCCTGGTCGGATTCCACCGTCTCGCGGAACGACCGCCAGGACACCACCACAACCGAGATCATCGTGCCGAACAGCAGCGTGGTCACGCCGCCGGCCACGATCCGGTGCAGGGTCGGGTCGGCAGCCACCTCGGTCGGGGCGGTGCCCGTCACGGACCGCGCGGCGATCGCGGCGTGGGCCGCCTCGGCGGGGGCGGCCTCCGCGATGCCGGCGGTCGCCAGGAGACACACGCCGACGACCAGTGCCGAGGCGATGACGAGGGTCTGAACGCGGCCGGAGAGGCGGAGCATTCGGGTCGCACGGTGCTTGGCGATTGCGAGGCGGGTCATCGGGTGTCTCCGTGGTTGGCGGCTCAAAACCGATGATCCGACTGTCGGCGGTCAATGGGACGGTGATGGGGGCGCGGCGGGACAATGCGCAGGCAACTTTGTGTCAATTTGGGCCACTCGGTGGCGCGCGCGCCTCACAGATTAAGCGGGAGTTAACGGTCGGCCTGCGAGCTTGTCGTCGGGGCGTAGAACTTTAATGATTTAAATCGGCGGGATGATCGACCATCATCGGGCCGGACCGACGGCCAGGCCGCCGGATGGGGCGACGACGATGGAGCCGGCATCGACCGGCGAGTTAGGGAAGGTCCCGGTCTCGACGCGTGAGGCACGGGCAGACGAGGGGCTTGGAATGATTCGACACACCCACGCGGCCACGGAACGGAGCACGCGCGCGGTCGCCGCGACGGCGATCGCCGGCCTTCTCCTCGGCCTGGCGACGGCACCGGTGCAGGCCCAGTCCTCGACCGCGACGCCCGCCCCGGCCGCCACTCCGGCGGCCCCCGCCGCGAAGCCGGCCGCCGAAGCGGCGCCGGCCGCAGCCGCCGCGCCCACCGCCAAGCCGGCCGCAAGCGCCGCCGACACGTTGATCGAAAAGGGCAAGTATCTGGTCACCGCGGCCGACTGCTTGCCCTGCCACACCGGCCCGGACGGTCCGGACTTCGCCGGTGGCCTGATGCTGGACACGCCGTTCGGCGGCATCTCCTCGCCGAACATTACCCCGGACAAGGCGACCGGCATCGGCTCGTGGACCGAGGAGGAGTTCTACAAGGCGCTGCACCTCGGCATCGGCAAGGATGGCGAGTATCTCTATCCGGCGATGCCCTACACCTCCTTCACCAAGATCACGAAGGACGACGTGGCGGCGATCTACGCCTACCTGCAGTCGCTCGAGCCGGTGAACGCGCCGCGCAAGCCGAACACGCTGACCTTCCCGTTCAACGTGCGCGAAGGCCTGGCCGCCTGGGACCTGATGTACTTCACGCCCGGCACGTTCGTGCCCGATCCGAAGCACTCCGATCAGGTCAACCGCGGTGCCTATCTGGTCGAAGGTCCGGGTCACTGCGCCGAGTGTCACACGCCGCGCAACCTTGCCGGCGCCATGAAGAATTCCGACATGCTCGGCGGCGGCAAGCTGATGGGCCAGCCCTATTACGCGCCGGACATCTCCGGCTCGCTGCAGGACGGCATCGGCGACTGGTCGGTCGACGAGATCGTCGACTACCTCCACACCGGCGCCGACAAGACCAAGGGCACCGTCTTCGGTCCGATGGCCGACGTGGTGACCCACTCGCTGTCGAAGCTCACCGATGACGACATCACGGCGATCGCGGTCTACCTGAAGCAGACCAAGGCCGAGGGCGACACCGGCACGAAGCTGGCCGACGGCACCACCAAGGCCGGTTCCGAGGTGTATCTGAACAACTGCTCCCAGTGCCACCAGTCCACCGGCCTCGGCATCCAGGGCGCGATCCCGCCGCTCGCGGGCAACGACGCCGTCATGGCTGGCGGCCCGCAGGACGTCATCACCGCGGTGCTGGGCGGATTGCCGGGCGAGGGCGCCTACGGCCAGATGCCGGCGTTCGGCGGCCAGTTCGACGATCAGCAGATCGCCGACGTGGTGAACTTCGTGCGCACCAGCTGGGGCAACGACGCTTCCGCCGATGCCACCGCCGACATGGTCAAGCGCCTGCGCGGAGAGGTGACGCCGACGGGCGCCGCCTCCCAGTCCGCCCGCGGCTTCGGCTGTCCGGCGGTGTCGGCCTCGGGCTCGCAGGACGCGATCCCGCTGCCGGCACAGGACATCATCAACGGCTTCGCCGGGGTGACCGACGCGGAGATGGCGAACCGCGTGGGCGAGGTCTTGCGCCTCGTGAAATCCGCCAATCCGGGCGCCCAGGACGCCAACATCGTCGACGAGATGGTCGCCGCCTACTGCCCGGTGGTGGCCGCCGATGCCGACCTGACGGTTTCGGAGAAGCACGCCCGCATCAACACCTTCCTCAAGGAGGTGAGCAGCCAGCTCGGTGTCGGCCAGCAGACCTCCGCCGACAAGATCCTGGTGCAGGTGCCGCTGTCGCAGGACGTCGTCAACGACGTCAACGCGGCGGCGAAGGCGGCCAACGAACAGCCGGACGCCTATCTCGGCAAGCTGATCGAGGATCAGGTGAAGGCGCCCGCCGCCAAGTAGGCGGGGCGGCCAGACCTGCGCCCCGCATTGACACTGAGCGCCCCGCGTCGGCCACGACGCGGGGCGTTTGCTTTTCGCGCAAGCCATGGTCGCGGCGGCCAACGGCACCGGACCGGGCAGCTCGGTGAGAGCTAATCAGTCGGACCTTTTCCCATGAAGCCTTTCTGGAAATGGATCATCGGGTTCGGGATCGCCATTCCCGTTCTCTTACTGGCTTTCCTTCTCGCAACCGGCGAAAGGGGGCTGTTTTCGAGCAACGGGCCGAGAGTACGCACGTCCTTTGAGCCCCGGGATGTCGCGACCTATCAGCTGACGGGGCCGGAGGCCGAACGGCTCGGCTGGTCGCCGGAACGCCTGGGGACCATGCTCGACTACCTGTCCCGGCTGAGCGCGGATGCGTTTGTCATCGTGACGGAGGGCGAGATCGTTGCGTCCCTCGGGCCCCTCGACACGGTCTACAGCATCCATTCCGTGCGCAAGGCCATGCTCAATGCCGTTGTCGGTCAGCATGTCGGACACAGGCCGACGGAGATTCCGCTCGAAGCGACGCTGGAACAACTCGACATCGATGACGCGCCTGACCCGCTCACCCCTTTGCAAAGGCAGGCGACGGTTCTCCATCTGGTCAGGAGCGTTTCGGGTATCAATCACCCGGCCGCGGCAGAAGGCGGCATGAACGCCGACAAGGACGAGCGCCTGGGGCACAAGGAGAACCAGCCGGGATCGGTGTGGGCCTACAACAACTGGGACTACAACGCGCTGACCACGATTTTCGAACGGCGCACCGGCCTCACCGTCGCCGAAGCCTTCAGATCGGGCATCGCCGAACCGCTCGGGTTCCAGGATCTCTCGGGGGATTCAGTCTCGTACAGCGTGGAGCCGGAACGATCTCAACACCGGGCCGCCGCCTTCAAGCTGTCCGCCCGCGATCTCGCCCGGTTCGGACAGCTCTATCTCGATGGCGGCGTCGTCGATGGGAAAGCCGTGCTGCCGGCGACGTGGATCGATCGCATTTCGGACGACTATGTGGAGACCGGAATCTCCGGGCTTCGCAGCGGCCATGGCTATCTTTGGTGGATTCCCGGACCGGACACGGGCCTTCCCGAGGGGAGCTTTTTCGGCTGGGGACTGGGGCAGCAGGCGGTTTTCGTCATTCCCGCCTGGGACACGGTCATCGTGCACCAATCGGATACGGGGGAGTTCATCAAGCGCTGGCTGAAGCTTCAACAGGAGGGCGTCGACGGCGATACGGCGCTCGAGCGGATCGTCGTCCAGTGTCTCGAGAAAGGTGCACAGACGATCGAATTCTGCAGGGAAGACAGGTTCACCAGCCGCAGGGAATTCGACACCCTGATATCTCTGATCGCCGCCGCGCGCATTGCGGAATAGGCGGAGTTCCCCAGGGGCCCGTCCCCGGTGGGGTCGCTCGTGTCGCGCTCCGGTGGTGGCTGCTGATCCTGACTAGAGCGCCGACGCGATCTCCTCGACGATGGTCTCCGCTGCGCGGCGTCGGTCGTCGGCTATGATCACCGGCCGGGCGACGACGAGGTAGTCGGAGCCGGCGCGGATCGCGTCGGCGGGCGTCATCACCCGTTTCTGGTCGCCGGTGGCCGCACCCGCCGGGCGGATGCCCGGGGTCACCAGCACCACGTCGTCGCCGAGCCGGGTGCGCAGGTCGGCCACCTCCAACGCCGAGCAGACCAGCCCGTCGGCCCCGGCGGCCACCGCCTTTTCCGCCCGGTGGGCGACCAGTTCGCGGACGCCCGTCGCATAGCCCGCCTCGATGAGGTCGCCGTCGTCCATGGAGGTCAGCACGGTGACGCCGAGGATCATCAGGTCGCGGTCGCGGGCGGCCTCGGCCGCCGCGGCGATCGCCTTCGGGTAGGCGTGCAGCGTCAGCATCGCCGCCCCGGTAGACAGGATCGAGCGCACGGCGTTGGCCACCGTGTTGTCGATGTCCAGGAGCTTGGCGTCGAGGAAGACGGTCTCGCCATCGTCGGCAAGGCGGCGGGCGAGATCCAGCCCGCCGGCATAGATGAGCTCCAGCCCGATCTTGTAGGCGCCGACCATGCCGCGGGTTTCGGCCACGGCGGCCTTGGCCTCCGCGACGCTCGGCAGGTCGAGGCCGACGATCAGGCGGTCCTTGGCATCCTTCGGCTTCAGGCGCATCGCTCGGGCATCCTCCTGCGGGTCCATCGGACCGGCGACCTCCGCCCGACAAAGGGGGCGTTAAGGCACCGGCGTCGCCATTCTTTTCATTCGGGCGGCGGGTTGATACAAGGCGCGGTATCAAATCTCCACCCATGAAGGGCTAGAGCAGGTGCCTCGGACCGCGAAGATCGTCCGTCAGACCAACGAGACGTCCATTTCCGTCGAGATCGATCTCGACGGACGCGGGCGGACCGCGATCGCGACCGGCGTCGGCTTTTTCGACCACATGCTGGACCAGCTGGGCCGGCACTCGCTGATCGACATCACGGTCAAGGCCGAGGGCGACCTGCACATCGACGACCACCACACGGTGGAGGACACCGGCATCGCGCTCGGCCAGGCGCTGCGCGAGGCGCTGGGCGACAAGCGCGGCATCACGCGCTACGCCGATGCCGCGCTGCCGATGGACGAGACGCTGACGCGCGCCGCGATCGACATTTCCGGCCGGCCGTATCTGGTGTTCCGGGCGCCGTTCTCGGCGCCGAAGATCGGCACGTTCGACACCGAGCTGGTGGCGGAGTTCTTCCGGGCGTTCGCCATGAACGCGCTGGTGACGCTGCACGTCGAGACGGTATATGGCGACAACAATCACCATATCGCCGAAAGCGCCTTCAAGGCGGTGGCGCGATGCCTCGGCGCGGCGGTGGCGATCGACCCGCGTCGGGCCGACGAGGTGCCGTCCACCAAGGGGCGTCTGGCCGAATAGGCGGACCGGCCCGGCCGCTCCGTTTCCGGACAGGCCGCGCAGTCGAGATCGAGGAAATCGCGACATGGCCGTGTACACGGTCCTTCTTCCACCCCCGGCCAGGGCGTCGGGCGTCGAGCAGACGGCGGAGCGCACGGTGTTCGTGCGCGACGGCTTCTCGTGGCTGGCGATGCTGTTCCCGGTGCTGTGGCTGCTGTTCAACGGGCTGTGGCTGCTGCTCCTCGCCTTCATCCTGGTGGCCATCGGGCTCGAGTTCGGGCTGTCGCTGATTGGCGGCCCGGTGCCGGGGCTCGCCGGCATGGCGCTCGCCGTGCTCTTCGGCTTCGAGGCGAACGGGCTCCGGCGCTGGGCGCTGATGCGGCGCGGCTACCGCTTCGCCGGCATCGTCAGCGGCGCCAGGCGGGTCGACTGCGAGCGGCGCTTCTTCGACAGCTGGCTCGCCGAGGGCGCCGTCGTGGCCGAGCCGGCGACGCCGGCCCGCGCGGCCCACGTCGACGGCCGGCCCGCCGCACGGGTGGCTCCGTCGCCGCTTTCTCCCGGAGATCCCGGCATCTTCGGACTGTTTCCCGACACAAGGAATGCACGATGAACGTCGTCATCGTCGACTACGGCTCCGGCAATCTGCGCTCCGCCGCCAAGGCCGTCGAGCGGGCCGCCAAGGAAGCGGGCATCGACATCGAGCTGCACGTCACCGCCGACACCGACCGGGTGGCGCATGCCGACCGCCTGATCCTGCCGGGCGTGGGCGCCTTCGCCGACTGCCGCCGCGGACTGGAGACCGAAGCCGACATGCTGGACGTGGTGCGCGACACGGTGAGCCGCGTCGGCGTGCCGTTCCTCGGCATCTGCGTCGGCATGCAGCTGATGGCCGATCGCGGCCTCGAGCACGAGGTGACGCCCGGCTTCGGCTGGATCCACGGCGACGTGAAGCGCATCGAGCCCGCCGACCCCACCCTGAAGATCCCGCACATGGGGTGGAATACGCTCGACGTCACCCAGCGCCATCCGGTGCTGGAGGGCATCCCGACGGGTCCGGACGGCTGGCACGCCTACTTCGTGCATTCCTACCACCTCGACGTCTTCGACGACGAGGACCTGGTCGCGACCACCGATTATGCCGGCCCGGTCACCGCCGTGGTCGCCCGCGACAACATGATCGGCACCCAGTTTCATCCCGAAAAGAGCGAGAAGCTCGGCATCGCCCTTCTCGCCAACTTCCTGAAGTGGAAACCGTGATCCTCTTTCCCGCAATCGATCTGAAGGACGGCAACTGCGTGCGCCTGTTGCAGGGCGACATGGCGCGCGCCACCGTGTTCAACGACAACCCGGCGAACCAGGCGGCGGCGTTCGCCAGTGCCGGCTTCGAATGGCTGCACATCGTCGACCTCAACGGCGCGTTCGCCGGCAAGAGCGTCAACGTCGACGCGGTCGAGGCGATCCTGGCGGCGGTCGAGGTGCCGGTGCAGCTCGGCGGCGGCATTCGCGACATGGCGGGCATCGAGGCCTGGCTCGGCCGCGGCATCACCCGGGTGATCCTCGGCACGGCGGCGCTGCGCAATCCGGAGCTGGTGATCGAGGCCTGCAAGGCCCATCCCGGGCAGATCGCCGTCGGCATCGACGCGCGCGGCGGCCGCGTCGCGGTCGAGGGCTGGGCGGAAACGGCGGAGACGCTGGCCGTCGACCTCGCCCGGCGGTTCGAGGACGCGGGCGTGGCGGCGATCATCTACACCGACATCGCCCGCGACGGGATGCTGTCGGGCCTCAACCTGGACGAGACGCTGGCGCTGGCCGAGGCCGTCGACATTCCGGTGATCGCCTCCGGCGGGCTCAAGGACATGGCCGACATCGAGGCGCTGGCGGCGCCGCGCATGGCGCGGCTCGCCGGCGCCATCGCCGGCCGCGCGCTCTACGACGGACGGCTCGATCCGCAGGCCGCGCTCGTCCGCATGAAGCAGGCGGCCTGACTTTCCGATCCGCCGGGGACATGCTCTAGTCCGGATGTCCCCGGCCGCACCCACACTGCAGCGAACAGGCAACACGACGTGCTGAAGACCCGCATCATTCCCTGCCTCGACGTCCACGAGGGACGCGTCGTCAAGGGCGTCCAGTTCGTCGACCTCGTCGATGCCGGCGATCCCGTCGAGGCGGCGATCGCCTACGACGCGGCCGGCGCCGACGAGCTGTGCTTCCTGGACATCACCGCCAGCCACGAGGAGCGGGCGATCCTGCTTGACGTGGTGCGGCGCACCGCCGAGGTCTGCTTCATGCCGGTGACCGTCGGCGGCGGCGTGCGCACCAACGACGACATCCGCCAGCTGCTGCTGGCCGGGGCCGACAAGGTGTCCATCAACACCGCCGCGGTGAACGACCGGGACTTCGTGCGCCGCGCGGCGGAAAAGTTCGGCAGCCAGTGCATCGTCGTCGCCATCGACGCCAAGAAGGTGAGCCGCGAGGGCGAGCCGGACCGCTGGGAGGTGTTCACCCACGGCGGCCGCCGCCACACCGATCTCGACGCCATCGAATACGCCAAGGAGGTCGAGGCGCTGGGCGCAGGCGAGATCCTGCTGACCTCGATGGACCGGGACGGCACCAAGGACGGCTACGACATCGCGCTGGTGAAGGCGGTGTCCGATGCGGTGACCATCCCCGTCATCGCCTCCGGCGGCGTCGGCGACCTGGATGATCTCGTGGCCGGCGTGCGCGATGGGCACGCCTCGGCCGTGCTGGCCGCCTCGATCTTCCATTTCGGCACCCACTCCATTCGCGAGGCGAAGGAGCACATGGCGTCCGCCGGCATTCCGATGCGCCTGACATGAGCGGCGCGACAGGCAACGGCTTCGATCTGGCGGCGCTTGCCGCCATCGTGGCCACCCGCGCGGCGGCCGATCCGGAGACCTCCTACACGGCGAAGCTCGCCGGTCGCGGTCCGGCCTACTGCGCCCGCAAGTTCGGCGAAGAGGCAGTGGAGGCGGTGGTCGCCGCCGTCGAGGGCGACCGCGACGGCTTGCGCAGCGAGGCGGCGGATGTTCTCTATCATCTCCTGGTGCTGCTCCAGGTGAGGGACGTCGCCCTTGCGGATGTCCTCGCCGAGCTTGAGCGGCGGACGGGCCAGACGGGCCTGGAGGAGAAGGCGGCGAGAGCCCCGTCCGGTCAGGCGTCGCCTGGCCGATAGGAAGCGGCTCCGGCCAACGTGTCCGGAGCCAGTCGTGGCCGTCGGGGATCGGAACGATCCGGGCGGGAAGATCGCCAGGCCGTGAGGGCCGAGCGGGCGTCGGACACAGTCATGGACACATCCAATCCGATGGAGCTTTCGCCCTATCGCGTCTTCTCGAAGGCTGAATGGGCGCGGCTGAGGGCCGACACGCCGATGACGCTGTCGGCGGAGGAGGTGCAGGAGCTCCAGGCGTTCAACGACCAGGTGGACCTGGAGGAGGTGGAGGCGATCTACCTGCCGCTGGCCCGTCTCCTGTCGATGTACGTCGAGGCCACCCAGGCGCTGCACGCCACCACCAACCGCTTCCTCGGCCGCAACGACGGGCAGATCCCGTTCGTGATCGGCATCGCCGGATCGGTCGCGGTCGGCAAGTCGACCACCGCGCGCCTGCTGCAGGAGCTGCTCGCCCGCTGGCCCACCAGCCCCACCGTCGATCTGGTCCCCACCGATGGCTTCCTGTTCCCCAACGCCGTGCTGGAGGCGGAGGGGCTGATGGAGCGCAAGGGCTTTCCGGAAAGCTACGACCTGAAGACGCTGCTCGCCTTCCTGCACGACGTGAAGGCCGGCAAGCGTCACGTCGAGGCGCCGGTCTATTCGCACCTGACCTACGACGTGGTCGAGGGCGAGCGGATCACCGTCGACCGGCCGGACATCCTCATCCTGGAAGGGCTGAACGTGCTGCAGACGAGCCGGCTGTCGCGGGAAAGCCGCGGCGTGCCGTTCGTCTCCGACTTCTTCGACTACTCGATCTACATCGAGGCCGACGAGGACGTGCTGCACAACTGGTATATCGACCGCTTCATGCGGCTGAAGGGCACGCGCTTCCACGATCCGCGCTCCTACTTCCACAAGTACGCCGACATTTCCGAGGAGGAGGCGCTCGCCTTCGCCAACGGGCTGTGGGAGCGGATCAACCTGGTCAACCTGCGCGAGAACATCCGCCCGACCCGGCCGCGCGCCGACCTGATCCTGTCCAAGGACACCGCCCACCGCATCGACACGGTGGCGCTCCGGAAGATCTGACGGGCTGGCATTCCGAATGCGGGCCGGGGAAGGGTGGCTGCGCCGCCCTCCGTTAGATCCGTCGATCGGGTCACGGAAAAATCTGCCCGTCCCGAGGGCGCTTTCCAGAGGTAGGGTGTTTCCTCCGAAGCGTGGACGGGATGTCCCTCATGGACCGGGTTGTCGAAAAGTTCGTCGCGGCGGTGCTGGAGAAGAAGCAGCTCGTCTGCACGTACGATGGATCCCGCCGGGAATGCTGCGTGCACGTTGTCGGCTGGAAGAATGGCCGGGCGCGCGCCCTGGTGTTTCAGTTTGGCGGCGGGAGTTCGACGGGGCTTCCACCGGACGGAGACTGGCGCTGCCTTCGCCTCGACGGAGTGTCCGGCGTCACGCTCCGCGATGGCCCCTGGCACAGCGGAGACGGGGATCTGGCCTCACAGACCTGCGTGGATGACGTCATTGCCAAAGTCGAAGGCTGACCGTGCGGCGGACGGCGGCTGGCCAGGGAACTGGCGCCCCCGCGCAGCCGGGAGCTGGCGCTCCCGGCGTGGGCGTCGCGAGCGCCTCTACTCGGCCGCTTCCTTCAGCGCCTGGGGCTGGTAGTTGAGGATCGGCGCGAGCCAGCGCTCGGCCAGCTCCACCGTCCAGCCCTTGCGGGCGGCGTAGTCCTCGATCTGGTCGCGCTCGATCTTGCCGACGCCGAAGTAGTAGCTCTCCGGCCGGCCGAAATAGAGCCCCGAGACCGACGAGGCCGGCCACATGGCGAACGATTCCGTCAGCTTCACGCTGGTCGCGGCCTCCGCGTCGAGGAGGTCGAACAGCGTCTGCTTCTCGGTGTGGTCGGGCTGGGCCGGATAGCCGGGCGCCGGGCGGATGCCCTGGTACTTCTCCGCGATCAGGTCGGTGGGCGTAAGATCCTCGTCCGGGGCGTAGCCCCAGAACTCCCGGCGCACGCGCTGGTGCATGTGCTCGGCGAACGCCTCGGCGAGCCGGTCGGCCAGCGACTGGGACATGATCTTCGAGTAGTCGTCGTTGTCCTTGCCGTAGCGTTCCGCCACCGCGTCCTCGCCGATGCCGGCGGTCACGCAGAAGCCGCCGATATAGTCCGGCACGCCGCTGTCGAGCGGGGCGATGAAGTCGGCCAGCGCGGCGTTCGGCCGCTCGCGGTCGCGGGCGATCTGCTGGCGCAGCGTGTGCAGCGTGGCGATCTTCTTGGTGCGCGCCTCGTCCTCGAACACGACGATGTCGTCGCCCTCGGCGCCGGCCGGCCAGAAGCCGATGACGCCGTTGGCCGTCAGCCAGTTCTCCTCGACCATCTGCTTCAGCATCACCTTGGCGTCGTCCATGACGGCGCGGGCGGCCGGGCCGACCTTCGGGTCGTCGAGGACGAGCGGATAGGTGCCCCGGATTTCCCAGGCGGCCAGGAACGGCGTCCAGTCGATGTACTCGGCAAGCGTCGCCAGCGGGTAGTTCTCGAACGTCTTGGTGCCGAAGAAGCTCGGGCGGGTGATCTCGCTCGCGGCCCAGTCCACCTTCGTCCGCTTGGCGCGGGCGTCGGCGAGCGGCAGCCGCTTCTTGGCCGACTGGCCGCGCGAGTACGTTTCCGCCGTCTTCTCGTAGTCGGCGCGCACCTCGTCGAAGTAGCCGTTGCGGTTGTCGGCCATCAGCTTGGAGCAGACGCCGACGGCGCGCGACGCATCGGTCACGTAGATCGCCTGGCCCCGGTGGTAGTTCGGGTGGATCTTGACGGCGGTGTGGACCTTGGAGGTGGTGGCGCCGCCGATCAGCAGCGGCACGTCGTAGCCCTCGCGCTCCATCTCCGCGGCCACCGCGCACATCTCGTCGAGCGACGGCGTGATCAGGCCCGACAGGCCGATGATGTCGACCTTCTCCGCCTTCGCCGTCTCCAGGATGCGCTGGGAGGGCACCATGACGCCCAGGTCGATGACCTCGAAGTTGTTGCACTGGAGCACGACGCCGACGATGTTCTTGCCGATGTCGTGGACGTCGCCCTTCACGGTGGCGAGCAGCACCTTGCCGGCGTTGGAGCGATCGGTGTTGCCGAGCCGCTTCTTCTCCTCCTCCATGTAGGGCATCAGGTAGGCGACGGCCTTCTTCATGACGCGGGCCGACTTGACCACCTGGGGCAGGAACATCTTGCCGGCGCCGAACAGGTCGCCGACCACGTTCATGCCGGCCATCAGCGGGCCCTCGATGACGTGCAGCGGGCGCTCGGCGCGGGCGCGGGCCTCCTCGACGTCCTCGTCGATGTAGTCGGTGATGCCGTGCACCAGCGAGTGCTCGAGGCGCTTCTCGACCGGCTGCTCGCGCCAGGCGAGATCGACGACGCGGGCCTTGCCGCCGCCGGCCTTGTAGCGCTCGGCCGCCTCAAGCAGGCGGTCGGTGCCGTCGGCGCGCCGGTTGAGGACGACGTCCTCGCACAGCTCGCGCAGCTCGGGCGCCAGGTCGTCGTAGACGGCCAGCTGGCCCGCGTTGACGATGCCCATGTCCATGCCCTTCTGGATGGCATGGTAGAGGAACACCGAGTGCATCGCCTCGCGGACCTGCTCGTTGCCGCGGAACGAGAACGACAGGTTCGACACGCCGCCCGAGATGTGGGCGTGGGGCAGGTTCTCGCGGATCCAGCCGGTCGCCTTGATGAAGTCGTTGCCGTAGTTGTTGTGCTCCTCGATGCCGGTCGCCACCGCGAAGATGTTCGGATCGAAGATGATGTCCTGGGGCGGGATGCCGACCTGTTCGGTCAGGATCTTGTAGGAGCGCTCGCAGATCTGGATCTTGCGCTCGTAGGTGTCGGCCTGGCCGTCCTCGTCGAAGGCCATGACGACGACCGCGGCGCCGTAGCGGCGCACCTTCTCGGCCTGGACCAGGAACGCTTCTTCGCCCTCCTTGAGGGAGATCGAGTTGACGATGCCCTTGCCCTGGATGCACTTCAGGCCAGCCTCGATGACCGTCCACTTGGACGAGTCCACCATGATCGGCACGCGCGCGATGTCGGGCTCGGCGGCAATCAGGTTGAGGAAGGTGACCATCGCCGCCTCGGAATCGAGCAGCCCCTCGTCCATGTTGACGTCGATGATCTGGGCGCCGTTCTCCACCTGGTCGCGGGCGACCTCCAGCGCGGTGGCGTAGTCGTTTTCCTTGATCAGCTTGCGGAAGCGGGCCGAGCCGGTGACGTTGGTGCGCTCGCCGACGTTGACGAACGGGATGTCCTTGGTGAGCACGAACGGCTCCAGCCCCGACAGCCGCATGCGCGGCTCGATGGTCGGGATCTGGCGCGGCTTGTGGATCGCGGCGATCTCGGCGATGGCGCGGATGTGGTCCGGGGTCGTGCCGCAGCAGCCGCCGAGCACGTTGACGAGCCCGTCGCGCGCGAAGTCGTCGAGCTGACGGGCCATCGCTTCCGGGCTCTCGTCGTACTCGCCGAGTTCGTTCGGCAGGCCGGCGTTCGGATAGGCGCAGATGAGCGTGTCGGCGACCTTGGAGAGCTCCGAGATGTGGCCGCGCAGCTCCTTGGCGCCGAGCGCGCAGTTGAGGCCGACGGTCGTCGGCGCGGCGTGGGCGACCGAGTGCCAGAAGGCGGTCGGCGTCTGGCCGGAGAGCGTCCGCCCGGAGAGATCCGTGATGGTGCCGGAGATCATCACCGGCACGCGGTAGCCGAGCTCCTCGAACAGCAGCTCGAAGGCGTAGATCGCGGCCTTGGCGTTGAGCGTGTCGAAGATCGTCTCGAGCAGGATCAGGTCGGCGCCGCCCTCGATGAGGCCACGCGCCGCCTGGCCGTAGGCCTCTGCCAGCCCGTCGAAGGTGACGGCGCGGTAGCCGGGGTCGTTGACGTCGGGCGAGATCGAGGCGGTGCGGTTGGTCGGGCCGATGGCGCCGGCGACGAAGCGCGGCCGGTCCGGCGTCTGGGCGGTCACCGTGTCGGCGGCCGAACGCGCCAGCCGGGCGCCTTCCTTGTTCAGCTCGAAGGCCAGCTCCTCCATGCCGTAGTCGGCCTGGGCGATGGTGGTGGAGGAGAAGGTGTTGGTGGCGACGATGTCGGCGCCCGCCTCCAGATAGGCCCGGTGGATCCCCTCGATCGCCTCGCCCTGGGTCAGGATCAGAAGGTCGTTGTTGCCCTTCAGGTCCTTCGGCCAGTCGGCGAAGCGCTCTCCCCGGAACGCCGCCTCGTCGAGCCGCAGGTCCTGGATCATCGTTCCCATGGCACCGTCGAGCACGAGGATGCGATCCGCGGCGGCGGCGCGAAAGCGGTCGAAGGTGTCGGAGCGGCGAAGAGCCATTGGAAAAGTCCCTTGGTTCGTAGGCGAACGGCCCGCCGAACTCGGCCGGGCCATCAGGTGTCGTCGGCCGGGTCGCGTTGCGGTCGGACCGCAACGGTCCGAAAGGTCCGAATCGGTTCGACCCGGACCCGCAGGCGCCTCAGGCGGCGGCTTCGATCTGGGCGTCGGCGCGCAGGCCAAGCAGGTGGCAGAGCGCGTAGACCAGTTCGGAGCGGTTCATGGTGTAGAAGTGGAAGTCGGTGATGCCGCGGGAGTTGAGGTCGAGCACCTGTTCCGCGGCCACCGCCGCCGCCACCAGCCGCCGCGTCTCGGCATCGTCGTCGAGGCCTTCGAAGCGCCGCTCCAGCCACGCCGGGACGGTCGTTCCGCAGGCGGCGGAGAAGCGGGCGACCTGCTGGAAATTGTGGACCGGCACGATGCCCGGCACGATCGGCAGGGTGACGCCGGCCTTGGCGACGCGCTCCAGGTACGCCTCGAACAGATCGTTCTCGAAGAAGAACTGGGTGATCGCCCGCGTGGCGCCGGCATCCTGCTTGCGCTTCAGGTTGTCCATCTCGACGCTCCAGTCGGCGCTGTCGGGATGCCGCTCGGGATAGGCCGAAACGGAGACCTCGAAATCGCCGACGGCGCGGATGCCGGCGGTCAGCTCGGCGCCGTTGGCGTAGCCGCCCGGATGCGGGGTGTAGGCCGTTCCGGCGCCGGCCGGCGGGTCGCCGCGCAGGGCGACGATGTGCCGGATGCCGGCGGCCCAGTAGTCGCGGATGACCTCGTTCACCTCGTCCTTCGTCGCGCCGACGCAGGTCAGGTGGGCGGCCGGCCTCAGCGAGGTCTCGTCGATGATGCGCTTGACGGTGCGATGGGTGCGCTCGCGGGTCGAACCGCCGGCCCCGTAGGTCACCGAGACGAAGCGCGGCCGCAGCGGCTCCAGGCGCTGGATCGACGCCCACAGGGTGTCCTCCATCGCCTGGTTCTTCGGCGGGAAGAACTCGAAGGAGGCCGAAATCGGCGGGTGGGCCGCCTGAGTGCGGGCGAGCGGGGTGGTCTCGTTCATCCGGTGGTCTCCAAGGCTTGCGTGGTGGGCTCGGCGGCGATCTGCGTGCGGGCGTCGCGGCTGAGCCAAAGGGTGACGGTGAGATCGTCGGCGGAGGCGCCCTCGGGCGCGAGATCCTGCACGACGACGGTGTCGAGGCCGGCGAGCGCGAGCCAGGTCGAGACCTGCTCGTGGGAGAAGCCGAGCCGGCGGTGGGCATGGTCGGAGCGCAGGAACTCCAGCCCGTGCGGGGCGAAGTCGACGACCAGCAGCCGGCCGCCGGGACGCACCGCGCGGGCGGCCTCCTCGATCGCGCCGGCCGGGTCCTCGAGGTAGTGCAGGACCTGGTGAAGCGTCACCAGGTCGTAGGAATCCGGGGGGACGGGCAGGGCGAAGATGTCGCCCTGGCGCACGCGCGCGTGCTGAATGCCCGCCTTCGACAGGTTGACCCGCGCGACCGACAGCATCGCCGAGCTGGCGTCGATGCCGAGGGCGCGCTCGTAAAGGTCGGCGAACAGCTCGAGCGTCCGCCCGGTGCCGGTGCCGAGGTCGAGCAGCGACTGGATGGGCGCGGTGCCGATCAGCCCGCGCATGGCGCGCTCGACCGAGGCTTCCGGCACGTGCAGCGAGCGCAGGGCGTCCCAGGCGTGGGCGTTGGCGGCGAAGTAGGCGGCCGCCGTCTCGGCATGGCCGCGCTGCACGGCGGCGAGCCGCTCGCGGTCGCGCGACAGCGTAGGGTCGGCGGGGTCGAGCTGCAGGAGCAGGTGATCCGCCAGCCGCGAGCCGGAATCCACTTCGGTAAGCCGGTAGTAGGCCCAGGCGCCCTCCGGAGCGCGGACGATCAGGCCCGCGTCGGTGAGCAGCTTGAGGTGGCGCGAGATGCGTGGCTGGCTCTGGCCGAGGATGGTGGTCAGGTCCTTCACCGTGAGATCGGCGCCGGCGAGCAGGGCGAGGATGCGCAGGCGTGTCGGCTCGCCGGCGGCGCGCAGTCCGCCCACCAGTGCGTCAAGGCCGATCACGCTGTCGACAATCATCTCGTTTGTACCTTCGGGCACCACGTTCTGCCTCGGATCATTGGAGTTCGATATAAAGATATCTTTATACCTTGAACCCGCAAGAGGCAAGGGGGCGCGATGGCCCGCAGCCGACCTGCGAAGCAGCTGTGGGATTCGGGCTAAGATATTGAATTTTCAGAAATCAGCGGCGAGGGCGGCTGCCCAACGGGCCGGTCGTCCCACGGAGCTTTGGGGAAATTGCCCAATGCGGACGCGGCCATCCGAAGGGCCAGATCGCTTCGGAGCCCCGGGAGAAAAGCCGTCGGGCCACGTCCGGCCGGGCCTTGGCGTGAGCGCCACGCCGCCCATCGCCCGCGCCGATGCCGGCGCCGGCTCCCGGGTGCCGCCAGCCTCGCGAATGCGCGGTCAGGCGTCAGTCGAAGGAGATCCCGTTGTCGTCCATGTCGACGTTGCTGGCTGCGCAGATGCCGATCGGGATCGGGTCGTCCAGCACCTCGCCGCCGTTCTCCGGCGCCCAGCCGACCCGGAGGAGCCGGTCGCAGGCGCCCGTAGGCGCGCCACCGGAACCGGGCCGGTGCGGCGCGCCCCGCCGCTCAGAAGGCGTAGTCGGTGAAGATGTGGTCGAGGTTGGCGCCCCACGGGCCCTTGTACTGGTCGAGCATCCGCTCGGCCATGGTGCGGCCGGTGGCGATGACCTCCTCCAGCGGGCCGAGGAACTGTGTCTCGTCGCTGCCGGAGCTGTTGAGCCGCCCGCGCCGCTTCAGGCCCTCGCGGGAGAGCGCCACCATCTCGCGGGCGACCTCCAGCACGGTGCGTCCGGCGACGGTTGCCTGCAGCCCCTCGCGCGGAACGGCGTCGCGCAGCGTCTGCCGGTCTTCCTCGGTCCAGTCCTTCACCAGCTGCCAGGCCTGGTCGAGGATGCCGTCGTCGTAGAGCAGGCCGACCCACAGCGCCGGCACCGCGCAGATCCGCCGCCATGGGCCGCCGTCGGCGCCGCGCATCTCCAGGAACTTCTTGAGCCGGACTTCGGGGAAGGTGGTGGAGATGTGGTTGGTCCAGTCGCCGATGGTCGGCAGCTCGCCGGGCAGCATCGGCAGCTTGCCCTCCATGAACTCGCCGAACGTGTGGCCGGTCACGTCGACGTAGCGGTCGCCGCGCTTGACGAAGTACATCGGCACGTCGACCACCCAGTCGACGTACTGCTGGTAGCCGAAGCCTTCGTCGAACGCGAAGGGCAGCATGCCGGTGCGGTCGGGGTCGGTGTGCTTCCAGACCTCGGAGCGGAACGACAGGAAGCCGTTGGGCTTGCCGTCGAGGAACGGCGAGTTGGCGAACAGCGCGGTCGCGATCGGCTGCAGCGCCAGGCTGGTCCTGAGCTTCTTCACCATGTCGGCTTCGCTCGAATAGTCGAGGTTCACCTGGATGGTCGCGGTCCGGTACATCATGTCGAGGCCGAGCGTGCCGACCTTCTTCATGTACTCGGTCATGATCTCGTAGCGCTGCTTCGGCATGCGCGGCATGTCCTCGCGCGACCAGGTCGGCGCAACCCCGATGCCGAGGAAGCCGAGGCCGAGCGGCTTGGCGATCTCGCGCACCTGGGCGAGGTGGGCGTTGGCCTCGCGGCAGGTCTGGTGCAGCGTCTCCAGCGGCGCGCCGGAGAGCTCGAACTGGCCGCCCGGTTCCAGGCTGATGGCGCCGCCGCCGATCGGGTCGACGAGCCCGATGATGGCGTCGCCGTCCATGATGGGTTCCCAGCCGAGCAGCGATTCCATGCCCTTCAGCAGCTGCGAGATGCCGCGCGGCCCGTCGTAGGGGGCCGGATTGAGGGTATCGCGCACGAAGCCGAACTTCTCGTGCTCGGTGCCGATGCGGAAGGCGGCAGGCGGCTTTTCGCCGTCGGCGATCCACGCGGCGAGAGTGTCCCGATCCTGGATCGGCGTATCGTCAGTCGTGTCGCGAGCCATCTAGCTTCCGGCCATCTATCGATTTGGCGCCGGACATTAGCCGGGCCGATCCATCGAAACAAACGAGTTCTCGTGCACCGATCCGGGCGAAAATCCGATCGATCGCGAGAGGGGAAAAGACCAAGCAGGAAATCCGGCGTCAGCGCCAGTCCCCGAGCGTGGCCTGCAGGGTGGCGAGTGCCGCCACGGCGGCGGTATCGGCCCGCAGGATGCGCGGGCCGAGCGAGATCGCGGTGACGGACGGGTGGGCGAGCAGCACGGTGCGTTCGTCTTCCGAAAAGCCGCCCTCCGGCCCGATCAGCAGCGCCAGCGGCCCGGGCTCCAGTCCCGACAGCGCGGCGACGGGGTTGGCGACGCCGGCGCCCTCGTCGCAGAACACGATGCGCCGGCCTGGCTCGTCGCGCTCCCAGGTGGAGAGCAGGCGGTCGAGCCGCGCCGGCTCCGCCACCTCCGGAACGGCGATGATGCCGCACTGTTCCGCGGCCTCGATCACGTTCGCGCGCATCCGCTCCAGATTGACGCGGCTCGCCTGGGTGTGGCGGGTGAACACCGGCATCATCCGCCCGGCCCCCATCTCGACGGCCTTCTGCACCATGTAGTCGAGGCGCGCGTGCTTCAGCGGCGCGAACAGGTAGGCGAGGTCGGGCAGCGGCTCCTGCGGGCGCGTCTGCTCCTGGCAGGCGAGCGTCGTCGCCTTGCGGGCAAGCGAGGCGACCGTCGCGCGCCATTCGCCGTCGCGGCCGTTGAAGACGAGGATCGGCGCGCCCTCGGCGAGCCGCATCACGTTCTTCACGTAGTTGGTGCGCGCGGCATCGAGCTCGATCCGGGCCTCGGGGCCGAGCGGGTCGTCGACGAACAGGCGCGGCGTCGTGAAGTCGTAGCGGGCCATGGCGGAGACCGGGTCCAGGGTTCGGGATCCGCACGGGCCGGCTGCGCCCGCGCTTGCGCGTCCCGGCGGAATGAAGGAACGCCGTGCCGTCTTATGTCAGGGACGGCGGAGCTGTGAAGGGCCGCGTTCGCGGCTGGCCGCGCCACCGATCCCGGGGCAAGGGCTTCAGGCCGCCTCGCCATGGGGGCTGTAGCCCCGCACGAACAGCGCCACGCCGCTTTCGATCGTCTCGGAAACCCGCTGCTCGCTCAGCGGCGGCAGTCCGAGCAGGCCGTGCAGCTGGATGTCGGCGGAGACCAGCTGCAGGAACTGCCGGGCCGCCAGGGCCGGGTCCGGGACCGCCAGCTGCCCCTGCGCGTCGGCCGTGCGCAGCAGGGCCTCGAGCTTCTCGTGCACGATGCGGGGACCGGATTCGTAGAAGATCTCGCCCAGCTCCGGAAAGCGCGGAATCTGCGCGATGAGGCTGCGGTAAAACGCAAGCCCGTCGCACGACGCGAAGATCTGGATGAACTGCCGTGCGATCGACAGCAGGACCTCGTGGATCCCCTGCGACGTGGGCAGCGCCGACCAGATCAGATGCTCCGTCCGCTCGCACTTCTCGCTGACGAGGGCGGCGAACAGGGCCTCCTTGCTCGGGAAGTAGACGTACAGGGTCGCCTTGGAGACCGACGCCGCCTTGGCGATCGCGTCGGTGCTGACGGCGTCGTACGGGTGAATCAGGAAAAGCTGATAGGCGGCGTCCATCAGCTGACGGACCTTCGGATTGGAGCGGTCCAGCTCCGCCAGGTGCCTCAGATACTCCGGCACGCTGCTCGGCAGGGCAGGTGCCTCCAGGATTTGATCGCCCGCGGTATTGGCCATGGTCATCGCCTCCCCACATAATTGAACTAAACTGTTTAGTCAGAGATTGACACGGCCCCTCCGAGTGGTCAAGTAGATCATACTAAACCGTTCAGTTCGATTGCCGGAGTTTCATCATGCGCTTTGGGAGTGGGGCTCTGACCGACGCCGGTTGGCGGGTCGTGCGCGCTGGCCTGCTCGTCGCCGCCGTTGCGTCCCTCTCGGCCTGCGGTCCCGAGCAGTCGGCCGCGCCAAAGAAGGAGGAGCGCGTCGCGCTGCAGGTGGTCTCCTACGCGCCGGTCTCGCGCCGGATCGCGCTGGTCGGCACCGTCACCGCCCGCTTCGAGAGCAACCTGTCGTTCCGCACCGCGGGCCGGATCTCCGAGCGTGACGCCGGCGTTGGCGACCACGTGAAGAAGGGGGACGTCCTGGCCAGGCTCGAAACGAAGGAGCAGCAGGCGGACCTCGACATCGCCAACGCCACGCTGCGGGCGGCCGAGGCCACGCTGGCCCAGGCGGAGAGCAGCTTCAGCCGCCAGCAGAAGCTGATGCAGAAGGGCTTCACCACCCGCAGCAGCCTCGACGAGGCGCAGGAGCGCCTGCGGGTCGCGCAGGGGTCGGTCCAATCCGCCAAGGCCGACATCGGCACGGCCGAGAACGAGCTGTCGTTCACCACGCTGGTGGCCGACGCCGACGGGGTGATCACCGCGCGCGACGCGGAGGTCGGGCAGGTGGTGTCCGCCGCCCAGACCGTCTTCACACTGGCCCCGGACGGTGACCGCGACGCGACCTTCGAGGTCCACGAATCCCTGCTCACCCAGCCCCCGCCGGACGGTGACATCGAGATCCGGCTCCGATCCGACCCCGCCGTGCGGGCGAGCGGGGTGGTGCGCGAGGTCTCCCCGACCATCGATCCGCAGACCGGCACGGTCCGCGTCAAGATTTCGCTGATAGATCCGCCCCCCGCCATGGGGCTCGGCGCCGCCGTGATCGGCATCGGTCATTGGCCCCCGCAGGATCTCGTCTCGCTCCCGTGGACGGCGCTGACGGCAAGCGAGGGCGCCCCGGCCGTCTGGGTCTTCGATCCGCAGACGCGCAGCGTCGCGCTGCGACAGGTCGTCGTCGATCGCTACGAGACCGGCGAGGTGCTGCTCAGCAGCGGCCTCAAGAGTGGAGAGAGCGTGGTGGTCCGCGGTGGCCAGTTCCTTCACGCGGGCCAGGTCGTCACCGCCGAACCGGAGGCTTCGTCATGAGAGCGAAGATCGTTTTTGTCGGCCTCGTCGCGCTTGCTGCGCTGACCGGGCTCGCGGGCTGTTCGGAAAGCGACGCGGAACGGGAGCCGGCGGTACGTCCGGTCCTCTCCGTGGTGGCGTCGCTGCAGCCCGATGCGGTGGAAAGCTTCACCGGCAGGGTCGAGCCGCGCTTCTCGCACGAACTCGGCTTCCGGGTGCTGGGGCGGGTGGTCGCCCGCAATGTTCAGGTCGGCCAACAGGTCAGGGCGGGGGACGTCCTGGCGTCGCTGGATTCCCGGGCCCTCGAGCTCGCCGTCCGCCAGCTGGAGGCGGAGCTCGACAAGGCCAGGGCGCAGCAGGAGAACGCGGCCGCAACGAAGGCGCGCAAGGTCGCGCTCTTCAAGGTCAACGCGGCGTCGCAGGCCGAGGTCGACACCGCCGAGGAGGCGCTCGCCGCCGCGAACGCGTCGGTCCTGCAGGGGGAGGCCCGCCTCGACAAGGCCAACGAGAAGCTCTCCTACACCCAGCTCCGCTCCCAGACCGACGGCATCGTGACCGACGTCAACCTCGAGGTCGGCCAGATCGTGACCCAGGGCCTCACGGTGGTCACCGTCGCGCAGGCCGAGGTGCGGGAGGCCGTGATGGACGTTCCCGACGAGATCGCGCCGACGATCAGCGTCGGCGACGTCTTCACCGTCAAGCTGCAGGCCGACGTCGACCTGTCCGCCAGCGGGCGGGTGCGGGAGATCGCGCCGCAGGCCGACGAGGCGACCCGCACCCGGCGGATCCGCATCACGCTCAACGATCCCGCGCCGGCCTTCCGCATCGGAACGACGGTGCTGGCGACGCCCGCCGGCACGGACGTCGCCCACGTCGACCTGCCGCGCTCCGCCCTGCTCACGGAGGGCGACGGCACCTTCGTCTGGGTCGTCGATCCCGAGAGCCTGACGGTTTCCCGACGGCCCGTGCAGGTGGCGAACGCGTCGACCGGCGGGCCGGTCCAGATCGCGCGCGGCGTCGATGTCGGCGACAGGGTCGTGACGGCCGGCGTCCACTCCCTCGCCGAGGGTCAGAAGGTCAGCATCGACGTGGAGATGGCCATATGAAGCCCTTCAACCTGTCGGAATGGGCGCTGAACCACCGATCGCTGATCTGGTTCTTCATGATCATGGCCTCCGTGGCCGGCATCCTCGCCTACTTCAACCTCGGCCGCGAGGAGGACCCGAACTTCACCATCAAGACGATGGTGGTCTCCGCCGCCTGGCCCGGCGCGTCGGTGCAGGACATGACCACCCAGGTCACCGACCGCCTGGAACGCAAGCTCGAGGAAATCCCGACCCTCGACTACACCAAGAGCCTCACCTCGCCGGGCAGCACCACGATCTTCGTGAACCTCCTGGACACCGCCCAGGGCCGCGTCGTGTCCGACACGTGGGTGCGGGTGCGCAACATCCTGTCCGACATCAAGGGCGACCTGCCGTCGGGTGTGCAGGGGCCCTTCTTCAACGACGATTTCGGCGATGTCTTCGGCAACATCTATGCCTTCACCTCCGACGGGCTGACGCAGCGCCAGCTTCGCGACTACGTCGAGGCCGCCCGCACCCAGATCCTCAGCGTTCCCAACGTCGGCAAGGTCAATCTGGTGGGCGCCCAGGACGAGGTCATCTATCTGGAGTTCTCGACCCAGCAGATGGCGGCGCTCGGGCTCACCCAGGAGACCATCGTCAACGCGCTCAGCGCGCAGAACGCGGTTGCCCCCTCCGGCACGATCGAGGCCGACGGCGAGCGGGTCTTCGTGCGCACCAACGGGCAGTTCGGGTCGGAGAAGGACCTGAGCAAGGTCAACCTCTGGATCAACGACCGCTTCTTCCGGCTCTCCGACGTGGCGACGATCCGGCGCGGCTACGATGATCCGCCGTCGTCGCTCTTCCGCTACAACGGCCAGCCGGCCATCGGCCTCGCCATCGGCATGAAGCCGGCCGCGAACCTCCTGGAGTTCGGCGAGGCGCTGACCGAGAAGATCGACCGGATCGAGGCCGAGCTTCCCGTCGGCGTGACCATCAACAAGGTCTCCGATCAGCCGCACGTGGTCGAGGAGGCGGTCGGCGGGTTCGTCAAGGCGCTCATCGAGGCGATCGCCATCGTGCTCGCCGTCTCGTTCATCAGCCTCGGGTTCCGCGCCGGGCTGGTGGTGGCGCTGTCGATCCCGCTCGTGCTGGCCATCACCTTCCTGAGCATGGAGTATCTCGACATCTCGCTGCAGCGCATCTCGCTGGGCGCGCTCATTATCGCCCTCGGCCTGCTGGTCGACGACGCGATGATCGCCGTGGAGATGATGGTGTCCCGCCTGGAACTGGGCGAGAGCCTCGAGAAGGCGGCGACGCACGTCTACACCTCGACCGCCTTCCCGATGCTCACCGGCACCCTGGTGACGGTGGCGAGCTTCATCCCCGTCGGCCTCAACAACAGCGCCGCCGGCGAGTTCACCTTCACGCTGTTCGTCGTCATCGCGGTGTCGCTGGTCGTCTCGTGGATCGTCGCGGTGGTGTTCACGCCGCTGATCGGCGTGACGATGCTGCCGAAGACGATGAAGAAGCATCACGACAAGCCGAGCCGCTTCGCCCGCCTCTTCCGGTGGCTGCTGACCTTCTGCGTCCGCTTCAAGTGGCTGACCATCGCCGCGACGCTCGGCATGTTCGCGGCCGCGATCTTCGGCATGGGCTTCGTCCAGCAGCAGTTCTTCCCGTCGTCCGATCGTCCGGAGGTCATCATCGACTGGACCGGTCCGCAGAACGCCTCGATCAACAAGACCAGGGCGGACATGGACCGCTTCGAGAAGGCGCTCGAAGGCGACGACGACATCCGCTTCTGGTCGTCCTATGTCGGCCGGGGCGCCGAGCGCTTCCTGCTCTCCTACGACGTCCAGCCGGCGAGCCCGAATTTCGGCCAGATCGTCATCATGACCACCGGCGTCGAGGCCCGGGACCGGGTGATCGCGCGGCTCCGGGAGCTCGGCGAGACGGAGTTCATCGGAACGGACATCTTCGTGCACACCCTCGACATCGGACCGCCCGTCGGCCGTCCCGTCCAGTTCCGCGTCAGCGGTCCGGACACCTCGAAGGTCCGCGCCTACGCGCAGCAGGTGGCGAGCATCGTCGGCGACAACCCCAATACCGACCGCGTCACCTTCGACTGGAACGAGCCGGCGCGGATGGTGAAGATCGACATCCGCCAGGACAAGGCCCGCCAGCTCGGGGTGACGTCCAGGGACGTCGCCTCGGTGATGAACGGCATCGTCGGCGGCTCCACCGCCACGCAGATCCGCGATTCCATCTATCTGGTCGACGTGGTGAGCCGCGCGATCTCGTCCGACCGGTCGTCGATCGAGATGCTCGAGAACCTCCAGATCCCCACCAGGGGCGGCCAGTCCTTCCCGCTCGCGGCGATCGCGACGTTCCACTACGAGCAGGAGCAGCCCTTCATCTGGCGGCGCAACCGCATCCCCACCATCACGGTCAAGTCGGCCATTTCAGCGGCCGTGCAGCCGGCGACCGTCGTCGCCCAGCTCGAGCCGAAGCTCGACGCGCTGCGGGCGGAGCTCCCCGAAGACTACAAGATCGAGACGGGCGGCGCGGTGGAGGAAAGCGCCAAGTCGCAGGGCCCGATCGCCGCGGTCGCGCCGCTCATGCTGATCATCATGGCGACGCTGCTGATGGTGCAGCTCCAGAGCTTCCAGCGCATGTTCCTGGTGGTGGCGGTGGCGCCGCTCGGCATCATCGGCGTCGTCGCCGCGCTGCTCCCCTCCGGGGCGCCGCTCGGGTTCGTGGCGATCCTCGGCGTGCTCGCGCTGATCGGCATCCTGATCCGGAACTCCGTCATCCTGATCGTGCAGATCGAGCACCTGATCGCCATGGGCCACGACAGGTGGGACGCGGTGATCGAGGCCACCGAACACCGCATGCGGCCGATCATGCTCACCGCGGCCGCCGCCTCGCTGGCGCTGATCCCGATCTCCCGAGAGGTGTTCTGGGGGCCGATGGCCTACGCGATGATGGGCGGCATCATCGTCGGCACAGTGCTGACGCTCTTGTTCCTGCCGGCCCTCTACGTCGCCTGGTTCGGGATCAAGGATCCGAAGCGCCGGAAGGACAACCCGGAGCCGGCACCGTCCGGCGACCAGGAGCACGTCGCCCCGGCCTGATGCCGGGGACATCGCCTGTCGATCGGGTGTTCCCACCCGGTCGCGGAAGGCTCTAGGCTGGAGGGGGCCGGATCGCCGATTCGACCCCCGAACCCCTCAGCGAGCGCGAAGACAAGATGGCGCCGGAAAGCCCGACATCGCTGGCCTCCAATGCCGGCGAATACACCGTCTCGGAGATCTCCGGCGCGTTGAAGCGCACGGTGGAGGACGCGTTCGGCTTCGTGCGGGTGCGCGGCGAGATCTCCGGCTATCGCGGCCCGCATTCGTCGGGCCACGCCTATTTCTCGCTGAAGGACGAGCGCGCCCGTCTGGAGGCCGTCGTTTGGCGCACTGCCTTCTCCAAGCTGAAGTTCAAGCCCGAGGAGGGCATGGAGGTGATCGCCACCGGGCGCATCACCACCTTCCCCGGCGCCTCCAAGTACCAGATCGTCATCGAGGCGATCGAACCGGCCGGCGCCGGCGCGCTGATGGCGCTCCTGGAAGCGCGGCGCAAGGCGTTCACCGAGGAGGGCCTGTTCGACGCCGAGCGCAAGGTGAAGCTGCCGTACCTGCCGCGGGTCATCGGCGTCGTCACCTCGCCCACCGGCGCGGTGATCCGCGACATCCTGCACCGGCTCACCGACCGCTTCCCCGTGCACGTGCTGGTCTGGCCTGTGCGGGTACAGGGCGAGGAGTCCGCCGGCGAGGTCGCGGCGGCCGTGGCCGGCTTCAACGCGCTGACGCCGGACGGCCGGATCCCGCGCCCCGACGTGATGATCGTGGCGCGCGGCGGCGGCAGCCTGGAGGATCTCTGGGGCTTCAACGACGAGAAGGTCGTCCGCGCCGTCGCCGCCTCGACGATCCCGGTCATCTCGGCGGTCGGCCACGAGACCGACACCACCCTCATCGACTTCGTCGCCGACGTCCGCGCGCCGACCCCGACGGCGGCCGCCGAGCTCGCCGTGCCGGTGCGCTCCGAACTCATCGCCATCGTCGACGACCGCGCGCGGCGCCACTTCGCGGCGCTGCGGCGGCTGCTCGATGGGCGCCGGTCGGAGTTGCGTGGTCTCTCGCGTGCGATGCCGGGTCCGACCGACCTGGTGGCGCCGTCCCGGCAGCGGTTCGACATGGCCAGCACGCGGCTCACCAATGCCCTGTCCGCGGCGGTTGCGGCCCATCGACTGAGCCTTCAGAAGTCGTCGGGACGACTGCGTCCTTGGGTGCTGGCCGTGCCGGCGAGACGTCGCCAGTTCGACCAGTGCGAGAAGCGGCTGACGCCGGCGATCCTGCTGCGCACGGTGCTGGCGCACCGCAAGGACCTCGACGAGGCCGGCGGGCGGCTGGAGCCCGTCTACCGGCGCACCGTCGCCGCCCGGCGGGACCGGCTGGAGACCGCCTGGAAGCTCGTCGAGGCGCTGTCGCACCAGGGCGTGCTGGCGCGCGGCTTCGTGCTGGTGCGCGACGGCAAGGGCAAGGCCGTGACCCGGGCCGGCATGGTCACATCCGGCGAGGCGCTGACGCTGACCTTTGCCGACGGCGACGTGGGCGCCGTCGCGGCCGGTCCGGCGGCGGCGCGCCCGGCCGCGCGGCCCAGGCGCGCCGATCCGTCCGACAAGGGCGGCCAGGGCCAGCTTCTCTGAGCCGCTTCCGTTCCGGTTGAATCCGCCGGCCGGACGAGGCTCTATGGGCGAGCCGAGGGACGCCGACAGAGCGTCCGGCGCGCGCATCAGGCGTCTCGCCTGAGCGGAAGCTGGAGGAGACCGGACGTCCATGGACCTTGCCCTGTCCGAAGAAGACGCGATGATCGCGGAGACGGCCCGGCGCATCGCGCGCGAGCGCCTCGCGCCGCTGGCCGAAACGCTCGACCGCGGCGAGGGCCGCGAGGCCTTCCTGGGCAACCTGAAGAGCCTCGCCGAGCACGGCTTCATGGGGCTGAACGTGCGCGCCGATTATGGCGGCTCGGAAGCCGGAACGACGGCGTTCGCGCTGTCGATCGAGGCGTTCGCCGGCGCCTGCGCCTCCACGGCGGTCACGGCGTCGGTCACCAACATGGTGGGCGAGATCATCCAGGCGGTGGGCAGCGAGGAGCAGCGCCGGCGCTATCTGCCGCCGCTCTGCGACGGGACCTATCCCGCCGGCGCGTTCTGCCTCACCGAGGCGGGCGCCGGCTCCGACCCGGCCGGCATGACGACGCGAGCGGTGATGGACGGCAACGAATGGGTGCTGAACGGCGCCAAGCTGTACATCTCCTCGGCGCCCTACGCCGGCGTCTTCGTCGTCTGGGCGGTCACCGATCCGGACGCGAAAAAGGGCAAGGGCATCTCCTGTTTCCTGGTCGAGGCGGGCACGCCGGGCCTGATCGTCGGCAAGACCGAGAAGAAGCTCGGGCAGGCGGGCTCGGCCACTTGCGAGGTCTCCTTCGAGAACTGCCGGCTTCCGGCCGATGCGCTGATGGGGCGGCAGAACGACGGCTTCCGCGTCGCCGTGTCGGAGCTTGCCGGCGGGCGCATCGGCGTTGCGTCGCTGGCGCTGGGCATCGCCCGCGCGGCGATGGACGCGGGCATCGCCTACGCCAGGGAGCGCCGCCAGTTCGACCGGGCCATCGCCGACATGCAGGGCATCCAGTGGATGATCGCCGACCGGGAGACCGAGCTGGAGGCGGCGCGGCTGCTGATCCTGCAGGCGGCGTGGCTGAAGGACCAGGGACGGCCTTTCGCCCGCGCGGCGTCGATGGCCAAGCTCTATGCCAGCGAGGCGGCCCAGCGCGCCACCTACACGGCGCTGCAGATCCACGGCGGCGCCGGCTACCTGAAGGACTATCCGGTCGAGCGGTTCGCCCGCGACGCCCGGATCACCACGATCTACGAGGGAACCAGCGAGATCCAGCGGCTGATCATCGCGCGCGACGTGCTCGCCAACGCCTGAGGCCGGCAGGCCCGCTGAGGGGCGCGCGCGCCGCGGCGCGGGTGTTGATCGGCGTCAAGGCGGCGACCATCGTTCGTTCCTAGAGCATACTGCGTTCCGACCGATCCGGCCGGGACGGGCAGTAGGTGCTCACGAGCGTCAATCTGGAGCCGTCCATTGGGGTGTCGTTCACCCGCACGGAGGCGGCGCAGGACCCGAACCAGATCCCGCGGGAGATGATCCGGGCGCAAGGCAAACGGGAACAGGAGAGGGCAAATGCAGATCAGAGACATCGTTGTCGTGACGGACCTGTCGGGCGACCAGAAGCCGGCGCGGCTCGCCGTCGATCTCGCCGAAAAGACCGACGCGCACGTGACCGGAATGGCGCCTGCGCTCGAGCCGATCACGCCAGCGTATCTCGCCGGCCCGTTGCCCGCCGACATTCTCGACCGGGCGCGGGAAGCCTCCGAGGAAGTGGCCGACAAGGCGCTCGCGGCCTTCAACGAGATCGTCCGGGTGCAGGGCGTCAGCGGCGAGGCCTCCCGCTTCCGGCTGATCGAGGGCGCCGCGTCCGGTCTGATCCATCGGGTGCGGATGTCGGATCTGGCGGTGATCGGCCAGGATGCCCCGGATTCCAACGAGCCCGCCCGCGCCGCCCTCATCGAGGCGCTGCTGTTCGAGACCGGCGTGCCGGTGATGGTGGTGCCGTACATCTCCAAGGGCAGCTTCAATGCCAGGCACATGATGGTTGCGTGGGACGGCAGCGTCACCGCCTCCCGTGCGGTCCACGCCGCCCTGCCGCTGATGAAGCTCGCCGACAAGATCACCGTGATCATCGTCGACAGCGGCCAGCGCTTCGCCGGCGAGCCGGGCGCCGACGTCGCGCTCTATCTGTCGCGTCATGGCCTCGACGTCAGCATCGAGCAGGTGCCGGCGGTGTCCGGCGACGTCTCCGCCGCGCTCCTCAACTTCGTGTCCGACCGGGGCGTCGACATCGCGGTGATGGGCGGCTACGGCCACAGCCGCTTCCGCGAGTTCGTGGTGGGCGGCGCGACGCGCGGCATGCTCGACGCGATGACCGTGCCGGTGGTGATGGCGCACTGATCCCGACTTTGTCCCCAACCGCACGCCCGGGCCTCGCCGCCCGGGCGTCGCGAAAGCACTTCCCGCGCCCGCGCGGTCGGGCCCGCCCGCTCTTCTTCCTATCGCCGCATGATGCGATGGCCCGAATGCGATAGTCTGCCCGGGTGCCCGCATTCGGATCGACGGATCTGAACGGACCGCGCGCCGGGGCACGGCCAGGTCGGAATTCGGGAAGGCGGCATGACGATCCTCAATCTCGATGCGCTGTTCCGGCCGGACTCGGTGGCGCTGGTCGGACCCAGCCGGCTGGAGGAAGGCCGCCTCGCGCTGCTCGCCGAAAGGCTCGGCGCGACGGCGGGCCGGCGCTGGGCGCTCGGCATCGGCCCGGCGGTTGCGGGGTTCGAGGCGGCGCGCATCGGCGATCCCGGCGTGCGCCCGGACCTGGCGCTCTATCTCGGTGGTCCCGATACGGCGGCTGAGACCGTCGCCGCGCTGGCGGCGGCCGGAACCCGCGCCGTGGTGGCGCTGTCGCCGAGCTACGATGCCTGGCCGGACACGGTGATCGCCGAGGCGCTGGCCGCCGGACGGCCCCACCGGCTGCGCCTGGTGGGACCCGGAAGCCTGGGCGTCCGCGTGCCGGCCGCCGGCTTCGACGCGTCGCTGCTGGTGCATGACGGCCGCCCCGGCGACCTCGCCCTCGTCGCGCGGTCGGGCGCGGTGGTCAACGCGACGCTGGCTTGGGCCGAGCGGCACGGGGTCGGTTTCTCCGGCGTGGTGTCGCTGGGCCAGAAGGCCGACGTCGACGTCGGCGACCTGCTGGACTGGTTCGCCATGGACGGCCGCACGCGCGCGATCCTGGTCCACGTCGAGACCATCACCAACCCACGCAAGTTCATGTCGGCGGCGCGCGCCGCCGCGCGCACCAAGCCGGTGGTCGTGGTGCGCTCCGGCGTCACCCGCGACCGGGCGCAGGTGCCGGACACCCTGTGCGGCCGCCTAGCCCCCAGCGATCTGGTCTACGACGCGGCGTTCGCGCGGGCCGGCTTCGTGCGGGTGGCCGACATCGACGAACTGTTCGAGGCGGCGGAGACCGTCAGCCGCTTTCGCGCCGGGCCGGGCGGCCGCCTCGCGGTCGTCGCCAGCGGCCGCAGCCTTGCCTCCATCGCCGCCGACCGGCTCGCCGCGCGCAACGGCCAGCTCGCGACGCCGGGCGAGGCGACGCTCGCCGCGCTGGAGCCGCTGGTCCGGCGCAACATCCAGGCCGGCAACCCGGCCGTGCTCGAGGACGACGCGGCGCCGGAAACCCATGCGGCGGCGGTGGCCGCGCTGCTGGCCGACCGCGAGGTCGACGGCGTTCTGGCCGCCGCGGCCCCGACGCCCTTTTCCCCGGTGGCGCCGCTGGTCGACGTGCTGATCGATGCGGCCGCCGCCCACCGCCGCCAGGCGCTGCGTCCCAAGCCGATCCTCGCCGTCCTCCTCGGACTGGGCCCGGACGACGAGCGCCGGCTCAGCGAGGCCGGCGTGCTGGTGCGCAGTTCGCCCGGCGCGGCGATCCGCAGCTTCCAGCACCTGGTCGGCTACGGGCGCGGCCAGGAACAGCTGATGTCGACGCCACCCTCGGGGCCGGCGATGGAGGCGCCCGCCATCGACGAGGCGCGGACCATCATCCGTGAGGCTCTGGAGGCAGGTCGGGCCCGGCTTACCGACACCGACGGCCGGCGCCTGCTCCGGGCGTTCGGCATCGAGACCCTGGACCGGACCCTGGCGCGCACCCCGGAAGAGGCACGGGAGGCGGCCCGCGTCCTGCTGGCCGACGCCCCGCGTTGCCGGATCGGCCCGGCCACCGACGAGGGCGGCGGCGGGCGGCCGGTCGCGGTCGAGGTGGAAAGCGCGGTGGGCGCGGAACGGCTCGCCTCCTTCATCCTGTCCGGCGGGGCCTCGTCGTCCGCGACGCCGCTGCCCGAGGCGGTGGTTCTGGAACCGGCGCTCGTGCCCGGCGTCACCACGACCCTCGTCGCCGGCATCGTCGACGACCCGGCGTTCGGGCCGGCCGTCGTGCTTGCCCACGCGGGCGCATCCGCCTCGGCGGCGCCGGTCTCGGTGGCGCTCCCGCCCCTCGATTTTCGGCTCGCGGCCGAGATGGTCGACCGGCTGGAAATCGACGGGCGGCTGTCCGCAGACGTGGAGGCGGCGGAGGGCGACCGCGAGGCGCTGCTCCTGCTGCTGGTGCGCCTCGGCCAGCTCGCCGCCGAGTGCCCGGAAGTTCGCGCCATCGACATCGCCACCCTCGTCGTCGGCGCCGGACACGCGCGGGCGGCCGACGTGCGCGTCCACATCGCGCCCCTGAAGGCGACGGGCGGCCGGCTCGGACACCCGCGCCTGTCGATCCGCCCGTATCCGAGCAACTGGCAGCGCCGGCTGATCACCCGCGACGGCGCCAGCCTCGACATCCAGCCGATCCGCCCGGAGGACGAGCCGGCCTACAAGGCGTTCCTGGAATCCATCGATCCGGAGGACCTGCGCCTGCGCTTCTTCGCGCCGCTGCGCCACATCGGCCATGCGATGCTGGCGCGGCTGACCCAGCTCGACTACGCGCGGGCGATGGCGTTCGTCGCCAAGGATCCGGCCTCGGGCGACATCCTCGGCTCGGTGCGCCTCCACGCCGACCCGGACCACCGCGTCGGCGAATACGCGATTCTGCTGCGCTCGCACCTGAAGGGGAAGGGCGTGGGCTGGGGCCTGATGAGCCTGATCATCGAGTACGCCCGCGCCGACGGGCTGGAGGAGATCGTCGGCGAGGTCCTGCGCGAAAACACCACCATGCTGGCGCTCTGCACGGCGCTCGGCTTCAGCGTGACGCCGGTCCCCGGCGACGATGGCCTCGTGGAGGTCCGCCTTCCGGTGGCGCGCACCGACATCGTCTTCCACGACGACCTGCGCCACCTGGCTTCGCCCTCATGAGCGCGGCTGCCAGCCTCGGGCGAACGCCTCTGCCGCTTGACCGATGCCGCCCCCGCGATATCTGCAGGTGCCAGGTGACGCTGCCCGCTCCGCCCCCGCCTCCAAACGACAGGACCATCCGGTGCCCGCCAGGTCAGGCCTTCTTCGGGGATTCGTCCTGGTGGCCTGCCTCCTCGTCCTGGGTGGCCTCGTGACCGGCCGCGACCGCCTCTGGGAGATGATCGCCGGCCCGCCAGACCTGGGGGCGGTCGATTTCGCCTCGCTTGAGCCCGGTCCCCATCCCAACCACGTCGTGGTCTGCCCGCCGGGCCATTGTCGCCCCGCGGTCTCCGACCTGCCGGCGCCGGTGTTTGCCGTTCCCGCCGACCGGCTCTCCGCGCTCGTCGCGGCGGTGGCCGCGGAGGAGCCGAGGACCGAGCGGGTGGACGACGGCAGCGATCCGCTGCGCGCCCGCTACGTGGTGCGCTCGCGCGTCATGCGGTTTCCCGACACCGTGTCCGTCGAGGTCGTGCCGCTCGGCGACGACCGGTCGACGCTTTCGATCTATGGGCGCGCCCAGCTCGGCAGCGGCGACTTCGGGGTCAACCGCAAGCGGGTGGAGCGCTGGCTGCGCGAGATCGAGGCGCGGGCGCGGCAAGCGCCGGCCGGCTAGCTCGCCGGGCAGCTCGGGGGAATGCGGCCGAGCCAGGCCTTGCCCTGGTCGGACGTCGCACCCCGCACCAGCGGCCGGTCGACGGCGCGGATCGCCTCGATCGGCAGCTCCGGGCCGAGGCTGTCGGGCGCCAGCGGCACGGTGGAGACGACCAGCGCCCCGCTGCAGCGGACCTCGCGTGCGTTCGTCCAGGGCGCAAGATGCGGGCTCGCCTCCTCGAAGACGTTCACCTTGTGGCCGAGATCGAAGGCCAGCGAGCCGCCGAGCTGCCGGCCTTTCTGGATGCCCTGGGTGACGATCGCCTGCAGCGGTCCGCCGTCCGTCTCCGCCCAGTATGTCTCCGCGAGGCGCGCCATCGCCGGGCCGTCGAAGTCCGGATAGGCGGGCCGGGCCTGGGTGACCGGCGACAGCAGCCGGATGGCGCCGTAGCCGACGGCGAACACGCAGGCGAGGATCACGATGGCGATCCTCAGGCGCCGTCCGCCGACGCCCGCTCCGGCGCGCGCCGCCGCCACTGCCCACCACAGCGCGAACGACGGGGCGATCGGCGTCAGCCAGTGCGACTTGGCGTCGACGCCGAACAGCAGCGCGGCCAGCGCGATCACCAGGAACGGACCGAGCGCCGTCCAGGTGACGAACACGCCGACGGGGTCGGCCGGGCCGGCCGTCAGCAGCGCCCTCGCCGAGCGGGCGAGACCGCGCGGATCGGGCGTGGCGGCGACCGCGATCGCCACCATCGGGGCGATCGCGCCCAGCGCCGCGCCGGTGAAGGCGAGCGTCGAGGTGAGATGGTGAACGAGCCCGCGCGCCTCGGTCCGCACCGCCCAGCCGAGCGGCGAGGCGTCCTCCAGCGCCAGCGCCGCGATCTGGGGCGACAGCGCCAGCGCGCCGGCCGCCACCGCGATCCACGGGCCGGGCGTCAGGAGCTGGCGACGCCACGCAGGGACTATGAGGAAGGCGATGCCGAGGCCGGCGACCAGGTGCAGGATGGCGTACTTCGCCCAGAGCCCGCCGGCGACCGCCAGGCCGAACGCCAGCCACGCCGCCCAGCGGCCGCTGGAGAAGGCGCCCCAGGCGGCGGCCAGCGTCAGGCCCCAGAACAGCATCACGCCGATGTTGTGGTTGAGCTCGATGGGCGAGATCGTCAGATAGGGCGACAGCAGGCCCATCGCGGCGGCCAGCAGCGCGGCCTCCCGACCCGTGGTTGCGCGCGCCACCCACACCGCGCCGGCCAGCCCGCCGAGGGCGAGCGCCTGGGCGATCGCATAGAGCACCTGATAGCGCAGGGGCCCGGCGAGCCGGGCGATCTCGGTCAGCCACAGGGTGAACGGCGGATGGCGGGCATAGACGAGCCGCCAGTGCTGGCCGCCGATCGCGCCTTCCGCCACGTCGAGCCGGATCGAGCCCTCCAGCAGCGAGGGAAGCAGGATCCAGACGAGCGCGTGCAGCAGGAACGCCGCCGTCACCAGGACGACGACCGTGCGGGCGGTGTCGGGCGACGGGGCCGCCCGACCGGGTGTGGCAACGGTCATGCTCAGCCGTAGATGAAGAACGCGCCGAAGGCGACCGCGATGACGACCACACCGGGCGTCAGGTCGGAGATCCGTCCCGAGAACAGCTTCACCAGCACGTAGGTGACGAAGCCGAGGCCGATGCCCTCGGAGATCGAGTAGGTGAACGGCATGCCGAAGGCACAGACGGCGGCGGGCGCCACTTCGGTCGGGTCGCTCCAGTCGATGTCGGCGAGCCCCTGCAGCATGATGGTGGCGACGAACAGCAGCGCCCCGGCGGTGGCGAACGGCGGGATCGTGGCCGCCAGCGGCGAGAACAGCAGGCCGAGCGCGAACAGCGCCGCGACTGTAATGCCCGTCAGGCCGGTGCGGCCGCCAGCCGCGACGCCGGTGGCGCTCTCCACGTAGCTGGTCGTGTTGGAGGTGCCGACCAGCGAGCCGATGACGGTGGCGGTGGAATCGGCGAACAGCGCCTGGCGCATGCGCGGCAGCCGGCCGTCCTTGTCGAGCAGGCCCGCCCGGGCGGAGACGCCAAGAAGCGTGCCGGCGGTGTCGAACAGGTCGACCAGCAGCAGCGAGAACACGACGATCCAGAAGGTGCCGGTCGCCACCCGCGCGAAGTCGAGGGCGAACAGCGTCGGCGTCGGGTCCGGCGGCAGCGAGATCACGCCCTTGAATTCGACGAGGCCGAAGGGAACGCCCAGGATGGTGACGACCAGAATGCCGATGATGGTGCCGCCGACGAGGCCGATGGCGTTGAGGGCCGCGATCAGCGCGAAGCCGACGAGGGCGAGGATCACCGGGGCGGAGGCGAAGTCGCCGGCGGTGACCAGCGTCGCCGGGCTGTCGACGACGATCCCGGCGTTCTCCATGGCGATGATGCCGAGGAAGAGCCCGATGCCGGCGGAGATGGCGTGCTTCAGGTTGGCCGGGATGGAATCGATGATGACCCGGCGCAGGCCGATCAGCGAGATGGCGACGAAGATCACGCCGGAGCAGAACACCGCCGCCAGCGCCTCCTGCCAGGTGAAGCCGTCGGCCAGCACCACGGTGAAGGCGAAGAAGGCGTTGAGCCCCATGCCCGGCGCCAGCGCGATCGGATAGTTGGCGGCGAACGCCATGATCAGCGTGCCGGCGATGGCGGCAACGGCGGTCGCCACGAACACCGGGCCCTCCGGCATGCCGGCTGCGGCCAGGATGCTCGGGTTGACGAACAGGATGTAGGCCATCGTCAGGAAGGTGGTCACGCCCGCCAGGATTTCCGTCCGCACGGAGGTCCCGTGCGCGGTCAGGCCGAACGTGCGGTCGAGGCGGCCGAGCGGCCGGTCTTTGGGGGCAGGGGGCATCGGTGGGTCTCCTGGCCGGACGGGTCAGAGGGAGGCGCGGCGCAAGCGGCGGGGAGGCGCGCCTGGAGCGCCGCCAGTCTAGGCCTTTTTGGCCGGTTCGCCGAGAAGGGCATAGGCGGTTTGCACCGAAACCGCCGGCCGCCCGTCGCCTTCGGCGGCGAGCGTGATCCGGCCGAACGCCATGGTGCGGCCGAGGCGGAGGACCTCGGCGGTGGCGACGGTCGCCGTGCCCGCGATGGGCCGCAGGAAGTGCGTGGTCTGGTCGACGGTGGTCATCGGCCGGTACGCCTTCGAGGCGGCGCTGACCGCGAACACCATCGCGGTGTCGGCGAGCGCCATCAGCGCCTGGCCGCAGACCACCCCGTTGTCGCGGGTCAGCCGCTCGGAAAACGGCATGCGCAGCACCGCGTCGGTCTCCCCGATCCGCTCGATCGTCAGCCCGAGATCCTGGATCCACGGCGCGAACACGCTCTTCAGAAGATCGGTTGCGGCGGCGGTGTCGAATGTGCTCATCAAGGCGGTCCCCCCTGTGCGTCCTCCGCGGCAAACGGAAGTGTGCTCTCCATGAACTACCGTCACGCCTACCATGCGGGCAATGTCGGCGATGTCCTGAAGCACATCGCGGTCGCGCGCATCGTACGCTACCTGCAGAAGAAGCCGGCAGCGATCCGGGTGATCGACACCCATGCCGGCATCGGCCTCTACGATCTGACCGGCGACGAGGCGTCGCGGACGGGCGAAGCGGAGCGCGGCGTGGCGCGGGTGCTGGCCGCCGATGCCCCGCCCGAAGTGGCCGACCTGATCGCGCCCTGGCGCGAGATCGTGGAGGCGGAGAACCCGGACGGAACGCTCCGCCTCTATCCCGGCTCGCCGTGGCTGGTGCGCAAGCTGCTGCGTCCCCAGGACCGGCTGACGGCGGTCGAGCTGCACCCGGCCGACGTGGAGGTCCTGAAGGAGCTCTTCTACGGCGACGTGCAGGTGCGCACGGTGGAGCTCGACGGCTGGCTGGCGCTCAACGCCTTCGTGCCGCCCAAGGAGCGCCGCGGCCTGGTCCTCGTCGATCCCGCGTTCGAGGTGCCGGGAGAGCTGGAGCGCCTCGGCCGACGCCTGGCCAAGGCCTGGCGCAAATGGCCGACGGGCGTCTACTGCGGCTGGTATCCGGTGAAGACGGGGGGCGAGAGCGACGAGATCCGCGCGCTGCTGTCCGAGGCCGGCGTCGGCGAGGCGCTCGTCGCGGAGTTGACCGTCCAGCGTCCGGATCCCGATGGCCCGATGGCCGGATGCGGGCTCGCCATCATCAACCCGCCCTTCACGCTCGCGGGCGAACTCGAGCCGGTTCTGGGCTGGCTTGCCGGCGTTCTGAAACAGGGGCCCGGCGGTGGTTTTCGCGTCACACACCACGCCTAGTCACCGGTTGCGACGGTCGGGCGTCTTGATTCTCCCACCCCCTTCCCGCATCGTCCGGTCAACGTATCCGCGTCTGGGGGCTGCCATGTTCGTCCGTATCGCCGCTGCCGCTTTTCTGTCCGCCATGCTGTTTGCCCCGGCGCAGGCGGCGGACCCCTATGTCGTCGTTCCGGCGCCGACCTATCGCGCCGCCCCCGCGCCGGCGCCCGTCGCCGGGCCGCTGCCGGCCTGCGCCGACCAGAAGGTCGTCAACGCCGCGCTGAAGTTCGCCAACAGCGCCGAGCCGGTCTACCGGGTCGAACGGGTGGCCGCGATCGACAACGTCTTCGAGCAGCGGCTCGAGGTGGACAATCCGAGCCCGCTGGCGCGCCGCTACTGCAGGGGCCGCGCCGTCCTGGAGGACGGTCGGGTCACCACCGCCTACTTCCGGCTTGAGGAGCAGGGCGGCTTCGTCGGCTTCGGCTGGTCCGTCAACGTCTGCCTCGACGGCTACGACGGCTGGCGGGTCTACGACGGCTTCTGCCGCACGGCGCGCCCGGCGCCGGATCGCTGAGCCGCGCCTCGCACGATGGCGGCATGACGCGCATCGGACCGGGCAGGGGTCTCGCCGCGCTGCTGGCCGTCTTGCTGGCACTCGTCGCCTGGACCGGCGCGCTCCGCGCCGATGACCGCCCCGGCGACTTCGATTTCTACGTCCTCTCCCTCTCCTGGTCGCCGAGCTATTGCGCGGCCGCGGGCGATCGCGCCGACCCGGACCAGTGCGCGTCGGGTCGTCCCTACGCGTTCGTCGCCCACGGTCTGTGGCCGCAGTACGATCGCGGCTATCCGGAAAACTGCGCCGCGGGCTACCGCCGGCCCGACCGCGCCCTCATCGCCTCCATGCTGGACATCATGCCGAGCCGCGGCCTGATCCGGCACGAGTGGGAAAAGCACGGGACCTGCGCAGGGCTGACGCCGGAGCGCTACTTCGCCTTGCTCCGGCGCGCCTTCGACAAGATCGTCATCCCGGAGCGCCTCAAGCGGCTGGAAAAGACCATCGTCGTCGACCCTGAGGTTCTGGAGAAGGCCTTCCTGACGGTCAACGACGGGATGCCGGCCGACGCCATCGCGGTCACCTGCAGCAGCAACCGGATTCGCGAGGTGCGCATCTGTTTCACCAAGGATCTGACCGGCTATCGCGCCTGTCCCGAGATCGAGCGGTCCGCCTGCCGCCGGCAGAACCAGCGGATGCCGCCGGTGCGCGGAGGCTGACCGCGATGCGCCCGCGTCTCCCCGCGCTGCTCGCCCTGCTCCTCGCCGCCGCGCCGGCGGTTGCCCAGACGGACGCGGCGCCGACCGTCCCGTCCGATCCGTGGATGGCGGTGCCGGAGCCGGTGATGATCGAGCACCTGACGGTCTCCCGGTGCGAGGACCCGCTGTCGCCCACCTTCGCCGACGTGCCGCCGGTCGCCGGCCAGCTGTCGGCGGCGGCGACGCTCTACGCGATCCCCTGCACCGCCGGGGCGAGCCGGCCCACCTACCGTCTCTATGTGCACGAGACCGGCGAGATCGAGGGCGTCCACCCGACCTTCGTGGCAGTCTTCACCCGCGATCACGGCTGGCAGGGCACCGAGATCGTGCGCAACGTCCAGTGGGACGCGGACACCGCCCGGCTGATCGCCGAGGGCCCGGTCGACGCGGACGGCCGCGTCGGCGTCGGCATCTGGTCGTGGGGGGCGTTCCGCCTGAAGATGGAGCGCTTCAGCCTCATCGACGCGGCCGGGGCCGCCGAGACGGTCTACGCCTCGCCGGAGTGAGCCCGCCGCCAGACGGTCTGGGTGATCGACCAGTCCGGATCGAGGATCGTCTCGGGATCGGACACCAGCCCGTGCCGGGCGAGCACGGCCTCCGCCCTGCCGCTCGCGCAGTCGGAGAACAGCGGCGTCCCGCCGGGCAGCGCCACGCCGTGCGCGCGCGTCAGGTGGAAGGCGTCGTAGCCGTAGGCCAGGAACATGTCGAAGACGCCGCGTCCGCCGGGCACGCCGATGGCGCCGCCCTCGGGCAGCACCGTCGCCAGCATCTCCGGGATCGCGGCGATCTGCGGCGACCACCACCAGGCGTCGTCCCGGCGCTCGATGCCGTGGGCGCGCGACGACACCACGATGCGCAGCCGTCCCGTCCGGTTCGGCGTCATCTGGTGGGAGCGGCGGCCGAGCAGCACCGCGTTCATGCGGTCGAGGCCGGCCTGGAATGCGCGCCAGTCGGCCTCGTTGCGCAGCGCGTCGGGCATGCGCCCGTCCGCGTCGGCGATGCGGTCGTCGTCGGAAACGATCGCGAACCCTTCGACCGACCAGCGCGGTCCGTCAGGTCGCGAACTTGAAGAGAATGACGTCGCCATCGTGAACGACGTACTCCTTGCCTTCGTCGCGGGCCCGGCCCGCTTCCTTGGCGCCCTGTTCGCCGCCGTAGGCGATGAAATCGTCATAGGCGATCGTCTGGGCGCGGATGAACCCACGCTCGAAGTCCGAATGGATCACGCCGGCGGCCTGGGGCGCCTTGGTGCCGGCCGGGATGGTCCAGGCACGGGTCTCCTTGGGGCCGGCGGTAAAGTAGGTGATCAGGCCGAGCAGCCCGTAGCCGGTGCGGATCAGCCGGTCGAGGCCGGGCTCGTCGAGACCCAGTGTCTCCAGATACTCGATCTCCTCGTCGTCCGATAGCTGGGCGATCTCGGCCTCGATGGCGGCGGAGATGACGACACTCGCGGCGCCCTCGGCGGCGGCCTTCGCGGCGACCCGTTCCGACTGCGCGTTGCCGGTGGCCGCCGACGCCTCGTCGACGTTGCACACGTAGAGCACCGGCTTGGCGGTGAGCAGGTTGAGCCCGTCGATGTCCTCGGCCATTTCCGGGTTCTGGGCCACCAGCACCCGGACCGGCCGGCCTTCGCGCAGCAGCTCCAGCGCCGCCTCCATGATCGGCACGATGTGCTTGGCGTCGCGGTCGCCGCCGGTCGCCTTCTTCTTCAGCGGCGTGACGCGCCGCTCGAGGCTGTCCAGGTCGGCGAGCATCAGCTCGGTCTCGACGGTGTCGGCATCGGCGATCGGGTCGATCTTGCCCTCGACGTGGGTGACGTCGTCGTCCTCGAAGCACCGCAGCACGTGGGCGATCGCGTCGACCTCGCGGATGTTGGCCAGGAACTGGTTGCCCAGGCCCTCGCCCTTCGAGGCGCCGCGCACCAGGCCGGCGATGTCCACGAAGGTCAGCCGGGTCGGCACGATCTGCGCGGACCGCGCGGCGTCACGGATCTTCTGGAGCCGGGGGTCCGGCACGGCCACGTCGCCGGTGTTCGGCTCGATGGTGCAGAAGGGATAGTTGGCCGCCTGCGCGGCCGCCGTACGCGTGAGCGCATTGAAGAGCGTCGACTTGCCGACGTTCGGCAGGCCGACGATGCCGCATTTGAAACCCATTGCAGTCCTCGGAGTCGGGGCGTGGCGGACAATCCGTTCCGCCCGGATGAGCAAGGCCGGGTGATAGGACACTTTCGCCGGCCACCACAATCCGAAATCCGGTCCGGGCGGCATGGCCATGCCGGCGGTCGTCGCCTCGGATCCGCGGTCGCACCCGAAAAATCACCGGCGTCGGTTGTCCGCGTTCTTCCCAATTGCGCACCACGTGCGGATTTCCACGCCCAAATGTGCCCAAAAGCGGACCATTCCAAGAATTTGCCATGACCTAGTCATTCGTCGGGAACCTGACGGCGTCTCCGGTGTTATCCAGTACGAAATCGATTGAACTGAGTAATAAACAGGAGGACAAGATGCGTAAGAGCTTGCTCACCGCAGTTTCCGCGGCCGCTTTGATTTCGGCCGGCATGGTTTCGCCGACGTTTGCACAGTCGAATTCTGGTACGACTGCGCCCGCCCAGACGGATACACAGGCGACGCCGGCACCGAAGGGTGATGCTGCCAACGGCACGATGAAGTCCGACGCGGCGAAGTCTGACGCTGCCGGCACTTCGATGGACTCCACCGCGGCTCCGGCCGAGAAGATGGACACGACGGCGCCCGCCACCGGCGAAGCCGCTGTGACCACGGACGGGGACGACATGGCCGTCGCCCAGCCCGAGGGCACCTACATGGCCTCCGAGCTGACCGGCGAGCCGGTTCAGAACGGCGACGGTGAAGATCTCGCCGACATCGAAGACTTCGTCATCGACGAGGGCGGCCAGGTCACCCATGTCATCGTCTCGTTCGGCGGTTTCCTGGGGCTCGGCGACAAGGAAGTGATGCTTCCCTGGGAGCAGCTGCAGATCACCACCGATCCGGACGATCCGGACGACCATGTCGCGATGCTGTCCATGACCAAGGACGAGATCGAGGCGCTTCCGGAGTTCAAGACTCAGGAAGAGGTGCAGGACGAGACCGACGCCAAGGCGCCGGCCGCGACGACCACCGGCACCGGCATGGGCACCACCGGGACGACCACCGGTACCGGTACCTCCAACTGATAAGTCCCCCGGCGCTTCCGAGCGCCTGGAACGGACAGGAAGAGGGCCGTGCGCAAGCACGGCCCTTTTTCGCGTCCGGGCCTTGCGCGCCTGCGTGCCGGCGGCGGGCGGGTTCAGGAGCGTTTGATGAGCCTGCCGAGCGCGGCGAACGGCCCCGAGGGCTTGCCGTCTCCGCCGGCCTGGACCGGGTCGGCCTTGGCATCGCCGGCCGGCTTCGGCTCGGCCGCGGGCGCCGCGTCGGTGGGGCCGGCCTTGCCGGCCTTCTTGTCCGCCGGTTTCTTGGCTGGCTTGGCCTTCGGCCCGCCGGCGGTGGCCAGATGCACCTTGTTGGCGAAGGTGGAATCCTTGCCGGCGACCAGCAGCGGCGCGTTGTCGGCGATGGCGTCGAGCAGCGGTTCGAGCCAGGCCTCGTCGGCCTTGGCGAAATCGTGCAGCACGTAGGGCGCGACGCGGTCGCGGTGGCCGGGATGGCCGATCCCGATGCGCAGCCGGCGATAGCCCTCGCCGATGTGGGCGTTGATGGAGCGCAGGCCGTTGTGGCCGCCGTGGCCGCCGCCCGTCTTCATCCGGAACTTGCCCGGCGGCAGGTCGAGATCGTCGTAGATGACCAGCACGTCGGCGGGGGTGAGCTTGTAGAAGCGCATCGCCTCGCCGACCGCCTGGCCGGATTCGTTCATGTAGGTCTGGGGCTTGAGAAGCTGGGCCTTGTCGTCGGCAAGCGTCGCGTCCGCCGTCTCGGCGTTGCCGCGTAGGCGCCAGGGCGCGAAGCGGTGCCGGTCGTGGATGCGGTCGACGGCCATGAAGCCGACGTTGTGGCGGTTGCCGGCATAGCGCGTGCCGGGATTGCCGAGACCCACCAGGAGCAGCATCGGATGTCGCCTCCATCGAGGGCCGCCTGATACGGCGCTGCGGCCCGGAGGGGCCGCGGGAGTTCATGCGGTCGAAAGCAAAACCGCGCCGAACGGTGGTCCTCGGCGCGGTCGATTGCGTGGTGTCGGCGCGGGGGCCGGCAGTAAGGCGCGGGAAGGACCCGCGGGGCAGGAGCCGATCAGCTCTTGCCGCCGTCCTCGTCGCCGTCCGAACCCTCGTCCTCGCCTTCGGTCTCCTCGGCGTCGGTGTCGTCCACCTCGGCATCGGGTTCCTCGACTTCACCGGCGTCTTCCGCTTCCGTCAGCACGGCCGGGGAGGCGATGGTCGCGACCGTGAAATCGCGGTCGGTGATCGTCGGGGTCACGCCCTTCGGCAGTTCGACCGCCGAAATGTGGATCGAGTCACCGATGACCAGGCCCTTGAGATCGAAGGTGATCGATTCCGGGATGGCGTCGGCCGGGCACTCGAGCTCGACCGTGTGGCGAACGATGTTCAGCACGCCGCCGCGCTTCAGGCCCGGGGAGCCTTCTTCGTTGATGAAGTGCACCGGCACTTCGACAGCAACGCGGCTGTCACGGCCAACGCGCAGGAAGTCGACATGGACGAGGAAGTCGCGCACCGGCTCGAGCTGGTAGTCGCGCGGCAAGACCCGGATCGACTTGCCGTCGACCTTGATCGTCCAGACGTGCGTCAGGAAGCCGCCGTCGTGCAGCTTCCGGAACACTTCCTTGTAGGGGAGGGCGATCGGCAGCGGCTGCTGCTTGTCGCCGTAAATCACGGCAGGAATCATTTTATCGCGGCGCAGCGCACGAGCGGCCCCCTTGCCCACCCGATCGCGCACCGTGGCTTCGAGCACGTACTCTTGAGCCATCGGTATCTCCTTCATGGCATGAAACGAAACAAGGCCGCCAAACGGCGGCCCGTCTCCGGTCTCCCGCCTCCAGGGGTGCGGGCAGGGCGCCTATATACGGGGATCTCGGACCAGTTTCAACCGCAATTGGTGCAGGTTTCGGCGCATTCGCACGGCCGAGATCTTGGCCGCCAAGATCATCTACCGGCCGGCCGCCCGCCGGATCGCCGCGAGATCCACGGGACGGTCGGGCAACGTGATCTCGAAGACCGTGCCGTGCGCCGCCTCGGCGAGGCGGATGGTGCCGCCGTGGGCGCGCACGAGTTCCGCCGCGATCGCCAGCCCCAGACCGGTGCCGCCCTTGCGCGTCGAGGCCTGGAACGGCTGGAACAGGTGCTCGCGGACGCGCGCCGGAATGCCCGGGCCGGTGTCGGCCACGCGGATCGTGACGACCGAGCCTTCCCGGTAGGCCGAGATCTCCAGCCGCTTCACCAGCGGCCCCTCGGCGTCGCTCTCCATCACCTGCACGGCGTTGCGCGCCAGGTTGACCAGCACCCGGAACAGCTGGTCGGGATCGGCGTCGATCTCCAGCGACGGCTCCACCAGGTTGTCGAACACGATGTCGCGGTGCTGGGACAGGCCGAGCACCTCCCCGACGTCGTCGGCGAGGCGCCGCAGATGCAGCAGGCGCCTGGCCGGCGGCGCCTCGCGGGCGCGGCCGTAGGACATGACGGAGCGCGTGTAGTCGACGGCCCGGTCGAGGGCGCCGACGATCTTCGGAACGATCCGCTGCACCGTCGGGTCCGGGCTGGTCGACAGCCGGTCGGAGAACAGCTGCGCCGAGGCGAGCAGGTTGCGCAGGTCGTGGTTGATCTTGGAGACCGCGAGGCCGAGGTCGGCCAGCCGCCGCTTCTGGTGGATCGTTTCCGAGAGCTGGCGCTGCATGGTGGCGAGCTGCCGCTCCGCGTCGCCGATCTCGTCGGCCCGGTCGGACGGCACGATGATGCGGTTGGCGTCCTCCGGGTTCTCCGCGAAGTACCCGATGGCGGAGGACAGCCGCTTGATCGGCCGGACCAGCAGCCAGCGCAGGCTCATGTAGACCAGCACGGCGGAGATGATCGAGATGACCAGCGACAGCAGCATGATGTTGCGCGAGTAGGCGAGCATCGCGGCGCGCAGGCGGCTGTCGCTGATCACGATCTCCACCCGTTCGCCGCTGCCGGGCGCATCGCCGGTCACGCGGATGGTGCGCGGCTTCGGCTCCAGCAGCACCGCGAACGCCTCGGTGATCGCCTTCATCACGTGCATGTCGGAGAGATCGACGTGAACGTCGACGGTCTCCGGCGGCATGTCGATGGCCAGCAGCCGCCGCCGGTCACCGGTGACCAGCGCGATGGCGATGGTGTTGGTGGAACTCAGGAGCCGGCCCTGCAGCGCCTTCGGCACCTCGGTGCCTTCCGCCAGGACGATCGCCGCGACGCTGGCCGTCGCATGGGCGTCGTGCAGCCACGTGAGCCGGAAATTGGCGATCGACGGCACGTAGATGAGGATCTCGCTGATCATCACGAAGACGATGGTCAGGAACAGGAGCTTGCCGCTGAGGCCGGCGCGCCAGGGCCGGCGGGCCGGGCCCTGCGCGTCGCCCGCGTCGGGATCGGCGTCGGCCTGGCCGGATGCGGGGCCGGGGTGGTCGTGTCCGTCGGGCATCAGGCGCCCCCGGGGTTGCCGGCAGCCGGACGCGCACGGTCGGGAGCGCCGCCGGGCGGCGGGGCGACGGACGGCGTGGCGGCAGACACGGGGGCAGGCGGCAGGACCCGCATGGCAGGCGCTATCCCAAACGACGCAACCAGCCAAGGATGCGCCGCAGCCAGGGATTGGTCAAACTTCCCGCATAGTAGGATACGGCCGCGGTCTTGCTGATCTCCCCGAAGGTCGGATAGGGCGGCACGTAGCTGGCCAGCGTGCCGATGGAGACGTTCGCCGCCATCGCCAGCGCCCACGTGCCGATCAGCTCGCCCGCGCCGGCGCCGACGATGCCGACGCCGAGGATCTTCCCCCGCCGTCCCGTGACGATCTTGATGCGCCCCTCGGTGCGGCGCTCGGCACGGGCGCGGTCGTTGCCCGAAAACGATGCGGTCAGCACCTTCACGGCATCGCCGTGGCGCTCCCGCGCCTCCGCTTCGCCGAGGCCGATCTGGCCGATCTCTGGGTCGGAGTAGGTGACCTTCGGAATCCGCGAGCGGTCTTCCCGAACCGGCAGCCGGAAGACGATCGAGCGCACCGCCAGGCTGCCGTGGTAGCCCGCGACATGGGTGAACTGCAGCCCGCCGGTGCAGTCGCCGATGGCATAGACGCGCCGATTGGAGGTGCGCAGGCCGCGGTCGACGGTAATGCCCTTCGCGGTGTAGGCGATGCCGCCCTTCTCGAGATCGAGGCCGTCGACCGTCGGCGTCCGTCCGGTCGCGACGAGCACGTGGCTTCCGGCGATGCGCTGCCGGCCGCCCGCACCCGTGATCTCTAGCACCGGTCCGCCGTCGCCGGCCGAGACGCGCTCCGTGGTGGCGGTCTCGTGCAGCACGACGCCGTCGGCCGTGAGCGCGTCCCGCACCACGGCGACGAGGTCGGGGTCGTCGTGGGGCAGGATGGTGCCGCGCTCCACCAGCGTCACCGTGGCGCCGAGGCGGCGATAGGCCTGCGCCAGCTCCACGCCGATCGGTCCGCCGCCGATGACGATCAGATGGTCGGGCAGCACGGTGAGCTCGAACACCGTCTCGTTGGTGAGGTACGGGATCGTGTCCAGCCCCTCGATGGGCGGGATGGCGGGGGTCGATCCCGTCGCCAGCACCACGCGGCGGGCGCGGATGGTGGTGTCGCCGGCGACGAGGGTGCGCGGATCGACGAAACGGGCGCTCGACTGGAGGACGGTCACCCCCAGCCCCTCGAAGCGCTCGACGGAATCGTGCGGGGCGATGGCGCCGATCACCTCGTGGATGTGCCGGTGGACGCCGGCGAAATCGACGTCGGGCGCGGTGGCCGCGATGCCGAAGGCGGGGCCGCGGCCGCCCGCGTGGCGGATGGCGGCGGCGGCGATCAGCGCCTTGGAGGGCACGCAGCCGGTGTTGAGGCAGTCGCCGCCCATGCGGCCCTTTTCCACCAGCACCACCGGCGCACCGAACTGCGCGGCGGCGGCGGCGACCGTCAGCCCGGCCGAGCCGGCGCCGATCACGCAGATGTCGGGGGTGAGAAGGCGGCCGCTCACCGGGCGCGCTCCCGCGAGGCGCGCCAGCAGCGCAGGAGGGGCGGCACCAGCGCGATGAAGCCGAGGGCCGCGAGCGCCCCCAGGAACGTCGGGGTGAGCAGGGCCTTGGGGTCGATGGTGCAGGTGCCGGCGTCGACGCAGCCGGGATGGGCGGCCTCCTGGGCGGCAATCAGGCTGTCCAGGCCGGCGCCCAGGAAGGCGTAGGCGAAGGTGCCGGGCAGAATGCCGAGAAGGGTGGCGCCCACATAGGTGCCGAGCGGCACCCGGAACAGCGCCGGGGCGAGGTTGACCAGCCAGAACGGGAACACCGGCACCAGCCGCAGGAACAGGAGGTAGCTCCACGCGTCGTCGCGGAAGCCCTTCGAGAGCCGCTCGACGAACGGGCCGGCCCGCGCCCTGAGCGCCGAGCCGATGGACGAACGCGCCGCCAGGAAGACGATCGTCGCACCGATGGTGGCGGCCACGGTCGTGACCATCCCGGCGGCCACGATCCCGAACAGGAAGCCGCCGACGATGGTGAGCAGGCTCGCGCCGGGAAAGGAGACGGCCACCAGCACGATGTAGATGCCGGCATAGACGAGCAGCGCGACCACCACGTCGTCGGCCACGAAGGCGCTGAGCTCGGCGCGGCGCTGGATCAGGTGGGAGAGCGTCAGCGCATCGAACCAGCCGGAGGCCCACCCGACCAGCATCAGGACGAACAGCGCGGCGATCGGCAGCCACGCGAGCGGCGATGGGCCCCGGCGGTCCGCCGGCGAGGCCGCGCCCTCGGTTGCTTTGTCCTCAGTCGCCATGCTGGCGCCGCCCGTTGTCCGACTTCCCGACATCACTGGTCCGTGCTCAAACCCGTCGCGGACAACGCATTCCCGCCCCCGTCGTTCTACAGATGCCCGTGATCGTGGGCGGGCGCATCCGCCTTCTCCGCTCTCTCACCCGAAATTGACAGGAGCGGAGGACGGCTCGGGAAATATACCCGGATATTATTGACATCGATTTCGCCCGGGTATTAATGGCGCATCGTTGGTCGATATCAGGGGCTCGCCATGTCTGTCTCGCCGCCTTCCTTCACTGCCTTCGCCGGTACGCGCCGGATCGCATCCGGCTCGGCCGGCGACGTCGCCGTTGCGCTGAAGCGCGCGGTCGAGGCCGGGGAGGCGGGGCTGCTGGTGTTCGAGGACGCGGCCGGGCGGTCCGTGGACTTCGATCTCGGCGGTCCGCCGGAGCAGGTCCGGGCGCGCGCCGATGCGGCGCAAGCGCAGGGAGCGGGATCGTCGCAGCTCGACGACGCGCCGCGCGGCCGCGGCCGGCCCAGGCTGGGGGTGGTCGGGCGCGAGGTGACGCTGCTTCCGCGCCACTGGGACTGGCTTGCCGGGCAGCCGGGCGGCGCCTCGGTGGCGCTGCGCAAGCTGATCGACGAAAAGCGCGCTGCGGGGCGGACGGATGCCGCCGTTCTCTCCGCCCGGACCGCCGCGGACAGCGTCATGGGGGCGCTTGCCGGCGACCTGCCCAACTACGAAGAGGCGAGCCGGGCGCTCTATCGGGGCGACGCGGACAGATACGCGAATCTTCTGGCCGAATGGCCCCGCGACGTGCGATCCTACGTCCTTCGGCTTGCAGCGCCCGTCTTCGCGACGGACGAGACCGCAACCAATGCGCAGTCTGTCAGCGGCGCCACGTTGACTTGACCCGGCCGTCTTTTTATAAGCCGTGGCTCATCTCCTCGCCAAACGCTCGGACTATGGGCGCCGTTTACCCAGGCGGGCGGGTGTTGATCCGATTTTGCAGTCTATCCGACGGGCGTCGACGCGCCAGCCGCGGGCCCCTGAGAGCAGGTATTTTGTCCGATGAAACGTACCTATCAGCCGAGCAACCTCGTCCGTAAGCGGCGCCACGGTTTCCGCTCCCGCATGGCGACCAAGGGTGGCCGTCTGGTCATCGCGCGTCGGCGTGCCCGCGGCCGGAAGAAGCTGTCCGCGTAGTCGACCGACCCGAGGGGCGCGTGCCGCCCCGCTCCGGATCCGTGATGCAGCGACTTAAGAAACGTGCCGAGTTCAAGGCAGTGGGGCGAGGTGCGCGCACCGAACGCTCCGGTTTCGTGCTGCAGGCGCTGTGCGAGGCGGCGGGAGACAATCCGCCGCGGTTCGGCTTCACGGTGACCAAGCGCACGGGCAATTCCGTCGAGCGCAATCGCATCAGAAGACGGCTGAAGGCGGCGGTCTCCGAGCGACTTTCGGGGGCCAGGCCAGGGTGCTCCTACGTGCTCGTGGGACGACGGTCCGCGCTCACGCGGCCCTACCCGGAGCTCCTTTCCGACCTTGAAGTCGCGTTCGAGCGGGTTCACAACGCCGTCGACCGTCGGCCTCGAAGCCGGCGCGCCCGAGACTCCTGAACCGGTGCGGTCATGGACAACAAGAATTTCATCATTGCGATCGCGCTGTCGCTCGCCGTTCTGATCGGCTGGCAGTACTTCTTCATCGAGCCGCGCCAGCAGGCCGAGAAGCAGACTGTCGCCGAACAGCAGGCGACCAACGCGGCGCTGTCGCCCGACGGCAGCTCGGTGCCGCAGCCGACCGGCACCCCCGGCACTCCCGGCGCATCGACCGGCGTCGCCCCGAACGCCGCGCCCGGCCAGCCGGCCGCCGCCGACCGTCCCTCCGCGCTCGCCGCCACCCCCCGCGTCCCGATCAACACCGGCCGCGTCTCCGGCTCGATCAACCTCGTCGGCGGTCGCCTCGACGACCTGCGGCTGAAGGACTACCGCGAGACGGTCGACCCCAACAGCCCGACCATCGTCCTGTTCTCCCCGTCCGGCGCCCCCGATCCCTATTACGCCGAGTTCGGCTGGGTGGGCGGCGGCGACCAGGGCGCCGACAAGATCCAGGTGCCGGGTTTCGACACCGAGTGGACCGTCGACGGTGCCGGCGAGCTGACCCAGGACACCCCGGTCACGCTCACCTGGACCAACGACGCGGGCGTCGTCTTCACCCGCACCTTCGCGGTCGACGACAACTACATGTTCACGGTCAGCCAGGGCGTGCGCAACGAGACCAAGGACCCGATCACCCTTTATCCGTACGGGCTGATCTCGCGCCACGGCACGCCGCCGGTCTCCGGCTTCTTCGTGCTGCACGAGGGCCCGATCGGCGTGTTCGGCAAGGAGGGCCTCGAGGAGTACAAGTACAAGGACCTCGTCGAGGACGGTCCGATCAAGCCGGAGCGCACCGACAACGGCTGGCTCGGCTTCACCGACAAGTACTGGGCCTCGACGCTGATCCCCAACCCGGGATCGCAGTTCCAGGCGCAGCTTTCGGCCACCGAGCGCGGCGGCAAGCCCATCTACCAGACGGACTTCCTGGAAGACGCCGTGGTGATCCAGCCGGGCCAGACCGGCGAGGCGCGCAACCTGCTGTTCGCCGGCGCCAAGGAAGTCAACGTCATCAACGGCTACAAGTCGGCGCTGGGGATCGAGAAGTTCGACCTCCTGATCGACTGGGGCTGGTTCTACTTCCTGACCAAGCCGATGTTTTTCGCCATCGACTTCTTCTACAAGCTGGTGGGCAACTTCGGCGTCGCCATCCTCATCGTGACCGTGCTCGTCAAGGCGATCTTCTTCCCGCTCGCCAACAAGGCGTACGTGTCGATGAGCAAGATGAAGAAGCTGCAGCCGGAAATGGTCAAGTTGCGCGAGCGGTACAAGGACGACCGCGTCAAGCAGCAACAGGCCATGATGGAGATCTACAAGAAGGAGAAGATCAACCCCGTCTCCGGCTGTATTCCCATCCTCATCCAGATCCCGGTGTTCTTCTCCCTCTACAAGGTCATCCTGGTGACCATCGAGATGCGGCACGCGCCGTTCTTCGGCTGGATCCAGGATCTGTCGGCCCCCGATCCGACCACGATCTTCAACCTGTTCGGGCTGATCCCGTGGGATCCGCCGAGCATGCTGATGATCGGCATCTGGCCGCTGATCATGGGTGTCACCATGTGGCTGCAGATGAAGATGAATCCGACGCCGCCGGACCCGACCCAGGCGATGATCTTCAACTGGATGCCGGTGATCTTCACCTTCATGCTTGCCAGCTTCCCGGCCGGTCTGGTCATCTACTGGGCGTGGAACAACTCCCTGTCGGTCCTGCAGCAGTCGTTGATCATGCGCCGCCAGGGCGTGAAGATCGAACTGTGGGACAACGTCAGCGGCGTGGTGAAGCGCAAGAAACCGGAGAAGGACTCCGGCTCCTCGTGACCACGGGGCAGCCGGCGTCAGGCCGAAAGCGCACATCGTGACCGGACCGTCAGACCATCTCTTCGCGCGCCCCTGGCAGTTTCTGCGGGGCGCGCGGTCCATGGACGACCTGCCGCAGACGAGCACGATCGAGGTGGCGTTCGCCGGGCGCTCCAACGTCGGCAAGTCCAGCCTGATCAACGCGCTCCTCGCCCAGAAGGGCCTCGCCCGCACCTCCAACACGCCTGGCCGCACCCAGGAACTGAATTTCTTCTACGCCGAGGACGCGCCGCTCACCATCGTCGACATGCCGGGCTACGGCTACGCGTCGGCGCCGAAGAAGACGGTGGAAGCGTGGACCGACCTGGTGTTCTCGTTCCTGCGCGGCCGCCAGAAGCTGCGCCGCGTCTACCTCCTCATCGACGCGCGCCACGGCCTGAAGGCCATCGACGAGGAGGTCATGACCTCCCTCGACAAGGCCGCGGTCTCCTACCTCATCGTCCTCACCAAGGCCGACAAGATCTCCCCCGCGGCGCTCCAGACGCTGCTGGCGGAGACGGCGGAGAAGATCCGCAAGCGGCCCGCCGCCCATCCCTCCATCATCGCCACGTCCTCGGTGACCCGGGACGGCATGGAGGAACTGCGCGCCGAAATGGCCACGCTCGCCCGCGAGTAGGCCGCCGCCGCCACGCCGGTGATTGAGCCCGCCCCCGGCGGAGGCTATAGAGGCCAACCGGATAACAGCTCAGGGAATGCGGCCATGACGATGTCTGACGCGGAGATGGAGGAAGCCGACCTGTCGCGGGCGCGGATCATCGCCGAAGCGCTTCCCTTCATGCTGCGCTACGACGAGCGCACGATCGTCGTGAAATACGGCGGTCACGCCATGGGCGACCCGGCACTTGCCCGTGCCTTCGCCGAAGACATCACGCTGATGAAGCTCGCCGGCATCAATCCGGTGGTGGTGCACGGCGGCGGCCCCCAGATCGGGGCGATGCTCGACCGGCTCGGCATCCGTTCGGAATTCCGCGGCGGCCTCCGGGTCACCGACAAGGCCACCGTCGAGATCGTCGAGATGGTGCTCGCCGGCTCCATCAACAAGGAGATCGTGCGGGCCATCAATGCCGCCGGCGGCCGGGCCGTCGGACTGTGCGGCAAGGACGGCCGGATGGTCACAGCCCAGCGGCTGACCCGCACCGTCATCGATCCGGATTCCAACATCGAGAAGGTCGTCGATCTCGGCTTCGTGGGCGAGCCCAAGGAGGTGCGCCGCGAGGTCCTCGACATGCTCGCCCAGAGCGAGATCATCCCGGTGATCGCGCCCGTCGCCCCCGGCGACGACGGCGAGACCTACAACGTCAACGCCGACACGTTCGCCGGCGCCATCGCCGGCGCCCTCAACGCCTCCCGGCTGCTGTTCCTCACCGACGTCGCCGGCGTGCTCGATCACAACGGCAAGCTCATCAAGGAGCTGACGGTTGCCGAGGCGCGCCGGATGATCATCGAGGGCACCATCAGCGGCGGCATGATCCCCAAGGTGGAGACCTGCATCGAGGCGCTCGAGCGCGGCGTGAAGGGCGTGGTCATCCTCAATGGCAAGCTGCCCCACTCGGTGCTGCTGGAGCTGTTCACCGAACGCGGTGCCGGCACCTTGATGACGCCGTAGGCCGGCACCTTGATGACGCCGTAGGCCGGCGCCATCTCCGTGTCGGCGGGCGCCACCCCGTCCGGACCGCTCCGGTCCGGACCGCGAAGCCTCCAGGCACCGCCAAGCAACAGGACGGTCAATCGTGCGTATCGAAGGTGAACCCGGATCGGAAGGCCCCGAGGCCATGCCGCCGTCGGATGCGTTCCGCCATGTCGACACCTGGGTCTTCGACCTCGACAACACGCTGTATCCGGCGCACTCGAGCCTGTTCTCCCAGGTCAACGACCGCATCCGCGACTACGTGCAGACGCTGCTCGGGCTGGAGGCGCAGGCCGCCCACGACCTGCAGAAGGACTACTACCAGCGCTACGGCACCACGCTGCGCGGGCTGATGATTGAGCACGCCATCTCGCCGGACGCCTTCCTGGAATACGTCCACGACATCGACCATTCCCCGCTGCAGGCCGACGCGCGCCTCGGCGATGCGATCGCCGCGCTGCCGGGCCGCCGCTTCATCATGACCAACGGCTCGCGCCGCCACGCGGAGAACGTCGCCGCCCGCCTCGGCATCACCGACCATTTCGAGGACATCTTCGACATCGTCGCCGCCGATCTCGTGCCGAAGCCGGAAGAGGCGACCTACGCGCGCTTCCTCAAGAAGCACGGGCTGGAGCCGACATCGGCCGCGATGTTCGAGGACCTGTCGCGGAACCTGACGGTGCCCAGCCATCTCGGCATGCGCACCGTGCTCGTGGTGCCCGAGGGCACCCGCGAGGTCTTCCGCGAGAGCTGGGAGATGGAGGGCCGGACGGCATCGCACATCGATTACGTCACCGACGACCTCTCCGCCTTCCTGGAGGGGCTGTTGCCGGCCGTCGTGGACGGGACCCCGCGCCAGCGTTGACTCGTTCGCCCCGGCGGCTATCGTCCGCCGCGACAGTTCCGATGGAGCTTCCGCGGGCCGCGCGTGCGTGCCGGAGCAGCCGTCGAACCCCGACCGATTGGAGATCCCGATGACGCTTGCCGCCGCGCCCGAAACCCTCGCCTCGATCATCGATGAGGCCTTCGAGAACCGGGCCAACATCGGCACCGACACGGGCGGATCCGTGCGCGAGGCGGTGGACGCGGCGCTGGGGCTGCTCGACCGCGGCGAGGCGCGCGTCGCCGAGAAGGGGGCCGACGGCTGGGTCGTCAACCAGTGGCTCAAGAAGGCGGTGCTGCTCTCCTTCCGCCTCAACCCGATGACCCCGGTCCCCGGCGGGCCGGGCGGCGGCACCTGGTGGGACAAGGTCCCCTCCAAGTTCCAGGGCTGGGGTGCCACCGACTTCGAGCAGGCCGGCTTCCGCGCCGTGCCCGGCTGCATCGTGCGCCGCTCCGCCCACATCGCCCCCGGCGTCGTCCTGATGCCCTCCTTCGTCAACCTCGGCGCCTTCGTCGGCGCCGGCACCATGATCGACACCTGGGCAACCGTCGGCAGCTGCGCCCAGATCGGCGAGAACTGCCACATCTCCGGCGGCGTCGGCATCGGCGGCGTGCTGGAGCCGCTGCAGGCCGGTCCGGTGATCATCGAGGACAACTGCTTCGTCGGCGCCCGCTCGGAGGTCGCCGAGGGCGCCTTCGTGGGCGAGGGCGCCGTGCTCTCCATGGGCGTCTTCATCGGCGCCTCGACCAAGGTCGTCGACCGCGAGACCGGCGAGACCTTCGTCGGCCACGTCCCGCCCTATTCGGTGGTCGTGCCGGGCGCGCTGCCGGGCCGTCCGCTGGCCGACGGCCAGCCGGGGCCGTCGCTCGCCTGCGCCGTCATCGTCAAGCGGGTGGACGAGCGCACCCGCGCCAAGACGTCCATCAACGACCTGCTGCGCTCCTAGCGCGGTCGGATACACGGCAAGGAGCGCGACGGTGGATCTGGAACATCTTCTGCTGTCGGGTTCGGGCCGGATCGGCCGCGGCCGGTTCCTGGTCGGGCTGGTGGCGGTGGCGGTCTATGCCGGCTTCGCGGTGATGGTGTTCCGCGTCCCGGAAGGGGCCTTCTGCGAGGTCGACGCCGACGCGGTGATGGGGCGGATCTATTTCGCCGCCCTGGCGCTGATGGTGCTGGTGGGCGCGGTGATGCTGATGGCGCTCGGCGCCAAGCGGCTGGCCGACATCCGCTGGCCGGAGTGGCTGGCCGCGGTGGTGGCGCTGGGCGTCGTCGCGGCGCTGGTGTCGCTCCGGCTCGAGGCGCTCGGCCCCTGCGCCGCGATGACGCCACAGCGGCTGCCGATTGTCGCAGGCGGGGCGGGACTTCTTGTCCTGCTCCTGGTTGTCGGGCTTGTCTGGCCCGGGCGGCGGCCGAAGCCGGCGGGCCCCGAGGCACCGGAGGATCCGACGCGCGCGGTCGGGCTGTGACCGGTCGGGCGGTGGGCGGGCATGCAGCCGGCGGTCGAGGGCACCTGTCCGGGCCGTTGCCGGTCTGACGGTTTCGCGGCGTTCAGGCGCGGGCCCGTCCGGGCCGTTTCGATCCGGTGCGCGCCTGCGGGTGCTCGGAATCGGCCGCGGCCTCACTATCTTGGGCATATCCCGTCCGGATCGCTCCGACCCGGGGGACATGCTCCCGGACCGGCGCCGGTCCGGGCGTCGGCAGGAACTGGATCGCGCCGCGTTGGGTGCAGAAGGCTAGGTGATGAACCAGACACAACGACCGGCGCGCAAGGTGCCTTCCGTGCTTTGGGTGGCGTTCGGCTTCGATGGCAGGATCTCCCGCCAGCCGTTCTGGCTCGGGTTCCTGCTGATCACCCTGCTGGCGAGCATTCTGCTCACGCCCTATCGCCCCGAGGGCGACGAGGCCGTCATGGTCGACATGGGCTTCGCGCTGATCCTGATCGTCGCGCTGTGGAGCGAGCTTGCGCTGGCGGTGAAGCGGCTCCACGATCGCGGCCTTTCCGGGTGGATCGCCCTCCTTCTCTTCGTCCCCGTCCTGAACCTGGTCGTCTTCCTGGTGATCGGCCTGTTCCCGGGCGACAAGGGACCCAACGCATACGGGCCCGCCCCGAACACCCGAAAGCCGTGAGCCACCACCGTGAATGACGCCGCCTCCAAGACGAACCTGCCCGTCCCGACCGATCCGGTCACCCTCACGCAGGAACTCATCGCCTGCCCCAGCGTCACCCCCAACGAGGGCGGCGCGCTGACGCTGCTGGAGGCGGTGCTGCGGCCGCTCGGCTTCGCCACCCACCGGGTCCGGTTCAGCGACGAGGGCACGCCCGACGTCGACAACCTGGTCGCCAGCATCGGCACCGGCGCGCCGCACCTGATGCTCGCCGGGCACACCGACGTGGTGCCGCCGGGCGCTGGCGCGCTGTGGACGCGGCCGCCGTTTTCCGGCGACCTCGACGGCGCCTATCTCTACGGGCGCGGCGCAGTCGACATGAAGGGGGGCGTCGCGGCCTTCGTGGCGGCGCTGGCGCGCCTCAAGGCCGAGGGCTGGCCGGAGACCGGGACGGTGACGCTGCTCCTCACCGGCGACGAGGAGGGCCCCTCCATCAACGGTACCGAGAAGCTGCTCGCCTGGTGCGCGGAGCGCGGCATGACCTTCGACGGCGCCCTGGTGGGCGAGCCGACCAACGTCACCGAACTCGGCGACATGGCGAAGGTCGGCCGCCGCGGCTCGCTGTCGGGCACCCTCAGGGTCGAGGGTCGCCAGGGCCACGCGGCCTATCCGCACCGGGCGCTCAATCCGATGCCCGCCGTCACGGCGATTGCCGACGCGCTGCAGGGCACGCCCCTCGACGAGGGCAGCGAGGCCTTCCAGCCGACCAGCCTGCAGATCGTCGCCATCGACACCGGCAACCCTGCCTTCAACGTCATCCCGGCCTCCGCCGAGATCCGCTTCAACGTCCGCTTCTCCGACCGCTGGACCTCGGCCACCCTCAAGGAGGAGCTGCTGCGCCGGGTCGAGACGGTGCGCCCGGAGGGGATCACCACCGGCGTCGTCTGGGAAAAGGCGTCGGAATCCTTCCTCACCCGCGACGAGGCGCTCGCCGCCCGCCTCACCGAGGCGGTGCGCGCGGTGACGGGCCGCGAGCCGGAGCTCTCCACCGCCGGCGGCACCTCCGACGCGCGCTACATCCAGGCCTATTGCCCGGTGATCGAGTTCGGCCTCGTCGGCGACACCATGCACCAGATCGACGAGCGGGTGCCGGTCGCCGACCTCGAGGCGCTGACGGAGATCTACCGCCTGTTCGTCGCGGCGACGCTCGCCGACGCCGGGGAGACGGCAGGCGCGTGATGCCGAGTGCCGCGGAGATCCAGCGCGCCTTCCAGGGAGCATGGGCGCTGCTCCTGAACCGCAAGGACGGGATGCTGGCGTTCGACCTGTCGATCGACGGCTTCTACCGGTCCTTCGGCGCGGTGTTCCTGGTGGCGCCGCTCTACGCGATCGCTGCGCTGGCCGAGGTCCGCCTCCTGCAGTTCGACGGCGCGCCGGTCGATGGCTTCCCGCTGGTCTGGTTCTTCTTCTGGAAGTTCGCCGGTCTCGGGGTCGACTGGCTGGCCCTGCCGATCGTGCTGGCGCTGCTTGCCCGCCCGCTGGGGCTCGCCGCCCGCTACGTCCCGTTCATCGTGGCGCGCAACTGGACCAGCCCGGTCGCCATGTCCATGTCGATCCTGCCGTCGGTGCTCTACGCCGCCGGGCTGGTCGGCCAGGAGCTGGCGGCGATCCTGTTCCTGGTCGTGGTGGTCGGGGTCATCCGCTACCAGTATCAGGTGGTCCGCATCGCGCTGCAGACCACCATCGCCATGTCCATCGCCGTGGTCGCCTTCGACCTGACGCTGAGCCTGGTGCTGGCCGAGCTGATGAGCCGCCTCGCGGGGTTCTGACGCCCCGTCGCTCCCGTCCCGCCGTGGCCTACCGGCCGAGCTGGCCCGGAAGCCAGGTGCCCAGCGCCGGGATCGCCACCACCAGGGCCAGCACGAACAGCTTGATGAGCAGGAACGGCGTCACCGCGGCGTAGATCTGGCGCATGCGGATCGACGGCGGCGCGACCCCCTGCATGACGAACAGCAACAGCCCGAACGGCGGTGTCAGGAGCGCGATCTCCATGGTCAGGAGGTAGACGACGCCCAGCACCAGCTCGTCGATGCCGGCCGTCCGCGCCAGCGGGATGAACACCGGGATCGTCACCATCAGCATGCTGATCTGGTCGATGAAGCAGCCGAGGAACAGCAGGATCAGGATCATCCCGACCAGGATCCACAGCGCCGAGAGGTCGAAGCCCTGGATCAGCCGGATCAGCCCGCCGGTGGCGCCGGAGAACGACAGGATCTGGCTGAAGGTCTGGCTGGCGGCGATGATGAACAGGATCATCACCGACAGCTTCACCGTCTCCATCACCGCGGTCGCCAGCGCGCCCGCCGACATCGACCGATAGCCGAAGCCGGCGACGATCGCGGCGAGGCAGCCGAGCGCGGCCGATTCGGTCGGCGTCGCGAGGCCCGTCAGCAGGCTGCCGATCACCACGATGAAGATGCCGGAGAGCGGCAGCACGTGGACCGCGAACGGCGTCCAGCGCTCGCGGAGCGTCATCGGCGGCTGTTCGTCGCTGGGCGCGAGGTCGGGGCGTATGGTGGCGGCACCGGCGATGAACAGCACGGCCAGCGCGGAGAGGATGATCGCCGGCACGATACCCGCCACCAGCAGCCCGGCGATCGAGATGCCGGCGAGCGAACCCAGCAGCACCGCCAGTGCCGACGGCGGGATCAGCATGGCGATTGCGCCCGACGCCATGATCGGGCCCATCGCCAGCGTCGGGTGATAGCCGCGCTTCAGCATCGAGGGCAGCAGCGTGGAGCCGAGCATCGCGGTGTTGGCGATGGTCGAGCCCGACAGCGCCGCGAAGATGGTGCCGCCGAACACCGTCACCACCGACAGCCGCCCCGGCACCCGCGTCACCACCCGGTCGATGGCGTCGATGGCGCGGTGGGCGACCTTGGTCTGGAACAGGATCTCGCCCATCAGGATGAACAGCGGGATTGGCGCCAGCGAGAACGACGAGACGGACTGGGTGGCGTTGCGCGCCATCTGGATCAGCCCGTTCTCGCCGCCGAGGATGAAATAGGCCCCGGCGATGTTGACGGCGATGAAGGCGAAGGCGACCGGCAGCCCGAGCGCCAGCAGCGCGACCAGGCCGCCGAGCATCAGGAAGAGGGTGGTGGACCAGTCCATGGGCTAGATGCCGCTCGCTTGCCTGTCGACGACGTCGACGCCGGCGATCGCGCGGCGGGCGAACTCGAGCGCCAGCAGCGCCCCGGAGATCGTCGGCGCCAGCAGCGGCCACCATTCGGGATAGACGAGGATGCCGCGGACCATCGAGCCGCGGCCGTAGCTGACGAGCACCGCCTGCAGCGCGCTCCAGCAGAGCGTCGCCGCGATCGCCATGCCCAGCACGCAGACGATGCGGGCGAGGCGCCGGCGGGTGGCGATCGGCAGCGCGGTGGTCAGCACGTCGACGGTCACGTGGGCGTTCTTCGACAGCACCCAGGGGGCGGCCAGGAACGTCGCCGCCACCATGCCGGCCTCGATGAGGTCGACCATGCCGTGGATCTGCGGGGCGTCGAGCGCCCGCAGCACGACGTTGGCGGCGATCGCCACCGCAATAAGAGAGAAGATCGCTCCCGCCAGAATGGCGAGAGCGTCCATCACGATCTGCAGCGTTTGGGAGAAGACGCGCATCCCGGCCGACTAGTTGGTCAGGCAGGCCCGCAGCTTCTTGGCGTTGTCCGCATCGATCGCCTCGATCGCGGCCCAGCCCTGCTCCTGCGCGGCCGTCAGCCATTTCTCGCGCTCGGCGCCTTCCAGGGTGATCGTCTCGATCCCGGCTTCGGCCTGCTTGGCGAACTCTTCCTCGTTGATCTTCGTGTTGTCGGCGTTCTTCGCCTCCACCCACTCGACCCCGCGCTGGAGGAGGTCCTTCTGCTCGTCGCCGAGGTTGTTCCAGGTGTCGAGGTTCATGATGAGGTCGACGTCCACCTGGTAGAAGCCCGGATCGACCCGGAATTTGGTCTGCTCGTCCCAGCCGAGGTCGAGCACGCCCTGGGCCGGCCAGCCGTAGCCGTCGATCGTGCCGCGCTCCAGCGCCGTGTAGACGTCGCCCGGCGCGGTGCGCACCAGGTTGCCGCCCAGCGACTGGAACATCGCCTGGTAGACGGGCGTGGTGCGGATCGTCAGCCCGGTGAGGTCGGCGCTCTCGATGGGCTTGGTGAGATAGAGGTGGAACGGGATCCCGTCGCCGGTGCGGCCGAGATACTTGGCGTTCATCTTCTCCTGGTGGAGCTGGTCGACGAGCTCGTAGCAGCCGTTCTTGCGCTGCTCCTGGATGGTGTTGGTGGCGAGCTTCAGCGCGTCGCCTTCCGGCAGCAGGTTCGTGTAGAAGGCCGCCGTCACGTTGGCGATGTCGATCACGCCGGAGGAGACGGCGTTGCCGGCCTCGAACGGCGGCACGGCCTCGGGGCCGCCGACCACGTTGATCTGCAGCACGCCCTTGCCGTTCTCGTTGATCCAGTCGACGAACGCCTTGAAGGGCCGGTCGAAGGTGGTGTCCGCGGCGAACGCGCTGGCGCCGCGCAGGGTGACCTCTTCGGCATGGGCGCAGATGCTGGTTCCCAGCAGCAGGGCGAGGCAGAGTGAGGTGCGTTTCATGGTGGTCCTCCCATCGCGCGCCGGGGCCTTCTCTTGAGGCTTTCAGGCGGCCGTGTGTTTCAGCAAGTGGCGCTATATTTCCATATTAGAATTGATATGGGCGGCACGTGAAGGCCGGACCTGCAATTTTGTGCATGTTTTCGGGGGGATTTGCCGGCCGCGCGCCAAGAAAAAACGCGCCCGGATTGCTCCGGGCGCGTTCGGCATTCTTAGGGTGTCGCGGGCTGGGATCAGTGCGCGACGTTGTTCCAGATCTTGCGCTTGGTGAAGTACAGGAGCCCGGCGAAGACGATGAGGAAGAGCATCACCTTGAAGCCCGTCTGCTTGCGCGCCTCCAGCTTCGGCTCGGCCGCCCACATCAGGAACGCCGACACGTCGCGGGAGTACTGGTCGACGGTCTCGGGCGAGCCGTCGGTGTACTCGATCTGGCCGTCGGAGAGCGGCGGCGGCATGGCGATCTGGTGCCCGGCCAGGAACGCCGTGTTGTAGTACATGCCCGGCGCCAGGGTGACGTCCTCCGGCGGCTCCTCGTAGTGGGTGAGCAGCGCGTGGATGTAGTCCGGCCCCTGCTCCTGGTACTGCGTGAAGGCGTCGAAGATGAAGGTCGGGAAGCCGGCGTGCGCGGCGCGCGCCTTGGCGATCAGCGACAGGTCCGGCGGGTAGGCGCCGCCGTTGGCGGCACGCGCGGCCTGCTCGTTCGCGAACGGCGAGGGGAAGTGGTCCGACGGCCGGGCGGGGCGCATGAACATCTCGCCCGAATCGTTCGGTCCGTCCTCGACCTCGTAGCCGTTGGCGATCTCCTTCACCGCGGCTTCCGGGAAGAAGGGGCCGCTCGGCGAACCCAGCGTGCGGATGGCGACGAATTCCATCGAGTGACAGGCCGAGCAGACCTGCTGATAGATCTTGAAGCCGCGCTGCAGCTGGGCCGGGTCGTAGTGCCCGAACGGCCCGGAGAAGCTCCAGCGCTCCCGCGGGATGTGCGGGCCTTCGCCTTCAGCGGCGTTGGCCGTCGAGGCAGCGCCCATCAGGAGGGCGCCGGTCAAACCGGCCGCAAGCGCCAGGCCGAGCCGAACGGTCATCTGAGTCTTCCGTTTCACGAGCATTCCTGGCTCACCCCTTGTCCGAAGGCGCGGCGGCGGATCCGGCCGGATGTGCGCTGCCACCCGACTTCTTGCCGAGCACCGATTCGGAGATCGAAGCCGGGAGAGGCTTGGTCCGCTCGACCAGTCCGAGCACTGGCAGGATGATGATGAAGAAGCCGAAGTAGTAGGCCATCGAGATCCGGGCGAGGATCACGTAGATGCCTTCCGCCGGCTGGGCGCCGAGCCAGCCGAGGAACACGCACACGGCCGCGAACACCCAGAAGAACTGGCGGAACAGCGGACGGAAGGCGCCGGAGCGGACCTTCGACGTGTCGAGCCACGGCAGGAAGAACAGGATGGCGATCGCTCCGAACATCGCGATGACGCCACCGAGCTTCGACGGGACGGCGCGCAGGATCGCGTAGAACGGCAGGAAGTACCATTCCGGGACGATGTGCGCCGGCGTCACCAGCGGGTTGGCCGGGATGTAGTTGTCCGCGTGGCCCATGTAGTTCGGGATGTAGAAGAGGAACCACCCGAAGAACAGGCAGAACACCACCATCGCGAACATGTCCTTGATGGTGATGTAGGGGTGGAACGGAACCGTGTCCTGCCCCGACTTTACCGACACGCCGGTGGGGTTGTTGTTGCCGGGAACGTGCAGCGCCCAGATGTGCAGGATCACCACGCCGAAGATCATGAACGGCAGGAGATAGTGCAGGGCGAAGAAGCGGTTCAGGGTCGGGTTGGCGATCGAGAAGCCGCCCCACAGCCACTGCACCACCGACTCGCCCACCAGCGGGATCGCCGAGAACAGGTTGGTGATCACGGTGGCGCCCCAGAAGGACATCTGTCCCCACGGCAGCACGTAGCCCATGAAGGCGGTTGCCATCATCAGCAGGAAGATCACCACGCCGAGCATCCAGAGGATCTCGCGGGGCGCCTTGTAGGAGCCGTAGTAGAGGCCGCGGAAGATGTGGATGTAGACGGCGATGAAGAACATCGAGGCGCCGTTGGCGTGCATGTAGCGCAGCAGCCAGCCGAAGTTCACGTCGCGCATGATCTTCTCGACCGATGCGAACGCCAGGCCGGTGTCGGGCGTGTAATGCATGGCCAGCACGATGCCGGTCAGGATCTGGACGACCAGCATCATCATGAGGATGGCGCCGAAGGTCCAGAAGTAGTTCAGGTTGCGCGGCGTCGGGAAGTCGATCGCCTGCGCGTTCATGAGGGTCAGGATGGGGAGCCGCGAATCAAGCCACTTCGCGAACTTGCCCTGCGGCTGATAGGTCGAGTGTCCGGACATCGTTACCGTTCCTTCTCGCCCGTCAACCGACCCGAATGACGGTGTCGGCGGTGAATGCATAGGTCGGGATCAGCAGGTTCTGCGGAGCAGGACCTTTGCGGATTCGGCCGGCGGTGTCGTAGACGGAGCCGTGGCAGGGGCAGAACCAGCCGCCATACTCACCGGACTCGCCGATCGGAACGCAGCCGAGATGGGTGCAGATGCCGACCATCACGAGCCAGGGCTCCTTGTCGGCGGCGGCCCGGTTGGTATCGATCGCCGGGGCATCTGCCTTCAGGTTCTCGTTCCGCGCGATCGGGTCCTTCAGCTCCTCGAGGGGCACGTTCTTCGCCTCCTCGATTTCCTGCTCGGTCCGGTAGCGGATGAACACGGGTTTGCCACGCCAGCTGACGGTGATCGACTGGCCCGGGGCCATGCTCGACACGTCAACTTCCGTGGTCGCCAGCGCCAGGGCGGCGGCGTCCGGGTTCATCTGGTCGATGAACGGCCACGCGACTGCCGCGACGCCCACTGCGCCGAACGCACCGGTTGCCAGATACATAAAGTCGCGGCGGGTCGGTTCCGACGAATCCATGCTCGCCAATGTCGGCTCCTCTAGATGCCGATGATGATCTTGTGTTCCGCGTGCGGGGCAGGCTCACAATGGCCTTGCAGCGTCCCCTCGACGGCCTTGAGGGATGCCGCATTTCACCGCGCGCGATCGGCTCTTTTAGAACCGCTTGCGTTTTTGCACCCCTTCATGCGGTTGTCCAGTAGCCAAGGTTGGCTTTGGACGGTTTGTCGCAAAATGCCAACGCATTGGCCGCGGTGCTGGATTTCCGGGCCGTTGTCATCCCCGGTTTGTTCCCGCGAAGCCGAATCCGCCCGCCATGCGCATCGCCCTCTTCCAGCCGGACATTCCCCAGAACACCGGGACCATTCTCAGAATGGCCGCCTGTTTCGAGGTGACGGTGGACGTCATCGAGCCCACCGGCTTCTCGCTCACCGACGGGGCGCTCCGGCGCGCCGGCCTCGACTATCTGGAGAAGGCGGCCCTGGTCCGCCACCTCTCGTGGGCGGCGTTCCGCGCGCATCACCAGGCGGCGGGCGGCCGGCTCGTGCTGTTCACCACGGCGGCGGAAAGCACCCACGCCGATTTCGCCTTCGCCGGCGACGACGTGCTGCTGTTCGGCCGCGAATCCGCGGGCGTTCCGGCCGAGGTGCACGCCGCGGCCGATGCCCGGCTCCGGATCCCGATGGTCGACGGCGCCCGCTCGCTGAATCTGGCCGTCTCCGTGGCGATCGCCGTCGGCGAGGGGCTCCGCCAGACCGGCGGGTTTCCGCCCGCCTGACGGGGCGCGGTGCCGGCGCCGCGCGGCGCTGCGGCGACCGATTTTGGGCTCGCGCGCTGATATCGCCGGCGATACCCTTCGGAGGCTCGGCCTGGACGGGAAACGGCAGGTGGGAAGGCGGAGGGCGGCATGATCTGTCGAGGGATCCGATGACGGACGACGGCGCGTCCTGGCCGCAGGTCATCCTCGTGAACGGGCCGTCGAGCGCCGGCAAGTCGACGCTCTGCCGGGCCCTTCAGGGCGCCATCGAGCACCCCTACCTGGTGGTCGGTTTCGACGATTTCATCTTCATGTCCGCGCCGCGCTACTATCTCGGCGCGGATACCGGCCGGCAGGATGCGCGGGACCGGTTCACGGCGCTGGGCGTCGAGATGGTCACCACGTCGCCGCCGGGGGCGCCGCCCGCCGTGGTCGCCCGCTTCGGCCCGGTGTTCCGCAGCCTGATCGACGGGATGGCGCCGGCCGTGCGCGCGCTGGTCGACGCCGGCAATTCCGTCATCTTCGACCACGTCCTCCACGACTGGCAGATGTACGAGAGCTTCCGGGCCGCCACGCAGGGGCTCGCGGTCTTCACGGTGGGCGTCACCTGTCCGCTGGCGGTGCTGGAAAGCCGCGAAGGCGCCCGCGGCGACCGCGTGATCGGCCGGGCCCGCGGGCTCAACGACGTGGTGCACGGCTTCTGCGCCTACGACGCGATGGTGGACACCGGCGCGCAGTCGCCGGAGGCCTGCGTCGCGCAGATCCTGCGCGCGCTGCCGGCGGCGGCCGCCTGATCCCCCGACTGGCGGTCTCGATCGATCGGACGCGGCCGCCCGGCCCGAAAGACGCGCCCGCAGGCATGTCTTTCGGGCCGAACGCTTGAGCCGCGACGGGGCGGGCGCCCTAGACCCCTTCCGGCTCGATCTCGCCGAGGAAGCCGCCCGACTGGCGCGCCCACAGCCGGGCGTAGATGCCGCCGGCCGCGATCAGGTCGGCGTGGCGACCCGTCTCGACGATGCGGCCCGCGTCGAGCACCACCAGCCGGTCCATGCGGGCGATGGTGGACAGCCGGTGCGCGATGGCGATCACCGTCTTGTCGCCCATCAGCGCCTCCAGGTCCTCCTGGATCGCCGCCTCGATCTCCGAATCGAGCGCGGAGGTCGCCTCGTCGAGGATCAGGATCGGCGCGTCCTTCAGCAGCACCCGCGCGATGGCGATGCGCTGCCGCTGGCCGCCCGACAGCTTGACGCCGCGCTCGCCCACGTGGGCGTCGAGGCCGCGCCGGCCGTTGAGGTCGACCAGGTCCGGCACGAAGCCGTCGGCGTGCGAGCGCTCCAGCGCCGCCTGGATCGACGCGTCGCCGGCGGCCGGCAGGCCGTAGCGGACGTTGTCGCGGACCGAGCGGTGCAGCAGCGAGGTATCCTGGGTCACCATGCCGATGGCCGCGCGCAGGCTCGCCTGGGTCACCTGCGAGATGTCCTGGCCGTCGATCAGGATCCGGCCGCCCTCCACGTCGTGGAAGCGCAGCAGCAGGTTGACCATGGTCGACTTGCCGGCGCCCGAGCGGCCGACCAGGCCCACCCGCTCGCCGGGGGCGATGGTCAGGTCCAGGTGGTCGATGACGCCGCGCGTCTGCCCGTAGTGGAACGACACGTCCTCGAAGCGGATCTCGCCGCGATCCACCGTGAGCTGCCCGGCCTCGGGCCTGTCGGTCACGGCATAGGGGCGCGAGATCGCCTCCATGCCTTCCGCCACCGTGCCCAGGTTCTCGAAGATCCCGGTCACCACCCACATGATCCAGCCCGACATGGCGTTGATGCGCATGACCAGGCCGGCCGCCAGCGCGATCGAGCCGATGGTGATCGCCTGCTCCTGCCAGAGCCACAGCCCGGTCCCGAGCGTCGCAACGATCAGGAAGCCGTTGATGCTCACCAGGGCGACGTTCATGCCGGTGATGCGCCGGGTCATGAAGTGGAACTTCGCGGTGTGGTCGACGATCGCCTCGCGGGCGTAGTCGTCCTCGCGCTCGGCGTGGGCGAACAGCTTCACCGTCATGATGTTGGTGTAGCTGTCGACGATCCGGCCCGTCAGCATCGAGCGGGCCTCCGACATCACCGTCGCCTGCTCCTTCACCTGCGGCACGAAGTAGGCGAGCACGCAGACGTAGGCGACGATCCACACGACCAGCGGCACGGCCAGCCAGAAGTCCGCCTGGGCGAACAGGATGAGCGCGCTGCCGGTGTAGATCGTCACGTACCAGATGGCGTCGATCATCGAGACCACCGCCTCGCGCAGCGACGGGCCCGTCTGGATGATCTTGTTGGCCAGCCGCCCGGCGAAATCGTTCTGGAAGAACGACAGGCTCTGGCGCAGCACGTAGCGGTGGGTCTGCCAGCGGATCAGGTTGGTCAGCCCCGGCTCCACCGCCTGGTGGACCATTAGCAGGTGCAGCGTCGCGGCAAGAGGTCGCAGGATTAGCGCCACGAAGCCCATCACCAGCAGCGTCGTGCCGTGCTGCGAGAACAGCTCGGCGGGCGGCGTGTCGGCGAGCATGTCGACGATGCGGCCGATGAAGTCGAACAGGCTGACCTCGATCAGCGCCACGCAGCCGGCGACCACCAGCAGGACGGCGATGACCTTCCAGGCCTGGCGGACGAAGTGCCAGATGAACGGCAGCATCCGGTCGGGCGGGCGCACCTGCGGCCGGTCGACGAGCGGATCGACGAGGGATTCGAAAAAGGAAAGCATCGGTAGGCTCCAGGCAAACGGCAGCGAACGGGAAAGAACCGCGCCGGATGCGGAGCCAGGCGGCCGTGAGGTGCGGCCGCGGAGCAGGCATGGGCGCGTCAGTGCGAGGGCGTGACGCGAATCTTCATGTCGTTCTCCATGTGGGGCGCCGGGCGCATCGTTCGAAGCGGTGCGGGCGGCGCGGCCAACGATCTACGCCAGGCGCGCGCGAAATTCACCCCCTGCTTCTCAGGATTTTGACGGCTGTGGCCTTCCGGCCACGGGCCGCCGTCCGCCCCGTCAGCCGAGCTCGAAGGTTGTGATGCCGAAGGTGCGGGCGGTTGGCAGGTCCGGCGCCGGTCCGGCGTACATGCGGGCCGTCTCGAACGACGGCGCCAGCCCGTGCCGTTCGGCCAGCGCGACGCCCTCCCGGTTGGCCTCCGGCACGTCGAGGCTGATCTCGGAGCCGGGGGCGACGGTGGCGGCGAGCGCTGAGAACAGCGCCTCGGCCACCGCCGGGTCGGCCGCGAACAGCGGCCCGATCTTGTGGCCGGCGCGGCAGGCGCGGATGACGCCGTACCCGACCAGCCGGCCGTCGCGCAGCGCCAGCCGGCAGCTTCGCCGCACGCCCGCTGCGGGCGCGACCCAGGCTTGCGTGAACGCGCTGCGGTCGGCCGGGAAGAAGGCGCGGTCGAAGGCCAGCACCGCCGCAACGTCGCCGGCGGCCAGCGGGCGTACCTCGACGCCGGAGGCGGGTGCGGCCGGCGGCTCCGCCGGTCCGGTGAAGCGCACGTTGCGGCCGGCCAGTACGAAGCCGCTCTTGCGGTAGTTGTCCTGCTGGGCCACCACGCCGTCGAGCCCGACCACGCGGTCGCCGAAACGCGCCATCGCGGCGTTCCAGATCGCCATCCCGTAGCCTTTGCCGCGCGCCTCCGGCACGACGATGTAGAAGCCCAGGAAGCCGTAGCGATCGCCGTAGCGGACGGCGGAGATGGAGGCCACCGGCCGTCCGTCGACGAAGCCGAGCAGCAGCCCCTCGGCATCGGCGGCGCGGAAGGTGCCCAGATCGTCGAGGCCGGGATTCCAGCCTTCGGCCGCCGCCCAGTCCACCGCGACGGAAAAGCCCTCGCCTTCGGCGGGTCGAATGTCGATCATGGGCCTGATCCTGCCGGTTCGTCGTGCTAGGTCGGACGTTGCGATGCCCCTCGGTCCGACGGCGCCAGTCTATCGGCGGCGAGGGGCGCTTGGAAACGGCGAACAGGCACCACGGGGGAACGACGATGGGGGACGGGACAGGCGGACCGCCGGACGGGGCGCGGCCGGGCAGGCTCGGCGCGTTCGGCACCGGCCGATGGGACGGGCCGGACCTCTTCCGCATCCTGGTCGACCACACCACCGACGTCCTCTGGCTGCTCGACGGGACCTACACGGCGCGGTTCGTCTCCCGGGCGGCTTCCTCGGTGCTGGGCTGGAGCGAAGACGAACTGATCGGCAGGACCCCGGCCGATCTGGTCCACCCGGGCGACATGCCGGCCATCGGAGCCTCGATGCAGCAGGCGATGCGCGAGGTCGTCGGCCCGCGCGCCCTGACCTGCCGCATCCGGCGGGCCGACGGCTCCTACCTGTGGGTCGAATGCCGCTCCCACGGCATCCGGCACCCGGACACCGGCGATGCGCTCGAGGGCGTCGTCATCGCCATGCGCGACATCTCCGAGCGGATCCGCTTCGAGGAGGAACTGGCGCGCCAGGCGATGACCGACGGGCTCACCGGCCTCGCCAACCGCCGGGCCTTCGACCAGGCGCTCGCGGCCGGCTGGTCGGAGGCGCTGGAGCGCGGCGCGGAGATCTCGCTGGTGCTGGCCGACATCGACTTCTTCAAGGTCTTCAACGACACCTTCGGCCACCAGGCGGGCGACGACTGCCTGCGCGTCGTCGGCCGGGCGCTGAGCCGGGTGGTGGAGGACACCCCCGGCGCGCTGGCCGCCCGCTACGGCGGCGAGGAGCTCGCCATCGTGCTGCCGATGACGCCGCTTGCCGCCGCGCTGGAGATCGCCGAAGCGGCCCGCGCCGCCGTCGAGGCCCAGGACATCCCTCACGGCCCCAACGCCTCCGGCCGCCGGATGGTCACCCTCAGCCTCGGCGTCGCCTCGGCGCTGGCGCGCGACGGCGGCACCATCTCGTCGGCGGAAAGCCTGCTGCTGGCCGTCGACGGCGCGCTCTACAAGGCCAAGAGCGAGGGCCGCAACCGGGTCGCCTCGTCGATCCTGATGGCCCAGAACGCCCATCCCGGCGGCGACGCGCCCGGGAGGACGTCGTGACCGTCCGCCGCATCGTCGCCAACCTCGCCGCCGCCGATCCTGCCGCCGCGGCGCCCTTCTACCGCGACGTGCTCGGCCTCGACGTGCTGATGGATCTCGGCTGGATCGTCACTTACGGCAGCGCCGCGGCGATGCCGGTCCAGGTGAGCGTCATGTCGGAGGGCGGATCGGGCACGCCGGTCCCCGACCTCTCCATCGAGGTCGACGATCTCGACGCGGTGCTGGCCCGGCTCGCGGCGGCCGGTATCGACCTCGTCTACGGCCCCGCCGACGAGCCGTGGGGCGTGCGCCGGGTGTTCGTCCGCGATCCGCTGGGGCGCCTGGTGAACATTCTCGTCCATCGCCCCTGACGCCGCGCCCGGCCGGCCCGATTGCGCCGCGGGCATTAATATAAGCTAATGCCGCACTGCCGCATGGCCGCTAGTATCCGCGCCGCTGCTGGAGCGGGGGCGCATTCCGGCAGCAGCACCCGCCGGGAACCGCGCGAGGGCCTAGGGCTCGCCGCGCAACCGGCCGTGCTACGATCCACGTCAAGGCCGATGACCGATGGCCCGCCGGCGGCCGAGCGCCGGCACGAGCCCGGCGTGGCTGGCCGTGGTGCGGCGGCGCACTGGCCGATCCGGCCATTTCTGACCAGGGGGCATGACGACATGCAGGCGAACGAGAACCCGATGCTGCGCAAGCTGCGCGTGCTCGAGCCGTTCTCCGAGGCGGAAGAACGCCTCCTCGACTCCCTCTTCACCCGCACCATCACCGTCGGGCCGCGCCAGGACATCGTCCGCGAGGGCGACCGGGCGCGCGAGTGCTGCATGCTCTTGTCGGGGCTGGCCTGCCGCTACTCGATGACGCCCGACGGAAAGCGCCAGATCACCGCGTTCATCGTGCCCGGCGACATCTTCGACATCCAGAGCTTCCTGCTGGAGGTGATGGACCACTCGGTTGCCTCCATCGCGCCGTCCACGGTGTCGATGATCCCCCACGAGGCGCTGATCGCCATCACCAAGGAATCCCCCCGCGTCGCCCGCGCGGTCTGGAAGGAGTCGCTGTTCGAGGCGGCGGTGTTCCGCGAGTGGATCGTCAACGTCGGCCGCCGCACCGCCTTCCAGCGCATCGCCCACGTGATGTGCGAGATGTACGCCCGCCACCGCCAGGTCGGCCTGGTCGACGGCCACACGGTCGTCTGGCCGATGACCCAGTCGGAGGTCGCCGACGCGACCGGCCTCTCGGTGGTCCACGTCAACCGCTCGATCCAGGCGCTGCGGTCCGACGGGCTGATCTCGCTCACCGGCGGCCTGCTCACCATCCACGACTGGAACGGCCTTGCCCGCGCCGGCCAGTACGACGGCCGCTACCTGCAGGGCGGCCTGCCGGAGGAGGCGCCGCGCGACACCGGCGACCGCACCCCCACGGGCATCTACGCCGAGCGGGTGAGGTAGACCGCGCCCGCCCTTGCGCTGCCTCGCCCTTTCCGCCACACCGGCCGCGTCATCAGCTGAGGGCGTGAGATCATGGTGAGTTCGAAGGTGCCGGACCGGCCGCTTCCCGACAATCTGGAGGAGAAGAAGGGCCGGGCGCAGGACTGGTTCCAGGCGCTCCGCGACCGGATCTGCGCGTCCTTCGAGGCGCTGGAGGACGAGGCCGACGGCGCGCCGGGCACCGACGGCCGCCCCGCCGGCCGGTTCGAGCGCGCGCCCTGGGACCGCACCGACGCCGACGGCGCCCATGGCGGCGGCGGCGTGATGAGCATGATGGGCGGCCGCGTCTTCGAGAAGGTCGGCGTCCACACCTCCACCGTCCACGGCACCTTTTCGGAGGAGTTCCGCAAGCAGATCCCCGGCGGCGACGAGGACCCGCGCTTCTGGGCCTCGGGCATCTCGCTGATCGCCCACCCGTGGAACCCCAACGTGCCGGCCGTGCACATGAACACCCGCATGGTGGTGACCACCCGCCAGTGGTTCGGCGGCGGCGCCGACCTGACGCCGGTGCTCGATCGCCGGCGTACCCAGGACGACCCGGACACGGTCGCCTTCCACGCCGCGATGGAGGCCGCCTGCGCGCCCCACGCGGTGGCCGACTATCCGCGCTACAAGGCGTGGTGCGACGAGTATTTCTTCCTGAAGCACCGGGGCGAGATGCGCGGCATCGGCGGCATCTTCTACGACTATCTCAGCACCGGCGACTGGGACGCCGACTTCGCCTTCACCCGCGCGGTGGGCGAGGCCTTCGCCGACATCTATCCCGTCCTGGTGCGCGGCAACGTCCAGACCCCGTTCACCGAGGCCGACCGCGACGAGCAGCTCGTCCGCCGCGGCCGCTACGTCGAGTTCAACCTGCTCTACGACCGCGGCACCATCTTCGGCCTGAAGACCGGCGGCAACGTCACCTCGATCCTGTCGTCCATGCCGCCCCTGGTGAAGTGGCCCTGAGCAATCCCAGGAAAAGTGCTCTTGCGGTTTTCCGTCCGGGATTGCGGGGAATAGAGCGGTCTTTAGCCTGCTCACGCCGAATGCGCTCACGCGCATCGGCTCCGCGAGGGCGCCCTGACCGGGCGGCGCGCGGTCGCGCGCTGGCGGGAGGTGTCCGGAAAGGCCTGTCGTGTGGCGGCCGTGCCATGCCCCACACTCCGCTCATTCCCGCGAAAGCGGGAATCCAGGGCCGCATACCGCAGCCTTCGAGTTTGTGGGAGGGGTCCGTAGAGGCCTGCCGTGTGTCAGCCGGGCCATGCCTCAATCTCCGCTCATCCCCGCGAAAGCGGGGATCCATAGGGCCTGTCAGGTGGTGCTGGCGGGATGACGTGGCATCCGGATAGGCCTGCCGTGTGTCACCCGGACCTCACCCCACACTCCGCTCATTCCCGCGAAGGCGGGAATCCAGGGCCGCATACCGCAGGCCCGAACCCTCCCTCCCGCACCGGGGATAGTGACGACGGCAGGCCCGCTTGCCCTCGCGCCGCCGTCCGGGATCGGCCAGAGTGGGCCGGCTGCAAGGTGGGGAGGCGGAGCCGGCCATGACCGACGTCGTACTGCAGGTGCTCTATCTGGTCGCGGTCAGCGCCGAGGCGATGACGGCGGCGCTCGCCGCCGGCCGGCGCAGCATGGACTGGTTCGGCGTCGCCGTGCTCGGCTGCATCACGGCGCTCGGCGGCGGCTCCATCCGCGACATGCTGCTCGGCCACTATCCGCTCGCCTGGGTGGCGCATCCCTCCTATCTCGCCGCCGCCATCGTCGCCGCCTGCGCCGCGATCGTCTTCGCCCGTTTCATGGAGCGGCTGCGCGGCATCTTCCTGTTTCTCGACGCCGTCGGCCTCGTCGTCTTCACCGTCATCGGCTGCAACGTCGCGCTCGGCATGAACCAGCCGCTGGCCATCGTCGTGGTGATCGGCATGATCACCGGCACCGCCGGCGGCGTGCTGCGCGACATCCTGTGCAACGAGATCCCGCTGCTGTTCCGCCGCGAGCTCTATGCCAGCGTGTCGATCGTCACGGCGGGGCTCTACGTGGGCGGGCTCGCCGCCGGCTTGCAGCACGACGTGGTGATGGGCGTCGCCATGGGCGTCGGGCTGGCGCTCAGGCTCTTGGCGCTGCGCTACAACCTGCACATGCCGCAGTTCGTCTACACCAAGGACCTGCATTGACCGCACGGCCGCCGCGCGGCACGGAACGACACCAGGACGGCGCGGCCGAGCGCGGAGAAGACGACGGGATGACCGACAGAGTGCAGCGCGCGGCGGACGCCACCCCCCTCAGATACCGCCATTCCCGCGCCTTCCACGCGGCGCGCACCGGCGTCGGCGTGCTGGTCTGCATCGGCCTGACCACGGCCCTCCACGTGCCCCACGGCCTGTGGACCACCATCTCGTTCCTGGTGGTCATCACCGGGCTGCAGCACCACGGCAACATCCGCCGCAAGGCGCTGGAGCGCGTCGTCGGCACCCTCGTCGGCGCCGGCGCCGGCCTGCTGGTGCTCCTGCAGCAGGAGTGGCTGCAGCAGATCGAGCTCACCTGGCTGCTGCTCGCGCTGTTCTGCGCCGCCTGCGCCTATCACGCGGTCGGCCGCGCCGGCTACATGGCGCTCCTGGCTGGCCTCACCCTGATCATCGTCACCGGGCAGGGGACCGATCCGCTGGACATCGGGCTGTGGCGGGCGCTCAACGTGCTGATCGGCGTCGCCGTGGCGCTGGCGCTCTCCTTCGTCCAGCCGCTCTACGCCACGTGGTTCTGGCGCGACGTGCTCGCCAACGCGCTGCTCCACTGCGAGGAGGCGCTGTCGGGCGCCGCGGAGGCCGTCCCGACGCCGGCGGGCGAAGCGGCCGCCAGGCGCGGGCTCGCCGGCATCGGCGGTACCCTGCAGAGCCTCAGGACGCTGATGCCCTCCGCGGCCAAGGAAAGCGGCGTGCCGATGCCGAAGATGGAGGAGATCCAGCGCAGCGTGCGCATCGTCGTCAGCTCGGTGGAGCTCCTCACCGCCTCCGAGATCGGCCCGTCCGACGTCGCCGCCCAGTGCCGGATGCTGCACGAGCTGGCGGCCGCCCTGCGCGCGGGCGCGCTCGGTGCCATGCCGGCCTTCGAGGCGGAAGCCGCCGCCGCCACCGCCGCGGACCGGCTGTCTCTGGTCCACGTGCTCGACGAGGAGCTGCAGCGGCTCCCCCGCCTCCTGGAAGCCGCCCCCGGCCTCTGGCACGGCTGAGCGGAACGCGCAAAAACGACAACTCGCCCCAGGAATGTCCTGTCGACCAGACTCCCCCAGCGCGCGACCGCGCGCCGGCCGGAGGCCGCGCCCGCGCAGCCGCGCGCTTCAGCGCGCTGGCGTGAGCGCAAGAGAAAGGCCCAGCCTCTCGACCAGACTCCCCCAGCGCGCGACCGCGCGCCGGCCGGAGGCCGCGCCCGCGCAGCCGCGCGCTTCAGCGCGCTGGCGTGAGCGCAAGAGAAAGGCCCCGCATCACCAGACCGGCAGCTCCAGGTGGGCGGCTTCCGGGTCCTCCAGCAGGTGCAGGCGGCTGGAGGCGAGCTGGGCGACCTTCAGCAGCATCGCCTTGCGGGTGGCGGCCGCCAGCCGGTGGGTCGGCGCCTCGCGCAGGATCTCCGCCTGGAAGCCGTCGGTGAGGATCAGGCCGGCCTCCTCCGGGAACGCGGCGGAGGGCACCTCGGGCAGGGTGGCGAAGAACAGCCGGTCGCAGTGCAGCCGGTAGAACGGCCACTTGGCGTCGGCGCGCAGGTCCTCCAGCGACGACTTGATCTCGACGATCCAGATCTCGCCGCCCTTGCCGATCGCCACCAGGTCGGCCCGCCGGCCCGAGGCGAGCCCCACCTCCGGCAGCGTCGAGAAGCCGTGCATGCGCAGCAGTCGGCAGGTGCCGCGGCGCACCTTCAGCGCGTTCTGCGACTGGCGGCCGTCCACCGGCGGGGCCGGGTACGGCACGGGGGAGGGATCGAGCGACATGGCGGCCTTCGGCAGAAGTTGAGGACCCGATAGTTCCGCTTTTGTTCCAGAAGCGCAACCCCGCAAACGGCCTTGATGCGGCGGGAGTGACAAGACATCGGCTATCGGTTTCAGCCTGATCCCCTCGCCAGGGACCTACAGCACCAACCCGCCGATGATGCCTGCGGCGATAACAACCGCCCACGGCGGCGCCTTCCACTGGGCGAGCGCCACGAAGGCGGCGACCGCGATGGCGAGCGCTAGCGGCGAGGTGATGCCGCGGGTGAACACCGGATCGTAGAGCGCCGCGGCGAGGAGCCCGACCACCGCGGCGTTGACGCCGGTGAGCGCGCGGCGCGCGTTCGGCCGGTGGCGCAGCGCCGACCAGAACGGCAGGGCGCCGAGCACCAGCAGCGCCGACGGCACGAAGATCGCCACCAGCGCCACGGCCGCCCCGGCGATCCCGGTCAGCGGCCCGTCGAGCACGGCGCCGAGGAACGCGGCGAAGGTGAACAGCGGACCCGGCACCGCCTGGGCGGCGCCGTAGCCGGCGAGGAAGTCGGATTCGGAGACCAGCCCCGGCGCCACCACCGACTGCTCCAAGAGCGGCAGCACCACGTGGCCGCCGCCGAACACCAGGCTGCCGGCCCGGTAGAAGCGGTCGACGATGGCGATGCCGAAGCTGTCGGTCGCCGCGGCTAGGATCGGCAGCCCGACCAGAAGCACGGCGAACGCCGCGAGCGCCGCGATGGCGACGCCGCGCCCGACCGGCACGTGCAGGCCGCCGGGATCGTCGGCCATGTCCGGCTTCGGCAGCACCAGGAGGGCGGCGGCCGCCCCCAGCACGATCACCAGCACCTGGGTCCAGGCGGTGGGGGCGACCAGCAGCAGGATCATCGCGCCGGCGGCGATCGTGGCGCGCGGCGCGTCGGGGGCGAGCGTGCGGGCCATGCCGAGGAGGGCGTGCGCCACCACGGCGACGGCGGCCGCCTTCAGCCCGGCGATCCAGCCCGCCCCCTCGGTGTCGCCGAGCGCCCCCAGCCCGTAGGCGAAGGCGGTGAGCGCGACCGCCGAGGGCAGCGTGAAGGCGGTGAAGGCGGCCAGCATGCCGAGGTAGCCGGCGCGGGAGAGGCCCACCCCCATGCCCACCTGGCTGGAGGCAGGGCCGGGCAGGAACTGGCAGAGCGCGATCAGGTCGGCGAAGGCGCTCTCCGACATCCACTTGCGCCGCTCGACGAAGGCGGTGCGGAAATAGCCGAGATGCGACACCGGCCCGCCGAACGAGGTGAGGCCCAGCACCAGGAACACGCGGAACACCTCGCCGGGCGTCCCGCGGCGGGTGTCGGCGTCCGAACTCGGGCGGTCCTGCATCGGGGCTGATCACGAACGAGGGGAGAACGGGGATCGCGTCGGCGGGCGAACCCGCACGCGCGCACCCAGCCTATATCCGCACCGCTACAGTTTTGCGACGGCCCGCCGCGCGCGAAAACGCGCAGGAACGCGCAGATTCGCGCAGGAACGCGCACCGTCGCGCAGCCGGAACGCGCGCGTGCGCACCGCGCGACACTTTGCGCGCGGCCTCCTGCGCTCGTTTCGGTCAGCGCCGGGGGTTCGGCCGAGGGATGACATTGGTGGAGCCGACGCCGGGGGCGGCCGGCTGCGGCGCCGCCTGCGGGGCCTGCTGCGGTTGCGGCTGCGGCGCCTGCTGCGGCTGCTGGCCGGTCAGGCTGCCGATCAGCGCGGCGGCGTTGCCGGCCTGGCCGTTCTGGCCCGCCGCCTGGCCGAGCAGGCCGCCCACCAGTCCACCGAGCACCTGGTTGGCGCTCGGCTGCTGCTGTTGCTGCCGGGGCTGCGGCTGTTGCGGCTGTTGTGGCTGGGCCTGGACCGGCGCGGAGGCGGTGCTCTGCTGGCCGAGAAGGCTGCCGATCATGCCGGTGACGATCTGGTTGGCATCCGGTGCCTGCGCCGGCGCGGGGGCCGGTTCGGGCGGCGGCAGCGTCTCGGCAGCGGGCGGCGCCTCGGCCGCCGGAACCTCGGTGGTCGGCACCGGCTGCGGCGCCGGCTGGGCATTGCCGCCGACCAGTCCGCCGGCGATCTGGCCGATGGCCGAGCCGATCATGTCCTGGGTCGAGCCGCCGGATCCCGCCGCCGGCTGGCCTCCGCCGAGCTGCTGCTGCACGGCGCTGGTCAGCGCCTGCTGGAGCCCGCCGCCGCCGGATCCCGCGGCATCGCCGCCGAGCTTGCCGATCTGTTGGTCGATGAGCGAGCCGATGGCGCCCTGGGTGTCGCCGGTGGCGAGCTTGCCGACCACGTCGGCCGCGCCGCCGAGCTGCCCGGAGTTGGCGAGGTCGCCCAGATTGCCGAGCGATTTCAGCTGTTCGAGCGCCGCCTGCGGGTTCTGCAGGATGCCCTTGATGTCGGGATAGATGCGCGGATCGGACCAGGGGCCCTCGATGATGATGGGAACGCCCAGGCCTTTGGCTTCCGCCTCACTGCCCTGGCCCTCCAGGCTCGCGACGATGCGCGGATCGACCCGAAACGACATGGTCTTGTCGGCGAGGTCGGCGTTGCCGGTGCCGGTCATGCGGACCAGCGGTCCGACCAGGCTGAGGTCGTTGGTCGTCGCCACGCCGTCGGCGATCTGGAAGGTCGCCCCGAACGCGGTGAAGTCGGTCTTCTCGTTCACGTCGGTCTGCCAGCCGCTCAGGATCGACGAGCTCAGGCTGCGCATCATCTGCGGGATGTTGATGCCGAGGATCGCGCCGTCGCGGATTTCCAGCGCGGCGCTGCCGTCGAGCGAATCGATCAGCCCGTAGACGCTTTCGCCCGCGCCGGTGGTGTTGAGCGCGAGCTTGCCCGTCCCGGCCAGCGCGCCGAAGCCGGCGGCGTCCTTGAACAGCCGGTGCACGTCCACGCCGTCGAGGGTGAACTCGGCGCTGGTCGTCGCGCCGCGGTCGTCGACCAGGGTGACGCGGCCGGTGCCCGAGCCGGAATAGAGCTCGAACCGCGACAGCAGCGCCTCGAGCCGGCCGTCGTTCAGCGTCACGCCGAGCGTCGCCGCGCCGGTCTTCAGCTCGTCGACGACGATGGAACTGGCGGTCAGCGACACCGAGGCGTCGAGGGCCTTCAGCACCGTGAGATCGATCGGATCGCGGCTCCAGCCGATGCCGTTCCCCGCCGGCTGAGGGGCGGATCCGCCGGCGAGATACGGCGTCAGGTTCAGGGTGTCGAAGGCGAGGTCCGCCTTCACCGACGGCCGCGTGCCGCCGAGCGCCACCGACCCGGCGCCGCGCGCCGAACTCTGGTCGATGCTGATGACCGCGTCGCTCAGCGCCACGCCGGTGGCGGTCGCCGTCAGCACGCCCTCGATCGAGGTTGCCTGCAGGCCGTCGCCCTCGCCGATCGGGCTGTCCAGCCAGGCGAGCAGCCCCCGCAGCGAGGGGGTCGACAGCCCGACGCGGCCGTTGGCCTGCCCGCCGAGCGTGATGGTGCCGGCGAAGCTCGTCGCCAGCCGGGGGGAACGCAGGTCCGCGTTGAGGTTGCTGGGCGCGCCGGAGAGCAGCACGCCGGGCGGCCCCGAGGTGCCGGTCACCGCGAACGTGTCGCCGCGCCAGCCAACGTTGCCGCTCAGCGAAACCGGGCTGTCGGTGCCGGCGAACCGTGCGTCCACGTTGATCGCGTCGAGCGTGCCGGCCGCGGAATCCCCCGGCACGGCCTGGGCCAGCGGCAGCCCGGTGACGCGGCCGTCGCGCAGGCCGATCGAGCCCTCCGCCGTGGCGTTGCGCGTCAGCGTGTCAGTCGTCGTGCCGCGGCTGGTGAAGCCGACGTCGGCGAACAGCATGCCGCTCGCGTCGTAGGGGGCGGGCGCGAAGGCGAGCACGGTGGCGAGCGGCAGCTGGGCGACGGTGGCGCGCCCGTCGATGGCTGCGGTGCCGCTGTCGTCCCAGGCGCGCGCGGTGAAGCCGATCGAGCCGCCGCCGAAGCCCACCTGCGGCACCTCCACCTGCAGCATCCCGTTCTGGAGGCTGACCTGTGCTGTGAGGCCCTTGAGCGTCAGGTTCGGCGCCCTGAGCTCCTCCACCGACACCGACACCTCGGCGTCGACCGACTTCAGCGCGGCCAGGTCGATCGGGGTGTCGGCGGCGGGCGCGTTCGCCGTGTCGGCCTGATCGCCGCTCCGGAAGGAGGCGAGATCGATGGTGTCGGCGGCGATGCGGCCGCGGACCTGCGGCACCTCGGTGGCGGTCGGCAGCGTCAGTTCGCCGGTGAACGCGGTGTCGTTCAGCTTTCCGGCGATGTTGGTGAGCGCCAGCGCCAGCGGGTTCATCACCGCCGTCGCCTTCAGCGACATGGCGCCCAGCGCCACGCCGGGTGCCGAGCCGCTGGCCCAGGCGATGGCGTCGGACAGGTTGTCGCTGGCGAGCGCCACCGTGCCGTCGAAGCTGAGGGTGGAGCCGAGGATCGCCGTGCCGGTGATCTCGCCCGTGGCCGGCCCCTCGCTCACCGCGATCGTCACGGCGGTGGGCGCCGTGTTGCTCAGCGTCTGCGGCGTGTCGATCTCGGCGGAAAAGGCCAGCGGCGCGCCGCGGAAGACCAGGTTGCCCTCGGCGTGGGCGGTCTCGTCGATGCCCGGCAGCCGCAGTTCCACGAACACCTTGTCGGCGGTCTCGCGCACGCCGGAGGCGACGTCCTCGATGACGACGACGCCGTTGCGCACGTTGAAGTGGGCGACGGACAGGCGCTCCAGGATGGCCAGCGGGTCGCTGTCCGCGTCGCCGGCGGCGGTGTCGGTCGCGGCGGTCCGGTGGGACAGGCCGGGCAGCGTGATCGACCCGTCCTCCAGGCGCTGCAGCGCGATGTGCAGCCCGTCGAGGACGATCTCGTTGACGTTGACGGTGCCGGTCAGGAGCGGGATCAGCGACAGGTCGGCGCGCAGGGTGGAGAGCGACATCACGTCGGCGCCGTCGGGCGCGCGCACCCGCACCGCGTCGGCCGACAGCGACAGCGTCGGCAGCGCGCGCAGGCTGACCGCCCCGTCGATGGAGATGGTGAGGCCGGTCGCCTGGCTGATCTGGCTGATCACCGTCTGCCGGACCCACTGGGTGGAGACGAACATCGGCAGCGCCGCGAGGATCGCGACGACCAGCAGGCCGAGGGCAGCAAGCCCAATCAGGGCGCGTTTCATCGCTCACTCTCCGGCACGCGCGAAATCGGAAAACGAATCAGAAACACACTCTACCCGATCGGGCCCGGCCGGGGGCATCTCCGACGCTGCGGGCAGCGTGCGCTCAGGAGGGGAGGGCGCTAGGTCGAGGTCGGTGCCGCATCCGCCGGACACTCGCCCGGAGCCGGATGCCGAGCCCAGACCCGGCTCGGCGTCGGAGCCGCTTTCGGGAGGAGACGATCCCCTACTCGGTCCGAAGTGCCCGAAGATTCAATGGCCTGGGCACTTTCGTCCCGGTCAGGATGAACCGATCCGACCGGGAAGGACCTAGCGCGGGGCGCGCTTCGCGAGGATCCGCTGCAGCGTGCGCCGGTGCATGTTGAGGCGGCGGGCCGTCTCCGAGACGTTGCGGTCGCACAGCTCGTAGATGCGCTGGATGTGCTCCCAGCGGACGCGGTCGGCCGACATCGGATTGTCCGGCGGCAGCGCCCGGTCGTCTGGGTTGCGGGTCAGCGCGATGAACACCTCGTCGGCATCGGCCGGCTTGGCGAGATAGTCGACGGCGCCGAGCTTCACGGCGGTCACCGCGGTGGCGATGTTGCCGTAGCCGGTCAGCACGACGCTGCGCGCCTCGGGGCGCACGTGGCGCAGCCGCTCGACCACGTCGAGCCCATTGCCGTCGCCGAGGCGCATGTCGACCACCGCATAGGCGGGTGCGCTCCGGTCGACCTTGCCGATGGCTTCCTCGATGGTCTCGGCCGTGTCGGTTTCGAAGCCGCGCTTCTCCATCGCCCGCGCCAGGCGCTGGACGAAGGCATGGTCGTCGTCGACGATCAGGAGGGTGGGGTCGGGGCCGAGGTCTGTGCTGTCTGTCATTACGCTACACGCCGGGTCTTCGCGGTCGCGCCGCCCTGATCCGTGACGCGGGCGTTCGACCGTCGCTTTCGTTGCTTTGTCCCAGTTATAGGGTTGCGGAACGGTTCGGCAAAGCCGCCGCCTGCGCGGCACGCCGGTCCGGGTGGCCTTCTCGCGTCGCCGGAAAGCGGCCGAGATCGATGGCGTCACGGTCCCAGTGCACCTTCACGACGGCGCCGCGGCCGGGAAACCGGCGGTTGCTGAACGTCAGGTGCGCCCCGGTCCGCTCGAGCAGCGTCTTGGCGATGAAGAAGCCGAGGCCGAGGCCGCCACCCGCGGAACGGCTGGATCTGCTGGTCACGTAGGGGTCGCCGAGCCGGTCGAGGACGGCCTCCGCGAAGCCGCGCCCGTCGTCCGCGATGGTGATGGAAACCTCCCTGTCGCTCCATTCGGCGGTCACCGTGACGCGTGCCTCGGCGAAGTCGACGGCGTTCTCCAGAAGGTTGCCGAGGCCGTACAGAATGGCCGGGCTGCGTGCGACGATTGGCTCCACCGGCGTCGTCTTTCCGCGCTCCACATCGACCTCGATTCCGAAGTCGCGGGTCGGCGCGACCACCTCCTCGATCAGTTGCGCGAGGCTCATCCGGTCGAAGTGGCCGTCCGGCTCGTCGGCCAGCGTGGTCAGCTTGCGCAGGATCTCGCGGCATCGGTCGGTCTGGGTGCGCAGCAGATGGATGTCCTCGGCGTGCGGGGAGTTCGCTTCCAGTTCCCGCTCCAGTTCGCTGGAAACGAGCGCGATGGTGGCGAGTGGCGTGCCGAGCTCGTGGGCAGCCGCCGCGGCGAGCCCGTCGAGGGCGCTCAGGTGCTGCTCGCGGGCAAGGATGAGCTCGGTGGCGGCCAGCGCGTCGGCGAGCTGACGCGCCTCCTCCGCCACCCGGAAGGTGAACATGCCCATCAGCGCCAGGCTGCAGGTGAGCGCCAGCCACACGCCGCCGACATAGAGCAGCGGCAGGGCCAGCGTCTCGCCGGCGTACCAGGGCAGCGCGTGGTGCCGGATCGCCAGAAACGTCGCCATCACGAGCACGAGGCTCGCCAGAAGCACCGTCTTCTGCGGCGGCAGCGCGGTGGCCGAGATCATCACCGGCGCGATCATCAGGAACGCAAACGGGTTGAAGAGCCCGCCCGTGAGGTAGAGCAGCCCGGCCAGCTGCAGGATGTCGAAGCCGAGCAGCATCGTGGTCTTCGGTTCGGACAGCCGGCGGCTCGACGAGAAACGCAGCCGCAGCGCGACGTTGAGGATCGCCGACGCCGCGATCAGCGCCAGGCAGGCCACCATCGGCAGCGGAAAGCCGAGCAGCAGCCCGACCGACAGCACGGTGGCGGTCTGGCCGAAGACGGCGAGCCATCGCAACCGGATCAGCGTGTCCAGCCGCACGTTGCGCTGGCCGAATGCGGGAGTGCCGTCGAGGAGGGCGGGAGCGGTCATGGCGTGCGTTTCCATCGTCCGGCAAGGCCGGTCTGTCTTGGCTGATGGCCGGCCGTCACGCAGCCATCGCTGGATTCTGGGCCGCTGTGGCCTGCCATCAGCACATATGGCGGCGTCCGGGCGGTCAATGGAACCTCTTTCGACGGCTGGCGCGGATTGGTCACAGCCGCTTGGGCGGTCGCGGAGGCGGTGCGACGGCGCCGCGTGCACTTGTGGCTCAGCGAGTAAACCCCATGTGATTCGCAGCACACGCGCGCACATTGTGCCCGCAACCGGAAGCGACGGCCGGACTCATCCCGCCCCATCACGTTGATCGTGCTCAGCTTCCTGCAAGCCAAGCGATCCAAAGTGCGTTGACTTGCCGAGCGCAGCTGCGCGCCGCTATTGTTTGTGCGGCGCGAAAGCCCCGCTCAAGCGGGCGATATCGCACATCCAACTTGGGACATTTCGTCGTGTACTATGAACTTTATGAATTGAACCATGCCGTCCTCAGCCCGTGGCGGGCGGCGGCGGATGCGACGCGCCTCTACTTCAAGAATCCGCTCAACCCGCTCGCCCACACCACGCTCGGCAAGAGCATGGCTGCCGGCAGCGAGCTGTTCGAACGGGTAACGCGCCGTTACGGAAAGCCCGAGTTCGGCTACGGATCGACGACGGTGGGCGGCACCCGCGTCCCGGTCCGTGAGGAGGTCGTCTGGGAGCGGCCGTTCTGTCGCCTCGTGCATTTCAGCCGCGGGCTCCCCGAGGGCCGGCGCAAGGATCCGAAGGTGCTGGTCGTGGCGCCGATGTCCGGCCACTACGCCACGCTGCTGCGCGGAACGGTCGAGGCGCTGCTGCCCAGCCACGACGTCTACATCACCGACTGGATCGACGCCCGCATGGTCCCGGAGACCGACGGCCCCTTCGATCTGGACGACTACATCGACTACGTCATCTCCATGCTGCGCTTCCTCGGCGGCAACACCCATGTGATGGCGGTCTGCCAGCCGGCCGTTCCGGTGTTCGCGGCCGTCGCGATCATGGAAGAGGACAACGACCCCTACGCGCCGCTGTCGATGACGCTGATGGGCGGACCGATCGACACCCAGGTCAATCCCACCGCCGTCAACGATCTCGCCAAGCAGCATTCCATCGACTGGTTCCGCCGCAACGTCATCATGCGGGTGCCGTTTCCGCATCCGGGCTTCCTGCGCGAGGTCTACCCGGGCTTCCTGCAGCTGACCGGGTTCATGAGCATGAACCTCGACCGGCACATGACGGCGCACAACGATTTCTTCCACCACCTGATCCAGGGCGACGGCGATTCCGCCGAGAAGCATCGCGACTTCTACGACGAGTATCTGGCGGTGATGGACCTCACGGCGGAGTTCTATCTGCAGACGCTCGAGAAGGTGTTCATGAACCATGACCTTCCGAACGGCACCTTCCTGCACCGCGACCGCCTGGTGAACCCGGGCGCGATCCGGCGCACCGCGCTGCTCACCATCGAGGGCGAGAAGGACGACATCTCCGGTGTCGGCCAGACCCAGGCGGCCCACCGCCTCGCGGTGAACCTGCCGGAGGAGAAGCGCTCCCACTACATGCAGCCCGGCGTCGGCCATTACGGCGTCTTCAACGGCTCGCGCTATCGCTCGGAAATCTGTCCGCGTATCTCCGACTTCATCCTGACCCACGAGCCGTCCGCGGCACGGAAGGCCAGCCCGGCTCCGGCCGCGGCCAAGGCGGCCGAGCCGAAGGCCGTGGACGCGAAGCCGGCTGAGACCAAGGCGCCTGCTCCGAAGGCCGCCGCCGAGGCGAAGCCCGCCGAGGCGAAGGCGGCCCCGAAGCCGGTCGAGGCGAAGGCGCCGGACACCAAGGCGAAAGCGTCGGCCGCCGCGACGGCTCCGGCCGCCGCGAAGTCCGAGACCAGGGCACCCGCCAAGGCCGCGCCGGCTCCGAAGGCCGCGCCGACCCCCAAGGCGGCCGCCCCGAAGGCGAAAGCGGCGCCCAAGGCCGCTGCGGTCCCCAAGGCGAAGGCCACGCCCGCATCACGGCCCGCGCCCGCGAAGACCGCCGCCAAGGCTCCGGCCCCGGCGAAGGCCGCGGCCCCCAAGCCGGCCCGCAAAGCGAAGCCGAAGCGCGGGTCGCTGGCCGATGTCGCGCTCGCCGCGCCGAACGGCACCGCCGACGACCTGACCCGCATCCGCGGCATCGGTCCCGGTCTCGCCAAGCGCCTGAACGATATGGGTATCTTCCATTTCGAGCAGGTCGCCCGGCTGAGCGCCGCGGCCATCGACGAGATCGACGGCGCGCTGTCGTTCCCCGGCCGCATCCGCCGCGACGACTGGATCGGCCAGGCGAAGGCGCTGGCTCCGGCCGAGACCGAGGGCAGCTGACCCCGCCGCGGTTCCCTGCGGCCGGATGGCGCCTCGTGCCGTCCGGCTTCATCTTCTGGAATTGATCGAAATCACGGAGCCCGCCGGCCGGTCGTGATCTGGTGGCCATCGCCACCCGCGTCACCGTCGCCGCCGGGCGCCCTGCTGTCCGGCCGGAGACCGCTTCCGGAGTGATCGTTCCCGTGACTGGACTCCGCCACCTCAGCATTCTCGCCCTCGTCGTCGGACAGGCCGTCCCGGCCTTCGCCGCCGGCGACGCCCGCGAAGGCCATGCGCTTGCCCGGCAATGGTGCTCCGAATGTCACGTCGTCGACGACGACCAGACGACCGGCAGCGCCGACGTGCCGCCGTTCGCGGCGATTGCCCGATCGGAAAGCCTGACGCCGGAAGGGCTTGCCGCGTTCCTCGCCGATCCGCACCCCGTGATGCCAAACCTGTCGCTCTCGCGCGCCCAGATCGCCGACCTCGTCGCCTACATCGAGGGGCTCAGGGCCGACTGAGGCGTTCCGCAGGACGTCAGAAGGCGAAGCTCGCCGACAGCGGCGCGTGCAGCGATCCCGGAAAGTCGTCGGGAACCGCGGTGTCGTCGATGAGGTCGGCGTTGTCGATGCGCACGTCGGTCAGGTGGGCGGCCAGCGCCCGGCTCATCAGGATGTGGTCGATCAGCTGCCGCCGGCCGTCGTGCAGGGTGGTGTAGCGCCGCTCCGCCGCCACCCGCGCCTCCGCCGCCGTCAGCGCGTGGCCGGAGAGGGCCGGGGTGCCCGTGTCGGCGTCGGCCGCCAGCAGCAGGCGCAGCGGCGTTTCCAGCAGGTCGGCGTTGAGGTCGCCCGCCACCGCGATCAGCCGGTCCGGGTCGTCGTCGAGGAGCAGGTCGATCGCCCTGCGGATCTCCAGCGCCTGTCCCATCCGTTTCATCGCCGCGAGGAGGTAGCCCTCGGCCCAGCCGCTGGTGCTGCGCCAGGTGTGGGCGTCGAGCTTCTCGCCCGGCACGGGGGCGGCGAGCGGCGCGCGCAGATGGGCGTTGAAGACGTCGAGATGCCGGCCGGGCGCAATCGCGACGGTCGCCTGCAGCACCGGCCGGTCGAACGTCACGTCGATGGGGGTCTCCGGGCCCGTCGGCAGGCGCAGCGCCGATGGCGGTACCAGGTCGTGCCACAGCCGCCGGTGGGCGACGATCGGGAGCCGCGACACCACGACGAGGTTGTGGCGGTCGCCGACGGGGCCGTTCAGCCCGGCGGAGACGCGCGGGCAGCCGGCGAGCGGGGTTCCCTCCAGAAGCAGGTCCAGGTCCGCCAGCGTCCGGTCGCCGCCACCGTGCGGCCGCTGGCCGTTGACCTCCTGCAGGCACAGGACGTCCGCCTCCAGCGGTCCGATCACGGCGCGCAGCGCGTCGAGGCGCGCGGCGGTGGGGGCAAGGCCCTCCCGGTCGCCGCCGAAGGATTCCAGGTTGAAGGTGGCGAGCCGCAGCGGGCCGCCGTGGGCCTCAGCCGTCTGCGCCGACATCGCCGCCGTCCGTACCGCCGGTCGCCGCCGCCTCCTCGCGCACCCGATCGCGGAACACCCGGCGGATGACCTTGCCGGTGGTGGTCAGCGGCATCTCGTCGACGAAGGCGATCTCGCGCGGATATTCGTGGGCCGAGAGCCGCTCGCGCACGTGGCCCTGGATGTCGCCGGCCAGCGCATCGCTGGGCTCGATCTCCGGCCGAAGCTGGACGAACGCCTTGACGATTTCGGTGCGCATCGGATCCGGCTTGCCGACGACGGCGGCGAGCTGCACCGCCGGGTGGGCCACGAGGCAGTCCTCGATCTCGGTCGGGCCGATCCGGTAACCGGACGAGGTGATGACGTCGTCGTCGCGCCCGACGAAGGTCACGTAACCCTCGTCGTCCATGGTCCCCTGGTCGCCGGTCATGAGCCAGTCGCCGCGGAACTTGTCGCGGGTGGCGGCGGGGTTGTTCCAGTAGGTGATGAACATCACCGGGTCCGGCGCCTTCACCGCGATGGTGCCCTGGACGCCGCGCGGCACCTCGCGGCCCTCGTCGTCGACGACGGCGACGGTGTGGCCGGGAACGGCCTTGCCGATCGCGCCGCCCTTGTTCACCCCGATCGCCGCGCACGACGACAGCACCAGGTTGCATTCGGTCTGGCCGTAGAACTCGTTGATGGTGAGGCCCAGCGCGGAATGGCCCCAGTCGAAGGTGCCGCGGCCGAGGCTTTCGCCGCCCGAGCCCACCGAGCGGAGGGCCAGACCCGGAGGCGGGGGCGCCGCCTTGAGCATCCGCAGCGCCGTCGGCGGGATGAACGCGTTGCGGACCTCCGCGTCGACCATCAGCCGCCAGGCCTCCTCCGGATCGAAGCGGTCGAAGCGGCGCGCCACCACGGGCACGCCCAGCTTCAGCGCCGGCAGCAGCACGTTCAGCAGGCCGCCGGCCCAGGCCCAGTCGGCGGGCGTCCAGATGCGGTCGCCGGGCTGCGGCAGGAAATCGTGGTGCATCTGCACGCCGGGGACGTGGCCGAGCAGCACCCGGTGGCCGTGCAGCGCGCCCTTGGGCGGGCCGGTGGTGCCGGAGGTGTAGATCATCATCGACGGTTCGTCGGCGCCGGTGTCGGCGGTCTCGAACCGGTCCGACGCCCTGTCGAGGAGGGATGCATAGTCTGCCGCGCCGTCCTCGGCGCCGTCGATCGACAGCACCAGCGAAAGCTCGGGGATGGCCGCGCGGATGCCGGCGAGCTTGGCGGCGCCGATGCGGTTGGTGACGATGGCTTTCACCCCGGCGTCGGCCAGCCGGTAGCGCAGCGCGTCGGGCCCGAACACGGCGGCCAGCGGCAGCGCCACCGCCCCAATCCGGTAGATGGCGAGGTGGGCGACGGCGGTCTCGGCGACCTGGGGCAGGAACACCGCGATGCGGTCGCCGCGGGCGAGGCCATGGGCGGCGAACACGTTGGCGAGCCGCGCCGTCTGGCGGTTCAGCTCGCCGTGGTCGATGGTACGCCGGCCGCCGTCCTCGGCGATCTCGATGATCGCCGTGCGGCCGGGCTCGCCGGCCGCCCAGCGGTCGTTGGCGTCGGCCGCGATGTTGTAGCGGTCCGGCACCTGCCAGCGGAAGCCGGCAACGAGGCTGTCATAGTCCGCCGCCTTCGAAAGGTTCGTCACGGGGCCGCCCTTCTTCTTGTTCGGTCGGTGAGACCGGCGGGCACACTATGGAAACCGTCGGCCCCGATCGCAAATCGCCGCGGCGCTACTCTGCCGGTTTGGCGAAGATCCCGGCCCAGAAGACCTTGTATTTCGACCCCGGCGCGTAGGCCGTGGCGATGCCGAAGCGGGTCACGTCCGGGTCCAGCATGTGGGCGTTGTGGGTCTTCAGCTCGCGCCAGCCGGAGAACGTCTCCGCCATGGTGCGGTAGCCGGCGCTGACGTTCTCCACCGCGTGGGAGGCGGGATAGCCGGCGGCCTTCAGGCGCGCGTCGATGGCGCGTTCGCCGCCGAGCGACACCTGGATGCTGTCGCGCGCCGCCAGCACGTCGGCCTGCTCCTGGGCGATGCGGTTCAGGGCCGGATCGACGGTGAGCGGCGCCAGCCCGTTGTTCTGGCGGTAGTTGTTGATCAGGTTGACGGCGGCGGCGGTATCGATCGCCGCGCTGGGCGAACCGAGGTCCTGATAGAAACTCGGCTTTTCCGGTGGCTTGGCGCAGGCGGCGAGGCCGGCGAGCGCAACCAGGGCCAGGAGGCGACAAGCGCGTCCGAGGGTCATGCGATGTGTCCTTGCGGGGATGGGGTCAGATCTCGGCGCCATCCCCGTCCGGGGCATCCGAGATGGCTTCGCGGGAGGGCGGGTCGGCCTCGTGCGGCGCACCCGCGGGAGCGGGCCGGTCGGCGGCCCTGTCGTTGATGTGCACGTCGCGGCGGGTGTAGGGGATCTCGATGCCGTTCTCGCGCAGCGTCCGGAACACCGCGAAGCGCAGCTCCGATTTCGCGCTCAGCATGTAGTCCACGTTGCCCAGGTAGCAGAACAGCTGGAACTCGAGCGCCGATTCGCCGAAGTTCGAGAGATACACCTTCGCCTCCGGATAGGCGAGGACGTTTGGATGCGACTGGGCGACCTCCAGCAGCAGGTCGTGGACCTGGTCGGGATCCGACTGGAACGGCACCCGCACGTCGACGATGACGCGGCCGGAATTGTCGTTGTGCATCCAGTTCTTCACGACGCCGGAGATCAGGTCGGAGTTCGGCACGATCACGGTGGAGCGGTCGAAGGTCTCGATCTCGGTGGAGCGCACGTTGATGCGTTTCACGTAGCCCTGGTCGGCGCCGACAACGATCCAGTCGCCGGCCTTGATGGGCCGTTCGGCCAGCAGGATCAGGCCGGACACGAAGTTGTTGACGATCGACTGCAGGCCGAAACCGACACCGACCGACAGCGCGCCGGCGATGATGGCGACGTTCTGCAGGTTGAAGCCGGCGACCGAGAACGCGACCATGCCGGCGACGATCACGCCCAGATAGCCGAGCCCGGTGCGCACCGAGGTCTTCAGGCCCACGTCCATGCGGGTGTGGGGCAGGAAGCGGGTGTCCAGCCAGCGCTGGAAGGCGCGGGTGGCGAGCATGCCAATCGCGAACACCGCGAGCGCGCCCACGATCGCGGTGGGGGAGATGGTCACCGAGCCGATGCTGAGCCCGCTCACGGTTCGCCGGAACGCGCTCGACAGGTCGTCGCCGTTCACACCGAAGGGCGCCAGCACGAGGCTGCCGGCGATCACGATCAGGAAGATCCGCGCCACGCCCGAGAGGATCGCGCCGAGTTGCTCGATGGTCGCCGGCCGGAGCCGCAGGTTGCGCAGCAGGACGTCGCCGACGGTAGTGCCCGCCCGGAAGGCCGCCGAGATCAGCTCGTCCGCCAGGATCAGCACGACGAACAGGATGCTGAGGATGACGGCCACCCAGGTGGTCTGGCCGACCAGGAACCAGCCGAGGGTCAGGTAGCCGGCGAGGGGCGCCAGCGCGGCGACGATGGCGGCGAGCCACGCCGGCGGCAGCAGCCACCGCCAGATCGCGATGGTGCCGCCGTCGGGGCTGTCGGAATCCTCGTTGAGGCCGCGGGCGACCGCGTGCAGCGTCCCCATCGACGCCGCCGCGGTGGCGAGCGCGAAGATGCCCTGCAGCCCCTCGATCACCGGCAGCGGCAGCGCCAGCACGTCCGACATCTGCACGATGAAGAAGCCGGCGCAGAAGATGCCCGCGTAGAGCACCACCCACTTGTTGATGTTGACCGCCGCGCCGTCGGCCACCGTCAGGTAGCGCCACGTCGGGCGGACCGGGGCGATGATCGCCTGGCTCAGGCCGCGGACCGTGGCGAACAGGCCGAGCGACTGGAGAAGCGCGAGCAGCGTGTCGTCGATGCGCTGTGGCGACAGGTCGAACGCGTCGAGCAGCATGATCAGGCCGCCGAGCAGCACCAGCACGATGCCGACGTTCACCGAGGCGATGGCGACCGCATGGGTGACCTTGGGGAGCGGCGCGACGTTGGTGGCGGTCGGGTCGCGGTTGGTGCGCCGGTCGAGGTAGCGGCGCACCGGCCCCACCACGATGATGACCACCAGGAACACGAGCAGCCCGCCCGCCGCCGAGGCGCCGCCGGCGCGCTCGCGCAACAGCTTCGTCCAGTCCTCCACCAGCAGGTTGAGGCTCATGATGGCGCGCGGCAATTCCGAGACGATGTCGCGCCAGAGGGACGGATCGAGGATGCTGCTGCGCCGCTCGCCGATCTCCTGGGCGAACAGCTGGCGGCGCCGGGCCTCGATGGTCGAGATCAGCTCTTCGGCGCGCAGCCGGATCGACTGGGCCTGCTTCAGCACGGCCTCGAGCGCCACCAGCCCGCGGGTCTGGGACTCGCGCTCCAGCTTCAGGGTTTCCGGTTCGAGCGCGCTCTGCTCCTCTGGCAGGCTCAGCTCGTCGAGCCGGGCCTTGAGCGTCTCGGCGCGCGGCTTCAGCCTCTCGATCAGCGGCTTGGTCTGGTCGCGGATCTCGATGACCGTCCGGCGCAGTTCGACCAGCCGCGGATCCGGGATGCGCTCCTGCTCCAGCGTCTTGGCGATCTGGTCGAGCTTGACCCGCCAGCCGTCGAGCAGCGCCTGGTCCGCGGCGTCCACCGTCGCGGGAGCGATCGAGACCGGGCGCGACGGCGGGTCCTTCGGGGGGGTGGCTTCGGGGGTCTCGGCGCTGGTGGACTGGTTGCCGGGCGAGATCGTCTTGCCCACCAGGTCCCGGATGCCCTGCGCCCGGGCGCCCGCGTGCGGCACCGCGGTCACGAAGACCGAGGCGAGGAGGAGGCTGATCAGGAAGGGGCGAAGCATCGGGCGCATCGTGGAACCAGGGCGCGTCGGAGGTCCGGTGGGGTCGGCTCACGGAGGCAAGGGCCGCGCCGGTCTGAGTGTGGCCGCACCGTGCAGCAGAAGGCGGCGCGGATAAGGCACGGGGTCAATCGGGTTCTGTCGCCGAAGCCGATCGGTGGGCTGTCCTATCGATCGGGCGCCTCCATCCGGCCGGCCGCGCCGCCCTCCAGGATGCGCGCGCGTTCGCCGGCCCGGTCCGGCTGGGCCGGCGGCGTCAGCGCGTCGGACATCCGCTCGGGGGTGACGACGCCCTTCAGCCGGCCCTCCTCGTCGATGACCGCGACCGGGTAGTCGGAGGCGAGGGTGGTCGGCAGCGCGGTCTCCAGCGCGTCCGACTGATGCACCACGGGATACTCCTTGGCGAGCTCGAAGATGGTCCGGGCGCCGTTCGGCTGGTCGATCGCCGCCTCGACGGCGTCCCGGGTGACGACGCCCCGGTAGCTCTCGCCCTCCACCGCGTAGCCGTAGGCCGCGCCCTTCCGGCGCATGTCGGCCAGCGCTCTCTCCAGGTTCTCGTCGGTGATGCGGTGCTGCGGCGGCTTCATCACCACGTCCACCGTCAGCACCCGCGCCCGGTTCACGTCGCGCACGAAGGCGCGCACGTAGTCGTCGGCCGGCTGCAGCAGGATCTCCGGCGGCGTGCCCACCTGCGACAGGCTGCCGTCCTTCAGGATGGCGATGCGGTCGCCGATCCGGAGCGCCTCGTCGAGGTCGTGGGTGATGAAGACGATGGTCTTGTTGAGCTCGGCCTGCAGCGCGATCAGCTGGTCCTGCATCTGGCTGCGGATCAGCGGGTCGAGGGCCGAGAACGCCTCGTCCATCAGCAGTATGTCCGCGTCGGTGGCGAGCGCCCGGGCGAGGCCGACGCGCTGCTGCATCCCGCCCGACAGCTGGCTCGGATACTGCCGCTCGAACCCCGACAGCCCGACCGTCTCGATCCACTGGCGGGCGCGGGCCTCCTGCTCCCTGCGGCCGAGGCCGCGCACCTCCAGCCCGTAGGCGACGTTCTCCAGCACCGTCCGGTGGGGCATCAGGCCGAAGCGCTGGAAGACCATGCTCATCCGCTGGCGGCGGAAGGCGCAGAGGTCGCGCATGGACAGGCCGATGATGTCGGTGCCGTCGACCAGGATCTTGCCGTCGGTCGGGTCGATGAGCCGGTTGAAATGGCGGATCAGCGTCGACTTGCCCGACCCGGACAGCCCCATGACCACGAAGATCTCGCCGGGCTCGATGGACAGCGAGATGTCGTCCAGGCCGAGGGTGTGGCCGGTCTGGGCCAGGAGCTCCTCCTTGCCCATGCCGTCCTTCACCCGGGCGAGCGCCGCCTTCGGGTTCGGTCCAAAGATCTTGGTGATGTGCTGGACGTCGATCAGCGCCATCTGGTTCCCTGCTGCTCCTGTGACCGCGGCCCGGACGGCGCGGTCAGGAATTGGCGACGTTGCGGTAGGCCTGGGCCCGCGCGCCGATCGACTGGCTGATGCGGTCGAAGACCACGGCGAGGATCACGATGGCAATGCCGCCGACCAGCCCCTGGCCGGAATCGTTGCGTTGCAGCCCGAGGAGCACCGTCTCGCCGACGCCGCGCGCGCCGATCATCGAGGCGATCACCACCATGGCAAGCGCCATCATCGTGGTCTGGTTGATGCCCTGCATGATGGACGGCAAGGCGAGCGGGATCTGCACGCCCTTCAGCAGCTGCCAGCGGGTGGCGCCGAAGGCGCGGCTGGCTTCGATCACCTCGGTGTCCACCAGCCGGATGCCGAGGTCCGTCAGGCGGATCAGCGGCGGCGTGGCGTAGATCACCGTCGCCAGGATCGCCGGAACCTTGCCGAGCCCGAACAGCATCGCCGCCGGGATCAGGTAGACGAAGCTCGGGATCGTCTGCATCAGGTCGAGGAGCGGATTGAGGACGGCGCGGACGGCGTTGGAGCGCGCCGACACCACGCCCAGCGGCACGCCGATGACGATCGCCAGGCCGACCGACACCAGCATGATGGCGACCGTCTGCATCGCCTGTTCCCACAGCCCCAGCGTGCCGATGAACCACATGGCGGCCATCATCGCCACCGACAGCAGGATCCGCCGGCTGGCCGCAAAGGCGATCAGCCCGACCGCGAGGATGACCAGCCACGCCGGTGCCCCGCGCAACGCCTGCTCCAGCGCGACGAGCACCGTCAGCAGCCCGTCCGAGATGCCCTCGAAGAAGTTGCCGTAGTTGACCACCAGGTATTTGACGAAGGCGTTGGTGGCGTCGCGGATGGAGCGCCCGACCGTCTCGCCGAGAAAGAAGCTTTCCTGGTTCATGCCTGCCTGTGTCCGTCCGATCCGGCACCCCGCCGCGCGTGACGGCTCAGCTGTTTCCGAGCGCGGCCTTGACGGTGTCGGCCACTTCCGCCGGGACCCACGGCGACCAGACGTCGGGGTTCTCCTTCAGGAAGTGGACGGCGGCCTCGTCGGCGGTCGCGTTGTTGTCCTGCATGTAGGCAAGCGCCTTGGAGACCATGGCGTTGGTGGTCTCGTAGCGAGACAGGAACTCGATGATGCCCGGCGCCGTCTCCGCGAAGCCGGTGTTGACCGCCTTGTAGACGGCGACCAGCGGATAGGCGGTCGCCTGCGTCACGTCGGCCGGGTTGGGCGCCTCCAGGAGCTTCGTCCAGATCGCCTCGTCGTAGGCAGGCTCCTCCAGCTCGACGATCTGGTCGCCCACCTTGCCCAGCAGCCAGGTGGGTCCCCAGTAGTAGAACACGATCGGCTTCTTGTTCTGGATGTCGGTCTCGATGGTCGACGCCAGCGCCGCCCCGGTGCCCGGGCGGTAGTTGGTGTAGCTGTCGGTGAGGCCGTAGGCGAACAGCTTCTTGGTGTTGATGACCTCGCATCCCCAGCCGAGTATGCAGTTGTAGAAACGGCCCTTACCGGGGGCGTCGGGGTCGGCGAACAGGTCCTTGTAGCGCGGCAGGTCGGCGACCGACTTCAGGCCCTTGGCCGGCGCGTCGTCGCCCTCCACCAGATATTTCGGCACGAACCAGGCCTGGGTGGCGTCGGGGAAGTTGACGCCGAGCGAGCGCACGGCGCCCCGGCCGACGGCCTGCTTCCACGCCTCCTCCACGTTGGAGCTCCACATCTCCATGGTCACGTCGATCTGGCCCCGCGCCATGCGGCTGAGCAGCGGGATCGTCGACCCTTCCACGTAGCTGGTCTGGCAGCCGTAGCCCTTCTCCAGGATGAAGCTCGCCACGGCGTTGTGGAAGGCGCTGGAATCCCAGTCGAGCGCGGCCATGACGATCGGTCGGTCCACCTCGCAGACGGGCACGGCCCGGATCACGTTCGCAATGGTGTCCTGGGCCGCGCCCGGCGCGGTGAACGTCGCGAGCCCGAGCGGCACGGCGGACAGCGCAACCGCCAGCGCGCGCTTCAGCGCGGCGGACGTCGTGCGCCAGCCTCGGTCGTCGGACGGCAATCCGGGGGGCATGGGCATCCCTGTGTTGTTGTCGGCCGGTGCCTTCTCGCGGGGCACCGCGGCCATCCTGCCCGAAAACGCGCGGATGACAAACCTGAGCGGCCCGGCGCGGAGGTCACGATGTCGCGCGTCCGGCCCGCCGTCGGCGAGCCCTGGCGCGGTTCCGCGGTCTCCGTCCGGTCGATGCCGGCACCGGCGGTGCCGCCGTCGACCGGGGAGGGCCGCGCCTCAGAGCGCGGCCTTCACCTTCTCCGCCACCGACGCCGGCACCCACTTGGTCCAGACGTCCTCGTGGGCCTTCAGGAACGACTTCGCCGCGAGGTCGGCGTCACCGCCGTTCGCCTCCATGTCGGCCAGCGCCTTGCTGGTGAGGTCGCTGGAGGTCGTGTAGGCCTTCAGGAAGGCGGTAAGGTTCGGCGCGCTGTCGGCGAATGCCTTGTTGGCGCCAATGATGACCTTGCTGACCGGATAGGCGGTGGCCGACTGCGGGTCGTCGCTCGCCATCATCTGGTCCCAGATCTCGCGGTTGAAGGCGGGCTCCTCGAGCTGCACGAAATCGTGCTGGCCCATCAGCGCGGTCGGCGCCCAGTAATAGAACAGGATCGGCTTCTCGCGCAGGTAGGCGGAGTTCACCGCCGCCGCCAGCGCCGCCCCGGTGCCCGGGCGGAAGTTGGTGTAGGAGGCGCCGAGACCGTAGGCGGCGAGCTTCTTGGAGTTGACGATCTCGCACTGCCAGCCGGCCGGGCAGTTGTAGAAGCGCCCTTTGCTGGGCTCCTCCGGATCGGTGAACATCTCGGCGTATTCCGGCAGGTCGGCGACCTGCTTCAGGCTCGGCGCGGGGGCGCCGTCTCCCTCGACCATGTAGGACGGCACGAACCAGCCCTCGACCGCGTCCGGGAAGGTGGTGCCGAGCGCCACCACCTGGCCGGCCTTCTCCGCGTCGACCCAGGCCTGCGCCGGGTTGGCGGTCCAGATCTCCATGATCACGTCGAGATCGCCGCGCGCCACGCCGTTGATCAGCGGGATCGTCGAGCCCGGCAGGTCGTCGACGGCGCAGCCGTAGCCGTTCTTGGCGATGAACTTCGCCACCGCGGTGTGGAACGCGCCGGATTCGTAGTCGAAGCCGGCGAACATCACCGGCCGGTCGACGTCGCAGGTGTCCTCGGCGGCGTTGGCGGTCGTGGCGGAGACGGCGGCAAGGGCGATCGCCGCAGCGATCGCGGACGCGGAGACGGCAGAAGCCATGATTCGAATTCCTGTCGTACTGGCGGGTCGGGAAAGCTGCTGCGTGCAACCCGTGAAGGCAGGCGCGGCGAAACGCCTGCGACAAAATCAGATGCAGACACTACCGGACCCGACCGTCCAGGCAAGACGCGATCGCCCGGAACAGAATGCCCCATCCCGGGTTGGGGGAGGTGCGGGCTACCTGGGCGTGATGAAACATTGAAGGGTAATGAGATGAAGATCCAAGCTTCGCTGGCCATTTTGGGCCTCCTCGGCGCGCCGCTGGCGGCTGCCGCCGCTCCCTCCGGCCTGACCGATGAATGCAAGGAGCTCTACGAGGCCTATCAGACGGCCGAAACGCCCAAGGCCTTCGCCACCGGCCCGGACGGGGCGTGCGGCTGGGCGTGGGAGGAGGGCATGGCCCTCGACTTCGTCCGGCAGAAGGCCGTTTCCGAGTGCCAGGAGCACACGGCGGGGCAATGCCTGGTGGTCGAGCAGGTGGTCCAGTAGACCCCGCCGATCGACGGCGGAATGCGCCCAGGGCCGGGGTCCGGCCCTGGGCGGTCTGATGGTTCGTCGGTCGCGCGGCGTCAGTCGTTCGCCCGACCGGCCTCGATCACGTCGTCGAGGGTGCGCAGCCCGGTGGTCGGTGCGGAGACCAGCACCGCCATGTTGCCGGGCGCGTGCTCGTTCTTCCACATCTTGGTGTGGGCGCGCGGGATCTGTGTCCACGGGAAGACCTCGCTCATGCACGGGTCGACGCGCTGGTTGAGCACGAACCGGTTCGCCTCGGTCGCCTGCTTCAGGTGGGCGAAGTGCGAGCCCTGCACGCGCTTCTGGTGCATCCAGACGTAGCGGGCGTCCATGGTCAGGTTGAAGCCGGTGGTTCCGGCGCAGAAGACGATCATGCCGCCGCGCCGCGCCACGAAGGTGGAGATCGGGAAGGTCGCCTCGCCCGGGTGCTCGAACACGATGTCGACGTTCTTGCCCTTGCCGGTGATGTCCCAGATCGCTTTGCCGAAGCGCCGCGCCTCCTTGGCCCACGTGTCGTATTCGGGGCTGTTCACCTTCGGCAGCTGGCCCCAGCAGTCGAATTCCTTGCGGTTGATGACGCCACGCGCGCCAAGCGACAGCACGAAGTCGCGCTTGGTCTCGTCGGAAATGACGCCGATGGCATTGGCCCCCGACGCCGCGCACAGCTGGATCCCGAACACGCCGAGCCCGCCGGAGGCGCCCCAGACGAGCACGTTGTCGCCGGGCTTCAGCGTGTGCGGCGGGTGGCCGTAGAGCATGCGGTAGGCGGTGGCGAGCGTCAGCGTGTAGCAGGCCGACTCCTCCCAGGTGAGGTGCTTCGGCCGCTCCATCAGCTGGCGGGCCTGGACGCGGGCGAACTGGGCGAAGCCGCCGTCCGGCGTCTCGTAGCCCCAGATGCGCTGGGAGGGCGAGAACATCGGGTCGCCGCCGTTGCACTCCTCGTCGTCGCCGTCGTCCTGGTTGCAATGGACCACAACCTCGTCGCCCACCTTCCAGCGGTTCACCTTCGAGCCGACGGCCCAGACGATGCCGACAGCGTCGGATCCGGCGATGTGGTAGGGCTGCTTGTGGCCGTCGAACGGCGAGATCGGCTCGCCCAGCGCGGCCCAGATCCCGTTGTAGTTGACCCCCGCGGCCATCACCAGGATCAGCACCTCCTGGCTGTCGATGGTCCAGGTGGGCACCACCTCGACCTGCATCGAGGTCTCCGGCGGTCCATGGCGATCCCTGCGGATCGCCCAGGCGTACATTTTCTCCGGGACATGTCCGAGTGGCGGGATTTCCCCGATCTCGTAGAGGTCCTTGTGGGCATTCGCCGGAGCGATCGACATCGTTTCCTCCCCAGTCGACGACATTGCTTTTATATTGCAGCGCAACATCCGCATGTCCAGCGGGCGCCGTGGTGTTGCCCGAGACTGGCATGCCGGAGGAGGGAGCGCAAAGGCCGACGCGGCGACCGTCTCGCGCCGAGCGTGTTGCCCGCCGGGCGAGTTGTGACTGGATTTATTGCGCTGCACGCTGTCATTGTGCGTACGAAACGGACATGGGAGGCGATGGCGATGACGGGCGGGACCCACGACGGCGCATCCAGGGACAAGCCCTGGATCTTCCGCACCTATGCGGGGCATTCCTCGGCGACGGCGTCGAACGCGCTCTACCGGTCGAACCTCGCCAAGGGCCAGACCGGGCTGTCGGTCGCCTTCGACCTGCCAACCCAGACGGGCTACGATCCGGACCATGCGCTGGCGAAGGGCGAGGTCGGCAAGGTGGGCGTGTCGGTCGCCCACATCGGCGACATGCGGGCGCTGTTCGCCGACATCCCGCTCGACCGCATGAACACCTCGATGACCATCAACGCCACCGCGGCGTGGCTGCTGGCGCTCTACGTCGCGGTCGCCGACGAGACCGGCGCGCCGCGCGCCAGCCTCACCGGCACCACCCAGAACGACATCATCAAGGAATACCTGTCGCGCGGCACCTACGTGTTCCCGCCGGCGCCGTCGATGCGGCTGATCACCGACGTGATCGCCTGGACGGGCCGCGAGACGCCGAAGTTCAACCCCATCAACGTCTGCTCCTACCACCTGCAGGAGGCCGGCGCGACGCCGACCCAGGAGCTCGCCTTTGCGCTCGCCACCGCCATCGCCGTCCTCGATGCGGCCAAGGCCTCCGGCGCCATCCCGGAAGCCGAGTTTCCCCAGGCGGTGGGCCGCATCTCGTTCTTCGTCAACGCCGGCCTGCGCTTCGTCACCGAGCTCTGCAAGATGCGCGCGTTCGTGGAGCTGTGGGACGAGATCTGCGAGACGCGCTACGGCGTCGATGACCCGAAGTACCGTCGCTTCCGCTACGGCGTGCAGGTCAATTCGCTGGGCCTGACGGAGAGCCAGCCGGAAAACAACGTCTACCGCATCCTCATCGAGATGCTGGCCGTCACCCTGTCGAAGACGGCGCGGGCCCGCGCGGTCCAGCTGCCGGCGTGGAACGAGGCGCTCGGCCTGCCGCGGCCGTTCGACCAGCAGTGGAGCCTGCGTGCCCAGCAGATCCTCGCTTTCGAGACGGACCTCCTGGAATACGGCGACCTGTTCGACGGCTCGGTGGCGGTGGAAGCCCGGGTGGCGGAGCTGAAGGTGGCGGCCAAGGACGAGCTCGCCCGCATCGACGCCATGGGCGGCGCCGTCGCCGCCATCGAGTCCAGCTACATGAAGCAGCAGCTGGTGGAGGCGAACGGCCGCCGGCTGGCGGCGATCGAGAGCGGCGCGCAGGTCGTCGTCGGCGTCAACGCCTACACGGAGTCAGAGCCCTCGCCGCTCGCCACCGGGGCGGGCGCCGTGATGACGGTACCGGAAACCGTCGAGGCGGAGGCGGTGGAGCGCCTTGAGGCGTGGCGCGCCGCGCGCGATGCCGACGCCGCCGCGGCGGCGCTGGCCGACCTCGAGGCCGCCGCCCGCGACGGCCGCAACCTGATGGAGCCGTCGATCGTCTGCGCCAGGGCGGGGGTGACCACCGGCGAATGGGGCACCACGCTGCGCCGGGTGTTCGGCGAGTTCCGCGCGCCGACGGGCGTCGGCCAGGCCATGCGCACCAGCTCCGAAGAGCTCGCCGCCATTCGCGACGAGGTCGACGCGGTGTCGGAGCGGCTCGGCCGGCGGCTGAAGTTCCTGGTCGGCAAGCCCGGCCTCGACGGCCATTCCAACGGCGCCGAGCAGATCGCCATGCGGGCGCGCGACTGCGGCATGGAGGTGGTCTACGAGGGCATCCGCCTGACGCCTGCGGAGATCGTCAATGCGGCGCTGGAAGAGGGCGTGCACGTGGTCGGGCTGTCGGTGCTGTCGGGCTCCCACGTGGCGCTGGTGAGCGAGGTGATGGAGCGCATGCGCCGCGCCGGCCTCGACGACGTGCCGGTGGTCGTCGGCGGCATCATCCCGCCGGAGGACGCCGAAACCCTCAAGGCGCGCGGCGTCGCCGCGGTCTACACGCCAAAGGACTTCCAGCTCTCCGAGATCATGCGCCAGATCGTCGCCATCGTCGCCGCCGGCGAAAGCGCCGCGGCGTGAGGGGGGCGGGGGCAGTAGCCGCCCGCTCATGCGCCCGAAGGTTGCTGACCAAAGAAATATGCTATAAATACGAGTGTTGAGCGCCAGAGCACAACTTTGTGGCGAATAGCGCTCGATGGTTCGATCGCGGGCCTGCCCGCTCTCGGATCTTTATCCCAACGGCCACAGTAAAGGGAGACGAGTGATGCGTTTGCTTTTGATCGCATTCACCGCCGCCGGCATCTTCACGCCGATAGCCGCAGCGCTCGCTGCTACGGTCATCCCATAGCGCCAGAGAAATGGTCCCCGTGGGATTACCAAGAGTCGGGCCCTAGTTCGCAAGGACTGGGGCCCGTTTACTTCGGAATTCGCGGGGTGCGTTTGCAGCCATCATATATAAGATGACTTTGAGAAGATTTTCTTATTCGAGGGGCGCCTAATATGTCGTGACCACGTCAGTTTTCGGATCTCTGGTCGACCACCTTTGTCAATCTCTTGATAAGTCGATCGATCTGCCGGCGCATGGCTTCAGTTCCTGAGGTTCCATCGACTATCTGAGTGTACCAGCTAGGCTCGCCACCGTCCTCGGTCTGGTTGAGGAAATCTTCAGCCTTGATTAGGTGACGTAACGCCTCCTTTTGGATCTGAAGATCGGAGAACGAGGTGTACGTGATTTTGCCACCCCAGAATTCTGACGCGAACAGCAAAACTTTTGCGAACTGAAGCTGGTAGCGGGCCTGCATTTCAAGCCCGCGCTGAAGGTTGCCGAGACCAAGCGTAAAAAGGCAGGACGGAATGTGAGCATTGCGCTTTGCGTAGTTGAAGACGCGGGCGTCCACGGAGTCTTCTGACAGAGCCTCTTCGACATAAAGATCAGTATAGCTAACGTAACTCATCATGAGGCGGGCTACAGCATTGCTCTCATTAGCGAAAGGTTTCTCGACTGCGTCAAGGTCATCCCAGTCGGATTCGAAATTCGGCTTTCGGCTCACAAAATCTTCAAGCGTCTGACAGCCCTTGTCGTCAACCCACAGATCCGGATCACGAAGGATGGCGCCAATTCCCTGTTGTTGAGCGTCGACAAAAAGTTCTTCCATATCAAGCGTAACTTCGCTGAGGAGGTCATGGCGTGCGTTGTGCATGCCCTCCATCGCAAGACTTATGGCGAGGTACTGCTTTGCTCGGATCTGTGCCCAACTTAGCTCGGTGAAGGCGCGATCTCTCTTAAGTAGATTTTTGTACCTTTCCTCAGTCTGATGTATCCACTCTGCAAGAGTACGTATAGAAGCTTCATGAGCACCTGCTGCCCCTAGCGCGAAGCTGACAAGTAGATTTTCGTAAAGTTTTTCAAATATTGGGTTCCTGATTCCCATTATTTCTTCGTCACTCTGTCTACTTGGGAGCCTTATTATGCATTTTTCAGCGAGTTGGTCCGGGATGGTAGCGGTGACTAGCGTGCTGGAATCGCTGAAGTGCTTTGCGAAAGAGTCGACTACGTAATTCCTTATCCATAAGTCCGATTCGGCGGGCATCTCTGTTGCGCCGGACTTCTTAAGAGTGTCGGACCTCAACCGGTGTATCGCTGGTCCGAAATAAGTATGCACCAGTAGCGGATCAAAACTGCCTTTCACGGCGTCGCGCAGGCAAGAAGAAAAGGCGGCCGTTCGAATCAATACACTCGGGGGCGAGGGGATCTGTTTCGGAAAAGTTTCGGATCGGAGTATCGATATATAATACGGATCTGAGATCGCATTATTCTCAAGAATCGGAATTGCAAATCCGGAGTAAAAATTCGCCCTTCCGAGTGCCGATGCCTGTTGTGCGGTCTCGTCTGACCCGTTCTTTCCTGGCCCAACGATAGCGCCTGCATCGTTTTCTGATTCCTGCCTCTGGGTGGGGGAGAAGGACAACTGAAGCGGCGCGGAGTTGATGGAAGTGATCCGCCCGAGGAGGGCGTCCACCGACGGGGCGAACAGCGTGACGATGAGCAGTGTCAGGAGTACAAGCCCCCAGCGGCCATGTGCCTTGCTGGTCTCTGGCCGTGACAGGAGCTCCGGTTTCATCAGAAACGAACTCCAATATCCGAACAGGTAGCCGAACACGGCGCCTACGATCGAACAATAGGCTATCGGCGTACTCATGAACCGGTACGCATGCCACACGTGGGTGCCGAGTTCGGTGTGTATCTCCGAGACGAAAATCATCAGGACTGCGGCGAGTGCCAGACCCGAGCCAATGGCAACCATGCCGACTAAGTTCGGACGAGCTGAAGATCGGCCGAGGACCCGGGATGTCTTGTCTCGCGTGAGATAGTAAGAGGCGAAGCCGAGCAGCGCCGCGAGCGAGAACGCGAGAACACTCATGGATGCCATTGGACGCCTCCAAATCTGAGGCAGACCAGCCGCCTGGACTGATCTGCCAGATAGCACGTATAGCGTGCTACTAATATCAAACAAACGCAATGCGTGTGTTTGCGGCCAATGATTGAGAGCTCTAGTGCCCGTCGTCCCACTTTTGGAAGAGGACCTCCCGCGACCTGACATGCGAACGCCGCCGGAGCGGGCTCCGGCGGCGTTGGGAATTCAGTCGGGATGGGTCAGGAGAGGGGGCCTCTCCGCCCCCGTCCTCAGTGCACGGTCACCATGTGCAGCTGGTTCTCGTAGGCGTTGGCGATCACCGCTTCGCGGGAATCGGCCAGCATGATCGGCGTGCCGTCGGCCGACAGCAGCGCCCAGAGCTTGTGCTCGGCCGAGAGCTGCGGCGCGTCGGGGAAGAGGCTCTGTACCTCGCTGCCGTTGAGCGGGCGCATGTAGGCGACCTGACCGCCGCCGAGCTGGGCGAGCGCCTGCTGGGAAATCACCGGCTTGGCTCCGCCGGTGTCGTCGATGGATCGGTTCATGACCTTACTCCTTACTGTCCACGCCGCCCGTCGCGATGACCGGGTCGGCGATGCCCCCATGATCGGCGGGCGGCTCCGTCTGTCGCGTGGCCGGACGGGACGTCCGGTCGCTCGGCATGCGGATCGGGTGGATCTCCGGGACGCGCGGCGCGTCGGCGCGGGAGATCGAAATCTGGCCTGGGCGTTCCCCGGTGGCGTGATCGGCGGCGGCCGTCGGGAAGGCGAAAGCGAAGGCTCGGCGCGGTTCCACGGGCTCCGCCTCGGGCGGAACGCCGTGCGTGCGGGGCGTTGCAAGGGCGCGCGCGGACCTCGGTGGTCCGGTCCTGCGCCGCGCTCCGTCCGGCCGCTGCCGGATCGCGCCCATCAGGGCTGCGAAGCGTTTCCCGTGTCCGGAATGGCCTCAGTCGTGGGCCGTGATGTCGATCCGCCGCACGATGCGCTCCTGCTCGGGGCGGACGAGGTCGATCGACAGCAGTCCGTCCTTCAGCTCGGCGCTGCGGATCTCGATCCCTTCGGCCAGCACGAAGGTGCGCTGGAACTGCCGGGCCGCGATGCCGCGGTGGAGAAACTGGCGACCGGTGTCGTCGTCGGTCTGGCGACCCCGGATGACCAGCTGATTCTCCTCCAGTGTGACATCCAGCTGCGCGCGCGTGAAGCCTGCGACCGCAAGCGTGATCCTCAGGATGTCGCCGCGGTCGGTTCCCGCGGCCAGGCGCTCGATATTGTAGGGAGGATAGCCGTCGTTCGCGGCCTTCGACACCCGATCGAGCACCCGCTCGATATCGTCGAACCCGAGGAGAAACGGACTCGAAAACGTCGTGAGACGTGACATGCACCAACAGTCCTTGTCCAAAGCGACCAAGCGGTGCCGGACCCGAAGCATGGCATCCGGCAGTCCGGGGCAGTGCCCGATCTGAAATATGGGGAAATTCGGGCGCCGTTCAAGCGCCGAACGGCGGGCGCCGGCGGTGGGCCGGTCAGCCGGCGTCGCGGCCGCGCGGCGCGGGAGGCGGCGACAGGAGGTCGGGCCGGCGGGCGCGTGTCAGCGCCTCGGCCTGCTGGCGGCGCCAGGCGGCGACCTTGCCGTGATCGCCCGACAGCAGCACCGGCGGGATCGGGCGCCCCTCCCATTCGGCCGGCCGGGTGTACTGGGGATATTCCAGGAGCCCGTTCTCGAAGCTCTCCTCGCTGGCCGAGGCGGCGGCCCCCATCACGCCGGGCAGCAGCCGCACGACGGCGTCCAGCAGCGTCATCGCCGCCACCTCGCCGCCGGAGAGCACGTAGTCGCCGACCGAGACTTCCGTCAGGCCGCGCGCCTCGATGACGCGCTCGTCGACGCCCTCGAAGCGGCCGCACAGGATCATCAGCCCGGGGCCGGCGGCGAAGCGCTTCACGTCGTCCTGGGTGAGCGGCTTGCCGCGCGGGCTCATCAGCAGGCGCGGCCGGTCGGGGGCCGCAGCACTCGCCGCGTCGATGGCGCGGGCGATGACGTCGGCGCGCATCACCATGCCGGGGCCGCCGCCGGCCGGCGTGTCGTCAACCGTCCGGTGCCGGTCGGTGGCGGAGGCGCGGATGTCGACGGCGTCCAGCGACCAGACGCCCTCGCCGAGCGCGCGGCCGGCGAGCGAGTGGCCGAGCGGGCCGGGAAACATGTCGGGATAGAGCGTGAGGACCGTGGCGTGAAAGCTCACGACCGCTCTCCGTCGGCCCCGTCCGGCGCGTCTTCGTCCGGCGCGTCGCCGCCCTTGTCGTCTCCGCCCAGCAGGCCGGGTGGAATGGCGACCACCAGGCGTCCGCCGGCGATGTCGACCTGCGGCACGCAGGCCTCGGTGAACGGCAGGAAGAAGCTCGCGGCGTCGGGACGGTCGATCTCGACCAGATCGCCGGCGCCGAAATCCTGGATGGTCTTCACCCGGCCGATCGGCTGGCCGTCGGTGTCCACCACGTCGAGGCCGAGAAGGTCGACGTGGTAGAAGGTGTCGTCCTCGTCGATCGCCGGCAGGCGATCACGCGGCAGCCACAGCGTCTCGCCGCGCAGGGTCTCGACCGCGGTGCGGTCGGGGACGCCCTCGAAGCGCGCGACGATCTTGCCGCCCGCGGTCTCCAGGCCGGTCACCTTCAAGGTGCGTCCGTCGGAGAGCACGAGCGGCCCGCAGTCGGTCAGCGATGCCGGATCCTCGGCAAACAGACGCAGCTTCGCCGCCCCGCGCACCCCGTGGGCCGCGCCGATCTCGGCGAGCACCACGTGGGCGGCGGGATCGGCCGCGGGTCCGGTCGGAACCGGCGCCCGCGGCGCGCGCGTCTTTCTGGGTCGGTCCGCCATCGCTCGGGCGCTCCGCGCCGAAGCTGCGGCTTACTCGGCCGCGGCTTCCTCGGTCGCGGGAGCGGCATCCTCGACCGGCTCCGGAGCCGGCGCAGCGGCGGCCTCGGCGGCGGCGGCGGCGGCCTTCTCGCGGGATTCGGCGCGCTCCTGGGCCTTCTTGCCCGGCTCGCCCTTCTTCAGGTTCTCGCGCGCCTTGCGCGGCATCAGGCCGGCGGCGTCGAGGAAGCGGTGGACGCGGTCGGTCGGCTGGGCGCCGGCTGCGAGCCAGTGCTTCACGCGCTCTTCGACGAGGGTGAAGCGCTCCGGATGGTCCTTCGCCAGCAGCGGGTTGAACGTGCCCACCTTCTCGATGAAGCGGCCGTCGCGCGGGGCGCGGGCGTCGGCGACGACGATGCGGTAGTACGGGCGCTTCTTGGCGCCGGAGCGGGTGAGGCGGATCTTCAGGGACATGCTATTTCCTTTTGTTGATCTTCAGATGTTCGGTTGATGGGTCGTGGTTGGTGAAAGGGGGAGCGCCGTCAGCGCTTCTTGAGCTTGAACTTCGGCTGGCCGCCACCGCCGCCGGGAAGCCCCGGCAGGCCGGGGAAACCGCCGCCGGGCGCGCCGGGGAAGCCGCCGGGCAGCTTCGGCATTCCGGGGGGCAGGCCGCCGCCGGGCATGCCGCCCTGCTTGGCGAGCTTCTCCAGCTCTGCCGGACCCATCTGGGGGCCGCCACCGCCGCCGCCCATCATGCCGGAGAACAGGCCCTTCTTCTTGCCGACGGTCTTCATCATGTCGGCCATCTGGCGGTGCATCTTGAGGAGCTTGTTGACCTCCTCGACGCGGGTGCCCGATCCGGCGGCGATGCGCTTCTTGCGGCTCGCCTTCAGGAGTTCCGGCTTGCGGCGCTCGGTCCGGGTCATCGAATTGATGATCGCGACCTGGCGGCCGATGACCTTGTCGTTGATGCCGGAGGCTTCCATCTGCTTGCGGGCCTTGCCCACGCCCGGCATCATTCCCATCAGGCCGGAAAGGCCGCCGAGCTTCTCCATCTGCAGGAGCTGGCCGCGCAGGTCGTCCAGGTCGAAGCTGCCCTTCTGCAGCTTCTTGGCCATCGCCTCGGCCTGCTCCTGGTCGATGGAGGCCGAGGCCTTTTCCACCAGGCTGACGATGTCGCCCATGCCCAGGATGCGGTCGGCGATGCGCTTGGGGTGGAAGTCCTCCAGCGCGTCGGCGCGCTCGCCCACGCCGATCAGCTTGATGGGCTTGCCGGTGACGGCGCGCATGGAGAGCGCCGCGCCGCCGCGCCCGTCGCCGTCGACGCGGGTGAGCACGATGCCGGTCACGCCGACGCGTTCGTCGAACGAGCGGGCGACCTTCACCGCGTCCTGACCGGTCAGCGAATCCACCACGAGCAGGATCTCGTGGGGCTTCGCCACCCGCTTGACCTCGGCCATCTCGTGCATGAGCGTCTCGTCGACGTGCAGCCGGCCGGCGGTGTCGAGCAGCACGATGTCGTAGCCGCCCAGCCGGGCGGCGGTCAGCGCGCGCTCGGCGATCTGCGGCGGCGACTGGCCGGGCACGATCTTCAGCGTCTCGATGCCGTTTTCCTCGCCGAGGATCTTCAGCTGCTCCATCGCCGCGGGACGCCGCGTGTCGAGGGAGGCCATCAGCACCTTGCGCTTGTCGCGCGTCGTCATCCGGCGGGCGATCTTCGCCGTTGTGGTCGTCTTGCCCGAGCCCTGCAGGCCGACCATCATGATGGCCACCGGCGGCGGGGCGTTCAGGTCGATCGGCACGGCCTCCTCGCCCAGCGTGGCGACGAGCTCGTCGTGGACGATCTTGACGACCATCTGGCCCGGCGTCACCGAGCGGACGATCTCCGCGCCCACCGCCTTCTCGCGGATGCGGTCGACGAACGGCCGCACGACTTCCAGCGCGACGTCGGCTTCCAGGAGGGCGCGCCGGATTTCACGCAGCGCGGCGTCGACGTCCTCGGCCGACAGCGCGCCGCGCCGGGTCAGACGGTCGAATATGCCACTCAGGCGGTCGCTCAGACTATCGAACATCGATCCTCGCATTCCTCTCCACAGACCGACCGAACAACCAACGCGAAACGCACCCGCGGGCGAACATCGCTGGCGGGTGGTGGCCTCCGGGATCGGGTCCCGGTCGGCGAGTCTCGCTGATCGCTCAGGATCGGTGGACCCCGCTACCTAGTCTTTCCGCGGCGCGCGGTCAATATTGGTGGTGCGATCGCGCGCCGGGCCGCCGGTCGGGCGACATCGTTCCGGCTTGTCAGGTGTGCGTGCGCCTGCAATCAGTCAACGCGTCACCCTCGAACCGTCGCGAAAGGAACCGCCATGCCCGCCGAGCTGTCGCTCTCGCCCGAGACTGTGCGTCTGATGGTCGACAAGGCCCGGACGGTGGCCGCCGAGATGACCGACACCTTCGAGGACGGCGGCGAGCACGACACCGAGTTCGATCCGGACATGCTGACGCGCAGCCATGCCCACGACGGCCTCGACGAGGAAGAGGAAGCCAACCTCACCGAGGAAGAGCTGAAGGAGCTCATCGACGACCTCAACGTCGACGAGGCGGCCGATCTTGTGGCGATCACCTGGGTCGGCCGCGGCGACTTCGAGGCTGCGGAGTTCGACCAGGCCCGGGCCGACGCGCTGGAGCGCGACGCCCGCAAGACCTCGACCTACCTGATGGCCATGCCGCTGCTGGCCGACTACCTCGAAGCCGGCCTCGACGCGCTGGAGCTCTGAGCAAGAGCGGAGAAGCGGGAACCGGCCTTCCGTCAGCGATCGCGGGCTGAGAAAGAGGGTTCTGCCGCTCGGTCGCGCGCGCCGTCGGTCCGCGCCCTAGTCCGCGACGAGGGCGTTGCACTCGACCTCGATGGCCGCGTTCATCGGGATTTCCGGCACGATGATCGTCGACCGGGTCGGCGGCGCTTCGGGGAAGACGTCACGGAAGACGGCGTTCATCGCCGGGAAATCGTTGATATCCGACAGCAGCACCATGCACTTGAAGGTCCGGTCGAGCGACGTGCCGGCGCCCTCCAGCATGGTCTTCACGTGCGCGAAGGCCTGGCGGGTCTCCGGCGTGATGCCGCCGGGCACGAGTTCCTTTCCGCCCTCCGCGGTGCCGAGCACCCCGCCGACATAGACGACATCCCCCGCGCGGACCGCGCCGGAATAGGGAAGACCCTCGACGGCCGTCGAGGGGTAGGCCTTCAGTTCCGGGGCGGCGGCGTTCGCCGTGCCGAGGCCGATGGCGAGCGCAATGGCTGCGGCTGAGAAAGTCCGGATCGATCGCGTCATGAGAGTGTCCTTTCGTGATGGCGGCCCGGCCCATCCGGGCTCGCCGCGGGTGGGTGGTGGGAAGGCCCGGACGCGCGTCGGCGCCGCCAGAAGGGCCGGTCGTGAAAGCGCGCCTCGCGTGCGTACACGGCCGCGCGCTCGCGGCTGAACCGCTCGACCCCCGTCCGGATCCGCGCTGCATAGCTCTCCGGCGCGGAGAGATCGCCGTCGAGGGCGGCCGCCGCCGCTGCCGCGCCGTGGATGCCGGTCCAGAGTGCCGTCGTCATGCCGTGCGCGGAGAGCGGATCGAAGGCCGCCGCCGCATCGCCGACGGCAAGCCAGCCGGGCCCGGAGGCCGCGTCCAGCCATGCGGTGCCGGCCGTTGCCAGGCGCGGCGCCTCGGCGAGCGCGTATCCGGCGGTCTCGAGCCACTGCGAGATGTAGGTCGTCCGGTCCGCCAGCTCGCGCCAGCGCGCGGGATCGCCGCGGAGCCCGCGCGGCATCAGGTCGGGGTCGGAATAGAACTGCACGACGAGCCGGCGGTCGGCCAGCAGCGTGGCGTACCACCAGCCGTCGTCCACGGCCTCGATCAGCGTCGCCGGTGTCGGGTCGATGCCGGCGTCCCGCTGCCGCAGCACGGTGCAGGCGGCCACCAGCCGGTCGACGCGTCGCACCCCGCTGTTGCGGCGGCCGATCGCGGCGCGGCGGCCCGTGGCGTCGATCAGGAACCGGGACGGAATCTCGTGACCCCCGTCGGTTGAAAGCGTCCACCCGGTGCCGGTCCGCCGAGCGTCGACGAGCGAGGCCTCGACGAGCCGGATCTTGCCGCCGCGGGTGAGCTCGAACAGGTCCGCCTCGAACCGGCTCCGGTCGAGGACCATGCCGAGGCCCCCGGGCTGGGCGGCGGCGTGCCGCTCGACGAGCGCCGCGCTCCCCCATGACGTGAAGCTGACGGTTGCCTGCCGGTGCGCCGGGTCGGCGAGGATGTGGTCCGCCGCAAGGTCGGCCAGAAGCGGCAGGGCCGCCGCGGCGAGGCTTTCGCCCGGCTTCTCCGCCGGCCGCTCCGCGACGATCCAGACGACGGGAACGTCGCGCCGGCTCAGGGACAGGCAGGCCGCGCAGCCCGCTATTCCGCCTCCGACGACCGCGACAGCAGGGACTGGGTCTCCATCGCCTGGCATCAGCCTACGGCAGCTGTCCGTCTTCGGGCGTCCAGTCGAAGCGCGCCTCCATGGGGCCCCGCCCGACCTCGACGTAGAGCTTCGCCGGAATGGCCTTCGGATGATCGGGATCGCTGGGGCCCGGCCGCTCCACGACGAAGCCCATCCGTTGCCAGAGGTGGATCATGTTGCGGATGCCGTCCCAGTAGCTGGCGTTGGCGTGGTAGCCGATCCCCGGCACCCCGCGCGCCCACCAGACGCGGTTCTGGAAGAACTTCGTCCGCTCCTCCGGCGTCAGGTCGGTTCGCATGAGCTGGTTGTAGAAGTCCTCCGGCAGCACGTCGACCGGCAGCAGCGCCGGCCACCAGACCGGAACGGGGAAGTCGTCCTGCAGGGCGACGCGCTGGCAGCTGAATGCGTCCGGCTGCCAGGGCAGGCCCATCCAGCGGGTCAGGTCGCCGGCCATCTGCGGCCCGATGGGCGGATTGTCGCCGCTGGTCGCCTTCGCGAAATCGAGGATCCGGCCGACATTCTGCACCAGCGAGGGCCTGTCGCCCCGCGCGATCCGGAACAGCTCCGCCTCGGCGTCGTCGTGGCGGGCGTAAAGCGCCGGCAGCCGCAGATAGTAGGAGAGTTCGACGCCGGGATGGAACGCGCCGCCGGAGCAGGGCTCCAGCGCGGCCCGGGTCAGCGCATGCGGGCGCTGCTCCACCGGCAGCTGGTCGATGCTGTCGACCGCATCCAGCGTGCCGTCGGTGAAGTCGTTCTCGAAATCGCCCTCCGCCCAGCGCCGCAGACGCTCGTACTGCAGCTTGGGGAACTGGAACCATTGCAGCGGGCTGCCGTCGTGGTCGACGCCGTCGCCCGGCATCATCGGCATCTTCAGATGCTCGTCCTTGAAGGCGTTGGGACCCAGATTGTACGGGTTGCGGAAACTCTCGAAGACCTTCTGCCGGAAGGGCCTGTTGGCCTCGCTCGGATCGGCGAGCTGGGCGAGGTAGGCCTCGCTGGAGAAGTCGCCGATGTCCAGCCAGCCCTGGCGCATGTTGGCCGCCGCGGAGACCCACTCCATCAGCGCCAGCCGGTAGAACGTCGGATAGACGTGCTGGCGGAAGGAGAGCGGCGAGGCGGGCGCCTCGCTCCATTTCTGCTCCCAGTTCATGCTCTCGATGACGTCGTAGAGCGTCGAGATCGCCGGGATTTCGGGCGCGAAATCGGGGCCGACGCAGGCGACCCAGGCGCCGTCGGCCTCCAGCACCTGCCCGTCGGCGAGCGTCACCGTGGCGTCGACCGGGCCGTCGCACCAGTCGTCGTACCAGCCGTCGTTGTCGGCGAAGTTGGTGATGGGCGCGCCGCGCGGCGCGGCCGCGACACCGTCCGCCGGCACCACGAGAAGCCGCCCGTCCTCGTCCGTGCGCACCTGCCCGAGACCGACGTCGACGGCGTTCCAGAACCGGCCCTTCATGGCATAGTCGGGAAGGTCGCCGTCCCAGTTGACCTTCGCGCCGCCGATGGCGACCGGCCCCGGATCCACCACCAGCATCGCCTCGCGCTGAGCCGTGGTGGTGAAATACTGGTTGCGCATCCGGGTCGGCATGCCCGGTCCATGCGCGTCGTTGTCGTGCGGATTGACGAAGCCGTACCAGGCCGCCTTGGTGTTGGCGACGTGCACGCGCCAGTCGATTTTCGCATCGGCCGAGGTCAGTTCCCTGACCACGCGCCCCTGGTCGTCGAAGCCGTAGATCCGGAAGCGCTGGACCTGCTTCTTGATGAGGGAGCGGCCGTCCTTGTAGCCGCCTTCGGGGCGCGACGGCACGCCGGGGATCTCCGGGGCGTAGAACCATTTCTGGCTGCCGCCGACCCGGCAGATCCCAAGCGCCGGATAGATCCCGACACGGGCGATCTTCGCATCGGCGGGGGCGGCCTCGGTGCGGGCGGTCGCGGCGACCGCCACCTTCGGCAGGAAGGGCAGCCCCGCCGTCGCCAGTCCTCCCACCGCGCCAACACCTGCCAGGAAATCGCGTCGTCGCATATCGGCCATTAAGCTTGCACCTTGGCACTAAGTTTTTGATGAAGCGCTGCAAATCCGAAGATCCGGCGGCAATGTGGCAGATCCGGTCGTTGCGGGTCAAGGCGCCGGCCGTGTCGACGCCACGCAGGAAAATCCGGTCAGACTTCAAACGTCTGAGAGACGTGGCCGGCTGGATTTGCGGTCACTTTCGAAGACCCGGGCCGCGCGGGCATCGGCAAGTATCTTGCCCGGGGCCGGCATGGATATTCGGTTGCAGGTTTCTCGCCGCTCACGCAGGTTGGCTTGGCTCACGCGAGTTCGCTGCGCTCACCGCTCCGCGATGGCGGCCTCCGGCCGGCGCGCGGTCGCGCGCTGGGGGGCGGTCCGGTTGGTCTGAGGGAGTGTCCCGCAGAGCCCACCCCAACCTCCGCTCATTCCAGCGAAGGCGAATCCAGGGCGTCAGGCCGCAGCCTTTGCCAGGGTGTTTCTGTTGTCGCTCACGCCGGTTCGCTGCGCTCACCGGCTCCGCGGGGGCGGCCTGACCGGCCGGCGCGCGGTCGCGCGCTGGGGGATGCGGTCGGCTAGTCTGAAGGGGGTGTCCCGCCGACAGTTCCCTTCGCGCCGCGCATTCCCGCCTTCGCCCTGTGCATGGAGGCGCGGCCCGCCCGCCGCCGGACGGCCAGGGCCAGCAGGTTCACCGTCGCCGCGACCACCAGCGCGCAGAGAGCCGCCTTGGAGATGGTCTCCATCGTCCCCTCGATCAGCAGCGCGTGGGCCACCACGCCGCCGACGATCACCACCGCCAGAGCCACATGGCCGGCCCGCCACCAGCGCGGCCGGATGCGCAGCGGGCGGCGCAGGGCGGCGAGCAGCGCCGTCGCGAACACCGCCCACATGGCGATCACGCCCCAGGCGGAGAACGGCGTCGGCGAGCGGAACAGGAGCGCGTCGACCGCGTCCGGCGGGCTGGTGATCCACAGCCCCGCCACGTGGACCACGAGCACCCCGACGAGGGCGATCCCGACCCAGCGGTGCAGGCGCCTGCGCCCGGCGGGCGACAGCCCCGGCAGGAAGCCGCCGATCGAGAGCGGCTGCAGGAGCAGCAGGCCGAGCGAAACGACCCCGGCGAAGCCGGCCGCGATGTAGACCGGGTCGCGCCAGGCGAGCAGCGGGCTGCGCGCGGCGAGCACGACCGGCACGACGACGGCCGCTCCCACGACGGTCCAGGTCAGGATCGCGCGGGCCTGGCGCATGCGGCGCGACGTCAAGCCGGTCAGGCCGGCTGCAGGACGAAGTGGGCCTCGAGGCTGGTGTCGCTGGAGCTCGCCATCACCGGCCGCAGGAAGACCGTCTCGAACGCGTCGCTGTCATAGGCGAGGTGGGCGTGGGCCTGGCCGAAGGCCGGGACGATCTGCGGCATCTCCAGCCGGAACACGCCGGACTCGTCGGTCAGCGTCGCCCCGTGGCTCTGCGGGTCGCGCTCGTAGCCTTCGGTCGTGTGGGCCCAGACCTGGATGCGCTGGCCGGCCAGCGGCGCCCCGTCGCCGGCGCGGCGCACCGTGCCGGTCATCCAGAAGCCGCCGCCGCCGATCCGCTCCACGATGGGCGCGCCGGGACGGTAGTTGTTGGATCCACCGCGCATCGAGGGCGTCGGCGCGAGGCCGGCGGCGCGGACGCGGGCGGGGAGGAGCAGGCCGGACGCGCCGGTTGCAAGGGCCGCGCCTCCGGCGGCGAGAAGCGCGCGGCGGTCGATCAAGCCGTGTCTCATGTCAGGACCTCCTGATGATCGCACTGTCGGGCGGGCCGGGGTCGTCGAACGGACAACGGCCGCCTTTGACACCGACCTAGGGCGTCTTCTGTCGATTACAAACGGAGGTGGGCATTTGCGCGGCGGCGCACACTCACAGTCGCGTGAGGCGGACGGCAAAGTTACGAAAAGGGCGTGCGGTTTTCCGTCCCCGACTGCGGGTGAGGCCTCGCACGTCCCAACGAGAAAAGCCGGCCATGAAGCCGGCTTTGCCGTCGTCCGGCAGTGCGATCCGTCGGTGATTGGTGTGACACCATTCCGCCTCCGCGTTTTCTCGGCGGCGGGATGGGATGCGCGAAGGTCGGCCGGCCCGTCCCTCGTCGCCTGATGCGGGCTCGTCTTTGATGAGCAGACACCGGAGCTCTCCGAAGACATCTCAGGCAACAGAGTCGGATCTTGTCCGGAATCCCCGGGTATTCTTGTCTCACCGATCCTTTATCTCGCCGTGTTGCCCCTACTTATTTCGAAAATTTGACAGTGATGCTTGATTGCGCGCAATTTTCGCGCATACGAAGCATCTTAATATTGACGGTTAAGGGATTTTATTTGAAAATGGGATCGGGCGTGGCGTTCTGTTCTTTCGGTTTGCTCCTCTGCGGTGATCCCCCCTTGGCATCACCACGTCAGTGCCGAGCACCGGACACCTCGTGTTATGCGCCAGCCATCCGCCCTTGGATTTTCATTTCACGTCAGTGGCAGCTCCAATGGTCGATGATTTTGGATTGGTGCCTCTCGTGCGGGCGCGGGGCTTCGGCCCGCTGCCGATGTTCGTGGAAAGGCGGGCCGGAGAAGCCGCGCTCCTGAATGTGTTTCGAGCGGCACGGCTTCCCCTCGCGCTCGAGACCGAGCCCGACACGCCGGTTCCGGTCACTGCGATGATGGAGCTGTTCGAGCGTGGCGAGCGCGAGGTGGGGAAGCGAACCTTCGGGTTGGAAGTCGGAGAGCGGATGACCCACCTCGGGTACGGGGACTGGATGCGCGTTAGCCTCCAGGCACCGAACCTGGTGGAAGGCCTCGCCCGCCTCTGCGCGACGAGCTGGTCGCATCAGCGCGGGTTCGCGCTGTCATTCGCGCGGTCGGGCCCGGTCTGGATCTGGCGCGCGATGCCGCTGTTCGGCAGCGGGATGCAGACCCAGTTTGTCGATCACCTCATCCCGCCGATGATCCAGTTCGTTCAGCATTATCTGGGCAGGGACTGGCGGCCGGTCTGGGTCGAGGTGACCTATCCGCGCGATCCGGGCGCCTTCGAGGTGGAGGATCGCATCGGCGCCCCCATGCGCTTCGGAAGACGCGGGGTGGCGGTCGCCATCCGGCCGGAAGACGCGCTCCGCGTGTCCCCGGTCGGTCTCGATGCCCGATGGTCCGGTGCCGATGCCTGCTCCGACTTTGTCGGCCTGAAGGACATCCTGTCCGGAATGGCCCCCGACGAGGCGTCGGAATCCGTGCGGTCCGTGTCCGCCGTGGTGGCTCTTCGCCTTCTCGACGGGCACAGCGACATTGAAGGCGCGGCCCGGCTCGCCGGCTTGAGTATTCAGACGTTGCAGCGTCGTCTTCGACAGGAAGGCTATTCCTATCGCCAGATCCTGAACGCGGCGCGGCAGGCGAAGGCGATGGCGCTTCTCCGCGACACGCAGCTCTCCGTTTCGGAGGTCGCCCAGTCGCTCGGCTACGAAGAGCACGCGAGCTTCACCCGCGCCTTCAGCCGCTGGATGGGCATGTCCCCGGTCGACTTCCGCAAAGGCTAGTCGCAACGGTGGCCGCCACCTGCGCCAGCGCGCGACCGCGCGCCGGCCGGTCAGGCCGCCCTCCCGGAGCCGATGCGCGCAGCGCATTCGGCGTGAGGGGAAACAACTCCCCCTCAGAACTTCCGCTGATCGGCGCTCCACGGGCCGGGGCCGGCGAACACGAAGTACAGGAACAGGAAGCAGAACAGGACGGCCGCGTCGCCGCCGTTGGTGGCGGGGAAGGGGTTCTGGGGGGCGTGCACCATCCAGTAGGCGACCGCCATCATGCCCGACGCGACGAAGGCGGCGGGGCGGGTGAACAGGCCGATGGCGATCAGCACGCCGGTGACGATCTCGATGACGCCGCCCACCCAGAACAGCGACAGGAAGGCCGGCGCGTTCTCGGTCGCCGGGATGCCGAACAGCTTCTGGGTGCCGTGCTCCAGGAACAGAAGCCCGGAGACGAGGCGCAGGATGCTCAGCACCCGCGGCGCCATCCACGTCGGAATTCCGAAAGCAGCCATATCGTCGCCCCCCGTTCAGCCCGTTGAAATCGTCTCAGCCACCAAGGGATAGCAAAGACGCAGGCGGCACGGAATGCGGAAAAAGGGGGTGGGGCGGTGGCGTTTTTCGCTCATACCTCCCTTCGTTCGCGGCGCCGTGGGGGGCGGCCGCCGGCCGACGCGCGGTCGCGCGCTGGTGGATGCGGTCCGGCAAGGCGGAGGTTGGCTTGCCGAAGCGTCAACCCAAGCTCCGCTCATTCCCGCGAAAGCGGGAATCCAGGGCTGCCGGCCACAGCCCGTCCCCTTGCGCTCGATGCGCCGTACCCCTCCGACCAGCGGACGACCGTCCGCCGGCCGGAGGCCGCGCCCGCGCGGCCGATGCGCGGAGCGCATTCGGCGCGAGCGCAAGGAAAACAGGCCGCGAAAGCGAACCCGGCGTGAGGGGAAAGGCGTGAGCGGATATGAGCCCGCCCCTAAACCAGCGCGCGACGGCGCGCCGGCGCCCCTGCGCCGCCCACCCGGAGCCGGTGGGCGCGAGCGAACCCGGCGTGAGGGAAAGGAGCCCCCCTACGCCAGGTAGTCGTGCACGACCTCGCCGAGCCCGAGCGTCAGGTCGGACAGGATGTGCGTCGCGCCGAGCACCTCCACCACCGGAAGCTGGGCCACCGGCGCCAGCGCGTGGTGGAACAGCTCGATCGCCGCCGGGCCGGTCCAGGCGCCTTTGAAGACGATGTCGGTCATGTGGTAGCGCACCAGCTCGCAGACCCGCGCGGTGCCGTCGACGTGGGGCACGATCTTCAGGAGGAAGTTCGGCGCCGTCAGCGACGGCATCACGTCGGCCTCGGCGAGATCCACGTGCTTGTAGCCCATGGTCGCGGTGCAGACGCGGACCGGCCCGAAGTCCAGCGTGCCGACCAGCGTCTCCTTCTCCACCTTCATGGTGGGCTTGGCGTACTTCTTCGGGAAGCCCCAGAGCTCGCGGCCGCCGAGGATCGGCGGGCCGTCGTCCAGGTACATGGCGTGGACGTAGGCGCCGCGCTCGCCCTTGTAGGTCACCGGGATCACCTGGCCGGTCTCGGTGTAGTCGCCGAAGCCGTTGGAGTCCGGCATGCGGATGAACTCGTACTTGACGATCGGGTCGGTGATTTCCAGCGGCGCCGGCACCACGGCGGCGAGCGCCTCCGGGTCGGTGCGGTAGGTGATGATGAAGAACTCCCGGTTGGTGAACCGGTAGGGGCCCTTGGGGAAGGCGGGCGAGGTGAACGGCATCGCGAAGGCGTTGGCCTTGATGGTCTCTTCGCTGATCATGTCGGGATCTCCGCTGGGTGACACGGACGGCAGGGGTCGGGCGCGCCGACGCCGCAACGGGTCCCGCGGGGCGGGGCCGCCGGCGCGGCGCCGGCCGAATTTCGGGCCGCGCGCGGCGCGGTCAGTCCTCCGCGTCGCGATCGACGTCGTGGGTGACGAACCCGATCTCCTGATCGGGCGGCGCGAACCACTCGGTGTGGCGCAGCGTGCGGCGCATCGACGAGGCGCCCGCCTGCCAGTGGTCGACCATGGTGTTGCGCGAGAACTCGTAGTCCTTGAACGCCTGGTCGTAGAGCTTGCGCCGGTAGATCAGGTGGAAGACGTTGACGCTCGCATTCAGGCCGAACGACTGCAGCCGCTTCACCTCGGGGCTGTCCATCATCTCCGGCGGCAGCTTGTCGAGCAGCTTGCCGACGGCCTGGCGCGCCTCCTGGATGCGGCGGAACATGTTGGTGTTCATGCGCGTCCGGCTGGAGAAGCGGATGTCCTTCTCGCGCTCCGAGACGTCCTGCAGGTTGCGCGGCCGCGGCCCGCGGGCCGAGAACAGGTCCACCTGGAACACCAGCGTGCCGTCGTACTGGCCGGAATCGATGATGTAGGAGAGCGGCGTGTTGGAGACGAGGCCGCCGTCCCAGTAGAGCTCGCCCTCGATCTCCACCGGCGGGAAGCCCGGCGGCAGCGCGCCGGAGGCCATGATGTGCTCCGGCCCGATCCGGCGGTAGGCGCTGTCGAAGTAGGCGAAGTTGCCGCTGCGCACGTTCACCGCGCCCACCGACAGCCGCATCGGCCCGTCATTGATGCGGTCGAAGTCGACGAGCTCCTCCAGCGTCGCCTTCAGCGGCGCGGTGTCGTAGTAGCTCATCGCCCCGTAGGAGCCGGCCGGCTGGAACATCGGCGCCGGGAAGCGCGGCGTGAAGAAGCCGGGCACGCCCATCGTCATCACCGCCATCGAGGCGGCCTGGTTGTAGGCGGCGCGGATGTCGTCGCCGTCGGGGATGTGCGGCCAGTTCACCCGGCTGGTCACCCGCTCCCAGAACTCGCGCAGCCGCTCGACGCGCTTTTCCGGCGGGTTGCCGGCGATCAGCGCGCAGTTGATGGCGCCGATGGAGATGCCGGCCACCCAGTCGATGTCGATCTTGGCGTCGTGCAGCACCTCGGCGACGCCGGCTTGGTAGGCGCCGAGCGCGCCGCCGCCCTGGAGGACGAGCGCGGTGGTCTTGTAGTTGGTCTCGATGGCCTTGCGGCATCCGGCGAACGGGTCGCCGGCGGCCATGTCTTCTCGATCAGGATCGATCACGCGCGAACCCCCCTTGTGGTTTTGCGCCACGCTTGCCGCCCCACTTCTAGCCCGCGACCTTAGTCGTTTCGTGAAGGGCGATAAAGAGGGCGTGTGCGGTGCAGCATGGCGCCGCCGCCGTGGCCCGCGTCCGCCCCGTTGGGCATTTTCCAACACGCTCCTGCTACCGCACGTTTCCGCCCCCTTGATTTGCAACGGTCAGTCCGCTTCACTCGGACCCAACAAAAAAAGGATTCCCGCAAGGACCGGCGTCAGACCGGCCCGGGGATCGCCAGAGGGTGGAAACAGATGGACGGAGCGGCCGCGACCGCAGCCGACGGCAATGTCACGTTGCCGCAGTTGCTGGTGCGAAATGCGACCGAGCTGGGTTCGCGTGCAGCGATCCGCGAGAAGACCTATGGGATCTGGCAGACCTGGACCTGGGCGGAGGTCCACGACGAGGTGCGCCGCGCCTCGATCGGGCTGTGCGAGCTGGGCCTGAAGCGGGGCGACCGGGTCGCGGTCGTCGGGCAGAACCGCCCGCGCCTCTACTGGACCTTCGCCGCCGTCCAGGCGTTCGGCGGCGTGCCCATCCCCGTCTACGCCGATTCCGTCGCCGAGGAGATGGCCTTCGTCCTCAACCACGCCGAGGTGAAGGCGGCCGTCTGCGAGGACCAGGAGCAGATCGACAAGGTTCTCTCCATCGCCGAGGACGTCCGCTCCATCGAGCTCCTGATCTACGACGAGCCGCGCGGCCTGCGCGACTACGACCACACCCGCCTGAAGAGCTTCGAGGACGTGCAGGAGGTTGCCGACCTTGCGATCGCCGAGCGGCCGGAGCTCGTCGATGCGTGGGCGGCGGAGATCGCCCGCGGCCGCGGCTCCGACCTCGCGGTGATGCTCTACACGTCCGGCACCACGGGCCAGCCGAAGGGCGTCATGCTCACTCACGACAACCTCGTCGTCTCGGCCCGCAACGCCAACGTCTTCGACAGCTTCACGCGCGACGAGGAGGTGATTGCCTACCTGCCGCTCGCCTGGGTCGGCGACCACATGTTCTCCTACGCCCAGAGCTACGCCGCCGGCTACTGCGTCTGCTGCCCGGAAAGCCCGGAGACGGTCAACGACGACCGCCGCGAGATCGCGCCGACCTACTTCTTCGCGCCGCCCCGGGTCTACGAGACGCTGCTGACCGCGATCATGGTGCGCATGGAGGACGCCAGCGCGCCGAAGCGCCGCATGTTCCATGCCCTGATGCGCCACGCCCGCAAGGTCGGCGAGCGCATCCTCGACGGCAAGCCGGTGCCGCTCGGCGACCGGCTGCTCTACTGGCTGGGCGATTTCCTGGTCTACGGCCCGCTGAAGAACCGGATGGGCTTCACCCGGCTGCGCGTCGGCTACACCGCCGGCGAGGCGATCGGGCCGGAGATCTTCCGCTTCTACCGCTCGCTCGGCATGAACCTGAAGCAGCTCTACGGACAGACCGAGGCCAGCGTCTACATCACCATGCAGCCCGACGGCACCATCGACGCGGAAACCGTCGGCACGCCGCCGCCGGGGGTGGAGGTGAAGATCGCCGAGTCGGGCGAGGTGATGTTCCGCTCGCCGGGCGTGTTCCAGGGCTACTACAAGAACGACGAGGCGACCCGGGAAACCCGGACCGAGGACGGCTGGGTGCACACCGGCGACGCCGGCATCTTCACGGCCGAGGGCCAGCTGAAGATCATCGACCGGGCCAAGGACGTCGGCCGGCTCTCCGACGGCAGCCTGTTCGCGCCGAAATACATCGAGAACAAGCTCAAGTTCTTCCCCAACATCAAGGAAGCCGTCGCCTTCGGCAGCGACCGCGACTTCGTGGCGGTGTTCGTCAACATCGACCTGATCGCGGTGGGCAGCTGGGCGGAGCGCAACAACGTCTCCTACGCCAGCTACCAGGAGCTGGCCGCCCTGCCGCGCATCTACGAGATGATCGCCGCCCACGTGGCCGAGGTGAACCGCAGCCTCGCCGCCGAGCCGATGATGGCGTCCTCCCAGATCCGCCGCTTCCTCGTGCTCCACAAGGAGCTCGACGCCGACGATGGCGAGCTGACCCGCACCCAGAAGGTGCGCCGCCGCTTCATCGCCGAGCGCTACCAGCCGCTGATCGACGCGCTCTACGACGGCTCGACGGAGAAGTACGTGGCGACCGAGGTGATCTTCGAGGACGGCCGCAAGGGCGTGATCGAGGCGACGGTGCGCATCGCCGACGCCGAGACGTTCCCGCCGGCGCAGGCCGCGCCCCTCTCAGAAGCCGCGGAATAGGGGCGCGCGATGGTGGCGATGGTGGACACCCGGACACACGAGGCCGATCCGGAGGGCGCCCGGCGCGAGGTGCTGCTGGAGGTCGCCCACGTGTCGCTCGCCTTCGGCGGCGTGAAGGCGATCTCGGACATCTCCTTCGACATCCGCACCGGCGAGATCCGCGCGATCATCGGCCCGAACGGCGCCGGCAAGACGTCGATGCTCAACGTCATCAACGGCTTCTACCATCCCCAGGAAGGCACCATCACCTTCGAGGGCAAGGTGCGCCGGCGCATGCGGCCCTACGAGGCGGCGCGCTCGGGCATCGCCCGCACCTTCCAGAACGTCGCGCTGTTCCGCGGCATGACCACCCTCGACAACATCATGTCCGGCCGCACGCTGATGATGCGCCGGAACTTCTTCTGGCAGGCGCTCCGCTTCGGCCCGGCGCTCGCCGAGGAAATCGCCCACCGCCGCCGGGTGGAGGAGATCATCGACTTCCTGGAGATCCAGCACATCCGCAAGACGCCGGTCGGCAAGCTGCCCTACGGCCTGCAGAAGCGGGTGGAGCTCGGCCGCGCGCTCGCCATGGAGCCGCGCCTGCTGCTCCTCGACGAGCCGATGGCCGGCATGAACCTGGAGGAGAAGGAGGACATGTCCCGCTTCATCCTCGACGTGAACCAGCAGTTCGGCACCACCATCGCGCTGATCGAGCACGACATGGGCGTCGTCATGGACATCTCCGACCGGGTGGTGGTGCTCGACTACGGCAAGAAGATCGGCGACGGCACCCCCGAAGAGGTGCGCGCCAACCAGGACGTCATCGACGCCTATCTGGGAGTGCCGCACGAATGATGACCGCGTGGGCCGACGGGCAGGGGCGGTGCGGCCGGTGCGCCGCCGCCGGGCGAGGGGAGCACTGAGGCGGTGGACACCCTCTATCTGATCTTCATCGATCCGTTCGTGCAGATGGTGCAGGCGCCGGACTTCCTGCTCCAGGTCCTGTGGGAGGGCTTCGTCTCCGGCGTCCTCTACGCGCTGATCGCGCTGGGCTTCGTGCTCATCTTCAAGGCCTCGGGCGTGCTCAACTTCGCGCAAGGCATCATGGTGGTGTTCGGCGCGCTGTCGCTGGTCGGACTGACCGCGCTCGGCATCCCGGCGCTCCTCTCCCTGGTCATCTGCATCGGCATCATGCTCGTGCTGGCCATGGGCATCGAGCGGATGGTGCTCCGGCCGCTGGTCAACCAGCCCGACATCATCCTGTTCATGGCGACGATCGGGCTCACCTATTTCCTGATCGGCCTCGGCGAGCTGATCTTCGGCGGCGAGCCCAAGACCATGGTGACCGAAGAGCTCATGCTGCCGACCGGGTCGACGGCCTTCGACATCCTCGGTGGCCTCCTGATCCTCCAGCACATCGACATCGCCGCCGCCGTCATCGCGCTGCTGATGGTGTCGGCGCTCGGCTTCTTCTTCTCCAAGACCCGCATCGGCCGCGCGCTGCGGGCGGTTGCCGACGACCACCAGGCGGCGCTGTCGGTGGGCATCTCGCTCAACCAGATCTGGGTCATCGTCTGGTTCGCCGCCGGCATCGTGGCGCTCGTCACCGGCATCATGTGGGGGGCGCGTTCCGATGTGTCGTTCGCGCTGCAGATCGTCGCCTTCAAGGCGCTGCCGGTGATCATCCTCGGCGGGCTCACGTCGATCCCCGGCGCCATCGTCGGCGGGCTGGTCATCGGCATCGGCGAGAAGCTCGGCGAGATCTACTGGGGGCCGCTGGTCGGCGGCGGAATCGAGAGCTGGCTCGCCTACATCATCGCGCTGGCCTTCCTGCTGTTCCGCCCGCAGGGCCTGTTCGGTGAACGCATCATCGAGAGGATCTGACCGATGGCCCACCAAAGCGCGCTGGAAGGGTTCGTGATCGACTGCCAGGTCGACGATCTGGACGCGGCGGCGGCGTTCTGGTCGGCGGCGCTCGGCGCCACGGCCAGGCCGGACGAGGACGGCAAGTACGTCCATCTCTCCGGCGCCTTCGGCGGGCTCGACCTCCTGCTCCAGGCCGTCGACCACGCGCCGCGCATCCACATGGACCTGCGCAGCGACGACATCGAGGCCGAGGCCGCCCGGCTGGAGGCGCTGGGCGCGCGGCGGGTCGGGGCGGTCCAGCGCTGGATCGTCATGGAGGCGCCCACGGGCCACCGCTTCTGCATCGTGCGCAGGGACGCATCCGAGATGGGCGGCGACGCCACAACCTGGGACGGGGATTGATGTTCTACCGCGAGGCCGGCCAGTACAAGACGACCTACGCCGCCGACCAGGCGGTGTTCCCGATCCGCCAGGACCGGATCGGGATCGCGGTGATCCTCGCCGTCGCCTTCGTGGCGATCCCGGTGTTCGGCAGCGACTTCCTGCTCACCTCGGTGATGATCCCGTTCCTGATCTTCACGCTCGCCACCATCGGGCTCAACATCCTGACCGGCTACTGCGGACAGCTGTCGCTCGGCACCGGCGCCTTCATGGGGGTCGGCGCCTACGCCTGCTACAAGCTCACCTCGATCTTCCCGGACACCAACATCCTGGTCTGGATCCTCGCCTCCGGCTTCTTCGCCGCGGCGGTGGGGGTGGTGTTCGGGCTGCCGAGCCTGCGCATCAAGGGCTTCTACCTGGCGGTGGCGACGCTCGCCGCCCAGTTCTTCCTGGAGTGGGCGTTCATCCGCATCCCCTGGCTCTACAACTACAATTCGTCGGGGGCGATCGAGGTGGCCAGCCGCTCGGGCTTCGGCGTCACCCTCGTCGGGCCGTCGGCCGGGGCGCTGCCGCGCTATTTCGCGGTGCTGGCGATCGTCGTCGCGATGACGTGGATCGCCTCCAACCTGCTGCGCGGGCGGATCGGCCGCTCGTTCATGATGATCCGCGACATGGACATCGCCGCCGAGCTGATCGGGGTCAGGCCGCTGCACACCAAGCTGATGGCGTTCGCGGTGTCGTCGTTCTACTGCGGCGTCGCCGGCGCCATGATGGTGTTCTTCTGGCTCGGCGCGGCGGAGCCGTCGGCCTTCTCCATCAACCTGTCCTTCCAGATCCTGTTCATGGTGATCCTCGGCGGTCTCGGCAGCCTGATCGGCTGCTACATGGGCGCCGCCTTCATCTGGATCCTGCCGATCCTGATCCGCATGGTGCCCGAGACGCTCGGCCTGTCCATCGAGGCGGCGACAATCGAGCACGTCAACTTCGTGATCGTCGGCGCGCTGATCATCTTCATCCTGATCGTCGAGCCGCACGGGCTGGCCCGCATGTGGCAGATCCTCAAGCAGAAGCTCCGCGTCTGGCCATTCCCCTACTGAGGAGGACCCATCCCGGCCGGGACCGCGGGGAGGCGGTCCGGGCCCGACAACGTCGGCTTGCAATGGTCGGCACCGCACTTAAGATCGACGGCATGGGGCCGCCAACGAGCTCCAGCTGACAACAAATCTGCGGCACACCCCGCAGCAGGGAGAAACAGCATGATCAAATCGAGGAGCGCGATCGCCGGTCTGGCGTTCGCCGCCACGGCCTTTTCCGGTATCTCCGCGCCGCCCGCGCTCGCCCAGGACGGCGAGCTCTTCATTCCGCTGCTCACCTACCGCACCGGGCCGTTCGCCGGCTCCGGCATCCCGATCGCCGACGGCATGCGCGACTATCTCACCATGCTCAACGAGCGCGACGGCGGCATCGGCGGCGTGAAGATCCGCATCGAGGAGTGCGAGACCGGCTACAACACGCAAAAAGGGGTGGAGTGCTACGAGAGCACCAAGAACCAGAAGCCGCTCATCTACAATCCGTACTCCACCGGCATCACCCTGCAGCTCATCCCCAAGGCGTCGGTCGACAAGGTGCCGGTCCTGTCGATGGCCTACGGCCTGTCGGCAGCGGCCGACGGCAAGCTCTTCCCGTGGGTGTTCAACCCGCCGGACACCTACTGGGACGGCGCCTCGGCGATCATCAAGTACATCGCCCAGGAGGAAGGCGGCGACCTCTCCAACCTGAAGGGCAAGAAGATCGGCTACATCTTCCTTGACGCCGGCTACGGCCGCGAGCCGATCCCGCTCTTGGAGCAGTTCGCCAAGGACTACGGCTTCACGCTGACCCAGTATCCGGTGCCGGCCGACCAGATGCAGAACCAGTCGTCGCAGTGGCTCAACGTGCGCCGCGACCGGCCCGACTACATGATCATGTGGGGCTGGGGCGCCATGACGCCGACGGCGGTCAAGGAAGCCGCCAAGATCCGCTACGACATGGAGAAGCTGATCGGCGTGTGGTGGTCCGGCGGCGAGGACGACGCGCGTCCGGCCGGCGACGGGGCGAAAGGCTTCAAGACCCTCAACTTCAACGCCGTGGGCCAGGATTTCCCGGTCATCCAGGACATCCAGACCTACGTCGTCGACAAGAACATGAGCCAGGTCTCCGACAAGTCCCGCGTCGGCGAGAACCTCTACAACCGCGGCGTCATGAACTCCTTCCTGATGGCCGAGGCGATCCGCACCGCCCAGAAGATGACCGGCAAGACGGTGATCGACGCGGCCGACATGCGGGCCGGCATGGAGAACCTCGACATCACCGAGGCGCGCCTGAAGGAAGCCGGCATGGAAGGCTTCATGGCCCCGCTGAAGCTCTCCTGCGAGGACCACTCCGGCGAGAACGACGTCTACGTCCAGCAGTGGGACGGCAAGACGTGGCAGAAGGTGTCGGACTGGTTCCCGCCGATGAAGGAGGTCGTCCGGCCGATGCTGGTCAAGGCTGCGGAGGACTACGTCGCCTCCAACCAGCCGTGGCCGGAACGGTCCGAGCCCTGCAACTAGAGCACCTTCAGGAAAAGTGGGAACCGGTTTTCCGTCCGAAGGTGCGCAGGAAAAGCACCTTCAGGAAAAGTGGGAACCGGCTTTCCGTCCGAAGGTGCGAGGGAAAACCCTGGCTTCAGGTTCCGGGCGGGCGATGCGATCATCGTTCGCCCGGGCCTTCCCGCTTCCCGCACGGCGCCCGGCGAGCCATGAGAGGTCATTTCTGTGCCGCATCGACGATGGCGCTCCATCCGCCGGCTGATCGTCCTGATCCTCGTGCTGTTCGGCCTCTTCTGGGGAACCGGCTGGCTCTATGACTTCAACGCCGAGCGCACCCATCGCCATTTCAACGATTTCGGCGCCGATGGCGTCATCGTCAAGGCGCGCGAGCGCGTGCTGGAGCGCGGCTCCCGCCGCCTCATCGTGCTGGTGCACGGCTTCGGGGCCTCGCCGATGACCATGGAGCCGCTGTTCGAGGCCTTCGCCGAGGAAACCGGGTCCGATCTCTGGGCGCCGCTGCTGGAGTATCACGGCCGCACGCTCGAGCGCTTCGCCGCCTTCGATGCCGACGCCATCCGCGACGATCTGGCCGAGCGCCTGAAGAAGCGCATGGAGCGCTACGACGAGGTCGTCATCATCGCCCATTCCTTCGGCGGCGCGATGCTCGCCGATCTCGTCCAGGCGGGCCGGATCCCCGACAGCGCCGTCGTCCTCCTGCTGGCGCCGGCGATCGACATCCGCTCCAACACCCGGCTGCTCGGGCTGGAGCTGAAGGCCTACCGGCTGTGGGCCGACTACTGCGACTTCGTCGAGATCGGCTGCAAGGTGCCGAACCCGGTCGGGGTCGACGCGGAGGGCGTCGAGGAGATCTACGCCCAGAACATCTTCTTCACGATCGTGCCGGACGCCGTGCTGCAGCTCTTCGACTATGCCGACCGGGTCGCTCCCCGCGTCGGCGGCATCGCCCGGCCCATCGACGTCGTCATGGCGAAGGACGACGGCGAGGTCGACTTCGCCGGCACCGCGGCGATCTGCGCCGCTCTCGCCGCCTGCCGCCTCTACGCCTTCGAGACCGGCGGCCACTCGCCCCAGTTCGGCGCCAACGCCGAGGCCGTCACGGCGCTGTTCGTCCGCCTCGCCGACGATCCCGCCGCCGGCTGCGAGGGACTGCCCTGCACCGTCACGCCCCAGAAGGACGCCCGCCGCGCGCCCGCCGCCCTGCCAGGCCGGCAGGCCGCGGCCTCCAGGGAGACCGCCAGATGGAACTGACCACGGAGACGGCGCCGGCGCCCGCGCCCGCCGCGGCTGCCCCGCCCATCCTCGACGTGTCCAACATCGAGGTCATCTACGACCACGTCATCCTCGTCCTGAAGGGCGTCTCGCTGGCCGTGCCGAAGGGCGGCATCGTGGCGCTGCTCGGCGCCAACGGCGCCGGCAAGACCACGACCCTCAAGGCGATCTCCAACCTGCTGCGCGCCGAGCGCGGCGAGGTCACCAAGGGCTCGATCAGCTTCGATGGCGAGCGGGTGGAGGCGCTGTCGCCCAACGCGCTGGTCACGCGCGGCTGCATCCAGGTGATGGAGGGCCGCCACTGCTTCGGCCACCTCACCATCGAGGAGAACCTGCTCACCGGCGCCTACACGCGCCGCGAGGGCTGGTCGGCGATCCGCGACGACCTCGACAAGGTCTACACCTACTTCCCGCGCCTCAAGGTGCGGCGCTCCTCCATGGCCGGCTACACCTCCGGCGGCGAGCAGCAGATGTGCGCCATCGGCCGGGCGCTGATGTCGCGGCCGAAGATGGTGCTGCTCGACGAGCCGTCGATGGGGCTCGCGCCGCAGCTCGTCGAGGAGATCTTCGAGATCGTGAAGTCCCTCAACCAGAACGAGGGCGTGTCGATGCTGCTTGCCGAGCAGAACACCAACATCGCGCTGCGCTACGCCACCTACGGCTACATCCTGGAGTCCGGCCGCATCGTCATGGACGGCGACGCCGCGGCGCTCAGGGAGAACGAGGACGTGAAGGAGTTCTATCTCGGCGTCGGCGGCGAGGGGCGCCGCTCCTTCCGCAACGTCAAGCACTACAAGCGCCGCAAGCGCTGGCTGTCGTGAAGGGGCGGGGAGGGTACCGATGAGCCTGTATTTCGACGAGCGTGAGATCCAGGACCGGCAAACGCGCGAGCACGAGCTGATGCGCCGCCTTGCCGCCCTCGTCCGCCACGCGGTCAACAACGCGCCCGGCTGGGGCCGGCTGCTGGAGGGCGTGGAGACCGGCTCGGTGTCGTCGCGCGCCGAGCTCGCCCGGCTTCCGGTGCTGCGCAAGGCCGACCTGACGGCGCTGCAGGCCGGCGACCCGCCATTCGGCGGCCTCGTTGCCGCGCCGCTGGAATCGCTCGGCCGCGTCTTCGTCTCGCCCGGCCCGATCTTCGAGCCCCAGCCGGTGGGCCCCGATCCCTGGAACGTCGCGCGCGCCCTGTATGCGGCCGGGCTGCGCCGTGGCGACCGGGTCCACAACGCCTTCTCCTATCACATGACCCCCGGCGGCTGGCTGATGGACGAGGGCGCCCGGGCGGTCGGCGCCACGGTGTTCCCGGCCGGCACCGGCGGCACCGACCAGCAGGCCGCCGCGATCGGCCACCTGAAGCCGGGCTTCTTCTGCGGCGTGCCGGACTTCCTGAAGATCCTGCTCGACAAGTGCGACGAGCTCGGCGTCGACGCGTCCTCCATCACCCGCGCGCTGGTCTCCGGCGGGGCCCTGCCGCCGTCGCTGCGCGCCGTCTTCGACGACCGTGGCGTCGCCGTCCTGCAGGCCTACGCGACGGCCGAGCTCGGCGTCGTCGCCTACGAGAGCGAGGCGCGCGAGGGGCTGATCGTCAACGAGGACGTGGTGCTGGAGATCCTGCGTCCGGGAACCGGCGAGCCGGTGCCCGACGGCGAGGTGGGCGAGGTCGTCGTCACCAGCCTGTCGCCCACCTATCCGCTGATCCGGCTCGCCACCGGCGACCTGTCGGCGATCCTGCCCGGCGACAGCCCGTGCGGGCGCACCGGCACGCGCATCAGGGGCTGGATGGGCCGGGCCGACCAGCGCACCAAGATCAAGGGCATGTTCGTCGATCCCGCCCAGGTCGACGCGCTGGTGAAGCGGCATCCGGAGATCCGCCGGGCCCGGCTCACGGTCACCCGCGACAACGAGCGGGACGTGATGACGCTGGCGATCGAGACCGACGCCGGCGAGGCGATCGCCGCGCGCGTCGCCGAGAGCCTGCGCGACCTCACCAAGCTCGGCGGCGAGGTCCGGGTGGTGGCGCCCGGCTCGCTGCCCAACGACGGCAAGGTCATCGCCGACGAGCGCCCGGTCGGCTGAGCCGGCCTCGGGGCCGGATGCGGCGGGCGGTCGGTGCCCGCCGCTCCGGGACCGGACCTACGGGACGAGAAACTCGAACGGCGCGCTGGGCTTCAGAAGCGGCGCCACGTCGCCGCCGGCGTCGCGGGGATCGTTCAGGTGCAGCGTCATCGCCGGGGCGCCCTCGGCGAGGTCGACCGAGCCCAGGTCGATCCACATCACCGTCGGGTTGATGACGGAATCGAAGTAGTAGCGCCGCGCCTCGTGCTCGCTCACCGTCCGCCACAGGGTGGAGGAGATGTTCGGCTTCACCGGGTCGTTGAGGCCCAGCGGAGTGCTGATCGCGCGCATCTGCGAGAAGATCGCGGCCAGCGCGGCGCGGCGGTCGGCGAACTTCGGGGTGGCGTTGAGATTGTAGCTGGCGCGTGCGAACCGGTCGGCGGCGGCGATGGTGCCGGGCAGGAAATGCTGGCCGCCGACGAGGCTCCAGTAGCTGTTGATGGCGAGTTGTTGCTCGTAGGTGGGCGAGTTGGTCATCACCCGGTAATCGCGGCCGTGGTGGATCTGCAGCGCGCCGTCGACGAACTCCAGGATCGCCGAATCCCCGCTTTCGTCCGACAGGCTCAGATGGACCGTCGCCGGCTTGCCGTTCGGCGCGTCGGCCGGGATCACCGTCAGCGGATCGGTCTCCATGGCAGCGATCGCCTCGGCGACGGTGGCGAAATTGTCGAGGATGTACTGCAGCCAGGCGCCGACGGAGATTGTCGGCTTGCCGCGCGCCGCCGGGTCCCCGTAGTCGGACTCGACCAGGTAGAGCAGGTTTCCGGCGAGCCCCGCCTCGTTCAGACCGTCGGAGGTGGCGAGGCCGTAGATGGAGACCACGGTCGAGCCGTAGATCGAGGTCCAGTGCACCGTGTCCGCCCCGGTTCCCCCGTCGCGCTTCATGCCGCGCGGAAAGACCCACAGGTCGGTGGCCATGCCGACGTCGCTCCAGTCCATGGTGCGGCCCGTCAGGTAGGTCCCGGATCCGGTTTCATAGAAGACTCGTGTGCACATGGGTTTGCCCTCTCTTGCCGTCGCGTCGGTCGTGCTGGCCTTTCGCCGCCCCGGCCTCAGTCGTAGCGCGTTTCGCCGCCGCGTTCGCGCGAAATGCGGGCGACGGGACGCCGCGGGCCGCGCCCGGGTCGGTGGCGGCGGGGGAGGGAAGCGCCTGCCGGAGGCTCCGTAAAAACGTCCGATTTGCCCTGTTTGAAGCATTTGGCGGGCAATTCGCTCCGGATTGGCGCCGATTTTCTGTCTGGAGCTCTTGAAATCCGGTCGCGAACTTCGCTATCTGCTGAGGATCGACAAGTTCGCCGCATCGGTGTAGACCGTCGAGCTGTTTTCCCGAGACCTATCGCTGCCATATGCGCCCCGTCGCAGGGCGCCGACGCCGCGCTCGTAAATGAATTGAGAAGGTAGAGTGCCATGAACGTCATCGAAGAGATCGAACGCGAGCAGATGGCGACCATCGAGGGCCAGCGGAAGCTGCCGCCGTTCCAGGCCGGCGACACGCTGCGCGTGAACGTGCGCGTGACCGAAGGAACGCGCACCCGCGTCCAGGCTTTCGAAGGTGTTTGCATCGCGCGGTCCGGCGGCGGCCTCCACGAGAACTTCACCGTCCGCAAGATTTCCTACGGCGAGGGCGTCGAGCGCGTGTTCCCGTTCTTCTCGCCGATGATCGAGTCGGTGGACGTGGTTCGTCGCGGCAAGGTCCGGCGCGCGAAGCTCTATTATCTGCGCGGCCGTCGCGGCAAGTCGGCCCGTATCGTCGAGCGGCGTGACCGTCGCGGCGAAGAGGGCCAGCGTTCGACCATCAAGCCGACCGCCGACGCCGCCGAGTAATTTCACTGCTGGACAGTCCGAACGGGCGGTCGTGATCCTTCGGGTCGCGGCCGCCCTTTCGTTCGTCCGCGGCCCGGCGGCGGCGAGCGCGTTCATCTCCCCAGCCGCGCGGCGCCCCATCCCGGCGCCGGGCGCCGGCAAGGGATTATTCTTCGACGGACCGACACGCTTGGCCCGGTTCATGCGATGATCCCCCGCATGCAGGCGCCTGCATCCCCGGTCCGGGCCTCCTTCCTCCCCGGTTCCTGAGCATCACGGCGCTGCTGCCGCGGCCGGGTCCACGCCCGTCTGCGCCGCCATCGGTCTGTTCGCCGGTGCCGGTGTCATGCATCTGGCATGCGCCGGCGTCATGGATTCCTGTGTGCGTTTGCGTCAGTCGTCAGTCCCCATGCCAGTTTTCGTCGCTTCGTTGCCGTGCGGTGCCCCCGGGCGGTCCGTGATGTCAGCCGTCGGATCCACGCGATCGCGCCGGACGGGCCGTCGTGCCGGTGCGCCGCCGATCCGGCCTGAGGCGGGTTCGGCCGGGGCGTTGGCGCCATGCTGAAGGCCGGCACCCTCGCGCTCACCGTTCTGCTGGCGCTGCTGCAGGCCGCCGGTCCGATCTCCACCGACACCTACCTGCCGTCGCTGCCGGCGATCGCGATCAGGCTGAACGCATCCGTCGCCACCGCCCAGCTCACGCTGTCGGTGTTCCTGGTCGGCTTCGCCGTCGCGCAGATCGTCTACGGCCCGTTCTCCGACCGGTTCGGCCGCAAGCCGGTGCTGGTCACCGCGCTGTCGCTCTTCGCCGTGGCCACGCTCGCCTGCGCGCTCGCCACCTCCATCGAGATGCTGATCGCCGCGCGCTTCCTGCAGGCGCTCGGCGCGGCCGGTCCGGTTGTGCTGTCGCGCTCCATCGTCCGCGATCTCTACGAGGGCCGGCGGGCGAGCACGGAGATGTCGCGCATGGCGACCATCATGGGCCTCATGCCCGCCATCGCGCCCACCTTCGGCGGCCTCATCGATGCGCTGTTCGGCTGGCGCGCGGTCTTCCTCGCCGTCTTCCTTCTCGGCGCGGTCATCCTTGTGGCGGTGATCTTCAAGCTGCCGGAGACGGTGCGCGAACGCACCGAGACGCCGCTGACGGTGCGCACCTTCTTCGGCGGCTTCGGTCCGGTGATCTCCGATGCCGGTTACCGCGTCCACGTGGCGATCGTCTGCTTCACCTACGCCGGCATCTTCACCTTCGTCTCCGCCTCGTCGTTCGTGTTCCAGAACATCTACGGCATGAGCTCGGTGAGCTTCGGGCTGGTGTTCGGCATCTGCGCGCTCGCCTACGTCTCCGGCACGCTGATCGGCCAGCGGCTGCTGCAGCGCCTCGGCGTCGCGGCGGCGCTGGGCATCGGCTGCGCCTTCCTCGCCGTCGGCGGGATCACCATGGTGCTGGCGCTGGCGGTCGGCTTCGACGGGCCGCTGGGCATCATCATCCCGTCGATGATCTACATGGCCGGAGTGGGCCAGGCGATGCCCCAGGCGATGGCCGGCGCGCTGATGCCGTTTTCGAAAGGCGCCGGCGCGGCGTCGTCGCTGCTCGGCTTCACCCAGATGGTGTTCAGCGCGTCCGTCGGCGTTGCGGTCGGCATCGCGATGGGCTCGACCGCCTGGCCGATGGCGCTGTTCCTCTGCGCCTGCGGCATCGCCGCGGCGCTCACCTACGCGCTGTCGCGCCGGATCCGCGCCGCCGGCCCGATCTGGTAGGGCGGGACGAGTACAACCTGAGTGCCTTTTTCGGCCGCGTTTCGCGACAGGCCATAGGCACTCTCAATCGTGGTTAGGGGAGGGAATTCCATTCTATAAAGCCTTTGCGTGCTTCATAGTATGATATCTGGTTGAGGTTGCATTGGATTGGGGGCATTCGGCGATGTCCAAAAACCAGATAAAGCTCAATTCTGTTTGGAGTCAGAGAGAGATTCCAGTTGTCTTGCGTCGAGCCGGCAAAGGTGAGCGTCTAAGGGTGCGCCTCCCGTTTTCTCACGATAATCGGCAATGGCTTCAAAACGGGAGACGAATAGGTCCTGAGTGGTTTGGTGGGAAGGACGCATATTGGGAACTTCCAAAATCATGGTTCAATGATTTTGTTGATCGTGCACTATCGCGTTACGGCAAAGTTTATATTGTACAGCCTTACCGCGAGCAGGAAATCTGTGCCCCTGCGTGTCAAGAGGCTAGTGGGCACGTGTGTCAGTGTTCCTGTATGGGCGCGAACCATGGTTCTGGACGCGATGGAAGTTGGTTTGAAGTGTCCGAAACCTTTTCCACTCGGTGGGGAGAGCGTGAAATTGCTTGCAGACTGCTAACTGCGCGGTAGAGGACGTGGCTGAATATTATTCCAGCCACTTCGTGATGCCTCCCCTCGCGATTTAGCATGCTGTGCAAGTCGATGGCCCTACCCACCAAAGAGCTTCTTGAAGAAGCCGGTGCCGACGTTGCGCTCGGGCGGGATCCAGGCGCCGTGGCTGGCGCCCTGCACCTGGCGGGTCTCGCCCGACCGCTGGGCCGCCGGGTAGGCGCCCGGGTTGGGGCCGTCGAGGGGCACGTCGGCGCTTGCCACCGGCACCGCGCCGCCGGCGTAGGCGCCCGGCAGGTCGGCCACCGCCATGCCCTCGTGCACCTTCTGCATCACCGCCCGCCACAGCTCGGCCGGGGCGTGGCCGCCGGTCGCGCGCTTGGTCGGCGAGTTGTCGTCGTTGCCGAGCCACACGCCGGTGGTGAAGTAGGCCGTGTAGCCGATGAACCACGCGTCCCGCCAGTCCTGGCTGGTGCCGGTCTTGCCGGCGGCCGGCCAGCCCTCGATCTGGGCGCGCTGGGCGGTGCCGGAGGTCAGCGCCTCCGACAGCATGGCGTTCATCTCGCCCACCTCCAGCTCCGGCAGCACCCGGCCCGGGCCGGAGCCCGTGCGCTTGTAGATTACCTTGCCGTCGTCGGTGCGGATGCGCTGGATCACGTGCGGCACCACGCCGTAGCCGCCGTTGGAAAACGGCACGTAGGCGGAGGTCAGCTCCAGAAGCGTCACCTCCGAGGTGCCCAGCGCGATCGAGGCGTTCGGGTCGAGCTCGGAGTGGATGCCGAGCCGGTGGGCGGTCTTCACCACGTTCGCTGGTCCGACGGTGGCCGCCAGCTTGGCGGACACGGTGTTGAGCGAGTTGGCGAGCGCCCGGGTCAGCGTCACCGGCCCGTAGTACTTCTTGGTGTAGTTCTGCGGCGACCAGTTGCCGATCTTCACCGGCTCGTCGACCACCACCGACTGCGGCGTGAAGCCCTGCTCCAGGGCCGCCAGGTAGACGAACGGCTTGAACGAGGAGCCCGGCTGCCGCTTGGCGGTGACGGCGCGGTTGTACTGGCTCTTCTGGTAGTCGCGGCCGCCGACCAGCGCCTTCACCGCGCCGCCGCCGTCCATGACGACGATGGCGCCCTGGCCGACGCCCATCTCCTTGCCGTCCTTGTCGAGCTTGGTCTTCAGCGCGTCCTGGGCCATCTCCTGCAGCCCGAGGTCGATGGTCGTCTCGACGACGATGTCCTCGTCCACCGCGCCGACATAGCCCGGCAGCACGTCCGCCACCCAGTCGGCCACGTAGCCGACGCTGGGCGAGGTCGCCCGCGTCACCACCTGGGCCGGGTTGGCGCCGGCGATCTTCGCCTCGATCGGGGTGACGTAGCCCTCGTCGGCCATCGCCTGCAGCACCACCTTGGCGCGGGCCGCCGCGGCGTCCGGATCGCGGGTCGGCGCATAGCGCGACGGCGCCTTCAGGAGGCCGGCGATCATCGCCGACTGGGCGAGGTCGAGCTCGCGCGCCGACTTGTTGAAATAGCGCTCGGCGGCCGCGTCGACGCCATAGGCGCCGGCGCCCAGGTAGACGCGGTTCAGGTACATCTCCAGGATCTGGTCCTTGGAGTATTTCGCCTCCAGCCACATCGCCATCAGCATTTCCTGCATCTTGCGCTCGATGGTCCGCTCGGGCGTCAGGAACAGGTTCTTGGCGAGCTGCTGGGTCAGCGTCGAGCCGCCCTCCACGACGCCGCCGGCGACGAGGTTGGAGAACATCGCGCGCGTCAGGCCGATCGGATCGATGCCGTAATGGTCGCGGTAGCGCCGGTCCTCGATGGCGATCACCGCGTTGGGGAGATATTTCGACATCTCCGACAGCGTCAGCGCCTCGCCGCCGGTGTCGCCGCGGTTGGCGATCAGCTCGCCGCGCTCCGACACGATGCGCACGTTCGGCGGCCGCTTCGGCACCGCCCATTCCGAGGTCGGCGGCAGCGTCGCGGCGTAATAGGCGAAGATGCCGACGACGGCGATCAGCCCCCAGATGCCGACGAACAGCGTCCAGCCCACCATGCGCCGCAGCAGGCTGCGCTTGCGGCGGCCGCTCTTGGTGGTCTTCCTGCGCCGCGGATCGCGGCGTTCCGGCTCGGCGGAGCGGCGGCCGTTGCCGCCGGCGGGCGGCCTGCCGCCGCCCGCTCCGCGCCCGCCGCCCGACGATCCGGTGCCGGATCCGCCGGTGCGGATGGGGTGCAGGTCGAGGGTCTTGCCCGCGTCGCTGGGCTTGCGGCGGGGAGGGCGCCCTTGCGGCGGCCGGCTGGATGCCATGTCGGTTCGGGTCCTTGGGTTGAGGGCCGCGCGCGCGGAATCGGCTGCGCCGGCAGTCCCGGTCTCCGGATGAAGGCCAGATGTGGCGATTTCTGGTCGCCGGCGCGGCCATCGGGCGGAGAACACGCACCGGCGCCGGCGGTGCGATTGCCCGCCCGCGCCCGCGTCCATGCGCCGCCCGTGCCTTCAGTGTGTGCGGTTATCCCTAAGGGGCGGTAAAAGAGCGGCGACGGCGGCGAGATTCGCCCTTCAAACCGATCCGAGCGGAAGGCATCATTCCCGACATGGCGACAGTGACCCCCAAAGCGATCCCGTTCACGCCGCGCGCCCCGAAGGCGGGCGACCATGTCTTCCTGGTCGACGGCTCCTCCTTCGTGTTCCGCGCCTACTTCCAGTCGATGAACCAGGACCGGCGGTACAACTACCGCGACGACGGGCTGCCCACCGGGGCGGTCCGGCTGTTCTGCAACAAGCTGTTCCAGTTCATCCGCGAGGGCGCCGTCGGCATCACGCCCACCCATCTCGGCATCATCTTCGACAAGTCCGAAGCCTCGTTCCGCCGCGAGCTCTACCCCGACTACAAGGCCCACCGGCCCGATCCGCCGGAGGACCTGGTGCCCCAGTTCCCGCTGATGCGCTCGGCGGTGAAGGCGTTCGGGATGATCCCCATCGAGCAGATCCGCTACGAGGCCGACGACCTGATCGCCACCTACGCGTGCCAGGCGCAGGAGGCCGGCGCCGACGTGCTGATCATCTCCGCGGACAAGGACCTGATGCAGCTCGTCCGGCCGGGCATCTCCATGTACGACCCGGCCTCGGGCGAGAAGAAGCGCGGCTCCTTCCGCGCCGAGCGCCGCATCGGCCCGGACGAGGTGATGGAGTATTTCGGCGTGCCGCCGGAGAAGGTCATCGACGTGCAGGCGCTCGCCGGCGACGCCACCGACAACGTCCCCGGCGTGCCCGGCATCGGCATCAAGACCGCCGCCCAGCTCATCTCCGAGTACGGCTCGCTGGAGGAACTGCTCGCCCGCGCCGACGAGATCAAGCAGCCGAAGCGCCGCGAGAAACTCATCGAGAACGCCGAGCTCGCGCGCATCTCCAAGACGCTGGTCACGCTCGTCTGCGACGTCGACCTTGAGGTCCCGCTGGAGAACCTCGCCGTCCACGATCCCGATCCGGCCACCCTGATCGGCTTCCTGAAGGCGATGGACTTCACCACCATCACCCGCCGCGCCGCCGAGGTCTATGAGGTCGATGCCACCGCGGTGGAGCCGGATCCGGCCTTCACCGGCCTGCCCGACGGCGTCGTCGCCGCGGTGCCGGAGGCCGAGGCGGCCGCCACCGCGGTCGCCGCCACCCTCGACGGCCCGGCGCTGGAGGGGGCTGCCGGGCTCGCCCAGCGCCGCCTCGCCGAGGCGACCGCGACGCCGGTCGACCGCGCCGCCTACCAGACCGTCCGCACCCTGGAGGAGCTCGACCGCTGGATCGCCGAGGCGCGCGAGGCCGGCGTGGTCGCCGTCGACACCGAGACCACGTCGCTCACCGCCATGAGCTGCGAGCTCGTCGGCGTGTCGCTCGCCACCGCGCCGGGCCGCGCCTGCTACATCCCCATCGCCCATCGCAACGGCAGCGCCGACCTGTTCGATTCCGGCGCGCTGCTGGAGGGCCAGATCCCCCACGACCAGGCGATCGCCCGCCTGAAGCCGCTCCTTGAGGACCCGTCGGTCCTCAAGGTGGCGCAGAACATGAAGTACGACTGGCTGGTGCTGATCCGCTGCGGCATCGACGTGGCGCCGTTCGACGACACCATGCTGATCTCCTACGCGCTGGACGCCGGCGTCCGCGCCCACGGCATGGACGAGCTCTCCAAGCGCTGGCTCGGCCACACGCCGATCGCCTACAAGGACGTCTGCGGAACCGGCAAGGCGCAGGTCACCTTCGACAAGGTCGACCTCGACCGGGCCACCGAATACGCCGCCGAGGACGCCGACGTGACGCTCCGCCTCTGGCGGGTGCTGAAGCCACGGCTGGTGGCCGACCGGGTGACGACGGTCTACGAGACGCTGGAGCGGCCGCTGGTCGACGTGCTCGCCCGGATGGAGCGGCGCGGCGTGGTCATCGACCGCCAGGTGCTGTCGCGGCTGTCGGGCGAGTTCGCCCAGAAGATGGCCGCCGTCGAGGCGGAGATCCAGGAGCTGGCCGGCGAGCCGTTCAATGTCGGCTCGCCCAAGCAGCTCGGCGAGATCCTGTTCGACAAGATGGGCCTGCCCGGCGGCAAGAAGACCAAGACCGGGGCCTGGGCCACCGGCGCCCAGGCGCTGGAGGACCTGGCGGCCGAGGGCCACGACCTGCCGGCGCGCATCCTGGAATGGCGTCAGTGGTCGAAGCTGAAGTCCACCTACACCGACGCGCTGCCCACCTACGTCAACGCCGAGACCGGCCGGGTCCACACCTCGTTCGCCATGGCGGCGACCTCGACGGGCCGGCTCTCTTCCTCGGAGCCGAACCTGCAGAACATCCCGATCCGCACCGAGACCGGGCGCGGCATCCGCTCCGCCTTCATCGCGGCGCCGGGGACCAAGCTGCTGGCGGCCGACTACAGCCAGATCGAGCTACGCGTGCTCGCCCACATCGCCGACATCCCGCAGCTCAAGCAGGCCTTCGCCGACGGCCTCGACATCCACGCCCTCACCGCAAGCGAGATGTTCGGCGTGCCGGTGGAAGGCATGGACCCGATGATCCGCCGCCGCGCCAAGGCCATCAACTTCGGCATCATCTACGGCATTTCCGCCTTCGGTCTGGCCAACCAGCTGGCCATTCCCCGCAACGAGGCGGGCGAGTACATCAGGCGCTACTTCGAGCGCTTCCCCGGCATCCGCGACTACATGGAATCCACCAAGGCGTTCGTCCGCGAGCACGGCTACGTGACCACGATCTTCGGCCGCAAGGCGCACTACCCGGAGATCGACACCAAGAACCCGTCGATGAAGGCCTTCTTCGAGCGCGCCGCCATCAACGCGCCGATCCAGGGCTCGGCGGCCGACATCATCCGCCGCGCGATGATCCGGCTGGAACCGGCGCTGGCGGCGAAGCGGCTCGGCGCCGGCATGCTGCTGCAGGTCCACGACGAACTGATCTTCGAGGTGCCCGACGACGAGGTGGAGAAGACGATCCCGGTGGTCCGCCAGGTGATGGTCCACGCCTGCGACCCGTCCCTGACCCTCTCGGTCCCGCTCGAGGTCGACGCCAACGCGGCGGAGACATGGGCGGCGGCGCACTGAGAGTTTTCTAGGCCCCTCACGCCGAATGCGCTGCGCTCACCGGCTCCGGGAGGCGGGGGTCTACCCGCTCACGCCGCGCCCTGCGTGCGCGGCTCCGCGAGGGCGGCCTCCGGCCGGCGCGCGGTCGCGCGCTGGTGGGCGAGATACGGCACAATCATAGGGGGGGCGCACCCGGCTAACCCCTTCTCCGCTCATCCCCGCGAAAGCGGGGATCCATAGGGAAGCGGCGACGGATACAGGCAGGACGAAGAGGCCCGGGCGGACAGGCTTGGTCGTGCGCTGCTGGGTGAGGCCGGGAAGCCAGAGAATACCGCCCGGCCGACCCAATTACTCCGCTCATTCCAGCGAAGGCTGGAATCCAGTTGCCGAGCCTGCGGCAGTCGGGAAACAAGTTGAGGCGCGGGGCGGGGACCGCGCATACTCTCCGGCCTGGATCGCCCCGATCCTCCGCCGTTTCTGGATTCCAGCCTTCGCTGGAATGAGCGGAGGATGAGGCTATCGCCATCCTCCCATCCAGAAATGGCAGAAAAATTCGCTTGCGGGTTGGCGCCCGAACTTGCGATCCGAAGGACACCCGGACCGGCTCGGTCCATCACGAATGGGAGACGGGACGATGAAGAAGACGATGCTCGGCCTTGCGGTCGCCGCCCTGGCGCTGGCCCCGGCCGCGCCGGCCCTCGCCGCGGGCAAGTCGGCCACGGTCTCGTTCGTGGTGCCGGGCGCCGACGAGGCGACGTCGACGAAGGCCACCTACACCTGTGGCGACCAGACGGTCGCGGTGGAATACGTCAACGCCGGCTCGGTCTCGCTGGCGCTGCTGACCCTCAAGGACGATTTCGTCGTCGCCGCCAACGTGCTGTCGGGCTCGGGCGCGCGCTATGCCGGCGCCCAGTACGTCTGGTGGTCGAAGGGCATGAGCGAGGCGACGCTCACCAACCTGATGACCGACACCCAGACCCCGGTCGAGTGCACGGCGACGAAATAGGTCTCGGCCTGACCGCAGGGTCGCGGCGCGTGCCTGAGGCAGACCCGAATCGCGTGAACTCTCCGTGCCCGCCCAAACCTCCGCTCATTCCAGCGAAGGCTGGAATCCAGTCGGCCTGACCGTCGGGGCCGGAGCATGCCGGTGAGGGCACGGGCGCGGCCGCCCCATCACCCCACATGCCCCTCGCCGTAGAAGCGCGGGCCGGTGGTGCGCCACCAGCCGAGCTTGCCGAGGCCGGAAAGCGCGATCGCCGTCGGGTGCGGCGGCCAGGCGCCGGTGAGGCGGCCGGCCAGCGCCAGCGGGCCGGCGAGCGCCACCTGCGCCGCCCCCTTCGCCATCTGCGCGGCCACCTCGCGCCACAGCGGCGGCTCCAGCAGCGACGGCACGAGGCAGCGGATCTGGCCGCTGGCGTAGCGCCGGCGCCAGATGTAGCCGTGGTCGAGGCGGGACGCCGGAACGTGCTCGACCACCGGCGCGTCGGCGCACCAGACGAGGCGCGCCCCCGCCTGCCGCAGGCGCTTGAACAGCAGCACGTCCTCGCCGCCGAGCTTGTCCAGGCGCGGATCGAACCCGATGCCGGCGTCGAAGCGGGCGCGCCGGAAAAGCGTGCCGGTGAGCGGAAGATAGTCGCAGCGCGCCGCCACGCCGGTGCCGGACGCGACGCCGAGGTCCTGGGTGAAGCTCGCCGCGAACCACGCCGCGTCGCGCTCGGGCGTGCGCTCCAGCACCGCGTGGCGGGGGCCGAACACCGCGTCGGCGCCGCTCGCCTCCATGCACGCGAGGCGCCGGGCGAGCCAGTCCGGCGGCGCCGTGCAGTCGTCGTCGAGGAAGCCGATCACGTCGCCACGGGCGGCCGCGAGGCCCGCGTTGCGGGCGGTGGCGACGCCCATTTTCGGCTCGTGGACGATGCGCAGCGACACGTCGCTGGCGCCCTCGGGCGCGGCAAGGGCCTGTTCCGCCCCGCCTTCCGGCGCGTTGTCGACGACGACGATCTCCAGATCGTGGCCGGCCGCGGCGGTCTGCGCGGTCAGCGAGGCGACCGCCCGCTTGAGCCCATCCGGCCGGCGCAGCGTCGGCACGATGACCGAGACGGTGGTCACGATCCGGCCCCCGGACGCCCGGCCGGGCCGGTCATGCGGAGGTGCCGACCGGGCGGCGGCGCAGCTCGAACTTCAGCGGCCAGCACAGCTTGCCGAGCGCGCCGGACAGCCGCAGCAGCACGTAGGCGCGGCGGTCGCGTCCCATCAGCGGGCTCGCCAGCGCGGCCAGCCCCAGCGCGCCGGACTGCAGCACGGCCTTCGCGAAGATCTTCGCGGCGGTCAGCGGCGGCGAGCCGGAATAGCGGATCTGCGTCCAGGCGAAGTGCTGGCCGCCGGCGAACTGGCGTTTCATGACGTAGCCGACGCGCACCCGGTCGCTCGGCACGTACTCGTAGGCGACCGCCTCCATGCACCAGCCGAAGGTGCGACCGCGCCTGTCGAGCCGGGTGAAGAAGTCGGTGTCGGAGCCGCCGGTGAACATCATGGCCGGGTCGAACGGGTGGACGTCGGTGGCGCAGGTGTCGCGGCGGAACAGCACCCCGTTGGAGGCGCGCCCGCCGGGAAGCCTGCGGTAGGAATCCGCGATCGCCGGCGGCGGCGACAGGTCCGGGTCGAAGTAGACCGGCTCGACGTTGGAGAACAGGCAGTCGACCTGCTGGCGCTCGAACGCCCGGGTCATCAGCTCCAGCCAGTCCGGCGCCAGCGTCTGGTCGTCGTCCACGTAGCCGACGAGCGGGCTGGTGGTGGCGCGGATGCCGGCGTTGCGGGCGTTGGGAATGCCGGGCTTCGGCTCGTGGACGTAGCGGACCGGCACGGGGGCCGCCGCGGCGACCTCCTCGACGAGCTCCCGCGCGGTGCCGGCGGGGTTGTTGTCGACCACCACGATCTCGAAGCCGCCGGGCAGGGCGGAGGTCTGGGTGACGCAGGTCGCCAGACAGGCGCGCAGCAGGTCGGGCCGCGCATAGGTGATGATGACGATGCTGACGGTGGTCATGTCCCCAACCCTGACACCTAGTGTTCCATGGTCCGCACCGGCGGTGCGCCGCCGCCCGGATCCGCTGACAGGATCCGTCCGGCGCTGAGCTGGATGATCCGGTCGCACAGCGTCATCGACGACATCTGGTGCGCCACGAAGAACATCGTGTAGGCGTCCCGCTCCAGCCCGGCGATCGCGGCCAGCACGTCGCGTTCGGTGTCGGCGTCGAGCGCGCTGGTGGCCTCGTCGAAGATCAGCACGCTCGCCCGCTTGTAGAGGGCGCGGGCGATGCCGATGCGCTGGCGCTGGCCGCCCGACAGCCGCACGCCGCGCTCGCCGACGATGGCCTCGAAGCCCTCCGGAAGCTTCGTGATCAGGTCAATGAGCTGGGCCCGTTCGGCGCACTCGCGCACCCGGGCCATGTCGATCGCCTCGCGCGGGCGGCCGAGCGCGATGTTCTCGGCGATGGTGCCGTCGGAGAGGAAGATCGACTGGGGCACGTGGGCGATCTGCGCCTGCCAGGCGCGGCGGTTGTCGCGGTCGAGGCGGGTCCCGTCGATCAGGATCGCCCCTTCGGTCGGGTCGATCAGGCCCATCATCAGGTCCATGAGCGTGCTCTTGCCCGAGCCGGTCTTGCCGACGATGCCGATGCGCTCGCCGCGGGCGACCGTCAGGTCGATGGCGTCGAGCACCGGCGCGTCGTCTTGGGTGTAGCGGAAGGTCAGGCGTTCGAAGCGGATCGCGGTCCGCAGCGGCATCGGCGCGGCGGGCTTCGCTGCCCGATATTCCGACGGGATCTCCTGGTCGAGGAAGACCAGCACGTCGAGGAGGACGGAGCGGCTGCCGGCGGCGCGGCTCCAGCCGGCGTAGACCTTCTGGGCGAGCGGCAGCAGCCGCTGCGCGCCCAGCGCCAGCGCGCCCAGCACCGGCAGCGAGGCGACGATGCCGGCGTCCGAGCGGCTGAGCCAGAGAGCGAGGCCGACGATCACGCAGATGCCGATGCCCTCCACGGCGAAGCGCGGCAGCACGGCCAGCGACAGGTTCGTCGACTGGGCCCGGCGCAGGCCGGTCTCCACCGCCGCGAACTTCGCGACATAGGCCTCCTGGGTGCCGTCCAGCAGGATGTCGCGGATGTCGCCCAGCCCCTCCTGGACGCACTTCACCCGGTCGGTCTGGGCGGCCGCGATGGCGACGCTGTTGCGGGTGAGCAGCGGTTTCACGAGGCGGGTGATGATCAGGTAGATGACGGCGAAGGCGGTGCCGGCGATCAGCGCGCTCGACGCGTCGATCAGCAGCAGCGCCAGGATGATGAACACCGCGACGAAGGCGGCGGAGAAGGCCTCGAAGAACGGCTGCAGCACGTAGAACAGCAAGATCTGCACCGAGTTCGTCACCGCGATGACGTCGCTGGAGTTCTGGTTCACGTGGTAGCTGTAGGGCTGGTAGAGCGTCTTGCGGTAGGCGTCGATGCCGAAGTCGTTGGCGACTGCGAAGACGTACTTGTAGAGCGCCCGGTACATCAGCACGCTGGTCGCCGAGGCCGTCAGCGCCAGCGCCATCAGCGCGAAGCTCACCACGTAGACCGCCTGACCCGAGGCGATCATACCGGCCGGCACGATGTCGTCGAGGAAGCCGGCGGCGCCCCCCTGCTGGGCCACGTCGGTGCCGAACAGCACCGCCAGGAACGGCACCACGGCGCCGAGCGTCACCAGCTCCGCCATGGCGCCCAGGAACATCAGCGCGAGCAGCAGGCCGAGCTGCTTGCGGCGGGGCGCGGACAGGTGTGCGTGGAAGCGCCGGAGAAGCGAGAAGAGGGACGCCTCGTCGGGTGCGGGGTGCGGCGCGGAGCTGGTCATGTCGGGCGCGGAACGGTCCAGGTGAAGCGCGGCCGCGATGGCCGAATTCCGGAAGGGCGCGCGCGAGACGCAGGCGCAGGATGAACGCGCAGAAAAACGCAAAAACGCGCAGAAACGCGCAAGCCCGATGACGCGCAGGCGCAGCCGTTCGCGCGCAGCGCGCGGGGTGCGACTGTAGCGCCGGCAGGACGCGCGCGCAGCAAAAAAGGCGTGCGCTGCGGAATTCGGTCGAGCGGTCGGAAAAACGGCGCTAGAAGGGCGATGCGATGGTTCGGGTGGCGTCCAGCGGGCGCCGGCCCAGAGGGATAAGGACCGCAAGATGTCGATCCTGAGCTCGGCGAAACAGGCGGTGCGGCGCGGGTTTGCCGGCCGCGACCGGGCGGTGCTGGGGCGCCTTGGCGCGCGCGGCGATGCCCGGACGGCCGCGGTCGTCGATGCCATCCTCGCCGTCTACGACATCAAGCGCCGGCCGCCGGCCTCGGTGCAGGCGATCGAGGCGGCACGGCGCGCGCGCGCCGCCGACACCCGCCCGCTGGTGGACGGCAGCCTCGGTCCGGCCGGCCCGTTCGACGACGGCGAGACCGTCGCCAGCGCCTGCGCGGTCAGCAAGCCGCCGTCCCAGGCCGTGCTGCTCCATGCGCTCACCTCCCGCCTGAAGCCCGCCTCGGTGCTGGAGCTCGGCACCAACATCGGCATCTCGTCGGCGTTCCTGGCGGCGGGCCTCGCCGACGCGGGCACCGACGGACGGATCCTCACCCTGGACGTCTCCCCCTACCGGGTCCGCACCGCCGAAACGCTGCATCGCGAGCTCGGCCTGACGACGATCGCCACCCGCGTCGGCCTCTTCCAGGACACGCTTGCCGGCGCCATCGAGGCGGCCGCGCCCATCGACATGGCCTTCATCGACGGCAACCACCACTACGAGCCGACGCTCGCCTACACCGACCAGATCGCGGCCAACTCTGTGGAAGGCGCGCTGTTCGTCTACGACGACATCCGCTGGTCGGAAGGCATGAAGCGCGCGTGGGCCTCGGTCTGCGACGACCCCCGGTTTTCGGTGGTGATCGACCTCTACCAGATGGGCATCGCCATCTATTCCCCTGGGGGCGCCACAGACAGGACCGTCACGCCCCCTCTCTATTCGGTGCTGGCGCGGGTCTGACGCCGCGACGAAGGGGGCCCAGTCGAATGTCGACCGACCGATGACCAAATCCACCCTGCGACTGCAGCACGTTTCCGAACTCCTGCGGGTGCTCGATTTCGTGGCGGTCATCGTCGTCGGCTACGCGGTCTACCTGATCTATCCCGGCAGCGGCATCGGGATGCAGTCGGAATACGCGCTGGCGACCCTCCTCGGCGGCGCCACCAGCAGCTGGTTCCTATGGTTGAACAAGGTCTACAACGATCAGCCGCACAGGGTCCGCCCCCGGCTGGTTCTACAGATCACCATCGCCGTGGTGTCGTCGGTGACAGTGCTCGCCGCGATCGCCTTCGTCTTCAAGGAATCGGAGACCTATTCGCGCCTGTGGGCGATCGGGTGGGCGGCCGCCTCCTGGGTCGTTCTGGTGGGCCTGCGGATTGGCGCCGCGATGGTCGTGCGGCGGATCATGCGGCGCGGCGGCCTGATCCGGCGGGCGGCGATCTTCGGCGGCGGCGACCAGGGCCAGCTGCTGATGCAGTACCTCGTGGAGGCACGCGATCCGGGCCTGCGCATCGTCGGCTTCTATGACGAGCGCGGCGACCGGGTGCCAGAGAACTTCGACGGCATCCCGCGGCTCGGCGGCCTCGCCGAGATGGAGGAGGCGGTGGTGCGCGGTGAGGTGGACACCGTGATCCTCGCGCTGCCGCTGAACGCCGTGGACCGGTTGATGGCGATCTCGAATCAGCTCGACCGTTATCCGGTCCTGGTGCTGCTGGCACCCGACCTCATCATGTGGCGCGTGTTCCAGCGCCGCTCCTACTCGCTGGCGGGCATTCCGCTGCCGCGCCTCCTCGACCAGCCGATCTTCGGCTGGGCCGGCGTGGCGAAGGTCATCGAGGACAAGGTTCTCTCGTTGCTTCTGCTGGTTCTGCTGGCGCCGGTCTATGCCGCGATCGCGCTGGCGATCCGCCTCGACAGCCCGGGGCCGGTGCTGTTCCGGCAGCCGCGCGCCGGCTTCAACGGCGAGCTGTTCACCATCTACAAGTTCCGCACCATGCGGACGGATGCCGAGGACGTGGCCGGCACGCAGCAGACCACCCGCGACGATCCGCGGGTGACGGCAGTGGGCCGCTTCCTGCGGCGCACCAGCCTCGACGAGCTGCCCCAGTTCCTCAACGTCCTGAAGGGCGAGATGTCGCTGGTGGGGCCGCGTCCGCACGCCCAGGGAGCGGTCCTCGACGACGAGCCCTTCGAGCGGTCGGTCCAGCACTACATGCAGCGCTATCGGGTGAAGCCCGGGGTCACCGGCTGGGCGCAGGTGAACGGGTGGCGGGGCGAAACGGACAGCGCGGAAAAGCTGCAGATGCGGATCCGCTACGACATCGAATACGTCGACAGCTGGTCGGTGGGCCTCGACCTCTACATCCTGCTGATCACGCCGTTCGTGGTGCTGTTCAAGCGCGACAACGCCTACTGAGGCGGTTGCCCCTCCGGCGCCGTCCTGGCGGGCCGGAGGGGGACGCCTCAGGCCGAGGGGCCGATCGGTGGCCCGGTGAACTCGCACCCGAAGCCGGCCGCGAGCACGCCGATCTCCGGCGCGTGCTGGGGGATCTGCAGGCCCCGGTTGGCGACGCTGGCGAAGAAACCCTCGAACCCGCCCGGCGTCATGCACGTCACGAAGCGCGCAGGTGTCTCGCTGAGGATGAAGAAGCCGTGCTCCTTGCCGCGCGGGATGAAGACGGTGTCGCCGCTGCCGCGCACGAAGCTCTCGCCGTCGAGCCAGAAGCGGACCTCGCCCTCGACGAGGTGAATGACCTCGTCCTCGTTGTGGTGAATGTGCCGGGGCGGGCCCGAGCGGGGCGCGCCGACGGCGGAGAACATGCCGAGCAGGCCGTTGGTCTCCTCGGGGGTGATGAGGATCCTGTAGACCGAGTGGAGCCAGGACACGGTGGTGCCGGCAGAATAGGCGTCGACGTTCACGTACATCGGTTCTGTCCTTGTCGTGTGGGACTGGTCTGTTCGAAGCGATGCCGGCCGGCGTCGTGGCGTGACATGTGCCGCGCGCACACTCATAATTGAAATCGATTGTTATGATCTCTGGTATCGACATGGTGAATTTCCGCGCCTTCGATCTCAATCTGCTGCGGGTGCTCGACGGCATGCTGGCCACGCGCAACACCACGCGTGTCGGCGAGGCGATCGGGCTCAGCCAGCCCGCGGTCAGTTCGGCCCTGCGGCGGTTGCGCGACAGCCTCGGGGACCCGCTGTTCGTTCGCGAGGGCAATGCGCTCGTACCGACCGACTTCGCCCTGTCGCTGCAGGAACCGGTGCGGAGTGCGCTCGCCAGCCTGGAGACGGCGTTCTCGGGAGGCGGGGGCTTCGATCCGGCCCGGCTGACCCGCAGCTTCGTCATCGGGGCCTCCGACTACTTCCAGGAAACGCTGATGCCGCAGCTGGTGGCCAAGGTCTGCGCCAGCTCGCCGAACGTGCGGCTGAAGATGCTGCCGGCGGGCATCGAGGAGTTTCCGGCGATGCTGACCGGCGGGCGGTTCGACATGGTGCTGTCCATCGGGGTGGAAACGCCCGACTGGATCCGCAAAGAGCGTGTCTTTCGGGCGTCCAACGTGGTCACCGCGCGCCCTGGCCACCCGCTGCTGGGCGGCCTGAAGTGGGGCGACCGCCTGCCGATGGATCTGTTCTGCGGGCTTCCTCACGTCATCTTCTCGGCGAGCGCCGACTTCGCGCATTTCGAGGACGCCGAGCTCGCCCGGCTGGGGCGGACACGTCACGTGCAGGTGACCGTCGCCGGCTATCACGGCGTCGGGCGCGTCGCCGCCCGGACGGATCTTCTCGGCGTGCTGCCCACGCGGTTCGCCCTGTCGGTGGCGGACCATCTGGGGCTCGACGTCTTCCGGCTGCCCTTCGACGAGCCGCTGGTGGAGATGTTTCTCTATTGGCGCGAGCGCGATACCGGCAGCCGCGACCAGCGCTGGCTGCGTGAGCTGGTGCTGGGCCAGCTTGCGCCGGTGGACGAGGTGCGGTTTCCGGTCACCGAGGCGGAGTTCGCTGCCCGCAACATCCGCTGATCCAGAAAGGTCCGGACGTCAGCCGAGCCATGCCCAAAGACCGGCCGCCGCGGCGACCAGAGCGAGCAACGCCGCGGGGCGCGCGACGCGGAGGGGCGCAAGGAGCATCAGGTCCATCAGGCTCCGCAGGAAGAGCCAGGCGAAGAGCCCGCCGAACAGGAGACCGAGCCAGCGGACGATCGCCAGGACCGAGGCGGGCGCGGGCGGGATCGGCCCGGGGAGATAGAACACCGCCAGGCAGACGAGCGAGAGCGCGGCGAACGCAAGCGCGCTCCTGGTCTCGGACCGGCGTGCGGCGGACGGTCGGCTCGGAAGCCGCCTGGGGGCCATCCGGGCGTCTCCTCAGATGACGGGAGCCTGGCCCGGCGCGCGCCGGTGCCGCTCAGGGCGTGTCGGTCCGATCGGGCGACGCATTCAGCTCATCGCCTCCACGAGGATGTATCCGCCGAGAAGCAGGATGGAGGCGAAGAACACCCGTCGAAAGACCGCTTCGGAGAGCCGCTTGCGGATGGCCTGTCCGGCGACCATTCCGGCCAGTGCCGGAGCCAGCGCAATTGCCGATGCGATGCCGATGGTCCCCGTGATCAGGTTGTTGGTCTGGAGGGCGAGGGCGAGCGCGACGGTCGAGGCCGTGAACAGCATGCCCATCGCCTGGATGAGCATGTCCCTGGAAAGCCCGATCCCCTGGAGGAACATGACGCCGGGAACCATGAAGGATCCGGTCATGCCGGTGAGAATGCCGTTCGCCACGCCGAACGCCGGACCCGCCCATGCCTCCCGGTGGGCCGGAATGACGAGGCGCACGCCCGCCAGGTTGATCACCGCATAGGCGACAAGGAGCAGGCCCAGCAGGCCCGACAGCAGGTCGAGATCGACCCGTGTCAGCGCGCTCGCGCCGATCCATACGGTCACCGTCGCCATCAGGAGGAACGGCCAGATGCGGGTCAGGATCGCCCTGGCGTTGCCGCCGGCGCTGGCCTGGAAGGCGTTCGTGACGAACGACGGGACGATCAGCAAGGCCATCGCGGTCGGAAGGTCGAGGGCCGCCGTCAGCAGGCCGAGGCTGACGGTGGGAAGCCCCAGCCCGATGACGCCCTTCACCGTTCCCGCCAGCAGGAACGTGACCGCAATGAGAATGAGGAGACCCGGATCCAGCATTGCAGAATGATAGATCGGAAGGCTTGGCGTCGGCAATTTGAAGCGTACGTGCCCCCGCTACGAAGTGCGGTACGTGCGATCGGGCCGAAACGATGCCATTCCTCGGCTGGCGCTAGCCCGGCAGCTCCGTTTCGGCGACCGGCTGGACGCGCAGCATGGTGATGCGGTTGCGCTCCTTCTTCTCCACCACGAAGCGGACCTTGTGGAAGGTGAAGGCCTGCTTCTCCTCCGGGATCATCCGGGCCTCGTGGATGACGAGGCCGGCGGCGGTGGTGGCCTCCTCGTCCGGAAGGTTCCAGTCCAGGGCGCGGTTGAGGTCGCGGATGGAGACGCCGCCATCGACCAGCAGCGTGCCGTCCGGCTGCGGTCGCACGCCCTGCACGACGATGTCGTGCTCGTCGGAGATCTCGCCGACGATCTCCTCCAGGATGTCCTCCAGCGTCACCAGGCCCATCACCTCGCCGTACTCGTCGACGACGAGGGCGAAGTGCGACTTGCGCTTCAGGAAGACGTTGAGCTGGTCGTGCAGGTTGGTGGTGTCCGGGACGAACCACGGCGGCTTGGCGATCGCCAGGATGTCGAGGCTGTCGACATCGCCTTCGGCGGCATGGAGCGCGCGCAGCAGGTCCTTGGCATGAAGGACGCCGACGATGTTCTCCGATTCGCCCCGCCACAGCGGCAGCCGGGTGTAGGGGCTCGCCAGCGCCTGTTCGACGATCTGGGCCGGCGGCTCGTCGGCGTTGAGCATCTGCATCGCGGTGCGGTGCTTCATCACGTCGGAGACTTCGAGTTCGCCGAGATCGAGGATGCCGCCGAGCCGGTCGCGCTCTGCCTTGTGCAGGCCGCCCTGGTAGTGCTGCAGGTCGACGGTGCCGCGGATCTCCTCGTGGGGCGAGATGCCGAGCGAGGCATCGACGTCGATGCCGAAGCGGCGCAGCAGCCAGCGCACGAAGATCTGCACGGCCATGGTGACCGGGCCGAAGACGATGACCACGATCCTGAGGATTGGCGCCACCGCGACGGCAAAGCGGTCGGGGGTGGAGATCGCCCACGTCTTCGGCAGCACCTCGGCGAAGATCAGCACCAGGAACGTCATCAACAGCGTCGCGTAGACGACGGCCGCATCGCCGAGAACGGTGATGAAGGCGCTGGTGGCGAGCGACGAGGCGAGGATGTTGACGAGGTTGTTGCCGAACAGGAGGGCGCCGATCAGCCGCTCGCGGATCTCGATCAGCTTGCCCGCGGTGCCGGCGCGCTTGTCGCCGGCCTTCTCCAGCTGGTGCATGCGGGCGCGCGACGCGGCCGTCAGCGCCGTCTCCGAGCCCGAGAAGAAGGCGGACAGGAGGAGCAGGACGACGATCGCGCCGGCGATCAGCCAGAGCTCGAGTGCGCTCATCGGGCGAGTTCCACCTTCAGGAAGCCGGCAACCGCGTCGCGGGTCACATCCCGCGCGATATAGGCCTTTCCGATGCCGCGTACGAGGATGAACGTCAGCATGCCCCGCTGGACCTTCTTGTCCTGCGCCATCAGGGCGATCAGGCGGTCGGCGTCGCGGGCCTCCGCCGGCAGGCCGGAGAGATCGGTGGGCAGGCCGACGGCGGCCAGGTGGCGCTCGACGGTCGTCGCGTCCTCGGGCGGGCAGAGGCCGAGCGCGGCGGAAAAGCGGAACGCCATGGCCATGCCGATCGCCACGCCCTCGCCGTGGATCAGCGTCTCGCCGTAGCCGAGGGCGGCCTCCAGCGCGTGGCCGAAGGTGTGGCCGAGATTGAGGAGCGCCCGGTTGCCGTGCTCGCGCTCGTCGGCCGCCACCACCCGCGCCTTGGCGCGGCAGCTCTGCTCGATGGCGCGGGCGAGCGCCTCGCCGCCGGCGAACACGTCGGACCAGTTGGCGTCGAGCCAGGCGAAGAAGTCCGGATCGTCGATCAGCCCGTACTTCACCACCTCGGCGTAGCCGGCCCGCATGTGGCGGTCGGGCAGGGTGGCGAGCAGGTCGGTGTCGATCAGCACCAGCTGGGGCTGGTGGAACACGCCGATGAGGTTCTTGCCGTGGGCGGAGTTGATGCCGGTCTTGCCGCCGACGGAGGAATCGACCTGGGCGAGCAGCGAGGTTGGCATCTGCACGAAGCCCATGCCGCGGCGCGCGACGCCGGCCGCGAAGCCGGCGAGATCGCCCACCACGCCACCGCCGAGCGCGATCACGATGTCGCCGCGCTCCAGCCGCGCGGCGAGGATGGCGTCGACGACCTTCTCGAACATGGCGAACGACTTGGTCGCCTCGCCCGCCGGCACGGTGATCGCCTCGCTCTCCACCCCGCCGGCCGAGAGGCCCTCGCGCAGCGCGTCGAGATGCAGGGCGGCGACGGCCTCGTCGCTCACCACCAGCACGCGGCTTCCCGGGGCGATCCGCGCCAGGTGGCGGCCGGCCTGGCCGACGAGCCCCGGACCGATGAGGATCTCGTAGCTGCGGTCTCCAAGCTCGACGGTGACGGTGCGGGGGCTTGTCGTGTCGAGCATCATTCGGGGGGCTCCTGGGAGGGCGTCTCGCGCGACAGATGCGCGGCGAGCGTCTCGATCATGGTGGTCACGATGGTCTCGTGGGGCGTTTCCCACGACTGGATGGTGAGGTCGGCGCCCGCGAACACCGGCTCGCGGACGGCCAGCAGCCGGCGCATCACCTCGTCGGGGTCGGCGTTGGCCAGCAGCGGCCGGTGGCTGCGCTTGCGGACGCGCTGCATCAGGGTGGCGAGGTCGGCGCGCAGCCAGACGGAGACGCCGGCGGCGGCGATGGCGGCGCGCGTCTCGGCGTTCATGAACGCGCCGCCGCCGGTCGCCAGCACCTGCGGCCCGTTGTCGAGCAGGCGGCGGATCACGCGGCGTTCGCCGTCGCGGAACGCAGCCTCGCCGTGCACCTGGAAGATGTCGGCGATGTCCATGCCGGCGGCCGTCTCGATCTCGTGGTCGGCGTCGACAAAGGGGATCCCCAGCCGCGTCGCGAGCCGTCGTCCGACGGTGGTCTTGCCGGCGCCGGGCATGCCGACGAGGACGATCGAGCGCTGGCCGAGCCGCGCCACGACCTGCGCGGCGGCGCGGTCGGGGGCGGAAGTCTGGCTCGGCGCGGAGGACACGAAAAACGCTCGCTCGGGTGTGAGGATGACGATCGTCTGGTTGAAAGGTGCGGCTAACGACCTGTCAAGTCTCGCCGGCTAGGTTCCTAGCACGCCCGGACCCCTCCGGCGCAGCCGTTGACGGAACTGAGATGGATCGGTCGGGGATCGAAATCGAGCGCTTCCTGGAGGCGATGGCCGTGGAGGCCGGCGCGGCGCACAACACGCTGGCCGCCTATCGGCGCGACCTGGAGGCGTTCGCGCGCTTCCAGCGGGCGCGCGGCCGCAGCCTCGACGCCGCCAGCGCCGAGGACGTCTCGGCCCATCTCTCCGACCTCGCGAGCCGGGGCTTCGCCGCGTCCAGCCAGGCGCGCCACCTGTCGGCGCTTCGGCGGTTCTTCCGCTTCCTGCACGCCGAAGGCGACCGCGCCGACGACCCGGCCGGCCGGATCGCCCGGCCGAAACGCGTCCGGCCGCTGCCGAAGATCCTCTCGGTGGAGGAGGTCGACCGGCTGATCGGCACCGCCAAGGCGGCCGCCGAGGGGGCGAATCTCTCGCCGGCACGGGCACTGAAGGCGCACCGCACCTACACCCTGCTGGAGCTCGTCTATGCCACCGGCATGCGCGTGTCGGAACTGGTGTCGCTGCCGGTTTCGGCCAGCCGGGTGCGCGACCCGGTGCTCCTGGTGCGCGGCAAGGGCGGCCGCGAGCGCATCGTGCCGCTCACCGCCGGTGCCTGCGCGGCGATGACGGCGTTCCGCGGGCTGCGCGACGCCCGCCCGCAACGGGCGAAGAGCCGGCATCTCTTCCCCGCCGACAGCGACAGCGGCCATCTGACCCGGCAGGCGTTCGCGCGCGACCTGAAGGACGTCGCCATGGCGGCCGGACTGGAACCCTCGCGGGTGTCACCCCATGTGCTCCGCCATGCTTTCGCCAGCCATCTCCTCCAGAACGGGGCCGACCTCAGGGTCGTGCAGCAGCTGCTCGGCCACGCCGACATCGGCACCACCGAGATCTACACCCATGTTCTGGCTGAACGGCTGGCCAAACTCGTCGGCGAGCACCATCCGCTGGCGCGCCCCGCAACTTGACTTCCCGGGCGGTGGGTCTCACGGTCCCGCCACCCTGACCGCCGAAGGAACCGACACGTCGCATGCATAGCTTTCTGGAGTTCGAAAAACCGGTCGCCGACCTCGTCGGGAAGCTGGAGGAACTGCGCGCGCTGGCCGCAAGCGACGAACGGTCGGTGGATGTCGCCGACGAGATCGCGCGCCTGGAGGCGAAGGCGAACCAGGCCCTCAAGGACATCTACGCCAAGCTCACGCCGTGGCAGAAGACGCTGGTGGCGCGCCATCCGGACCGGCCGCACGCGAGCGACTACATCGCGTCGCTGATTTCCGAGTTCACGCCGCTTGCCGGCGACCGGGCATTCGGCGAGGACAGCGCCATCATCGGCGGCCTCGGCCGCTTCCGGGGCACGCCTGTCGCCGTTCTGGCCCAGGAAAAGGGTCACGACACCGCCACCCGCCTGAAGCACAATTTCGGCATGGCGCGGCCCGAGGGCTACCGCAAGGCCGTGCGCATCATGAAGCTGGCCGATCGCTTCAAGCTGCCGGTGATCGCGCTGGTGGACACGGCCGGCGCCTATCCCGGCATCGGCGCCGAGGAGCGCGGCCAGGCCGAGGCGATCGCGCGCTCGACCGAGGCCTGCCTGGCGCTCGGACAGCCGAACGTGGCGGTGGTGATCGGCGAGGGCGGTTCCGGCGGCGCGATCGCGCTGGCGACCACCAATCGCGTGATCATGCTGGAGCATTCCATCTACAGCGTCATCTCGCCGGAGGGCGCCGCATCGATCCTGTGGCGCGATTCCGCGAGGGCCCAGGACGCGGCAACCAACATGAAGATCACCGCCCAGGACCTGCTGCGGCTGAAGGTGGTGGACGAGATCGTGCCGGAGCCGACGGGCGGCGCGCACCGCGATCGCGACGCGATCATGGCCGCGGTCGGCAACGCCGTGGAGGCGTCGCTCAAGCAGCTCGTGACGGAAGACGCGTCCAGCCTGAAGCGCGCGCGGGCCGACAAGTTCCTCGCGATCGGCCGCACGCTCGAGCGCTGAGGCCGACAAGCAGCCTCGCGTCACAACAACGCCGTATTTTCGGTGTGTTGCGAGGGATTGGAAAACCGTCGGGCACTGCACCGCGCACGGGTTGAACCAGTCGCCGGAATCGCGGTTACTGTTTGGCAACCCTGATCGGGTAGACTTGGCGTTCGAGACGGTCGAAGCCGTATCGCCGGACAAGCGCGCGTTACCTTTAACGCGGACGCCGCGCTCCGGTTCCTTGGATGTGATCAGTGCCGTTCCGCGTGTATGATGCGGGGCCGGGATCTAACCGAAGGGTGACTGTCGTGACGAGTTGCCGAGGCATTCTGTCGAGCTGGCGCGGGCTGGTTGCAGCCGCTGCGCTCGGACTCGCGCTGGCGGGCTGCCAGGTCTCCGACCTGCCCAAGCACATGAAGCCGCTCAGCCCCTCGATCATGGCGAAGATCAAGCGTCTCGACATGACGACGACGTCGCCGATCCTCGTCCGTATCTTCAAGGAAGAGAACGAGCTCGAGGTCTGGAAGAAGACGCGCGAGGGCAAGTTCGCGCTGCTTTCGACCTACGAGATCTGCGCCTGGTCGGGCGAACTCGGGCCGAAGAAGGCCGAGGGCGACCGCCAGTCGCCGGAGGGCTTCTATACGATCCGCCCGGCCCAGATGAACCCGAACTCCAGCTATCACCTCTCGTTCAATCTCGGCTTTCCGAACAGCTACGACGCCTCGCTGGGGCGGACCGGCTCGTTCCTGATGGTCCACGGCGACTGCTCGTCGCGCGGCTGCTACGCCATGACCGACGAGCAGATCGAGGAGATCTACGCGCTCGGCCGCGAAGCCTTCCGTGGCGGGCAGCGCTCCTTCCAGGTGCAGGCCTTCCCGTTCCGCATGACGCCGGAGAACATGGCGAAGCACCACGACGACGAGAACATGCCGTTCTGGGCGATGCTGAAGGACGGGTACGACCACTTCGAGGTGACGCACCAGGAGCCGCAGGTCGCGGTCTGCGAACACAAGTACGTGTTCGACGCCCAGGCCAAGGACGGCAAGTCCTTCCGCGCATCCGACGCCTGCCCGGCCTACGAGGTGCCCCAGGACATCTGGATCGCGGTTGCCTCCAAGCAGCGCCAGGACAACGAGCGCACCCAGCAGATCCTCGCGTCGCTCGAGCGCAAGGAGAAGCGCGAAGAGGACTGGGAAGCCCGCAAGTCGGTCATCGCCGGCATCATCAAGGGCAGCTCCGGCAAGGACGCCGCCGGCATGTCGCCGGCGCCCGCCGAGACCCCGCAGGCCATTCCCGCCGGGACCGCGCCGGAAGGCGAGCCCACCGACGACGCGGCACGCGTGATGGAGATCGCCTCCAGCGTTCCGGTGCCGCCCGAGTCGCCCGTGGCCCCCGGCGCTGCCGCGGCTCCGGCCGGCGAGGTCGAGGGCGACGAGGCCGCCAAGTCGACGGCGCTGGCGCTGGTTCCCGAGGAACAGCCCGCCGGTCCCATCGGCCGCATCGGCAGCGCCTTCAACCGCGTCAACTCGGTGCTGCCCTGGAACTGAGTTTCGCCGGGCCCGTCCGTCCGGACCCGCCAGACAGCTTCAAGAACCTCGCGACCCACCGGTCGCGGGGTTTTTTGTTGGGTGCAGGGGCGGGTACCGGACGCCGCGTTCCGCGCGCGCAACCAGACCGGCCGCATGGATCCCCGCATTCGCGCGGATGAACGGAATGCGGGGCAGGCGGCGGAGACTACTCCGCCGCGACGGCACCGGGACGGGCGCCAGACCTGAAGGCGCGGCGCAGCTCCTCGCGGGTGGCGTGGGCTCGGTCGATGGCGGTGTCCTTCACCGGACCGTAGCCGCGGATCTTCTCCGGGTAGGCGGCGAGCGCGACGGCCGCCGCATAGGTCTCCGGCGTCAGGCCGCTGACGATCTCGTCCAGCACCCCCTCGTAGTCGACCAGCACCTGACGCTCGCGCCGGCGCTCGTCGGTGCGGCCGAACACGTCCAGCGGGCCGCCGCGGAAGCGGCGCGCCCAGGCGAGCACCGGCATCACCTTGAGGATCCAAGGACCGAAGGTGCGCTTGGCCGGGCGGCCGGTACGCGGATCGGTTTTCGACAGGAAGGGCGGCGCAAGATTGAGCTCCAGCCGCTCCCAGCCTTCGAACTGGCTGGCGAGCTGCGCTCGGAATGCCGGCGAGGTGTAGAGCCGTGCGACCTCGTACTCGTCCTTGATCGCCATCAGCTTGAACAGCGAGCGGGCGACGCTCTCGACGAGATCGGTGCGGCCGGGCACCATCCGGGCTTCCAGCTGGCGGACCTGGTCGAGCCGCTTCAGGTAGCGGTTGGCGTAGTCGGCGTTCTGGTAGTCGGTGAGGATGCCGGCGCGGCGGGCGATCGTCTCGTCGAGATCGCCGGAGATCCGGCGGTGGTCGAGTTCCGGTTCCTTCCGGGCGCCGCCGAGACCCTCCGCGGCGGCGGGATCGATGGCCAGTCGCCGGCCGAAGCGGAAGGCGGCGAGGTTGAGCTTCGTCGCCACGCCGTTCAGAGAGATCGCCTTCTCGATGGAGAGCGACGACACTGGGATGGTCCCGAGCTGATAGGCGGCACCGAGCATCACCATGTTGGCGGCGATGGCGTCGCCGAAGACCATGGTGGCGATCTCGGTGGCGGAGAAGAATGCGGCGCGGTCCGGCCCGGCGGCATCGCCGAGCGCCTTGATGACGCGTCGGGTCGGCAGCGAGAAGTCGGGATCCTTCACGAAGTCGCCCGGCAGCTGCTCGTGGGTGTTGGCGACGATCCGCGTGCGGCCGGGATCGATGGCGCCGAGCTGCTTCGCCATGCCGGCCACCGCGATGTCGCAGGCGAGGACGAGGTCCGCCCCCGCGGTGCCGACGCGGATGGTGTGCAGATCTTCCGGCGACGGCGCCAGCTTGAGATGGCTGGTGACGGCGCCGCCCTTCTGGGCGAGCCCGGCCATGTCGATGATGCCGCAGCCCTTGCCCTCCAGATGGGCCGCCATGCCGAGGATCGCGCCGATGGTGACGACGCCGGTTCCGCCGACGCCGGTGATCAGGATGCCGTAGGGCCGGTACAGGCCGGGCAGCGAGGGTTCCGGCAGCGGGGTGGCGCCGGTGTCGTCGACGACGGTCTCGGAGCGGGTGTGCAGGCGTGCGCCGTGGACGGTGACGAAGGACGGGCAGAACCCCTTCAGGCAGGAGAAGTCCTTGTTGCAGCTCGACTGGTCGATCCTGCGCTTGCGGCCGAACTCGGTTTCCACCGGCTGCACGGCCACGCAGTTCGACTGGACCGAGCAGTCGCCGCAGCCCTCGCAGACCTCCTCGTTGATGAGGATGCGCTTGTCGGGATCGGGGAAGGTGCCGCGCTTGCGGCGGCGGCGCTTTTCCGCCGCGCAGGTCTGGTCGTAGATCAGCACCGTCAGGCCCGGCAGCTTGCGCAGGTCGCGCTGGACCTCGTCGAGGTCGTCGCGGTGAAAGACGCTGGTGCCGGACGGCCAGCCGGCGGTGTACTTGTCCGGCTCGTCGCTGACGACGACCAGCTTCTCCGGTCCGATGGCGGCCACCTCGGCGGCGATCTGCTGCACCGTCAGGCCGCCGTCGTTGGTCTGGCCGCCGGTCATGGCGACCGCGTCGTTGTAGAGGATCTTGTAGGTCATGGTGACGCCGGCGGCCTTGGCGGCGCGGATCGCCATGATGCCGGAGTGGTTGAACGTGCCGTCGCCGATGTTCTGGAAGACGTGGGGCGTGGTGGAGAACGGTGCCTCGCCGATCCAGTTGGCGCCCTCGCCGCCCATCTGGGTGAAGCCCTCGGTGGAGCGGTCCATCCACATGGACATGAAGTGGCAGCCGATACCCGCGAAGGCGTGGCTGCCGTCGGGCACCACGGTGGAGGAGTTGTGCGGGCAGCCGGCGCAGAAATAGGGGCGCCGGGTGGAGATGTCGGTGGTCTCGGCGAGCCGGCGCCGGGCGGCGCGGACGCGCTCCAGCTTCGCGGCGATGCGCTCGTCGCCGGTGAGCGCCACGATGCGCGCGCCGATCGCCTCGGCCACCATCGTCGCGTCGAGGGCGCCATTGGAGGGGAACAGCCAGGCGCCGGCGCTGTCGCGCTTGCCCTCGATGACCGGCCGCTCGGTGCGGGCGAACAGGATCTCCTTGAGCTGCGGTTCGATCAGGCCGCGCTTTTCCTCCACCACCAGGATCTGCGGCAGGCCGCCGGCGAACTCGACCGCCGCCTCGGGGTTGAGCGGCCAGGGGCAGCCGACCTTGCACAGGCGGATGCCGAGATGGGCGCAGTCGACCTCGTCGATGCCGAGGATGTCGAGGGCCTCCAGCACGTCGAGCCAGCTCTTGCCGACCGAGACGATGCCGAGCCGGGGGCGGCGGCCGCCCTGGGTGACGATCCGGTCGAGACGGTTGGCGCGGGTGAAGGCCAGCGCCGCCGGGATCTTGTGGGTGTGGAGGCGCTCCTCCTGGCCGAGCGCGTCGAAGCCCTGACGGATGTTCAGTCCGCCGGGGGGCATCGCGAAGTCGGGCCGCACGATCGACAGCCGGTCGAGGCTGCCGTCGATTGAGGCGGTCGATTCGATGGTGTCCTTGACGCACTTGAGCGCCGCCCAGGTGCCGGCGAAGCGCGACAGGGCAAAGCCGTAGAGCCCGTAGTCGATGACCTCCTGGACGCCGGCCGGGCTGAGGATCGGGATCATCGCGTCGACGAAGGCGAACTCGGACTGGTGGGCGGTGGTGGAGGATTCGCAGGTGTGGTCGTCGCCCATCAGGGCGAGCACGCCGCCCCAGGGCGAGGTGCCGGCGAGGTTGGCGTGGCGGAAGGCGTCGCCGGAGCGGTCGGCGCCGGGGCCCTTGCCGTACCAGACGCCGAACACGCCGTCGTGGCGGCCGGTGCCGCGCAGCTCGGCCTGCTGGGTGCCCCACAGCGCGGTGGCGGCCAGATCCTCGTTGAGGCCCGGCTGGAACAGGATGCCGGCCTCCTGCAGGCGCTTGCCGGCGCGGGCGAACTGCTGGTCGAGGCCCCCGAGCGGCGAGCCGCGGTAGCCGGTGACATAGCCGGCCGTGGACTTGCCGAGCGCGGCGTCCCGCGCCTGCTGCATCAGGGTGAGACGCACGACGGCCTGGGTGCCCGATACGAAGATGCGCTCGGTGGCCAGGTCGTACTTCTCGTCGAGCGTCACGGGGCGCGGAGCCATGGATGCGAACCTCGGGAACGGAAGGAAACGGCTTTCTGGAGAGACTCCAATTCTCGCCGGCCGGGGTCAACCGGAAACGGGACCGCCCGCGCCGTTGTGATGACGGCGCGGGCGGCCAAGCGGAGCGGCGGGGTCAGTTGCCGTAGATGACCGTCGGCAGCCAGGTGGAGAGCTGCGGCACGTACCAGAGGATGAGCAGCGCCAGGATCTGGATCAGCACGAACGGGATGACGCCCAGGTAGATCGACATGGTCTTCACCTCGGGCGGGGCGACGCCGCGCAGATAGAACAGCGCGAAGCCGAACGGCGGCGTCAGGAACGAGGTCTGCAGGTTCACCGCCATCATGATGCCGAGCCAGATCGGGCTCATGGGCTGGCCGTTGGGCATCTCCATCTGCAAGAGGACGGGGGCCACCAGCGGCACGACGACGAAGACGATTTCCAGGAAGTCGAGGAAGAAGCCCAGGAAGAACATCAGCAGCATGACGGCGAGGATCGCGCCGATGGTGCCGCCCGGCAGGTTGGAGAGGAACTCCTTGACCATCTCCTCGCCGCCGAGGCCGCGGAAGACCAGCGAGAACAGCGCGGCACCGATGAGGATCACGAACACCATGCAGGTGATCTGGGTGGTGCCTTCCAGCACCGGCTGCATGACGCCGGCGCGCAGCACCCGCAGGAAGGCCACGAGGCAGCCATAGGCGACGACGGCGCAGAGGGCGACGGCGACGTAGATGGCGAACTGGTCGCCGCTGTCGATGACCTCGCGGTTGACGCGCATGTCGACGGTGGACACCAGGATCAGCAGCCCGACCACCGCGAGGCCGGCGACGTAGATCGGGATCGGCCGGCCCTGGTCGAGCCGCAGCCCGCCGAGCAGCAGGGCGCCGACGGCGCCGACCGAGGCCGCCTCGGTGGGCGTGGCGACACCGGCGAGGATCGAGCCCAGCACCGAGACGATCAGCACGATCGGCGGCACCAGCGCGTGCATGAACTTGCCGAAGGTGACGTGCTCGCCCTCTTCCGGCGGCATCGCGGGGCTGGATTCCGGCCAGATCAGCGCGACGATCAGCTGGTAGGTGATGTACATGAACACCAGCATCAGGCCGGGAAGCAGTGCGCCGGCGAACAGGTCGCCCACCGAGACGGTTTCCGGGGAGAAGATCCCCATGTCGAGCTGGGCCTTCTGGTAGGCGTTCATCAGCTGGTCGCCGAGCACCACCAGCACGATGGAGGGCGGGATGATCTGTCCGAGCGTGCCGGCGGCGGCGATGGAGCCGCAGGCAAGCCGCGGGCTGTAGCCGCGCTTCAGCATCGTCGGCAGCGACAGGAGGCCCATGGTCACCACGGTGGCGCCGACGATGCCGGTGGAGGCGGCCAAGAGCGCGCCGACGATGGACACCGACAGGCCAAGGCCGCCGCGCATGTGGCCGAACAGCTTGCCCATGGTGTCGAGGAGTTCCTCGGCCACCCGCGAGCGCTCGAGCATCACGCCCATGAAGATGAACAGCGGCACGGCGACCAGGACCTCGTTGGTCATGGTGCCGAAGATGCGCTGGGGCAGGGCGGCGAAGAAGGCGATGTCGAACACGCCGAACAGCATGCCGATCAGGCCGAAGATCAGAGCGATGCCGGACAGCGTGAAGGCGACCGGGAAGCCCGACAGCAGCACGATGCATGCCGCCAGGAACATGAAGAGGTCGAGGAGATGGGCGAAATCTTCAAACGTCATGGGGGCGCTCAGGGCGTTTGCATCGGGGCGTCGAGAGCGGCGAGCTCCCGCTGGTCGCCGGCGAGCGCGAGAAGGGAGTGGCACATCATGGAAATGCCCTGGAGGCCGATCTGGACCGCGAAGGCGATGATCGCCGTCTTCAGGAGGAATACGCCCTGGATGCCCGACGATTCCCGCGAGCCTTCCAGGATCGCCCACGAGTTGGACACGTAGGGCCAGCTGATCCAGCCGATGAGGATGCAGACCGGCAGCAGGAAGAAGATGCAGCCGAGCAGGTTCACCCACGCCTTCCGGCGCGGGGTGGCCTCCCGGTAGAAGATGTCGATCCGCACGTGCCCGTCCACGCGCAGCGTGTAGGCGGCCGCCAGCATGAACAGGAAGGCGTGCATGTAGATGATCAGCTCCTGCATCTGGATGGAGCCGACGCCGAACACGTAGCGCATGACCACGACGACGAACTGGACGACGACGATGGCGAGGGCGAGCCAGGACAGGATCTTGCCCGTCCAGAGATTGAAGGCATCGATCACGGTGGCGATGGCACGCATACGGAATGTTCCTGCGGGGTCTGCGCGGGGATGCGGCGCGAGATCGTCACGGAAGCGGCGCGGCCGGATGCCGCGCCGTCCGATGGACGCCAGGGGGCGAAGCCGCCCCGTCGGGTCTACTTGCCGCCGATGATCCGGGCGCGGCCCATCGAGTAGGCCTGCTCGGAAATGTCGGTCCAGCCGGCCAGATCCTTCCGGGCCTTGATGTAGCTGTCGTAGATCCGCTTGCCGAGGTCGTCGTGCTCGGCGACCTTGGCCACCACCTCTTCGGAGGCGGAGCCGAAGGCATCGAAGATCTCATCGGAGAACTTCTTCAGCTGAACGCCGTGCTCGTTGATGAGGGTGGCGAGCGCCTGGCCGTTCTTGGCCATGAACTCGGCGTACATGTTGTTGTTCTCGTCGCGGGCGCAGGAGGTGACGATCGCCTTGTCGGAGTCCGACAGCTTGTCCCAGATGCCCTTGTTGAGCCCGACGCCGAGCGTCGGTCCCGGCTCGTGGAAGCCCGGGTAATAGTAGTATTTGGCGACCTTGTAGAAGCCGAAGGCCAGGTCGTTCCACGGACCCACCCATTCGGTGCCGTCGATGGCGCCGGACTGCAGGGCCTGGAAGATTTCGCCGCCGGGAAGGTTGATCACCGACACGCCGAGCTGGCGCAGCGCCTCGCCGCCGAGGCCCGGCATGCGGAACTTCAGGCCGCGCAGATCCTCGACCGTGTTGATCTCGTTGCGGAACCAGCCGCCCATCTGCACGCCGGTGTTGCCGCACTGGAACGGCTTGATGTTGAACTGGCCGGACAGCTCGTCCCACAGTTCCTGGCCGCCGCCCCACTGCACCCAGGCGTCCTGCTCGCCGGCGGTGAGGCCGAGCGGCACCGCCGCGAAGAACGCGAAGGCCGGGTGCTTGCCCTGCCAGTAGTATTCGGCGCCGTGGTACATTTCGGCGGTGCCGTTCTGGACCGCGTCGAACGATTCGAACGGCGGAACCAGTTCACCCGCACCGTAGAGCTTCACGGTGATGCGGCCGTCGGTCGCCGCGGTGATCTTGTCGGCGAAGCGCTGGGCGCCGGTGCCCAGGCCCGGGAAGTTCTTCGGCCACGTGGTGACCAGCTTCCACTCCTGCTTGCCCTGCGCGATGGCGGGCGCGGCCAGCGTGGCCGAGGCAGCAGTGGCGCCGGCGGCGACGCCTGCAGATTTCAGAAAAGATCGGCGATCCATGGGGTTCCTCCCGGTTGTTTCCCTTGGTGACGCACAGACCACTCGTTGCCGCGGCGAACGGCCAACGGTGGTTCTTCTCGTGCACCGAGCTTCGATTTAAATCGCATGTTTCCTGAACCGACAAGGGCGAGAAACGCGATTGGGCAGATTTCTGAACCATTCGTCATCTTGAGCGGGGAGGGGAGCCGCGGCGGCGGCGAAGTGATATGAGCATTGCCGAGTGTTGAGGCAGAGGAAGTCAGGCGAACCCGAATGTCAGCGCCCCTTATTCTCGTGACGTCGGACCAGAGGTCGTTCGACAAGTATGTGTGGGCAGCAACCCCCACCCAGTATCTGGAGGCCGTTGCCCAGGTCGCCGGCGGCGTTCCGGTGATCGTCCCCGCCCTCGACAAGCCGTTGGACGTCGACGCGCTGCTCGACCGAGCCGACGGCGTGGTGGCGACGGGATCGCGCTCCAACGTGCATCCATCCAACTATGGCGGCTCGCCGACCGAGGAAGCCGAACCCTACGACGAGGCGCGCGACGCCGTGTCGCTGAAGCTGATCGCCCGCGCGGTGGAGCGCGGCGTGCCGATGCTGGCCATCTGCCGGGGCATGCAGGAACTCAACGCCGCGCTGGGCGGCACGCTGCATCCGGCCGTCCACAAGATTCCCGGGCGTATGGATCACCGCCCGCCCGAGGCGGAGGACAACGCGGTGCGCTTCAAGCTGTGCCACGCTGTCGAGCTCGATCCGCAAGGCGAGCTGGCTGGGATCATCGGCGAGACCAGCTTCATGGTGAACTCGCTGCATCGCCAGGCGATGTTCACCCTCTCGGAGCGGCTCGCCGTCGAGGCCACCGCTCCCGACGGCACGATCGAGGCCGTGCGGGTAAAGGACGCCAGGGCGTTCGCGTTCGGCGTCCAGTGGCATCCGGAGTTCTGGGCACGTACCGATCCGCCGTCGCGGCGGCTGTTCGAGGCCTTCGGCGACGCCGCACGGGCGTATGCCGACAGCAAGGCGAAGGCCCCGGCGACCGTCTGACGTGGATGCCGGCCGCGCCGACGCATCTGCCGCAGTGACTTGCTTGCGGCTTCGTGGCATCGGATCTGAATGGGCAGGGTGATCGGCACGGTGAGGGTCGGCAGGTCCGCCGTTTCGGCGGCGGCGATCGTCTATCTATGCCTGCTGCAGGCGTTCCTCTGGGGCGCCGCGCAGGGGGCGATGGCGACGGTCGACCTCGACCCGCTGCAGGTCATCTGTTCATCGTCCGGGGCAACCACCGCCAACGGCGGGCCGGACGGGCCGGCCGAGCGGCGGATGGGCTGTCCGCTGTGTGCGCTCAGCCGCGTTGCCGCCACCGCACTGCCGGCACCGGACGTCCCGTGCGCCATCATCGGCCGGGCCGAGCCGGCGACCCTGGTGCGCGCCCAACCGCCCCAGACCGTGCCGTCGTCGCTGCTGCGCACCCGCACGGCCGAGGCCCGCGCTCCCCCGACCATCTCCTGACCGTCCGACGCAGACCGGCTGCCGCGCGCGGCGCCGATCCTCTTTCGATGTCAGGAGTTTTCCATGTCCCACGTCGCCTCCGGGCGCGGGCGCACCGACGCCGTGCGTTCGCCCAACGACCTCTATCGCGCCGTCTGGCGCTGGCATTTCTATGCGGGCCTGCTCGTCCTGCCGTTCATGATTCTGCTGGCGGTGACCGGCGGGATCTACCTGTTCAAGGACGAGATCAACGACGCGGCCTATGCCCGCCTGCGGCTGGTCGAGCCGGCCCCCGCCCCGCCGCTCGCGCCGTCGGCGATCGTCGCGGCAGCACTCGCCACCCACCCCGGCACGCTGAAGTCCTACATCCCTGCCGCAGCCCCCGATCGGTCAGCGGAGGTGAAGATCAGGGACGCCGACGGCGTCAGGGATACCGTCTACGTGGACCCGTACACGGGCGTGGTGCTCGGCAGCGCCTGGGACGCCGGCTCTTCCGGCACCGAGTTGATGTGGATCGTGCGGAAGCTTCACAGCCTCGAACTCGTCGGCTGGTGGGGCAATCGTCTGGTCGAGGCGGCCGCCGGCTGGGCCGTCCTGCTGGTGGCGACCGGCATCTTCCTGTGGTGGCCGCGCGGCAGGGGCGTGGGGGTGGTGCGGGTCCGCAACAGGCGCGGCCGGCCGTTCTGGCGCGATCTCCACGCCGTGACGGGGCTCTATGTGGGCGTCTTCATCGTGTTCCTGGCCATCACCGGGCTGCCCTGGTCGGGCTTCTGGGGCAAGCAGTTCTACGACCTCTCCTACGAGGCGGGCCTCGGCATGCCCGACGGGTACTGGGGCAAGTACCCGACCTCGGCGGTGCCCACCGGCACCGCGCTCGATCGCGCGCCGTGGATCCTCGAGCACCAGCCGATGCCGGTGTCCGGCGCAAGCGCCGGGGTGCCGGCGGGCCTCGACCAGATCGTCGCCACCGTCGAGGCGCGCGGCATCCATCCCGGCTATGCCCTGGACATGCCTGGCGGGCCCGAAGGGGTCTTCACCGCCTCGGTCTATCCCGACGACGTCACCCAAGAGCGGGTCATCCACCTCGACCAGTACATGGGCGAGGTCCTGTTCGACATGGGGCTGGCCGACCTCGGGACCCTCGGCCGGGCGGCGGAATGGGGCGTCAGCCTCCACATGGGGCAGGCGTTCGGTCTCGCGAACCAGCTGATCCTGCTCGGAGCCTGCATGGCGATCGTCCTCCTCGGGGTTTCGGGTGGGGTGATGTGGTGGCGGCGCCGGCCGGCCGGATCGATGGGCGTGCCGCCGCTGCCGCTCGACCGCCGGGTGTTTGCCGGGCTCATGGCCATGCTCGTCGTCGGCGGGCTGGTCTTTCCGCTGGTAGGGCTGTCGCTGGCGGTGATGCTGCTCCTCGACCAGATCTATGTCCGGGCGAGGGGGCGGCGGCGGACATCGGGACTGGGCGCGGCGTAGGCACATCTGTCCACCGGATCGGCGGGTCTTGTGGCCGCCGATCCGGCTCCGATATCGCCCAGGAGCTGCGCGGCGCGTCGGGTTGCCGCGCCGCGCGCGTTCGGCGAGAACGGACCGGCCATTGCATTCGCCCTTGCGCGGGCTATGGTCCGGCCGGCCGGGCGTCAGCCAGCCCCGGCGACCACATCTTCCTGACGGCGTACCGCGCGTGATGCAGCCACTCGAGACAGCCCCGCACCCGGCCGGCACCCCGGTCTACGGCCCGCACAGCGCGCCGGAGATCACCGTCGTGCTGCCGACCTACAACGAACGGGACAACGTGCCCGTCGCGATCGAACGCGTGGGCAAGGCGCTTCAGGGCCGCAACTGGGAGATCATCGTCGTCGACGACGATTCGCCCGACGGGACCGCGGATGTGGTGCATGCCCTTTCGGAACGGGACGGCCGGGTGCGCTGCATTCGCCGCATCGGCCGCCGCGGCCTCTCCGGCGCCTGTGTGGAGGGTATGATCGCCGCCGCGTCGCCCATCGTCGCGGTCATGGATTCCGACCTGCAGCACGACGAGACGATCCTGCCGGCCATGCTTGCGGCCATCGAAAGCGGCGAGGCGGAGATCGCCGTCGGCAGCCGCTACGTCGATGGCGGTGCCTCGACCGAGGGACTTTCCGCCGTGCGCCAGGCGGGCAGCCGGCTTGCCAACGGGCTGGCCCGGGTGCTGCTCGGCGTGCGCCTCAACGATCCGATGAGCGGCTTCTTCATGCTGAAGCGCGAGATGGTCGAGCGGCTGGAGACGAAGCTGTCGCGCCAGGGCTTTAAGATCCTGCTCGACATCGTCGCCTCGGCGCCGCGCTCCACGCGGATCGTGGAGATCCCGTTCTCGTTCCGCGAGCGGGTCGCCGGGGAAAGCAAGCTCGATGAGCTGGTGACCATCGAGTTCCTGGCGCTGATCCTGTCGAAGCTCCTGTTCAACGCCGTGTCGGTGCGCTTCATCCTGTTCATGGCCGTGGGCACGACGGGCGTCGTGGTGCATCTGGCGGTGCTCCGGGCCGGGATCGCCATTCCCGGCATCGCGTTCGGGGTGGCCCAGACCATCGCCACCGTGGTCGCCATGACCTGGAACTTCTTCCTGAACAACTGGCTGACATACCGCGACCGGCGCCTGCACGGGCTGGCGATGCTGCGCGGGCTGATCTCCTTCTATCTCGTCTGTTCGCTGGGCGTGGTCGCCAACGTCGGCGTCGCCAGCGCGGTGCACGGATCGGATCACGTCTGGTGGGTGGCCGGCATCGCCGGTGCGGTGGTGGGCTCGGTGTGGAACTACGCCGCCAGCGCAGCCCTCACCTGGCGCGTGCGCTGAGGCGGCCGCAGGTGCGCGCGTCGTCCGTCACGGCCGCTTCGGCCCAGCGTCGCCCGCTGGTCGACCTGTCGTCGCCCGGGACGATCATCGCGATCGTACTGGCGCTCACGGCGATCCGGCTGGTGGCGGCCGCGACCATCGAGCTGACCGAGGACGAGGCCTACTACCGCCTTTGGGCGCTGGCGCCGGCGTGGAGCTACTACGACCATCCGCCGATGGTGGCGTGGTGGATCGCCGCCGGCCAGGCGATCTTCGGCGACACGACCCTCGGCATCCGCTTCTTCACCGTGATCTCGGTCTCGCTCGGCTCGCTCGGAATCTGGCGGGCCGGCGCGATCCTCACCTCCGACGCCCGCATCGCCGGACGCGCGGTGGTCTGGTTCAACGCCACGCTGCTCGTCGGCATCGGCGCGATGATCGCGACGCCCGACGTGCCGTCGGCGTTTTTCTGGGGCCTGGCGATCTGGGCGCTGCTCGAGCTCGTGCATTCCGACGACGGCCGCTGGTGGCTGGCGGTCGGCCTGTTCGCGGGGCTCGGGCTGCTCGCCAAGTATTCCGGCCTGTTCCTCGGCGGCGGTATCCTGCTGTGGCTCCTCGTCGTGCCGGGGCAGCGCAAATGGCTGGCGAGCCCCTGGCTGTGGATCGGCGGCATCCTCGCCGTGGCCCTGTTCGCGCCGGTGGTGATGTGGAACGCCGACCACGAATGGGTGTCGTTCGCCAAGCAGTTCGGCCGGGTCGCCGGCAACCATCTCGACGAGCGCTTCATTCCGGAATTCCTGCTCGCCGAGATCGGGCTGATCGGCCCGCTGATGATCCCGTTCCTGGTGCTCGGCACCGTCGGCATCGTGCGCGAATCGCGCCGGCTCAACCCGGGGCGCTGGCTGCTGCTGCTCTCCAGCCTGCCGTTCCTGGCCTATCTGCTGGTACACGGGCTGCACGACCGGGTGCAGGGCAATTGGCCGGCGCCGCTCTATCCGGCGGTGGCGCTGATTTCCGCGGAGGCGGCCAGCCTGGCGCTGATCCCGGTCCGCCGCGAGCGCGTGTGGCTGGTGCTGCGGGCGCTGGTGGCGCCGGTGGGGATCGGCCTGGCGCTGCTGGCGATCGTCCATTCGGGAATGTCCGCCGGGTTCGTGACCACCAAGGACCCGACCAAGCAGTTGCGTGGCTGGACGACGTTCGCCGAGGAGGTGGACCGCATGCGCGTGGCGGCGGGGGCCGACTGGGTCGGCGCGGTGCACTACACCGTCACCGGCGAGCTCGCCTTCCACCTGCCGCAGGTCCCGGTGTTCGGCATCGTCGAGCCGTTGCGCTACGCCAACCTGCCGGCGCCCGACCTTTCGCTGTTCGAAAAACCCGGGCTGGTCCTGGACGAGCACCGCCGGCTCGGCACCGACATTCTCGGCGCCCGCTTCGACCACTTCGAGCAGATCGGAACGCTGACGCGGTCGGCGAACGGGGTGGCGATCGCCACCTACGACGTCTGGCGGGTCAGCGGCGCCAAGGGCGATCCGACCCGGCGCACGGATCTTCTGGAAAAGGCGGCCGACTAGGCCCTACTTGCCTTCCTCGCAGATCATTTCCACCCCGGAATTGCCGGTGCACGAGGCAATCGCGTCGTTGCGCTCAGCCGCCGCCTCGAGGCGCGCCGACAGGGCCGCCGCGTCGACCGGCAGGGCGAACTGCTCGTCGACGGCGAAGGCGCCGACCGCCTGGCGCACCTGTTCGCGATCGGTCCCGGAGGCGGACTGGGGCAGGTAGCGCAACTGCTTCAGGCGGCTGACGACGGCCGGATCGGAGAGCGCGGCGGACATGTCGGTGTCCGGGGCGGCCCGCTCCGGCGTGGCATCGCCGGGCGTGGGCTGGGTCGCGCCGTCGGCATTGGCGCCGCCGGGATAGATCACCCGGGACACCTTGTCGGCCTCGGTGATCTGCCGTGCCGGCGGGGTCTCTACCGGCGTCGTCGCCGTGGCGCCGATAACCTCGTTCTGGGGCGCAGCACCCGGCAGCGACGCGGTGGCGGTCTCTGTGCCGGCGGGCGGCGTGGTGCCGTTGGCGTCGGGCGTGCTGGCCGTCGCATCGGGAAGCGGCGCGGACTCGATCTCGCCCTGACCGGCGCCGGCCACGCCCGTGTCTCCGAAGGTGTCGGGGATCGGTACGCCGGCCGCCTGGCCGTCGTCCGGCGTCAGCGGCTGCGGCGTGCCGTTGGCGATGTCGGGCGACAGCGGCGGCAGCAGGCCCCGGTTGCGCAGCTCCTCCTCCGACATCTCCGGCACATTTTCCAGGCCGGGCTGGCCGTAGACCGGCGCCTCGGCGACGGCCGATTCCTGCGAGATGATCGTTTCCGGCTGTTCCATCGCCCACATGCCGCTGGTGTTGCGGCAGCGGAAGCCCTGCAGGACGACGCGCTCGGCCTGGTCGGCGCGGGTGTAGGTGACCTCGTAGCCCCGGCAGGGGTTGGCGCAGTTGATGCAGAGCGCGTTGGAGCGCCGCGAGACGGGCTCGAACGAGCGCACGACCATGCTGGCGCCCGACGGCGTGCGGAAATACTGGGGCACGTTGGGCGGCGCGACCTGGAGGATCGACTGGAGCTGCTGGTCGAGGGCGCCGAGATCGCGCGGTGGAATGGGGCCTTCCTGGGCCGCCGCCGGCGCGGCGAACAGGCCGGCCGACAGCACGGTCACGGCGAGCAGCGTCGCGGCGAGCGCTCCCCGAGGCTGGGGGAGGCGGCGCAGTCGCGCGAAAGGGGACAGGAATGCCATAGGCTCGTCCTTCTCGTGGTCGGTGCCCGGAAGCGCGGTGGCACCGGGCATGTCCACCCGTCGGCCCGATGGCCCAGGGTGTCAGGTCGCAGGCCGGGCCGCGACCGGGGTCGGGTTAGCTCGCCGGCCCCATCCATTCAAGCGGACTTCGGCGGTATGGTGGCGGCCATGCAATTTTTGCGGGCCACGGTGCCCCGCACCACCCGCCGAACATGAGGGACGGGCGATTTGAATCCCCGCACCCGTGGATTGCTCGCATTGGCCCCTTGCCGACGCGCGCCGTGCTCCTTATAACCCCGCCAGCGTTTGCGACAGCGAGCGTCGTGCGCCCTTCGTCTATCGGTTAGGACGCCAGATTTTCATTCTGGAAAGAGGGGTTCGACTCCCCTAGGGCGTACCATTCGCGTTCAAGCTGGCGGCTCCCGTCTCGCGGAGCATGGCTGTCGCATCCTCCACATCATCCCAAATCAGTCAGACTGCGGCCGCCGCGCGAATCGCGCGCGAGGTTCTTGGTTTCCTCGACCGAGGAACCGATCGGGCAGGCCGGGACAAGCCCCGGACCTGCCGGCAAGGGCCTCAGAGCCGCTTCAGACGGGCCGTGGCCGGCGCGTCCGCCCTGGAGGCGATCAGGGCGCGGCGGATCGACAGGTGGGCGGCGCGAATATCCAGGTTCACCGCCCGGCGCGCCGCGGCCCGGTCTCCCCGGGAAATGGCGTCCATGACGTCCTCATGCACCGAGTAGCCGATTTCGAACAGCCGCTCGAACAGCCCCTCGCTGTTGCGCGAGGCGGCCAGGATCGGCCCCGTCCGGAGCCAGAGGCTCGCCACGATGTCGACGAGCTGCGGGGAACTGGCCGCGCGGTAGATCTCGAAATGAAAGGCCTGGTTGGCCGCCAGCGCCGATTCGAAATCGCGCGCCCTGAGCGCGCGCAGCATGGCCTCGTTGTGCTCCCGGAGCCTGCCGATCATCTCCGGCGTCGCGGCCAAGGCAGCCCGCTCCGTCGCGTAACCCTCCAGCTGCATCCGGATCCGGATGTACTCCTCGTGCTCGGCGGCAACGTAGGGCGCGACGCGCAGCAGCCGGTCGGTGGACTGCTCGAACGCCTTTTCCGAGACAAGCCGGCGCACGGCCTCGCGCACCGGCATCGCGCTGGTCCCCAGGGCCTGGGCGAGACTGCGGATCGAGACCTGTTCGCCGGGCAGGAACTGGCCCCTGAGCAACGCGAGACGCAGGCTCTGATAAACCCTTTCCTGCACGGTCGAGACGTCGACAGGCTCGAGGGAGAACTTGGGCGGCTGGGGGTCCAGGATGGTCAACTCTCGATCTGCCTCGCTGCGGGGGATTCGGACATGGGTGCGGGATGCCGACCGCTTTCATAGCCTGTCTGGAAGGGGAGAGGCGAGTGGGGCCCTCGATCCGCCGCTGATAGGCCGCGTATCAGCCGCCGTCCCGCATCCGGCAATGGCCCGAGAAATCGCGCACTCCCGCACCAACTATAGTATTAGTATATTCTAAAGTGTGATCACGGATCGAAAATCAAGCATCGGCCATCTTTACATCGCCGTAGCATGGCGTAGTCTCGCGGTACACGCAAAGGGCGAAAAGTCCTTGCGGGGCGGACAGCCGGTGTCTCAGCCGGATGGCCGCCGAGTCATAAGAACCGGTTCCTGGGAGGGAATTCATCATGCGACACGAAGCCATCGCCGTGGCCCTGACCTCGGCCTGCCTGCTCGGCGCCACACCGCTCATGGCCGAGCCGCTGAAGATCGGCATCATCGAGAGCCTGTCCGGCTCGCAGACCTCGACGGGGCGCATGTTCGCCGCGGGGGTCCAGTACGGCGTCGACAAGATCAACGCAGACGGCGGCTTCAACGGCGAGCCCGTCGAAGTGATCGAGTACGACAACGCCGGTGGGCCGACCGAAGCGGCCGACAAATTCCGCCAGGCGGTCGCCGACGGCGTCGATATCGTCTTCCAGGGCGCCTCGTCCGCCATTGCCGGCCAGATCACGGAGGACGTGCGCAAGCACAACCTCCGCAATCCCGGCAAGGAGATCATGTTCATCAACATCGGTGCCGAGGCGATGGAGCTGACCGGCGCCAAGTGCCACTTCTACCACTTCCGCTACACCACCAGCGCCCCCATGCGGGTGAACGCGCTCGTGCAGGCGATGAAGGAAGCGGGCGACCTCGGCACCCGGGTCTATGCCATCAACCAGAACTACTCCTGGGGACAGGACATGCAGGCGGCCACCGAGGCTGCGGCCGAGGCCGGCGGCTACACCGTCGTCGAGGAGACCCTGCACGACGTCAACAAGATCCAGGACTTCGCGCCCTACGTCGCCAAGATCAAGGCGGCCGATCCCGACACCGTCATCACCGGCAACTGGTCGAACGACCTGCTGCTCCTGATGAAGGCCACCGGCGATTCCGGCCTCAAGGTGCGCTTCGCCACGGCCTTCCTCGACCAGCCCGGCAACATCGCCAATGCCGGCGATACGGCGCTTGGCCACTACCTGGCCAACAGCTACGTGAACTCCGCCGCCGACGGGACGTTCGCCGAGGAATACAAGGCTGCCCAGGGCCACTATCCGACGTTCGTGGAGCCGCAGGCGGCGTTTGCCGCGGGCGCGCTGGGACAGGCGCTGTCCGGCCTCGACTTCAAGGGCGGCGACATCGACGTGACGGCGATCGCCGAGGCGCTTGAGAACACCACCTACGAGAGCCCGGTCGGGCCGATCTCGGTCCGCAAGGAGGATCACCAGACGATCCGCCCGGTGGTCGTGTCCAAGGTGGTCAAGGACGCGAAGTACCCGGCCGACGACACCGACATGGGCTTCGAGACCGTTGCGGTCGTCGCGGGCGATCAGGCGATCTACGCGGTGCAGGATTCCTGCGACATGAAGCGTCCGGACTGATCCCGGAGACTGGCTTGTCCGCCGGTCAGGTCTGCCTGACCTGACCGGCGGACGCTTCAGGTTTCGCCCGGCCGCGCGTGTGCACCGCCCGCGGCCGGACCTTCCCGTCGACGATCGACCCGAACGGTCCCGAGCCCCTCATGGAATTCGCCCTCGTCTCGACCCTCAACGGCGTCATCTACGGCCTGCTGCTGTTCATGGTGTCGGCCGGCCTGACGCTCATCTTCGGCATGATGGGCGTTCTCAACTTCGCCCACGCCTCGTTCTACATGCTCGGCGCCTACGTCGCCTATGCGGTCTCGTCGGTGTTCGGCTTCTGGGCGGGGCTGGTCGCGGCGCCGATCGTGGTGGCGGTCTTCGGCTTCCTGGTGGAGCGCTTCCTGCTGCGCCGGGTCCACGCCTTCGGCCATGCCCACGAGCTGCTCCTCACTTTCGGGCTGGCGCTCATCATCGAGGAGCTGATCAAGCTCTTCTTCGGCGACTTCCCGGTGAACTACCAGATGCCGGACCAGCTGCGCTTCGCGGCCTTCACCATCTTCGGCACCGATTATCCGTTCTACCGGATCTTCATCGGCGCCGTCGCCGTGGTCATGTTCGTGGCGCTCTGGCTGATGCTGTCGCGTACCCGCATCGGCATCGTGGTGCGGGCCGCCGAGCGCCAGCCATCGATGGCGGAAGCGCTCGGTCACAACATTCCGATGGTCTTCATGGGGGTGTTCGGGGCGGGCGCGGCGCTCGCGGGCCTCGCCGGCGCGGTCGCCGGCGCCTTCTATCCGACCAACCCGAACATGGCCCTTGAACTCGGCGTCATCGTGTTCGTCGTGGTGGTCGTCGGCGGGCTCGGGTCCCTCAAGGGGTCGCTGGTCGCCTCGCTGATGATCGGCCTGTTCTCCTCCTTCGCGGTCGGCATCGACTGGTCGCTGGCCAGCCTGTTCTCCATCGTCGGTCTCGGCGACTGGGCGCACTCGGTGGGCGGGCTGATGACGATGACCGTGTCGTCGGTGTCGGGGACGATCCCGTTCATGCTGATGCTGGTGGTCCTGCTGGTGCGCCCGGCCGGGCTGATGGGCGAGCGAACCTGAGATGGCGCGCGTGAGAGTTCTCGTCCCGGCGGCCTTCGTGCTGGCCCTGCTGATCGCGCTGCCGCCGTTTCTCGGCCTCGGCTGGCAGAACGCCCTCATCAACATCCTGATCGCGAGCCTGTTCGCGCTCGCCTTCAACCTTCTGGCCGGGCAGGCGGGGCTGCTGTCGTTCGGCCACGCGGCCTATTTCGGCGTCGGCGCCTTCGCGGTCCTCCACCTGATGAGGGCGGTCGAGGACGGCCTCGGCTTCCCCACCCCGCTGCTGCCGCTCGCGGGTGCCGCCATCGGTCTCCTGGTGGGCATCGTCGCCGGCTTCTTCGCGACGATGCGATCGGGCGTCTATTTCGCCCTCGTCACCCTGGCGATCGCCGAGCTGTTCCATTCGCTCGCCCCGCACTGGCAGGGGGTCTTCGGCGGCGAGGCGGGCCTCTCGTCCATGCGCATGCCGTGGCAGGGGATCATCTTCGGCTCGCTCCTGGAGGTCTACTACCTGACACTCGGATGGGTGCTGCTCTCTATCCTGCTGCTGTGGGCCTACACGCGCACGCCGTTCGGCAGGCTGACGCTGGCCTTGCGCGACAACGAACAGCGCGTCCGGTTCCTGGGCTACAGCGCGCACGCCTCCAAGGTGATCGTGTTCGCCATTTCGGCGATGTTCTCCGGCATCGCCGGGGGCCTGCAGGCGATTTCGAACGAGACCGCCAACTACGCGCTCTTCGGGTCCGGCGTCTCGGCACAGGTGGTGCTCTACACGTTCGTCGGCGGCTCCACGATCTTCTTCGGACCGGTGGTCGGCGCGGTGACGTTCACGCTGTTTTCCTACCTGGTCTCGGACCTGACCCGCTCGTGGCTCCTCTACCAGGGCCTCGTGTTCGTGCTCGTGATGCTCTTTGCGCCGACCGGCATCGGCGGCGTGGTTCAGGCTCACGTGAGCCGGCGCAAAGAACTGGACTGGTCCCGGCTGGCGGGGCCGTATGCGATCGGAGCCGCAGGGGGCGCGCTGGTCACGGCCGGGGTGGTGTTCCTCACGGAGACCCTGGCGATCCTCTTCGGCGACGGTTACGCGGTTCTGCGTCGGGACTCGGGCGGCGGCTATCCTCCGTTCGAGGCGTTCGGGACCGACTGGAGCCCGACGAGCCCGCTCACCTGGCTGCTTCCGGCGGTGCTTCTCGTCGCGGGCCTGGCTCTCATCCTGCGGGCGCGCCGCCCGATCGCCGCGGCGTGGGAAAGCCTGCATGCCCCACCCGAAGCCGAAGCGGCGGCAGCTGCCGCCGAAGGGAGGCCGGCATGACCGCATCCGAGCTTCCCGCCCTCGAACTTGCCGGCGTGGTCAAGTCGTTCGGCACGATCGAGGTGATCCAGGGCGTCGACCTCGCGGTCCGCGCCGGCGAGCGCCACGCGGTGATCGGCCCCAACGGCGCCGGCAAATCGACGCTCTTCAACCTGATTTCCGGCCTGTTCCCGCCGACGGCAGGCGACATCCGGCTGAACGGCCGGTCGATCGCCGGCATGACGCCCGAGCGGATCAACCGCAGCGGCCTGTCGCGCTCGTTCCAGATCACCCGGCTGTTCCAGCGGCTGAGCGTGTTCGAGAACCTCAGGATCGGCGTGCTGTCCCGGCACGGCGTGCGCTTCGGACTGTTCCAGCCGGTGTCGCGCATGCGGGCGATCAACGAGGAGACGGCGGAGGTGCTGTCGCTGGTGGGCCTGACCGCGCGGGCGGACCATCTCGCCGGCGACCTCACCTATTCGGAGCAGCGGGCGCTGGAAATCGGCATGACGCTGACCACCGGCGCCGACGTGATCCTGCTCGACGAGCCGACGGCCGGAATGTCGCGCGAGGAGACGGCGGAGGCGGTCGACCTGATCCGCCAGGTCACCGAGGGAAAGACCCTCCTGATGGTCGAGCACGACATGAGCGTCGTCTTCAGCCTGTGCGACCGCGTGTCGGTGCTCGTCTACGGGTCGATCCTCGCCACCGGCACGCCCGAGGAGATCAGCGCCAATCGCGAGGTCCAGATGGCCTATCTCGGCGACGAGGCGGTGTCATGAGCCTGCTCGAGGTCAGCGGGCTGCACGCCCATTACGGCAAGAGCCACATCCTCCACGGAGTCGATCTCGACGTCGGGGACGGGGCCATCGTCTCGCTCCTGGGGCGCAACGGTTCCGGCCGGTCCACCACGCTGAAGGCCATCATGGGACTGGTGCCGCCCACCGCCGGCGCCGTCCGGCTGGCCGGGAACGATCTCGCCGGCCACCGGCCCTACGACGTCTGCCGCCACGGCATCGGATACGTGCCGGAGGAACGGCTGGTGTTCTCGAACCTGACGGTCGAGGAAAATCTGCTGATGGGCGTCCAGACCGCGCCGCCCGGCGCGCACACCTGGTCGATCGACGCCATGTACGACTACTTCCCGCGGCTCAAGGAACGCGCCGCGATCCGCGCCGGCTACCTGTCCGGAGGCGAGCAGCAGATGCTGACGATCTGCCGGTCGCTGCTCGGCAACCCGCGCATCCTGCTGATCGACGAACCGACCGAGGGCCTCGCCCCGCGCATCGTCGAGGTGGTGATGGAAGTGATCCTCGACATCGGGCGCCGCGGGGTCGCGGTGATGCTGGTCGAGCAGAAGCTGACGATCGCCCTGAAGGTCGCCGCGGAGGTGATGGTGATGGGCCACGGGCGGATCGTCTTCCGCGGACCGCCCGACGCGCTCGCCGAGCGCTCCGACATTCGCCGCCAATGGCTGGAGGTCGCGTGATGCGGCTGGCCGCTCCCAGGGAGACTGGAAACTCATGAGCCTGATCGAACGGATGCGGCCCGAGCCGGGTCTGCGTGTCCTCGTCACCGCCGGTGCGTCCGGGATCGGCGCGGCCATCGCGACCGCCTTCCTGGAGGCCGACGCCAAGGTGCTGATCTGCGACATCGACACGGCCGCGCTCGACGCCTTCGGCAAGGCGCATCCGGAGGTTCTCGCGACGGAGGCGGACGTCTCCGACGAGGCGGCGGTCGCCGATCTGATCGCTGCCGCGGAGGACCGGCTCGGCGGGCTGGACGTCCTCGTCAACAACGCCGGGATCGCCGGCCCGACGGACCTCATCGACGACCTCGAGGTCGAAGACATCCGCCGGACGCTGGACATCAACCTGCTGGGCCAGTTCCTGACGGTCCGCCTGGCCGCCCCGATGCTCCGGCAGAGCCGGGGATCGATCGTCAACCTGTCGTCGGTGGCCGGCCGGCTCGGGCTGGCGCTGCGCACCCCCTATGCGGCCTCCAAGTGGGGGATCGTCGGCCTGACGGACAGCCTCGCGCGGGAGCTCGGGCCGGATGGCGTGCGGGTGAACGCGCTGCTTCCCGGCTTCGTCCGCGGACCGAGGATCGAGGGCGTGATCCGTGCCCGGGCGAAGGCCTCGGGCCTGTCCTACGAGGACATGGAGGCCGACTACCTGAAGAGCGTCTCGCTGCGCCGGATGGTCGAGCCGGAAGACGTGGCGGCGATGGCGCTGTTCCTGTGCTCGCCCGCCGGCGCCAACATTTCCGGCCAGGCGATCAGCATCTGCGGCAACGTCGAGAATATCTGAGAACGGGGGCGCGCTGCACCCGGACGAGAGAGTGGCTGAGGCGGAAGCTTCACGCTTGATCGGACGGGACGGATGGCGCAATGCCGAGGGATCAACTTGGAACGGTGATCCCATGGCAGCATCCCCCGTCGTCACGCTCGCGCGGCTTGCGCTCCAGCCCCAGGTCCACGGCGACAGCTTCGAAGCCCACTTCGCCCCGATCGCGGCGCCGGCCGGTGCGCGCCAGCTCGGCTCCCGGCTGGTCGAGGTCCCGCCCGGCAAACGCGCGTGGCCCTTCCACAATCACCACGCCAACGACGAGATGTTCGTGATCCTTGCCGGATCCGGGACGCTGCGCTTCGGCACCGAGACCTACCCGGTGGCTGCGGGGGACGTGGTCGTTTGCCCCGCAGGCGGGCCCGAGACCGCCCATCAGCTGACCGCCTCGGCGGACGGGCCGCTGCGCTATGTGGCGGTCAGCACGATGCGCGAGCCGGATGTGTTGGAGTATCCGGACTCCGGCAAGGTGACCGTCTTTGCCGGTGCGGCGCCGGGCGGCGAGAAGGCGGCGCGACGGATGTCGTTGACCGTGCGCAGCGGCGACGCGGTCGATTACTGGGACGGCGAGAGCTAGGGCCGCTCCCGGTCGGGAGCCACCTCCGGATCGGTTGGATTGGGGCGGAGATGCTCCGGGCGGCCGTCTATTTCTTGAAGAAGGCAGCGAAGGCCGCCTGAGCGGTCGGGCTGCGCCGCAGTCGCTGGAAGGTCTCGGCCTCGACCGCCAGCGCCTCCGCCACCGGACCGACGGTGGCGTGGCGGAGCAGGCGCTTCGTCGCGATGATGGATTCGACGGGCAGAGCGGCCATCGCGACGGCTTTTCCCATCGCCATGTCGAGGGCCTCGCCGTCCTCGGTCACGGCATTGACGATGCCAGCCGCCTGCGCGTCGGCGGCGTCGAACGGGTCGCCGAGCAGCAGCAGTTCGGCGGCCGCCTTGGTGCCGGCGATGCGCGGCAGAAGGTAGGTGGACGCCCCCTCCGGGCAGAGGCCGAGATTGACGAACGGCATCCTGAACCGCGTCCCGCGGCCGGCGTAGGCGAGGTCGCAATGCAGCAGCATCGTCACGCCGATGCCGACGGCGAACCCTTCGACCGCCGCAATCACCGGCTTCTCGAATGTCGAGAGCACGCCGAGAAAGTCGAGCGCAGCACTCGGGCCGCCGCCGTCGCCGAGATCCTGGAAGTCGACGAGGTCGTTGCCCGCGGTGAAGACGCCATCGGCCCCCGTCAGCACGACCACATGAACGCTGTCCTCGTTCGCCGCCTCCTTCAGGGCCGTGCCGAGGGCTGCGTAGGTCGCCTTGTCGAGGGCGTTGCGCCGCTCCGGCCGGCTGATCGTGAGCTGGCGGACGCCCGCATGCGAATCGGTGATGACGAGGCTGTCGACCATGACGGTGTCTCCTGTGGCGGGCTCAGTCGCCGAACATCGCGGCGGACGCCGCGACGCGGTCCCGGGCCCGACAGTATTCCTCGGCCAGACGGTCGACGAGATCGGCCACCGGCGGCGCGTCGCATATGGTGCCGACGCCCTGGCCGGAGCCCCAGATGTCGCGCCACGCCTTGGCGCTGGTGGTGCTGAAATCCATGCTGGTCTTGTCGGCGGCGGGCAGGTTGTCCGGATCGAGGCCGGCGGCGACGATGCTCGGCTTCAGGTAGTTGCCGTGCACGCCGGTGAAGGTGGGCGAATAGAGGATGTCGGCGGCGGCGGAGGTAGCGATCATCTGCTTGTAGCCGGGGGCGGCGTTGGCCTCGGCGGTGGCGATGAAGCGGGTGCCCATGTAGGCGAGATCGGCGCCCATGGCCTGGGCGGCGAGGATGGCGTCGCCGGTGGTGATCGCGCCGGCGAGCGCGATCGGGCCATCGAAGAAGCGCCGCACCTCTCCGAGAAGCGCGAACGGGCTCAGCGTGCCGGCGTGGCCGCCCGCGCCGGTGCACACGAGGATGAGGCCATCGACGCCGGCCTCCAGCGCCTTTTCCGCGTGGCGGACGGTGGTCACGTCGTGGAAGACGACGCCGCCGTAGGAATGGGCCTGGCGCACGACTTCGCCGGGCGGGCGGAGCGAGGTGATGATGATCGGCACCTTGTGGGCGACGCAGGTCTCCATGTCCTCGGCGAGCCGGTTGTTGGAGGCGTGGACGATCTGGTTCACGGCGTAGGGCGCGATGTGGCGCGCCGGATCGCTTGCCCTTGCGGCCGCAAGCTCCGTCTCGATGCGCGTGAGCCAGCCGTCGAGCGTGTCCGGCGCCCTCGCGTTGAGCGCCGGGAAGGCGCCGACGACGCCGGACAGGCATTCGGCGATGACGAGATCCGGCCCGGAGACGATGAACATCGGCGAGGCGATGACGGGCAGCCTCAGCGCAGTCTGCAGGACGGGCGGAAGACGGTTGGCGGCAGCTGTCATGGGAAATGCTCTGGATACTGAGGCGAAAGCCATGCGGGGACGGTCGACGGACCGGAGTTGGCCAGGAGAACGGTAAACGTCGCCTCCATCCGCACTAGCCGATATTCCGGCGCGGATCGACCCGGACGAGAGCCGGTGACCTCACTGATGGCGACAGGTCAGTCGAGGCTGTCGGAGCCGAGCGCCTTGCGGGTGCGCTCGGCGCCGATCTCGATGACGGCCCGCATGGCCTCGCGGGTGGCCGCCACGTCGCGCCGCTTCATGGCGTCCACGATCAGGCGGTGGTTGCGCGCCGTTTCCTGGATGAGGGCGGGATCGTTGGCCGGCGAGGACAGCTTGAAGGCAATCGCGAGCGCCGCCTCGATCAGGCTTCCGATCGCCCGCATGAACGGGTTGTGGGAGATGTCGGCGACGGCCACGTGGAAATCCAGGTCGGCGCGCGCCAGGCTCGCCCGGTCGTTGCCGGGATCACCGAGCCGGTCGACGATGGCGTAGAGCCGGTCGAAGTCCTCGTCGGTCGCGCGCTCGGCGGCAAGCGCTGCCGCCGCAGGCTCGAAGGCCAGCCGCATGGTGGCGAGATCGGCGATGAACGTTTCGTCCAGCCCGGCCTCCACGCGCCAGCGCAGCACGTCCTGATCGAGCAGGTTCCAGCGGCTCTTCTCGAGCACCCGTGTGCCGACGCGGGTCTTGGGTTCGATCAGCGACTTCGCGGCAAGCGTCTTCATGGCTTCGCGCAGCACGGTGCGCGAGACGTCGAACCGCTCGCCGAGCTCCTTGTCGCCGGGCAGGATCGATCCGGCCTCGAAGATGCCGGCGACGATCTCCCGGCCGAGCACGCCCACCACGAAGGCGTGGCTGGTGCGCGGCTGGCGCTCGTCGATCGCCCTTTGCAGCAGCCCGGTCATGCCGACTGCACCCGCATCGCCGCGATGCGCCGCTCCGAGAGCCACATGAGGCCGCGCTGAAGCGCGATGAAGGAGAACAGCAGCAGACCGATCACGATCTTCGTCCACCAGCTCGAGAGCGATCCGTCGAAGATGATGTAGGTCTGGATCAGGCCCATGATGAGGATGCCGATGAAGGTGCCGGCGACGAAGCCGGAGCCGCCGGTGAGGAGGGTGCCGCCAATCACCACGGCGGCGATCGCGTCGAGCTCGACGCCGACGGCCGCCAGCGAATATCCGGCCGAGGTGTAGAGGGAGAACACGATGCCCGAAACGCCAGCAAGGAAACCCGACAGGGCATAGACGCTGACCGTCGTCCGCGCAACGGGAACGCCCATCAGCTCGGCGGACTGCCGGTTGCCGCCGAGGGCGTAGACGTTGCGCCCGAAGCGGGTGCGCTGGGCGAGCAGGATGCCTGCCGCGAACACCGCCAGCATCACCATTCCCACGAAGGTGAGCCGTCCGCCGCCCGGCATCCGCCAGTAGATGTCGTGGAGCGCGTCGTAGAGCGGCGCGTTGATCGGCACCGACTCCGTCGACACCAGGAAGGCCATGCCGCGGGCGAAGAACATGCCGGCGAGCGTGACGATGAAGGCGGGCATCTCGAGGAAGTGGATCATCGCGCCCATGATCGCGCCGAACAGCGTCACGATCACGAGCAACAGGCCGATCGCCATGACCGGCGGAATACCCCACTCGCCCATGCCGACGGCCAGGAACACCCCGGTGAAGGCGATGACGGAGCCGACCGAGAGATCGATTCCGCCGGACAGGATGACGAAGGTCATGCCGACCGCCGCGATGCCCAGGAAGGCGTTGTCCGTCAGCAGGTTGCCCAGCACACGGGTGGACAGCATGTTGGGGAATTGCGCCACGCAGAGCGCGTAGGCGAGCACGAAGATCGCTGCGGTGGTGATCAGCGGAAAGTAGCGCGACGAGGTCATGACAGCACCTTCCGGGTCGCGGGCGCGGGTCGTGTCCGGCGGCGTGCTGCCCGCTGGAACGCGATGGCGTTGCGTGCCGCCGGCGACTGCACCACCAGGATCACCACGATGATCGCCGCCTTGATCACCAGATTGAACTCCGGCGGGAAGCCCGCGAGCAGGATGCCGGTGTTGATCGCCTGCAGGATCATCGCGCCGAGAAGCGATCCGGCGATCGAGAAGCGGCCTCCCAAAAGGGACGTGCCGCCGATGACCACGGCAAGGATCGCGTCGAGCTCCAGCCACAGGCCGGCGTTGTTGGCGTCGGCGCCCCTGATGTCGGCGGCGGCGATGATGCCGGCGAGTGCCGCGCACAGCCCGGATGCGATGTAGACGGTGAACAGCAGCGCGCCGGTGCGCACGCCCGCGTAGGTCGAGGCGCGGCGGTTGATCCCCACCGCCTCGATCATCAGGCCGAGCGCGGTGGAGCGGACGACGAGCGCGACCGCGACGCCGGTGGCGAGCCACAGGAGCACCGGCACGGGAAGCCCGAAGACGTGTCCGCTGCCGATGAAGATCAGGCCCGGGTCGTTGAAGGTGAGGATGACGCCCTCGGTGACGAGCTGGGCGATGCCCCGTCCCGCCACCATGAGAATGAGCGTGGCGATGATCGGCTGGATCGCCAGGATCGAGACGAGCGCCCCGTTCCACAGACCGCAAAGGGCGCCGACGCCGAGGGACACCGCCAGCGTGGTGGCGAGGGAATAGCCTGAGGTGATGAGTGCCGCGGCGACCGCGCCGGCGATGGCCATCACCGCGCCCACCGACAGGTCGATGCCACGGGTGGCGATCACCAGCGTCATGCCAATCGCGAGCAGGGCCGTCGGCGCCCCCCGATTGAGGATGTCGATCAGGCTTCCGTACAGCCGCCCGTCGGCGAAGGACACGTGCAGGAATCCTGGCGCGATGGCGGTGTTGAGCGCGAGGATGACGACGAGCGCGGTGATCTGGGGCGCCAGGCGCACGAGCGGCTTGATCAGGCTGCCGGTCATGCGGCGCGCTCCGTGCGGGGTTCGCTCGCGGCGATTGCCTTTAGGATGTTGTCGAGGGTCACGTCGGCGCCGAACAGTTCGCTCACGTGACGCCGCTCCGCCAGGATGCGCACCCGCGTGGCGTAGGCGACGAGCTCCTCCAGTTCCGACGACACCACGAGCAACGCCATGCCGTCCGCGCAGAGCGTCTCGATCAGCCGGATGATCTCGGCGTGGGCGCCGACATCGATGCCGCGTGTCGGCTCATCGAGGATCAGGAAGCGCGGATCGGTGGCGAGCCAGCGGGCAAGGATCACCTTCTGCTGGTTGCCGCCGGAGAGGAACTTGATGGGCGTCTCCCGGTCGCCGGTGCGGATGTCGAGGGCGGCGATGTAGCGGTCGGCGATGCCGACCTGCTCGCTACGGGAGAGGGGCCGTGCCCATCCGCGTCGCGCCTGCAACGCCAGCACGATGTTCTCGCGCACCGAAAGGTCGTCGATGATCCCGTCGGTCTTTCGGTCTTCCGGACAGAAGCCGAAGCCTTGCGCGATCGCCGCCCGCGGCGACGACAGGGCGTGGCGTCCATTTGCGACCGTGAGATGGCCCTGGTCCGCCTGGTCGATGCCGAAGAGAAGCTCCGCCGTTTCGGTGCGGCCCGAGCCGAGCAGGCCTGCGACGCCGATCACCTCGCCCTGGCGGATGTCGAGGTCGAAGGGCGCCACCGAGCCCCGCTTGCCGTAACCCCGGAAGCTGGCGATCGTTTCGCCCGCGGGAGCGGCCGCCTCGGCGGCGCGGCGCGCTTCCTGCGCTTCCAGGTCGCGGCCGAGCATCATCGAGACGAGCTCCAGACGCGGCAGATCGGCAAGGGCCCGGGTGCCGATCCGGCGGCCGTTGCGCAGCACGGTGGCCCGGTCGGCGATCCGGTACACCTGGTCCAGGAAATGGGTGATGAACACGATGCCGAGGCCGCGATCCTTCAAGCGCGTGATGATGGCGAACAGTCGGTCCACCTCGGCGGCGTCGAGGCTGGCGGTCGGCTCGTCCAGCACCAGCACCTTGCCGGACAGGTCGACGGCGCGGGCGATCGCCACGATCTGGCGGACGGCGACCGAATAGGTCTCGAGGATCGCGGTGACCTCGATGTCGAGGCCGTAGTCGGCGAGGAGGGCCCGGGAGCGGCGGTTGATCTCGCCGGTATCGATCAGCCCGAAGCGTTTCGGCTCGCGGCCGAGGAAGAGGTTTTCCGCCACGGTCAGGTTCGGCAGCAGATTGACCTCCTGGTAGACGGTGCCGATCCCGAGCCGCTGGGCGTGCTGGACGTCGCGCGGATCAATGGCGGCGCCGTCGAGTTCGATGGTTCCCGTGTCGCGCCGGTGGGCGCCCGTCAGAACCTTGATGAGGGTGGACTTGCCGGCGCCGTTCTCGCCGAGCAGGGCATGCACCTCGCCGCGCTGAAGTTCGAAGTCGACGCCGTCGAGCGCCGCAATCCCGAAGAAGGACTTTGTGATCGCCTGGGCGCGGAGACGCGGCGCGCTTCCGGTCATGGTCGGCTCCGTATCGGAGAGGAAGGGAGGCGGCGAGGAGGGCATGGTGCGCCTGGCCAGAGCGTCCGGATCCCGTCCGGAGCGGAGCGCCGGACGGGAGGGGCACGACCAGCGGACCGTTTGTCCGCGCGGCCGGATCAGGACCAGGAGCGGAGGACCCTAGTAGCCGAGGCCCTTCTTCTCCTCGTAGACCTTCATCGGATCGTCGGCCTGGGTGTAGAGCTTCGATTCCGTCTGGATCCACTTCTTCGGCTCGGTGCCGTCGGCGCGGTATTTCTCCAGAACGTCGAAGGCCGGGCCGGCCATGTTCGGCGTCAGCTCGACGGTGGCGTTCGCCTCGCCGGCAGCCATCGCCTTGAAGATGTCCGGGACGGCGTCGATCGACACCACCAGGATGTCGGTGCCGGGCTTCAGGCCGGCTTCCTTGATCGCCTGGATCGCTCCGACGGCCATGTCGTCGTTGTGGGCGTAGAGGGCGCAGATTTCCTTGCCGCCGTTCTCCGCCTTGATGAAGCTCTCCATGACTTCCTTGCCCTTGGTGCGGGTGAAGTCGCCGGTCTGCGACCGGGTGATCTTGATGTTGTCGTGGCCGGCGATCGCCTCCTCGAAGCCCTTCTTGCGGTTGATGGCGGGCGAGGAGCCCGTCGTGCCCTGGAGCTCCACCACGTCGCAGGGCTTGTCGCCGACGGTCTTGACCAGCCAGTCGCCGGCCACCCTGCCTTCGTGCACCTGGTCGGAGGTGACGGCGGTCAGATAGAGCGTGTCCGGCGCATCGATCTGACGATCGAGAAGGATCACCGGGATCTTGGCGTCCTGGGCCTCTTCGAGAACCTGGTTCCAGCCGGTGGCGACCACCGGGGCGAGCAGGATGCCGTCCACGCCCTGGGCGATGAACGACCGGATCGCCTTGATCTGGTTCTCCTGCTTCTGCTGGGCGTCGGCGAACTTCAGGGTGATGCCGCGCTGTTCTGCCTGCTGCTTGGTCAGGCTCGTCTCGGCGGCCCGCCAGCCCGATTCCGAGCCGATCTGCGAAAAGCCGACCGTCATGTCGGCCGCGAGCGCCGGAGCGGCGACCAGCGTGGCCGCGACGGCGGCGCCGCAAAGCGTGGTCAGGATCTTCATGGTGCTTTCCTCCCGTTCTGCTTCCCGGTCTCCGCCGGAGGCCTGAAATATAATATTATATTACTTATGGTGTCCACGAGTTTTGGTGTGCGCCTTCGATCGCGACAACGTCAGGTGATCGTCCACGATCGAAGGCGGTCATCACGCGATCGCCACCGGCGGGGCGAACCAGCCTTTCACGGCCACGTCGAGCAGAAAGACCTTGCCCCCGTCGGGGTCCTGGCGCCGCTCCGTCGCGTCCATGCCCTCGCGGGCCGACGTGACCATCAGGCGATCCGCGCTGCGGCCGACGAAGGCCGGGCAGGTCGGCTGGCGCGCGGGGATCGTCAGCGCGGCCGTCTTCTGGCCGGACGCGGAATAGCTCTCGATGCGTCCGCCCGCCCAGATCGCGACCCAGAGCGTGCCGTCGCGGTCGACGACCGCGCCGTCGAAGCTGCCGCCCCCCGCGCAGCCGTCGACCAGGATCTCCGGCTCGCCCGACGGCAGGCCGGTTGCCGGATCGGTGCGCACGCGTTTCAGGCGTCCCACGGCGGTGTCGACGAAATGGGCGAACCGTCCGTCTCGGGTGAAGGAGATGGCGTTCGGGATGGTGAGGTTCGGGAAGAGCGTCCGGATCTCCCCGCGAAAGGCGTGATGGATCGCGCCGGCGCCCGGCTCGGCATGCTTGCCCATGGTGGAAATCCAGAGCGCGCCGCTCGGATGGACCGCCCCGTCGTTCGACCGCGTCGAGGGATCGTCGGCTTCCAGGGGCAGGTGGAGCGCCAGCGCGCCGGTGGAAACGTCGCGGATGTAGAGGCCGTCCTCCGCGGCGAGGAGTTGCCGTTCGGCGTCGATCGGGGCGACGGCGCTCGCCATCATCGGCAGGTCGTGGCGGATCGTCTCCGCCCCCGCGAAGCGATGCTCGTACAGCGCCTTGCCGATGATATCGAACCACCAGGCGGTGTCCGTTGCGGGGTCGTAGCGGGGGCCCTCGCCGAGCTCGAGCGGCTCCGGGCACAGGATGGTCGCAGTGGCTGCCCGCTGATCCTCTGTCGTCATGTCGCGCCTCCGAACGCCTGATCGTAGGCGGCGACCGTGGCGCGGGCACGCGATCCCACCTCGCCGGCCGTCATGCCGGGCCGGTAGAGGCTCGAGCCGAGGCCGAAGATGCGAATGCCGGCCTTGGCAAAGGCCGGGAAGTCGGCGTCCGATACGCCGCCGACCGCGCCGATCGCGGTGCCGGGCGGAAGCACGGTGGCGATCGCGGCGATGCCGGCCGGGCCGAGGATTGACGCAGGGAAGAACTTGAGGGCGGAGGCACCGGCGTCGAGCGCCGCAAATGCCTCGGTCGCGGTGAAGACGCCGGGCATGGTGACCATCCCGTGGGACGCAGCCCGGGCGATGACGTCCCGGTCGGTGTTCGGACTGACGACCAGATGTCCGCCGGCCTCGGCGACAAAGTCGACCTGATCCGGGGCGAGCACCGTCCCGGCCCCGACGAGGCAGGTGGATGGGGCGGACCTGACCGCAATCTCGATCGAGCGAAAGGGCTCCGGCGAGTTGAGGGGGATCTCGATCGCCTCGAACCCGGCATCGACGAGTTCGGACACGATGGCGGCCGTCTCTGACGGGACGATGCCGCGCAGGATGGCGACGAGCGGACGACGGAACGTCGGCCAGGGTGCGGTCGGCGCGCTCATGTCCCGCACTCCTGCGAGAAGAGCAGCCGTTCGGCGGCGGCGAACAGGCCCCGGCGGACCGCCTCATCGGCGTCGATCTGCGTCACGGCGAAACCGGCGTGGGGGAGGGCGGCGGCATAAAGGTCTGCGAGAGGACCGGCGGCGACGAGGTGCGCGTGCGCGGCACCGGCCGCGAACCGGCGCGCGCCGGCAAGTTCGATGCCGACCAGAAGGCCGGAAAGCCGGGCGCGACGGGTCGCCGGTGCCCGGTCGGTCAGCAGCGATGCGGCCCGGATCTCGAACAGCCGGTTGGTGATGCGCTCGGGCTCGGCAAACGCCGCGTCGACACCGTCTGCGAAAGCGGCCGCGTCCATCGGCTCGTCCGGGGCCCCGAGCGCGCCGGCCAGAGTCGAGTGCGCCGCGAGAAGGGAAAAGAGCTCGCCGGTCGGGAAGGTCGCGAACGCGGTGACGCAGGCGTCCTCCAACCGGACCCATTTGGAGTGGGTGCCCGGAAGGCAGGCCAGGCCGGACGGCAGCCCGCCGGCGGACAGCCCGAGGAGTTGCGTTTCCTCGCCGCGCATGACGTCAGGGCGGTCCGCGTCGCGCTGGGCGATGCCCGGAAGAATGCGCACCGAACGAGCCATCCCCGGGACGGCCACCGCGCGCTCCACGAGGCTGTGGAGGCGCGCTGGCACATCCACATACGATGCTTCGTGCCAGCCCTGCCGGGCGCCCGCCATGCCGGCGATCACCACGGGCAGATTGTGCGGTGCGCCGACGGCCGCGAGATGGCTTTCGAGCACGGCCTCGAACCCCTCGGTGCCGGCGCGAACCATGCCCTGGTCGCTGCGCCGTTCGGCGTGAACGGCGCCGTCCCTGCCAAGCAGCCACAATCGGAAGGTCGAGGTGCCCCAGTCGACGACCGCCGCAAACGGCTGCCCATCTGGGCCGGAGACCGCGCCGTCAGTGGTTGTCACGCGGCACCCCCCTGGTCTGGGCGATCCGCTGGTAGGGCACCGCCGGCTCGAGCACCATGCCGGTGTCGTGCTGGGAGACGATCGCGCGCTGGATCTCCTGCCAGGGGGTCTGCGCGTCCGGATACGGAAAGCCGCCGGCCGCCTCGAGCTTCGCGCGACGGCGGCCGAGTTCCTCGTCGGACACCAGGATGTCGGCGGTGCCGCGTCCGAGGTCGATGCGCACGCGGTCGCCGGACTGCAGCAGGGCGAGGCCGCCGCCGGCCGCCGCCTCGGGAGCGGCGTTGAGGATCGACGGCGAGCCCGACGTTCCCGACTGGCGCCCGTCCCCGACGCACGGCAGCTCGTGGATGCCGCGTTTCAACAGGTAGTCCGGGGCGCGCATGTTCACCACCTCGGCGCCGCCGGGATAGCCGATCGGCCCGACGCCGCGCATGAACAGGATGGTGTCCTCGTCGATGGCAAGCGCCGGATCGTCGATGCGGGCGTGATAGTCTTCCGGGCCATCGAACACCACCGCCGTGCCCTCGAAGGCCATCGGATCGTCGGGGTTGGCGAGGTAGCGCTTGCGGAAGTCGTCGGAGACCACCGAGAGCTTCATGATGGCGGAGGTGAAGAGGTTTCCCTTCAGGACACGGAAGCCCGCCGCCGGCATCAGCGGGCGGTCGAACGGCCGGATCACGTTCTCGTCGAGGATCTCCGCTCCCCGGCAGTTCTCGCCGATGGTGCGGCCGTTGACGGTGATCTGATCTTCGTGGATCAGGCCTTGGTCCATCAGCTGGGCGACGACGGCCGGCACGCCACCTGCGTGGTAGTAGTCCTCGCCAAGATACTCGCCGGCCGGCTGCAGGTTCACCAGCAGCGGGATGTCCTCGCCGTAGGTCTGCCAGTCGTCGACCGACAGCAGGACGCCCAGGTGTCGCGCGAGCCCGTTCAGGTGGATCGGCGCGTTGGTGGAGCCGCCGATCGCCGAGTTCACCCGGATGGCGTTGACGAAGGCCTCCCGGGTCATGATGTCGGTAGGCTTCAGGTCCTCGTGCACCATGTCGACGATGCGCAGGCCGGTGCGGTAGGCCATCTCCTGGCGGTCCCGGTAGGGCGCCGGGATCGCCGCCGATCCCGGAAGCTGCATGCCCAGCACCTCGGCCAGCGAGTTCATGGTCGTCGCCGTTCCCATGGTGTTGCAGAAGCCGGTGGACGGGGCCGACGAGGCGACCAGGCGGATGAACTCCTGGTAGTCGATCTCGCCGGCGGCCATCAGCTCCCGGGCCTTCCACACGATGGTGCCGGAGCCGGTGCGCTCGCCGCGGAACCAGCCGTTCAGCATTGGCCCGACCGACAGCGCGATCGCCGGAATGTTCACCGTGGCAGCCGCCATCAGGCAGGCCGGCGTGGTCTTGTCGCAGCCGATGGTCAGCACGACCCCGTCGAGCGGATATCCGTAGAGAAGCTCGACCAGGCCCAGATAGGCGAGGTTGCGGTCGACGGCCGCCGTCGGCCGCTTGCCGGTCTCCTGGATCGGATGGACCGGGAACTCGATGGGGATGCCGCCGGCTTCACGGATGCCATCGCGGACCCGCTTGGCCAGCTCCAGATGATGCCGGTTGCAGGGCGACAGGTCGGAACCGGTCTGGGCGATGCCGATGATCGGTTTGCCGGACTGGAGCTCGTCCTGGCTCAGCCCGAAGTTCAGGTACCGCTCGAGATAGAGCGCGGTCATGTCGGGATTGGAGGGATTGTCGAACCAGGCGCGCGAACGCAGCGTCTGCCCCTTGATGCCGGTCGACTTGCTCATGATGGCCGTCTGCTCTCTCACTCGAACCGGCGCGCTGCACCGTTCACGTCGTCTTCAGCTGGTAGACCGACACCTGCCGGCAGGTGTCGCCGGGATCCAGTCGGGCGGATGGAAAGTCGGGCCGGTTGGGCGCGTCCGGAAAGCGCTGCGGCTCCATGCAGAAGCCGGTCGACTGCCGGATAACGTCCGGCGGCCGGCCGGCCGCCTCCTCGAGAAGCGCACCGGAATAAAGCTGCAGGCCCGGCTCGGTGGTCAGGATGGTGAGCGACCGACCCGAGGTGTCGTCCTGGACCCGCGCCGCGAACTGCAGCTCGTTCGCGCGGTCGACGAGCACGTAGGTGTGGTCGAAGCCGCGTTCCTGAAGGAGCTGCGGATCGGAGGTGCCTCGAATGCGGTCGGCGAAGGTCTTCGAGGTCCGGAAGTCGAACTGCGTGCCTTCCACCGGCTGCAGCTCGCCCGTTGGGATGCGTGTCGCGTCGATCGGCAGCACCTCACCGGCCGCGATCCGCACGCGGTGATCGACGATCGTGTTGTGGTCGTCGCCCGTCAGGTTGAAGTAGGCGTGGTTGGTCATGTTGACGACGGTCGGGCGGTCGCTCGTCGCGGTGTAGGCGATGGTCAGCTCGCCGGGACCGGTGAGGGCGTAGCGTGCCGTCGCGACGAGATGGCCGGGAAAGCCGTCCTGGCCGTCGGGACAGTCCAGCTGCATCGTCACGAACGGATCGCGCGCATCCCCCGTCTCGGTGATCGTCCACATCCGTCCGTGGAAGCCGAGCGGTCCGCCATGGAGGCCGTTCGGTTCTTCGTTGCGAGGGAGGGTGAAGGTCGTGCCGTCCAGGTCGAAGCGGCCGCCGGCGATGCGGTTCGCATAGCGGCCGATGCTGGCGCCGCAATAGGGCGGCCGCTGCGCCTTGGCCTCAAGGCTGTCGAAGTCCAGCACCACCTCGCCCATGGCGCCCTTGCGATCGGGCGAGCGCAGCGACGCGATGGTGGCGCCCAGCGTGATGACCGTCAGGGAGATGCCGTCGCCGGCAAGGTCGACGGCTTCGACGGGCGTCCCGTCATCATGGATGCCGAACGGGCGTGGGCGGATCGTCATGGGGAGCCGCCTCCCGAGCCGTCGTCGTGGAAAGGCGCGACCGTCTCGGAGCGTGCCAGCAGAAAGGCATCGGCCACATGCCGGAACGGCGCCAGGTCGACGTCGGACTCGCCCGCTTCGACGAGGGCGGCGAAGCGGGCGTAGATCGCCGCGTATTCGGTGTCCGGTTCCTGGACCATGGCGACGCCGTCGACATGCATTTCCGATCCGCCCTTCGACAGGACGAGGCGGCCGGAATCCGTCTCGATCGCGATGTCCCAGGTCTGGGGACCTTCCTGGCGAAAGTCGAAATCCGCGGTGATCGGCGTGCCGCCGGCATCGGTGAAGGCAAGGTCGGCGGCGATCGGGGCGGCACAGTTCGCCGGAACCGAAAGCCGGGAACTGACGAGGAAGAACGGGTCCAGGATCCGGGTCGCGATGGACAGCGCGTTGATGCCGGGATCGAAGACCCCGAGGCCTCCCGGCTCCCAGATCCAGGTCTGGCCCGGATGCCAGCGCTTGACGTCTTCTCTCCAGGTGATTTCCACCGATCGCACGGCCCGGGTGGCGAGCCACGCGCGTGCCGGCTCGACGGCGGCGGCAAACCGCGAGTGCCAGGTCGCGAACAGGGTCAGGCCCTGTGCGTCCGCTAACTCCGCGAGGTCGGCGACTTCGCTTACTGTCGCGCCGGGGGGCTTTTCCAGCAGCACGTGCTTGCCTGCGGCAAGGGCCTGCCGGGCGAGGCGGCCACGGACCTGGGGCGGCGTGCACAGGGAGACGGCGTCGATATCGGGATGACCCAGCATCGCTTCCAGCGAGTCGAAGCCCGGCACCTCGGCAAGCCCGCTGACCGGATCCGCGGTGCCGGCGAGCGCCACGGCGTCGCAACCCGCGATCGCCGGCAGATGCTGGTCGCGGGCAATCTTGCCGAGCCCGACGATCCCGATGCGCAAGGGGGTCATGGTCTCCGCTCCTTCACAAGGCGCGCACCCGGGTCTCGACCGATGGGGCGAGCCGGAGCGGATTGACCAGCGGCAGCGCGAAAGGCTCCGCGGAGATCTCGAAGACATCGCCCGGCGCGGTCGTCAGGCCATCGGAAAAGGACAGCGTCGCCGTCCCGAAGAAGTGGACGTGCACGTCGCCCGGCCGACGGAACTGCGCGTACTTGAAGTGGTGGTGCTCGAGGTTGGAGATGAAATGGGACATGTTGGCCTCGCCGGTCAGGAACGCGCCTTCCCAGATCACCGCGCCGTCGCGCTTCACCCTGGAGACGCCGCGCACATCCTTCGGCAGGGTGCCCACCAGGATCTCCGGACCGAGTGCTGCCGGCCGCAGCTTGGAATGGGCGAGCCAGAGATAGTTCTGCCGCTCCGTCACGTGATCGGAGAACTCGTTCGCCAGCGTGAAGCCGAGCCGGTACGGCGTCCCGTCCGGGCCGTTGACGTAGATCGCGGCGAGTTCCGGTTCTTCCGATCCGTCGAGGGCAAAGGCCGGCGAGGTGAGCGGCGCGCCCGGGCCGACGAGGGCCGTGCCGTCGCCCTTGTAGAACCACTCCGGCTGGACGCCTTCGGCGCCGCCCGCGGGCTTGCCGCCTTCCAGGCCCATCCGGAACATCCGCATGGAATCGGTCTGCTTGGCGTCATCGACGGTCTTGGCATGCATCTTGTCGCGGCCCTCGGCGGAACCGAGGTGGGTGAGCCCCGTGCCGGTCATGTGCAGGTGGGCGGGGTCGGGGTGGTCGATCGGCGCGAGGATGCGTCCGGCTGCCAGGGCTTCGGCCGGATCGATCTCGGCGCCCCGCCCGAGCCGCGCCACCGTCTCGGCGAGCGTGGTCCCCGCCTCGATGGCCCGGAGCGCCAGCGCGTAGGTCGTCTCGACACCCCCGACGAGGCGGGTGGCCTGGCCATCGCTGGCCGCGACGGCGCGGCCGCCGTGGTCGTCGGTGATCTGCAGAAGCCTGAGCGTCATGGTGCTATTGCCCTCAAGCTTTGTTCTTGTTGTAGACGTCGAAGATCACGGCCAGGAGCAGCACCAGCCCCTTGACGACCTGCTGGTCGTCGATGCCGATCCCCAGCATCGACATGCCGTTGTTCATGACGCCCATGATGAAAGCGCCCACCACCGCTCCGACGACGGTGCCGACACCGCCGGACATGGAGGCGCCGCCGATGAAGACGGCCGCGATCACGTCGAGCTCGAAGCCGAGGCCTGCCTTGGGCTGGGCGGTGTTGAGGCGGGCGGCGAAGACGAGCCCCGCCAGCGCGGCCAGCATTCCCATGTTGACGAAGGTCAGGAACACCAGGCGCGGCGAGTTGATGCCGGAAAGGCGGGCCGCCTTCTCGTTGCCACCGACGGCATAGATGCGGCGGCCGATCGTCGTGCGCGACGTGATGAAGGAATAGACGCTGACGAGCAGCGCCATCACGATGAGGACGTTCGGAAACCCGCGGAACGTTGCCAGTACCCAAACGAAGTAGCCGATGGCGCCGACGAACAGGAGGATCTTGGCGACGAAGAAGCCGAGCGGCTCGTCGTCGTGGCCGCCGGCGCGTCCCCGGAAGCGGCTGCGCAGGCCGAAGTATAGGATGGCCGAGACCACCGCCAGGCCGAGCAGCAGCGACAGGACGTTCAGTCCCTTCACCGAGACGATGTCGGGAAGGAAGCCCGAGGCGAGCAGCTGGAACCCCCGCGGGAACGGCCCGACGGACTGGCCGTCGAGGAGCTTCATCATCAGCCCCTTGAAGACCAGCATGCCGGCGAGGGTGACGATGAACGACGGGATCTTCCAGTAGGCGACCCAGTAGCCCTGGGCGGCGCCGATCAGCGCGCCGGCCGCAAGGCACAGCACGCCCGCGAGAAGGTAGTTCATGTCCCACTGGACGATCATCACCGCCGCCAGCGCGCCGATGAAGCCCATCACCGAGCCGACGGACAGGTCGATGTGGCCGGAGACGATGACCAGCAGCATGCCCACCGCCATGATGACGATGTAGCTGTTCTGCAGGATCAGGTTGGTCAGGTTGACCGGCTTCATCAGGATGCCGTCGGTCATGACCTGGAAGAACGCCATGATGACGATCAGGGCGATCAGTATGCCGTATTCCCGCATATGCCGGCGCAGGAACGCGGTGCGCGACATCTGCGCGCCGGACCGCGCGCTGCCGGGCGCCTTCGCGGACAGGTCGATGCTCTCGCTGAGGTGTTGCGACATGGGCGGTCCCTAGTGCTCTTTGCCGGTGCGGACGATCAGCGACATGATCGCCTCCTGCGACGCCTGCGCGGCGTCGAGCTCGCCGACGAAGCGGCCTTCGTTCATCACGTAGATGCGGTCGGAGACCCCCAGCAGCTCCGGCATCTCCGAGGAGATCATGACGATCGCCTTCCCGGCCGCCGCGAGGTCGGCGATGATCCCGTAGATCTCGGTCTTGGCGCCGACATCGATGCCCCGCGTCGGCTCGTCGAGGATCAGCACCTCGGGCCCCGCGAACAGCCATTTCGACAGCACGACCTTCTGCTGGTTGCCGCCCGAGAGATTGACGACTTCCTGCCTGACGCTGGAGCACTTGATGTGCATGCGGTCGCGGTAGTCGCCCGCCACCGCTAGCTCGCGGCCTTCGTCGACGACAATGCCGTCGGCGATGCCGAGAAGATTGGCGAGGGGAATGTTCCGCCGGATCGGCTCGTCGAGGATGAGGCCGTAGGTCTTGCGGTCCTCCGTCGCGTAGCAGAGGCCGTTGCCGATCGCCCGCGCGACCGTCGAAACATCGACCGGCGCGCCATTGATGCGCACCTCGCCGGAGATGCGGGTGCCGTACGAGCGGCCGAACAGGCTCATCGCGAGTTCGGTTCTGCCGGCGCCCATCAGCCCGGCGATGCCGACCACCTCGCCGCGCCGCACGTGAAAGCTCACGTCGTCGACCACCTTGCGGTCCGCGTGCAGCGGGTGGTGGACCGTCCAGTGCGCGACCTCGAGGATGGTCTCGCCGATCCGGGGATCGCGGTTCGGAAACCGGTCCTCCAGATCGCGGCCCACCATGTCGCGGATGATGTCTTCCTCGCTCACCGTGCCCATCGCGCAGTCGAGGTTGGAGACCACGCCGCCGTCCCGCAGGACGGTGATCGTGTCGGCGACCTTGGAGATCTCGTTGAGCTTGTGGGAGATCAGGATCGAGGCAATGCCGCGGCGCTTGAACTCCAGCAGGAGGTCGAGAAGCGCGTCGCTGTCGTGCTCGTTGAGGCTCGACGTCGGCTCGTCGAGGATCAGGAGCTTCACCTCCTTCGACAGCGCCTTGGCGATCTCCACGAGCTGCTGCTTGCCGAGCCCGAGGTCGGTCACCCGGGTCTTCGGCGATTCCGTCAGTCCGACCTTCGCCAGAAGCTCCGTCGTCCGCTCGAAGGTCTCGTCCCAGTCGATCACGCCGTGTCGGGCGCGCTCGTTGCCGAGGAAGATGTTCTCTGCGATGGACAGAAGCGGGATCAGCGCCAGCTCCTGGTGGATGATGATGATGCCGAGGCGCTCGCTGTCCGCGATGCCGGAGAAGCGGCACTCCGCGCCCCGGAAGGCGATCGATCCGGTGTAGCTGCCGTGCGGATAGACGCCCGAGAGGACCTTCATCAGGGTCGACTTGCCGGCACCGTTTTCCCCGACGAGCGCATGGATCTCGCCCTCGCGGACGGACAGGCTGACGTTGTCGAGGGCGACGACGCCGGGAAAGGTCTTGGTGATGCCGTGCATCTCCAGGATCGGCGTCGGGGGAGCTGGAATGGGGGCGTTCATCGACACGAAATCCTGAACTGTTGGGCAGGCGGCCGGCGCGCATTCGGGTGGAGGGAGCCGGCCGCGAGGCCGATGTCCGGCGGTCGGCTACTCCGGTTCGGGCGGGCGGGTGAGGGGAGACACCCGCCCGCCGCAACGAGCCCTGCGGTTTCGCCGGTCAGGCCCCCCGGGACCTTGTCGGCTGGGGCTCTAGAACACCTGGTCTTCGGTGTAGTAACCGCTGTCGACGAGCACGGACCGGATGTTGTCCTTGGTCACGATCACCGGCTTCAGCAGGTACGACGGCACCACCTTGACCCCGTTGTCGTAGGTCTTGGTGTCGTTGACCTCGGGCGTCTTCCCGTTGAGGACGGCGTTGACCATGTCGACTGTCACGCCGGCGAGTTCCCGGGTGTCCTTGAAGATGGTCGAGTACTGGTCGCCGCGCAGGATCGCCTTCACCGAGGGGATCTCGGCGTCCTGCCCGCTGATGATCGGCATCGGCATGTCGCCGGAGCCGTAGCCGACACCCTTCAGCGACGAGATGATCCCGATCGACAGCCCGTCATAGGGGGAGAGCACCGCGTGGACGTGCTTGTCGCTGTAGTAGGCGGACAGCAGGTTATCCATGCGCGCCTGGGCGAGCGAGCCGTCCCAGCGCAGGGTGCCGACCTTGTCCATGCCGGTCTGGCCGGAAACGATGGTGATCTTGCCCTGATCGATGAGCGGCTGCAGCACGCTCATCGCGCCGTTGTAGAAGAAGTAGGCGTTGTTGTCGTCGGGCGACCCGCCGAACAGCTCGACGTTCCAGGTCTCGGCATCGGGGAAGCGCTGCTTCAGGCCGTCGACCAGGGTCTCGGCCTGCTGGACCCCGACCTGGAAGTTGTCGAAGGTCGCGTAGTAGTCGACGTTCGGGGAATCGCGGATCAGCCGGTCGTAGGCGATGACCGGGATGTTCATCGCCGCGGCATTGGCCAGCACGTTCGACAGGGTGGTGCCGTCGATGGAGGCGATCACCAGGGCATCGACACCCTTCGTCACCATGTTCTCGATCTGCGAGAGCTGGTTCGGGATGTCGTCTTCGGCGTACTGCAAATCGGTGGCGTAGCCTGCCGCCTGGAACTGCTTGACCATGTTGTCGCCGTCGGCGATCCACCGGGCGGACGACTTCGTCGGCATGGCGATGCCAACGGTTCCCTTCTCCTGCGCGAAAGCATCCTGTGGTTGTGCGGCGGCAAGGCCGAGTGCGGCGGCCGCCAGGACGAGCGTCCTCATCAGCATCTTGGTGTCTCCATCCCTGTCAGGCGTCCGTCGCTGCGGGCGCGCGTTTCCTCACCGCACTTGAAGGCGGTCTTTTTCATCGGCGACGGGCAACGGGCCCGTGCGCTCCCCGTCGCTCGCGTCGCCGTCGGCGTAGAGAGCGAGGATGACGTCGTCGAAGGCGCTTTCGATCAGCCTTCGCATGTGGATCTCGGCGAGTTCGCCGTCGCCGCTGCAGATCGCGTCGTGGACGCGAGCATGCTGGCGGACGGTTTCTTCCTGCGGGTTCTGCCGCCAGCTCATCGAGAACGAGATCGACAGGCTGCGCTCGATCATTGCACCGAGGGAGCGGAGGATCGGATTGCCGGTCGCCCGCAGGATGATGCGGTGGAAGTCGAGGTCCGCGGCGATCAGCTCGTCGGAGCCGCGCGGGTGCTGCGCCATGCCATCGAGGGCGGCGCCGAGCGCGCGGCGGTCGGGCGGATCGATGCGGTCGGCCGCGATGCGGGCGGCGGCGGGTTCGTTGATGAGGCGCATCTCGTAAAGCGCCTCGACGAACGGGCGCCTGACGTCCGCCAGCAGGTGCCAGCGCATCACCTCCGAATCCAGCATGTTCCAGTCGGTTTCCGGCCGCACCCGCATTCCCACCTTGGGGCGCACGGAAATCAGGCCCTTGCCGGCAAGGTGGCGCACGGCTTCCCGCACCACCGTCCGCGACACGCCGTACTCGGTCTGGATGTCCTTCTCGGTCGGCAGGAGTTCGCCCGGCAGCAGCCGGCCGGAGGCGATGCGGCAGCCGATGTGGGCGGCGAGACCGGTCGTGAGGTTCGACCGTTCCCCGTCAGCCCCGTTCTCGTCGGCCCAGCCTGCCAGCAACACCAGCGATCCTCCCAGATCTTTATTAGTCATACAATTAGACGACGAGATCGGCCCTATCAAGCAGGATCCGTCAATTAATGGGCTATTTGTATGATGAGTAAGCGGAGGGTCGTGATGCCGATGCTGGGGAGGGTGACGCTGCGGATAGCCATGAAATGGCACGCAAGCGACCGCTTGCCCGACTTTGCGGGCGCACTTAGCGTCAAACGGCCGTCCTGTGATGCCGCGCACATGCGGATTGGCTGGTGTCGGCCTATAACTGATGTCGTGCGCAGGGTGCCGGTGTCATCCGCCGTTGGCCGGATGCTCGGACGCTCGGAGAGGCCGAGCCGGGGAGGGGACGATGCCGATCGTCAGCCTGAGAGCCAGCGATTTTGATGCGGCGACGCGCGTTGCCGCGTTCCAGGATGCGGTGTCGGCGATCTGCAAGCTCGAGATCCAGCCCGACCAGGTCGACCGCTTCATCTCGGAGACAGTCATCGGCGTGCTGCCGACGTTGGTGACCGGCATCGGCATCCATTCCGCCTGCCGGGCCGAACGCACGAGCCACCTTGCCGCCGAGACCGGCGACAATCTCATGATCCACATTCCAGTTGCCGGCGGCTTCTCCATGCATCAGGACGGCGGTGCCTCCGTCGAGTGCGCGCCGGGGAGCGTCTACGTCGACCCGAACGAAGTGCCCGGTCGGGCGTGGTTCCATGGCACGCGGTCCGAGGTGTTCTACGTCTCGCTGCCGCGCGGCGTGCTGGCGAGCTGCGGCGCCCGGCTCGACCGGAAGCTGCGCGGCACTGCGCCGCTGACGCCCCAATGGCGCCTGTTCAGCCGCTATGCGCGCGCCTTGCATGACGAAATGGCTGGGCTCTCCACTGACGACGCGATGCGCTGCGCGGTTCATGTTCAGGATCTCGCTCTCCTGGCGCTCGGCGCCGATCGGGACACGACCGAACAGGCGCGTGGCCGCGGCGGTCGTGCGGCGCGGCTGGCGGCCATCAAGGCCGACATCGAGACCCACCTCACCGAGCCAGGCCTCTCGGTGGAATGGATGACCGCCCGCCATCGGATTTCCGAACGGTATCTGCGCGCCCTGTTCGCCGGCGAGGAGACCTCGTTCCGCGATTACGTTACCGCGCGGCGGCTGTTGATGGCCTATCGCGAGCTCACCGATCCGGCCGCCGCCCATCGATCCGTTGCGGATATTGCCCTGTCTTGCGGTTTCGGCGACGTGTCGTGGTTCAACGCCCTGTTCAAGCGCGCCTTCGCGGCCACCCCGCGCGACGTGCGCGCCCTCGCGGCGGCCGGCGTGACACAGGTGCCGGCGTTGCGTGACGCCTCAGCGGGCCGCCCGCGCCCGGCCTGATCCGGCATCGGGCCGCGCCGGGCCCGCCATTTGCGCGCGCTTTGTGCCGCGCTCCCCGGCTCCACTACCGGCATCCCCAAGAACCGCGCGGACGCGTCGCGTAGGGTCGGTCCACCGCCGGGCAGTCCGCCCGGCCGCAACCGCGACCCCAGATGCGACGGAAACCGATGCCGCACATCCGCTTCTCCCGACCGCCCCTTCTGTCAGCCGCGCTCGTGGCGCTCGGCCTGTTCGTCGTGTCCCTCGCCTTGGCAGCGACGACGCCGGCGCGGGCGGCGGATGCGCAACGGGCGTCCATCCTCGTGCTCGACGCCTCGGGGTCCATGTGGGGCCAGCTCGACGGAGGCCGGACCAAGATCGAGATTGCCCGCGACGTGCTCACCGACTTCTTTGCCCTGCGCGACCGCAGCGTGCCGCTCGGCGTCGTTGCCTACGGCCACAACCGCAAGGGCGACTGCTCCGACATCGAGGTCATCGCGTCCACCGGTCTTCAGGATCCGCCGGCCCTTTCCGATCGCGTCTCCCGCATCTCGCCGAAGGGCAAGACGCCGCTTGGTCAGTCGCTGCGGGTTGCGGCCTCCCAGATTCCGCGCACCGCCGAAGAGGCCGACATCGTGCTGGTGACCGACGGTCTGGAGACCTGCGGCGTCGATCCGTGCGCGGTGATTGAGGAGTTGCTGGCGGAAGGCATTCGCGTGCGGGCCCACGTGGTCGGCTTCGGTCTGACCGAACAGGAGGCGGAGACGCTCGCCTGCATTCCGGCCAAGACCGGGGGGCTGCTGCTGCGGCCGCAATCGGGCGACGAACTGGCCGAGTCGCTGGTGCGCACGGGCGCTGGCCCGGCGGAGGCGCGGACAGCGGGCGTGCAACTCCTGTTCGTCTATTCCGGCGGAATGCCGGACAGCTATGCGTGGCGGGTGCGCGAGGAGGGTGGCGGGCAGGAGCGCGCGGTCGCCACCGTGACCGGCGATGCCCGCTACGCACCCTATCCGGTGGAACTTCCGCCCGGCGCGTACGTGGCAAGCGTGGAGGCCGCGAACGGCTACGGCGAGGCGGCATTCACCGTAGCCGCCGGCGAGCCGCAGGACGTCCCCGTGACCTTGATCGGCAAGCTGCCACGCGTCGTCCTGCGCGACCGTGGCCCCTATGCAGCTGTCGGCGAGACGACCCAGATCGACCTGGAGATCCTGCACGAAGGCCAGGAAACCAGCGGTGCCGCTCTGGCCTTACAGCTGTACCGGCTTGCGCCCGACGGCAGCCCGGGTGAGTCCATCACCTACAGCACGGTCGATGGCAAAAAGGGCCGCAAGAACGCCGGCATCAATCTCCCCGTCGGGCCTGGCCGCTATCTGCTGCGGCTGGAGACCTGGGGCGGCGAGGCGATCGAAAGCGTGGTCATCGAGGCCGAGACGGCGCCCACGGTCACCTTGAGCGCGCCTGCGCGCGTCGCCCCTGGCGCCCCGATCCCCGTGGAGACGCGCGGCAGCCAGTTGCGGAGCGACCGTATCCAGATCTGGCGCGGCGACGAGCGCCTCGGCTACGGGCTGAGCCTTGGCGAACTCGCTGATGGTAACGGTCTGGCCGCCCCCGACGCGCCCGGCGATTACGCCCTCGTCTATCGTGGTTACGACGAGGCCGGCGAGCAGGTGGAAAAGGCACGGACGCCGCTGGAGGTGGGAGCGGTCGACGACGACGCCACCGGCGCGGGCGCGCTCGGGAACAAGGCGGAGGCGGATGACGCGGGCCACGGGCCCGACGACGGCGCCGACGGCAAGCGCTGGAAGGACTATGCTTTCACCTGCCTCGGGGCAACCGACTGCGCGCTCCGGGATCCGGCGACGGGACTTGGCTTCACGCTGCCGGCCGGATGGGTGGCGACCGAGCCGAGCGTGGCTCCGCAATCGGCGGGCGCGCAGGCGGCCGGCGTGCCGCTCGAGCAGCCGATGGTCGAGTTCTACGAAGCCGGCGGCAATCTCAACATGCTGCTTCTCAACCCGCGTCAGTGGATCGAGGCGAACGGCGTCTGTGGCGCATCGCGGGCCGGCGACGTCTGCCTGTGGCGCAATGATGCCGCTCCAGACGACGCGCAGGCGTTTGCGGCTCTGGACACGCTGCGCGCCAGCCTCACGCTCAGCCCGCAGCCTGTTGCCGCCCGCTGCGCCGGGTCTGTGCCGTGCCGTTTTGCTCTCCTCGATCCGCCGCTGTCGGGAACTCTGCCGCCCGGGTGGGCGGTCGAATTGCCGAGACGCGCCGCCGATGGCCGGATCACCACCTGGTTTCACGACCGCGATCCGGGCGGCAACGTGAAGCTTGTCGGTCTCAACCAGCCGAGCGCCGATCCCTGCGTCGACACCGCCCTCGGTCCGCTCTGCGATGTCACGCCCTACGTCTCGACCGAAGAACTGCAGGCGCTGGCGGCCGGGTTGACCGCCGCGGCGGGGCCGGTCGGTCAGGGAAGACAGGTCGATGGGGCGGCGTTCGATGCATTCATGTCCAAGGTGGGAGGCGCAAAATGATCCGGCCGATCATCGTGCTGGCCGGCATGGCCGCGGGTCTCTCCCCGGTTTTCGCAACCTGTCCGTCGCCACTGGTCGTCGTCCAGCCCGGCGAGGCGCCCACCTATCAGGTTCCAGAGAGCGAAGTGCGGGACGACATGGAGGCCCTGTTCGGCGCAGCGCCGGATCCGCGTTCGGTGCTGGTCGTCGCTCCGGCTGACCGAAAGGGATACTGGATCGCCCGAGACAGCCTGCAGGAGGCGGCCGTGGCGCTCGGCGCCGACCGCACGGCCTTCGTCTATTCCGGTCCGGACACATGCGTCCCGCGTGACGTTCCGATGGATCTCGATCGGCTGCCCAATAAAGAGGTCCAGCCGCTTCCCGACGGGACGCGCAAGCCGATCGAACTGTTCCCCGACGGGACGGCCGGCGGGCCTCAGCCTCGCAGCGGTCTCTGGCAGGCAAGGCTGGGCGAAACGCAGATGCGCGGCTGTCCGGCCATGATGCAGAAGGCGTTCCCCGTCTCGCCGGGCAAGCTGCCGGCCGAGATGATGGCGCCGCGCCGGCTCGATGTGCAACGGCCGTTCCATCCGGACCAGTTGCCGATGACCCAGCAGATGAAGGTGCGCTGGAAGCCCGCAGGACCCAACCGCTGGACCACCAGCGTGATGCCTGGTTCCTTTGCCAAGATTCCGGGTGGCGGCAGCTCGCTGATCTGGTCATTGCGTGTGGTCGACGCGGGGACCATCGAGCACATCACCACGGTGAGGGTCTCGTTGCCGCCGGAAGCGGCCGCCGTCATGGGCACTGGAACGGATTGCCGGGTGGAGAGCGTCAATCACTGGGTGCGCGTCGGCGAATGACCGCGATTGGGACTACAATTCCCTGCCCGGCGCCGGTCCCAGCGAGCGGCGGATGACCAGCTCGAAGTCGAAGCAGCGGTTCTCGACGGGCTCGCCGTCGATCATCTGGCGCAGCATTTCGGCCGCGGCGCGCCCCATCCGCCGGTGCGGAACCCGCACCGTCGTCAGCGGCGGGTCGACGGCGAACGACAGGTCGATGTCGTCGTAGCCGACGACGGAAACGTCCTCCGGAATCCGCAGCCCCAGGTCCTTGGCGCCGGCCAGCGCGCCGGCTGCCAGCACGTCGTTGCCGCAGATAATGGCGGTAGGAGGGGAGGGGAGCAGCAGGATGTCCCGCGCCGCCGCCGCCGCTGCTTCCAGCTCGTAGGGCGCTTCCACCAGGAAAGGGGCCGCGAGATCCAGGCCCCGCGCGCCGAGCGCCGCCCGGACGCCCTCGACGCGGGCGATGGCACGGTCGTTGTCGCGCGTCACGCCGGCGATCATCGCGATCCGCCGGTGTCCCTTGTCCATGACCAGATCCGCCATCGCGCGCGCGGCGGCCTCGTTGTCGAAGCCCACGTAAGGCGTATCCCCGTCCTCGGCGCGGTTCCACAGCGTCACGAACGGCACGCCCCTCGTCCGTAGGATCTCGTAGGTGCTGTCGGGGCGCGCCTGACCGATCAGGGCCACCGCGTCCACCCCGCGCGCCAGCAGCGCGCGCACCTGCCGCGCCTCGCGCTCGTGATCGTAGTGGGAGGTGGCGACCAACAGGGTGACGCCGTGGTCGGTGAGTTCCTCCTCCATCGCCTGGAGGCCCCGGGCGAAGATGGCGTTCTCCATCGTCGGGATCACCGCGCCGATGGTGTTGGTCCGGTTGGAGGCGAGCGCCCGCCCGCCGAAATGGGGCGTGTATCCGAGCGCGAGCACCGCTTCCTCGACGCGCCGGCGGGTGTCGGCCTTCACCACGTCCGGCGTGTTGAGGACGCGCGAGACCGTTGCCGTGGAGACACCGGCGTGACGGGCGACGTCGTTGAGGGAGGCGGCGGACTTGATGGCGGCATCTCCTGGCGGGCGGGTCGGGACCGTAGGCTTATACAACCTCCGGAAAATGTAAGCGCTTGCATTTCATCTCTGCAAGCGCTTACACTACCCGAAAGCGACACAAGTCGCAGCAAAAGGGGAAACGAATGAGGAGACTGGGCACGATCGGCCTGTCGCTGGCCCTCGCAAGCTTTCTCGTCTTCTTCGGAAACGTCGCGCTCGGTGCTGCCCGCATGGACAGGTTCCTCGCGGACGTCCCGGAAATGCTGACCCTTTTCGCATCCGCCCTGTTCTTCGTGATCGGCATCCTCGCCCGCGAAGCGGAGGCGGCACAAGAAAACCAGCAAGGGAGGACTGAGACATGACCGACACGCGCGCACGCGACGAACTCGCCTCCGCCGAGCGGCGGAACTTCATGAAGCTCGCCGGTGCCGGGGCCTTCACGGCCGCCGTCGTCGCAGGGGCGGCCGGTACGCTGTGGTCCTCGGAGGCGGCCGCCCAGACGGCCAGGGAAGAGGCGAGCCGGGAGAAGGCCGCCGATCACGTCATGATCATCGCGACCGCCTACGTGCTGACGGCGGACCGCAGCTATCCGATCATGCAGCTCGACTTCAAGGAGAACATCCAGAACGCCACCAACGGCAAGGTCTACGTGAAGCTTGCGCCCGGCGGCCAGCTCGGCGCCGGCGGTGCGCTGGTGCAGAAGGTGCAGGGCGGGACCATCCAGGCGGCGCAGCATTCGCTGTCCAATTTCGCGCCGTTCGCGCCCGTGGTCGACCTGATCAACCTTCCCTACCTGTGCGGCTCGAACCAGCGTTTCGTGAACATGGTCCATTCGGACCACTGGAAGTCGACGGTCAATCCGCTGATCGAGGCGAAGGGGTTCAAGGCGCTCTACTACGTCGTCATCGATCCGCGCGTGGTCGCGATCCGCAAGGGTGGCAACGGGCCGGTGAAGACGCCCGCCGACCTGTCCGGGGTGAAGTTCCGCGTCCCCGGATCGGAAATGCTGCAGCAGTACTACCGGATGGTCGGGGCCAATCCGACCCCGATCGCCTGGGGCGAGACGCCGTCGGCGATCAAGCAGGGTGTGGCGGACGCGCTCGATCCGTCGGTGGGCGCCCTCTACGTGTTCGGCTTCAAGGACATCCTCTCCTACGTCACCTTCACCCAGGCGGTGCCGGACAGCCAGGTCTTCTCCTGCAATCTGGAATGGTACAACGGCCTGCCGGCCGACGTGCGCGAGGGCATCGACTTCGCCTCGGAGATCACCGCCGGGCAGAACCTGGCCAAGGTGCCTGCGGCGCGCAACTACGCCATGGCGGAACTGCGCGCCTCAGGCGTCGAGTTCTACTCGCCGACCGAGGCCGAGATGGCCGAATGGGTGGATGCCGGCGGCTATCAGCGCAGCGAGTGGGACAAGTTCAAGACCGAGCTCGCGGGGTCGATGGATGCCTTCGACAAGCTCGCCGAGGCGGCCGGGACCCGGGGCCGCTACCACGTCCACGACGCCTGACCGGTTGCGCCGGGCGCCCGATAGGGCCGCCGTTCGGATCGCAATCCGAACGGTTCGGCTCCGGTCCGCCCGGCCTGGAACGTCGACCCGATCCGACCCGATCTGCGCGCCAGTGCGCCGGAGGCCGTCATGCTGACCCTGCTCGACAAGAACGCGGAACGATGGGCGCTGCTCGTCTTCTACACCCTGCTCGTGATGACCATGGCGGTGGAGGTGATCCGCCGCGAGGTGTTCGCCTATTCGTCGATCTGGGGAGAGGAGGTGGTCCGCTATGCCTTCATCTACCTGGCGTGGATCGGCGCTGCGGCGGCGGTGCGCGAACGCGCCCACATCCGCATCGACGTGATCTTCAACTACGTCCCGCCGCGCGCGAAGGCGGCACTCTACATCTTCGGCGACCTGGTCATGCTGGTCATCGCCGTGCTCGCCTTCCGCTGGTCCATGGACGTGGTGTCGGTGTCGTGGAAGTTCGGCTCGGTCAGCCACGGCTTGCGCGTCTCCATGGTCTGGTTCCTGGCGGCCGTCCCCATCGGATTCGGGCTGATGATGTTCCGCATCGTCCAGTCGATCGCCCGTGACATCGCCGACCTTCGAGCGGGACGCCCCGTCTACGAAGGCGCGCGTCTGTTCGATTGAGGCGCGGCCATGCTCGCAATGCTTCAACAGCAGGAAGCCGTGGCGATCGGCTGGGACTTCTACGGCCCCGTCCTGCTTTTCGTCGCGATGATCGCCCTCGGCGTTCCCATCTGGGCGGCGATCGGCGCCGGCGCGGTGGCCATGCTGGTCGTGTCCGAAGTGCTGCCGATGGCGCTGCTCGGCGAGAGCCTTTTCGACGGCATCGACCATTTCGCGCTGACGGCAGTGCCGCTGTTCATCCTCACCGGCGATGTGCTGGTCCGAACAGGGCTATCGCGAAAATTCCTGGACGTCGCCGAAGCGCTGACATGCTGGGCCAAGGGAGGCTTCGGCTCGGCCACCGTGCTCGTCTGCGGCATGTTCTCGGCGATCTCCGGTTCCGATGCGGCGGGTGCGGCCGCCGTCGGCCGGATGACTATCGCCCGGCTGGTCGAGAGCGGCTATCCGCGTCCCTATGCCTGCGCGCTCGTCGCCGCCGGCGCCTGCACGGGCATCCTGATCCCGCCGTCCATCGCCTACATCGTCATCGGTCTGGTGCTCGGCATCTCGGCCTCGACGCTGTTCCAGGCGGCGCTGATCCCCGGGATCCTGATCCTCGGCTCGATCCTGGTCACCAACATCGTGGTCAACTGGCGGCACGCCTACGAAGGCGGCGGCGCGATCACCTTCGGAGAATGGGCGCGCAACCTAGGTGGTGCGGTGCGGCGCGGTTGGTACGCCTTCCTGGTGCCCGGCATCATCTTCTGGGGGATCTTTTCCGGCCGGTTGACGCCCACCGAGGCGGGTGCCACCGCGGTGATCATCACCATCGCCATCGGCTTCATCATCGGCACGCTGAAGTTCTCCGATTTCCCGGCGATGATGGTGTCGTCGGCGAAGGTGAACGGCGTCATCCTGCCGATCATCGCCTTCTCGCTGCCGCTCGCCCAGACGATGGCGGCCCTCGGCGTGCCGCAGGGGTTCGTGGAGTCCGTCACCTCCCTCACCGAGAACCCCTACCTCCTGATCCTGCTGATGATCTTCATTCTGATCGCGGCCGGCTGCGTGATGGAGACGACGCCCAACATCGTCATCCTGGCGCCGATCCTGAAGCCGCTCGCCGACAATATCGGCATGAACGAGATCCAGTTCTGCATCATGATGATCACCGCCCTGGGGGTGGGGTTCATCACCCCTCCGCTCGGACTGAACCTCTTCGTCGTCTCCGGTCTCACCGGCGAATCCATCCTGAAGATCGCGGTGCGCGCCGTGCCGTTCGTGTTCTTCATGATGATCGTCGTGCTGATGATCGCCTACTGGCCCGCGCTCTCCACCGTGCTTCTCCCCGACGTGTACAAGTGAGGACTCCATGACCATCCAGTATCTCAAGAAGGCCGAAAGGACCTCCACCGACGACGCCGGGGACGTGCGGGCGACGGTGCAGAAGATCCTCGACGCGATCGAGGCGGGCGGGGATGACGCGGCGAGGCGCTACGCCGCCGAGTTCGACCGATACGAGGGCGACATCGTGGTCGGGCGGGCGGAGATCGAGGACGCGGCGTCGAAGGTGTCCCAGAAGCTGAAGGACGACATCCGCTACGCCCACGACAACATCCGCCGGTTCGCCGAGGCCCAGAAGGCGACGATCGTCGACATGGAGTTCGAGATCGAGCCGGGCCTCATCGCCGGCCAGAAGGCGATCCCGTGCCAGGCGGCGGGCTGCTACGCGCCCGGCGGCCGATATGCCCACATCGCTTCGGCGCTGATGACGGTGACGACGGCCAAGGTCGCCGGTTGCGGACACATCGCCGCCTGCTCGCCGCCGCGGCCCGGGGTCGGCATCCATCCGGCCATCATCTACACCGCCGACCTGTGCGGCGCCGACCGCATCCTGGCACTCGGCGGCGTGCAGGGGGTGGCCGCCATGGCGTTCGGCTTGTTCGGCCTGCCGAAGGCCGACATCCTCGTCGGGCCGGGCAACCAGTTCGTCGCCGAGGCCAAGCGCATCCTGTTCGGGCGCGTCGGCATCGACATGTTTGCCGGGCCCACCGACAGCCTGGTCATCGCCGACGATGACGCCGATCCGGAGATTGCTGCCGTCGATCTCGTGGGTCAGGCCGAGCATGGCTACAACTCGCCGGTCTGGCTGGTGACCACGTCGCGTTCGCTGGCTGAACGGGTGATGGCGCGGGTGCCGGAACTGATCGCCGATCTGCCCGAGCTGAACGCCAAGAACGCCGAGGCCGCCTGGCGCGACTACGCCGAGGTGATCCTGTGCGGCGACCGCGAGGAGATGGCCCGCGTTGCCGACGACATTGCGCCCGAGCACCTCTCGGTCCAGGCGGCCGACCTCGACTGGTGGCTCGGCCGCCTGCAGTGCTACGGCTCGCTCTTCCTGGGCGAGGAGACGACCGTCGCCTATGGCGACAAGGCGGCCGGTACCAACCACGTGCTGCCGACGTCGGGGGCCGCGCGCTACACCGGCGGCCTGTCGGTCCACAAGTACATGAAGCTTGTCACCTGGCAGCGCGCGACCGCCGAAGGCGCCAAGCGGGTCGCCGAGGCGACGGCGCGCATCTCCCGGCTCGAAGGCATGGAGGGCCACGCGCGCAGCGCCGACATCCGGCTCGCCAAGTACTTTCCGGGTGAGAATTTCGATCTCAGCGCGGCGGAGGGATGACGATGGACGACCGCTTCTCCGTTGCCGGCCGGGTGGCCTGCGTGACCGGCGCAAGCGGCGGCATCGGCCGGGCGCTCGCCTCGGCGCTCGCCGTGTCCGGCGCGCGGGTGGTCGGGGTGGCGCGGCGCGCCGAGGCACTGGAGGACTGGCGCCGGGAGACCGACGGCGAGACGGCGGCGATCGCCGCCGACCTGTCGGACTACGAGGGCCTCGAGGCGGTCGCCGAACAGATCTCGCAGCCGTTCGGGCCGCCGGACATCCTCGTCAATGCCGCGGGCCTCAACGCCCGCCAGCCGGCCGACGAGGTGACGGTCGAGGCGTGGCGCGCGACCATCGACCTCAACCTCGCCACGCCCTTCTTCCTGGCGAAGGCGTTGGTGCCGCCGATGAAGACCAGGGGCTGGGGCCGGATTCTCAACATCGCCTCGCTGCAGACGACCCGCGCCTTTCCGGGCGGGCTCGCCTACGGCGCGTCGAAGGGGGGCGTCGGACAGCTCACCCGGGCGATGGCCGAGGCCTGGTCGCGCCACGGCATCACCGCCAACGCGCTGGCGCCCGGCTTCTTTCCGACCGAGCTGACCACGGCGGTGTTCGCCGACCCCGTGCGCACCGCCCGCAACGCCGAGCAGACCTGCATCGGCCGCAACGGCGTGCTGGAAGACCTGGTCGGACCGGCGCTGTTCCTCTGTTCCGACGCCTCGGCCTACGTCACCGGCCAAATCCTGAACGTGGACGGGGGGTTCACCGCCAAATGAAGGCCCTCGTCTACACCGGCGCAAGAACGCTCGATTTCCGCGACGTTGCCGAGCCCGTGCCGGCGGATGGCGATGCGCTCGTCACCGTCGCCCATATGGGCATCTGCGGGTCCGACATGCATGCCTGGGCGGGGCACGACGAGCGTCGGCCGGCCCCGCTGATCCTCGGTCACGAGGCCGCCGGCGTCACCGCGGACGGGATGCGCGTGACGGTCAATCCGCTGGTCACCTGCGGGGTCTGTCGCGACTGCCGCGACGGTCGCGAGAACCTGTGCGCAAGGCGCCAGATCATCTCGATGCCGCCGCGCGAAGGCGCGTTCGCCGAGCGCCTGGCGATGCCGCAGGGCAATCTTGTCGAGGTGCCCGCCCATGTGCCGACCGAGGTTGCGGCGCTGACCGAACCGCTCGCCTGCGGCTGGCACGCGGTCCGGCTCGCGCAGGAGCGGATGGCGGGGCCGCTGGAAGAAGCCCGCTGCCTGGTGCTTGGCGGCGGCGCCATCGGGCTCGGCGCGGCACTGGCGCTCTGGGCGCAGGGCGCGCGGGAGATCCACATCGCCGAACCCAGCGCGGCGCGCCGTGCGGTGATCGTCGTGGCGGGCGACTTTCACGTCTTCGATCCGTCCGCCGATCGCGGACCGGAGGGCGTGGATCTGGTGATCGACGGGGTCGGTTTCGAGGCGACCCGCGCGGCCGCCTGCCGGGCGGTGCGGCCGGGCGGGGTGATCGCGCACATCGGCCTGGGATCCGCCGAAGGCGGTCTCGACGTGCGACGCATGACGCTGCAGGAGATCACCGTCTTCGGCACCTACACCTACACGATGGCCGATTTCCGCGAGACGGCGGCGGCGATCTTCGACGGGCGTCTCGGCGCGCTGGACTGGATCGAGACGCGGCCGCTGTCGGAAGGCGCCCGGGCGTTCGACGACATCGCCGCCGGCCGCGTCGCCGCGCCCAAACTCGTTCTCGTCCCCTGAGGTCTGCCGGGGGAGGGCGTGTTCACGTCCCGGCGGTGATGTCGGCGACGTCCACGTCCACCGACATCGTCTCGAAATCCTCCGCGGCGCCTTCGAAGCTTCCGACCACCGGCATGGCCTGCCGGATGTCGCGGGCAACGGCGACCGGGATCAGGTTCGCCCCGCCGACGCCGAGATTGGTGGGATCAAAGGTGATCCAGCCGGCCCCGGGCACGTAGACTTCGGCCCAGGCATGGGTCGAGCCCGCGCCCTGGGAGCCGGTGAGGTCGTTGCCCGAGGTGCACAGGTAGCCGGAGACGATGCGCGCGCCGAAGCCCAGGCTTCGCACCGCCTCCACGAGGAGCACCGCGAAGTCGCGGCAGGAGCCGGCCCCGCGCTCGAGCGTGCGGAGGGGCGGCTGGGTGCCTTCGTCCTCGCGGACCTCGTAGCGGATCTGGGCCGCGATGCCGGCGTTCATGTCCTTGAGGAGGGAGAGGGTGTCGGTGGGGTAGCCGGCGACGAAGCCCTGCGCCCAACGGGCGAGCTGCCCTTGCGGATCGTCGTACTGGCAGGCGGAGAGCTGGCCGAGGTCCTTCCACTCGTCGTCGGAGTAGCGGAAGGGAAAGCTGATGGCCGACGCCGCGATGTCGAAGATGGGCCAGGCGATCGCAGAGAGTTCGAGTTCCGTCGTGCATTCTATGGTAAGATTGGCCGTCAGATCCCCGAAGGTCGCCGTCGCGACGGCATTGCCATAGACGTCGTGTGCCCAGGTGATCGACGCCGGCGGGCTGATCACGAGGTCGTTCCGGATGAGCTTCAGGTCCCGGCTTTCACGTGGACGCAGCATCAGGCGATGCGCACCCAGCCTGACCGGGCGGCGATAGCCATAGCTCGTTTTGTGAACAATCCTGAGCGTTGTCATGGCAAGCTCCAAGCGGCTTCCGGTTGCTGGATCTGCAACGCAGATCGTTCGTTCGCGACGGATGCGATCCTGTAGTCTAACGATCTGCTAACGAGAGGGTTCGCATCGTGTCAGAGCATTCCAAGCGCCGCCAGGAGGCGGATGCCGCTTTCAAGAAGGTGCAGAAGGGCGGCGGCAAGGCGTCGTCGGAGGCCCGGCCGGCGTATGAGACCAGTGCTGAGGACGCGCGCACGAATTCCGCGCGGCTCAAGGAATTGCGTCTCGCCCGGGACGAGGCCGCCGCGAAGGACAAGCGGTCCGCGAAGGACTGATCGCGAGGCGATCTGCCGAACCGCCTGCTCTGCCCATTGTCCCGCTCCTGCGAGGGGACTGCATCGTCGCCGAGCGTTTCTTGCCGATCGTGAAACACACGGCCTCCATCCGTGAAATAACTCAAACGGCGCCGACCCTAAATTATTTGCAGGTTTTTCTGTATTTATATCGTTATCCGGTGTAGATTGATAATCATACCGTGATTTCGGAAGTACTTTCTCCCGTCTGAAGCGATAGAGGTGTCCACCGACCTGCGTTGGGCGGCGGCACGTCTTTTCGATTCACGCGATTTTGCGGCCGGCTGTCCTCAGCTCATCGATATCGCGGCTTCACCAAGCGCCGGGAGCGATTGCTCAGGTCATCAGACCTGGGTGGAAGTGCTTTCGCCGCGTAGCGCCAAACCGGAGCGCAGGCGCTTCGCCGTCGCCTTCTGCAGACGATCGAGACCGCGTGTGCCGTTCCACGGCAGCCCGTTTCTGCGCGTCCAGATGCGCGCCGGTGTCCGCTTCCGGCCGTTGACGCCGCTGGCCCTGTCTTGGCCGGCGGCCGGTCGCCCCAAGAAACCAACAATAAGCATCAACCCAGAAGGAACCTCCATATGTCCGCACCGACCGACACGAAGCCCTCGATGTCCAAGCGCTGGGAAGCGTATCAGCCGACGAAAACCGTCATGCTCTGGGGCTGCATCGCCTGTGTCGCCGCCACTCTTGTGATCGGCTTCACCTGGGGCGGGTGGGTCACCGGCGCCAAGGCGCGCGATGCCAGCGAGGCCTCCGCCGAGGCGGCGCGCAGCAAGCTGGTCGCGGAGATCTGCGTCGCGCGGTTCAACGCCGCCGACAACTCCTCGGAGCGCCTGACCGAACTGAACGCCATCACCAGCTCCTACAAGCGGCGCGAATACGTCGAGGAAGGCGGCTGGGCGACGATGCCCGGTGAAACGTCGGCGACCCGCAACGGGGCCGACGCGTGTGCCGATGCGCTGACCGCGTAAGGCAAGCTCGGCTCACCTGGGCCCAACCGAAGCCGCCAGAGGATCCGTTCCTCCGGCGGCTTCGTCGTCTGTGGGGCTGCGGGAGCAGCCAGGCACCGAGGTCAGGCGCTCCGGTGATCAGGCAGCGCGCCGGGGCTGGCTCGACAGGAGCCGACGGGTTTGCTCGTGGCGGACGGTCGATCCCAAGTCCGCGACCTCGAACCGGTCGACCATGTGTCCGTCGTGCATGACGACGATCTCGTCTGAAATCCAGCGCACCACTTCGATGTCGTGACCGATGAAGGCCATCGCGAAGCCGCGCTCGGCCTGAAGCCGCCGCAGCAGCGCGAGGATCTGCACCTGGACGGTCATGTCCAGGGCGGAGACGACTTCGTCACAGACAAGGATCCGCGGCTCGCAGAGGAGCGCCCGCGCGATGCAGACGCGCTGGCGCTGGCCGCCCGACAACTGGTGGGGATAGCGGCTGGCCAGCGATGGCTCCAGCCCGACCTCCTCCAGCGCCGCTTCGATGCGCGCCGCGGCCTGATCGGCGAGGCCGGCCAGCACCAGCGGCTCGCCCAGCAGGCGGCGCACGGTCAGCCGGGGATTGAGCGCGCCGTGGGGGTTCTGGAACACGAACTGGATCGGACGGCGCAGCGCGCGCGGCAGATGCGGTGCGTCCGGCGTCAGGGTGCGGTCGAGCAGCCGGATCGATCCGGTGGCGGGCGGTCGCAGCCCGCAGAGGGCGGCGGCGAGCGTACTCTTCCCCGATCCGGATTGGCCGAGGATGCCGAGTGTCCTGCCCTCGTGGAGGGCGACCTGAACGTCGTGCACGGCCCGGGTGGACCGGCCGAACAGTCCCCTGCCGGGATAGTCGACGGACAGGCCGACGGTGGCAGCAAGGCAAGCCGCGCCGCGCATGCTGACCGGAGCCGCCGACCCATGGAGCGTGTCGCGCGCCGCAACCAGCTCCTTTGTGTAGGGGTGATGCGGCCGCGACAGCACCTCGTCGGCCGCACCGATCTCGACCAGGTTGCCCCGGTGCATGACGGCGACCTTGTGGGCAAGCGCGCCGGCAACCGACAGGTCGTGAGTAATGAACAGCATGGCCATCCGCCGCCGCTCCTGAAGGGTGGCGAGAAGGGCGATGATCTCCACCGCGATGGTGGCGTCGAGGGCGCTTGTCGGCTCGTCGGCAATCAGCAGATCGGGCTCGCCGGCCAGCGCCATGGCGATCATGACGCGCTGCTGCTGACCACCGGAGATCTCGTGGGGATAGCGGGTGATGATGGCGGGCGCGCGCAGTTCGACCTCTTCCAGCAGGTCGGCGACGCGCCGCCTGCGCATGGCGGCGTCGCGCATGCCGGCGCGCACCAGCGCCTCGTCGATCTGGTGGCCCACGCGCATGAACGGATTGAGGCAGGCCATCGGATCCTGAAACACGACGCCGATCCGCCGCCCGCGCAGCGCCCGCATGCCGGACTCGTCGCCGAGCGGCAGCGGAGCGCCCTCGAACAGGATCCGGGCGTCGGGGCCGTAGTTCACGCCGCGCGGCAGCAGGCCCAGAATCGCAAGCGCCGTCATCGACTTGCCTGATCCGGACTCGCCGATCAGGGCAAGCGTGCGGCCGGCCTCGAGAGGGAAGGAGACACCGTTGAGGATCGCGGTGTCGGCGGTCGCGACGCGCAGGTTGCGGACGTCTAGAAGCGGCGTGCCGGTCATCGCGAAATCCTCGGGTCGACGGTGCGGTGGACGATGTCGATGAGCGCGTTGACGACCACCAGCCCGACGGCCGCGACCGTGATCGCCGCCTGCACGACGGGGTAGTCGCGGCCGTGGATGGCGTTGAGCATGAGGCTCCCGAGCCCTGGAAGCCCGAACAGGATCTCCATGGTCAGCGTGCCGGCGACGAGGCCGGCGAGCACCAGTCCCGACATGGCGAGTGCGACCGGCAAGGCGGTCGGCAGCAGGTGGAAGAACGCGATGCGCCACGGCCCGAGGCCCTTGGCTCGTGCGGTCCGCACATGGGCGGAGGTCGCCGCCTCGCGCAGTTCCTCGAACAGCGGCTTGCCGATCTGTCCGGCATTGTCCATGCCGATGATGATCACCGGCATGAGCAGGCCGCCGAGCACCGGCAGCCAGCCGAGCCAGATGGAGAAGATCAGGATGGCGATCACGCCGACACAGAAGGTGGGCAGCGCGATCGACCAGACATTGACGAGATTGACGAGGCTGGAGAGCCAGCGGCTCCCGGTCATGGTGGCAGCAACCGCGAGTCCGACCGCCAGCGCCAGCCCGAAGACGAACGAGAAGACCGCCAGCTTCAGGGTCGAGGGCAGCGCCGTGGCCAGCATGCCCGACACGGGCCGGTGGTAGCGCAGCGAGGTGCCGAAATCGCCCCGGACGGCATTGCCGGCCCAGTCGACGAACTGGGTTGTGAGCGAGCGGTCGAGGCCGAGTTCGGAGCGCACCGCGCTCTCCTGCGCGCTGCTCAGGCCACCTTCGAGGGCCAAGCGGTCGACGGCATCGCCGGGGACCACGCGGCAGAGCAGGAACACGAGAACGATGATGCCCGCCGCCTGCAGCACCATGCGCGCGAGGCTGACGCCGAGCCCCAGGAGACGCGCGGTCACGATGCGACCTCCGCGGTCGCTCGCTTCACGCGGCGCAGGGGATCGAGGTGAGCGCGCAGGGCATCGCCGACCAGGAGCAGGCTCACGGTCAGCGCAATCAGGGCGATCACCGGGGCGAGGATCGCGTGGGGCGCGATCTCCAGATAGCGGCTGGCGTCCGACACCATGCGGCCCCAGGTGGGTGCATCGGGCGAGGCGCCGAGACCGAGGAAGCTCAACACCGACTCCGTCACGATGCAGCGCGGCAGGACGATCGCCGTCTGGGTGATCAGCCCTCCCATGACGTTGGGCAGGATGTGGAGGGCGAGGACGTGCAGCCTGCCGCCGCCGAACAGGCCGGCGGCGCGCACATAGTCCTGGGCCGCCTCGCGCTTGTAGGCGGCGCGGGCGATATAGGCGAAATGGGGCGCATAGGAGAGGCCGAGGGCCAGCAGCACTGGCCCGGTTCCGGCGCCGATGGCGACGATCAGCAACAGGGCCAGCAGGATGCCCGGCATGGCACGGACGATGTCGATGGCGCCGAAGACGATCGCTTCGGGAATCCGCCCGAGCGCCAGCGCGGTCAGGCCGCAGCAAGCCCCCATGACGAAGGCTACCAGCGTGCCGCCGAGACCGACGAGAAGCGTGGTGCGCCCACCCATCAGGAGCCGGGAGAAGACGTCGCGTCCGAGATGGTCGGTGCCGAGGAGATGGGTCGCGCTCGGCGCCTTGTTCAGGTTCAGGAGATCCTGGGCCAGCGGATCGTAGGGGGCGATCAGCGGCGCGAAGATGGCCGCCAGCACGATGACGAGGACGATTGCGCCGCCGATGAGCGCCCCGGGGGAAATTACCCCCGGGGTGTGTCGTCGTGCGCCCGCATCCCGCTTCCGCTCGGTCGAAGCGGGCATGGCGATGACGTCGGGCCGAAGGGATCCGAGGTCATGGTGGCCGGATGCGAGCGCCATGACCGTCAGTCCTGCCGGAGCCAGGTCTGGGCGACGCCGCCGGTCGCCCAGTTGGGCGACCAGGTGAAGCCCGGCTCGTAGCCCTGCACCGCCTCGCGCATGGCGATGGTGTTGGCGGCGTGGCCGAGCACGACCGTGTAGTAGTTGCCCATCACCCGCTCCCAGGCGGCGAGATAGAGCGCCTTGCGCTTGTTCTCGTTGGTCTCCGCCACCGCCTGCTTGATGAGTGCGTCGAGTTCGGGATCCTGGACGCCGCCCCACAGGACCGGGTTCGGGCCGTCGCTCATCAGTCGGACGAAGCGGAGGAAGATGTCGGCGCGCGGCCCCGAGGCCATGGTGTTCATGTCCCAGTCGTACTGGCTGAGACGGTTCTGAGCGCCGAGGTCATCGAGGGCGACGTGGTTCACCTTGAAGCCGAGCTGGCGCACCATCTGCACGATGACCTGCGGATAGTTCTCCTGCCAGGACACGAACTCGATGGTCACGTCTTCCGGCGTGACGCCGACCTCGGCGAGCATCGCCTTCGCCTTGTCGAGATGCGGGGCGGCGTGCTTGTCGGCGTCGTGGAGCGCCTGGTCGAAGTAGACATGGCCGGGCATGACCATCTGGTTGGTGACCACGCCGTCGTCGCCGGCCAGGAAGTTCATGAAGGCCTGCTTGTCGACCGCGTACATGATCGCCTCGCGGACGCGGGGATCGTCGAACGGCGGGCGCGGCTTGCGATTGTTGAAGGACACGAAGTACCAGGTGGAGTCCTTCAGCGTGCTCACTCGGATGTCGCCGCTCTTGGCAAGCTGGGTCGCCTCGTCGCGGGCGACGCTGGCGATGTCGAGCTCGCCGGCGCGCATTGCGCCGGACTTGTCCAGGTCCTCGCGCAGATTGGCCTCGACGGCCTCGAGATAGGGCATGCCGCCGCGCCAGTAGTCCTTGTGGGCCGGGGCGTAGAGCCGGACTTGCGGCTGCCATTCGCCGAACGAGAACGGACCGGTGCCGATCGGGGTGGTGATGGTCTCTTCCCAGCCCGGCGACTTCGGCGACAGGATCCAGAGCTCCGAGAGAAGGTTTGTCAGCGGCGCGTAAGGCTCGGTCATCCGGATGACGACCGTGCGGCCGTCAGTAGCTTCCACTCCGTCGACGAGCTTCATGGCGGAGGCGAGCCAGCCGCCCTTCACGTTGGAGCGGACGCGCTCGACATTGGCGACCACATCGTCGGCAGTTAGCGTGTCGCCGTTGTGGAATTTGACCTCCTCACGCAGCGTGAAGGTGTAGGCCATGCCGTCGTCGGAAACCTCGAAGCCTTCCGCCAGGAACGGTTCGACGCGGCCATCCGGCCCGATGGAGGTCAGCGCCTCGGCATAAAGCTGCTGCACGGCGATCGAGCCGGTGTGGCGGTGCGGATCGGAGGTGTCCAGGCCGAGCGTCGCGTAGCGCAGCACGCCGCCACGGGTGACGTCCTGTGCATGAAGCGAGATCGGAAGGGTTGCGACCAGCGCGGTGGTGGCGACGCCCAGCATCAGCTGGCGACGGGTGAGCGAAGGGGATTTCATGTTTCAGATCTCCGGCGTCTGGGAGGGGAAAGCGGCTTGCAGGGCACGCCCGTCGAGGTCCTCGGGGGGAAGGCCGAGATGGGCGAGAAAGGTGGGGGCGAGGTCGACGGCCGAGGTCGGCGCGTCGCGACGCGCGCCGGGCGTGAATCCGCGGCCGGACAGCATGAGGACGGGGGACTGTTCGCGGATTGCGAGACCGCCATGCTGGCCGCAGCCGGTGCGGTCGGTCTTGCCCGGCCCGGGCATGACCGCAGCGCTCACGCCCGGCACGCCGAATGCGTTTGCGGCGTCGCTCGCCGCCATGGACAGCGCGATCGTGGGGCCGGCCTCGGGGTCCTGACCGACGTCGGCAAGTGCCGCGCCCCGGATCACAGCGCCAGCCCACGGCTGTGCGTCGAGGTGCGCGGCGATCGCGTCGCTCCGTCGCGCATGGTCGGGGTGCACGTAGATAAGGGCAGCGGTCCCGTTGGGCGCCACCACGACGTCGTCGGATGCGAACGAGGCCTTGAGCTTGGCGTCGACGAGGGATCCGGCGACGTCGATGGTCTCGGTGACCGTCTGGTGGCCGTGGTCGGAGCCCACCGACAGCAGGATGTTCTCACCGGCGGCGATGCGGGCGTCGACCGCGTCGATGACGGTGCCGGCAAGCGCGTCGACCTCGCGGATGAGTTCCAGATGCTCCGGCGAGCCGAGTGGCAGCGCATGCTGCGAGGTGTCGGGCTCGGAGAGCCAGAGGAGCGCGAACGCCGCGCCACCGGCCACCGCCTCGTCGAGGAAGCGGCGGGTCATTTCCCGGTCGCCGTCGATGCCGAGCGTGATCGACAGCGCATCCTGCTCCGGCACCGGGATGCGGCCGGGCCCGAAGGATCCGGCGCGGTGATAGACGTGGCCGTGCCCGTCGGGGTCGTGGGCGTAGGCTGCCCCCGGCGAGACATTGTTGAAGATGATCGCACCGCCATGGGGCGCCACACGTTCGGCCAGTGTCGGCATGGCGAGCGAACAGCCGGTCACGCTGCGCTTGTGCTGCAGGAACTCCGGCTTGCCGGCGTCGTGCAGGACGAGCCGACCGTTTTCCATCAGAGCCATCGCGTTGCCCTGCAGCCCGTTGCGGGCCGGATGGCAGCCGGTGGCGAAGGCCGCCGACACGACACGGGTGGCCGACGGGAACACCGACCGGTGGGCATCGAAAGCGGTTGCCCGTGCCGCGAACCGGCAGAGGTTGGGCGTGATCTCCGGGCGCACGAAGTCGCGCCTGAGGCCGTCCAGCATGATCGCGATGACGCGGGCCATGGCCTCAATCCGTCCCGTTGATGGCGAAGTCGAAGATATCGAAGTTGCGCAGGGCCCCCTGGGCGCGGGAGCGGTAGGCGGCGTTGAGCGGGCGCGACAGGATGAACGGCACCCGCTGCTCGGAAAGGCCGCCATGGGATCGCAGCCTTGTACCGGCGAGCTGTGACAGATCGTGGTCGGCCGCCCGGGCGCCGAGCGCCACGCCAGTTGCGCCGATGACGACGATGTCGGCCTCGCGGTCCGCCGGCAGCTCGAAGCGCGCACAGGCCTCGTCTCTGGCAAGCGCCAGGTCGACACCCTCTATGGCCGCGATGTGTGCCAGCACCGCCTCGGCATCGAGGCCGGCGTCGAGGAGGTGCACCCGGACGAACCCGCCGAGCGCGCCGTGGTGGCGGACAAAAGGATCGGTGATCGGGCAGATGACGCGGGTGCGGCCTTCGCCGAAGCGCGCGTCCAGCGCGTCGCCGAGATAGACGACGTTGGGGCTGCCGTCGGCGGTCGCCATGTCCGTCATGCCATGGTCGGCGACGATCCCGACGGTTGCGCCGAGTTCCGCCAGCCGGCCGAGCCGCGCGTCGACCTCGGCCATGAAGGCGTTGGCATCCGGGGTGCCGGGGGCGTGGCTGTGCTGGACGAGGTCGGAAAGCGACAGGTAGAGGAGGTCGGGCGATCGCTCTTCGAGAAGCCGGACGCCGGCGTCCAGTACGAAGAGGGAGAGGTCCGGCTGGTACTGGCCTGGGGTCGGGCGGCCGACCAGACGGGTCGCATCCTCGATGCCGTTGCGTTCCAGCGTCGCCAGATGCGCCTTCTCGGCGGAAAACGCGATCCCGTCCATGTCCTTCGCCAGGGCCTTGAGGAGCTTGTCCTTGGCGGTGACAGCCGCGACCTCGGCCCCGGCAAGCGAGAAGCCGGAGAGGATCGTCGGCGCCACCATGCCGGCGTCGTCCAGCATCATCACCTCGTTGCCGGACGCGACATCGAGGAAGTAATTGCCGGAGATGCCGTGGACGCTCGGCGGGGCGCCGCAGACGATCGACACGTTGTTCGGATTGGTGAAGGTCGGCATCGCCGCGAGCGCCTCGCCGGCGAAGCCGTCGTGCACCATGCGGTCCATGTTCGGCACGACGCCGTCGCGGCGGGCAGCCTCGACGTAGTCCGGATCACATCCGTCGTAACAGATCACGACCACCGGCCGCTGCGGCCAGCGGTAGCTGCGGCCGTTGACATCGACCGTCCGGTCGTCGGTGGCCATCGGCCGGAGATGTGCGACGGACATCCTTGCTCCCTGTTATCAAAGCGCCATGGGCGTGCTGTATGATAATAAAATCATGCGTTTAGGGCGTGTATTCAATGTAGTTCCATTATGTTTATCCGAGGATTTCGATCAAACGAAATAAAGTCGGACATATGTGAGGGGTACTCACATGACAAAACGACGACTACCGCCAATGAAATCTATGATGGCGCTGGAAAGTGTTGTCAGGATCGGGAGCGTTTCGGGCGCGGCGGATGATCTATCCGTGACTCACGGGGCGGTGAGTAAGCAGATCACGCTTCTGGAAGAGTGGATGGGGCGCCCGCTCTTTGCGGAAAAGCGTCGCGGCATGATCCCCAATGCCACTGGCGAACGGCTGGCCGCAGCGATGGCGGAGGCGTGCCGGATCCTCGCCACCGCCCTTGATGAGATCGCGGCGGAGGACGGTGCGGCCGAGCTGAACGTGGTTGCTCCTGCGACCTTCGCCATGCGCTGGCTGATTCCGCGGCTGCCGTCGTTCCAGGCGGCGGGGCAGGGCGTGCGCGTGCGCGTGCGGCCGACCCACACGACGGAAAACTGGGACGCGCTCGATTGCGACGTCATGATCCGTCGGGGACGGGCCCTGTCGCCGCGGTTCGGGCCGCGCCCGATCTTTGTTGAGGAACTGGGGCTGGTGATGGCGCCGGGGCTGGCGGGTGCGTCAACGCCGGGCGCGCTGCCGCTGGTGTCGGCCGAGACGCGCGCCGGCGAACTGGACCGCTGGTTCGCCCATGCGACGGGCACGCGCGCGGCGCCCGAGGCGATCGCCTTCCCGCACTTCTACATCGCGCTGGAGGCGGCTCTGTCCGGCATCGGCGCGCTGGTCGCACCGCTGTTTCTGGTGGAGGAACTGCTGCGTGCCGGCCAACTGGTGGAGCCGTGGCCGAACCGGCGGGTCGCCGGCGCGACGTATAGCGTCGGGATCAATCCCGAAGGAGGCAACCTCACCGCCGCCCGGCAGGTCGCCGACTGGCTCTGCAAGTCCGCCGGCGACTGCGCCGGCCCGAGGGCAGCCGGCCACGGCGACCTGAACAGCGTGCCGGCAGGCCTTGGCGCGGCGACGCACGCGCCGCCGCGCTAGAGCCTTTTCCGATCAGGTGGAAATGCCTTTTTGAGCAGGAAATAGCCGCAGAATCATGGAGTTACTGGCTCCCATGTCCGCTTCTGCTACCGGTCCGACGTCTCCCAGCGCGGGTTGATCCACGGCTCGGCGTTGTCGGCGGCGAGCGGCGCCTTGCCGAGGATCATGTCCGAGGCCTTCTCACCGACCATGATCGACGGGCCGTTGAGGTTGCCGTTGGTGATGCGCGGGAAGATGGAGGAATCGACCACCCGCAGCGCCTCGACGCCGATCACCCGGCATTCCGGGTCGACGACGGCCATCGGGTCGCTCGCCTTCCCCATCCTGGCGGTGCCGCACGGATGGTAGGCGCTCTCCGCGTGCTCGCAGATGAACGCGTCGATCTCCTCGTCGGTCTGGCAGTCCGCGCCCGGCTGGATCTCCTTGCCGCGATAGGGCTCGAAGGCGGGCTGGGAGAAGATCTCGCGGGTCAGCCGGATGCAGTGGCGGAAATCGATCCAGTCCTGCTCGGTGGACATGTAGTTGAAGAAGATGCGCGGCGCGTCCGCCGGATCGGCGCTCTTCAGCGTGACCTCGCCGCGCGACGGCGAGCGCATCGGCCCGACATGGGCCTGATAGCCGTGCCCTTCGGCGGCCGCCTTGCCGTCGTAGCGCACCGCGATCGGCAAGAAATGGTACTGGATGTCGGGATACTCGACGCCGGGCTTCGACCGCAGGAAGGCGGCGCTCTCGAATTGGTTGGAGGCACCGAGGCCGGTCTTGAAGAACAGCCATTCGGCCCCGGCGAGTGCCTTCCCGAACAGATTCCAGTGCTTGTACAGGGTGATCGGCTGGGTGCAGGCCTGCTGGACGTAGACCTCCAGGTGATCCTGCAGGTTCTTGCCGACGCCGGCCCGGTCGGCGACCACGTCGATGCCGTGCTCGGCAAGGTGGGCGGCCGGACCTATGCCCGACAGCATCAGCAGCTTCGGCGTGTTGATGGATGAGGCGGCGAGAATCACCTCGCGCCGCGCCCTGACGATCTCGACCTTGCCGCCGCGCTCGATCTCGACGCCGACGGCGCGGCCGTTCTCGATGACGACCCGGCGTGCCAGGCAGCGGACCATGTCGAGGTTGGAGCGCTTCAGCGCGGGCTTCAGGTAGGCGTTTGCGGTCGACCAGCGGCGGCCCTTCCAGACCGTCTGCTCCATCGGACCGAAGCCTTCCTGCTTCTCTCCGTTGTAGTCGGGGGTGAGTTCGAAACCGGCCTGCTCGCCGGCCTTCACGAAGGCGTGGAACAGCGGGTTCTTCCGGGAACCACGGGTGACATGCATCGGCCCAGACCGGCCGCGCCAGTCGGGATCGCCGCCGTGGCCGCCGTCGTGCCAGTGCTCCATGCGCTTGTAGTAGGGAAGCACGTCGGCATAGGACCAGCCGGTGGCGCCGCTCTCCGCCCAGTGGTCGAAGTCGCGGGCGTGGCCGCGCACGTAGACCATGCCGTTGATCGACGACGAACCGCCGACCACCTTGCCGCGCGGCGTGACCAGCCGGCGCCCGCCGAGCCCGGGCTCCGGCTCCGAGGCGAAGCCCCAGTCGTAACGGTTCATGTTCATGGGGTAGGAAAGCGCCGCCGGCATCTGGATGAACGGGCCGGCATCGGTGCCGCCGTATTCCAGCACGAGCACGCTGTGCTTGCCGTCCTCCGACAGGCGTGCGGCCAGGGCCGAACCGGCCGAGCCGGACCCGACGATCACAAAATCCGCTTCGCTCATATCATTCTCTACGGAAAGCCGGACGGATCGCCCGGCACCGCCTCCTTATCGTTTCAGTAGGGGCTCTCGACGGGACCGAGGCCCACGTGAATGGTCTTGAGCTGCGAGTAGAATTCCATCGCGGCGCGGCCGTTTTCGCGGCCGAGACCGGACTTCTTGACGCCGCCGAAGGGCGCCTCGACCGGGGTCAGGTTGTAGGTGTTGATCCAGCAGATGCCGGCATCGAGCGCCCCGGCGACCCGGTGGCCCCGTGTGAGGTCGCTGGTGAACACGCCGGCGGCCAGCCCGAACTGGGTGCCATTGGCGCGGGCGATGCCCTCCTCCTCGGTCTCGAAGGTGAGCACCGACATCACCGGCCCGAAGATTTCCTCGCGGGCGATGGTCATCTGGTCGGTGACGTCGGAGAATACCGTCGGCTCCACGTAGGCGCCGGCATCGAACGCGCCGCCCGACGGCACGCCGCCGCCGTAGGAGAGCGTCGCGCCTTCGCTGCGGCCCTTCTCGACGTACCCCAGCACCTTCTCGCGCTGGGCCTCGGACACCAGCGGGCCCATCTGGGTCTCGGGATCCAGCGGATCGCCAATGCGGATCGACCGTGTCCGCTCGACCAGCCGCTCGATGAAGCGATCCTTGATGCCCGACTGGACGAAGACGCGGGTCCCGTTGGAGCAGATCTGGCCGGTGGAATAGAAGTTGCCCAGCATGGCGCCGCCGATCGCATCCTCCAGATCGGCGTCGTCGAAGATCAGGATCGGCGACTTGCCGCCAAGCTCCATGGTGACGTGGCGCATGCCGGCCGCCGCCGCCGCGTAGACCCGCGCGCCGGTCGGCACCGAGCCGGTGAGCGACACCTTGGCGGTCAGCGGATGGGTCGACAGGGCCGCCCCCACCTCGCCGAAGCCCTGGACGACGTTGAACAGGCCCGCCGGCGCGCCCGCCTCCATGAAGATCTCGGCGAGCTTGAGCGCGCACAGCGGCGTCATCTCGGACGGCTTGAACACCATCGAATTGCCGCAGGCGAGCGCCGGCGCCGCCTTCCAGCAGGCGATCTGGGTCGGATAGTTCCACGCGCCGATGCCGACGCAGACGCCGAGCGGCTCGCGCACGGTGTAGGCGAAGTCGGTGCCCAGCGGCACGCTCTCGCCGGCGATCGAGGCCGCCATGGAGGCGAACCATTCGAGCGAATCGGCGCCCGAGGTCGCGTCGGCGACCAGCGTCTCCTGGATCGCCTTGGAGGTGTCGAGGGTTTCCAGCTCCGACAGCGCCTCGTTGCGCTCGCGGATGATGTCGGCGGTCCGGCGCAGGATGCGAGACCGCTCGACGGGCATCATCGCCGCCCATTCGCTCTGTGCGCGGACGGCCGACGTCATCGCCTTCTCGATCACCGCGGGCGTCGCGGCGTGCAGTCTGGCGATGGTCTCGCCGGTGGCGGCATAGATGCTGTCGAAGGGCTTGCCCTCGGCATCCTCCAGGTAGGCGCCGTCGACGAAATGGCTGGCGGTGGGTTGAGCGCGCATCGTGTCAGTCTCCTCGCGGCCAGCGCTGGGAGGCTTCCAGCACGTTCAGGTCCATGTGATTGCGCATGTAGCGCTCGGACGCCTTCTTCAGGGGTTGGAAGTCCCACGGATAGTAGGCGCCGTTGCGCAGCGCGGCGTAGACGACATGGCGCCGGGCCTGGCTTTCGCGGACCTCGGCGTCATAGGCGTCCATGTCCCAGAGCTCGCGCACCTGCGCCGCCATCCGCGCCGCGATGTCCGCGTATGCCGGATCGTCGGCCAGGTTCCGGAGCTCGCTGGGATCGGCGTCGAGATCGAACAGCAGCGGCGGATCGACCTCGCAGTGGACGTATTTGAAGGCGCCCTCGCGCAGCGCGACCAGCGGTGCGATCGATGCCTCGGCGGCATATTCGATGCGAACCGGATGCTTTCGCGGGCTGCCCGTCGCGATCGGAACCAGGCTCTCGCCGTCGGTCCAGGGCGTCACCTCGCCCAGATCGATCCCGACGAGGTCGGCGATGGTCGGCGAGACGTCCATGGTCGAGACCGGCGTGTCGATCCGCCCCGGCGCCATCTGCGGCGCGGCGACCATCAGCGGGACCCGGGACGATCCGTCGAAGAAGCTCATCTTGAACCACAGTCCGCGCTCGCCGAGCATGTCGCCGTGGTCCGACACGAACAGGATGATGGTGTCCTGCGTCTGGTCGGTGCCCTCCAGCGCCTCCAGGATCTCGCCGATCTTGTCGTCGAGGTAGGAGATATTGGCGAAATAGGCGCGACGCGACCGGCGGATGTCCGTGTCGGTGATGGTGAAGCTGCGCCAGTCGTTGGCATCGAAGATGCGCTTGGAATGGGCGTCGTGCTTCTCGTAGTCGATGGCCGGCACTGTCGGGTCCAAGTGTTCGCAGCCCTCGTAGAGGTCCCAGTACTTCTTGCGCGCCACGTACGGGTCGTGGGGGTGCGTGAACGAGACGGTCAGCAGCCAGGGGCGCGGATCGGCGCGCCGTCCGAGATCGTAGATCTTGCGGACCGACTCGTAGGCCACCTCGTCGTCGTACTCGAGCTGGTTGGAGATCTCGCCGATGCCGGAGCCGGTCACCGAGCCCATGTTGTGGTACCACCAGTCGATGCGCTCGCCGGGCTTGCGGTAGTCCGGGGTCCAGCCGAAATCGGCGGGATAGACGTCGGTCGTCAGCCGCTCCTCGAAGCCGTGGAGCTGGTCCGGGCCGACGAAGTGCATCTTCCCCGAAAGGGTCGTCTGATAGCCGGCGATCCGCAGATGGTGGGCGAAGGTCGGAATGTCGGAGGCGAACTCGGCGGCGTTGTCGTAGACGCGGGTGCGTCGCGGCAGCTGGCCCGACATGAAGCTCGCGCGGCCCGGCGCGCACAGCGGCGAGCCGGTGTAGGCGTTGGCGAAGCGGGTGGATCTCGCCGCGAGCGCCTTGAGGTTCGGTGCATGGAGGAAGTCGGCCGGACCGTCCGGAAAGAACGGACCGGCGAGCTGATCCACCATCAGGATGAGAACGTTCGGTTTGGCTGTCATCCGACGGTCTCCTGTGGGGTGGTGACAAGGCAGGCGAGGCTGAGGTCGAGATAGTCGACGACCATGGCAGCCGCCTGGGCGGGGTCGACGGTGTGCACGCGAAGCGCCGCGCGGATGTAGAAGCCGTCGATCATGGCGGCGAGGCCCTTGGCGATGCGCCGTGCATCGTCCTCCGGCGCCAGTTCGACGAGGGCCGAGACCAGGTTGCTGTCCAGTCTCCGCTGGTAGACGGCCAGCAGTCGTGCCGCCTCCGCCGAGCGCTGGGCCATCACGTAGAAGACCAGCCATGCCGCGATGACGGCGGGCTCGAACTGCCCCGGCTCGAAGCAGGCCTCGATGACCGCATGCAGACGCTCGCGCGGGGTATCGCAGCTCTGGTATCCCTCGCGCACCAGCGCGCCGAAGTCGTCGAGGATGCGCCGCATCGCGGCGAGAAGGATGTCGTCCTTCGATCCGAAGTAGTGATGGGCGAGGGCCGAGGAAACGCCCGCGCGCCGGGCGATTCCGGCGACCGTCACGTCGAGGGAGCCCACGGCTCCGACCTCCGCGATCGCTGCTAGCACGAGGGCGTCCTTGCGGACCGCCTGTATCCCAACCTTTGGCATCCGACTCCGTCTTCGGGCGCTCGTGCCCATTGTTGGCGCGGGGTTGCGCGAACCAAGGCCGTTTACATCTGTGTCAATATGATGTTGATTGACTGATCAATCAAGAAAGACCGTCCAGCCGGTGGACAAACCAACCGGTAAGGCGAGGAAACCCATTTCTCGGCGCCCGTGTTTGATGGGTGCCGCCACCAGAACGGGAGAATACTCATATGATTCGTACCTTTGGCTCGATTTGCGCGATTGCTCTCGCGACGTCGCCAATGCTCGCCGGGGCTGCCTACGCCCAGGCCAAATGCGATTCCGTTACGATGTCCGATGTTGGCTGGACCGACATCACGACCACGACCGCGACGACGAAGCACCTTCTCCAAGGTCTCGGCTACGACGTTGACGTGAAGGTGCTGTCGGTGCCGGTGACGTTCGCGTCGCTGAAGAGCGACGACGTCGACGTGTTCCTCGGCAACTGGATGCCGGCGCAGACGCAGGCCATCACGCCGTACCTCGATTCTGGCGAGATCGAGAGCGTCCACGAGAATCTGCAGGGCACCAAGTATACGCTGGCCGTGCCGACCTATCTCTACGACAAGGGCCTGAAGACCTACGCCGACATCGCCAAGTTCCGCGACGAGCTCGACGGCAAGATCTACGGCATCGAGCCCGGCAACGAGGGCAATGCCTACCTCGTCTCGCTCGTCGACAAGAACAAGTTCGACCTGAAGGGCTTCGAGGTGGTCGAGAGCTCCGAGCAGGGCATGCTCGCCATGGTCGGCCGCAAGTACAAGAAGGATGAAGCCATCGTCTTCCTCGGCTGGGAGCCCCACCCGATGAACGCGAACTATTCCCTCAAGTATCTCACCGGCGGCGAGGACTTCTTCGGCGGCGAGGGCGTGGTCAACACGGTAACCCGCAAGGGCTTCGTCGAGGAATGCCCGAACGTGGGCAAGCTCCTCAAGAACCTCACGTTCACGCTGCCCATGGAAAACAAGATCATGGGCGAGATCCTGGACGACGGCGCCAATCCCGACGACGCGACCGCCAAGTGGCTGAAGGCCAACCCCGACGTGCTGTCGGGCTGGCTCGAGGGCGTGACCACGGTCGACGGCAAGCCGGGTCTGCCGGCGGTCAAGGAATCCCTCGGCCTCTAGAGCCGCCTTTCCGGTCGGTCGGCTGTGCCGGTCGACCGGGTTTCCGGCAGCTTCAAGAGCACGTCTCGTCGTCCGGATCGCTTCGCTCCGAACGGCCGTGTTCACGGCATTCATGAGAATCTCCCGCCCGGACCTTCCGGGCGGGACCTCGGGCTCTCCCGCAAGGGAGCGGTCCGACGGTGCGTCCGGAAGCTGCCTCAGATGCGATGAATTGGTTTACCCTGACTGATCGGGTCTCCTCGGCCTGATCGGGACACGTATCCAGCAGAAGCGGAGGGGCTCGCGCGTGGACTTCCTGACCGAGTACAAGATCCCGGTGGGCCATTGGGCATCCGAGATGTTCGATTGGCTGCAGGCGAACGGAGCCTGGTTCTTCGACGGCCTCGCCCAGATCATGACCCGCCTCATCGACGGGTTCCTGTGGGTCCTGCAGACCCCGCCCGAACTGGTCGTGGTGGCCTTCTTCGCGCTCCTGGCGTGGTGGCTCCAGAAGAGCTGGAAGATGGCGCTCTTCGTCGTCCTCGGCTTTCTCTTCATCATCAACCAGGGCTACTGGAAAGAGACGACCGAGAGCCTGACGCTCGTCGTGTCCGCCTGCCTGGTCTGCATGGCCATCGGCGTTCCGGTAGGCATCGCCACGGCGCACCGGCCCAACCTCTACCGGGTGCTGCAGCCGGTCCTCGACCTGATGCAGACGCTGCCCACCTTCGTCTACCTCATTCCGGCCATCGTCTTCTTCGGGATCGGCATGGTCCCGGGGCTGCTGGCGACCGTCGTCTTCGTGCTGCCCGCACCGATCCGCCTGACCCACCTGGGCGTCTCGTCGACCCCGATGCCGCTGCTCGAGGCCGCCGATTCCTTCGGCGCCACCGGATGGCAGAAGCTCACCAAGGTCGAGCTTCCCTACGCCCTGCCGCAGATCATGGCGGGCCTGAACCAGGCCATCATGCTGTCGCTGTCGATGGTCGTCGTCGCCGCGCTCGTCGGCGCCAACGGACTTGGCGTTCCGGTCGTCCGCGCACTCAACTCGGTCAACACGGCTCTCGGTTTCGAGAGTGGCTTCATCATCGTGGTCGTGGCGATCATGCTCGACCGCGTGCTTCGCATCCGGGGGCGTCGCTCATGAGCACCAATGATATGACCGAATCCACCGACGCCGCCGCGCCCACCGAAGGCGACCGCCAGAACGCGGTGATCTTCGAAGACGTCAACATCGTCTTCGGCGACAAGCCCGAGCTGGCCCTGCCTCTGATGGACGAGAACAAGAGTCGCGCCGACATCCAAGCGGAGACCGGCCAGGTTCTGGGCGTCCACAACTGCTCGCTGACCGTCGCCGAGGGCGAGATCCTCGTGCTGATGGGGCTGTCGGGTTCCGGCAAGTCGACGCTGCTGCGCGCGGTCAACTGCCTCAATCCCGTCGTCCGCGGGCGCGTGCTGGTCAACGACCACGGCACGATGATCGATGTGACCAAGGCGGACGCGAAGACGCTGCGTCGGGTGCGGCTGTCGTGCGTGGCCATGGTGTTCCAGCAGTTCGGCCTGCTGCCGTGGCGCAACGTGCTCGACAATGTCGGCCTCGGCCTCGAATTCGCGGGCATGCCGCGCGAGGAGCGTGAGGAGAAGTGCCGCCACCAGCTCGAACTGGTCGGGCTCTCGGACTGGGGTGATCGTCTCGTCGGAGAGCTCTCCGGCGGCATGCAGCAGCGTGTCGGCCTGTCCCGGGCGTTCGCGACCGAGGCGCCGATTCTGTTGATGGACGAGCCGTTCTCGGCGCTGGATCCGCTGATCCGCAACAGGCTGCAAGACGAGCTTCTTGAACTCCAGCGCAACCTCAAGCGCACGATCATCTTCGTCAGCCACGATCTCGACGAAGCGTTCAAGATCGGCGACCGGATCGCCATCATGGAAGGCGGGCGCATCGTCCAGTGCGGCACGCCGCCGGAGATCATCCGCAAGCCGGCCAACGCCTACGTCGCCGACTTCGTCGCCCACATGAACCCTCTCGGTGTGCTGCGGGCGAGCGACGTGATGGCCGATGGAGAGGCGCCGGCCGGCTCCGACGACATCCACGCCGACACCAAGCTGCAGGACGTGATGGAGCCCTTGAACGAAGGTCGCGTCCTCAACGTCACGTCCGAGGAAGGCGAACATCTCGGGGTGATCCGGCCGAAGGAGATCGTCTCGGCGCTCACGCCGCGCGAACGGCCGCAGACGTCGGAGTGAACCGTCGCGCGGCCGTCTGACTGCCGGCCGCTCGGATTCATTCAATGGGCGCGCGGCATCGATTGCCGCGCGCGCTCAGCGGCATTCCTGCCGATATCGTGCACGCTTGTCCTGCGCGGCGCACGGTTCGTGCGAACGGTTGTCGTGCGGGCATGGCTTTGCACGCACGTTGCGGGCGAATGCGGCGACACTGGTTGCTTGAAGAATTGGCCGGCAGTTCGCTGCCGCGCCCCGCAACCGGGAGTCTGCCATGGGACCGTTTCCGCACGATGCCCCGCCCGCCGAGATCTCCAGGGAGAATCCGGCCGGTACCGATGGCTTCGAGTTCGTCGAGTTCGCGAGCGAAGAGCCCGAGGCGCTCGAAGCGCTGTTCGCGCGGATGGGCTTCGCTCCTGTCGCGCGGCACCGCAGCAAGCAGATCACCCTCTGGCGCCAGGGCGACGTGAACTACCTGCTCAACGCCGAACCGGGCAGCTTCGGCCGCCGCTTCGTCGAGGAGCACGGCCCCTGCGCGCCGTCGATGGCATGGCGGGTGGTCGACGCGCGGCACGCCTTCGATCATGCCGTCGCCCAGGGCGCCACCCCCTATACGGGCGACGACAAGAGCCTCGATGTGCCGGCGATCGTCGGCATCGGCGGCTCGCTGCTCTATTTCGTCGACACCTACGGCGAGAAGGGTTCGCCCTACGCGGCCGAGTTCGAGTGGCTCGGAGAGGCGGATCCGAAGCCGGAAGGCGTCGGCTTCTACTATCTCGATCACCTGACCCACAACGTCTATCGCGGCAACATGGACAAGTGGTGGGCCTTCTACCGCGAGCTGTTCGGCTTCACGCAGATCCACTTCTTCGACATCGAGGGCAAGCTCACCGGCCTCGTCAGCCGCGCGATCACCTCGCCGTGCGGCAAGATCCGCATTCCGCTCAACGAGTCCACCGACGACAAGAGCCAGATCGAGAGCTATCTGCGCAAATACCGCGGCGAGGGCATCCAGCACATCGCCGTGGGGACCGAAGCGATCTACGACGCCACCGATCGCCTCGCCGACAACGGCCTGCTGTTCATGCCCGGCCCGCCCGACACCTACTACGAGATGTCGTACGACCGGGTGAAGGGCCACGACGAGCCCATCGACCGGATGAAGACCCACGGGATCCTCATCGACGGCGAGGGGGTCGTGGGTGGCGGCGAGACGAAGATCCTGCTGCAGATCTTCTCCAAGACGGTGATCGGGCCGATCTTCTTCGAGTTCATCCAGCGCAAGGGCGACAACGGTTTCGGCGAGGGCAACTTCCGCGCGCTGTTCGAATCCATCGAGGAAGAACAGATCCGCAGCGGCGAGATCTCCGCGTCGGCCGCCGAGTAGTCTCCGCGCGCACCGGCCTGGCATTCACTGGTGACAGAAGCCCGAAGCCGTCGCTTCGGGCTTTTCCAGTTCGATGCGCCGGAGCACCGCCCGCCCGGGCGCGATTGCGCGGGGCGGTTGGAGACGTGTTTCCGCTCTCCCGGTGACATGCGATGCCCGTACGCGTCAGAAGGCGACCGCAGACGTCCTGGCGACGTCTGTCCTCTCCTGCCTCTCGTGAACACGTTCCGCCTATCCAGGGTGGAATCTTTTTGAACCGATCTTCCATCGGGTGTTAGCTGGCCGGATTGTTGATGTGAGTGTTCCGGAATGTTGCAGGCGCATTCTCCCGGGTCTGTTGGGGATGAAGCAGGAAGCAAAGTGCGCCTCAGGCGATCCCGCTTCCTTGGGGCGACTGTCACGATTGCCGCCGTCCTTGCCGCACTCCTGATCATCATATTTCTCGAACTTCTCGCTTACCTGCTTGAGGGTAAGGTGGTTCTGGGCCGATCGCGCGTCGAGGCCGCCGCGGCGGTCGCGCGGGGCGCCGACCAGGCGACCTTCTTCGTCCGACTGGCGGCCGGCGACGTTCGAATCATCGCCCAGGGCGATGCCCTCCGCAGCTACGCGGGTGGGGCGACGCGGGACTACGACGGTGTGAAGCGCGTCTTCCGGGCTTTCCTGGAGGCGAAGCCAACGATCACCCAGCTGCGTTTCCTGGACATTCGGGGCAACGAGGCCGTCCGGGTGGAACGGGTCGGGGACGCGGTGGTCACCGTGGCCCCTGACGACCTCCAACCCAAGGCCAACCGCTATTACTTCAAGGACGCCGTCGTTCTGCCGCCGGACGGGATCTACCTGTCGCCGCTGGACCTCAATGTCGAACACGGCAGCATCCAGGTTCCGTGGCAGCCCATGCTCCGGCTCGCGACGCCCGTGCTGACCCCGAGCGGTGAAACGGGCGGCGTCGTGGTCATGAACCTCGACGCCAGCAATCTCCTCTCCGCCATATCGGAAGTCCGCTTTGCCGAAACCGGCTCGATCGCGCTCCTCAACCCGTCGGGCTATTGGCTCGCCGGCGTGCCGCCGGAGAGGCTGTGGGGCTTCATGTTCGACAACGGGGAAACGCTCGCCCGGACGGACGCCGGCCTCTGGCGGACGATCGAAGAGACGGGCACCGGCGAGTTCGACTATCAGGATGGGCAATACGTCGTCGACACGGTCCGACCCGAGGCGCTTCTCTCCGTGGGGCCGGAGGGGGCGACGACTCATTCCGCGGATGCCAGGTGGATCGTGCTGGCCCGCGTGCCTGCCCGCCCCCCGTTTCTCACGGTTGAACGGTGGCCTCAGCTGCTGCTAACGCTCCTGGCATCGGTTCTCGTCGGTGTATTCTGCGCGCGCCTGATCCAGGCGCGCCGGCGGGCGGAGGCCGAAAAGCGCAAGTCGGCGGCGGAGTTGATACGGGTCGACAGGATGGCGAGTCTCGGCGGCCTTGTTGCGGGCATCGCCCACGAGTTGAACACGCCGTTGGGCAATGCCCTCAGCGTCAGCACGACGGTTTCAGAACGCGTCGACACCCTCACCGCCGATGTGCGCGAGGGGCGGATCCGGCGCTCGTCGCTGGAATCGCTCCTGAAGGATATTCGCGAAGGCACCGACCTCATGGTCCAGGGGCTCGGACGCGCCTCCGAGATCGTCCGGCACTTCAAGCAGGTGGCGGTCGACCAGGCGAGCGAACGCCGCCGGTCATTCCCTGTCGATCCGTACGTCGAGGACGTCGTCCATACGTTGCGTCCCCAATTCAAGGGTTCTGCCGTGGTCCTGGAGGCCGAGCCCGGATCCACGGCGGTTATCGACAGCTATCCGGGCGCGCTTGCGCAGGTCATCACCAATCTCGTCGCGAATGCACAGATCCATGCCTTCGCCCCCAACGAGGGCGGCCGCATCGCCATATCGACCCGCGACCTGCCTGATAGGGGAGTCGAAATCGACGTGAGGGACAATGGGGCGGGAATGTCCCCCGACGTTCTGGCCCACATGTTCGACCCCTTCTTCACCACCCGCCTTGGAACGGGCGGCAGCGGGCTCGGTTTGAGCATCGTCTACAACATCGTGACGGGCACGCTGGGGGGGACGATCTCGGCGCAAAGCCGGCTTCGGGAAGGCTCGGTCGTCAGCGTTCGCCTGCCGGCCTCCGCTCCCAGCGCCGGGACGCAATGGCGCCGCAGTGACTACGACGTCGAAAGGAGTGTCCATGCCCACTGATCCGGACATGCTGCAGATCGACGACGACGACGCGCCGCTGCCCCTTGCGTCCGCCTCGCCCTGGCAGGTGCTGATTGTCGATGACGACAAGGACGTCCATACGGCAACGGATTTCGTTCTCCGGGACGCGCAGGTTCTGGGACGCCCCATCGAGACGATTCATGCCCATTCGGGTGCGGAGGCGCGCGCGGTCGCGGCCCGGCACCCGGACATCGCCGTCGCCTTCATCGATGTGGTGATGGAGACTCCGGATGCGGGGCTGCAGCTGGTGCGCAGCCTGCGCGAAGCGGGCAGGCGCGACATGCGGATCGTGCTTCGAACGGGATACCCGGGCTATGCCCCGGAGATGTCGGTCATCACCGATTACGAGATCGACGACTATCGGACCAAGGACGAGCTGACGCGCACCCGGCTGCTGTCGGTGCTGACCGCCTCGATCCGCGCCTACGACCATATCTCAGCCATTGCCCGCAGCCGGACGGGCCTGGAGATGGTCATCGAAAGCTCTACCCAGCTGTTCCAGCGCCAGAACCTGGAGATCTTCTCGCAGGGCGTGCTCGTTCAGATCGGCGCGCTGCTCAGGGTGGAGCCGTCCGGCTTCGTCAGCGTCCAGGGGCTGGAGCGGACAAGGAGCAACTCCCTGATCGTCAGCGCGATCGGTGAGTTCTCCGCGATGATCGGCGACACGCTGTCGACGGTCGGGCCCGAGATCAACGGGCTCATCGACATCGCCCGCAAGCGGACCGATCCGCTGTTTCAGGACGGCTACATGGTGATGCACTTCACCAGCGAGACCGGCCGCGAGCTGTGTGCGGTGATGGAGACGCATCCCAACATCGAGGTGGCGGACCTCAGCCTGCTGCGCCTGTTCTGCACCAACATCTCCATCGGGTTCGAGAACCTGGCCCTGGTGGAAAAGCTCGACCGTCTCGCCTTCAACGACGTCGTTTTGGATGTCCCGAACATCAACGCCTTCGAGATGGCGTTGCGCAGGGCGATCAAGACGGCCAAGGGCGAGAAGCGGATGGCGCTGATTTCGATCGGTTCGTTTCAATCGATCGTGGCGGCATACGGAACGCATGTCGCCAACCGCCTGCTGGTCGACATCCATGTTCGGCTGTCGGAGTTCATTCCCGGCGCGACGCTGGCCATCGTGGGAGAGGCGACGTTCGGGCTGATCGCCGACAGGGACCTGCTGGATCCCGATCTGATCGCGCGCACGTTCGCGCATCCCTTCGAGGTGGGCGAAGTGGAGCTGGTCCCGACCGCGACCTCGGCGATCATGGATCTCGACGAACTGCCGGACGATGCCGCGAGCGCCCAGCGGATCGCGACCACGGCGCTCTTCCATATCCGGCAGGCACACGTCGGCGAAAGCGTCGTCTACGGCGCGGTGATGCAGAAGCAGGTCGAGCGAAAGCGGGTTCTTCAGGTCGGTCTGAAGGAAGCGCTCGCGAATGGGCAGGGGTTCGACGTCCACCTCCAGCCGAAGGTGGACCTGTCGTCCGGTGCGGTGCTCGGCGCGGAAGCACTGCTGCGCTGGAGGTGGGAGGGCGAAGCGGTTTCGCCGGCCGAGTTCATCCCCATCGCCGAGGTCTCGGGGCTCACCCAGTCCCTCACCGACCTGGTCTTCGAGAGGGTGGCCCGCTGGCTGCACAGCCACGATGAATCGGCCCGCCTTCCGGTCGCGATAAACCTGTCCATGGCCGATCTCAACCGGCCCGGATTCGCCGCCTGGGTCATGCGGCGGCTGAAGGACCTCGACATGTCCCCGAAGGATCTCGAGTTCGAGGTGACCGAGGGAATCGCGATGCAGAACGCCATGCGGGCGGTTCATCAGGTGAGCCAGCTCCACCGCGCCGGATTCCGCATCGCGCTCGACGATTTCGGCACCGGGTATGCCTCTCTCGGGCACTTCCGCCGGCTGCCGATCGACACGCTCAAGATCGACCGCAGCTTCGTCAGTCTGCTCGATGCGGGGTCGGCGCGGCGCAGCCTCGCGGCGATCGTGATCATGATGACCGACGCGCTCAACGTGGACTGCGTCGCGGAGGGGATCGAGACGGACGACCAGAAGCAGGCGCTGCTGTCCATCGGCTGCCGCATCGGCCAGGGCTTCCTGCTTGGCCGGCCAACGCCCATCGATCAGTTCGACCGAACGTTCCGTATCCGTGCCGCGCACTGACGCGGCGTTCGAGCGGGGAGGTGCGCACCTTCCGGCGCCCTGTTCATGCCCGTGGCGAATGGCTGCACGCCTCCAGACGGGTTGATGGTGTACGACCTCTTGGAACGCCACGAAGACGGGGTAGTGTGCGCCCCACACGACCCGTGTTTCCTCCCGAATCCCCAGGAAGCCTCATGACCGATCCCTGCGACCTGTCCGCCACCGACGCCCGCCGCCTCATCGGCGAGAAGACGCTTTCCCCGGTCGAACTGGTGGAAAGTTGCATCGCCCGGGTCGAGGCGGTCGATCCCGCGGTGAACGCGATGCCGGCCCGCGACTTCGAGCGCGCGCTCGACACGGCACGGAGCCACGAACACGCCGTGATGGCGGGAGACGCGCTCGGCGTCCTGCACGGCCTGCCGGTGGGCATCAAGGACATGGTCGACGTCGCCGGGCTGAAGACGACCTATGGCAGCCTTTCCTTCCGCGACAATGTCGCCGCGGCCGACGAAGGCCTCGTGGCGGACCTCCGCCGGGAAGGCGCCATCGTGCTGGGCAAGACCAACGTCCCGGAATGGAGCGCCGGCGGCAACTCGCGCAACGCCGTCTACGGCACCACCGGCAACCCGTTCGATCCGACCAAGTCGGCGGCCGGCTCGTCCGGCGGTTCGGCCGCGGCGCTCGCCACCGGGATGGTGCCGCTCGCGACGGGTTCCGATACGGGCGGCTCGCTGCGCAACCCGGCCTCGTTCTGCGGCGTCGTCGGCTTCCGCCCGACGCCGGGTCTCATCCCAGCCGAAAAGCGCGGGATGGCATGGCTGCAGCTGTCCACCCTCGGTCCGATGGCGCGCACGGTTCAGGACGCCGCGCTGCTGCTGTCGGTCATGGCGAAGCCGGACGCGCGCGATCCGCTGTCGCTGATCGCCCACGGCGCCGATGGCTATGCGCCCGAGCGCATGCGGGCTCTCGCTCCGATGGACCTCTCGGCGCTCAGGGTCGCGGTGTCGCCCGACTTCGGCTTCGCCCCGACGGAGGCAGCCATCGCGGAAGCGTTCCGGTCCAAGCTCGATCGGTTCCGCGTGGTGTTCGCGGCGGCCGACGACGCCCACCCCGACTGCACCGGCGCCGACGAGGCGTTCGAGCTGTTGCGGGCGGTCGCCTTCCTCGGCCCGCACCGGAAGATGGTGGCCGAAACCCCTGAGCTCGTCGGCGAAAACGTCCGTGCCAACGTCGAGGAGGGCCTTTCCTACTCGGCCGCCGATATCGCCCGAGGGTTCGAGCTCCAGACCGCGCTCTACCGCCGCTGGCAGGAGTTCTATCGCGACTACGACTTCGTGCTGACGCCGTCGGTCACCATGCGCCCCCGCGTGTGGACGGAGCTCTACCCGACCGAGATCGATGGCCGGCCGACCCGTACCTACTACCACTGGCTGGCAATGGCCTACGCGGCGACGCTGGCCGGTCATCCGGCGGTGTCGCTGCCGGTGGGCGTGGACGAGGACGGCATGCCGTTCGGCCTGCAGATCGTCGGGCCGCGCGGCGGCGACCTTGCCGTCCTGCGCATGGCGGCGACCCTGGAGCGCTATCTTGCCGCCGACGCCAAGACGGCGCGGCCCGTGCCCGACATCGCCGGCCTGACCTCGGCGCCGCCGATCGCCGAGATGCCCGGCTTCTATCCGTGAGGCTGTTAGGCGCAGAACGCGACGGAAACGGTCCCGGGCAGACGCCTCAGGCCGTGGAGAAGCGGTAGACGCTGACCTGCCGGTAGGGCGCGCCCGGTTCGACGCGGGCGGAGGGAAACGCCGGCCGGTTCGGGGCATCCGGAAAGCGGCCCGGCTCCAGGCAGAAGCCGTCCGACAGCGCCACCAGCTCGGGCGGCCCGCCCTCTTCGGCGGGCGAAAGCAGCGCGCCGGAGTAGACCTGCAGGCCAACCTCGGTCGTCAGCACCTCCAGTGTCCGGCCGGAGGTGGCCTCCTCGACGCGGGCCGCCAGGCGCGGCTCGTCCGCCGTCTCACGCCCCAGCACGAAACAGTGGTCGAAGCCGCGCGCGCTGCGGATCTGCTCGTCCTCCGTTCCGCGCACCGCGTCGGCAAAGCGCGTCGGCGCGCGCAGGTCGAAGGGAGTGCCGGCCACGTCGCGGCCCTCGCCCGTCGGCAGGCGGTCGCCGTCGCCGGGCAGGAACGCGTCGGCGGACACTTCGATGCGATGATCGAGGATCGGGCCGTCGCCCCGAAGGTTGAAGTACGCGTGGTTGGTCATGCTGACGACGGTTGGCCGGTCGGTCCTCGCCTCGTAGGTGAGCGTCAGTTCGCCCGGCCCGGTGAGCGCATAGGTCGCCGTCACCTCCAGCCGGCCCGGAAAGCCGCCATCGCCGTCGGGTGAGACGAGCGCGAAGGTGGCAAACGGACAGGGCGTGTCGCCGGTCTCCACGAGCTGCCAGTTCTGCGTGTGGAAGCCGTGCGATCCGCCGTGCAGGCAGTTGGCTCCGAGATTGGCTTCCAGGGCGTGACGGGTCCCGTCGAGTTCGAAGCTGGCGTTGCCGATGCGGTTGGCGTAGCGGCCGATGGTGGCGCCGCTGACCGCCGGGCGCGCGGCCTTGCTCTCCAGGTCGGTGAAGCCGCGCACGACCTCCCCCATCCGGCCGGCGCGGTCCGGCGCGCGCAGGCTGCCGATGGCGGCTCCCAGCGTGATCACCGTCGCCGAAATCCCGTCGCCTTCAAGATCGACGGCCTCGATCGGGGTGCCGTCGGAGAGTGTGCCGAACGTCCGGACGGTCGCTGTCATGGGGTCACTCGATCCAGGCCGTATGGGGGGAGGCGGCGGCGCAGAAGGCGGCCGCGCTTTCGCGGGCCTGCTCGACCACCACCCGCACCAGGTCCGTGGCCGTGACGGTCTGGTAGGTGGCGATGATCGGCATCGGCGGGAAGCGCTTCGACACGGCGATCGGATGGATCAGGCCGGCGGAGATCTCGCGCTCGATGGTCACGGTCGGGATCGCGCCGACGCCGAAGCCCCGGATGATCAGGTTGATGATCGCGAACAGCGAGTTGGAGCTGGTGAGCGTCGAGGCGAGCACCCGCTCGTCCTGGAAATAGGGCGCGATCTGCCGGTAGGGCGGCGTGTCCTTGGGGAAGGTGACGATGGGCATGCGGGCGAGGTCGTCGACGCTGTAGGTACGGCCGACGTCGATGAGATCGGGCGAGCCCGCCCACACCATCTCCAGCACGCAGGTCACGAAGGAGCGGAAGTTCTCGCCGATCACCGGATCGATGCCGAAGATGATGTCATATTCGCCGCGCTCCATGCCTTCCACCAGCAGCTTGGTGCCTTCGACCGCCACGTCGATCTTCAGCGTCGGCATCACCTGATGCAGGGAATCGACGAGGTTGGGCATGAACGTCGAGGCGACGGAATCGATCGCGCCGATGCGCACGGCCCGCGCTTCGCCGCCCGAGCCCTCGGTAAGGCTCCCGGTCAGTTCCTGCAGCGTGTCGAGGACGAGCTGGAAGCTCTGTAGCGCCTTTTCCCCGGCGGGTGTCAGGCGGAACGTCCGGTCGCCGCGCTCGATCAGCCGCGCGCCGAACTCCTGCTCCAGCGCGGCGAGGCGCGCCGAGATGGCCGGCTGGGAGGTGTTGAGGAGCTCGGCGGTGCGGCCGAAATGCCGGGTGCGGACGAGAACGACGAAGGTGTTGATGTCCACGATGCGCATGCGCGCGATCTTAGACTCGATTCCGCCGATTGGCGCAGCCCCGCTGCGCGCCGGCCCCCCGGCGCGCGCGCTCACCCCGCGATCATGACATGGCGGGCCTGGGTGTAGTCGATCAGCGACTGCATCGACAGGTCCGAGCCGTAGCCGGAGTTCTTGGTGCCGCCGTGGGGCATCTCGGTGGCGAACACGCCATGGGTGTTGACCCAGGTGACGCCGTAGTCGAGGGCGTTGGCGATGCCCATCGCGGCCTTCGCGTCGCGCGACCAGACCGAGGAGGCAAGTCCGTATTCGGAGGCGTTCGCCCAGGAAAGCGCCGTCTCCGGCGTGTCGAACGGGGTGATGGTGACCACTGGCCCGAACACCTCCTTCTGGACGATTTCCGCCTCGATCGGCGCGGCGACGAGGGTCGGCGCATGATAGAAGCCGTCGCCCTCGGGCGTGGTGCCGCCGCAGACGATGTCGGCACCCTCCGTGCGGGCGCGATCGACGAAGCCGGCCACGCGCTCCTGCTGGCGCCTGGAGATCACCGGGCCGAACTCCACGTCGTCCCGCTCCGGGGCCCCGTAGACGAGGCTCTCCACCATGCCGCTCATCTTGTCCGTGAGCTCCTGCACGATGGTCTTGTCGGCAAGGACGCGGCAGGCGGCGGTGCAGTCCTGGCCGGCGTTGTAGAAGCTCGCCTCGCGCAGCGTCTCGACGAGGCTGTCGAGATCGGCATCGGCGAGAACGATCACCGGCGCCTTGCCGCCGAGTTCCAGGTGCGTGCGCTTGATGCGCTCGCCGGCCGCCGCCTGAAGGACGGAGCGGCCCGTGCGCACGTCGCCGGTGAGCGAGATCATCCGCACGAGCGGGTGCGAGATCAGCCGGTGGCCGACGTCGGCGCCGTTGCCGCAGATGACGTTCACCACGCCGTCCGGCAGGCTTTCGGCGAGGATCGGTGCCAGCCGGAGGAGGCTCAGCGGTGTGTTCTCCGACGGCTTGATCACCACGGTGTTTCCGGCGGCGATCGCGGGTGCGATCTTCCAGGCGGCCATCAGCAGCGGATAGTTCCAGGGCGCGATGGAGGCGATCACGCCGATCGGGTCGCGGCGCAGCACGCTCGTCATGGCGGCGGAGCGGTAGCCGTTGGCGGCGATGCCGGGGACGTTGCGCACGGCGGTCGCGAAGAAGCGGAACACGTCGGCGACGTTCATCAGTTCGCCGGCCTCGACGTAGCGGCGCGGCTTGCCGGTGTTGAGCGACTCCACCTCCGCAAGGCTCTTGGCCTCGGCCTCGATGCGGTCGGCGATGGTGAGAAGCGCGCGGCTGCGTTCCTTGGGCGTGGTCCGCCGCCAGCCGGCAAAGGCGGCCTGGGCGGTCTCCACTGCCTGGTCGATCTGGCCGGCACTGGCCGAGGCGACCTCGGCGAGCGGGGTGCCGCGCGCGGGGTCGAAGGCGGTCTCCACGGCGCCGTCGCCGGCCACGAAGGCGCCGTTGACGAACAGGCGGGTCTCGAAGGTGCTCATGGCGTTTCCCTTGGTCGTTGGGCCGGCCGGGAGTGGACCCGGCCGCCGGTCATTCTGCGCCGTCGGCAATCACGCGGATGCGGCCGGGATCGATGGCGAGGCCGACGGCGTCGCCGCGCTCGAACGGCACGTCGTTGGGCGCGAGCACGCGCACCTCCTGCTCGCCGACGCGCACCACGTAGCGGTTGCGCGCGCCGAGGTATACGCGGGTGCGCACCGATCCCTTGAACGCATGCGCATCGTCGGGAGCCACGAGCGCGATGTCCTCCTGGCGCATGGCGAGGGTGACGGGTTCGCCGCGCGCGGCCTCCGTCGCGCCCACGGTCACCCGCTGGCCGTCGGCGAGCGTCGCCACCGGACCCTCGTCCGCGTCGGCGAGCGTGGCCGGCAGCAGGTTCGCCGCCCCCAGGAAGCTCGATGCGAAGCGCGTCGCCGGATGCGCGTAGATCTCGGCGGGCGCGCCCTCCTGCTCGATGCGTCCCTTGTTGATCAGCACGATGCGGTCCGACAGGCTCAGCGCCTCCTCCTGGTCGTGGGTCACGAACAGGGTGGTCAGGCCCAGGCGCTTGTGGATTTCGATCAGCTCGACCTGCATGTCCTCGCGCAGGCGGGCGTCGAGGTTGGAGAGCGGCTCGTCGAGCAGCAGCACCTGCGGCTTCGAGACGATGGCGCGCGCCAGCGCGACGCGCTGCTGCTGGCCACCGGAAAGCTGGGTCGGCTTGCGGTCGGCCATCTGGCCCAGATGGACCGTCTCCAGCGCCTCGCGCACGCGCTCGTGCTGGTCCTCGCGCGCACCGATGCGGCGCATGCGCAGCGGGAAACGCACGTTCTCGGCGACGGTGAGGTGCGGCAGCAGCGCGTAGGACTGGAACATCATCGCGATGTCGCGGCGTTCCGGCGGCAGTCCGGTAACGTCCTCGCCGCCGATCATCACCCGGCCCGAGGTCGGTGCCTCCAGCCCCGCGACGGTGCGCAGCAGCGTGGTCTTGCCGCAACCGGACGCCCCGAGCAGGCTGACGAACTCGCCCTCGGCGATCGCCAGCGACACGCCGTGCAGGACCTCGACGGGGCCGAAGGACTTTCTGATGTCGGTGAGGGTGACGTCGGCCATGGGCGGTCAGGGGCTCACGCGTTGGAGAAGCGCTGCAGCCCGAGGACCCGGTCGATCACGAGGATCAGCAGGATCGTCAGGCCGATCATGATGGTGGAGACGGCGGCGACCGAGGGGTCGGGGCTGAACTCGAGCTGGCCGTAGATCTGGACGGGCAGGGTGGTAAGCCCCGGCCGGCGCAGGAACAGCGACAGGACCGCCTCGTCGAAGGAGATGTTGAAGGCGAAGAAGGCGCCGGCGGCCAGCCCGGGGAGGCACTGGGGCAGCACCACCAGCCACAGCCGGCGGATGCGGTTGGCGCCCATCGTCTGGGCGGCCTCCTCCAGGAAGGGATCCGCCTCCGACAGCACCGCAAGCGTCGTGCGGACCACGTAGGGCGTGGTGACCACGGTGTGGCCGATCCACAGCGTCACCACCGAAACCGTACCGAAGATCGCGCTCCACAGCATCAGCATGCCGATGGCGTAGATGATGGTCGGCAGCACCAGCGGCGACAGGAAGAAGGTGGCGAGCGCCCCGGAACCCGGCAGCGCGCGGCGGTTGATGCCGATCGCCGCCATGCAGCCGATGACGCTCGCCGACAGGGTGACGAGGATCGCCACCTGCAGGCTGATCCAGGCGGAACCGACATAGGCGTCGGAGGAGAGCACTTCCCGGTACCAGCGCAGCGAGAAGCCGGACGGCGGAAAGGCGATGAACTGGCTTTCCGAAACCGAAACTCCGATCACCACCACCAGCGGGGCCAGCAGCAGGATCGCGGTCAGGACCACGAAGACGATGCCGGATATCCGCAGCCAGCCGGGAACCGCCCTAACCATTGCGGCCTCCCGACAGGCGCGCGTAGGGCACGAGCACGAGCAGCACGCCGAGGAACAGGATCACCGCCTGGGCCGCCGCGAACGGCCAGTCGAGGGTCTGGGTGACGGAGCGATAGATCGACGTCGCCAGCACCTGGATCCGCGAGCCGCCGAGCAGGTTCGGGGTCACGAAAGAGCTTGCCGACAGGGTGAAGACGAGCAGCGAGCCGGCGACGATGCCGGGCAGCGACAGCGGCAGCACGACGGTGCGCACGGTGGTCAGGAAGCTGCAGCCCATGGTGCGGGCGACTTCCTCCAGGCGCGGGTCGATGCGGGTGATGACGCCGAGGATCGACAGCGTCATGAACGGCAGGAGCACCTGCACCATGCCGATCACAATGGCGGCCTCGGTGTGCATGAGCGAGAAGCTGCGGCCGACCAGGTCGAGGTCGCGCAGGATGTCGGAGACGAGGCCGCTGCGGCCCAGAAGCACCATCCAGCCGAAGGTTCGCACCACCACGCTGGTCATCAGCGGCAGGATGACCATCAGCACGAGCAGCAGCCGCAGGCGGCGTCCGACGTGGGCCATGATGTAGGCGAGCGGAAAGCCGATCGCGGTGCAGATGGCGGTGATGACGATGGACAGGCGGACGGTGCGCCAGAGCACGCCGAGATAATAGGAATCGGTCAGGAAGCGCGTGAAGTGGGCGAGCGTCGGCCCGTTGTCGCCGTGCACCGACAGCACCAGCATCTGGGCGATGGGCACGAAGAAGGCGAGAGCCAGGAGCAGCAGCCCGGGCAGCACCAGTACGATGTTCTCGGTGCGGTCGCTCATGGCCTCAGGGTCGCTGGTGCGCCGGGTTCGCGGGGAAGGTCGGAGGGGGCGGCGCGCCGGTCGCGGCCGCCCCCGTTGGTCTGCCCTAGCGGGCGATCGTGCGGTTCCACTGGTCGACCCAGGCCGACCGGTTCGCCTCGATGACGGTCGGGTCGAAGCGCAGCAGCCCCTTCACGCCCTCTTCACCGTAGGCGAGGTCGCCGGCGACGTCATCGGACACCTCCACCTTGGCGTTGGTCGGGGAGTAGCGCAGCTCGGTCGCCATGCAGGCCTGGGCGTCCGGCGAGATCTCCATGTCGATGAACTTCAGCGACAGGTCGCGGTTCGGCCGGCCTTCGACCAGGTTGGCGGTGATGAAGCTCGCCGGGGTGCCCTCCGCACCCTGCACGAACTTCGCCGGCAGCCCGGCCTTGCGCAGGGTGTAGGCGTAATCGGAGGCGTAGGCCGCCAGCCAGGCGTCGTTCTGGGCAAACTCCTGCTGGATCTCCGGCGAGGTGGAGACGACGATGGCGCCGTTCTCGAGCAGCTTGCTCACGGCGTCGAGACCGGGCTGGATGTTCTCCAGCGAACCGCCCTCGGCCTTGTTGAGCATCAGGAAGCCCAGCATGCCATAGCCGTTGGAGATGTCGGTGAGCACGACGTGCTCGGCGAATGCCGGGTCGAGCAGGTCTTTCCAGCTCGCCGGGGCCTTCGGAGCGTCCTCGCTGTTGTACAGGAGCCCGATGACGGCGATCGAGTAGGCCGGACCCTCGCCCTTGGCGAGGCCCTGCTTGGCGAAGTCGTAGAGGTCGGCGGCGTTGGTCAGCTCGCCGTCCTTGATCGGCGACAGCAGCCCTTCCTTGGCGCCGACGATCTCCTGGCCGCCGGAGAAGTGGATCACGTCGAACTGCGGCGCATCCTTCTGGGCGCGCAGCTGGGCGAACGCATCCGCGGAGTAGGCGGTGACGATCTGGACCGTCGCGCCGGTCGCCTTCTCGAACGGGTCGATGATGCACTTGCGGTGGGCCGTCTCGTAGGCGCCGCCGAACGAATTGATGGTGATCGACTGCGCCTGGGCAAGCGCGGTGCCGGCGACGAGCGCCGTTGCGGCGGTGGCCGTGAGTTTCGCGAACCTGTTCATGACTCTCCTCCAGTCGGTTTCGAAGAATTCCGGAGCGGTTCCGCGTCGGGGCAGGGGGCCGGACGCGGAACCGTCGCTGTCATTCCAATTCGGCGGCGGCATTGCCCGGCCCCTCTTGCGCGCCGGGATCCGCTGCCTTCCCCTCGTCCCGGCGGCGTGTTGGCCGCCGGGGAGTGCGTCAGGCGCGGCGGCCGATCTCGACCGTCTTGATGCCTTCCTTGCGGATCAGCCGGCACTGCTCGGCGAGCGCGTCGAGCCCCTCGGTGACGCGGCCGAAATAGGTGCACGGGATCCAGCCCGTCGGGCCGAAGGTGCGGCCGCCGGCGGCGTAGAACATGCCGATCTCCCAGAACTCGTCCGGGTCGATCTTGAAGAAGTTCTTCGGCTGATAGAACCACAGAAGCTCGCCCGGATCGGGAAGGACCGTCTGGTTCTCCGGCGGCAGGCTGAGCGGGTCGAAGGTCTGGTTCTCCTTCGGCAGCCCCATCATGATCTCGGGACCCGAGAAGATGGCATGGCTCGCCGGCACGGAGATCGGCTTTTCAAGCGCGCCCCACAGGGCCTCGCAGGTCTTCGGGGCGGTTTCCCAATAAAGGGTGATGATGCCCTCGACGCCCGCTTCGACGAATTTGATGTAGAGACTGCGGTCCATAAGCGCTCCTTCATTGGCCGAAGGTCCATAGTCTGCGCGCTTTTCAGGCCACGTCTAATTGCAATATCAAATCCGGCCGATCAGGTATTTTTATCGGGACCGAGCTCGGGCGGGGCCGGCATGCCCGCTCGGGCGCCATGGCATGAATGAATGCACGGGGCCGGTCGCCGGCGCGGCCTCGCGCCGTCGCCTCAGGCGCGTTCCGATGGCGGCATCAGGCCCCGGCTTCGACCAGCCGCAGCCGTGCCCCGAGCGCTTCCTCGATGAAGGTGCCGGTGTTCTCGTAGTGGGCGGCGAGCAGCGCGGTGCCGGCGTCCGCGTCTCGCGCAAGCGCGGCGTCCCTGAGGATCGCGTGCTCGGCGACGACGTCGCGGCCGGCGCGGCGGCCGGTTCCCTCCGCCATCAGGTGCGGACGGCGGTAGCGCTCCGACTGGACGTACAGCTGTTCGGCGAGATGCAGCAGCGACGGCGATCCGCTTCCGGCAAGCAGCGCGGCGTGGAACGCCGCATGACGCTGCTCGAACGTGATGCGGTCGGCATCGGACTGCGGCGCGCGCGCCGCGCATTTCGAGAACGCATGGAAGGCCGCCACCACGCGCGCTTCCCAGAGCTCGTCGCCGTTCAGCATCGACAGGCGGAAGGCCTCGCCTTCCACCAGGATTCGGGCCCGCAGGATGTCCCACATCTCGTCGAGCGAGATCGGGGCGACGCGGAATCCCCGCAGGCTGGTCTGGACGGCGAGACGGTCGGAGGCGAGCCGGGTGAGTGCCTCGCGGATCGGCGAGAAGGAGTAGCCGTAGCGTTCCTTCAGCGCCTCCAGCCGCAGGGGTTGCTCCGGCTGGAAAACTCCATCCAAGATGTCGTTGCGGATCTCGTCGTATGCCCGATCGGCAAGGCTCCCGGCGGGCTTCTTCAGGGCGGTGTCCGGCGGGGTCATGCGGGCGGCGTGCCTCAGGGTTGGCGGTTGCTGCGGGAACAGATATCAGCGAAGCATTGATTTTACGCAAGATCGAGAATTTTATAAAATCTTGACGACAGGGCGAAGAGCGCGTTAGCTCCGGGGCAGATGGTCCATGGGCGGAGCAGTTCGGCACCGCAAGCGAGGAGATGGTCGAGTGAGCAAGGCTTACGACGAATATCGCGAGGACGTTGCCGGCCGGGCGAACGTCGAGGACACCCCGGAACTCGTCGCCTACTACAAGGAGTTGGCGGAGACCGACACGGCGGCGCTGTGGACGGTGGCCAACAAGATCGAGCCGTGGGAGCCGGTCTCCTCCTCGGTGCCGGTGCTCTGGCGCTATGCGGACCTGCGCGACAAGGTGCTGAAGTCCCTCGACCTGGTGACCGCCGAGAAGGCCGGCCGCCGGGTGATCTACCTCAACAATCCGGGACGCACCGACGTGGCCGCCGCCGTCGGCTGGCTCTATTCGGGCCTGCAGGTGATGAAGCCGGGCGAGCGCGCCTCGGCCCACATCCACGCCGCCTCGGCGCTGCGGTTCATCATCGAGGGCCGCGGCGCCTACACCATCGTCGACGGCCACAAGATGACGCTGGGTCCGAACGACTTCGTGCTGACCCCGAACGGCACCTGGCACGAGCATGCGATCGCCGAGGACGGGACGGAGTGCATCTGGCAGGACGGCCTCGACATCCCGCTCACCAACGCGCTCGAGGCCAACTTCTACGGCGTCCACGACGACCTGCACCAGGTCGTCGGCTATCCGGTGAACGACTCCACCGCCCAGTGGGCCGCCCCCGGCATGCTGCCGGCCGGCGAAACCTGGAAGAAGGGCTACTCGCCGCTCTTCAAGTACGAGTGGGAGCCGGCCTACGAGGCGCTGAGCCGCCATGCGCAGGCGTCCGACGGATCGCCCTACGACGGCATCTTCATGAACTACGTGAACCCGGCGACCGGCGGCCACGTCATGCAGACGATCGGGGCCAGCATGCAGATGCTGCGTCCGGGCGAACGCACCAAGGCCCACCGCCACACCGGCAGCTTCCTCTATCACTGCGCCAAGGGATCGGGCTATTCGATCATCAACGGCAAGCGGTTCGACTGGAAGGAGCACGACATTTTCTGCGTGCCCTCCTGGGCGTGGCACGAGCACGGCAACCTGTCGGACAGCGACGATGCCTGCCTGTTCTGCTTCAACGACCTGCCCGTGATGGAGAAGCTCGGCTTCTGGCGCGAGGAGGCGTTCGGCGACAACGGCGGCCAGCAGCCCGTCCACGCCTGACCCACCTCCGACATCTTCCTGGCATGAGCGGCGGACAGGATCGGTCCGCCGATCGCCGTGCCTGGCCCATTCTGGCCGCCCCGCGCGACCGTCCCACCGAAGGCTGCCGATGCGGCCGCCCATGAGAAGAGACACATGAAACTCGTTACCTACCGCAAGACCGTAGAAGATCCCGCCCGCCTCGGCGCGCTCGTCGAGGGCTATGTCCTCGACGTCGAGCGCCTCGGCTACGGCGTCGGGATCGAGCTGCCCCACCGGATGCTCGACCTGATCGCCGCCGGCCCGGCCGCCTGGCGGGTGCTCGGGCAGATCATCGAGGTCGGGTTCGACGACTGGGCCGTCGACGCGGTGATCCCGTTCTCCAACGTGACGCTGCTGGCGCCGATCCCGCGCCCGGCCAAGAACGTCTTCGGCATCGGCCTCAACTACGTGGAGCACGTCGAGGAGTCGGCGCGCACCCTGGATACCTCCATCGAGCTGCCGAAGGAGCCGGTGATCTTCTCCAAGCCGCCGACGGCGGTGATCGGGCCGAACGAGCCGATCCGCCACAACGCGGCGCTGACCCAGCAGCTCGACTGGGAAGTCGAGCTCGCGGCGATCATCGGCACGACGGCGCGTGGCGTCTCCAAGGAGAGCGCGCTGGAGCACGTGTTCGGCTATTCGGTGATGGTCGACGTCTCGGCCCGCGACTGCCGCCGCGCCGGTCAGTGGATCGTCTCCAAGGGCCAGGACACCTTCGCCCCGTTCGGCCCGTGCATCGTCACCGCCGACGAGATCGGCGATCCGCAGGATCTGGAGCTTTGGCTGACGATCAACGGCGAAGAGAAGCAGCGCTCCAACACCCGCCACATGCTGTTCAAGGTCGATCACCTCGTCTCCGACATCTCGTCGTGCATGACGTTGGAGCCGGGCGACATCATCGCCACCGGCACGCCGTCGGGCGTCGGCGCCGGGCGCGATCCGCAGGAGTTCATGTGGCCGGGCGACGTGCTGGAGTGCGGCGTCGAGAAGATCGGCACGCTGCGCCATCCGGTGGTGAAGGCGTGACCCGGTGACGGCGCCGGACGAGCCAGGGTTCCGGTCCTTCGACTTCACCGCCATGACGGCGGATGAATGCTACCGGCTGCTTGCCTCGTCGATCGTGCCGCGGCCGATCGCCTGGGTGGTGAGCCGGTCGAAGGCGGGCGTCCTGAACGCCGCGCCCTATTCCTTCTTCAACTGCTTCGGGGGCGATCCGCCGGTCATCGCGATCGGCTTCCTGCCCCAGGAGCCCTTGAAGGACACGGCGCAGAACATCCTCGATACGGGCGAGTTCGTGGTGCACCTCGTCTCCGAGGAGCTGGGCGACGCGATGAACCTCACCTGCATCGACGCGCCGCCCGAGGTCGATGAATTGTCGCTCGCGGGTCTCGAAACCGTGCCGAGCCTCCAGGTCGGTCCGCCGCGTCTGGCCGCCGCCGTGGCCGCCTTCGAGTGCCGTCTCGCCCATCACATCTGGACGGGCCCGAAGCAGCTGCTCGTGGTCGGGTCGGTGGTGGAGGCGCATTTCCGGCGCGACATCATCGACGACGGCGACCGGCCGCGCCTCGATACCCCGGCGATGCACGTCATCGGCCGCATGCACGGCCGCGGCATCTATGCGCGCACGACGGATCTTTATGAAATGGATCGGCCGCAGTGGAGCGACCGGAAAGAGGCCAAGGAGACACGCTGACATGGGCAAGGTCACGCTGGCGGTGGTTCAGGCCGCGACGATTCCGTTCGACGCGGAGGCCGCGACCGACAAGTGCGTCGGCCTGCTCGCCGACGCCGCGGCCAAGGGCGCGCGGCTCATCGTGTTTCCCGAGGCGTTCATCGGCGGTTATCCGAAGGGCCTCGACTTCGGCTGCTGCATCGGCCGGCGCACGCCGGAGGGGCGCGACGACTTCCGCCGCTACGTGGACGGCGCCATCGCCGTTCCCGGACCGGAGGTCGACCGGCTGGTCGAGGCGTGCGCGGCGGCGGATGTCCACGCCGTGGTCGGCGTCATCGAGCGTGACGGCGGCACCATCTACTGCACCGCGCTCTATCTCGGACCCGAGGGCCTTCTCGGCAAGCACCGCAAGGTGATGCCGACCGGCTCGGAGCGGCTGGTGTGGGGCTTCGGCGACGGCTCGACGCTGACGGCCGTCGACACGCCCTACGGCAAGCTCGGCGGGGCGATCTGCTGGGAAAACTACATGCCGATGCTGCGCATGGCCATGTACGCCAAGGGCGTGGAGCTATGGGCGGCGCCGACGGCCGACGACCGGGAGAGCTGGCCGGCCACCATGCGCCACATCGCCATGGAAGGCCGCTGCTTCGTGCTCTCGGCCTGCCAGGTCATGCGGCGTTCCGACTACCCGGACGACTACCAGAGCCGCATCGAGGCGGAGCCGGACGACTACCTGATGCACGGCCGCTCGCTCATCGCCGGGCCGCTGGGCGAGGTGCTGGCCGGGCCGCTGCTCGACGAGGAGGGGATCCTGACGGCGGAGGTCGACGTGGCCGACCTGGTCGGCGCCAAGCTCGACTTCGATGCCGCCGGCCACTATGCGCGCCCGGACATCTTCTCGCTGCAGGTGGACGAGCGGGTGAAGGCGCCGGTCAGCGGCGCCTGAGCTTCGCCGGCTAAGGATCTTCCGCGGCTTCCGCCGGACTGCCTTCACGAGAAAGCCCGGGTCGATCGAGGATCGGCCCGGGCTTTTCCGTGTCACGTCGATGCCGGGGGTCTCAGGCGGTGAAGATCGCCTTGTCCTCGCCGTCTTCGCGGATCCAGGTCGGCAGGCCGATCTTCGCCAGCACCGACAGGAACGGCTGCGGCGGCAGCTCTTCCACGTTGGCCATCTTCTTCACGTCCCACTCGCCGCTGGCGATCAGCAGGGCGGCGGCCACCGGCGGCACGCCGGCGGTGTAGGAAATGCCCTGGCTGCCGACTTCCTTGTAGGCCTCGGCGTGGTCGGCGACGTTGTAGATGAACACCTCGCGCGGCTTGCCGTCCTTGGTGCCCTTCACCACGTCGCCGATGCAGGTCTTGCCGGTGTAGTCCGGCGCCAGCGACTTCGGATCCGGCAGCACCGCCTTCACCACCTTCAGCGGCACGACTTCCTGGCCGTCGGCCAGCGTCACCGGCTGTTCCGAGAGCAGGCCGAGGCTCTTCAGCACGGTGAAGACGGTGATGTAGCGCTCGCCGAAGCCCATCCAGAAGCGGATGTTCGGCACTCCCATGGTCTGCGACAGCGAATGGAGCTCGTCGTGGCCGCTCATGTAGGTCGTCTGCTTGCCGACCACCGGCAGGTCCCAGTCGTGGCGGACCTCGAACATCTGGTTGGTCTGCCAGGCGTTGTTCTGCCACGAGTAAACGACGCCGGTGAATTCGCGGAAATTGATCTCCGGATCGAAGTTCGTCGCGAAGTAGCGGCCATGATTGCCGGCGTTCACGTCGACGATGTCGATCTCGTCGATGGTGTCGAGATAGTCGTCACGGGCGAGTGCCGCATAGGCGTTCACGACGCCCGGATCGAAGCCGGCGCCGAGCACGGCGGTGACGCCTGCCTTCTCGCACTCCTCGCGGCGCTTCCACTCGTAGTTCGCGTACCACGGCGGCGTCTCGCAGATCTTCAGCGGCTCCTCGTGGATGGCGGTGTCGATGTAGGCCGCGCCGGTGGCGATGCAGGCCGACAGCACCGACATGTTGATGAACGCCGTGCCGACGTTGATGACGATCTGGGAGCCGGTCTTCTCGATCAGCGCGGAGGTCGCGGCAACGTCCCGGGCATCCAGCGCGTGCGCTTCCAGCACGCCGTCCACCTTCAGCGCGTTCTTCTCGCGCACCGAGGCGATGATCTCCTGGCACTTCTCGACGGTTCGGGACGCGATGTGGATGTCCCCGAGCACGTCGTTGTTCTGGGCGCACTTGTGCGCCACGACCTGTGCCACGCCGCCGGCGCCGATGATCAGGACGTTCTTTTTCATTCCGGGGATTCGCTCCGTCGTTTTCTCTGCCAAGGCTTCAGGAAAGATTTGTCTCGAAGTCCGTGTAGTCGAAGGCGCGCACGAGGCGGATGCTGCCGTCGAGCTCGCGCACGGCGATCGAGGGCATGCGCACGCCGTTGAACCAGTTCTTCTTGACCATCGTGTAGCCGGCCGCGTCCTGGATGGAGATCCGGTCGCCGATCTTCAGCTTCTCGGGAAAGCGGAATTCGCCGAACACGTCGCCGGCCAGGCACGACTTGCCGCAGATCATGTAGCGGTGCGGACCCTCGTTGGGCGCGATCTTGGCTTTCTCGCGATAGATCAGCAGGTCGAGCATGTGCGCCTCGATCGACGAATCGACGATGGCGAGGTCCTTCTCGTTCGTCAGCGTGTCGAGGACGGTGACCTCCAGCGTGGTGGTGCCGGTGATCGCCGCCTCGCCCGGCTCCAGGTAGACCTGCACGCCGTACTTGTCGGCGAAGGCCTTCAGCCGCGCGGCGAACGCCTCCAGCGGGTAGTCCTTGCCGGTGAAGTGGATGCCGCCGCCGAGGCTCACCCATTCCACCTTCGACAGCAGCGCGCCGAAACGGGTCTCGATCTCGCCCAGCATCCGGTCGAACAGCCCGAAGTCAGCGTTCTCGCAGTTGTTGTGGATCATGAAGCCGCTGACGCGGTCGAGGACGCCGGCGACGCGCTCCGGATCCCATTCGCCGAGCCGGCTGAACGGGCGCGCGGGATCGGCGAGGTCGAAGCTCGACGAGCTGACGCGCGGATTGAGCCGCAGGCCGCGCACGATGCCGGCCGCCTGGCGCTCGAAGCGCTCGAGCTGGCCGATCGAGTTGAAGATGATCTTGTCGGCGTGGGAGATCACTTCGTCGATCTCGTCGTCGCCGTAGGCCACGCTGTAGGCGTGGGTCTCGCCGCCGAACTTCTCGCGGCCGAGACGCACCTCGTAGAGCGACGACGACGTCGTCCCGTCCATGTGCTCGCGCATGAGATCGAAGACGCACCAGGTCGCGAAGCACTTCAGCGCCAGCAGCGTCCGGGCGCCCGACAGGGTCCGGAGCCGGTCCATGACCTCCATGTTGCGGAGCAGAGCCGCCTTGTCGATCAGGTAGTAGGGCGTGCGAAGCATCGCGCGGTCGGTCCAGGTCGGGTCGGTTACGGGCGGCGACAATGCGCGGACATCATGTCGCTCGGGTGACGAGATGGTTGCCCAGGGACCTGCGTCATAGGCAAGCCGGGCGCCGCGGACAACCCGCAAGGCGGATCCGGGCGGCACTTCCGCCCGGCCGGAGCGCCATCCGGCAGCATCCGCTTGAGTGCATCCAGCGCAAAGGCAAGGCACGCGGCAGCGAATCCGGATTGACATCCGCCGGATGTGTGTTTCAATTATCGATATCAAGTTTCACATAATGAAACAAGTACAGGGAGGAGAGACTGATGCGGCGTATTCTCGCGCTCGCTGGAGCGGCCATGATCCTGGCCGGACCGGCCTATGCCCAGGATTTCACGTTCAAGTTCGGCCATGCGGCCTCGTCCAAGCACCTGTTCCAGACGGGTCTCGACATCTTCGCGGAGAAGGTCGCCGAGAAGACCGACGGCAAGGTGAAGATCGAGGTCTACGGCGATCGCCAGCTCGGCGACGACAAGCAGCTTCTGGAAGGCCTGCAGATCGGCGTCATCGACGGCGCGCTGGTTTCGGCCCCGACGCTGCCGCTGGTGCTCGGCGCGACCGCGTTCGACGCGCTGCAGCTGCCGTTCGTGGTCACCTCCTACGAGCAGATGGCCGATGCGCTCGGCTCGCCGGTGGGCCAGGAGCTCCTGGACACGCTGGACGCCAAGCAGATCAAGGGCCTCGGCTACATCGAGGCCGGCCAGCGTCACTTCCTGTCCAAGTCCAAGCAGGTGAAGTCGCTTGACGACTTCGCCGGGCTGAAGACCCGCATCGTTCCGATCCCGCTGCACAAGGCGACGTGGGAGGCCGTCGGCGTCAATCCGATCGGCATGGCCTACGGCGAGGTCTATTCCGCGCTGGAGACCGGCACCATCGACGCGGTGGAGATCAACCTCTCCTCGATCCAGTCGGAAAGCCTGTACGAGCCGGCCAAGCACGTGACGCTGACGGGCCACTATTTCTGGCCGGGCGTGATCATGATGTCGGGCATGGCCTGGAACAAGCTGCCGGAAGACCTTCAGGCCGCGCTGGTGGAAGCCGGCAAGGAGGCGACCCAGGAGCAGTACAAGATCGCAGCAGCGCAGGAGGCCGAAACCGAGGCCTTCCTGAAGGAGCAGGGCGTGGAGATCGGCGAACTCGACGACATCGCCGCCATGCAGGCGAAGACCAAGCCCGTCGTGGAAGCGTGGGTGAAGAAGGATCCGCTGATCCAGACGTTCTACGACCAGATCCAGTCGGGGAAGTGAGATGACCGGGCGGACCAACGTCTACAAATGGGAAACGCTTCCGCGTGAGACGGTGCGGCCGGGCGTGACCCGCACGGCCTTCCGCGGGGACAACGCCCTGATGGTGATGAACTGGCTGGAGCCAGGCATGGAGGTCCGCCCGCACTCCCATCCGTTCGAACAGCTCGCCTACATCCTCTCCGGCCGGGTGAAGTTCACCATCGGCGAGGACGTGGTCGAGGTCGGTCCGGGCGAGGTGGTGCGCATTCCACCGGACGTCGTCCATTGCGGCGAGCCGGTCGGAGACGAGGTGGCCGTCAATCTCGACGTGTTCGCGCCGGTGCGCGACGACTACCGCCACCTCACCGCCTATCAGGAAAACGACTTCGCCGACTGACCCGCGAGGGAACGTCGATCCGACGGCCAGCGCCCGGCACTCCGCCGGGCGACGGGTCCGTTCGGCCGGAAATTGGGGTCGCCAGGATGGCATTGGCACGCACAACCAGGATCTACCACGGGGCGATGAAGGCCTTTCTGGTCGCGCTCATCGCCGTGCTGCTGGCCGTCATGGGCCTGCAGATCGTGATGCGCTACTCCTTCAACGCCTCGCTGATCTGGGCGGAGGAGGTCTGCCGCTACCTCCTCATCTGGGTTTCGCTGCTCGCCGGCGTCTTCGCCTACGAGCGCGGCGAACTGGCGGCGATGACGCTTCTGCGCGACAGCCTGCCGCGCCGCGAGGCCCTGGTGCTCGCCATCATCTCCAACCTGGTTTCCGCGGCCCTGTGCGTGCTGCTGGTGCACTACGGGCTGCGCTTTGCCGAGATGGTCGGCTCGCAGCCGATCCCGGCGTTCCGGTTCCTCTTCCAGGACACCTTCGGCTGGGGCGTCGAAACGGTGCCGCGTGTCTTCTGGGTCTATGCGGTGCTGCCGCTGGGCATGGGCCTGCTGGCGATCCGGCTGCTCGTCGACGTCTGGCACTATGTCGGGCTGCTCAGGAGCGGCGGCAGTGTCGACGACCTCCGCCCGCACGCGCCGGAGGGTCTTCCGGAATGACCCTCTACCTCGCCGCCTTCCTCGGCTTCCTGGTGCTGGGCGTGCCGATCGCCTTCAGCCTGGGCCTCGCCTCGGTCGTCTACCTCCTCGCCAACGACCAGCTGATGCTGATGATGGCCTTTCCCCAGAAGATGATCGCCGGCATCGACAACTTCGTCCTCCTGACGATCCCGTTCTTCATCCTCGCCGGCAACCTGATGAACTCGGCCAACCTGACCCAGCAGATCGTCCGCTTCGCGCAGATCCTGGTGGGACGGGTGAAGGGCGGGCTGGCGGCGGTGAACGTCATCGCCAGCATGATGTTCTCCGGCGTCAGCGGCGCCGCCACCGCCGAGGCCTCGGCGCTCGGCAGCGTCATGATCCCGGCCATGCGGCGCGACGGCTACGACCCCGCCTATGCGGCGGCGCTGACGGCCGTCGGCTCGCTGCTCGGGCCGATGGTGCCCCCGTCGCTGTCGCTGATCCTCTACGGCGTGCTGACTGGCACTTCGATCGCCGATCTGTTCCTGGCCGGCATCGTGCCCGCCTTCGTGCTGTGCGGCCTGCTCGTCGTCTACGCGCTGTGGAAGGCGCGTCGCGAGAACCATCCGCTGCCGCCGGTGCTGCCGAAGAGCGAGCGGGCCGGCGCCATCGCGCGGGCGCTGCCGGCCCTGTTCCTGCCGGTCATCATCGTCGGCGGCATCCGCTCCGGCGTGTTCACGCCCACCGAAGCCGCGGCTGTGGCGGCGATCTATGCGCTCGTCATCGGCACGGTCGTCTACCGCACCCTGTCGCCGCGCCAGATCGTCAACTCCTTCTACGAAACGGCGACCATGTCGGCCGGCGTCATGCTGGTGGTGGCGATGGCGTCGATGACCTCGTTCATCCTCGGCATCGAGAACATCCCGCAGTCGATCGCCCAGGGCCTCCTCGCCCTGACGGACTCGCCGGTGCTGTTGCTGATCCTCCTGAACGTCATCCTGCTGGTCCTGGGCTTCTTCCTGGAGCCGCTTGCGGCCCTCATCCTGGCGATGCCCATCCTCAACCAGCTGAGCCCCATCATCGGCCTCGATCCGGTGCAGTTCGGCGTGATGATCGTCTTCAACCTGATGATCGGCATGGTCACTCCGCCGGTGGGCCTCTGCCTGTTCATCGTCTCGGCGATCGGCCGCGTGCCCCTCGACAAGGTCAGTCGCGCGGCGCTGCCGATGATCGGCATCTGCCTGGTCGTGCTCGCCCTCGTCGGCATGGTCCCGGCGCTGTCGCTCACCCTGCCCGCCCTGATCGGACACTGAGGAGCGCGGCATGGCAGAAGGCATCGACAAGACCGCCAACCAGTCCACCCAGGTGGCGTTCCGCATCATTGAGGTGATGGCGGCGGCCGGCGAGACCATGCGCGTCACCGATCTGGCGCGGCAGCTCGGCATGCCGAAGGCGCGGATCTACCGCTTCCTGCAGACGCTGGTCTCCATCGGCTACGTCGTCCAGGACACGGAGACCGAGCGCTACCGGCTGACCCTCAAGCTCTTCCATCTCGGCCAGGCGATCGCCGACGGGACCCAGCTGATCACCGTGGCGCGGCCCGAGCTGATCCGCCTGCGCGACGCCACCGGCCAGACCACCACGCTCTCGGTGCTGGAAGAGCAGGGCATGCGGGTGATCGACATCGTCCGCACGGAATCGCCGGTCCAGATCATCACCAAGCCGGGGGCGCTGCTGGGCTTTCACGCCTCGGCCCAGGGCAAGCTGGCGCTTGCCTTCGGTCCGGCCCGCCTCTGGGACGTGGTGCGCGCCGGGCCGCTCGAGGCGGTGACGGCGTCCACCAAGACCGATCTTGCGGTGCTTGAGCGCGAGATCGTCCAGGTGCGCAAGCAGGGCTGGGCGGTCGCGCCGAGCGAGCTTCTGCCCGGCGTCAACGCGATCTCGGCACCGATCCTCGACGCCGCCAACCAGATGGTCGGCTCGATCAACATCGCGGGCTCGGTCCAGACGATCCGTCCGGATCCGGACGCGGCACAGATTTCGGCGGTCCGCGGGGCCGGCCAAACCATTTCAGTCAGCTTGGGTTGCACGGAGTACGTTGGATGACGCGATTTTCCCTGGCCATCGATATCGGAGGCACGTTCACCGATGCCGTGCTGCTCGCCTCGGACGGGCGGAGCTTCGTCGACAAGACGCTGACCACCCACGGCAATCTGCTTGAAGGCTTCTTCCGGGGCGTCGATCTGGTTCTGGGGCGCGCCGGCATCGGCCCGACCGACGTCGACGATGTCGTCGTGCACGCCACCACCGTGGTGACCAATGCGCTCATCGAGCGCAAGGGTCCGCCGGTCGGTCTGATCCTGACCAAGGGCTTCCGCGACATCCTCTACATCCGCGACGAGCACCGCTACGACATGTTCGACCCGCAGATCGAGTTCGCGGAACCGCTGATCCCCTCGGAGCGGACCTACGTGCTGGACGAGCGGATGTACGCCGACGGCAGCGTCGAGACGCCGGTGGACCGGGACGAGGTGCGGGCGATCATCCAGGAGTGCCGCAAGGCGGGCGTCGTCTCCGTCGCCGTCAGCCTGCTGAACGCCTACCGCAACGGCGAGAACGAGGAGACGGTGCGCGCGGTGTTCGCCGAGGAGGCGCCGGAAATCTACGTCTCGCTGTCCAGCGAGATCGCCCCGCAGATGCGCGAGTACCTGCGCACCTCCACCGTCGCCATCAACGCCTACACGGTGCCGATCACCCGGCCGTACCTGACCGCGCTGACGGAGGAACTGGCGACGCGCGGCTTCTCCCAGCAGCCGCTGATCATGCTGTCCAACGGCGGCGTCATCGGCGCCGAGCGGGCCGGGCGCTTCCCGGTCCGGATGATCGAGTCCGGTCCGGCCGCCGGTGCGCTCGTCGCCTGCTACTTCTCGCGCCTGTTCGGCATCAAGGACCTGATCTCGTTCGACATGGGCGGGACGACGGCCAAGGCCTGCATGATCCAGAACCACGAGCCGCTGGTCACCGGCACCTTCGAGGTCGATCGCCGCTACCGCTTCAAGCCGGGCAGCGGCATGCCCATCACGGTGCCCTCCATCGACATGATCGAGATCGGCGCCGGCGGCGGGTCGATCGCCTCCATCGACAGCCTCGGCCTCCTGAAGACCGGGCCGGAGAGCGCCGGCTCGATCCCGGGACCGGTCTGCTACGGGCGCGGCGGCGAGAACCCGTGCGTCACCGATGCCGACGTGGTGCTCGGCATCATCGATCCGGACCGCTTCCTGGGCGGCGACATGACGCTCGACGCCGACGGCGCGCGCGCCGCCCTGGGCGCGCTCGGCAAGAAGCTCGGCCTTTCCGCCGAGAAGGCCGCATGGGGGGTGTTCGAGGTGGTCTGCGAGCAGATGGCGGCCGCCACCCGCACCCACGCCACCGACCGGGGCATCGACTATCGCGGCCTGCCGCTGCTCGCCTTCGGTGGCGCCGGGCCGGTGCATGCGTGCATGGTCGCCGAGCTCGTCGACGGCGAGACCATCATCTACCCGCCGCTGGCGAGCGTGCTGTCAGCCTTTGGCACGCTGGTCACGCCGGCGCAGATCGATCTCGTGCGCAGCGTGGTGTCGCCGCTGGAGGGCATCGACTGGGACGCCGTCGACCGGACGCTCCAGGCGATGATCGAGGAGAGCACGCTGGCGCTCAAGGAGGCGGGCATCCGCGACGAGGACCTCGAGTTCTCCTTCGCGGTCGACATGCGCTACCTCGGCCAGCAGTCCGAGGTGCGGATCCATCTGAGCGAGGACCCGCGCAAGGCACGCGATGCCTCCGCGATCCGCGAGCTCTACGAGCGCGAGTACGAGGCCCAGTACGGGCTGAAGCTCGCCGACATTCCGATCGAGGTGGTCAACTGGCAGGTGACCGGCAGCGGAAAGAAGCCGGACCGCTCGACGGCGCCGGTCGCGCCCACCGGGTCCAGCGCCGCCGCCGCCACGCGCACCGTCTACCTGCGCGGCGAACCGACCGAGGTGTCCGTCTATCAGCGCAAGGAGCTGACGACGGCCGACCGGGTCGAGGGCCCGGCGATCATCGAGGAACGCGAAACCACGATCTTCATTCTCGAGGGCTGGACACTCGGCCTCCACGAAACCGGCAGTCTGGTGGCCGAAAAAGCGAAGGGAGGCCGCTGAGATGGACGGCGTCGAACTGCAGATCCTCTGGAGCAACCTGATCGGTATCGTCTCGGAACAGGCGCGCGCGCTGCAGCGCATCGCCTTCAGCCCGATCGTGCGCGAAGCGGGCGACCTCGCCAACGGCCTCTTCGATGCGGATGCGCGCATGGTGGCCCAGGCGGTGACGGGCACCCCAGGGCACATCAACTCGCTCGCGGCCGCCGCGCGCAACCTGCTCGGCCACATCGACGTGGCCGACCTGAAGCCCGGCGACGTGCTCATTACCAACGACCCGTGGATGTCGGCCGGCCACTTCTTCGACATCACCGTGCTGTCACCGATCTTCCGCGGCGAGCGGCTGATCGGCTATGCCGGCTCGACCATCCATCACACCGACATCGGCGGCTACGGCATCGGCTCGGGCGCGCGCGACATCCACGAGGAAGGCCTCTGGATCCCCGTCACCAAGCTCTACGAGGCGGGCAAGCCGAACGAGACGCTGTTCTCGATCATCAAGCGCAACGTGCGCACCCCGGATGCCCTCCTCGGCGATCTGGGCGCGCAGGTGTCGAGCGGCATGATCGCCTCGGAGCGCCTCAACGCGCTCTGCGATCGCTACGGCCTCGACGACATCTCCGTGCTGTCCGACGAGATCATCAAGCGCTCGGAGTCGGCCATGCGCGAGGCGATCAGCAAGCTGCCGCGCGGCACCTATCACGGCAGCTCGTCGTTCGACGTGCCTGGCGGCCAGATGATCGAGCTGAAGACGGCCGTCACCGTCGACCCCAACGCTGGCGAGATCACCATCGATTTCGAAGGCTCGTCGGGCCCGAGCTCCTCCGGCATCAACGTGGTTCCGGCCTATACCCACGCCTACGCGACGTTCGCGGTGCGCTCGACCCTCAATCCGGACCTCCCCAACAACGCCGGCAGCCTGGCGCCGATCAAGCTGAAGCTGCCGGAGGAATGCATCGTCAACGCCAAGTATCCCTCGCCGGTGAACGCCCGGCACGTGGTCGGCATGTATGTGCCGTTCCCGATCCTCAAGGCGCTCTCCGAAGTGGTGCCGGACCGGGTGGTGGCGGAAGGCTCGGGCGCTGTCTGGACGGTGCAGGTGCAGGGCAGGGACGCCAACGGCCGGCCGTTCACCAGTTCCATGTTCAACTACTCCGGCGGCATGGGCGCTCGGGCGGAGAAGCCGGGGCTCTCGGCGATCTGCTATCCGACCGGCGTCGCCGCCGTCCCGGTTGAGGTGCTGGAGGCGTCCTATCCCATCGTCTTCACCTGCAAGGAGCTGGAGCGCGGGACCGGCGGCACCGGCCGCCAGCCCGGCGGCGACGGCCAGCGCATCGGCTACCGCATGCGCACCAGCTATCCGTGGCTCCTGAACACCATCCCGAGCCGGCTCAAGAGCCCGCCGGAAGGCCTCGCCGGCGGCGGCGACGGGGCGCCCGGCCGCTTCGAGATCAACGGCAAGCCCATCATCGACACCCGCAAGATGGAAATGCAGCCGGACGACGAGGTGTTCATGGTGACGCCCGGCGGCGGCGGCTTCGGGGCCTGACCTCGTGGCGACCAACGCCGCCTTCCGCGCGCGGCTGCTTGCCGGGGATCGCCTCGTCGGCACCTTCGTCAAGACGCCAAGCCCGGCGGTGATCGAGATCCTCGGCCAGGCGGGCCTCGACTTCCTGGTGCTCGATGCCGAGCATGTCGCGATGGGGCGGGAGGTCGTCGACCTCTGCCTTCTGGCGGCCCGCGCGGCGGCGATGCCGATGCTCGTGCGGGTGCCGGTTGCCTCGCCCGAGTGGATCGGCAGCGTGCTGGATTCCGGCGCGGCGGGCATCATGGCGCCGCAGGTACGGTCGGCGTCTGAGGCCGAGACGATCGCGGCGGCCGTGCGCTACGGCCCCGGCGGACGCGGCTTCTCGCCGTCAACGCCGGCCGCGGGCTACGGGCGTCGCTCGGTTCCGGAGCACCTGGAGATGGCCGGCGAGGAAACCGTGCTGGTGTGTCAGATCGAGGATCCGGACGCCGCCGCAGCTGCAGCAGAAATCGCCGGTGTTCCCGGGGTGGATTGCCTGTTCGTCGGTCCCGTCGATCTGGCGGTTGCCTGCGGCAAGACTAGCCCCGCCGACCCGGCTGTCGTGTCCCTGTGCCGGCAGATCGTCGGCGTCGCCGCCGGGGGCCAGGCACGGACCGGCATGTTCGTCGGCTCGGCGGCACAGATCCCGACGTGGGGGGAGGCCGGTGCCAGCCTGTTCGTCGTCGGCACCGACCAGGCCTTCCTGAAGGCCGGTGCGGCAGCCGCGCTGGCGGCCGGTGGACACTGAGGAGGGCGCCCGTGAACCTGGCAGAATGGCTTGTCCGCACCGCCCGCCGCACCCCTGATGCGCCGGCGCTTCTGAGCGGCGAGACGGTGGTCGCGACCTATGCCGAGTTCGCCGACCGGGCCGCCCGCATCGCGCAGGCGCTCCGTCAGGCGCACGGCGTGGCGCCCGGTGACCGGGTCGCGCTGTTCCTGTCGAACACCCCCGCCTACCTGGAGTGCCTCTACGGGATCTGGTGGGCGGGCGCCGTCGCGGTTCCGATCAACCACAAGCTCCACGAGCGCGAGGCGGCGTACATCGTGGCGGACGCCGGCGCGAAGGTGGTCGTGGTCTCGGACGCGACGCCCTCGCTGCGCGAGGCGCTTCCCGCCGCGACGGTCCTGCTGGAGCTGGAGGGGGCCGCATACGCGTCCCTGCTCGACCACGCGCCGCTATCCGCCCCGCATTCGCTGACCGACGATGCGCTCGCCTGGCTGTTCTACACGTCCGGCACGACCGGCCGGCCGAAGGGCGTGATGCTCACGATCGCCAACCTGCAGGCGATGACGTTCGCCTATTTCATCGACGTCGACGCCGTGCTGGCCGAGGACGCGGCGCTCTATGCCGCGCCGATGTCGCACGGGGCGGGGCTCTACAATTTCATGCACGTCCTGCGCGGCAGCCGCCACGTGGTGCCGGTCTCGGGCGGCTTCGATCCGGCGGAAATCCTGGAGCTGGCCGGCTCCGTCGGCAGCCTGTCGATGTTCGCGGCCCCCACCATGGTCCGCCGGCTCGTCGGCCACGCCAGGGCCGTCGGCCACGACGGGTCCGGCATCCGCACCATCGTCTACGGCGGCGGGCCGATGTACGTCGCCGACATCGAGGACGCGGTGGCCTCGCTCGGGGCCCGCTTCGTCCAGATCTACGGCCAGGGCGAGAGCCCGATGACCATCACCGCGCTGTCGCGCGCAGAGGTCGCCGACCGCGCGCACGCGCGCTGGCGCGCACGCTTGGGGTCCGTCGGACGTGCGCAATCTTGCGTGGAAGTGCGCGTTTGCGACGAAAAGGGCTGCGCGTTGCCCCCCGGAACGAGCGGCGAGATCCTGGTGCGCGGTCCGAGCGTAATGGCGGGCTACTGGCGGAACGAAAGCGCCACCGCCGCCTCGCTCCGCGACGGCTGGCTGTGGACCGGCGACGTCGGGGCCATGGACGAGGACGGCTATCTGACCCTGATGGACCGCTCCAAGGACGTGATCATTTCCGGCGGCACCAACATCTACCCGCGCGAGGTGGAGGAGGTGCTGCTGCGCCACCCGGACGTGGCGGAGGTGTCGGTGGTCGGCCGGCCGAGCGCGGAATGGGGCGAGGACGTCGTCGCCTTCGTGGTGGCGGCGGAGGGACGCGCGCCTACGCCGGAGGCGCTGGACGCGCTCTGCCGGGAGGAGATCGCCCGCTTCAAGCGGCCGAAGGCCTACCTGTTCATCGATGCCTTGCCGAAGAACAACTACGGCAAGGTGCTGAAGACCGACCTGCGCCAGCGCCTGGCCGACACTCCTTCACCAGGAGGCTGACGCGGCTGAGGCGGGCGGCGTGCCGACGGTGTCGCTCTCCTGGTCCTCGTCGGCCACCGACCGGGCGGCTTCCTCGATCAGCCATTCCATGAAGCGCTTCACCGCCGGCCGGTTCTGGTCGACCTTGCGGCAGACGAGGGCGTAGGGGCGGGGGGCGCGCACCACCGCCGGGAACGGCGCGATCAGTCGCCCGGTCTCCAGGTCGTTGCGCAGCAGCGTCGGCTGGCCGATGGCGAAGCCGAAGCCCTCCCGCGCGGCCTGGTAGGCAAGCGACGAGTTCTCGAACCGGATGCCGTGCTCGCGCAGGTCCGGCTCCCGCATCCCGACCGATTCTCCCCACATCCGCCACTGCTGGACGTGCATGTCGGAATAGAAGATCTGCTGCTTCTCCAGCGCCGCCGGCTCCAGCGGTCCCGTCCGCTCCAGCGTCGCCCTGCTGCAGACCGGCGTGAACCGGCGCTCGAAGATGTAGCGGCTGAACAGCGACTTGTCGGTCGGCACGCCGATGGAGAGCGCGACATCGATCTCCTCGCGGTCGAGCGGCCGGTCCTGCAGCGACGGGCGGATGCGGATGTCGACGTCGGGGGCGATCGCGTAGAAGGCCGGCAGCCGTGGCATCAGCCACTGGATGGCGAACGTCGGGTAGACGTTCACCGTCAGCGTCGCCTCTTCCGGCTCGCTGCTGACCTCGTGCACGGCCTCGCCGATCGCCGCAAAGGCGGCCGACAGCTTCGTCGCCAGCACCCGGCCACGGGCATTCACCGTCACGCCGCGGGGGTGCCGCTGCATGAGTGGCGTTCCCAGCCGCTCCTCCAGCGCGGTGATCTGCCGGCTGACGGCGCCCGGCGTGACGTTGAGTTCGCGCGCCGCCGCCGACAGCGTCCCCGTGCGGGCGCACGCCTCGAAGCATTTCAGGGCCCGGAAACTCGGCAGGTAGCGCATCCCTGTCTCGCCTGTTTTGAGTTTTCCTCAAATCGAACTTGAGGCTTTTTACATTGTAAATCGCCGATGCGTGGGCGCAATTTGTGAAAAATTCGCATGAGGAGGTCCCCGAAACAGGGGGCCAGCGTGCGGCCGTTCGAAAAGAGACGGTTCGGGAGGAATGATGAGTTCAGCCAACCTCGCATCAGCGGACACCGCGCCTGTGGGCGATGCGGCCGACGAGGGCCGCGACGGGCGGCACGTGCCGCCGGCCCCGGTCGCGTTCTGGCGCACCAACCGCGGCATCGCGGTCATCCTGCTGATCCTCGTGGCGGCGATCGGCGCCAACATCTGGTTCTCCGACTGGGCCCATCAGGCATCCCGCGACGGCTTCACCCTGGGCGGCTTCCCGCTGTTCGCGGTCGGCATGATGACGCTGTCGCTGCTGATCATGCTGTTCGACGGCAAGGCGCGGAAGGCGACCCCGGAGTTCGCCCGCGTGCGGCTGCGTGACCTCCTGGTGGTGCTGGTCACCATCGCGCTGTCGGTCGTCGCGTTCCTCGCCATCGGCTGGATCGGTTTCATGCCGGCCATCGCGCTGTTCGTCTTCGTGGGCGCGACGGCGCTCGGCTTTCGGCCGCTCTGGATCTCGCTCCTCGTCGCGCTCGGGACCAGCATCGGCCTGCGGGTCCTTCTCTTCGCACTCGGCATGAACGTCACGGACGGCCCGCTGGGCGCGCTCCTCGGGGGTCACTGATGTTCGATTACGTAAGCATCGGCGACGCGATCGGGCTCGTCTTCTCCATCCACACGCTGCTGTGGGTGCTCCTCGGCGTCTTCATCGGCGTCGGCGTCGGCGCCATGCCGGGCCTCAGCCCCGCTCCGGCGATCGCGCTCCTCCTGCCGCTCACCTTCACGCTGAACCTGCCGGCGGCCCTCGGCCTGCTGATCGGCGTCTACAAGGGCGGCATCTACGGCGGCTCGATCTCGGCCATCAGCTTCGCCACGCCCGGCACGGCGGAAGCCGGCGCGACGGTGATGGACGGGCACAAGCTGATGAAGGCCGGCAAGGGCAAGAAGGCCCTGCACATGGCCCTCTACGCCTCGGTCACCGGCGACCTGATCTCGTCGATCCTGACCATCTTCCTCGCCCCGGCGCTGGCCCTCGTCGCGCTCAACTTCGGGCCCTCCGAGCGGCTCTGGCTGATCGCGCTGGCCATCGGCCTGATCGGCGCGCTCTCCGGCGACCACTTCGCCAAGGGGCTGTTCGCCGCCGCCCTCGGCCTCTTCATCGGCACCATCGGGTCCGATCCGGTGTCGATGGTGCCGCGCAACACGTTCGGCCAGTGGTGGCTTGCCGACGGCATCAACATGATCCCGCTGATCATCGGCCTGTTTGCCATCGCGACCATGCTGGAGAAGATCGTCGAGATCGTCCGCAGCTGGAAGACCATCGGCGAGATCCACGAGAAGGTCATGGACGAACTGCGCGGGCGGCAGGAATCGCTGACCCTGCGCGAGTACATGAGCTGCTGGAAGGAGATGGCGATCGGCACGGGCGTCGGCACCTTCGTCGGCATCCTGCCGGGCCTGGGCGCCACCGTCGGGGCCTATCTCTCCTACGGCGTCGCCCGCCAGATGTCGCCGCACAAGGGCATCGGCACCGGCAAGCTGGAAGGCGTCGCCGCGGCGGAATCGGGCAACAACGCAACGGCCGGCCCGACGCTGGTGCCGCTGCTCGCCTTCGGTATTCCCGGCGGCACGATCGCTGCGATGCTCGGCGCGGCGCTGGCGATCAAGGGCGTGCAGGCCGGGCCCCGCATGTTCGAGCTCTATCCGGTCGAGATCTACGCGCTGTTCGTGATCCTGATCGTCTCGAACATCCTGGTGCTGTTCGTCGGGCGCGGCTTCGCCGGCCTCTACTCCAAGCTCGGCCAGATGCCGGCGCAGCTCCTCGTCCCCGTCATCCTCGCGATGGCGTTCGTGGGTGCCTACACCTACCAGAACAACGCCTTCGACGTCTGGCTCGCCCTCGGCTTCGGCTTCCTGGGCTTCTTCCTGCGGCTCGCCCGCATCCCGGAAGCGCCGCTGATCATCACGTTCCTGCTCGCTCCGCTCGCCGAGCAGAGCCTGCGGCGGGCGCTCCTGATCAACCGTGGCGACTGGGGCAACGCGCTCTTCGACAGCAACCTGGCGATCGGTCTCGCCGTCGCCACCGTGGTTCTCGTCGTCTTCCTGGCCCGCTCGCAGATGAGCAGCCGGATCAAGTCGCTGTCCAGCGACGAATAGCGACCGGCCGCGCTCGCGCGGCCGGCAGCACCAAGCGTCCGCCAACGCGCGGGCGTCCCTGCACCAGAAACGGGAGGATCCCATGAAATTACATCGTCGCAGCTTTGTCGGCCTGTGCGCGCTGGCGGTCGCCGGCACGTTCGCCGCGCAGCCGTCGTTCGCCCAGGACGGCGCCGCGGACTATCCGTCCAAGCCGATCCAGTTCATCGTGCCCTACAGCGCTGGCGGCGGACAGGACCAGTGGGCCCGCATCGTCTCCTCCGCGGCGTCCTCCCATCTCGGCCAGCCGATGAACGTCGAGGTCCGCGCGGGCGCCGGCGGAACGGTGGGCTGGAAGTACCTGCTGAGCCAGCCGGCCGACGGCCACACCATCATGATCGGCTCGCTGAGCCCGATGATCGCGGTGCTGTCGGAGCCGAACGCGCCGATGGGCATCGACGACATCAAGATCGTCGACATCCTGTCGGACTTCAATCCGCAGGTCATGGCGCTGCCCGACGGTGATTTCGACAGCTGGGACAAGGTGAAGGCCTACGCCGAGAAGAACCCCGGCAAGCTGACGATCGGCGGAACGCTCGCCCAGGCGCTGGCGGCTGCCGCGGTGTTCGACGAAGCCGGCCTGCAGGCGACCTTCATTCCGTATCCGGGCACCAGCGCCGCGGTGACCGACATGCTGGGCGGCCACATCGACCTCGCCGTCGTCACGCCGACCACCGCCGTGTCGCTCGGCGAGAAGGCCGTGCCGATCATCAACGTCGGCAACCAGGCCAACAGCGAGACCCTGACCAAGGAACTCGGCCGCGACGTGCCGTGGGCCAAGGACCTCGGCTACGACGGCGTCGCCCAGCCGCGCTGGGTCGGCGTGCATCCGGACACCCCGGACGCCATCGTCGCCAAGCTCGACAAGGGCATCAAGGCCACCCTCGACGACCCGTCGGTCACCAAGCTGATCACCAACATCGGCGAGGAGATCATCTACTCCGACCAGGAGAAGGCCCAGGCGACCTACGACCGTCTGGTCGACGTCATCAAGAAGAACCTGCCGCTGATGCAGTGACCGCTTCCCGACGGCGGCGCATCCCGCTGCCGCCGTCGGCTTCCCATCCCGAGACAATGGTCCAGACCGATGCCGATCCGTAACGAACTCAACATGCGCTCGATCGATGCCAAGATCATTCGCGGCGGTTCTTCCAAGGGTGTGTTCCTCGACATCCGCGATCTGCCCGACGCCGGCGCGGAGCGCGACGATATCGTCCTCAAGGTGTTCGGATCGCCCGACAAGCGGCAGATCGACGGCCTTGGCGGCGCCGACAAGCTGACCAGCAAGCTGGCCGTCATGGGGCCGCCGACCCGCCACGACTGCGACATCGATTACCTGTTCGGCCAGGTGAACCAGGAGCTGCCCCGCATCGACTGGTCGTCGAACTGCGGCAACATCTCCTCGGGTGCGGCGCTCTACGGCGCGCTCACCGGCGCCGGCACCGTGGAGAACGGCGTGGCGGTGGTGAACGTCCACCAGGTCAACACCGGCCGCAAGCTGAAGACCACCGTTCCGATGGTGAACGGGCTGCCGGCCGTGGACGGCGACTTCGCCATCGGCGGCGTGCCCGGCACGGGCGCCCGCATCGACGTCGACTTCGGCGACTTCGCCGGCTCGGCCCTGCGCGGCAACGTGCTGCCCACCGGCCATGCGATGGACACCTTCGAGGTGCCGGGCATCGGCAAGCTCGACGTCAGCGTCGTCGACATGGCGAACCTGCACATCTTCGTGCGGGCCCGCGACGTCGGCCTCGACGTTGAGAAGGACATCTTCGCGCTGCAGGCGGACGACGCGCTGGTGGCGCGGCTCGAGGCGATCCGCAAGGTGGTCTCCCACGAGATCGGCTTCATCACCGGCGACAACGCCGACGAGGAGCTGCAGGTCTCCATGAACCCGCTGCTGTTCGTGGTGAACGAGCCGGTGACCTACACCGCCACCGGCGGCAAGGTGATCGAAGCCGGCGGCTACGACCTGTTCTCGCGCTCGATGGCCCGCTTCGCGTTCTCCAAGGCCTACCCGGGCTCCGGCGCGGCCGGCACCTCGGTGGCCGTCGGCATCCCCGGCACCATCGCCAACGAGGCCTCGACGCACCACCGCAACGGCGCCGACTACGAGGTGGCGATCGGCCATCCGGGCGGCACGCTGCAGGTGTCGGCGGAGATCGACGCGACCTCCAACGAGATCAAGGTCAACAAGGCCGCCATCGGCCGGACCGCGCGCCTGCTGATGGACGGGAAGGCCTACATTCGATGACGTCCACCGCGACGAAGCTGCCGCTTGAGGGCGTGCGGGTTCTCGATTTCGGACACACGGTGATGGGGCCGACGGCGGGGTTGATCCTCGCCGACCTCGGCGCCGACGTGATCCGCATCGAGCCCGCACCGGACGGCGATCCGACGCGCCGCCTCAGGGGCTTCGGGACGGGCTACTTCCCGTTCTACAACCGCAACAAGAAGAGCCTGGCGATCGACCTCAAGTCCGAGGCCGGCAAGGAGGCCGTCAACCGGCTCCTCGCCAGGTCGGACGTGATGCTGGAGAATTTCGGGCCCGGTACCATCGACCGGCTCGGCTTCGGCTACGAGGCGGTGTCTAAGGCGCATCCGCACATCGTCTACCTCTCCATGAAGGGCTTCCTGCCGGGACCGTACGAGGGCCGCACGGCGCTCGACGAGGTCGTGCAGATGATGAGCGGGCTTGCCTATATGACCGGCCCGCCCGGCCAGCCGCTGCGCGCCGGTGCCTCGGTGGTCGACGTGCTCGGCGGCATCTTCGGGGTGATCGGCATCCTGGTCGCGTTGCGCGAACGGGAGGAAACCGGCAAGGGCACGCTGGTGCGCTCGTCGCTGTTCGAGAGCGCCATGTTCCTGATGGGCCAGCATCTCGCCTATTCCGCCCTCAACGACGAGCCGGTGCCGCCGATGCCGGCGCGCGTCTCCGCCTGGGCGATCTACGACCTGTTCGACACGGCCGAGGGCGAGAAGGTGTTCGTCGGCATCACCTCCGACCGCCACTGGGCGCTGTTCTGCGACGAGTTCGGCCGGGCCGACCTGAAGGCCGACGAGGGCCTTGCCACCAACAACCAGCGCATCAGCGCGAAGCCGCGGCTGAAGGCCGACATCGCGGCCATGTTCGCGGCGATGCCGCTCGCCGAGGTGGAGGAGCGGTGCCTGCGGGCGAAGCTGCCGTTCGCCCACGTGGCGCGGCCGGAACAGCTGTTCTCCGACCCGCACCTGCTCGCCGGCAACCGGCTCCTGGAGACGATGCTGCCCGGCGGGATCCGGACGGCGCTGCCGGCGCTGCCGATCGAGATCGGCGACTACGCGGCGCGCCTGCGGTCCGATCCGCCGGCGATGGGCGCCGACACGCGCTCGGTGCTGGCCGAGGCCGGCTACAGCGCAGCCGAGATCGACGACCTCTATGCCCGCGGCGTGATCGCCGGGGAGGCCGCCGAAGACGCGGCACAGACAGGCACGACTGGATGATGGACAGCTACAAGACGCGCGCCCGCTTCGAGGACGCCGAGATCGTCGACCTCGTGGCGGCGGAGCAGGCCTTTCCGGGCATGGCGAAGCTGCCGGTCTCGATCCGCATCCTGATCGAGAACCTGCTGCGCAGCGAGGACGGCGTGTCGGTCACGGCCGACGACATTGCGGCGGTGGCGGCGCGCGCGGCGGACTGGAGCCGCGAGATCGAGATCGCGTTCCGGCCGTCGCGGGTGGTGATGCAGGACTATGCCGGCATGCCGGCGCTGATCGACCTCGCCGCGCTGCGCGACAAGGCGCTGGCCGCCGGCGTGGACCCCGATCTCGTCAACCCGCAGGTGCCGGCCGACCTCGTCGTCGATCATTCGCTGATGGTTTACGTGGCGCGCCAGAAGAACGCGCTGGCGGAGAACCTGAAGCGGGAGTTCTCGGAGAACGAGGAACGGTTCGCCTTCCTGAAGTGGGCGCAGCAGGGCTTCGACGGCCTGCGCGTGGTGCCGCCCGGACAGGGCATCATCCACCAGATCAACATCGAGTATCTGGCCGACGTGGTCAGCCGCAGGGCGGTCGGCGGCGCGGAGTGGCTGTTCCCCGACACCGTCATCGGCACCGACAGCCACACCACCATGGTCAACGGCCTCGGCGTGCTCGGCTGGGGCGTGGGCGGCATCGAGGCCGAGGCCGTGATGCTCGGCGAGCCGGTGTCCATGCTGGTGCCGCCGGTGATCGGCGTGCGGCTGACGGGTGCCGCGCCGGCCGGTGTGCTGGCCACCGACATCGTGCTGACGCTGACCGAAACCCTGCGCAAGCGCGGCGTCGTCGGCACGATCCTCGAGTTCTTCGGGCCCGGAATGGCCTCGCTGCCGGTGACCGACCGGGTGACCATCGCCAACATGAGCCCGGAATTCGGCTCCACGTGCGCGTTCTTCCCGTCCGACGCGCGCACCATCGAATATTTCGACCTGACCGGCCGCGACCGCGCCAAGATCGAGCGGGTGGAGCGCTATCTCCGTCGCACCGGCCTGTGGTTCGATCCGGACGCGGTTCCCGACGTCGCCGACGTCATCGAGTTCGACCTGTCGACGGTGCGCCGCACGGTGTCGGGCCCGAAGCGGCCGGAGGAGCGGCGGGATCTCTCGGAGGTGCCGGCCGCCGCCAGCGCCATGATGACGCCGCGTGACCCGGCGCCGAAGGGCGCCGACGCCGGCGCGCTGAAGGACGGCGACATCGTCATCGCGGCGATCACCAGCTGCACCAACACCTCCAATCCGGCGGCGATGATCGCGGCCGGCCTGCTCGCCCGCAAGGCGCGGGCGCGGGGGCTCACGGTGTCGCCGCGCATCAAGACGTCGCTGGCGCCCGGATCGCGGGTGGTGGTCGACTATCTCGGCCGGCTCGGCGTGCTGGACGATCTGGAGGCGCTGGGCTTCGGGGTGGTCGGCTTCGGCTGCACCACCTGCGTCGGCAACTCCGGCGATCTCGACGATGCGGTCACCGCGGCGATCGACGCGGATGATCTGTGCGTCTCCGCCGTGCTGTCGGGCAATCGCAACTTCGAGGGCCGCATCCACGCCAAGGTGAAGGAGAACTTCCTCGCCTCGCCGCCGCTGGTGGTCGCCTACGCGCTCGCCGGAACGGTGCTGACGGACGTGTCGGCCGAGCCGCTCGGCCACGACCCGGATGGGGCGCCCGTCCACCTGGCCGACCTCTGGCCGTCGCCGGAGGAGATCGAGCAGGCGCTGTCGACGGCGATGGACCGCAGCCAGTTCCTGTCGCGCTACGAGCACGTGCTGTCCGGCGACAGCGCGTGGGAGCAGCTGGCGACGGCGACGGGGCCGCTGTTCCGCTGGACCGATGAGAGCACCTACTTCCGCAAGCCGCCGTTCTTCGAAGTCGCCCCCTACTTCGCCGTCGGTGCGCCGATGATCACCGCGGCGCGGCCGCTGCTGATCCTGGGGGACTCTGTCACCACCGACCACATCTCGCCGGTGGGCTCGATCGCCGCCGACAGCCCGGCCGGACGCTATCTCGGCGAGGCGGGGCTCCGGCCGGCGGAGTTCAACGCCTACGGTGCCCGGCGCGGCAACCACGACGTGATGGTGCGCGGCACGTTCGCCAACGTCCGCCTGAAGAACGAGATGGTCGACCGGATAGGTGGCTATACACGCATCATGCCGGAGGGCACGGAGGCGACCATCTTCGACGCCAGCGAGGCCTACGCGGCGCGGGGCGAGGACTGCGTGGTGATCGCCGGCAAGATGTACGGCGCCGGCTCGGCGCGCGACTGGGCCGCCAAGGGCACCCGGCTGCTCGGTGTGAAGGCGGTGATCGCCACGTCGTTCGAGCGCATCCACCGGTCGAACCTGGTGCGTATGGGCGTGCTGCCGCTGGAGTTCGCCGACAAGGCGTTCTTGCCGGCCGAGACTTTCGCGGCGACCGACACCGTGTCGCTGGAAGCGCCGGTCGACACGCTGAAGCCGCTGCAGCGGCTGCAGCTCACCCGCACCCGAAGCGACGGCGCGACCGACAGCTTCGAGGTCATCGCCCGCGTCGATACGCTCGACGAACTGCGCTACCTGAAGGCCGGCGGCATCCTGCCGAGCGTCGCGGAGCGGCTTCTCGCGCCCGAGGCGGCGGAGGCCTGAACCGGCCTTCGCCGGCGGGCGGGAGCCGATTTCTCACGCGCCGGCGGGTGGAGAACCGGTTCTCCCTTTTCCTGACACACCTGAACGGATCGAGACCATGTCCGACTGGAAGACCAAGGCCGAAGACTGGTGGGAAACGTCGATTATCGACATGTCCCCCGGCGTCATCCGCTACCACGGCTATCCCATCGAGGAGCTGATCGGCCGGGTGTCGTTTCCCGGCATGATCTGGCTGATGCTGCGCGGCGAGCTGCCGAGCGAGGACCAGGCGGCGCTGCTCGGCCACGCGCTGGTGGCGAGCGTCGACCACGGTCCGCAGGCGCCGTCGATCGCGATCGCCCGTATGGCGTCCACCTGCGGCGTCGGCATCAACAACGCCATGGCGTCCGCCGCCAACGTGCTCGGCGACGTCCACGGTGGCGCCGGCGAGCAGACGGTGGCGGTCTACACCGCGATCGCCGAGCGGGCGGGCGAGGGCGGCGACATCGACGCCGCCGTGGCGGCCGAACTCGATGCGCTGGCCGAGCAGGGGATCAAGTACGTGCCGGGCTTCGGCCACCGCTTCCACCCGATCGATCCGCGTGCGCCGCGGCTTCTGGAAATGGTCGACGAGATGGCCGGGCGCGGCGCGGTCACCGGCCGCTTCGCGGCCATCGCGCGCGCCATCGAGGCCGCCATGGAGGCCCGCAAGGGCAGGCGCATCCCGATGAACATCGATGGGGCGACGGCGGTCATCTACGCCGAGCTGGGCTTCGCGCCGCCGCTCTGCCGGGGCCTCTTCGTGCTGTCGCGCTCGGTCGGCATCCTCGCCCATTCGTGGGAGCAGATGCAGCGCGCCGAGCGCAACAAGGGACCGCTGCCGCGCGACGCGACCTGGACTTACACGGGCCCCGCCCAGCGCAAGGTGCCGTGAGCCGGCCCCATCCCATGACCCTTAGTCACAATCGACGTGTCGAAGAATCAGACCTTTCCGCGGCCAAATTTTTTGGAGTGGCTTTGACAGTCGGAAAACCGCCGCGCGGCTTTATGGTTGAAGCGGTCGTTGCTTCGATTGCCCTCGGCTCGACCAGCCCCTCCGGAAGTCCCGACTGACCGAAAACCTTGGGGCCGTCAGGCGGAAGGGCTTCACACGTCGCTCGGTCACGAGCGAAAAGCTTGTTCCCGGTAGCCAGGCAACTCCATCAACAACAAGCTGAAAGTGTTCGCTTGTGCCCGGAACGTCGCCGAGATCGATCGGGATCGAGAAGTGGGCGATTTTGCCTGGTTCCACAACCGCCTCCCTCATCGCGCCGACTCGATTGGGAAGCATCCATTCCTCATGCGCATACGGCGACAGGTGATCGCGCGGATGGCTTAGGCCGACCACTGGTCCCGTATCGTGCGTCCATGCTTTCCGGCCGGTGTTTCGCGCCCGCACAACGAACGCGCCGTCCTTCCCTCTCTTCAGTCTGGGCAGTATCTCGGCCTTGTAGTCGCTTTGTGGAGATGTGCCCGACTGTACGACTGAACAGTTCGCACAAAGATCGCTGAGCAGGCTGGGGTCCGAAAAGCTGTTTCTAAATCTATTATAAGACTGCCCGTTCCAGATGTCCGCAATGTTGTTAGATTCAAGTCCGCCGAGCTTCTCCGCGTTGACTGCAGCGGCTCGGCAGCAGGGAAATATCTGTCCAGCAGCATCTATATGCGTCGTGTCCCATGCGATCCCGCAGGCTTTGCTTTCGCCGTGTTGGCGACTGTCGCTGAAATAACGTCGTTCTGCTTCCGCCGGATCATGACGCTCGAGACTGAGGCGATACGGGAGCTCGAAGCAGAGCGAGACATTGAACCTGGCGGCTTCCTTACGGATTTCCTCGAGAATCTCTTCTGAATCGGAGGCGCGCCCGAAATCTTCGTCCAGGCCATAAGTGGTCTGGTCGAAGAGCGATTGCAGGACGAGGGTACGCACCCCGAGCTCGGCGAGGATACGCGGCGCAGAGACGAGGGACCTCAGCGTCGATTTCATTAGAATGGCGGACACGCTTACCGTCGTTTGCGGCCCGCTGCACGATGCAAGACGCCCGATCGTGCGAAGGCATTTGTCGAGCTTCCCCTTCCGCAAGCGCGCGTAGATGGCGGAGTCGACGCTGTCGACGGAAACGTTGATATGATCGAGGTTGGAAAGGTTTGGCAGAGCTGACAGGAAGTCAGCTCGCACGAAAGTTCCGTTCGTTGTCAGGCTTGTCCGGATTTTCCTCTGCTCCAGATCCCGGATGTATTCGACCAGATTAGGGTGGAGCATTGGCTCGCCGAATCCGGTGAGAATGACGCGGCCGACCTGACTATCAATCTGATCTAAAATATCGGCCCACAACTTGGGGCTAATGAACGAGGATGGGCTCGATGTAGAGGTCGTTCCGGCAGTTAATGGGCACATCCCGCACTTCAGGTTGCATTTGCTTGTTAGCTCGATGCTTATCGTTTCGGGGTTCTCGACTATGATGTGTCTAAGTCGAACCTCGACGGATGGAGGCGGTGCGGAAGTGAAAGTTGCCCGATCTGGCGTGAATATTGTGAACATCACGTCCATGTTGCTCCGATGGAAACGATTGACTACTTCTTCGTCTAATATCGCGCAAACATAGCATATTCTATGTACGTTACTCTAAGATTGAATATGAAGATTGAGCTGTTTCTCTGCTGTCCGGCAGCAGCGGCGGCCTGTTCGTGCTGTCGCGCTCGGTCGGCATCCTCGCCCATTCGTGGGAGCAGATGCAGCGCGCCGAGCGTAACAAGGGACCGCTGCCGCGCGACGCGACGTGGACCTACACGGGCCCCGCCCAGCGCAAGGTGCCGGAGCAGGGATAGGGCGGCGGTTCCTATTTGGCGCGCGCCGTCTCGATCGCCTTCCACACCCGGTCCGGCGACACCGGCATGTCGATGTGATCGATGCCGAGCGGCGACAGCGCGTCAACCACGGCGTTCACCAGCGCCGGCAGTGAGCCGACCACGCCGGCCTCGCCCGCGCCCTTCGCCCCGATCGGCGTCTTGGCCGTCGGCACCGGGTGGCAGGTGATGTCGAACATCGGGAACTCGGTGGCGCGCGGCATCGCGTAGTCCTGGAACGACGCGGTCAGCGGCTGGCCGGATTCGGTCTCGTAGACCATCCGCTCCATCAGCGCCTGGCCGGCGCCCTGGACGATGCCGCCGTGCAGCTGCCCTTCCACGAGCTCCTGGTTCAGCACCGTTCCGACGTCGTCGACGACGGTGTAGCGCAGGATGTCCACGTGGCCGGTGTCCGGGTCGACCTCGACCTCGCAGATGTGGCAGCCGTTCGGGAAGGTGGCGTCGTCGGCGGCGGAGAAGTTCTCGCCCTCGAAGGCCTCGCCCGTCTGGCGGGCAAGATCCGGCAGCGTGATCCGACGGTCGGTCCCGACGATGGTGAAGGCGCCGTCGGTGAATTCCAGATCGGCGGGAGAGACTTCCAACTCGTCGGCCGCCTTCGCGCGGGCGCTTTCCACCAGCACGTCGAACGCCCGCACCATGGAGGTGCCGGCCGCCGCCGTGGTGCGCGAGCCGAACGAGCCGACGCCGCCCGCAACCTGGTCGGTATCGCCGGAGAGGTAGCGGATGTCCGCCGGGGCGACGCCGATGCGCTGGGAGAGCAGCGTCGCGTAGGTGGTGCGATGGCCCATGCCGGTATCGCCGGAGCCGAGCGACAGGGTCACGACCCCGTCGCTCGCGACCCCGATCCGGGCGTACTCGGGCAGCGGCTTCTTCTGGGGGCCGCCGGCGATCTCGATGGCATAGGCAAGGCCGATGCCGCGCAGCTTGCCGCGCGCGGCGGCCTCCTGACGCCGGGCCTCGAAGCCGGCCCAGTCGGCGTTTGCCAGCGTCTCGTCCATCAGCGCCGGGAAGTCGCCGCTGTCGTAGGAGAAGACGAAGCCGGTGTCGTACGGCATCTGCTCGGCGGCGATCATGTTGCGGCGGCGGATCTCCACCGGGTCGATGCCGAGGCGGCGGGCGGCGATGTCGACCATCCGCTCGATCAGGTAGATGGCCTCCGGCCGGCCGGCGCCGCGATAGGGCGACATGTTCTGGGTGTTGGTGAACACGCCGTCGACGGTGGCGGAGATCTTCGGCGTCCGGTAGACGCCCGACAGCAGACCGACATTGGCGGTCATCGGGTGCGGCGTCATCGGCGCCAGATAGGCGCCGAGCGACGCCGACGACACCACGTCGAGGGCCAGGAAGTGGCCGTCGTCGTCGAGCGCCAGCACGGCCTCGGAGATCTGTTCCCGCGAATGGCTGTCGGAGAGAAGAGATTCGGTGCGCGGCGGCTCCCAGCGGACCGGGCGCCCCACGGCGTGCGCCGCCAGCAGCACGACCGGATATTCGGGATAGGCGGCGTTCTTCATGCCGAACGAGCCGCCGGTGTCGCGGGAGACGACACGGATCTTCGACTTGTCGATGCCGAGCACGTTGGCGACGCCTTCGCCGAGCCGGTGCGCGGCCTGGGTGCCGACGTAGAGCGTGTAGCGGCCGTCGCCCGGGTCGAACACGCCGAGGCAGCTGCGCACCTCCATCGGGGCGGCAGTCACGCGGGTGATCGCGAAGCGCTCGCGCACCACGTGCGGCGCGGCATCGATGGCGGCGCGCACGTCCGCCGGGTCGCCCTCGACCAGCCGGAAGCACAGGTTCTCGGGGCAATCGGGCCAGACGAGCGGGGACCCCGGCGCCTTGGCCGCGACCGGATCGATGACGGGCGGCAGGTCCTCGATGTCGAACTCGATCAGCTCGACCGCGTCCTCGGCCAGGTCGCGGCTCTCGGCCACGACCGCCGCGATCATGTCGCCGACATAGCGGACGGTCTCCTCCGCGAACGGCATGTAGCGCGGCACGTACATCTCGCCGCCGTCGGGCGCCGGATACTTGATGTTCGGCAGGATCGGGCTGATGCCCTCCGGCATGTCGGCCGCGGTGAGGACCGCCAGCACGCCCGGCGCCTCGCGGGCCGCCGACACGTCCAGGGTCCGGATGCGGCCGTTCGCCACCGACGAGCGCAGCAGCACCAGCGCCGCTTCGCCCTCGAGCTGGACGTCGGTGGTGTAGAGGCCGGTGCCGGTGATGAGCGGACCGTCTTCGAGACGGCCTTCGAAGCGGCCGAACTTGTCTTGCATGAGCGCTGAACCGGGGAGGGGGGATCTGAAGGTTGGAGGGCAGGGTGCGACGGATGGCGTTCCCAGACAAGGGCCTGAACGCGCTCTCCCGGACGGCAACGACCGCTTTTGGACAGCCGGCTCGAGCGGATGTCGAGCTGGCGGGATCAGCCGGCGGCGGAATAATTTCTATTTTCAGGCAGTTAATCGATTCCCGCGCGCGTGCCCCATTCCGCGAGGGTGGATCGCGACATTCTGGGGCCGTTTCGCAGGCCGGCATGGTCCGCCTGATCGCAGCCGGCCCTTAGGAGATGGCGAAGTCGCCGGTTCCCCGCTCGGCGATGTAGGCAAGCACCTCGTCGATCACCGTCTGGGCGTCGGCCTTGCCGGCCGCCTCCGCCGCCGCCGCGTCCCCCGCCTCGATGGCTGCGATCAGCGCCTCGTGCTGGTTGAGCTTCGGCGCCGGCAGCTCGCCCTCGAACTGCTGCATGTAAAAGCGCTGCACCCGCTGGCCCTGATCGAGCAGGCTCTGGGTCCAGGCGACGAAGAACGGATTGCCGCCCATCTCGGCGATGGCGATGTGGAAGGAGCTGTTGAGGGTGATGATCTGCAGGATGTCGCGCGCGTGGTGGGCCTCCTCGAGGCCGCGTTCGATCTCCCGCAGCCGCTCGACGCCCTCCGGCGCGCGGTTCTGCGCGGCGAGCCGTGCGCCCAGCCGGTAGAGCAGGTGCATCGCGTCGAAATAGGCGGGCAGCGTGGAGAAATCGAACTGGGAGACCCGCGAGGTGCGGTTGCGCGGCGCATCGACCAGGCCCTCGGCGGCCAGCCGGATCAGCGCCTCGCGCACCGGCGACCGGGACAGGTGGAAATGCCGGCTGAGCTCGGTCTCGTCGAGCTGGGTGCCCGGGGTGAGTTCCAGATTGAGGATCTGCTTCTTCAGTTCGGCATAGACGAAGCTCGCGCCGGTTCCGCGCGGATGGCGGGTGTCGGAGATCTTCGCCGCCTCGACTGCCAGGTCCTCGGGTGTCGTGTCCGCCATGCGCTGCTCCGGATCGTCCAGTATCTGCAGGTCCGGGATAGACGGTTGCTGCAACAGAGTAAAACGGGGAAAGCGGCGAACCGTCAGGCGGCCGGGCGGAAATCTGCGGCCGCGTGGTCGGACTGCCGTCCGAGCACGGCGTCGGCGACGATGCGCGCCGAGATCGGCCCCGCCGTCAGGCCCATCCACGGAAACGAGCAGACGAAGAAGCCCGGCACGGCGGCGACCTCGCCGAGGATCGGCAGCCAGTCGTCGGTGCCGTTGACGAGCGCCGGCCACGAGCGGACCACGTGGACGCCCGCCAGCACCGGCACGACGTCCAGCGCGACGCGGAAGTTGTCCGCCATCGACCGGTAGTCGACGGTGAGATGCCCGGTGGCGGGGTCGCGGCGGGACGGCCATCCGCCGCCGATCAGCACGGCGCCGCGCCGGGTCTGCTTCATCGTGAGGCGGGCGCCGCCGTGGTAGACGAGGAACGGCAGCAGCTCCTCCACCGGTTCCGTCACGCTCACCTGGATCGGATGGCCGGTGACGTCGAGGTCGATCCCGACCATGGCGGCGATGCGGGCCACGTCGGTGCCGGCGGCGTCGACGATGCGGCGCGCCCGGATCTCGCGGCCGCCGGCGGAAACCGCGAAGCCGCCCGCCTCGCTGCGGATCGCGGTCACCGGGCAGTCGCGCACGATGCGCGCGCCGGCCGCGACCGCGCGGGCGGCGAGGGCCGGGGCGGCGCGCAGCGGGTTCACCTTGCCCTCGGCGGAGCAGATCGCGCCGCCGACCAGGCGGTCGGAGAGGCGGGGGGCGAGGCGGCGCAGGTCGGCGGCCGAGAGGATCTCCATGGGCAGGCCGGCCTGCCGCTCGATGGCGGCCTTGCGCTCGATGGTGCGCATCTCGCCGTCGGTCGCGGCGACGATCAGCCCGCCGGTGATGTCGACCTCGAAGTCGACGCCCAGCTCGGCCTCGAGCTGACGCCACATTTCCACCGAGTTGCGCATCAGCCGCATCACCGGCGCGTAGGCGCGGGCCCAGGCCTCGCCCTTCTCAACGAACGGCTCGATGGGCAGCTGGCAGTGCAGGCTGCCGGCGTTGGAGCCCGAGGCGCGGGTGTTCAGGTCGCACTGGTCGACGAGCATCACGTCAAGGCCGGCGGTGGCCAGGTCGCGGGCGATGCCGCAGCCGGAAATGCCGCCGCCGATGATCAGCACGTCGGTGTCCAGGGCCTCGGCGCCCGGCGGAACGGAGGGGACGTTGATCATGATCCGGCGGCCGTCCTGGACGGCGTGCTCCGTGCGGTCGGTCCGGCAGGCGTGAACAGGGAAAACATCGGGCGCATCATCAAAGTCCGGACCACGGGGTCTGCCGTCGGGCACGAAAGTATGTATAGTGGCTTCATCATTCTTGTCGACAACAAGGCGACACGATAGCGGACTCGCCGGCCACGGCCCCGTCCCGATCACCCAAGGGGATGCAGATGACGCACCAGTTTCGCGGCAGCTACGCCGTCACGATCACGCCGTTCACCGAGGATGGCAGCGCGATCGATTTTCCCGCCTGGAAGCGGTTCCTCGACTGGCAGCTCGCCGAGGGCGTGCCGGGCCTGATCATCCTGGGCACCACGGGCGAGTTCCTGACGCTCACCGACGCCGAGCGCACGCGCTTCGTCGAGGAGACAGTCGCGCACATCGACAAGCGGATCCCGGTGCTGGTGGGCAGCATGAACGCCTACACGCCGAACGCGGTCCGCTATTCGAAGGAAGCCGAGGCGCTGGGCGCCGACGGGCTGATGATCATCCCGCCCTACTACTACACGCCCACCGAGGACGAGATCTTCAACTACTACAAGGCGATCTGCGGGGCGGTGTCGCTGCCGATCATGCTTTACAACAACCCGTTCACCTCCAACGTCGACATGTCGGCGAAGCTGGTGGCGCGCTTCACCAAGGCGTTCGAGCAGGTCCGCTACATCAAGGAAGCGAGCCAGGACATGGCCCGCATCTACGACATCCTGGAAGAGACCCACGGCGAGATGAACGTGTTCGCCGGCGAGCGGGTGGTGGAGTCCTATCTCTACGGCGCGGTCGGCTACGTGAACCCCTACGCCAACTACATCCCGCGCGCCTCGACCCGGATCTGCGACCTGATCACCGAGGGCCGGCTGGAGGACGCCAAGCGGATCGAGCGGAAGATCAACCAGATCGACCACGTGATCGCCGAAGGCCACCCGACCTACGGCCACCAGTGCTACTCCAAGGCGCTCGCGGCGGTCTGCGGCTATCCGGTCGGCGACGTGCGTCCGCCGCTGACGACGTTCGCCGAGCTGGGCGCCGAAGGCACCGAGCGGGTGTCGAAGATCAAGGTCTACATGGACGAGCTCGACCGGCTGATGGACGAGATCGACGGCCCGCGGAGTTCCGTCCAGGCCGCCGAATGATCGTCCGGGCTGCCGACGTCGAGACCGAGACGGAAGAGGGCAACCCGATCCTGGCGCGCCGCATGGTGCGCCGGGACCGGCACGGCGAGGCGGTGAGCCTGACGTGGGTGAGCCTCGACGGGCCGCATCGGCCGCTGGTCTGCCACGAATCCGATCGCGTCTATTATGTTCTCGACGGTACGGCGCGCTTCTGGCTGGGCGAGGCGCCCGAGGAAACGGCCGGCGCGGGCGACGTCGTGGTCATTCCGCGCGGAACGCCCTATCGCTTCGAGGGCCGGATGACCTATCTCGTGATCAACGGCCCGGCCTTCCGGCCGGGCTCGGACGTCTGGCTCGACCGGGCCTGACAGGGCCCGCGACCCGCCCGCCCAATCCCATCCCGACATTTCCAGACCGCCGGAGCCGCTCTTGACCCGTCCGCATCTCTTCACGCCGCTGACCCTCCGGGGCCTGACCCTCAAGAACCGCATCGTCGTGTCGCCCATGTGCCAGTACAAGGCGCTCGACGGAGCCACCCACGACTGGCACTTCCTCCATCACGCGAAGTTCGCCATGGGCGGGGTGGGGCTCGGCATCGTCGAGGCCACCGCGGTGGCGCGCGAAGGGCGCATCACCCACGGCTGCACCGGGCTCTACCTCGACGAGCACGTGCCGGGGCTGGCGCGGATCGCCGCGCTCTACCATTCCTACGGCGCCGCCGCCGGCATCCAGATCGGCCACGCGGGCCGCCGGGCGAGCTGCGCGCGGCCGTGGGAGGGGGCAGCGCCGCTCGCCAACGGCGGGCCGGACGCGGCGTGGCCGACGGTGGGCCCCAGCGCCGTGCCGGAAAAGGACGGCTACCCGGCGCCGTGCGAGCTGTCGGCCGCCGAGATTCCGGGCATCGTCGACGCCTTCGTCGCCGCCGCCAGGCGGGCGCTGCTGGCCCGCTTCGACGTGGCGGAGATCCACGGTGCCCACGGTTACCTGATCCACTCCTTCTTCTCGCCGGTCTCCAACCGCCGCACCGACGCCTATGGCGGCAGCCTGGAGAAGCGGATGCGCTTTCCGCTGGAGGTCGCCGAGGCGATGCGGGCCGCCTGGCCCGACGACAAGCCGCTGTTCTACCGGACCTCGGCCGTGGACGGCGTGGAGAACGGGGTGACCATCGAGGACACGGTGACGCTCGCCCGCGAACTCGAGGCGCGCGGCGTCGACGTGATCGACTGCTCGATGGGTGGGATGTCGGGGGCCGCGACGCTTTCCACCCGCAAGATCAGCCAGGGCTACATCGTGCCCTATGCGGAAGAGGTCCGCCGCGAGGCCGGGGTCGCCACCATGGCGGTCGGCGCCATCATGGACCCGGCCTATGCGGAGAGCGTGCTCGCCGACGGCAAGGCCGACCTCATCGCCCTCGGGCGGGAGCTGCTGGCGAACCCGAGCTGGCCTTACCGGGCGGCGCTGGAGCTCGGCCTGGAGGAGCCCGACGGCGTGCTGCCGATGGAATACGGCTTCTATCTCTCCCGTCGAGCCAAGGCGCTGGCGGCCGACTGAACGGCCGCGAGCCTGGGGCCGATCAGCGGATGTAGCTCGCGCCGTTGACGTCGAGTGTCGCGCCGGAGAGATGCCGGCAGGCCCCCGACGACAGGAAGGCGACGAGATTGCCGAGTTCGGCCGGCGGCACCCATTCCTTCATGGCGAGGGTCGCCGTTACCGCGTCGGCGCCGCCGGTGCGCTCGGCCGCTTCCTCCGAGAGCCGGGTCCGCACCACGCCGGGCGACACCACGTAGGCCAGGATCCCGCGGTCGGCGTAGCTCTTGGCGACGGTCTTGGTGGCGGTGAGCACGGCCGACTTGGAGGCGGCGTAGGCGACCAGGTCCGGGTTTCCGGGCCCGCGCTGGGCGGTCCAACTGGAGATCGTCACCAGGATGCCGCCGCCTTCCGCCAGATAGTGCCCGACGGCGCGCTTCATCAGCCGCGTCGGCCCCAGCACGTTGACGGCGTAGGTGTCGGCCCAGGCCTTGTCCCATTCCGCGTCGTCGCTCTCGAAACCGCCGGAGATCGGCATCGTCGCGGCGTTGTTGACGAGCACGTCGATGCGGCCGCGCCAGGCGAGCGCGTCGCGCCACATTCGGTCGACCGACGCCATGTCGGCGAGGTCGGCCTGGGCCAGCAGCTTGCGGTCGTCGGGGATGGCGGCCATGGCGGCCTCGGCCCCGGCGCGGTCGCCGCCATAGTGGCCGACGACGTTGGCGCCGGCCCGGCCGAGCACCTCCACGATGGCCGCGCCGATGCCCTTGGAGGCGCCGGTGACCAGGATGGTCCGTCCGTCGAGTTCAAACATGAGGCGTGGTCCTTGCGGTTCGGGTCGGGGCGTGCCGGCGCTCAGGCGATGCCGGCATCGACCGGCAGCACCTGGCCGGTGACGCCGCTCGCGAGATCGCTGGCGAGAAAGAGGGCGGTGCGGGCGACTTCGTCCGCCGTGGCGAGACGCCCGAGCCCGGTGTCGCGGCCATAGGCGGCGAGCGCCTCGTCGGTCGGAAGGCCGCCGCCGGCGGCACGCGCCTCGATGCGTCCGACCAGCGCCTCGGTGGCGATCGGGCCGGGGGCGATGGCGTTCACCCGGATCCTGTGGCGGCCGAGGTCGAGGGCGGTGGATTTCACGATGCCGATGACGGCGTGCTTGCTGGCCACATAGGCCGCCTGCTGCGGATGGCCGCGAAACCCGTTGAGCGAGGACATGGCGACGATGCTGCCGCCCCGCGCGGCGAGGTGCGGCACGGCGGCGCGGATGGTGGCGATGACGCCGCGCACGTTGACGGCGAAGGTACGGTCCCAGGCGTCGATGTCGATGGACGCGGTCTCCGACCACGGCGGGACCACTCCGGCGTTGGCGACGACCGAATCGAGGCGGCCGAAGCGGTCGATAGTGTGCGCCATCGCCGCCTCGATCGAGGCCGCATCGGTCACGTCGCAGGCGAGCGACAGCCAGCCTGGCGGGGCATCGCCCTCGCCGAGGTCGGCGACGGCGCCGAGCGCGCCGGCCACCGCGAACGCCTCGGCCACGGCACGGCCGAGCCCGCGCCCGCCGCCGGTGACGAAGGCGACGCGGCCGTCGAGAAGCCTGGGGAGAACCGGGTCGTGCATCGCTGCCCGCGGGTTGGCGCATGTCCCGTCGAGACCGGGACCGGCCGGCGGGGTATGCTCAACGTCCTTCGTCCGGAGCACGTCGATCGGGTGTTTCCCCGGCATCGGAAAATGCTCTAGGAGTAGGTGTAACCTTGTCGCCTTGTTGTCGACAAGATGCAATTCGGTGGCCCCGCGCCCCGCGCCGCCATGGTTTGAGAGATGACGCGACCTTCCGACGAGGCGCCTTGGCGCGCAGCACCCGTGGACATCGCCCGCGCCGACCGGGTCGAGGTGACCCTCGACGGCCGCCCGCTGACGGCGCGGCGGGGCGAGACCGTGGCCGCGGTGCTGGCCGCGCACGGCATCACCACGTTCCGCTCCACCGGGTTCGACAGTCCACGCGGCCTGTTCTGCGGCATGGGCGTCTGCCACGACTGCCTCGTCGAGGTGGACGGGCGGGCCAACCAGCGCGCCTGCATGACCAAGATCGAGGCGCCGGTGGCGATCCGCCGCCAGCGCATCGACCTGCCGCTCGGCGAGCCGGGGGGTGCCGACGGCGCCGGAGGCGCGCTCACCGCCGACATCGCGGTGATCGGGGGCGGCGCGGCGGGCCTGACGGCCGCCTGCGTGGCGGCCGAGGCCGGGGCCTCGGTGATGGTCATCGACGAGCGGCCGACGCCGGGCGGGCAGTATTTCAAGCAGCCGACCAAGGTGCTCGATCCGCCCGAGCCCGGCCGCGACGACCGGCAGTTCGCCGGCGGCCGCTCGCTGCTGGACCGGGCGCGGCGCGCCGGCGTGCGGCATCTGGCCGGCACGGTGTGGACCGCCGAAGGTCCGGGCCTGCTGCGGGTGCTCGCCGGCCAGTCGGAGACGACGGTGACGGCGCGCCGGGTGATCGTGGCGACCGGCGCCTACGAGCGCGGCCTGCCGGTTCCCGGCTGGACGCTGCCCGGCGTCGTCACGACGGGCGCTGCCCAGACGCTGCTTCGCAGCTACCGGGTGCTTGCCGGGCGGCGCGTGCTGGTCGCCGGCAACGGCCCGCTCAATCTTCAGGTGGCGCTTGAGCTCGCCGGGGCCGGCGCGGACGTGGTGGCGGTCGTCGAGGCGGCGCCCAAGCCCGGACCCTGGGCGCTCGGCCCGATCATGCGCATGACGGCGAGCGCGCCGGATCTCGCCATCCAGGGCGCCGGATACGTGCGCCGGCTGGAGCGGCTCGGCATCCCGATGCTGCACGATCATCTGGTCGAGCGCATCGACGAGACGCCCGGCGGTCTCACGGTGTCGCTGCGCCAGACCGGCGGCGAGCGGGTGGTGTCGGTCCACAAGGCGGAGACGGTGGCCCTCGGCTACGGCTTCCAGCCCGCCAACGACCTGCTGCGGCTGTTCGGCTGCCGGCACGCCTTCGATGCGGGTCGCCGCCAGCTCGCCACCGTCCGCGACGCCGACTGCCGGACCAGCGACGAGACCGTCTTCGCGGCCGGCGACTGCACCGGCCTGGGCGGCGCCTTCGCCGCGATCTCCGAAGGCACCATCGCCGGCGCCGCCGCGGCCCGCGATCTCGGCCATGCCGGCTCCAAGGCGGCCGGCCAGGGGCTCGCCCGCGCCCGCAAGGACCTCCGGCGCCACCGCCGCTTCCAGCAGGCGCTGTGGGCGCTCTATGCCGCCGACCTGCCGGAGGCGCCGAGCGCGCCCGAGACGGTGGTCTGCCGCTGCGAGGAGGTGACTCTCGGCGAGATCGATGCGGCGCTTGCGGGCGGCGACCACGGGATCGGGTCGCTGAAGCGCGCCACCCGGCTCGGCATGGGGCGCTGTCAGGGCCGCTACTGCGCGCCGGTGGCCGCCGACATCCTCGCCAGCCGGACCGGCACGCCGGTGGAGGAGCTGTCCTTCTTCGCGCCGCGCGGGCCGCTGAAGCCGGTGCCGATCGGCGCGATCGCCAGCGCGGCGGCGGACCCGGAACCGCAGCCGGAACCGGAGGGCACGCCGTGACGGCGACGGAGCCCCGTCCATGCGGATCGGCCTGATCGTCAATCCGATCGCCGGCCTCGGCGGCGCGGCGGGCCTGAAGGGCACCGACGGGCCCGACACCCCGGCGCGCGCGCTTTTTCGCGGCGCCACCCCGGTCGCCGGCCTGCGCGCCAGCGAGGCGCTGCGGGTGGCGGCTGCCGAGTGGGGCGCGCCGTTCGAGATCCTGACCGTCGCGGGCGACATGGGCGCGGTCGCCGCGCGCGCGGCCGGCCTGGCGCCACAGCTCATCGCCCTCGAGCCGGGAACCCCGTCCACAGCCTCTGATACCGTCGAGGCCGCCCGCGCGCTGGCGGATGCGGCGGTGGACCTGATCGTCTTTGCCGGCGGTGACGGCACTGCCCGCGACGTGGTCTCGGTGACCGGCGAGCGAGTCCCGGTTCTCGGCATTCCCACCGGCGTGAAGATGCACTCCGCCGTGTTCGCGGCGAGCCCGGCGCGGGCCGGCCGGCTGCTGGCGGCGCTCACGTCGGACCGGTCGGACATCGCCTTCGCCGCCGGCGAGGTGATGGACATCGACGAGACTGCGCTGCGTGCCGGCATCCTCTCGGCCTCGCTTTATGGCTACGGGTTGGTGCCGGTCGAGCGGCGGATGATGCAGCCGGCGAAGGGCGCGGGCCCGCGGTCCGACGATGCGGCGCTGGAGGTGGCGGCCCGCGCCGTCGCCCGCACGATCGCACCCGGCACGGCCACTGTCATTGGTCCCGGCCGCACGGCGAAGGGTGTCCTCGCCGCATTGGGGCTCCGGCCGGCGAGCCTGCTCGGCGTCGACGTGGTGCGCGACGGCGGCCTGATCGGCACGGACCTGTCCTGCCTTGAGGTCGCCGAGGCGGTGGGCGCGGGGCCTGTCGCCGTCGTCGTCGGCGTGGTCGGCGGCCAGGGGTTCCTGTTCGGCCGGGGCAACCAGCAGATCGGGCCGGACATCCTCCGTCGCGCCGGCCGCGCCGGCATCACGGTGCTCGCCGGCCGCGGCAAGCTCGCCGGGCTCGCCCGTCCCGAACTCCTCGTCGACACCGGCGATCCCGCCGTCGATGCCCTGCTTGCCGGCTACATGCGCGTCATGACCGGTCCGGCCGAGACGCTGGTCATGCGGGTGACGGCCGCGTCCACGATCGATCCTCTCAAAATCTTGTAGACACGTTGTCGTCTTGATCCTGGGGTGGCACACTGCGGTTCCGCCGGCGGCACCGATGCCGTGCGACCCACCTTCGTTCAGGAAGGCAGACCGCATGCCCGAGACATCCCCAAAGGCGCATCCGTGGATGGCGAATTCGCTGCCGGATATCCGGCAGGCGATGCTGGACGAGATCGGCGCACCGTCCGTCGAGGCGCTGTTCGAACAGATCCCGTCGGCGCATCGCCTGAAGACGCCGCTCGATCTGCCGCCACCGCTGTCGTCGGAGGTCGAGCTGCGCCGGCATCTCGTCTCGCAGCTCAAGCGCAACGGCGACTGCGAGACGAACCTCTCCTTCCTCGGTGCCGGCTGCTGGCAGCACCACGTGCCGGCGGTGGTTGACGAAATCGTCGGGCGCACGGAGTTCCTGACGCCGGTCTGGGGCTCGGCCCAGTCCGATCACGGCCGCAACCAGGCCTGGTTCGAGTATGCGAGCCAGCTCGGCGAGCTGATCGACATGGATGCGGTGGGCCTGCCCGTCTACTCGTGGGGCTGCGCCGCCGGTCACGCGATCCGCATGGCGGCCCGGATCACCGGCCGCCGCGAGGTGCTGGTGCCGCGCTGGCTGGATCCGGAACGCCTGTCTGTGATCCGCTCCTATTGCGAGCCGCGCGAGATGGAGCGCCACATCGACGTGGTGCTGGTGGAGCCGGACCGTGCGACGGGCGGGCTCGACCTCGCCGACCTGAAGGCCAAGCTCTCCGGGGCCACCGCGGCCGTCTACCTCGAGGTGCCGTCCTATCTCGGCCTGATCGAGCCGAACGCCGCCGAGATCGCCGGGCTGGCGCGCGCCGTGGGGGCGGAGACCATCGTCGGGGCCGATCCGATCTCGCTCGGGGTGCTGGCGCCGCCCGGCAGCTACGGCGCCGACATCGTCGTCGGGCCGACCCAGCCGCTGGGGGTCCACATGAACTGCGGCGGCGGCGTCGGCGGCTACATGGCGACCCGCGAGGACGACAGCTACCTCGCCGAGTACAACGGCTTCCTGGTCTCCATCGCCCGCACGCTGGAGCCGGGCCAGTACGGCTTCAACGTCGCCAACGGGCACCAGACCTCCTACGGCCTGCGCGAGGACGGCAAGGACTGGACCGGCAACTCGGTCTATCTCTGGGCGATCGCCAACGCGGTCTACATGTCGCTGCTCGGGCCGACCGGCTTTGAGGAAGTCGGCCGGCTGATCCTGGCGCGCGCCCATTACGCGACGCGCCGGCTCGGCGCGCTGGAGGGCGTCGGGATCCCGTTCGCGCGCGGCTTCTTCAAGGAATTCGTGGTCGATTTCTCCGGGACGGGCATGAGCGTCGCGGCCATCAACGACGCGCTCCGCGCGCGCGGCATCTTCGGCGGCAAGGACCTGTCCGCCGAGCTGCCCGAGCTCGGCGCGGCGGCGCTCTACTGCGTCACCGAGATCCACACCAAGGACGACATCGACCGCCTGGCGGCGGCCCTGAAGGAGGTGATCGCCCGATGAGCGAACCCGCCAACACGCCGCTGCGCAGCTATCACGGCCCCGTCTGGAACGAGCCGGTGGTCATGGAGCTCGGCCATCCCGGCCGCCGGGGGCAGATCTTTCCCGCGCCCGAGCCGGATGTCGCCGCCGACGTCGGCGACATCGACGCGCTGGTGCCGGCGGCGATGCGCCGGACGCAGCGTCCGGTGCTGCCGGAGCTGACCGAGCCGGAGGTGCAGCGGCACTATCTGCACCTCAGCCAGGAAACGCTGGGCATGATGGGCATCAGCCTGTTCGGCACCTGCACCATGAAATACAACGCCCGCGTCAGCGAGGCGGTGGCGCAGCGGCGCGAGCTCGCCGAGGTGCACCCCTACCAGCACGAGGACACGCTGCAGGGCATCCTCGCCATCCTGCACGGCTTCGACCGCATCCTCTGCGGCCTGTCCGGCATGGACCAGTTCATCTTCCAGGCCGGCGGCGGCGCCGACGCGTCCTACACCCATGCGGTGGTGACGCGGGCGTACCACCAGGCGCGCGGCGAGCTGGAGCAGAGGAACGAGGTCATCACCTCCATCCAGGCGCATCCGTGCAACGCCGCGACGGCGGCGGCCGCCGGCTTCAAGGTGATCACGCTGAGTCTGGAGGAGGGCGGTTATCCCTCCGTCGAGCAATTGAAATCGGTGGTGTCGGAGCGCACGGCGGCGCTGTTCATCAACAACCCCGACGACATGGGCATCTACAACCCGCACATCGCCGAGTGGACCCGCATCGTCCACGAGGCCGGCGGGCTGTGCTTCTACGACCACGCCAACTTCAACGGCGTGATGGGCAAGATCCGCGCCCGCGAGCTCGGCTTCGACGCCTGCATGTACATGCTGCACAAGACGTTCGGCGCGCCGAAGGGCGGCGGCGGACCGGCGGTGGGCGCCTATGGCTGCAGCGCCGAGCTGGCGCCGTTCCTGCCGACACCGGTGGTGACCCGAGAGGGCGATCGCTACCGGCTGGAGACCGACCGGCCGCAGAGCGCCGGCAAGATCCGCGAATACTGGGGCAACGTCCCCCAGGTGCTGAAGGCCTATGCGTGGGCGCGTGCCATGGGCGCCGAGGGCATCTCCATGGGCTCCGATCTCTCGGTGCTCGCCAACAACTACATGGACGCCAAGCTCGCCCGCATCGACGGCTTGGCGCGTTCCAACCCGGACATCCCGGGCTGGCGCATGGAGATGACGCGCTGGAGCCTGGGGCCGCTGAAGGAGGCGACCGGCATCGGCACCATGGAGATCGCCAACCGCATCGCCGACTACGGCATCGATCCCTACTGGATGAGCCACGAGCCGTGGGTGGTGCCGGAGCCGTTCACGCCGGAGGCGGGCGAGATGTACTCCAAGGAGGACATCGACACCTGGATCGCGGCGCTCGCCGCCGTCTGCGAGGAGGCGCGCACCGATCCGGAGCTCGTCCGCACCGCCCCGCACAACCAGCCCATCAAGCAGCTCGTCGGCGCCGATCTCGCCGACCCGGAGCGGCGCGCCTTCACCTGGCGCGCCTTCCGGCGCAAGCAGGCCTCGCGGGAGGAATAGCAGCAGGTCCAATGGCTTGCCCGGCCGCCTTCGGGCCCTCGTCGGGGCACGGCGGCAGGGCTGGCCATTCCCGATTCAATCCTGCATACTAGAAGTATGCTATCGGTCTTGCCGGGTCACTCGAGGGGGTGGAACCGGCCGGCGGCGAAGGCGGGGGAGAGAAATCCGCCGGATCCACGGGCACTGTCCCGGCGAATGTCGAAGCAGCCAGACAACAAGGGGAGCTCATCATGTTGAAACGTTTCACCAGCACGCTCGCGATCGCCGCCATCGCGGCGACGGTCGCCGTCACCGCGGCCGATGCCAAGTCGCTCGACCAGATCATTTCCGACGGCGTCATCCGGATCGGGATCAATCCCAACTTCCCGAACATGAGCGTCCGCAACGACGCCGGCGAGTGGGAAGGCTTCGACATCGACATCGGCAAGGCGATCGCCGAGAAGCTCGGCGTCAAGCCGGAATGGGTGCCGACCGAGACCGCCCAGCGCGTGCCGTTCCTGGTGTCCGACCGCATCGACATGTCGCTCGGCGCGCTGACCCGCAATTCCGAGCGCGCCAAGCTGATCGACTACACCGTGCCCCTGCACACCGAGGTGCTGGCCGTTCTCGCCACCGACAAGATCGAGGGCGACAACTGGAAGGACTTCAACAAGGACGGCGTGACGCTGGCCAACATGCGCGGCAACTGGACCGTCGACTGGATCAAGGAGAACATGCCCGAGGTGAACCTCGAGCTGACCGACTCCATCGCCGACACCGTCCGCCTCGTCGCCCAGGGCCGTGCCGACGCGATCGTCGAGAACGTCGACTTCTTCATGGGCTTCACCAAGAACTACCCGGACGTGAACTGGCGGGTGGTGGCCGAGCCGATCTTCGTCGCCTACTGCGCGATCGGCATCGCCCAGGGCAACGACAACCTGAAGGAAGTTCTCAACATCATCCTCTACGACCTGCACTCCTCGGGGATGGTCAACGAGACGTGGGAGGCCAACTACGGTGCCCCGATGCTGGTCGAGGTCGAGCCCAGCCCGTACTTTTGATCCGGCTGCCTCACGCTCCGCGCCGCCCTGAGGGGCCGGCGCGGGGACCGGACTTCTCCTGCCGGAGGACGCCGCTATCCTGGCGCCCTCCGGGCCATTCGACCGCCGAGGACCCCGTCCAGCGATGAACTATTCCTTCCAGTTCGGCGTCGCCCTCGACAAGCTGCCGGAGCTGCTCGACGCGGCGGTGCTGACCTTCCAGCTCGGCCTGTTCGCGTTCTGGGGCGGCGCGCTGATCGGCCTGGTGGTTGCGGCGGCGAAGACCTTCGGCGGCCGGCTCGTCGCCGGCCTCGCCCAGGCCTACGTCGTCTTCATCACCAACACGCCGCTGCTGATCCAGGTGTACTTCCTCTATTACGGGCTGCCCGAGTTCGGCATCCGCTGGTCCAACGAGGCGTGCCTGCTGATCGGGCTGACGCTCAACGCCGGCGCCTACCTCACCGAGATCATGCGCGCCGGCTTCCTGTCGGTCCGCAAGACCGAGATGGAGGCGGGCGAGACCATCGGCATGTCGCTGGTCCAGCAGATCCGCTACATCGTCGTCCCGCACATCGCCAAGACGATCTACCCGGCGCTGGCCAACTTCTTCATCGTCATCCTGGTGATGGGAACGTCGGTCGGCGCGGTGATCGGCGTCGACGAGCTCACCGGCGAGACCATCAATCTCTCCACCGAGAACTACCGCTGGCTGGAGATGTTTACGCTGACCGCCATCATCTACGTGGTGCTCACCTTCATCGCCAGCATCTCGCTGGCCCTCATCGGCCGCTATGGCTTCCGCGTGAAGGCGAAGATCTTCTGATGGGCGAGCGCATTCTCAGCCAGATCCCGCGGTTCTTCTCCGCGACCAACATCGCCTTCCTGCTGGAGGCGATGGGCACGACGCTGGCGATGACCTTCATCGGCTGCCTGATCGGCTTCGCCATCGCCTTCGCGCTCGTCTACCTGCGCCAGACGCCGGGGCTGTGGGCGATCCCGCTCCGCATCGTCGCCACCGCCTACGTGGAGATCTTCCGCCGCATCCCGTTCCTGGTGGTGATCTACCTGGTGCTGTTCTTCATCCAGGCGTTCGTCAACGACGCCTCGCTGTTCTCCATCGCGGTGATCGCGATCTGCATCTACGCCGCCGCCTACACGGCGGAGATCATCCGCGGCGGCATCGAGTCCGTGCCGCGCCAGCAGATCGAAGCGGCGCGGGTGATGAACCTCAGCCGCATGCAGACCATGCGGATGATCGTGTTGCCCCAGGCGATGCCGGTGATCGTGCCGCCGGCGATCGCCTTCATGGTCGCCTTCATCAAGGACACCGCGCTGGTCAGCCAGATCGGCGTGTTCGAGCTGACGTTCCGCGGCAAGGAACTCAACAACCAGGGCTACTCGGGCATCCTCGTGTTCGGGACCATCGCCTTCCTCTACTTCGTGATGTCGTACCCGCTCACGCGGTTTGGCCAATATCTGGAGAGACGGTTTGCATCATCTCGAAATCAAAGAGCTCAGCGCCAGATACGGGCGGCTTGACGTTCTCCACGGGGTGACCTTCGCCGTCGGCCGTGGCGAGGTGGTCTCCCTGATCGGACCGTCGGGGTCCGGCAAGTCGACCCTTCTGCGTGTGCTGATGGGCCTCACCCATCCGACCGGCGGCGAGGTGCGCGTCGACGGGGAGCCCGTGAACTACAACAGCCATTCCAGCCTGCGCACCGCGCGGGACCGGATGGCCATCGTGTTCCAGCAGTACAACCTGTTCCAGAACATGGACGTCATGCGGAACGTCACGCTGGCGCCGGTGAAGATCAAGAAGCGCGCCCGGCGCGAGGTGGAGGCCGAGGCGGCGGAACTGCTGGCCAAGGTGGGGCTCGCCGAAAAGCACAAGGCGTTCCCCGACGAGCTGTCGGGCGGCCAGCAGCAGCGCGTGGCGATCGCCCGGGCGCTGGCGCTGCGCCCGGAGATCCTGCTCCTCGACGAGGTGACGTCGGCGCTCGATCCGGAGCTCGTCAACGAGGTGCTGGACACCATCCGCCAGCTGGCGGCCGACGGCATGACGATGATCATCGTCAGCCACGAGATGGGCTTCGTCCGCGAGGTCTCCAGCAAGGTGGTGATGATGGACAAGGGCCAGGTGGTCGAGGTCGGCCCGCCCGCGCAGATCTTCGACGCGCCCACCACCGACCGCTGCCGCGAGTTCGTCGGCAAGATCCTCCGGCATTAGGCCGTTTCGCTCACGCCGCGTGCGCTTCGCGCACCGGCTGCGCGGGCGCGGCCTGAGTTGTTGAGGCGCAATCGCGCACGGAAAACCACAAGAGTAATTTTCCTTCGATTGCTCGGCCGGCGCGTGGTCGCGCGCGGGTCGAGCAATTTGCCCGGGTGGAATCGGATGCTGCTGCGTCGCCTCAATACCCCGCTCATTCCAGCGAAGGCTGGAATCCAGTTGCCGAACCTGCAACGAGCCGGAAGGTGGGATGAGGCCCGTTGCCGGTGGCTGCGCGCATCCTCTCGCCGCGTCGTCCGGCTTCGATGCCCGAACTGGATTCCAGCCTTCGCTGGAATGAACGGAGAATTTGGCTGATTCCAGTGAAACAGCCTCGGCGTTGTTCGACCACTCCCCGCCAGCGCCCTGCCGCCTGTCCGTCCTCCCTACTTCACCGGGATGTACTTGGTCGGGATGGCGGTGGTGAACTTCATCTCCTCCATGGCGATCGACGCGCTCATGTCGGAGAATTCCAGCTTGCGGATCAGCCGCTGGTAGACGGTGTCGTAGGTCTCCACGTCCGGCACCACGATCCGGAGCAGGTAGTCGGTGTCGCCGGTCAGCCGCCAGGCCTCGACGATCTCCGGCACGTCGGTGATCAGCGCGCGGAAGGCCTCGGCCCACTCCGCCTCGTGGCGGGGCGCCTTTACCGCCACGAACACCGTCATCGGCACGTTGGCCTTGCGCCGGTTCACCAGCGCCACGCGGCGGGTGATGTAGCCCTCTTCCTCCAGCTTGCGCACCCGCCGCCAGCACGGCGTCGAGGACAGGCCCACCTGTTCCGCCAGCGCCGCGACGGGCACCATCGCGTCCACCTGGAGGATCTCGAGAATCTTGCAGTCGATGGCGTCCAGCATGGCGATCCTTGCGGGCCGGCCTTCCCGGTCGAGATCGGCGATCCCGCGGAAAAGCTCAAGTGTTTGAAATTGGAAGCGACTTGCCGTCGCCCGACTGTGATGTTCCGAGGACGCGTGACGTCGATGTTTCCCTCAGAGGAACACAGCGCATTCGGTAGTCAATTGCCATTCAATTAATCGATTAGAGACTAATTATTAGACAAATTCATAATGTGGCATACCTTGCTCTTTTTCAAACTAAAATTAGGATGAAAAGTCGATCCGCGCATTAAGGGCGCATTTCTTTAGGGTTTCGTTTCGTTCGAAGTCGTTACGATTGCTGATGGCGCCCATGGGGCGTTCTGAGGCAAGCGAGGGCGGTTCCCCATGCAGAGCATCGGTCTGATCGGCGGCATGAGCTGGGAAAGCACCGCTGTCTATTACCGCCACTTGAACGAGTGCGTGCGCGGTCGGCTCGGGGGGCTCCACTCGGCGGACATCCTGCTGCGCTCGGTGGATTTCGACGAGATCGTGCAGTTGCAGAAGGTGGGCGACTGGGGCGGGGCCTCGGCCGTCCTGGCGAAAATCGGCGCCGATCTGGAAGGCGCCGGCGCCGACTGTCTGCTGATCTGCACCAACACCATGCACCTGCTGGCCGACGACGTTCAGGCCGCGGTGTCCGTGCCGCTTCTCAACATCATCGACATCACGGCCAAGGCCGTCCTCGCGGCCGGTTTCCGCCGGCCGCTGGTGCTGGCCACCCGCTACACGATGGAACAGGACTTCTACATCGGCCGGATGCGCGCCGCCCACGGCCTGGATCCGATCGTCCCGGACGCCGCCGGCCGGACCCGCGTCCATGACGTCATCTTCGACGAGCTCTGCCAGGGGAAGATCGAGCCTGCCGCCCGGCGCGACTATCTCGCCATCATCGACGCGGCGGCGGCCGACGGCGCCGACTGCGTCATCTTCGGCTGCACCGAGATCGGGTTGCTGCTGTCGCCCGACGACGTCTCCCTGCCGGCCTTCGATTCGACGCTGCTGCATGCCGAGGCGGCCGTCGACTTCGCCCTGGGCGGCGATGCCGTTCCGGAGCTACCCGGCGCCGCGAGGCCGCTGCCGGCCGCGGCCTCGCCGGGTGGCCGGGCATGATCAATTCGAACGCTTGCCGGGCCGCCGGCGCGATCAGGAGTGGACGCACATGAGCGACGCCGAAGCCTCCGCCAGGTTGGTTCCGACCCTCGATCACGTGGTGGTCCTGGTCTACGACAAGCTCGACGAGATGTACGCCGCCTACGAGCGGCTCGGCTTTCAGCTGACGCCGCGCGGCCACCACTCGCTGGGATCCAGCAACAACCTGGCGATCTTCCGCGACAACTACTTCGAGCTGCTCGGCTTCGAGCCGGGCAACGACCGCCTGCGTCCGGAACTGTGGAAGGACCCGGCCGGGCTCACCGCCATCGTGTTCCGTCCGACGAGCCCCGAGGAGGTCGCCCGGGTGATGCAGGAGCGCGGCGTCGGCGCCGAGGAGCCGGTCACCTTCACGCGCCCCGTCGACACGCCGGACGGGCCCAAGGATGCCCGCTTCACCATCGTGCGCGTGCCGCCCCGGCACATCCAGAACGGCCGCAGCTTCTTCTGCTACCACTACACGCCCGAGCTGGTCTGGCGGCCGGAATGGCAGGTCCATCCGAACGGCGCCACCAACGTCGTCGAGTTCGTCATCTCCGCGCCGGATCCGCGCAAGGCCGCGGCCGTCTACGAGGCGATGTTCGGACCCGACCTGCTGGTCGACATCGATGGCGGCGTCGCCTTCCGGGCGGGGGCGGCGAAGGTGCGGCTGCTCGAGCCGGCGGCGGCGCGGGCCCGCTTCGGCGCTGCGATCCTGCCCGACCTGGAGGCCCAGGACCGGATGGTCGCGCTCGGGATCGGCACCACCTCCATCGACGCGGCGACCGCCTGTCTCACCGAAGCCGGCGTGCCGTTCTCCAAGTCGGGCTGCTGCCGCGTCCTCGTCGGCCATGACGTGGCCGGTGGCGTGGCCATCGAGTTCTGCGAGGAGGTGTCGAAGTGAGCGGCACCCTGGATTTCAGCCGCTGCTATGCATCGAGCTATCGGACGGCGCGCGCCAGGTTCCGCCGCACCGCCGCCGACATCGGGGCGGAGCTGTCCGCCTACACCCACCCGTTCGCGGAAGGGCCGGACGGCGGCAGCCTGTCGGTCGACGTCGCCCACATCGGCGACCCGAAGGCCCCGCGCCAGCTCGTCGTCGTCAGCGGCACGCACGGCCTGGAGGGCTACGCCGGATCGGCCTCGCAGATCGCCTGGATGCTCGGCCACGGCCAGGTGCCCGACGGCGTCTCCGTGCTCATGGTGCACGGGATCAATCCCTACGGATTTGCGCACGGCACCCGCACGACGGAACACAACGTCGACCTCAACCGCAATTTCGTCGATCACGCCGCGCCGTATCCGGAGAACGCCGGCTACGGTGAGCTCCACGAGCAGGTGATCCCCGACGACTGGTCGCCCGACGCCATGGCGCAGGTGCAGGCACATCTGGAGGCCTTCGGCCAGGCCCATGGCGCCGATGCGCTGTTCGATGTGATGGCGCGCGGCCAGTACACCCACCCGGACGGCATCATCTACGGCGGCGACCGGCGGGAATGGTCGAACCTCACGCTGCAGGCGATCGTCGACGACCATCTCGGCGCCGCCGAGGTCGTCGGTCTCATCGACTGGCACACCGGCATCGGCGACTACAAGGACATGTTCTTCCTCTGCTTCAACGAGGAAGGCGGCGACCTGCACGACGAGGCCTGCCGCTGGTGGGGTCGCGAGCGGATCGTCGGCCAGCGGCCGCATGGTCTCGCCCGGCCGAACTATCAGGGCCTCGTCTTCAACGGCGTGCGCGACTTCGTCGGCGAGCGGCCGATGATCGGTGCGGTGATCGAATTCGGCACCTACGCGCCGCTGATGCGCGCCGCCCTGATCCTCGACGTCTGGCTGAAGTCGGTCGGCGATCCGGATCCGGACCGCGTCGCGCTTCTCAAGCAGCATCTCTTCGACGCCTTCGTGCCCGTCTCCGCGGACTGGCGGCAGGCATCGATCGCCCACGCGCTCGGGATCACCCAGGAGGCCGTGGACGGCCTCGCCTCCTGGTCCCCGTCCAAGACGTAAGCAAAAGGAAGTTCGCCCTCATGCGTGCAGTCGTTCTGGAAGAACACGGCGGTCTCGACAAGCTGAACTACGTCGAGGATTTCCCGGACCCGGTCGCCGGGGAGGGAGACGTCGTCCTGCGCGTCCGCGCCACCTCGCTGAATTACCACGACATCTTCACCCGCCGCGGCATGCCGGGCATCCGCATTCCGATGCCGATCATCATGGGCATCGACGTCGCCGGCGAAATCGTCGAGGTCGGTCCCGGCGTGAGCGACTGGAAGGTCGGCGACCGGGTGCTGGTCGATCCGATCAACCGCGAAGAGGGCGGCCTGATGGGCGAGACCGTCAATGGCGGCCTCGCCGAACTCTGCCGTGCCCGCGCCCATCAGCTCGTCAGAATCCCCGACGGCATCAGCTTCGAGCAGGCCGCCGCCCTTCCCGTGGCCTACGGAACGGCGCTCCGGATGATGACCACCATCGGCCAGGTCTCGGCCGGCGAGAAGGTGCTGATCCTCGGGGCCTCCGGCGGCGTCGGCATCTGCTGCGTGCAGCTCGCCAAGATCGCCGGCGCCTACGTCATCGCCTGCGCCGGTACCCCGGAAAAGGGCGAGCGGCTCAAGGAGTTCGGGGCAGACGAGATCGTGCTCTACACCGAGGTCGACTTCGCCACCGAAGTGAAGGCCCGCCACGGCAAGCCGCGCGTCGGCCGGGCCGCCAAGAACGCAGGCGTCGACGTGGTCGTCAACTACACCGGCGGCGACACCTGGGTGCCGTCGCTCAAGGTGCTGCGCAAGGGCGGGCGCGTGCTCACCTGCGGCGCCACCGCCGGCTACAACCCGCAGGAGGACATCCGCTACATCTGGACGTTCGAGCTGCAGATCCGGGGATCCAACGGCTGGGACCGCGAGGACATCGAGGAGCTCTTCAAGCTGGTGGAGTCCGGCAAGCTGAAGGCTCACGTCGACCGGGTGTTCCCGCTTGCCGACGCCGTCGAGGCGTTCCGGGTGCTGGAAGAGCGCAAGGTCGTCGGCAAGCTGGTGGTGACGCCGTGACCAAACCGCTCACCCAGGAAGAGGTGCAGTCCTACCTCGACGCGTCCCCCTTCATCGCCTTCAGCGGGCTGAAGGTGGCCGAGCTCGATTTCGACAAGCAGCAGATCACCATGATCGCGCCGCTGCGGCCGGAGTTCGAGCGGGGCAGGGGCAGCGGCCAGTGGCATGGCGGCCCCATCGCCTCGATCATCGATACCGTCGGCGACTTCGCCCTGATCATGATCCTCGGTCGCGGTCTGCCGACGGTGAATTTTCGCGTCGACTATCTCCGACCGGCCATCGACACCGCGCTGATCGCCAAGGCGACGGTGCGCCGGATCGGCCGCAGCGTCGGCGTCTCCGATGTCGATGTCTTCAACGAAAAGGGCGCGCTCGTCGCGATCGGACGGGGCACCTACGCAACGCTGGAACCAAAACAAGCCTGACCAGAAAAAGGCCTGCAAAAGGCAGAGGTAAACTGGGGAAACGCCTGGGACGTCTCGATCAGCTCATTGGAGGAGCTTCAGATGCCAGTGCTCACTCGCCGAACACTACTTGCTGCCGTGGCAGCGGGGTCTCTCTTCTGCAGTGCGCTGCCCAATTTCGCGATGGCGCAGGACGCGCCGAAATCCGGCGGCACGCTCGTCGCCACCTGGGGCGGGTTCGAGCCGCAGGCGGTCTTCGTGCCGGGCGGCGGGGGATCCAGCCCGACGTTCAGCTCGACCAAGATCCTCGAGCCGCTGCTGACCCAGGACTCCGACCTCGCATTCCATCCGGCGCTGGCGCTGTCCGTCGAGCCGTCGGCCGACTTCCTCAGCTACGTCGTCAAGATCCGGCCCGGCGTGACCTGGCATGACGGCAAGCCGTTGACCGTCGACGACGTGGTCTTCAGCGCCGAGCAGTACTGGAAGCCGATCGTCGCCGGCGCGGCGCTGAAGTACTTCACCGGCGCCAAGGTGACGGGCGAGGACGAGGTGACCCTGTCCTTCTCCCAGCCGACGCCGGAATTCTTCATGAAGTCGATCCTGTCGAGCGTGCTGGTCGTGCCCAAGCACGTCTACGAGGGCTCGGAGATGGCGACGAACCCCGCCAACAACGCGCCCATCGGCACCGGTCCGTTCAAGTTCAAGGAGTGGGTCCGCGGCAGCCACATCGAGCTGGCGAAGAACGAGGACTACTGGGACGAGGGGAAGCCGTACCTCGACGCGCTGGTGCTGCGCTACTGGCGTGACGCCGCCTCGCGGGCCGCGGCGATGGAAGCGGGCGAGCTGCAGATCGGCGTCTTCAACCCGATCCCGGCGCCCGATATCGACCGGCTGGTCGACACCGGCAACTTCGTCGCCTCCACCGAAGGCTACCTGGCCGCCGAGTGGGCCTCGACCATCGAGTTCAACAGCCGCAATCCCATCGTCAGCGACGTGAAGGTGCGCGAGGCGGTCCTGCATGCCATCGACAAGGAGCTGATCGGCGACGTGGTCTATTTCGGCCGCGCAAAGGCCGGGACCAGCTTCGTCTCCAGCGTGAACAAGAAGTTCTACGATCCGGAACTGACGCAGTACGACTTCGATCCGGAGAAGGCGAAGGAGCTGCTCGACGAGGCGGGCTATCCGGAGAAGGACGGGGGCAAGCGCTTCACGGTGCGCCTGCTCGCGGCCGGATGGTTCGAGGAGAACGGCAAGATCGGCCAGTTCGTCAAGCAGGCGCTCGAGGACGTCGGCATCGGTGTCGAGCTGTCGGTGCCGGATCGGGCCACCTCCATCAAGGGCATCTACACCGACTACGACTACGACATCGCCCTTTCCAACTACGCCGCCCCCCTCGAACTGGTCCCCAAGCAGACCCAGTACGTGACCACGGACGGCATCGTGAAGGGCGCGGCCTTCCGCAACGCCAACGGCTACTCCAACCCGGAACTCGACAAGGTCGTCGAGCAGCTCGCGGCGGAGATCGACGACGCGAAACGCGTCGAGCTCGCCCATCAGTTCCAGCAGATCCTCGCCAAGGACCTGCCGATCACGGTCGTCGTCGAGATCCAGTCGACCACCGTCGCGAACAAGGAGGTGAAGGGCTACGAGGGCAAGGCCGACGTCATGGCCGACAGCTGGTCCTCCCTCTGGCTCGACAAATAAGAGAGCGGGGGGAGGATCATGCGTCGTCTCATTCTTCGCCGTCTGGCGCAGATCATCCCCCTTATCCTCGGGGTCATCGTATTGAACTTCTGTTTGATACAGCTGGCCCCGGGGTCGCTGCTCGACATCATGACGTCGGAGCAGCAGGTCACCGACCCGGCCCGCATCGAGCACCTGCGGCAGCTCTACGGCCTGGATCAGCCGCCCATCGTGCAGCTCGGCAAGTACATCTACTCCGTCTTCACCCTCGATCTCGGCTACTCCTACCGGCAGAACGCGCCGGTGCTCGACATCATCCTGCAGCAGCTCTGGCCGACGCTCCTGCTGATGCTCACCGCGATCGCCATCGCCGTCCTGGTGGGCATGATCGCCGGCGTGATCGCCTCGGTGAAGGTCAACACCGTCTGGGACGTGCTGATCTCGCTCGGAGCGGTCTTCTTCTTCGCCGCGCCGACCTTCTGGCTCGGCATCATGCTGATCATCGTGTTCTCGGTGAAGCTCGGCTGGCTGCCCGTCGGCGGCATGGCGACGATCGGCGTCGACTACGGCCTCGTCGGCAACGTGCTCGACGTCGCCGAGCACCTCATCCTCCCGGCGGTGTCCCTCGGCCTCTTCTACGCGGCGATCTACACGCGGGTGATGCGGGCCTCGATGCTGGAGGTCTTCGCGCTCGACTTCGTGCGCACGGCGCGCGCCAAGGGGCTCTCCTACCCCCGCGTCGTCCTCGCCCACGTCTTCCGCAACGCGCTCTTGCCGGTCGTCACCCTCCTCGGCCTGCAGCTCGGCACCGTGCTCGGCGGCAGCGTCGTCATCGAGGCTGTGTTCTCGTGGCCCGGCATCGGCAGCCTGATGCTCGACAGCGTCATGAGCCGTAACTACCCGGTCGTCCTGGGGGTCTTCGTGCTCAGCGCCGTCGTCGTGGCGGTCTGCAACCTCCTCGTGGACATGGCCTATTACAAGCTCGATCCGCGCATAAGGGCCCGCTGACCATGAACCGGACAGCCCTCTTCCTGGAGTTCGCCCGGCGCTTCGCCCGCAATCGCGGCGCGCTGCTCGGCTTCCTCATCCTCGTGGTCGTGGTGGCCGCCGCACTGGCCGCGCCCTGGCTGATCGAACGCGACCCGCTGCGCATCGTCGGCCGGCCGGAAGTGTGGCCGTTCACCAACCCGCGCTATCCGCTCGGCACCGACTCGCTCGGCCGCGACATCTGGGCGATGGTGGTGTTCGGAGCCCGAACGACGCTGATGATCGGCATCCTGGCGAGCCTGACCGCCACGGTGATCGGCGTGGTGGTCGGCGCGTTCGCGGCCTATTTCGGCGGCTGGGTCGACGAGGTGCTGACCCGGCTCACCGAGCTCTTCCAGACGATCCCCAATATCCTCTTCATCATGACCATCGTCGCGATCCTGGGGCAGACGATCGGCAACATCACCGTCGCCATCGGGATCGTGATGTGGCCACCGATCGCCCGGCTCACCCGGGGCGAGTTCCTGGCGCTGCGCGACCGGGAATTCGTCCAGGCCTGCCGCTCGATGGGCATGGGCGATATCGCCATCATGGCCGGCGAGATCCTTCCCAACGCGCTGCCGCCGGTGATCGTGCTGTCCTCGCTGATCATCGGCAGCTCGATCCTGTTCGAGTCCGCCATATCCTTCCTCGGCCTCGGCGATCCCAACGTCGCCAGCTGGGGCGCGCTGATCGGCGACGGGCGGACGCTGATCCGGCGATCCTGGTACATCTGCGCGATCCCGGGCCTCGCCATCATGTTCACGGTGCTGGCCATGAACCTGATCGGCGACGGGCTCAACGATGCCCTGAACCCCAAGCTCCGGGATCGCTGAGACATGGCACCTCTCCTCGAACTCGACGACCTGAGCGTCTCGCTGTTCACCCGGCGCGGCACGCTGAAGGCGATCGACGGCCTGTCGCTGCGCGTCGAGGAGGGCGAGACGCTCGGCCTCGTCGGTGAATCGGGCTGCGGCAAGTCGATGACCGCGCTGTCCGTCATGGGCCTTCTGCCGACGCCGCCGGCGCGGGTCGTCGGCGGCGAGATCCGGCTGCACGGGCGCGACCTCACCAAGCTCTCCGACCGCCAGATGCAGGCGGTGCGGGGCAAGGACGTCTCGATCATCTTCCAGGACCCGATGAGCTCGCTCAATCCGGTGATGACGGTGGGCCAGCAGCTGGCCGAGGTCATCACCCGCCACACCGAGCTGCGCGGCAGGGCCGCCCGGGAGCGCGCCCTCGACCTGCTGAACCGGGTGAAGATCCCGGATGCGCGGCGCCGTCTCGACACCTATCCCCACGAGCTCTCCGGCGGCATGAACCAGCGCGTGGTGATCGCCATGGCGATCGCCTGCGAGCCGAAGCTTCTGATCGCCGACGAGCCGACCACGGCCCTCGACGTGACGATCCAGGCGCAGATCCTGACGCTGCTGCGCGAGATCCAGCAGAGCGCCGGCATGGGGATGATCTTCATCACCCACGACCTCGGCGTGATCGCCGAGATCGCCGACCGGGTGGTGGTGATGTACGCCGGCCGCAAGGCGGAAGAGGCGGAGGTGGGCGACCTCTTCAAGCGGCCGCTGCACCCCTATACGCGCGGGCTCATCGGGGCGACGCCGAAGCCGGCCGACGAGCGCCGGGAACGGCTGGTCGAGATCCCGGGCTCGGTGCCGAGCCTGGCCGATCTCCCCCAGGGGTGCCCCTTCGCCAACCGCTGCCCGGACGTGTTCGAGCGCTGCCGTGTCGAGGTGCCCCCTCTCTATCGCCCGGACGGCGATCACGTCGCCGCATGCTTCCTCATGGACCGGGAGGAGACCAGCGATGCCGCTTCTGTCCGTGCGTAGCCTGCAGGTCGACTACCAGACCTCGTCCGGCACGATCCACGCCGTCAACGACGTGAGCTTCGACATCGAGGCGGGGGAGACGATCGGGCTGGTGGGCGAATCCGGCTGCGGCAAGTCCACCCTCGGCAAGGCGATCATGCGTCTGCAGGCGACCACCAACGGGCGCATCTTCCTTGACGGGCGTGACATCACCGACCTGTCGTCCCGGGAGATGCGGCCGGTGCGCTCCTCCATGCAGATGATCTTCCAGGACCCGTACAACTCGCTCAATCCGCGCCACAACGTCGGCGCGCTGATCGCCCAGCCGATGAAGATCGCCGGCTATCCGCGGGCAAAGGTGAAGGCGCGTCTCACCGAGCTCATGGAGCAGGTGGGCCTGCCGACGGACGCGCTGCGCCGCTATCCGCACGAGTTTTCCGGCGGCCAGCGCCAGCGCATCGGCATCGCGCGGGCGCTCGCTCTCAATCCGGCGCTGGTCATCTGCGACGAGCCGGTGTCGGCGCTCGACGTCTCGATCCGCGCCCAGGTGATCAACCTGCTCCAGGACCTGCGCGACCAGCTCAACGTCTCCTACCTCTTCATCTCCCACGACCTGACGATGGTGCAGCACATCTCCGACAAGCTGATCGTCATGTATCTGGGCAGGGTGGTGGAGATCGGCGCCGCGGAGACGATCTGGCGCAAGCCCGCCCATCCCTACACCAAGGCGCTGCTGGCGGCCGCGCCGGTGGCCGACCCGGACCTGATGCGCTCGCGCCGCCGCTTCATGCTTGAGGGCGATCTGCCGAGCCCAACGAACCTGCCGCAGGGGTGCGCCTTTTCCACCCGCTGCCCGTTCGCCGTCGACCGGTGCCGGGTCGAGCAGCCCATTCTGCGAACCCTGCCCGAGGGGCAGCGGATCGCCTGCCACTTCGATCTCGCGGACCGGATGCAGGCGGGCGACGTGCCCACCGAGGCCGAACGCGCCCTTTCCGCCACCTGAGGACCTGACCGCCATGCGCTGGACGAATCTCGGAGATCTCGTCGACCGTTCCGCCGGACTGGACAGTCCGGCCATCATCGATCTGTCGGGGGAGGCGCCCCGCACCTGGACCCATGCCGAGATCGATGCGCTGGCGAACGGCATTGCCAATCATCTGACGGCGCGGGGGCTGGCGCGCGGCGATGCCGTCGCCATCCTGTCGCTGAACCGCGCGGAGTACATGGCGGCCTATTTCGGCATCATGCGGGCCGGCTTCGTGGCCGTGCCGGTCAACACCAAGCTGCCCCAGGACACCATCGACTTCGTCCTGAAGGACGCGGGCATCGCCTTCTGCTTCGTCGACACCATGGGCCGGGCGATGCTTCCCGCGACCATGCCCTTCCTCGACTTCGACGATGCGGGCGCCGGCGGCTTCCGCGCCACCATCGAACCCGCGGTCGACTTCGCCACGCAGGCGATGGACCTCTCCGAGACCGCCCAGATCCTCTACACGTCGGGATCGACCGGCCGTCCGAAGGGCGTGCTGCTGTCCCACGGCAGCCAGCTTTGGCCGCTGTCGACGCGCACCAGCGGGGCGCAGACCCCCAACGAGCGCTACATGATCGCCCAGCCGCTGTTCCACATGAACGGCCTGTTTTCCGCCAAGACGATCTTCGCCAACAACGCCTCCATGGTGATGATGCCGAGCTTCGACGCGCGCGCCTATCTGGAGGCGCTCGCCGACTACCAGGTCACGGCGGTGACCGCGGTGCCGACGATGTTCGCGCGGCTGCTCAAGAACGAGGATCTGTTCGACAGCCGCGACTACTCCAGGCTGACGCGGATCATGCTCGGATCGGCGCCGATCACCGAGGCGCTGATCGCCAAGATCCAGGCGCGCTTCCCCGGCGCCACGATGAGCCTCGGCTACGGCACCACCGAAGCCGGACCCGCCGTGTTCGGCCCGCACCCGGACGGCCTGAAGACCCCGCCGACCAGTGTCGGCTATCCGATCGGCCTCGACCAGGTGAAGCTCATCGACGGTCCGAGCGACGACGAGGGCGTCTTGATGATGCGCAATCCGTCGCTGATGACGGGCTACGGAAACCTGCCGGAGAAGACCGCCGAGGTGCTGCGCGACGGCTGGTACTATTCGGGCGACGTCATGCGCCGCGACGCCGACGGATTCTACTATTTCGTCGGGCGGGCCGACGACATGTTCGTCTGCTCCGGCGAGAACATCTATCCCTCCGAGGTCGAGACGATGCTGGAGAAGCATCCGGCGATCCAGTACGCCGCGGTCGTGCCGCTCCCCGACGAGGAGCGGGGCCAGGTGCCCGTCGCCTTCGTGGTGCCGCGGCCGGGCCAGTCGCCGACCGCCAGGGACATCAAGGGCTACGCGCTCACCGCCGGGCCCGCCTATCAGCACCCGCGCCGGATCAAGTTCCTGCCCGAGCTGCCGTGGGCGGGCACCAACAAGGTCGACCGGCGCGCGCTGATGGCGGACGCGAAGGCGCTGGAACTCCAGGGCGGATGGGAAGGCTGAGCCGGACAATGGCAACGAAGAAGCTGCAGGGAAAGATCGCGCTCGTCACCGGCGCCAGCCGCGGCATCGGCCGCTCGATCGCCGAGCATCTGGCGGCCGAGGGGGCGTTCGTCGCCATCCACTACAACGCGGCGGACGCGAGCGCGAAGGCGACCCTTGCCGCCGTGGAGGCGGCGGGCGGCACCGGCGCCATCATCCAGGGCGACCTGATGGACCCGGCCACGCCGCGGCTGCTGTCGGAGCGCTTTCTCGACCTGGTCGAGGAGCGGTTCGGAACGCGCGCGTTCGACATCCTCGTCAACAACGCCGGCATCGGCGGCCGAAACGTCATCGAGGAGGTCGACGAGGAGACGTTCGACGCCACCCTGACGGTCGATCTGCGGGCGCCGTTCTTCCTGATCCGCTATCTGTCGCCCTTCCTGCGCGACGGCGGGCGGATCATCAACATCTCGTCGATGGCGAGCCGCGCGGCGTTCCCGTTCATGGCGGTCTACACGCCGGCCAAGGCGGGCCTCGATGCGCTGGCGGGGGTGCTCGCCAACCATTTCGGGCCGCGCGGCATCACCGTCAATTCGGTCCTGCCGGGCGCAACCGCCACGGAGCTCAACCCCGCCACCCACGATCCGGAGAAGCGCCGCGCGACCGAGCAGACGATCGCGCTCGGCCGGCTCGGCGAGCCCGAGGACATCGCCCGGATCGTAGCCTTCCTTGCCTCCGACGAGGGCGGGTGGGTCACCGGCCAGCGCATCGACGCCAGCGGCGGCCAGCGCCTCTGAGCACCGCTCGGGCGGGGGCGGCGGGTCGACCAGCCGGCTGGTGGACCGGCCCGATGGCTGTATCGTGGCCTGTGACAGGCTTCCGTCCGCCCCGGATATGCTCTAGAGCCTTTTCCGATCGGGGAGCGACCCGATCGATCGGAAATGGCTCCAGATTCAGAACCTTGAGCGATTCCTTTTCGGTCGGATCGTTCGGATCCGACAGGCGCTTGCTCCGGGTCGGCGTGTCGGTGCCGGAGGATGTCCGCGAAGCGGGGCCGGGCGGCGCAATCTTCTTGCGAACGAGTACGGGAGCCATCTGATGGGCAACGCGGGTGTGATCGACGGCCAGGACGAGCTCCGCTTCCCGTTCGAGGAGGCTCCGCCCAACGGCGTTCCCGTCGAGGTCGCGCCGGGGATCCTGTGGGTCCGCTTTCCGCTGCCGTTCCGCCTCGACCACGTGAACATCTACCTGATCGAGGACGGCGACGGGTATGCCGTGGTCGATACCGGCATTTCCGACGACGTGACGCGGGACGCCTGGCGCGCGCTGATGGCGGGGCCGCTTGCCGGCAAGCGGCTGACGCGGGTGATCGTCACCCATTTCCACCCCGACCACATCGGTCTCGCGGGCTGGCTGTGGGAGGAGTTCCGGACGCCGCTGCTCACCAGCCAGACGTCGTACCTCATGTGCAACATGATCTCGCTGACGCCGGGAGCCGCGAAGGCGCAGCCCTACCAGGACTTCTATCTCCGCCACGGCATGGACGCCGAGACCGCCCGTCTCGTCAGCACCCAGGGGCACCAGTATCTCGGCATGGTGACGCCGCTGCCGCCGACGTTCCGCCGGCTGCTCTCCGGCGACACGCTGGTGATCGGCGCGCGCCACTTCCGCGTCTACACCGGCGACGGCCACGCGCCGGAGCAGATCATGCTCTATCTGGAGGACGAGAAGATCCTGCTCGCCGCCGACCAGGTGATCGCCAAGATCACCCCCAACATCGGCGTCTGGGCGGTGGATCCGGAGGGCGATCCGCTCGGCCACTACCTGCGCTCGCTCAGGCTGCTGGAGGCGCACGTGCCGGAGGACACGCTGGTGCTACCCGGCCATCAGCTGCCGTTCTACGGGCTCAACGAGCGCTGCCGGCAGATCGTCAATCACCACGAGGACCGCTGCGGGATGATCGCCGAGGCGTGCGCCGGGGGGCCGAAGTCGGTGGCGGAGCTGGTGCCGGTGGTGTTCCACCGGCCGCTCGATCCGCACCAGATGTCGTTCGCCTTCAGCGAGACCCACGCCCACGTCAACCGGATGATCCGGCGCGGCGAGCTCGCCTGGACCGAGCGCGACGGCAACTTCGCCTGCGTGCTGGCGGGCTGACCTCTTTCCCGATCGGGCCATCAATCAAACGAAAACCGCCGCCGGCTGTCGTGCCGACGGCGGTTCGTTTCTCTCAGCAGTCGACTGCGGGGATCAGAGGGTCGACTTGATCTTCGCGACCTCTTCGGCGCTCATCTGGCCGGTGGTGACGACCTTGCCGTCCTCGATCTTCCAGAGCCGGAACGGGCCGGTGATGTCGCCGTACTGGTCGAAGGTCACCGGGCCGATCACGCCTTCGTACTTGATCGGCTTGCCGTCCTTCAGAAGGGCGAGGGCCTTCTTGAACTCCTCCGGACCGGCATAGATGACCTCGCCGCCTTCGGCCACCACCTGCGGGATGGCGTCGCGGATCGCGGCGGCGTCGGCGGAGCCGGCCTTGGCGATGGCGAGGCCGACGATGGCGCCGGCGTCATAGGAGCGGTCGGCGGCCGGCGCGCTCGGCTCGATGCCGCCGGAGAACTTGGCGTAGTTGTCGTAGAAGTACTTGGTCGAGGCGGTCTCCTCGGTGCCCGAGGAGGTGCCGTAGGCGTCGGTCAGATACTTGGCGCCGACGGCCTCGACGAACTCGGTGGAGTTCATGCCGTCGTTCAGCAGGAACTTCTGCGGGCCGCCCTGGGAGATCCAGGCGCGCGCGATGGTGGCGCCGTCGACCGGGTAGGAGACAAGGTAGAGCGCCTCCGGATCGCCCGCCATGGCGCTGGTCGCCTCGGCGTTGTAGTTCGCCTGCTTCTCGTTGTAGGGCGTCGAGGAGGTGATCGTACCGCCGAGCTTCTCGTAGGCGGCGGTGAACTCCTTCACCATGTTCACGCCGAAGTCGTTGTTGACGTAGATGACCGCCAGCTTCGTCAGGCCGCTGTCGATGGCGTACTTCGCCGCCGCGGTGCCCTGCAGGGCATCGGAGGTGATGGTGCGGAAGAAGTAGCCGTCGGTCTTGCCGTCCTTCGCGAGCTGCGTGAGCGTCGGCGACGACGAGGCCGGCGACACCTGCACGACCTTGCCCGGCGCCGTCACCGAGGTGAGGATCGGGATCGACACCGACGAGATGATGCCGCCGATGATCACCGGCACGTTCTTGATGTTGACGAGCTGGCGGGCCTGGTCGACGGCGACGTTGCCCTGGCTCTGGGCGTCGCGGCTGTCGGTGACCAGATCGCAGCCGTTGGCGCCGCCGGCCTTGTTGATGTCGTCGAAGGCCATCTCCACCGACTTGGCGCCGGCCTGGCCGTACTGACCCGCCGGGCCGGTGAGGCTCATTACCACGCCGACGGTCGTCTCGCAGGCGACGGCAGGCGCGGCGAGCGCCATGCATCCGGCGGAGAGAAGGGCTGCCGGCACCCAGGTCTTCATGTGTTTCATCTCAGTTCCCCTCGTTTGCGCCCGAGTTCTCTCAGGCTTTGGTTTGGTCGATCCAGGTTTCCTGAAGCCAGCGCCACGTCACGCCTCCCGGCGACGTGGGGCTGTCGACGAGGATCGCGGTGGCGCGACGCGCCGTCGTCTCGGCGGCCGATGCCTGGTGTTCCACGTAGCGCACCAGCACGGTGTCGGCGGACAGCGCCGCCGTCGCCTCCACCACGATGTCGATGGCGAACTCCGGCCCGAGCGCCCCGTGGGCGCCGGCGAGCATGGCGATGATCGCGTCCCGGTCCTGCACCGCACCGTCGGGCGCGATCCGCACGCAGTCGCTGTGAAGCGCGGCCTCGAGCCGGCCGAGGTCGCCGGCGGCGGCGCGCCCCGTCAGCCAGTCGACGAAGAAGACGTGCAGGGCGCGGACCTCGTCCGCAGCGCGCGCGGCGAGGTCGGTCGGGCTCATCCGGCGGCCTCGTTGAGGTTGTATTTCATGATGGCGCCGTGGCGGCCGTGGCGGTCGCGCTCGACCTCGTAGACGTCGCCCTCCGGCCCGCAGTCCTCGGGCACGACGGCGGCGAGTGCGGCGCGGTCGGCCTCGGTCAGGTCGATGGCGCCGATCGCCAGGTTGGCGGCGATGTGGCTGCGGTTGCGGGCGCCGACGATCAGGCCCGCCACCTGCGGCCGGTCGAGGATCGCCCGGCTGGCGATGGTGGCGATGTCGGTGCCGTGACCGTCGGCGATCCGCCGCAGGGCGGCGAGCAGCTCCTGGAACCGGTCCCAGCCGCCGAAGTCGTCGATGATCAGCTTGTATTTGGTGAGCGAGCGGTTCTCCAGCGGCTCGCCCGGCTCCGGCGCGCCGAGCCAGCGGTCCGACAGGAAGCCGCCGGCCACCGTGCCGTAGCAGAGGAAGCGCACGCCGTGATCGCGGGCGACCGCCGTCATCCGCCGCGCCGGACGCGCGTCCAGCAGCGAATACTGGAGCTGCATGGTCGCCAGCGGATAGCCGCCGTCGATCAGCGCCGCGACGTGGTCCGTGTCGAAGTTGGTGCCGCCCAAGAGCGCGATCTTGCCTGCCTGCTGCTGCTCGGCGAGCCAGCCCGCCGTCTCCGCCCAGCGCGGCACGGAATAGTCCCACCAGTGGAACTGCACGAGATCGAGCCGCTCGGTCTTCAGGCGCCTGAGCGACGTGTCGATGCCCCTGGTGACATCCGCCTTCGAGATGGTCGACAGTACGGACAGGTCCGGCACGAACTTGGTGTGGACCCGGATCCGGGAAAGCGCTTCATCGCCGCGCAGGTCGCGGTAGCGCATGCGGAAGGCGCCCAGGATCTCCTCGACGCCGGTGTAGATGTCCGCGCAGTCGAAGGTGGTGATGCCGCTGTCGGCGCATTCGACCAGGTCGGCGATCGCCCGGTCGCGCTCGATCGGGCCGTGCCCGCCGGCAAGCTGCCAGCCCCCGCGGATGACCGGGGAGATCTCGTAGCCGGGGGCAAGCGCGATGCGGTTCATGTCACTCACTGGACTGGTCGTCGGACGCGGGCAGGGGAACGGCGGTGGTGTCGGCGTGCCGGAACGTTCGCTTGCCGGTCCGGGTGATGCGGAAGCGCGACGGGCAGTTGGGATCGGGGCAGGCGACCTCGGCGTCGGTCGACATCCAGTCGGCCGGATCGGTCGCCCGCTGCTTGGCCGGCAGCAGCGGCAGCAGCGCCGCGAGCGAGTAGATCGAAAAGCCCTGGCCGGGCGGAATGTGCAGCATCTCTCCACGCAGCTCGAACCAGTCGCCGGGCGTGCCGCAATAGATTTTCGCGCCCTCCGGAGCGACGATCTCGACCTTCAGGTCGTAGAGCTCGAACCTGTCGTCAGCCATGGGCGGCCTCTCCGGTTCCAGCCGCGAGCCGGCCGCGCAGCAGGTCAAAGGCGCGGCCGATGTCGGCGGCCAGCGCCGCGCGGGCGGCGTCCGGGTCGCGGGCCTCGATCGCCTCGATGAGCCGGTGGTGGTAGTTGGTCGCGCCGGCTCCGTCGCTGCCGTCGTAGGTCGCGGCTGCGGCGCGCACGTAGGGGCCGGACTGCATCCACAGGCTCTCCACCACTGGGATCAGGACCGGCGATCCGGCGGCCCGGTAGATGGCGAAATGGAAGGCGTGGTTGAGCCGGCTCGCTTCCCGCGCCGCCATGATCGCCCCGCCCGCCAGCGCGTCGTAGGCGGCGGTCAGCTCCTTCAGCTCGACAATCCCGGCGGGCGCGATGCGCGGTACGGCCAGCGCCGTCAGTTCGCCCTCGATGAGGCGGCGGGCGCGGGCGAGATCCTCCAGCCGGTCGCCGCTGATCAGCGGCACCCGCACCGAGCGGTTCGCCATCGCCTCGACGGCGTGTTCGGAGATGAGCCGGCCGAGCGCCTCGCGCACCGGCATCGTGGAGACCGACAGCCGCGCCGCCAAATCGCGGATCTTCAGGGGTTCGCCGGCGTCGAACATGCCGTGGATGAGATTGTCGCGCAGCTCCGCGTAGACCTGGTCCTGCACCGTCTGGCGGGCGACCGGCCCCAGCGACATCAGGCCCGCGGACGGTCCGGCTCCCAACGGCCGGTCGTCGGCAGATCTGTCCAGGGCGGCGGAGGCGAGCGGTTGCTGGGTCATCGCGTCCCGTGGGTCCTGAGCTGTGGCCGCCCGAGGGCGGCGGGGCGGGCCTATTTCCCGATCCCGCATTCCTCGTCGGCGACGGCTTTACAGTATGGCGGCATTGTGATCATGTAAAGTGTGATCACAAAAATCACGTTGTGATCGAAACGCCGGAACTGGGGTCGGCGCCGGGCATCCGGCGCGCAGGGGGACAGCGCAGGTTCATGCCCGCAGCAGCGTTGCAAACCACGTCGGCCGGCGCCCCGATCCTCGAGGCGCGCGATCTCGTGCGGAGCTTCGGCGGGATGCGCGCGGTCGACGGCATGTCGCTGTCGCTGGCGCCCGGCGAGATGGCCGGCCTGATCGGTCCGAACGGCGCCGGCAAGACCACCGTGTTCAATCTCCTGGCCGGCAGCCTCCGCTCCGATGCCGGGCGGATCACCCTCAAGGGCCACGACGTCACGCGCCAGTCGGCCGAGCGCCGCCTTGGTGGGGGGCTCGGCCGCACCTTCCAGATCCCGCGGCCGTTCGGCGAGATGACGGTGCTGGAAAACGTCCTCACCGCGGTGCAGGGCCAGACCGGCGAGCGGGTGCTCGCCAACGTGTTCCTGCCGTTCCGGGTCGCCCGCGAGGAGCGCACTAGCATCGGGCGCGCCCGCGAGATCCTCGAATTCGTCTCCCTCACCCGGCTCGCCGACGAGCCGGCCCGCAAGCTCTCCGGCGGCCAGCGCAAGCTGCTGGAGCTCGCCCGCGTGCTGATCGCCGATCCGGCGGTCATCCTCCTCGACGAACCGGCGGCCGGCGTGAACCCGGCGCTGCTCGATCTCATTTGCGACCGCATCGTCGAGATCAACCGCTCCGGCGTGTCGATCCTGCTGATCGAGCACAACATGGAGATGGTCGCGCGCCTGTGCGGGCGCGTGGTGGTCATGGCCGGCGGGCGGCAGCTCATGGAGGGCACCCCCGCCGAGGTCGCCGCCAACGAGGAGGTCGTCGGCGTCTACCTGGGGGACATCGACGCATGAATGCAGCCGCGCCGCTGTCCACCCACGGCCTCGTCGCCGGCTACGAGCGCGACCTGCCCATCGTCAAGGGCATCGACTTCTCCGTCGCCGACGGAGAGATGGTGGCGATCCTCGGGCCCAACGGCGCCGGCAAGTCCACCTTCGTGAAGGCCATCGCCGGCACCGTGCCGGTGTTCGGCGGCGAGGTCCGTCTGAATGGCGCGCCGGTCGCCGGCCTGAAGCCCAACCAGATCATCCGGCGCGGCATGGCCTTCGTGCCGCAGACCGAGAACATCTTCGCGCGCCTGTCGATCCGCGAGAATTTGCAGCTCGCCTCCGCCATCCTGCCGAAGGCCGAGCAGGGGCCGCGCATCGAGGCAATGTTCGCCCAGTTCCCGGATCTCGCCGCCCGTCCTGGCCGCGCCGCCGGCAGCCTGTCGGGCGGCCAGCGGCAGATGCTGGCGACCGCCCGGGCGCTGCTGGTCTCGCCCTCGGTGCTGCTCCTCGACGAGCCGTCGGCCGGCCTGTCGCCGAAGCTGGTGGCGGAGGTGTTTCAGACGCTGAAGGCCATCAACGACACCGGCGTCACCATCGTGCTGGTCGAGCAGAACGTGCGGGCGGCCCTGAAGATCGTCTCGCGCGCCGTGGTGCTCGTCGACGGCCACCTGCGCTACGACGCGCCGGCGGACGACCTGGCCAACCACCCGAACATCGGCGAGCTGTTCCTCGGCTCCGGCGACCGGCAGGAGGCGCTCTCGTGAACCCCCAGCTCCTCATGGACGGACTGGTCGCCGGATCGATGATCGGTCTCGGCGCCATCGGCGTCACGCTCACCTACTCGATCCTGCGCTTTCCCAACTTCGCCCACGGCGAGTTCATCGCCTGGGGCGCCTATCTCGCGATGACGATCTCCGCCGCGATCGGCGCCGCCGTCGCCGGCTCGTCGGCGCCGATCGAGCCGTTCTCGTTCGGCTGGAGCCTGCCGATCGCAGGCCTGCTGGCGATGATCCTGACGGCCGGGTTGGCGCTCCTCCTCGACCGGCTGCTGTTCAGGCGCCTGCGCAACCAGGGCGCGGTGATGATCATCATCGTGATGGCGAGCTTCGGCGCGTCGATGGCGCTCCGCAGCGCGCTCGAGTTCATCTACACGGCGCGGCCGGGCTACTTCACCCGCGAGCTGCAGATCGCCATCCCCCTCGGCGGCGGCATCCGCGCCACGCCCGACCAGCTGTTCGCCATCGCTCTCACCATTGTGCTGGTCGTCGGCGTCCATCTCCTGCTGACGCGCACGCCCCAGGGCCGCGCCATGCGGGCGGTCAGCGAGGATCCGTCGCTCGCCGGCCTCGTCGGCGTCGACGTCGACCAGGTCATCCGCCTTGTCTGGATCCTCGGCGCGGCGCTTGCCTGCGCGGCCGGCGTCATCGCCGGGCTGCTGGTCCAGATCCGCCCCTACATGGGCTTCGACCTTTTGCTGCCGCTGTTCGCCGCCGCCATCCTGGGCGGTATCGGCAGTGTGCCGGGCGCGGTGATCGGCGGGCTCGTCGTCGGGCTTGGCGAGGCGGTGGCGGTGCACGTGGTGGGCGCGGAATGGCGGGCGGGGGCGGCCTTCGTCATCCTCACCGCGATCCTGATCGTGCGGCCGAACGGCCTGTTCGGGAGGGCATGATGGGCATCGAGGTCTTCGCCTACGCGGCCTTCTTCCTCACCATGGCGCTCACCTACGCCATCATCTGCCTCGGCCTGAACCTGCAATGGGGCCAGACCGGCCTGTTCAACGTCGGCATCGCCGCCTTCGTCGCCGTCGGCGCCTACACCTCGGCCATCCTGACGACACCGGAGACGGCCGATCGGCTCGGCGGCTTCGGCCTGCCGATGCTCGTCGGCTGGGGCGGCGCCGTCGTCGTCGCAGGCCTGCTGGCGCTGTTCGTCGGCTGGCTGACGATCCGGCTGCGCGCCGACTATCTGGCCATCACGACCTTCGGCGTGGCCGTCCTCGTCCAGCTCGCAGTGCTCAACCTGCAGGGCATCACCGGCGGTCCGTTCGGAATCGGCTTCATCCCCAAGCCGTTCGAGGGCCTGGAGGGCAACGCGCTCGCCTTCTCGTTCGCCAACCTCGGCGTCGTGATCGCCACGGTGCTGGCCGTCTACCTGTTTCTGGAACGCCTGGTGCGCAGCCCGTGGGGCCGCGTGCTGCGGGCGATCCGCGAGGACGAGGTCGCCGCCCAGGCACTCGGCAAGAACCCGAAGTGGCTGCGCATCCAGGCGTTCGCCATCGGCGGCGCCATCATGGGGCTCGGCGGCGCCGTGCAGGGCCATTTCATCGGCTTCATCGCGCCGGAGAACTACCTGCCGATGCTGACCTTCCAGGTCTGGGCGATGCTGATCGTCGGCGGCAGCGGCAACAACCGCGGGGCCATCCTCGGCGCCGTCCTGGTCTGGGGCGTCTGGGCGGTGTCCGCCTCGTTCATCGATGCGCTCTTCCCCTCCGGATCCCAGGCGCGCGCCGCCTCGCTGCAGATCGTTCTCATCGGCGTCGCGCTCTGCGCCATCCTGATGCTGCGGCCCCAGGGTATCCTGCGCGAGATCCGGACCATCTCCCGTCACGCGCTCACCAGCCGCGCCAAACGCGAAGTGTCATGACCCAGAAACCCGAAACCATCGCGCTTACAGGCGACCTCACCATCAGCCGGGTGCTCACCGGCCTCTGGCAGGTGGCCGACATGGAGAAGGACGGCCGCACCCTCGATCCGGAGGCCTCCGCCGACCATCTCGCCGCCTACGTCGCCGACGGGTTCACCACCTTCGACATGGCCGACCACTACGGCAGCGCCGAGCTGATCACCGGCGCGCTGCTGAAGCGCTTCGGCCCTGGCGAAGCCCGGGCGGTGGCGTTCACCAAGTGGTGCCCGGAGCCCGGCCCGATGACGCGCGACATCGTCCGCGCCGGCGTCGACGAACGCCGCGCGCGCCTCGGCGTCGAGCGGGTCGACCTCCTGCAGTTCCACTGGTGGACCTTCGAGCACCCGGCCTGGCTCGACGCCATGCACGAGCTGGCCGCGCTGCGCGAGGAGGGCGCCATCGCCGAGATCGGCGTCACCAACTTCGACGCCGCCCACCTGAACCTCGCGATCGCCGACGGCGTGCCCGTGCGCACCAACCAGGTGTCGTTCTCGCTGCTCGACCGCCGCGCCGCCGGCCCGCTCGCCGAGGTCTGCGCCCGCACCGGCGCGCGGCTGCTCGCCTACGGCACGCTGTGCGGCGGCTTCCTGTCGGAGAAGTGGCTCGGCAAGCCGGAGCCGGTCGCAATCCCCGACTGGAGCGGCATGAAGTACAAGCGCTTCATCGACACCGCCGGCGGCTGGGACGCCTATCAGGGTATCCTGCGCGCCGCCGCCGAGATCGGCCGCAAGCACGGGGTGTCGATCTCCAACGTCGCCACCCGCTGGATCCTCGAGCAGCCCCACGTGGCCGGCGTCATCATCGGCGCGCGCCTCGGCGAGAGCGAGCACCGCGCCGACAACCTGAAGCTCTTCGACTTCGCCCTCGACGCCGAGGACAAGGCCCGCCTCGACGCGGCGTTCGCCGCCACCACGCCGATCCCCGGCGACTGCGGCGACGAATACCGCCGGCCGCCGTTCCTCACCGCATCGGGCGATCTCAGCCATCACCTGAGCGAGGTGCCGCGCTACTTCACCGCCGAGGACATCCCCGGCCGGCCCGGCCGCAAGCGCGTCTCCTCGGGCAGCAAGTGGGAGCCGCTCGCCGGCTACAGCCGCTCGGTGCGCATCGGCGACCGCATCCTCGTCTCCGGCACCACGGCGACCCACGGCGCCGATCACATCGTCGCGCCCGGCGATGCCGGCGCCCAGACGACCTACGTGCTCGACAAGATCGCCGCCTCCATCGTGGCCCTCGGCGGATCGGTGGAGGACGTGGTGCGCACACGGATCTTCGTGCGTGACGTGGCCGACGTCGAGGCCGTCTCCATCGCCCACGGCCGCATGTTCGGCGATATCCGCCCCGCTAACACCCTGGTCGCCGCCGGCGATCTCGTCGGCGACTACGCGGTGGAGATCGAGGCGGAGGCGGTCGTCTAGCAATCCCAGGAAAAGTGCCCTTGCGGTTTTCCGTCCGGGATTGCGGGGAAAATATCACCCCTCACGCCGAGTTCGCTTTGCTCACCGGCTCCGGGTGGGCGGCCTGACCGGCCGGCGCGCGGTCGCGCGCTGGCTGGTGCAACCCTGCCAGGCTGTTGTTGCGTCGCTCCGCGACAATCACATTCTCCGCTCATTCCCGCGAAAGCGGGAATCCAGGGCCAAGGATCGCAGCGCCGGAATTATTCCGTCCTGGATCTCGGCCTTCGCCGTGAGGAGAGAGCGTCGGCCTGGAGGCGAAGATCGCGCCCCGGAGACCCCTCAGATCGCGATATCCAGTCCCAGGTCGAGCGCCTTGGCGCTGTGGGTCAGCCAGCCGGCGGAGATCAGGTCGACGCCGGTCTCGGCGATCGCCCGGGCGGTTTCCCGGGTGATCCGGCCCGAGGCCTCCAGGATTGCCCGCCCGTCCACGAACGCGACGGCCTTCGCCAGCGTCGCCGGGTCCATGTTGTCGAGCAGCACCACGTCCGGCGCCGAGGCCATCGCCTCTTCGAGCTGCTCCAGCGTGTCCACTTCTACCTCGATCTTCACCAGGTGGCCGATGCGCTGTCGTGCCGCCGCGATGGCGCCGGTGACGGAGCCGGCGAGCGCGATGTGGTTGTCCTTGATGAGGATCGCGTCGTCGAGGCCGAAGCGGTGGTTGGCGCCGCCGCCGGCGCGCACGGCGGCCTTCTCAAGCGCCCGGAGCCCTGGCGTCGTCTTGCGCGTGCAGGTCACCGCGGCTCGGGTGCCGCGCACCGCCTCGACGATCTCGGCGGTGGCCGTGGCGATGCCCGACAGGCGGCATTGCAGGTTGAGCGCGGTGCGCTCGGCGGTCAGCAGCGCCCGCGCCGATCCCTTCAGCCGCAGCACGACGTCGCCGGATCCGACCCGGCTTCCGTCGGGGGCCTCCACGGTGCAGGTCATCGCCGGGTCGATCAGCTTGAAGGCGAGTTCCGCCACCTGACAGCCCGCGACCGTGCCGGGCTGGCGGGCGGCGATGACGGCTTCCGCGACCAGGTCGGCCGGCACGATGGCGTCGGTGGTGATGTCGCCGGCGCGGCCGAGATCTTCCAGCAGCGCTGCGCGGACGATCGGCTCGACCATCAGGGTCGGAAGGGCGAAGGGGGACATGGGCTCGCGCACTCGATTGGGAGAGGGGGGCGGCCGGGTCGGGCGACCCGGCCGGAGGGGCAGGACGGTTCAGGGGGGCGGAAAGCGGGCGAAGACCGGTGCCCGCGTCCCCGTCGCGCTCTCAGTGCACCGCGAGCATGCGCTCCACGGCCGCGCGGGCGCGCTCGGCGACCGCCGGGTCGACGGTCACCTCGAAGGTCATGGTCTCCAGCGACCGGCGGATGTTCGACAGCGTGATCCGCTTCATGTGCGGGCACAGGCCGCACGGCTTCATGAATTCCGTGTTGGGGGATTCCGCCGCGATGTTGTCGCTCATCGAGCATTCGGTCACCAGCAGCACGCGCTCGGGCTGGCGGTCCTTCACGTAGGAGATCATCTCCGCGGTCGAGCCGGCGAAGTCGGAGGCGTCGATCACGTCCGGCGGGCACTCGGGGTGGGCGATCACCGTCAGCCCGTCGATGGCGTCGCGGTATTCGCGGATCTCCGCGCCGGTGAAGCGCTCGTGCACCTCGCAGGCGCCCTCCCAGGTGATGATCTCGATGTCGGTCTGGCTGGCGACGAAGCTCGCCAGGTACTTGTCGGGGATCATGATCACCCGGGGCGCGTTCAGCGAGGTGACGATCTTCAGCGCGTTGCCCGACGTGCAGCAGATGTCGGACTCCGCCTTCACCTCGGCCGACGTGTTCACGTAGGTGACGATCGGCACGCCGGGATACTGGGCGCGCAGCCGCCGCACGTCGGCGCCGGTGATGGAGGCGGCGAGCGAGCAGCCGGCCAGCGGATCGGGAATCAGCACCGTCTTGTCCGGGCAGACCAGCTTCGAGGTCTCGGCCATGAAGTGCACGCCGGCCTGGACGATCACGTCGGCATCGGTCTCGGCGGCGCGGCGGGCGAGTGCCAGCGAGTCGCCGACGATGTCGGCGACGCCGTGGTAGATCTCGGGCGTCTGGTAGTTGTGGGCGAGGATGATGGCGTTGCGCTCGCGCTTCAGCCGGTTGATCGCGTCGATCTCGGGCGCGAACAGCTGCCATTCGGCACGGGGCACGTGCGCCTTCACCTTCTCGTAGACGCCGGCGGTGCGGGCATCGATCTCGGCGGTAAACGGCAGGCGCGCGCTCACGGCGGCAAGGGCTGCGGTCATTGCGACCTCCTTTTGCTCAATTTGAGCATTTCTTCCCCGAAAAAAGAGGACCACGTGCTGGCCCTTTATACTCAGGCTGAGCATAAGACGGAAAACGCGCGAGTCAAGGAAATCCTGCGCGCCGCGTCGCCGACAGCTTCACGCCCGGGGCGGGCCGCTCCAGCGTCGCCTCGCGGCGGAAGCGCATCAGCTTGGCCGGCCGGCCGCCGGTGTCGGTGGCCAGTTCGCCGGTTTCCTCCACCAGCTCCTGCTGGGCGATGAGCCGGCGGAAGTTCTGCTTGTGCAGCACCACGCCGGACAGCGCCTCCGCGGTCTTCTGCAGCTCCGAGAGGGTGAAGGACGGCGGCATCAGCTCGAACAGCACCGGCCGGTACTTGATCTTGGCGCGCAGCCGGCTGATGGCGGTGGCGAGCATCCGGCGGTGGTCGGCCTGCATGGCCAGTCCCGGCGCGGTGTCGGCCGGCGGCGTGCGGCCGCCGTCGACGAAGGTCTCGGGCACCAGCCCCGCCTCGTAGAGCATCTCGTAGCGCTCCAGCGTCTTCTCCTCGTCCCAGGGCGTGCCGCTGGTGGCGAAGGCGAGGCGGATCCGGTCGAGGGCGTCCTTGTCGCCGGAGGCGCCGCCGGCGCGGGCCCACTGTTTCAGCCGCTCCAGCACGGCGAGCCGCGCGGCCGGCTCGCCGGCCCGCATGTCCTCCCAGGGGAAGAAGGCGTACCAGGAGCGCCAGCTCCCCTCGATGGGCAGCGTCGGGCCGGGCGGCGAGACGAGGGCGAGGTAGGCGATCGACAGCGCGCGATCGTCGTCGGGGCCGGACAGGGCGAACTTGGAGGGGGCCGGGTCGCCGAAGGTGTAGAGCTGCTCGACGTAGCCGAGCCGGAACCCGGTCTCGATTTCCACCCAGTTGCGCAGGCCCGCCTGCAGCGTGCGGTGCGACGGCTCCAGCGGGCCGGAGGGCAGTCCGATCGGCGCGTCCCGGTCGCGTGCGACCGTCAGTACGTACGGATCTCCGGCGCGCACGGCGACCACCACCGCGGTCAGGTCGACGCGGACGCGGCTTTCCTCGTGCTTGTCGGTCATCGGCTGCCCCGTCCGCTTAATGGCCGGGGCCATCATAGCGCGGCGCGCCGATTCGCGAGCCCTCCGCTTTGGCGGGCCGCGTCCGTCTGGGGACGACCGCTCGACCGTCGCGGGCATGGGCCGCGCGGCCCATGCCCTGATGCGTTACCGCCCGGTCCGGGGGGCGGCGCCGTTGCGCGCGCCCTCCTGTCCCGCCGCCAGGGCGTCCAGGCAGGCCCGGGCCCGGTCGAAGGTCTCATGCCGTACCGTGTAGCGGCTTTCGCGGCCGACGCGCCGGCTGGTGACCAGCCCGGCGCCTTCCAGCACCTGGAGATGCTTGGTGATCGCCTGCCGCGTCAGCGGGATCCCCGCCGCGAGGCTGGCGATCGAGCGACCGCCCTGCCGGTGAAGCCGGGAGACCAGCTCCAGGCGGGTGGGGTCGCCGAGGGCGGCGAAGATGGGGAAAGGGTTCTCCGCGATGGTCGGGTCGTCGGGGGCGGGATGGTCATCGACCGGGGAGGCGCCGGGAACGCGGTCGGGCGCGGCCGGCGAGATGCTGACTGTCGACATGGGTCTCGATGGGTTTCTGCAGGAACCCGGACCCCGCCCGGTCCGCATGCCTGGCGTGTGTCCGACCCGGCGGGACCGCCCGGTCGAAGGAAATGGCTGCGGAGACGCTCCGGCAGCCGCTCGAAAGGGCGCCCTTGCGGTTGCCCGTTCGCCTATTGAGCGACAAGCCCCGGCCGGTTCAGCCGCCAATCTGTGAACCGGCCGCTCGGCTCGATGAAACGGCCTCGGGGCCGCCGCGCGGCGCCTCCTTCAGGCTGGCGAGCAGCCGGCGCGCGGGGATTCGCCCCAGATCGACGGTCCCGCCGGCGAGCCACACCGTGGCGCCCCCGTCGGCGGAGCGCTCCAGCCGCGCCACGTGGTCGAGGTTGAGGATCACCGAGCGGCTCACCCGCAGGAACGGCGGGACCGGCAGCTCCTCCTCGAACAGCTTCAGCAGCCGGCAGACGAGCGACTGCCGCCCGTCGACCAGGTGCAGGCGGGTGAAGTCCGCCTCGGCCGTCAGGAAGGCGACGGAGGCCACCGGCACGAGGCTGGTGGTGCCGTTCGCCGTCAGCGCCAGGCGGCGCTCCAGGTCGACGGCCGGCCGCGCGCCATTGTCCCGCCGCTTCCCGTCGGAGCTCAGCCGGTGCCGCACCCGCTCCAGCGCGGTTGCCAGCCGCGCCGGGTCCACCGGCTTCAGGAGATAGTCGACGGCGGCCACGTCGAAGGCCCGCGCCGCGAAGGCGCTGTGGGCGGTCACGAACACGATGGCGGCGGAGCCGGGCAGCGCGGCGAGGAGGTCGAAGCCCTCGCCGTCGGTCAGCCCGATGTCGAGGAGGATCAGGTCCGGATTCGTGTCCGCTGCGGCGCGCGCGGCGTCGGACACGGTGCCCGCCTCGGCGACGATCTCCACGTCGCCGTGCGCGCCCAGAAGCCGGCGCATGGCGCGCCGGGCAGGGGGTTCGTCGTCCACCAGCATCAGCCGCATCGTCTCGATCCCTGAACGCGGTGCAGCGCGGCTCCGCAGCCTTCCCGGGCAACGCGCGGCGCCAGACTAGGTCGCCGCGGCTCGCCATGCCAGCCGGTCAGGGCCGCGCCGCGACTTCCCGCCTGCCTCGGCCGGCCCGGCAGAACGGTCTGCCGCGACAATTGGGCCGAACCTTCTTTCGCGCCCATCTTCGCAACGCCCGGTCGTTGTCCTAGAGTGCCGTCCACCCGTTCTTGCCCCACCGAAGGTACACCATGAATACCGTCGTCCAGCTGAAGCAGACCGTGCCGAATTCCCTCGAAGAGCAGTGGATGCCGTTTTCGGCGAACCGCGACTTCAAGAACGACCCGCGCCTCGTGGTGAAGAGCGAGGGCGTCTACCTGTGGGACCAGCGCGGCGGCAAGATCATTGACGGCTCCTCGGCGCTCTTCAACGTGGCCGCCGGCCACGGCCGCAAGAAGATCGCCGACGCGGTCTACGCCCAGATGCAGACGAACGACTACGCCCCGTCCTTCCAGATGGGCCACCCCGGCGCCTTCCAGCTCGCCTCCAAGCTCGCCGCCATCCTGCCCGAGCCTATCAACCACGTGTTCTTCGTGAACTCGGGCTCCGAGGCCATCGACACGGCGCTGAAGATCGCCATGGCCTATCACCGCGCCCGCGGCGAGAGCCAGCGGCTGCGCTTCGTCTCCCGCGAGCGCGCCTATCACGGCGTCAACATGGGCGGCACGTCGCTCTCCGGCCTGGTGAAGAACCGCGAGGGCTTCCCGGTCACGCTGCCCAACGTCGTGCTCATGCGCCACACCTGGGACCCGGACGTCCGCTTCCAGCGTGGCCAGCCGGAAACCGGCGCGGAGCTCGCCGAGGACCTCCAGCGCTTCTGCAACACCTACGGCGCCGCCACCATCGGCGCGGTGTTCGTCGAGCCGGTCGCCGGTTCCACCGGCACCCTGGTGCCGCCGAAGGGCTACCTCGAGCGCATCCGCGAGATCTGCGACGCCAACGGCATCCTGCTGGTCTTCGACGAGGTGATCACCGGCTTCGGCCGCCTCGGCAAGCCGTTTGCCGCCGACGCCTTCGGCGTGGTGCCGGACATCATGACCATGGCCAAGGCGCTCACCAACGGCGCGATCCCCATGGGCGCGGTGGCGGTGCGCGACGAGATCTACACCACCGTCGTCGACGCGGCCCCCGAGGACGCCATCGAGTTCTTCCACGGCTACACCTACTCCGGTCACCCGGCCGCCTGCGCGGCGGGTCTCGCCACCCTGGAGATCTACGAGGAGGAGGACCTGTTCGCCCGCGCCGGCGCCATGTCCGACTACTTCCTCGACGCGGTGTGGAGCCTGAAGGACCTCGACTGCGTGGTCGATCTGCGTGGCTACGGCCTGATGGCCGGCGTCGAGGTGGCGCCCGAGGGCGCGGCGGGGCTGCGCGGCAACGCGCTCCAGAAGAAGCTGTTCTGGAACGGCCTGCACGTGAAGTTCACCGGCGACACGGCGATCCTCGCGCCGTCGCTGATCGCCGAGCGCTCCCACATCGACGAAATCGTCGACAAGCTGCGCGCCACGCTGAAGGATCTCTGAGGCCGGACATTTTGTCGCTCGACGGGCAGGGAACGTTCGCCGGTCGGCGGTCGTTTCCTCCCGCAAGGCGCCCGCGAACCGCCCCGCACCGACAGCCGGTGCGGCGACGCGGGCCGCCGCCTGGAGCCTTCGCGCCCGCACCGCCGGTCCGGGCCGGCCTGGCTCCAGCATCGAGACATTGAGCCTCGTCCGTCGCTTCGATCGACCCGATCGGACCGGGGACACGCTCTGGAACATGGGGTCCCCGATGCACTATCCGCGTGAAACCTACGACGAAGCCCGCCGCCGTGTCTCCGAAGGCGGGCGCTACCTGTCCGAAGGCGGGCGCTCCCTGATGGACCGCGTGCCCGACTACGCGCTGCCGGAGCGCTGGCGCCCGCGCGACAACCGCGAGACGGCGCTGACCGTCCTCGGTGTCGGCGCCGCCGCGCTCGTCTTCGCCGGCGCCTGGTACCTGGTGTCGACCGAGCCGCGCCGCCGCCGCCTCAAGCGCTCGGCGCGCCGCGCTTATCGCACGCTCGCCGGCTGATTTCGGCGACCGGGCCCGGGCTTCCGCCCGGGCGCACCGATCCTGCCCCGATCCCGTCCGGTCCGCACCGGGCGGGATTTTTCGTGGGGCTGCCTACTGGCGCACGACGGTGTTGCGCAGCACGCCGATGGCGTCGATCTCCAGCTCCAGCACGTCCCCGTCGGCGAGGAACGAGAAGTGCTCCAGCCCGCAGCCGTTGCCGACGGTGCCGGAGCCGAAGATCTCGCCGGCGTGCAGCGTCTCGTCCCGCGACACGAACGCGATCATCTCCTCGAACGAATGCAGCATCGCCGAGCAGTCGTCGGACATCACCGGCCTGCCGTTGATGCGCACGCTCGCCTTCAGCGCGCCGACGTCGGGGATCTCGTCCTTGGTGACCAGGAACGGGCCGAACGCGTTGCCGGCGTCGAAGCTCTTGCCCTTGGCCGGGCCGAGCATGCCGCCCATCTCGACCAGTTGCGCGTCGCGGGCCGAGAAGTCGTTGAAGATGGTGTACCCGAAGATGTGGTCGCCGGCCGCCTCGACGGAGATGTCCTTGCCGCCCTTCGCGAGCACGATCGCCAGCTCGATCTCGAAGTCCATGTAGGCCGAATAGCGCGGCCAGGTCACCGTCGTCCCGGTCCCCACCACGCTGAACCGGTTGGTGAAATAGTAGATCGGCTGCGCCTTGTAGACGGCCGGCACCTCGCCCGGGGCGATGTCGGGAACCGGCTCGCCGGCAAGCTCCGCCGCGAGCTTCTTCATGCCCGTCGGCGCCTGCACGATGTGCAGCGGAAACACCGAGAAGTCGCGGATCTGCGGTGGCACCGGGATCGGCGCCTTGAGCGTCACGGCGTCCAGCGCGTCGCAGTGGGTGCCGGTGCGCTCCGCGTCGGCGAGCAGCGCGCGCGCCGCGTCCAGGCCGGCGTCGCCGGCATCGATCAGGCTCAGCATGGTGGCGAAGCGCGCGTCGCCGCCCGACGCCGCCGCGAGGTCGACGAGGCGGGTGCCGTCGGCGGTCAGCGCGCCGATCTTCTCGGCGCCTCCGGTGGTGTAGGTCGCGAGTTTCATGGGGGCCCTAGTCCTTCACCACCGCGACGGCGCGGCACCAGCCGGCGCTCGCCGCCTTGATCTTCACGGGAAAGCAGATGACCTCGAAGCCGGTGGACGGCAGGGTCTCCAGGTTGGCGAGCTTCTCGATGTGGCAGTAGCCGTGCACCATGCCGGCGCGGTGGCCCTCCCAGATCAGCGACGCGTCGCCCGTCTCCGCCACCTTCTTGGCGGTGTAGACGAACGGGGCGTCCCAGCTCCACGCATCGGTGCCGGTCACCTTCACGCCGCGCTCGGTGAGGTACAGCGTCGCCTCGCGGCCCATGCCGCAGCCGGTGGTCACGTAGTCGGTCTCGCCGTAGCGGGCGCCCGCGGCGGTGTTCACCAGCACGATGTCGAACGGCTGCAGCGCGTGGCCGATCCGGGCGAGCTCGGCCTCCACGTCTTCGGCGGTCGCCACGTAGCCGTTCCCGAAGCGGCGGAAGTCCAGCTTCACGCCGCGGCCCATGCACCATTCCAGCGGCACCTCGTCGATGGTGATCGCCCGTTTTCCGCCGTCCATGGTCGAGTGGTAGTGGTAGGGCGCGTCCAGGTGGGTGCCGTTGTGGGTGGTGATGGCGACCCGCTCCACCGCCCAGCCCTCGCCGCCGGGAAGCTCGTCCTGGGCGACGCCCGGGAAGAAGCTCAGGATCTCGCCGGCCGTGTCGGCGTGGGCGAAGTACTCGATTTTCGGACCGAGGCCCGGCGGGTCGGCGAACTCTGTGTTCTCGAGCGGCCGGGAGAGGTCGACGAGGGGCATGGGCACATCTCCAATGGTCGTGGCGGCCGGCGACGGGCCGGCCGCGTGTCATCTGCCCAGGATCGCGGTGACGATCGCGGGAAACAGGATCACCAGGACGAGCACGCTCGCCATGATGGCGGCGAAGGGGGCGGCGCCGCGGAACACCTCGCCGAGCCCGATCCCGGTGTCCTTCAGCGTCGACTGGACGACGAACACCGACAGCCCCAGCGGCGGGGTGAGCAGGCCGATCTCCACCGCCAGCACGCTGACGAGGCCGAAGTGGATGACGTCGATGCCCAGCGACTGGGTGATCGGGAAGGCGAGCGGCACGGTGATCAGCAGGATCGAAGAGGAATCGAGGATCGTGCCGAGCAGGATCAGCAGCATCGCGAACAGGAACAGGAAGCCGAGCGGGCCGACGCCGGTGTTGGTCGCGAGCACCGTCAGCGACGCCGGCACGCCGGAGAACGCCAGCATCCGCCCGTAGATCGAGGCGCCGATGATCAGGAACGAGACCGACGCGGTGATGTGGCCGGTCTGCACGGCGATGCGCCAGAAGGTGCCGGCGTTCACCCGGCGCATGGCGATGGCGATCAGCAGCGCGACCATCGCGCCCACCGCGCCGGCCTCGGTCGGCGTGAAGTAGCCCGTGTAGATGCCGCCGAGCACGATGCCGGCGAGCGTGAGCACCGGCGCGAGCATCCGCAGCCGGCCGCCGTCGGGCAGCGGCGCGGCATCGCTCCGGCGCTTCTCCATGAGGTCGGGCCTCAGCCGGCCGAGCGCCAGCAGGTAGACGCAGTAGGCGACCGTCAGCAGCAGGCCGGGGCCGACGCCGCCGAGGAACAGGTCGCCGATGGAGGAATCCGTCAGCACCGCGAACAGGATCAGGAGCAGGCTCGGCGGAATCAACATCCCCAGCACCGAGGATCCCGCCACCACGCCCACCGCGACGGAGCGCGCGTAGCCGGCGGCGATCATTTCCGGAACCGCCACCTTGGCGAACACCGCGGCCGAGGCGATCGAGATGCCCGTAATGGCCGCGAACACCGCGTTCGACAGCACCGTGGCGATCCCCAGCCCGCCGCGCACGTTGCGGGTCATGGCGCTGATCGCGGCGAAGGTGTCGCGGCCGAGCCCGCTTTCCGACACGGCGATGCCCATCAGCACGAACAGCGGCACGACGCCGAAGGTGTAGCTGGCGATGCTCTCGGTGGCCGCCAGCGCCACGAAGTTCAGCGCCAGCTTCAGCTTGCCGGTGATGGCCCAGACGCCGAACAGCGAGACCGTCGAGAGCGCGATCGCGACATGGATGCCGGAATAGATCGCGATGCCGATCGCCAGCAGCGAGAGATAGCCGATCGTCTGCGGATCCACGTCGCTCTACTCCGGACGCGCTGAAAGCCTGCGGGCCGCGATGCCGGCCGACAGGAGGAAGGAGAGGGCGAGCAGCGCCGAGCCCAGCACGATGATGGCCAGGAACGGCCAGACCGGCATGGTGAAGTGGCCCGACACGCCCTCCATCTCGCCGCGCTCGAACGCGCGGATCATCTTCGGCCAGACCGCCCAGGCGAGCGCCACGGTGAAGCCGGCGCCGATCAGCTGGGCGACGAGGTCGAAGCCGGCGGCGAGCCGTGGCCGCCGCGCGGCGACCACCGACAGGAGCCCGTCGGAACGGATCATCTGGCCCTTCCAGTGGGTGTGGGCCACCTGCAGGAAGACGATGCCGACGATGGAGTACTTGACCATCTCCGGCACCCCGGCGATGGGGCTGAGGAAGGCGTTGCGCCCGACCACGTCGGCGACGATCAGCACCATCAGCAAGAGGATCCACGTCGTGGCCAGCACGTTGGTCAGCGACATGACGGCCCCCAGGAGCCGGACGAGCGCCGGTTCCCGGGAGGCTGCGGTGCGGATATCGGTCGCCATCGGTGGTGGCCCCGGCCGGCCGGGACTACTGCTTGTCCCAGTCGCGCGCCAGCTTGGCGCCGCCGGCCCGCAGCTTGTCGAGGTAGGTCTTCACGACGGTCTCGCCGGCAAGGCCCTTCGCCTCGAGTTCCTTGGCCCACTCCATCGGCAGGTTCGGGAGCGCGTCGGCCCATTCCTTCTGCGCCTCGGGCGACAGCTCGGTGATCACCGCGCCGCCCTTTTCCATGGTCTCCATGGCGGCCTTCACGCGCTCTTCCAGGCCGGTGCGGTAGGCCTTGGCGAACGCCTCGGTGCCGGCGCGGATGGCGTCCTGCACCTCCTTCGGCTGCTCCTCGAACCACGGCTTGTTGGCGACGATGCCGCCGGCGTACTGGGCGCCGAAATGGGTGCGGGTCACGTACTTGGCCTGCTCGTAGAGCTTGGCCGCGGCGGCCGCGGTCGGGAACACGATGACGCCCTCGGTCACGCCGGTCTGCAGATCGTTGTAGTAGGTGGTCAGGTTGCCCGACACGCCGACGGCGCCGGTGCCCTTCAGCCAGTTCACGGCCGGTCCGGGCGCGTTGATCTTGCGGCCCTCCAGGTCCTTGATGCCGGTGACCGGGAACTTGGTCATCAGCAGGTAGTCCTCGAGGCCGAAGCCGCCGCCCAGATACTCGATGTCGTGCTCCTCCCACAGCTTGCGCATGTCGGGGATCTCGTCGTGCATCTTGTCGACGCTGGTCAGCACCAGGTCGACGTCGGGCGAGCCGAACGGGGTCACGTAGGAGACGTTCTGCAGCGACAGCAGCGACGGCTCGAACAGGCTGGAGACGATGCCGAGCTGGGCGAGCCCGTCCTCCATGGCCTCCAGCTCGCCGCCGACGTTCGCCAGCGTGCCGCCGTAGGCCTCGGTCCATTTCATGGTGTAGTCGGTGCCTTCCAGCGCCTTGTCGACGGCCGGAATGAACGCCTCGTGCAGCGTCTTCACCCACAGGAACACCGGCGGATGGCCGGCGATCACGGTGGCGTCGATCTCTTCGGCAAGCGCCGGAACGGCGGTCGCGGCAAGGGCGGCGGACAGCATCGTTCCACCGAGAATCGTGCGCAGGTTCATCAGGACCTCCTCAGGACGCCGGACGGCTCGCCGGCGAGATTGTATGTTTCCTCGAGCCTGGGACGGCGCGGACGGCGCACCGGTCGGGCTGGCCGATCCTTGTTCTCGACGGTCTCCCGACGGTCGGCTTGATAAATTTATCTGAACGTACGTATAAATTGTCAAGAGAGGTTTCATGGCACCACCCGAGACGGCATCCGAGATCGACCCCCCGCCCGAACCGGCCAAGGAAGATGGCCGGCTGGTGCGCGGCGAGGCGACGCGCGAGCGCGTCCTCGATGCCGCCGAGCGGCTGTTCGCCGACCATGGCTTCGATGCGGTGTCGATCCGCCAGATTGCCCAGGAGGCGGGCGTCACCCTCGGGGTGGTCGGCTTCCATGGCGGCGCCAAGCTCGACCTCTTCAAGACGATCCTGGCGCGCCGGGTGGAAACCCTGTCGGCGGCCCGCGCCGAGCGGCTGGCCGTGCTCCAGCAGCGCGCCGTCGCGCCCACGCTCCACGATCTCGTCGAGGCCTACATCGCCCCCTATATCGACATCGCGTCGGGCGGCGATCCCCAGTGGCGGGCCTATGCGCGGCTGATCGCCCGCACCGTCAGCGACGACCGCTGGTATCCGCAGGTGCGCGACTTCTACGACCCCACCGCCCGCGTCTACATCGATGCGATCGCGGCGCTCCATCCGCGCGCCGATCGCGACAAGCTCGCCGCCGCCCTGGTCATGTCGGTGGCCTGCATGCTGTCGGTGGTCGCCTCCACCGCGCGCATCGCCGGCCTGTCGGCGGAGGCCGAGGCGGCCGCGCCGGAGCGCGGTCCGGACGTGCTGGCCTACAAGGCCGTCCTCATCGACTTCTGCGCTGGCGGCATCGCCCGGGCGGCGCTGGACGACTGATCCGGCCGCGACGGCCCCCGCCGTCGCCGCGGCGGTCTCCCGCCTTGCGTCTCGGCCATGAACCGGTACAAAGTCCGGCCGGGCTCCGTCGAAAGAAAACACGAGCGAGAATGACCAAGTTCCTGTCCCTGCACGACGCCATCGCCGAGAACGTCCGCGACGGAGACGTCGCCGCCTTCGAAGGCTTCACCCACCTCATTCCCCATGCCGCCGGTCACGAGACGATCCGCCAGGGCCGCAAGGACCTGACGCTGATCCGGATGACGCCGGACATCATCTACGACCAGATGGTCGGCATGGGCATGGTGAAGAAGCTGGTGTTCTCCTACGCCGGCAACCCCGGCGTCGGCCTGCTGCGCCGGGTGCGCGACGCCGTGGAGAACGCCTGGCCGAAGTCGCTTGAGATCGAGGAGCACAGCCACGCCGCGATGGCCAACGCCTACGAGGCGGGCGCCGCCGGGCTGCCGTGCGCGATCTTCCGCGGCTACAAGGGCGCCGACCTCGCCAAGGTCAATCCCAACATCAAGTCGATCAACTGCCCGTTCACCGGCGAGGAACTCGCCGCGGTGCCGGCGGTGCGCCCCGACGTCTCGGTGATCCACGCCCAGAAGGCCGACCGCAAGGGCAACGTCCTGATCGAGGGCATCGTCGCGGTGCAGAAGGAGGCCGTGCTGGCCGCCAAGCGCGCGGTGGTCACGGTCGAGGAGATCGTCGACGAACTCGACACCCATCCGAATGCCTGCGTGCTGCCCCACTGGACCATTGCGGCCATCGCCGTGGTGCCGGGCGGGGCGCATCCGTCCTATGCCCAGGGCTATTACGAGCGCGACAACGCCACCTACCTGGAATGGGACAAGGTGTCCTCCGACCGTGACGCGTTCACGGCCTGGATGAAGGAGAACGTGCTGGAGGCCGGTCCGGAGGTCTACGCCGACCGCACCGCCAACCTCAGGAGCGCCGCATGAGCGATCTCGGCTTCACCCCCGACGAAATCATGACGATCGCCGCCGCGCGGTCCCTGAAGAACGACGACGTCTGCTTCGTCGGCATCGGCGCGCCCTCGGCCGCCTGCAACGTCGCCCGGCTCACCCACGCGCCGGACATCACGCTGATCTACGAGTCGGGCACCATCGGCACCGCGCCGGACGTGCTGCCGCTGTCCATCGGCGACGGCGAGCTCTGCGAGACGGCGGTCACCACCGTCGCCGTGCCGGAGATGTTCCGCTACTGGCTGCAGGGCGGCCGCATCACCGTCGGCTTCCTGGGGGCGGCCCAGCTCGACCGCTTCGGCAACATCAACACCACCGTCATCGGCGACTACCACAAGCCGAAGGTCCGGCTTCCCGGCGGCGGCGGCGCGCCGGAGATCGCGTCCTCCTCGGGCGAGATCTACATCACCATGAAGCAGTCGCTGCGCGGCATGGTCGACAAGATCGACTTCTACACCTCGTTCGGCCACGGCGACGGCGGCGACCACCGCCAGCGGATCGGCATCACCACCAAGGGGCCGACGCTGCTCATCACCGACCTCGCGGTCTGGCGGCCGGATCCGGAGACCAAGGAGTTCACCGTGGTCTCCCTGCATCCGGGCGTGTCCCGCGACGACGTGCAGAAGACCTGCGGCTGGGAAGTGAAGTTCGCCGACGGCGTGGAAGAGACCCCGCCGCCGACCGAGCTGGAGCTGACCACCCTGCGCGACCTCAAGGCGCGCACCCAGGAAGCCCACTCCAAGACCGGCAAGCCGAAGGCGGCCTGAGTTCGGGCGCACGCCCGATCGACGTTTGCCGAAGGGCCGGCTCCGCCGGCCATTTGGATCCCCGGCAAACCCCGTCACGCGTGGCGGGGTTTGTGCGTTCATGGGGCTTGTCGGAACCGCTGCGCTGCGGGACGGGCGCGGCTGATCCGACCGCGTATCAAACGAGGGCGAGATGGCAAACCGGCCGCGCATCCACCTGACCGGCGCATCGTGTTCGGGCGTATCCACCCTTGGCGCGGCGCTGGCCGAGAGGTTCGGCGTCCATCAGCTGGATGTCGATGACTTCTACTGGATGCCAACCGACCCGCCGTTCACAAGCAAGCGGCCTCCGGGGGAGCGCGTGCGCCTGATCCGCGAGCGTCAGAGCGCGTTGCCGGGCTGGGTGCTGTCGGGCTCTTTCATGGGATGGGGCGAGACCCTGATCCGGAACGTGGACCTCGTTGCTTTCGTCGAGACGCCGACATCCCTCCGGCTTCAGCGCCTCGATCGCCGGGAGGCCGAGCGTTATGGTGCGCGCATCCGCCCTGGCGGCGATATGCATGAGGCCCATCTGGCCTTCCGCGACTGGGCGTCCCGCTACGATGACCCCGGCTTTTCAGGACGCAGCCGCGCGCAGCACGAACGCTGGCTGGCCACTCAATCCGCCCCGTTGCTGCGGCTCGACGGCCGATGCCCAACGTCCGAGTTGGTAGAGTTGGTCATTGATGAGCTTGCGCGGCAGGACCGGGGAAAAGCCTGAACGCAGGGCGGCCGATCGACCCGGATCAATACGTCGTCCGTCTTTCGTAAGGGCAGGCATCCGCCGGCCCTTTTTGCGTTTGCGGTGCGGGCGGGGTCTTGGCAAGCGGCGGCTCGATTTTATATATGTTGCTTATTATAAGGATACCCACTGCAAATGCGTCCGAACGATCCGCGCAACCCCTCCCAGAGCCTGACCTTCCTGATCCACGACGTGGCCCGCATGGTGCGGCGCAACTTCGTGCGGCGGGCGAGCGGGCTCGGGCTCACCCCGGCCCAGTGGCAGGCGCTGGCCCATCTTGCCAAGCGGGAGGGCATCCGCCAGGCCGCGCTCGCCGAGCTGATGGAGATCCAGCCGATCACGTTGGCCCGGCTGATCGACAAGCTCGAGGCGGCCGATCTGGTCGAGCGCCGCAAGGACCCGTCCGACCGCCGCGCCATCAAGCTCTACCTGTCGGAAGGGGCGCACGACACGCTGGAGCGGATGTGGGAGCTGGCCGCGGAGACCCGCGCCGAAGCCTTGGCGGGGATCTCCCCCGAGACGCTCGAGACGGTGATCGGCGCGCTGGGCGACATGCGCGCCAACCTGATTGCGGCGGAGGCGGAATCGAAGGCCGCCTGCCGCCCGACCGACGAGGAACAGACATGACCGAGAAAGTCTCTGATACGGAGACGGGCGACGCCGTCGCGGCCGCCGACACGCTGCCGGCGCCGACCGCCCAGGCGCAGGTGGTGGCGGGTCCCGCCGCCGCGCCCGTCCGGCGTCGCCGCCGCTGGCTGCGGCCGCTGCTGCTGATCGCGGGCCCGCTCGCGGTCATCGTCGGCGGCACCGCCTGGTACTATTCCGGCGGCCGCTACGTCTCCACCGAGAACGCCTACGTCCATGCCGACAAGGTCGCCGTCAGCGCCCAGGTCGCCGGTCCAATCCAGACGGTGGCGGTGAAGGAGAACCAGGCCGTCGCCAAGGGCGACGTGCTGTTCCAGATCGACCGCGGCACCTACGAGATCGCCGTCGAGCAGGCCGAGGCGAACCTCCAGTCGGTGCGTCAGGACGTCCAGGCGCTGAAAGAGACCTACCAGCAGGAGAAGGCGAGCGCCGAGCTCGCCCAGACCAACCTGGAGTACGCCCAGCGCCGCTACGACCGCCAGGCGACGCTCCTGAAGAACAACGTCGTCTCCCAGGCGACCCTCGACGACGTGCAGAACGCCCTCGACAAGGCCGAGCAGCAGATCAAGCTCGATCGGTTCCTGATGCGCACCACGCTCGCCAAGATCGGCGGCAGCGCCGACGTGCCCGTCGAGAAGACGGCACAGTACCAGCAGGCGAAGGCCCAGCTCGACCAGGCCAAGCTCGATCTCGCCCACACCACGGTGACGGCTCCCTTCAACGGCGTCGCCGGCAACACGCCGGAGCCCGGCCAGTACGTCACGCCGGGCAGCGCCGTGATGAGCCTCGTCTCCAGCGACGGCATCTGGATCGACGGGAACTTCAAGGAAACGCAGCTCACCTACGTCCGGCCCGGCCAGGCCGTCGACATCGAGGTCGACGCCTATCCCGACCAGGTCTGGCACGGCACCGTCGCCAGCGTGTCGCCGGCCACCGGCTCGGAATTTTCCGTGCTGCCGGCGCAGAACGCCACCGGCAACTGGGTGAAGGTCGTGCAGCGCATCCCGGTCCGCATCGCCGTCGATACCGAGGCCGACGGCCCCGTGCTGCGCGCCGGCATGAGCTCCCAGGTCGAGATCGACACCCACCACCAGCGCGAGCTGCCGGCCTTCGCCCGCACCGCGCTCGGATGGATCGACGGGCTTGCCAGCAAGCCGGTCGCCGAAGCCAGGCCCGCCGCCGTGGCGGCGGAGGTCGCGAGATGACTGCCGCCGCGATCGCGACGCCGGACGGCGGCTCGACGAAGCTCGGACGGGGGCTGACCACCGCCTCCATCATGCTCGCCACCATCATGCAGGCGCTGGACACCACCATCGCCAACGTTGCGCTGCCGCACATGCAGGGGTCCATGTCGGCGACCCAGGACCAGATCTCCTGGGTGCTGACCTCCTACATCGTGGCCGCGGCGATTATGACGCCGCCGACCGGCTTCCTGGCCGCCCGGTTCGGGCGGAAGAAGCTGTTCATGGTGGCCGTCGCGGGGTTCACGTTCTCGTCGATCCTGTGCGGCGCGGCGACCTCGCTGCCCGAAATGGTGCTGTTCCGGCTCATGCAGGGCGCCTTCGGGGCCGGCCTCGTGCCGCTGTCCCAGGCGGTGCTGCTCGACACCTACCCGAAGGAGCAGCACGGCTCGGCCATGGCGATCTGGGGCATGGGCGTCATGCTCGGCCCGATCCTGGGGCCGACGCTCGGCGGCTATCTGACCGAGTATTACAACTGGCGCTGGGTGTTCTACATCAACGTGCCCGTCGGCATCTTCGCCTTCCTCGGGATCATGAGCTTCGTCACCGAGACCGACAAGAAGGCCGGCCTGCCGTTCGACTGGTTCGGCTTCGCGCTGCTCAGCCTCTCCATCGGCGCCCTGCAGATGATGCTCGACCGGGGCGAGTCCCAGGACTGGTTCTCCTCGACGGAGGTGCTGATCGAGACGGTGCTGTGCGGCGTCACGTTCTACATGTTCCTGGTCCACATGTTCACCGCCAAGCGGCCGTTCCTCGAGCCCGGCCTGTTCACCGACCGCAACTTCGCCGTCGGGCTGTGCTTCATCTTCGTGATCGGCGTCGTGCTGCTCGCCACGCTGGCGCTGCTGCCGCCGTTCCTCCAGCAGCTGATGGGCTATCCAGTGATGACGGCGGGCCTCCTGCTGGCGCCGCGCGGCGTCGGCTCAATGGTGGCGATGATGGTGGTCGGCCGCCTCATCGGGCGGGTGGACGTCCGCTTCCTCATCCTGTTCGGCCTCGTCATGACGGCGCTGTCGCTGCACCAGATGGCCGGCTTCACCACCGAGGTCAGCCAGCAGACGCTGGTCGTCACCGGCATCGTCCAGGGCGTCGGTCTCGGCTTCATCTTCGTGCCGCTGTCGACGATCACCTTCGCCACGCTCGATCCGAAATACCGCAACGAGGGGACCGCCATGTTCTCCCTGATGCGCAACATCGGCTCGTCGATCGGCATCTCGGTGATGACGACCATGCTTACCCAGAACACCCAGGTCATGCACGAGAGCCTCTCCGGCGCGCTGACGCCGTTCCGGATGGCCCTGCAGTCGCCCTGGCTGCCGGGCGCGTGGTCGGTGGACAGCACGGCCGGCCTGTCGGCGCTCAACAACGTGGTGACGGTCCAGGCGACGACGGTCGCCTACCTGGACGACTTCACCGCGATGATGTGGATCGTCATCGCCGTGGTGCCGCTGCTCCTCCTGATGCGCGGTCCGAAGGCGAAGTCCTCCGCCCCCGACATCGCCATGGAATGACGCGCGCCCGCGACCGGTGGTGGTCGCTGCCCCGGCCGGGGGAAGGAACCCGCGCGCGATTCCGCGTGTTCGCTCGGGGGGCTGGGCTATAGTCCCGGGGCCGGCCGGCGACGACACCGGCATTCCGAGAGGTCATGATGGCGAAAGACAAGCACCACGACGCCCCGCCAGTGCCGAAGATCGGCAAGAAGGACTACAAGAAGCAGCTGCATGCGCTGCAGATCGAACTGGTCAAGCTGCAGCGCCACTTCATCAAGTGCGACGACAAGATCCTGGTGATCCTCGAGGGCCGCGACGCCGCCGGCAAGGACGGCGTGATCAAGCGGATCACGGAGCATCTGAGCCCGCGCGAGACGCGCGTCGTGGCGCTCGGCAAGCCGTCGGACCGCGAGCAGACGACCTGGTACTTCCAGCGCTTCGTCCCCTATCTCCCGGCCTCCCAGGAATTCGTCCTGTTCAATCGCAGCTGGTACAACCGGGCGGGTGTCGAGCGGGTGATGGGCTTCTGCACCGACGTCGAGTACGAGCGCTTCATGGAGACGGTGCTCGACTTCGAGCACATGCTGGTGCGTTCCGGCATCACGCTGCTGAAATACTATCTCGACATCACCTTCGAGACCCAGAGCGAGCGCCTAGAGGCGCGCCACACCGATCCGCTCAAGCAGTGGAAGATCAGCCCGATCGACGCCGTCGCGTCCAAGCACTGGGACGACTACAGCGAGGCCCGCAACGAGATGCTCGCCCGCACCCACAATCCGATCACGCCCTGGACCATCGTGCGCGCCGACATCAAGCGTCAGGCACGGCTGAACCTCATCAAGCACATGCTCTCGACGCTGGAATACGACGGCAAGGACGAGTCCGTGCTCGACGAGGATCCGGATCTCGTCTTCGCCTTCGATCCGCACCAGATCCGCAACGGCATGATCGCGCCCTGACCGGGCGGGCGCGCGTCCCATGGGCCAAAGGCGGGAGCCTCCCCGCCCACGCCCTCCCGGCCCGCGCCGGCATCGGGTTCTGACCAGCCGTGCGTCGCAATGCGCCTCGGCTCCGGACCCGTTTCTCACGGCGATGACGGCGCCGTTGCGGAGCAGCCGCAAGCACGGCGCCACGTCGATTGTGTGACTTACATCACGCTCGAAACATTTCTTTCCGGCCGATTGTCAAATGATGTTGTCGCTCCCGGATTGATCGGCAACATCCCCTCGGCGATTTCGGCTGGGCGCTGAAATCTTGATGTATCGCAGCGGCTTGGGACGCCTTACGGGCGATTGGAAAAAGGCCGCGAGGGGAGGGGCAACGTCCGTGAAGTTCATTTTCGCACCGCGCGTTCTGGTCACGTCTCTTGTCGTTGGTCTGATGGCCTCGGGGTCCGGCGCGACCCTCGCCCAGTCCACGGTCCCCGCCGAGCCCACCACCTCCATGGTCCGTGACGCGCTCAGCCAGGCGGCGGGCTTCGGCGACCGGTCGCTCATCGCCAGCGTGGTGGAGAATGCGCGGCTGACGCCGCAGCGGGCGGGTGCGATCGAAGCGACCGCCGTCGAGCTGCGCCCCGACATCGCCGACCAGATCCGGCGCGCGGTCTCCGCCGGCCGTGAGCTGGCGGCAGCCTATCCCGCTGCGTCGCTTGCCGGTGTGCCGGGCCTGGCCGGAGCGGCCGTCGCGCCGCGCGCCGACGCGCTCCCCTATCCGGGTGGAAATCCCGCGATTCCGCGCGCCTCGTTGCCGGAGTTCCAGCGCAATTACAGTCTCGATGCGATGGGGGTCGCAACCGCGCTCGAACAGGGGCTGACCGGCAAGGGCGTCGTGGTTGGCGTCATCGACACCGGCATCGACATGCGCCCGGACGGCAGCGTCCATCCGGAGTTCGCCGGCCGGATCGACCCGCGCTCCACGAGCTTCCTGTACTGGCTGAACAGCGACGTCGTCTGCCAGCGGCGCGACACGTCCCAGTGCCCCACGTTCACCGACGAGCAGATCGAGGCGGCCTTCCAGCAGGGGCCGACGGATACCCTCGACCAGGGCAAGCACGGCACGCACGTGTCGGGCATCATCGGGGCGGGTCAGAACGGCTTCGGCATGCAGGGCGTGGCTCCCGGAGCGATGATCCTGGCCGTCAAGGCAATCCAGCAGGGCGGCAATGTGGTCGATGACGAGGGTAACGTCCTTTCCACTCAGTTCCTGGAGCGATGCGGACCCTACGAGGAGTGCCAGAAGATCGGCGGGGACGAGGTGGAATGGACCAAGGGGTTCGCCTATCTCGCGCAGTTTCGCGACGTCCGCGTCATCAATGGCAGCTTCGGACCGGGCCCGGGTGACGAAGACGTAAGCTGGGACCTCGGCAATGCCGCCGACCAGGACGAGTTGCGCCGCGAAGCGGTCGCCATGCGCGGCAATCTGGACGCCGGACAGATCATCGTCATGGCAGCCGGCAACTCCCGGATCGACAACCCCGTCTATTCCGAAAATCCGAGCGGAGGCGGCCTTTATCCCTTCATCCGGCCGCAGAACCAGAATGCCAGGAACTCCGCCGGAGCGCTGATCTACGACGATCATGGATCCGGACTTGACCTGAGCTTCGTTTCACCGGAGGCGCTGGCGGCGGCGGAACAGGCCGACGGCATCGCCCGCGGTCGCATCATCGTCGTCGTCGCGCTCGACGCCTACAATCAGCTCGCCAGCTATTCCCAGATGTGCGGCGCGGCGAAGGAGTGGTGCGTCTCCGCGCCCGGCGGCGACAAGATCGCCCTCGACGATCCTTCGCTCGGCAAGCAGGGCGACACCGCAATCTATTCGACCGTTCCGACGAACAGCTACGCGTCGTACAGCGGCACGTCGATGGCGTCGCCGAACGTGGCGGGTGCAATCGCGATCCTGATCGAGGCGTATCCGACGTTCACGCCGGCGGAGATCGTCGAGATCCTGTTCATGACGGCGGAAGACCTCGGCGCGCCGGGCGTCGACGCGGTCTACGGCTGGGGCCTGGTGCGCCTCGACCGGGCGCTGTCCGTCGGTCCGGTCGGCATGACGGAGACCGGCACCTACACGGTTGGCGAGGGCGGCGGCGACACGACCTGGATGGTGGACTTCACCAGCCAGGGGGCGCTGGAGAAGACCGGCTCGGGCACGCTCGCCGTCCAGAACGCCGCCACCTTCCAACAGGCATCCACCGTCGATGGCGGCACGCTGTCGGTCAACGGATCGCTGACCACGCCGACCCTGTCGGTCGCCCAGGGCGGCACGCTGTCGGGCACCGGGGCCGTGGTCTCCGACGTCACCGTGGCGGGCCTGCTCTCCCCGGGCAACTCGCCCGGCACGCTCACCGTCACCGGCGACGTGACGCTCACCTCCACCGCCACCACCCGCATCGAGGTAGACGGGCCGGGCACCGGCAACGGCGCCGGCAACTTCGACCGCATCCTCGTCCAAGGCACCGGCTCGGTGTTCACCGCCGGCGGCACGCTGGCGCCGGTCCTGCGGGGGATCGCCGGCTCCGCCACCAACACCTTCACCCCGACGCTCGGCCAGAGCTTCGTGTTCGTCCAGGCGCCCTCGGTGGCCGGCAGCTTCGCAGCCCTCACCCAGCCCTCGGCCGGGCTTCCGGGCGGCACCCGCTTCGACGTGCTCTACAGCCCGACCGCGCTGGCGCTCGCCGTCACGCCGCTCAGCTACGCCAGCCTCGGCGCCGTGGGCGTCGCCCAGACGGCGAACGAGCGGGCGCTCGGCGCGGCCATCGACGCGGCGCGTCCCGCCGCCGGCGTCCGGCCCTCGGCCGCCAGCAACGACCTCTACACCATCCTCTATTCCGCCGACGCGGCGGGGCTCGACGCCGGCTTCTCCAGCCTCGCCGGACAGGTGCACGCGGAGATGGGCACCACGGCGGTGCGCGCCGTCGGCCGCTTCGCCGACACGCTGGGCGACCGTCAGATGGGCATCGCGATGAACCGTCTCTCCGCCCGCGGCACGCCGTTCGGCACCGGCGAGGCGTGGGCGGCGGGCGAGGTGGCGGCCACCGACGTCGGCACCTCGGGCGGGCTGTCCGGCTACGACGTGCGGGCCACCAACGGCGCGGTCGGCGCCGACTGGCGCTTCGGCTTCGGCGCCGCCGGCTTCGCGCTCTCCTACGAGTACGCCGACGTCTCGGCCGGCGCCAACGGCTCGGGCGACGTCGACACTTACCAGGGCGGTCTCTACGGCACGTTCGACGCCGGCCCGGTGGCGTTCGCCCTTCGCGGCGGCCTGAGCTGGGGCGATCTCTCCACCAGCCGCCTTACCAGCCTCGGCAGCTACGCCGCGACGGCCTCGGCCGACGGCAGCGGCTTCGGCGGCTTCGCCGAGGCGACGGCCTTCCATGCCTTCGAGACGCCGGCGGTGACCGTCACGCCGTCCGCCACCCTCGGCTACCGCGGCTTCCGCCGGGACGCCGCGACGGAAACCGGCAGCGTGTTCGCGCTGACGGTGCCGGCGGAGACGTTCACGGAGACCCAGACGACGCTGGCGGTGGCGCTGTCGCACCGCTTCGCTCTGGCGAACGGGGTGCTGCTGGAGCCGGTGGCGAGCGTCGGCTGGCGCCACGACTTCGGCGGCATCGACCGGGGCACCGACCTCGGCCTCCTCGGCGCGGCGTTCTCGGCGGACGGGGCGGAGGTCGGCGACGACGCCTTCCTCGGCAGCCTCGGCCTCACCGCGGTCGCTTCCGACCGCTTCGCCCTAGGAGCGTCCTATCAGGCCGAAATCCGGGACAACCTCACCGGCCACACCTTCGCCGCCCAGGCCAGCATCCGGTTCTGACGAAGCGGGCACGATCGTCGCGAGGAACGCGGGATCGGCCATGTCGGTCAGGATGCGCCGCACCGCCGCCGGGAATTCGGCGGCGGTTACGGGCTTGGAAAAGAAGTAGCCCTGGAACATCTCGCAGCCGAGGCCGTGCAGCAGCGCGATCTCCTCGGGCCGCTCCACGCCTTCCGCGACGATCGGGATGTTCAGCCCGTCCGACAGCGTGACGATGGACGTGCAGATCGCCCTCAGCCGGTTGTCCAGGTCGACGTTGCGCACGAACATCATGTCGACCTTCATCTCGTCGAAATTGAAGTTCGCGACGTAGCGCAGGTTGGAATACTCCGCGCCGAAATCGTCGAGGCTGACGGTGATGCCGCGGCTCTGCAGCTCGCCGATGGTCCGCTTGGCGAGGTGGATGTCGGTGAGCAGCACCGACTCGGTGATTTCCAGCTTCAGGCGGTTGTGGGCGATGCCGGCGGCCGCCACCGCCTCGTCGATGGTGGCGAGCAGGCCGGGATCGCGGAACTGCCGCGCCGAGATGTTGATGGCGATGCGGGGCACGTTGATCAGCTCGTCGGACCACAGCGCCGCCTGGCGGCAGGCCGTCTTCAGGATCCAGGCGCCCAGCGGCACGATGATGCCGGCCGCCTCGGCGACGGGGATGAAGTCGCTCGGCGGGATCGGCCCGCGCGTCGGGTGATGCCAGCGCACCAGCGCCTCGGCGCTCACCACCTTCTTCTTCGCGAAGTCGACGACCGGCTGGTAGTTGAGCTGGAACTGGTCGCTGCCGATCGCCTCGCGCAGTTCCTGGTCCATGTGGAAGCGCCGGCGCGCCGTCTTCTCCGTCTCCACGGAGTAGAAGTAGATGTTGGACTCCGCCGTCGGCACCACGACGCTCATCGCCGATATCGCCGCCGCCATCAGCGCGTCGGCGTCGATCAGGTCCTCGGAAACCGTCGCGACGCCCATGAACAGGCGCGGATAGAAGACGTTGCGGCCGTCGGACACCGGCGCGCTCATGCGTTCCGACATGCCCTTCAGCTCGCGTTCGGTCTCCGCGCGGCCCTTCCAGCGGATCGAGAACTTGAACAGCCCCGGCGCCACCCGTCCGGCGACGAGGATCGACGGCTCGCGGGTCAGCCGCTCGGTGAACTGGTTCAGCATCGCGGTGCCGGTGTCGATGTCGAAGAACGCTTCGATCTCGGCGCGGTTCTCCACGCGCAGCGCCACCACGGCGATCCGCTCGCCGCTGACGATCTGCTCGTGGAAAAGCTGCCGCAGCCGGTAGCGGTTCGGCAGGCCCGATTCCGGGTCGGAATGGGTCAGCCGCATGAGCAGTCCGTCGAGGTCGCGGATGGTGTTCTGCGTATCGCGCATCAACAGCCCGGCCTCGTCGGTGAAGCCGGTGGGCAGCGCCGGCATCCGCTGCGACAGGCGATATTCGCGCAGCGCCCGCGAGGCCGTCAGGATCGGCTTCAGGAGGTCGGAGATGACGTACAGCGTCAGCCCGGTGCCGACCAGCGTCGCGACGAGCAGGATCCCGAGCACCGTCAGCACGGTGGCGAGATCGGCCACCGAGTACATCAGGCTGACGATGACCACCGTGATCAGCGGAACGTGGATCCCCAGGAAGGTCACGATGAGGATCTTGCCAGGGTAGTTCAGCCAGCTGATCTTGGACAGGAGTCGGTAGAACCGCATGTCTGGCTGAGCGTTTCGGGTCGATCGGGCTTCTGTTGACCGTTGGGGCATGCCGGTTGGGCGGACAAAGTCGGATGGCGATCTGCGTGCATTCATGTCAGGTCGTCTCGGGCGCGATGTCAAATGACTTCGCAGGGGCGCATCTGCCAACATACGCGCGGCGGCGCCGGCCGGATGTCGGAATCTGCTGTGCGGCCGTCGCGTCCCGCCCTTGTGGCCGCCGGTCAGTCTCGTTAGTCTCGCGCTCACAGGACATGCAGCGTTCCTCGAGGAACTGAAAGCGATTGCGGTGCGGCCGACCCATGCCGGGGGCCAATGCCGTGGCTGCCGATGCCGAGCGTGACAGCCCTGCCTTGCGCGAGGCTGTCTCCTCCTTGATCGGATCGTTGCTCGTATTCGATTGGAAGGAGACCTAGATGGCCGTTCGCGCACTGCTCGCTCTCGTCACCCTGCTCGCCACCGCCGCCGTGCCGGCGCTGGCCCACACCGGGGCCGGATCGGTGTCCGGCTTCGCCGCCGGCTTCTCCCATCCCATCGGCGGCCTCGACCACATGCTGGCGATGATCGCGGTCGGCCTTCTCGGTGCCTCCCTCGGCGGCCGCTGGATGTGGGCGCTGCCGGCGACCTTCGTTGCGGTGATGATCGCGGGCGGTATCGCCGGCGTCTCCGGCGCCCCGCTGCCCCTCGTCGAGCTCGGCATTAAGGGCTCCGTGGTGGTGCTCGGCCTCGCCATCGTGTTCGGCGCCAACGTCTCCGGCGTTGCCGCGGCGGCGCTCGTCGCCGTCTTCGCCCTCTTCCACGGCCATGCCCACGGCACCGAGATGCCGGCCTCCGTCGCCGCGCTCGAGTACGGCGCCGGCTTTGTCGCGGCGACCGCGATCCTCCACGCGGTCGGCCTCGGCCTCGGCCTGTCGACCGGCTTCCTCGCCGGCCGCACCGGCGTCGTGGCGCGCCAGATGGGCGGCGGCGCCATCGCCGCGCTCGGCCTCGTCGTGCTGCTGGCCTGACGGCCGGCGCGTTCCGGCCGCGGCGCTCCGGCGCCGCCGGCCGGTCCGGCACGCTCGCCGTCGCCCCGGTCCGGGCCCCTCGGGGCCGGCCGGGATGCGCTCACGTGGTTGAAACTGGAGCCGTGATCACCGGCCCGGCGAGGTCGCCGGCCGGCGGGGCTCCGGCATTTGAAAGGCTCACTCCATGACCGGCACCGACGCCCAGGCGCTCGGCGTTATGATCTGTGGTCACGGCTCCCGCTCGCAGCCGGCGGTGGCCGAGTTCGCGACCGTGGCCACCGCGCTCGCCACCCGCTTTCCCGACTGGCCGGTGGAATACGGCTACCTGGAGTTCGCCAACCCGGTGATTCGCGACGGCCTCGACCGGCTGCGCGAGAAGGGCGCGACGCGCATTCTCGCCGTCCCCGGCATGCTGTTTGCCGCCGGCCACGCCAAGAACGACATCCCGTCGGTGCTCAACACCTACGCCGCCGCCAACAACATCCGCATCGACTACGGGCGCGAGCTCGGCATCGACACCAAGATGATCCGGGCGGCCGGCGACCGCATCCGCGCGGCGCTGGAGGAGGCCGACCGCACCTACGGGCCGCGGCCGGTCAGCGAGACCTGCCTGGTGGTCATCGGGCGCGGCGCCTCCGATCCGGACGCCAACTCCAACGTCTCCAAGATCGCCCGTCTGCTCTGGGAAGGCTTCGGCTTCGGCTGGGCCGAGACCGGCTATTCCGGCGTCACCTTCCCGCTGGTCGAGCCGTGCCTGGAGCACGTCGCCCGGCTCGGCTTCAAGCGGGTCATCGTGTTCCCGTACTTCCTGTTCACCGGCATCCTCATCGACCGGATCTACGGCTTCACCGACGCCGTCGCCGCCCGCCATCCCGAGATCGAGTGGATGAAGGCGCCCTATCTCAACGACCATCCGCTGGTGGTCGACACGCTGGCCGAGCGCGTGCGCGAGATCCTCGAGGGCCAGAACCTCATGAACTGTGCGCTCTGCAAGTACCGCGAGGCGGTGCTGGGCTTCGAGGGCGAGGTCGGCCTGCCGCAGGAGAGCCACCACCACCACGTGGAAGGTATGGGCGCCACGGCGCCGGGCTCCTCGGTGGCCGACTGCGCGCTCTGCGACACCTTCTGCACCGGCGAATGCCGCCTCGTGGGGGCGGGCCACGACCGCGGGCACGGCCATCATCACCATGGCCACGGCCACTCCCACGATCACGGAGACGGCCACACCCACGCGCACCATCACGATCACGACCATGACCATGCGCACAGCCACGATCATGGCCATTCGCATGATCACGGCCACGATCACGCCCACCATCCCTATCCCCACGCCGACCACCCGCTCGGACCGGTGAGCGTGCTGTCGCGCCGCGGGACCGGCTCGGACACGTGACCGGCGTCGGCGACAGGGTGCGCTTCGACTATCTCCGCGATCCCGCGGCGATCTACCGGCGCTCGTTCGACCTGGTGGCCGAGGCCTGCGATCTCGGCGCGCTGGCGCCGGGCGACCGGCCGATCGCGGTGCGCGTCGTCCATAGCTGCGGCATGCCGGACATCGTCGGCGACCTCCGCTTCGGCGGCGAGGTCGGCGCCGCCGTGCGGGCCGCCGTCGTGGCCGGCCGGCCGGTGGTGGTCGACAGCCGCATGACCGCCAACGCCATCCATTCCGCCGCGCTGCCGGCCGGCGCGCGGGTCGTCTGCGGCCTCGATCATCCGGACGTCGCGGCCCACGCCGACCGGCTCGGCACCACGCGCTCCGCCGCCGGTCTCGCGCTGCTGCGCGCCGAACTCGACGGCGCCGTGGTGGTGGTCGGCAACGCGCCCACCGCGCTGTTCGCGCTCCTGGAAACCATGCTCGACGACGGCGTGCGCCCGGCCGCGATCCTCGGCTTCCCCGTCGGCTTCGTCGGCGCGGCCGAATCGAAGGACGCCCTGGTCGACCACGCCGGCGACGTGCCCTTCGTCACCGTCCTCGGCCGCCGCGGCGGCAGCGCCATGGCCGGCGGCGCACTCAACGGGGCACTGCTCGGGGGAGGGGACGCATGAGCGTCTGGCTGACCGTCATCGGCATGCACCCGGACGGACGTCTCGCCGAGCCGGACCGCGCCCGCGCGGCTCTCGACGCGGCCGACGCGGTGTTCGGCGCCGCGCGTCACCTGGAGGCCGCCGGCGTGCCGGCCGAGCGCCGACGCCCCTGGCCGACGCCGTTTTCCGAGGGCCTCTCCGCGCTGCATGCGCGAAAGGGCACGCCCACCGTCGTGCTCGCCACCGGCGATCCCATGCACTTCGGCATCGGCGCCACCCTCGCGTCCCACGTTCCGGCCGACGAGATGGTCGTGCTGCCGGCGCCGTCGGCGTTCTCGCTGGCCGCCGCGCGCCTCGGCTGGCCCCTCGACGGGGTTGCCTGCGTCTCGCTGCACGGCCGCTCGGTGGACGCGCTGGCCCGCCATCTGCAGCCGGGGGCGCGGATCATCGCGCTCACCAGCGACGCCGCAACGATCGCCACCGCCGTCGGCCTGCTGCGCGGCCAGGGCTTCGCCACAAGCGAGGTCGTCGTGCTGGAGGCGATGGGCACCGACCGCGAGCGCCGCACCGACATCGAGCCCACCGACATCGTCGGCGGCGCCTTCGACGATCTCAACACGCTGGCGATCCGCGTCCGCGCTTCCGAGGGGGCGTTGACGCACCCCGCGGTTCCGGGGCTCGACGACGACGCCTTCGCCCACGACGGCCAGCTCACCAAGCGCGAGGTCCGCGCCGTCACGGTGGCGGCGCTGGCGCCGGCGCCGGGCGCGCTGCTGTGGGATCTCGGCGCTGGCTCCGGGGCGGTCGCCATCGAGTGGATGCGCGCCGCCCCCCATGCCCGCGCCATCGCCTTCGAGAAATCGGAGGAGCGGCTGGCGATGATCGAGACCAACCGGCGCGCCCTCGGCGTGCCGGAACTGGAGATCGCCGCCGGCGACATGCCGGACAGCCTCAAGGACCGGCCGGCGCCCGATGCCGTCTTTCTCGGCGGCGCGGTGTCCGACGCCGCGCTGTTCGACACCGTCTGGGCGCGCCTTGCGCCCGGCGGCCGGCTGGTCGCCAACGCGGTCACGCTGGAGGGCGACGCGGCGCTCATCGACCGCCAGGGCCGTCATGGCGGCGACCTCGTGCGGATCGACGTGGCCGAGCAGGACGCCGTCGGCCGGTTCCGCGCGCTGCGCCCGCGCATGAGCGTCCTGCAGTGGCGGGTGGTGAAGTCATGAGCGGCGGCCATCTCCATGTGGTGGGCGTCGGCCCCGGCGATCCGGACCTCCTCACCTTCAAGGCGGCGCGGATCATCGCGGCCGCCGACGTGCTCGCCTATCCGACCACCGAGAGCGGCCAGGCCCGGGCCCGCCAGATCGCGGCGGCCCACATCGCCCCCGGCACCCGCGAGATCGGCTTCCTGATGCCCATGCGCACCGAGCGCGAGCCGGGGCAGGCGGCCTACGACGAGGCGGCCGAGCGCATCTCGGCCGAGCTCTCCGCCGGCCGCACCGTCGCGCTGCTCTGCGAGGGCGACCCGATGTTCTACGGCAGCGCCATGTACCTCTTCGAGCGCCTCGCCGCGCGCTTTCCCACCACCGTGGTTCCCGGCGTCACCTCGCTGACGGCGTGCGCGGCGGAGGCCGGCCGGCCGCTCTGCGCCCGCAACGAGGTCCTGAAGGTGCTGCCGGCGCCGCTGCCGCCGGAGCGGCTCGCCGCCGAGCTCGCCAGCTGCGACGCGGCTGCGATCGTCAAGGTCGGCCGCCACATCGACACCGTCCGCGGCGTGCTGCGCGCGCAGGGGCTGGAAGCCTCCTCCGTGCTGGTCGAGCGCGCGACGGCGCCGGACCAGGCGGTGACGCGGCTGGACGCGCTGCCGGAGGGCGCGCGGCCCTATTTCTCGACCATCCTGGTCTACCGGGGAGAAGAAAAATGGCGATGACGCCGGCGCTCTTCGTGCTGACCGAGCGCGGACTGGAAACCGCCGAGCGGGTCCGCGAGATCCTTGGCGACTGCACCGTCGTGGCCGGCCAGTCGGCGCGGCGCGACGAGACGGTCGCCGGAAGCTTCGGCGAGGAGATGCGCGCGGCGTTCGCGGCCGGCCGGCCGGTCGTCGGCATCTGCGCCACCGGCATCATCGTCCGCCTGCTGGCGTCGGCGCTCGCCGACAAGCAGTCCGACCCGCCGGTGATCGCGGTGTCGGAGGACGGCTCGGCCGTCGTGCCGGTGCTCGGCGGCCACCACGGCGCCAACGACATGGCGCGCAAGCTCGCCGCCGGCCTCGGCGGCGTCGCCGCCGTCACCACCGCCGGCGACCTGCGCTTCGGCGTCGCCCTCGACGATCCGCCCCAGGGCTGGAGCCTGTCCAATCCGTGGGACGCCAAGGCGGCCATGGCGGCGCTTCTCGACGGCGCCTCGGCGGTCATCGACCCGGCGCTCGACTGGCTCGACGATGCCCGCCTCCCGCGCTGGGAGTTCGGCGAGGTGCGCCTGCTCGCGTCGGTGGCGCGCGCCTGGCCGCTGGACGATGACGACGACGGCATGGAGACCACCGCGCTCATCTACCGGCCGCGCTCGCTGGCGCTCGGCGTCGGCACCGATCGCGGCTGTCCGCCCGAGGACCTGATCGCCCTGGTCGACCAGGCGCTGGAGGACGCCGACCTCGCCGACGAGGCGATCGCCTGCGTGGTCTCCCTCGACCGCAAGGCCGACGAACCGGCGGTCCATGCGCTCGCCGCGCATCTCGACGTCCCGGCCCGCTTCTTCACCGCCGAGGAGCTGCGCGCCAGCGAACCGCGGCTCGCCAATCCGTCGAGCGTCGTGCGCGCCGAGGTCGGCGTCGCCGGCGTCTGCGAGGGTGCAGCCCTCGCCGCCGCCGGTCCGGAAGGCAGGCTGGTGGTGGAAAAGGTGAAGTCGGCGCGCGCCACCTGCGCGATCGCCATCGCCCCGCGGCCCATCAATCCGGCCGCCGTCGGCCGGGCCCGCGGCCGCCTGTCGGTGGTCGGCATCGGCCCCGGCCAGCAGGAATGGCGCAGCGGCGAGGTGACCCGGCTGCTCACCCGCGCCACCGACTGGGTCGGCTACGGCCTCTATCTCGATCTCGTCGCCGATCTGCAGCGTGGCCAGGCCGAGCACCGCTTCGACCTCGGCGCTGAGATCACCCGCGTGCAGCACGCGCTGGCGCTCGCCTCCACCGGCCGCGACGTGGCGCTGATCTCGTCGGGCGACGCCGGCATCTACGCCATGGCGACGCTGGTCTTCGAGTGCCTCGCCGATGCCGCCGCGACCGATGCGGAAAAGCGGGTCGAGGTCGTCGTCGCGCCCGGCATCTCCGCCGTCCAGGCCGCCGCGGCCCGCCTCGGCGCGCCCATCGGCCACGACTTCTGCTGCATTTCCCTGTCCGACCTTTTGACGCCGTGGGAGGCGATCGAACGCCGCATCCGCGCCGCCGCCGAAGGAGATTTCGTCATCGCATTCTACAATCCCCGTTCGCTCCGCCGCCGCGACCAGCTGCCCCGCGCCATGGCGATCCTCGCCGAGGCGCGGCCCGCCGACACGCCGGTGATGGTCGCCGGCGACCTCGGCCGGCCGCGCGAGCGGCTGGCGGTCACCACCATCGCCGACTTCGATCCGGCGACCGTCGACATGATGTCGCTGGTGCTGGTGGGCTCGTCGGCGACGCGGACGCTGGAGCGGGGCGACGGCAGCGTGCGGGTCTACACGCCGCGCGGCTACGAGGCGAAGCGGGGGGCGGCATGACGGTCCATTTCATCGGCGCCGGCCCCGGCGCGCCCGACCTCATCACGGTCCGCGGCCTCGCCCTCATCAAGTCCTGCCCGGTCTGCCTCTACGCGGGCTCGCTGGTTCCGGTCGAGGTGGTCGCCGAGGCCCCCGAGGGCGCGCGGGTGATCGACACCGCCCCCATGAACCTCGACGAGATCATGGCGGAGATCGAGGCGGCCCACGCTGCCGGCCACGACGTCGCCCGCGTCCATTCCGGCGATCCGTCGATCTACGGCGCCATCGGCGAGCAGATCCGCCGGCTGAAGGCGGCCGGCATTCCCTACGACATCACCCCCGGCGTGCCGGCCTTCGCCGCCGCCGCCGCCGAGCTGGGCCTGGAGCTGACGCTTCCCGACGTGTCGCAGACCGTCATCCTGACGCGCACGGCGATGAAGTCGTCGTCGATGCCCAATGCCGAGGACCTAGCGACGCTGGGCGCCTCGGGCGCGACGCTGGCGATCCACCTGTCGGTGCGCAACCTCCGCCACGTCGAGCGGGAACTGGTGCCCCACTACGGCGCCGACTGCCCGGTGGTGGTGATCTTCCGCGCCACCTGGCCGGATCAGGAGATCCTGCGCGGCACGCTGTCGGACATCGCGGAGAAGGTGCGCGCCGCCAAGCTCACCCGCACCGCCCTGGTGCTGGTCGGGCGGGTGCTCGACACCGAGGACTTCACCGATTCCGCCCTTTACGACCCGAACCACAAGCACATCCTGCGGCCGGGCAAAAAGAAGAAGAAGGAGACGGTCAGGGAGCGGCAAGATGCCGGCGGATGAGCGTCACGCACGCCTCGACGTCGGCGGCATGGGCCGCCGGCTGGCCGCCCGGCCGGTCGACCATGATCACCGGGATCCCGCGCTCGCGCGCCGCCTCCAGCTTGGCCGCGGTCGCCGCCCCGCCCGAGTTCTTGGTCACCAGCACGTCGACCTTGTAGCGGGAGAGCGTCGCGCGCTCGTGCTCGAGGCTGTAGGGCGGGCGATCGCGCACGAGGCGGATGCGCTCGGGCAGCGGATGCTCGGGCGTCTCGATGGTGCGTGCCACGATGGTCACGTCGGTGCGGCGCAGGAACGGGCAGAGCTCCTGGCGGCCGACGGTGACGAACACGCGCGCCCCGGGGGCGAGAGCCGCCGCCGCCGCGCCGAGGTCGGCGACATGGGTCCAGCTGTCGCCCTGCTCGGCGGTCCAGCCGGGCCGCTCCAGCCTGAGATAGGGGCGCTCGGCCAGCCCGGCCGCGCCCTTCGCCGCCACCGAGATGCGCGCCGCGAACGGATGGGTGGCATCGACCAGCAGGTCGACCGCCTCGGCCGCCAGGTAGTCGGCGAGGCCGGCCTCGCCGCCGAAGCTGCCGCGGTGGATCGCGCCCTTGCGCGGCATCGGCTCGGCGGTGCGGCCGGCCAGCGCGGTCACCACGCTCAGCCCGCCGTCGTCGGCCAGCCGGTCGGCCAGCGCGCGCGCCTCGGTGGTGCCGCCCAGGATCAGAATCTTCGCCGTCATGGTCTAACCGTCATGGGCGATGATCCGTCCGCTCCGGTCGACCACCAGCACGTCGACGGCGACCGGATGGCCGGCCACCACGCGCTCGGCGCGCTCCCGCGCCGCCCGGGCGACCGGGGCGGCGAGGTCGATGCCGTCGGTGGCCGCGATGGACAGCGCGTCGGCGGCCGTGTTGGCCGCAAGGATCGCCGCGCACACCTGTTCGCTGGCGCCGGCGGTCCGCGCGGTCTGCGCCAGCCACTCGAAATCGACCTGGCTGCGGCCGGAATGCAGGTCCAGGAACCCCTGGGCGAGCTTGGTCAGCTTGGCGAAGCCGCCGGCGACGGTCACCCGGTCGACAGGGTGGTTGCGCAGGTACTTCAGCATCCCGCCGACGAAGTCGCCCATGTCCAGGAGCGCGATGTCGGAGAGGCCGTGATGGGCCTTCACGGCGGCCTCCGAGGTCGACCCGGTGGAGCCGGCCACATGGGTGAGCCCCGCCGCGCGCGCCACGTCGATGCCCCGGTGGATGGAGTGGATCCACGCCGAGCAGGAGAACGGATGGACGATCCCGGTGGTCCCGAGGATCGACAGCCCGCCGACGATGCCGAGGCGCGGGTTCCAGGTCTTCGCCGCCAGCTTCTCGCCGGTGGGCACCGAGATCTCGATCTCTACGTCATGCGGTCCGCCGAGCCCGTCCGCCAGCTCGTTGACCACGTCGCGCATCATCTGCCGCGGCACGGGGTTGATGGCCGGCTCGCCGGGCGGGATGGGCAGACCCGAGCGGGTCACGGTGCCGACGCCCTTGCCGGCGCGGAACACGACGCCGGTGCCGCGCACGCCCCGGCGCACGGTGGAGACGATCAGCGCGCCGTGGGTCACGTCGGGGTCGTCGCCGGCGTCCTTGATGATGCCGGCCGAGGCCCAGCGGTCGCCGTGGTCCTCCTGCGCCAGCGCGAAGGCGGGGCGCTCGCCCTTCGGCAGCAGGATCTCGACGGGATCGGGAAAGCTGCCGGTCACCAGCGCGGTGTAGGCGGCCTTGGTGGCCGCCGTGGCGCACGCGCCGGTGGTCCAGCCGCGCCGCAGCGTGCGGCGCATGTCGGCGGGCGGTGCGGTCAGCATGGCGGCGCGGTCTCCGCCCCGGGAGGTGCCGCATGAGCGTGGACACCGGCGACCGGACCTTCGCGGCGCTCGACCGCGCGGCCTTCCCCGAATTCGAGCCCGGAACCGTGTGGCTGGTCGGCGCCGGACCGGGCGCGCCCGGGCTGCTGACGCTGCTCGGCTACCATGCGCTCACCCGCGCGGATGCGGTCGTCTACGATGCGCTGGTGGGGACCGAGATCCTGGACTGGGTACCGCAAGGGACGCTTCTCGAATATGCCGGCAAGCGCGGCGGCAAGCCGTCCGCTCACCAGAACGACATTTCCACCCGCCTGGTCGACCTGGCCCGCTCGGGCAAGCGCGTGCTGCGACTCAAGGGCGGCGACCCGTTCATGTTCGGCCGCGGCGGCGAGGAATGCCAGACCCTTGCTGCGGCCGGCGTGCCGTTTCGCATCGTGCCCGGCATCACGGCCGGCATCGGCGGTGTCGGATATGTGGGGATACCGGTCACCCACCGCGATACCAACCACAGCGTTCTGTTCCTCACCGGTCATGATTCGTCCGGCACCGTGCCGGCGGGCGTGAACTGGTCGGCGGTGGCCACGGCCGCGCCGGTGCTGGTGATGTACATGGCGGTGAAGAATCTCCCCGACATCGCCGCCCGGCTGCTGGAGGGCGGCCGCGCGCCCGCCGATCCCGTCGCCATCGTGTCCCATGCCACGCTCCCGGAGCAGAAGGTGGTGGATTCCACCCTCGGCGAGGTCGGCGCCCTGGCGGAATCGGGAACGCTCACCACGCCGGCCATCGTCGTCGTTGGTCCCACAGTCAGCTTGCGCCAGGATGTCGGGCGCTATGTCGAGCGCATGGGGGTCGGCCGTGTCGGCTGACGAACCGGAATCCGTCGGGCTGGTCGTCGCGGCGCCGTCGTCCGGCTCCGGCAAGACCGTCACCACCCTCGGCCTCGCGGCCGCGCTGCGGGCCCGCGGCCTCCGGGTCGGCGTCGCCAAGGCGGGTCCGGACTACATCGATGCCCGCTTCCACGACGCGGTCTCGGTGCGGCCGGCGCCCAATCTCGATCTCTGGGCGATGCGGCCCGATCTGGTCACGTCCATCGCCGCCGACGCGGCCGCGGGCACCGACGTGTTCCTCGTCGAGGGGGTGATGGGCCTGTTCGACGGGCCGGCCGCCGGTCCCGGCTCCACCGCCGATCTCGCGCGCCACCTCGACCTGCCGGTGGTGCTGGTCGTCGATGCCTCCCGGCAGTCGGCGTCGGTGGCCGCCCTGGTCCACGGCTTCACCTCGTTCGACCCGACCGTCGATGTCTGCGGCGTCATCCTCACCCGCGTCGCCAGCGACCGCCACGAGGCCATGCTGCGCGCCGCCCTGGAGGCCGCCGGCCACCTGTGCCTCGGCTGCGTCCGGACCGACCCGGCGCTCGTCCTGCCGTCCCGTCACCTCGGCCTGGTCCAGGCCGGCGAGCATCCCGATCTCGCCGCCTTCGCCGAGGCCGCCGGCCGCGCGGTCGCCGCCGGCGTCGATCTCGATGCGCTCCTGATGACGGCGGCGGCACCGCCCGAGGCCGCGCGGCCGGCGACCCTCGCGCCGCTCGGCCAGCGCATCGCGGTGGCCCGCGACGCGGCCTTCGCCTTCGCCTATCCGCACCTGCTGTCCGGCTGGAAGGCCCAGGGCGCCGAGATCATGGCGTTCTCGCCGCTCGCCGACGAGGCGCCGGATCCCGGCGCCGACGCGGTGTTCCTGCCGGGCGGCTACCCGGAGCTGCACGCCGGCCGGCTTTCGGCTGCGGTCCGCTTCCACCAGGGGCTTCGCGACCACGCCGCCGCCGGCCATCTGGTCTACGGCGAGTGCGGGGGCTTCATGGCGCTCGGGCGCGGGCTCGTCGACGCCGATGGCGTCGAGCATCCGATGGCCGGGCTCCTCGACCACGTCACCAGTTTCGCGGAGCGCCGCCGCAGCCTCGGCTATCGCCGGGTCCGCCACGCCGGCCCGCTGCCCTGGCCGGCCGAGCTGCGCGGCCACGAGTTCCACTATTCCTCGCAGACGAGCCCGGCGTCGGGCACCCCGCTTTACGAGGTCGCCGACGCCACCGGCGCGGTCCTGCCGGCGGCGGGAGCGGTGCGGGGATCGGTGTGCGGGTCCTATCTCCACATCCTGGACGGCGCCTGAGCCGGTCCGTCCGTTCGCGACGGTCGTCCCGCCCGCCGGTCCGTCGGGATGTGGATTCGCGGGCGCCGGGCGCCGGCCTGGTGCGACTCTGAAATTGAACTGGATGCGGCTTCCGCCGGGATGGCGTAAAGTTGATAGACGGTGTGCAGAAGTACGCTTAGGAGGTCTTATTCGCGGCTCGCGCTGAAGTCGTGAGATGTCCCGTCTGACAATTTGATGATACGCTCAATGCAATAGGGCGGTGGCGTGTCTTGGCGTTGCCGTACCCGGCTTTCGAACGGCAAAGACTCCTGCACCCATGACGAAGCGCGTAGGTTCTACGGATCGGTCTGGCAGGCCGGGCACGAAAGAGATGGCTCGCGCCATTCGTCGGTCGTTCAACGAACTGGTTGCACGCAGCTCGTCGCCGTTTCAGGCCCTCCTTCAGCCGGCTGCCCTGCTGCTCCTGGGCATCGCCCTCGGCGAGGTCGCCCCCGGCGTCGGCTTCCCGCTCCTGTTCCTCGCCTCCGTGGTGGTGGCCTGCGTCAACATCCTGCTGATGTTCAACTTTCGCCGTTCGGTGCGGCGCGGGGACAGGCCCAACTACTGGCATGGATGGTTCGTCTTCGGCGCGGCGCTGAGCGGCCTCGTGTGGGGCATTGCGGCGCTGGTCCTGTTCCACCCCGAGCAGGGCACCGGCCTGTCCGGCTTTCTGGTGCCGCTCTTCCTCGGGGGCTTCTCCGGCGGCTATGCCGCGTCGCGCGCCGCCAGCCCCGTGTCGGTGATCGCTTTCGTCGTCCTCTCCATCGGCCCGCTGGTCGGCGTCCTGATCGCCAGCGGAACCGGCTCGGCCTACGGGCTGGCCGGCATCCTGTCGTTGTATAGCGCGCTTCTCGGCCTGCTTTGCCTCAACAGCTACAGGTCGTTGCTGGAGGCCACCTCGCTGCGGCTGGCCCGCGATCGCATGAACGCGCAGTTGCGCGAAAACGCCGCAACCCTGTCGAAGATCGCCGCCAACCTGCCGGGCATGATCTTCCAGAGCGTCATCCGGCCGGATGGCACCGGCTATCTGACCTACACGAGCGAGGGCATCCGCGACCTCTTCGGCCTCTCGCCCGAGGAGGTGTACAAGGACATCACGCCGATCCTGGACCGGATCGATCCGCGTGACCGCCCGCGGGTCATGGAAAGCGTGGCCCGGGCGACCGAGCAGGTGCGGACCTGGTCCGACGAGCACCGGGTGATCCACCCCCAGAGAGGCGAGATCTGGGTCGAGATCAACGCCACCCCGGAGCGGCGGGGCGACGGGAGCCTGCTGTGGCACGGCGCCGTGCGGGAGACGTCCGAGCACCGCCAGCTGATCGACCGGATCCGCGTCCAGGCCATCGCCATGGACGCCGCCGACGCGGGCATCGCGATTCTCTGCGCGGCGACCACCGACCATCCCATCGTCTACTGCAACTCCGCGTTCGACAGCATGGTCGTCGAGCCGGAGGCCTCGGCGCGCGGCCGCACGCTGAAGGAATTCCTGGAGGACGAGGGCGGCATCTTCGGCGCGCGCCTCGAGGCCGCGTTCGAGAGTGGCGCGCCGACGCCGTTCCGGCTGCGCTTCCGCCGCCGCGGCGGCGCGGCGTTCTGGGGCGAGGTGACGCTGTCCCAGGTGCATCGCCCCGATGGCATGCTCTCCTACTTCACCGCGGTGATCAGCGACGTCACGGACCGGCTGCGGATCGAGGCCGACCTCAAGGCGAGCGAGGCGCGCTACCGGTCCATCGTCGAGGATCAGGTCGACCTCATCTGCCGGTTCCGGCCCGACACCACACTCACCTTCGTCAATCCCGCCTACGCCCAGGCCTTCGGCCGTTCGATGGACGAGCTGGTCGGGCGGCCCTTCATCGCGTTCCTCCCGGCGGCCGATCGCTCCCGGGCGCTCGCCCATCTGAGCCTCGTCACCCCCGACGATCCGATGCGGTCGTTCGAATACAAGGTGGAGCTGCCGAACGGCGAGATCCGCTGGCAGTACTGGACCGACCGGGCGATCTTCGACGACGACGGCGCGCTGATCGAGTTCCAGTCGATCGGCCGCGACATCACCGATCGCAAGCGGATGGAGGCCGAGCTGCGCTCCAGCGAGGCGCGCTACCGCTCCATCGTCGAGCAGCACCTCGACATGATCGTGCGGTTCACCCCCGACAGCGCCATCACCTTTGCCAACGAGATCTATTCCCGGCAGATCGGCGTGCCCGTCGGCGAGATGGTCGGCTACCGCTTCATCGAGCACGTGCCCGAGGCGGAGCGGCAGATGGTGCTCGACCACTACGCCAGCTTCACGCTCGCCGAGCCGTGGAAGACGTTCGAACACACCGCGGTCCTCAAGGACGGTCGGGTCCGGCTGCACCAGTGGACCGACCGTGCCCTCTTCGACGCAGCCGGAAACGTCGTGGAGATCCAGTCGATCGGCCGCGACGTCACCGACGCGAAGCAGCGCGAGGACCGGATCCGCCTGCTGGCGGCCGTGTTCGAGGCGACCCGAGACGGCGTGTTCGTGCTCGATGCGCGCCTCAAGGTGGTCACCGTCAACGAGGCGTTCGCCCGCATCACCGGCTACAGCCAGGCGGAGGTCGCCGATCAGGACCTCAGGCGCATTCCGCCGGTCCAGGCGACCGCCGAACTCATCGGCGAGATCCGCCGGTCGATCCGCGAAAGCGGCTTCTGGAAGGGCGAGACCTGGGGCCGGCGCAAGGACGGCAGCCTCATCCCGCTGCTGTGCTCGGTCAACGTCATCCACGGCGAGGGCGGCGAGGTCCTCAACTACGTCGGCGTCTTCACCGACATCACCCGCCTCAAGCAGACCGAGCAGCGGCTGGTGGAGCTTGCCCACAACGACGAGCTCACCGGCCTGCCGAACCGGCGCAAGTTCGTCGCCGAGCTGAAGACCGCGCTCACCGTCGCCGGCCGCGACGGTCACGGGGTGGCGGTGCACTTCCTCGATCTCGACGACTTCAAGTACATCAACGACACCTACGGCCACGAGATGGGCGACCGGCTGCTGATCGGCGTGGCCGAGCGGCTGCGCACGGCGCTGCGCGATTCCGACATCGTCTCGCGCTTCGGCGGCGACGAGTTCCTGATCCTGCAGAAGTCGGTGCGCTCGAAGCTGCAGGCGAGCGCGCTCGCCGAGCGGGTGCGGGCCTGCTTCGAACGCCCCATCGAGATCGACCGCGACCGCGAGATCTTCGTGGAGACCTCGATCGGCATCGCCCAGTTCCCCGAGGACGGGGCCGACGCGATGGACCTGATCGGCCATGCCGACGCGGCCGCCTATCACGCCAAGCGCAGCGGCAAGGGCAGCTACCAGTTCTACGACGGCGCCTTCACCCGCGCCTCCGCCCAGCGCCTCGACGTCCAGGCGAAGATCCGCGGCGCGCTCGCCCGTCAGGAGTTCGTCGTCTACTACCAGCCCGTCGTCGACATCACCGGCACCCGCACCATCGGCATGGAGGCACTGGTGCGCTGGCAGAGCCCGGACCGCGGGCTGGTGCTGCCGGGCGAGTTCGTGCCGATCGCCGAGGAGACCGGCCTGATCTTCGAGATCGACCGGATCGTGCTGTTCGAGGCCTGCCGGCAGATGCGCCTGTGGCAGACGCGGATGCTTCAGCCGGGGCTGGTCTCGGTCAACCTGTCGCCGCGCGAGCTGGTGGTCGACGACACCGAGACCACCATCCGCTCGGCGCTGGAGTATTCCGGCCTGCCGGGCGAGTTCCTGGAGATCGAGGTCACCGAGACGGCGCTCATGCATTCCGGCGACCGTGGCGACCGGCTCTTGAAGCGCCTCAAGGAAGGCCTCGGCGTCAAGATCGCCATCGACGACTTCGGCCGGGGTTCGTCGTCGCTGGAGCGGCTGCACGAGATGCCGGTCGACAAGCTGAAGATCGACCGCTCCTTCGTCACCGCCATCGACACCTCGGTGGAGAAGTACGCGATCTGCGAGCTGATGGTCGTGCTCGGCCAGAAGCTGGGGCTGACGATCCAGGGCGAGGGCGTCGAGCGCGAGGAGGAGTTCGCCACCCTGCGCAAGCTCGGCTGCGGCCAGTTCCAGGGCTTCCTGTTCGGCAAGCCGATGACAGCGGCGGCGATGGAGCAGCGGCTCCGGCTGGAGGGCGCGGCCAACGACGCGAGCGCGCGGGGGACGTCGGCGCACTGAGCGCTCGCAGGCGAAGTGGGCACCGGTTCGCCGTCCGCGAGCGCGGCAAGACCAGAAGCGCTCGCAGGCGAAGTGGGCACCGGTTCGCCGTCCACGCGCGGGAAGACCTGCCATGGTTTCGGGCAAAGGGGGAGCGCTTCGACGTCGCCAGGCGCGTCGGCGCGAAGGCGCGCGCCGTCTATCCGCCCGTCGGGCGGGACGTCCGGCGCGGGCGGGCGGTCAGTCGACCGCGCGGCGGTAGAGATGCCAGGTGGTGAAGCCGATCACCGGCAGCGCCACCAGGAGCCCCACCAGGAACGCCGCCATGCCGGCGGCCACGACCACCGTCACCAGCGCGCCATAGACGAGAAAGGCCCCCGGGCTCTTCATCACCGCCCGGGCGCTGGTCGTGCAGGCGGTGAGCACGTCGACGTCGCGGTCGAGCAGCATCGGCGCGCCGACCACGCCGATCAGGAAGGTGGCGCCGGCGAACAGGGCTCCCACGGCGGTACCCATAATCGCGTAGCGCGCGCCTTCGGCGGTCGTCAGCACCAGGGAGATGATCTCGCCCAGCGACCAGCCGGGATGGCCGAACATCTCGTCGTGCAGGAAGTCGGCGCTGGCGATCCAGACGACGGAGAGGATCAGCAGCACGCATCCGAAGATGGCGATCTGGCTGCCGCCGTGGCGCAGCCCGGCGCCGACGACGGCGGGCAGGGTGATCTCCTCGCCGGTTTCCAGGCGCCGGCTGATCTCGTAGAGGCCGAGCGCGACGCCCGGGCCGAGCAGCAGGAAGGCGCTGAGCGCCGGCACGATCAGGTAGTCGCGGTCGTTGGCCAGAAGCACCGCCAGGATCACCGCGCCCGCCGCCGCGTAGACGAGGCCGAAGCCCATCCCCGCCAGCGGGTGTTCGCGCCAGTCGGCCATGCCGGCGCCGAAGGCGTCCCGCACGTCGCCGAGCGTGATCCGCCGCACCGTCGGCTTGCCCTGGTGCGTTGCCGCTTTCGGGCGATGGCCATTGGCTCCCAGATCGCCGTGGATCATCGTCGTCCTCCCGAAACTCGTGCTTCTGGTCGCCATGGCGGCAACCTCCTTCTTGCGGGGCCTTTCGGGAGCCTCCCCGAAAACTGTTACCCAAGCTAGAAGGAAAATACGTCCCCGGGGTTGCTTCAGATCAACCGTCGAGCGCGGAGGTCGAGTTGGGGGCATCGGCGCCGTGGCGGCCCGAGGGGATGTGCCGGTCGGGGGCGGCGGGGAGGGAGATCGGGTCGCGTGGCCGCGGCGCCCGGATGCGGCAGGGCGTAAGGGCTCAGGCCGCCTGGCGGCGTCCCGCCAGCTGCCGCCGCGCGGCCAGCGCATCGGCCAGCACCTCGGCGCCTGCATCGGCGCGGCAGGCCTCTTCGGCCAGCGCCCGCCGCCAGGCGCGGGCGCCCGGCGCGCCGTGGAACAGCCCCAGCATGTGCCGGGTCAGCGTCGCGGGGCGGGCGCCCGCCGCCACCAGCTCGGCGAGGTAGGGGATCATCTCGGCGGCCACCTCCAGCGGATCGGGATCGGGCGCGGTGCCGCCGTAGAGCCGCCGGTCCACCTCCGCCAGCAGCGCCGGCGTGTGGTAGGCGGCGCGGCCGAGCATCACCCCGTCGACACGGGCCAGGTGCGCCTCCGCCTCGTCCAGCGTCGCGATGCCGCCGTTGATGCCGACGAACAGCCCGCCGAGGCGCGCCTTCAGCCGGTAGACGCGGTCGTAGTCCAGCGGCGGGATGGTGCGGTTGTCCTTGGGCGACAGCCCCTGCAGCCAGGCCTTGCGGGCGTGCACCCACAGCGCGTCGGTGCCGGCATCCGCCACCGCGTCGGCGAACCGGTCGAGGCCCGTCTCCGGGTCCTGGTCGTCGATGCCGATGCGGCACTTCACCGTGACCGGGATCGACACCGCCGCCTTCATCGCGGCGACGCCGCGCGCCACCATGTCCGGATCGGCCATCAGGCAGGCGCCGAAGAAGCCGTCCTTCACCCGGTCGGACGGGCAGCCGACGTTGAGGTTGATCTCGTCGTAGCCGAACGCCTCGCCGACCCGCGCCGCCTCGGCCAGCAGCGCCGGCTCGTTGCCGCCGAGCTGCAGGGCGATCGGGTGTTCGGAGGCCGAAAAGCCGAGCAGCCGCTCCCGGTCGCCGTGCACCACGGCCTGGGCGGTCACCATCTCGGTGTAGAGCAGCGCGTGCCGCGTCAGCTTCCGGTGAAACGCCCGGCAATGCCGATCCGTCCACTCCATCATCGGAGCCACAGCGAAGCGATGCTCGCCGAGCCTGGCCGTCTTCTCCGGAAGCCCGGCGGTCTCGGCCGTGTCTTTGATGCCCGGTTGCGTCACGTTCGTCCTATTTCGCCCATTTCGGTTCGGAGCTGCGACAGTGTCGCAGGCGTCCATGCGGATGTGGTAGCGCCGGGGCACGATTGTAGAGCGTACCCGCATGAATGGATCGAAAGCGTATCTAGCGCAGATCTCCATTCGAAAGAACGGGGCAACCGTCCTTCGGGAGAACCGCACCTTCGATCGTCGCCGCGGTCGCTTGGATAAGCACACTCGAGAGGGAGTTGCGAACCCGGAGAAGCGGGCTCGCACTCGACCGTCGCGAACGACCGAGCCCATCTCGCAGTCATCTTTTCGGTCTACCCGCACCCGCAGGCACTGGAGATCAACGGTCGTTCCCGGCGGGAACGACCGTCTCGGGCTTGCAGGAAGCGCAGTCGCCGCGCCGTCAGGCGACGCGGTCGCCCTTCTTCATCTTCACGGCCCGGTTGTCGACGCCCGGCAGCATCTTCGCCGGATCGCGGGTAACGACGACGTCGAGGACCACCGGCCCCTTGTGTGCGATCGCCTGCTCCAGCGCCGCGGCGATGTCGCCTGGCTGTTCCACGCGGATCCCGGTCAGCCCCATGGTGCGGGCGATCTCGGCATAGTTGGTCTCTGCGAGGTCGGAGGCGTGGTAGCCCGCCTCGCAATCACCGAAGACGGAATTTCGTTTTTCCTGGGTGATGTGGTTTTGTGGTCTCTTCGATTGGTGGAGGCCCGGGTGACGACAGGATCAGTACCCGACCGAATCGTCCTCGGTCGCATTCAGACGCTCGATGAACGAGATGCCACCGGCGAGGCCGTTCTGATCTCGTCCGGCAGGGTGGTCGCCATCGGCGGCCGGGCGGACATCCTCCGCTTGCGCGCGCCGGGCACCGAGGTCGAGGACTTCGGAACCGCCGCGATCGTTCCGGGCTTCAACGACGCCCACGCCCATCTCGACAGTTTCGGCCTGACGGAGCTGCGCCCCGCGCTGGGCGCGCCCGCCTCGGTTGCAGAGCTTCAGGCGCGCATCGCCGAACTCGTCGCCATAACGCCGGCGGGCGAATGGATCGTCACGATGCCGCTCGGCGAGGCGCCGCATTATTTCGACCAGGCGACCTTTCTCTCGGAAGGGCGCCTGCCGACACGGTGGGAGCTCGACGCGGTCGCTCCGGACCATCCGGTCTACATCTCCAGCCCGCACGGCTACTGGGGCGAACCGCCCTGCTACGGCATCCTCAATTCCAGGGGGCTGGCTGCGAACGGGATCGACCGCGATACGCGGCCGCGGAGTGCCTCCGTCGACATCGCCAGGGATGCCTCCGGCGAGCCGACGGGCGTGATCGTCGACCGCAGCCCGTTGCAGCTCTCGGAGCTCGACATCCTGACGGACGTCCCCAGGTTCACGCCCTCGGAGCGCCGGGAGGGGCTGCGGCGGGCCATGCGCCTCTTCGCGGCCAAGGGCACCACCAGCATCTACGAGGGGCACGGCTGCGCGCCGGACGTCGTCGATGGCTTCCGGCAACTGCACGAGGCGAACGAGCTCCTCGTCCGCACCAGTCTCGTGGTCAGTCCGACCTGGTCGACCGTGGCGGAGGCGGAAGCGGCGATGTCCGACTGGCTGGCCTTTGCCCGCGGCAGGGGGCTGGGCGACGACATGTTGCGGATCTCCGGGATCTTCGTGGCTTTCGGCGGGGATCCGGTGGTTCGCGAACTCGTCAACCGGCGCAAGCGCGACCTCGGTTGGGGGGCAAGCGTTCGACAGGTGAGCACGCCCGAGGAATTCGAGCAGCTGTGTTTCGCCGCGGCCCGCACCGGCCTGCGTGTCCACACGCTTGCCTCCGACCGGCTGCGCGACCTGGTGCCGATCCTCGAGCGGATCTCGGCCCGCTATCCGCTTCCCGGCCGGCGCTGGGTGGTGGAGCACATCAGCCGGGCGGAGGCCCCGGATCTCGATGCCCTCGGCCGGCTCGGCGTCGGTGTGACCCTGATCCCCGTCCACTACCTCTGGAAGTCCGGCCACAAGTTCGCCGGCCTGGACGAGGCGCAGCTCGACCTGCTGTCCCCGGCCCGTTTCCTCGTGGAGCGCGGGATCCCCGTCGCCGCCGGGACCGACGCGGTTCCGAACGATCCGCTGTTCACAATGTGGTCGATGATGGCACGCCGCTCGCGCACGTCCGGCCGGGTGATGGGGGAGGGCGGATGTCTCGATGCGCGCACCGCGCTCCGCCTGGTGACCACCGCCGGGGCCTGGTTCAGCTTCGAGGAGCATCGCAAGGGCCCGCTGTCGCCGGGATATTGCGCCGATCTGGCGGTGCTGTCCGCCGATCCGACCGCCGTGCCGACGGACGCGGTCAGGGAGATCGCGTGCGTGGCCACCATGGTGGGCGGCCGGTGGACGCATCGATCCGACGGTCAGGTGGACGGATAAAGCGAAGATCGTTGCGAAAATCGATTTTCCGACTTACGCTTTCGATCAAACAAGGCCGAAACGGCCAGATCCGGCTCCAGCCGGGCGACCCCTTGACCAGAGAGGTGATGAAATGCGGACTCGTTTTCCGTCCAGAGTGTGTGGTGTCGTCGGTGGCCTTCTCGGTGCGGCGATCGTCGCGGCGGGTCCGGCCGCGGCGCAGGGCGCGATCGGCGTCGGTTCGGCCCAGGCCGGCGTGACCGTCCAGTACGCCACCGCGATCGCCAAGGCGGTCTCGGAAGGCACCGACTACCAGATGCGTACCCAGCCGCTGGCCGGCACCGGCCAGTATGCGCCGCGGGTCAATGTCGGGGATCTGGAGTTCGGCGTCTCGAACATCATCGAGACCACCTATTCGCAGAAGGGCAGCGGCATGTTCGAGGGGCGGCCCAATCCGAACCTGCGGCTCGCCGCCACGCTGTTCTCCGCGCCGATCACCTTCTTCGTTCCGGAACCGTCGGGCATCGAGGCGCCGGACCAGCTGGAGGGGGCGCGCGCGCCGAGCGGATGGAACGCGCAGCGCCTCGGCGAGTATCTGTTCGAGGGCTTCTTCGCCAACAAGGGACTGTCCTACGACATGGTCCGGCCGGTTCCGGTGACCGGCCTTCGCAGCATGTGGGAGCTGTTCGGCCAGGGCGAGCTGGATTTCGCGCTGGGAGCGCTGAATGGCGCGGTGCTGCAGGAGCTTTCGGCGAAGGTGGGCGGTCTGCGCTACTTCCCGCTGGACGAAAGTCCGGAAGCGGTCGCGCGGCTGCAGGAAGTCCTGCCCGGTGCATACGTCACGGCGGTGAAGGTCCGCGACAGCGACGAGGTCGTGCCGTCGCTCGCCTACGATTTCGTTCTGTTCACCAGCACCGAGATCGACGACGAATTGGTCTACGATGTCGTCAAGGCGCTGCACGAGAACACCGAGTCCCTGGCAGCCTCGGTCAACGGATGGGATCCGAAGTTCGCGATCGCCGACAGCCCCGTCGAATACCACCCCGGTGCCATCAAATACTACAAGGAGGTGGGCCTGTGGCCGAACTGAGGTCCGCAGGCTGAGGCGCGCGGCAGATGACGGATACCTTGGCCGAAGCGGAAAGCGAGGGCGGGGCGCTTCCGCCCCCCTCGTGGCCCGTGTCGATCGCGGCAGCCGCCATAACGGTGATCGCCGTTCTCTGGGCGGTCGGCTTCTTCTGGCGGATGGGCTACGCGGTCTATACCGAGCAGCCGCTCGCCGCGATGCTGGGCCTCGGCCTGTTCGTCGTCTTCCTGACCCGCAGCTGGGGCGGCCACAAGGTCGCCCGTCCGGGCTGGTCGGGGATTGCGCTCGCGGTGCTCTCGCTCGCCGTATGCGCCTACATCGCCTACGACTATCCGCGCCTTGCCCAGGACATCTATTACAATCCGGTCGAGACCTTCATCGTCGGAGGCCTTGCCGGCCTGCTGGCGCTCGAGGGCGTCCGCCGGGCCTCGGGCTGGCCCCTGGTGATCGTGTTCGCGGTGTTCTTCGCCTACGCGCTCCTCGGCCACCTGGCTCCAGGCGTCCTCCAGGGCCGCAGCGTCCCGGTGTTCCGGCTCGCTCCGATCCTCGGGCTCGACAGTTCCGCGCTGTTCGGAACGCCGCTCGCCGTGGTCGGCACGATCGTCATCGCCTTCATGCTGATGGGACAGCTGCTGTTCGTCACCGGGGGCGGTGAGTTCTTCACCGACCTGGCGAAGTCGCTCACCGGCCGGCAGCGCGGCGGCGCGGCGAAGATCGCGGTGCTCGCTTCCGGTTTCTTCGGGTCGATCTCGGGCAGCGTCGTCGCGAATGTGACGTCCACCGGCATCATCACCATCCCGATGATGAAGCGGACGGGCTTCAAGCCGCACGTCGCCGCCGCCATCGAGGCGGTCGCGTCGAATGGCGGCCAGCTGATGCCGCCGGTGATGGGCGCCGCCGCGTTCCTGATGGCCGACTTCCTCGGCATCGGCTACGGCGAGGTCATCCTCGCGGCGCTCATTCCGGCGATCCTGTACTTCTTCGCCGTCTTCCTCCTGATCGACTTCGAGGCCGCGAGGGAGAAGATCGCGCCGCCGCCCGATGCGTTGATGCCGAAGGCCCGCGCGGTTCTCAAGGAAGGCTGGTTCTTCTGCGTTCCGTTCGCCGTCCTGCTCGTGCTGATGTTCCGCTACAACCTGAACCCGGAGACGGCTGCCCTGGCCGCCGCCGCGACCATCTTCGTGTTCGGGCTGTTTCGCGGCTATGGCGGCAACCGCATCGGCTTCGGGTCCATCTGGCAGGCGCTCGTCGCCACGGGGATGACCTCCGTGCAGATCCTGGTGATCTGCGGGGTCGCCGGCATGATCATCGGCATCATCAACGTGACGGGCCTCGCCTTCTCGATCGGCCTGGTCCTGACCCAGATCGGCGGCGCCAGCCTGTTCCTGCTGCTTTTGGTCACCGGCTTCATCTGCATCCTGCTCGGCATGAGCATGCCGACGACGAGCCTCTACATCCTGCTGTCGACGCTGGTGGTGCCGTCGCTGATCGACCTCGGCGCGATGCCGATCGCGGCGCACTTCTTCGTGCTCTATTTCGGCATCATGTCGTTCGTGACGCCGCCGGTCGCCTTCGCGGCGTTCGCCGCGGCGAACATCGCCGACGCCTCGCCGATGCGCACCGGCTGGACGGCCATGCGCTTCGGATGGGTCGCCTACATCGTGCCCTTCGTGTTCATCTACTCCCCGTCGCTGCTGATGCAGGGCGATCTCCTCCACATCGTCGTCAGCTCGGCGACGGCGGCGCTCGGCGTCGCCTATGTCTCGGCCGCGATGATGGGCTATTTCCGTGTCGCGCTGTCGCCGGCGAAGCGCGTTGCCGCGGTCCTGGTGGGCGCCTGCCTCCTGGTGCCGAGCGATGCGCTGCCGTTCGGGATCGCCTTCAATATCGCGACCCTCGCGGTTGCCGTGCTCCTGATGGTCGCGGAAGCGCGACGGCCGGCCGCGGCCGCGAGCCCGGTCACAGACAAGCCGGTGCTCGAGTGACCGATCTCGTTCTTCTCAACGGCGTCGTGCACACCGTCGACGCGACCGACAGCGTCCAGCAGGCCGTCGCTGTTTCTGCCGGCCGGATCGTCGCCGTCGGGACGAACGAGGAGGTTCGGGCGCAGGCGTCCCCGGGCGCGCGGATGATCGACCTCGCCGGCCGCACGGTCGTGCCGGGGTTCGTCGACGCCCACCCGCACCTGGACGCGGTCGGGCTGCGGCTGTCCAAGCCATCGTTCGGCCTCCCGAGGTCGATCGAGGACGTGCTTGCGGTGGTGCGCGGCGAGGCGGCGGCGCGGCAGCCGGGCGAGTGGATCGTCTGCAATCCGGTCGCCAGCGAACCGGATGTCTTCGCCTATCCCGCGGCGCTCGCCGAAGGGCGCTGGCCCGATCGGTACGACCTCGATAGCGCCGCTCCGGACAATCCGGTCTATATCGAACCGGAGGCGCTGACGGCTCCCGGCGTGGCGATCGTCAACTCGCTCGCGCTGAAGATTGCCGGGATCACGGCGGACACCGAGGTGCCCGACGGCGTGCGGATCCTCGTCGATGCCGACGGCCAGCCGACCGGGGTCATCGAGGACGACAATTTTCCGAAGCGGCTGCCGGACCAGTACGGGACGATGCGCCCGAACTGCGCCCTGTTCCCGATGATCCCGCCGCTCACCCACGACGATATGGTGGCCGCCGTCCGCACCGGCATGCGCGCCTTCAATCGGCGCGGCGTGACGGCGATCTACGAAGGCCACGGCATCCCGAAGCCGCAGCAGCGCGCCTATCTGGACCTCTACCATCGCGGCGAACTCACCATCCGCACCTATTTCGTGGTCTCGTTTCCGGTCCCGCTCTACCGCGATCAGGCCGGCGGTCGGGCCCTGATCGCGGAAACGTCGCTCTATGCCGGTGGCAACGGGTTCGGCGACGACCTCCTCAAGCTCGGGGGGCTCGGCTTTTCCTTCGACAGCGCGACGGCGATCGGCGCCTCGCTGATGCGCGAGCCCTATGTCGGCGCGCGCGGGGTGCCGTGGCACGGCGTGCAGCACGTCGACGAGGCGACCTTCGAGCAGATCGCCCTGGATGCGGCCAAGGCCGGTCTCCGGGTCCAGGTCCAGTGCTCCGGCGGGCTTGCGATCGACAAGGTGCTGGCGGCGTTCGAGGCCGTCGACCGGCAGGTACCGCTTGCTGGAAAGCGATGGGCGATCGAGCACTGCCAGTTTCCGTCGTCGGAGAACATGGCCGTGTGCCGGCGCCTCGGCCTGGTGGCGACCAGCACGGCGAACTTCCTGTGGAACTACGGAGACATCTACCGTCGGTCGCTCGGGCAGGAGCTTTCCGACGACGCCGTGCCCTATCGCGACTGGATCGATGCGGGCGTGATGATCGCGCAGTCCACGGACGGGCGACCCTCCGATCCGCTGTTCGCGATCTGGCAGATGCTGGCGCGCCAGGACGGCATCGCCGGCGGCACGTTCGGGCTTCCGCGGCAGAAGATCACGCGGCAGGAGGCGCTGCGCCTCTACACCTACAACGCCGCCTACTGCGCCTTCTGGGAGAACGTGATCGGCTCCATCGAGCCGGGCAAGTATGCCGATCTCGCCATCCTCTCCGACGACATCATGACCATTCCCGAAGACGCCATCCCCGACGTCGCGGTGGAGGCCACCTTGCTCGGGGGAGACATCGTCCATGACGCCGGCGTGTTCGATGCGGGCGAAGCGGCTCGGTAAAGGAGGATCAATGAGCGAAACGAGCCAGGCGGGGCAGGGCGGCCTCTTCGAAAACCTCACGGACGAAGACCGCGCGACGCTGCATGACATCCGCAGCGGTTGGAACTCCGGCGTCGACGCCCGCCGGGCGAAGGTGATGCGCATCTATGCGCCGCTCGCCGCCGCCCGTCCGAAGGATGGCATGCGGATCCACCGCGACCTGTCCTATGGCGATGACGACCGCCAGATCCTCGATGTCTTCGCCCCGGAAGGCGTCCGCGGCGCGCCGGTGCTCGTCTATGTCCACGGCGGCGCGTTCGTGCTCGGCAACAAGAGCGCCGACGGCGTGATCTACGACAACGTGCTCGCCTGGTTCGCGCGCCAGGGCTTCGTCGGCGTCAATGTCGAGTATCGCCTCGCGCCGGCAGCCGGGTTTCCGGGCGGTGCATTCGATACCGGCCTTGCGGTCCGCTGGATCGCGGAGAATATCGCGGAGTACGGCGGAGACCCGGACCGGATCGTGGTGATGGGCCATTCCGCCGGGGGGACCCATGTCGCGTCGTATCTTCTCGATCCGGACGTCGGCATCGACGTCGCCGCCGGCGTGAAGGCGGCCGTCCTGGTCAGTGCGCGGCTGAAGGCGGACATGGATCCGGAGAACCCGATGCGGGAGAACGTTGCCGCCTACTTCGGCGACGATCCGGAGTTCCTCGCCGCGCATTCGCCGACGACGCTCGCCAGAAACGCCCGCTGGCCGATGCTGGTGGCATTCGGCGGCTGCGAGAACCGCTACCTCGATCTCTACGGGCTGGAGTTTGCCTCCCGCGTCGGGGCGGCGACGGGAGTGGCGCCGCGCGTCGTGCAGCTTCCCGAGCACAACCACTTCTCGATCGTGGCGCATTTCGACACCGGCGAGGAGGTGCTGGGCCGCGAGATCCTGCGCTTCCTGGAGTGGGAGGCCGGCATCGCCGCGCCGGCGCGCGAGCGCGCCTAGACTGCGAGATAGGCGGCGCGCAGCGCCTCGTCGTCGAGCACCGCCCTGATCGGTCCGTCGAACCGGATCTCGCCCTTCTCGATGATGAAGGCGTGGGTGGCGACCTCCGCCGCGAAGAACATGTTCTGCTCCGACAGCAGGATGGTAACCCCCTCGTCGCGCAGCGACTTCAGCATGCCGGCCATCTGCTGGACGATAACGGGGGCCAGGCCTTCGGAGGGCTCGTCCACGAGCATCATCTTCGGCGCGCCCATCAGGGTGCGGGCGAGCGTCAGCATCTGCTGTTCGCCGCCGCTCATCTGGTTGGCGCGCCGGTTGCGCATCTCCGCGAGGTTCGGAAAGACCGTGTAGATGCGCTCGGGAGACCAGCCCGCCGTCATGCGCCCCCTCGGCGCGCCGACCTTCAGGTTCTCCTCGACCGTCAGGTCGGTGAAGATGCGCCGGTCCTCGGGCACGAAGCCCAGCCCTCGTCGGCAGATCTCGAAGGGACGGAGGCGGGAAATGTCGTGACCGTCGAAGACGATGCGCCCGCTCTTCTGCGCCATCAGCCCCATGACGGAGCGCAGTGTCGTGGTCTTTCCGGCTCCGTTGCGGCCCAGGATCACGCCGATCGAACCCTTGGCGATCGACAGGGAGACGTCGGAGAGGATGTGCGCCTTGCCGTAGTAGGCGTTGAGGCGCTCCAGGGTGAGGATGCTCATCGGGCGGTCTCCACCGGCGGGGCGGCGCTGTCGGATCCGCCGAGATAGACCTCCCGCACCTGCGGGTCGGCCCGCACCTGCGCGGGATCGCCGGACGCGATGATCCGGCCACGGTGCAGCACCTCGACCCGGTCGGCGTAGCGGAAGATCGTATCGACGTCGTGGTCGGTGACGAGGACGGCGATCGAACGCTCCCGGGTCAGCGACTGCGCCAGCCGCATCAGCGCGTCGCGCTCGCTCGGCGACATGCCGGCGGTCGGCTCGTCCATCAGCAGCAGGCGCGGCTCGTTGGTCAGCGCCAGTGCGAGCTCCAGGCGCTTGAGGTCGCCATAGGCCAGGACGCCGGCGGCGCGCTCGGCCTGGTCCGCCATGCCGACGGCTTCCAGAAGCCGGTCGGCCTCGTCCACGTGGCGCTCGCGCGTGGCGCGGCCGATCGCGTAGCGCCGCCCGTGGTGGGAGAGAAGGCCCACCTGGACGTTCTCACGGACGGTCATGGACGCAAAGGTGGCGGTCACCTGGAAGGACCGCCCGACACCGCGGGCCCAGATCCTGACCGGCGACAGCCCGAGCAGCGTCTCGCCGGCAAGCTCGGCGGTGCCGGAGTGGGCGGGAACCTGGCCGTTGATGGCGTTGAAGCAGGTCGTCTTTCCGGCGCCGTTCGGCCCGATGAGCGCGACCATCTCGCCGCTCGCGACGTCGAGATCGACACCGTGGACGACGGTTCTGGCGCCGTAGCGCACGACGAGGTTGCGGACCTTCAGCATCAGGGCGTCTCGCTGCCGCGCACCAGGCGGCGCGCGATGCCGGACAGCCCCTGGGGCAGCAGCAGCACCAGGGCGAGGATGAGGGCGCCGAGGACCGCGCGCCAGAGGTCGGTATGGCGCATGACCTCGCCTTCCAGCCCCTGCATGGTGGCGGCGCCGATCAGCGGCCCGAAGATAGTCTGCACCCCTCCGAGGAGCACCATGACGAGGGCGTCGATCGACCGCGTCACATGGATGTAGTCGGGGAAGACGCTGCCGTTGGCGAAGGCGAAGAAGCCTCCGGCGAGCCCGGCCGCCGCGCCCGCGATGACGAACCCGAGCCAGCGCGTCCGGCGGATCTCGATCCCCAGCGCCTCCGCCCTGAGGCCGGAATCGCGGGCGGCACGCAAGGCGTAGCCGAGCGGGGCGTGGAGCAGGTGGCGCATGATGAGGACGGCGAGTATGCCGCCGACGACGACGGCCTCGTAGAAGATGGTCCGGTCCTGGAAGATGCCGCTCGCCCAGACGCCGATGATGCCGTTGTCGCCGCCGGTCACGTCGTACCACTGGAACGCCACCGACCACGCCATCTGGGCGAAGGCCAGGGTCAGCATCGCGAAGTAGACGCCGCTGAGGCGGACCGACAGCCATCCGAACACGACCGCGCCGGCGGCGCCGGCGCAGACCGCCGCCGGCATGGCCGCCAGGAAGGGCCAGCCCAGGTCGCGGGTGACAAGCGCCGCGGCATAGGCGCCGAGGCCGAAATAGCAGGCGTGGCCGAACGAGATCATCCCGCCCGGCCCGAGGATGAAGTAGAGGCTGGCGGCGAAGATCATCATGATGACGAGCTGCACCGCGATGGTGATCTGGTAGCTGCCCACGACGAGCGGCAGCGCGGCGAGCGCCAGGGCGAGGGCCACGCCGGCCAGGGTCGCGAGGCCTCCCGCCCGCCGCAGCGGCGGCTCCATGGAGAATTCGTGGGGCTTGTTGAGCGACTCCGGCCGGCCGAACAGGCCCCAGGGGCGGATCACCAGCGTGACCGCCATGACGAGGAAGGTCAGCACCAGCGTGAGCGAGGGAAACAGGACGGTTCCGGCCGCGTGCAGCAGGCCGATGATCAACGCGGCGACGAAAGCTCCGGGGATCGATCCCATTCCGCCGATCACGACCACCGCGAAGGCCTCGGCGATCGCCGAGTTACCCATGCCGAGGTTGACGGCTTCACGCGGGATCTGCAGCGCTCCGGCCAGTCCCGCGAGCGCGCTGCCGAGGAAGAAGACGCTGGTGAACAGCCACACCTGGTTGACGCCGAGGGCGCCGACCATTTCCCGGTCCTGGCTCGCGGCGCGCACGAGGATGCCCCAGTGGGTCCGGCGGGTGAGCAGCCAGAGCCCGGCGAGCACCAGCGGGGCGATGGCGATCAGGATCAGGTCGTAGACCGGGATGGGCTGGCCGAACAGGCGCACCGCGGCGGGGATGCCGGGCGCTCGCGGACCGAGCAGGTCCTCGGAGCCGAACACCAGCAGCAGCGCGTCTTCGGCGATGAGGGCCACGGCGAACGTCGCCAGCAGCTGGAACAGCTCCGGCGCGCCGTAGAGCCGGCGCAGCAGCGTCAGCTCCAGGAGCGCCCCGAGAAGCCCGCAGAACAGGGCGGCCCCCACGATGCAGAGCCAGAAGCCGACGGGGCTGCTGCCGAAGTTCACCGCCAGCCAGTACCCGACATAGGCGCCGATCATGAGCAGCGCGCCGTGGGCGAAGTTCACGATCTTGGTGACGCCGAAGACCAGCGACAGCCCCACCGACACCAGGAACAGGATCGAGGCGGTCGCCAGCCCGGCCATGATCTGAGCGAACCAGAAGCCCATGTGCTCCGAAACCGAAGGAGGGAAGGGTGGGCCGCCGCGTCGCGACGGCCCGGCTGTGCCGTCAGTCCTTCGGGCGAAGCGCCCGGGCGTCCTCGTCGCTCGGCAGGACCGTCTCGCCGGATACGTACTCGAAGTCGGTCATCGTCCCCTTGCCGTCCTCCAGCGCGATGGTGCCGACGAACATGCCGAGGGTCGACTGATGGTCGGAGGCGCGCATGGTGATCGGGCCGAGCGGCGTGTCGACCTTAAGGTCGCCGAGCGCCTCGATGATCGCCTTCGGCTCCGTCGACCCGGCCTTCTGGATCGCGGCGGCGACGACGTTGGCGGTCACGTAGCCGCTCAGCGAGCCGGCGCGCGGATAGGTGCCGTACGCCTTCTGGTAGGCCTCCACGAAGCGCTTGTGTTCGGCGAGCTCGATCTTGTCCCAGGGGTATCCGGTGACGATCCAGCCTTCGGGTGCCTCGGCGCCCAGCGGATCCAGAAACTCCGGCTGTCCGGTCAACACGCTGACGACCGTCTTGTCCTCGAACAGCAGGCGGTCGTTGCCTTCGCGGACCAGCCGCACCAGGTCGGGGCCGAACGTGGCGTTGAAGATCGCGTCCGGGTTCTCGCGCGCGATCACCTGGGCCACGGCGCCGGCATCGATCTTTCCGAAGGTCGGGTACTGCTCGACGACGAACTCGACCTCGGGCTTCTTCTCCTTGAGGAGGGCCATGAAGCTGTCGGCGACGGAATGCCCGAACTCGTAGTTCGGGGCGATGACCGCCCAGCGTGTGGCGGGAAGCGTGGCGGCGACGTTCGCCAGCATGGCCGCCTGCATGTAGGTGCTGGAGCGGACCCGGAACGTGAAGTTGTTGCCGTGCTCCCAGGTCAGCGCATCGCTCAGCGCCTCGGAGGCGACGAACGGGATCCCGGCCTGCTTGGCGTACTCGGCGACGGCGAGGCCGATATTGGAGGCGAAGGTGCCGGTGATGACGGCCACCTTCTCGTTCAGCGCCAGCTCGTTGGCGGCGCGCAGCGCGTTCTCCGGCTTGCCGCCGTCGTCGCGGGTGATCAGTTCCAGGGGCCGGTCCAGCACGCCGCCGGCGCTGTTGATCTCGTCCACCGCCATCGTCAGACCGTTGCGGTAGGGCTCGGCGAACGCGGCCATCGTCGAGTAGCTGTTGATGTCGCCGATCTTGATCGGATCGCCGGACTGGGCGAGCGCGCCGCCCGCCGCCAGCGGCGCGAGCAGGACGGTCGACAGGATGGCTGCCGGAAGCCGGTGTCTCTTGGTCATCGTGATCCCCTTGTGGTTTGCTGATCCACCCCGGTCAGCCGTGATCGGCCCGCCCCTGCGCGCAGTTCCGCGACGGGGTTGGCGCCCGCAACGAAGCTCGGAACCTGCTCGAACAGGCGCATGTCGTGGCCCGGAGAGATCCGGTGGAAGGCGTCGTCGCCGACCAGCTTCAGGATGCGGCGGTAGCAATCGACGAGATTCCACGCGTTGCCTTGGTGATAGCCGGGCGGCCACATGCGCTCGAGATTGGCGTAGGTGACGACGTTGTCGCCGGCGATGACGTAGGGACCTTCCGGGGTCCGGAGCTCGATCCACTGGCAGCCGAAGCAATGCGCGTCGGCCTCCAGGTGCAGGACGAGGCCGGGATGGATTTCCGCGTCGCCGTCGAGAAAGCGGACCCGGCCGGACTGCACGGCGTGCTCGATCGACGGCCAGTCGTCGGGATTCATCGAAGACATCGGCCAGCGCGCCTTGCTGCCGCCGTCGGAGGCGGCAACCACGTCGCGCCAGCAGCGGTATTCCCGCTCCTGGAGATAGATCGGCACCTCGGGAAAGGCGGCGAGATTGCCGGCGTGGTCGAAGTGGAGATGGGTCAGGATGATCGCGTCGATATCGGCGGGGGTCAGGCCGACCTTGGCGAGGACCTGGTCCGGGGTCTCGAAATCATCGAAGCGGCGGCCGGTCATGGACTCGCCGCCGGAGAAGCCCGTGTCCACCAGGAAGACGCGCCGTTCGTCGGGGGTTTCGGCCACGATGACCGAATAGATCATGGGGATCGGGACCGTCCCCTGATTGCTGGCAACCGGGGCCCCTTCGAGGAAGTCCCTGTGCATCTGCCCCTTCGCGAAGCAAAGCGTCCAGGCCGAGTAATCGGGGTTTTGGGCTGCCGTCATCACCACCTCACGAATTGCGAGTAGGAAATAGAAAATCGAGAAGGTCAAGAAATATCGTTTTTATTGCCTTCAACTGAATGCGAGGGGGAGAGTTGGCTTTGCCAGTGGCGGGGTCGTCGACACTGTCCCGGCCGCCGCAGCTACAGGGTTCGGCCCGTCGGAGCGACGGGTCGATCATCGATTTTCCAACCCAGCCCCTGGTTGAGGCCCGGTTCCGGCCGCACGCCTACGATCCGGACGGCCGGGCGGGGGCGTCGCCGAGCTGGCGCACGTAGTAATTCCACGAGTGCGAGATGTGGGTCGGCTGCATGATCTGGCCGTGCCGGCGGGCGCGTTCCTCCGCCGTCGGGAACGCGCAGCGCATGCCCGACGACAGCCCGAGCACGTGGGCCCGGCAGGCGTGTTCCAGGAACACGCCGATCATCGTCGCGTGGGGGATCGAGGTGCCGCAGAAGGTGACGCCGTGGTTCGCCATCATGATCGCGAACGCCGTCGGTCCGAGGGCGGCCGCCAGGTCGGCGCCCAGCTCCGGGGTGTTGATCAGCGCCGACGTGCTCTCGTGGCGCGGCAGCTCGGTGAAATAGTCGGCGTCGAGCGTGAACGGCAGCAGCGGGTCGATCGAGGCGGAGAACAGGCAGGCGTGGAACGGGTGGGTGTGGGCGGCGACCTGCACGTCGGGGCGGGCCCGCAGGATCTCCGAGTGGATGACCCACTCGGAGTGGCGCCCGCCGTCGCCGGCAAGCTGGTTGCCCTCGAAGTCGAGGAGGATGAAGTCGTCCGGCCCGGCGATCTCGCCGAGGCCGGCGGCGTTGCGCTTCAGCCAGAGGCCCCGCCCCTCGGGGTCGCGCAGCGACAGGTGGCCGAGGGTCATGTCGCCGTGCCCCTCCATCTCGAGGATCCGCGCGGCGCGGGCGAGGTCGTCGAGCAGGGCGTGCGGCGTGCTGATGGCGGCGGTCATGGTCGGCTCCGGTGCGTCGGCGGGCGATCGTCGGGTCAGGACGGCTTGCGGTTCAGGCTGGTGGCCATGGCTTTGGAGTAGCCGGGGAGAACGCGGGCCTCGACGACGCACACGCCGCCGTCCCGAACGGTCTTCACGGCCTTGCGGACGGCCTCGGTGAGCGCGGTTCCGGTCGCGACCGGACCGATCGCCTCCGCGCCGAACGAGCGGGCGAGGCCGGTGACGTCGACGTCGGGGTCGGCGATGCGCTGGCCGATCCACTTGTTCTCCACGGGCCGGCCGCGTTCCCGGGCCACCCGTTCCTGGTGGACCTCGTCGTTGTAGAAGGCCCCGTTGTTGCAGACCACGACCAGCAGCGGCAGGTCGTAGTGGACGGCGGTCCAGAGCGCCGACGCCGCCATCAGGAAGTCGCCGTCGCCCAGCACCGCCACCGGCAGGCGCCCCGTTCCCTTCAGCGCCAGCGCGGCCCCGACGGCGATGCCCGGACCGGACCCCAGCCCGCCGCCGCCGTCGCCGCCGAGATAGTCGAGCGGATGGTGGAAGTGCCAGAGCGGTCCGTCCCAGCCGAGCGGCAGCTTGGCGAAGGTGACGGTCTCGCCCTCCAGGCCCCGCCCGAGCGCGGCGGCGAGCCCCGGCACGTCGATGGGCTCGTCGGGATCGATGTCGGGGGCGCCGGGCGCGGTCGGAAGGTCGCCGAACGGCGCGTCCGGATCGCCCAGGCCGAGCGCCTCGGAGAGGTCGTCGACGGCGGTGTCGGGATCGCAGGTCAGGTGGCAGTCGACCGGCGGCAGCGCCTGGTGGTCCTTGCTCCAGCCGCCGTGGACGTGGTGGTCGATGGAGGCCTGGACGATGCGCGTCTGCGGGCTGCCGGCGGCGCCGAACGCCGTCTTCAGGGTGCCGGCGAGGTCGATCCAGTCGAGGCTGAGCACGACGTCGGCGGCCCTCAGCGTCGACAGCGCCTCCGCGTCGAGGAAATAGCCCGGCGCGCCGCTGTGCAGCGGGTGGTCGGTCGGGAAGCTCGCGGCGGTCTTCAGGTCGGTGATCACCCGGGCGCCCAGCGCCTCGGCGAGCGCCACGCGCCGCTGCCATCCCAGGGTCGACCGCGAGACGCGGCCGCACAGGATCACCGGGGTCCGCGCCGCGCGCAGAAGCGCCACCGCGTCGGCAACGGCCTGGCGCGCCGCGCGGGCCGGCGGCGGCGGCACGAAGCGGGCGACGTCCGGCGCGGCCACCGGCGCCGTCAGCGCCTCTTCCTGGACCGAGGCGTCCATGCAGACGTAGGTGGGTCCCTGCGGCGCCGTGCGCGACAGGAGGTTCGCCCGGAGCACCGCCTCCAGCGTGGCCGGGACGGAGGCCGGCTGGTCGTCCCACTTCACGAACGGGCGCACCAGCGCGCCCTGGTCCTGGGCCGTGTGGATCCAGTCGATCCAGGGGCGCCGCTTGGCGGCGTCGACCGGCCCGGTCGCCCCCAGCACCACCATCGGCACCCGGTCGACCCAGGCGTTGAAGATCCCCATCGAGCCGTGCAGCAGGCCGACGTTGGAATGCAGGATGGTGACCATCGGCTCGCCGGTGACCTTGGCGTAGCCCTGGGCGATGGCGACGGCGGTCTCCTCGTGCAGGCACAGCAGCATCTGCGGGTCGCGGTTGCCGTTGAAATTGACCAGGCTGTCGTGCAGGCCGCGGAAGCTGGCGCCCGGGTTGAAGGCCACGTACCGGAAGCCGAGGGCGCGCAGCAGCGCGGCGATCGCGTCGCTGCCCCAGCCGGTGGGGGTCTCGGCCGGAACCGGCCGTTCGATCTCGTTCGGCACGAGCATTGGGGTCTCCGCGTCAGGATGGGCGCAAGGCGGGGGCGGGGTCGCCGGAAGGGGCGTCTGGGAGCCGCTCATCGCGACAGGCTCGGCAGCCACGTTCCGAGCTGCGGGAAGCCGACGATGAGGGCGATCGCGATGATCTGCATGAGCGTGAAGGGGGCGGCCGCCAGGTAGATCTGCCGCATCGTCGTGCTGCTCGGCACCACGCTCTTCATGGTGAAGAGCAGCAGCCCGAACGGCGGCGTGGTCTGCCCCACCTCCAGCGCCACCAGCATGAGCACGCCGAACCAGATCGGCTCGACGCCGACCTCGCGGACGAGCGGAATGAAGAAGGGCAACGTGATCAGGATGATCGACAGCGGGTCCATCAGGCAGCCGAGCAGCAGCACTACGACCAGCATCCCCAGCACGACGACGAGGGGGGTGAGCTCGAAGGAGTTCAGCAGCGAGAGCATGCCGCCGGTCGCGCCCGAGAAGGCGAGGATCTGCGAGAAGGTCAGCGACGCCGCGATGATGAAGAAGATCGTGACGGTGATCTTGCCGGTCTGCAGCAGCGCCTTGTTGAGCGCCTTCCAGCTCAGGCAGCGGTAGCAGGCCGCCGCGATCACCGCGCCGATCGCGCCCAGCGCCGCCGATTCCGTCGGCGTGGCGAAGCCGGTCAGGATGCTGCCGACCACGATCACGAACAGCGACATCAGCGGCAGCACGTAGACCAGGAACGGGCGGACCCGCTCCCAGGCCGTCATCGGCGGCGCGTCGTAGACCGGCGCCAGCGTCGGGTTCAGCGTGCAGCGGGTGATGATGTAGGCGACGTAGAGCGTGGCGATGATCAGCGCCGGCAGGATGCCGCCGAGCAGAATGCCGGTGATGGAGATGCCCGACATGCTGCCGAGCAGCACCGCCATCGACGAGGGCGGAATGAGCATCGCGAGGCCGCCCGACCCCAGGATCGGGCCCAGCGACATGCCCGGGTGGTAGCCGCGGCGGCCCATTTCCGGGATCAGCGTTCCGCCCAGGAGGGCGGTGTTCGCCATCGAGGAGCCCGACAGCGCCGCGAACACGGTGCCGCACGAGACCGCCACCAGCGACAGCCGGCCGGGAATGCGCACGATCAGCCGGTCGATGGCGTCGATGGCGCGGAACGCCACGCCGGTCTGGAACATGATCTCGCCCATCAGCACGAACATCGGGATCGGCGAGAGCGAGAAGTTGATCAGCCCCTCGTAGGAGTTGCGCACCAGCTGGGCGAGGCCGGCCTCGCCGCCGAAGAAGATGATCGCGCCGATCACGTTGGCGCCGAAGAAGGCGAGCGCGACCGGCACCCCGAGGAACATCGGCACCATGACGGCGGCCATGAGGAGGAGAAAGGCTGCTTCCCAGCTCATCGCGCGCCTCAGACCGTGATGGTTTCGTGGGGCGCGGCATCGCCGTCGCCCGACCGGCGGACGAGCTGGCGCACGAGCTCGACGGTGAACAGCAGCATGCCCGCCAGGATGACGGCGAACAGGACCCATTCGGGGAAGACGAAGTTCTTGTAGACCATGCTGCCGGACGACCACGCGTCGGCGAGCGCGGTCCAGGCGGAGAAGCACACGGTGGCCGAGATGGCGATCGAGATGATCCCGACCGCCGCGCTCAGCACCCGGCGCGTCCGCCCGCGGGTCCGCATCAGCAGCATGTCGACCGAGACGTGGGCGCCCCGGCGCAGCGCCGGCGTGATGCCGATGAACGTCATCGCGAACAGCGAATACTCGATCAGCTCGAGCATGCCCTTCAGGCCGATGAAGCCGAGGTTGCGCAGGAACACGTCGATGCCAATCGCGATCGCGATCAGCCCGATCAGCATGCCGGGGATGTATTCCAGCACGTCGAGAAGGCGGTGGTACGCACGCGGCATCTGACGATCCCTGCGGCCAGAGGGCGGGGTGCGGACCGGAGGACGATCCCTCCGGTCCGGCGGGGCCTTACTTGTAGACGAGCACGCGGAGCTCTTTGCCGAACTCCGGCGCCTGGGCCTCGATGTTGTCCCACGAGGACTCGTAGGCGAGGGTGCGCAGCTTCTCGCCTTCCGCCGCGTCGAGGGTGATCACCTCCATCCCCTCGCTCTCCAGCGCATCGGCCGCGGCGGCGTCGCCGTCCACCAGCGTCTGGGCGATCTCGGTCTCGGTGTAGTCGCCGATCGTCTCCAGGAAGGCCCGCTGGTCGTCGGTGAGGCCCTTCCAGGTGTCCAGGTTGATGGCGATCAGCACGCTGGAGGCATAGAAGCCCGGCTCGATGCGGTACTTGGTGACCTCCTGCCAGCCGCTCGGCTTCACCTCCGAGGGGATGTTGATGTAGGCGTCGATCACGCCGCGCTCGAGCGCGGTGTAGATCTCGCCGCGCGACGTCTCGACAGGCACGGCGCCGGCCGCGTCGACGAAGGCGCGGTAGGTGCCCGTGGTGCGGATGCGCAGGCCCTTCAGGTCGTCCACCGAGTGGATCGGCTTGTTGGAGAAGATGTTGAACGAGACCTCGCCGAAGTGGGCGAGCGGATAGGCGTTGGCGCGCTCGGCGAGAACCGTCTTGAGGGCGTCCCAGGTGCCGTTCTCGCGCATCTCGGAGAGCGGGATGGACGGCTGGCTCAGCCCCTCGATGCCGGGGACGAGGCCGGACAGGTAGCTCGGCGGCACGCCGATGATGTCGACGATGCCGCTGCGCAGCGCGCTGCCGAGCTGGCGGGACGGGATCGCCTCGGGACCGACGATCCCGTCGATCTTCACCAGCCCCTCGCCCTTCGCGTTCACCGCGGCAACGAAGTCCTCGAACGCCTTGCGGAACAGCGAGTCGCCGGCCGGAATGAAGTAGGCCGCCTTCAGGGTGGTTGCTTCCTGCGCCGAGGCGGCGAACGGCGCGCCCACGAGCGCCGCGCACAGGCTGGCGGCGATGGCCAATCGTTTCATCGAGTCTCTCCCACTTGCAGTATCCGAGCTGGGACGATCGATCGGACAGCGCCTGTCGCTCGGCGCGCGTCCGCCCCTCGTTTCGTCGTCCCCCGGAACGAACCGCCAGGCCTTGCTGCCGACGGATCCGGACGGTTTCCAGTGTCGGGCCGCCCCAATCCATAAGGCAAATAGGATTTGAGCATTCAGTCGATGCCGGATTGATATAGCTTGGGTCCGGCAATCGCCTGGCGTGGAGGCTCCCCGTGAAGATCGCCCAGCTCCGCTATTTCGCCGAGATCGCCGACACCGGCAGCTTCACCGCGGCCGCGGTGAAGCTCGGCGTGGCCCAGCCGGCGCTCAGCCGCCAGATCCGCAACCTCGAGGAGGAGCTCGGCTCCACGCTGCTGCTGCGCCACGGCCGCGGCGCGGAGCTCACCGAGGCCGGCATCCTGCTCCTGGAACGCGCGCGCTTCCTGCTGCACGCCGTCGAGGAGACGAAGCTGGAGCTGATGTCGCGCGCCGAGACGCCCACCGGCACCGTCCGGCTCGGCTGTCCGCCGTCGCTGGCGCGCGCCGCGGTGCTGGGGCCGCTCACCGATTTCCTCGCCCGCTATTCGCGCGTCTCCGTCGTCCTCGAGGAGGCCTCCAGCGACTCGCTCCTGCAGGGCGTGCTCACCAACGCCCTCGACCTTTCCATCGTGACGACGCCGCCGCCGCATCCGGACCTCGTCATCCAGCCGCTGTTTCAGGAGCCGATGTGGGTGTTCACGGCGCCGGGGGCCTGCGCGCCGGGCACGCCGTTCAGCCTGGAGGAGGTCGTGGCCATGCCGCTGATGATCTCGCGCCGGCCCCACGGCGTGCGGGTGGAGCTGGAGCGGCGGGTTGCGGCCGCTGGCCTCGCCATGACCATCGTGCTGGAAACCAACGCCTGGCAGGTCATCCGCGACCTCATCCTGGCCGGCGTCGGATGCTTCGTCGCCTCCCGCTCGGCGCTGGAGGAGGACGTGCGCAACGGCTTCCTGTCGGGCGGTCCGGTCGCGGACTACACCGTCTCGCGCGGCCTCATCCGCCGCGCCGATCGTCCCATGTCGCGCGCCGTGATGGAGTTCAGCCAGGTGCTGGTCAACACCCACGCCGCCCGGGACGGCCGCTGACCGCCTTCCGGGAAAAACCCTCGGGCGCGGACGCCGCGCTCCCTCCGCTGTCGTGATTTCGGGGCGGGGCCGCTATAAGGGGCGTTCCCGTGATTCACCCAAGCCGAGCCCGATGACCGCCGCCCTCGACACCCTCAAGAGCGTCTATGGCTACGATGCCTTCCGGGGGCCGCAGGCGGAGATCGTCGACCACCTGATCGGCGGCCGCAACGCCTTCGTGCTGATGCCGACCGGCGGCGGCAAGTCGCTCTGCTACCAGATCCCCGCCATCGTCCGGCCCGGCATGGGGCTCGTCGTCTCGCCGCTGCTGGCGCTGATGGCCGACCAGGTGACGGCGCTGCGGCAGGCGGGCGTCCGCGCCGCCGCCCTCAACTCCGACCTGCCGCCCGACGAGCGCCAGGCGCTGTGGGACGACATCCGCGGCGGCCGCCTGGACCTCCTCTACGTCGCCCCGGAAACCCTGCTGCGCCCCGACGTGCTCGACCGGCTCGCCCAGGCGCCGCTGTCGCTGATCGCCATCGACGAGGCCCATTGCCTGTCCCAGTGGGGCCACGACTTCCGCCCCTCCTACCGCCAGCTCGACGTCCTCGTCTCCCGCTTCCCCGACACGCCGCGCGTCGCGCTGACGGCCACCGCCGACGCGCCGACCCGCGCGGAAATCCTCGCCCACCTCGACATCGCCGACGCCGACGCCTTCATCGCCGGCTTCGACCGCCCCAACATCCGCTACGCCATCGAGGAAAAGGACAATCCGCGCGCCCAGCTGAAGGACTTCCTGAAGCGCCACCCCGGCGAGAGCGGCATCGTCTACTGCCTGTCCAAGCGCAAGACCGAGGAGACCGCCGCCTGGCTGCGCGAGCAGGGCTACGACGCGCTCGCCTATCACGCCGGCATGGACAAGGCGGTCAGGGCCGCCAACCAGACGCGCTTCCAGCACGGCGAGGCGGTCATCATGGTGGCGACCATCGCCTTCGGCATGGGCATCGACAAGCCGGACGTGCGCTTCGTCGTCCACATCGACCTGCCCGGCAGCATCGAGGCCTACTACCAGGAGACCGGCCGCGCCGGCCGCGACGGCCTGCCGTCCGACACGCTGATGCTCTACGGCTACCAGGACATCGCGCTGCGCAGCCGCTTCATCGAGGAGACCGACGCCCCCGACCAGCGCAAGCGGACCGAGCGCCAGAAGCTCGACGCGCTGCTCGGGCTGGCCGAGACGGCAAGCTGCCGCCGGCAGGTGCTGCTCTCTTATTTCGGCGACCGCTGCGAGCCCTGTGGCAACTGCGACACCTGCGCCGTGCCGCCGACGCTGTTCGACGGCACCATCGCCGCCCAGAAGGCGCTGTCGTGCATCTACCGCACCGGCGAGCGCTTCGGTCAGGCCCATGTCGTCGACGTGCTGCTCGGCGTGCAGAACGAGCGCATGGCCCAGTTCGGCCACGACCAGATCTCCACCTTCGGCATCGGCACCGAGCACGACAGCCGCGCCTGGCGGGCGATCCTGCGCCAGCTCATCGCGCTCCGCTTCATCGACGTCGATCTCGCCGGCCATGGCGGCCTGTCGATCGCCCCCGCCGGCCGCAACTTCCTCCGCGACAAGCCGACGCTGATGCTGCGCGAGCCCACCGCGCCCCGCGCCCGCCAGGGCAAGGCCGCGCGCACCGCGGCGCAGTCCTCCATGCCCGAGGCCGACCGCGCGCTGTTCCAGGCGCTCCGGCAGAAGCGGCTGGAGATCGCCCGCGAGAACAACATCCCGCCCTACGTCATATTCCACGACAAGACGCTGATCGAGCTGGCGGCGGCCCGCCCCACCTCGCGCGCCGAAATGGCGACCGTACCCGGCATCGGCGAAGCCAAGCTCGAGCGCCACGGCGCCGCCTTCCTGGCGGTCATCGCGGACCACGTCTGACGCGGCCGCGCGAAGAGACGGTGCGCCGGGCGGCCCCCGTCGCCGCCGTCACGCCCGCGCGGTGGGGCAGAGCCGCATGTCGCGCAGCGCCAGCTGGCGCAGGCAGAGCTTCTCCAAGAGGTCGGCCTTGCGGGCCGATGCCTCGGTCGCGTCCCAGAGGTTGGCCATCTCGTCGGGGTCCTCGGCGAAGTGATAGAGCTCGCCGCGCCCGGGCGCCTGCTCGAACAGGCTGAGCCGCCAGCCCTCGTGCACCACCGACAGGATCGCCGAGCGCGCGTCGGCGTCGGCGAACACCGAGATGCCCGGGTCCTCCACCACCACCGGCAGGTTCGCCGCATCGGCCGCGAACAGGTCGCGCCCCTGCATCCCCACCGGCACCTTCAGGCCCGCCCGCTGCAGCAGCGTCGGCGCGAAGTCGATGGCGCTCGCCTGGATGTCGGTGGTGGCCTGGGCGCCCGCCGCCTGCGGGTCGCGCCACAGGAACGGCACCCGGATGACGCTCTGGTAGTGCAGGCCCATCTTCAGCACGGTGCCGTGGTCGCCCATGTAGTCGCCGTGATCGGACATGAAGCAGACCACCGTGTCGCGGTCGAGCCCGCGCGCCTTCAGCGTCGCCATCACCCACGCCAGCTCGTCGTCGATGAACGAGATCGAGCCGTAGTTCAGCGCCAGGATGCGGCGCATCCCGGCGGCGTCCACGTGATACGGCCAGTGCGAGTTCGGGTCGGTGTCGCCCATCCGGTAGGCTTCCAGCACCGCCTCCGGCAGGTCGTTGCGGTCGCGCACGGGGCTGTCGAACGAGGCCGGCAGGTCGAGGCTTTCCGGGTCGTACATGTCGAAGTAGCGGTCGGGCGGCGTGAACGGATGGTGCGGATCCGGGAACGACATCACCAGCAGGAACGGGTCGTCGGCCGTCTGGGCCTCCAGGAAGGCGCAGGCCTCCTCGGCCACGTAGCGCGTCGGATGCAGCGCCTCGGGCACCGCTGTCCGCCAGCACTGGGCGGTCCGCTCGCTCTCACGGTCGAGCGCGTTTTCCGGCCCGCGCAGGCTGTCGGGATCGGGATGGCGGTCGCGCAGCCAGCCGGTGTAGTGGCCGTCCACCTGGTCGCCGTGGCCGATGCACAGGCGCACGTGCTCGAAGCCGTAGTAGGGCTCCGGCAGCGACGCGGCTGGGTCGGCGTGCCAGCGGCTGCGCGCCTCCAGCCCGTAGCCGTCGCCGGTGCGCTGGGTGCGCCACGCGCGGTGCACGCTCGCGTCGACCTCGTCGCCGGCACCGCCGGTCTTGCGCGGTGGCGCGGGGATGTTGGTGACGTTCTGGAAGTGCGCCTTGCCGATGAGCGCGGTGCGGTAGCCGGCCGCCCGCAGCACGTCGGCATAGGTGACGCTCTCCGGCGACAGCGGGATGCCGTTCTGGCGGCAGCCGTTGACGGTGGAGATCTGCCCCGTCGCCAGGCAGGCCCGGTTCGGCTGGCAGATCGGGTTGGAGACGTAGAAGCGGTCGAAGCGCGTGCCGCCCCGGGCGATCGCGTCGATGGTCGGCGTGCGGACCTGGCGGTTGCCGTAGCAGCCGAGGTGATCCCACCGCTGCTGGTCGGTCATGATGACGAGAAAGTTCGGACGGCGGGTCATGCGGATTCCACGATTGGGCCGGCAGCCGGAGCGGGCGACCGTGCGGCGAGCGCGCTGCGGAGGTTCCACAGCGCCAGCAGGCAGCCCAAAGCGGCGCCGGCAAGGTCGGTCCACAGCGGCAGCGTGTCGGTGTGCGGGATGAGGAGGAGCAGGCCGGCCACGCCCAGCAGCAGCCGCTGCACGGGTGGCACCCGGGCGAACAGCCGGCCGACCACGGCGGCGGAGATCAGCCAGACGCCGCCGAGCGCGGTGGCGGTGGCGAGCACCACGTTGCCCGGGTCGCCGATCAGCAGCAGCGCCGGGGAGCAGACGAAGATGAACGGAATCGCGTAGGCCGACCAGCCGAACGCCATCGCCGACCAGCCGGTGCGCATCGGCCCGGCGCCGCTGATGCTCGCCGCCGCGAAGGCGGCGATCGCCACCGGCGGCGTGATCATCGACATCATGCCGAAATAGAGGACGAACAGGTGGGCGGCGATCGGCTGGATGCCCACCTCCACCAGCGCCGGAGCGATCAGGGTGGCGAGCAGCAGGTAGACGCCCAGCGTCGGCATGCCCATGCCCAGCACGATGCTGGCGACCGCCGCGATGACCAGCAGCGCCGGCAGGTTGCCGGCCCCGAGGCCGACGAGCGACAGGGTGATGGCGAAGCCCAGCGCCGAGACGTTCATCACGCCGATGACGATGCCCGCTGCGGCGCCGATCATCACGATGTCGGTGACCGCGAGCCCCGTGGAGGCGAGCACGCCCGGCAGCGCCCGGAGCGACAGGCCCATGCCGCCGGGACCGTTGCGCAGCCGCAGGCCGAGGCCGATGACGACGACCGTCGCGGCGGCGAGCACGGCGGCGTACTCCGGCTGCTGGTTCAGGCTGAACAGCGCGTAGATCAGCACCGCGAACGGCAGCGCGAAGATGCCGCCGGAGGCCAGCACCGCGCGCATCCGGGGCAGCGTCTTCGGGTCGGCGGCGACCAGGCCGTCGCGGGCGGCGAGCAGGTCCACCTGGATGAACAGCGCCGCGTAATAGAGGAGCGCCGGCACCAGCGCCGCCAGCACCACGTCGGCGTAGGAGATCTGCAGGAGCTCCGCCATCAGGAAGGCGGCCGCCCCCATCACCGGCGGCATCAGCTGGCCGCCGGTGGAGGCGACGGCCTCGATGGCGCCGGCCTGGTGCGGCCGGTAGCCGGCCTTCTTCATCAGCGGGATGGTGATCACCCCGGTGGAGGCGACGTTCGCCACCGCGCTGCCCGACACCGATCCGAACAGGGCCGAGGCGGTCACCGCCACCTTGGCCGGGCCGCCGCGATAGCGGCCCATCAGCGACATGGCGAGGTCGGTGAAGAAGGCGCCGCCGCCGGCCTGGTTGAGCAGGTTGCCGAACAGCACGAAGGAGACGACGACGGTGGCGACGATCAGCAGCGGCAGGCCCAGCAGCGCGCTGCTGTCGTTGCTCAGGTAGACGATCAGCCGTTCCGGGGAGACGTGGCGGCCCTGCAGCGCGCCGGGCACCAGGTGGCCGAGCAACGCGAACCCGATGCTCGCCAGCACCAGCACCAGCATCGCCAGCCCCGCCGCCCGGCGCAGCCCCTCCAGGGTCAGGACCAGCAGCACGGCGCCGACCACGAGGGCGTCGGTCGGCCGCATCCACAACCGCTCCAGCAGCGACGGGTAGTAGAGCGCCACGTATCCGGCGGCGGCCAGCGCGGCGGCGGCCGCGAGTGCGTCGTACCAGGGCAGCCGGCCGCGCTCGCCGCCGGAAAGCGGCCGCGACAGGTAGACGACGGCCAGCGCGATGCCCAGGAAGGCCGCGACGAACTGCTCGTTGTAGAAGGCGACGCCGAGAAGGCGCGGCACGTCGATCGCCCAGGCGACCGAGAGCACCGGGATCAGTCCCGCCAGCGTCGCGGTGATCGCCCCGGTCAGGCGCCCGCCGGGCAGGCGGGCGGCGCCGGTCTCGATGCCGTCGGCCGGCAGCTCAGTGGTGGTCGACATGTCCGGCCCCTCGCCGCGATGCGCCGCCCGCCGCCGTGGCGGCGGTCTGCCTGATCGGAAACGGCGCTACTTGGCGCCGACGCCGGCCGAGGCGAAGTAGGCCTGGGCCGCCGGCTGGAACGGCACGTCGGCGACCGGCTGGGTCACCAGGGCGCCGTCCATCTCGCGGAAGCCGGGGAAGATGCCGACCAGCGCCTCGCGCTTCTCCCAGATTGCCTGCGCCACCTTGGCCACCACCTCGTCGCTCACCTCCGGTCCGGCGAACAGCACGAAGGTGCCGGACATCATCGGCGTCGGGCCCATGATGCCGGGCCGGTTCGGGCGCGGCGCGACGGTGGCGACGTAGGCGCCGGGCGTCAGCTTGCGGATGGTCGCGTCGGCCTCCTCGGTATCGGGCACGGCCAGGAACCGCACGCCGCCCACCGACGCGTCGGCCTGGGAGACGATGCCGGAGCCGGGCGAGAAGATCGCCGCGTCGACGCTGCCGCTCATGAACGCCTCGACGCCGCGGATGCCGTTGGGCACCGGCACGACGGTCACGTCGTCCATGCTCATGCCGACGGTGGCGAGCGTCGACGCCTCGTAGTTGGCGAGCACGCGCTGCTGCGGGAACTGGCCGGCGACGCGCTTGCCCTTCAGGTCCGCGAGCGCCTTGATGTCGCTGTCGGCCTTGACGATGAACCCCGACGAGAACGGCAGCAGGTTCGCCACCACCCGGAGCCCGTCCATCTTGTGGCCGGAGAACTGGTCGGCGCCGGCATAGGCCGCGGCGACCATGTCGCTGGAGGCGATGGAGAATTCCAGGTCGCCCATCTGCACCTGGGGGATCGTGGCGTCCGGCCCGCCGGCCGGCAACACCCGCATCTGCAGGCCGGTCTCCTCGGTGACCACCCGCGCCACCGCCGCGCCGATGGTGTAGGCGAGCGATCCCTGCGGCAGCGTGCCGATGCTGTAGGTCTGCGCCGCGGCCGGTCCGGCCGCCGCCAGCGTCACGGCGAGCGCCGCCCCAAATGCCATCCGTTTCATGCCAGGTCTCCCGTTCCCCTTGGATTGCGGAAAAGGCTAGCACGCCTTGGATATGTGCATTTTATGCAAAGTTCACTTGTGACTATGCCTGTTCTGCATATCGCTCGGCGCCAGCCCCATCTCGGCGCAGGTGGTCTCCAGCAGCCGGGCGAAATAGAGCTCCAGCGCCCGCCGCTGGCCGCCCTCGCGCCAGAACAGGCCGACCTCCTCGACCACCTCGTCGATGCCGACGGCGAGTTCGGCGAGCGCGCCGGTCTCCTCCTCGCGGCGGAAGGTGCCGACGGGCAGGAACATCACCGCGTCGGAATCCAGAAGCAGCGCGCGGGCGATGCCCAGTGCGCTGATCTCCATCCGGTCGCGGGGCAGCGGCAGGCCGCGCCGGTAGAACACGCCCTCGATCATCGGCCGCACCGGGGCGCTGGCGGCCGGCAGGATCCACGGCGCGTCGAGCAGGTCGGCGAGGGCGGCGGCGCCTGCCCGGCGGGCGGGGTGGCCGGCCCGGGCGAACACCCCCCAGCGCTGGCGGTAGAGCGGCTGGGTGGTCAGTCCGTCGCCGCCGTCGTGGGGGCGCAGCCGCCCGATGACGAAGTCGAGGTCGCCCGAGCGCAGGCTCGCCGCCATCTGCTGGTAGAGGCCCTCGATGACGGTGACCATCAGCCCCGGCCGCTCCCGGCGCGCCTCGATCAGCGCCTGGGGCAGGGGGCCGCCGGCCCCGTTGGGCAGCGTCCCAATGGTCAGCCGTCCGGCGTGGCCGCGCTGCAGGTCGTCGATCTCCTGGGCGGCCACCCGCATGGAGGAGAGCGCGGCGCGGGCGTGCGAGACAAACACCTCGCCGGCGGGCGTCGGGCTGACGCCGCGCGGCGAGCGGACGAACAGCGGCTGGCCGACGATCCGCTCGATCTCCATCACCGCCCGCGACACCGCCGGCTGGGTCATGTTCATCCGCCGGGTGGCGTGCAGGATGCTGCCGTGCTCGGCCACCGTCGACAGGATCTGGAGCTGGCGCAGGGAGAGGCGCGACAAGAGCAGCGTCCTGTCGTCTCGATCGGCCATGGGGTCCCCTCCCGCTGCCTCCGGTGCCGCCGGCACGCGGGCCCCCCTCCCGGGCGGGACCGAACGCTTCTGCCTGCGGTCCATTCCGTCTGGCACGGAATGCGCGTCACGGCCAGATGGCACTCTCGTCGCTGCGCGTGGCCACGCGCGCAGGAACGCGCGAAAAAGCGCAAGAACGCGCAGGATCGCGCACCCGAAATCCGGCGCGTTCCGCTGCGCGCGCGCACCTCTCAGGCGTCGGCCACCTTGCGGAAGACAACCGTGAAATTGTTGGCGGGCATCTCGACGATCTCCTCCAGCCGCAGGCCCGCGGCCTCGGCTTCCGCCGCGACGTCCGCCAGGTCGCGGATGCCCCAGGCGGGATCGCGGGCCTTCAGGTCGGCGTCGAAGGCGTCGTTGGAGGGCGCCGTGTTCCGGCCGTCGCGGCGGAACGGCCCGTAGAGCACCAGCGGCGCGCCTTCGGGCAGCAGCCGGCCGGCACCGCGCATCAGGGCGGGCGTCGCGGCCCACGGCGCGATGTGGATCATGTTGATGCAGACGACCGCGTCGGCCTTGGTGACCGGCCAGTCTCCACCGATGACGTCGAGGTCGACGGGCGGGCGGACGTTGGCGAGGTCCTCGGCGGCGACCCAGGCCGCGATCGACCGGCGTCCCTCGTCGCCGGGCTCGCTCGGCTGCCAGTCGAGGCCGGGCAGGGCGCGGGCGAAATGCACCACGTGCTGGCCAGTGCCGCTGGCGATTTCCAGCACCAGCCCGCGATCCGGCAGCACCCGCCGCAGGACCGACAGGATGGGATCCCGGTTGCGGGCGACCGCCGGGGCGTCGCGCCTGTGATCGGTGCTCATGGGCATGTCCTGCGGCGTTTCCTGGCTTCAGGGCGGTCCGGGCGAGCGCTCCGGCATGACGGCTTTGCGGCCCGGCCCCGCCGTCTGGCGTCGGGCTTGCATTGCAACTTGTCCTATACTCGCCTGCCCTGACCGGCCGCAACGGCCGGTCCCGTCCCTGGAGCCGGGGGGCTCTCAAGGGAGGCAGGTCTGCGGGCGACGAGGATCCGGGGCCTGTCTTGCAGTCGACATCCCGCCTTCCCGGGCGACAGGAGGAATGGATCCATGCCGCAGACCCAGGGGCCGGAGCGCGCCATCGAGGACACGCTAGACATCGAGCCGCCGCAGCCGCTGCAGCAGGAAACGGTCGGCTACCTGATCAACCTGATCGCGCGGCTGCTGGCGCAGTCGCTGAAGGCGCGCAACGGCGCCGGCGGCGTGATGCCCGGCCAGTACCCGATCGCACTGGAGCTGCTGCGCCACGACGGCGCCACCCAGCGCGACCTCTGCGAGGCGGTGCGGATCGAGCAGGCGACGGTGGCCAACACCCTGAAGCGAATGGAGCGGGACGGCCTGGTGGAGCGCCGGCCGACGTCGGACAACGCCCGGCTTGCCACCAACCATCTGACGCCGCTGGGACGGCGCCTGGCGGCCATCGCCGTCGAGAATGCACTGGATGTGAACCGGGTCGCGTTCGAAGGTCTCGACCCCGCCCAGTGCTCCGAACTGCGCGAAACGCTGAGTGGAATAGCGTTCCGTCTCGAAGCGGAGTTGAGGAAAAGATAGTCTCCTTTGCTCAATATTTGCGCACGACTGGATCCTAGACAGTTATAGCTAGCTATGAAATGATTTTGGTCAGGCCAAGGCTTGGCGGACGACAGTAAACGAAGTCGATCCAGCCGGCACACGCAGTTCAAGAGACCGGATCGGCCGCCGGCGGAGCCGCAGCGCCACCATGCACGATACCGAATCCTTCCGCGGGTTTCTCGACCGGCTCCGGGCCGATGGCGAGATGCTCGACCTCGAGCAGCCGGTCGACATCCGTCACATCGCGACGCTCGTCGACCAGTCGGACAAGGCGCTCTTCTTTCACAACGTCATCGGCTACGACCGGCCGGTGGTGTCCGGCATCATCCGCACGCAGAAGCGCGCGATCATGTCGCTCGGCTGCACCACCTATCCCGAGATCGAGGCGAAGCTGAAGAAGGCGATCGACCATCCGGTCGAGTCGCATTCCGTCCAGGGCTCGTCCACCGACGAGGTGGTACTGACCGGCGACGACGTCGATCTCTACCGCCTGCCGATCCCGATGAGCTCGATCTACGACGGCGGCCCGATGATCACCGCGGGCATCACCATCGCCCGAGATCCGGACTACGGCCTCAACGCCGGCATCTACCGCTTCATCGTCAAGCAGAAGAACCTGACGGGCATCGACATCGTCACGCCCAACAACATGCGTCTGTTCGCCCAGCGGGCGTTCGAGGCGGGGCGGACCTGCCCGATCTCCATTTCCATCGGCAACCATCCCTACGAGATCATGGGCTCGGGGTTCCGCGCCCCGCTCGGCATGGACGAGATGTCGGTCTCCGGTGGCCTGCGCGGCGGACCGGTGGACCTGGCGCCGTGCTCCACCATCGACGTGCCCTACATCGCCAATTCCGAGATCGTGCTCGAGGCGGAGATCCTGCCGACCGGCTGGGTCTATCCGGAGGGCCGCTTTGGCGAGTTCACGCGCCTGATGGGCGGCCTGCACTGGAACCCGATCGTCCGCATCAACGCCATCCGCATGCGCAAGGACGCGGTCTACTACGCGCTGCACATGCCGTGGGAGAACACCTGGCTGGCGGCGCCGACGCGCTACACGGCCATCCGCCAGGCGCTCAAGACCGCCGGCGTCCAGGTCAAGGACATCAACGTCACGCTCGGCGGCTGCGCCTTCTGGCACGCCGTCATCTCCATCAAGAAGCAGGCCGGCGAGGGCAAGAACGCGCTGCTCGCGGCGCTGTCGGTGATGGACCTCAAGCATGTGGTGGTGGTCGACGACGACATCGACGTCTTCAACCCGGTCGACGTGGAATGGGCGATCGCCACCCGCGTGCAGGGCGACAAGGACATCATGGTCGTCACCCACGCCCGCGGGAAGCCGCTCGACCCGAGCCTGCCGCCGACGCCTCCGGGCCAGGTGCCGACGACGGCCAAGGTCGGCATCGACGCGACCATCTCGGAAGGCATTCCGAAGGAGCGCTACGAGCGCATCGCCTACGCCTACGCCGACACCGCCAAGATCGACGACTACGTCGGCGGCAAGTCGGACGCGCCCGGCACCGCCGGCGACGAGGCCGACGTGGACGCGCTGGCCGACCAGATCGCCGAAATGATCGGCGCCGAGCCGCGCTACTACACCGACATCGCCGACGCGTTCTCCAGCTACGACTTCGTCACGGTCGCCAAGGCGCTGGGCCGCCTGCACGAGACCGAGCGGCTCTGGCAGGACCCCCGCGGCCGCATGTGCCTGCGCGGCTCCGAATTCGCCGCCAAGCCGCCGGGCGCCTGAGCGCCGCCGTGACCCAACTCCGACACGACTCGTACTGACCACCGAAGAAACGCCTGGAGATAGAAGCAGAGCGGTGGAATCGCCTCAGGACCAAAACGCTTTCCTGAAAGGGGACAATCCATGCTTCCAGTGTTCCGACGTCTGACTGTTCTTGCCGCCCTCGTGCCGGTCATCGGCCTGGGCGCGCTTCCGGCCCACGCTGAAACGGAGCTCAAGGTCGGCGCCGCGGCGAACTCCGCCGGCTCCCTGCCCATCGTCGTCGCCGACCAGCAGGGGCTCTTCAAGGAAGAGGGCCTCACCTACGAGCGCATCGACTTCAAGGGTGGCGCGCCCGCCGTGCAGGCGCTTGCCGCCGGCTCGATCGACATCTGCATCTGCGCGGCCGACCACGCCGCCCGCCTGGAACAGCGTGGCCTCGGCGGCGCGGTCCTGGTGGCGCTCGCCAGCCAGCACAGCTACGCGCTGATGGCCAACGCCGACTCGCCGGCGAAGGGCTTCGCCGACCTGAAGGGTCAGAAGCTCGGCATCACCTCGGCCGGCAGCCTGACCGACAACACCATCCGCTACGCCATCAAGGAAGCGGGCTTCGACGCGGACAAGGACTTCGAGCTGATCGCCATCGGCCGCGGCGGCGCCATGCGGGCCGCGCTCGAGACGGGGGCCATCGCCGCCGGCATGTTCACCACGCCGGACATCCAGCTCAACCTGGCCGAGGACGGCAAGTACAAGCTCGTCGAGGACTTCCGGGTGATGAAATACCCGGCCCAGGATCTGGTCGTCACCGACTCCTGGCTCGAGAAGAACCCCGAGACGGCCGAGAAGGTCACCCATGCCATCGTCAAGGCACTGGCGATGATCCAGGAGGACCCCGCGGTTCTGAACGAGGCGATCAAGGAGATGTTCCCGAAGTTCGACGACGCGCTGGTCACCCAGGTCGCCAAGGACGTCGCGGCCGGCTACCTCTCCCCGGACGGCGTCATGAGCGAGGAAAGCTACCAGGTCCTCAACGACATGCTGGCGGCCTCCGACCCCAGCTACAAGGCCGTGCCGTACGAAGACGTCATCGTGACCAAATACTTCGCGAAGTGAGCGGCACCATGACCGACACGGCAAATGCGGACGAGCGACAGCTCGTCCGCCAGGGCAACGGACGGAAACTGCTGGTCGGTCGCAAGGCGCTCGAGCAGATCGCGGTCATCGTGGTTCTGCTCGGGCTCTGGGAGTTCGCGTCCCGGACGCTTCTCAACCCGTTCTGGTGCAGCCGGCCGACCATGATCGCCGAGCGCATCTGGGAGCTCGCGGTCAGCGGCGACCTGTGGATCCATACCAGCACGACGGTGCAGGAAGCCGGCCTGGGCCTGCTCCTCGCCGCCGTGATCGGTATTCCGCTCGGCATCGGGCTCGCCCGCGCGCCGCGCATCGCCAGCATGTTCGATCCCGTGATCATGGGCCTCTACGGACTGCCGCGCGTCGCCCTCGCGCCCCTCTTCATCCTCTGGTTCGGCATCGGCCTGTTCTCCAAGATCATGATGGCCTTCACCATGGTGGTCTTCATCTTCCTCCTGAACGTCATGGAGGGCATCCGGACCATCGACCAGGACCATCTCGACCTGATGCGCTCGATGCGCGCGGGCCGCTTCTATCTCGTCTACCGCGTGCTGCTGCCGGCCGTCGTGCCGTGGATCCTGGCCTCCTTCCGCATCGGTGTCGGGCTTGCCCTGATCGGCGCGGTCGTCGGCGAGCTCATCGGCGCGAGCCGGGGCCTCGGCTGGTACGTCGAGAGCTCGGGCGGTCAGCTCGACACCACCGGGGTGTTCACCGGCCTGGTCGTGCTGATGGTCCTGGCGATGCTCGCCAACCAGCTCATCGGGTTTGCGGAACGGCGGGTGATCAAATGGCGCTGAGGGAGTCCACCGTGACCGCAGAACCCACCTCGTCGGCCGTGACGGCCAAGCTGAGGGATCTCCGGATCGCCTTTCCGCGCCCCGACGACGATCCGCTCCTGGTCATCGACGGCATCTCGCTGTCGGTGGGAGAGGGCGAGTTCGTCGCCGTCGTCGGACCGAGCGGCTCCGGCAAGTCGACCATCCTCCGGGCCATGTGCGGCCTTCTCGCGCCGCAGAGCGGCGACGTGATCGTCAACGGCCGTCACGTCACCGAGACGCCGGCCGAAGTCGGCTTCATGTTCCAGAAGGACGCGCTGCTGCCCTGGCGGACCGTCGCGGAAAACATCCGCGTCGGCGCCGAGCTGGGCGGCACGCCGGCCTCTGAGCGGGCGGAGCAGGTCGCCGGGCTGATCCGGCTCCTGCGGCTGGAAGGCTTCGAGAACGCCTGGCCGAAGCAGCTCTCCGGCGGCATGCGGCAGCGCGTATCGCTCGGCCGACTGCTCGCCTACCGCCCATCGCTGATGCTGATGGACGAGCCGTTCGGGGCGCTCGACTACCAGACCAAGATCGCCATGGGGTTCGAGCTCCTGCGGGTCTGGGAGGCGGAGCGGCGCTCGATCGTCTTCGTCACCCACGACATCGAGGAGGCGGTGGCGCTGGCCGACCGGGTCGTGGTGTTCAGCGCCCGGCCCGCCACGATCGTCGCCGAGTACAAGGTCGACCTGCCGCGTCCCCGTCACACCCGCGCCATGCGCCAGGATCCGGCGTTCACGCGCCTGACCGACGCGATCTGGTCGGACCTCGCGCTTCCCGACTGAGGGCGCGCGCCGGCCTACCCGTCGCCGAACAGCCCGCGGACGGCTTTGGTCGAGCCGTCCGCCATGCCCATGAACTTCGGTCGCCCGGCGAGCTCTCCGACGAACAGCGACGTCCCGTCCGCCAGCTGTTTCTTGACCGCGTGGTAGAGCCGCGACTGGCTGGCGTCGGTCGTGCACACGAAGAGGCGCGGGCCGAGCGCCACCGCCTCGCCCGGAAAGTCGAGCGGCCGGTCCGGATCGTCGCCGTTCCCGGCTCCCACGCTCACTACGAAGATTGCCATCCTCTCTCCATCCCTGCCTGATGATGCCCCGGCGGACTTGCGCCGGAGCCGCTTCGCGATTCACAGATAGGGAAGAAGACGTCGTCGAGTCTCCCGCCGTCTCGGGAAGGGAGCGAAAAGGCGTGCGGGAGGGGAACCGGTGCAGGACCTGGGGAACTACGACTACATCGTCGTCGGCGGCGGCTCGGCCGGCTGCGTGCTCGCCAACCGGCTGTCGGCCGACCCGCGCCGCAAGGTGCTTCTGCTGGAGCGCGGCGGCCGCGACAACTGGATCTGGTTCCACATTCCGGTGGGCTACCTGTTCGCCATCGGCAATCCCCGCGCCGACTGGATGTTCACCACCGAGGCCGAGGCCGGCCTCAACGGCCGCAGCCTCGCCTATCCGCGCGGCAAGGTGCTCGGCGGGTCGTCGGCCATCAACGCCATGCTCTACCTGCGCGGCCAGGCGGCCGACTACGACGCGTGGCGGCAGATGGGGCTTGCCGGCTGGGGCTGGGACGACGTGCTGCCGGTCTTCCTCCGCCACGAGGACCACATCGACGGCGCCGGGCCGTTCCACGGCAGCGGCGGCGAATGGCGGGTGGAGCATCCGCGCATGCGCTGGAAGATCCTCGACGAGATCCGCACCGCCGCCGAGGGCGTCGGCATCCCCAAGGTCGACGACTTCAACACCGGCACCAACGAGGGCTCGTCCTACTTCCAGGTGAACCAGAAGGCCGGACGGCGCTGGAGTGCGGCGCGCGGCTTCCTGAAGCCGGTGCTCGGCCGGCCCAACCTGCGCGTCGAGACGGACGTGCACGTCCACCGGCTGGTGATCGAGGAAGGCCGGGCCCGCGCCGTGCTGTTCGACCGGGGCGGCGAGGAATTGAGGGCGTCCGCCGACGGCGAGATCGTGCTGTCCAGCGGGTCGGTCGGCTCGCCGCTGATCCTCGAGGCGTCCGGCATCGGCGATCCGGAGCGGCTGTCTGCCGGCGGAATCGATGTCGGGTGCGCGCTTCCCGGCGTCGGCGAGAACCTGCAGGACCATCTGCAGATCCGGCCGGTCTACCAGGTGAGCGGCATTCCGACCCTCAACGGCCTCTACGCCAACCTGTTCCGTCGGGCGATGATGGGCGTCGAGTACGCGCTGCGCCGTACCGGGCCGCTGACCATGGCGCCATCGCAGCTCGGCGCCTTCGCCCGCACCTCCGACGCCTATGCGACGCCCAACGTGGAGTTCCACTTCCAGCCGCTATCGCTGGACAAGTGGGGCGACGGGCTGCACCCGTTCGACGCCTTCACCGCCAGCGTCTGCAACCTGCGTCCCACCAGCCGCGGCTCGATCCATCTGGGCCGCGCCGGGGACGGCACGCCGAAGCCGCTGATCAGTCCGCGCTACCTCTCCACCGAGGCGGACCGGCAGGTGGCGGTGGACTCGCTGAAGCTGGTGCGGCGGATCGTCGGCCAGCCGGCGCTCGCTCCCTATCAACCGAAAGAGTATCTGCCGGGGCCGCAGGTGGAGAGCGACGCCGACCTCCTGAAGGCGGCCGGCGATCTCGGCACCACCATCTTCCACCCGGTCGGCACAGCGAAGATGGGCACCGACGACGACCCGATGGCGGTGGTCGATGCGCGGCTGAAGGTGCGCGGCGTCGACGGCCTACGGGTGGTCGACGCCTCGATCATGCCGACGATCGTCTCCGGCAACACCAACTCGCCGACCATCATGATCGCCGAGAAGGGCGCCGGGATGATCCTCGAGGATGCGCGCTGAGGCTGGTGGGCGCCGGCCTCAGCCGAGTGCCGCGACGATGGCGTCGACGGAGCGCACGCGGCTGACCCGTGGCAGCGTCCGTTCCACCGCCACGGCATGCAGATCTCCGAGCGAGCTGCAGGCGTCTTCGGCGACAATCACCGAATAGTTCGCCTGCCAGGCATCGCGGGCGGTCGTTTCGACGCCGAAGTTCGTGGCAATGCCGCACAGGACGACCGTGTCGATGCCCCGGCGGCGCAGCTGCAGGTCGAGCTCGGTCCCATAGAAGGCGCTCCACTGCCGCTTGGTGACAGAGAAGGCGGCGGGCAACGCCTGGATTTCAGGAGCAAGATCCGACCAGCCGTCCGCGGATCCGCCCTGCGGCAGCATCATCGGCTGGTCGACAAGCCCGTGCGGCGTGTCGCTGCCATCCCCGGCGAAGGCGATGCGGACCGGAACGATCGGTGCCTTGGCTGCGGCGAAAGCATCGCCGAGGCGGGCTGCGGCCGCCACGACGGCGGAGCGGTCGTATGGGGCGAGGGGGAAGGACAAGGTTCCGGTCTGGATGTCGATGAGGACCAGCGCGGTCGTGCTTGGGTCGAGCGAAAGTGGCATTGTGATCTCCGGGCCGGAACGAACCGATGCGGCCGCCATGACGGATAGGGATATGTGAGGACGTCCTCACAAAAATATTTATGAGTATGAGCTCACAAAAGTCAACGCCGGCTACGGACGCTGCCGCGAAGACCGCCAAGGCACCAGCCCGCAAGCGCGGCCGGGCCCGTGTGGCGGCCTTGCAGAAGGCGGGTGCCGAGGTGTTTGCCGAGACGGGATACGAGGCGGCGACGATGACCGGGATCGCGGCGCGCGCCGGCGCCTCTATCGGCTCGCTCTATCAATTCTTCCCGGACAAGGAGCAGCTCGCTGCGGCGATCCACGGCGCCGCCCTGGAGGATCTGGTCGCCCGGATCGATGCGCTGGTCTCGGTGTGCTCCGGAAGGTCGCCGGCCGAGACGTCGGACCGGCTGTTCGCCGCTTTCGACGCCTTCCTCGACGACCATCCCGCATTCGCGGTTCTCGGCGACCGCAAGACCATCGACCCGGCGGCGAAGACGCAGGCGCGGGCCCGGCTTCGGAGCGTCCTTTCCGCCCTCTTCGCCTCGGTCTCGCCCGAGGTTCCCGAACCGCGACGTCCGGCACTCGCGGCGGTCGCGCTGCAGCTCATGCGTCTCGTCGCCATCATGCGGACCGACGATGACCCGGCGATCCGCAAGACGGCCGGCCACGAGTTGAACCGCATGTTCCGCCGCCACCTCGAAGAGGCGGCCGGAGTCGGATCCGATTCGGCGGTGTGAGGGGACCGGCCTGGGGCATTTCCCGTCGGATCGGCGCGCCCGGACTGCGGAGCAAATCGCTCAAGGGGCCGAATCCGGAGCCATTTCCGATTGATCTGCTGCCCCCGACCTGGACGGAAACGGCTCCCTTTCGCCCGGAGACCCGATGGCGGTGGTCGACGCCTCGATCATGCCGACGATCGTCTCCGGCAACACCAACTCGCCGACCATCATGATCGCCGAGAAGGGCGCCGGGATGATCCTCGAGGATGCGCGCTGAGGGCGGGCGTCGGGCTCAGCCCGCGCCGAAGAGGCGCAGCGCCGCGGCGACGATCGCCTCCGGGGCATCCTCCTGCACAAGATGGCCGGCGCCGGGGACCTCGGTCAGCTCGCAGTTCGGGAGCATCGCGGCGAAGCGCCGGCCGGTCTCGATCGGGATCCAGGCGTCTTCGGTTCCCCAGAGCAGGCGGACGGGGCAGCGGAGCGTGCCGTAGCGCCCCTCGATCTCGTCGGTGTAGGCCATGTCCATCTGGGCGATCTGGCGATAGAAGGCCGGCTGCCCGGCCTCCCCCAGCCAGGGCGCCAGGTACGGGGCCAGCGCCGCATCGTCCATCGACCGGCTGACCGCGCCGCGGATGTAGGCGGCCAGGATCGCGCGCTGCAGATAGTCCGGCACGCCGGCAAACGCCGCCTCGTGCTGGCGGACGTGCTGGACGAACGGCGAGCCCCACGGCCGGATCGCCACCGGATCGACCAGCAGCAGGTTCTCGTAGTCGCGGCCGTTCAGGAAGTGCGCCCTCAGCACCGTCGCGCCGCCGAAGTCGTGGGCGACGACGCTGGGCCGCTCAAGCCCCCAGTGATCGAGGAGGGCGGCGAACACGTGGTTCTGCACGCCGAGCGAGACGTCCTGTCCGGCCCGCTTCTCCGACTGGCCGTAGCCGAGCAGATCGAAGACGTGAACCTGGAAGGTGCGGGAAAGCTCGCGGGCGATCCGCCGCCAGACGTAGGACGAGAACGGCGTGCCGTGGACGAGCACGACCGGCCGGCCTTCTCCGAACCGGTCGCAGGCGATCGCCTGACCCTGGAAATCGAACCGGTCGCGAAGATCCCAGTCTGTGCTCATGGATCTAGGCGTCGTTGGTGCCCAGCGCGGCGAGAAACGCGTCGATCTCGGCGTCGGTGGTGGCGAAGTTGGCGATCATCCGCACCCGCGTCTCGCCAGGGCGTGGCGCCTCGTCGGCGGTGGCTCCCCGGGTTCGCCAGGGATAGAGGGTCGCGCCGGCGTCCTGGACCCGCTTCAGCGTCTCGTCCTCGATGTGCGCGAACACCTCGTTGGACTGGCACGGCCAGGCGAGCCGGGCCTTCGGCGAGGCCTCGATGCCGGCCGCGAGCCGGGCGGCCGCGGCGTTGGCGGCGCCGGCGAGCTCCAGCCAGTGGCCGCCCTCCAGCATCGCCAGCATCTGCGCGGCCACGAAGCGGCTCTTGGAGAACAGGTGGCCGGCCTGCTTGCGATGGGCCTCGACCTCGGGCGCCTTCGCCGCGTCGAAGACGACGATCGCCTCGCAGCACCAGGCGCCGGTCTTGGTCAGGCCGAGGGAGAGGATGTCGACGCCCGATTCCCAGGTGATCTTCGCCGGACTGACGCCCAGGTGCGCGACCGCGTTGGCGAATCGGGCGCCGTCCATGTGGACCGCCATCCGCCGGCCATGGGCGGCGTAGCCGATCGCGGCGATCTCCTCGGGCGTGTAGACGGTGCCCGCCTCGGTCACCTGGGACAGGCTGACGACGCGCGGCGTGCCACGCTGGAAGGAGCCCTGGGGATAGTGGCCGAGCACGGCCTGGAGCGCCTCGGGAGTGATCTTGCCGTTGGCGCCGGGGATCGAGACGAGCGTGAGCCCGCGTCCCAGGAAGGCGGGGGCGCCGCCCTCGTCGACGGCGATGTGCGCGTCGGCGTGGCAGAAGCCGATGCCGCCCGGGCCGGAGGTGGAGGCGAGCGACAGGGAGTTGGCGGCGGTGCCGGTCGCCACGAAGTAGACGTCGAGATCGGTCTCGAAGACCTCCCGGAGCGCGGTGGTCGCCTTGGCGGTCAGCTCGTCGGTGCCGTAGGCGGGGGCGAGCCCGGTCGCGGCCTCGGTGAGCGCGGTCGCCACCCTGGGGCTGACGCCGGCCCAGTTGTCGCTGGCGAAGTTCATGCGGTCTCCGTCGGGATCAGCGACGCAGACTTCGGCCAAGAAGCGCGTCGAGCGAGAGGAAGCCCGGCCCCTTCAGGACCAGGACCAGAAGGACGAACACCCAGAGCGTCCGCTGGTCGGCGATCAGGGAGCTCGGGTCGCGGCTGAACAGGCTGCCGACGGTCTCGGCGCCGACGTCGTGGCCGTTGATATCCGTATAGGTCATGACGGCGATGAAGGCGATCATGCCAACCGATGCGAGCCGGGTAAACAGGCCGACCACGATGAGGATCGGCAGCACGAACTCGGCGTAGGTCCCGAGATAGACGATCAACTTGTCGGGAAACACCGGGATCGCCGACGTGTTGTAGCTCACCTCCTCCATCAGCTTCGGCAGGATCTGGGCGTAGGCGCCGACCGAGACCTGGAAGAATCCCAGGACGCCGTCGCCGACCTTCGTCAGCGCCGAGCGGAAGAAATAGAGGAACAGGACGGCGGCGAACACGAACCGCGCCGCGAGGCCGAGGAACCAGCCGCCGAGGATCCGGTCGAGGGCGTTGAACGCGCTGGCGTGGAGACGCATCAGGATGGACATGGTCGGTGGCCTTCTTCTTGTTGGACGGTGAGCGCGCCGGCGGTGAGGAGAAGCGTCAGGCTTTCGGCGAGATCGAAGCCGGCGTGGGCGGCCGCGGCGGTCTCGGCCGCCGCGGCGAGCGGCAGGCCGTCGCCGAGGGCGCGGGCGAAGGCGGCGGTGCCGGCCGGCAGCCGGTGCACGCCGACCTCGATGCCCGGGCGGACGACGAGCGCATCCTCGCCGTGCGCCGGCAGCACCGCGGGCACGGGACCGTCGCCGCGGTTGGCGCGCCAGATGGTCACCAGCGGATGGACCGAGCAGACGATGCGCGTTGCCGGATGAAGCGCGAGCCGGGTCTCCGCCAGCCGCTCGGCCGGGATCCGCGCCAGCGCCCCGGCGGCGAGCGGCGCGGCCTCGGCGGCGTGGTAGGCCGCCAGCCAGGCCGCTTCGAGCCGCGCCACGTCCGGCACGTACGGGTAGGCGGCCAGGCTCTCCAGGCCGGCGAGGAAATCCGGAAAGGTCGCGCCGTAGCGGAACAGCAGCGGCGAGGCGGGCTTCTCGGCGGCGGCGTAGGCGCGGGCGGCGGCCCGGAAGTACGCCTCGCCGACGAGGCGCCGGACGGCCGGGAAGGTCGCCGCAAGGGCATGTACGAGGGTCGCGGCGACCGTGTTGCGATAGACCTGGAAGCGCTTCGGATCGCGGGCGCCGTCGGGTCCGGTCAGCCCGTCCGGCAGGTCGGCGCCGGCATCGCAGACGGCGGTGAGGAAGCCGGCGCGCCGCAGGTGCTCAGACGGCATGGCGGACCTCCGCGCCGGACGCGATCTCTCGCAACACCGTCTCGGCCCGGGCCGCCTCGCCGGCGAGCACCGGCCACACCGGCACGTCGCTGTCCCATTCGATGAGGGTCGGGATCGGCCGGCCGGCGCGCGCGAGCGCGCGGGCGTAGAGGCCCCACACGTCCTCGCAGACCGCGCGGTCGTGGGTGTCGATCAGCAGCGGCCGGCCGGCGGAATCGCGGTCGGGGGCGTGGCCGCCGAGATGGATCTCGCCGACGACATCCATGGGAAACGTGGCGAGGTAGGCGTCGGGATCGGCCTGCCGGTTGGCGCAGGCGACGGCGACGTTGTTCACGTCGAGGAGCAGCCCGCAGCCGGTCCGCCGCGCCAGCTCCGCCAGAAAGTCCGTCTCCGCCAGGCTGGTCTCGGCGAAGGCGAGGTAGGTCGACGGATTCTCGATCAGGATCGGGCGGCCGAGCGCCTCCTGCACCTCGTCCACGTGCCGCGCGACGGTGGCGAGCGTCGCCTCGGTGTAGGGCAGCGGCAGCAGGTCGGGCACGTAGACGCCGTCGTGGGTCGACCAGGCGAGATGCTCCGACACCAGGCCCGGATCGGTCCGCGCGACGACCGCGGTCAGCCGGGCGAGGTGGTCGCGGTCGAGCGGGCCGGTGCCGCCGATCGACAGGCCGACGCCGTGCACCGACACGGGGTAGCGCTCGCGGATCGCCGCCAGCAGGCGGTGGGGCGCGCCGCCGTCGCCCATCTGGTTCTCCGCGTGCACCTCGAAGAAGCCGACGTCGGCGCCGTCGAGGATGTCCCGCACGTGCTCGAGCTTGAGCCCGACGCCCGCGCGGGCCGGAATGGCGGCCGCCACGCGGGCGGAGAGCGCCGTGGCTGTCATGGGATCCATCCTCGCCGCGCCGGATGCCGGCGGCCGGGCCGTATTCAAACCCTTGCACAATTGCCGTTCGTCCGGATCCGACAGATCCGGAGGGGCCATGCCCTAGGAGGCGGACTTCTCCGGCAGGTCGCGGTCGAGCTCCTTAAGGCTGCCGTGGCGGTCGCCGGGCAGTTCCATGGTGGTGCAGGTGCCCCTGGGAACGAGCTTCCAGGCGTTGCCCTGGTAGTCGACCGTCGAGGTCGCGGCGCAGGTGGTGCCGGGACCGGCCGCGCAGTCGTTCTCGCCGGCGAGCGCGACGCCGAAGCATTTCTCCTTGTCCTCGGCGGCGGCCGCCGGCGTTGTGGCGGCGGCGAGCGCGCTGGCGATCGCCCCGGCCAGCGCGGCGGTCGAATAGGTCTTCGCGGTCATGTGGATCCCTCCCTGGATCGGGGCGCGCAGCGGTCACCGCCCCGTCGTCGGCACCAGAAGACCCGATCGGGCACGGCAAGCGAAAATCAACAGCCCGCGACCGGCGCGTGACCATCGCCGGTCAGGCGGAGAGCGTGCCGTTGGAGACCTGGAACACCTGCGCGCGCGCGCCGATCGCCTCGAACAGGATGGGATCGGTGCCCGTCATGAAGGTCTGCCCGCCGAGGCGGTCGAGCCGGTCGAACAGCGCGGCGCGGCGGCCGGGATCCAGGTGGGCGGCGACCTCGTCGAGGAGCAGGACCGGCGCGCGCGCGTTCTCCTCGGCGACCAGGCTGGCGTGGGCGAGCACCAGGCCGATCAGCAGCGCCTTCTGTTCGCCGGTGGAGGCCTGGGCGGCCGGCATCTGCTTGTCGGCGTGGGTGACGACGAGGTCGGTCCGGTGGGGGCCGGTGAGGGTGCGGCCGGCCGCCCGGTCGCGCGGCCGGCCCTCGTGGAGGAGCCGGCGGAAGGCGTCGGTGAGGGCATCGAGGTCGCCGCCGAGTTCGTCCGACAGGGCCTCGATGGTGCCGTCGAGCGCCAGCTCCGCCCGCGGAAACGAACCGTCGTCGGTCGCCACCGACGCGAACGCGCCGCGGAAGCGGCCGACGAGGCGGGCGCGGGCCCGGGCCATGGCGGCGCCGTGGCGGGCGATCTCGGTCTCGATGGCGTCGAGCCATGCCGCGTCGGCAGAGGGATCCTCCAGCAGCCGGTTGCGGTGGCGGACCGCCTTCTCGTAGGCCGAGGCACGCGGCCCGTGGGCGGCGTCGAGGCCCATCACCAGCCGGTCGACGAACCGCCGCCGGTCGCCGGCCGGCCCGGTGAACAGGCCGTCCATGGCGGGCGTCAGCCAGAGCACGTCGAGGTGGGCGAGCAGCGCGTCGGAGGTTCCGGCGTCCTCGCCGTCGATGCGGATGCGGCGTGCCCGCGGCGCGCCGGGTTCCGGCTGCAGCCCGGTGCCGATGGCCACCCGCGCGCCCCGGCTTTCCAGCCCGACGTGGACGGTCCAGCCGCCCGATCCGCCGACCCGGGCGACGGCGTCGTAGGTGGCGCGCCGGAGGCCGCGGCCCGGCGACAGGAAGGAGACCGCCTCGAGCAGGTTGGTCTTGCCGGAGCCGTTGGCGCCGACGAGCACCACCGAGCGGCCGTCGAAGGCGACCGGCAGGGCGGCGTAGTTGCGGAAGTCGGTCAGGGTGAGGGCAGTCAGCGCCACGCGGGCGACGGACGGGGAAGCCGCGTCCGTCATGCCGGGATCCGCCGGGGTCACACCCGCATCGGCATGAGAACGTAGAGCGTCCGGTTCTCGCCGATGTCGTGCACGAGGGTGGGGGAGCCCGGATCGGCGAGCTTGAACTCGGCGGTCTCGGTCTCCAGCTGGCCGGCGATGTCGAGCAGGTAGCGCGAGTTGAAGCCGATATCGAGCGGCTCGGCGTCGTACTCGACGGCGAGTTCCTCCGTGGCGCTGCCGGAGTCCGGATTGTTGACCGACAGCACCAGCTTGCCCGGCTGCAGCGACAGCTTCACGGCGCGGCCGCGCTCGCTCGACACGGTGGACACGCGGTCCACGGCGTTGGCGAACTCCTGCCGGTCGACGTGCAGCGACTTGTCGTTGTTCTGCGGGATCACCCGGACATAGTCCGGGAAGGTGCCGTCGATGAGCTTGGAGGTGAGGACGACGGTCTCGAACGTGAAGCGGATCTTCGCGTCGGACAGCTCGATCTTCACGGTCTCGTCGGCGTCCTCGATCAGCCGCTGGATCTCGCTGACGGTCTTGCGCGGCACGATCACGCCGGGGATGCCGTTGGCGCCCTCGGGGGCCGGGACCTCGGCCTGCGCCAGGCGGTGGCCGTCGGTGGCAACGGCGCGCAGCATCGGGCCCTCGGGGGTGTCGACCGAGTGGAGGTAGATGCCGTTCAGGTAGTAGCGGGTCTCCTCGGTGGAGATCGCGAACTGGGTGCGGTCGATCAGCCGCTTCAGCTGGCCCGCCTTCAGCGCGAAGGAGTGGGAGAAGCTGCCGGTGGTGATGTCCGGGAAATCCGCCTCGGGCAGGATCTGCAGCGAGAAGCGCGAGCGGCCGGCCGACAGCGTCAGCGTGGCGCCGTCGCTGTTGGTCTCCAACACGATCTGCGCGCCTTCCGGCAGCTTGCGGACGATGTCGTGGAACATGTGGGCCGGCACCGTGGTGGCGCCGCCCTGTTCGACCATCGCCGGAACCTGCTCGGTCACCTCGATGTCGAGGTCCGTCGCCTTGAGGTTCAAGGCGCTGCCGTCAGAACGGATCAGGACGTTCGACAGAATCGGGATCGTGTTGCGCCGTTCGACCACGCGATGCACGTGGGTGAGCGATTTCAGCAGGTGGGCCCGTTCCAGTGTCGCGCGCATGGCCTTGAGACGTCCGAAATGCTGTTGTCTACGAAGGACGGTCGACGCTTGGGATGCCGTCGCCCGGCCCGGGGGCTGGGGCTGCCGCTAAGTGCCGGCAGGTCGCCTTCGGGGGAGCGCAAGGTGCCGTCTACGGGGGCGGGATGCAAGCCCCGGGGGACGCTCATCCGGCGAAAAAGTGCCGCATCCGAGCCTTTTGGGCAATGCGGCGCCGCTTCTTCCGCGTGCCGGGGCTCGAAATGCCGCCGGCGGGGCTCTCCTGGCGGTCCCTCGTCGCCGGGTCCGACGCGGATCCGCCAGCCGCGGGGTGTGCCCGAGGCTGGCGGAAAGGGCGTCCGGAGAGGAAGGGGAAGGGCCCCCGGATCAGGCGTCGAGGAGCCGCTTCAGCGTCTCGATGTCCTCGGCGAGCGTGCCGTCGGAGCCCATCAGGCTGTCGATCTTGCGAACCGCGTGCAGCACCGTGGTGTGGTCGCGGCCGCCGAAGCGCCGGCCGATCTCGGGCAGCGAGCGCGGGGTGAGCGACTTCGCCAGATACATAGCCACCTGGCGGGGACGGACCACGGCGCGGGTGCGGCGGGCGGAGAGCAGGTCGGCCTTCGACACGTTGAAGTGCTGGGCGACGACGCGCTGGATGTCCTCAATCTTGGGACGGCGGCCTTCGCGGGCCTTCAGGAGGTCCTTCAGGGCGCCTTCGGCCATCTGCATGTTGATGGCCGCGCCGGTGAGCTGGTTGTGGGCGACGAGCCGGTTGATGGCGCCGTCCAGGTCGCGGCCGTTGGTGGTGACCGAGCGGGCCACGAACTCCAGCACCTCGCCGGGGAAGTCGAGCTCCGGGAAGGCGGCCTTCTGGGCGCCGATGCGGCTGGTCAGGATCTTGGTGCGCAGCTCAAGGTCGGGCGCGCCGATCTCCACCGACAGGCCGCCGCCGATGCGCGAGCGGACGCGCTGCTCCAGCCCGTCCAGCTCGCCGGCGGGGCGGTCGGCGGCGATCACCACCTGGCGGGCGCCGTCCACCAGCGCGTTCAGCGTGTGGCAGAATTCTTCCTGGACCTTGCCGCCGTGCAGGAACTGCAGGTCGTCGATCAGGAGGAGGTCGATGTCGCGCAGCATGTCCTTGAAGGCCAGCGCGGTCTGGTTCCGGAGCGCCACCACGAACCGGTACATGAAGTGCTCGGCGGTCAGATAGAGGACGCGGCGGGGCGCATGCTGGCGGGCCTCGGCGGCGATCGCCTGCAGAAGATGGGTCTTGCCGTAGCCGACGGCGCCGTGGACGAACAGCGGATTGAAGGCGGCCTTCTCGCCGGAGTGGGCCAGCGCGACCTTCCGGCCGGCGGCGAGCGCCAGCATGTTGGACGGGCCTTCCTCAAAGCTGTCGAGGGTGAAGCGCGGGTCGAGCGGCGACCCGTCGAGCGCGTCGTGGGCATCGACCTCGCGCGGCGTCGGCGTGGTCATGCTCGGCGCGGTCGTCTGCGTCGGCCGGGAAGGGGCGGAGGACCGTGCGGCCGGCACCGACGCGAGGGGACGGGACGTGGCGCAGGGGCTGCGGACGGCGCTGCGCACGACGTACTCGATGCGCCGGATGTCGCCGGTTTCCTTCTGCCACAGCTGCACGATGCGGTCGCCGTAGTGGTTCTGCACCCACTGGCGGATGAACGGCGTCGGCACCGAAAGCTGCACCACGGAGGCGGCGCGGCTCTCGAAATTGATCCGGGCGAACCAGCTCGAATAGACGTCTTCGCCCAGCTCATGCCGCAGGCGTGCTTTCACACGTCCCCACTGGTGGTCGGGGGCTGGTTCGATCTGCGCCGTCGCCATCGTGTAGTCTCCTAATCCGCTTGTCTCTTTCGTCCGCCTCAGTGACCGGCCCGGTTTTTGGTGCGCTTTTCGCGCTGATTATATGAGCCGGCTATGCTTTTTGCGGCGCTGCGCGCCGCCACAGTCCATGTTCGCGTCAGGTCCTCAGGATTGAATCCACGGGAGTCCGGCGGCCTTCCAGCCCGCCACGCCACCGCGATGGTGGTGCGCGTCCTGGGGCCCCTCGAAGCCGTCGGAGATGTTGTAGGCTGCCCGAAGGCCGGAGGCCGTCATGGCGATCGCCGCGGCGCGGCTGCGCGCGCCGGAGCGGCAGAGGAAGAACACGGGGGTATCGGCCCCGGCGTTCCGCTCGCGGAGCGCTTCTGACACGCCATCCACGAACCCCGGGTTAACGTCCATCTCCGGAAAGCGCTGCCACTCCACCAGCACCGGCTCCTTGCCGGCGCCTCGCAGGTCGGCCAGGCCGACGAACGTCCATTCCGCGCGGGTCCGCACGTCGACGAGCACGGAGGTGGAATCTTCGGAAAGAACCTTCCAGGCGTCGGTGCTGGGGATGTCCCCCGCATAGGCTTGTTCGGACGTCATCGACAAAATTTCCCTCGTGATGTCGCTGCGGCAGCGCCATCGAATTCAACGTTCGAATGGTCAAGGCTGAAGCCGCTCGCCACCGCATCGGCGGCACAGCAGGGTTCAGTTGTCTGGTGTCGGAAGGACAGTGTCCCCGTGGCGAATGATAACGAGTACCACTCTCCATTACTCAAAGCATGAAAAGTATACGCGTGATTTACTACAAATTTTGGATTTATTGTTATCTGCAACAGGGTGGCCCCCGCTGATGACTTGAAGATACACAGGCCCTTCGCGGGCCGCAACCGCCAGAGATGACCAAATCGTAAACGCCGGGTCGGTTCGGCGGTCGCCGTCCCGATCCGTTGTGTTCGGCGAATCGGGCAAGCCATTTCGACTCAAAGGATTCCTGTCGCCGGGGGGACGGAAACGGCGGTCGGAACAAAGGCGGCAAAAAAATAATTGGCGGGCTACTTGACTCTTCAGGCCTTAGGCAAAACCCGGGAAGCTTGAATCGACCTATCCCTAAGCCTATGAAATCGCGGGATTTTCCGTGACACGGAGCGGGTGGGCGCGAAGGCTCCGGAATGCCCCGGAATTCTTAGCCGGGTAACGCTTGTGGACAGAAGTGGAAACCCGCGAAGGCCGCGGATCCGGGCTGTCGGAGGCCAAAAAAAATCGGGCCCGGCGATGCCGCCGGGCCCGATTTTGAACGTCTCGATAAGGCGACGATGCCGGCTGTCAGGCCGGCAGGCCCTTGATGCGCTGCGCCAGTCGCGAAACCTTCCGCGAGGCGGTATTGCGATGAATAACGCCCTTGGTGGCCGCCCGCATGATTTCGGGCTGCGCCTGGGTGAAGGCGGTCTTTGCCGCGGCGGCGTCGCCGGAGCTGATCGCTTCTTCGACCTTGCGCACAAAGCTGCGCATGCGGGACCGGCGCGCCTTGTTCACTTCCGTGCGGCGCTCGATCTTGCGAGCCATTTTCTTAGCCGATCGCGTGTTGGCCATCGACGCTCCTGTCCTTGTTCCGATCGACCCGTTTGGAACCCCCAGCGGTTCCGAACGAATGATCCCGTTCGCATGTCCGGAACCGCTGTGTCGCGACGGCGTGGTCGCGGGCCGTTCCGGGTCGGGGCGGACCAGCCGGCGAACGCGCGGACGCGGACGGGCTGCTCCAGTATTCTGTCCCGGTCTTCCGATCGTCGGTGACCCGAGGGGCCAGCCAGACGCGGAAGGATCCGGTCGCTCGAGGACGCCGAAGCCGCGGTCCGAAACGATGCTTCGGGGAAGCCCGTCTCAACACCGTTACAGCAGCACGGCATCCTTGGATAAGGGCGCGTCTATACGCCGCCGCGGCGCCCCGGTCAACGGTGAAAGGGCATCGCGGCGGTGCGCGCGAAGCCCAATGCCGCGGGGTCCGGCGCGGCGGGCCTACTTGTTCCGGAACTGCGGCGTCCGCTTGGCGGCGAACGCGTCCATGCCTTCCTTCTGGTCGGCGGTGGAGAACATCGCGTGGAACAGCCGCCGTTCGAATCGGACGCCCTCGGCGAGCGTCGTCTCGTAGGCGCGGTTGACGCTCTCCTTGGCCATCATGACGATCGGCTGCGAGAAGCCGGCGATCTTCTCCGCCGCGGCGATCGCCTCGCCGAGGAGCTCGTCGGCCGGAACCACCCGCGAGACCAGCCCGGAGCGCTCGGCCTCGGCCGCGTCCATCATCCGCCCGGTGAGCACCATCTCCATCGCCTTCGACTTGCCGACGAAGCGGGTGAGGCGCTGGGTCCCGCCGGCGCCGGGCATGACGCCGAGGGTGATCTCCGGCTGGCCGAACTTCGCGGTGTCGGCGGCCAGGATGAAGTCGCACATCATGGCGAGCTCGCAGCCGCCGCCGAGCGCGTAGCCGGCCACCGCCGCGATCACCGGCTTGTGCATCGTCGCGACCTGGTCCCAGGAGCCGATGAAGTCGCCGACATAGGCGTCGACGAAGTCCAGCGTCGCCATCTCCTTGATGTCGGCGCCGGCGGCGAAGGCGCGCTCGGAGCCGGTGAGCACGGTGCAGCCGAGGTTCGGGTCCGCCTCGACGATGCGCAGCGCGGTGACGAGCTCGCCGATCAGCGCCCCGTTCAGCGCGTTCATGGCCTTCGGACGGTTGAGCGTGATGATCGCGACCTTGCCGCGCGTCTCGTAAAGAATGTTCTCGTAGGCCATGGGTCCTCCCCTGGATGCAGCCGGCGGGCGCTGTCCGGTGCCGGCACGTCGCCGCGATCTCGCGCACGTTTGCCCGCAGGGCGGCCTGCGGGCCGGTGGGGTGCGCCGACCGGGTGTCCTGCCAGAAGCGGTAGCGAAGCCGTGGTGTCCTTTCAACCTCGATCAGCGCCCGCCGCAACCTTGCCGCCCGCCGCTGCGTTGGCCAGGGCATTCCCCCGTCCGGTGGGATCGGTTAGGTGATCAGCCAGTCGAGGGCCGTTCCGCCCGCCTCTCCGTGTCCAAGGGTATTAGAAGTATGCCGACAGCCTCCGTGCTCGATCGCTACGACGCGCTGGTCGCCTCCGGAAGCTTGGATCGCGATCCGGCGCAGGAGGCGGTGGCCCAGCGCCTGGGCGAGCTGTGCGACAGCCTCGCCGATCGCCCCGAGCCCGGCCGCTCCGGCAGCATGATCGGCCGGCTCCTGAAGGGGCGGAGCTCGGGCGTCGTCAAGCTGAAGGGGCTCTATCTCTGGGGGGAGGTGGGCCGCGGCAAGACGATGCTGATGGACCTCTTCTTCGAGGCGGCCCCGGTGGAGCGCAAGCGGCGCGCCCACTTCACCAACTTCATGGCCGACGTCCACGCCCGCGTGCACAAGACGCGGCAGGCGATCGCCGCCGGCGAGATCAAGGGCGACGACCCGATCCCGCCCGTCGCCGCCTCGATCGCCGAAGAGACCGAGCTCCTGTGCTTCGACGAGTTCTCCGTCACCGACATCGCCGACGCGATGATCCTGGGCCGGCTGTTCACCCGCCTGTTCGAGCGCGGCGTGGTGCTGGTCGCCACCTCCAACGTCGCCCCCGACGACCTCTACAAGAACGGCCTCAACCGCGGCTTCTTCCTCGGCTTCATCGATCTCATGAAGCACAACGTCGAGGTGGCCCGCCTCGACGCCAACGCCGACTACCGCCTCGACAAGCTGGCCGGCACGCCGATGTACTTCCTCACCGGCGACGAGGAGCAGGTGGCGGCGATGGGCCGGCTGTGGCGGCGCCTGCTCGGCGGCCGCGAGCCGGCGCCGGAGAAGCTCACCGTGGTCGGCCACCCGGTCGCCGTGCCCCAGGCCGCCGGCGGCCTCGCCCGGTTCGCGTTCGCCGATCTCTGCGAGAAACCGCTCGGCGCCAGCGACTATCGCGCCATCGCCGACCGCTACCACACCGTGTTCGTCACCGACGTGCCGCCGCTTTCCCCGGAAAAGCGCAACGAGACGAAACGCTTCATCACCCTGATCGACGTTCTCTACGACACCCACGTGCGGCTGATCGTGTCGGCGGCGGCCGAACCCGATCACCTGTTCACCGGCGACGAGGGCACGGAAGCCTTCGAATTCCGGCGCACGGCCTCCCGTCTGGTGGAAATGCGCTCGGCCGGCTACGTCGAGGCCTGCGAGACGATGCCGATGACTTGATCGGCAAAACCGGCCGAATTGGGCGGGCGTCGTGTCTTGAACCTCTCTGCCAAAGGGAGTAGTGACACCCCCGGTTCGCCCTCCGGCGCCACTCTGTATTTTCTTCTCCGTTTCGCAATCATCACAAGGGGACCGGTTCTCATGGCGCGCACCAAAATCGCATTGATCGGCGCCGGCCAGATCGGCGGCACGCTCGCGCTCCTGGCAGGCTTGAAGGAACTGGGCGACGTCGTCCTGTTCGACATCGCCGAGGGGACGCCGCAGGGCAAGGCGCTGGACATCGCGCAGGCATCCGCGGTCGAGGGCTTCGACGCCGAGCTCACCGGCGCGAACGGCTACGAGGCCATCGCGGGCGCCGACGTGGTGATCGTGACGGCCGGCGTGCCGCGCAAGCCGGGCATGAGCCGCGACGACCTGCTCGGCATCAATCTGAAGGTCATGGAACAGGTCGGCGCGGGCATCCGCGACAACGCTCCGGACGCCTTCGTCATCTGCATCACCAACCCGCTCGACGCGATGGTGTGGGCGCTGCAGAAGTTCTCCGGCCTGCCCACCAACAAGGTGGTCGGCATGGCCGGCGTGCTCGATTCCGCGCGCTTCCGCTATTTCCTCGCCGAGGAGTTCAAGGTCTCCGTCGAGGACGTGACGACCTTCGTGCTCGGCGGCCACGGCGACACCATGGTGCCGCTGGTGCGCTACTCCACGGTGGCCGGCATCCCGCTTCCCGATCTCGTGAAGATGGGCTGGACCACCCAGGAGAAGCTCGACCAGATCGTCCAGCGCACCCGCGACGGCGGCGCCGAGATCGTCGGTCTGCTGAAGACCGGTTCCGCCTTCTACGCGCCGGCCTCCTCCGCCATCGAGATGGCCGAGGCCTACCTGCGCGACAAGAAGCGCGTGCTGCCCTGCGCCGCCTACCTCGACGGGGCCTACGGCCTCGACGGGATGTATGTCGGCGTGCCGACCGTCATCGGTGAGGGTGGCGTCGAGCGGATCGTCGAGATCACCCTCGAAGGCGAGGAAAAGACCGGCTTCGAGAAATCGGTCGAGTCGGTTCGCGGTCTGATGGACGCCTGCAAGGGCATCGCTCCGCAACTGAAGTAACATGCCGAGGGCCGGGTCGCCCGGCCCTCAGATTTTCGCTCCGCGAGAGGCCGGGAGACGCACGTGAACATCCACGAATATCAGGCCAAGGAAGTGCTCAAGGGCTACGGCGCGCCGGTAGCCCAGGGCATTGCCATCACCGATGCGGCCGAGGCCGCGACTGCTGCCGGCAAGCTTCCCGGACCGCTTTATGTGGTGAAGAGCCAGATCCACGCCGGTGGACGCGGCAAGGGCAAGTTCAAGGAACTCGGCCCCGACGCCAAGGGCGGCGTCCGCCTTGCCAAGTCGGTCGACGAAGTTGCCGCCTTCGCCAAGGAGATGCTCGGCAACACCCTCGTCACCAAGCAGACGGGCGACGCCGGCAAGCAGGTCAACCGCCTCTACATCGAGGACGGCGCCGACATCGACCGCGAGCTCTACCTGTCGCTGCTCGTCGACCGCACCGTCGGCCAGGTGGCCTTCGTCGCCTCGACCGAGGGCGGCATGGACATCGAGACCGTCGCCGAGGAGACGCCCGAGAAGATCGTCACCATCGCGATCGACCCGGAAGCCGGCGTGACCGACGCCAACGCCAAGGCGCTCTGCGACGCGCTGAAGCTCGAGGGCGCGGCCCGCGACGACGGGATGAAGCTCTTCCCGATCCTCTACAAGGCGTTCACCGAGAAGGACATGAGCCTTCTCGAGATCAACCCGCTGATCGTGATGACCGACGGCCGCCTCCGCGTCCTCGACGCGAAGTGCTCGTTCGACGGCAACGCGCTGTTCCGCCACGACGACATGAAGGCGCTGCGCGACGAGACCGAGGAGGACGCCAAGGAGATCGAGGCGTCCAAGTACGACCTCGCCTACGTGGCGCTCGACGGCGACATCGGCTGCATGGTCAACGGCGCCGGCCTCGCCATGGCGACCATGGACATCATCAAGCTGTACGGCTCGGAGCCGGCCAACTTCCTCGACGTCGGTGGCGGCGCGAGCAAGGAAAAGGTCACGGCGGCGTTCAAGATCATCACGGCCGATCCGAACGTCAAAGGCATCCTGGTCAACATCTTCGGCGGCATCATGCGCTGCGACATCATCGCCGAGGGCGTCGTCGCCGCGGTGAAGGAAGTCGGGCTGAAGGTGCCGCTGGTGGTGCGCCTCGAGGGCACCAACGTCGACAAGGGCAAGGCGATCCTCAACGAGAGCGGCCTCGCCATCACGGCGGCGGACGATCTCGACGACGCCGCCAAGAAAATCGTCGCGGCCGTGAAGTAACGCAGGTCAGCGGGTCCGGGCGGGGCGTCTTCGAGAAGACGAGGCGCCAGTCCGGACCGTTACTTCGCGACTTGATGCATAGGTAAAGAAGGCACGTTATGTCCATTCTCGTCGACAAGAACACCAAGGTGATCGTGCAGGGTCTGACCGGCAAGACCGGCACCTTCCACACCGAGCAGGCGCTCGCCTATTACGGCACCCAGATGGTCGGCGGCACGCATCCCAAGAAGGGCGGCGAGAAGTGGCACGGCACGGCCGGCGGCAAGCCCGTCGAGCTGCCGATCTTCGCGTCCGTCGCCGAGGCCAAGGACCGGACCGGGGCGACCGCCTCGGTCATCTACGTCCCGCCGGCGGGTGCCGCTGCCGCCATCGAGGAGGCGATCGACGCCGAGATCGCGCTGATCGTCTGCATCACCGAGGGCATCCCGGTGATGGACATGGTCAAGGTGAAGGCGAAGCTCGACAAGTCGAACTCGCGGCTGATCGGCCCGAACTGCCCCGGCGTGCTGACGCCCGAGGAATGCAAGATCGGCATCATGCCGGGCAACATCTTCCGCAAGGGCAACGTCGGCATCGTCTCGCGCTCCGGCACGCTGACCTACGAGGCGGTGTTCCAGACCTCCAACGAGGGCCTCGGCCAGACGACCGCCGTCGGCATCGGCGGCGATCCGGTGAAGGGCACCGAGTTCATCGACATGCTGGAGATGTTCCTCGCCGACGACGCGACCCAGTCGATCATCATGATCGGCGAGATCGGCGGCTCGGCCGAGGAGGACGCCGCCCAGTTCATCGCCGACGAGGCGAAGAAGGGCCGCAAGAAGCCGATGGTCGGGTTCATCGCGGGCCGCACCGCCCCGAAGGGCCGCACCATGGGCCACGCCGGCGCGGTGGTTTCCGGCGGCAAGGGCGGCGCGGAAGACAAGATCGCTGCAATGGAAGCGGCCGGCATCAAAGTGTCACCGTCGCCGGCGCAGCTTGGCAAGACGCTCTCCGCTCTGCTGAAGGGCTAGGCGGAAGCAAGATCCGGTCTGGCGCGCGCGTCTGACCGATACGAATTGACTTCCGGGCAGCTGGCCGACGCCGATTTCAACCATCGGTTTCCGGCGATCTGCCCGGAATTGCTCTCAAGGCCTCGAAGGCGGGGCAGGGATGTGTTTGGATATGTTGCGTCTGCAGGACGGTGACGCCATCTTGCAGTCGGCACGGCGCAGGACAAGGAGGGGGCCCTACGGGGCCCCATAGCGTTAAAGCGATGGCATCACAGGATCCGAACGAAGCGTTTCGGCAAACGTCCTTTCTCTACGGCGGCAACGCCGCCTATCTCGAAGATCTGTACGCCCGTTTTCAGACCGATCCGGATTCGCTGGACGCTGAGTGGCAGGCTTTCTTCTCCGCGCTGAAAGACGATAAGAATCAGGTACTTGCCGAGGCGCGTGGCGCCCCCTGGCAGCGCCCGGACTGGCCGATCCCGGCGAACGGCGAGCTGGTCTCCGCCTTCGACACCGACTGGCGGCGGTTCGAGGTCGCGATCGGCGACAAGATCAAGGGCAAGGCCCAGCAGAAGGGCGTCGAGATCTCCGAGGACGAGGCGCTGCGGGCGACCCGCGACTCGGTCCGCGCGCTGATGATGATCCGCGCCTACCGCGTGCGCGGCCATCTGCATGCCGATCTCGACCCTCTCGGCATCGCCCGGCTGGAGGATCACGACGAGTTGAAGCCGGAGAGCTACGGCTTCACCGAAGCCGACCTCGACCGCCCGATCTACATCGACAACGTGCTCGGTCTCGAGTTCGCCTCCATCCGCGAGATGAAGGCGATCCTCAAGCGCACCTACTGCTCGACCATCGGCGTCGAGTTCATGCACATCTCCGACCCGACCGAGAAGGCCTGGATCCAGGAGCGCATCGAGGGCCCGGACAAGGGCATCGAGTTCACCGACAACGGCAAGAAGGCGATCCTCAACAAGCTGATCGAGGCCGATGGCTTCGAGAAGTTCCTGGGCGTCAAGTACACCGGCACCAAGCGCTTCGGCCTCGACGGCGCCGAGGCGCTGATCCCGGCGCTCGAGCAGATCATCAAGCGCGGCGGCAACCTCGGCCTGCGCGACATCGTGCTGGGCATGCCCCACCGCGGCCGCCTGAACGTGCTCGCCCAGGTGATGGGCAAGCCGCACCGCGCCATCTTCAACGAGTTCAAGGGCGGCTCCTACACCCCCGACGACGTCGAGGGTTCGGGCGACGTGAAGTACCACCTGGGTGCCTCGTCGGACCGCGAGTTCGACGGCAACAAGGTGCATCTGTCGCTGACGGCCAACCCGTCGCATCTGGAAATCGTCGATCCGGTCGTGCTGGGCAAGGTGCGCGCCAAGCAGGACCAGATGTCCGACGCCGAGCGCACGATGGTGATGCCGGTGCTGCTGCACGGCGACGCCGCCTTCGCCGGCCAGGGCGTCGTGGCGGAGTGCTTCGGCCTGTCGGGCCTGAAGGGTCACCGCACCGGCGGATCGCTGCACTTCATCGTCAACAACCAGATCGGCTTCACGACTAACCCGCGCTTCGCGCGCTCGTCGCCCTATCCGTCCGACGTGGCGAAGATGATCGAGGCGCCGATCTTCCACGTGAACGGCGACGATCCGGAAGCGGCGGTCTACTGCGCGAAGATCGCGACGGAGTTCCGTCAGCAGTTCCACAAGCCTGTCGTCATCGACATGTTCTGCTACCGCCGCTTCGGCCACAACGAGTCCGACGAGCCGGCGTTCACCCAGCCGCTGATGTACAAGGTCATCCGGGATCACCCGTCGACCCTGGACATCTACGCCAAGCGCCTCGTCGACGACGGCGTGGTCTCGAACGACGAGTTCGAGGGCATGAAGCAGGCGTGGCGTGACCGGCTCGAGCAGGAATACGAGGCGGGCGAGGGCTTCAAGCCGAACAAGGCCGACTGGCTGGACGGCCGCTGGAGCGGTCTCGGCATCGCCGACAGCCCGGACGACCCGCGTCGCGGCAAGACCGACGTCGACGCCGACACGCTGAAGCAGATCGGCGAGAAGCTCACGCAGATCCCGGAGGACTTCCATGCCCACCGGACCATCAAGCGCTTCCTCGACAACCGCCGCACGATGATCGAGACGGGCGAGGGCATCGACTGGGCGACCGGCGAGGCGCTGGCGTTCGGCTCGCTGCTGGCGGAAGGCTTCCCGGTCCGCCTGTCGGGCCAGGACGTCGAGCGCGGCACCTTCTCGCAGCGTCACTCGGTGCTCTACGACCAGGAGACCGAGGACCGCTACATCCCGCTCAACAACGTCTCGGAGAACCAGGCGCGCTACGAGGTCATCAACTCGATGCTCTCCGAAGAAGCGGTGCTCGGCTTCGAGTACGGCTATTCGCTCGCCGAGCCGAACACGCTGGTGTGCTGGGAAGCCCAGTTCGGCGACTTCGCCAACGGCGCCCAGGTCATCATCGACCAGTTCATCTCGTCGGGTGAGCGCAAGTGGCTGCGCATGTCGGGCCTCGTGCTGCTGCTGCCGCACGGCTACGAGGGCCAGGGTCCGGAGCATTCGTCGGCCCGCCTCGAGCGGTACCTGCAGCTCTGCGCCGAGGACAACATGCAGGTCGCCAACTGCACGACGCCGGCCAACTACTTCCACATCCTGCGCCGTCAGATCCGCCGCGACTTCCGCAAGCCGCTGATCCTGATGACGCCGAAGTCGCTGCTGCGCCACAAGAAGGCGGTGTCGCGCCTCGACGAGATGACGCCGGAGACGAGCTTCCACCGCATCTTGTTCGACGACCTCGATCCGAACACCGGCCACGAGGGCGGCGGTCTGGTCTCCGACGACAAGATCCGGCGCGTCGTGCTGTGCTCGGGCAAGGTCTATTACGACCTGCTTGAGGAGCGCGAGCAGCGCGGCGTCGACGACGTCTACCTGATGCGCGTCGAGCAGCTCTACCCGTTCCCGTCGAAGTCGGTGCTGAACGAGTTCAAGCGCTTCCCGAAGGCGGAGATGGTGTGGTGCCAGGAAGAGCCGGCGAACATGGGCGCCTGGTCGTTCGTGCGTCCGTTCCTGGAGTGGGTGCTGGCGCAGGCCGGCACCAACCAGACCGCGCCGCGCTACGCCGGCCGCAGTGCCGCGGCGTCGACGGCCACCGGCCTGATGTCGAAGCACCTCGCCCAGTTGAAGGCTTTCCTCGAGGAGGCGCTGGGCCCCTCGTCCTGAGGCGGCCCACCGTCCCCCCGACCCCGAATTAGATCACAAGCATACGGAAACAGGCGCCATGGCCAGCGAAATCCGCGTTCCCAACCTCGGGGAATCCGTCACCGAGGCGACGATCGCCCAGTGGTACAAGAAGGAAGGTGACACCGTCGCTCAGGACGAGCCGCTGGTGGAACTGGAAACCGACAAGGTGACCGTCGAAGTCCCGGCCCCGAGCGCCGGCACGCTGGGCGAAATCGCGGTGAAGTCGGGCGAGACCGTCGAGGTCGGCGCGCTCCTGGGCATGATCTCCGAGGGCGGCGGCGCCGCCGCGGCGAAGACCTCCGGCTCCGACGCGAAGAAGTCGGAGGCCCCGAAGGCCGAAGAGAAGCCCGCGCCGAAGGCCGAGGCGTCCGAGGACAAGCCGGCCGCCGGCGGCGGCGAGGACGTGTCGATCAAGGTGCCGTCGCTGGGCGAGTCCGTCACCGAGGCGACGATCGCCAAGTGGTTCAAGAAGGAAGGCGACAGCGTCGCCGAGGACGAGCCGCTGGTGGAGCTGGAGACCGACAAGGTCAGCGTCGAGGTTCCGTCGCCCGCCGCCGGCACGCTCGGCTCGATTTCCGCCAAGGAAGGCGACACCGTCGAGGTGGGCGCGCTGCTCGGCAAGGTGACCCCGGGCGCCGGCGGATCCGCCAAGGCGTCGTCCGCTCCTGCCAAGAGCGAGGCTCCGGCCGCCAAGCAGAGCGGCGGCTCCGACGGTGGCATGCCGCCGTCGCCGTCCGCCTCCAAGCACATGAAGGAGGCGGGGCTCTCCGCCGATCAGGTGTCCGGCTCGGGCAAGCGCGGCCAGGTCCTCAAGGAGGATGTGCTCGCCGCGGTCGAGAAGGGCCTGACGGCCGGCAAGGAGGCAGCCCCCCAGGCGCCGCGCGGCCCGTCCAACGACGAGGACGGCGCGCGCGAGGAACGGGTCAAGATGACCCGCCTGCGCATGACCATCGCCCGCCGCCTGAAGGACGCGCAGAACGCCGCCGCCATGCTCACCACGTTCAACGACGTGGACATGGGCGCGGTGATGGAGCTCAGGAAGTCCTACAAGGACCTGTTCGAGAAGAAGCACGGCGTCCGTCTCGGCTTCATGGGCTTCTTCGCCAAGGCCGTGATCCAGGCGCTGAAGGAGATCCCGAACGTCAACGCCGAGATCGACGGCAACGAGATCGTCTACAAGAACTACTACCACATCGGCGTGGCGGTCGGCACCGACAAGGGCCTCGTGGTGCCGGTGGTGCGCGACGCCGACCAGCTGTCGATCGCCGGCATCGAGAAGACCATCAACGACTTCGGCAAGCGGGCCCGCGACGGCCAGCTGAAGCTCGACGAGATGCAGGGCGGCACGTTCACCATCTCCAACGGTGGCGTCTACGGCTCGCTGATGTCGACGCCGATCCTCAACGCGCCGCAGTCGGGCATCCTCGGCATGCACCGCATCGACCAGCGCCCGGTCGTGCACAACGGCCAGATCGTCATCCGGCCGATCATGTACCTGGCGCTCTCCTACGATCACCGCATCGTCGACGGCAAGGAAGCCGTGACGTTCCTGGTGCGCGTCAAGGAGGCGATCGAGGATCCGCAGAGGCTCGTGCTGGATCTCTGATCCGGCACCCGGGAGGTCGCGTTCGCCAGATGGTTAGTCGTGGCTGACGGAGTTCTCATCGTGACGGGTGGCAGCCGCGGCATCGGGGCTGCCACGTCCCGCATGGCCGCCAGGGCCGGCTACACCGTGCTCGTGAACTACGCGCGCGATGCCGCCACCGCCGAGGCCCTCGTCGGCGAGCTCCGCTCGGCCGGCGGCAGCGCCGAGGCCGTCCAGGCCGACGTCGGCGACGAGGCGGCCGTGCTGGCCCTGTTTGAGGCGGCCGACCGGCTCGGACGGCTCGCCGGCCTCGTCAACAACGCCGGCGTCGTCGATCTGGTCGCCCGCGTCGACGAGATGTCGGTGGCGCGGCTGCGCCGGATGTTCGAGATCAACACCATCGGCCTCATCGTCTGCGCCCGCGAGGCGGTGAGGCGCATGTCGACCCGCCACGGCGGGGAGGGCGGCGCCATCGTCAACGTCTCCTCGGCCTCCGCAAAGCTCGGCTCGCCCGGCCAGTACGTCGACTACGCGGCGGCCAAGGGCGCGGTGGAATCGTTCACCGTCGGCCTCGGCCGGGAAGTCGTCCGCGAGGGCATCCGGGTCAACGCGGTGCGGCCGGGGATCATCGACACCGAAATCCACGCCAGCGGCGGCGCGCCCGACCGCGTCGCCCGCGTGAGCGACCAGATGCCGATGGGCCGTGTCGGACGGCCCGAGGAGGTCGCGGAAGCGATCCTCTGGCTTCTCTCCGACGCATCGTCCTATACAACGGGCGCGATCATCGACGTTTCCGGCGGCCGAGCCGTCGCGCCCTGAACCCGATGTCGGTGTGGCGCCCGTAGCGGCGAATGTGCCGGCCAAGTGATCCCAAGAGAGGCAATCTCATGTCCAGCTACGACCTCATCATCATCGGAACCGGCCCTGGCGGCTATGTCTGCGCGGTGCGCGCCGCCCAGCTCGGCATGAAGGTGGCCGTCGTCGAGAAGCGCGCCACCCACGGCGGCACCTGCCTCAACGTCGGCTGCATCCCGTCCAAGGCGCTGCTGCACGCCTCCGAGCTCTACGAGGAGGCCGGCCACGGCTTCGCCGGCATGGGCATCAAGGTGCAGCCGGAGCTCGACCTCGCCGGGATGCTGGCCTTCAAGGACGACGGCGTCGACGGCAACGTGAAGGGCGTCGACTACCTGTTCAAGAAGAACAAGATCGAGGCCTTCCACGGCACCGGCACCATCGAGGCGCCGGGCAAGGTGAAGGTCACGCCGGAGGACGGCGAGCCGCAGGTGCTGGAGACCAAGGCGATCGTGATCGCCACCGGCTCCGAGGTCTCCAGCCTGCCGGGCATCGAGATCGACGAGAAGAAGATCGTCTCCTCCACCGGCGCCCTGGAGCTCCCGGAAGTCCCGAAGCGGCTGATCCTGATCGGCGGCGGCGTCATCGGCCTGGAGCTCGGCTCGGTCTGGCGCCGGCTCGGCTCGGAGGTGACGGTGGTGGAGTTCCTCGACCGCATCGTGCCGAACGAGGACAAGGAGATCTCCAAGCAGTTCCAGCGCATCCTCCAGAAGCAGGGGATGACCTTCAAGATGTCGTCGAAGGTCACCGGCGTGGTGCCCGAGGGCGACGCGCTGAAGGTGACGGTGGAGCCCGCCAAGGGCGGCGACGCGGAGACGCTGGACGCCGACGTGGTGCTGGTCTGCGTCGGCCGGCGCCCGTTCACCGACAATCTCGGCCTCGACGAGGTCGGCGTCGAGCGCGACGACAAGGGCCGGGTGAAGACCGACGGCCATTTCAAGACCAACGTCGACGGCATCTACGCGATCGGCGACGTGATCACCGGCCCGATGCTCGCCCACAAGGCCGAGGACGAGGGCATCGCCGTCGCCGAGATCCTGGCCGGCCAGGCCGGCCACGTGAACTACGACGCGATCCCGAGCGTGGTCTACACCTATCCGGAGGTCGCCTCGGTCGGGAAGACCGAGGAGGCGCTGAAGGCCGACGGCATCGAGTACAAGGTCGGCAAGTTCCCCTTCACCGCCAACGGCCGCGCCAAGGTCAACCGGACCACCGACGGCTTCGTGAAGATCCTCGCCGACGCCAAGACCGACCGCGTCCTCGGCGTGCACATGATCGGCCCGGACGTGGGCAACATGATCGCCGAAGCCGTCCTCGGCATGGAGTTCGGGGCGGCGGCGGAAGACATCGCCCGCACCTGCCACGCCCATCCGACGCTGCCCGAGGCGGTGAAGGAAGCGGCGATGGCCGTCGACGGTCGCGCCATCCACATGTGAGTTCGCCCGCCCGGTGCCCTCGGGGCTGGCCGGGCCTCCGATCTCACTCGCAGCACGCGCAAGCGCCCGCATCCTCGATGCGGGCGTTTCGCGTTCCGGCCCCGCCGCGCGGCCGCGTGGCCCTCGCCCGGCCGTCATCCCGGCGCTAGGCTCGCCGCCATGGACCGACTCGCGATGCCGGTTCAGGTCGGCCGGCGGACCGGCGACGGATCGCGGGGCGTGCGTTCGGAGAGATCGAAATGGACCAGAATGTCAGGGGCCTGGCGGAACGCCTTCTGCAGCGCGGCTACGAGGATCTGCCCGACCGGGAGAAGCGCGTCCTGCGCCAGGTGGCCAAGCGCGTGGCGATCTCCCAGAACGTCAACGAGCGGTTCAGCGAGAAGCTGACCTTCGGTCAGTGGCTGGCCGACAGGGTGGCCGCCTTCGGCGGCTCCTGGAGCTTCATCATCCTGTTCTTCGTGGTGCTGATGCTGTGGGTGGTCCTGAACACTGTGTGGCTCTCGGCCAGCGAGGTGTTCGACCCCTATCCGTTCGTGTTCCTGAACCTGGTGCTGTCGATGCTTGCGGCGATCCAGGCCCCGGTCATCATGATGTCCCAGAACCGGCAGGCCCAGAAGGACCGCCTCGCCGCCACCTACGACTACGAGGTCAACCTAAAGGCCGAGGTCGAGATCATGAACCTGCACGAGAAGCTGGACGACGTGCGGATGCGCCAGCTGGAAACGCTGCTGCGCCTGCAGGGCGAGCAGATGCAGTGCCTGAACGATCTGTTGCGGAAGTCCGGGGCTACGGCGGCGCGAGAATCAGACGGTCAAGACTAGCCGTAGCGCGCTGCGCCCATCTATTCAGTAACTAGGCGCAAAAACGAAGCGTAATTTCAATAGAAATTAACTAAATTTTAGCTTTTGGCTCCACCAAGAAATTGAGCGCTGACATAATCTGCAGGCAGCTATCCAGTTTCCTGCGCTGGAGTCTGGTGGTTGCACGAATACGGCAAGGTATGACTTGCCATATGGTCCCACGCCGTACGGCCCCTTTCCGTACCCCTTAACATCAGAAGCTTTATGCTTGATGTTTAAATGCTTGAGGCCGTTGGCCAACTCGCTGAGTACTCTAATGTCGGGATTTTGCTCTGCGAGATGAGATCTAAATATTATCTCATCTCTGGAGGCGAGGGAGTCTATATCAAGCAATTCATCTTTTTTCAGCTTGTGGAATGCCCAGTCCGGAAGGTGATTTATTAGCAGTATTGAGTTGTATGCAGCCAGAATGTCTTCTGGGGACTGGGAAAAAGCCTCAGATGATCGCTGGCAAAGTGAAAAATATTCGCGAACAGAGGTTATGCCGAAAATTTCACTGCTTGATCTGTCGCGCGCCATACTTGAGCCGAACCATCAGGCGCGGTGGGTGAGCCCGAGCGGTTCGCCGCGGCGCGAGGCGGGCAGGGCGGTCATGGTGGGCTCGGGCGGCGCCTTGCGGATGGTCTCGACCTCCTCGCGCAGGTGGCGCGCCTCGGCCCGCTTGCGGCGGGCTTCGCGGCGGAAGCGGCCCTGGCGCAGCCATACCGACAGGCCGCCCAGCACGACGCCCAGCGCCAGGCAGGCGAAGATCACCCAGTAGAGCGGGAGCGTGATGGCGAGGCCGGTCTCGGCGGGACGGAAGGGGTCGAGGGAAATGCGCACCGGCCCCCGGTTCGCGACGGCGAGCAGGGCGAGAAGGATGGCGATCGGAACGAAGATCAGGGTCTCGATAAAGCGCTTCACGGCGGTCCAGTCTCCTGATCAGCCCTGTGTCGGACGATATCACCTTATCGGTGCTGTGGCAGCCTCGCGTCGGGCATCGCCGAAGGCGCGGGTCAGGGGCAGCGTCGCTCGCGGCGGGCCGGCGCCCCGGCGCGGCGTCTCAGTCCCCGTCGTATCCGTTGTTGAGACGCTCGCGCATCTCCTTGCCCGTCTTGAAGAACGGGACGTGCTTGGCATCCACCTCGACCTGGTCGCCGGTGCGCGGATTGCGCCCGACGCGCGGCGGCCGGCTCTTCACCGAGAAGGCCCCGAAACCGCGCAATTCGACGCGGTCGCCGCGCGTCATCGCATCGGAAATCTCGTCGAGGATCGCGTTGACGATGTTCTCGACGTCGCGCTGGTAGAGATGCGGGTTTTGCTCAGCAATCCGCTGCACCAATTCCGATTTGATCATGGGACCCGCCTCTGTCGCCCAACGTCTTCGGGTGGATTTGGACCGTGCCAAAGCGACACCAGACCGTCAAGCTGCACGGGTCCGCCAAGTGAGAACGGCAGCGCGCCATCGATGCCGACGGCGCCAAGCAGCCGGTCGGCGACCCGATAGGCGATCCGCGAGGTGAACGGAAGGTCCTCGAACTCGTCGGTCGTCTTCCAGGTCCGCACCGGCAGGGTGACGTCGACGCCGCGCTCGCGGCCCAGCCAGTCGACCGCCTGCGCCTGGTCGCCGATCTCGTCGATCAGCTTGGCCTGAAGCGCCTGGTTGCCGGTGAACACGCGCCCGTCGGCCAGCGCGCGGGCCGTCGCGTCGTCGAGCTTGCGGCGCTCCACCACCAGTCCCACGAACCAGTCGTAGGAATCCATCACGATGCCCTGGAGCATGTCGATGGCGGCCGGCGGCGCCGGATCGAACGGCGAGGGCTCCGCCTTCAACGGGCCGCTGTGGACCATGTTGACCTCGACGCCGAGCTTGGCGAGCAGGTCGTGGATCTGACCGTACTGCATCAGCACGCCGATCGAGCCGGTGAGCGAGGTGTAGTGGGCGATGATGTGGTCGGCGGAGAGCGCGACCATGTAGCCGGCCGAGGCGCCCAGCGTGCCGATCTGGGCGACGACCGGCTTCTTCTCGGCGAGCTTGCGCAGCGCGTTGTAGGTGACCTCGCCGCCGGTGGTGCTGCCGCCCGGCGAATTGATGAAGAGGATGACGCCCTTCACGTTGTCGTTCAGCGCCATCTCGTCGATCAGCTCGACGGTGTCGCGGTCGTCGGTGATCACGCCTTCGATGGGCAGGCGCGCGATCTGCGGCGTGTTGCGGCCGATGCCGTCGGTACCGAAGAAGGCGAATGCGATCACGGCGATCACCGCCACGATGGCCACGACCGCAAGCGCGCGCCAGACCGTAACCGACCGGCGCAGCCTGCGGCGATCGACCAGGACATCGGCATCAAGGCTCATTGCGGTCTCCTTTCCCGGCTCCGTCTCCGGGAGCGGACGATCGGTCCCGGCGGTCGCTGTCGGCGTCCGGAACGGGCGCGACCATACATGATCTGGCGAACCATGTCCGTTGTGAATTCAAGGACTTGTTGCCGATTTCGTGGGCATGCACCGGTCGTAAACGCCCGCGCGCGGGCGGCGTTCCGCAGGGCGTGACGCCTCAGACGGGCGGCGTCCCGTTCTGGGCCAGCACGTCGCCGGCCAGATAGAGCGACCCGCAGATCAGGATGCGCGGCGGCGGCTCGAAGCGCCAGCTCTCCGACAGCAGCCGGAGCGCGGTGAGCACGCTCGACACCGGCTCGGCGGTCACCCCGGCCGTCTCGGCCATGTCGGCGAGCGGCCCCGGCTGGATCGCCGCTTCCGAGCCGAACACCGTCACCGTGAAGACGTGGCGCACCAGTCCCGAGAACGGCCGGAAGAAGCCCACCGGATCCTTGGTGGCCAGCATCCCGCTGATCAGGAACAGCGGCCGGGAGACCCGGTCTTCGAGGTCCGCCATGAAGGCGGCGAGCGCCTCGCCGGCGTCCGGGTTGTGCCCGCCGTCCAGCCAGATCTCGGCGCCCGGCATGGCCGCGTCGACGATCTTGCCGCGGGTGAGACGCTGCAGGCGGGCCGGCCACTCGACGTTCTGCAGCGCCTTCTCGGCGCTGTCGAGGCCGGACCACAGCCCGCCGGCGCGCAGCGCGGCGATCGCCGTGCCGGCATTGGTGATCTGGTGGCGGCCCGGCAGGCGCGGCGGCGGCATGTCGAACAGCGCCGTCTCGTCCTGGTAGATGAGCCGGCCGCGCTCTTCCATGACCGACCATTCCTGGCCGCCGAGGTGCAGCGGCGCGCGGGCGCGGGCCGCGGCCCGCTCGATCACCGCGGTGATGGCGTCGGACTGGGGCGCGGCCACCACCGGCCGCTCGCGCTTGATGATGCCCGCCTTCTCCTCGGCGATCGCCTCGACGGTGTCGCCGAGGAAGCGCTGATGGTCGAGCCCGATCTGGGTGATCACCGAGACCAGCGGCTGGTCGATCACGTTGGTCGCGTCGAGCCGGCCGCCGAGGCCGGTCTCCAGCAGGAGCACGTCTGCCGGCTGCTCGGAGAACAGCAGGAAGGCGGCCGCCGTGGTGATCTCGAAGAAGGTGATCGGCGCGCCGTCGTTGGCCTGCTCGGCCCGCTCCAGCGCATCGGTGAGCATCTCGTCGTCGACGAAGTGCCCGCCGCCGGGCGCGGCCAGCCGGATGCGCTCGTTGAAGCGCACCAGATGCGGCGAGGTGTAGACGTGCACGGCCTTGCCGTCGGCTTCCAGCGCGGCGCGCAGGAAGGCCGTCGTCGATCCCTTGCCGTTGGTGCCGGCGATGTGGATCGTCGGCGCCAGCCGCTTCTCCGGATTGCCGAGCGCGTCGAGCAGGCGCGTCATGCGCTCCAGCGACAGGTCGATGACCTTCGGGTGGAGCGTCAGCAGGCGCTCCAGGATGGCGTTGGTGTGATCCATGGAAGGTGCGGCTTAGGCTGTCTGGTCTGCGGGGACGCCGTCCGCCGCGACGGCGGGGCGATCGCCCTTGGCCGCCGCGAGCGAGGCTTCGGCCAGCGGCACCGGCAGCGAGGCGGGGTCCGGCTGGTGCGTCAGCAGCCGCAGGGTGCGCGCGAGCGTGGCGCGCATCTCGTGCCGGTGGACGACCATGTCGACCATCCCGTGCTCCAGCAGGTACTCGGCGCGCTGGAAGCCCTCGGGCAGCTTCTCGCGGATGGTCTGGGCGATGACGCGCGGGCCGGCGAAGCCGATCAGCGCGCCCGGCTCGGCGATGTGGATGTCGCCCAGCATCGCGTAGGACGCGGTGACGCCGCCGGTGGTCGGGTTGGTCAGCACGACGATGTAGGGCAGGCCCGCTTCCTTCAGCGCCATCACGGCCGCGGTCGTGCGCGGCATCTGCATGAGCGACAGGATGCCCTCCTGCATGCGCGCGCCGCCGGAGGCGGCGAACAGCACGAACGGCAGGTGCTCGTGGCGGGCGAGGTCGAGGCCGGTGATCAGTGCCTCGCCGGCGGCCATGCCGAGCGAGCCGCCCATGAAGTTGAAGTCCTGCACCGTGACGACGGTGTCCAGCGTCTCGATGCGGCCGCGGGTGACCATCACCGCGTCCTCGCGGCCGGTCTTGGCGCGGGCGTCCTTCAGCCGGTCGGAGTAGCGGCGCTCGTCGCGGAACTTCAGCGGGTCGGCGACGACCGACGGGGTCGCGATGGTCTCGTAGGCGCTGCCGTCGAAGAGCAGCTCGAGGCGCCGGGCGACCGGAATGCGCATGTGCACGCCGGAGTTCGGCACCACGTACTGGTTGGCCTCGAGATCGCGGTGGAACACCATCTCGCCGGTCTCGGGACACTTGATCCAGAGCTTTTCAGGCACCTCCCGCTTGTTCAGGAAGGAGCTGATCTTCGGCCGGATGACGCTGTTGATCCAGTTCACGGGTGAAACCCCTCGGTCATGCGTGGACGCGCTCTCAGGCGGCTGCGCCGGTGCGCGCGGTGCGGATCCCAGCGGAAAGGCTGCGCACCATATCAAGCACGGCGGGCACGGTCGCCGCCGTTGCCTTACCGCCGTCATCGAGCGAATTTGCGACGGCGCCGACCAGCGCCGAGCCGACGACGACGGCGTCGGCCGCGGCTGCGATCTCGCGCGCCTGTTCGGGCGTCCTTACTCCAAAGCCGACCGCCACGGGAAGGGGGGTGTGCCCGTTGATCCGCTGGACGGCCGCCGACACGCGCGCCGGATCGGGCGCCGCGGTGCCGGTGATGCCCGCGATGGACACGTAGTAGACGAAGCCGGAGGTGTTGGCGAGCACCACCGGCAGGCGGGCCTCGTCGGTGGTCGGGGTCGCCAGGCGGATGAACGCCAGTCCCGCCTTCAGCGCCGGCAGGCACAGCTCGGCGTCCTCTTCAGGCGGCAGGTCGACGATGATCAGCCCGTCGACGCCCGCCTCGATCGCGTCGGCAAGGAAGCGGTCGCGGCCGTAGGAGTGGATCGGGTTGAAATAGCCCATCAGCACGATCGGCGTCTCGTCGTCGGTCGCGCGGAAGGCGCGCACCATGTCGAGGGTCTTCGGCACGGTCTGGCCGGCCTTCAGGGCGCGCAGCGAGGCGGCCTGGATCGCCGGTCCGTCGGCCATCGGGTCGGTGAACGGCATGCCGAGCTCGATCACGTCGGCGCCGGCGGCCGGCAGCCCGTCGAGCATCGCCTGGCTGGCGGCCTGGTCGGGGTCGCCGGCGGTGAGGAAGGTGACCAGGCCGGCGCGGCCCTCGGCCTTCAGCTTCGCGAAGCGGGTGTCGAGGCGGGCGACGGTCACAGGTCCCATCCCATGGTCTTGGCGATGGTGTGGACGTCCTTGTCGCCGCGGCCGCACAGGTTCATCACGATGATCCGGTCCTTGTCCATGCCCGGCGCCATCCTGGCGACCTGGGCGAGCGCGTGGGCGGGTTCCAGCGCCGGCAGGATGCCCTCGGTGCGCGCACACAGCGCGAACGCCTCCAGCGCCTCCTGGTCGCCGATCGGCACGTAGGAGACGCGGCCAGTCTCCTTCAGCCACGAGTGCTCCGGCCCGATGCCCGGATAGTCGAGGCCGGCGGAGATTGAGTGGCCCTCGAGGATCTGGCCGTCGGCGTCCTGCAGCAGATAGGTGCGGTTGCCGTGCAGCACGCCCGGCCGCCCGGCGGTCAGCGACGCGCAGTGGCGGTCGCCGTCGAGCCCGTCGCCGCCCGCCTCGACCCCGGTGATCGCCACGTCGGGGTCGTCGAGGAAGGGATGGAACAGGCCGATGGCGTTGGAGCCGCCGCCGACGCAGGCGACGAGCTGGTCGGGCAGCCGTCCCTCGGCCTCCAGGATCTGCGCCCGCGCCTCCCGGCCGATCACCGACTGGAAGTCGCGCACGAGCTCGGGGTAGGGGTGCGGCCCGGCGGCGGTGCCGATCAGGTAGTAGGTCGAGTCGACATTGGACACCCAGTCGCGCAGCGCCTCGTTCATGGCGTCCTTCAGCGTACCGGCGCCCGAGGTCACCGGGATCACCTCGGCGCCGAGCAGCTTCATGCGGAACACGTTGGGCTTCTGCCGCTCCACGTCGGTGGCGCCCATGTAGACCACGCAGGGCAGGCCGAAGCGCGCGCAGACGGTGGCGGTGGCCACCCCGTGCTGGCCGGCGCCGGTCTCGGCGATGATGCGGGTCTTGCCCATGCGGCGGGCGAGCAGGATCTGGCCGAGGCAGTTGTTGATCTTGTGGGAGCCGGTGTGGTTCAGCTCGTCGCGCTTGAAGTAGACCTTGGCGCCGCCGAGCTCCTCGGTCAGCCGCTGGGCGAAATAGAGCGGCGAGGGGCGGCCGGTGTAGGTGGCGTGCAGCCCGTCGAGCTCGGCCTGGAAGGCCGGGTCGGCCTGGGCGGCGCGGTAGGCGGCCTCCAGCTCCAGGATCAGCGGCATCAGCGTCTCGGCGACGAACCGGCCGCCGAAGACGCCGAAATGGCCGGAGGCGTCGGGTCCGGATCGGAAGGTGTTCGGCTGGTGGGTCACGACGGTTCGGCTCGCTCGGGTTTCGGGACAGGTCGGACGGGACGAGGCTTCAGGCGGTTTCGCGACGCGGCGCCGCGCCGGCGGTGGTCTGCTCGGCCCGGCGCGCCGCCGCGACGAAGGCGGCGATCCGCGCCGGATCCTTGCGGCCCGGGGCGGCCTCGACGCCCGACGAGACGTCGACCGCGGCCGGGCGCACCCGCGCCACCGCGTCCGCGACGCTGTCGGGATCCAGCCCTCCGGAAAGCATGAACCGCAAATGGGGGTCAAGCGTGGCGAGCAGCGACCAGTCGAAGGCGGCGCCGTTGCCGCCGGGCCGGGTCGCGTCCTTCGGCGGCTTGGCGTCCAGCAGCAGGTGGTCGGCGGCGTCGCGGTAGAGGTCGAGGCGGGCAAGGTCGGCCGCCGTCGCGATGCCGATCGCCTTCATCACCGGGAGCCCGTGGGCGCCGCGCGCCGCGCGGACGCGCTCCGGGCTCTCCGACCCGTGCAACTGCAGCATGGTCGGCGCCACGGTGCGCGCGATGTCCGAAAGCGCCCGGTCGTCGGCGTCGACGGTCAGCGCGACGATCCCGGCCCGGCCCCGGGCGCGCGCGGCCAGCGCGGCGCCATCCTCCAGCGACAGGTGCCGCGGGCTCGGCGGAAAGAACACCAGCCCGATCATGTCGGCGCCGGCGTCGAGCGCGGCGTCCACGGCGGCCGCGTCCGTCAGTCCGCAGATCTTGATCAGCAGGCGGTCAGCCGCACCGTCCGCGCGGCCGGACGGGCTCATCCGCTCGCGCGGGTCGGCTCGATCGGCCGCCCCGCCGCCTCCATCTCTTCCTCGACCAGCTCGCGACGCTCTTCGGCCTTGAGCTCGTCGAGCTGCGGCATGGAGATGATGTTGTAGCCGGAATCGACGAAGTGGATCTCGCCGGTCACGCCGCTCGACATGTCGGAGAGCAGGTAGAGCCCGGTCCCGCCGATCTCGTCGATGGTCACCGTGCGGCGCAGCGGCGCGTGCTTGCGCTGGTAGTTGAACATGAGCCGCGCGTCGGTCACGCCGGCGCCGGCGAGCGTGCGCACCGGACCGGCGGAGATCGCGTTGACGCGGACGTTCTGGCTGCCCAGGTCGGAGGCCAGGTAGCGCACCGAGGATTCCAGCGCCGCCTTGGCGACGCCCATGACGTTGTAGTTCGGCATCACGCGGCTGGCGCCGCCGTAGGTGAGCGTCACGATGGAGCCGCCGTCGGTCATCAGCGCGGCGGCGCGCTTGGCGGCTTCGGTGAACGAGAAGCAGGAGATCACCATGGTGCGCACGAAGTTCTCGCGGCTGGTGTCGCAGTAGCGGCCCTTCAACTCGTTGCGGTCGGAATGGGCGATCGCGTGGACGAGGAAGTCCATCGAGCCCCACGTCTCGCGCACCGTGTCGAACACGGCGTCGACGGAGGCGGTGTCCTCCACGTCGCACGGCACCACAAACGGCGAGTTGACGGAATCGGCCAGCGGCTTCACGCGGCGGCCGAACTGGTCGCCCTGATACGTGAAGCCAACTTCGGCGCCCTCGTCGGCGAGGCGCTTGGCAATGCCCCAAGCGATCGAATGGTTGTTCGCGACGCCCATCACGAGGCCGCGCTTGCCCGCCATCACTCCCGCCATTCGATCAACCTCCTGGAGCAGAACGGACCGTTCCGCTCTTGCCGTTCCGATGTCTAAGGGACGCCGGGCAAGGGCCCGTCGCCGACTACCCGTCGTAACGCTTCAACACGATGGATGCATTGGTCCCGCCGAACCCGAAAGCGTTCGACATGACGCATTCCAGATCGACGTTGTCCTGGCGCTCCCGCACGATCGGCACGTTCGCGAACGCCGGGTCGAGCGTCTCGATGTTGGCCGATTCGCAGATGAAGCCGTGCTTCATCATAAGGAGCGAGTAGATCGCCTCGTGGACGCCGGCGGCGCCCTGCGAGTGGCCGGTCAGGGACTTGGTCGCCGAAATGGGCGGAATGTTGTCCCCGAACACGGTCTGGATCGCCTCGATCTCGCGCAGGTCGCCGATCGGCGTCGAGGTGGCGTGCGGGTTGATGTAGTCGATCGGGCAGCCGGCCTGGTCGACGGCCATGCGCATGCAACGGGCGCCGCCTTCGCCCGACGGTGCCACCATGTCCATGCCGTCGGAGGTGTGGGCATAGCCGACGAGCTCGGCGTGGATGGTCGCGCCGCGCGCCTTGGCGTGTTCCAGCTCCTCGAGCACCAGCACGCCCGCGCCGCCGGAGATGACGAAGCCGTCGCGGTTGGCGTCATAGGCGCGAGAGGCCTTGGCCGGCGTGTCGTTGTACTTGCTCGACATGGCGCCCATGGCGTCGAACAGCACCGACAGCGTCCAGTCCAGCTCCTCGCAGCCGCCGGCGAACATGATGTCCTGCTTGCCCATCTGGATCTGCTCGTAGGACGAGCCGATGCAGATGTTGGTGGTCGCGCAGGCGGCGGAGATCGAGTGGTTGAGGCCCTTGATCTTGAACCAGGTGGCCAGCGTCGCCGACGCGGTCGACGACATCGCCTTCGGCACCGCGAACGGTCCCACGCGGCGCGGGCCCTTGTCGCGGGTGATGTCGGCGGCTTCGACGATCGTGCGGGTCGACGGTCCGCCGGAGCCCATGATGATGCCGGTGCGGATGTTGGAGATCTCGTTCTCCTCCAGCCCGGCGTCGGCGATGGCCTGGTCCATGGCGACATGGTTCCAGGCGGTACCGCCGCCGTGGAAGCGCATCGCCCGGCGGTCGACGACCTCCTCCGCGTTCAGCGTCGGCGCGCCCTGGACCTGCGAGCGGAACCCGAGTTCGGCATATTTCTCGGCCCGCACCACGCCTGGCCTGGCGTCGCGCAGCGAGGCCAGAACCTCATCGGTGTTGTTGCCGATCGACGACACGATCCCCATGCCGGTGACGACGACACGTCTCATTCAGGCCTCCGTAGGTGTTCGCCGGCGCCGAAGCGGCCGGGGCGGGCGACCGTGCCTGCCCGGCGCTCCTTCACATCGAAGCTGATCATTTCCTGGACCTCCCGGCGAGTCCAAATGCCTCCGGTGCACGACCAAGATGGGTGACGGCACCCATCGCCCGGGATCGTGACCAATTCCCTTAAGCTGGAGCGGCCGGTCCGCGGCCACAAGGCCGCATTCCGGACCGGTCATGCCGTCTCGGCAGCGCGAGCGGCTCGCCGGTCAGGCTGCGGCCGGCGCTTCGTCCACGAACAGGCCGACCCGAAGGCCCTGGGCGCTGAAGATCTGTTCTCCGTCCGCCTTCACCCAGCCGTCGCCGATGCCGAGCGTCAGCCGGGAGCGCATGATGCGCTTCACGTCGACGCCGTACTCGAGCTTCTTGACGGTCGGCAGCACCATGCCGGTGAACTTGACTTCGTTCGTCGACAGGGCCCGTCCGCGGCCCGGCGCCCCGAGCCAGCCAAGGTGGAAGCCCAGCATCTGCCACAGGGCATCGAGGCCCAGGCAGCCGGGCATGACCGGGTCGCCCTTGAAGTGGCAGGCGAAGAACCAGAGGTCGGGCCGGATTTCGAGTTCGGCGGTGATGTGGCCCTTGCCGTGCGCGCCGCCATCCTCGGCAATCGACGAGATGCGATCGAACATCAGCATGGGCGGAAGCGGAAGCTGGGCGTTTCCAGGACCGAACAGCTCACCGCGACCGCACGCCAGGAGATCCTCGTACTCGTAACTGGAGCGGCGTTCTTCAGTGGTCATGCCGGTATCGTTTCCCTATGTCCCTTTGGCCCGGGCAGATGGTGGGCGCACCGGCGGTGCGCTGCCATGCCCCAGGCTCCCGTCGTCGCGTTCCCCGGCCCATGTTCTGTGAACAATCGCGAGGAACACGCGACGGGCGGTTTCCTAACACAGGCGATCCGGGTCGCAAAGCCACCGTTGTGGGCACCGCTTCCCGTCCGAAGCTGCGACATCATGGCCCGGCCGTCGGCCGAATGTTGCGGCGGGCGGGGCGCACTGCTAATTTAGACTATTGTGATCGGCTTTTAATACGGTTACATACGCAACGATATTCCCTGTTGTGGAAATCCGCCGGAACAGGCACGGCTTTGTTTTGGCCCAGCTCGACGCTATGTACGCGTCATGACCACTGTCGGAGACAAGGAGACAGCGATGCAGGTTGCCCGCTCGCATCACGACCACCTTCATGCGGCCGCGACGGCGCGGGACATCAAAGCGATGCTGCGTGAAGCAGGGCTCCGTCCGACCCGCCAACGCGTCGCGCTCGCCGATATCCTGTATCGGCACGGCAATCGCCACATCTCCGCCGAGCAGCTGCACGAGGAGGCGATCTCCGCCCGCGTGCCGGTCTCGCTGGCGACCGTCTACAACACCCTGCACCAGTTCACCCAGGCCGGCTTCCTGCGTGAAGTCGCGGTGGACGGCACCAAGACCTATTTCGACACCAACGTCACCGACCATCACCACTTCTTCAACGAGCTGGACAACACGGTCGTCGACATTCCGGGCAGCGGCCTGTCGATCGACGACGTGCCGACCCCGCCGGAAGGCATGGAGATCGTCCGCGTCGACGTGGTCGTCCGCATCCGGCCGATCCAGCGCAGCTAGGATGCTTCCGGCGCGGGCGGTGACCGCTCCGCCGGATCCCTTCGGGGACCGAATCGACTTCGCATCGGCGCCCCTCGGGGCGCCGATTTGCGTTTGGGGGCCCGGCGGGCCTCAGTCGAACGTCTCGTTCGGGTAGACGCCGAACAGCGTCTTCTGGGAAATGAAGCCGTGCCAGTTGGAGCCGGACACCTCGCACCAGGCTCCGTCGCAGCTCTTCACGTCGCCCAGCACCTTCGGCTCCAGCAGGGCCGCGACGCGTCCGTTGTCGTCGGCGGCCACGTAGATGGGCACCGGATCGGTGCGCCAGGGGGCCACCAGCGCGGTGCGGCGCGACGACAGCAGGCTGTGATAGACCCAGCCCTCCGCGCCGTCCGAATCGCGGATGCGACGCCAGTTGTCGAATTCCTGGACGACCTCCACGGGCCAGCCGGTGCGCTTGAAGGTCCATTTCACGGCATAGTCGGTGCCCGGTCCGGCGCGCACGTTCACCTCGGCGGACTTCAGGCTCACGAAGCGCGGCAGCGGCAGCCCGCTCGGGCCCTTCTGGACGGCGCCGGGCGTCTGGGCGATGGCGGGGGCGGGCAGGCAGGCGAGGACGCCTGCGGCGAAGAACAGGCCGGCGAGCCAGCGCCGGCGCGTGAGTGCTGTGGTCAAAACGGGCACTGCCTGGCTCATGGATGGATCTGGGGACCCTAACCGATCCCCGGCGGCGATGACATCGGGACTCTCGGAACGGGTGGTCACGGGGTGGTTTCCTCGCGTCGGATGGCGCGGCTGTCCCCAGGCTGACGCCCTCGTTCGGCCTGCCCGCGCGCAACCGAGGGGCGGTGGTGCAGTGCCGAGTTGAGTTTCAGGCGCGGTCTGCTAGACGTTCTGACCTTGTGCCGGGGGGTGGCCGTCTGATCAGATGGACGCTTGCCGGTATAGGGTAAAGGAAGCTTCAACAGCTCTGGCGAGTGGCGCGCAATGGCAAAGAAAAAGCCTCTGGTGGTGGTCACCCGGAAATTGCCGGATGCCGTTGAGACCCGCATGCGCGAGCTCTTCGAGACGCGACTCAATCTCGACGACAAGCCGATGACCCAGGCCGAACTGGTCGAGGCGGCGAAGGTCGCCGACGTGCTGGTTCCGACGATCACCGATCGCATCGATGCCGCAGTCCTGTCCCAGGCCGGTCCCAACCTTCGTCTGATCGCGAATTTCGGCAACGGTGTGGACAACATCGACGTCGACACCGCGACCAACCGCTCCATCACCGTCACCAACACGCCGGGCGTCCTCACCGAGGACACCGCCGACATGACCATGGCGCTGATGCTGGCCGTGCCGCGCCGCCTGATCGACGGCATCCGGGCCATCGAGGCCGACGCATGGGGCGGCTGGTCGCCCACCTGGATGCTCGGACGGCGCATCTGGGGCAAGCGCCTCGGCATCGTCGGCATGGGGCGCATCGGCACCGCGGTCGCCCGCCGCGCCAAGGCGTTCGGCATGTCGATCCACTACCACAACCGCCGCCGCGTCTCGCCCGAGCTGGAGGAGAGCCTGGAGGCGACCTACTGGGACAGCCTCGACCAGATGCTGGCGCGGATGGACGTGGTGTCGGTGCATTGCCCGCGCACGCCGGCCACCTTCCACCTTCTGTCGGCGCGCCGGCTGAAGCTGATGCGGCCGGAGGCCTACATCGTCAACACGGCGCGCGGCGAGGTGGTGGACGAGGCGGCGCTGATCCGGCTCCTGGAAAACGGCGAGGTCGCCGGCGCCGGGCTGGACGTGTTCGAGCACGAGCCGGCCGTCAATCCCAAGCTGATGGCGCTGACGCGCTCGGGCAAGGTGGTGCTGCTGCCGCACATGGGCTCGGCCACCATCGAGGGCCGCATCGACATGGGCGAGAAGGTGATCATCAACATCCGCACCTTCATGGACGGGCATCGCCCGCCCGACCGCATCCTGCCGTCGATGCTCTAGCGCCCGGTCCGATCGGACGCTGAGTGTTGAGCCGCTCAGCCGCGGGTGGTCATCAGCCGTCCCACGTCGAACATGACGTTGGCGACGCTGGAGCTCTCCTCGATCGCCTCGCGGGCGTAGGTGAACACCGTCCGGCGCGGGGGCGCCACGTGCCCCACGACCTCGTCGCCGATGATCTCCAGGTCGGCGGCAAAGCCCGCCGCCAGCCGGCGCATGGTGCGGTTGGAGGCCTGGCAGGTCACGATCACCCGGCGGATGCCGCGCGCGCAGGCGGCCGACAGGATCCGCTCCATCAGCGCGGAGCCGATTCCCTGGCCCTGCCAGTCGCTCTCGACCGAAAAGGCGGCTTCGGCGGTGGAAATGTCCATCGCGCCCAGCGGATGCAGCTCGGACACGCCGCGCAGGACGTCGTCCTCGAAATAGCCGTACAGCACCGCATCGCTCGCCATGGTGCGCGCGGCGTAGGCCTCGAGGAAATGCTCGGACACGGCCAGGCCGAAGCGGCCGCGCCGGGTGACGGGGTCGAGGCGCAGAAGATGCAGGCGGAAGCCTTCTTCGTCGCTTCTCCGCAACCGCCGGTACTGGCCGGTGCGGCTCGGTGAGTTCATGTTGCGGTGCGGCATTGGTTGCTCCTGCAATCCGAAGACAACCCGCGCTCAGGCTTCCATCCCAGTCGATTCTTCGCGTACACCCTGAATAGGTGTGGCATGCTGGCCGGGCAAGACGGCGCGCCGGGACCCAGCCATGCTTATTGTGCACTGCACAGTATGGCGTGGGGATGTCCGCTTTCCGACGGCGCCGCGGCCATGCTCCGGCGGGACCGTCCCGACCGAGGCGGCCAGCGCGGTATGTCCGGCGGGCATTGCGAAAGCGCGGGCGCGGCGTCAAATGCAAAGACGGCGCGATCGGCCTGATTCAAGCCATATCCCGGGGTCATCAAGGGGCCGTGCAGGCCCGCTTAGACTGGCCGCGCGAAAAAAAAAGCGGAAAAACTGCCGGCAGACGTCAAGGTTGCATAAACTTTCTGCGACCAAACACGTTGTTGGATCTGTATCCCGATCGAGGAAGCGGAATAGGAAGTCTGACGACATGCCCTTCAAGACATGGACCTTCGCCCTGGTGGCCACCGCGGTCGCCCTGGCCGGCTGCACGAGCACCTCGACGCGCTATGCGACCCCGCTTCCCGCGACGCCCAGCCAGCCGGTGAGTTCCGGGCAGCTGCGTCCGATCGAGCCGACCCCGCCGCCGGTCGAGCAGCCGGTCGTCGAGGAGGAGCAGGTGACCACCGAGACCCAGGTCGCCGCGCTTCCCGACCAGACCGCCGCGCTCGACCTCCAGCGCACCGATCTTCTCGGCGGCTGGGGCGTCACCTCCGGCGGCGAGACCTGCCAGCTGTTCATGACGCTGACCACGTGGACCGGCGGCTACCGCGCCTCGACCCGCGGCTGTCAGGGCGAGGAGCTCTCCAAGGTCTCCGCCTGGGAGCTGTCGGGCAAGCAGATCGTCCTGAAGAACAGCGAGGGCGGCAACGTCGCGACGCTGCTGGCCACCCAGGCCGACAACTTCAACGGCGCCACCGTCGGCGGCCGCGCCATCTCCGTCTACCGCTAGGGCCTTCACGACCGGGTGGTCTCACCCGGTCGACCGGAAACGGCCCGACGCCACGACGCCATCCAGAAGCCGTCCCGCATCGCGCGTGCGGGGCGGCTTCCGTGCGTCTCGCCGACCCCGTGCCGACCCCTCAGTCCCGCGTCAGAGCAGCCGCGCCACCCAGGCGATCAGGTGGGCGCTCGGCACCAGCAGCGCCTGCGCCAGCAGCGTGCCGAGCAGGCGGCTCGCCACCATCCACACCACCACCCGCCGGAACCGGGGCTCGCTCTCGCGGCCGCGCACCACGTCGTCGGTGAGCCCGGCCAGGTACGGGTCGATCACCACGAACAGCGCGATCGTCGCCACTCCGTTGACGATCGACGACAGCGTGGCGGCGGTGACGCGGAAGGCCGGATCGATCGAGCCGGCGTAGATCGCCGCCAGCACGCCCACCGTCCACAGCGCGTTCGCCACCACGTTCAGCGCCAGGATCGACCACGAGACGTCGCGGCCGGGGCTGAGGCCCCGGAGGTTCGCCAGCCGCGGCAGCGCCAGCGACCGCCGCAGCACAGTGAACCCGGAAGGCGTCATCGCCCGGGCGACCAGTCCGGGCACCGAGCGGTCGCGGGCGAAGCGGTCGACGCCGCTCACCGCGATGCGCTGCATGGTGGGGATCATCAGCCCGCCGACGATGGTGGCGAGCGACGCCGCCCCGAGGATCAGGCTGAAGTCGAGCAGCAGCGGGTGCGCCACCAGGCCGAGGATGTCGGTCTCCACCCGCTTGGCGATGAACGGCCCCTGGAACGAGTTCGACGTGCGCGAGACCAGCACCAGGATGTTGAACAGCGACAGCGCCGTGGCGATCCGCCCGGTGCGCACGCCGGCGATGCGGAACGCGTAGGCCAGCGTGCCGACCAGGTGGATGACGAAGGTGAGGGCGAGGATGAAGGCGAGCTGCAGATCCACGTCGCGTGAACCCCGGGAAGCCCGGCTGTCAGGCCGGCGCCGGCGGGGGGACGGGGCCGCCTGAGGCGGAGATTACAGCCACCATCGCGGCGGGTTCATGGCCGAGCGGCCTCCGGCGCGGGTGTTTTTGCGGCCATCGCGACGGCGCGCACCCGTTCCTTTTCCTCCTCCAGGTGGAGCGCGGCCTCGCTGCGCTTCAGCGCCATTTCCGACTGCCGGTACGCGCAGGCCGCGAACTCGGGGCCGCCGATCTCCGCCAGCGCCGTGAAGGCCTTCTGGAGCCGGATCTGCACCTCGGCGAAGCCCGCGCCGTCCCGGGCGATCGGCGTGAACATGTCCTCGAACAGGTCGTCGGTCTCCAGGCGGGCGAGCCAGATCCGCGAATAGAGCTGTTCGCCATCCTCGGCCGCCTCGGCGGTTGCGTGCCATTCGGCCAGAACGCGCACCCCACGGCCGATGATGTCGATCGCCGTGCCCGGGTCGTTGATGCCGGGCGAGAGCGCCCGCGAGGCGATCTCGGCCAGCACCGACAGGCCGAAGCGGGGGTCGCTGTCGTAGGTGCGCAGGTCGTCGATGGAGAACGAGCTGGCGATCAGCGGGCGGGCCTCCTCGATGTCGTTGCCGTTCACCCACGCCAGCGGAAAGCGCGGATGGACGAAGCGGCCGGGCGGCGCGTTGATGTAGATGTCGACGGCGTGGTCCTCGGCGATGTCCGCCAGGCCCGCCATCGCCAGGTGCTGCACGTAGCCGACCCGGTCCGGGTAGATGGCCACCGCATCGGGCGGAACGGAGCCGAGCGGCCGGGCGCCCAGCGTCGGGCTGCGGCCCCGGGCGGCCAGCGCGGAGCGCGTGGCGTCTTCCACCCGTTCGGTCGGCTCCTCGATCCGCCCCATGCTCGACAGATGGTCGATCCAGCGCAGCATGGTCAGCACGATCAGCAGCACGACGACGGTGGTGACCGCGAACAGGATCACCCGGCCGCGATCGCCGTAGGCTCCGGTGGACAGAGCGATGATCCCGACGAGGCTGAACAGGAACGAGCCGATAAAGGTCCCGAGCGCGTTCTGGGCGGTGCTGTCCTGCAGCAGCAGCCGGGTGGCGCGCGGCGTCACGTTGCTGGTCACCGACGAGTAGTGGGTCACCATCACGCTCAGCGAGAAGGTGGTGACCGCCAGCATGCTCGAGGCGAGGATCTTCAGGATGTCGTCGACGGCGTCCGCGCCGATGGTCGCCGACAGCTTGTAGGGGATGAACGGGCCGATGACGGTGGCCGCGAGCGCCGAGATGACGGCGAGCACCGCGAACAGGCTGGCGCGAACCCACAGCTTTCTCGTGATCTGCAGGAGGATCCATTGCCACTTGGAAAGCATGCGTGTCCCGATCGTGCTGAGGGCGTGCGGACCCGAGACCGCGACGGTGGTCAACGGCGCCCGCCCCTTTTTGGTTCGCAGTATGTTACGGGAGGGGCAGGACAAATCGCCATCGAATTGATTCTCCGGGCTTTCCGGCGGAGCGAAAGTACCGCGCTGACCCGGCCGATGGACGCCATCGAAAGGATGAAACTTCAACCGTGAAAAAAGAACATATTGCGAACATGAACAAAACGAGTACACTCACCTTGTTTGAAACGTACCCGGCGTCGTGAGACATAGGAGACCACGAATGGCGCAGTCGAATCTGAAGTTGGTCGAGGGATCCTCCATGGACAAAAGCAAGGCGCTGGACGCGGCGGTCTCCCAGATCGAGCGATCGTTCGGCAAAGGCTCCATCATGAAGCTTGGCGCAGGCCAGGTGGTCGAAGTGGAGTCCGTGCCGACCGGCTCGCTGGGGCTCGACATCGCGCTCGGCATCGGCGGATTGCCGCGCGGCCGGGTCGTCGAGATCTACGGACCGGAATCGTCGGGCAAGACGACGCTGGCGCTGCACACGGTGGCGGAAGCCCAGAAGAAGGGCGGCATCTGCGCGTTCATCGACGCCGAGCACGCGCTCGACCCGATCTATGCCCGCAAGCTCGGGGTCGGGATCGAGGACCTGCTGATCTCGCAGCCCGACACCGGCGAGCAGGCGCTGGAAATCTGCGACACGCTGGTGCGCTCCGGCGCCATCGACGTCCTCGTCATCGATTCGGTGGCGGCGCTGACGCCGCGCGCCGAGCTCGAGGGCGAGATGGGCGACCAGCTGCCCGGCCTGCAGGCGCGGCTGATGAGCCAGGCGCTGCGCAAGCTCACGGGCTCGATCTCGCGCTCCCACACCATGGTCATCTTCATCAACCAGATCCGGATGAAGATCGGCGTCATGTTCGGCTCGCCGGAAACCACCACCGGCGGCAACGCGCTCAAGTTCTACGCCTCGGTCCGCCTCGACATCCGCCGCATCGGCGCGATCAAGGACCGCGACGAGGTGGTCGGCAACCAGACCCGCGTGAAGGTGGTGAAGAACAAGCTCGCCCCGCCCTTCCGCGAGGTCGAGTTCGACATCATGTACGGCGAGGGCGTGTCGAAGGTCGGCGAGCTCCTCGACCTGGGCGTCAAGGGCGGCATCGTCGAGAAGTCCGGCGCCTGGTTCTCCTACGACAGCCAGCGGCTCGGGCAGGGGCGCGAGAACTCCAAGCAGTTCCTGCGCGACAATCCGGACGTCGCGGCGACGATCGAGGCGGCGATCCGGCAGAACGCCGGGCTGATCGCCGAACGGATCGTCGGCGTGGCGGAGCCGGACGCGGAAGGCAGCGAGGCGGATCTCGCCGCCGACGGCTAGGACCTGATCCGAGCGGGCGGAGACGCCCGATCGATCGGACACGGCTCCGGCACCGACCGCCTGGGCACCGCGCCCCGGGCCGGTTCACCGGCTCTCCGGCGCCTCCATTGCATCCGGCCGGCCCCCTCGGGCCGGCCGCTTTGCGTCTGGCGGGGTCTTGTCTGTCCGGCGCCTGGCGGTCAGCGCCCGCGACAGGCCGTGCCTTCCGTCGGAAACGGCCTGCGTCCACAAGACCGACCGCCCGGCTTCCGGCTCTGATACGCTCGTTCCGCGACCCGGAGGGCGGCAGGGCTGGGCCCGCGCGGCATCGAACCCCGCGCAACGCAGGCGGCGTGTTCACCGCGATCGAAGACGCGCTGTGGACAGGACCGGGTGCACGTCTATAAATCCGGCAAAACGGAGATCCGGCGGGAGCCGCCGGCACCAACGGGCAGTTTCATGAGCGGCGTCAACGAAATCCGGTCCCACTTCCTGGAGTACTTTGCGCGCGAGGGACACGAGATCGTCTCGTCGAGCTCGCTCGTCCCGCGCAATGACCCCACCCTGATGTTCACCAACGCCGGGATGGTGCAGTTCAAGAACGTCTTCACCGGCCACGAGCACCGGGCGATCCCGCGCGCGGTGACGGCCCAGAAGTGCGTTCGCGCCGGCGGCAAGCACAACGACCTCGACAACGTCGGCTACACCGCCCGCCATCACACCTTCTTCGAGATGATGGGCAACTTCTCGTTCGGCGACTATTTCAAGGACCGGGCGATCGAGCTCGCCTGGAACCTGGTCACCAGGGAGTTCGGGCTGCCGGCCGACCGGCTCATCGCCACCGTCTATTCCGAGGACGACGAGGCCTACGACCTCTGGAAGAAGATCGCCGGGCTGCCGGAGGATCGGATCATCCGGATACCGACCTCCGACAACTTCTGGCAGATGGGTGACACCGGCCCGTGCGGTCCGTGCTCGGAGATCTTCTTCGACCACGGTCCGGATGTCCCCGGCGGTCCTCCCGGGTCGCCGGACGAAGACGGCGACCGCTTCATCGAGATCTGGAATCTCGTGTTCATGCAGTTCGACCAGCAGCCGGGCGGCGAGCGGCTGTCGCTGCCGAAGCCCTCGATCGACACCGGCATGGGGCTGGAGCGGGTCGCGGCGGTGCTGCAGGGCGTCCACGACAACTACGACATCGACCTGTTCCGGGCGCTCATCGCCGCCTCGGAGGACCTGATCGGGGTGCCGGCGGAAGGCTCCCAGGCGGTCAGCCACAAGGTCATCGCCGACCATCTCCGCGCGACGAGTTTCCTCATCGCCGACGGCGTGATGCCGTCGAACGAGGGCCGCGGCTACGTGCTGCGCCGGATCATGCGGCGTGCCATGCGCCACGCCCAGCTTCTCGGCGCGCGCGATCCGGTGATCTTCAAGCTGGTGCCGACGCTGGTCCGGGAAATGGGCCGTGCCTATCCCGAGCTCGGCCGGGCCGAGGACATGATCGCCGAGACGCTGGAGCTCGAGGAGGACCGCTTCCGCCGCACGCTGGAGCGCGGCCTGGCGCTGCTCGACGAGGCGACCGAGCCGCTCGGCCAGGGCGCGACCCTCGACGGCGAGACCGCCTTCAAGCTCTACGACACCTACGGCTTCCCGCTCGACCTCACCCAGGACGCGCTGCGCGGTCGCGGGCTCACCGTAGATGTCTCCGGCTTCGAGGCGGCGATGGAGCGCCAGCGCGCCGAGGCCCGCAAGGCCTGGTCCGGCTCCGGCGACGCCGCCGTGGAGACCGTCTGGTTCGCCGTGAAGGACCGCGTCGGGGCGACCGACTTCCTCGGCTACGAGACCGACGTCGCCGAGGCGATCGTCACCGCGCTCGTCGCCGACGGCAAGGAGGTCGACCGGCTCGAGACCGGCATGAGCGGCGCGGTGGTGCTGAACCAGACGCCGTTCTACGGCGAATCGGGTGGCCAGGTCGGCGACACCGGCACCATCTCCGCCCAGGGCGTGCGCTTCCGCGTCACCGACACCCAGAAGAAGGCCGACGGCGTCTTCGTGCACCTCGGCACCGTCGAGGAAGGCGTCCTGGTCCGCGACCTGGCGGTCGATCTGGCGATCGAGTCCGAGCGCCGGACGGCCATCCGCGCCAACCATTCCGCCACCCATCTCATCCACGCGGCGCTGCGGCAGGTGCTCGGCACCCATGTCGCCCAGAAGGGTTCGCTCGTCGCGCCCGACCGGCTGCGCTTCGACTTCTCCCACAACAAGCCGATTTCGGCGGAGGACGTCGCCAGGATCGAGGACATCGCCAACCGCATCGTGCTGCAGAACGACCGCGTCTCCACCCGCCTGATGGCGCTGGAGGATGCCGTCGAGGCCGGCGCGATGGCGCTCTTCGGCGAGAAGTACTCCGACGAGGTGCGCGTCGTGTCCATGGGCCATGAGCCCGGTGCCAACGGCCGCAACACGGTCTATTCGATGGAGCTGTGCGGCGGCACCCATGTCGGCCGCACCGGCGAGATCGGCCTGGTCACGGTCGCCTCCGAAAGCGCGGTGTCGGCCGGCGTCCGCCGCATCGAGGCGTTCACCGCCGATCACGCGCGCCGCTATCTCGACGGCCAGGACAAGCGCCTGCGCGAGGTCGCCGGAGCGCTGAAGGTGTCTGTCGCCGACGTGGTCGAGCGCGCCGCCGCCCTCATGGAGGACAAGCGCCGGCTGGAGCGCGAACTCGCCGACGTCCGCAAGAAGCTCGCGCTCGCCGGGCCGGCGGTCGCCGGCGGCGGCGACGAGGTGAAGACGGTCGGCTCCACCCGGTTCATGGGCCGCATCGTCGACGGGATCGGCGGCAAAGACCTGAAGAGCCTGGTCGACGACGCCAAGCGGAAGATCGAATCCGGCGTCGTGGCGGTCATCGGCCGCGCCGACGACGGCAAGGCCGGCATCGTGGTCGGCGTGACCAGCGACCTGACGGGCCGGTTCAACGCCGTCGATCTGGTGCGCGCCGGATCCGAGGCGCTCGGCGGCAAGGGCGGCGGCGGCCGTCCCGACCTCGCCCAGGCGGGCGGTCCCAACGCGGCCGACGCCGACGCCGCCATCGCCGCGGTCGAGGCGGCCGTCGCGGCCGTCGGCTAGGGCATTTGCCGTCCGGGTCGCCTCGATCCGGAGGCGACGGAACGGCGCAAGGTCTTCGGTCCGGGGCCCATTCTCATCGATCCGGTGATGCCGGCCGATCGGGGAAGGCTCCGGGTCAGGTAGTGCGGGCACGCGAGGCGGGGAGGGGCTGAATGGCATCGGACGGCCGCACCGCCGGGCGTGGACCGGGGAACGGTCGCAGGCGCGCGCCCGTCGCCGTGGCGCGTCCGGTTCCGCTCGGCTGGCGCGAGAGGGCCCGGCGCAAGGCCTATTTCCTGCTGGAGAGCGACGGATCGCCCGACCCGTGGGCGCTGGCGCTCCGCTACGCGCTGATCGCGCTCGTCATCTTCAACGTCGTCATCGGCCTTGCCGCCACCAGCCCCGAGATCCGGGGCGGCAACGAGCCCCTGTTCATCGCCATCGAGCTGGTCACGCTGGTGCTGTTCGCCATCGAGTACGCGGCGCGGATCTGGTCGGCGGTCGAGCATCCCCGCTATCACGGGCTGCCGCACTGGAAGGCGCGCCTGCGCTACGCGCTGACGCCTGCCGCCCTCATCGACGCCATGGTCATCCTGCCGCTCGCGGTGGCGCCGTTCGTCGCCATCGACCTGTCGTCGTTCTTGTTCCTCAGGGTCGTCCGGCTGCTCAAGCTGTTCCGCTATTCCAGCGGCATGGCGGCGCTCGGAGAGGCGGTGTTCGCGGAGCGTCGGGCACTGCTCGCCTGCACGGTCATCCTGGTGGCCGTCGTCCTGATCTCCGCCACCAGCATCACCCACGCCGAGCGGTCGGCCCAGCCGGAGATCTTCGGCAGCATCGTCAAGTCGCTCTGGTGGGCGGTGGTGACGATCACCACGGTCGGCTACGGCGACGCGGTGCCGGTCACCCCGCTCGGCCGGTTCATCGCGGTCGCCACCATGGTGGTCGGCTTCGCCTTCATTGCGCTGCCCACCGCCATCCTGTCGTCCTCGTTCGCCGAGGTGATCCGCCGCCGCGACTTCACCATCACCTGGGGCATGATCGGCCGGGTGCCGGCCTTCGCCAGCCTCGACGCGGCCACCATCGTCCGCATCATGCCGCGCCTCGTCGCCCGCACCTACCACGCCGGCGACATCGTGGTGCACCTGCACGAGGCCCCCGCCGATCTGCACATCCTGGTGTTCGGCACCCTGGAGGGTGAGCCGATGCCCCCGGACCGGCAAGACGACGAGGCCGAAGCGGCCGGGGATGTCCCCGCCGACGGGGCAGCGAGTGACGAACCGCCCGAGCCGGTGATCTTCCGCGAGGGGGATATGTTCGGCGGCCCGATTGTGCTGACGGACCTCGGGACCGATGGCCCGGTGGTCGCCACCGTCACCGCCCGCCTCCTGATCCTGCCGGAGGACGACCTCAGGGTCATCGCGCGTCGGCGCCCGGACATCTTCGCGGTGCTGGCGAAGGGCGGGCCCGCCGAGAGCTGAGGCGCGTGCGCGCGCGCAGAAACGCGCAAGATCGCGCAGATTCGCGCATTTTCGCGCAGCCTGCCGCTCGCGCTGCGCGCGCGCAGAACGCGCAGCCGCTAAGCACGAAAAAAGCCCGCGATCCTGCGATCGCGGGCCTTCGGTTTCGTCGCCGGGCGAGGGAGTTAAGAGGCCTCGCGGACGCCCTGGGCGTGGATGCGCTTGATGGCGATCTTGTTGAGCGCGGCCACATAGGCCTTCGCGGAGGCGACCATGGTGTCCACGTCGGCGCCGCGGCCCGAGGCGATCCGGCCGCCGTCCTCCAGCCGCACCGAGACCTCGGCCTGGGCGTCGGTGCCCTCGGTCACGGCGTGCACCTGATAGAGCGACAGGCGCGCCTCGTGCGGCACGATCTGCTTGATCGCGTTGAAGGTTGCGTCGACCGGACCGGAGCCCTGGGCCTCCTGGGTCACGTGCCGGCCGTCGATCTCCATGGTGACGATCGCCTTCTGCGGCGCGCCGGTGCCTGCGATGACGGTCAGCGAGATCACCCGCATGGTCTCGCCGGCAATCGCCATCTGATCCTCGACCAGAGCCTCGATGTCCTCGTCGTAGACGTGCTTCTTCTGGTCGGCGAGATCCTTGAAGCGCTTGAAGGCATCCTCGAAGGCGTTCTGGCCCAGCTCGAAGCCCAGTTCCTTCAGCTTTTCGCGGAAGGCGTGGCGGCCGGAATGCTTGCCCATCACCAGCGAAGTCGACTTCACGCCGACGTCCTCCGGCTTCATGATCTCGTAGGTCTCGGCATGCTTCAGCATGCCGTCCTGGTGAATGCCGGACTCGTGGGCAAACGCGTTCTTGCCGACGATCGCCTTGTTGTACTGGACCGGGAAGCCGGAGACCGTCGAGACCAGCTTGGAGGCCCGCATCATGTAGGACGGGTCGATGTTGGTGCGGTAGGGCAGCACGTCGCCGCGGGTGCGGATCGCCATCACCACCTCTTCCAGCGCGGCGTTGCCTGCCCGCTCGCCGAGGCCGTTGATGGTGCACTCGATCTGGCGCGCGCCGCCGGCAACGCCGGCGAGCGAGTTGGCCACCGCCATGCCCAGGTCGTCGTGGCAGTGGACCGAGAACGTCACCGCGTCGGCGCCCGGCACCTTCTCGATCATCGTCGCGAACATCGACCGGTACTCGTCCGGGGTCGCGTAGCCGACCGTGTCGGGCAGGTTGATGGTGGTGGCGCCGGCCTTGATGGCCGCCTCGACGCAGCGGCACAGATAGTCGAGCGGGGTGCGGGTCGCGTCCATCGCCGACCACTCGACGTCGTCGATCAGGTTCCGCGCCCGGCCGACCGTCGCCGTGATGATGTCGAGAACCTCTTCCTGGTTCTTGTTCATCTGGTGGGCGAGGTGGATCGGCGAGGTCGACACGAAGGTGTGGATGCGGCCGCGGCGGGCGTCGCGCACCGCTTCGCCGGCACGGTCGATGTCGGCGATGACGGCGCGGGCGAGGCCGGCGACGACGGAGTTCTCGGTGCGCCGGGCGATGGTCTGCACCGCCTCGAAGTCGCCCGTGGAGGCGATCGGGAAGCCGGCCTCGATGATGTCGACGCCCATCGCGTCGAGCACCTCGGCGACCTGTACCTTCTCTTCCAGCGTCATCGACGCGCCGGGCGACTGCTCGCCGTCGCGCAGCGTGGTATCGAAGATCTTGATCTCGGCCGGAGCGTCGACCGTCGGGGTCTGGGTGGTCATGGCTGTATCTCTCTCAAGGTCGGCCCGCGCAGGCTGATGATGAAGATGCGCCGGGGCCGAGGGTGTCCTGGGCTCGCCTCGTCAATCCTCCCCTGAGAGCCTGCCCGAACGGGCTGCCAGCACTCAGGGGCAGCTAAGGAGGAGAATCCGGCCGAGAAGAAGGGTGCGGGCGCTTGCGGCGTCCGTTGTCAGTGCGATCCGGAGCTTTTTCGTCTGCTCGACGGGCACGCTGAGTTTCCCGGTTTGATCACCCGAATGAACGGTCCGGTCGGACCGCTGGCAAAATCTCTACTGAAAACGCGGTGAAAGTGCAACAGGCGCGCCGGACGCGGCGTGGTGCGGATGGGAAGGTGCGATCGCAGCGTCCCGGCGCGGCCCGGGCGCGCGCATCGGGATCGGGTCTGCCGGATTTTGTTGGCCGGCCGGGGGCGGAATGCGATGCCCATTCTTCACTTTTCGGGTGTCATGACCTAGAAGAACGGCCGCACCCAGAATTTTTTCGCGTGCGACCGGCCGCCGGGGTCCTCCCGCCGGCTCCGGTTCGTTCAGGCTAGCACCGAGGTCCGTTCCCACATGGCAAAGATCAAAGTCGATAACCCGGTCGTCGAGCTCGACGGCGATGAGATGACCCGGATCATCTGGGACTACATCAAGAAGAAGCTGATCCATCCCTATCTCGACATCGACCTTCAGTACTACGACCTCAGCGTTCAGAAGCGGGACGAGACCGACGATCAGATCACGATCGATGCGGCAAACGCGATCAAGGCCTGCGGCGTCGGCGTGAAGTGCGCGACCATCACCCCGGACGAGGCGCGCGTCGAGGAATTCGGCCTGAAGAAGATGTGGCGGTCGCCGAACGGCACCATCCGCAACATCCTCGGCGGCGTGATCTTCCGCGAGCCGATCATCTGTCGCAACGTGCCGCGCCTGGTGCCGGGCTGGACGAAGCCGATCATCGTCGGCCGTCACGCCTACGGCGACCAGTACCGCGCCACCGACTTCCGCTTCCCGGGCAAGGGCAAGCTGTCCATCACGTTCGTCGGCGAAGACGGCCAGACCATCGAGCATGACGTGTTCGACTCGCCGGGCGCCGGCGTGGCGATGGCCATGTACAATCTCGACGAGTCCATCAAGGACTTCGCCCGGGCCTCGCTGAACTACGGCCTGATGCGCAACGTCCCGGTCTATCTCTCCACGAAGAACACGATCCTGAAGGCCTACGACGGCCGCTTCAAGGACATCTTCCAGGAGATCTTCGACAGCGAGTTCAAGGCGCAGTTCGACAAGGCGGGCCTGACCTACGAGCACCGCCTGATCGACGACATGGTCGCCGCGGCGCTGAAGTGGTCGGGCGGCTACGTGTGGGCCTGCAAGAACTACGACGGCGACGTGCAGTCGGACATCGTGGCCCAGGGCTTCGGCTCGCTCGGCCTGATGACCTCGGTGCTGATGACCCCGGACGGACAGACCGTCGAGGCCGAGGCCGCCCACGGTACCGTCACGCGCCACTTCCGCCAGCACGAGCGCGGCGAGGAGACCTCCACCAACTCCACCGCGTCGATCTTCGCCTGGTCGCGCGGCCTCGCCCACCGGGCGAAGCTCGACAACAACGACGACCTGAAGACCTTCGCAGAGACGCTGGAGAAGGAAACGATCGGCGCGATCGAGGACGGTCACATGACCAAGGACCTCGCGCTGCTGGTCGGCGCCGACCAGGCCTGGCAGTCGACCACCGGCTTCCTCGACACGGTCTCCGACCGCGTCGCCAAGGCGATGGGGATGTAACCAGCATCCACCGCGACGGCGATCTCTCCGGCGTTTGACCGGCCGGTCGACCCGGAAGTCCCTCCGTTTGCAGACTGCAGACAAGGCCCGCGCCCTCTCGGCGCGGGCTTTTTCGTGGGCGCGGTGATGCTTGAACCCGCGCGCATGTGACGCAATACTCGCCTTCGGATTGCGGGGCTGGTGGGCCCGCTGTGATGTAAGAGCGCGTTGCCGGACATCGGGCTCGCGCCGGATGGAGGGGGCGAGGATGAACCAGCGAGAGGCATTCCGGCCCGTCGACCGGGAAACCGCGGGAACGCTGTCCGCGGCCGAGGCGATCCAGTACCACTACGACAACGAGACGCGGTTCTTCTCGCTGTTCCTGGATAAGACGCTGTCCTACAGCGCGGCGCGCTTTCACGTGCCCAACCGGGCCGCGCCGGTCCTCGACAATCTCTACGACGCCCAATGGGCGAAGATCCGCTTCCATCTCGATGCCCTGCAGCTCACGCCGGGCGCGCGCATCCTTGACGTCGGCTGCGGTTGGGGCGCGGTGCTCGCCGCCGCGGTGACCGAGTACGAGGCGCGCGGCGCAGTGGGGCTGACGCTCTCCAGGGACCAGCGCGACCATATCGAGGGGCGCAACCTGAAGGGTGTCGAGGTCCGGCTCGCCGACGTCTACGAGGCGGAGCTGGACGGGCCGTTCGACGGCATCGTCTCCGTCGGTGCCTTCGAGCATTTCGCCCGGCCGTCGATGGACAAGGCGGAGAAGATCGAGGCTTACCGGGCGTTTTTCGAGATCTGCCACAAGAACCTGATGCCCAACGCGCTGCTGTCGCTGCAGACCATCGTCTGGGACACGCCGACCTTCGAGGAGGCCAAGACCTGGATCCCGGAGACCGTGTTCCCGCAGTCCGACATCCCGTTCATCGACGAGGTGGTGACCGCCAGCCACCCGCTGTTCCGGCTGGAATATCTGGAGAACCGGCGCGAGGACTACATCCTGACGCTCGACCAGTGGATCAAGAACCTGCGGGCGAAGAAGGACGAGATCGTCGCCACCTGGGACCAGGAAAAGTACGACTTCTTCGAGCACTACCTGCGCAATTCCAAGCTCGCCTTCGCGCGCCGCAAGAACGCGCTCTCGCGCTTCGTGCTGCGGCGGCGGTAGCGCGCGGGACCTGCGCGTTCTTGCGCGTTTCTGCGCTTTTTTGCGCGCGCGCAGACAACAGCCGCGCGCAGCGCCTCAGGTGACGCGGAAGAAGCCGGTCATGCCGGTCTTCTGGTGCTCGATGATGTGGCAGTGGAACACCCAGTCCCCGAGATTGTCCGCCTTGAGCGCCAACTGCACCTTCTCGTCCGGCCGGATGAGGTAGGTGTCGGTGTAGAGCGGCAGGACGGGTCCCTTGGTCGACTGCAGGACCTTGAAGGTCATGCCGTGCAGGTGGATCGGATGCGAATGGGGCGTCCGGTTGGCCATTTCCAGGACGTAGGACTGGCCGAGCTTCAGCTCGTAGAGCGGCTCGTGGGGATCGGGCGTGTCGCCTGACCACGGCACCTTGTTGATGGCCCAGAAATTGTAGCCGAGCGATCCGCAGAAGCTTTCGGTCACCGGGGCGCCCTCGGCGGTGGCGGACAGCTCCAGCGGCAGCACCGTGGCGCTGCCGAGGTCGGCGACGCCGATCGGGTTGGCGGGGAGGGCGGTGACGTCGCCCAGCGCACGGCCCAGCGGTCGGCCGGTCGCCCGGAAGCTGGCGACCACGTACGGGCTGCTGGTCTGGTAGTTCATCAGCCGCGCCGTCGCGCCTTCCTCCGCCGGCATCAGCACGGCGAGGTCGAGGCGCTGGCCGGGGCCGAAGGTGAGGCTGTCGAAGGCGAACGGCTCGGCCACCGGGTTGCCGTCGACGGCAACGACCATCGCGGAGGCCCCCTCCAGCTCGAATCGGTAGATGCGGGTGACGTCGGTGATGGCGATGCGGACCCGCGTGAGGCCGCCGGCCGGCACGTCGTACTGCGGCGCGACCTTCCAGTTCGCCGTATTCACGGTTCCGAAGGTGCCCGAGCGGGCGGCGGTGCGCGGCTTGAACTGGGCGATGAACTGGCCCTTGCCGTCGAGCCGCCAGTCGCGAAGGTTGAGGGCGACCTCGTGGTCGAAGGGTGGATCGTCGGGGTTCTCGACGATGAACAGCCCGGCCAGCCCGTGCCCCATCTGGGTCAGCGTGTTGCAGTGGGGGTGGTACCAGAAGGTGCCCGCGTCGGGCGGCGCGAAGGCATAGTCGAAGGTCTGGTCCTGGTAGACGTAGGGCTGGGTCAGGAAGGGGACCCCGTCCATGGCGTTGGCGATGCGCATGCCGTGCCAGTGGATGGTCGTCGGCTCGCTGAGCCCGTTGACGAGACGGGCCGCGAACGGATCGCCCTGGCGCACCCGGATCACCGGCGGCTCGGGCCCGTCGTTCCAGGTCATCACGCCCTTCGTCGTGGAGGTCCCGTCGAGGACGGCGGTCGTCTCGTGAGCCTTCAGCTCCATCGGCATGGCCGCTCGGACCGAACGCCAGGTGCCGGCCACGCCCAGGCCCGCACCGGTGAGGGAAAGAAGTCCGCTGGTCTTCAGGAGATTTCTGCGGGTGATCACGGCGGTCTACTCTTTCCGGGCAAATCCGAGATAGTTTAGAATTGTTATCATAAAGATGTCGGCCGGAATTCCCGACGGGTCGGCATGTATAATTCGAGGCAATCCCTGAATGGGCGAGGTGGCGCGCCAACGCAATGCGGCGTTCTTTCGCAGGAGGATCGGGGATGGGCGCCGTCGGTGCAGCGCCTTCCCGGCGCATGCGCGAGGCCGGTGACTTGCGCAGCCGGCGCGTCCCGTGCTTTTGGCTGTCCCGGGGCCGCCGGAGGCCTCGACCGCCCAGAGCAAGGAATTCGCCGTGCCGCTTCTCGACCCCGCCAAGAAACACCCGATGACGATGCCCGACGGGATGGTGGTCGAGCAGACGGTCCACCTGTCGCAGGTGATCGACCATCCGCGGATCGAGGTCGGGGATTTCTCCTACTACCACAATTTCCAGGTGCTGCCGGACTACGCCGCCTTCCTGGCGCCGTACCTGTTTCCGCTCAGCCCGGAAAAGCTGGTGATCGGCAAGTTCTGCCAGTTCGCCCACGGGGTCCGCTTCATCACCAGCTCCGCCAACCACGACGCCAGCGGCTTTTCCACCTATCCCTTCCCGACCTTCATGCTGACGCCGGGGATGACCCGCGACGACATCCTGGCGCTGTTCGACATCCCCGGCCGCAAGGGCGACACGGTGATCGGCAACGACGTGTGGATGGGCATCGATTGCCTGGTGATGCCGGGCGTGACCATCGGCGACGGCGTGATCTGCGCGGCGCGTTCGGTGATCACCCGCGACGTTGCGCCCTACACGGTCGTCGGCGGCAATCCGGCCCGGCCGGTGCGGCGGCGCTTCGACGAGGCGACGATCGAGGCGCTCCAGGAAATCCGCTGGTGGGACTGGCCGGCCGAGGTGATCGAAGCCAACCACCGGGTGATCAGCGGCGGCGATCTCGATGCCCTGCGCCGGGTGGCCGCGTCGGTGTCGCGCGGCTAGCGGCGACGACGGGCAGGGACGCGCTCGAGAGTTGGGCTCGTCGAACATCCTGACATGATCTGGCAGCAGCATCGTGCGATGCTGGGACCATGTCGCGCTCCCAACGTCTCTTCGACCTTCTGGACCTGCTGCGCACCCGCCGGCGCCCGGTGAGCGGGCAGGTGCTCGCCGACGCGGTGGGCGTGAGCCTGAGGACGGTCTACCGCGACATCGCCACCCTGCAGGCCATGGGCGCCGCCATCGAGGGGGAGCCGGGGCTCGGCTACGTGCTGAAGCCCGGCTTCCTGATGCCGCCGCTGATGTTCTCCATCGAGGAGCTGGAAGCGCTGATCGTTGGCTCGCGCTGGGTGGCGGAGCGGGGCGACGACCGGCTGAAGGGGGCGGCCACGGAGGCGCTGTCTCGCATCGCGGCGGTGCTCCCGAAGGACCTCCGCGACGAACTCGATGCCTCCACCCTCGTCATCGGTCCCGGCCGGGAGATCCCGCCGGACGCGCTCGATCCGGCGCTGCTGCGCGCGGCGATCCGCGCCGAGCGCAAGCTCGCGATCGACTACGGCGATGCCTCCGGGGCGGCGTCGCGGCGGACCGTCTGGCCGTTCGCGCTCGCCTACTTCGATCAGGTGCGGGTGCTCGCCGCCTGGTGCGAGCTGCGCCAGGACTTCCGGCACTTCCGCACCGACCGGATTCGCTCGGCGGAGATGCTGCCCGAGCGCTATCCGCGGCGGCGGCAGGTGCTGGCGCGGGAATGGGAGGCGGCGCGGGCGCGCCGGCAGGCGGATGAGGCTGCTGACAAAAACTGACAGCAGGTGCGTCTAGGGTCGGTTCCATCGCAACACGGCAACGGAGCCGACCATGACCGCCCATACCGTTCTTCTCTACGTGTCCAGCCCCGAAGCGAGCGCCCGCTTCTACGCCGACCTGCTGGGCCTGGAGCCCGCGCTCGTCAGCCCGCCGTTCGCCCTCTTCAAGCTCGCCTCCGGCACCGAGCTCGGCCTCTGGGATCCGAACGTCGTCCAGCCCGCGCCGGACGGCGGGGCGGGCGGCGGCGAACTCGGCTTCAAGGCGGCGAGCCCGGAGGAGGTCGATGCCACCTACGAGACCTGGAAGGCGCGCGGGGCGACGATCACGCTGCCGCCCACCAGCCTCGGTTTCGGCCGCAGCTTCGTCGCGGTGGACCCCGACGGCCACCGGCTGCGCGTCTACGCGATGTCCCACGACGTCTGAGGGCTCGGGCCCCCGGGGGCGCGACACGAAAAAAGGCGCGGGATCGCTCCCGCGCCTTCGATCGTGTCCAGGAGGCTCGGGCGGCGAACCGCCCGAGCCGACTTGGACCTTAGTAGTCCATGTCGCCCATGCCGCCCGGCATGGCGGGAGCGCCGCCATCCTTCTTGGGCTTCTCGGCGACCATCGCTTCGGTGGTGATCAGCAGGCCGGCGATCGAGGCGGCGTCCTGAAGGGCGGCGCGCACGACCTTCGTCGGGTCGATGATGCCCATCTTAAACATGTCGCCGTATTCGCCGGTCTGGGCGTTCCAGCCGAAGCCGAACGTATCGTTCTCGAGGATCTTGCCGACGATGACCGAACCCTCTTCGCCCGCGTTGATCGCGATCTGGCGGGCCGGAGCCTGGATCGCCCGGCGAACCATGGCGATACCGGCCTTCTGATCGGCGTTCGCGGAGTTGAGGCCGTCGAGCACCTTCATGCAGCGCAGGAGAGCGACACCGCCGCCCGGAACCACGCCTTCTTCGACGGCCGCACGGGTGGCGTGCATGGCGTCGTCGACGCGGTCCTTCTTCTCCTTCACCTCGACTTCGGTCATGCCGCCGACGCGGATGACGGCAACGCCACCGGCGAGCTTGGCCAGACGCTCCTGCAGCTTCTCACGGTCGTAGTCCGAGGTGGTCTCCTCGATCTGCGCCTTGATCTGCGACACGCGGGCTTCGATGTCGGACTTCTCGCCCGCACCGTCGACCACGACGGTCTCGTCCTTCGTGATGGAGACCTTCTTGGCGGTGCCAAGCATGTCGACCGTGACGTTCTCGAGCTTGATGCCCACGTCCTCGGACACCACGGTGCCGGCGGTCAGGACGGCGATGTCCTGCAGCATCGCCTTGCGGCGATCGCCGAAGCCCGGCGCCTTCACGGCCGCGACCTTCAGGCCGCCGCGCAGCTTGTTGACCACCAGGGTGGCCAGCGCCTCGCCCTCGACGTCCTCGGCGATGATCAGAAGCGGACGGCCCGACTGGACCACGGCTTCGAGCACCGGCAGAAGCGCCTGCAGGTTGGAGAGCTTCTTCTCGTGGATGAGGATGTACGGATCGTCGAGCTCGACGCGCATCTTCTCCGCATCGGTCACGAAGTACGGCGAGATGTAGCCGCGGTCGAACTGCATGCCTTCGACGACTTCGAGTTCGGACTCGAGCGACTTGGCTTCCTCGACGGTGATGACACCCTCGTTGCCGACCTTCTGCATCGCCTCGGCGAGGTAGCGACCCACTTCGGTGTCGCCGTTCGCGGAGATGGTGCCGACCTGGGCGATCTCTTCGTTGGAGGAGATCTCCTTGGCCTTCGCGGCGAGCTCGGCCAGAACCGCCTGGACGGCGAGGTCGATGCCGCGCTTCAGGTCCATCGGGTTCATGCCGGCGGTCACCGCCTTGGCACCTTCCTTGACGATCGCCTGGGCGAGAACGGTCGCCGTGGTCGTGCCGTCACCGGCCATGTCGTTGGTCTTCGAGGCCACTTCGCGCACCATCTGGGCGCCCATGTTCTCGAAGCGGTCTTCCAGCTCGATCTCCTTGGCGACGGTGACGCCGTCCTTGGTGATGCGCGGGGCGCCGTAGGACTTTTCGATGACGACGTTGCGACCCTTCGGGCCGAGGGTCACCTTGACCGCGTTGGCCAGCGTGTCGACGCCCTTGAGCATCTTGTCGCGAGCGGCGGTCGAAAACTTAACTTCTTTGGCAGCCATAGTGATGTTCTCCCTTGAGAGACTGCGTTGACGGCAAGAGCCGTGCGGATTACGCGGCGGCCTTGGCGGCGGCGGTCCCTTCCAGGACACCCATGATGTCGCTCTCCTTCATGATGAGGAGATCTTCACCGTCGATCTTCACTTCGGTGCCGGACCATTTGCCGAAGAGGACGCGGTCGCCGGCCTTGACGTCCGGCGTGACGAGTTCGCCGGCTTCGTTGCGGGCGCCCGGGCCGACGGCGATGACTTCGCCCTGCTGCGGCTTTTCCTGGGCGGTATCCGGAATGATGATGCCGCCGGCGGTCTTGGTTTCGGATTCGATACGGCGGACGACGACGCGGTCGTGTAGCGGCCGGAACTGCATGATGTGTTCCTCCTGATGAACCAGATTTCTGATTTCGGTGACTGAAAGTCCCCCGCACGGGCCGCATCCGTCTTCGGCAGGCGGGCCGTGTGGTGCTGAGATGGGAGGGCCCATCACCGGTAGCAAGGTACCTGACACACTTTCTTGGCACTCGCCAGCGGAAAGTGCTAACAGCCCCGCCGCGCCGCCGGCCATCCATGCGGACGCGAGATTGGCAGCAATCGCGGGGGCGTGCTGCCAACTATCTGAAATCAAACATAAAAATGGAAAGCCGTCTTGCCTTCGGCGGGGTTGCAATGCACCATTTCACAGGCGCTTGCAACACCGAGGGGACCGATGATCGATTCCGCTTTCGACCGCCAGATGGACGGCTACGGGCTGACCACCGCGAAGATCCTCTACCGGATGCCGGATCACCCGGCGCTGCTGCAGACCTATCTGTGGCAGGACTACGATCTCGCGCCCGCCTTTCCCGAGCTCAAGCGCTTTCTGGAGTTCTGGCGCCGCGAGCTCGACGGCGCGCTGCATTCGGTCGACATCGGCTACCGGCAGCTGATCGGCGGCTGGGAATGGCGGTCGGTGGACGCGCTCTCGCACCTCCACTGATTTCGTCGGCGCGAAACCGTCGCGATTTGGGTAGGGTGGCCTCGCGGGCCGTGCAGGCCGGCGCCGATGGTCGCGTGGGCGACGTCGCTCCGGCAGCGCGCACCCGCTTCGCGCCGTCTTTCCGCAGGTCAGGATTTCCCCGATGCCCATCCGCTACCAAGCCCATCCGTCGATGTTCAAGAGCCATCCGTTCCTGTTCATCCTGTGCGTGATCCTGATCCCGGCGGTCGTCGGGGTGATCGCGCTGATCGTCTGGTGGCTGTTCAACCGCGCCACCACGGTCACCGTCGGCGACGAGCGGATCGCGCTGGACCGCGGGCTGCTGTCGAAGGAGCACACCGAGATCGAGCTGTCGTCGATCCGCACCGTGAAGATCGACCAGTCGCTGCTCGACCGCATGCTCGACGTCGGCACGCTGCGCATCTACACCGCCGGCGACGCGCCGGAACTCGAGATGAAGGGCCTTCCGGAGCCGGCGAAGCTGCGCGAGGTCCTGCGGCCCTGAGCCGCCCTGCCGGCCGTGCAAGGCGGCCGGATCGCCCGCGGGCGGACGATGGGGCAGGTCGGCGATGGAACGCCGCCGCGCCAGCGCCGTTGCTGTCCGGGGCCCGAAGCATCGGGTGATTCTTCGGAAATCGGGGCGGTCGATCGGCCGCCGCCACACCTTCTCCCAGTTTTGGCGTAGATGTTCGGCGCGAGAGGCGTTGAACATCGCATCCAGAAGTGGATGCTGATCACACCCGTGCCGGCGGAGACCGCCGGCACCACGGCGAAAACGGTGTTCCGAACCAGGCCGGTCCGGTGCGCTCGACGGGAGAGACTTCTTTGACCACAGCGCGATTTCGTTGCAGCGCCTGCGGAGAGCCGCTGGTTCGCCCCGTTCTGAGCTGCCCCTATTGCGGCGCCTTCCGATCGGCCGTCGCGCTCGACGGGACGGAGCCGCCGCCGCCGCGCGCCGACGGCGATGCGCCCGAGACCCTGCCGCCGGAGGCCGCCTGGAGCGAGCCAGCCGAGGCGCCCCGTCGCGACGAACGCGACGTGGCCGAGGCGGACGAGATCCATCCGCATCCTGCAGACATGCATCCCGCCGAGGCGCCGCGCGACGTCGCGCCCGACCCGGCCTTCGTCCCGCCCGAGCCGCCGATGGCCGAGCCGGTCCGGCCGGCGCCGCCGCCGATCGACGACGAGCCGGCCGGCCCGACGCTGGAGACTGGGGCGGACGCGGATCGCGACGACGCGGACGATGAGCTTGAGGAGCCGTACGAGGAGACCGCCGGGCCGCGGCCCGCCGAGGACCGCTCCGTGCTCGGCGCGGTGCCGGGCGCCGGACGCGCGGCCGAGCCCGATCGCGGCCGCCGCGCCGGGCGGGTCGAGCCGACCGTGTCGGGCGGACGTCCGCGCCCGCCGCTCACCGCCGAACCCCGCCGCGCCGGACGTCTCGATCGCGGCGCCGCCGTGCCGCCGGCCGACGACGAGGCGACCGTCGAGCAGGACCGTGACGACGACGGCGTCGAGGGGCCGCGGGAGCCGGCGATGCCGCGCGCCCCGTCGCGCCGCCGGCGGGCCGAGCCGGAGCTGCGCCGTCCGGTCGGCGAGGCCGCGGCGGCGGGCAGCGCCTGGCTGGCGTCGGACGCCCGGGACACCGACGGCGAGGACGAACCCTCCATCGACGACGTGCTGGAGGAGGCCGAGCCGCAGCCGCGCCGCAGGGGCCGGCGCCGCGCCCGGGACGACTACGGCTCCGCACAGGACGATCATCGCGAGAAGCGGCGCGGCAACGGCGGCTGGATCGCCCTGCTGCTGTTCCTGCTGGTGATCGCCGGCGGCATCGCCTACGCGGTCTACTGGATCGACAAGGCCGGCCTCACCGATCTGCTCCGCAGCCCCAACCACGAGGTCTCCAGCCTCGGCGAGGCGAGCGAGGTGTCGGTGCCGGGGGAATGGACGACCGTTCCGACGCCCGGCGCGGGCGGGGCGAGCGAGGTGCTGGTCAGCGCCGACGGACCGTTCCGCATGCGCGTCGACGGCACCGTCTACACCCTCGACGGCTCGACCGCCGTGCGGGTGCCGGTGAAGGACTCCACGCTCCTGGAGCTGAAGGCGCTGGGCAACCCCGTCACCGCCAGCGTCACGCGCCTCGGCAACGCCGCCGGCGCGCAGTAGGGGCGGTCAATCCCGGGCGCGCCAGCGCGCGCCCGGCCGGTGGATTGCGCGCGGCGATTGCCCCATCGGTTGCAATCTGAGGTCATTCCTTTGCTAGGCTCGTCACCTGCTCGGTAATCGACCGGAGGTGGCGGGTGGGACAGCGATTGCCGGGGCGTGCCGAAGGGGAGCGGGCCGGTTGCGGCGCGGCCGGCATGCCCGGCCGGCCGGGGAACGCGCCGACGACGTCTTCCTCCCGTTCATCGCGGGGCCGCCATGGCCTCGGAGCCGCTCTCGCCGGCCTCCTCGTGGTCGCCGCCACCGGCGTGGCCGAGGCCCAGAACTGCAAGTCCGACGGCGGGCTGCGCTATCTGGGGAACGCCGCTGACGCGTCCGAATCGGTCTGGCTGTCGGGCACGGTGGCGGGGTCCTTCGAGCTCGAGGCGGCCCAGCAGAGCCAGGTCGTCGACCAGTGGTCGCTGACCAGGAGCGGGCTGCACGTGTCGCGCTCGCCGGTGGTGTCGTCCGGCAACGGCGGGACCCACAAGCTCTACGCCACCGGCAACGGCAAGCCGTGCCTCATCGATACCCAGAACCAGAAGGGCGGGATCACCCTGCCGCCCAACATCACGCTGCCCGGCATCGTGCTGCCGCCGATCGGCAACCTGTTCCCGGACTTCCAGCTTCCCTCGCTGCCGGGCGGCGCGACGCCGCCGATCGGCAACGTGCCCATCGGCGGGCTGATGCCGACCCGGCCCGGCGCGCTGCGGCCGCCATCGGGGGTGACCCCGCCGGTCGGGACGGTGCCGCCGACGGGGGTGATGCCGACGCGGCCCGGGGCGCTGCGGCCGCCGTTGGGAGTGACGCCGCCGATCGGAACGGTGCCGCCCTCGGGCGTCATGCCGACCCGGCCGCCGGGGACGGCCGTGACACCGATCGCGACACTGCCGCCGACGGGCGTCATGCCGACACGGCCCGGTGCGCTGCGGCCGCCATCGGGGGTGACGCCGCCGATCGGAACGCGGCCGCCTGCCGGGGTGATGCCGACCCGGCCGCCGGGGACGGCCGTGACACCGATCGCGACACTGCCGCCAACGGGGGTGATGCCGACGCGGCCCGGCGCGCTGCGGCCACCTTCGGGAGTGACACCGCCGATCGGGACCGTTCCTCCGACGGGCGTCACGCCGACCCGGCCGCCGGTCGGCGGCCTCACGCCCACCGTTCCGCCCACCGGCGGGCGCCCGACGACGCCGACGCAGCCGCCGACGGGCCTGACGCCGACGGTACCGACCGCTCCCGATCGGCCCGGCGGCGTCGCGCCCGGCGCGGTGGCGCGGGGCGAGGAGGGGGCGGCGCTGCCGGAGGATCCCTGTTTCGACGTGCCGCGCGACGACGAGGATGCGGCGGAGACCGAGGCGCGGCGGCGCGACTGCCTGCCCGCGCTGCTGGAAGGGCCGCCGCTGACGACGGGCCGCGATCTCGCCCCGCCGAGCCTCTGGAACGCCTGGAGCGACGCCAAGCTGGTCGGCGTCTCCGACCGCCGGTTCGGGCTCGACATGGATTCGCTGTTCGGCAGCGCCGCCATCGGCATCGACCGGAAGGTGCGCGAAAACCTGATCGTCGGCGTGTCGCTCTCCTTCGACCAGGGCCGCACCACCGGCTACGACGGGACGCTGGAGGTGAACACGCGGGGGGTGTCCATCGGCCCCTACGCGGCGCTGCGGCTCTCGGAGCACTGGGCCACCGATGCCTCGCTGAGCTTCGGTCAGGTGGAAAGCGACCTGCGCCTCAGCGTGCTCGACGGCAGCTACACGACCCGGCAGGTGACGGGCACGGTCAACCTCTACGGCCAGTACCTGCTGCGCGGGTTCTTCCTGCGTCCGAAGGTCGGCATCACCTACGCCTACATGAACAGCGATGCCTACGATCTCGCCGGCACCGTGCGTGGTCGCGCGGTGCGGGTCGGCATGCCGAGCGACGCGTACAATTACGGCGTGGCGACCGTCTCCGCCGAGGTCAGCCGCCTGTACGTCCTCGACCGGGGCACCTACCTGATGCCGTTCGCGGAGCTGGGCGTCGACTACGAGTACGAGCGGCCGGGCGACGGCGAAATCCTGACGGGCGACCTGCAGCTCGCGACCTCGTCGCCGTGGGCGGGGTCGCTGGAAGCCGGCGCCCGGATGCTTTTCTCCAACGCGCTGCAGGTGGAGACGAGTGCGGCCTACCGGAGCTTCGGGCAGGCGAACCTGGACATCTGGGAGGGCCACCTGAACGTGTCGATCGCGTTCTGAGCCGCCAGGCGGGGACGGGGCGGTCGACCGCCTGCGCCGGGCGATGCGCCGACCGCGGGCGATGGCCCCGTAGCCGTTGTCTTTCGCCGGCCCGGCACGCAGACCGCCGGCACCGCTCTAGTTCTTCTTCGGGAACAGGAAGGTGATGCCGACCTTGCCGCCGAAGCCCTCGGCGGCGGCGGGCCCGCTCGCCGCCCAGTAGCGAAGCCCCGCCTGCAGGCTGATCGGCTGGCCCTGGATCGTCACCAGCTTGCTGACGGCGGCGTTGATGGGGACCGACCAGTCCTCGGTCTCCCAGTCGTAGGTCGTCTCGGTGTTCAGCGAGAAGGTCCAGGCGTCGGCGGTCGTGTAGGAGAGGAAGGGCTGCAGGAAGGTGGCATTGATCGGGTTGCGGTCGTCGTGGCCGGCAAACGACCAGATGTGGTTGGCGAGCAGCCCGTAGGTCCAGGGGCCCGTCTGCTTCAGGGCGACGCCGGTCGGACCGGCCCCCCAGCGTTCCGAGCCCAGCAGCGGGTCTGTCGCGGTCGGCAACAGGAACACGGGGCCGACGCCCCAGGTGAGGCCGCCCGGACCCGTCGCCCTGGGCGACAGGAACAGGCTCTGGACCGTGTCGCTGAGCCCGAACTGGCGACCGGAATTGCCGGCAATGTCGTCCTGCCAAACGATCGGCGTGATCGTCCGGGAGATGACGTTCCAGTCGTCGCTCAGCGCAATCGGGATCACCGGCTGGATGGTGACGCCGGTGCGGTACCCGTCCTCCGGCCCGAAGCCGCGGTCGTAGTTGTAGATGAACGGCACGCTGATCAGCGACGCGATGGGATTGGAGAGCTGCTTGGCGAGGTCGGCGTCCTGGGCCCGCGCCTGATGGGGGTGGGCGAGGGCGGCGAGCACGGCCGAGGAAAGAAGTGCCATGATCGTGAAGCGTGGCATGACCCGAAGCTCCCGACACCGGTCCGGCGAGGACGAGAACGATCCGGGGACTATAGACAATCTTGAGGCCTGAAATGCACTGAGAATTGCAATTTGAGGTTTTGAGTCCCTGGTTGCTTCAGCGGACTGCTTGGCGCCGAAGCCGAAGCCCGCGCGGTCAGCCGGGCGCGGTGGCGGCCTTCTTCAGGGCAGCAAGGTCACGGATCACCAGGTGGCCGTAGCCGACGTCGACCAGACCGCGCGCCGACAGCTCGGAGAGGATCCGGCCGACCGCGTTGCGCGACATCGCCGACAGCTCCGAAAGCTCAGTCTGGGTGACGTCGATGCGCAGACCGCGCGTCTCGCCGGCGCGTTCGAACGCGTTGCCGGCAAGCCGGCACAGGATGGCGGCGACGCGCACGGCGGGGCTGGCGATCAGCATGTCGTCGTAGGCCCTGAGCGCCATATCGAGGTTCATGATCGCGTTCACGGCCACGTGGCGCCAGAAATCGGGGACGGAGGCCGCGAGTTCGTCGATCGCTGACAGGGGAAGCACCATCAGGGACGTTGGCCGCCGGACCACCACCCCGACACGGCGGGGCTCGCGGGTGATCGCCATCCCCTCGCCGAACCAGAAGCCCGGACGGCCGAGGTGGGCGAGGTAGGGGCCGTGCTCGCGCGGCGCGATCATCACGGCCAGCGATCCGGACACCAGCCCGAACATGCCGCCCGTCTCGTCGCCCAGGTGATAGACGGCCTCGCCCGGTCCGTAGGACCGCAGCGCACAGCGGTCGAGGATGGCGGTCCGGACGGGCTCCGGAAGCCGCGACAGCCATCCGCGGGTCGACAGGACGTTTCGTGCGGCAGCCGTCTCCGGCATCGATCTTCCTCGTTGGCACGCGGCACGTGATGGCCCGCAGCGTGGAGGTGCTGTGCGAGCTTCGGTCAGAGGATGACCTCCGTCGATCCCCTTTTTACGGTTCGGAAGCCGATACGGATTTTCGTGAGGCTGCGCTCCGCAGGCTGCCGGGCGGCAGGGCGGTGGTACGGGCAACGGGAGGGGGAAGGAACGGGCGCGGCACCTGAACTCGTGCATCGGCCGGCCGCCTCGTCAGGGAGTCGTGCGGACGCGGTTGCGGCGGCGGCCGCAACCCGGTCGGGCGCGGACCGCGCCACGCCCTACTGGAGCTCCCACGGGAAGACGGTGCGCCAGTCGGTCTTCATGTCGACCACGGTCCAGCCGCGGTCGCCGGCCTGGTCGAGCGCCTGGTCCAGGCCGCCGATCTTGGAACCCCGGTCGTAGGCCCATTCGCGGTCCGCATCGGTGTGATGGACCAGGATGGCGAGGCCCTGGCGGGGGCCGCCCGTTGCGAACTGGAGCATCTGCAGGTCGCCATCGGAGTTGCCGCCGGCGATGACCGGGCGCCGGCCGATGTGGTGGTCGATGGCGACGGGCTTGCCGGCCTTGTCGTCGTAGAAGAACAGTTCCGGCAGCTTGCGGGTGTCGGCGCGATTATCGGAGAGCGCGAACTCGGCCTTGATGCTGGAGCCGACGACCTGCTCGGGCGGAATGCCGTAGGTGGTCTCGGCGAAGGCGCGGATGAAGTCGATCCCTCCGCCCGAGACGATGTAGGTCCGGTAGCCGTTCTCCCGCAGATAGGAGAGCAGCTCCAGCATCGGCTGGTAGACCATCGTGTCGTAGGGCTGGCCGGTCTTCGGATGTCTGGCTGAAGCGAACCAGGCCGTGACCTCGTCCTTGAACGCGTCGGTGGTCATGCCGGCGTGGGTGAGGGCGATGATCTGCAGAAGGCCCTCGTGCCCGCCGGCGAGGACGCCTTCCATGTCGCCCTCCGCGGCCGCCTTGATGGCCGGGCTGCGCTCCTTGATCGACGGGTCGGCGGCGGCCATCTCGCGCGTCCTGTCGAGGGCGAAGGCGAGCTGGAAGTAGAACGGCTGCTCGGCCCACAGGGTGCCGTCGTTGTCGAAGACGGCGATGCGTTCCGACGGATCGATGTAGCGCTCGCTTCCCGGGGTCGTCGTCGCCGCGACGAAGTCGACGATCGCCGATTTCGCCGCGCCGGAGTTCCAGGACGGCAGCGGATCGGCCAGACCCGGCACCATGCCGGCCAGCACGAAGAGAGCGACGATTGCCAGTCGAACGGCGCGCATGGTCCAGCTCCGCTGCATGATCCCCGGAGCCGCCGGAACCGGTGCGGTCCCGGCGGCTCCTGTCTGTCGGCCTGCCTCAGTTGCCCATGCCGGACTTGATCTGCTCCTCGATGGTGCTGAGGTTGAAGGAGCCCGGCGTCTGGCTTGGCGGATACTCCTGCATGGTCTTCAGGAACTGGCCGGCCAGGGCCTGGATCGGCACGATGATGAAGGCCCGCTCGAGCAGCCAGTCGTAGTAGACGTTGGCGTTGTGCTGGGCGCGTTCGAACGGGTCGCGGCGCAGGTTGAAGATCTGCGGCACGCGCAGCTCGACGAAGGGCTCCTGCCAGACGCCGAACGCCTCGCCGCGGTTCTCCAGGAACACGACCTTCCAGTCGTCGTAGCGGGCGGCGACGATCTGGCCGTCGTCGTTGACGTACCAGAACTCGTGCCTCGGCGAGGTGTCGGTCTCGCCCTCCAGGTAGGCGGTGAGGTCGTAGCCGTCGATGTAGTTGCGGTAGTGCCGGCCGTTGAGGTCGACGCCCTCGCGGAGCTCTTCCTTGATGTTCGGCTCGCCGGCGATGGTGGCGAAGGTCGGCAGCCAGTCCTCGTGGGCGACGATGCCGTTGAGGGTGACCCCTTCGGGGAAACGCCCCGGCCAGCGTACGAAGGCGGGCACGCGGTAGGCGCCCTCCCAGTTGGAGTTTTTCTCGCTGCGGAAGGGTGTGGTGCCGGCATCGGGCCAGGTGTTGTAGTGGGGGCCGTTGTCGGTGGAGTACATCACCAGCGTGTTGTCGGCGATGTCGAGTTCGTCGATCAGCGCCAGCAGCTCGCCGACGTTCATGTCATGCTCGACCATCCCGTCGTGATACTCGTTGCCGCTCGGCCCCGAGATGCCGGTGTGCTCCTCGCGCACATGGGTGCGGAAATGCATCCGCGTGCCGTTCCACCAGACGAACCAGGGCGTTCCCGCCTCCGTCGCCTTGATGATGAAGTCCTTCGCGGCCTGCACCGTCTCGTCGTCGATGGTCTCCATCCGCTTCCTGGTGAGCGGGCCGGTGTCCTCGATGCGCTGGGTGCCGTCGCCGTTGGCCCAGGAATGAATGACGCCGCGCGGTCCGAACTGCTCGCGGAAGGTCTTGCCGTTGGCGAGCATCATGTCGCCCGGATAGTCGCGGTTCTCCGGCTCTTCCTCGGCGTTAAGGTGGTAGAGGTTGCCGAGGAACTCGTCGAAGCCGTGCATGGTGGGCAGGTGTTCGTCGCGGTCGCCCTGGTGGTTCTTGCCGAACTGGCCGGTGGCGTAGCCCTGCGCCTTCAGCACGGTCGCCATGGTGACGTCGGTCTTCTGCCAGCCCTGTTCGGCGCCGGGCAGGCCGACCTTGGTCATGCCGGTGCGCACCGGCACGTTGCCGCCGATGAACGCCGCGCGGCCGGCGGTGCAGCTCTGCTGGGCGTAGTAGTCGGTGAAGGCGATACCCTCATCGGCAATACGGTCGATGTTGGGCGTCTGGTATCCCATCATGCCGCGGTTGTTGTGGCTGATGTTCCAGGTGCCGATGTCATCCCCCCAGATGACCAGGATATTCGGCTTCTGCGGCTCCTGGGCCGTCGCGGCTCCGGTGACCGCCACCGCGAACGCGGTCGCAAGCAGCAAGCGTTTCATGGAACGTCTCCCCTGTATCGTCCGACGTCGTCGCGTGTGTCGGCGCGTCTGCTTTTCTTGTTTCTTTGTCTGGTCGTCCGGTGGCTCGTCTGTCGTGTCGGGTGCGGCGCACATGGGCCTCCGGCGCGGACGCAACCGGTGGTCTGGCGCGCCGGACAAGGCCCCGGAGGGCGCGTGAAGGCCACCGTGACCGGCCCATGGCGCGGGACCATGGGACCGGTGGCGGCGTTCCGTCGGCATGTCTTGGGGGAAGATTAGGGGGCGGTCGGGCACGGGATTGCACCAAAGGTTGCGATCTCCCGAAAAGTTTATTGCCACCTGCCGCAGCCCGCCCGGGGGGCGCCGCGGGCGCGGGCGGCCCGAAGGCCGCCCGGCAGCGTGGACTATTCGCAGCGGAAGCTGGAGGCGTCTTCCAGGTCGCCGCTGCCGTCGTAGCGGGCGACCGTCGGCCAGGCGCAGAGCGGGCGGCTGCGCGTCCGGCTCCAGCCTTCGGGGATCTCCAGATTGTCGGCGCGGACGGTGGCGACCGGGGAGGCGGGCGCTTCGTCGTTCTCCACCCAGTCGACCAGGTCGCGGAACAGCGAGATGTCGTCGGTGGACGGGCCGCCCGAGCAATGGGTCATGCCCGGGATCGGGTAGAGCCGGGCGACGGAGGCCGCGTCGCCGCCGGTGTTGGCGTCCAGCTTTTCGTACCAGGCGATGGTGTCGTTGATGGAGAATGTCGGGTCGCTGACGCCGTGGAAGAGGATCATCTTGCCGCCGCTCGCGCGGAAGTCGGCAAGGTCCGGGTCATCGGCATGGGGCGGCGTCATGAACGCCATCGGGGAAACGGGGAAGGCATCCGTGGTGGCGAAGATCTTCTCCGCGTCCGTGTCCAGGTCGAACCCGGACTGGAAGGCGCGAAGCGCTTCCGGCGTGCCGTCGACCTCGGTGGGGGGCGTCGTGAAGATCATCGCCAGCGATGCTCCGCCGAGCGTCGTGGTCAGCGGGTAGTTGTCCCAGGGCTTCACCTTGCTCTCCAGGCGCCACAGCCGCCAGTTCTCGCCGCCGAGGCCGGTGTCCCAGGGGAAGGCGGCGTAGAGCGACCGGCCGTCGGAGGTCGTCGGGCCGGCCAGGAAGCCCTGCAGGGCGGTCGTCTGCGCCTTCGTCAGGCACCCGGAACCGCCCTCGGCGCCGCAGGCAAGCGTCGCCGGGTCGAAGGTCGCCTGGCACTGCCGAAGGTCCCCGATGATGCCGTCTTCCGCCCCGTCCAGCGCGTCGCACGCCGCGCGCACCTTCTCGCCGACCAGCCGCATGTCGTCCCGGGAGAAGGCGGAGCGAAGCTCGAGCCCGTTGCGCTCGGCGGCCTGGATGTCGTTCGGGCCCTTCAGGGCCGCCTTCGGCAGGTTGAAGCCGGGGGCACCCGCCAGGATGCCATCGTAGAGATCCGGGGTCCGTTCGGCCGCCACCATGCCGTGCCGCCCGCCGTTGGAGCACCCGACCATGTAGGAATAGGCCGGCGGCTCGCCGTAGCGGGCGTTGAGCACGTTGACCGCCAGAGCGTAGAGCTTCGGGGTGGACTGGTAGCCGTAGTCGAGCCGCGCCTGGGCATCGAGCCCGAACGCGCTGCCGCCGGCCAGCCCGCGTTCCGGGAAGCCCTTGGCGTCATGGCCCGCGTCGGAGCTGAGCACGGCATAGTGGTGCGAGAGGGCGTTGTCGGCGGTCCCGCCGCCGAGGAGTTTGCCGACGGCCGGCACGACCACGCCGTCCGCGCCGCCGTTCGCCTGGTGGAAGAAGCGACCGTTCCACGTGTCCGGCAGACGCATCTCGAAGCCGATCGCGAAGCTCTTGCCGTCGGCACCGGTGCGCTGGTCGAGCGCGCCGCGCAGGATGCAGTGCGGCACCGCGGCCTCCTCCATGCCCTCCACGTGCTCGACCGAGGTGATCGCCAGGTTGTCCGTGCCGATCGCCTCGGCCGTGAGCGTGTCGCACGGGGCGGGCGAGGCGTCCTGGGCGCCCGCCGCGGCGGGCGCAAGGGCTGCCAGCGCGCATCCGAGGAGCACGGTTCGGCGGGTGGCGTCCTTCGGTCGATGGAACATGGTGATCCTCCCTGGTCAGGCTCAGGCGGCCTGTTGTGTTTTGCCGGAAGTATACCTCAGGGCCCCTGACATTCCAGTCCTCCGGCGGCGCGTGCGAGCGGCTCAGTGAGGCGGTTTTGAAGCAGCGCGCCCGGAGCGATGGTACACTCGGGGATCCGTCGCCCGTTCTGGGGCAGGGGAGGCCGGGGGAGGCGCTTCGCCATGAGGACGCACCGACTTGCAGGGGCATTGCTGGCGGCGGTTGCCGCGTTCGCCGGCGCGGGAGCCGCGGTCCGCGCCCAGGACCTCTATCAGGGCCCCGTGGCGACCCAGATGAGCCCGGAATTCTACGAGTGGTACCGCTACCAGGCGACGCCGTTCTTCAACCGCTACATGAAGCCGGACGGGCGGATCTTCGATCCGGAGAACGGCGGCATCAGCCACTCGGAAAGCCAGGCCTACGGCATGGCGATCGCGTTTGCCGCCGATGCGCCCGAGACCTTCGACCTTGTCTGGAGCTGGACGCGCGACACGCTGCGCAATCCCGACGGCCTGCACGCGTGGAAGTACGACCCCTATCGCGGCATCGTCGACCGCAACAACGCCACCGACGCCGACCTGATCATCGCGGCGATCCTGAGCCTCGCGGCGAAGCGCTGGAACCGCGGCGACTATCTCGCCTATGCCGCCGAGACGGCGCGGGCGCTCGGCAACGCCGTCCTGGTCGAGTACCGGGGACAGGTGGTGATGCTGCCCGGCAGGGAAGGCTTCCTGCCGCCGTCGCAGCCGGACGGGCCGGTGGTCAACCTGTCCTACTACCACTTCGACATGATGCAGATCGTCGCCGACCTCGCCCCCGGCCAGCCGTGGCATCGCGCCATGCAGGCGGGCTGGTCCTTCTATGAAAGCGTGCTGCGCAACTGGAATCCGAGCGACTGGACCTCCGTTGCGGATCCGAGCCATCCGGTCCCGGCGCGGAACTTCCCCAAGCGCTCCTCCTACGATGCGATCCGCGCGCCCATCAACATGCTGTCGGTGCCATGGGGATCCCGACCGGAGCTCCTCGCCATCGTCGACGACCGCTACGAGCAGCATGGCGGCCTGCCGGGCATCTACGACCCCGCGATCGGCCGGCGGGTGGGCGACATGGACGGAAGCGGCTACCGGATCATCGCCGCGGCGATCGACTGCGTCGCCGACGGCAACCCGATCCCGCTGGAGCTCCTGAACTTCCGCCCGGAGACCTATTTCGGCTCGGCGCTGCACCTGATGGTGATCCACCAGCTCTACACCAAGCACCCCTCGTGCATCCGGCTTAGCGGCTGAGCACGCCGGCGGCCGGCCGGGCGCGGCCCGGCCTCTGGCTGACGGGCGCGGACGCTATTTGCCGACGCCCAGCGGGAACGACACCGTCAGGAAGCCGGACGTGCCCTGAAGCCGGTTCTCGACCGCGAACTCCTGGTAGACCTTCGCCTTGAACGACACCGGCGTGCTGGCGATCTTGGCGTCGTAGGCCATCGTCCCGCCGATGGCCGCCACCTGGCCCTTGAAGTCGCCGAGGGTGGCGCCGGGTCCGCTGTCGGCGGTGATCTGGCGGTAGTAGTAGCCCGCCACGCCCAGCGAGAAGGCCGGCGTCAGATACTTCGTGGCCGCCCACTCGGCGTGAAACTCGGTGCCGGTGCGATAGTCGGTGGCCGGGTTCTCGCCGTTGAAGGTGACCCCGAGCGCGGCGGAAAGATCGATGCCGCGGGTCATGTCCAGCCACGTCGCGGCGCCGTAGAGATCCATGCCCCAGCGATGGAAGGCGAGGTTGGCGATCTGGCCTTCCTGGTAGTCGCCGATCGGGACGTTCACCAGCGTCCCGGCCGTCCAGTGAAAGTTACCCGCGTGCCAGCCGATCGAGGCCCCGACGACCGGATCGCCGACGGTGAAGACGTCGTCGTCGATCGACGCGCCGAGACCGAGGCCCGGGACCGCCGCCCGGGCCGAGACATTCTGGGTTCCCACCGGGATGGTCGCCTGGAGCGCCAGGTTGCCGCCCATGAGCGGGACCTTGGTGGACCACAGCCCGGTGAGAAGGTCGATGGCGGCGGTCGCTTCGACGTCGGCGACGATCCGCCCGCCGATGGGCAGGTCGCGGCTGGCGCTCGCCGAGCCGCTGTAGAGGTAGAGGTCGTTCTGGATGTAGACGCCGGGCGGCGGCACCACCCCGGCCAGCGCGGCGCGCGTGCCGAGAAGATAGAAGCCGGTGCCGCTCTCGGCGGCTTGCGCCCGCCCGGCCTGCCCGGCGATGGCCGTGATCGCCGCTATTGCCAGCACCGCCGTGACGTATCGCGCGCCCGCGCGACGACCGGCGAAGATTTCGCGTCCCGTGGCCTTGCCCATGGCTGTCCTCCCGCTCGGGCCGCCGTGACCCGTGCAGCTTCCGGACCCCCGCCGCCTCCACCCGCGTAGTTTCCGGGGCGGAGGATATCAGCCAAGCCGTAATTCCCGGTAGTGGGGCTTGTCCAAGTTCAATCTTTCGTGTTCGGCGCCGTTCGGCGGACGCGGGGCTTCTGTCCGGCGGGGCGCAACCTGTGATAGGCTGCGGGCAAAGAAAGATACGTGGCATCTTGAGGGAGGGTGCGCCATGTCCACGGCATTCTGGAAGACGGCCGCCCTGGCGGTCACGATGATCCCCATCGCTCCGCTGGCCGCGCAGGAAGACCGCCGGCCGAACATCCTGGTGATCTGGGGCGACGACGTGGGGATGTGGAACATCTCCGCCTACCATCGCGGCATGATGTGCTGCGAGACGCCGAACATCGACCGCATCGCCGAGGATGGCATGCTGTTCATGGATCACTACGCCCAGGCCTCGTGCACGGCGGGGCGCGCGGCCTTCATCACCGGCCAGTACCCGGTGCGTCTCGGTCTGAGCACCGTCGGCCTGCCGGGCTCGCCCATTGGTCTCCAGCAGGAGGATCCGACGCTTGCCGAGATGCTGAAGCCGCTCGGCTACGCGACGGGCCAGTTCGGCAAGAACCATCTCGGTGACCGCGACGAGCACCTGCCGACGGCGCACGGCTTCGACGAGTTCTTCGGCATCCTCTACCACCTCAACGCCGGCGAATACGTCGAGCAGGACGACTATCCGACCGAGGCCGTGGAGGCGGCCGGCCTCGGCCAGCGCGGCATCATCCACTCCTACGCGGCCAAAGACGGTGGCGCGCAGCGCATCGAGGACCTGGGCAACTTCGGCACCGAGCGGCAGAAGACGCTGGACCAGGAGGTTCTCGACGAAAGCAAGCGCTTCATCCGCGAGGCCGTCGCCGACAACAAGCCGTTCTTCGTGTGGCACAACACCACCCGCATGCACTACCGGACCAACCTCGACGACCACTACGCCGGCATCACCGGGACCGGGAACGTCTACGCCGACGGCATGACGGAGCTGGACGACGACGTCGGCGAGCTTCTCGACCTGCTCGAGGAGCTGGGCGTGGCCGACGACACGATGGTGATGTTCTCCACCGACAACGGCGCCGCCTCGAACTCCTGGCCGGACGGCGGCAACCAGCCGTTCCGGGGCCAGAAGGGCGTCGGCGGGTACGAGGGCGGCTTCAAGGTACCGATGGCGGTGAAGTGGCCGGGCGTCATCCCTCCAGGCACGACGACCGGCGAGCTGATGAGCATGGAGGACTGGGTTCCCACCATCATGTCCGAACTCGGCCAGCCGGACCTGAAGGAGCGCCTGCGGGACGGGACCGAGATCGGCGACCGGTCCTACAGGGTCCACCTCGACGGCTACGACCAGGAACCGATCCTGACCCGGTCCGGACCGAGCAACCGCAAGGAGTTCTTCTTCTTCACCGAGACGACCTTCCACGGCCTGCGCTACGGCGAGTGGAAGTTCCTGTTCACCGAGCAGGACAAGTGGTTCAACGGCGTCCAGAACAAGATGACGTCGCCGCTGATCACCCGGCTCGACCTCGATCCCTTCGAGCGCTTCCACGAGGCCCGCGGCTTCGACGAATGGCAGGAGAACCGGTCTTGGGCGCTGACGCCGGCGATGGCGGTCGTCCAGCGCTTCGTGCAGTCCTTCGAGGCATTTCCGCCCCGCCAAGCGAGCATGAACCTCGACACCAGCACGATCATGACCGACATCACGGAAGGCGCCACGCCGAACCAGTGAGGCTGCGGGACACTTGCGGTCGGGCGGAAGCGTCCGGCAGACAAGGCGTCGCTTGGGGCCGGATATCGTGAGCCATTCCTGCTCATTCTGAGCCTTTTCCGCCCGCATCGTTCGATCCGAGCGGAACGGGCGTCGGTCGAATCAGGACGCGAAACGCGTTCATCAAACGCTGGGCCAGCACTCCCCTCAGCGAGCGCAGACGGCCTGGGTGCACTTGCTCGACCTTCCCTACGCCGGCGCGACCAAACGGCGGGCTGGGCTTCGCCTCATATTCGCGCGCGGTTGTATCGGGGCGAGTGCAAGGCAACGACCGCCGACCCGGAGGTCGCTTTTGCGGCGCGCGCCTGCATGATCTCGATGCTATGCAACGGGTGACGGCGAAACGCGCGCCGCCAACGTTTCGTTCGCCCTTCGCCGATCTCGGTGGCGCGGCCGAAGCGCTCGTGAACGGGGCTCTTCTGGTGCGCAAGGCGCCGGTCGGGCGCCGCCATCTGCCTGGTCGGCAGCGCGTGCTCTGTCGCCGTCGAGTCCCTCCCGAAATGGCGATCCGGCCCGGGACATGTCCCCCTGTTCAGGAATGCGGTGTTTCCATGAGCCGAGACGTCCAGCCGAGGCTCCTCACGGCGCTCTGCTACGCGGCGATGATGTGCCTGGCGATCGGGATCAATCTGCTGCCGGTGTTTCTCACCAGCATCGGCGCCAGTTTCGGCGACGGCAGCGCGCTGAGCCGGGAGGAACTGGGCCGGCTGGGCGCGGCGGCGTTTGCCGGACTGGTGGCGGGCATCCTGTTGACCGGGACGCTGGCCGATCGGTTCGGTGCCAAACCGTTCGTGCTGCTGGCCAATGTTCTGACCGTCCTCGGACTGCTGGGGATGGCGGCGTCGCCGACGTTCTCGGTGCTGCTGGCCATGGTGTTCGTGGTCGGGCTCGGCGCCGGGATGCTCGACATGATCCTGAGCCCGGTGGTGGCGGCGCTCAATGTGGAGCGGCGCCTCGCGGCCATGAACTGGCTGCACTCGTTCTATCCCGTCGGAGCCGTGGCGACGATCCTGATCGGCACGACGGCGCTGGCATTCGGTGTCGGCTGGCGTGTGGTGTGCGGGCTGACCGTCGTCCTGCCGCTCGCGCTGCTCCTGGCCTTCCTGCCCATGCGCTTTCCGGCCCTGGCCATCGACACGGGGCGGACGTCGGTGCGCGCGCTCTGCTCTAAATCCTGGTTCCTGGTGGCGTTGGCCGTGATCTTCCTGGGCGGGGCGACCGAGCTGGGCATGGCACAATGGCTGCCGGCCTACGCCGAGACGTCGCTGGGGTTTTCGCCGACGGTGGCGGGCGTCGGGCTGCTGCTGTTTTCCATTGCCATGGCGCTCGGACGCATGGCCGTGGGCGCGCTGGAAGGGCGGGCGAACGCCTATGCCGTCCTCATCGCGGGCGGCGCGCTTTCGGTGGTGCTTTTCCTTCTGGGGGCGTTCCTGGACAATCCCTTCTGGGCGCTCGCGGCCTGCGTGGCGGCAGGGTTCACGGGCAGCAGCCTCTGGCCGACGATGCTCGCCGTGGCGGCGGATCGATACCCGGGTGGCGGCGCCGGCATGTTCGCCGTGCTGGCGGCGTTCGGCAACGCGGGAGGGATCCTCATGCCCTGGGTCATCGGCGTCGTGGGCGATGCGCGCGATCTGCACTGGGGGCTGGCGACGTCGGCCATCGCGCCGCTGCTCATGCTGCCGCTGGTCTGGCTCCTGTTTCGCCGGGAAACCCGCCCGTCGGCCTCACTTGCCGGGTAGATCGAGCGTCCCGGCCAGCTTGCGGGCCAGCCTGGCGCCGCTGTGCAGCGCACCCTCCATGTAGCCGCCGAACAGGAGGCTCGTGTACTCGCCGGCGAAGAACAGGCGATCCTGGAAGCCGGCCTCGAGGTTCGGATAGACGGTGGTGACCTCTCCGAGGTCCGGACAACTGTAGCCGCACAGCGTCCACTTCTCCTCGGGCCAGCCCATGAACATGGTCTTCTCGACGTGGGCGGCATAGCCGGGGTAGATCGCCTCCAGATAGCCCTTCATCTTTTCGTCGCGCGATGCCGGGCCGAAGTCGAGGCAATCCTGCGCCGCCTGCCCGCCAGAGAAGACGCTGAGACAGGCGGGCTGGTCGTCCGTCACGCCCTGCGCGTCGGTGCCTTCCCAGGTTTCGCCGACAGGGGTGTCGGTCAGCGAGATGGGCTGGAGGCCGCTCTCCCGCCAGAACGGACGGTAGACTTTGGAGAGATATTTGACGGTTGGACCGGTGGACGGCTGGTATCCCGCGGGCAGCCCCGGCTCGATCTCGAAATGCGTCCAGGCGCTCGGCGGAACGGTCAGGACGACGGCATCGCCCTCGACGGTCTTTCCGTCGGCCTGGTCCAGGGCAACGCCGGACGCGGTGAGACGAATGCGGGAGACGGGCGTGCCCAGACGAATCTGGTCCTGGCCGATCGCCTCGGCGAGCTTGAACGCCAGTGTCTGGTTGCCGCCGACACAGCGGTAAACCTCCGACTCGATCCAGAAGCGTTCATGGCCGCCGCCGGCGACGCCGGAGATCGCGCCCAGGTAGCTTTCCCGCTCCGGCCAGGCCGCGTTGTCGTTGGCCAGCAGCGTCAACGCGCCATGCCGCGCGTCGTCGTCCACGGGCCAGGAGGCGAACGCGCTCGCCACGCTCAGGCGGTCGAGGCGGGCGGCATCCGGCGTTTTCCATGGGGCGTCGAGATCGACCGTTCGGGCGTCGGCGTTCATTTGCTCCAGGACCTGCTGGAGGCGATCCCAAAGCGACACCAGCTCGGCGTCTTCGTAGCGCCTGCCGTTCAGGATGATCGGTGCGGCCTCTTCGTCGAGCTCGGTGACGTCACGGAATTCCAGCCCGAAATGGTCGCCGTAGGCCATCCAGGTCGGGTGATTGGAACCGATCAGCTCGGCGCCGCCTTCGACCACGCGACCCTCGATGAACCTGTCCAGCGACAGAACGCGGCCACCGACGCGGTTGCGGGCTTCGAGCACCGTGACCCGGGCGCCGGCCTGGCGGAGCTGGAAGGCGCAGCTCAGGCCGGCAAATCCCGCGCCGACGACGACCACGTGCGGCGCGGCCGCGGCGGCGCCGGCAAACCGTCCCGAGAGCAACAGGCCGCTGCCGGCCAGCGCCCCTTTCAGGAACTGGCGGCGGCTGGGCCCGCCCTGCGTCGCGCCGACCCGACGGGCGATGCTGCCCAGATGGCCGGGTCTCATCGGGCGCCCTCCGGCAGGGTCGAGAGCCAGTCCACGGCTGCGTGGAGCGAGGGGAAAACCCCCGATGCCTGGGCCGCGATCTCCGGCGTCGCCGGCAGCAGATCGGGGATGAGGACCACGGACATGCCGGCGGCGCGCGCGGCAAGCACGCCGCTGTGGGCGTCCTCGAAGACGAGGCAATGCTCCGGCCGATGCGCCAGCGATTCCGCGACCTTCAGGAACGTCTCGGGATCGGGCTTGCCGCGGCGGATCTGGTCGCCGCCCACCACGACGGAGAAACGGTCGAGCATGGCGTGGCGCTTGAGGCGCTCGCGGGCTTCCTCCGTCCTGGTCGAGGTGCCGACGCCGCAGGGGATGTTCCTCTGCGCCGCCCAGTCGAGGGCGGCGTGAACCCCCGGCTTGAGGGGAATGCCGTCGGCCTCGACGATTGCCTCGTATCGCACGCGGGCATCGTCGCGGAAGCGCTCCAGCGGGAAACGCTCGCCGAATTGCGCGACCAGGCGCTTCTCGCAGTCGGCGATGGTGATGCCGATCAGGGTCATGAAGATCTGGTCGGTCAGATCGAAGCCCAACGCCGCGGCCGCGGCCGACCATGACCGCTTGTAGACGCCCTCGGTATCCAGGAGCAGTCCGTCCATGTCGAAGATGAGCGCGTGGGGTTGCTGCTTCATGGCTGCGCGTCCGTGTTGAAGCCGCCGAATTCCGGAGCTTCGTCAGGCTCTATGGCGTGGAAGATATCCACCCTCGGGTCGGCGAAGAAGTTGTCCGTCGCCTCGTCGCACCACGTGCTCACCTCGCCGATGAGCGTATCGGGCGCGGAGGGCGAGAACTCGTGCCAGATCCCGGGCACGAGGGTGATGCGTTCGCCGGGGGTCAGCACGAAGGCTTCGCCGGACGCGACGGTGCGCTCCTGCCCGTTGACCTGAACGCGCACGGACCCGGTGGCGGGGTGCGTCAGCGGATTTTCTTTCCAGAGCGTCATCCGCACGGCGCCGGACCGGCAGATGATGTCTTCCTTCTTCTTCCCGTGCGTATGCGTCGGCGTGACCATGTCCGGCCGCGCGTACATGATCTTCTCGCAATACTCCGGTTCGTTCGCCAGGAGCACCTCGACCAGCCCGGCGGAGCTGTAGTGGCCAAGACCGAAATCCGTGGCCGCCCACTGCGGTTCGGGCGGCAGCGCCCAGTTCATCCGCCGAAGACACGCGGCCGCCTCGCGGCACAGCAGGTTGACGTCGCTCTGCTTCATGTCAGCCTGCCTGCTTGTCCGCGTTCAACTGCTTCAGGGCCTCCTTGGCGGACATGCCGCCATGCAGAATGGCCTGCAGCGAGCGGGTCATCGCCGCCGGGTTCTCGTGCTGGATGACGTTGCGGCCATAGATGAGCCCGGCCACGCCCTGCGCCACCAGGCGCTCGGTGTGCTCCAGCACCTCGAGGTCCGAGGCCTTGCTGCCGCCGCGAACGGTGACCGGAACGCCCGAGGCCGCCTCGACCACGAGATGGAACTCCTCCTCGGGTTCGGTCGAATCGGTCTTGATGATGTCCGCGCCGAGCTCGGCCGCCATGCGCGCGAGCGTGGTGACGCGCTGGGGGTTGCCGTCGCCCACATAGCCGTCCGCGGTCTTCCGGAAGGACAACGGCTCGATGCCCAGCGGCATGCCGTAGCGGTCGCAATCGCTTTTCACCCGAAGCACGTTTTCCACGCACTGGTTCAGCATTTCCGGATGGCCGTCGATGTCCAGGAGGTTGAGCAGGATGCAGGCGGCATCCAGGCGGAGCGCGATCTCCACCGCGTTGTCGAACACCCGGCAATGCAGGTGCGAGACGGGCAACTCGGTGTTGTAGAAGTTGGCGGGATCGACACGGAGCATCAGGCCCGGCTTGGCCCTGCCCGGAAGGCGCTGAAGATGCGGCGCCTCGCCGACGGAGAGCAGGACTCCGTCCGCGCCAGCCTCGGCAACCGTCCCGACGATCTTCGGCATGTTCTCGATGCCGGGAAGAAAAGCGGCGTTGTTGAAAAGCGCGTGATCGATGGCAACGATCAAACTCCGCTGCGAAGCGGGGTCGAAAAGGCGCTGCAGCCGGAATTTTTCCATCGTATTCCCCCAATTTCCAATATATTCTACTTCGTACTTGTAGTCATCGTGCCGCTTTACTGCCCGAAGTCGACGCTTGTGTAAATTGTAGTTTCAGAATTACGCTCTCGGGACCTTGCCGACTGGAACGCCCCGTGCCCTGCGGAGGCGCTTTTCTCCCGTCCGCGGGCGATGCGGGGGAAGCGCGATTTCGCCCCCAGACGCGCGGTCGCCGGGCCCGCAGCGATCCCGCTCCCCGAAGGCTGCGCCGTCATCCGGCACCAGCGCCGGCGGGTGTATCGGATCAGACCGGTTGCCCCCGATCCGGGCAGCCGCAAAGGCCCCGGCCAGGAGGTCAGCGCTGCGCGGTGCCCTTCATGGGCAGTCTGGACGGGATGTGCCGGCGGTCTCAGCGAGCCATTGTGCCTCTCACGCGTGCGTCCCCGGCCCCGAGATGCGGAGCGCAGGTCGAGCCGTCGCGTTGGTGTCTCAGAGACGTGGCTGGAAGTTTGCCTGCCGGCGTCGCGCAGGCCGGTCACCGAGCGGTGCAAAGACCGACTCGAAGCGTCCGGCCATTCGACTTGCAGCGATGCAATCGGTTCGACCCTGCAGAGGCGTCTCCCGGCTTCGGATCTGTCGTCGGCGACCACAAGGACGTTCTGTCATGTGATCCGTGGCTCGATCGCATCCATCCGGATGATCGCGCGCGCGCTTTTGGCTGTGACCGAAGCCTGGATTGCTTGCATCGCACGACCGGGAGTCACTATCCGTGTCGATCATCAGGATAGTGCTCCAAATCTAGTGCATTTGACCTAAAAATAGTCCATTTGATCTAAGGTAATCGCCTATTCAATTCAAATGCTTTAGAAAAATATCCGCGTCTTATTTGACGAATTCAGGATCATAACTTATGACATAGCTGATGGTGTGGTCGATCGGATCGGATGATCGGAAATGGTGTCCACGATTGCGTGCGATTTTACCATCGCCTTTCAGCCGGTCGTAAATCTGGCCGATAAAAGCACCATGGCGTATGAGGCTCTGGTTCGAGGGCCAAAAGGGGAACCTGGCGAGACTGTTCTTCTTAACGTCAGTCCCCATTCTCGCTGCGAATTCGACAAGGTGTGCCGGAGAGCTGCCTTTCGTTTGGCCGAAAAGCTTCAGCTTTGCGAGACGGGAACCAAGCTTACCGTCAATTTTCTGCCAAGCTGCATCGACCAAACTTCTGATTGGTCGCCCGCCGCCCAGTTCGCGTCAGAGACGGGCTCCTTGGCACTCGACCGGATCATCTTCGAGTGCCGCGATTCAAAGTGGCTGGATACAGGCAGCGCAATCCGCGCCTTCCGGGAATATCGATCCTCCGGATTTCTCACCTCCCTCGACAATTTCGGCCCAACGGCCCCCAGCCTTGAGCTGCTCTCGCAATTTCAGCCTGATTTTGTGAAGCTCAGCGTCAGTGTGGTGCGCGGTGTAGATAGCGACGTCACAAAGCAAAAAGTGGCCGCTCACGCGCTTCGCTACCTTCGCGATCTCAACATTCAGCCAATTGGTGTCGGTGTGGAGACGTTAGGCGAACTTGAAATACTAAGAGACCTTGGCCTGCAACTGTTCCAAGGCTATCTCTTCGCTCGCCCCGCGCCTGGGTGCCTCGTCGCGCCCAACTTTCCCAGCTGATCTCGAGTTTCGTATCCATATCGCATGTGTTTGAGCCCGTTCGGAGGTCGGATTCGAACTTTTTTGCGATGTTGATTCAGATTTCAAAGTAAAGAAGAATGAGTCTTATTTTGATAATTGATTTATGATTTATATTAATACTTATTGTTTTGAGTTTTCGTCGGCGGGTGCAAACTAGATGTATTATAATATAAATCTGTAATTAGCCCAAGCCTGCCCCCGGCTTGAAGCTGGGTGATGGGCGGCTCACGGCATGATTCTTCGCCGTCTCGGCGAAGCTGGAGACCCGATGCGGTATCGGCGACGCCGTTGCGACGATGAAGGGTTGCACCTCATCGCTCCACTCCAACCGCAGGCCCCGAAGGCGATCACCGTGCTTCAGAGACCAGACGGCCGGGATTCGACGGCAATCACGGCAACAACAGCCAAGCCCGGTACACACTAGAATTGAGGACAGGCAGGCTCCGGGTGGCTGGCCGTTCACGGGCCGTTTCCGCGAGTTCTCATGCCGCCTTGCGGCAGAATCAAACCACTTCACGCCGATATCTTGCGGGAGGTCAGGGCCCGTGGCTCATCCATATGTTGCATAAATGCGCCAATCACGGGTTTCCCGTCGAAACCAGGGCTCTGCGCGGTCAAAATTCGCGCTGGAGATTGCGGATCAAATTAATCAATTTTTATCAGCTACTTATAGGTGTGCCGGATTGTGGAGGCAGGCCCGGGAAGGGCGAGCCGTGGACCTCGCTCACGTAAACCTAGTTCATTTGCATCATTGACCTTGGCAATACCTGTGCAGCAGCTTCTGCCTACTTCGCACGTAGTATTCGGTGGAAGCAGAGGGGCTGGGCGGTATGCGCGGAATTGGGCGGGTGAATGTGCGCGGGTCGGGTAGTCCGGACCGAGTCCTGCGCGATCGTGACAGTCTGTTGACCCGTAGCGCGTTGACGCCCGTCCCAACGTCTCTTCGGGCGAGCAGAAGGCGTAATGCCGCAAAGGCCGTGGTCACTGGAGGCGCCGCGGCGTTCGTCGCTTCGCTCGCCGCAATGGCTCCTGCGACTGCCCAAACCCTCAATGGCACTGGGCAGGCGGATTTTGATGCCTTTATGGCTCAGGCGACCCAGCCAGGCGCCGACTATACGGTCAACGTCACCGCCGGCCCCACATCGAACAACATTGTCGTCGGGTCCGATCTTGTGCTGCCGGGGGAGGCGACCGGTATCGATCTGAACTTCCTCGCGCCGACCAGCAATCTCTCGGATGCGGCCCGTGTGAGTGTCGAGAGCGGCGCCCAGTTCACTATTCAGGATGGAGCCAATGTCACGTTCGAAGGCAATGGCCGCTTCAACTTCGGCACGGGAGGCGCAGTCGGCTCAGGCCTGATGACCGGCGGAAGTCTTACCCTGGGCAATAGTGGCACATACTCGACCTTCAATATCGGCTTTGGTGTGACCGGAACGGGATCGCAGTCCGGCAGCGGAACCTATACGCAGAACGCCGGCCACGTGCAGCTCAACGGCAGTGCGCTCCAGATCGGCGTGCAGGACGCCCTTGGCCGCTACTCCATGAACGGCGGCAGCGTGAACCTGACGCGTGGGTCCACGATCTATGTGGGTGAATACACCCACGGCGACGGCGTTCTTCAGATAAGCGGGAACTCACAGTTCACGACCGAAGACGTTGCATCCGGTAGTGGTACGCAGATCTTCATCGGCCAGAACGGGGGTGTTGGCACGATTCTTCAGGACGGGCAGGGGTCGCTGGTCGATATCGATTCCGGGGCCAACGCGTTCTGGTTCGGTAGCACAGACGGCGGTCCTGTCGGCGGACACGGCACGTACGACCTGCGAGCCGGACAGTTTAAAGTCCAGGGCACCAACGGCATCATTTTCGGCCAGGGTAGCGGTACCACCGGCGATTTCCTCCAGAGCGGAGGCGAATTCACTGCCAATACCCGGGTCGTAATCGGCGGCGCCGGCACCGGCACCTACAATTTGTCCGGCGGCACGTCGACGATGAACAACGGCCTTGTGGTTGCCTCCGCGGGCGGCAGCACCGGCACGGTCAATCAGACCGGCGGTGCGCTGACCGTCGTGGGCGGCCTGTCGCTCGGGTCAAATACCGGCGTGGCCACCTACAACCTCAATGGCGGCACGTTCACCGTCGATGGGATCACCGGCAACGCAAGCTCCGGCTTGACCTTTGGTGGCGGCACGTTGATCGCCTCCCAGAGCTTCGCGACCTCGTCCGCCTTTGCGACCAACTTCGCGGCGACGTCAGGGATCACGGTCAACGGCTCGGACACGGTCACCTGGAACAGTGCAATCACCGGAGCCGGGGGGCTGACCAAGACCGGCACCGGCACGCTGGCTCTGACCACTGACAACAGCACCTACACAGGCGCGGTTTCCTTGCAGGGCGGTACGCTCGCGCTCGAAGCAGCGAATGCGCTGAACGGCAATTCCCTCGCCACCGCGGCCGGGACGACGTTGGACATCACCGGGCTGGCGACCGGGGCGACCGTCGCGATCGGCGGGCTCTCGGGCGGCGCAACCATCAATCTGGGCGATAGCGACCTGGTGGTCTCCATTGCCTCGGGCCAGCAGCAGGCCTTCACGGGGACGATCAACTCCGATCAATGGGGCTATGAATCGAATCCCGGAACCTTTCACAAGATCGGTGCGGGCGACCTGCTGATCAACGGCTCGACGATGAACAAGGGTGAAAGTTTCATCGTCGCCGGCTCTATGACCCAGAGCGCCGGGTCCACCGCGTGGTCGAATATCAACGTGGGCAGCGGTGCCGGCGCCGACGGGACGCTCTTCGTCTCGGGCGGCGACCTGACGCTGAATGTCGGCATGCGGGTCGGCGATTTCGGCGGTACCGGCGTGGTCAATCAGACGGGTGGCACGGTCACGCTGCAGCAGACTTGCGACGACAACGATCGCTGTGCGTCCCTCAATGTCGGCAATCAGGGCGGTACCGGCACATACTCCATCAGCGGCGGCAGTCTCGTCCTCGCCGGCGGCAGCCACACCATCGGTCGCAGCACCGGTTCGCGAGATGCAAGCACCGGCACCCTCAACATCAGCGGGACCGGCTTGGTTGAGGTGCGTCCGGATGACAGCCGAGGGTTCATGGTCATCGGCGACCGCGACAACAGCACCAACAACAGCACGGGCGTCATCAATCAGACCGGTGGCACGCTGCGGATCGTCGACAATTCCGAGCTTTACCTCGGTGGTTATGGCTCCGGCACATACAACCTGAACGGAGGCGTGCTCGAAATCGGTTCCGACAACCTCCTTGGCCTCTACGGTGGCGGCAACACCACCGGCCGCTACGACTTCAATCTTGGGGGCGGCACGATCCGGGTCATCGGCAGCGACCTCGTAACGGCGGTCGACGCCGAGCTCACGGGCTCGTCGACATCGACCATCGACACCAACGGGTTGAACGCGACCTGGAAGGGCACCCTGACGGGTACCGGCAATCTTGCCAAGGCCGGCGTCGGCACACTCATCCTGCCCACGGCCAACAGCTTCACCGGCGGTGTGTTCCTGCAGGGCGGAACGCTTTCCCTTGAGACGTCAACGGCCCTCAACGGAAATGCGCTGACGACGTCCGGCGGGACAGTCTTCGATATCTCCAGCCTGTCCGGGGCCACCGTCAACATCGGAAGCCTGTCGGGCGGCGGCACCGTGTCGCTGGGAAACAATGAACTCGTGTCGACGATTGCTTCCGGTCAGATGCCGGCCTTCTCCGGTACGATCTCGTCGGGCGGCGCCGGTACCTTCGTCAAGGCCGGGGCAGGGACGCTGGAGATCGGCGGCTCCACGCTGTCGAACAGCCAGGCCTTCGTAACCGCCGGTGGGCTCAGCCAGGGCTCCGGCACTTCAACCTGGTCGACCCTCAACCTCGGGCGCGGCTCTGGAACGGCCGGTACGCTTAGCGTGTCCGGCGGATCTCTCACCGTGACAAATGCGCTGAGTGTTGGCGCCTCGGGCGGGAGCGGCATCATCCAGCAGACGGGTGGCACACTGGCTCTGGCCAGCGGCTCCGCTCTGACTCTCGGCGGCACGGGGACGGGCACGTACAATCTCTTGGGTGGCACGCTTGCTGCAGGCGGCAGCAGCCTCAATGGCTCGACCGGCCGATACGCGTTCAACCTCGGCGGTGGTACGCTCCAGGTAGCGGGAAGCGACCTCAACACCTCGGTCAATGGGACACTGAACGACGGCACAGCCTCCACGATCGACACCAATGGGTTGAATGCCTCGTGGGGCGGCACGCTGTCTGGGTCCGGTGCGCTGCGCAAGAGCGGTGCCGGAACCCTGAGCCTGCTCAATGCCAACTCCTATACCGGCGGCACCTATCTGAACGGCGGCACCCTCAGCGCAGTCCAAGGGGCCGTTGGCACCGGCAAGCTGGTGTTTGAATCCTCCAGCACCTACGCGTTCGCCAGCGGCTTCACGCTTGCCAACGACGCCACCTTCAATGAAGGCGCTATCGGCAGCTTCAGCGTCGCCCAGAACGATACGGCGACCCTGTCCGGCCAGCTCTCCGGCGCTGGCGGGCTTGCGAAGGTCGGTCTGGGCGAGCTGCTTCTGACGGGGGTGAACAACAGCTATACCGGCCCGACGCAGGTCAATCAGGGCCGCCTGGTGGCCACCACGGCAGGCGCTGTTTCGGATGTCTCTCCGGTCAGCGTGGCCAACGGCGCGGTGTTCGAGCTTCGCGGTGTCGCCGAGCAGATCGAAAGCCTCGATGGCGACGGTGAGGTCGTGCTCGGTGAAGGCACGCAGCTGTCGGTCATCGGAACGAACAACTCCACGTTTGCCGGTTCGATTACCGGGACCGGCGGCCTCAACAAGGGCGGCTCCAGCTCGCTCACGCTTACGGGCATCAACACCTACAGTGGACCGACCGCAATCGATGGCGGAACGCTCTCGGTGGTCGGAGAAATCACCAACTCCGATGTGGCGGTCAACGCGGGTGGCACACTCAAGGGCACCGGCCGCGTGAAGAGCTTCGTGGTCAATGCCGGCGGCACGGCCGCTCCGGGCTTGTCGCCCGGGACGCTCACCGTGACGACCAACCTCACGTTCCGTCCCGGCTCGACCTACGTGGCTGAGATCGAGAACGGCGTGAGCGACAACATCATCGTGCAGAGCGGCGTCGCGACCATCGAGGACGGCGCGAACCTGAGCCTGCAGCTGACGGGCGCCCCGACCCTCGAGCAGTCCTACACGATCCTTCAGGCCCAATCGGGGTCCATCGTGTGGAACGATGGCTTCACGGTGACGAGCAACTTCTCCCGGCCGCTGATCGAGAATGCCGTGCAGTATTCGCCTTCGGCCGTCACCGTTACCTATGCGGGGCTTGCCGCCCCGTGGTCGACGGTGGTGAGGGGCACGAATGCCGGAGCGGCGGCCAATGGCGTGCAGTCCCTTGGCCTCGGCAATCCGGTCTACAACGCGGCGGTCTTCCTGGAGGACGAGGGGCGGATCGACCGAGCGTTCTCTCTGCTTTCCGGCGAAATCAACGCCTCGGCCAAAAGCGTGCTCGTGGGTGACAGCCGGTTTGTCCGCAATGCGGTGTTTGATCGGTTGGTCATGGCCAGCGGAGGTGCCGGGGCAAGCGGCATGACGACGGCCCCCCTCGGCTATGCATCGAATGGGGACGGCGTTGCCCCCACCGCAGACCCGATGGGGACGGTCTGGGCCGAAGGGTTCGGGTCCTGGGGATCGACCGACGGCGACAGCAATGTTTCCAGTCTCGACCGGAACAGCAGCGGCGTGTTCATCGGCGCCGACAAGTTGGTCAGCGCGTGGCGGCTGGGTGTGTTCGGCGGCTTCAGCCACACCAACTTTGATGTCGATAATCTGAGTTCCAGCGGAGACGGCGACAGCTACCACGCGGGTCTGTATGCCGGAACGAACTGGCAGAACGTGCTGTTCCGCGGCGGTGCGGCCTACAGCTGGAGTGATCTCTCCACGACCCGGTGGGCAAGTCTTCCGACGTCCCAGACGCTTTCGGCCGACTATAGCGCAGGTACCGGTCAGATCTTCGGCGAGGTGGGCTACGACGTCCAGGCCGGACAGGTGGGGTTCCAGCCGTTCGCCGGTCTCGCCTATGTGAACCTCCACACCGATTCGTTCACCGAGACGGGCGGAGCTGCGGCCCTGACGTCTGCCAGCGACTCGACCAGCGTGAGCTACACCACTCTCGGCGTCCGCGCTTCCGCAGACTTCGTCTTGGGCACCCTTCTCGCTCGGGCCGACGGTATGGTCGGATGGCGTCATGCCTTCGGGGATGTGACGCCGGAGACGAGCTACACCTTTGCGGCGGGGGGCGCCCCCTTCACCGTGGAAGGCGTGCCGATCGGAGAGAACGCCTTCCTGCTCGACCTCGGCCTGAGCGCATGGGCCCACAACGGGGTGAGCGTCGGTGTGGCCTACAGCGGCGAGTTTGCCAGTGACGCCAGCGACCAGAGCGTCAGTGGCAACGTGAGCTGGACCTTCTGATCATCTGCTTCTCTGCGTGGCCCTGCCAATCGACATGGCTGTGGCTCGCGCCGTCCAAGCGCGGGCTACCCATTTCGGGCGCCGAGGCTGCCTCGGACGCCAGCTTTGGCAGGGCAAGACCCACTCGGGGGGCGATCAGAATCGAGCAATCGCCCGACACTTTCCGGGGTTCGGCAGCGGACTGGACCAACGCGAAGCGAGGGAACGGAGTATGGGCTCGACGATGCACAGCACGCGGAAAGGCGGTGGCGAGGGACGCTTGCGGGGGCTTTCCGGCGGGCTCGCCGCAGCATTCGTGCTGATGCTTGCTGCGCTGGCGACGGGCGGGCAGGCGCGTGCCCAGGGACAGGGACAGCCCCCGGCCGGGGCGACGGCCAAACCGAGCACTGCGCCGGAGGCGCCGTGGTCTGCGCAATGCATCGCGCCCAGCCGCGACGCGCCGCCCAACTGCCAGATCGAGCAGCGGGCGGTGGTGACGGAAACCGGGCAGCTGCTGCTTCTGGTGACCATCGCGGTGCCGGGCGACTCGCGCCAGCCGGTGATCACCATCCGCACTCCGCTGCAGCTGTTCCTGCCGGCGGGCGTGCGCATCGACATCGACGGGCGCAACGCCGAGAAGCTGGAATTCCGCACCTGCGACCAGCAGGGCTGCTACGTGCGCAATCCGATCTCCAGCGCGACGCTGGCCGCGATGTTCAAGGGCCTGAAGCTGAACATCATCCTTGAGAACCTCAACAACCAGCAACTCACCGTACCGATGTCGCTGTCGGGCTTCACCGACGTCTACGGCAAGGTCCGCTAGACCGGCCGATTTGCGGCGTTCATCGCCGCGTAGCCTGTCGATGGGGGCTCGGACAGGCAGCACGACAAATGAGAAGCGATCCAAGGCAAGGGGGAGCCAGTGCTCGATCTCACACGCGACGCTGCGTCGGTCTTCGGCAGGGGCGACGGTCGGCCTTCCAGTGGAGTGTCAGTAAACGCCGAGGAGAGAGGCGGTTCGTTGGGGCCAAGACCAAGACGAATACTTTTGCCAAAAATGCTTCAGCTTCTGTGTTCTCCCTCGACGTATTAAGCAAAGAATTCAGTAATATTTCATGATAACAATATAATAAAATAATACAAAATGTTAGAACGTCGTTTGCGGCCTGACAGTTACTTATCACGGATATCAAATAGTAATCTAATTACAGTGTAATAGATAATCTAAATAGTTGGAGACATGCCGATTCGAAGATTTATTTGTGGTTATTGTACTAAATCAATAAAACTAAATACGAATTAGTTATGGTTGGGGGTCTATGCGGCCGTCTGAGATTGAGACTATTCAAAAGTTATACCAGGGACACGCTGATCCGACAGCTTATCGGTCGGCGTTGGATGCTTTCTCTGCGCCCTTTCCGGGCATTCGTACCTTGTTGCACGTCGAAGGCTGGAGGGATCACGTCTTCTCACTATCCAGTGTCTATTGGAATTTAAGCTTCGAGGAGATTCAGGAGGCTGCCCAACTCTCACATCTCAATCCGTTCCTGAGCGAGGGGGATGTGAAGAAGTTTGGCCGGCGATTTTTCAGTTCTTTAGAGTATATCTCCCAGGATGAGGTCAGAAAAAGCGAGTATTACGATATTGTCCTGAGGCCGAAGGACGAGTTGGACACGGCCTACGCCTTCACGGTCATCGAGGACCAGAGGTCATTTTTTGGCTTCAGTGCGACAGTTCCAGCTGGCTACAGTGAGGCCGACCGCATTGAGCTGAAAGGGGCAATGGAGCGCATTCGTCCCCACGTCCAGCGGTCTTTTCAGATTGCCCGCGAAATTATGAGGCGTACTGCGCACGATCAGGCCGGTCTGCTTATCGAGCAGATAGGGACCCCCGTCGCTGTTTTCGACGATGCACATAGACTTATCGCCCAAAACATCAGGGCGGAGACGTTCTTCGGTAAGAACGACGCACTCTCTCTCTCGTCCGAAGGGGTAATCATCTCTCGGGATAAAGCAACGGACGATTGTCTTCGTGTCGCTTCCGCCCGCGTGATGAGTGACCTTCTCGCAGTCGGGCCGGTACGGGTGTTGCGAGAGGGGCGGTCTAGATTGATTCTGTATTTTGTGCCTGTCGCGGGATATGAGGGTTTCAACCCGCTTGTCAGGCCATTTATTCAAGGGTTTCCCGCCTATTTGGTCTATATTCTCGATCCGGACGATGTCGATCCCGCGCCTCGCGAATTGTTAGTCAAGGGAATGGGACTCTCCGGTGCCGAGGCACGACTTGCTATGCTGCTGCACGATGGTGTCTCGGTAAAAGAGGCAGCCGAACGATCCGCCATTACCTATGCCACTGCTCGAAATCAACTTGCCTCGATAACTCGAAAGCTGGACCTTACGCGTCAGTCGGAGTTGGCTGCGCTACTTGCCCGCATCACGGCTCGGATACCGCGTTGAGGAGCGTGCGGGCGGGCAGATGACCAGGGTGTTGTCAGGGGCAATGGCGGACCAGCGCGCACAAAGATCGCAGACTTTCATGTTGTTCTGAGCGGGCCCGGTCCTTGAACAGATTTGCGGGTGGTCGTGGCTGCTCTCCACGCCTGTTGATCGGCTTCGATGCTGCTGAAGTGGACCATGGTGGGCGGCTCTCCGCCATGGGAGGCGTGAGGCCGCTGGTGGTTGTAGAAGGCGATCCAACGACCGATGCCTGCCTTGGCCTGCGACCCGGTCTTCCATGCGCGCAGGGAGACGCATTCATACTTCATCGACCGGCAAGGCTGCTCGATGAAGACGTTGTCGAGGCAGCGTCCCTTGCCGTCCATGGAGATCCGGGTTCCGACCCGCTTCGGCCGGTCGGTCCAGGCGAAGGACGTGGGCTGCGAGCCTTGATCGGCATTCATGATCTCTGGCGGGCCGAAGCGATGGTTCGCCTCTGTTGGTTTCCCTGTGCGGGTCCGAGCCCTTATTGGGGCCAGCTACCAACAAAAATACCAACAAGCGAAGTGGACGCCAACAGACGCCCCCGGACCACGCTGGACTGCAGATAACAAAAAAGCCCGGAAATCCGGGCTTCTTGGTTCATTTCGGACTGTCTGAGACAGGGAAATGGTGCCAGGAGAGGACTCGGCCGATACGATTAATAGATTGATATTAATCGTTAAAATAAACTCAGCTTGGATCGATACCCCCAACCATACCCCCACTGGCTCGTCGTTAGGGCGTAGGCGCTGGCTCAATTTTCTAGGCGGAGGGACCGATCTTGCGCAGTTTCGCGAGAGACGGATCGTAAACAAAATTCTCAATGCTGCCGTCCCTGATCTTCTCAATCGCCTCGTCGATTACGAAATAGGGCACAAGAAACCATTCACGCGGGACGACAGGCTGGCCGAAACGATCCTTGATCTCGATGTCGAGGCGGGCCGGGCCGAAAACCCGATGGATCAGGTTTTCCAGCCGGGTTCGGTTGATGTTGAACAGCTTGTAGGTGGCGACGACCTCGACATCGGCAAGGAGGAAGGTCGGATCGAGCTTCGCGTTGGCAATGCGTCGTTTGATGTCACCACCAGTGACACCGATCTTGTGAACAAGGCCACGATTGGCGGCGACGACAGGGTTATCCGATGTGCTGCGCAGGACGTAGATAGTGCCACTGGCAAGGTCGTCCGGCTGGCTCTCGCCGGAGAATAGTGGCCCGGCATTCGGTTCCGACACGCGACGGCTGGTCTCGTCCTTGTAGAGGGCGCGTTGCAGGGAGCGGAGCAACAGGTTGCTTTCCGTTCCGTTGGAATAGATGACGCGCAGCCGGGCATCGCTCTCGCCATTCGGCGCTTTGAAGGGAGCACCGACTTCGGCGACGTAAGCGGTCTGGCCCCCAAGGATGAAAAACTCTCCAGCCGTGATGCTGGTTTTCAGGAAACCCGCGTCCTTGCGAATGGGCTGAGTGATGCGCTCGCCGCTGTCGAGGCCGTTTTGCACGGCGACGAAGAGGGGCTTGAACCGGTCGAAGTCCTCACAGCGTTCGCGGTTGGCGATTTCCTCGGCGGCGCGCTTGTCTGCAGACGATCGGACATGACGAAGTTCGGTGATGTCGCCGGGGGCGGTATCGCCCACGCCGAGCTGCGCCAGAAGTTCGTCATCGTCGAGTTCGTCGGATACTTCTCCCGCTATGGGAGGCCCGCCGGCCAGAAGCCCTTGATGGTCGAGCGGTTCGATAACCGCGCGGCAGTCAGCCTGGTCCCGCAACCGGTCGAGCCTAACGGCATAGATGCGCTCGAAGATGTCTCGATCCTCACCATGCTGTGGCGCGCGCCCGTGCTCTTCGACGAAACGCTGGATCTCCTCGAAGCCGGCGATGATCCGCTCTTCGCGCGGCGTCCGGCTGGACGCCTTCTTAGCCTCGGTCTCGACACCGAGTTCAGCCAGCAGGGCGTCGTCTTCGTCGGTGAAGCCCTTAGCCACGCGCCGCCTCCGACTGCATGCGTTGAAGGAAAGCCACGCCCTCGGCCATGCGCTTTTCCCAGGCGTCCGGCGACGTGATCGAAGGCAGCCGGCCGCGCTCCTGCTTGAATCTCAGGGCTCGCTTGGCAAGCTCCCGCGCCTCCTCGATGGTGAGGTTGACGCGCTTGGCCCCAATCACGGCCGCGACCTGTTTAAGGCTCTCCTCGGTCATCGCCTTGGAAAGAATGGCATAGGCTTCGCCGAATGGATTGATGCGGTCGATCAGGTCGATGTCCAGTTCGCGGACGTCCATCAGGATCTTTCGGATCCCGTCGATCAAAGCCGTGTTCCCCGTGCTGGACGCTTCTCCACCCGGATTGAGCAGTGCCTTCGCCTTTTGCGTCAGGTTGAGCGCCGCGACGGCGTGCTGACGTACGGCCTCCTGATCCTCCTGATTCAGCTCGGGGTATTTATCCTTGATGATCTTGCCCATGCGGAGCTGGGTCAGATCTTCCGGCACCAGATCGGCATCGAACAAGCCGCGCTCGATCGTGGTCTTGTCCTGCACGAAGCTGGCAATGACCTCGTTCAGATCTTGTCGGCAGATGCGCTGCGCTTCTTCGCTCTTCGGCTCGACAAGGCCCTTGATCTCGATCTGGAATTCGCCGGATTTATCGTTGAAGCCGACATTCGTTTTGTTCGGATCATAACCGCCCTCGCCATAGTCGAAGCCGTCCACCGGGCCGCTGGCCGGGTTCTTGGGTTTGAACTCGAAGCGCGGCGCGAGCACCTGCTCCATAAGCAGGCTGGCGGCGATGGCTTTGAGCGTGTCGTTGACGGCCTCGGTAACGGTTTCTTCCGAGGCATCCGGCTCGGCGATCAGGTTGGTGAACCGGGCGCGCAGCTTGCCGGGCGCGTCGCGGGTGGCGCGGCCGATGATCTGAACGATCTCGGTCAGGCTCGACCGATAGCCCACCGTCAGCGCGTGTTCGCACCAGATCCAGTCGAAGCCTTCCTTCGCCATGCCCAGTGCGATGATGATGTCCACGTGGTCGCGGTTGTTCTTCTGGCTGGGGTCCTTCAGCGCGGCAGACACGCGCTCGCGCTTGGCCGGGTCGTCGTCGACCAGATCGGCGATGCGAAGGATGCGGCCGTCAGCCGTGCGAACAAGCTGGAAGCCGGTCGCCGGATCGGAGCCCTGCCAGTCTCCCAACTCCTCAATGATGTGCTCGACTTCCCGGATCTTGTCCTTGGTGCTCTCGCGCGAGTTGACGCTCGGAATATGGACAATGGTTTTCTCGGAAGGATTGAGCACCTTAAGGATGTCGTCGGCGTAGGAGCCAGCATAGAAGAAATAGCCGATGTCGAGCTGCTTTAGGTACTCATAGCCGTTGAGCTGCTCGTAGTAGGTATAGGTGACTTCGTCGAACTTTAACTCGTCTTCGGGCGCAAGCACGGCATCGGCATCGCCCCTGAAATAGGAGCCCGTCATGGCGACGATGTGCACGCGGTCGCGAGCGAGGAGCGCTCCAAGATGCAGGCCAAGCTTGTTGTCCGGGTTGGCCGAGACGTGATGGAACTCGTCTACGGCGATCAGCCGGTCGTCGAAGGCTTCCGCCCCAAGCCGGTCCACGGCGAAGCGGAAGGTGGCGTGAGTGCAGACGAGCACCTTGTCGTCGCTCTTCAGAAACGCCTCGACCGAATTGACCTTGCCGCCGTTGTCCGCGCCAGGGGCGTTGCAGAGGTTCCATTTGGGCGCGACGGTCCAGTCGGCCCAGAAGCCGTGCCGGGACAAGGGCTCGTCGTGGAAGCTCGCGCCGATGGACTTTTCGGGCACCACGATGATTGCCTGCCTGCACCCCTGGTTGGCGAGCTTGTCCAGCGCGATGAACATGAGCGCGCGGCTCTTGCCGGAAGCCGGCGGTGACTTGATGAGCAGGTACTGCTCGCCCCGCTTTTCGTAGGCAGCCACCTGCATGGGCCGCATGCCCAGCTCATTCGCCCTCGTTGAGGCTCCGGTTCCGGAGTAGGAAACGGAGACAGTGGGGGTCTGTTTCATGGCTGAAGGTTCACGGTCGGGATGGAGCCGTCGCAGAGCGTTCTCATGTGCTGCGCGATCACTTTCGCCCGGGCGTCCAGGAACGCTTCGTAGTCGCCACTGACGAGCGCTTCATAGGGGATCAGATGGCTGGCAAGGCGATGGCGAACCTCGGATTCGCCAAGGCTCGCTGCACGTGCCCGTTCCTCGATATATTGCTTCGGGGAGCTGGCCGCGATCTTGCGGTTCGTTGCCCAGCTGATCAGCGCGCAGTTCAAGGCGCAGCTGACCCGATCATCGTCGCGGTCTCCGCCCAGCGCGTGGACTGGATAGATGTGGTGGAACTCGCGTCGCGTGACGCTCTCGGGGCTGGCCTTTGCGCCGTTGGCGAAATCGTGCCCCCCGGCACGGAGCGATGTGGCGAGAATTGCGCGAGGCAATCGGTCCCTCCGTCCCGGCCAGCCGGCGAGCTTCAGCTCTTCCGGTTCGGGAAGCCTGTAGAGCTCTTCGTCGAAAAGTTCGCACTTCACCTGTGATGAGCGATCCTGAAGCAGTTCCTTGATGGTGCGATAGTCCATGAAGGAGCGGGTGGCCGACGTTTTTCCGTAACGGTCGGTGAAGCAGCAGCGCCAGAGGACCTTGCGCAGCATCGATCGCGCATATCCCTCATCATCGAATCCGTCTTCACGGATATCCGCCCACAGGGCGCACAGCAGGTAGACCGCCACGTCGGTTGGAACGCACTTGTCATTGAAGATCGCTTCTTCGCGCAGAAATGTGAGGCCGCGTCGAAAGCCATTCATGATCCGTGGCCAGTTTTTGGCGAAGGTTCCGCCGAAGTCCTTTTCCAGATACGTCTTCTTGAGCGGTGGCCTGCCATCGATCAGCGCGGCAACAGAGAGAAGGATGTCTTCGATCCGCCCGAACTCCTTCGCTGCAGGGACCTCCTCGAAGAGCTCGGCCACCTTCTCGTGCAACGATTGCCCGGCTGCCTCTTCCAACTGCGCCACGACGATGTCGAAGTCCTTCAGCGGTGACGCCGACGTGTTCATCTTGATGAAGACATCGAGGGCCGTCTCCCGGCTGGTCTCCACGCCAAGGGAAAGGAAAGGCACCATGTAGCTGGCGACTCGCTGGCGCAGTTCGTGGATCCGGCTTAGCTGGGTGAAAGACAGTTCATGTCCTCCCGAGCGAACGGCGCTGAGCCATTCCTCCAACTTCTTCTCGCCTCCACGGCCAGGTCGGAAACAGCTGAGAGGGATCCGGCCGCGCTCGTAAGTATCAGGCGGATTGTCTACCCAGACCGGCTGACGCACGCCCTTGCGATCCCACCGCTTGACCCGCTCGATTAAGGGCAGGTCAGGCTGCGGGGCACCCTCATCGGCGCCTTCTTCGGGTTCGGCGGTCATATCGAGAGCGGCAAGAAGGGTCAGATCATCATAGTTGTCTGTCAGGCCGCGCCAGAGCGCGGTCATGCGTTGCTGGCCATCTAGAAGATGCATGTTTGGCCGCCCGCTCGGGGCCGGGGCGCCGACGATCGGTCGCGAAAGAAAAGGTTCATCGTTGCCGATTTCCAGGATGAGGAGCACGCCGACCGGCAACGGCGGCTTGCGCAGGATGTTCTCGAAAAGACCGACGATCTGGGCGTGCTTCCAGGCCTCATGCCGCTGAAAGCGGGGCAGTACGATCTGCCCCTGCTCGATCATCGAAAACCACTGTTCAATGGATTTGCTTCTGGCTTCCAAGGCTCCCCCCGTCGTTCTTGGCTCGGTCTGCGGCGGTCATCCGCGTGTATGGCTCAAACAGATAGTCCAGCCGCATGGTCATGATCCTGTTCCCGCATGGCCAATGGAAAAGGCCCGTTGACCGACGTTTTTCTCTTTTGCAGGGATCGGGGCCTGATAGGCGGCACGGAGAAACGTCTCAATAGTCGCCGTTTTCGAAGGCGGAGATTTTCTTTTCAAGATACCAGATGGGGTCCCAGTCGCTGTTAAGCGGGGTGTGGCTCTTCGCTGATATCCCGAAGTTGCGACGGAGGTCGTTCGCAAGCTCCAGAGCGTCCAAGCCTAGCCGGGCATAGCCTTCTCTGCGTGGTTTGAAGAAATCATCATAGTCCGGCGGATCTGCATGTTCGCTGCAGGCGGAAATGTGCCTGTCCGTGCTTTTTGCCTTGTTCGGCAGGGCGAGCGTGCGGTGCATCAGCTCCTCAGGCAGGCTACGCCATGCGATGTCATCCGGAAACGCGGGCGGCTGAGGCGTCGAGACTTGCTCTTCGTGGTACTCCTCGCCGTGTTCAGTGCATCCTGCCGGGCGTCCCTGCGCCGTGCCATCATCATAGACGACGTCAAGGCAGTCACTGGCATAGTCTTCCAGGATGCAGATCAGGCGGATTGCCGAATAGGACCCTTCACGGCGGCGTTGGAGCCAGGATGTCCATACGTCCTTCGAAATTGCGATCACGCTTCCGACGACGACGCCAATCAGCCCGATGAGCGCTTCGCTCATGCCGCGCCCTTCGCCGCCGTCATCTCCGTATAGAGCTCGAACAGCTTTTCCAGCCGCTCGGTATCGTTGCGGAAGCGGCGGCCGATATAGATGCGCTCCAGCACCTCGTCGTTGCGGTCGTGGGCGGCGCGCAGGTCGTCCGGCATCGTTTTCGGATCGTAGAGATCGGCGATGGTTGCCGGGAAATGCGCCTCGCGCGCCAGCAGGATGTCCTCGGCGCAGCGGGTCAGGTCGGCCTTGTTCTTTTCGGTCAGCCTGGGAACGGGGAAGGTGTTCCAGCCAAGGGTGTTGGAATATGCAAAATCGGTTCGCGTACGACCACAAACCGTAGCGATCCAAGACAGGTGGAGCTTTGAGGATAGAAATGCCAAAACCCACAGAGGTTCATCAAGCAGCGCGAAGCTTTGACTAGTGAGAACCGTCGGGGCGCGCACTATACCCACAGGAAGGTGCTTCCTGTTTTCAGAAGTAATTCTGGGGAGGACGATGGTCCATGATTTCGCCTCTCGCATTTCACGAAACTGGTGCGCTGTTTGAGCCATCTGGTTTGCGCCCTTGTCGCGGCTGCTCAAGCGAAGAGAGCGAACCTCTAAAACTCTTTGTCGAACTCCTTCATTTTTGAGTGCGTCATCGAGATCATCGTCGTTGATCCAAAGGCAATAGACGGGCTCTCCACGAATGAAGTCCGCAGATCCGACGATAGGTCTAATAAATCTTTTCCGATCTAGGTCGGAGAGATTAAGTTTATCTACTTCTGATAGAGGCATTCGCAAATATCCGCCGTCTACAACCTTGTTCCCGAAAACCATTTTGGGAAGGCTGGGTGCTGGTGTGCTTTGTTTCTCCACTATGACGTTTTCGCCTGGGGCGAGATAAGCGTTTATATTCGCTGCCTCTCTCAAAACAGTTTCTCGCCGCTCATTCCAAGAATATAAGTATCGAAGGGCGCCTGCGTGATCAGAAATCCCAATAATGGCGACTGTGACGCCTGCATTGTGTGATGCTAAATTTGCCCACTTGAAGCTCGTGTGCGCGAAAGCGATCTCGTGACCTGTCTGAAAGACTAGTGGCCAGAGGATGGGTACCTGCTGCCCCTGACAGATCGAGTTGGTGGACACAAAAGCGGAGGTTGTATTGGTCTTTGTGCCGTAATCGGCGGCCTTCATGAACCAGCCGGCGACGTAGTCGAGCGATTTCCAGCTCTTGGTTCTATGGCCGAAGATGGCCTCCAAATCTGACTTCTGCTCGGCCGTCTGCCAGGTCGATCCAAGATAAGGCGGATTTCCGCAAATATACGTCTCGCCGCCTTCGTTTTCGAAATCGATCTGCGCCTGATCGAGCGGCGTTTGAAATAGGTCATCGGCCTGGTGCTTCACGCCCGTTCCCGTGGGCGGGCAGATACTGAGCCAGTCGATGCGGAGCGCGTTGCCGCAGGTGATCCAGTTCTGCGCGTCGAGGGGCAGGAAATCCCGGAGCGCCTCTTTCTGGCCGCGATAAACGACGTCGCACTGATATTCCGCGATGATTAGAGCGAGGCGGGCGATCTCGGCTGGGAAGTTGCGCAGTTCGATGCCCCGGAAGTTAGTGAGCGGAATGTCGCTCTTGCGCCCGTCTTCCTTGCGGCGCCGATTGATCTCCGCCTCGATCGCCCGCATTTCCTTGTAGGCAATGACCAGAAAGTTGCCGGAGCCGCAGGCCGGATCGAACACGCGGATGCGCGCCATCCGGCCCCGCAGGTTCAGGAGCTTGCGGGCGTTATCTCCGGCCGCCTCCAGTGTCTCGCGCAGATCGTCAAGAAAGAGCGGGTTCAGCACCTTCAGGATGTTCGGCACGCTCGTATAGTGCATGCCGAGCGCACCGCGCTCCTCGTCGTCGGCGACCGCCTGGATCATCGAGCCGAAGATGTCCGGGTTGATCTGCTTCCAGTCCAGATTACCGATGTGGAGCAGATAGGAGCGCGCGATGCGGCTGAAGCGCGGCACCTCCAGGCTGCCGGAGAAGAGGCCGCCGTTGACGTACGGGAAGTGATCGGCCCAGGGGCGCAGCTTCGCCGCCGCGCGCTGCGCGATCGGAGTGTTCATGGCGCGGAAGATTTCGCCGATCACATGCTCCGTGTCGGAGGCGTCCCGCGCGCTCATCTGCGCAATGGTGGCGGTGAACACGCCTTCGCCGTTGAAGATGTCGGTGTCCTCGGCGAAGAAGCAGAAGATCAGCCGGGCCATGAAGTGGTTCATGTCCGGACGGCGGGCATCGGTGCCCCAATCGGGATTATTCGACAGCAGCTCGACATAGAGCTGGTTCAGGCGCCGGGTGGCGCGGATGTCGAAGGCGTTGTCGCGGATCTGCTTGACGGTGGTGATGCCGGCGAGCGGCAGGAACAGGCCGAAATGGTTGGGGAAGTCGGCATAGGCGCAGGCGACCGTCTCGCCCGAGGCCAGATCCTCCGCCTCGAAGATGTCGCCGTCGGTCGCCAGAATAAACTTCGCCTTGGCCCGCGCTGTCGCCGGGCTGGCCTTCAGGCGGCCAAGGGTTTCCGTGACCTCACCGGGAGCGGCGGCGGCGATATGGATGTTGTTGGTCTGAAGGACGCCGCCAACGTCGGATTTGTTGGACTCGCCCTTGCGAAGGCGCTTGAGGGTCGTTTCCTTGTTTCCGAATGCCTGCAGGAAGAGATAGGGGAACTCTTCGGCGTCAAACGGCTGCTCGGCCAGATCGGAAATGGCCTTTTCGATTTCGACAGCGTTCATGCCCACTCCTCGCGCCAAACCTGAGATTGCGACAGGGCGCGTTGGTCGGCATTGAACCCGAATTCGCCGAGAGCGCAAACGCTGTCGTGCTCATCCGGCCCGCCGGGCGCCGTGCCGGGCCAGCAACGCCGCCAGCTCGCTCGCCAGCGCTTCGCCCTCCGGTGCTTCTCCAGCCATCGCGCCGATCACCTCGCCTTGCCGATGCGGGTCGATTCGCCCGTATGAGGTGAGCGTGGTGGAAATGTTGTCGTGGCCGAGGTTCTGGCTCCAGGCCTTCAGCTCCTCCGGTGTTCGGCACATGGTTTGTGCCAGATGGCCGAGCGTGTGCCGGAACGAGTGCGGCGGGAAATAGGGAAGGTTCGCGCGGGTAAATGCCTTCCGGAATATCTCCCGTACCGGTGAGGCATTGCTCCAATGCTCCCGCTCGATGCCAACCGGTTCGAACGCGCCGTTCTCGGCAAGGCCCATGCGGGTTCGCGGAAAGATTGGATCCGTCGGCCCAAAGAGGTGGACTGTCCGCAGTTCCTCAATCCAGTCGATGGCGATGGCGGCGAGGTCGTCACCCACGGGAAAGAAGAAGGTGGCGATGGCCTTGGCGAACTTGGTCTCGACGGTGTCGGGGTCCTGCCGAACCAGCGGGGGCGTGCGCGCCGTATCCACATGGCCGAGCGACAGCGACACCAGCGCGCGGTCGCGGATGCCGGTCAGGAGCATGAAAGCGAGCAGGGCCCTATTCCTGCGGTCCAGAACGCTCTCGGTCGGCACGGCGGCGATCGCGGCGCGGACCTGTTCGAGGCTTGGGAAGTCCCGCAGCTTGGGCGCCTTTGCGCGCGCGGCGTCCCTGTTCGAAGGTGTGAGATAGTCGATGTCGGCCCGATGAATCCGGGACTTGAAGCCAGGCTGCCAGGCGAGCCAGATGAAGAAGTCCTTCAAGGTCGTGAGGGTCGTTGCCTGTGTCGAAGCGCTCAACGTCTCGCCGGTGCGGACGCCTTCCGTTCCGGCCAACCGCTCCTTGAAGCCGATCGCCTGTTCGCGCCGGAAGGTCTTGAAGTCCTTGCGGCCGGTGTACGCCTCATACCGCGCGAGCGCCTTGCGCACCGCGTCGAGGGTGGCTTCGCTCTTGCCCTTGGCTTCCCGCAGGTAGCGGATGTAGTCCCGTTTCAGGCGCTCATTGGACGGGTTCACTTTGGTCATCGGTTCATGCCTCCTGGAAAGCACGGTTTGCGTTGGGTTCGGAACAGTCATTCATTCGTTCCGAACCCAGCGTGTGCAGGTCGATCAGGAGGGCGAGTGCCGGAATGTCGGCGCACCGCACCGTGCGATGCATGGGGGTCTCGCAGAGGGCGCAGAGAGCGGCAAGCCGGGCGATCTTTTCGTTGCGGTAGGATAGGTCCGCCGTCCTGCCCCAGGGCGGGCGCGGTGCGCGGCACCGGAAGCAGTAGAACTCGTCGGGGCGGCACGTCTGCCGACGCTTCTCTCGGCGCTTCGCAAGGAAGGCCTTCAGGTCCGCGCCATGGATCAGGAGCGGGCGCCTGTCATCGATCGCTTGCAGGCCTTCCTTCAGCCACCGTCGCACCGTGTTGCGGTGGACGCCGAGGAGTTTCGCCACCTCGGCAACCTCATAGGTGACGCCCTGCTTCACGCGTTGGGCGGAAGGCCGTCGCCGAGTGTTCCGGCCGCGCATGGGCGTCACCCCCGTCGGCCGGTCGCGATGCGCTCGTCGATCCAGTCATCGACCTCCGCCTCGATCCAGGCGACGCATCGTTCCGACAGGGCGATGGGCTGGGGGAAGCGTCCCTCGCGCATGTAGGCGTAGATCGTGCTTCGGCTGAGGCAGGTCCGCGCCTTCACCGCTTCGAGGCGGATGAGGGAAGGGCGGCGTTCGGTCCCATTCGGTGTCATCGGTTTCATCCGTGTCTTGCTGAACATGGATGGACGATGAGCCGTTTGCTGACAGCGAAATAGCGGGCTGCGTTGGAAAAAACCAAGCGTAGCCAGAGCTATAGAGCCTACCTCGGGATAACCGGCGCTTCCCTAAAACGGTATCTCGTCATCAAGGTCGATACCGCCATAACCCTGGGGACGGTTGCTCGTAACCGTAGGGTGCGCTTGGCCAAACCCTCCCCCGTGTTTCGTCTCAACTTTGGGGGTGGTTGGGGCGCCTCCTGAAGGCTTCCAATTCGCCACCTTGGCAATTTCCTCGATTCCGGTGGCGTTCGGTGTGCCGTCTTTGTTCACAAGGCCGAGTTCAGCCGCGTGCTCTTTGAGCCAATTCTCCAGCGCCTTCTTTGGCGACTTGCCGCGCAGACGGTCGGGATCGGAGGTTACGGCCTTCCAAGCGGCATTCGCGGCGGAGAGCTTAACCGCGTAAAATGGACTGTATCTATCCTCGACCTGTTCGCGCGGCGCAGGAGCGTGGAAGAAACCGCCGGCGACGCCTGACATGACTAGCCAGACTTTAAGTTGGCCGACGTCAATAAGGCTTGAGTAAAAATCGATGCCATCGCCGTGGCTCTCCCCATATACTGCCTTGTGGAGATGGAGACGTTCATCTTCGATCGAATGCCGAAGAGCGCTTATTATCGGTAAAACCTCGTGCCGCGTTTCTTTTGACCAGTCCTGGAATAAAAGATCCTCAAAGTCTGCGGGATCGCGCTCGGTCATGAGAAGGGCGATTTGATAGATCGTGAACTGCTTAACGATGCGCCATCGCTCTAGATTGGCCATGCTGCGTCACCACCTGATTCGCTCTTGTTAGTCTCGAATCAATTGGCGTCGATTCCAATGCCGTCTGAAGATGACCGATGATCGGTCATCGCAGCTATGCGTTGGCCAACTGCGGAACGGCGCCACCAACGCGTAGCGTGTCAAGGTGGTCTGCCCACCACGCCATCATCTTCACGCGTTCGTCCCAATGTTCGCCGCGCAGATAGGCTCGACGAACTTCGTTATTTTCGGTGTGCCCTAACTGGCGTTCGATCGCGTCGGGGTTCCACAATCCGCTTTCGTTGAGGAGCGTAGAGGCCGTGGCACGGAAGCCGTGTGCCGTAGCGACGTCTGGTCCAAAGCCAAGGCGGCGCAGCGCTCCGTTCAGCGTGTTCTCGCTGATAGGCTTCTTCGCCGCTCCGATGCACGGGAAGGCGAATGCGTTAGCTCCTGTGACGGCTTGGAGTTCGCGCAATATGACGATTGCCTGCGGTGGCAATGGTATCCGGTGAGGGCGGCGCATCTTCATCCGCTCGGCCGGGATGGACCATACCGCCTTTTCAAAGTCGAATTCCGGCCACCGCGCAGCGCGCAACTCTCCAGGACGGGGAAAAAGGATCGGCAAAAGGCGCAATGCGGCTGTTGTCGCCGGCTGGCCACCGTAACCGTCAATTGCCCGCAGCAAGATGCCCAGTTCCGTCGATGAGGTGACAGCCGGTCGGTGGCGCACTTTTGGAGTGGTCAGGGCGCCCCGAAGGGCAATCGTCGGGTCGTTCTCGATCCGGGCGGTGGCGATGGCGTACCGGAAAACGGAGCCGGTGACGGAACGAAGCCGCCGTGCCGTCTCATGATGCCCTCTTGCCTCCACTTGCCGAAGTGCTGCCAACACGTCGGCAGAACTCACGGTCGCGATATCTCGGTCGCCGAAGTGGGGGTATGCGAAGTCCAGGAGCCAGCGCCGCTTTCCCAGCGTGATATCGGCAAGCCCTTCGCGTGTGAGCTTTCCAAGGTGCTCCTCGGCGACTGCACGAAAGGTATTTACCGGTGCCGCCTTGGCGGCCTGTTGCGCGTGCCTCTTGAGTGCGGAGGGGTCCAGGCCCTCGGCGAGGGCTTTTCGTGCCTCATCCCGGCGCTCGCGCGCCCGCGCCAGCGATACGTCGGGATAGGCGCCGATAGAAAGGAGCTTTTCACGCCGCTCAATGCGGAATTTTAGCCGCCAGAGCCGTGACCCCGTCGGATTGACTAAAAGGTAAAGGCCGCCACCGTCCGCAAGCTTGTAAGGCCGATCTTGCGGCTTGGCGTTTCGGATGGCCGTATCGGTCAGGGGCATTGGGAGAGGGCATCCGCCGGGGGTATCGCGTCGATACCCCCGAACATACCCCCACATCGGCCGGCTGCCAACGGGTACCCCCGGACCGTCCCGGACCTTGTTGGCCGGGAGGTTCTAGCGTTTCCGTGGATTTTCGGAGCTTTTGAAGCTTCACTAGAAGCCGCGATGGTGCCCAGGAGAGGACTCGAACCTCCACGCCTTGCGGCACACGGACCTGAACCGTGCGCGTCTACCAATTCCGCCACCTGGGCTGGTGCGGCCCTCCACCTACGGCGCCGGCCGGGCGATGTCAATCAGTCTGACGCGGCTTGTTTCGGGTCGGGCGGATTTACCCACGGATCTCGTCGCGATGGGGCCGACAGGGCAGGGGAGAGGCGTGCGGTTCGCCACCGGACTGGCGGAGGGGAGCGGTCGCGGCGCCGGGAGCGGGGCGCTCCGGAACCTCGGCCGGATCTGGGTGGCTCGGGATACGGTGTGCGGTCACCGCGCCGTGTGGGCTGTTCGGTCGAGGCCATTGCCGGGGCGGGGCGGGAGCCCGGACGCGGCGGCAGTCCGAGCGAGGCGCGGGACCGGACAGTTGGGCCGAGGGGGGCGGGCCAAGCGGCTGGTCTTTCAAGGCGCGTGCACCAATTGTCCCGTCAGCCGCATCGGCCGGGGCGGACAAGAGGGATGGTCCGGTGCGGGCTCGTCGCGGGACCCAGCAGGGAGATCGCGGTGGAGCGCTTCCGGCACGGCCTGCTGCGACCCGGTCCTGTGAAAATGCCGCTCGCAGACTGGTTCCAACGCGTCCGGAAAAGCTCTAGAGAAGGGGCCGAAAGCGAAGCGATGCGGGCAGCGGCCGCGACCGGCGCGAGGAGATGGGAACGATGAACGAGATCCGTGGCGACAAGCTGGTGACGGTCTTCGGCGGGGCCGGTTTCCTTGGCCGCTATGTGGTCCGCCAGCTGGCGCAGCGCGGCTGGCGCATCCGCGTCGCCGTGCGCCGCCCGGATCTCGCCGGTTTCCTGCAGCCGCTCGGTTCGGTCGGCCAGATCAAGCCGGTGCAGGCGAACGTGCGCTACCGCGAATCGGTCGACGCCGCGGTGCACGGCGCCGACGCGGTGGTGAACCTCGTCGGCATCCTCGCCGCCTCCGGCCGCCAGTCCTTCGCCGCCGTCCAGTCCTACGGCGCCGCGCAGATCGCCGATTCGGCGCGCGAGCACGGGCTCGACCGGATCGTGCAGATCTCGGCCATCGGGGCGGACGCGGAATCGGAGTCCTCATACGCCCGCTCGAAGGCCGAGGGCGAGGCCGCGGTGCTGGAGACGCTGCCGGCCTCGGTGATCATGCGTCCGTCGATCCTGTTCGGGCCGGAGGACGAATTCTTCAACCGCTTCGCCGAGATCGCCCGGCTGTCGCCGGTGGTTCCGGTGGTGGGCGCCGACACGCGGTTCCAGCCGGCGTTCGTCGGCGACGTGGCCGAGGCGATCGCCTGCGCCGTCGAGGGCAAGGCCCGCCCCGGCGCGGTGTACGAGCTGGGCGGCCCGCAGGTGAAGACGTTCCGCGAGCTGATGCAGATCATGCTGGACGAGATCGACCGGCCGACGAAGCCGATCGTGGCGATCCCGTTCGGGCTGGCGACGCTGCAGGCGAAGCTGATGAGCGTGCTGCCGAAGCCGCCGCTCACCACCGACCAGGTGAAGCTGCTGAAGTCCGACAACGTGGTGTCGGCGGCGGCGGAGGCGAACGGCCGGACCTTCGCGGGCCTGGGCATCGTGCCGGACACGCTGGCGTCCGTGCTGCCCACCTACCTGTGGCGCTTCCGCCCGACCGGCGAGTTCAGCCGCCAGCAGCACTCGTAGAGCCTGGAGCCCTTTCCGTCCGGATCGCTCAGATCCGGCCGATGGGCAGTGCTCCCGGACTGATTCCCCTTGAGATAGCGTGTTGCGGGACGCGCAGACCGCCATGCGGCGGGCTCGTTCGCGGCCGCCCGTCGGTGGGCCGTGTCCGCCGTGGCGCTGGCGCGCCGGCATTGGCTGGCCGCGTAGGCGCTCCAGGACCCCCGTCAGGGCTTGCGGGGCGGCAGCGGCGGGTTGGTCTTCGGCAACGGCGGCAGCGTGGCTGTGGTCGCCTGCGGCTGCGGCGCTGGCGCGGTGTTAGGGGCCGGCGGCTTAAGCTCGATCTGCGGCGGTTCGCGGAACCGCTGGTCGAAGGCGCTTTCGTTGAACCGCGGGACCCCGTCCTCGGCGACGCTGCCTGCGCTGTTGTCGGTCTCGCCGGTTTCGCTGCTGTTGCCGTTGCCGGCCTCGGTGGGGGTGGGCACGATGGCGCGCATGGCGCCCTCGCTGGCGTTCTGCGGCGCCGGCACGATGATCGGCCCGGCGCTCGGCGGGGCGGCCAGCGAGGTGGATTCCGGCAGCGGGCCGGCGTCACGCGGCGGCAGCGCCGGACGGGTGGCGGTCGCCGGCGAGGTGAGGAACAGGGCGATCAGCCCGACGATGCCCACCGCGATCCGCCAGTAGGCGAACGGCGCGAAGCCGTGGCGCGAGACGAAGTTCAGCAGCGAGCGCACGACGATCACCGCGGCAATGAAGGCGGCGACGAAGCCGATGGCGATCACCAGCGCGTCGTCCATCGAGAGGGCGTCGCGGTTCTTGTAGAGGTCGTAGGCGAAGGCGCCGGCCATGGTCGGCAGCGCCAGGAAGAAGGAGAACTCCGCCGCCGAGCGCTTGTCGGTTCCGAACAGCAGCGCGCCGCCGATGGTGGCGCCGGAGCGCGAGACGCCCGGCACCAGGGCGAGCGTCTGGAAGCAGCCGATGGTGAGGGCCAGCCAGAGCGGGTAGGAATAGGCGTCGGTGTAGCGCGGCCTGAGCGGCATCCGGTCCAGAAGCAAGAGCAGGACGCCGCCGACGATCAGCATGGTGCAGATGAGGGCCGGCGATTCGAACAGCACCGCCTTGATGAAGCCGTGCAGCAGCACGCCGGCGACCGCCGCGGGAAGAAAGGCGACGACGATGCCGATGAGGAACCTTCGGGCCTTCGGATCCGTTGGAAACGCCACCACCATGTGCCACAACCGGCTGAAGTAGACCCAGAGGATTGCCAGGATCGCGCCCAGCTGGATCAGCACTTCGAAGGTCTTGCCGGTGCTCTGGAAGCCGAGGAAGTGGCCGAGGAGCAGGATGTGGCCGGTCGAGGAGACAGGTATGAACTCCGTGAGCCCCTCGACGAATCCGAGGATCACGGCGCTGACGATGGTATCTGCCTCCATGGGAGCTCCGCTGCCTAGTCTGTCTGATCATGGTCAAAAGCGAAAAAACCGGGCTAAAGATCACACCATGCACGCCTTCCGGCCCGCATGCCCAATCCTCGCCATGACTGAGGTGTTGGGTCCGCGTGCGCGGCGGCGGCGAGTGACCCGCCCGGTCGTTTAAACTGACTGTTAACCTATTAGATTCGAACGGTTTTCCTCCACCGCTTTTCCGCACTTGGGACTGCCGGTAAATCCAAGTTCCCCTTCCCAGGCGCGACGCGCGAGATGTTCACGGTCTATCATCATCCCTTTTCCCCGTCCTGCCGTTTCGTTCGCCTCGCGCTCAGCGAGTACGAGACGCGATTCGATCTCGTGGCGGAGCAGATCTGGCAGCCGCGCGAGGCGTTTCTGCGGCTCAATCCGTCGGGCGAGGTGCCGGTCGTCATCGAGAACGACGGGCCGCCGCTGTGCGGGGCGAGCGTCGTCATGGAGTATCTGGAGGACACCCGCGGCTATGCCGCCGGCAAGCGCCGCCTGATGCCCGACAATCCCGATGCGCGCGCCGAGGTGCGGCGGCTGACGGAGTGGTTCCTGTCGAAGTTCCACGACGAGGTGTCGGGGCCGTTCGTCGGCGAGCGCATCTACAAGATGGAGATGCCGCCGGCGGCGGGCGGCGGCGCGCCGGACTCCGCGTCACTGCGCGCGGCGCGGGCGAACATGAAAAACCATCTGCGCTATCTCGGCTATCTGGTGTCAACGCGCGACTGGCTGGCCGGCGACACCATCACCTTCGCCGACCTCGCGGCGGCGGCGGCGCTGTCAGCGATCGACTATCTGGGCGAGGTGCCCTGGCAGGAAGACGCCGCGGCGCGGGCCTGGTACGCGCGCATGAAGTCGCGCCCGTCGTTCCGGCCGATCCTCTCGGAAAGTGCGCGGGGCGTGCGGCCGTCGCTGCACTACGCGGACCTCGACTTCTGACGCCGCGCCGTTGCGCGTCGCCCAGACCCGGACGAAGGTGAGCGGACACACGACACCTGCGACCGCGACGGTTCGGAGGGACATGGCCCAGGACCTTCAGACGGACGAACGGCCCGCGCCGCAGGCGCGGCTGTCGGCGTTCGTCAAGGCGCGGGCCGCTGACCTCGGGTTCGACGCGGCCGGCGTCCTGAGGTCGGATGCGGTGCCCGGCGAACTCGGCGAACGGCTGTCGACCTTTCTCGCCAGCGGGCGCCATGCCGGCATGGACTGGCTCGCCGACAAGGCGGAGTGGCGCCGCCACCCCAACGCGCTGTGGCCCGATGCCCGGTCGATCGTGATGGTGGCGCTGAACTACGGGCCGGACCTCGATCCCCTTGAGGTGCTCGCCTGCCGCGACCGCGCGGCGATTTCGGTCTATGCGCGCCACCGGGACTATCACGACCTGATCAAGGGCCGGCTGAAGACGCTGGCCAGCCAGCTGGTGGCGCGGGCGGGCGGCGACGTGAAGGTGTTCGTCGACACCGCGCCGGTGATGGAGAAGCCGCTGGCGGCGCTGGCCGGGCTCGGCTGGCAGGGCAAGCACACCAATCTGGTGTCGCGTGAGCACGGCTCCTGGCTGTTCCTGGGGGCGCTCTTCACCACCCTCGATCTCGCTCCGGACGCCGCCGAGACGGACCACTGCGGGTCGTGCCGGCGTTGCCTCGACGTGTGCCCGACGGACGCCTTTCCCGCGCCCTACCAGCTCGATGCCGGGCGCTGCATCTCCTATCTCACCATCGAGCACCACGGCCCGATCCCGCATGAGTTCCGCAAGGCGATGGGCAACCGGATCTACGGCTGCGACGACTGCCTCGCCGTCTGCCCGTGGAACAAGTTCGCGACTGCGACGCAGGAAGCCAAGCTCGCGGCGCGCGACGATCTGGTCGATCCGCCGCTGCGCGAGCTCGCGGGCCTCGACGATGCGGCGTTTCGCGCGCGGTTCTCCGGATCGCCCATCAAGCGCATCGGCCGCAACCGGTTCGTGCGCAACGTGCTGGTAGCGATCGGCAATTCGGGCCGGCCGGAGCTTGCGGACGCGGTCGAGCCGCTGATCTCCGACCCCGATCCCGTGGTCCGGGAGGCGGCGGGTTGGGCGCTCGGCGAACTTCTGCCATACGATACGGCGACCGGGATCGGCGCAACGCATGCGCCCCGATCGCCATGACCCCGGTCCGGAGCGATCCGGACCGGTGACCATCGATACCAGACCCCAGGGGCATCACAGGGGTGGTGAGCGGGGTTCCGCTTTCGCCGCGCCTCCCTGGGCCACCAGTCCGATCCACTGAACACAATGGGAGGCCGTGCGTGCTGACCACCACCAACGAGCCCAGCTCCGATCCCCACGCCACCGGCGAGGGGTCCACGATCCGACTGGTCTGTCTGGGGTTCGGCTACAGCGCCAGCGCCCTTGTCGAGCGCCTAGACACGCGACGGATCGACGTCACCGGCACGACGCGCGACCCGGAAAAGGCAGACTCGCTGCACCGGCGCGGCATCCGCACGATCCTGTTCGACGGCACGAAGGCATCGCCGGCGCTCGCCGACGCGATCCGCCATGCCACGCACGTGGTCGTGTCGGCCGCGCCGAACGAGCAGGGCGACGCCTTCCTCTGGCACCACGAACGCGACCTGGAGAAGGCCGAAAACCTCAAGTGGGTGGGCTACCTGTCGACCATCGGCGTCTACGGCAACCATGAGGGCGGCAAGGTAGACGAGCGCACCGCCTGCCTGCCGACCACCGACCGTGCGGTGTGGCGGCTGGCCGCCGAGACCGCCTGGTCGGCGTTCGGCAACCGCACCCACGTGCCGGTGTCGCTGCTGCGGCTCGCCGGCATCTACGGCCCCCGCCGCAACCAGCTGAAGCAGCTCGCCGAAGGCACGGCCAAGCGCATCATCAAGCCGGGCCAGATCTTCAACCGCATCCACGTCGACGACATCGCGCTGACCATCGAGCGGGTGATGGAGCGGCCGGCGTCGCGCATCTACAACGTCGTCGACGACAAGCCGTGCCCGCCGCAGGAGGTGGTGGAGTTCGCCGCCCGGCTGATGGGCGTCGAGCCGCCTCCGGAAGTCCCCTTCGAGGAAGCGAACCTGTCGCCGATGGCGCGCACCTTCTACGGAGACGTGAAGACCGTCTCGAACCTGCGGCTTCATGACGAGCTTGGCGTCCAGCTCCAATACCCTACCTATCAGGAAGGGTTGCGGGAGCTGTGGGAGTCTGGCCGGTGGCGCGGCTGAGCCGTCCCTCTCCCGGGGATGAGACATTCTCCCAAGAAGAGACATGCTCTCAAGAAGAGACGAGGGACCGCGCGATGACGGGCAACACGAGACGCAGGCGCCTGGTCGCTGGCATGGCCGCCGCCGCGCTGCTGGCGGCCACGATGACCGGCGTGAGCGCGCCGGCCGAGGCGCAGAGCACCCAGCAGCGGCTGCAGAACCAGCAGGAAAACTCCCGGCAGAACCTGCAGGGATCGACCAACCAGCTGAACCAGAGCCTGCGCAACACCCAGAACCAGATCAACAACCGGGCCAACATCCAGGGCCTGGAGCAGCGCCAGACGATCCAGAACATGCAGCAGAACCAGATGCAGCCGACCTACCAGCGGGACCTGAACAACCGCTGACCGGTCGGGATGCCGCCTGGAGGTCAGCCCATGCGGGCGCGCAGGTAAGATTCGATCGAGTAGGTGCCCCAGCCGCCCATGGTCGCGCGGGTGTCGCGATAGGACTGCACGATCCGTTCCGACATGGGATCCTTGGCCGCGATGGAATCGTAGATCGCCGCGGCGATCGGCTCGGCCGCCGCCAGGATATCCGCCGGCACGAGGCGGACGTCGGTGCCGCCGGCCCTGAGGGCCTTCAGGCTCTCCGCGTTGCGCCAGCCGGCCTCGGACAGCGCGCGGGCGTGCTCCTCGGCGCAGGCGGCCGCCACGACGGCCTGGAGGTCGGTCGGCAGCGCGTCGTATACCGCCTTGCGGACGATCACTTCCCCGGTGCCGTTCGGCTTGTTGAAGCCCGGGCCGTAGTAGTACTTCGCGACCTTCTGCATCCCCAGCGAACTGTCGCTGTAGGGGCCGAGCAGCTCGGCGCCGTCGACGAGCCCGGACTGCAGCGCTCCGAACACCTCCGACGTGGGCATCGACACCGGCGTTGCGCCGAGCTGGCGCAGGATTTCCGCGCCGAGGCCGACAATGCGGACCTTCAGCCCCACCAGATCCTCTTTGGACTCCATCGGCCGGTTGAACCAGCCGGCCATGTTGAACTCGGTGTTGCCGGCCATGAACGGCTTGACGCCGAAGTCGGCATAGAGTTCGTCCCACAGCGCCTGGCCGCCAGCGGCGTCGATCCAGGTCATGTGCTCGCGCGGCGTCAGCCCGAACGGTGCGGTGGTGAACAGCGGCGCCGACGGCATCTTGCCGGACCAGTAGATCGCGGCCGTGTGGGCCATGTCGGCGGTGCCGTTCTGGACGGCGTCGAAGGTCTCCAGCGCCGGCACGAGCTCGCCCGCGGCGAAGATCTCCACCGTCAGACGCCCGCCCGAGAGCCGGCCGATGGCTTCGGCGACCCGCTCGGCGGACACGCCCGGCCCTGGCAGGTTCTTCGGCCACGAGGTGACCATGCGCAGGCGCTGCGTGTCGCCGGCGATGGCCGGCCGGGCGAGTGCCGCGGTGCCGCCGGCGGCGACGGCGCCCCTGATCAAGGCGCGGCGGCTGAGCTTTGGTGTCGGATCCGTCATGTCGATCCTCCCTGCCAGAATGCGTGGAAATGGTGCACGGGGCCGTGCCCCTTGCCGATCGTCAGCGTGTCGGCCGCAGCCAGCGCCGCCGTGAGGTAGACCTTGGCGGCCTCGACGGCGTCGGCAAGCGGCATCCCCTTCGCGAGACCCGCGGCGATGGCCGACGACAGCGTGCAGCCGGTGCCGTGGGTGTTCCTGGTGTCGATGCGCGGGGCGACGAACCACCGCGGCGCGGCATCGCGGGTGACCAGGATGTCGGCCGACTCCTTGCCCGTCCCGTGGCCGCCCTTCAGCAGCACGGCCTCGGGCCCGAACGCCAGCAGGCGCTGGGCCTGGGCGGCCATCTCGTCGCGGGTGGTGGCGGCTTCGCCCTCCAGCAGCCGCGCCGCCTCGGGGAGGTTCGGGGTGATGACCAGGGCGCGCGGCAGCAGCACGTCGCGCACCTCCGCCACCGCGGCATCGTCCAGGAGCGGGTCGCCGGAGGCGGCGATCATCACCGGGTCGAGCACGACGTTGCGGGCGCCATGGGCATCGAGGGCATCGGCCACGGTGCGGATCACCACCGGCTTCGACAGCATGCCGATCTTGGTGGCGTGGACGGTGAGATCGTCGAACACGGCATCGATCTGCTGGCGGATGAAGGCGGGCGGCACGTCGTGGATGGCGCGCACGCCCTGGGTGTTCTGGGCGACGAGCGCGGTCATCGCCGAGGCGCCGAACACGCCGAGGGCGGCAAAGGTCTTGAGGTCGGCCTGGATGCCGGCGCCGCCTGTGGGATCGGTGCCGGCGATGGTCAGCGCAATCGGAGTGCTCATGAAGTGGCGGTCTTCCCTGAGGTGAGGGCGGTGTCGACGATATGGCGGAGGTCCCCGGCGGCGGCGGCCGGATCCGCGGCCTTCGAGACGGCGGAGATCACGGCGACGCCCTCGGCGCCGGCGGCGATCACCGAGGCCGCCGTGTCGGCGGTGATGCCGGCGATGGCGACGCGGCCGAGGTCGGGCGCGCGGGCGTCGAGGAAGGCGCAGATCTCCGCCAGGCCGTCGAGGCCGATGGGGGCGTTACGGTTCTGCTTGCTGGAGGTGGCGAACACGCCGCCGATGCCGACGTAGTCGACGAGCTTGACGGGAACGGCCTCGGCCTCCGCCATGGACCGCACGGTGAGGCCGACGACCGGATCCGGGCCGAGGAGGCGGCGGGCGTCGTCGGGGGCCATGTCGGTCTGGCCGATGTGGACGCCGTCGGCGCCGGCGGCGAGCGCCACGTCGATGCGGTCGTTGATGAGGAGCGGCACGCCGCTGCCTTCGATCGCCGACAGGATGGCGCGGGCTGTGGCGACGAGTTCGCCGGTCTCGGCGGTCTTGTCGCGGTACTGGAGCAGCGTCGCCCCGCCGTCGACGGCCAGGCGCGCAAGCTCGGCGAGCGGCCGGCCTTCGGCGTGTTCGGGGTCGAGAATCACGTAGACGCGGACGTCAACCACGGCTGATCCTTGCGTATCGTTCGATGATGTCGGGGTCGATCTCGCCAATCTCGTCGATCAGGCGGACGGCGAAGGTGCCGGGACCGGGATTGCCTTCCGCGGCGCGCTCGGCGGCCACACTCCACGCGACGGTGGCGGCGGTGGCTGCCAGCAGCGAATCCGTTTCCACCGCCCGGCAGGTGGCGATCAGGGCGGACAGCGCGCAGCCGGTGGCGATCATCCGCGCCAGCAGCGGATGGCCGTTGTCGACCAGGATGGTGCGGTCGCCGTCGGACAGGCTGTCGCGGGCGCCGGTGACGGCGACGACCATGCCGTCGCTGCCGAGGTGCGGGAAGAGGGCGGCCATCTCGGCGGTGTTGCCGCGCACGATGGCGGGCCGGGCCTCGATGAGGCCGAGCGCGAAGGCGCGGCGTGTGGCCACCCGGTTCACCTTGACCGGATCGAGCACCCAGGCCTTGCCGTGTTCGCGGGCGGCGGCGACCGCCACCTCGATGCCGGCGCGGCGTTCGGGATCGAGCGTGCCGAGGTTGACCAGCAGCGCGTCGGCGCTTTCCACCAGCGCCGCCACCTCGTCGGCGTGGATGGTCATCGACGGCACGGCGCCGAGCGCGGTGAGCACGTTGGCGGTGAAGTTCTGGGCAACGGTGTTGGTGATGCAGTGGACCAGCGGCGCCCAGTCGCGGACGCGGGCGATCACCGCGCCGACGGCGGCGGCATCGATCCTGCCGGAGGCGCCCGTCATGACGCGCGCGCGTCCCGACCGTCGACGCGCGATCGACGGGTCCGTTGGCCCGGCAGGCTGATCTGGTGGAAAAGGGGGCCGCCCAAGGCGGCTTTGAAGGCCGTCATCTCAATCCCTCCGCCGGCATGACCCGGATCAGGTTCGCAGGGTTGGCAGGATCGCCTCTCAGCCCGTCCGGGCACCCCTTTGAGACAGTTCGCAAGATGTAGCCAGCACCGTCCCGTTGCGCAAGGGGTGCGGCTTCAGACCGTGCGGGTCAAACGAAAAGGCCGCCCCGAAGGGCGGCCTGAACGGTGTCGCGATGACCGGAAAGGCGGATCAGCGCGAGTAGAACTCGATGACCAGGTTCGGTTCCATCTTCACCGGGTACGGCACGTCGCCGAAGCCCGGAGCGCGGTTGTAGACCGCGGTCATCTTGGAGTGGTCGGTGTCGATGTAGTCCGGCACGTCGCGCTCGGCGAGGCTGACGGACTCGAGCACCAGGATCATGTCCTTGGAGCGCTGGCGCACCTCGATGACGTCGCCGACCTTGCAGCGATAGCTCGGGATGTTGACCTTACGGCCGTTCACCATCACGTGGCCGTGGTTCACGAACTGACGCGCGGCGAACACGGTCGGCACGAACTTGGCGCGGTAGACGATGGTGTCGAGGCGGCTCTCCAGCAGGCCGATCAGCCGCTCGGAGGTGTCGCCCTTCAGCCGGACGGCTTCGTCGTAGATCTTCCGGAACTGCTTCTCGGAAATGTTGCCGTAGTAGCCCTTCAGCTTCTGCTTGGCGCGAAGCTGAATGCCGTAGTCGGAAAGCTTGCTGCGGCGGCGCTGGCCGTGCTGGCCGGGGCCGTACTCGCGCTTGTTGACCGGGCTCTTCGGGCGACCCCAGATGTTTTCGCCCATGCGGCGGTCGAGTTTGTGCTTCTGCGAATGGCGCTTCGACATAAAAACCGTGTCCTTCGTGTTGCGATGTTCTTGAGAACGGATGTTCTTTGGGAACGATGGACACGCCCCCTCCTCTGCCCAGATGGTCAGGGCTGACAGGGACGGTGCGAAGCTACGCCACATCCCACGGGTGCGTGAAATCCGCCAGCGTTGCCGCCAGCGAAGGGCCGTGAGATAGGCGATAGCGGCGCCCAAGTCAAATCGGCCGGTGAAAACCGGGCGCCAGCATGAGCCGCCAGTGCGACCAACGGACCGAGCCATGACCCAGAACCGATCCGGCGATCCGCGCCGTGCGCTGCTCACCGCCCTCCGTCCCTTCGCGGAGATCGACACGCGCCATCTCCTGGAGGCGGACCAGCATACGCCGATGACCGCCTTCGTCACCCGCACCCGCGAGGCGGTGGGCGAACTCGTCATGCCGGCGGCGGCGCTGGTTGTGGTGATCGAGGGGACCAAGGAGGTGCTGTGGGGCGCCGAGCGCCGGACCTACCGCCCGGGAGATGCCATCGCGCTCGCGGCGGGCACGCACGTGGACGTGGTGAACGTGCCGGATGAGGGCACCGGCGTCTACCGGGCGCTGTGCGTGACTTTTCCGCGCGACCTGGTGATCGAGGCGGCCCGGCTGTGGCCGAGCCTGGCGGACGCGCGGGCGGAGCCGGGTACCGCCGTCGCCCTCGACGATGCCCTCGGCTCGGCGATCGTCCATGCGGGCGAGGCGCTGGCCGGACAGGCGGGCACGTCGCGGCGGGTCGTGGAACACCGCATCATGGAGATCCTGCTGGTGCTTGCCGAGCGGGGCGTGCTGCCGATCGCGCCGAAGTACGTGGAGCGTTCGGTCGTCGAGGCGGTGCGGCTGATGATCCGGCACAAGCTCGACTTCGCGTGGACGCCGGCGCTCGTCGCCGGGCGGCTGTCGATGTCGGAAGCGACGCTGCGCCGGCGGCTGAAGGGGGAGGGCGAGACGCTGCGCGGCCTCCTGCTGTCGGAGCGCATGCGCGCGGCGCGGGTGATTCTCGCCGAGCGGGACGCCGACGTCGCCGATGCGATCGCCGCGACGGGCTACACGTCGCGCTCGCACTTCGCGCGCCATTTCCAGGAGGCCTTCGGCGTCCTGCCCTCCGCCGTGCGCGGCAGCCGCCGCGTCCGCCCCGACGCCTGATCGGTTCCGGCGCATTCCTGACCGGACCGGGTCCGCCCGCCGCCCCGCTCCCGCCTATCGTCCCGTCCGCAAGATCCCGACGAGATGGAGACGGAGCATGGCTGGATATCGGATGGCGAGGATGGGCATTGCGGCGGCGGCATTCGCGCTGGTGGCCGCGTCGGCGGCGGCCGGAGAGGCACTGGACGTGACCATCGGGGATGTCGATGCCGCGGGCCGGTTCGCCGACAGCGCCGCCTTCTGCCCGCCGGAGGGCGCGGCCGAGACCAACGTCAGTCCCGAGGTCCGCTGGGGCGCGGGGCCTGACGGCACGAAGTCCTACGCCCTGCTGATGACCGACGCGGACGTCCCGGCAGACCTGTCGCTCATCAACAAGCCCGGCGTGACCATCGCGACCGACGCGCCCCGGGTCACGATCCACCACTGGGTGCTGGTCGACATCCCGGCCTGGCAGAGCGGGCTGGCGCGCGGCGTGGAGAGCGAGCGCCTCGTCGCCGGCGGCAAGCCGATCGGCCGGACCGACCACGGCCTGCGCGGCGCCAACGTCTTCACCGCCTTCCTCGCTGGCAACGCCGACATGGCCGGGACCTACGGCGGCTACGACGGCCCGTGCCCGCCGACCAACGATCTGCGCGCCCACCGCTACCGGATCGAGGTCTTCGCGCTCGACGTGCCGACGCTCGGGCTGAGCGGCGCCTTCACCGGCGCCGATGCCGAAGCCGCCATGAAAGGCCATGTGCTCGCCCGCGGTTCGGCGACGGCCACCTACAGCCTCAATCCGGCGGTGGCCGGCCAATGACGGACATGCCACAAACGGCACCAATCACCGCAGAGCCGGAGAACCGCGCCATGACGGCGTCGCCATCGCCTTCCGCCCCGATCTTCACCCGCCACGCCCGCGCATATGATGCCATGCGGCGCGGGTTCATCCCGTGCTTCGACCGCTTCTACGGAACGGCGCTGGATCTCATCGGCAATCTCCGCCGGGAGCAACCGCTCCGCGTGCTGGATCTCGGCGCCGGCACAGGGCTGTTCGCCGCACTGCTGCTGGAGCGGATGCCGGATGTCCGGGTCACCTGCCTCGACGCATCCGAGGGGATGCTGGACGAGGCACGTGCCCGGTTCTCCGGCGACGATCGCGTGGACTTTGCCCTCGCCGACATGGCGACCGCCGACCTGGGCGGTCCGTGGGACGTGGTGATGTCGGCGCTGGCGATCCATCACCTGGAGCACGAGGCGAAGAAGGCGCTGTTCGCCCGGGTGCGCAACGCGCTGGTGCCCGGTGGGCTGTTCGTCAACGCCGAGCAGGTGTTGGGCCCCACTCCGGCGCTGGAGGAGCGCTATGGCCTCAAATGGCTCGCCGACATTCGGGCGGCCGGCGTGCCCGAGGACGAGATCGCCAAGGCCCGCGAGCGCATGCGGTTCGACCGGTGCGCCAGCGTCGAGGACCAGCTCGCCTGGATGCGTGAGGCGGGCTTCCGCGACGTGGACTGCAGCTTCAAGAGCTGGCGGTTCGCGGTGCTGAACGGCCGGGCATGACCCGGCCGTCCGGCGCCGGGGCTATCCCTTGCCGACGCGGGCTTGCGGCGCCTCGAGGGTGAAGACCACGTCGTAAAGGCCGGGCGACGCCGTGGCGAACGCCTTGTTGCCGTCGAGGTAGCCGCGCTCCTTCAGGTGCTCGATCACGCGGCGGGCGGCATCGAGGTCGGCGCTCTGGGCGTAGTTCACCACCCGCGTTCCGTCGCGGCTCCTGTGGAGGCTGGCCGACAGCCAGCCCGGGACGCGGCTTGCTTCGCGTGCCGCCTCTGAGAGGTAGGCGATCAGCCTGTCCTGGCCGCCTTCGGGCACGGTGAAGACGTTGATCTGGGTGACGATGTCGGTGTCGCTGCGGATGATCGGCATGGATGTCTCTCCTCGGTCTGTCGAGGCGCGAGACGCCGAGGGCAGGCGGGAGGTCGACGAGATAACCGCGGACACGCGCCAAGCCCTCGGCGCGGAGCGCGCCGGTTGCTTGCCGCGGGCTCGCCCGAAGCGGGCGAGGCGGAGCGCCGGGTTCCGCGACGGGCGCGGCAGCCGGCGGGGGCGGGCTTACCGATGCCGCCCCTGGTCCTTTTCGACGTGCTCAGGATCGGCGATCGAGGCCGCCGGCGCAAGCAGCCCGTCGTTGTCCACGCCGACTGCGATGTCCTCGCCAGGAACGTAGGGGCGGGCGCCGGGCGCGTAGGCGACGAGCGCCTCGCCGCGCGGGCCTTCCAGGTCGAGCCGCTGGCGGGCGCCCTCGAACAGCGCCGCGGTGACCCGAAACGTCAGGCCACCGCCGTGGCCGACGACGGCCGCCTCCGGCCGGAAGGCGAGCGTCGTCGGACCGTTTGGTCGGCCCGGCACCGGCACGGTCCCGGCGGCCGTGGTGAAGACGCCATGCTCGACGGTGCCGTCGAGCCGGTTCACCGGACCGAAGAAGCCGGCCACATAGTCGCTCTGGGGGGAATAGTAGACGTCGCGCGGGGAACCGACCTGCGCGATGCGGCCGCGGTCCATCACCACCAGCCGGTCGCCCAGCGTCAGCGCTTCGGCCTGGTCGTGGGTGACGTAGAGGGCGGTGGCGCCCTGGGCGCGGATCATCGCGGCGATCTCGGCGCGCAGGCCCTCGCGCAGGCCGGCGTCGAGGGCGGTCAGCGGCTCGTCGAGCAGGATGATGCCGGAGCGCGGCGCGAGCGCCCGGGCCAGCGCCACCCGCTGGCGCTGGCCGCCGGAGAGCTGGTCGACGCGCCGGCCGGCGAACTCCTCCAGCCGGGCGGTGGCGAGCAGCTCCTTCACGCGCTCGGCGCGCTCGGTGCGCGACCAGCCCTGGACGCGCAGCCCGTAGCCGATGTTGCCGGCGACCGACATGTGCGGGAACAGCGCGTAGGACTGGAACACCATGCCGACGCCGCGCTTCTCGATCGGGAGCGCCGTCACGTCGACACCGTCGAGCAGCACCTTGCCGCCTGGATCGGGGGTGTCGAGGCCGGCGACGAGGCGCAGCAGCGTGGTCTTGCCGCAGCCCGAGGGGCCGAGCAGCACGACGATCTCGCCGGCGGCGATCGACAGGTCGACCGGGGCGAGCGCGCGGGTGCCGTCGGCGTAGGTCTTGGCGCAGCCTTCCAGCCGCAGCTCCTTGCCGTTCATGCCGTCCTCCGCACGCGCGGCCGCACCAGCTCGGCGACGCCCATGACCGTGCAGGCGAGCGCGATCAGGACAAGGGACATGGCGGCGGCGGCGGGCAGGTCGGCGCCGGAGTCGGAGATCTTGGAGTAGAGGACCATCGGGAGGATTGCGATCTGGGTTCCGGAAAGGGCGAGCGCGGTGCCGTAGGCGCCGAGCGCTACCGCCGCGCAGAGCGCGAAGGCGACGAGGCAGGCGGGCGCCACCTGGGGCAGCAGGATGTCGCGGAAGGCGCGCAGCGGCGAGGCGCCGAGGGCGCGCGCGGCGTGAAGCTGCTCGGTCTCGAAGTTGGCGACGACCGGGAAGATGACCAGCACGGCGCGCGGGATGAGGTAGTAGCAGTAGGCGATGGCGAGCCCGGCCGGGGTGTAGATCAGCCCGCCGACGACGGCCGGATCGGCTCCGAGATCGGCGAGCAGCATCGTCACGAAGCCGGAGCGGCCGAACACCAGGATGAAGCCGTAGGCCACCACCAGCCCCGAGAACGACAGCGGCACCGCGATCACGGTGAGCAGCATCGTCCGCCGCGCCGGCGACAGCCGTGCCAGGTGCAGCGACACGCCGAGCCCGACCGCGGTGGAGACGAACGGCGCCAGCGTGCCCAGCACGGCGCTGCCGACGAGACCGCGCCAGAACACCGGATCATCGAAGACGGTCGCGAACGCGCCGCCACCGTCGGAGAAGGCCTCCGTCACGATGCCGGCGAGCGGCCACACGAGGAAAAGGACGAGAAAGGCGCCGGCGGGAACCGCCAGCGCCCATTTCAGGACCGACGCGCGCATGATGCCTCCGGCGCGCCGTCCGTATCCGCGTGGATCATTGGCCGAGCACGGCCTTTGCCCACGCCGCGTCAATCTCCGACTTCATGGCCTTCGCCTTGGCGACGTCCAGCGGCTGGAGCTGCGGGGCGGCGGGCATGGCGTCGGCGACGCTGTCGGGCAGCTTCACGCCCGGCACCGAGGGACGCACGTAGCCGTCGGCGAAGCGGGCCTGACCCTCGTCGGTCATGATGAAGTTGAGCCACAGCTTCGCGGCAGCCGGGTTCGGGCCGTCCTTGACCATGCTGATGGCGTAGGGGGCGGCGGCGGAGGCTTCCTCCGGCATCACGACCTCGACCGCGTCGCCCATGCCGTCCTTGAACTTGGCCTTCAGGCCGTCGTTCTCGTAGCCGATGTAGATCGGGATCTCACCCTTGAGGAACTGGGCGTAAGGCGTGGTGCCGACGGTGCGCAGGACGTTGCCGGACTTGTGCAGCTTGGCGAGGTAGTCGATGCCCGGCTGGATGTCGTCCATGGAGCCGCCGTTGCCGAGCGCCGCGCCGAACACGACGACCTGGCCCTGGCCCGTGGAGCGGGGGTCGAGATAGACGATCGAGCCCTTGTACTTCTCGTCGAGCAGGTCGGCCCAGCTCTGCGGCACGTCCTTCACCAGGTTGGTGTTGACCAGGAAGGCGACGTTGAGGGTGTGGATTGTGAACCACTTGCCCTCCGGATCCTTGAACGGATCCGGCAGCTTGTCGAAGTTGACCGGCTGGAACGGCGCCACGACGTCCTTGTCGACCGCGTCGAGGGCGGAGCCGGCGAAGTAGTAGGCGGTGTCGGCCTGGGGCCGGTTGCGCGACTTGTCGAGGGCGACGACCGTCGCGGCGGAGCCGAGGTCGTTGTAGACCATCTCGACTTCCGGATAGCGCTCCTTGAAGGCCTTGAACTGGGCGCCCCAGTTGGCCCAGGTCGGGCCGGTGTCGAAGGAGACGACCATGCCCTCTTCGGCGGCCTGGTCGTAGAGGGTCTGCTCGCCGTCATAGAGCTCCGGCCCGTCAAACGCCTGGGCGGAGGTCGCGAGCGCGACCGCCGCCGCGGCGGTGGCGATGAACATCTTCATGAGAGGGACTCCCTGTTGGTGACCGCGGACAGCGTCGCCGCGGCGGTTCCGGTGAGAAGCGAAAGCACGAGGAGAATGACCGTCGCCGCGCAGGCGAAGCCCGTCGCGCCGTAGAAGGCCTGCAGGAGGACGATCGGGTAGGTGCGGTCGAGAAAGCCGGCGATCAGGTTGGACAGCTGGAACTCGCCGATGGAGATCGCCGCCACCGTGACGAGGCCGGTGAGGAGGCTGGTGGCCGACACCGGCACGACGATGTCGATCAGCCGCCGCCAGAAGCCGGCGCCGAGTGAGCCGGCCGCCGCCTCGAGCTCGCCGAGCTTCAGGGCCGCCATGTCGTTCATCAGCGTGGCGACGAGGTAGGGAAGGGTCAGCAGGACGTGGCCGGCCACCAGCAGGAAGAACGAGCCGAGCCAGGGCGTCATCGCGGTGGAGAAGGCGATGATGAAGCCGAAGCCGAGGGTGATCTCGGGGGCGGCGACCGGCACCAGCATGACGAGGCGCACCAGCCGTGAGGCCGATTTCCGGCCCGACGTCACCGCCGCGTAGGCTAGCGGCAGGCCGAGGAGGGCGGCGACGAGGCAGGTCGCCCCGGTCACCCGCAGGCTGGTCCAGAAGGCGCGCGCGAAGCTCGGGTCGTCGAACACCGCCCGGTACCACTCGCCGGTCATGCCGGTCGGCAGCAGCGTGTTCGTCCAGCTCTCTCCGAACGAGCCGACCGCCAGCAGCGCGATCGGCAAGGCCAGATAGACCAGATAGGCCCATGTCACGAGAGCCATCGTTCCCCCCTTGGTGGTCGAGTTCTTACATATCGCGGGCGATTGTAAGTTTTATGACGTTAGCGAGAGGCGTCCGTCTTGTTGGGTGTCGGTCTGCACGTCGGCGTCGTCGAGGGAGAGAAGATGATGCACCAGACGGTCGATGGCCGCATCGGCATCGCTGCACGTCACGGCTCCGGGCACGTCCGGGGCGCCTTCCAGCGCCAGCACCAGCCGCTCCCATTGCAGGCCGTAGGCCATTTCCGACAGCGTGCCGTAGCCGCCGCCAACCGCGATGAGGGCGGTGCAGGCGCGCGCCAGGATGGCGTTGCGGGCGGCGCCGATGCCGGTGGCGATGGGAATCGCGACATAGGGGTTGGCGCCGGTCCACTCCTCGTCGGGAAGCAGGCCGATGGGCTGTCCGCCGGCTTCGAGATTTCCCCGGCAGGCGGCTTCCATCACGCCGCCCTTGCCGCCGCACGCCATCTGGACGCCGAGCGTGCCGAGGGCGTGTCCGACCTCGTAGGCGACCTCGTTCTGGCGGCCGTTGGGCTCGCGGGGGCCGATGACGCCGACGGGAATGCGGCGCACGCGGGCGCCGGACATGACCAGGCGGAGCCCCTCGCGGGCGCCGATGGTGGTCAGCCCGGCCGGCGCGTCACCCGCCACCCAGGCGGCCGCCCAGGGATCGAAGCGCTCGTTTCCTCGCCAAAGAATGCCGTCGCCGCTACGCTTGAGAAGTGGCATGCGCGATCTCTTGTGTGGTAATTCAGAATGCCGATGAACGAAATCTTACATGATCCGGACGCGATGGGCGAGCGGCGTGAGCAGATTCTTTCCGTGCTGCGCGAGGCGGGCTTCGTCACCATCGACGGGCTCGCCCAGCGCTTCGGCTGTTCGGCACAGACCGTGCGGCGCGATCTCATCGCCATGGACCAGGCCGGACTGCTCAAGCGCTTCCATGGCGGCGCCGGGCTGACCGAGGCCGTCGCGCGGCCGAGCTACACCGCCAAGCAGGGCATCAACACCTCCGGCAAGGGGCTGATCGGGCGGGCGGCGGCCGCCCTGGTGCGCTCCGGCGACACACTGTTCTTCGACGTGGGGACGACGGTGGAGGCGGCGGCGACAGCGCTGGTGAAGACCCTCGACCAGAAGGGACCGTCCGACCTCCGCGCGGTCTGCGCCGGCCTGAAGGCGGCGATGATCCTGGCCGGCGCGCCGGGGGTGAAGGTCGAGGTGCTGCCGGGCGAAGTCAATACGCCGGACGGCGCGATCACCGGCGCGGCCGCCACTGCGGCGCTGGCGGACCTGCGCCTCGACCACGCGTTTCTCGGCGTCTCCGCGTTCGACGCGGACGGCTCCGCCTGGGATTTCGACCCGGCGAAGGTGGCGGTGAAGCGCGCCGGCATCGCCGCGGCGCGCGACGCGTGGGCGCTCGCCGACGCCAGCAAGTTCGCGCGCGCCGCCGGCCGGCGGGTCTGCACGCCGCGCCAGCTCCGGGGCGTGATCACCGACGCCCACCCGGCCGCCGACCTCGCGGCGGCCTTCGAGGCGGCCGAGTGCGCGGTCGTTCTGGCGTAGGCGCGGCGGAGAAGGCCCGGCCGCGCCGACGTCTCAGCGCTTGCTTTGCGCCAGCTGGTCTGCCCGGTAGCGGGACTGCCGCTCCAGCATCCAGCCGGGGTATTCGGCGGGCAGCGCGGTGACCGCATCGATGGCGGCAAGGTCGTCCGCCGACAGCTCCACATCCACCGCCCCCAGATTGTCCTCAAGCTGGTCCACCCGCTTGGCCCCGACGATGACGCTGGTCACCACCGGCTGGTGCAGCAGCCAGGCGAGCGCGATCTGCGCGACGCTGACGCCCTTGGCGTCGGCGATGGTGCGCATGGCGTCGATGGCGTCGAAGGCGCGGTCCCGGTCGACCGGCGGGAAGTCGAAGGTCGCCCGGCGTCCGTCGCCGGCCGTCTGGTTGTCGCGGTCGTACTTGCCGCTCAGCAGCCCGCCGGCGAGCGGGCTCCAGACCATCAGCCCCAGCTTCTCCGACGTCAGCATCGGCACGATCTCGCGCTCCAGGTCGCGGCCGGCGACGGTGTAGTAGGCCTGGAGGGATCGGAACGGCGCCAGGTTCTTGCGCTCGGAGATGCCGAGCGCCTTGGCGATCTGCCACGCCGCCCAGTTCGACACCCCGACGTAGCGGACGTGGCCGTGGCGCACGAGGATGTCGAGCGCCTCCAGCGTCTCCTCGATGGGGGTGAGCGGGTCGAAACCATGGATCTGGTAGAGGTCGATGTGGTCGAACTGCAGTCGTTTCAGGCTGGCCTTGGCCTGGTCGATGATGTGATAGCGCGTCGCGCCGCGCTGGTTCTGCCCGTCGCCCATGGGACCGAGAACCTTGGTGGCCACCACGACCTCGTCGCGGGGCACGCCGACGTTCTTGAGCGCCTGGCCGGTGATCTCCTCCGACAGGCCCCTGGCATAGACGTTCGCCGTGTCGATGAAGTTGATGCCGGCGTCGAGCGCGGTGCGCAGAAGGGCGTCGGCCTCGGGCTGCTGGACGGCGCCGATGTCGCGCCACGCCCCTTGGCCGTCCCCGAACGTCATCGTGCCGAGGCACAGTTCGGAGACGAAGAGGCCGGTCTGTCCGAGCGGATTGTATCGCATGTCTGAACTCATCGGTTGAGGGTGAGGCGGCTGCCCGGCCGCGGTGTCGCGGTCGGCCGGGCGCGCGCGTCGACTGTGTGGGGAAGCCGGAGCGGAAAGCGGTTCGCCGGGCCGCGGAACCTCGCGGCGACCGGTGAACCGGGGGCTCCGGCCGGCAGCTATTCGGCGGCGGAGGCCATATCGAGGTCGCGCATCGCCTCGGCGGCGATCTCGAACGATCGCAGCCGCTTGTCGTGGGCGTGGATCTGGCCGGCGAGGATGACCTCGTCGGGCGCGTAGTGGCCGATCAGCTTCTTGAGCTGGGTCTTCACGCTCTCCGGGCCGCCGAACGCGCTGCAGGCCAGCGCCTCCGAGACCATCGGGATGATGCGGGGATCGAGCTTCTCCTCGACGTTCTCCACCGGGCGGGGCAGCGGCCCAGGGTTGCCGGTGCGCAGGTTGGCGAAGGCCTGCTGCATCGACGACATCAGGTAGCGGCCCTCGGCGTCGTCGGCGCCGGCGAATACGTTGATCGCCAGCATGAAGTAGGGCCGGGCCAGGTGTTTCGACGGCCGGAAGGTGGTGCGGTAGATCTCGATGGCGTGGGAAAGGGCCGCCGGCGCGAAGTGCGAGGCGAACGCGTAGGGCAGGCCGAGATGGGCGGCGAGCTGCGCCCCGAAGGTGCTCGAGCCGAGGATCCAGACCGGCACGTGGGTGCCGACGCCGGGGATCGCCCGCACCCGGGTCGCCGGATCGGCGTCGTCGAAATAGTCCATCAGTTCGACGACGTCCTGGGGGAAGGTGTCGCCGCCGCCGAGATTGCGGCGCAGCGCCCGCGCGGTCGCCATGTCCGTCCCCGGCGCCCGGCCAAGACCGAGGTCGATGCGGTCGGGAAACAGGGTCGCCAGCGTCCCGAACGCCTCCGCCACCATCAGCGGCGCGTGGTTCGGCAGCATCACGCCGCCGGAGCCGACGCGGATGGTCGAGGTCGCGGCCGCGACCTGGCCGATCAGCACCGCGGTGGCGGCGCTGGCGATGCCGGCCATGTTGTGATGCTCGGCCAGCCAGTAGCGGTTGTAGCCGAGCTGTTCGGCGTGGCGGGCGAGGTCGATGGTGTTCCGCAGCGAATCGGCGGCGGTTCCGCCTTCGGGAATCGGGGACAGGTCGAGCAGGGAATAGGGGATCATCGAAGCCTCACGCGTTCGCTCAGCACATCGGCGGGGACGGGAGATCGCGTCTCGCGGCCCGGAAATGGCTGTCTGGTCATCTGCTCCGCGCCATCTCGGAGCGCTCGGGCGGTGTCTTGGTCGTACAGTTGGGGTGGAGGCGGCCCTCCGGCGACCCCCTGTGACGCACTTGGCGTTGATTTCCGGACCGATCGGTCCATATTGTCAAGTCATGGAAGCGACCCGCACCCGACCCCGCACCGGCCCCGGCCGCCCGCGCGCCTACGACGAGAGCGCGGCGCTCGATGCCGCGTTGCAGGTTTTCTGGACCAAGGGGTTCGAGGCGACGACCCTCGACGAGCTGACGGCCGCGATGGGCCTCAGCCGGTCGAGCTTCTATGCCGGGTTCGGCTCCAAGGAGCGGGTGCTGCTGGCCGCGCTGACCGCCTATTCGGACGCGGCCCTCGCCGCCCTTGCCGAACTGGCGCACAAGCCCGGCGGCGAGGCCGTTCCGGCCATGCTGTCGGCGCTCGCCGATCCGAAGGGCGGGCCGCGCGGCTGCATGCTGGTGAACTGCATCGCCGAACTCGCGCCGCACAACGAAGAGGTGAAGGAGGTCGGCCGCCGCCATCTCGACCGCATCGAGCGGCTGTTCGCCGAGGCGCTGTCGCCGTCGGATCCGGATGCCGCCGCGGGCCGCGCGCGTGCGCTCTCAGCGCTCGCCATCGGAACGCTGACGCTGCGCAAGTCGGGCCTGCCACCGGAGGCGATTTCCGCGGCGCTGGACGAGGCGCGGTCGCTGTTCGGGCCTCCCGCCGGCTGAGACCCCTTCCGCCCGGCATTTTCGTACCTATTTTTGGACTGAACAGTCCTGAATTCAGAGTTCTCCCAAGACCTGACCAACCGGAGCCGCCTCCCATGACCACCCCGAAGCTCTTCACCCCGCTCAAGGCGGGCGCCATCGACCTCAAGAACCGCATCGTGATGGCGCCGCTGACGCGCAACCGCGCCCGCGCAGAGGATGACGCGCCCTACGACATTCACGTCGAGTACTATGCCCAGCGCGCCGGCGCCGGCCTGATCGTGACCGAAGCCAGCCAGATCAGCCCCGAGGGCAAGGGCTACGCCTGGACCCCCGGCATCTACAGCCGCGCCCAGGTGGCCGGCTGGAAGGCGGTGACCGACGCGGTCCACGCCAGGGGCGGCCGCATCGTCCTGCAGATGTGGCACGTCGGCCGCATCTCCCACACGGTGCTGCAGCCGGACGGCCAGGCGCCGGTGGCGCCCTCGGCGATCGGTGCCAAGGCCAAGACCTTCGACGGCGAGGGCTTCGTGGAAACCTCCGAGCCGCGTGCGCTGGAGCTGTCGGAGATCCCGCGGGTGATCGAGGACTACCGCAAGGCGGCGCGCAATGCCGTGGACGCCGGCTTCGATGGCGTCGAGATCCACGCCGCCAACGGCTATCTGATCGACCAGTTCCTGCGCGACGGCGCCAACCGGCGCACCGACGCCTATGGCGGTTCCATCGAGAACCGCACGCGCTTCATGCGCGAGGTGGTCGAGGCGGTGACCGAGGTGTGGGGCGCCGACCGGGTCGGGATCCGCCTGAGCCCGTTCTCCGCCGCCAACAACCTGACCGATTCCGATCCGATGCCGCTGTTCGAGCGGGCCGTCGACATCCTCAACGGCTTCGGGCTCGCCTATCTCCACATGGTGGAAGGCCAGACCGGCGGGTCGCGCGAGCTGGACGAGGGCCTGTCCATCGAGGCGCTACGGGCGCGGTTCGACGGCGTCTACATGGCCAACAACGGCTACGACCGGCAGATGGCCATCGACGCGGTGGAAAGCGGCAAGGCCGACCTGGTCGCCTTCGGCCGGCCCTACATCGCAAACCCCGACCTCGCGGAGCGGCTGGAGCAGGACGCGCCGCTCAACGCGCTCGACCCCGACACCCTCTATGGCGGCGGCCGCAAGGGCTACACCGACTATCCGGCCCTCGCCGAGACCCAGGCCGCCTAGGGCAAGTCCCGTTCGGATCGACGCGATCCGAACGCACCGGAATTGTCCAAATGATTGAAGCCGGAGCCATTTCTTGTTGACCAGGTGGTTCCACCTGGTCGGAGAAGGCTCCTGGGCCGACCAGACACGGGCCTCGTTCCCCCTCCGCGAGGTCCGCCCGGCCGGGACCGTTCCTCCATTCCAGTCCCGGTCGAAATGGGGCCGGTCGCGCACGCCGCGGCCGGCCCTTTCTTTGTCCCTCAGGCCGCGTCGCGCTGCCGGCCGATGCCCTTCGCTGCACGTTGCGGCGCAGAGTTCTCCGCGCGGCCGAGAGCCGGCGAGACGCCGAGAATGCGGCCCAGCGCCTCGATCCGAACCGCCTGGTGGAGCTGCAGGTCTTGTCCGCCGATGTCGGCGTACCAGGCGAGAAGCGGGTCCTGAACGGCCGTGCGGATGCCCGACAGCTCCTCCATCACGGCGAGCGCGCAATAGGCCGCGTAGCTCGGCGAATATCCGCCTTCCTGGCAGAACAGCACCCGCCCTCCGGCATGGACGTCGGCGATGTCCCGCACCGCCTTCGTCATCTGGCGGAACGTCTCGCTGGTGCAGAGCATCCGGCCGAACGGATCGCCGATCGCCGCATCGAAGCCGCAGGCGACGATGACGAACTCCGGCCGAAAGGCCGCGAGCGCCGGCAGCACGATCTCGTCGAACGCCGAGAGATAGGCGCCGTGGCCGGAGCCAGGCGGCAGCGGAAGGTTGAGGTTGGAGCCGAGGCCCGCACCTTCGCCGCGCTCGTCGACCCCGCCGCTGTCGGCCGGATAGTAGCCCTCCTGGTGGAGCGACACGGTCAGCACGTTCCGCTCCGCGTAGAAGGCCTTCTGGGCTCCGTTGCCGTGGTGGACGTCCCAGTCGATGATCGCGATGCGCTCGATCCCGTGAACCGCCTGGAGGTGCCGCGCGGCGAGCACCGCGTTCGCGAACACGCAGAAACCGCGGCCACGCTCCCGCTCGGCATGGTGGCCGCGCGGGCGGACGAGGGCGTAGGCGTTGCGCACGTCGCCCCGCACGATCCGATCTGCGGCCTCGATGCAGCCGCCGGCCGCAAGCCGCGCGACCGGCAGGCTCGAACGCGAGACCAGGGCGCTGTCGCCGGCATCGCCGCCGCCGCCAGCCGCCAACGCGGAAAGCCGGTCGAGATAGGCGCTGGAATGGGCGCGCAACAGTTCCTGCTCGCCGGCCGGTCTCGGGGCGATCGGCGCGAGGCCGGAGGCAAGCCCGCTGGCCTGGAGAAGGCTCCAGATGCGGCGCTTGGACTCCAGCCCGTCGGCGGAGGAAAAGGGGGCGTTCCAGCCGTTCGGCGACGCCGGCGCCGGGTCGTAGCGCGCGAAGCGCTCGTCCCAGACCAGTCCCGTGCGATCGCCTTGAGTAGGCGTCATTTTCAGTCTCCCATCGAATGAAGTGCCGCGTGCCTCTAGAGGTCCGCCCGCGCCGCGCGGCTCGGGCGGACTTTCGGGGCAGCGGCGCGGGGCCGCTATCTTCGGGCCTCGATCACCATGTTGAACGGGGTCGCGAACGTCCGGCGGACCTTCGACAGTCCCGCCTGTTCGCAGACGGCGGCGAGCTCGCGGGCCCCGGCCTGGGCGCCGAGCACATGCGTGCCCCGCTCCGAGATCGCGTGGGCGCAGCAGAGCGTCGTGGAGGCCGCGTAGTAGAGCCGCCCGACCGGGTTGAAATTCTCCTCGACGCGATCTCCGGCGAACGGCTCGATCAGCATGACGGTGCCGTCAGGGGCGAGCGTCTCGGCCGCGTGAGCCAGGGCATCGACCGGGAACCCCATGTCGTGCACGCAATCGAAGAAGCAGACGAGGTCGTAGCCGCGATCCGGATAGCTGCGGGCGTCGCCGACCTCGAAGCGCACGCGATCCCCGAGGCCGGCCTCTTCGGCGAGCGCTCGCGCCGCGGCGATCGATCCGGCATGGGCATCGACGCCGAAGAAGCGCGAGTTCGGAAACGCCTTCGCCATCAGCACGGTCGAATGTCCGTGGCCGCAGCCGACGTCGATCACGGTGATTCCGGCCTCGAGCCGCTCCGCCACGCCGTCGAGCGACGGGATCCAGTCGGAGATCAGGTTCGCCTTGTAGGAGTTGCGGAAAAACGAGGCGCAGCCGCAGTACAGGCGTTCGTCGTGATCGCCCCAGGCGATGCCGTCGCCCGTCCTGATCGCCTCGGCGGCGCGAGGAGCGTCCTGCCAGAGCGAGGCGACGACCTCCCAGGCGTGCGGCACGAACACGGCGCTTCCGTCGTCGGCGAAGACCTGCTCCTGCTCGGGCGTCAGCTCGTAGGTGGCGTTGGCGCGGTGATAGGCGACATAGCCGCCGGCCGCCTGGGCGTTCAGCCATTCGCGCACGTAACGCTCGGTGCAGCCGCTGCGCCCGGCGACCTCGGCCGCGGTGAGGGGGCCGGCACCGGCCATGGCCTTGTAGAGGCCGAGCCGATTGCCGATGGACACCATGACGCCGGCATATCCGGCCGAAAGGTCGGAAATCGCCTGGGTGGTCAGCGCCGCGAGCCTGTCGTGATTGATCGCGTTCATCCTGTTTCTCCTTGGGCTGGCCGGAGCCGCCCATTGGCGCCCCGGCGTTTCTGCAGCGCGACCATGCGTGCGGAGCGCCCTCACAACGAGTGCGTGCAAGGTCAGGAACGGGTCATTTGTGCCATTCGGTGGTGGCCAGAGCGGTTCGACAGTCGACAGGGCACCGGCCGAAGCCCGCCGCCGGCCCTTGCTGGACAATCGGAAATTTAAACGTACATTGGTGTGTAATGAAAATATCTCACGACGTCAATATGGATGCACGATCAAGTGCAGTGAAATCGAAGACCCGCCCATACACGCTGAAAAAGCGTGCCGAGCGGCAGGCGGAAACGCGGCAGCGCATCGTCGATGCCGCCATGGGGCTGCACGCGACCGTCGGTCCGGCCTTCACGACGCTGACCATGGTGGCGGAGCGCGCCGGCGTTCAGCGCCACACGCTCTATGCCCACTTTCCCGACGAGCGGGCCTTGCTGCTCGCTTGCTCCGCCACCGCCCTGGAGCAGGACCCGCTGCCGGATCCGGAGCCCTGGCGGGCCGTTCCTGATCGCGACGAGCGCCTGCGAGCCGGTCTCGGTGCGATCTACGCCTGGTACGGCCGCAACGAGGGGCAGGCGGCCTGCGTGCTCCGCGACGCGGAGTCTCACGAGCTGACACGGGAGATTGTGACCCTGCGGATGGGTCCGCTGTTCATGGCCTTCCACGAAGTCCTCGGGGCGGAGCTCGATCATACCGGGCAGGCGATGTTGGGGCTGGCGCTCGGCTTTCACACCTGGCGCAGCCTGGTGCGGGAAGGCGGGCTCGCGCCGGATGAAGCGGTGGATGCGATGGTCCGGGCGATAGGGTCGGCCTAGCGCGACGTCGCCAGATGAAACGCGCCCGCCGCGCGAACGACTGCCGGCGTCATGCAACCCAAAATGCGCGTTGACCCTTCGCACAACGGGTGCAAGAACGGTCGTCATCCAGTCATCTCTGCGTCGGGACAACGACCATGCCGGATGATGGTCGCCAACTGCATGTGAGCATCGTCGCGTTCCCCGATGCGATGATGTCGACGCTCGCCGGCATCCACGACGTCCTGTCCTCGATCCCGTTCCTCGTCGAAACCGGCCAGTTGCCTCCGATGGCGCCTCCCTTCCGCGTCGAGATCGTCGGCGCGGAGGCCGGAAAGTTGCCGCTCGCGAGCGGCATGCCGATCGAGGTGCAGCGGTCCGTCCGCGACGTCGGGCGCGCCGACATCGTGATCGCGCCGTCGCTGCTGCTCACCGATGGCGTCTGGCAGAAGGGGCGCCACGGCGAACTGGTCGACTGGATGTCCGAGCAGCACAGGCAGGGAGCCGTTCTGGCGTCGGCCTGCTCGGGCCTTTTCCTGCTCGCCGAGACCGGCGCCTTCGACGCGCACGAGGCCACGGTGCACTGGGGCTTCGAGCGCGTTTTCCGCCAGACCTATCCCGGCATCCCGGTCTTCCCGGAACGCCCCCTCGTCGTGTCCGGCGAGACGGAGAACCTCGTTTCCTCCGGCGCCTCCATGTCGTGGCACGACATGGTGCTCTATCTCGCGGCGCGGAACGGCGGGGCCAACGTTGCCCAGGCGATCGCGCGCTTCTTCGCGCTCCAGTGGCACTGGGACGGACTATCGCCCTACATCGTGTTCGACGGTCAGTCCGACCACGGCGACGCGACGATCGCGGATGCCCAGAGGTGGCTGGCGGACCATTTCTCGGTGGGCTCGCCGGTTGAGGAGATGATCCGCCGCTCGGGGCTCGCCGAGCGCACCTTCAAGCGGCGCTTCACGGCGGCGACGGGCCGGTCGCCGATCGACTATGTCCAGCGGATGCGCGTCGAGGAGGCCAAGCGGCGTCTGGAGAGCACCGCGGAACCGATCGAGACGATCAGCTGGCAGGTGGGCTACGAGGACCCCGCCTTCTTCCGCCGCCTGTTCAAGCGGGTGACCAGCCTGTCGCCGGGCTCTTATCGGCGGCGCTTCCAGATCCCCGAATACGCCAGGCGGCGGGAAGGGGCCGGCCGGCCGGCGCCTGGGCCGACCGGCGTGACCGTCCGTCAGGGACGGCAGACGTAGTAGAAGTTCTGCGCGTCGTGGGGCAGCTCGTGGACCTCGACGCTGCCAAACCCAGCCTCCCGGAAGTAGCGCTCGGCGACTTCGCGTCCCCACATTGCGCCCAGTCCCTCGCCGCCCTGCGCCAGCGAGACCGGGGTGCAGTGCATGCAGGACACGGTGTAGAGCAGCGTCGCCAGCGGATGGTCCCGGTCGCCGTGGTGGTGGCTGGTTCCCTGCACGTCCTGGGCGAGATAGACGCCGTCCTCGGCGAGCGTCCGGCGGATGCCGGCCAGCAGCGCCCGCGGCTTCGCCTGGTCGTGCACGGCGTCGAAGCTGGTCACGAGATCGAAGCAGGCGGGCGGCGCGCTGACGTCGAAGTCGGAGAGGTCGCGCACCTCGAACGCGATGTTCTCCAGACCTTCGGCCGCCGCCTGGCTCCGCGCCCAGCCGATCGCTTCCTCCGACAGGTCGAACCCGGTGAAGCGGCTGTTCGGAAACGTCCGCGCCAGCAGGTGCAGCGCCCGGCCGCGGCCGCAGCCGACGTCCAGCACCCGGATCCCTGCCTCGAGCCGCTCGGTCAGGCCCGGGACGAGCGGCAGGATCGCGTCGACGAGGGCCGGCAGCACGGTCAGGCCGCTGTCTTCGGCCATCACCTCGTGAAAGCGGGTGTAGCGGGCGTAGGGCACGCCGCCGCCCTCGCGGAAGCAGCGCACGATGTCGTCCTCCACGCCGCCCAGAAGCGGGATGTACTGGGCCATGCCGGCGAGGTTGGCGATCCCGTCGCGGGTGAGCAGCGCGGCGTGCTCGGCGGGAAGGGCGTAGGTCCCGTCGGACGGATCGTGCGCGACGATCCGGGCCGCCGTCATCGCCCCCAGCCACTCGCGCACGTAGCGCTCGCTGCAGCCGGCGGCGCCGGCGAGACCGGCGATGGTCGTGGATCCGGCGCGCTCCAGCGCGTCGAACAGTCCGCTGCGATGGCCGACCGAGACCATCAGCAGCATGGCGGCCTCGTTGAGGGCGGCGACCAGCCGGGTTTCGAACCCGGCGAGGCGGGCTTCGTCGAAGTCGGCCGGATCGAGAGAGGGGTCCGCGTGCGCATCCATGGGTGCCTCCATGCGTTTGGTGCGTGTGAGGCGACGGGCATACGTCCTCGGGTGGAAATCGGCTAAAGTCGTTCAGGACGCAAACGGGACGAATGCGCCAATGACCACGGACAGACGCCCTCTCACCGCGGCGCTCCTGGTGGTGCCCGACAGCACCGCCTCGACGCTCTACGGCATGTTCGACGTGTTCGCCTCGGTCGGCCGGGACTGGCCGTTCATCACCACCGGCACGCCGGGCGAACCGCTGATCCGCCCGGTGCTGGTCGGCGCCGACCGGACGCCCGTCCGCGCGGCGAACGGCGTGGCCCTGCAGCCGGACCTCGGCTTCGCCGAATGTCCGACGCCGGATCTCATCTGCATCTCCGACCTCTTCGTCGCGCCGGAGGCGGGCGTGGCGGACCGCTATCCGGAGGCGGTCGCCTGGCTGCGCGCGGCCCATGCCGCCGGAGCCACCATCGCGGCGGCGTGTTCGGGCGCGCTTCTTGTTGCGGAGGCCGGTCTTCTCGACGGTCACGAGGCCACGACCCACTGGGCCTATTGCGACGCGCTGGCGAAGGGGTACCCGGAGGTGACGGTGAACGGGGCGCGCGTGCTGGCGGCGTCGGGAGAGGGGCAGCGCGTGCTCACGGCCGGCGGCGGCACCTCCTGGCAGGACATGGCGCTGTTCCTGATCGCGCGCTTTTTCGGCACCGAGGAGGCGATGCGGATCGCGCGGATCTATCTGCTCGACTGGCACGCCAACGGCCAGTTGCCGTTCGCCGTGCTCTCCAACACCCGCAAGGCGCTGGATGCCCAGATCGCCGACTGCCAGGTCTGGCTCGCGGACCACTACGCGCAGCCGCATGCGGTCTCCGCGATGGTGGCGCGCAGCGGCCTGTCGGAACGTTCCTTCAAGCGGCGCTTCACCCAGGCGACCGGGATGCCGCCCATCGACTACGTGCACACGCTGCGGCTGGAGGAGGCAAAGCAGATCCTGGAGACGACGGACCTTCCCGTCGAGGCGGTGGCCGTGGACATCGGCTACGAGGACGCCAGCTTCTTCCGCCGGCTGTTCCGCCGCAAGGTCGGGCTGTCGCCCTCCGACTACCGCCGCCGCTTCCGCACCGTGCGGGTCGCGCTCGCCGCCGCCCGGCCGGCGCAGGAACGGGCGATGCCGGCCGGGTAGGCGGTCAGTCCCGGCCGCCCGGCCTGGTCATCAGGACCACGTCCTCGTCGTAATAGGGCTGGCAGGGGTGGTCGAGCACGGGCCGCGAGGCGACGGTCCGGTAGCCGAGCCGCTCGTAGAGCCGCAGGGCATCGGTGTTCTGCGAGAACACCTGGATGCTGAGTTCGCTCGCACCCGCCGCGACGGCGTGCTCCTGGGCGGCCCGCATCAGCGCGGTGCCGATGCCGTGGCCGCGCAGCCCGGGCCGCACGGCAAGCGCGTTGACGTAGAAGCTGCCCGGCGCCTCGTGCTCCAGTTCCACGAACGGCCGGATCGCGGCGGGCAGGCTGACGATTTCCGCGCGGTCCGCGTCGCTCGGTTCGCCGATCACATAGCCCAGCATCATGCCCGCCGGCCGGCCGGCGAATTCGGCGATCAGGGCATTGGTGTAGGAGAAGCCGCCCTGCGTGCGCCGGGCCCGCTGCGCCCCGACGTCCAGCGCGCTTTCCCCCGCCTGGGCGCTCTGCCCCCACAGCCACGTCGGGATGCCCTCGCCGGCGATGTCGATCATGCGCGCCAGGAACGGGGCGTCGGCGGGCAGGGCGGCGCGGATGGTGATGCGCGTCTGTACGGTCATGGCTCTGGTCCTCGGGCAACGGGCGGGGCAATGCTCTCCTGCAACCGGGTCGCGGTGCTGTGGAGAGGCGTGGCCGGCGCGTGCGGCCCAGATGCCCCGAAACCGGCGTCCCGTTCAGGTGCGGACATGCCGCAACCGGGACGATCGTGCCATTCGCGGCGTGAGACGGCGATCAGCGCCCCCTGTCCAGCCGCGCCGCCAGCCGGTCGAGGGTCCGGGTGAAGCAGGCCGGATCGTCGTGGGCGCGCGCCAGCACCAGCGCGCCCTGGATCGCGGCCATGGCGTCCTCCGCCAGCGCGGCGGCGTCGACGGCGGGGTGGCCGGCTTGCACGAGCGCATCGCGGAGCGCGTCCTCCCAGCGGCGGAAGTAGGAGCGGATCGCCTCGGCGAAGCGGTCGCGGGCATCCCCCAGCGCGAAGATCCCCACCAGGCAGGCCCGCCGGCCGGAGCGGAAATAGGCATCGGTCTCGGTCAGCATGGCCCGGATCCCGGCCGCCGGATCCTCCGCGTCGCGCAGCGGCGCGAACACATGTGTCTCGAACCAGCCGTCGATGTGGGCGAGCACGGCCCCCGCCATGTCCTCCTTCCCGTTCGGGAAAAAGTGGTAGAGGCTACCCTTGCCGAGCCCCGTCGCCTTGCCGATCAGCGACAGGCTGGCGGCCTCGTAGCCGTGCTCGCGGAACACCTCGACGAGCAGGGGGACGACGTCCTGGCGCTCGGCCACGGTTCGGGCCATGGGGGCGGCCCCTCAGAGGCCGAGATCGGAAAGGCCCGGGTGGTCCGCCGGCCTCGGTCCGCTGCGGTCCCAGGAGAACTTCCGCTCGTCGGGCTCGATCGCCAGGTCGTTGATGGAGGCGAACCGCCGGGCCATCAGGCCGGCGTCGGTGAATTCCCAGTTCTCGTTGCCGTAGGAACGGTACCAGTCTCCGGCGTCGTCGTGCCACTCGTAGGCGAACCGGACGGCGATCCGCGCGCCTTCGAAGGCCCAGAGCTCCTTGATCAGCCGGTACTCGTGCTCGCGCGCCCACTTGCGGGTGAGGAAGGCGACGATCTCCTCGCGGCCTTTCGGAAACTCCGACCGGTTCCGCCAGACGCTGTCGACGGTGTAGGCGAGCGAGACGCGCTCGGGATCGCGCGAGTTCCATCCGTCCTCGGCGCCGCGCACCTTGGCGATGGCGGTCTCCCGGGTGAACGGCGGCAGAGGCGGGCGGGTCTCCGGCATGGCGGTCTCTCTGTACCAATCGGTCTAATTTGTACCGATTGGTAAAGCCGAGAACCTGATCCTGTCAATCGGGCCGGCCGCAAAAGTGATCGGGGGAGGGGCTTTCCAGCGGCCAGCCGACGCGCGAGTGTGGCCTAAGGGGCGAACCCGTGAGGTGACCGGTCTGGTGGGGTCCATGATCATTCGCGATACCGCCGATGGAGATGTCGGCGCGGTGCTCGATGCGCAGCGGCAGGCGTTCGGCCGGGAGGCGGAGGCGGACCTGGTCCGGGCGCTGCTGTCCGATCCGACGGCGGAGCCCCTCATCTCCCTGCTGGCGGTTCGCGACCACCTTCCCGTCGGCCACATCCTGTTCACCCACGCGAAGGTCGGCGACCAGGACCGGCCGGCCGCGTCGCTGCTGGCGCCGCTCGCCGTGCTGCCCAGGGTGCAGGGAAGCGGCGTCGGCCGGGCGCTCGTCGCCGAGGGGCTGGCCCGCTGCGCCGCCGGCGGCATCGCGCTGGTGTTCGTGCTCGGCGATCCCGCCTACTACGCCCGCTTCGGGTTCACCCCGGCGGCGCGCCACGATCTGGCTCCTCCCTTCGCCGTTGCGCCGGAGCACGCGGAGGCCTGGATGGTGCGCCCCTCCTGCGAGGGCGTGCTCGCCCGGACCCGCGGCAAGGTCCGCTGCGCCGACGCGCTGATGCGGCCGGAGCTGTGGGCCTGACGGCCCGGTGCCGACGGCAAGACAGCAGACGGGACCGAATCTAGGTGCGGACAATTATTTCGACGGCGCTTAGAGGCACGTCGAGACCATCGGCCACCAGTTTCTTCGCCTGCATCAAGACCGATACTGCCGAGATGCTATCGCCATTTCCGGCATCCCGGACATGTGTGTTGACAGGTGCTGCGCCGACATGTTCGTCCGGCAGATCAGAAATCGGCTTCCATTCTAGCGCGGCCGCATCGATGCCGATTTTATCGAGCGAGGGGAAATACTGTGTCGGGCTCGCGCTATTCAGCGGGATTTTTGGACCGTTGACGATGGCGTACTCCGACATTTCGACGCGAAACCTATCCGGAGTCTCGCTTGACGGAACCACTCCGCTAATTTTTCCGACCAAGAATGCGTGTTTGTGGGGCTCGTTTCCTTCGGCTTTGTAAGGCCCTTGCTGATGGCGGACGCACACAACGTAAGCGCAGCGGCTGGCGCGACGCGGGCCGATGACCCACGATTGAGTGCCTCCATCATGGACGATGTGGCGAGCGCTCTTGAAAGTGAGGACGGTCAGGACTTCAGTCATCTGGATGCTCCACGAGATGATTGGGATGGAGTGGTTAGATGCGATAGATGGATGACATAGATGGAGATGTCAAGCCGCATCTCCACATCGTCTCGATCGGGGCATCTGGCCCCGCCCTGTCCGGTCGTGCCGGAGCACGCGGACGCCTGGATGGTGCGCCCCTCCTGCGAGGGCGTCCTCGCCCGGACCCGCGGCAAGGTCCGCTGCGCCAACGCGCTGATGCGGCCGGAGCTGTGGGCCTGAAAGGGCGCCACGACCAGCCGGACACGGCGGGGCCTGTGCGCATCCAGGCGCGTGTTTCCGCGACCAAATAATTTGCGTCCCCCGCCGCCGGAGCCGGAACATTTGTCTCCCGATCGTGGTTGTCGAGTGCCACAACGACATCTGGAGACAAAAGATGGGCCGCTCAATTCTTCTCTGGTTCCTCGGGGTTCCGATTCCGATCATCATTCTTCTGGCCCTCTTCTGGCACTAGAAGAATTCCGGCTCCGGTCGTCCAGATCCGAGCCAAGAGGAATCGTTCAATTTCTCGGCGTCTAAGCCAACTCCTGCCGACCGGGTGATCCACTCCGTCGCATCAGGCTCTGGCCCTACAGGACACAAAAACATGGCAACCGTCGTCGCCGATCCCGCGGGATCGACCGTGCCCGCTTATGTCGCGGGTGAAATGCCAAACCTCGAATCCTCTCGCTCGGGCATTTCCTGGGGCGCGATCATCGGTGGTGCCGTCGGCGCCCTCTCGGTGTCGCTGGTCCTCTCGAGCCTTGCCGGCGGCCTCGGCTTCGCCAGCGTCTCGGCGTGGCCGGACAGCGGTGCCTCGCTCGCCGGCATCGGCGTGGGCGCCGTCATCGCGCTGGTGGTGGTGCAGTGGCTTGCCGCCGCGTTCGGTGGCTACCTCACCGGCCGTCTCCGTACCAAATGGGCGGCGATGCATTCCGACGAGGTGTTCTTCCGTGACACCGCCCACGGCTTCCTGGCCTGGGCGCTGGCGACCCTCATCGTTCTCGGCGGCCTGATGACCGCTGCCGGCACCGGCGTCGGCGCTGCCGCCGTCGTCGGATCCGGCGCCGCGCAGGGCGCCAGCGCCGCCGCGGTGGGCCAGAGCATGGACGGCAGCGACGGCTATCTCGTCGACACGCTGTTCCGCACCGATCCGAACGCCACCGCCGCCACGGAACCGGCGACGCCGGCCGAAGCGCGCGGCGAAGCGGGCCGCATCCTGGCGCGCGGCGTCTCCGACGACCTGTCGCCGGCCGACCGCACCTACCTCGCCAGCATCGTCTCCCGCCGCACCGGCCTCAGCCAGGCGGACGCCGAGGCGCGGGTTGATCAGGTGATCGTCTCGGCCCGCGAAACGGCGGAAGAGGCCCGTCAGGCGGCTTCCGTCGGATCGTTCGCGCTGGCCATCTCGCTTGCGATCGGGGCGTTCGTCGCCGCGGCCGCCGGTGCGCTGGGCGGACGTCATCGCGACGAACTCTGAGGCGTCAACCTGACGCCCATCGCCTTCGACTGAAGCAGCGCCGCCGGATCCTTCCGGCGGCGTCTTTCGTTATTCCGCCGCTTCCCGCGCACGCACCGATTTCAGCGCTTCGGCAAACGCCGCCGCCGCGCGGTCGATGTCGGCGGGCGTCGTCGCCCACGAACACACGCTGAAGCGGATCACCGCGCGGTCGGCGAAGCGGGCGCCGCCCACCCAGCATTCGCCGGAGGCCTGGATGTGGGCCATCACGGCCTCGGTCTCCCGGTCGTCGGCGCAGGCGACCAGCAGCTGGTTGAACACCACGTCGTTGAGGACGGCATAGCCGTCGGCCGCGAGCCGGTCGCGCATGCGGCAGGTGAGCGCGTGGAAACCGTCCACGAGCTCTGCGAGCCCCGAACGACCGAGATATTTCAGCGCCGCCCAGATCTCGATGGCCCGCGCCCGCCGCGACATCTCGGCCGTGTAGGTCATTCCGTCGCGCTGCTCGCTGTAGGTGATGTACGAACCCGATGCCTGCATGGCGTGGACCAGCGCGTCGCGGTCGCGGCAGAGCACGATGCCGTTGTCGTATGGCGCGTTCAGCGTCTTGTGGGCGTCGGCAGACCACGAGGTCGCGAGCTCGATGCCGGCCACATGCCGCTTCAGCGTCGGCGAGGCGGCGGCCCAGAGCCCGAACGCCCCGTCGACATGCACCCAGGCACCGGCGTCGCGCGCCTTGCCGCAGATGGCGGCGAAGTCGTCGAAGGACCCGGAGTTGACGTTGCCGGCCTGAAGGATCAGCAGCGTGCGGGAATCCAGCGCGGGTATCAGGTCAGCACGGATGCGGCCCTGGTCGTCGGTCTCCACCACCTCGATGGAGCGGGTGCCGAGCCCCAGGAGCGCCACCGCCTTGGCCACGGTGCCGTGGATCTGGCGGCTGGTGACGATGCGGATCGGCGGCGCGCCGGCGAGGCCGTCGGCGTTGACGTCCCAGCCCTGGCGCTGCAGCACCCGGTAGCGGGCTGCCGCCAGCGCGCAGAAGATCGCCTGGGAACTGCCGGTGACGAAGCCGGCGACGGTGTCCTTGGGCAGGCCGAACAGGTCACGCAGCCAGCCTTCGGTCACGTCTTCGATAGTGGCCGCGACCGGCGAGAGCAGGTAGAGCGCGCTGTTCTGGTCCCAGGCGTCGGTGAGCTTTTTGGCGGCGAGCGCCGTCGGCACGACGCCGCCGATGACGAAGCCGAAATAGCGGCCGCCGATCTGGGAAACGGTGGCGGGACTTCCGAGCGCGTGCAGCCGATCCAGGATCGCGGCGCCGTCGCCGGGCGCCTCGGGCAGCGGCTCGCGGAAACCGTCGAGGGCGGCGATCGCCGCGTCGGTGGGGAAGACGTGGCGGTCCAGTGCGCCCTTCACGTAGGCGCGGGCGTGGGCGCCGGCGCGGTCGAGCAGATCGAGATCGCGGAACTCCCGGAACATGCGATCGCGAATCCCGCGGCCTGCGTCATCCGTGCCCATCATCCTGCCCTTGCTGTCCAACAATCCGAAACGGACGCCGCTCGGCCCGATCGCGGGAGATCCCCCCGCAGGGCATCGGCTCCGTCCGATCATGCTGGGTAGTCGCGCGGCCGCGAATGTCAATCCGCGACGCGTCGCGCCGCCGGACCGGCATGGAACCGCCGGATGCTCGAGGTGGCCCGCGCTGGCCTCCCTCAGAACGTGAACGACAGGTGGCCGGAGGCGGAGTGCTCCTGGGTCCCGCTGCCGATGCGGCCGTCGTAGCGGACGGAGACCTCGGCCGACTGGAAGGCCGAGAAGTCGAGGCCGGCGCCGACCACCGCCGCGTCGCGGGCGATCGGGGCGCCGATGACCGTGAACGCCGCGCCGCTCTGGGAGAAGGCGAGGTCGGCCTCCGGCTCGACGTCGCCGAAGGCATGCTGCCAGCCGAGCGTCGCGTGGGGGCGCAGCCAGCCGCCGCCGACGGGATAGAGCCTGGCGATCCTGAGCCCCAGCGTCGACAGGGTGTTGGACTGGGTGTCGCCGCCGCCCGACAGCGCGGTGAGGCCGGTTCCCTCGCTGAACGAGTCGGTCGTGGTCGACACGAAGGCGAGGCCGGCGAAGGCCGAGACGTCCGCCTGGGCGAGGCCGAGGTCGACGGAGCCCTCGCCGAAGATCTGGCCGGTGGTGGCGGAGTAGTCGGCGTCGTTCGTCTCCGAGTAGCCGGGGAACGCGACGAGGCGGTCGGTTTCCACGTCGTGCCACGACCAGGTGCCGCCGAGGGTCGCGCGCAGGCGGCCGAACTCGGCGCCGCCATAGGCCGCGATGGTGGTCGAGCCGGCGGTGCCGGAGGCGGAGAGGTCGGCCGCCTTGAAGCGGCTGGCGCCGTAGCCGGCGGCGAGCCCCACCCGGCCCCAGTCGTGGATGGCGGCGTCGATGCCGCCCAGCGTGCCGGCGAGCGACGTGGTGAGCTCCGAGGCGTTGAAGCTCGCGTCGGTGTCGCCCCAGTTGCCGTAGGCGGAGATCCAGGCGCTGGCGGTGACGCCCGGAAGCGGCGCGGCGGGGGCGCCGTTGGCGGCGAAGGCCGGGCCGCCCGACATCTCCGCGAAGGCGGCCTCCAGCCGGTTCGCCACCGTGCTGCGCACCACCGTCGCATCGTTCTGCAGCGTGGTCAGCGCCGAGGCGTGGATCTGGCCCGAGAGCTGGTCGGAGGCGACGTCGTACTGGGCGACCGTCAGGTGGGTGAGCGGCAGGTCGAGCGCGGAGCCGGGGACGAAGCTGTCCAGCGCCGCGCCGACGGACTTCTGGTTGTCGGTGACGCCGGCGGACGCGTAGGTGACGCCGCTGCGGGTGACCACCAGGGAGGCGGTGGTGGGCGCGTAGGAAAGCCCGGTGGTGAGGAACGGGTAGCTGGCGTCCGGGAACAGCCCGCCGACCAGGGTGTCATGGGTGCCGCTGACGCCGCCGCCGGCGGTCAGGAACACGTAGGACGCGCCGAGCACCGGCACCAGCGCCGGGTTCTCGATCGCAACGACGGTGCCGCCGGCCAGCGTCGCAGTGCCGCCGACGGTGAGGAGATCGACGGTGCCGTCGGCTGAGACCTCCACCTCGCGGGTGGCGCCCGGGCCGAAGGTGTAATTGCCGGTGACGGTCATGGTGCCGACCGAGTTGCCGGTGGCCAGCGTGCCGCCGTCGGACACGACGAGGTTGGTCACGGTGCCCGTGCCCTGGACGCGGCCGGTGGAGGTGAGCGTGCCGGTGACGGTGCCGTTGTTGGCAAAGGTGCCGGCGTTCGTCACGTCGCCGGTGATCGTGCCGGAGGTCTCCACGGTGGTGATCCCGTAGTTGGAGACCGCCCCCGTCACCGCGCCCGAGAGGTCGAACATGCCGCCGCTGTCCACCGTCACGACCGCCGCGGCCGATCCGGAGACGGCGAGCCGGCCGGAGAGGTCGAACATGCCGCCGGAGCGCACCGTCACGGCGCTCGCGAGCGCGTTGGTCACCGCGAAGGTGCCGGATTCGACGGTGGTGTGGCCGGTGTAGGTGTTGGCGCCGTTGAGCGTCACGGTGCCGGCGCCGTTGAGGGTCAGGCTGCCGGAGCCGGTGAGAGCGGCGTTGAAGGTGGCGGTCGTCGTGGCGGCGATGGAGGTGGCGCCGCGCAGCAGCACCTGCATGTCGGTGGTGAAGGGGTTGGCGAAGTCGAGCTGGCCGAGCGCCGAGATCACCGGCGTGACGGTGACGGTGGTGCCGGCGCGCTGCGAGTTCATCACCCCCAGGTAGCCGTTGGTCGGGTCGAACAGGTAGTCGAAGCCCTTGTAGAAATAGATGCTGGAATTGAGGAAGGAGGCGGTCTCGGACCCGCTCACCCAGATGATCCCGTTCGGCGCCTGCGGATTGCAGTTGGCCGGCTGGGGCGTCTGGGCGCACTGGTTGCCGACCACGAACGAATAGCTGACGAGGCTGCCGGCATCGAGCACCTGCACGGTCACCAGCGTGCCGTCGGCGAGCGACCCGGACTGCGGCGCGCCGGGGATGTGCACGAACCCGTCGGTGACGCCGGTGTCGGCCAAAAGCACGCCGCTGGAGGGGCCGTTGGCGCCGACCTGCACGGACATCGGGGCCTGGGTCCAGTTGCCGGTGCCCTGGCTGTCTGTGGTCTGCTGCAGCTTGCCGTAGGCGAAGTTGGAGGTGTTGGAGGCGTTCAGGCCCACCTCGATCTTGCCGTCGCGGATGATGTAGCCCTGGTTGAAGGTGGAGGTGCCGCCGTCGATGTTGACCAGCGGGTTGTAGGCGAGCGGAGTGACGCCGGCGTTGTCGAGCTGGCCGGCCAGCGATTTCTTCTGCGCGGCCGTCATCGTCTGGAAGTCCATCGAGTTCACCGCGATGGTGCTGGCGTCGGCGCCAAGCGTGTTGCGGCCGAAGCCGACGCCCATCATGGCGATGTTGCCGGTCTCCGAGCAGTTGCCGGAGTTGCCGCCGACGCCCAGGCAGTGGCGGTGCATGACGGCGAGGACCGGGACGCTGGCGGTCACCAGCGCGTTGTTCGCGGTGTTGCGGTAGGTGACGGTCGCCTGGGTGAGCACGCCGGTCACCAGCAGGCCGGAGGAGTTGTAGAAGGCCCAGCCGGGCGAGCCGGTGAGGGCTGCCTTGTTGCTGCTGATCAGATCCGCGGTGATGACGATGCCGGTGGAGCCGGTGTCCATCTCCACGTTGACCGGTGCGTTGGTGCTGGTGGCGCCGACGTTGAGCGAGATGTCGTAGTTGTAGCGGTTGTCGGTGCTGCCGGTCGGCTGGATGGCGTAGGAGGTTCCGCCGGTGTCGTAGAGCGACCAGGACTGGGCGTCGGCCGGTGCCGGCCGGAGCGCGGCGGCGAGGCACCCGGCGATCAGCAATCCGGCGATGAGGACGGCGCGCGGGCGCGGCGGGCGGGACGGCGAACAGGCGACGAAACGGTCTGCAGCGAACGGATCTGCCACGGCGCGGGCCCCCACCCTAAGCACTAAATGGACGAATCTCGTCCGATATCATTCCCGCAATCGGGGATTGCGCAAGCCGGGATCTGAAGCGGGCTCGCGGATCGGCGCGGGGTGTTGCGCCGGAGCCGCAACGCAGCGCGGGCGGCGCTACCGTGCGGGGCGCCGATTGGCCGTCGGATCGGCGTGGGCGAACACCCTGACGCCGGCCACCACGAACCAGAGCGTGGCGGACGTGGCCGCCACGCGCTCCATGCCGCCGCGACCGAGATCGAGATAGATCCCGCCGGCGTAGAAGCCGAAGGTGGCGAGCACCACCAGGCCGCAGAGGACGCTGAAGACGGCGAAGCCGCGCTCGCGGCGCCACGTGGCCAGGCCCATCAGCACCATGCCGATGCCGCAGAAGCTGAAGTCGGCCACTGCGCCGACCGCATGGACAAGCGGGCGGGTCGCCACCGTGGCGGATCCGACGAGGATGGCGCCGACGCCGGCGCCGGCCAGCACGACGAGCGCCGCCCGCGCCAGGCGGGTGTCGGGCCAGGCCCGCCAGGTGAGCAGCGCGCCGGCGATGGTGAGAAGGCCGACCAGGATCATCCCGCCGTTGAAGAGCGCGTGGAGCGGGGAACAGGTATCGATTTCGGGACCGCAGAACGGGATGCCGAGCGCGCTGATGTCGTCGTCGCGCATGGTGTAGTTCGAGGCATGGCCCTGGGCCACGATCTGCACCGCGAACAGCTGCACGGTGGCGAGCCACGCGAACGCACCGGCGAGGGCGGCAGGGCCTGCCGGGGCAGGGGCGGTGGAAGGGCTGGATGGCACGATGGGGATCCTGGTCCGGCAAACGGGCGGGCGCGATGCGTGCCCCCATCGGTCATACGAGACCGCGCGCCAATCGGATCGTCTCGTTCCGCCCGGGAAGGGACCCGGCCGGCAGGCGCCGGCAGGCCCCGTTCTACGGGCTTCGACGCGCCCCGGGCCTGATCCGAGCGCGCTCGCCAGGGGCCATTCTTTGCCGCCCCGCCAAAATTTCCGGGGAACAAAATGCAGACGGGGTCGTTGCCCGAACCGTGAACGGGGCGGGAGCGCTCTCACCACATCGAGCGCTCTTCGCGGCTGCCTCGACCGCCGCCAGCCGGGTGTGAACCTGGACGGGGACGGTCCCGACACAGCAAAGGAGTACCGATCATGAACAAGTTCCTCACCCTCGCATCTGCCGCCACCATCGCCATTGCCACCGCGGGTGCCGCGCCGGCGCTGGCGCAGGACGCGACGATGACCGGCGTCGTCGGCGGAGCCGCCGCGGGCGCGGTCATTGGTGGGCCTCCCGGGGCGGTCATCGGTGCGATCGCCGGTGGTACCGTCGGCGCGACGGCCGACACCACCGAGGCCGAGATGAAAAAGGGCCAGCCGGAGAAGGTCCACGTCGTCAAGCAGGTTCCGCGCGAAGTCGGCACCTATGCGATGCAGAAGCCGGCCCCGCGCGTGACCGTCCAGGAACCGGTCCGCATCGGCGAGCCGCTTCCGAAGACCGTGAAGGTCGTCAGGGTGCCGGACTATCCGCAGTACGCCTACGCCAACATCAACGGCCAGACGGTCGTGGTGGACGCGCAGACGGGCAAGGTGCTCGGCGTCGTCAAGGGGTAACCCCCTTGGCCTGATCCTGAACCTATGACGAAACGCGTTACGCGGGCCGGCTGTTGCCGGCCCGTTTGCGTTTCCGCGCGCGGCAGGCATCTCCCCGCCAACACCGCGGCTTGAGAGCGGCACGCGACCTATTCCCGCAACAGCCGGTCGAGGGTGTCGAGGGTCGAAATGTCGGCGCGCCCGTCGATCAGCGCCGGGCGGTAGTGGCGCTGGAAGGCGGCGACCACCGTCTCGGTGCGGTCGTCGTAGCGTCCGGTCTCCTCGAGCATGTAGCCGAAGGCGGCAAGGCCCCGCTGGACGCGCGCCACCGCCTCGCCCGCATCGCCGGGGCCGAGCGACGGGCCGTCCTCGATCGGCGCCGGCGGCACGAAGGCGCCGATGCCCACTTCGGCGAAACGCGCCCACGGGAATTTCTCACCGGGGTCGATCTTGCGGCCCGGAGCGATGTCGGAATGGGCGACGACGTTCCGGCCCGGGATGTCCCAGCGCGCCATTATCCGCCCGACCAGGGCTTCCACCGCGTCGATCTGGACGTCGGGGAAGGGCACGTAGCCGTGGTCGTGGCCGGGGTTGGCGATTTCGATGCCGATGGACGCGGCGTTGAGGTCGCGCAGTTCGTGCCAGCCGGAAACGCCCGCGTGCCAGGCGCGGTCCGCCTCGTCGACCGACTGGACGATGCGGCCGTCCTCGAAGACGAAATAATGGGACGACACCTTCGAGCGCGGATCGCACAGCCAGTCCAGCGCGCCCTCGGCCGTCGGCATGCCCGTGTAGTGCAGGATCACCAGCGACGGCCGGGTGCCGTTGCGGCCGTCGATGTTGGGCGAGGGCCGCCATGAAGCATGAGGATCGCGGCCGGAAGGAGCGCCCATCACCGGATCCCGCGCTCGCGGCGGATCTGCTCGTAGGCGGCGTTGATGGCGGCGAGCCGGTCGTTGGCGATCTCCACGAACTCCGGCGGCACGCCGCGCGCGATCATCCGGTCCGGATGATGCTCGATCACCAGCTTGCGGTACTGCTGCCGGAGCGCGTCCGGATCGGCGTCGGGATCGATGCCCAGAACGAGGTAGGGATCGATGGCGCCCTCGCGGATGTGGCGCGCCTTGAGCCGGCGGAACTCGAGCTCCTCGATGCCGAAGATCTCCGCCACGCGCTCGAGGAAGCCGAGCTCGTGCTCGTGGACGATGCCGTCGGCGGCGGCGATGCGGAAAAGCACGTCGAGGATGTCGACGAGGAAGGCGTGGTCGTCCTGGAACAGGCGGGCGATCCGCTCGGCGTAGCTCTCGAAGCCCGCCACGTCCTGCTGGGCCAGCCGGAACAGCCGGTCGATATTGCGCTCCTCGCCGGCGGGGATCTGGACGTTGCGCCAGAACACCGCGACCTCCTCGGTGGTCACCACCCCGTCGGCCTTCGCCATCTTGGCCGCGAGCGCCACGATCGCCGCCGTGAACGCCACGGCGCGGCGCTCCTCCTCGGTTCCGGCAACGGTCTCCACCACGCGCTCGACGAGGTCGGCGCCAGCGGTGGTGACGTCCTGAACGGCGTGGGTCACGCGGGACCAGATCGACATAGGAGAGGGCCCAGGGTGCAGGATCAGGGTGAAGCCGGATCGAACCGATCGGCGGTCAGGACCGTGATGGCATGGTCTGCCGGGCAGGGAAAGTGTGCGGCAAACCGGGGCCCATTTTTCCGGCCCGGCTCACCGCTTGCCCCGCCCGCGCCTGACCGGACGCGGCGTCGGCCGGGCGCCGCCGCCGATCTTGCGGCGCGAGGTGCCCGACGCGGCGGCCTCTGACGGGTCGGACGCCGTAGCGGGGCCGTCGTCTTCAGGCTCGGCGGTCGCACCGGAGGTTTCGGCCGCATCGGCATCGGCCAATGCCACCGGCTCGGCCTTGGCGGATTCGTCTTTCGACTCGGACGGCTCGACACCGTCCGACGGTGCGGCGGCAACCTCGGCGGCGTCGACGCCCGTCGTGATGGGGTCGCTCGTCTCGGTGGCTACGGGTGCGGCGGTGTCCCCGACGGCGGTCGCCTCGGGCGCCGGCTCGGGTGTTTCGGACGCGGTCTTGAAGGTGATCGTCCCTGCGGGCACGCCGTCGGACTGGGTCATCTCCGCCGTCGGTTCGGCCTCGCTTTCCGGTGCTGCCGCGGTCGGGTCGCCGGTCGCGTTCGCGCTGTCGGACGGTTGTTCCGGGACGTCGCCGGTGGCCTCGTCGGTCGGGGTCGCGGCGGCATCGGTCGGGGCGCCCGTGTCGCGGCGCCGGAACAGCCGGCTGACCCGCCCGGTGCCATTGCCGCCGGCGGCTCGCACCGCGGTGTCGTCCGCCGCCGCGTCGCTCGCGGCGGGGTCCGGGGCGGGTTGCTCCGTGGTGGTGGGTCCGGTCTCTGGCGCCGTGGACGGTCCCTGCCAGGCCTGCGGCGACGGGCGCGTCTCGCCCCGCGTCGCCTCGGCGACCAGGTTGGCGGCGGCCGCGAAGGCCGCTTCGGCGGCGTTGGTCTCGGCGGCCTCCTGCGAGCGGGAGGCATCGTCGTCGGCCGGCTCGGTGGGCGCGGTCTCCGGGGCGGTGGCTTCGTCGGCGGATTCCGCTTCCGGCTCGGCCGCCTTGCGCCTGCGGAAGAAGCCGAACCGGGACCGCTTGGCGACGGCCGCGGCTTCGGGGGCGGGCGGCGCCAGCGTCTCGGAGGCGCGCGCTTCCACGGTATTGTCGGTTTCGGCCGTGGGCTCCGCCGCAGCATCGGCGCTCGCCTCGACGGGCGTGGTCGTCGCGGTTTCTACGGCGGGGCGCGTCTCGACGTTCGAACCGTCGTCGGCATGCTCCGGCCCGGTCGCGGCGAGGTCCGGAGCTTCGGGTGCCACCGGCGGCTCGGCCGGCACCGGGGCGAGTAGGGTCTTCGGCGGCGCGATCTTGACCTTCGGCGGGGCGATGTCGGTGGGCAGCCGCAGGCCGGTGCCGGGAATGAAGGCGTCGAACGCCGCCCAGAACAGCGTCCGGAAGCCGGTCCGCTCCATCAGGATCTCGTGGCGGGCGCCGGGGATCATCACCCGGCCGCCGCCGCGCAGCGTCTTGGCGAAGCGCTCGATCGCCCGCACCGAGACCACGGTGTCCATGCCGCAGGCCACGATCAGAACCGGGATCTTCAGCTCGTCGCCGAAGCCGGGCTCGTTCAGCGTCCGGATGGCGCGGTTGGCGGCGGCGTACCAGCGCACGGTGGGGGCACCGAGCCCGAGCCGCGGCTCCGCCCTCAGCACTGCCTGGGTGCGGGCGAAGCGCCGGCGGTCGGAGGTGACGACGTTGGTCTCGAAGGGAACGTCCTGCGGCGCCGGCGCGCGGCCCGGGCGAAGCGAGCTGCGGGCGAGCCCGACGGCGGCGGCGACACCGGCCGCGTTCTTCGCCCAGCGGCTGGAGGCGCGCTTGTCGGCGAGCTCGATCAGTGGCGCGGTCAGCACCATGCGCTCGATCTGGTCGGCAAGCCGGCTGGCCGCCAGCAGCGCCACGGCGCCGCCCATGGAGTGTGCGAGCAGGTAGAAGGGGCGCGGCAGGCCGCGGATGGCGGCGCCGGCGACGGCGGCCTCCAGATCGTCCACGTAGTCGTCGAAGTCGGCCACATGGCCCTTGGCGACGTTGCGCAGGAGCCGGCTGGAGCCGCCCTGGCCGCGCCAGTCGAAGGCGGCGACGGCGAACCCGCGCGCCTGCAGGTCCTCGATGGTCTCGGCGTATTTCTCGATGAACTCGGCCCGGCCGGTGGCGATGATCACCGTCCCCTGGGGCTCGTCGACGGCGGCCGGCCAGGCGGCAAAGCGGAGCCAGACCTTGCCCTTGTTGAGGTAGAGCCAGTCGGTTTCGCCGCCTTCGGGAAGCGGGTTTTCGGCCGTCTCGACGAGGGTCGGCTGGGCTTGCGGATCGACCATTTTCGGCGCCTTCGAAATCTTGCACCCGGAGAGAGGCAACCCATATCACGAATTGCGGACGCCCGTGGAGGGTCCGCGCCTTCGGGGTTTCGTCCGGCCAGAACGGCGGACGGGTCAACCGGCAGAAATCCGGTCCCGAAGGGTGCAACCTCGCTACTTTGGAGGAAGACCATGCGTCATTTCGACCTGAGCCCCCTTTATCGTTCGACTGTCGGCTTCGACCGGCTGTTCTCGATGCTGGACACCGTCGGCGCGCCCGACGCCGGCTCGACCTACCCGCCGTACAACATCGAGCGCACCGCCGAGAACGACTATCGCATCACGATGGCCGTTGCCGGCTTCGCCAGCAGCGATCTCACCATCGAGGTCCGCGAGAACACCCTCACCGTTAAGGGCGAGAAGACCGAGGACCTCGAGGAGAACAAGGAAGTTCTCCATCGCGGCATCGCCTCGCGCGCCTTTGAGCGCCGCTTCCAGCTCGCCGACCACGTGGTGGTCAACGGCGCCAGCCTGGAGAACGGGCTTCTGCACGTTGAGCTGAAGCGCGAGATTCCCGAGGCCAAGAAGCCCCGGCAGATCGAGATCCAGGCGCCGGCCAGCCAGCGCAAGCAGATCGAGGCGGAGGTGGAGGCGGCCTGACACCCTCTCCGAGAGGAAAAGGCCGTCCGCATCGGACGATAGACGACCGTTGGGGCGTCCCGGGAGACCGGGGCGCCCTTTTTGCGTCGGCGCCGGCCCCCACGGCATTCCATGGCTACCGTGGACGCATATGAGTTGTAAGGTCGGGACGGGATCCGGTGCGTCGGGTCCCATCGCTGAGCCGGGGCGCAGGGGGCTCCGGGCGCAGCAGGGGGCCGCGTCCATGATCGAACACCATCTGTCGACCCTGTCCGGCCAGGGCTGGTTCCTTGCGGTCGACCTGCTCGGCACCTTCGCCTTCGCCCTGTCGGGGGTGATCATCGCCCGCGAGGAGGACTACTCCTACTTCGGCTGCCTGGTGATGGCGCTGCTGCCCGGCGTCGGCGGCGGGCTGATCCGCGACGTCATCCTCGACCGCTCGCCGCCGGCGATCCTGCAGTCGCCCATCTACGTGCTGCTGATCGTGGCGACCGTCGGCGTTTCCATCGCCTTCCTGAAGCTCGTCGACCGGCTGAGGGGGCGCTCGCTCCTGTTCTTCGACGTGGTGGACTGGTTCGTGCGCCATCGCAACCGCCTGTCGCCGACGCTGCTGCTCGGCGTGTCCGACGCCATCGGGCTCGCGACCTTCACGGTGATCGGCGTGCTGGTCGCCCACCGCATGGACGCGCATCCGCTGTGGCTGTGGGGCCCGGCGTTCGCCGCGCTCACCAGCTCCGGCGGCGGCATCGTCCGCGACGTGGTGCGGGCGCGGGCCGACAACCCGACCCTGAAGGGCGCCTTCTATGCCGAGATCAGCGTGCTGTGGGGGCTGATCTATTCGCTGTTCATCCTCTACCTGCAGCCGATGGCGATGGTGACCTTCCCGGTCGTGCTGGCGGTGACGCTGGTGGTGATGGTCGGGGCGTTCGCCATGCGGATGATCGCGATGCGGCGGGGCTACCGCGCGCCGCTGGTCAGCCCCGGCAAGCGCGTCGTCCGCGAGGACTGGTAGGCGGTCACAAAACCGATGCGCACGGCGCCTATGGCTGGCGCCGCGTGATCGCGCACGGGCGCGCGGAATCGCGCACGATCGCGCAGCCTTGATTGCGCGCAAGGGGGCCGCGCGCGCGGGCGGCTATGGCTCGGATCCATCCGCGCGACGCACGCACGAAGGAACGCGCCATGAGCGACCCCGTCCGCCTTCTCGCCGAGATCGACGCCCTGATCGCCGACGTCGCCGCCGACGCGGCGGCCGCGCGCGCCGCCTGGGCGGAGTGGGACATCCGGCCGGACTTCGCGCCGAGCGCCGACAACCTCGCCGCCTACCTGGCGCTGCGCCACCGCGACCTGCGCCGGCTGCAGCGCGCCCTGATGGCCATGGGGCTGTCGTCGCTGGGCCGGCTGGAAAGCCGCGTGCTGGCGACGCTCACCGCGGTGCGCGCCGCGCTGGCCGCGATGACCGGCGCGGCGCCGACGCCGCCAGCCGACGAGGCGGCGTTCTTCGCCGGCGAGGCGCGCCTCGACGCCCGCACCGCGCACCTGTTCGGCGCGCGCGGGCCCGGCCGGCAGACGGCGCTGATGGTGACCTGCCCGAGCGAGGCGGCCGACGACCCGGCCTTCATGCGGGCGCTGGCGGAGCGCCGGGTCGACGCGATCCGCATCAACTGCGCCCACGACGACGCCGGCGCCTGGGCCCGGATGATCGCCCACGCCCGCCGGGCGGAGGCGGACACCGGCCACCGCATGCGCGTGTTCATGGACCTCGCCGGCCCGAAGATCCGCACCGGCGCCGCCCGGCTGCGCGACGGCGCGAAGCGCGTCCACCCGGACGACCGCATCGCCATCGTCGCCCCCGGCCGCCTTGCCGGCGCGCTCGCGGGGCGCTGCGCGGCGGCGGTGGAATGCACGCTGCCCGACGTGTTCGGGGCGGCGCTGCCCGGCCACCGCGTGTTCATCGACGACGGCCGCATCGGCGCGGTGATCGAGGAGGCCGACGGCGGCCGGATTGTCGCCCGGGTGACGCGCTGCGACGGCGACGGCGTCAAGCTGAAGCCGGAGAAGGGCCTCAACTTCCCCGACACCGAGCTCGACGTGCCGGCGCTGACGGCCAAGGACGTCGCCGACCTCGCCTTCGTCGCCGCCCACGCCGACGCGGTGGAGTTCTCCTTCGTGCAGACCGCCGCCGACGTCGCCCGGCTGCAGGCGGCGCTGGCCGCGGCGTGCCCCGACGGCTGGCAGGAGATCGCGCTGGTGCTGAAGATCGAGACGGCGCGCGCGGTGCGCAACCTGCCGGGCATACTCGTGCGCGCCGGCGCCCGCCAGCCGGTGGCGGTGATGATCGCCCGCGGCGACCTCGCCATCGAGATCGGCTTCGCCCGGCTGGCGGAGATGCAGGAGGAGATCCTGTGGATCGGCGAGGCGGCGCAGGTGCCGGTGATCTGGGCCACCCAGGTGCTGGAGCAGCTGGTGAAGAAGGGCGTGCCCACCCGCTCCGAGCTCACCGACGCGGCGATGGGCGGGCGCGCCGAATGCGTGATGCTCAACAAGGGCCCGTACCTCATGGAGGCGGTCGACGCCCTCGACGGGCTGCTCGGCCGGATGGGCGACCACGTCCACAAGAAGACGCCGCAGCTCCGCCGCCTCGGCAGCTGGTGAGGGCGGCGGCGGCCGCCGCCCCGGTCCCGGCCCGGTCCTCTCAGGCGGCGTCGGCCAGGGCCACCGCGTCGGCGCCGGCGGGGAGCCGCATCGGGCAGGCGGGATCGGTCGCCGCCCGCCACACCGCCTCCGCCACGTCGCCCGGCAGGGTGAGGTCGCCCCCCTCCTGCTGCCAGGCGGCGAAGACGGCCTGCGCCATCGCGCCGTAGGCCTCGGGGATCTCCATCCCCATCCGCTCGCGGGCGTTGTCGCCGAAGGCGGTGTCCGGCGCCCGGCCGGGCAGCACCAGGCGGGCGCGCACGCCGAAGCCTTCCAGCTCCAGCGCCAGGCACTCGGTGAAGGCGTTCACCGCCGTCTTGCTGGCCGTGTAGACCGACAGCAGCGGCAGCGGCACCAGCGTGACGGTGGACGTCACGTTGACGACCGTGCCGGCGCGCCGCTCCCGCATCTGCGGCAGCACGGCGCGCGTCATCGCGATGGTGCCGATCGTGTTGGTCTCGAAGACCTCGCGGATCATCCGGTCCGACAGGCCCTCCACGGCGTTGAGCAGCCCGACGCCGGCGTTGTTGACCAGCACGTCGACCGGCCCGGCCGCTTCCACCGCGGCGGCGATGCTGGCCGCGTCGGTGACGTCGAGCGGCAGGACGCGCATCCGCTCGGAGACGGGCAGCAGGCCCTCGCGCGGCGTGCGCATGGTGGCGACGACGGACCAGCCGCGGTCGTGGAAGAGGCGGGCCGTCGCAAGGCCGAAGCCGGACGAGCAGCCGGTGATGAGGACGGTCTGGGTGGTCATGGGGGAAGCCTCCGGTTGTCTGGGTGAGGGGACGCTAGCCCGCGGCGTCCGGACGATCTATCATCCGGCGTCCGAGTTTCATTGGGATCCGTCCGGAAATGTCCGATCCGCTCGCCCAGATCGTCTCCCTCCTCAAGCCCAGCGCGTCGTTCTCCAAGCAGGTGACCGCCGGCGGCCGCTGGATCGTGCGGCGCACCGCCGTGGGGCGCCCCTTCTACTGCGCCATGCTGGAGGGATCCTGCCTGCTGCACCTGCCCGGCGAAGCGCCGCTGCGCATCGACCGCGGCGACTTCGTGCTGGTGCCGATGGCCCAGGACTTCGCCACCACCAGCCTGGTGCCGCCGCCGGAAGGCACGCGCTCGCCGCGCGTCGAGGTCGGCCCCGGCGTCTACCGGCTGGGCGACCCGGAGGCGCCGCCGGACGCGCGCATGCTGGTCGGCCACTGCCGCTTCGGCTCCGACGACGCCAGCCTGCTGGTGCCGCTGCTGCCGCGGGTCGTGCACGTCGCCGGCGAGGACCGGCTGACCACGCTGCTGGCCCTGGTCGACGGCGAGACGCGCGCCGCCCGACCGGGGCGCGACGTGGTGCTGGAGCGGCTGCTGGAGGTGCTGCTCATCGAGGCGCTGCGGTCCTCCACCGGGCCCGACGCGCCGCCGGGGCTGCTGCGCGGGCTCGCCGACGACCGGCTCGCCGTGGCGCTCCGCCAGATGCACGCCCGGCCGACCGAGGCGTGGACGGTGGCCGACCTTGCCCGCGCGGCGGGGCTGTCGCGCTCGACCTTCTTCGAGCGCTTCCGCCGCGAGGTCGGCACCGCGCCGATGGACTACCTGGCCGGCTGGCGCATGGCGCTCGCCAAGGACCTGCTGCGCCAGGGCCGGGCCGGCGTCGCCCAGGTCGCCGAGCGCGTCGGCTACGCCTCCGCCAGCACCTTCAGCGTCGCCTTCACCCGCCACGTCGGCATGCCGCCGGCGGTGTATGCGCGCGGCGCGCGGGCGGGGTGAGGGGGAGGTTTTGGTCCGCTCACGCCGAGCGTGCAAAGCTCGCTCGGCGTGAGCGCAAAGAAAACAAACACCTTCATCCCCGCGCCGTCTCCGGCCGGGGGTGTTCGGAAAACAGGGATCGGTGGGGCGCGAAACGGCGGCCATCCGATTGAATTGTTTGCGGTCGCCTTTCGGCGCCCCACCCTGGCGTTTGCACCGATGCAGCCACCCTTCTCCCAAGGGCGGAAAGGAGTAGGACCTTCCCACCCCTCCACCGGGCAGCGGACGCCGCGCAGCCGCACAGCACCTCTAGTAAGGCGGCTTGCGAGAGCCGCGTGTTCGAGGCCATGCGCGGCGCGTCCCGCCTTTCGTCCCGGCGGACACCACTCGCCATCGGCACACCGAGCCTGCCCGTTCGTTACACGCGCGCGCGCCCGGCCGTCAGGCCCTCAACCCACGTGGCGGTCGGTCCGGCACGGCTCCCAGCGGGTCAAGCGACATGGGGGAGGATACGGGAGGACGGAGGGGGTGGGAATAAATGGGCGGCGGATGACCACGCGGCTGGCCTTCGCGAAGCGCGCGACCCACTCCGCTCGCCCAATCGAGAACCGGAATCGATCCTAAATTGGCTGAAAGTGCGGCTGAAACGGCTTGGCCGGCACGATAATGCGCCCTTCGACCCGGTTGCGTATGAGACACTCGGAAGTCCCATCCCGCTTCGCGTGAAGGTTGCCTTATGTGGCCTCGTGCGTATTCTGGGATCGGCCCTCTGTTAAGGTTCATTTCCCTCATCAATGACAGCAATGTTGATCGGAACGAGCGTGTGCGCGCAATTCGCTAGAGCCGTCGTTAGCCCGATCAAACCTGCGCGTTTAAGGAGATTTGCAAGTTGCAGGATTCTGCACACTCCTCTCAGAACCCAGATTGGGTTCGGCTACCGGCGCGTAGTGGCAACGCGCTGGTCGCGATCATCACAATTGTCGAGGAGGAGTATACGGCGGTTCGGAAGCTGGGCGATTTCAGTGAGTTCGTTAAGAACACTGCTTACCTGCGTCGGACAGAGATCTGTCTCGGCGTGTACGATGTCATCCTCGCTAGAAGCGCGGATCGAAGCAACACTCCATGTAGCGAACTAGTTCGGAACATTGTTGAGAATTTCAGGCCGGAATTCATTATTCTCTCTGGGATAGCCGGTGGTGTCCACAGCCGAGACGGTATTGAGCTCGGAGATGTTGTCGTTGCAGATCATGTTGACTGGTACGAGATGCGAAAGATCTCTGGCGGTAAGGACGTTATCCGCAAGCAGGCGTTCGACCATCCATCTATTTACTTGCGCGATACCATAACTCAGCGCGTGAAGCACGCGGGCCGCTGGCTCGACCGCGTCGCGATCGGGCGGCCCGCAGAGGGAAAGCCAAAGGTGCTCGAAGGCAATCTTATTGCGGGAGACAAGATTCTCGGCGACGGACAAAATGAGTACCAGCGCAAAATTCTTGAAGAATTCGACAAGGCGCTGGCGGTCGATATGGAGTCCTATGGTTTGGCTAGGGGGGTCTACCACGCCAGGAGTGCAAGGCACTACAACCTGAACTACCTTATCGTCCGCGGGATATCCGATCTCGTCGACGACGAAGGCAATGATGATCAACGGAAGGAATGGCGCGATTATGCCGCAGCGACGGCCGCAGCCTTCGCCCTCTGTGTTGCAGACGAAATCGTTGAGATATGCCACAAGCAGTCTTATATAGAACAAAGTCAGAACACGGCGGGTGCGTGACGAATGCGCCCGGACAACGCAGGTAGCTCCATGAATTCGGATGTCGAGCTGGCGAAAGAATATCTCAGGCGGCTGGGGGAACCGATTTCCTTATCCGTTGCCATTTGCGAGGATTACTCTGCCCTCCTCCGCGGCGAACATGGTCGACCGCTTTCGCACAAGGACCTGCTAGCTCAGGCCGCGCAGCGCGGACGCATCATGCTTTCGGGTCGCGGAGGGTCAGGAAAGAGCACCATCATGCGCCGACTCGTTGTGGACGGCGCGGAGGCGGGCAAGACGCCGCTCTTTGTCGATCTTTCTCGCTGGGACCATGAAGCCAGCGAAGAATGGCAGAGGCGGCGCGAGGGTGTGAGAGAAACGATCGATCTATTGCTGCGGCGCTTCGGCTCTGGCGAGACTGATGTTGTCGTTCTGGATTTCTTGCCGGCCCATAGAGAAAAATTGCTGGTCATCGATGGGCTGAATGAAACGCCCGGTTCCATTGCCGATGACATCCTTTCTGCATGTGACCAAGCTGCTTCGCTCTTCGTGAATTGTTCCGTCATCATTTCGGACCGGCTGGTCCGACGGCGCACGGATGGCGATAATCGTTGGTATCTCGCGATGCCACTCGACGTCGACCTCGACGAGACGCGAAAGCACTTAGACGTTGACGCTCTTGGCGTTTCGCAGAGGCGGCTGCTCGAGAGTCCATACTTCATCGACAAGGCGATGAAGGGTGCGTTGAGGAATTCCCCCCTTGCTACTATCCGAGATTTTGTTGAGAGCCGCGGGAAGTTAGATGCAGCTGGCATGGATCTTGCCGCGGAGGTTGCGTTCACCGCCTACCAGCTGGACGAATCCCGTTCATTCGATCCGGCACACTTCCGTGGAGGCGCTTACGTCGAGCAGACACTACTTGCAGGCGGGGTCCTGACTGAGGTCCCAGGCGGGCGACGGGCGTTTAACCATCATTGGATACATGACTACCTCGCGGCCAAATACGTAGCTTCCCACCCGGATCTTTGGAGCTTCGAGCGCCGGCATGCCTCGTTGGACAGCCTGACGTTCAAAGCCAACTCCTTCGACGCGGTGGCGTTCGTGCTGGAGCTTTTGTGCTTAGAAGCTAAGGACGAGTTTCTCCGGGCCGTATACGACTGGAATCCTTATGCGGCTGGATATGCATTGGCCGAGGTCGAAGAAATTTCGCCAGAGAGCATTTCTCGCCCACTGAGGACCATCATCCTCGCCATGCTCGCCGAAAAGAAATTCGATCGACACTACCTCACAGCGCGCAGGGCGCTCGACGCCCTAGAGTTGTTCAAGGACGATGCCGCGGTCGCGCTGCGGAATGTCCCGAACCATGAGGCCCTGATTGGCCTCATCTCAGCGGAGCCAGATCATTCCGAGCTGTTTTCCAAATGGAAGGCCTTGTTCACCCTCCAAAGCCAAACAGTCGCGCACGACACCGTTGTGGACGCGGTCGAAGGTGATGATTCTATTATCGGTTGGACGGCTGCGAACGTTCTAAAGCGATTGTCGCTGACGGACTGCGCGGTTGATCGACTCGTAGATAGTGCGAAGAATGGGTGGCCAGTGGTACGGTGGCGGGCATGCCACGTGATGGGAAGCGTCGTCAATGAGAGGTGTCGAGAGGCACTACTCGAACGCGTCACAAACGATGACGACGAGAACGTCCGGTACGGTGCAATTCGGTCGCTGGTTGAACTTGGCTCATACTCGCGGGAGTTGGCCGTGCGCTTGGTCGATGACCTCCAGCCGCGGCTTGATATCATCGCCACGTCGCCGCGGGTCATGACTGAGCTTAAGCGTGCGGTGTTTCTTTCGACTAGCTTTATACCCGCAGGATGGTCAATGGAGATTTCGAGGCTTTTCTATGCACGGGCCGACCTTGCTACAGAACCCAGCGATATGGAGGCTTGGTTCAAGCTCGCTTCCGAATTACGTCAGCATGATCGAATTGCAGCATGATCAGTCCGGACTGGCAGGAGCGCTGGGATCGCAGATTCCTTGAGCTCTGCAGGATATTCGGAACTTGGAGTAAAGATCGTTCGGCGGGGACCGGTTGCGTAATCGTGGGGCCAGACCGGTTGCTTAGGGCGTCAGGCTATAATGGCTTCGTACGCGGTGTTGATGACGATATATCAGCGCGTCACGAGCGGCCTGCTAAGTATTCATGGACCGAGCATGCCGAGCGCAACGCAATATACAATGCTGCGAAACTAGGCATATCGCTGGACGGATGCACGGTATACGTGAATTGGTTCCCATGTGTCGATTGTGCCCGAGCTATTGTGCAGTCTGGGGCGATTAGGCTCGTTGGATTGCAGCCCGACCATTCCGATCAACGTTGGGGCGCGGAGTTCGTGTTTGCTTCAGCGATGCTCCAAGAGAGCGGCGTTGATGTTTCACTGTACAACTATCCCGATCTTGAAGCCCGGAATTTGGCACATAGAATGGGCTAGCAACTTGATGCGAGTTTAGCCGCCCACCCAAAGCGGGTGAGCGGCGGGAAATCTGGGTGAACCTCAGTTCGTCGCCGCACCCTCGCTGGCGCTTTTCGCCAGCTTGGCGAACTTGGCGAGGACGCCTCTTGTGTAACGAGGCTCGGGCTTCTTCCAAGCCGCGCGGCGCTTGGCGATTTCGGCGTCGTCGACGTTGAGCTGCAGCAGGAGCTGGTGGGCGTCGATGGTGATGCTGTCGCCCTCCTGGACGAGCGCGATGGTGCCGCCCTCGATGGCTTCCGGCGTCACGTGGCCGACCACCATGCCCCAGGTGCCGCCGGAGAAGCGGCCGTCGGTGATGAAGCCGACCGAGTCGCCGAGCCCGCGGCCGATGATGGCGGAGGTGGGCGCCAGCATCTCCGGCATGCCCGGGCCGCCCTTGGGGCCGAGATAGCGCAGCACCAGCACGTCGCCGGCCTGGATTTTGTCGGACTGGATCGCCTCCATCGCCGACTGCTCGTCGTCGAAGACGCGGGCCGGGCCGGTGATGACCGGGCTCTTCAGGCCGGTGATCTTGGCGACCGCGCCGCCCTCGGCGAGGTTGCCCTTCAGGATCGCCAGGTGGCCCTGCTTGTACATCGGGTTGTCGATGGTGCGGATGACCTCCTGGTCGGCGCGCGGCTGGTCGGGCACGTGCTCGAGCTCCTCGCCGATGGTGCGGCCGGTGATGGTCATGCAGTCGCCGTGGATGTGGCCGGCGTTGAGCAGGATCTTCAGGACCTGCGGGATGCCGCCGGCCTTGTGCAGGTCGACCGCCATGAAGCGGCCCGACGGCTTCAGGTCGCAGAGGACCGGCACGGTGCGGCGGACGCGCTCGAAGTCGTCCAGCGTCCACTCCACCTCGGCCGCGTCGGCGATGGCGAGGTAGTGCAGCACCGCGTTGGTGGAGCCGCCGGTCGCCATGATCAGCGCGACGGCGTTCTCGATGGACTTGCGGGTGACGATGTCGCGCGGACGCAGGCCGCCCTTGCGCACCGCCTCGACGAGGACGCGGGCGGACTCGGCGGCCGAATCCACCTTTTCCTGGTCGGGGTTGGCCATGTCGGAGGAATAGAGCAGCGACATGCCGAGCGCCTCGAAGGTCGAGCTCATGGTGTTCGCCGTGTACATGCCGCCGCAGGAGCCGAGCGACGGGCAGGCGTTGCGCTCGATGCCCTCGAAGTCCTCCTCGCTCATCTTGCCGGCCCGGTAGGCGCCCACCGCCTCGAAGGAGGAGACGATGGAGAGGTCCTTGCCCTTCCATTTGCCCGGCTTGATGGTGCCGCCGTAGACGTAGATCGACGGCACGTTGGAGCGGCACATGCCGATCATGCCGCCCGGCATGTTCTTGTCGCAGCCGCCGATGACGACGACGCCGTCCATCCACTGGCCCTGCACGCAGGTCTCGATGCAGTCGGCGATCACCTCGCGGGAGATCAGCGAGTACTTCATGCCCTCGGTGCCCATGGACATGCCGTCGGAGATGGTCGGCGTGCCGAACATCTGCGGGTTGGCGCCCGCCTCGCGGATGGCGGCGTCGGCGGCATCGGCCAGGCGCTGCAGGCCGGCGTTGCACGGCGTGATGGTCGAGTGGCCGTTGGCGATGCCGATCATCGGCTTGGAGAAGTCTTCCTTCTTGTAGCCGAGCGCGTAGTACATCGCGCGGTTGGGGGAGCGCTCGACGCCCTGGGTGACGTGCTTGGATCGGTCGTTGGCGGCCATGTCGGTTTCCTTCCCGCGTGTTCTGGCAATGGCGTCCGGGCGGCGCCGGCGGACGGGGCGGGGCCCGCGCGAGGTGGCGCGGCGCCGATGCCCCGGCCGGATCGCCGGCCCGAGTGTGGCGGAGCTTAGACGCTTTCCAAAGCCAACAGGAAATATATTATTCAGGTCTTATTGGGTCGTTTTGTGTATCAGTGGTCCCATGAACCTGCGCCAGCTCCGCCAGTTCCTCGCCGTCGCCGACGAGCTGCATTTCGGCCGCGCCGCCGAGCGCCTCGGCATGACCCAGCCGCCGCTCAGCCAGTCGGTGCAGGCGCTGGAGGAGGAGCTGGGGGTGCAGCTGTTCGCCCGCACCAGGCGCTCGGTGGCGCTGACGCCGGTGGGGGCGGCGTGGCGGGCGCACGCGGAGCGGCTGATCGCCGAGGCCGACGGGCTGCCCGACATCGCCCGCAGGCTGGCGCGCGGCCAGCTCGGCGTGCTCCGGCTGGCGTTCGTGTCGACCGCCGACTACTCGATCCTGCCGCTGCTGGTGGCCCGCTTCAAGGCGGCCTATCCGGAGGTCGAGGTGCAGCTGCGCGAGACCACCAGCGACCTGCAGATCGAGGCGCTGCTGGCCGGCAGCCTCGACGCCGGGCTGATCATCCCGCAGACGGGGCTGCACGTGAGCCTCGCCTACCTGCCGCTGGTGCGCGAGCCGCTGGTGGCGGCGGTGCCGGAGGCGTGGATCGCCGAGGGTCGGGTGCGCGCGCCGGGCGGCGTGCTCGACCTCGACGACGTGCTGGACGAGCCGCTGATCCTGTTCCCGCGCCGCATCGCGCCGGACTTCCACGACATCGTCACGGGGGCCTACGCGGTGCGCGGCGCCAGCCCGCGGGTGTTCCAGGAGGCGATCCAGATGCAGACCATCGTGGCGCTGGTGGCGGTCGGGCTGGGGCTGGCGCTGGTGCCCCAGTCGCTCACCGACCTCGGCCGCTCGGGGGTGCGCTACCTGGCGCTGGCGGGGAAGGCGCCGGAGGTGGAGACCGGGCTGGTGTGGCGGCGCGACGCGGGCCTGCCGACGGTGGCGCACCTGGTGGAGATGGCGGCGGCGACGGCGGCGTGAGGGGCGGCGCGGGCAGGGGTCATCGGCGCGGCGGGCCGGGGGCGGCGAAACGGCGGGATATGATGCAGTGCGGCAAAGCCATTGCTTTTTGGTGGACGACGGTCCATATAGCCTTCCAAGCACGCGTGGACGGGACGTCAAGTTCCGAAGCTGCTTCTCCCATATATATTCGCTGAGTGCCCGGCACGTGGGGTCCTCGCGACCTCGCCAGAGCGGTTCCTTGTCCTCAGGGATGGGACGCCCTCTGATTGTTTTTGCGGTCGACTGTCGATCCGGGGGCATCCGCTCCCAGGGCCGGGCTCGATCCCGGTGGTCGCGCCTTTGACGTGCGTGTCCGCCGTACTCAACGAAAGAGACCTTTGACACAGTTTTCAGATCTCGGCCTCTCCGTGCCGATCCTCACCGCGCTCACCGCCGAGCGCCACGTTACCCCGACCCCGATCCAGGTCCAGGCGATTCCGCCGGTGATGGCCGGCCGCGACCTCCTGGGCATCGCCCAGACGGGCACGGGCAAGACGGCCGCGTTCGCGCTGCCGATCCTCAACCACATCGCCACCAAGCCGAAGTCCGTCCGCGGACGCGGCACCCGCGTGCTCGTGCTGTCGCCGACGCGCGAACTGTGCAGCCAGATCCAGGAGCGCTTCGAGGCCTACGGCTCGAAGATGCCGCTGCGCACGGCGCTGGTCATCGGCGGCGTGTCGATCGGCCGCCAGAAGCGTGACGTCGAGCGCGGCTGCGACGTGGTCATCGCCACGCCGGGCCGTCTCCTCGACCTCGTCGAGCAGCGCGCGCTGTACCTGAGCGAAGTCGAGATCCTGGTGCTCGACGAAGCCGACCAGATGCTCGACATGGGCTTCATCCACTCGATCAAGGCGATCGTGGCGAAGCTTCCGAAAGAGCGTCAGAACCTGTTCTTCTCGGCCACCATGCCGAACGCCATCGCGACGTTCGCCAACAACATCCTGACCGATCCGGTCGAAGTCGCGGTGACCCCGGTCGCCAAGACGGCGGACCGCGTCGCGCAGGAGGTCATGTTCGTCGACACCCAGCACAAGACCGACGCGCTGGTCCACGTCCTGAAGAAGGACGAGGTCAAGCACGCGCTGGTGTTCACCCGCACCAAGCACGGCGCCGACAAGGTCGTGAAGAACCTGGTCCGGATGGGCGTGCCCTCCGAGGCGATCCACGGCAACAAGTCCCAGGGCCAGCGCGAGCGCACGCTCGCGGCGTTCCGCAAGGGCTCGATCCGCGTGCTGGTGGCCACCGACATCGCCGCCCGCGGCATCGACGTGGAAGCCATCAGCCACGTCATCAACTACGAGCTGCCGCACGTCGCGGAGACCTACGTCCACCGCATCGGGCGGACGGCGCGCGCCGGCAACGAGGGCAACGCCATCACCCTGTGCGCGCCCGCCGAGAAGAGCCTGCTGCGCGCCATCGAACGGCTGATCAAGCAGTCGGTGCCGATCGTGGCCGCGCCGGAGGGCATGGAAGCCCGTGGTGGCGGCGGTGACGAGCGCGACGAGCACCGTGGCGGCAACCGCAACGGTGGCCGTCCGCCGCGTCGCGACGGTCCGCGTCCGGCCGGTGGCCGCTCCGACGGCGCAGGCCGTCCGCAGGGCCGCTCCTTCCGCGACGGCGATCGCCCGCAGCGCGCCGACGACCGCTCCGGCGGACAGGCGCACCGCGGCAACCGTCCGGCGGCTGCCAACGGCCAGTCCCAGGGCGGCCATTCTCGCGACGACGGCGGAGCTTCCGGCGTCGGCGATATGAGCTTCATGCAACCGAAGCGCCCGGCGCGCGCTCGCCCTCACGGGTCGTCCGCCGCACCGGCAGCTTCCCAGAAGACGGAAAGGAATGACCATGGCCAAGGAAGACCTGATCGAGTTCGAGGGCGTCGTAACCGAGGTGCTCCCGGACGGAAACTTTCGAGTGCGGCTGGATAACGACCACCAGATCCTCGCCTACTCGGCCGGCCGCATGAAGAAGCATCGCATCCGGACGCTCGCGGGCGACCGGGTGACGGTGGAGATGACGCCCTACGATCTCGACAAGGGCCGCATCACCTTCCGCCACAAGACCGAAGGCGCAGGCCCGTCCGGCCCGCGCCGTTCGTTCCGCCGGCACTAGTCTCTCCGTCCGTCCGGGTCGATACGATCCGGACGCGGGGAGGGTGCCCGGACACGGTCCGGCACACGACATGAAAAAAGGCGTCCCGAGCGATCGGGGCGCCTTTTTCGTTTGTCCCCAGGCGGACGAAACACGCGGTGGTTCAGCCCGGCACGTGCCAGCCGCGCTCGGCGAGCGGCCGGTCCGGCGCCTCGATGGTGATGAAGCTGGCGAGGTCCGGCCCGAAGGTGGGCAGCGCCATCGGGCAGCGCACGCCCGGCAGCACCCGCACGTCGAACAGCTCGCGGATGCCGCCCTCCAGCCGCAGCCACTCGACGATGTCGCCGTTGCGGGTGTTGACGATCTGGATGCCGCACCAGGCCTCGCCGCCGCGCTTCTCCAGTTCCTCCTGCAGCGGCAGGCCGGAGAAGACGCCCTCGTGGCGGGCGAGCGACAGGCCGACCACGGCGTGGCCGGCGTGGAAGGACAGCCCGCGCAGGAAGCCCGGACAGAAGGCGACGCGCTCGCGGGCGCCGTTCTCCAGATCGATGCGGGTGAGATAGCCGTTGCCGGAATCGAGCATCCACAGCGCGCCCTCGTGGAGGCGCGGCGAATGGGGCATCGACAGCCCCTCGGCGACGATCTTGTCGGTCTCCACGTCCACCACGACGCCGCCGTCGCGGCGATGGTTGCGCCAGCCGTCGACGATGTCGGTGGTCGACACCGAGGTCACGTAGCGGGGCACGCCGTTCTCCATGGCGAGCCCGTTGAGATGGCAGCGGTCCTCCGGCGCGAGCTTGGAGATATAGGGCGGCCGCCAGACCGGCTTGAAGGAGTGGACGACGCTGTCGGTGGCCAGGCACGAGTACTTGGTGTTGACGAACAGCAGCCGGCCGGCGGTGTCGATGCCGAGCTCGTGGACGTCGAGATCGGAGACGGTCTGGCCGCGGCGGGGCACGTAGAGCCGGTCGAAGTGTTCGTTGGCGCGCTCGTTCGGCCCGAGCACGTTCTCGAAGCGCCAGATCTGGGCGAGGCCGGCCAGCAGCAGCCGCTGGCTGTCGCCGATCAGCCCCATGGCGCGCACGAAGTTGCGCTGGTGCAGGGAGAGGGCGCCGTCCGGCTGCACGCCGACCAGGAAGAGCTGCCCGGTCTGGTAGGAGGTGAAGGCCAGCGAACAGCCGTTCATCGCCAGCCACTGCGGGAAGCCGCGCGAACAGGTGATGCTGGTCTGGATCTGCTGGGGCTGCTGCGCGGCGGCGCCCGGAGCGTCGGCGGGCGGCGGGGCGCCTTCGGTCGCGGGCGGCGTCGCGGCGGGCGCTGGCCCATCGGTCTCCGGCTCGGTGGGTTCGCGGTCGCTCATCTGACGGTCAACTCGGCTGGCATCGACGGAACGGTCCGCCCCGCCTAAGGCCTGCCCGGCCGGCTGGCAAGGCTTTGCGCAGCCTAGGCGGGCTGACGCGGGGCCGTCAGATAGGTCATCACGACGTCGATCGCGTGGGCGCGGCGCTGGGTGAGCCACTCGGCGTCGCCGAGGTCGCGCTGGAACATCGCCGACAGCGTGTGGCGCTGGGCGAGATGGGTGATGCACAGCGAGAGGATCGTCACGTAGAGCTGCGCCGGATCGATCTCGGTCTGGAAGACGCCGCCGGCGCGGCCGCGGGCGAGCAGGTCGTCGATCGCCTGAAGAAGCGGCAGCGTCGTGTCGGAGACCATCGGGAGCGCGCGGGCGAAGCGGCCCGACGCCATGTTCTCGTTGCGGATGATCGCCACGAAGTCGGGGTTGTCGCGCAGATAGTCGAAGGTGAACTCGACGAGCCGCCGCATGCCGTCCCGGGGCGGCAGGGCGCCGAGGTCGAGCTCGCGCTCGTGGGCGCGGATCCGGGCGTAGGTGTCTTCCAGCGCCGCGAGGTAGAGCTCCTCCTTGCCGCCGAAGTAGCGGTAGATCATCTGCACGTTGGCCTCGGCCGCCCGCGCGATCTGGTCGATCCGCGCCCCGCTCAGGCCGTGCTGCGCGAAGGCGTGGCGCGCCGCGTCGAGAATGCGCCGCCGCGTCGCTTCGGCGTCGCGCTTGTGAGGCGTGCGGCGCGAGGGCTTCGTCGTCTTGATCGTCACGAGGTCCACATTCTCCGGCTCCACGATTTTCGATGGCGACTGACGTGCGCCAGTGCCTGCACATAAGGCATGTGGCGCCTGTCTGAACAGACCCGGCGTGGCACGCGCGGAAGCGCGGAGGCGCGCGACGGGCCGGCCGCGGAAAAAAATGTATGTAAAAATTTGCTTACACGCTGCATTTCTCCGTTGGCAGCGGCCTTCCATCGTCGACGCGACCCCGATCTGGCCCGACCGTTGCAACGTCTCCCCGGGTAGCAGGCGCACTCCCGCCTGTGAACACCAATCCGAAAGGGGAGAGTCGACATGAAGACGACCTCGAGGCTCAGACTGCTGCCGGCCATGGTCGGCGTCTCCATCGCCGCGTTTGCGCTTGCCGCCCCGGCGGGGACGGCGCAGGCGGCCGATCCCATCAAGCTCGGGCACGTCGCCGCTCTCTCGGGCGCGTCGGCGCAGTCGGGCGAGGCGATCACCCGCGGCCTGCAGGTGGCCATCGACGAAATCAACGCGTCCGGCGGCCTGCTCGACGGCCGGATGATCGAACTCATCCAGCGCGACGACGAATCCAAGCCGCCGAAAGGTCTCATCGCGGCGCGCGAGCTGATCTTCAACGAGGATGTCGCGGCGTTCTTCGGCGGGATCGATTCCCCGGTGTCGCTGGCCATCGCGCCGCTCGCCAACCAGGAAAAGACGCCCTTCATGGGGGTCTGGGCGGCGGCCACCGGCATCACCCGCAACGGCGCCGAGCCGAACTACGTGTTCCGCGTGTCGGCGATCGACGCGCTCGTCGACGTGAAGCTCCTGAAGTACGCCAACGACAAGTTCGGCGCCTCCAAGGTCGGCCTCATGCTGATCAACAACCCGTGGGGCGAGTCGAACGAGAAGGGTCTCATCGCCGCCGACGAGGCCAACGACACGGTCGAGATCGTCGGCGTCGAGAAGTTCGAGGGCTCCGACGTCGACATGACGCCGCAGCTCACCCGCCTGAAGGATGCCGGCGCCGAGGCAATCATCCTCGTCGTCAACGCCCCTCCCGGCGCGCAGATGATGAAGTCGCGCGAGCGCATGGGCTGGGATGCCCCGGTGATCTCGCACTGGGGGATCTCCGGCGGCCGCTTCCCGGAACTCGCCGGACCGACGGCGGGCGACGCCCACTTCGTGCAGACCTACTCGTTCTTCGGCGAGCAGAGCGACGTCGGGAAGTCGTTCCTCGAAAAGCTCATGGCGAAGTATCCCGAGATCAAGGGACCCGAGGACGTGTTCTCGCCGGTGGGCACGGCCAACGCCTATGACGCCATGCACCTGGTCGCGATGGCCATCGAGCAGGCCGGCTCCACCGACGGCGACGCCATCCGCGAGGCGCTGGAGAACCTCAAGGGCACCTACGTCGGCCTGATCAAGACCTACGAGAAGCCCTTCTCCGCCGAAGACCACGACGCGCTCGGGCCGGACGACTACGTCATGGTCCGCTACGAGGGCGACAAGGTCGTTCCGACCGAGTGACGCGGGACGCGGCCGGCCGGCTCCCGCCCGCCGGCCGCTTCCAGACTTCGCGACACGCAAGGCGGCAGACGGAACCCAGATGCTCTTCCTATCGGCACTGATCACCGGCCTCGGGCTCGGCAGCATGTACGGCCTGCTCGCGCTGGGCTTCTACGTGACCTTCGTCGTCTCCAAGACGGTCAACTTCGCACAGGGCTCGACCATGATGCTGGGCGCCGTGCTGTGCTTCACCTTCTGGGTGACGCTCGGCTGGCCGGCGCCGCTCGCCATCGTGATCGCGCTGATCGGCTGCGCCCTGTGGGGCGTGGCGGTCGAGCGCATCGCCGTGCGCCCGTTCGTCCGCCGCCATTCCGAGGCCTGGCTGATGGCGACGGTGGCGCTGGGCATCGCGCTCGACAACGTCATCCTGTTCACCTTCGGCCGCGATCCCCGCGGCATGCCGCCCACCCCGCTGGTCACCGAGACGTTTCTCGTCGCGGGGGTGCGGGTCCAGCCGCAGCAGGTCCTGATCCCGCTGGTGGGCATCGGCCTCGCCATCGCCCTGACCGTCTTTTCCAGGCGCACCCGCCACGGGCTCGCCATGCTGGCCGTCGTCCAGAACGAGGCGGCCGCCCGCCTGATGGGCATCAACGTCGCGGTCGCCGTGTCGGCCGCCTTCGCCATGTCGGGCTTCTTCGCGGGCGTCGCCGGCATCCTGATCGCGCCGTTGTTCACCATCTCGTCGACCATGGGGACGATGTTCGGCATCAAGGCCTTCGCCGTCGCCATCCTCGGCGGCATCACCAACCCCTGGGGGGTGATGTGCGCCGGGCTGCTCTACGGGGTCGCCGAGGCGCTGATCACCGCGAGCTTCGGCTCCACCTACACGCAGATCACGGCCTTCTCGCTGGTCATCGTGGCGCTTGCGCTGCGACCCGAGGGCCTGTTCGGACGGGCGGGCGTCAAGAAGGTATGAAGATCTCCCATCTCATCCTCGGCGCCGTCCTCGTCGGGCTGGCGCTGGCCGCGATCTTCGCCGGCAACGGCTACCAGCTCTACATCCTGTCGCTGATGGGGCTGACGGCGATCGTCGGCATCGGCCTCAACATCCTGGTCGGCATGTCGGGCCAGATCTCGCTCGGCCATGTCGGGTTCTATGCGATCGGCGCCTACACGGTGGCGATCCTGACCGTCGACCACGGCGTCAGCTTCTGGGTGGCGCTGCCCATCGCCGGCGTGCTCGCGGGCGCGGCGGGCGGCCTCCTCTCGGTGCCGGCGCTGCGGGTGCGGGGGCCGTACCTGGCGATGATCACCATCGCCTTCGGCTTCATCGTCGAGCAGAGCGCGGCCGAGCTCGACGGGCTCACCGGCGGCTGGAACGGCATCATGGGCATCCGCCCGCCGCAGATCCTGGGCCTGAGCTTCAGCCAGCGCGAGATCGCCCTGTTCGTGCTGCTGCTGATGCTGGTGGCGCTGTTCGTCTATGCGCGCATCAGCCGGAGCCCCTGGGGCAAGGCGCTTCGGGCGCTGCGCGATTCCGAAGTCGCCGCGCAGTCGATCGGCCTCAACCCGGTGCTGCTGCGCTGCGTCGCCTTCGCGCTGTCGGCCGTCTTCGCCGGCATCGCCGGGGGCGTCTACGGCACCATGAGCGGCTTCATCAGCCCGGAGAGCTTTCCGTTCTTCGAATCCATCCTCTTCCTGCTGGTGGTGATGATCGGCGGCGCCGACACCATCCTCGGGCCGGTCATCGGCGCGGTGATCATCGTGCTCTTGCCCGAGATCTTCTCGTCGCTGGCCGAATACCGCCTGCTGTTCGTCGGCATCCTGCTTCTGGTGGTGCTGCGCATCGCGCCGAGCGGCATCGTCGGCAGCGTGCTCGGGCGGCTCGGGCGCCGCCGGCCGGCGACCGTCCCCAAGGCGCCCGCCGACGCGCACGACCTTGCGGCGCGGCACGGCACCGGGCGCAGGCTCGAGGTCGACAACGTGTCGATCTCGTTCGGCGGCGTGCGGGCCGTGCAGGGGCTGAGCTTCACGGCCGAGCCCGGCCGCATCACCAGCATCATCGGCCCCAACGGCGCGGGCAAGACGACGGCGCTGAACCTCATCGCCGGCTTCTACGCGCCGGACAGCGGCCGGGTGATGCTGGGCGACGAGGACCTGACCGGGCGTTCGTCGCACCGGGTGGCGCGCGCCGGCGTCGCGCGGACCTACCAGACGACGCAGCTCTTCGAGCACATGAGCGTGCTCGACAACCTGCTGATGGCGATGGTGCGCGGCCGGGTGGCGGCGCGCGATCTCGCCGCATCGCTGGAGACGGCGGAGCGGCGCGCCAGGGCGGAGGAGCTGCTGTCGTTCGTCGGCTACCGCGGCGACATCCGGACGCGGGCCGGCACGCTTGCCCACATCGACAAGCGCCTGGTCGAGATCGCCCGGGCGCTCTCCTTCGATCCGGAGATCGTGCTGCTCGACGAGCCGGCGGCGGGGCTCGGCGACGAGGACACGGCGCATCTGGCGCGGCTGCTGCGGCGGCTGGCCGACGCCGGCATCACGGTCATCCTGATCGAACATGACATGACCCTGGTGATGGGGATCTCCGACCACGTGCTGGTGCTCGATTCCGGCGCCAAGATCTCCGAGGGCGAGCCGGCCGTCGTGCGCAAGGATCCGCTGGTGCTGGCCGCCTATCTGGGCGAGGGGGCGGCCGCGATGCCGGTCCGCACCGGTCCGGCGCGCCAGGGCGAGGTCGCGTTCCGCGTCGAGGGGCTGACCGCCTCCTACGGCGCCAGCGAAGTGCTGCACGGGATCGATCTGGAGGTCGCAAGCGGCGAACTGGTCGCGGTGCTGGGCGCCAACGGGGCCGGCAAGTCGACGCTGATGCGGGCCGTCAGCGGACTGCACCGGCCCGTCGGCGGCCGCGTCGCCTTCCAGGGCGCCGACATCGCCGCCGTGCCGGCGGACCAGATCGCCCGGCGCGGCCTGGTGCTGGTGCCGGAGGGCCGGCAGGTGTTCCCCGAGCTGACCGTCGTGCAGAACATCCGGCTCGGCGCCTATGGCCGCCCGCCGGCCGATCTCGACGCCGAGGTGGAGCGGATGCTGGCGCGGTTCCCGCGGCTGCGCGAACGCGCGGGGCAGCGCGCCGGGCTCCTCTCGGGCGGCGAGCAGCAGATGCTGGCGATCGCCCGCGGGCTGGTCGCGCGGCCCGAGGTGCTGCTCCTCGACGAGCCGTCGCTCGGCCTGGCGCCGTCGCTGATCCAGGAACTCTACACGATCCTCGCGGAGCTCCGCGACGACGGCGCGACCATCCTCCTGGTCGACCAGATGGCGGAGATGGCGCTCGCCATCGCGGACCGCGCCTACGTGCTGTCGTCCGGCACCATCGTCGCCGGCGGACCTGCGGCGGAGATCCGCGACAGCCGTCTGCTGGAGGAAGCCTACCTGGGCGGCGCCACCGCCGCTTCCTGACACCGACCCGAGAAAGCCTGAGGAGCGCAACCATGGACCTCATCCTGAAGGACGCCCGACTGCCCGGCGATGCCGGCCGCAGCGTGGACATCGGCATCGCGGACGGCCGGATCGCGGCCATCGAGCCGGACCTGGCGGCCGAGGGCGAGACGATCGACCTCGGCGGGCGGCTCGTCTCGCCGGGCTTCGTGGAAACCCACATCCACCTCGACAAGTCCTGCATCCTCGACCGCTGTTCCTCCCGACGCGGCGATCTGGAGGAGGCGATCAGCGAGGTCGCGAAGGTGAAGAAGGACTTCACCGCCGAGGACGTCTACGAGCGGGGCCGCCGGACGGTGGAGAAGTGCCTGCTGCAGGGCACGACCCACATGCGCACCCACCTGGAGGTCGACCCGGTCGTCGGGCTGCGCAGCTTCGAGGGCGTCATGAAGCTCGCCGAGGACTATGCGTGGGCGATCGACATCGAGATCTGCGTGTTCCCGCAGGAGGGGCTGCTCAACTATCCCGGCACCGACGAGCTGATGGTCGAGGCGATGAAGCGCGGCGCCAAGGTTGTCGGCGCGGCGCCCTACACCGACACCGATCCGCACGGCCAGATCGACCGGATCTTCGAGATCGCCCGAGAGTTCGACGCCGACATCGACATGCATCTCGACTTCGGCACCGACGGCTCCAGCCTCGACCTCGAGTATGTCTGCGACCTGGCCGAGCGCTACGGGCGGGGCGGCCGCACGGCGATCGGCCATGTCACCAAGCTCGCCTACATCGCTCCCGAGCGGCTCGAGGCGGTGGCGGCGCGGATGGCGGATGCCGGGGTGGCGCTCACCGTGCTGCCGTCGACCGACCTGTTCCTGATGGGCCGCGACCGCGACCACGCCCGCACCCGCGGCGTCGCGCACGCCCACGAGCTGCTGCACCACGGCGTGAACTGTTCGCTGTCGACCAACAACGTGCTGAACCCGTTCACGCCGTTCGGCGACTGTTCGCTGCTGCGGATGGCCAACCTGAACGCCAACATCTGCCACGTGGGCGCCGCCGCCGACATCGCCGAGTGCTTCAACATGGTGACCACGCGCTCGGCCCGGCTGATGAACCTGACGGACTACGGCCTGGAGGTCGGCAAGTCGGCCGACCTGGTGGTGGTCGACGGGCCGACGCCGCAGGCGGCGGTCGCGGAGCTGGCGCCGGTCCTCCACGCCTTCAAGCGCGGCCGCCGGACCCTGACCCGGCAGCCCGCCGAGCTGCATTTCCCGAACCGGGGCCACGCATGACGGCGACCGATTACTCCGCCGCCACGCCCGCCAACGACAGCCTCGGCGCCTTCTGCCCGGACAACCAGATCGCGCTGGCCGGCTCGGGCGAGGGCCCGCTGGCGGGACTGTCCTTCGCAGCGAAGGACGTCTTCGACATCGTCGGCGCGGTGACCGGCAACGGGCATCCGGACTGGCTGCGGACCCACGCGCCGGCGACACGCTCCGCCGTCGCGGTGGAACGGCTGCTTTCGGCCGGCGCCGACCTGGTGGGCAAGACGATCAGCGACGAGCTCGCCTATTCGCTCACCGGCGAGAACTTCCACTACGGCACCCCGATCAACCCGGCGGATCCCTCGCGGGTGCCCGGCGGGTCGTCGAGCGGCTCCGCGTCGGTGGCGGCGGCGGACGCGGTCGATTTCGCGCTCGGCTCCGATTGCGGCGGGTCGGTGCGCGTGCCGGCGAGCTATTGCGGGGTCCTGGGCATGCGGCCGACCCATGGCCGGATCTCCCTGGAGGGTGCCGTGCCGTTCGCGCCGAGCTTCGACTGCGCCGGCTGGTTCGCGCGCGACGCGGAGGTCTTCGAGCGGGTCGGCCGGGTGCTTCTGGAAGACCAGTCGCCGGCAAGCCCGATGGTCCGGCTGCTGGTGCCCGCCGACGCCTTCGCGATGCTGGAGCCCGAGCTGCAGGACGCGCTCCTGCCGGCTCTCGACCGGCTCGGGGCCGAGGTCGCACCCGGCGAGCCGATCGAGCTGGCGGAGGAGGGGCTCGATGCCTGGTCGGAGACGTTCCGGACCGTGCAGGCGGGCGAGATCTGGCAGTCCATGGGCGCCTGGATCGACGCCGTCCATCCAGCCTTCGGCCCCGGCGTGAAGGAGCGCTTCGAGGCGGCCAGTCAGACCGACCCGGATCTGTTGGAGCGCGCCAAGGTCCATCGCCGCGAGATCACCGCCCACCTCGACGCGCTGCTGCAGCCCGGCACGGTCATGGCATTGCCGACCGTGCCGCGTACCGCTCCCGAGCGCGGCGGCGACGTGGCCGTGATCGAGGTGGCCTACCGGCACAAGGCGATGAACCTGCTCTGCGTCGCCGGTCTCGCAGGGCTGCCGCAGATCTCGCTGCCCCTTGCTCGCCATGACGGACTGCCGCTCGGTCTTTCCATCGTGGCCGCGCGGGGCAGGGATGTGGATCTCCTGGCGCTTGCCTCGCGCGTCGTCGGACGCTGACAAATCGCCCGTCGTGTCTGCCATTGAGGCGGGTTTGCATAAACTTTGCGCGTGCAAAAGGAATAACCGGCGTTAGTCTGTATGTAAGTGTTTACTTACAAATTGGCCGCTTGTGCGGATCCCGCGCGACGGCTTGTCCCGGAAGCAGAAAGGTTGTCCATGTTCCTCAACATCCTCGACAATGCCCGCGGTGTTGCGCCGGCCGGTCTCGCTCTGGCGGCAGCCCTCATGGCCAGTACGTCCGTTCAGGCGCAGGAAGTCCTCAAGTTCCATCACGACCTTCCGGCAGACTCCGCCCAGCACATGGGGGCGGAGCGGTTCGCGGAACTCGTCGAGGAGCGGACCAACGGTGCCATCGACGTCCAGATCTTCGCCAACAATGCGCTCGGCGATGACGTCGAGGTGGCTCAGCAGATGCAGTTCGGCGCCGTTCAGGCCGCTCCGATCCCGACCGCAAAGCTCTCCAACTTCGCGCCGAGTCTGCAGCTCATCGATCTGCCGTTCCTGTTTCCCAGCCCGGAGGTGACGTACGCCTTCCTCGACTCCGACGTCGGGATGGAGGTGCTGTCCCAACTCGAGGCGTCCGGCTTCGTCGGCGCCAGCTTCTGGGAATCCGGCTTCAAGCAGCTCACCTGCAACCACGAGGTCACCGGCCCGGCCGATCTCGATGGCCGCAAGGCCCGCGTGATGGAGAGCCCGCTGCTCATTGCCCAGTTCGAGGAGCTTGGCGCGACGGCCATTCCGATCGCGTTCTCCGAGACCTACTCCGCCCTGCAGCAGGGCGTGGTGGAATGCCAGGAGAATCCCATCGTCTCGATCCTCAAGATGAAGTTCTACGAGGTTCAGGACTACATGATGCTGTCGAACCACGGCTATCTTGGCACGGCGATGATCTTCTCCAAGGTCTGGTTCGACGGGCTGGATGAGAAGACGCAGACCATTCTTCTGGAGTCTGCCCGGGAAGCCGGTGCCTACCAGCGCGAGAAGTCGGCGGAGCTGCAGCAGGGCTATCTGAAGGAGATCGCCGACGCCGGCACGACGACGATCGTCGAACTGACCCCCGAACAGATCGGAGCCTTTTCCGAGGCGATGAAGCCGGTGCACGCGCAGTTCGCCGACAAGATCGGCCCGGATCTGCTCGAGCGCACCTACGTCAAGATCGACGAGCTCAGCGCCCAATGACGGGCACTTCCGCCCCCGGGAACCAGACGCCGAACGCCGCCTCAAGCGGCGTTCGGGCCGTCCTGCGTATGGTGGACAGGGGGCTGACGGCGTTCGAGGCCGTCCTGCTCGTGGTCGCGCTTTCGGCGTCCGTGCTCTTTCTCGTTGCCGACATCGCCCTGCGCGTCACCGTGAATGTCGCCCTTCCCTGGGCGGCGGAGGCGACCCGCTACGCGATCGTCTGGCTGGTCTTCATCGGTGGCGGCCGGGCGGCGTTGGTCGGCGCCCACATCACCATCGATGCGCTTCCGGAATTCCTGCCGCCGCAGGCGGGCCGCATGGTGACCCGGGCCGGGTTCGCGGTTTCCGCGGCCGCGTGCGCGATCCTCGCCTGGTACGGGATCGGTCTGGTCCGGACGATGATGGCCTTCCGCCAGCTTTCACCGTCGCTGGAGATCCCGATGTGGTGGATCTACCTGGCGCTGCCCATCGGCTTCACCCTGATGACGGTCCGCTTTGCCCAGGCCGCGGTCTCGCCTCCGGTCCAGCACGCCGGCTCCGCCGCCTGATCCGCCGGGAGACATTCGAATGCCGCTGGGATTTGCTGCTGCCGTCTCCGTCCTTCTGGCCCTGAGCGTCCCCATCTTCGTGGCGCTCTGCCTGCCGGTCATCGCCTTGCTCGCGACCACCACCTCGACACCGCCGGAGCTGGTCATCCAGCGGCTGTTTTCCGGCGTCGACAAGTTTCCGCTGATGGCGATCCCGTTCTTCATCCTGGCGGGCAACCTGATGGCGACAGGAGGTCTCTCGCGCCGCCTGACCGACCTGGCCGTCTCGCTGGTCGGGGCGCTTCCGGGCGGTCTCGCCATGACGTCGGTGGCCAGCTCGATGTTCTTCAGCGCGATCTCCGGATCGAGCCCGGCCACCGTGGTCGCCGTCGGCAAGATCATGCTGCCGGCCATGGGCGAAGCCGGCTACCGCAAGCCGTTTTCCATCGGACTTCTGATGAGCGCCGGCTCGCTCGGGATCGTGATTCCGCCGTCGATATTCATGATCGTGTACGGCGCGGTCACCGGCGTCTCCATCGGCGCGCTGTTCCTGGCCGGGCTGGGGGCGGGGCTGATCTACGGCGCCGTGTTCATGGCGATGTCGATGATCTACGCCTGGCGCGTCGGCCTGGCGCGGGGCGCGGTCTGGTCGGCGCGCGAGATCCTGCGAAACCTCAAGGCTTCCGCCTGGGGCCTGGCGATCCCCGTCATCGTGCTCGGTGGCATCTATGGCGGGCTGTTCACCCCGACGGAGGCGGCCGCCGTCACCGTTGCCTACGCCGCCTTCGTGACCATGGTGGTCTACCGCGAACTCGACCTGAAGGGGCTGCTCGCCGTCCTGCTGGAGTCCGCCGTCACCACCGCGCAGGTGATGATCGTGGTCGCCGCGGCCTCCGCCTTCGCCTGGTATCTGACGACCTCGGGTTTTGCGGTCGCGGTCCAGGCGCTGCTTGCCGATATCGGCGACGATCCGGTGAAGGTGCTGCTCGTCATCAACGTGGTGGTGCTCATCGCAGGCATGGTGCTCGACCCGAACTCGATCATCATCATCCTGGTGCCGTTCCTCTTCGTGCTGGCGACAAGCGCCGGCATCGACCCGATCCATCTCGGCGTTGTGCTGTCGGTCAACGCCGCGATCGGCATGTTCACGCCGCCCTTCGGCCTGAACCTGTTCGTGGCGAGCACGCTCGGGGTCACCTATCGTCAGGCGGTCACCGGCTCCGCGCCGTTCATCCTGGTCGCGCTGGTTGCGCTCGCCGTCATCACCTACGTTCCGCAAGTGAGCCTCTGGCTGCCCTCCCAAGTCTATCAGGGGATCGCCGGCAACTGACCGGTGCCGACCCGAACCGCAATCGACAACGAGGCTGACGACGTGCTGAACACGCCACGCGCCTACGGCGGCATGACGACCGCGCCGCATCACCTTGCCAGCCGCGCCGGCGCCAGGGTGCTGGAGCAGGGCGGCAATGCCGTCGAGGCGATGGTCGCCATGGCCGCGACCATCGCGGTCGTCTATCCGCACATGAACGCCATCGGCGGCGACGGCTTCTGGCTGGTGCACGCGCCGGGCCGGGCGCCGGTCGCGATCCAGGCCTGTGGTCCGGCGGCCGGGCTGGCGACGCCGGAGCACTATGGCGAGCTCGGCTTCGCGGACGCTATTCCCGGGCGCGGCGGCGCCGCCGCGCTGACCGTCGCCGGCACCATCGGCGGCTGGCAGCAGGCGCTTGCTCTCGCCGGCGAACTGGGCGGGGGGATGCCGCTGGCCGATCTCCTCGGCGATGCGATCGGCCACGCCCGCACCGGCGCCGCCGTCTGCGCCAGCCAGGCGCGGCTGACCGCCGACAAGCTGGCCGAGCTGAAGGACGTCCCGGGCTTCGCCGGCGCGTTCCTCGCGGATGGCGCGGTGCCGGCGGAGGGCGCGCGCCAGCGGTTCCTGCCGCTGGCGGCGACGCTTGAACGCCTCGCCGAGGCCGGACTCGACGACTTCTATCGCGGCGACGTGGCGCGCGCGCTGGCCGCGGATCTCGAGGCCGCCGGCAGCCCGCTGCGGCTCGCCGACCTCGAGGCGTACCGGGCGCGCCGGGTCGCGCCGCTGTCGCTTGCCATCGACGGGGCGCGGCTGTTCAACATGCCGCCGCCGACCCAGGGCGCGGCGTCGCTTGCCATCCTCGGCATCCTCGATCGGCTGGGCTGCCGCGACACCTCCGGCGCGGCGTTCGTGCACGACGCGGTGGAGGCGACGAAGCAGGCCTTCCTCGTCCGCAACGCCGCCGTGTTCGACCCGGCCTACATGGACGTCGAGCCCGCCCAGCTCGTGAGCGAGGCGGAAATCGCGCGCATGGCGTACGCGGTCGACCGCGACCGGGCGGCGCCGTGGCCGCAGCCGTCGGCGCCTGGCGACACGATCTGGATGGGCGCCGTGGACGGCGAGGGCCGGGCGGTGTCGTTCATCCAGAGCATCTACTGGGAGTTCGGCTCGGGCGTCGTCTCCCCCGCCACGGGCGTGCTCTGGCAGAACCGCGGCATGAGCTTTTCGCTCGACTGCCGGCATCCGAACCGCCTGGCGCCCGGCCGGCTGCCCTTCCACACGCTCAATCCGGCGATGGCGCTGTTCGCCGACGGCCGCACCATGGCCTACGGCACGATGGGCGGCGAGGGGCAGCCGCAGACCCAGGCGGCGGTGTTCGCGCGCTATGCCTGGGGCGGGCTCGGCCTCCAGCAGGCGGTGACGGCGCCGCGCTGGCTGCTCGGCCGCACCTGGGGCGCCGACAGCACCAACCTGAAGCTGGAGGCCCGTTTCGCCCCGCAGACCGTCGATGCGCTGCGGCGCGCCGGGCACGAGGTGGAGCTGGTCGCAGACTTCTCGGACATGATGGGCCATGCCGGGGCGCTGGTGCGCCACCCCGACGGGCTGCTCGAAGGCGCCACCGACCCGCGCAGTGACGGCTGCGTGGCCGCGTTCTAACCAGGAGATCAGCGATGGACATCAACCTTCCCGACGTGAAGGCGGAGGTCGAGGAGGCGTTCGCGCGCTACGAGACGGCGCTGGTGACCAACGACGTCGCGGTTCTCGACACGCTGTTCTGGGAGAGCCCGCACACGATCCGCTACGGCGCTGGCGAGAACCTCTACGGCTACGACGAGATCCGGGCGTTCCGGGCGGGCCGCAGCAGCAAGAACCTGGACCGCACCCTGCGCCGGACGGTGATCACCACCTACGGCCGCGACATGGCCACGGCGATGACGCTGTTCGAGCGCGAAGGAAGCGCCACCGGGCGGCAGAGCCAGACCTGGATGCGCACGCCGGACGGCTGGAAGGTCGTCGCGGCCCACGTGAGCGTGATGGTGGGCTGACGCGGCCCTTCCGAAACGGCCGCGTCACGGCTTCCGGGGAAGACCAGAGGTCTAGCGGCGCGGCACGATCGCCAGCACGCGCAGCGGGCTGCCGCTGCCCTTGCGGATCTTCAGCGGCGGGCAGATGAGCACGGCGCCGTGCGGCGGCAGGCGGTCGAGGTTGGTCAGGCACTGGAGGCCGTAGCGGTTCGCCCCGTGCAGGTAGAAATGCGCCGGATAGGGCGGGCGCAGGTGCGCGGCCTGGCCGGCATCGGTCCCGATGGTCTCGGTGCCGAAGCCGATGATGTCGCGCTCGTCGACGAGAAACCGCACGCAGTCGGGGTCCGGACCCGGCGTGTGCTGGCCGGCTTCATCGTAGTTCTGGAACGCGGCCGGGTCGGTGCGCTTCGACCAGTCGGTTCGCATCAGCACCCAGCTGCGCGGCGGGATCCGGCCGTGGTTCTCCTCCCACCGCTTCACGAAGTCCACCGTCAGGAGGAAATCCGCGTCGGCATCGGACTCGCGCACGCAATCGATCACGCAGACGGGGCCGACGAAGCTCTGGGCCGGGATCGTGTCCGTCGTGTTGTCGGGGAGGTTGCGGCCGGACACCCAGTGGATCGGCGCGTCGAAATGGGTGCCGGTGTGCTCGCCGCAGGAGAAGTTGTTCCAGTACCAGGACGCGCCCCGCTCGTCGTAGCGGGAGATCTCCTCCATCCGGAACGGGGCGCATTGCCCGAATTCCGGCGGCAGCGCGATCTGCGGAAAGTCCGGCGACAGGGTGTGGGTGAGGTCGACGACCTCGAGCCGGCCGGAGGCCAGATCCGCCACCAGACCGGCCAGGGTAGCATCGGCGGGCACCGTCATGCCGTGAGCTCCATCTCGAGCACCTTCGGATCGGCGCGCCAGCGATCGTGCCAGTCGCGGGCGACGGGGTCGGGATAGAGATCCTCAAGCCCGTCCTCGAGCGCCCGCATGGTCGCCGAGGCGAGCTTGTCCGGTGCCAGCTTCGGGGGCAGCTCGAGCTGGTTCCAGTCCTCGTCGACCGGGCCGGGGAAGACGTTGAGGACCCGCAGGCCGGACGAGCGGAAGTCCGAGCGCAGGCATTGGGCAAGCGACAGGGCCGCCGCCTTCGACGCGGAAAACGTCCCCTGCTGCGGGTAGTTCGCCAGCGCGAAGACCGAGAGGATGTTGACCCACGCCACCGCGTTCTTCGGCTTTTCCGCCGCGCGGGAACACATGGCGGGACCGAAGGCCTGGGCGAGGCGCAGCAGGCCGAGATAGTTCACCTCCATCTCCGCCCGCGCCGTCTCCACGCCGCGCCGAGACAGCGCCGAATGGGTGCGGTGGAACTCCGCCGTGTTGATCAGGATGTCGACCTTCCCGCCGATCTGTCCGGCGAGGGTGTCGACCGACTGCACCTCGGTGACGTCGAGCGGAAGCATGGTGATTCCGGGGTTGGCCTCCAGCGCCTTGAAACCCTGCGGGGCCTTCCACGGCTCGGTCACGCCGACCCAGACGGTGTTGGCCCCGGCCTTCAGGGCCGCCAGCGCCATCGCCTGGCCGATCTCGGAGCGGCCGTCCGTCACCAGCACGTTGCGCCCCTTCGGCGCGTTGCCGAACACCTTCAGCAGCGGGTCGTCGGTCATGTCCGGAACATCCTTTTCGGGAAGGGCGACGAGAACGGCCCGTCCGGCCCTGTCCAGGTAGGCACGCACGCGCACCCGCCCGGGGGCGTCCGGGCAGGCTCCGTGCAGGAAGGCGACGACGCTGACGCCGCACGCGAGACGGACCAGGCCCGTCTTCCACGGGGCCTGGTCGCGGAAATAGAGCTCGTAGGGACGGCGGACGACCGTCGTCGCCAGCAGCGTCCCGGTGCCGTCGCGCTCGCGCCATTCGAGGCGGTCCGACAGGCACACGCGGCAGGCCTCGCGCGGCGGATACTGGACGGCGCCGCAGTCGCGGCACTCCTGCAGGGCGAACCGCCCGACGGCCGCCGCCGCGCTCAGGCCGAGGGCGTGCCGGGTGCGCGCCACCGGCGGGAGCGTCGGCCGTCGCGGGGCGAGAACCGGATTGCGGTGCTTCGGATGGGTCTCGGGTTCGGTCATCACGCTGCCGCCAACACCGCCGCGCCGGTCGACAGGCCGCGGTCGTAATTGATCATCCCGAACCCGCTGACGAGGCCGAACCGCGCGTCGGGCACCTGTCCGCCCAGCGCCTGGCCGCTCAGCTGCCGGATCGCCTCGACCAGGCCGAGATAGCCGCCGGCCGCCCCCGCCTGGCCCACCGAAAGCTGGCCGCCCGAGGTGTTGAGCGGAAACGAGCCGGCGTTGGTGAGTTCGTTCTCCTGCACGAAGCTCCTGGCCTCCCCCTTGCCGCAGAAGCCGAGGTCCTCGAGCTGCAGGAAGATGATGATGGGGTAGTCGTCGTAGGCTTCGACGAAATCGATCTGGTCGTGGGAGATGCCGGCCTGGGCGAAGAGGTCGTCCCGGTCGGCCGCCCAGCCTCCGCGCTCCTGGATCGGGTCGTCGGCGAAGGCGTTGTGCCGTTCGATGGCGCCAAGCAGGTGCACGTAGGGCAGCCCGTTCTCGCGGGCGGTCTCCTCGCGCATCACCAGGAACGCCTCGGCGCCCGCGCAGGGCATGACGCAGTCGTAGAGACGGATCGGATCGGCCACGAGCGGGCTGTTCAGGTACTGGTCGAGGGTCAGCTCGGAGCGGAACATGGCATGGGGAAAGTCGAGCGCATTCCGCCTCTGGGCGACGCACACCCTGCCGAAATCCGCCGGCTCGACATCGAAGTGGCGCATGTAGTGGTCGGTCAGCAGCGCGAAGCTCGCGTTGGGACCGCCGGAGCCGTACGGGTAGACGGCATCCTGGGCGAACTGGCTGAAGGCGGCGGTCGAGCGGCGGAAGGAGTCCGTCTGGTTGGTGTCGCCGGCGACGCACGCGACGATATCGGCGTCGCCCACCTGCACGGCTCTCGCCGCACGGCGCAGCGCGATCATGCCGCTGGCGCCGCCGAGCGGCACGTAGTCGAGCCAGCGCGGCGACAGGCCGAGATGTTCGGTCACGCCGATCGCCGTGTCCGGCGCCAGCGAGAAGCTCGTGGCACACAGCCCGTCGATGCGCTGCTTGGGCAGCCCGGAGCTCTGCACCAGCTCGCGCATGGCGCGGCCGAGGAACCAGTGCGCGCCGCGCACGGAGAAGCGCTCGTACGGAATGCTGACGGGCGTGGTCAGGACGACGCCGTCGTACCCCATTCTCCGACGCGTCATCCGGCTGCCTTCCGCATGGCCTGCTTGCGCGCGCGCAGGTCATGGCAGGCCGGGTCTTCGGCAAGGTTGGCGATCAGGTCGCCGAGATCGGCCTTGCGGACCTTCTGGGTGGACGTCGTCGGCAGGGCGTCGCGCAGGGCGACGTATCCGGGCAGCTTGTAGTAGGCGAGGCGCTCGGCGCAGTGCTCGAAGATGCTGTCGGCCAGGGCCGCGCCGTCGCCGGGCGCGCGCGGCACCACGACCGCCAGCACCTCCTCGCCGCGCAGCGGATCGAGGACGGCGACGACGGCCACCTGCGCGACGCCCGGATGGGTGCCGATCGCGGCCTCCACCTCGACGGCGGCGATGTTCTCGCCGGAGCGGCGGATGATGTTCTTCTTGCGATCGACGAAGAACAGGCTGCCGTCGTCGCCGCGGCGCATGATGTCGCCGGTGTGCAACCAGCCCCCGGCCCAGATCTCGTCGGTCGCGGCGTCGTTCTTCAGGTAGCCGGAGAAGAACCGGCGGCGCGGATCGTCGTCCCGGGCGCGCAGCAGGAGCTCGCCGGGCTCCCCGGACGCGACGTCGTGCCCCGCGTCGTCGACGAGCCGCGTCTCGACGGGCGGCCCCGGCCGGTCGGGGCGACCGAGACACCGCTCGCCCACGTGGCGCGGGTCCTCGGCCGCGCACAGGATGCCGGCGCCGCCTGTCTCCGTCATGGCCCACCCCTCCAGCAGGGGCACGCCGAAGCGCGTCTCGAAGGTCGCGTGATGGTCGGGATGGACGCCGCCGCCCATGCCGAAGCGCAGTCCGTGGTCGCGGTCGCCTTCGTCCTCCGGCAGCGCAAGCAGGATGGCCGGCATGACGCCGAGATAGTGGAAGCAGGTGGCCCGGGTTTCCCGCGCCGTCCGCCACCAGGAGCGCGGGTGGAAGCGATCGATGATGATCTGGGCGCCGCCCGAGGCGAGCATTCCCATGAAGGAGTTGCCCATGGCGTTGACGTGGAAGCTCGGCAGCGGCGTCATCAGCCGCTCCTGCCCCTCGCGCAGCGAGATGTGGCCCGCCTGCGCGCCGTACCAGTCCGACCAGCCATGGAAATAGGCGTTCGACAGCAGGCAGCCCTTCGGCCGCCCCGTGGTGCCGGAGGTGTAGATCAGCGCGCACTCTGCCCGTGCCGGGTCGGCTGGCGCGGGGCCCGCCGGCGTGGCGGCCCGGGGCAGCTCGTCGGCGTCGCTGGCCACCAGCGGCACTGCCAGCCCGGCCCCGCCTTCGTGCGCCTGTCCGGCACGCGCCGGCAGATGGACGAGCAGGCAGCTTTCGCTGTGCTCCAGAAGGTAGCGCAGCTCGTCGGAGGTGTAGTCCGGATTGACCGGAACGACGCTCGCGCCGAGGCTGTTCAGCGCCAGCCAATGGAAGAAATGCGCGGGCCGGTTCTCCAGGAGCAGCGCCACCCGGTGGCCGGCGCCGTAGCCGGCGGCGCGGTAGCGCGCGGCCAGCGCCTCAACCTCGGCGAGCGTCTCCGCGTAGCTCCAGCTTGCCCGGTCGAGCGACCAGAGCGCCTGCACGTCGGCCGGAAGGACGAACAGATCGTTCGTCGCAAACCGGGCCGCCTGGGCGCGGAGCAGGTCGTGCACGCTGCCGATGCCGGCGCGTTGACTTTCTTGCGGTAGTGCGACTTGTTCCGCTGTCATCTGACCTGGTTCGCGCGACATGTTGAAAGGTTGAATTCGGGATGGCGGCTAAGAAGGCTTCGCAGCGAAAGCAGACCGCCGAAGGCGAAGCGTCGAACGGCAGCGACTACGAAACGAAGTTCGCGGAGTTCGAGTATGCGATCTGGCATCTGGGCGCGGCGTTCGCGCGCTGGCGGCGCGACTGCCTCGGCTCCGTGTCCGACGTGAGCCTCAGCAGCACCGAGGCCTCGATTCTGCACGCCGTGCACATGAACGGCACCACCAAGGGCCTGGTGGAGATCGGCCGCCTGCTGCACCGCGACGACATGACGAACATCCAGTACGGGCTGAAGAAGCTTGGCCAGCTCGGTCTGATCGAGAAGCGCGGCAACTCGCGCAAGAACATGACCTACTCGGTCTCCGCGCGCGGCGACGAGATCATCGGCGCCTACCTGGAACAGCGGCGCAAGGTGCTGCTGCGGCTGTTCCAGCAGGTCGCGCCGGCGCCCGAGAACCTCGACAGCCTGATCCTGCAGATGCACGTGATGATCGGCATCTACGACCAGTCCGGCGATCTCATCATGCACCGTCAACCGTGACATCATCCGCTCACTGCATCCTGTAGCCGCCGTTGACGTCGATGGTCGCGCCGGTCACCCAGGCGCCCCCTTCGCCAACGAGGTAGCTGACAGCGGCGGCGACATCGGCGGCCGCGCCGACGCGGCCCATCGGGATCTTTTCCACCAGCCCCGGAACGCCGGCGGGATCCATGGCGCGGTCGAACATGGCCGTCTTCACCGGGCCGGCGGCCACGCAGTTGACGGTGACGCCGGAGCCCGCCACCTGGCGCGCGGCGATCTTCGTGAGCCCGAGGATCGCGGCCTTCGACGCCACGTAGCAGGGGTCGCCGCGGTAGCCGCCGAGTTGGGCCGCGGCGGAGGAAAGGGTGACGATGCGCCCTCCGGTCACCGGCCTGTCGCGATGCCGGCGCAGGTATTCGCGGATGCACAGAAACGTGCCGCGCGTGTTGACCGCCTGGATCCGCTCCCACTCGTCGAGCTCGATGTCGGCGAGGGTGGCCGCGCCCCGTCCCTCCGACATGATCCCCGCGCACAGGACGAGAACGGCCACCTGGCCGAGTGTGTCGCCGACCGTGTCGAAGGCCGAGGCGACCGAGGCTTCGTCGGTCACGTCCAGCCGGCAGGCCATCGCCTCGCCACCCGCGCCCCGGACGTCGGAGACGAGGCCGTCGAGCGCGGAGGCGTCCAGATCGGTGGCGGCGACGCGGCAGCCGCTTTCGGCCAGCGCCAGGGCGCATGCCCGGCCGATCCCGCCGGCGGCGCCAGTGACGAGTGCCACACGGTTTTCCAAAGCCTGCACCGCAGCAACTCCAGTCGCGACGCGCCGCGGCACGATGCCGAGCAACTCACTATGCAAAAATTACCGGACAAAATGCACTTGTCAAAAGCTAAATTACCATATGAGATGGTCGTCAACGTGATGGAAAGCACGCGGCGGGGCCTTTGTGGGCAACCGCCAGAAAGATCATCAATCAGAGGACAAGGGCATATGATCCGTACCATGGGTGTGGCCGGCCTGGCCGCGATGACGCTGACGGCGTTCGCCTCGTTCGCTCCGCTGCAGGCTCAGGATTCCGTATCGCTGAGCGTCCAGAGCGCCTGGCCGCTCACGCTGCCGGCCAGCGGCCGGGACGCGCAGCACTTCGCCGACGCGATCAACGAAGCGTCCGGCGGCACGATCGAGATCGAGCTGTACGGCGCCGGCAAGCTCGTTCCGTCGCTGGAGATCTTCGACGCCGTCCAGCGCGGCACGCTCGACGCGGGCTACACGACCCCGCTTTACGTCGCCGGCAAGTTCCCGGCGCTGCAGCTGTTCGGCGGCGTGCCGTTCGGACCCGACGCGATCGCGTACCTCGGCTGGATCTACAACGGCGGCGGCCTCGACATCTGGCGCGGCATCTATGCGCAGCAGGGCGTGATGACCGTGCCCTGCGGGCTGATGGAGGCGGAAGCCGGCGGCTGGTACAAGAAGCCCATCGAGACGGAAGCCGATATCGAGGGCCTGAAGCTCCGCTTTGCCGGCCTGGCCGGCGAGGTGATGAAGAAGATGGGCGCGTCCGTCGTGCTGCTGGCCGGCGGCGACATCTTCCCCAACCTCGAGCGCGGCGTGATCGACGGCACCGAATTCTCCATGCCCGCCATCGACACCATCATCGGGTTCGACGACATCGCGAAGAATTACTATCTGCCGGGCTGGCACCAGCCGGCCGCCATCAACGAGCTGATCATCAACCTGGCCAAGTGGGACGCCATGAGCGACGCCCAGCACAAGCTGATCGAGCTCACCTGCCGCGAAACCATGCTGTGGGGCGTGACGTCCACCCTCACGGAGAACGCCGCCGCCGTGAAGTCCTTCAAGGAGAACGGCGTGGAGATCCGCGAATTCTCTCCCGAGCTGCTCGCGGCTTTCGAGGAGAAGACCGCCGAGGTGATGGCTGAACAGGCCGAGAAGGACGCGGACTTCAAGCGGGTCTGGGACTCGCTCGAGGCCTATCGCGCCAGCGTCGCCGACTGGACGAACGTCGGCAAGGACTGACGCCGTTTCCCCAGGCGGGCCGATCGCGGGTCAACACCCGGTCGGCCCGCAATGGCTTCCGCTTCAACCCGTCGAGCCGTTCCGCTTCGATCCGAACGGACAGCTCCAGCGCCGGCCGTCATCCCGCCATGAACACCCTGCTCCGCGGCACGGCCGCAGCCATCGACCAGGTGACCGGCGCCATCGGGCACGCCGCTTCGCTGCTGCTGCCGGTCCTGATGCTGGTGATCGTCGCCAACGTCGTCCTGCGCTACGGCTTCGGGCTCGGCCTGGTGGAGATGGAGGAACTGCAGTGGCACATCAACGGCATCGTCATCCTCGGCTGCCTTGCCTACGCCTACCGTGACGACGCGCACGTGCGTGTCGACGTGCTGCACGCCAACTTCTCTCCCCGGCGCAAGGCGATCTTCGAGCTCCTCGGCGGGCTGTTGCTGCTCATGCCGTTCGTCATCGGCATCTGCTGGTTCGCCTGGGGCACCTTCGCCTACTCCTTCTCCATCCGCGAAGGGTCGCTGATGCCCAGCGGGCTTCCCGCCCGCTACATCATCAAGTTTCTCATGTTCGCCGGCGTGTTCCTGCTCGGGCTGCAGGGCGTCGCCGAGATCTGCCGCGCCATCCTGACGCTGCGGAGCGATCCGAAGGCCTCCGACCGGCAGGTGTCGCGGTGACACAAGAGGCCATCTTCGTCGCCCTGATGTTCCTGGTCTTCGCCGGCGGGCTGTTCGCCGGTTTCCCTGTGGCGTTCGTGCTTGGCGGCACCGGGGTCCTGTTCGCCATCCTGGGCGACCTGCTGCCGAGCATCGGCATCAAGGTGCTGGCGGGGACGAACTTCATCGGCTTCTCGTCGGACCGCATCTTCGGGACGCTCTCCAACTACAGCCTCGTGCCCATCGCCATGTTCGTGTTCATGGGGCTGATGCTGGAGCGGTCGGGAGTGGCGAGCCGGCTGCTGGTGGCCATGGAGCGGGTGATGCGGCGCGTCCCCGGCGGCCTCGGCCTCTCCGTGGTGCTGATCGGGCTGGTGCTGGCCGCCTCCACCGGGATCATCGGCGCATCGGTGGTGCTGCTGGCGACGGTGGCGCTGCCGGCGATGCGCAGGGCAGGGTACAACGTGCCCCTCAGCCTTGGCACGGTGGCCGCCTCCGGCTGCCTCGGCATTCTGATCCCGCCCTCGATCATGCTCATCGTGATGGGCGACCAGCTGCGGCTTTCGGTCGGCGACCTGTTCATGGCCGCGGTCATCCCCGGCGCGCTGCTGGCGCTGATGTACGCGGTCTACCTGGTCGTCCTGTGCGCAATCCGGCCGGATCTCGCCCCGCCGCCGCAGGCCCCGGTCGAGGATGACGGCAACCCGATCGTCGAGCTCGTCCGTGCGCTGGTGCCGCCGATCCTGCTGATGGCGGCCGTGCTCGGGTCGATCTTCTTCGGCATCGCCTCGCCCACGGAGGCTTCGGGCGTCGGCGCGCTGGGCGCGACCATCCTGGCCGCCTCCGACCGCCGCCTCAACTGGGAGACGCTGAAGGAGGTCTGCTACGGCACCGGCAAGACGACCGCCTTCCTGTTCGCCCTGATGTTCGGCGCCAGCTGCTTTTCGGTGGTGCTCAGGGGCTACGGCGGCGACGAGGTCATCGAGGGCGCCATCACCGGCCTGCCGTTCGCGCCGGAAGTCGTGCTCGGCGTGGTGCTGCTGGTGGTGTTCCTGCTCGGCTTCGTCCTGGACTGGATGGAGATCGTGCTGATCATCGCGCCGCTGACCGTGCCGGTGGTCGTGTCGCTCGGCTTCGATCCGGTCTGGGTGGCGATCCTGATCGCGATCTGCCTGCAGACATCGTTCCTGACACCACCGGTCGGGATGGCGCTCTTCTATGTGAAGAGCGTGGCGCCGGGCGACGTCACCACGCTGCAGATCTATCGGGGCATCGTGCCGTTCGTGATCCTGCAGCTGCTGGCACTCGCCGCGGTCTGGGCGTTCCCGTCGCTCGCCCTCATGCTGCCGAAGATCGCCTACTAGGCGGCCGAACCCGGCAGGACGCCGCCCGAGCGTCCGGGCTCGCTGGAAGCCCTCCAACGGTGCGCACCACGGCCCGCAACGCTCAGCCATCCGGGCCTCGGCGAGATCCTCCTCCGCTTCCACGTGCCAAGGCCGGTTGCGGGTGGCCAGGAGGGCCTGGGCCGCTTTCCCATACGCGCGCAGAATAGACCCATACAATTTGTCGCATTGTATGGATCGGGTGATGCTGACATTTGCGAAGGACGGGGATGGCCGCAGTCGGCATCCCGGCCCGAACAGCGCAGACGGAAGGCAACCGAACCATGGCAGGCAACACCACACACTGGCCCCCGCTCGAGCCTTGGCGCGTCGGGATCAAAGGCCGGTGCCCCCGCTGCGGACAGGGGCACCTGTTCAAGGGCTTCCTCAAGCTCGCGCCCGGATGCGAGGTGTGCGGGCTCAGCTACGACTTCGCGGATCCGGCCGACGGTCCCGCCTTTTTCGTGGTCTGCTTCTTCTGCGTGCCGTCGGTCTTCTTCGCGGTCTGGGCGGAGATCGCGTATGAGCCGTCGATCTGGTTCCACATCTTCGTCTCGCTCCCGGTCGTCCTTTTGACGTGCATCCCGCCGCTGCGGCCGCTAAAGGGCTGGCTGGTCGCGAGCCAGTTCTACTACAAGGCCGAAGAGGGCAAGCTGGTCGGCAGCGGCGAGTAGCCTCACCTTTCCGGGGTGGCCCGACCGGCCGGCAATCGTCGCCTAGGCGGCAAACCCCCGGTGTATGGCGAAGTCGCGCCGCGCAGGCCATACAATCGGCGGGACATCCCGCTTCGCGGGCAGACGGAAGAGACGCTGCATGTGGACACCGCGGCTGGCCGAGACCGCTCGGCGAAAATATCTCGGCATCGTCGAGGCGCTGGAGGACGACATCCGGTCGGGGCGGGTCGAGCAGGGCGAGCGGTTGCCGCCGCAGCGTGCCATTGCCGAGGCGCTCCAGGTCGATCTGACCACGGTGACCAGGGCCTTCAACGAGGCGCGCCGCCGGGGACTGGTGGCGGCCCAGCCGGGCCGGGGAACCTTCATTCGCGCCGGGATCGGCGGCGACCGCGGCGACACCGAGCCTGGTCAGCTCGACCTCAGCATGAACATTCCCTCGCAGCCCGCCGACGTCGCCTTCGAGACGCTCATCCCGCAAGGCATCGCCGACGTGCTGGGCGGCGCGCGGGGGCTGATGAACCTCCACTATCGCCCGAGCGCCGGCGCAGACCCGGACCGGGAGGCCGGCGCAAGCTGGCTCGGCGGCCGGATCGGCAACGCCGCGTCCGAGCGGGTGATCGTGACCGCAGGCGCCCAGAGCGCGCTCTACGCCGTGTGCGAGCTGCTGCTCCGCCCCGGCGATACCCTTGCCGCCGGCGCCATGACCTACCCGGGCCTCAAGGCGATCGCGCTTCAGATGGGCCTGGCGCTGAAGCCGCTGGAGATGGACGAAGACGGCATCCGGCCGGAGGCGTTCGAGACGCTGTGCCGGGAGAACGCGCCGCGGGCGCTCTATGTCGTGCCCAGCATCGACAATCCGACGACCGCCACGCTTCCGGAGGCGCGCCGCCGGCGGCTGGCGGAGACCGCCCGCAGGCATGGCGTGGCTCTGATCGAGGATGACCCGTACGCGCCGTTGCGGTCGACGCGGACGGCCGCGCTGGCGGAGATGGCGCCGGAGATCACCTGGCACATCGCGACGCTGTCCAAGTGCGCCACGCCGGCGTTGCGGGTCGCCTATGTTCTCGCTCCGACCGCGGCTCTGGCCGAGCGGCTCGCCGGCGTCCTGCGGTCGACGGTGCTTATGGCGCCGCCGCTGATGTCGGCGCTCGCCACCCGCTGGATCGCCGACGGCACCCTGGACCGGATCACCGCCTCCATTCGGGCGGAGAACGCGGGCCGTCAGCTTATCGCCCGCACGATCCTCGCCGATCTCGACTTCGCCGCCGATCCGCATGGCCATCATCTGTGGCTGCGCCTGCCGGCCCCGTGGCGGGCCAGCGATTTCGCCGGGCACGCCGAGCGCGCCGGCATTTCCATCGTGCCGAGTTCGGCCTTCGCCACGTGCCCCCATCCGGAGGAAGCGGTCCGGCTCTCCCTCGGGGTGGCGCCCGATCGCGGCGACCTCGAGGACGTTCTTCTCAGGCTCGTCGATCTGATCCTGCGGCCGTCGCCCGGCCCGACGTTCGTCGTTTAGGCCGGCCGGGGCGCGGCCGCCTTCCTATCCCCATCCGCCCTGGAGAAGGCGCGCGCCGCGCGCGAGGGTCGCCGCACGGGCGCAGAACGAGGGTGGCCACACAGGCGCAGAACATGTCGGCCGCCGCATCGGCAAGGGCGGTGATGGCCGTGCCCTTCGGGACCGCTACGACCGCCAGTATCGCACCGCCTGCGGAGTCGGCATTGCCTCCGAGAGCGCCTCGTGGGTCCGCTTCGCGCCCATATCGGCTGTTGGCGCAAGGATGATACATCGCCAGAAGCAGACGTTTGCGCTGCTACGGTACGTTGGCACTGGCACCCGCGGCGGTCATTTCCCTTGGCTTCGAAGCAGATGGAATGCGGACATGCGACAACCGCAATCCGTCAATCGCCCGAATGACAGCTGGTGGCGTCGCGATGAGGAACAGGGTTTTGTACCACATCGTCTCGGAGACGCAGCGAGAGGCTCTTCAGAACGCCGGAAAAACAATGCGGGCGGCAACGCCCTTTTCTTTGCGCGTCTCGATGCCGAACGTACCTTCGTGCGCCGAAGCGATCTGCCGAACGATGTTCAGACCCAGCCCCGTACCTACAACGCTTCCGGCGTTGGAGGCCCTGAAATAACGCTCTGAAACCCTTTCGACTTCGTGCGGCGGAATGCCAATTCCTTCGTCCTCGACTTCAATTGAAAGGTTTGTGCCGTCGCGGGCGACGCGTACGGTGACCGGTCGGTCCGGCTCGGAGAATTTCGTTGCATTGTCGATAAGGTTTGAAAGAGCGATTGCCAGCATGTCGGGATCGAGACTTGCGTGGTCCGCCTCTTCGATGCGGTGAAAGCTCGACAGGATCGTCCGCCCCGGAAGCAGATCGCCGCTGCGGGTCAGCGCATCCGTCACCGTGGCGATGACCGGCACGGAGCGCCGGTCGGCCTTCGCAGCGTGCCCCTCCATTCGGCTCCGATCGAGGGAGACGTCCATGATCTCGACAAGCCGCCGGACGGCCGTCTCGATCTGGCCGATGCGCTTGCGGTTCGCTTCGTCGTTGGAGGCGAGGCCATGGCGAAGGGCCGTCACGCTGGATCGGATCACAGCCAGCGGCGTCCGGTACTGGTGGGTCACCACGTCGACGAAGCGCACCTGCTCCCGCTGGGCGGCGCGCTCGTGTTCAAGCGCTGTCTCGGCCGCATTCTTGGCGACGACGAGTTCCTCCGTACGGACCCGGACGAGATCGGTGGCGGCGCGTTCGGCGCGTCGCGCGACCCTCAGTTCCTCGCTCTCCCGTTGCAGACGGTCCAGCGCGCTGGCGCGCTGCATCAGCGAGATCGTCATCAGGGCAATGAAGAAGACGGCGCCCAACACGTTCAGATTCATCGCTGCGGGCGGCAGTGTCACGACGCCCATCAGCGCGGCATCGTAAGGGATGATGACGGCGGCGTAGACCAGGCAAGCGATGGCCGAAACCGTGCGGCCGACCTTCTCCTTCAGTGCCAGCCGGATGTTGACCGCCGCGAACACCGCCAGCAGGGCCATGATGACGGCCATGTTCGGCACGATCACGGCGCCGTAGAAGCCGAACAGCGTGGCGACGATGCTCGCCAGTGTGAACCCCATGACGGCCCGCCCCGTCCAATAAAGCCACGGAGTCTGTGTCTTCGCGTTGGTCTGGGCCAACATGAACCCAAGGCCGAAGAAGTGGAGCATCAACAGGGCAATAAAGGCGACGTAGTCGGATGCGAATACACCGAGAATCCGGTTGTCGCCGACGATATCGAAGCCGCCCAGCGAATAGATCGTCACCGCAAGCCAGATCAGGAAGCCTGAGTACCAGAAGAAAACGGGCTGCCGCAAACGGGTCCAGTTGTAGAATTGGAGCAGCCCGAGAGCGACAAGAAATGCGAAGATCGCTCCCAGCGTGAAGCTGTAATTGGCGGCACTGCGCGACAGTTCGGACAGGTTGGAAACGGTCGCCCGCATGGTCAGCGAACTGGTGGTCTCCACTCTCAGGAAAATGTCGACCGTTTCGGCATCCGGCGGGGCGAGCTTCATCGCCTGAAACGGGGGGAAGAAGATGCGTTCGCGGGAGAGGGCGTGGTCGCCGAGTTCGGTCATGTCGAAATCGGCGGCTGATGAGGGATCGCCGGTGCGCGGGACGTAGACGCGGACCGAATCCAGGAAGTTCGGCTGCAGCCACAGAAAGAGATCGGCAGGCCAGGACCCGTTGCGGCGGAGCGTTGTCCGAAACCAGACGGCATCCGGTGTATAACCGAGGGCAACCGGACCGGGGACAGGCCGAAACCGGTCCTGTTCCGCTCCGAATGCCACGTCCTTGAGGTCGAGCCGGTGGTGAGGATCCCGAAGCATCGACAGGTGGCCCGTCAGAGCTTCTCGGGAAAAGCCCGGACCGACGATGACATCCGCATCCGCAGCAGTCGCATCGTTGCTGGAGAGCAGGCCGAAGGCCATCACGAGCAGGGCGATGAGGGCTACGAGGGCTATGAGGGAGATGAGGGGACGCTTCGGTTTGGTCCGGCGGTGCATCACTCTCTCGCTTCGATCGCCCGGGGGTCTCGGATAGATGTACGGTCTGGTAAGGGATTTTCGGAGCCTCTCGTCACGGGAGGCGCTCGGGCGACGCAGCCCGCCGAAGAAATATCATGCATGAAGGGTGCATTTTCCCGATGGCAGAGATCGTTCTGGTCGAAGATGACAGCGAGCTGCGTCGCAGTCTGAGCGATTGTCTCGAAGTGATGGGCCATTCCGCGACGGGCGTCGGCAGTGCCGTCGAACTCTACCAACTGTTGGCGACAAGGTCGTTCGACGCTGCTGTCGTCGACATCAACCTGCCGCACTATGACGGCTTCAGCGTCGTCGAGTATCTCGCCAGAGCGACCGACGTGGCGATCATCGTTGCGTCCGCGCGCAACGCGCTGGAGGACCGGGTGCGGGGCTACCGGTCCGGCGTCGACATCTACATGACCAAGCCCATCGATCCGGAGGAGCTTTCTGCCGCCATCGAGAGCCTGGGTGCGAAGCGGGCGGCCCGTACAGGACAGGTCGATCCGGTCTGGATCTACAATTCCGACGACATGTCGCTGACCGCGCCGAACGGCAAATGGGTCGGACTGACACGACGCGAGACGCTTTTCATGGCGCATATGGCGAATGCCCCTGAAGGGGCAGCGTCTCGCGATGATGTTCTCGGGGCGCTTGGAGGCGGCGCTCAGGACAACGGGCGAGCCAAGCTCGATACATTGGTCTCCCGGCTGCGCAGCAAGGTCCGGCAGCGAACCGGCCTGTCTCTTCCCATCGATACGGTGCAGGGCAGTGGGTTCGCTGCCTCCGGGCGCTTCGTCGCGTCCGACAAGCGCCGCACGGGAAGTCTCTGATCACGTCAGAAGCGGGAAGGCGGAGGCGCACCGCGCGGTCGGCAGGCGTGCGGCGGTCTGTGGGCTGCGCCGAGCGGCCAGCCGGTCCGCCGCTGCGTGCCGCCCAACGCGACAAGGCCGCTTTGCCAGCCCCGTTCCCCGTCGCGGTCCCGGGTCCGCCTGATCGTCTTGGGCGGGAGACTCATTCGTGCGTGGCCAGAGCCGTCAACACTCGTGACGATCTGTCTTTCTCGCGCAAGAAAAGAAAGAAATCTTACAAAAAGTACAGAAACTGTATTTCCTACAGAAGGATCAGCATCCAGAGCGCGAGAATCATGTAATTTTCCCCCGAGAAATATCAAAGTTCTCTCATTAAGCTCCATAAAGCGCCTTTTATTCATGACCATTGCCGATCTATAGGCTAGCCTTGCGCAAGCATGGGTTGCTTCATGGTGGTCAGTCACAGGCGACGGTTCCGCCTGGTCGCGGTTTACTAGATTCGGGTTGGGGTAAAATGAGCGCATCACACGGTAGCAAGCAGGACGCGTCCGTCTCCGAAAACGCCAACGATGGCTCCAGCCCGACAAGAAACCGGATTCGCAAGCACCGCCTGAAGCGCGTCGCCTCGTCGCTTCTGTTCCAGTCCACGGCGCTCGCCGGCACCTTCGCCGGCATGCCCATCCCTATGTATTCACGCGCCTATGCCCAGTCGGTGTCGTGTGGACCCCAAAGTCTGCAGACCGAGACCGCCTCGGGGTTTTCGAAGGGCAGCGATTTTAACGATAGAAATCCGGGTTCTTCACAGCAGACGATTGAATGCACGATTTCGGCCGGCACCCTGACGTCGCCGCAATACGGCTATGCCGGGCCGTACATGGTGCTGAAGGAGCCCGGCAACAAAGGCACCGACCTGTATCGTGGCCGTACCTACTACCCGCACTCCAACTGGGGTTGGGACTCGCCAAGCATTTCGATCACGAACAATGCAGACATAAGCGTCAACGGCTCCGCTGGTACTCAGCTTCTGAAGGGCCAGGCGCAGGGGGCAGGGTTGGATCCGAGCAATCTGCGCATTGCTCCGACGCAGTACAATGCACTGGGCGCCGTCTCGCTCGGCGCCCTCAACTGGAGCGGCACCGACGACAACGAGCTGACCGGCGCCGGCGGCGGCGGCAACGTGGTGATCGTCAATAGCGGGGACGTGTCGAGCCGCGCGGGAGGCGCGATCTTCGCGCTCTCGATGGGAGGCACCAACAAGCACGCGCCCAAAGCGGGCTATGCGCGTTCATCCAGCGGTTCGGCTGGATACGTTGGCGTTACGTCGTTCGGTTCCGTCACCGGAAGCGATTTCGGCATTGCCGCGTTCTCGATCGGCGGCCCGGCCACCTATTCCAGCAAAGACGACAATATCAACGGCGGAAACGGCGGAGTCGTTGCGGTAAACGTCTATGATTCGGTGACATCGACCAGTCGGGGTCCAGCGATCGCCGCGATATCCTATGGCGGCAACACCCCCTACAATCTCAACAGCTTCGGAGACCAAGTCGCCGGCGGTACCGGGGGCTCTTCAGGCAACGTGACGGTACGGGTCGGCTCCGTCTACAGCCAGACGCTCCACACCAATTCCAATCCCATGGCCGGCACTATCAGCACCAACTCGGCCGGTGAGATCAGACTCGGCACAAAGTATCAGTCGATCCAACTGATGCGCACTACCGGTGCGGCGATCCTCGCGCTGTCGCGCGGCGGCGACGGTCTCCCGCGAATCGGCCTGGGCGGCGGGGCTGGCGACGTCGCAGTCCATATCTATGGAACGAAGACGACCAGCGTCGAGACAAGTGGAGGCTATTCCGCCGGGATATTGGCGATCAGCCAGGGCGGTGCCTCGCTGGGGGGGGCAGCGGGTGCGGCAGGTGGCGACGTCACGATCACCGTCAGTGGCGGCGGCACGGTCAGCGCCAGGAATTCCTATTCGCCGGCTATCGTCGGCCAGTCTCTAGGCGGTGGCGGAACAAGCTACAGCAAAGGGTCCCAGGGTAAAGGTGCGTCCGCGGGCAATGTGACGATCAACAACGACTTTGCCATCACCACCCAAGGGTACCATTCCGCCGGTATCGTCGCCCAGTCGATCGCCGCAGCGGCCGATGCGGGGTCGGCATATAACAAAGGGACCAACCCGGTCAGCCTGGGCGACACCAGCACCTATGGGTCGACCAGCGGCGCCGTCAGTGTGACCAACAGCGGCGTGATCAAGGTATACGGGGCCGATTCCCATGGCATCCTGGCCCAGTCGATCGGTGGCGGCGGCGGCACGATGCGCTCGACCGGCGGGCTCGAAACGACGACCTACGGTTCCGTTGCCGTTCTGCAGACGAGCTCTCCGCCAACCGGGACCTACCAGAGCCTTGGCGGTCAAAGTGGCGGTTCGCATGGCTATGCCGTCACCGTTACCAACACCGGCGACATCACCACCTTTGGTGGTTACAGCTCCATCAACGGTGCGCCGGTGTCGAACAATTTCGACTTGCCGACACTGGGCGGCGGTATCGCAATCCTGGCGCAGTCGCTCGGCGGCGGCGGCGGGACCAACACCGGACCGGGCGCCGTCGGCTCGATCGGCCCCAGCCCGAACAGCAACAGCGACGGCGACGCAGGCAGCAATGGCGGCACGGTCAAAGTTTACAACAACGCCAGCCTGACCACCTATGGCTCCGAAGCCCACGGTATCGTCGCGCAATCGATTGGCGGCGGCGGCGGCGTTGGCCGCAACAGGAAGGGCCTGTTCCACACGGTGGGCGGGAACGGCGGTTCCGGCGGTGGCGGCGGCTATGTCTTCGTTGATCAGCAGGATGGCGCGATCTCCGTGAGCGGCGACTACGCCATGGGCGTGGTCGCCCAGTCGATCGGCGGCGGCGGCGGCGCCGGCGGTCAGGCGACCGACTGGGGTCTGTTCTTCTCAAGCGCCACCGGCGGCAAATCCGGCGGCGGCGGTGACGGCGGCAAGGCCAAGGTGGCTCTATCTGCGGACACCTCGACCGGGGGCGATCACGGCACGGGCGTCCTGATTCAGTCGATCGGCGGCGGCGGAGGCATCGGCGGCAATGCCAAGTCGAAGGGCTTCGGGCTCGGCATCGGTGTCTCCATTGCCCATGGCGCCTCCGGCGGCGGCGGCGGCGACGGCGGTGAGGTCGAAGCGTCGCTCCACGGCAGCGTGACGACGGCTGGCCTCGATTCCCAGGGGCTGGTCCTGCAGTCGATCGGCGGCGGCGGCGGCAGCGGTGGTCAGGCAACCACGAAGGCGATTGCCGAAGGCGTGCCGATTGACGAGGACGTCACGGAGACCGTTTCTCTCACCGTTTCGATCGCCCACGGCGGCTCCGGGGGGACCGGCGGTGACGGTGGCAACGTCTACGCAGCGCTCTACTACGGGAGCTCGATCTCGACAGCGCAGGACGGCTCCGGCGCGATCGTGGTGCAGTCCATCGGCGGCGGTGGCGGCAACGGAGGCGATGCCACCGCCAGCTCCGCCGCAAAGACGATGACCGGGGTCCTCAATGACCTCAAGAAGGCCCATGGCGAAGGCGGCGACGACGCGGAAGATGCCAAGGACGCCGACGAAGCAAAGGACGCCGACGAAGCTAAAGATGCCGAAGATGCCGGCGACGACGACGCGGATCCGATCAACTTTTCACTGAACATCAATGTCGGGCTCGGTGGCAGCGGCGGGGGAGGTGGCGACGGCGGCGACATATCCATCTTCAACGGCGGCAAGATCGTTACCCAGGGCCGCTACTCGGACGGCATCCTGGCGCAGTCGATCGGCGGCGGCGGCGGCAATGCCGGCACGGGCTCCGGCTCGACCAAGGACGCGAGCGGGATTCAGTCCGCTCAGGCCAATGTGAGCCTTGGCAACACCGGAGGCGGGGGCGGCGACGGCGGCACGATCAACATCGGACAAAAGTATTCGAACGCGTCGATCACGACATACGGGCACGTCTCGCGCGGCATGTTCGCTCAATCGATCGGCGGCGGCGGCGGCAACTCGGCCGGCGGCGGCGGGGCAGGCGATGCCGACTGGACGATCGGCCTCAACCTCGGCACCGGCGCAAAAGGGACCGCGGGCGGAAACGGCGGCAACATTTACGCCTGGAACCAGGGGACCATCACGACCCACGGCGACTGGGCCGACGGGATGCTGGTCCAGTCGATCGGTGGCGGTGGTGGCGCGGCCGGGTCCGGCAAGTCGTCTCTCTCGATCAAATACGAGGAAAAAGAAAACTCCGATGACGACGCCGGCGATGCAACCGGGGAAAACGAGGGCGAGCAGGCAGCTGGTGCGGCTGCGAACCACGCCGGCCTCAAAAAGGAGCACGAAGTCAACCTCGGCCTGACCCTCGGGGCGGCCGGCGGTTCGGGCGGCGATGGCGGCAATATCGTTGTCGGCATGTGGGCATCTGGTCAAAAAGGTGTCTATTTCGGAACGGGGACGATCGTGACCACCGGCACGGCGTCCTCGGGCATCGTCGCCCAGTCGGTCGGTGGCGGTGGCGGTGCAGCGGCGGTCTCCTCCGGCAGCGACGCTTCCGACGACAAGACGAGCAAGAAATCCAACGACAAGACGTCCAGCGCGACCCTGACCCTCGGCGGTTCCGGCGGGAGCGGCGGCCAGGGAGGCTCGGTCACCGTGTTCGCAACTTCGGTCGCCACCAGCGGCTTTTCCTCCCACGGCATCGTGGCCCAGTCGATCGGCGGTGGCGGCGGCGTCGGCGTGTCCTCCGGTCTGGCCGTCGACAAGGTCAACCTGGGCCTGGGCGGGGGCGGAAATGGCGGCGGCGGTCAGGGTGGCACGGTGAAAGTGACCACGTTCCAGGAAAGCCAAATCTCGACCCAGGGCGAGGCCGCGCACGGTATCATCGCTCAGTCGATCGGCGGTGGCGGCGGCCTCGGCATGGTCGCGCTCGGCACCGCAAGCAAGGTGAATGACGACACGCTTTCCGACATCATCTCCGTCAAGCTCGGCACGACATCGACACAGGGGGGGAATGCCAACGCACTCAATGGCTACCAGGTCAGCATCACCCACCAGGGGGCGGTGACCACGGCCGGAGAACGCGCGGTCGGCATCGTGGCGCAGTCGATCGGCGGCGGCGGAGGGTTCGTCACCGCGTCGGAAGCCGCGTTCTCGTCGGTTTCGTTCCAATCGGGCCAGACGCCGGGCATGGGCAACAGTGTGACGGTCGATCTCGATCAGGGATCGTCGATCGTCACCACGGGTGACGGTGGCATCGGCATCCTGGCCCAGTCGATCGGCGGCGGCGGTGGTGTCGCCGCCGACCTCAATGCCAAGATCAACGTTTATTATGTGAACAGTTCATCGGCGCGCAGCTCATACGGATCGGGCACGGAGAGAGGCTCGCAGGCCGTAGAGGTCAATATCTATTCGGGTGCGTCGATCACCACCAGCGGCTCCTACGCGCATGGCATCTTCGCCCAGTCCGTGGGAGGGGCGGGCGGCATCTTCGAGAAGAACGGCAAGACCTATGCCGGCTCGCTGCACCAGAACGGCAAGAACACTGATTCGACGATCACTGTGACCGTCGAAGGGTCAGTCGTCACGAAGGCCGACAACGCCTGGGCAATCTGGGCACAGAACCAGGATGCAATGGTCAATGTTACCGTCTACTCGGGCGGCACTGTGTCGGGCTCGACGACAACGTCGCTGACCGGCGGTGCCATATATGCTGCCTTTGACGCCGGGTACGGAGCCAGCTTCAGCAACTACGGAACGATCATAGGCAATGTGATCACGTCCGCCGGAGGTGTATCCTCGGTGTACTCGACCGGTACGGCTCAGTCCGGAGGATCCGTTTCGATCTATACGAGCGCTCCAGTCAACTCCCTGTTCGCCAACCAGGGCACAGGCACCTTCGTGACCGGCGGCATTGCCGGTGTCGGTACCCTTCTGAACGCCGGCACCATGAACATCGGCGGCACGAACACCTTCATGACCACCGACGTGACCGGTGATCTGGTCGGCGTCGGTACCTCCGATCGCGGCAGCGTCTACGACGTCGTCGAGAAGCGGCTCGCCAAGGCCTTCTCCCAGTTCTCCTACTATGACGGGATCGAGAAAAAAGTCTGGCGCGATGCCAGCGGAAGCCGGGGCGGCCTGATCGACGATCTCGATCTCGACATGGAATATGGCGGGGGCGACAAGCTGAACGTCCGTGGCAACCTGTCCGGCACCTGGGGCGTGGCCCTCTCGCCCGAGGCGCTGCTGCCGAACACCCGCACGGAGTTCCTCAACGTGCAGGGCAGCAACAGTGCGGACCTCTCCATCCTGCCGAGCATGGTCTTCACCTTCACCGACCCGACGACGTCCGCGAACGGATGGACGGGGTTCCAGGTCGCGAGCGCCAACTTCGCCAACACCGGCGTATCGGGGCTGTCGCCGAACTCGGCAGAGGTCAGCCGCGGTCTTCAGGATGCCTGGGACCGCCTCCAGGCCGGCACGGCCCAGCACATCAGCTACGGGCCCGACGGACTTTCGCTTGCCAAAGCCTTCGGCGCCCTGCACGAGGCCACACCGCAGACCTTCGACGACATGCTGTTCGCCCTGTCCTCGGAGACCTCGCTCGCCACCCTGGCCGATGCGCCGCAGGGGGCACTTGCGGCAGCGAGCTCGGTCCTGTCCTGCCCGGCTTTCACGACCGACGGCCTGCTCCTGCAGGAAGGCGAGTGCACCTGGGGCCGGTTCCTGGGCATGCGGTCGGAGCATAGCGCCCACGATGGATTCAAAGGCTACAAGGAGCAGACCACCGGCTTCGCCGCCGGCGGCCAGAAGGCGCTGGGGGACGGCTGGTTCCTCGGAGGAAGCCTCTCCTACGAGGACAGCTGGTACAAGAACGACTCCGGCACCCAGAAGCTGGAAAACCAGTCGATGACCGGTGCCGCGGCGCTGAAGAAGGAGGTCGGCCAGTGGCTCTTCGCCGTCGCCGGCGGCGCCTCCTACAACTGGGGGGAATCAACGCGCTACATGACGCTCGGCAGTCTGTCGGGCGTCGGCACGGCGGAGCCGAACTCCTCGGTGTTCTTCGGCCGCGCGCGTGCCAGCTACGAGATGATCTTCAACGACCATTTCTACATGCGCCCGATGGTCGACCTCGACGTGGTCACCGCGCATCAGCCGGGCTACCGGGAACGCGGCCTGGATGGCCTCAGCCTGATCATCGACGACAGCACGAATACGGTGTTTTCCGTCACGCCGGGGGTTGAGATCGGCACCCGCGTGAACGTCAGTCCGGATCTGCCGGCCAGGCTCTTCGCCGGCGCGGCCGTCTCCTTCCTGTCCGAGGATTCCTTCGAGGTGAGCTCGCGGTTCGCCGGCATCTCGGAGATGGACGGCTTCCTCACCAAGACGGCGGTCAACGACACGGTCGGTCACGTGACAGCGGGTGTCGATCTGCAGGAGGTTCACGGGCTGCAGCTGAAGGTGCAGTACGAGGGCAGCTTTGCCGACAACTTCCAGTCCCACGGCGGCTCGCTGCGCTTCGGCTACCGGTTCTAGTCGGTCCTCCGGTTCGAAAAGCCGGCATCCTGGGGGGCGTCGGCTGTTCGACGTGTCCTGCGGACCTGCAATTCGCCGCGGAGCTGTGTCCGGTTTCGCCCCATTCTTCCCTGCCTCGTCGGTCCAGCCGCACCAGCGCGCGGCCGAGGAGGGCCAGCTTCAGAATCCGAGTTCGTGATGAGTGATTTGGACAAGACCCAGGACGAGCCAGACGCCGCACCAGCGGCAGATCGGGCCGACGCGACAGCCCCGCCGCCGGCCGACGCGCCCGGCGCGCAGCCGGCCCAGCCGCCGGAGGCCTTGCAGACCCAGGTCACCTGTTCGCGCGGCTTCCCGCAGTGGCTGGCGATGCACGGCTGTTCGCTGGCCTTCACGTCCTACCAGACGGGCCAGCTGTTCCTGGTCGGCGTGCAGCCGGACGGCGCGCTCTCCCTGCACCAGCGCAACTTCGTCCGCGCCATGGGGCTGATCGGCGACAGCCAACGGCTGCTGCTGGCAGGCCTCGCCCAGATCTGGCGCTTCGAGAACGTGCTGGGGCCGAACGAGCGGGCCAACGAACACTTCGACCGGCTCTACGTGCCCCGCCGCGGCCAGACCGTGTCCGACCTCGACGTCCACGAGCTCGGCATCGACACCGCCGGCCGGCTGCTGTTCGTCAACACCAAGTATTCGTGCCTGGCCACCGACAGCGTCGTGCACTCCTTCAAGCCGGTCTGGCGGCCGCCCTACATCTCCAAGCTCGCGCCGGAGGACCGCTGCCACCTCAACGGGCTCGCCATGGAGAACGGCGTGCCCCGCTACGTGACCTCGGTGTCGACCACCGACATCGTCGACGGCTGGCGCAACCATCGCCGCGACGGCGGCGTCGTGGTGGACGTGGAGACCGACGAGATCGTCGCCGAGGGGCTGTCGATGCCCCATTCGCCGCGCCTCCACGAGGGCGCGCTGTGGATGCTCGATTCCGGCAACGGCTATCTCACCCGCATCGATCTGGAGAACGGCGCCCGCGAGCGCGTCGCCTTCTGCCCGGGCTTCCAGCGCGGGCTGTCCTTCCACGCCGGCCACGCCGTGGTCGGCCTGTCGCTCGCCCGCCACGAGGGCGTGTTCTCCGGCCTGCCGCTGCAGGAGGAGCTGGAGAAGCGCGGCGGCGAGGCCTGGTGCGGCATCCAGATCGTCAACACGCGCAACGGCGACATCGTCGAGTGGCTGCGGCTGGAGGGCGGCATCCGCGAGCTGTTCGACGTGCGGGTGCTGCCGGGCGTGCGCTGCCCGATGGCGCTGCCCACCTTCGGGCCGGATCTCGCCAGCTTCATCACCATCGAGGCCCCCGACCGCCCGCTGTCGGAGCGCGGCTGGAATCCCACAACGACCTGAATTGGTTGGCCGGGCCCGCCCTGTGTCCCGGGACGCCGCACATCGGAGGGCCTGCGAGCGGACCAAACCGGCGTCCGCCGCCTTCGCCGGTCGCGTTGCCGTATGGCGCTCGGTAGTCGTCTCGGTTGGCCTGCTGCGTGCCAGGGTGGGGGCACATAACCAGTGGCAGACGGCTGTGGCGATGCAGACCGCGGCAGGGCAGTTGGCGGCCCATAGGGCAAAGCGATTGTAGACGGTCTTGCGAGGTCCATCGGCTGATGGCGCATCAAACCAGCGCGACGTCAACACATGCACGATGCCGCTGCTCACCCGGCGATCATCGACCCGCGTCTTGCCGCGCGTATCGGTCGGAAGCAACGGCTGACGCCGATCAAACTGGTCTTCAGTGAGCCAGAAGCAATCGCGATCCATCGGTGATCTCCCTTCGGAGACCGTGAATCACAAACCCGCTCCAACAGAATCGCCCTTATGGGTCCTGACCCCAGGGAGGGGCGCCCTTTACGGACTTCTAGGCTGGAGAGCCGCCAGTCCGATTCCGGCCACCAGCGGTCACTGTTGCTGCAGTGAAAGGACGTCTCTGTTGAGACCTCATCTCATTTGACGATTCGGTCAAAACCCCAGACGCAGCGCGCTTTCTATCTGCGGCTGATATGGCCTTTGCAGGGTGTTTCGGGGGTAGGGCGGGGGATGGGGTGTAGCGAGCCCAATGGCGTTAGAAACCCGCCGCTTTAGCAACTATGGCACCCAAGTCGCGCACGCGCCGCGTTTGTCAGGCAGGCGCCGAGGCCGCCATATCGCCGGCGGGTATTTTGGTGGGTAAGCCGGTCGGACGGCAATTTTGCTTATTAAACTCCGCTGGGTTGGCGGAATTTATGGCGGAGAGGGAGTCCGCCATTCAACTGTCCGTCCCCGTCCATCCTCGTCCCGCTATGTCCGATAAATGGACGAATTTTCAGCGAGATAAGAGTGTTCTCTGCCCGCCCCTGTTCGGGTATGTTCGTCGCAATCCGGTGTATCCAGTAGGGCAGAAAGTAGGGCAGGATGGCTCGGTCACTCAATCGCCTTAGCGCTCGAAAGGCGGCCTCTCTGACCGCTCCAGGACGCTATGCGGACGGCGGAAATCTGTACCTGCAGATCTCGTCCAACGGTGGGAGGCGGTGGACCTTCAAGTACACATTCAGAGGTAGGGGGCACGAGCTGGGGCTCGGCTCCTTTAAGTCGGTCTCGCTGTCGCGGGCTAGAGAGAAGGCGAAGGAGTACAGGGAACTGCTCGCCGAAGGGCGAGATCCGAAGGACTTCCGAGCGCGCGCGGCACTGGTCCCCACCTTCGGTCAATTCGCTGACGAGTTTGTCAGTCAAATGTCGGCCCAGTTTCGCAACGCCAAGCATGTCGCCCAATGGCGCATGACGCTGACCGAATACACAGCTCCCATGCGTGACCTCCCTGTCGACAGCATCGGGACCGACCACATACTGGCAACACTGCAGCCGATTTGGACCACAAAGGCTGAAACCGCTAGCCGGCTACGGGGAAGAATCGAGCGCGTGCTGGATTCTGCAAAAGCCAAGGGGTTGAGGGACGGCGAGAATCCGGCCCGATGGCGAGGTCATCTCGAGACCTTGCTGCCGAAACGGCAGAAGCTAACCCGAGGCCATCACCAGGCCATGCCTTATAAGCAATTGCCTGCCTTCGTGGACAAGCTCCGGCGGACTGAAAGCTCCTCGGGCCGCGCATTGGAGTTCCTGATCCTGACAGCCTCGAGAACGAGCGAAGTCATTGAAGCTCGATGGACTGAAGTCGATTTTGAGCAGGCCATATGGTCTGTGCCTCCACACCGAATGAAAGCTGGCCAACTCCACCGCGTTCCGCTTTCGCTCCGTGCTATCGAGCTTCTCGGTGAAATGAAATCGCTGAAGTCGGGTGAGTTTATATTCCCCGGCCAGAGACCAAACCGGCCATTGTCGAATATGGCCCTCTCCAAAGTTCTGGATCGGCTACAGGCCAAGTGCACTGTGCACGGCTTTCGATCATCGTTTCGGGACTGGGCGGCCGAAGAGGCGGAGGCGCCGCGAGAGGTCGCCGAACTCTGCCTTGCTCACAATATTGCAAGCGCAGTGGAGCGAGCATATCAGCGAGGTGATCTACTCTATTCTCGCCGAAAATTGCTTGATAGTTGGCAATTATATTTGTTTCATGGCCGCTGAATTCGGGCCGAGGTTGATCTGCGTGAGCTAATCAGGAGTATTATTTTTTCTTTCCGGCCTTTGCGCGGCTTTTTTGTTCTCAAGTAATTCAATCTCGCCGAAGGTTATTTGAGATCCATTTCCCACCAGCCAGGCGGCAAGTCGGTCGGTGACCATTTGAACTTTCTCTGTATTCCTCAGAGAGCACTCCCAAATGGTCGCTACACGCCAACCGCTTTCGAGCAGCGAAGCATGGATGGCAGAATCACGCGCAACGTTTGCTTCGAATTTCGCCCGCCAGAATTCTGGCCGAGTCGAGGGGTTGGTGGTGTAGCGACACCCTTCATGGCGATGCCAAAAGCAGCCGTGTACAAAGACTGTGGCTTGGTACCTTGGAAGGACCAAGTCGGGTCGCCCCAGAATCTCTCTTGAATGAAGCCGATATCGGAAACCGCGCGCGTGCAACGCCCGCCTCAGCGCTAGCTCGGGCTTCGTGTCCTTTCCCCTGATCCCCGACATCATTCGGGAGCGGGTCTGCTGATCCACGATATCAGTCACATGCGTCCTGGTTTTCGTCCCTGGACCTAGTATAAACCGGTTGAATGAAGTTCGTCAGGAGCCTGATTTGCCTTCGATTTTTGGCATCGTCGATCTGTTCGCCGGCCCCGGCGGACTTGGCGAGGGGTTTGCATCCCTTGTCGAGGACGGCCACGCGCCGTTCCGGATCGGCATCTCGGTTGAGAAGGAGGCATCGGCGCACCGAACCCTGATGCGGCGCGCATTTCTTCGCGAGTACCGGTCGCGTCATGGCAGCTTGCCGAAGCAGTTCATCGAATTCCATGCGGGGGAAACTGCTGAATCGGACTGGGCGGAAGTCGACGCGTCTGCCTGGCGGTTAGCCGTAGAGGAGGCCCGCGGTCTCGAACTTGGCACCGAGGTCGCAGCAACGGCGATCGATGCCGCCATCGAGAAACTGAAGTCGGGGTACGACGACACGATCCTGATCGGCGGCCCGCCGTGTCAGGCCTACTCCCTGGTGGGTCGAGCCCGCTCGAGGGGCAAGGTCGGGTATGTGCCTGAGGAAGATGAACGGCACTACCTGTTCCGCGAGTACATCAGGGTGCTCGACAGGCTCAGGCCGGCAGCCTTCGTTATGGAGAACGTCAAGGGCATGTTGTCCTCGACGGTCGAGAGCCGGCTCGTGTTCGAGATGCTGATGGAGGACCTCACCTCCCTCTGCAATGGCCATGGTCATCAATACGAACTCCGTGCCATTCGGATCGAAGAGGGGAAGATGAGCCTGCGGGAGGCGATGCGACCTTCGGACTTCGTCGTGCGTGCCGAAGAGTTCGGCGTTCCGCAGCGGCGTCACCGGGTAATCATCGTCGGAATCAGGTCCGATCTGGCTGCCAAGGCTGCGGGCGCCAGCTTGGCCGTCTCCGAGCGGACGCGGACAGTTAGTGACGTGATTGGAGCGATGCCGTCCTTGCGCAGTGGCCTCAGTCGAGGGGCAGACAGCGCGGCAGACTGGCGGCAGGAGATTGTCGATGCAGCAAGCCGGTTGGCGCGCATTCACCACGAGAAGGATAGCGAACCGCTCCGCAGGGCATTCTCTTCCTTTGCAAGGCGCATGGCGAAGGAAGCCCCGCGCAGTCGGAAGGACACACAACTTGCCGAGGGCTACGGGGGGGCGAACGATGAACTGCTGAACTGGCTCGAGCGTCCGGACCTTCGCGCAATTGCCCAGCACGAGACGCGAGAACATATGGCGTCGGATCTTGGTCGTTACCTTTTCGCAGCTGTGTTCGGGGCCGTCCGGGGTTACAGCCCGAAGGCCGCCGACTTTCCACTCGCACTGAGCCCGGATCATCGCAACTGGCACAGCGGGGTGTTCAATGACCGGTTCCGGGTCCAGCTGGCCGATCAGCCCTCAACCACGGTCACGAGCCACATCTCAAAGGACGGTCATTACTTCATCCATCCCGATCCTCTGCAGTGCCGCAGCCTGACGGTACGTGAAGCTGCGCGTCTTCAGACATTCCCCGACGACTACCTGTTCATGGGCAATCGGACCCAGCAGTACGTCCAGGTCGGTAACGCCGTGCCGCCGTTCCTCGCGCGACAGATTGCAAGGCTGATCCTCAGCGCGCTGGCTTGAGGGCAGAATGCTCAAGCATCCGACAATCCCTCCGACAACCACTTCGCCTCCGTTGGCGATGACACGACGCACAGATATGCCCGCGCCCTCGAGAAAGCGACATAGGCAAGTTCGCGTCGCTCCATTTCGTCGCCGCTGACAATCAGGACTATTGCGGCGCGTTCCAGGCCCTTGAAGCGACGCACGGTGTCCACGACCACGTCTTCGAGCGTCATGGTTTCGGCGTCGGTGAGCGGAATGCTGGTCCCGCGGCTTCTCTCAAGGAAGCTCGCCCGGGCGGCAGGACCGTTGACGAGCACAGCTATGTCACCGGGGGCTACTTCTTCGTTGAAGACGAGCCTTCGAAGTTCCCGGAATGCCGCTTCAATCTTAGCGTCCGGATTCTCTGCGGTGACCCAAGACACTTCAAGGCCATCAGGCCCGTCCGCGATGGTGTCCTGTCCCGAATAGTGGACCGATGCGGCATTGTGGATGTTCTTGGTGTTGCGAAGGTTTCGGGAAAGGCGAATCGGAACCACGCTCAGATCGCGAACGCCATCTCCAGCGCTCTCGTAGACCCGTTGATTGCTGTCCATAAATACGCGGACGCGCCCACCGGGCAGAAGGCAGGCATCCAGTGCGATCCACCAGTCGTCACGGAAATCCTGACCTTCGTCGACAATGACGGTATCCCATCGGAGTGCAGGCTGAAACTCCATTGCACGATAGAGCGCGTTCGGCAGCGCACTTTCGTAGAGTTCCCTTTCACTGATTCCGGCTGGCGTCGAGACACCTGCCTTCCGCGAGATCTGTCCGCACAGGACGTGAAATCCGGCGACCGTGAGGTTGTCGGTATTTCTCAGCTTTCGTTCCAGGTTGCTTGCCAGTGGACGGCTGTGACAGGTCAGGAGTGTCTTCCGTCCGGCAGCTGCGGACCTGAGCGCTTCCTCGATCGCTAGGACAGTCTTGCCCGTACCTGCACCACCCCGGACAAGCGCCCGCGGGATATCGGCAATGATGTCGAGGATCTGGTACTGGGATGGCTCAAGGACGCGAAACTCCGTATCGGCTTCCGCCAGCGCGGCGCCAATCCGGAAGCTGAGCGTAAACGGATGCGCCAGAAGTCGTTCCAGGGCAGCAATCCCGTCACGACCCAGCGGTTCGCAGTTGTCAGGGCGCTGACCAGCCTTCAGCCGCTTGGCAACCCATTCGCCCAGCCCCTCGCGAAATTGCCTTGAACAGCAGAAAATCCGGGCCGGACGATCCGCACCGAGATTGCCGGGAACCGACCCGGCGCTCGGGAAAATCACACCGTGAGCGGCATGAATGAAGCGGCTAGGCCACCTCGGTGAATCGCTGAGCCGTTTCAGGATTTCATGTTTTGCGCTGCGCGCTTGCGCCACTGGATCCTTGATCTTGTGGACGAACCCGCCGTGATCCGTGCTGCGCCACTGGCCGTCGCTCGGGTCGAATGAGATTTCCCTGCCGCCCTTGACCTCGATTGCGAGAATGCCGTGTTCAGGGTGTGCGATCAGGAAATCGCATTCGCCGTCCTTCTCGTTTCCCAGCCTGTCGGTGCCCAGCCAGGGGCTCGAGTAGAAGACATGGAAGCTGTCGTCGAGCACTTCGGCAAGGCGATCGTACACGCGAACCTCTGCCTTTCGCCTTGGATCATCCAGAATCGAACGAGGAAGCTTTCTTGGCCAGAGTACTGCCATCAACTTCTCCGAAGCATGTCTTCGAAGTAGCCGAGACCAGAGCCCGTCCCGTCGCCGGTCAGAAGTCCACGGTCAAGGAAGCTGTTGAACGCTTCACACGATGTCTCTGGAGCGAGGCAGCAGGCGTGGCAGACCGAATGGGAGTAACTTTTCTCCGCTCCCATCATGTCGGTGATGCAGAGCGGGTCCGAGGAGCACCACTCGATCGCATCGATTGCACGTTGCAGGATGCCCGCAATTCGCCCCGCCTTCCCCTGCCGCTCGAGTCCTCCGAGCGTTCCATCCGAGTCGGGGGTCGCGGTATAAATGAGGAGTCCGGCCATCTTCTCTTCGCCAGTCCCGGCATAGATCCTTTCCTGTAGTGACGCTGAGGAGTAGCCACATTCCAGCGTAAGCTGACGCATGAGAGCGTGCGCGAGAGTGTGGCAGAGCATGTAGCGTGGGGTGATCGCTTGGGGTGGCTTTGCGTCTTCTCCGTACCGTTCCTTCCGATCCGCCTGGTGCCGCGCCTCGCACTCGGAAACGCGCGCCACGACCTCTGGCCGGGTTTCCCAGCTCGACAGGCGTTCCTCGCTCAGGGCGAGAAAGATGCCTTCGCCGCGGACCTCGACGGCTGGCAGCCATTCGAGCGGCTCCTTGGAGAGACGCGCCACCTCTGGCGAGTCGGGATCGCCGGGTGGGTTTATGCGGGTGAAGCCCTTGATGGCTCGGATCTCCCTGAGGCGGACAGCCCTCACCACCCGGGAAATCCATGAAGCAATCTCCGAGGCGACGGCCTCCCGGCGTGTCTCGAAGTCGATGTCGGGCGTTCGACTTCGGCCGGGTTCCGTGACGAACTGTCGATACTCTGCAGGTCTCAGATCATCGGTCCGCAGCTGTCCGTAGGACGTGAGACGGGCGCGGATTGCCTCCGCCAGTTCGGCGGGCGACATTTCGAGGTCCTTGAGAACGCTCTCAAGATCGCCCTTCGCAAGGAAGCCGATGTATTCTTCGAGCTTCGACAGGTCGTCGAGGTTCGTCAGGGAACTCCACCAGTCGCCCAACACTTCCTGAAGGCGGTCCGACCACGGCGGAATGCTCAGCGCGGACTCCGTTACTGCGAAATAGAGGTTCGAGGCACCTCGCTGAACGGCGTACTGCTCCTTGCCGCAGCTCTCATCGCCATCGGCCAGCCATGGTCGATGGCCGCGACATTTGGGGCCGCGTTCCCACGTCTTCTTGGAGAACACGCCATCCATCGATCGGCGTGCGCCGCACTTCGGACAGCTGAGGATCAGACCGGCGAGGCCCGGCCTCTCGGACCGCAGGATAAGCCCCGGATGGCGATCCGTGTTTTCCCGCTTCGCGACCGAGCATTCCGGCTTGTGTCCGACCCACCAGTCCCACGGAAACTCGTCAACATGTCCATGCTTGCATGCCATGACGAAGCGGACAGGAATGACGAAGACCTTGCTGTCGCCATGCGCTTTTTCGGTGCATGTCGGGCAGTAGCGGTAGGCCTTTCCCGGGTCGTTCTTCCATCGGCGCTCCGGCTTGATGACATCGCAGCTGGGGCATTGCAGCCATTTCGGAAAGCGCACGGCGACAAGACGCCGAGCATCCGGATCGTCGTCCTTTCCCCGCTCCAAGGTCACAGGAGGCGTTCTGAATCCCTTGACGCCGAGCTTCTTCTGGAGGCGCGTCTCGCGGATGACCTGCGGGTGTGCCAGTCCCGCCGGGGGGAAGGAGCGATCCCATTCCTCGAGCCCGGCGGCGATGCCAGAGACGGCACCTCCACCTGCTCTGAAATCCACGACGGAACCGGGACCAAATGTGGAAACGACGGCGCTACGCCGCAGCTCCTGCAATTCATTCTTCATGCGTATCGTCCTTTGCCCTCAGTACTGGGGCCATCCTGAACGGCGTTCCGGCCTCGACGGTCCGCATGGAGTTGAGGGTGGGCCAGGCGGCGCCGGCATCGCGGCCGGCAGCCCGACGGGCGGCAGCGCGCTCGGCACTCTGAAGAAGGGATTTCCCCCCCTTGTAGTCGCTCCAGTAGACCGTCGGCGATCTCGCTCGCCATATATCGAGACGGCGTTCGAGCTCATCTCGCACGGCCGTCTCCTCTGGATCGATCCGTTTCGCCCGCTCGACAATGAGGTCGATGAGATCCATCGCCTCGTCTTCCGCCTCGTCTTCCATCCGAGGGGAGCCGAGCATGTCAGGAACCAGATGGCGTACCACCGCCACAAGCGCGGCATGCAGCGCCCTGTCGCGAGCACGTGATGCGAAGGGGGTGACGCTGGTCGCTTCCACATCCCTGTACAAGGTACGGTGCCAGCTGCAGAACGTCTCGAAATGCGAACGGTCCCTTGCCTTGGCGTTGTTGAGGACTGTCACGACAAGGCCGCTCACGTCACCGCGCCCCACGCGGCTTGTCGACTGAATATACTCGGCGATAGTCTTTGGCTGCCCGTTGACCAGCATCAGACCCAGCCGGGAGATGTCTACGCCAACACTCACCATGTTCGTCGCCAGCACTGCATCGACCGCGCCGGGAGCACCAACCTTGATATCAAGAAGGTCGAGCATCTCGCGGATCTCCTCCTGCGTCCGGCGAGAGGTGAGTTCTTCCACATTGCTGAGAGGACGCTTCTCTTCCGACCGAGCGTTCGCGTAGAGCGCAATACTATCGGTGACGTCATCCTGCATCAGGACAAGGGCGCCGCCGAGTTCCCGAAGGGAGTTGAAGTAGCCGACAAGTGTCCAATAGGCGTCCCGACGGACATCATCGCCGAATGCTCCGAAGGCGGTCTGCAGCAAGGAGCCGGCCACCGCCTGAAGGGTGAACTTTGCGGATCGGCCCGCTGTTGTGACCCCGAGGTATCGCCGTCCTTTGGCGCTGGGGCGGCGGTCGCGCACGGCGAACCCTGAGTTGTCATGGTCGATGGCCGGCGGCGGAAACTGGAACGCCTCGCGATCGAAGAGGGCCAGGACCTGTTCCGGCGCCCTGCGGATCGTAGCCGTCGAGCCGATGACCTTGGCGCGATGTCCGCGCGCAGCGAACATCAGATCGAATGCTGCCTCATAGACGCCCGCAATTGTCCCGAGCGGACCCGAAATGAGATGCAGCTCATCCTGGATGATGAGGTCCGGAGGTGACCCTACCGAGATGGCGAACAGGCTGTTGGTTCGCTTTTCACGGACCACCTGCGCGAACTTGTCTGTCGTTCCAATGATCAGCGTCGGGCGATTGTCGTAGACATCCTCGTCTACGGTATGAACCGGGAGCAGCCCGTACATCGCGCATTCGGGGTTCTCGCACGATACCTCCACGGGCGATGTCGGGCTTGCTATCGACCAGTTCAGCTTCGACTCGCAGGCAGGACAACGTGCGAGTTGCTTTGGCGAAGCCACCTCCTGCGAACGCTGAACGATGGAAGCGTACGCGGCGGTTCGCTTGTTGGGGGTAGCATCACCACCAACCCACAGGCCGATCGAGAAAGGCTCCTCGCCCTGAAGTGGCAGTCCCTCGGGAGCCGCTACCCGACCGGAGCGGATGGCCTCAAGGGCCACGATCATCGCGGCGGAACGCGCAAACTGCTGGGTTGTAAGAAGACGAAGCGTGTAGCGCATAAGGGCGCAAACGCCGCTGTGGTCGTCTGCACGGTCGGAGAGGCGACGGTAGACTGCGATGCACGCGATCAGCGCCAGATACGCCTCGGTCTTGCCGCCACCCGTCGGGAACCAGAGCAGGTCCATGACTCCTCGGTGCTCATGATCCCGGATCATCGACGACGGAGCGCTCAGAAGCAGAAAGCCCAGCTGGAACGGGCGCCAGCGAAGGGGGCCATGACGGCTCTTCGACTTGTCCCACGAGTGCTGCAGGTGCATGGCGAAGTTTGCCAGCTGGAAGGCTCTCCGCAGCCGCGGATTGGCGCCGAGTTCATCAACCGAGGCTCGCATGCGGCTCAGCGCCTTGTCGCACTGAATGAGATGCGCCTCGGCAACATGCTTCAGTTTGGGGGCGATATCCCCGGCATCTTCCAGCCGTTTCCGCTGCGTCTCGATCCACCGTGCATAGGCGCTGCAGAAGGTGATAAGTCCGTTCTGAAGGGCTGTTGGATCGGCGGAGGCCAGCGCCTCGGCCAGAAGGGGGTCGAAGGTCCCGCGCTCCTTTCCCAGTTCGGCGAAATACGAATGACCATTGGGATCCACACCCTCGACAATGGCCGAGGGCAGCCATGTCGTCGCAACCCATCGAGCGTGGGGGTGTGAGCCTGCCGAAGCCTCTGCCTCTTCCCACTCGGCCGAACAGACGTGGCCGACGGCAAATTCCGCCACGTTCCTGTAGAGAAGCGCTCCGCTTTCCTCGTCGGTGACCATGCCCGTTTCGCCGTCAGTCGTCGGTTTTGCCGGAGCTGCACGCCTTGGAGGTTTCGGGACCAGCAGAGTACCCTCGCAGGGCTCGATGCGGAGCGAGGTCTGAAAGAGAGATGCCGCCTCGATCTCGTTTCGATCCTGCTCCGGAACCACCGAATTGACCAGAGCGAGGGTTACCAAGACGGTATCCGCAGCCTTGATGCATCTGACGCTGAGGGAAACGTCGGGAAGCCCTTCGCCGTGTTCGGCAAGCCGGATCTCGCGCGTCGGACCCGGCGACAACTCGAGGGCCGGAATTTGGACCCCGTGAGGTTGCCGAACCCATACATAGCCATCGTCGCGTTTCTCGGCCCGATAGGTCCCGAAGCTGCAGACGACGCGTACCTGCGCGATACCATCCGCCTTTGCGCTGAAGGATGCGCCAGCGACGGAAGGCTTTTGAACCGATCCGGTTCGGACCGCATCACTCTCGCCATTACTCTCTTCCGCGGCGCCCGCTCCTGCGGTGCCGAGGCGTTCGTCATCCTCCCCCGACATGGCAGTGCGCTGAGGCCACAGGATGCCGGTCAGGTAGACATCGGAAGGCCGGGCTGCGAGCTCCTCGTCTTCGGCCCGGGGGCCGACAAGGTCCTCGGCAAGCCTGAGGGCAACGATGTCTCTGTCCTCTGATCTGTCCTGCATGAGAGCTATCTCCGACGGAAGAAAAAGAATGGAGGGAAGGCCGCGATTCTCGGCGCGAGGACGAAACCGGAAGAGGCCCAAGGCTCGTTGAGCGTCTCGATGTCGCTGTCGTCGGGACCCAGCACGATCGTCGCGCTGCCCTGACCCCGGACATGGTTCACGTAGCCTGGCGGCTTGTGACTGTACCTCTGCTTCTTGCTCTCGAGTATCTCCCACAAGTCGAATGTCAGATTGCGAGACATGACGCCGACACAGGGACCTTCGTCGCCGACCCGGATACTGTAGCGCCAATCGAGGTCGGGATCCGCTTCCAGCTTGTATGTGGTGACGACATCCGCGGCCTTTGCGAGGAAGGTCTGACCGGTTGCCGCATCGGCTGCACTGAACTCGCTGCGGCCGACAAGGCCGCGAGCGGTAATGTCGCCGTCGCGACCGACTTCAACCATCGTGGACTTGCCGTTCCTCGCGGACCGATGAACCCGGCCCGATGCGAGCGTTGACGCTCGAAAAGCGTTGCTCTCGCCGACGATGAGGGACGTGCGCGCGCGCGTGGCCCCGACGAAAAGGACCCTTGCTTCCTCTGCCTCGTCCTCGACCGTCTCGAATTCTGCGCCGTTCGGAAGCAGCAACACAACGTTGATGGCCTCACGCCCCTTGCTGGCGTGGATCGTTCCAACGATCGGTCCCTGGAGGCCATACTCGGGAAGGGTCAGTTCCAGCGGAGGACGGGCCTGGCCCAGACGCCTTCTGAGCTTCTGCATGTCGACCGATCCATCTCTGCGCCCTGCAACGCGCAAGAGGTGCTGCCATGCTTCGGCCGGCCCATAGTGCGGCGCAGCCTTGTTTTCGATCCGCGTAGCCCAGAGATCGAGAAAATGCCGCTCGGCCAGGTAAGGCTCGACGAAATCCGAGAAGCAGATTGCAAGCCACGCCGGGAGCGTCGCTCCGTATCCTGACAGGCGTAGCCGATGAGGGAGGTCACAGAACTGCGCCGCCATCAGCACTTCGCCGCGGGTTCTGAAGAGCAGAAGATCGTCTCTTGTAAAGTCGGCGACCTTCATCTGGGTCCACTTCAAGCCCTTCCTGTCTGCAAGCTCCCGGATTCTTTCCGCCGTCTCGGCGTGAAAGCCGTCGCGATGCCTTTTCTTGTCGAGGACATCCTTCCGCAGATCGGAGAAGATCTTTTGCAGTCCCGGTGACGAAGTGCGATAAATCTCCTTCAGGATCAGCGTTTCGAAGCCCAGAGATCTTTGCGCGCGCAGCCTTTCGAGAAGCGCTTTCCCTGGCTTGGCAGCGCCGCCCTTGCGATGTCCAAGGCTGTCGTCCGAAAACCCATAGATGGCTTGCGCCTCGTCAGCGAAGACTGTGACGCCGCAATCAGACGGCAACCTCTTCACCAGCTCCTCGATCAGGTCTGCTCGCTGCCCTACGAGGTCTTGTGCCTCGTCGATGACAACATGCTCGACCTGTGACAGTTCATCGGCCACATCGTCATCAGACTTCAGGAGATCGATGACCCTGGCGATGTTCTCCTCATAGGACCCGGTCAGCATCGCATTCGGGTCGTGCCCGGAGTGGATGGACCATGCGTGAGAGTCGATCGTCGCTATCCTGATCGCGAGGGAGGCATCGCCGACGTAGGAATGCAGCCGCGCGCGAATTTCTGCTACTGCGGTCCGGGTAAAGCTGATCATCCACGTATTGCTAGGCTCGACATCCGCCTCACTGATCAGGTGAGCGAGGCGCGCGCAAGCGACAGCCGTCTTGCCTGTTCCGGGACCTGCATCCACGATTATTCTTTTTAGACTTTCGCAGGTGACAACATATTCCTGCTGCGCATCCATAGTCATAAAAGGATTGTGGCAGACTGGATGATCCATTGTAGCCTTATTCTAGTGGGGTGTGGACGCCTCAATTGGACTTTCGCGCGCTTTTTTGCACTAGAGTGACTTGTTGATTGAGATTTGGCTGGTGAATTAGGTGCCGGATGCGGTCGCTTGGCAGATTAAGTGCGCCCAGAGCTGATCGGCGGCCGCCCACAGCTTCGTCGCGGCGTCATTTGTGACCATTCTTCTGCAGCCCCCCACTCAACCCAAAGTGCGGCAACCATGCCCCGCCAAGCTCTCCAGCGAAAGGGGGCGGGCGCTGATTGTTCGAAACGCAGCCCAGCGCCGAAAGATTCCGCTCCAGCCTGACCCGGACCGGCGTTGGGCGCCGCCTATATCGGCGCACCATAGCGAAGGAGCGTCGACATGAAGGATCGGATACCGGGCGCCTTGGGCGTCAACGATTTCTGCGAATGGGCGGGACTGGGACGGACGAAGGTCTACGAAGAGATCGCGGCCGGCCGCTTGCCTGTCTTCAAAGTAGGGAGGCGAACCCTCATCACGATGAACAGTGCGCAAGGCTGGCTGCACCGTGCGTCCGGCTGCGCGGTAAAGTCCGTGGCTGAACCCGCCGACCCGGCGAGCGTACGGACAAGAGGCCGTCGCGGGCAGGGCGCAAACGCGATTGTGGCCGGCTGATTCTGGCCGACGGCTTTTCGAGCGGTTCACCTATAGCCAGCCCACAGAGGGCCCCGGTCTCGACGCTAATCAGGCGTTTTGGGAACAGCCGGGTGAGTTGACCGAAGGGCATCGGTCGAAAGCGGTCTGCACTCTACGATGTGGAACCGCAGGAGTGGGCTCCGGTACTCCACGCCCCACGGACTATCTTGCCGCTGATGGATTGGGCGGCGAGATCTTTGTCAGCGTCCATGAGCGGCGCGTAAAGGCCGACAGCAGGACCCCGGCCTCCCCGTCACAGGGTTGCGTCCAGTCCAACGGCGATCGACGGCATGGCTCCGACGGTAGAGTCCCCCGTTTCGCTTGGCTCCGCCGCTTGGCGGCGGAGCCTTGCCTAAGGCAAGGAACGGCTCTCTCTGGGCATCCACCAACGGTAGAGCCTTCTCAATCCCCCTCTCTACCTTCTCCCCACTGCCTCCCTACCTGATGGCTCTCAGCCCATTTCCCTGAGCATCTTCCTCTGGACTTGGCGGCATCTGCGGCGAAGCCCTACCCGGAAAACCAGACCGGACGAAATCAATGAGCATCGAGACCGGCGAGCCGCGAGTAGGGATCTTCTGGTCCGTCACCGATGGAGCCAGAAACCATCTGTGCGTAGATGCGACGCCGCTAGGCGAAGCGGAGTGGTACGGTGAGCATCTGACCCATTCCCGCGGTCACTTCGAAGTCTGGGAAGAGTGGCGGCGGACTGGCGTTTCTGGCCTCAAGCGGCTTGGTCTGCCGGCCGCTATCGCGTTCTTCGAGTACGAGGACTTCCCGAGGGGGCGGGTGGTTTTCGACCGGGCCGGAGGCCGCTTCAAGGTCTATGCCGATCCGAGAATTCAAGGGTCCGGGGAGGTGGGGGCGATTGTGTCGCTCTTCGGCTTGGACGGAGAAGATTGGATCTTGCTCTCTGACGAGCACTATCGGCCAGTCTGAGCGTTCGGCGGCTTGAGCCGCGCGTAACCACAACCACAGCCGCCCTCAAATGCCGTTGATTCTGAACGTCTTTTCGCGTGTCGGCGTATGTCTTGCGCCTCTGTATTGCCTGCCAAGCTTGCAATACAGAGGCCCGTTTTCTCCACGTTTGCCGGCGTTCAGCTATTCTTTAGACCAAAGGTCGTTGAGCGTTTTCGCCATTTCCCTTGCCTGTCGTGCCGCTTCGCGACGCGCAACACGCTCTGGGTCGAGGTGGAAGGCATCGAGGCTCCAAAAGCGCTCAATTCCTGCGCCGGTTCGGAAGTCGACTGCCGACACGAAGCCCGCCTCGTTCTGTTGCCGCTCGCTGAGGCTCTCGGAGATTCTGACCCGTTTCAGCGTCATCCTGCCTGGATCGCGAGACTTGACCTTCAGCGCCTGCGCCCAAGGGGCATTGTTCTTCGGACACCAGACTTGTTTGTCCAAGCCCTTGAAAATATAGCGGAACCAGGCCAACTGGTTAAGCTCTGTCACGCGCTTTCGCTTCTTGGGCCAGACAGCGAGGGTGCCATTCGGTCGATAAGGCAGCGTTCGTGCCGTTCTCTTGATCCATCCGCCAAAGTCGTCAAGCCGATCAGCGGGGATATGAAGCATCGCGTGAGTATGCAGACCATGCTTCGGTCCGTTCTCCAATATGGCGATGTAAACGGTTTGCGATCCGCGTTGATGGTTCCAGTTGCGGAGGCGATCGAAGAATGACTTGAGCGCCTCCTCTACCTCGAACTCGTCGTGGCAGCCCATCGCCTCAAGACCGAGGGTCAGCTCGACATTGAACGCGAAACCCAGAAGGTTCGCAAACCCTATGGCGCGATAGGCTTCTTCGAACTGATGCAGCGAGATCCAATCGGTCGCCTGGAAGGGCCGTTTCTCAAAGGCTTCCTTCGCGAGGATCCTCTTGAACTCTTTGAAGGTCCGCCCGTAGGCGGCATTTGCGACGTCAGGATCGACGCCTATCCGCAAAGAAAGCCACTCATACTCCCCGATCGGTCCCCCGCGCTCCGGAGGCGTGTCGCCTGCTTGCGCCGCAAGGCGAGTGATCGGCGATGGCGGAAAAGGGCTGGGTGACGGCAAACTCTTTGTTGCCGGGCCGTCATCCTGGCGCCAATGCGGAGGAAATGTCAAAAATCGGGGATCAATGTCGACCATATGCTGGCCTCCCAAAGTGATGTGAAAACACACAAGGGGCCGGCGCTCGTCGCAAGCCCAAGCTATATAGGAAAAAACGGCGATTTCGCTTAGCGTGGCGGCGAACTTTTTGGCCTGAAGAGCCAGAATCCAGCTGTGAAGCTGATCTGTGTGATCAATTTGCAACGGATTCTCGACATGGCAGACAGCAATCAACGTCTTGGGGACCTGCCCCTTCCGCTTGTTCCACACTCCATTCGGAGCGCGTTTCACGTCGACGAACGAGCCGACAGCCGATTCACGGGATGCGCTCGCCTCCTCCAGGCGCTCTGGAGGGAAGCGCGCTGTCTGCCGATGGGGCGGCGGGAAACGTCGAATGGAAAGACGCGACTGCTGGGGAGCCTGCTTTCGCCAGAGGCAGCAAGAGCGGGCGCGGCCTTCCTAACTCCCGACATCGCCCGGATTACCTGGCGGGAGTGTGCCTACAGGGAACCCGGCGCTCTCATCGAGGAGGAGCGGCTTTGGGGAAATCTGCTGTCCAGCCAGGGCCTCACTTTCAATCTCTTTGCTCTGGCCCGGACCGACAGGAACTATGCGACCGCCGTCTTCTCGGCTCTCGCCCCAGAGACGATCGGTGAGGTCCAAGAGGTGCGCTTCGAGCATTCGCCTGGACGAGGAAAGGCCGACTATATCGGCGACCACACAGCGCTTGATCTGGTTGTTCGAGGGCTATCGCCCGACGGGCGGCCCGCCATTCTCGGCATAGAGGTCAAATACGCTGAACAGTCGGGCCAGGCGTATCGACGGGAAACCGAGGTTCTGATCGAGCGCTCGCGTGAAGCTGGGCTCCATCGGGACGTTAGCGGAGCGCTCTTCAGAGATGCACATCTGGCGCAGTTTGCCGCTGAGCACCTGCTGACCTACTGCATCTCCAAACGGATGGACGAATCTGTTGCAGGGGCGTTTATGGTGATTGCGCCTGAGGACAATGCGTTCATTCAGTCGAGCTGCGACCGGTATGAAGAGGCGTTGACTGAAGGAGATGGCGCCGTTGCGTTCATGAACGTCAGCCTGGAGCGGTGTATCGACGTTATCGGCGAAGCCGGGTGGTCGGACCTTGGCGCCCTGCTCAGCGAGCGTTACGCTGACTTCTCTCCCGTTCATGCATTGATTGATGAATGGGAGCCGACGTTCGAACATCCGGCATCAACGGGCGTCACAAAATAGGGCCGCCAATAGGGCCCTAACGGGCCCATCTCAAATTTCTAAATGATGCCAGTATGTTGCGAGCTTGAATGGCGGAGAGGGAGGGATTCGAACCCTCGGAACGCTTGCGCGCTCAACGGTTTTCGAGACCGCCCCGTTCGACCACTCCGGCACCTCTCCGCGAAGCACTGATAGACTCGGTCGTCCAACGGCCGCGGACCATAGCCATTGACCCTTGCCCCGACAAGGGCATCTGACGCCCCGTTCGCGTGTTTTTCCCCAAGCATCGAAGAACGGCGGGACAAGGCTGGTGATCTGCGCCGCGCTGGCGTACAGGAGGGAGCCGTGGGCGTCGCGGGCTCTTGCGTGAAGCGCTCGCGACCCCACTCTAGTCCTGCGTCACAATTCAGGCCGATCCCGCGTTGACAGGACGCGGTCTACGGCTATATTGCACGGCCTTCGGCAAAGGTTTGGATTGATGGGGCTCGTCCCCTTCATCAGGCGCCCCGGATGTGGGCCGCCAGACGATCGGGACCGGCCTTTCGAGCTGCCGCCTCTCTCGGGAGCGGCGCGTTTTCGACAACACAGATTTTTAGAAGAACTGGTCGAACGACGATGTTTGCAGTGATCAAGACCGGCGGGAAGCAGTACAAGGTCGCCGCCGGCGACCGAATCCAGGTTGAGAAGCTCGACGGCGAAGCCGGCGCGACGCTCACCTTCGACAGCGTGCTGATGGTGTCCGGCGACGACGGCCTGACCGTCGGCGCCCCGCTGATCGAGGGCGCCACCGTCGCCGGCGAGATCGTCGACCAGAAGCGCACGCGGAAGATCATCATCTTCAAGAAGCGCCGCCGGAAGAGCTCCCGCCGCCGCAACGGCCACCGTCAGGCGTTCACGACGGTCCGCATCACCGACATCAGCCTCGGCGCCGCCGCTTAACCAGCGCGCGCAGCTTCAACGAGGTTCCCGGCGCAGGCCGGGCAGGATTAGAGAGAAGGTCTAAGTCATGGCTCATAAAAAGGCAGGCGGTTCCTCCCGCAACGGTCGCGATACCGCTGGTCGTCGTCTCGGCGTCAAGAAGTATGGCGGCGAAGTCGTGATTCCGGGCAACATCATCATCCGCCAGCGCGGCACGAAATGGCATCCGGGTACCAACGTCGGCATGGGCAAGGACCACACCATCTTCGCGCTCGTCGAAGGCCAGGTGAAGTTCCAGTCCATCGCCGGTGGCCGCACCACCGTGAACGTGGTCCCGGCTATGGAGACCACCAGCTAGGCCGGCACGAGGGCGACCCTCGCGCCGGTGTCCCGTGACCCGGCGATCGAGGCTCAGTTGACGCGAAGGGGAGACGGGACGACCGCCTCCCCTTTGTCGTTTCAACGCGAGCGCGCCCGATGGATATCCGTGTCGATGCTTGGTCTGATCACCTTCCCCTGTTGACCTCTCGCTTCGCCCTGGCTGGAATCGGCAAGGCCCACATCGCCGCCATCGCCGACCTGGGCAACGACTTCGAGATTGCCAAGAACACCTCGCGCGTGCCGTTTCCGCTGACGACCGATGCCGTCGCGGGGTGGCTGGCGGGACACGGGCCCGACGAGCGGGCGCTGCGCATCTGCGACCGGGACGACGATGCCCGCATCCTCGGCGTGGTCGGCCTGTCGTTCCCGCTGGAGGGGCTCGGCGACCTCGGCTGCTGGGTGGGCCGGGCGCACTGGGGCTGCGGCGTCGCCACGGAGGCGGCCCACGCCGTCATCGACTTCGGGTTCGAGACGCTCGGTCTCGACGCCATCGAGGCGTCCTGCCGGGTGACCAATCCGGGATCCCGGCGGGTGATCGAAAAGTGCGGGTTCCAGCCGTGCGGACACGGTCTGATGCACAGCATCGCCGTCGGCGGCTCGGTTCCCATCGAGCGCTACGGTCTTGACCGCAAGACCTGGTACTCGTTGAAGACATGGGCGCGCGCCTAGGGCATTTCCCGTCCGGATCGGCCGATCCGAGCGAAAGGGAACTGCCCGATGGTTTGTGTCTGGAGCCGTTTCTGACCGATCGGGTGATGTCACCTGATCGGGAAGGGCTCTGGGGCCATAGCCGGCCCCGGCATGCGTTGTAGGAGATCCGCGGTCGACGGCAGGTGCCGTCGACGCGGCTGAGAAAGACCCGGCCGGCGCATGCGCGCGGTCGGGAGGTGAGGCGGCCCGTGAAGTTTCTCGACCAGGCCAAGGTCTTTGTCCGCTCCGGCGACGGTGGCGCGGGTTCGGTCTCGTTCCATCACGAGAAGTTCGTCGAGTTCGGCGGACCCGACGGCGGCGACGGCGGCCGCGGCGGCGACGTCTGGGTGGAGGCCGTGGACGGCCTCAATACGCTCATCGACTACCGCTACCAGCAGCATTTCAAGGCGCGCCCTGGCATCCACGGCATGGGCCGCAACCGCACCGGCGCCAGCGGCGACGACGCGGTGCTGAAGGTGCCCGTCGGCACCGTCGTGCTGGAAGAGGACAACGAGACGGTCATCGCCGACCTCGCCAAGGCGGGCGACCGGATCTGCCTGGCCAAGGGCGGCAACGGCGGCTTCGGCAACGCCCGCTTCAAGTCGTCGATCAACCAGGCGCCGCGCCGCGCCAATCCGGGCCTGGAAGGCCAGGAGCGGTGGATCTGGCTGCGCCTCAAGCTGATCGCCGACGCCGGCCTCGTCGGGCTTCCCAACGCCGGCAAGTCGACCTTCCTGTCGCGCGTCTCGGCCGCCCGGCCGAAGGTCGCCGACTATCCGTTCACCACCCTGCATCCGGGCCTCGGCGTCGTGTCGGTCGACACCCGCCGGTTCGTGCTCGCCGACATTCCGGGCCTCATCGAAGGGGCCCACGAGGGCGCCGGCATCGGCGATCGCTTCCTCGGCCACGTCGAACGCTGCCGCGTGCTGCTGCACCTGGTCGACGGCACCGAGGAGGACGTGGCCGCCTCCTATCGCACGGTGCGCACCGAACTGGTGGCGTACGGGAACGGCCTTGAGGACAAGGACGAGATCGTCGCGCTGACCAAGGTCGATGCGCTGACGGAGGCGGAACGGCAGGAGAAGGCGCAGGCGCTCGGCCGCGCAGCCGGCAAGGTGCCGTTCCTGGTCTCCGCGCCGACGGGGGAGGGGGTGGACCAGGTGGTGATCGCCCTCCTGAAGACCATCGACCGGGACCTCGAGGCCGAGGCCGCGGCGCTCAACACCCAGCCTGCGGAATGGCGCCCATGACTGCGCGCATCGCCGATTGCCGCCGGGTGGTGGTGAAGATCGGCTCGTCGCTGCTGGTGGATTCGGCGACGGGCACGGTGAAGAGCGGCTGGCTGGCGAGCCTCGTCGACGACCTCGCCCAGCTGTCGCGGGGCGGGGCGGACATCATCGTCGTCTCGTCGGGCGCGATCGCGCTCGGCCGAGGCGTGCTCGGCATGCCGCGCGGCGCGCTGAAGCTCGAGGAGAGCCAGGCGGCGGCCGCCGTCGGCCAGATCGCGCTGGCACGCGCCTGGTCGGAGTTTCTCGGCGAGCGCGGCATGACCGCGGCGCAGGTGCTGCTGACGCTGGGCGACACCGAAGAGCGCCGCCGCTATCTGAACGCCCGCTCGACCATCGAGACGCTGCTCGGCAAGGGCGCGGTCCCGGTCATCAACGAGAACGACACGGTGGCGACCAGCGAGATCCGCTACGGCGACAACGACCGGCTGGCCGCCCGGGTGGCGACTATGGCGAGCGCCGACTGCCTGATCCTGCTGTCGGACGTCGAAGGCCTGTACACGGCGCCGCCGGCGCTCGATCCGGACGCGACGCTGATTCCCGTCGTCGAGCGGATCACGCCGGAAATCGAGATGATGGCGGGCGCGGCCGGATCGGAGCTGTCGCGCGGCGGCATGCGGACGAAGATCGAGGCGGGCCGGATTGCCACCGAATCGGGAACGGCGATGGTGATCGCCTCCGGGCGGCGCGACCACCCGATCGGCGCCATCGACGCCACCGGACAGGCGACGTGGTTCCTGGCGCACGCCGAACCGGCCGCCGCCCGCAAGACCTGGATCGCCGGCAAGCTGGAAACGCTGGGCACCATCGTCATCGACGACGGGGCGGTGCGGGCGCTCGCCGCGGGCAAAAGCCTGCTGCCGGCCGGGGTTGCATCGGTCGACGGAAAATTCGACCGTGGCGACGCCGTTCGCATCCTGGACCGGGACGGAAACGAGCTCGGTCGTGGCCTGATCGCCTACGATTCGGCCGACGCGGCGCGGATCGCGGGAAAGAATAGCCGGGCGATCGAAGGGATTTTGGGGTATCGGGGGCGCACCGCCATGGTGCATCGCGACGATCTGGTGCTGCAGGCGGTGTCCCGGAACGTCGGCAAGGGAGCAGGGGTATGCTGAGTACGGCGGCGAGCGTCGCGAACCTCGCACACGACGGCGACAGCGTCGAAGCCACGATGCGCGCGATCGGGCAGCGTGCCCGCGCGGCGGCCGACGTGCTCGCGACCGCGCCGGCGGAGCAGAAGACGCGCGCGCTGCACGAGATGGCGCGGGCCGTTCGGGCCTCGGTGACCGATATTCTTTCCGCGAACGCCGAAGACGTGGCCGACATGACCGCTTCCGGCACCGCCCAGGCGATGATCGATCGCGGCACGCTGAGCGCCGCGCGCATCGAGGCGGTCGCCGCCTCCATCGAGGTGGTCGCCGCGCTGGACGATCCGGTGGGCCAGATCATCGCCGACTGGCGCCGGCCGAACGGCCTGGAGATCGAGCGCGTCCGCACGCCGCTCGGCGTCGTCGGCATCATCTACGAAAGCCGCCCCAACGTGACGTCGGACGCCGGCGTGCTGTGCCTGAAGGCCGGCAACGCCGCGATCCTGCGCGGCGGCTCGGACACGCGCCGCAGCGCCGCCGCGATCCACCGTGCGCTGGTGGCCGGGCTGGAAGCGGCGGGCCTGCCGGCCGACGCGATCCAGATCGTGCCGACCCGCGACCGTGCGGCCGTCGGGCTGATGCTCACTGGCCTCGACGGCAACATCGACGTCATCGTGCCGCGCGGCGGCAAGAGCCTGGTCGAGCGCGTCCAGGCCGACGCGCGCGTGCCGGTGTTCGCGCACCTGGAAGGCATCTGCCACGTCTACGTCCATTCCGCCGCCGACCTCGACATGGCGCGGACGATCGCCGTCAACGCCAAGATGCGGCGCACCGGCATCTGCGGGGCGATGGAAACGCTGCTGATCGACCGCGCCGTCGTGGACACCCACCTCGTGCCGATCGTCACCGCGATCCGCGACGCCGGCTGCCTCATCCGCGGCGACGAGACGGTGGTGGCGCGCGTTCCCGGCTCCGAAGCGGCGAGCGAAGCCGACTGGTCGACCGAGTATCTCGACGCGATCCTGTCGGTGAAGGTCGTCGACGGCCTCGACGCCGCCATCGCGCACATCGGCCACTACGGCTCGCACCACACAGATGCCATCGTGACGGCCGACGAGGCGGCGGCGGCGACGTTCCTGTCGACGGTCGATTCCGCCATCGTGGTGCACAACGCCTCCACCCAGTTCGCCGACGGAGGCGAGTTCGGGATGGGCGCGGAAATCGGCATCGCCACCGGCCGCTTCCATGCGCGCGGGCCGGTGGGGGTCGAGCAGCTGACCAGCTTCAAATACCGGGTCCACGGATCCGGGCAAACCCGCCCATGAGCGACAGCCTCTTGAGCGACGGCAACCGGCCGGACTACCTGCGCATTCCGTCGGTCGGGATCGGCCAGCGCATCGCGCTGTTCGGCGGCACGTTCAATCCGCCTCACAAGGGGCACCGCCACGTGGCGCTCACCGGGCTGTCGCGCCTGGGCGTCGACCAGGTGTGGTGGCTGGTCACGCCGGGCAATCCGCTGAAGTCGCACGACGGGCTGGGCAGCCTGGACGAGCGGGTGGCGATCACCCGCGCCTACGCCGACCACCCCCGCATGGTGGTCACCGCCTTCGAGGCGAGCTACAACTTCCGGTATACGGCCGACACCATCGCCTTCATGCGCCGGCGGCTGCCGACGGTGAAGTTCGTCTGGCTGATGGGAGCCGACAACCTCGCGACCCTGCACCGCTGGCAGAAGTGGCGCGAGATCATGCAGCTGGTTCCGGTGGCGGTGGTGGACCGGCCCGGCGCCTCGATGTCGGTGATGTCGTCGCCGGCCGCCAGGGCTTTCGCGGCCGCGCGGCTGCCGGAGACCCAGGCTGCCGCGCTTCCGGGCGCCGCGCCGCCGGCGTGGACGTTCCTGCACGGGCCGCTCGATCCGACCTCGTCGACGGCCATGCGAAACGGACGGCGCTGACGAAGTCTTGAAAGTGTCACTCCGACACCCCTATCTTTTGTTGTGGCGGCGGATTCGCCGTCCATGGCATCCTTGAGATGCTTGGGTATCCCCGGGCCGGCCTGTCGGCCGCGCGCAAACGGGATGCCGACATGACGCTTGGGCACCCGGTTCGGATCATTCGGCCGTGGATGGGCTCAAGCGGTGGTCGAACGGTCGCGCGTGCGCGGCATGACGAAAGGACACACAGTCGACCATGACATTTGAGGCAGAGGGCGCGACTCTCGTTCGTGAGCCTCACGAAGGCAGTGTTTCTCCAGGCGATATGTCGGAAGAAGCGCTTCGCATCGTCCTGGAGAGTCTCGACGACTCCAAGGCCGAAGACATTGTTCCGATCGACGTGACGGGCAAGACTCCGCTCGCCGACCACATGGTGGTGGCCTCCGGCCGCTCCCATCGCCACGTTGGCGCGGTCGCCGACCGGTTGCTCCGTGACTTGAAGGACGGCGGCATGGGCACGCCCCGGGTCGAAGGCATGAGCACCTGCGACTGGGTGCTGATCGACACGGGCGACATCATCGTCCATCTCTTCCGTCCCGAGGTCCGCGACTTCTACAACATCGAGAAGATGTGGCTGGCGGACCAGTCGGCAAACGTACAGATGGTCGGCTGATCCCGGCCCGGGCTGCGGCTTGCCGCGGACCCGCGCCGCCAGGCGACACAAGAGTTGAGGCACCGCGCAAGGCGTGATGCGGATCGGTATCCATGCGGTCGGCCGGCTCAAGAATGGGCCGGAGCAGGACATCGTTGCGCGTTATGTCGACCGCGCGAAGCGCGTCGGCGGCCAGATCGGGCTGGAGATCGCGGACATCCGCGAGATCCCCGAATCCCAGCTGTCCGGCGTCGACGGCCGCCGCGAAGCCGAAGCCAAGGCGCTCACCCGCGGCCTTTCCGAACGTTCCCGCATCATCGCGCTCGACGAGCGCGGTCGTGACACCGACAGCGTCGCCTTCGCCGAGATGCTGGCGGGCTGGCGCGACGAAGGCGTCGGCGAGACGCTGTGCGTCATCGGCGGGCCGGACGGGCTGGACCCGGACCTGCGCCGCCGCGCCGACCACGTGATGGCGTTCGGGCGGGCCACCTGGCCGCACATGCTGGCCCGCGTCATGCTCTGCGAGCAGATCTACCGGGCCACCACCATCCTCAGCGGACACCCCTACCACCGCGCCTGAACCGCGCCGCGCTTTCGACGAAGCGGCCGGGTGCTGGACAGTCCCCTAACCATGTGTTCACAGATGCGGAGCAGGGTGGGGCCGCGGCACGGGCCGCCGGATCGATCCGCTGATTCGCGATGCACTGCCGGATGCCCGCCTGGCCGTCCGGAAACGCTGGAGACCTGCCGGAGATGACCGCGAGCGCGCGGCAGCCCAAGCTGAAAAGACGGGGCGGAGGCCCCGGGCTGCGCGGCGTGCTTCTCGCCGTCGCGACGGTGGCGGCCGTTGCCGGGCTCGCGGGCGTCCCCGGTCCGGGGCTCGCCCAGCCGGTCGAGACCGACGAGGCCGCCCGCATCGAGGCGCGGCAGAAGGAACTCGAGGTGCTGCGCCAGCAGATGCAGCTGAGCGCGGAGCGGGAGAAGGAGCTCGCCGACGAGGTCGCGGCGCTCGACCGCGACCGGGCATCGCTCACCGAAGACCTCGTGCAGACGGGCGAACGCATTGCGCGGCTCGAACGCCGCGTCTCCGACAGCGAGGCCCGGCTGGCACGCCTTTCCGAAAACGAACAGGGCATCCGCGCCTCGCTCAACGCGCGCCGCGGCGTGATCGCCGAGGTGCTCGCCGCCCTGCAGCGGATCGGCACCAAACCGCCCCCGGCCATTGCCGTGCAGCCCGAGGACGCGCTCGCGGCGGTGCGCAGCGCCATCCTGCTCGGCGCCGTGGTGCCGGAACTCAACGTCGAGGCAGAGGCGCTGGCGGCGGATCTCAGCGCGCTGACGACGCTGAAGGCGCAGATCGCCGAGGAGAAGGAAGCGGTCGCAACCGACCTCGCCTCGCTTAACGAAGAGCGCACGCGCGTTGAACTTCTCGTCAACGAGAAGAAGGCGCAGCAGGACCAGCAGGTCGCCGCGCTGGACGCCGAACGCAAGAAGGCCGAGGCGCTTGCCGGCCGCGCATCGTCGCTGCAGGACCTCATCGATTCGCTCGAGCGCGAGGTTGCGAGCGCCCGCAAGGCCGCCGACGCGGCCCGCTCGGCGAGCGGTGCGACGAGCAAGCCGAGCGTCGGGGATGCCGGCCGGCTGTCGCCGGCGGTGGCCTTCGCGAAGGCCCGGGGAAGCCTTCCCTATCCGGCGCAGGGCGCAGTATTGCGCCATTACGGCGACCTCGACGCCACCGGCGACGCCGCCAAGGGCGTCTCCATCCAGACGCTGCCGCAGGCCCAGATCATCGCCCCCGCCGACGGCTGGGTGGTGTATGCCGGCCCGTTTCGCAGCTACGGGCAACTCTTGATCCTGAATGTCGGCGATGGATATCATGTCCTCTTGGCCGGCATGGATCGTACCGACGTCCAGCTCGGACAGTTCGTTCTCGCCGGAGAACCGGTGGGGGCCATGGGCTCCAAAAGATTTGCAAGCGCGGCAACGATGGACATCGAATCGCCGCGACCTGTGCTCTATGTAGAATTCCGAGAAGATGGATCTTCCATCGACCCCGACCCCTGGTGGTCGGCGCGTTCAGACGAAGAGGTTCGTGGATGATGAAACGTTTTACCCTTGTCGGGGTGGGCGTGCTGGTCGGGGCCCTGGGTGTGGCCACGCTGGATGGTGCACGCTGGCTACCCACCGGCGTGGCCGAAGCGGCGTCATCCGACACCTATCGGCAGCTCAACCTGTTCGGCGACGTGTTCGAGCGGGTCCGCAACGACTACGTCGAGCAGCCCGATGACCAGAAGCTGATCGAGACTGCCATCAACGGCATGCTCCAGTCGCTCGATCCGCACTCGTCCTACATGCCGCCGAAAGACTTCCGCGACATGCAGGTCCAGACCCGCGGCGAGTTCGGCGGTCTCGGGATCGAGGTCACCATGGAGGACGAAGTCGTCAAGGTGGTGACACCCATCGACGACACCCCGGCCGCCAAGGCCGGCATCCTCGCGGGCGACCTGATCATCCAGCTCGACGGCGAAGCGGTGAAGGGTCTGACCCTCGCCGAGGCGGTCGAGAAGATGCGCGGGCCGGTGAACACCGACATCACCGTCACCGTCGTGCGCGACGGCACCGACGAGCCCTTCGACATCACCATCACCCGCGAGATCATCAAGATCCAGTCGGTGAAGTGGCGGGCCGAGGACGACATCGGCTACATCCGCATCACCCAGTTCAACGAGCGCACCTTCGACGGCCTGAAGGAAGCGATCGACGATCTGGAGGAGGAGATCCCGGCCGACAAGCTCAAGGGCTTCGTCCTCGATCTGCGCAACAACCCCGGCGGTCTGCTCGACCAGGCGATCGCCGTGTCCGACGTCTTCCTGGACCGCGGCGAGATCGTCTCGACCCGCGGCCGCGAGGAGAACGACACCCAGCGCTTCAACGCCCGCTCGGGCGACCTGGTCGACAGCAAGCCGGTCATCGTGCTGGTGAACGGCGGGTCCGCCTCGGCCTCGGAGATCGTGGCAGGCGCCCTGCAGGATCACCGTCGCGCGACGATCCTGGGCTCGCGCTCCTTCGGCAAGGGATCGGTGCAGACCATCATCCCGCTGGGCTCCAACGGGGCGCTGCGTCTGACGACGGCGCGCTACTACACCCCGTCGGGCCGGTCGATCCAGGCGAAGGGCATCGATCCGGACATCGAGGTCGATCAGCCGCTGCCGGAGGATCTTGCCGGCAAGGTCAAGGCACGCGGCGAGGCCTCGCTGCGCGGCCATCTGGAATCGGCCGACGGCGAGGAGGAATCCGGTTCCTTCGCCTACGTCCCGGCCGAGGTGAAGGACGACCAGCAGCTGAAGGCTGCGCTCGATCTGCTGCGCGGCATCCAGGTCAACTCGGCGTTCCCGCCCAATCCGGAATCGGGCGTGCCGAACTGATCCGCCAGACATCGACGACAGTTAAGCGGGGCGCCTCACGGGGCGCCCCGTTTTCGTTTCGGCGGCCTGCGGGCAGGCGGCCCGCGCCGGGCGGGCGTCGTCCTTGACCCGATCCGTCCGGCCCGGCATACCCTGCGGCCGGTCGGCGGGACCCGCCGCCGGGTCCGCCCTGTCCCCGAGTGTCGAGGTGCCGCCTTGGTCGATCCCAGCAGCCTGCCGTATCGGCCGTGCGTCGGCGTCGCGGTGTTCAACCCCGCCGGCGACGTGTTCATCGGCGAGCGCCGCGACGGGTCCGAGCACTCGCAGGTCGAGATGGCGTGGCAGATGCCGCAGGGCGGCATCGACGAGGGCGAGGAGCCGCTGGCGGCGGCGCACCGCGAACTCTTCGAAGAGACCTCGATGTCCTCGGTCTCGCTGATCGCCGAGGCACCGGGGTGGGTCACCTACGATCTCCCGAGCGAGCTCCTCGGTGTCGCCTGGAAGGGCAAGTACCGCGGCCAGCGCCAGAAGTGGTTCGCCTTCCGCTTCGAGGGCGCCGAAGACGAGATCAACGTCCTGTCGCCGCCGCACGGCCACAAGCCGGAGTTCGTCTCCTGGCGATGGGAACGGCTGGAGCGGCTGCCGCAGCTCGTGGTGCCGTTCAAGCGGGGCGTCTACGAGCAGGTGGTGGCGGCGTTCCGTTCCATCGGCGGCTGACCGGCAGCGGCCTTCCCGACAATTTGAACCATCGGACCCGGCGTCCGCCCCATATCACGTGGGGAGCGGAGTGGCGCGTGCCCGAGATGCGCCATCTTTCGTTCATGTGCGGTTCAGGCGGGATCTGTCAGAACCGAGCGTGAAGGGGGTCGTGCGTGGGCAAGACCGATGGGAACCCCGGTTGGTATCCTCGCGTTTTACGCTGGTGGAGAAAACGATCATGATGAAAAACAAGATTCTCGCCCTCGCCCTCGCCGGCGTCACCGGATTTGGAACGATGGGTGCCTCGCTGGCGCCAGCCCAGGCTGTCTCCGGCTTTCCCGCCGCGCCCACGGCCGACACCGCGATCATCAAGGTCCAGGGCGTCAGCCAGTGGAACGCCGGCGAAGGCCGGACCTATCTGGGCCCCAACGACAGCCGCGGCCAGCCGGACAGTCCCCGCGTCGAAGCGCGGCGTGACCGTCCCAATCGGGACGATGACGGCCGGAACGACCGGCCGCAGCGCCGCTACGACGGCGATCGGGGCGATCGCTATGCCCGCGACCGTTACCATGACAATCGCCGGTACTACGACAACCGCCGCAACTACAATTACAACCGCAACCCGAATTGGCGCGGCGAGCGGCGCTACTATCAGGGTCGCTACTGGCGGCCGGCCAACGACGGCTGGTACGTCTACAACGACGGTGCGTGGATCGCGGCAGGCGCCCTCGGCCTTGCGGCCGGTGCCATGCTCGGCTCCGCCATGTCGCAGCAGCAGTCTCCCGCCACCGTCCAGAGCGGCGCTCCGGTAACGGCCACCGGCATCCCGCCGTGGACGCCGGCCTGGTACCAGTACTGCTCGCGCAAGTACAAGTCGTTCAACGCCCAGACGGGGCTCTACCTCGGCTACGACGGCAAGTATCACTACTGCCAGTAGCCGACGCGCCGGCCAGGGCGGATGCACCTGGCCGGCTTGATCACCGGCTCCCGGAATGAAGGCCGGAGTCAGGTCTCGGGGTGTCCGCCCGTCGGCCGGTTGTCGCGGCCGCGTGACGGCTCCCGGATGCCGCCGATCGCCGTGACAGGGCGGGCGGCCGAGCCAACCCCTCCGTCGGCTCGCACGTATCGGGAAGGAATGGTTATGCGTCGATCTCTTGCTCTCGTCACCGCCCTCAGCCTGTCGCTCACGTCGCTGCCGCTCGCGGCGGCGAACGCCGCACCCGCGGGACTGGCGGGCGTCGTGGCCCCGGCCGTGCCGGAAACGGCGGTTCAAGACGTGCAGTACCGCCGCGGCTATCACCACGGTCCATATCGCGGCTACTACGGCGGCCCCCGCCGCGGCTACGGCTACTACGGCGGCCCGCCGCGCGGCTACTATCGCGGTCCGGCGTGGCGGGGCGAACGTCGCTACTATCGCGGGCGCTACTGGCGCCCGGCCAACGACGGCTGGTACGTCTACAACAACGGCGCCTGGGTGGCCGCAGCGGCCCTCGGCCTCGCGGCGGGCGCGGCGCTCGGCGCGGCGGCGGCCAACAACCAGGCCCCGGCTTCCGTGCAGGCGGGTGCGCCGGTGACGGCGACCGGCATCCCGCCGTGGACGCCGGCCTGGTACCAGTACTGTTCGCGCAAGTACAAGTCGTTCAACGCGCAGACCGGGCTCTATCTCGGCTACGACGGCAAGTACCACTACTGCCAGTAAGCAATCGACAGGGCGGCGGTTTACCGTCGCCCGTCTGACCTGGACTGAGACTGTCGGGCGGCGGGCATTCGGCCGGAAAATCGGCCACGGAGATCGTCATGAATACACTCAACAAGGGTATCGCGCTGGCGGTGCTGGTTACCTTCGGGGCCGCCTGCCAGACCGCGTCCGCGATGCCGGCCGCAATGGCCGGCGCCGGCTTCGGCTCCGCGGCCACCGAAATGGCCAAGCGGCCGGTCGAAACCGTCGGCGGCCGCCACTATCGCGGCGGCTACTACGGCGGCGGGGGGTACTACGGCGGTGGCTACAACAACGGCGCCGCGGCGGCTGCGACCGCCGGGGTGATCGGTCTTGCGGCCGGGGCGATCCTCGGCGGCGCGATCGCCAGCCAGAACCAGAACCGATGCTACGGCGGCGGTTGCTACGGCTACGGTTATGCCGCGCCGCCGCAGCGCGTCTACGTCGCCCCGCCGGTCTATGCGGCACCGCCCGTGTACGCGGCTCCGCCGGTCTATGCCGCCCCGGTCTATGTGGCGCCGCGGCGCTACGTCCAGCCGCCGGTGGTCTACGAGCGGCCGCCAACCATCATCTACGAGACCTCGCCCTACGTCGGGCCGGCGACGGATCCGTCCGGCTGCTACGACGTCGGCGCGCGGGTCGTCTGCCCCTACTGAGTTCGGCCGGGGCCGATCGCCGCATCCGCCCCGGATCACCGAGCCGCGCACCAGGTCGCGTCGGAACCCGCCGTCCATGAGCCGCCCTGATCATCGCGATCAGATTTGGACATGGTCGGCAGGGATCCGGCGCGATTTTCGTTCGGTCCGCCTCGGGATTCTCCAGACGGTGCGGCCGGGTGGTCGCATTTCGGGGCCGATATGACGCCCGAGGCCCGACAGCGGCGGGGCGGGAACGTGTAGGTTGCCGGGCGTCCGGTTTTCTGCCAATCGAGACGTCCGCCGTTCCCGTCCCCACGCTGCGAGCGCTGCCCCATGTCCGATCCCGTTCGTCTGGTCCTGAACCTCTCGTGCGAAGACAAGCCCGGTATCGTGGCGGGCATCGCAGGGACGCTGGCGAATTCCGGTTGCAACATCCTCGACAGCGCGCAGTTCGGCGACCCGGAGACGGGGCTGTTCTTCATGCGCGTCGAGTTCGTGGCGCCGGCCGGCGTCACCCGGGAGGACGTGTCGGCGGCGCTGAAGTCGGTGGCGACGCGGTTCACCATGGACTGGGCGGTCTACGACGCCGCCGACCTGCTGCCGATCCTGGTGATGGTGTCGAAGTTCGACCACTGCCTGCTGGATCTCATCTACCGCCAGCGGATGGGATCGCTGCCGGTGAGGATCGTCGCCGTGGTGTCGAACCACGTCGACGCCAAGCCGATCGCCGACATGAACGGCATCCCTTTCCACCACGTACCGGTCACGCGGGACACCAAGGCCGAGGCGGAAGCCCGGATGCTGGAGATCTTCGCCGAGACGGGGGCCGAGCTGGTGGTGCTCGCCCGCTACATGCAGGTGCTGTCGGAGGACCTGTCGGCGCGGCTGTCGGGGCGGGTGATCAACATCCACCACTCCTTCCTGCCGGCGTTCAAGGGCGCCAAGCCCTACCATCAGGCCCATGCGCGCGGCGTGAAGCTGATCGGCGCGACCGGCCACTACGTGACGTCGGACCTCGACGAGGGGCCGATCATCGAGCAGGACGCCGAGCCGGTAAGCCACGCCCACTCCGCCAACGAACTGGTCGCCATCGGACGCGACATCGAGGCGCGGGTGCTGGCGCGCGCCGTCAAGGTCCATGCCGAGCGCCGGGTCTTCATCAACGGCGTCAAGACGGTCGTCTTCCGTCCCTGATCCCGTCGCGACCGCCGCGCATCCTGCCGCATTCCTTCATCCGTCCGTGATCCGTGCGCCGACGGGCTTTCTGCCGGCCGCCTGATCGCCTATCACTGGTCAAATTCCAGAATGCGGCGGGGACCCCATGTCACCCGGCCGTTGCGGGATGAACGCTATGCGTACCGGGATCGGCGGATGCCGGCGCCGGAGGTGGGGGAAACATGGTCCGCAAGATTTTCTACATCGCGTCAGTCGTCGCCATCATCGTGGTGCTGTCGGCAGGTGGCCTGGCGCATCCGTTCTTCTGGCTGTTCGTCGTCGTCATCCCGCTGGTGCTGCTCGGCCTCTACGACATCTTCCTGTCCGGCCACAACGTGCTGATCAACTACCCGGTGATCGGGCATTTGCGGTACGCGTTCGAGTTCATCAGCCCCAACATCCGCCAGTATTTCATCGAGACGAATTCCAGCGGGCGGCCCTTCAACCGGCTGCAGCGCGACCTCGTCAGCGAGCGCGCGGAGGGCAAGCCCGACTCGCTCGCCTTCGGCACCCAGTACGACGTCAACGAGGTCGGCTACCACCGCGCCAACCACTCGCTGGCGCCGAAGGTCGTGTCGGAGGAGGAGAGCCGGGTGATGGTCGGCGGCCCGGCCTGCACCAAGCCCTATTCCGCCTCGCGCCTGAACATCTCGGCCATGAGCTTCGGCGCGCTCAGCGCCAACGCCATCATGGCCCTCAACAACGGCGCGCGGCTGGGCGGCTTCGCCCACAACACCGGCGAAGGCGGCATCAGCCCCTACCACAAGGCGGGCGGCGGCGACCTGATCTGGCAGATCGGCACCGGCTACTTCGGCTGCCGGACGGCGCACGGCGGCTTCGACGCCGAGCTGTTCCGGCAGAAGGCGACGCAGGATCAGGTCAAGATGATCGAGATCAAGCTGTCGCAGGGCGCCAAGCCCGCCCACGGCGGCGTGCTGCCGGCCGCGAAGATCACCCCCGAGATCGCCGAGATCCGCGGCGTGCCCATGGGCGTCGACTGCATCTCGCCGCCGGCGCACCGGGAGTTCTCCACGCCGGAGGGACTGCTCGAGTTCGTCCAGAAGCTGCGCGAGCTCTCCGGCGGCAAGCCGGTCGGCTTCAAGCTCTGCGTCGGCCGCCGCAAGGAGTTCATGGGCATCTGCCGGGCGATGATCGAGACCGGCATCAAGCCGGACTTCATCACCGTCGATGGCGCCGAAGGCGGGACGGGCGCGGCCCCGATCGAATATTCCGACCGGCTCGGCATGCCGATCCTGGAGGGACTGGTCTTCGTCCAGAACTGCCTCGTGGGCGCCGGCCTGCGCGACGACATCAAGATCATCGCCAGCGCCAAGACGGTGTCGGGCTTCGACATGGTGCTGAAGATCGCGCTCGGCGCCGACATGGTGAACGCCGCCCGCACGATGATGTTCGCGGTCGGCTGCATCCAGGCCCTGCGCTGCCACCTCAACACCTGCCCGACGGGCGTGGCCACCCAGGACCACGGTCGGGCGCGGGCGGTTGACGTGGACCTCCGCCAGCTCCATGTGGCCAACTACCACCGCGCCACCGTGAAGAGCCTTCTGGAACTGGTGGGGGCGATCGGCCTCGACGACGTGGACCATCTCGGGCCGCGCCATATCTATCGCCGCGTCGCCGACCAGACCGAGAAGAACTACGCGGAGATCTATGATTTCGTGCCGCCGAACAACTTCCTCGGCAACGACATCCACGCCTACTACAAGCCCCATTGGGACCTTGCGAGCGCCCAGGCGTTCTAGTCGGCAGCTGGCCCTGCCGGCCGCGCGTGCCGCCCGCAAGGGATGGCGCCGCCGGGTGCGCGCCACCCGACGGCAAGGCCGCCCACGATCGATCATACGGAGGAGTCCCACATGCAGTATCTGCACACCATGGTCCGCGTCCGCGACATCGACGAGTCGCTCGATTTCTACTGCGGCAAGATGGGCATGACGGAGGTCCGGCGCGTCGAGAGCGAGCAGGGGCGGTTCACGCTGATCTTCCTGTCCGCCGACGAGGACGTTGAGCGCGCCAAGGCCGACCGTGCGCCGCTGCTCGAGCTCACCTACAACTGGGATCCGGAGACCTATTCCGGCGGCCGCAACTTCGGCCATCTGGCGTTCCGCGTCGATGACATCTACGCGACCTGCCAGCGCCTGATGGATGCGGGCGTCACCATCAACCGGCCGCCGCGCGACGGCAACATGGCGTTCGTGAAGTCGCCGGACGGCATCTCCATCGAACTGCTGCAGAAGGGCGAGGCGAAGGCTCCGGCCGAGCCGTGGTCGTCCATGCAGAACACCGGCAGCTGGTAGCCGACACAGGGTCCGGCAAGCCAGATTTTCTCAGCCCGACCCCGGGCAACGGGAGCGGACGGATGGTTCTCAGAAACACCCCGACCTCTTCCGGACCGTCCGTGCCGGTGGCCCTGGCGCCGCCGTGGACGGTCGGGGCGGAGGGCAATCCCCGGCGCGTCGGCGTCGAGGTCGAGTTCGCCGGCCTGGACACGGCCGACACCGCCTACATCGTCAAGTCGCGGCTGGGCGGGTCGGTCCGCTCGTCCGATCCCCACCGCTGGACGGTGGAGGGGACCGAGTACGGCACCTTCACCATCGAGCTAGACAGCCGCTACGCGCATCCGGGCGAGCGCTCGGGCCCGACCGACCTCGCCATGCGGGAAGCGTTCGGCCGCGTCGCCTCGATCGTCGTGCCGGCCGAGATCATCGCGCCGCCGGTCTCCTACGAGCTGCTGCCGAAGCTGGACGAGCTCGTGCTGGCGCTGGCCGCCGCCGGAGCCCAGGGCACCGGCGAGTGGGCGCCCTATGCGTTCGGCCTTCACCTCAACATCGAAACTCCGTCGCGGGACATCGGGCCGGTCCTGAAGATCTTCCGCGCCTTCCTGCTGCTGTCGCCCTGGCTGCGGCGGCGGATGCAGCTCGATCCGACCCGCACGCTGCTGCCGTTCATCGACCCGTTCCCGACGGATTTCGTCGACTGGGTCGTCAACGCCGGCGACACCGTAGACGCCGACACCTTCATCCGCGCCTACTGCCGCGCCAATCCGAACAAGCATCGCGACCTTGACCTGCTGCCGCTGCTGGCTTCCATGGACGAGGCGCTGGTCGCGCACGCGCTCGGACATCCGCCGAAGGCCAAGCGCCCCACCTTCCACTACCGGCTGCCGGATGCCCGGGTGGGCGATCCGGGCTGGTCGATCACCGGCGAATGGAACCGGTGGGTGATGGTGGAGGAGCTGGCATCCGACGACCATCGGCTGGAATTGCTTTCGCGGGCCTGGCGGCGGTGGCGCGCCTCCTGGCTGGCGGGCGAGCCCGACTGGGATGCGATGGTCGACAAGGTGATGTCTTGAGTGAACGGCCGCTGATCGGAGTGACCACGTCGGCGAAGGGCGGGTGGCGCAGCTACTTCATGACGGCCATCGCCATCCGGGTGACGGGCGGCCGCACCGTGCGGATCGTGCCGGACGACGACATCGAGACCCTGATCGGCACGCTGGACGGCCTGATCGCCGGCGGCGGCGACGACATCTCGGCGCATCTCTACGGCGGCGAGATCGTCGCCGACGTCCGTCTCGATCCGGATCGCGACGCGCTGGAGATCGGCCTGATGCGGCGGGTGCTGCCGGGGCGCATCCCCGTGCTCGGTATCTGCCGGGGCGCCCAGATGTTGAACGTCGCGGCCGGCGGCAACCTGATCGCCGATATCTACACCCTCGACGCACCGCCGCCGAAGCTCCGGACGATCCTGCCGCGCAAGACTGTGACGCTGGTCCAGGGCAGCATGCTGGCGCGCATCATCAAGCTCCGGTGGATGCGGGTGAACGCGCTGCATCACCAGGCCATCGACCGTCTCGGCGACGGGCTAAAGGTGGTGGCGCGCGACAAGGCGCTGATCGTCCAGGCGATCGAGGCGACCGGCAAGCCGTTCCGCATCGGCGTCCAGTGGCACCCGGAGCTCCTGATCTTCAAGCGGTCGCAGCGGCGCCTGTTTCGCGCGCTGGTGCGGGATGCTATGCGGTTTGCCGCCGATCCCGACCGCCACACCACAACAGACGCCGAGCAAGGCGCGGAGCCCAAATGACCGATCAGATGAAGGGGACGCTCCTGACCGTTGGGGGCGTGCTCATCCTGTCGCCGGACGCCATGCTGATCCGGCTGATGTCGGCCGACCCGATGACGATCATCTTCTGGCGCGGGGTCGGCATCTTCTTGGTCGTGGGGATGCTGGGCCTGATCCGCCATCGCGGCGCGCTCAGGGCCTATGCCAGGGCATGCGGCTGGACGGGGCTCGCCATTTCGGTGTGCTTCGCGATCTGCCAGCTCGCCTTCGTGGGCGGGGTGGCGACCACCAATCCGGCGCGCATCCTGGTGATGGTGGCGGCCACGCCGCTGTGCGCGGCGATCGCCAGCCGCGTGCTCCTGGGCGAGCGGATCGCGCCGTCGACGGCGATCGCGATCGTGGCCGGCCTTGCCGGGGTGGCCATCATGCTCTCGTCGCACCTGACCGAGGCCGGCAATTGGACGGGCGACCTGATCGGAGCGGTGGTGCCGATCTCGCTGGGGCTCGCCTTTACGCTGATCCGCAAGCTGCGTGCCTCGGACGTCTGGCTGCTCTATTCGCTGGCCGGGCTGATCGTGGCCGTCGCGGCGGCGCCGTTCCGCCAGACCGGCCTGCTCGCCGGCCCGGATCTCCTGTGGGCCGCGATCCTGGTGCTGCTGGTGGTCCCGGTCTCGTTCACGCTGATCACCCAGGGCCCGCGCTTCATCACCGCCGCGGAGGTCAGCCTGATCATGCTGCTGGAGACGATCCTCGGCCCGGTCTGGGTGTGGCTGGTGGTGGGCATCGTGCCCACGGTTCACGCCGTCGTCGGCGGCGCGGTGCTGCTGGCGACCCTTGCGCTGCACTCTTGGTGGCGGCTGTCGCAGAGGCCGGTCGTTCAGAAGTCCGAGGCGATGCCCTTGACCTCCCAGTCGCCGTAGCGCGCGGGATCGAGGCCGCCCCGTCCGCCGATCTCCTCTGGCTGGGCATCCTGCTCCGCCTTGCGGCGCGCCGATGCCTCGGCCAGCGCGCGCTTCGCGGCGTCGCTCAGGGGCTTCGTCTCGGTGGCAGCGGCGATCGGCTGGCTGGCCTGGTAGTCGGGCGTATCCGTCATGATGTCCTCTTGTCCGCGGCAACGCTTGTCGCCCCGCTGGGCCGCGACCATCTATAGGACGCCAGCGGCCGCGCGTCGAAGCGTGGTGGTGATATGAGTCTTCAAGGGACGACCGACTAGATGAATTTCTTCCGGACCGCACTCCTCCTCGCGGCCATGACGGCGCTGTTCATGGGCATCGGCTTCATGATCGGCGGACAGTCCGGCATGCTGATCGCGTTCTTCGTGGCGGCCGCGATGAACGTGTTCTCCTACTGGAATTCCGGCAAGATGGTCTTGTCGATGCACAACGCGCGCGAGGTCGATGCGCGCAGTGCGCCGGAATTCTACAACCTCGTGGCCGAGCTGGCGGCGCGCGCGCAGCTGCCGATGCCGCGGGTGTTCATCCTCGACGAGGATCAGCCCAACGCCTTCGCGACCGGCCGCAACCCGGAAAATGCCTCCGTTGCCGCCACCCGCGGCCTGCTGCAGATGATGAGCCGCGAGGAAATCGCCGGCGTGATGGCGCACGAGCTCGCCCACGTGAAGCACCGCGACACGCTGATCATGACCGTGACCGCGACGCTTGCCGGCGCGATCTCGATGCTCGCCAACTTCGCCTTCTTTTTCGGCGGCTCGCGCAACAACAACAATCCGCTGGGCATCGTTGGCGTGCTGCTGACGATGATCGTGGCGCCGCTTGCCGCGATGCTGGTACAGATGGCCATCAGCCGGACCCGTGAATATTCGGCCGACCGGATGGGCGCGGAAATATGCGGCCAGCCCTTGTGGCTCGCCTCCGCGCTGGAAAAACTGGAAGCAGGAGCGCGTCGCATTCCCAACCCCCAAGCCGAACGCAACCCGGCAACCGCCCACATGTTCATCGTGAACCCGCTGTCCGGCCAGCGCATGGACAACCTGTTCTCGACCCATCCGAACACCGCCAACCGCGTGGCCGCGCTGGAGGAGTTCGCGAGCGAGATGGGGCAGGGCGAGGGCGCGGTCCTCGGCCGCGCTGGGCCGGTGGGCCGCGGCTACGGGCGCGGCTCGGTCCCGCAGACCGGTGCCTCCGTTCGCCCGACCTCGCGCCGGCGCGGACCGTGGGGATGAAGTCTCCCGCGGCCAGCAAAGCACCGTCCTCCCGCCCGCATTCCCATCGCTCCCGCCGCCCGTCGGTTCCGGGCTTCGCCGCCCGTGAGCTCGCCGTCGACGTCCTGGAGCACATGGGAAGCGAACAGCTGCCGGTGGACGCGGTGCTGGAGACCAGCAAGATCTCCCGCTGCTTCGATGCGCTGGAGCCGCGCGACCGCGGCTTCATGCGCACGCTGATCGGAGCCGTCCTTCGCCGGCGCGGCGAGATCGACGCGGTGCTCGCCAAGCTCCTCAACCGGCCGCTGCCGCGCTCCGCCGGCCGCGCCGACACGATTCTCCGGCTGGGCCTCGCGCAGATCCTGTTTCTCGACGTCGCCGATCACGCGGCGGTGCATCTTTCCGTCGATCTGGCCAAGGCCGAGGCGTCCTCCGCCGGCTTCTCGGGCCTCGTCAACGGCGTCCTGCGCCGCGCCGGCCGCGAGCGCGACACGCTGCTCGCGGACATCGACGGCCCGGTCGTCAACACGCCCGAGTGGCTGTTCCAGCGCTGGACGAAGATCTACGGCCGCGAGACCACCCGCCGAATGGCGGAGGCCCACATGGTCGAGGCGGCCCTGGACCTGACGGTGAAGTCGGACCCTGAGGGCTGGGCGGAACGGCTGGAGGGCATCGTGCTGCCGACCGGCACCGTGCGCACCATCGCCGGCGGGCCGGTTACCGAGCGCCCCGGCTTCGACGAGGGTGCCTGGTGGGTCCAGGACGCGGCGGCGGCGCTGCCGGTGCGCCTGATGGGCGATGTCGCCGGCAAGCGCGTCGCCGACCTGTGCGCGGCCCCCGGCGGCAAGACGGCCCAGCTGGCGGCGGCCGGCGCGGTCGTGACGGCGGTCGATTCCAACGCCGGCCGGCTGACGCGGCTCAAGGAAAACCTCTCCCGTCTGTCGCTTGAGGCCGAGGTGGTCTCGGCCGATCTCAGGACATGGACGCCGGCGGAGCTCTTCGACGCGATCCTGCTGGACGCGCCGTGCACGTCGACCGGCACGATCCGGCGGCAGCCGGACGTCGCCTGGCTGAAGCGGCCGAAGGACGTCGCCTCGCTCGCCGACCTCCAGGCGAAGCTGCTCGAGCGCGCCGCAGGCTGGGTGAAGCCCGGCGGCATGCTCGTCTACTCGACGTGCTCGCTGGAGCCGGAGGAGGGAGAGGAGCGCGTCGCCGCGTTCCTGGCCGCGCATCCAGAGTTCACCGCATCGCCGGTCACGCCGGACGAGCTTCCGGGTCTGGAAGATGCGATTTCGCCGGACGGCTGGCTGCGCACGCTGCCCTCGCACTGGCCGAACGACGAGGCACGGCTGAGCGGACTCGATGGCTTTTTCGCAGCGCGAATTTTAAAAACAGTCTAACCGTCGCTGGACGACTCGCGGCGGGGCTCCTATTCCGGGGGTCTTGGGGCATCGCATCCGATCGCGCATCGCGTGACTTGGAGCGTCATTCCTTGTCTTGTGGGTCGACTTGTAGCGTCGACGGGTCCGAATCGGGGGCGGGTGTCGTCAGCCGAACTGTTCTGGAGTCTGAACCGCGCCAATGGCGAAACGCACCGGTTCCGATTGGTGGCACCTTTGGTCGCTTGCCATCCAGAAGACGGTAGGATCCCATCTGCCGGGCAGATGGGACGTGATCGGCCCATTTGCGCAGACGACGCCCTCGCGGCTGGTCATCGCCCCCCAGGACATCCGCACCGCCGACCCCACGGTCGCCACCGACATCTACGCCGGCCTGTTCACCTTTGCCGGCCATTCCATCGACGTCGGCGGCAATTCGCCGTTCATCGTCGTGCCGCCGTCGCAGGAGTGGGCCCGGGCGCTGCACGGCTTCTCGTGGCTCCGCCATCTGCGCGCGTCGGAATCCGCGCTGTCGCGCTCGAACGCCCGGGCGCTCGTCGACGAGTGGATCCGGCTGGGGCCGAAGCTGTCGCCCGAGGCGTGGGAGGACACGGTGGCGTCGCGGCGGCTGCTCTCCTGGCTGTCCCAGTCGCCGCTGATCCTGGAAGGCTGCGACCACGCCTTCTATCAGCGCTTCCTCAAGGCCATCGGCCGGCACGTCAATCACCTGCGCTGCGCGCTCGCGCGCTCGTCCGACGGGCTGCCGCGCATGCGGATGGTGATGGCGCTGACGGCCGCGGCCGCCGCCATTTCCGACCAGCCCGGCTTCGCCCGCTGGATCACCAGGGCGCTCGATCGCGAGATCAACGAGCAGGTGCTCGCCGACGGCGGCCACATCTCCCGGAACCCGGGCGTCATCCTGGAATTGCTGGTCGACCTGCTGCCGATCCGGCAGGCGCTGTCCGTCCGGGGCATCACGCCGTCCCAGACGCTGGGTGACGCCATCGACCGGATGATGCCGATGGTGCGGTTCTTCCGGCACGGCGACGGCACGTTCGGCCTGTTCAACGGCATGGGAACGACGCCCACCGATCTCGTCGCCACCGTGCTCGCCTACGACGATTCGCGTGGCACCTCGCCCGGCAACGCCCGCCATTCGGGCTATCAGCGGCTGGAGGCCGGCGGCGCCGTCGTGCTGATGGACACGGGCCTGCCGCCGCCGCTGCGCTTCGGCCGCGAGGCGCACGCCGGGACCCTGTCGTTCGAGTTCAGCGACCGGGCGAACCGCATCATCGTCAACTGCGGCATGCCGAGCAGCGGCCGGGCCATCTGGCGCGACCTGGCGCGCACCACCGCCGCCCATTCCACCCTCGTCGTCGAGGACACCTCGTCGGCCCGGATCCTGCCGCCCAAGGGCGTCGGCGCGACGCTGGGCCCGCTGCTCTATCACGGCCCCCGCGAGGTCGACGTCTACCGCCAGGAGAGCGCCGACCAGATTTCGGTGGTCGCCGATCACGACGGATACGCGGCGAAATTCGGTGTCGTGCACGAGCGAACCATCGTGCTGTCGTCCGACGGGCGGGTCGTCATGGGCCGCGACCGGCTGACCCCGACGCCCAGGGGCGCGCGCGAACAGACGCCGTTCGCGATCCGCTTCCACCTGCACCCCTCGGTCAAGGCGAACCGAAGCCAGGGCGGCCAGAGCGTGCTGCTGGTCTGCGACGACCGCTCGGCCTGGCGCTTCGTGGCGGAGGGCGCCGACCCGGAGCTGGAGGAATCGGTGTTCCTCGTCGGCTCCCACGGCATGCGGCGCACGGCGCAGATCGTGCTCTACGGCCGCGTCTCCGGCGAGACCGAGATCACCTGGCGGCTGGAGAAGGAGGCGGAGCGCGTCCGCACGCGCAAGCGCCCGAGCGCCGAGGAAGGTGAGGATGAAGCGCCGCTTCTGATCTGAGGCCCGCCGCCACGGCTTCCGGTGACCGACCGAAATGTGGTACCCGCCTCCTCGAACGGTCGGGAAGGGTCCACCACATCTGGCGGATCTCCCCCGTCCCGGCCCCCAAGCTCACGTTTCTGCCGTCTCGCTCGAAAGGATACCCCCTCATGGTGACCGCGCCGTCGTCCGTGGCTCTTCCCGATCGCGTCGCCGTTCGCCGCGCCCTGATCTCCGTCTCCGACAAGACCGGCGTCGCCGAGTTCGCCGCGGCGCTGGCCGCCAAGGGAGTCAGCCTGCTCTCCACCGGCGGCACGGCGGCCACGCTGAAGGCCGCGGGGCTCGAGGTCACCGACGTCTCCGACGTCACCGGCTTCCCGGAAATCCTCGGCGGGCGCGTGAAGACGCTGCATCCGCTGGTGCACGGCGGGCTGCTCGGCATCCGCGACGAACCCGAGCACGCGAGCCAGATGGCGGAGCACGGCATCGAGCCGATCGACCTCCTGGTGATCGACCTCTATCCGTTCGAGAAGACGGTTGCGGCCGGGGCGGAATTCCGCGCCGTCATCGAGCAGATCGACATCGGCGGGCCGGCGATGATCCGCGCCGCGGCCAAGAACCACGCCTACCTGACGGTGCTCGTCGATCCGGCCGACTATGCCCGGGTCCTCGAGACGCTCGAGGCCGGGGAGGGCGCGCTGCCGTTCGCGCTGCGCAAGCAGCTGGCCGCCAAGGCGTTCGCGCGCACCGCGGCCTACGATGCGGCGATCTCCGGCTGGTTCGCCGGCGAGGTCGACGAGCCGGACCAGACCTGGCGCTCGCTCGGCGGCCGGCTGATCTCCGAGATGCGCTACGGCGAGAACCCGCACCAGCAGGCGGCGTTCTATCGCGCCGGTGCGGCGCGCCCGGGCGTCGCCACCGCGCGCCAGGTGCAGGGCAAGGCGCTTTCCTACAACAACATCAACGACACCGACGCGGCCTTCGAGCTGGCCGGCGAGTTCGATCCGGCGCGCACCGCGGCGGTGGCGATCATCAAGCACGCCAATCCGTGCGGCGTGGCCGAGGGCGAGAGCATCGTCGCCGCCTACCGCAAGGCGCTGCTGTGCGACCCTGTCTCGGCCTTCGGCGGCATCGTCGCGCTCAACCGGCCGCTCGACGCGGAGGCGGCACGCGCCATCACCGAAATCTTCACCGAGGTGATCATCGCGCCGGGCGCCAGCGAGGAGGCGATCGGGATCGTCGGCGCCAAGAAGAACCTGCGCCTGCTGCTGACCGACGGCCTGCCGGACCCGCGCACCGACACGCCGATGTTCAAGTCGGTGGCCGGCGGCTTCCTGGTGCAGGACCGCGACGGGTCGGTGGTCGAGGACTGCGACCTGAAGGTCGTCACTGCGCGCGCGCCGAGCGCGCAGGAACTGGCAGACCTGAAGTTCGCCTGGCGGGTGACCAAGCACGTGAAGTCGAACGCCATCGTCTACGTCAAGGACGGGGCGACGGTGGGCGTCGGCGCGGGCCAGATGAGCCGGGTCGATTCCGCGCGGATCGCGGCGCGCAAGGCCGCCGACGCGGCGGAGGCGGCCGGCATAGCCGAGCCGCTGACGCGCGGATCGGTGGTGGCCTCCGACGCCTTCTTCCCGTTCGCCGACGGGCTGCTGGCGGCCATCGACGCCGGCGCCACGGCGGTCATCCAGCCGGGCGGGTCGATGCGCGACGACGAGGTCATCAAGGCGGCGGACGAAGCCGGCATCGCGATGGTCTTCACCGGCGTGCGCCACTTCCGGCACTAGGCCGCCCGCAAGCCCCGGCGCCGTGGCCCTTCCCGCAAGGTCGACGGCTCCCGGTCGGCGCGTCGGTCGGAAGCGCGTTAGGCCGCGTGCCGGGACAGGAACGACTGGACGCTCTCGCGGCTGGACAACGTCTGCCAGTCGAGCCCCAGCGCGGTCACGTCGATGGTCGCGAAGGCGTCGTACTCGGACTTCGACAGGGGCATCCCGATCGACAGGCTGCGCAGCTCGGGCAGGGCGGCGAGCGGCGAGAAGTCGCTGACCGCCGTTCCCTGGATGCCGAGCCGCCACATGTGAACCATCTCCGACAGCGGGTGGACCGTGCGGATCTCCGAGCGCGACAGCTCGAGGTTCTTCAGGTCCCTGATCTCCGCGACCGGCTCGATGTCGTCCACCTGCGTGAAGCCGGCGTCGAGGAGGCTGAGCTGCGACAGCGCGGCGAGGGGCGTCAGGTCCGAGACCATCGTGCCGTTGAGGCGAAGGTCGCCCAGCCCCGCGATCTGGCGGATCGGCGCGACGTCGGCGATCGGCGTGTGCGAGGCGTCGAGCTGGCGCATATGGACTTGGCCGCCAAGCGGCGACAGATCCGCGACGGTCGTCTGCCGGATTACCAGCGTCAGCAGCGACCTGAGCGTCTCGCATCCGTCGAGGCAGGAGATGCGCGTGCGCGGCGCGAACAGGTGGGTGAGCCGGTGCAGGCCGGCCAGCGGCCGGATCTCGGCGACCGGGGTGTCGGAGATGTCGATGACCTCCAGCGTTTCCAGCTCGGCGAGGGGGGAGAGGTCGCCGACGCACGTCTCCGACAGGTAGATTTCCTTCACGCAGGTCAGCGCGGCGAGAGGCGAGACGTCGTCGACGTCGCGGGCGCCGCCGAGGTCGACGATCTCGGCGTCCACGGGGATCTTCTGGCCGCCGATGTCGATGACACGGGTGGCACCGGCGAGACGATCGATGAAGCTCGAAATCAGCGACATGGGGCTCTCTCGTGCGAAATCGCCGTCGCGTGCGCCTCGCCGAAGGGACTGCCGGCGAGGGAGCGGCGTCCGGAAAGTCTCGCCGCGACTTCGGTCAATCTTGTGACCAAACTGCGCCGCGAGCGCGCTTCCGGTGCCGGACCCGAATTCCGTCCCGCCGAGGCCATCGCCCGAAAGATCCTCCCACACACGCGCATCGCGAAGGCCTTGGGACCGCGCAGCAAAGCCCGTCGCGACCGAGGCCGTCGCGGGGGCTCGGGTGGTCGAGCCCGGGGGCCGGCTTCACCGGCCCCCGCGGGAGCCGTCGGTCGGGGTTAGAACGACGGCCGGTCCGCCGTGGACGGGGCGGTGAAGGCCATGCCCGACACCGTCCAGGTCCAGTCCTCCATCGGCGCCTTGCAGTCGGAAATCATCACGTCGTCGCAGCGCCCGGCCGGCGGTTCGGCGCCGACGGACAGGCCGAACCAGGCCTTGTCGCGCTTGAAGGTGACGCTGGTGGAGCCGGGGCCGTCCGCGTCGTAGGCGGGCACGCGCGTCCAGCCCTTGTACCCTTCGCCGACGACGGAGAGCTGCGTCAGATCCTTCGACACGCCGGTTGCGGTGCCGGACAGCAGGCACGCGTTGCCGACGAGGTTGGTGTACATGTAGGCGTCGGCGCTGCCGATGGTGGAATCCACCGAGACGCCCGTCCGGTCGCTCACGTCCTTGGCGAGCGCGGCGCAGTCCTGCTCGGACAGCGGGGAGACGGTGATCGACGACTGGCTGTGCGCGGCCGTCGCCGCCAGAAGGAGCGTTGCGAGGGCCAGGAGCGGCATTGCGCGTCCCGCCGATCCGGGGACGTTGAAGCGGCAAACGGTGTCCATGATCTCTCCTATTGGTCGTTCGGCGGCGTCCGGCTGGCCGCAGTCTACCTCTGGCACTCGGGGCAGAAGAAGGTCGACCGGCCGCTCTGGACGATGCGGGTCACGGTTCCCCGGCAGTCCGGGCGCGGACAGGGTTCGTGCTCGCGATCGTAGACCGCGAAGGTGTGCTGGAAATAGCCCATCGAGCCGTCGGCCTGCACATAGTCGCGCAGCGACGAGCCGCCCGCCACGATGGCGTCCGCGATCACCGCCGTGATGGCGTGGGCGAGGCGCTCGGCCCGTTCGGTGGGGCGCCCGTCACGGCGGACGATGGTGCCCGCGGCCCGGCGCGGCGACAGGCGGGCGCGCCACAGCGCCTCGCAGACGTAGATGTTCCCGAGCCCGGCGATGACGCCCTGGTCGAGCAGCGCCGCCTTCAGGGGCGCGGCGCGTCCGGCGAATCGCTCCGCCAGGAAGGGGCCGCTGAGGGCATTGCCGATCGGCTCGACGCCGAGCCCGCGGATGAGCGGATGCGCGTCGAATTCGTCGTCGGCGATCAGCGACATGTAGCCGAAGCGGCGCGGGTCGTTGTAGACGACGCGGGTGCCGCTATCGAGATGGAAGACGACGTGGTCGTGGACGGGGTTCTTGCTGCGGGCGTGGTGGAACGCGCCCGGCGTGTCGGCGTCGCCGTCCTGCTCCATGCGGAACGAGCCGGACATGCCGAGGTGCATCAGGAGCACGGTCCCGTCGTCGAGGTGGGTGAGCAGGTACTTGGCGCGGCGGCCGAGGCGGAGCACGCGCCGGTTCGCCAGCCGATCCGCGAATCGCTCCGGAAACGGAAAGCGCAGGTTGGGGCGGCGCTGCTCGACGGCCAGGATGGTGCGATCGACGAGGTGGGGCTCAAGGCCGCGCTTGACGGTCTCGACTTCTGGAAGCTCGGGCATCACAAAGACTGTCGCTGGCGGAGGGTGCCGGAGCGGCGGGGCGATGGCCCGGCCGACCCGGCGATGGTCGTCACCATAGCCGCCATGCATTGGGACCGCTATCGTCCCGCAGGAAAGGTCTGACATCCATGAGCGACACCGACATGCGCGAGCGTAAGGCCGGAGAACTTCCGTTTGGCTTCCGCCAGGTGCAGGCCCGCGAGAAGCAGGGGCTGGTGGACGACGTCTTCCACCGCGTCGCCCAGCGCTACGACATCATGAACGACCTGATGTCCGGCGGCCTTCACCGGCTCTGGAAGGACGCTTTGGTCAGCTGGCTCGCACCGCCGAAGGGAACGCGCGCCGGCTACAAGGTGCTCGACGTGGCCGGCGGCACCGGCGACGTGGCGTTCCGCATCCTCGATCGCGGCGGGCCGGCGGTGAGCGTCACCGTCGCCGACATCAACGCCGCCATGCTGGGCGTCGGCGCGGAGCGCGCCCAAAAGCGCGGCGCCGACAAACGCACCCGCTTCGTGCAGGCGAATGCCGAGGCGATCCCGTTCGCCGACCGCAGCCACGACGCCTACACCATCGCCTTCGGCATCCGGAACGTGCCCGACCGCGCGGCCGCGCTGGCCGAGGCCTACCGTGTGCTGAAGCGCGGCGGGCGCTTCATGTGCCTGGAGTTCGCGCCGGTGGATCTGCCCATCCTGAAGCGCGTCTACGACACCTATTCGTTCCAGGTGATTCCCCGCATGGGGCGCGCCGTGACCGGCGACGACCAGCCCTACCAGTATCTGGTTGAATCGATCCGCACGTTCCCGATCGCCGAGCGGTTCGCCGTGGAGATCGAGGACGCGGGCTTCGAGCGGGTGTCGTTCCGGCCGTTCTCGGGCGGGATCGCCACCATCCATTCCGCCTTCAAGGTCTGAGGGGATGCCGCTTCAGGTCGCGCCCTTCCTGCGCCTCGTCAATGCCGGCTTCGTCCTCGCGCGCGAAGGGGTCTTCGGGCTCGTCGCGCTGCCGGACCTGCCGCCCTCGGCGCGCTTCGCCATCAGCGTGGCGCGCCTTGCCGAGCGGCGCGGCGTCAAGCGCACCGACGCGGCCGCCCGGCTGACCCAGGCGCTGAACCGGCTCGGGCCGTCTTACGTGAAGCTCGGCCAGTTCCTGGCCACCCGGGCCGACGTGGTCGGCGCGGATGCGGCCGCCGAACTGGCCAAGCTGCAGGACGAGGTCCCGGCGATCTCCGACGACGCGGCGCGCCTGGCCGTCGCTGAGGGGTTGGGCCGCTCGCTCGACGAGGCGTTCATCGAGTTCGGGCCGTCGGTGGCCGCCGCCTCGATCGCCCAGGTTCACCGGGCGACCGTCCTGGATGCCGACGGGTTCGTGCGCGACGTGGCGGTGAAGGTGCTGCGGCCGGGCGTCGCCGGCCGGTTCGCCCGCGACCTGGAGAGCTTCTACCTCGCCGCCCGGCTGGTGGAGCGCTTCGCGCCCCAGGCCCGCCGGCTGCGGCCGATCGCCATCGTCGACACGCTCGCCCGCTCGGTGCACCTGGAGATGGATCTGCGCCTGGAAGCGGCCGCGCTGTCGGAGATGGCGGAGAACTGCGCCGAGGATCCGGGCTTCCGCGTCCCCTCGGTCGACTGGTCGCGTACCACCAAGAGCATCCTCACCATGGAGTGGATCGACGGCATCAAGCTGTCGAAGATGGATCTGGTGCGCGAGGCGGGGCTGGACATGCAGCTCCTCGCCGAGACGGTGCTGCAGTCGTTCCTGCGCCACGCGGTGCGCGACGGCTTCTTCCACGCCGACATGCATCCGGGCAACCTGTTCGTGGAAGAGGACGGAACGCTGGTGGCGGTGGACTTCGGCATTACCGGCCGCCTGAATAAGGACGAGCGCTCGTTCCTGGCGCGCATCCTCTACGGCTTCATCCGGCGCGACTACAAGATGGTGGCCGACGTGCACTTCGAGGCGGGCTACGTGCCGGCCGACCAGGATCCGGACGTGTTCGCCCAGGCGCTCAGGGCCATCGGCGAGCCGATCCGCGACCAGACCGCCCAGGACATCTCCATGGCGCGGCTGCTGACCCAGCTGTTCGAGGTCACCGAGCTGTTCGCGATGACCACCCAGCCGCGGCTGATCATGCTGCAGAAGACGATGGTGGTGGTGGAGGGCGTCGCCCGCACCCTCGATCCGCGCCTCGACATCTGGCACGTGGCCGAACCCGTCATGCGCCGCTGGATGGAGGAGCACATCGGTCCCGCCCACTTCATCCAGGAGGCCGGACAGGGGCTCTCGGCGCTGTCGCGCTTCATGACCGAGTTCCCGGACTTCGTCGACAAGATGAGCCGCGCCAGCCACGGCCTCACCGGCATGGCGGAAACGGGTCTGATCCTCGCCGCCGAGACCGTCGATGCCATCGCCGAAGCGGAGGCGCGCCGCAGCCGCTCGCGCCAGGCGGCGCTGTGGCTGGGCGCGATTTCGCTGGCCGTCATCGCCGTCTCGGTGGCGTTCTAGACCGCCGCGCGCGCGGGCGCGGGATTGCGGACGGCAAAGGCCCTAGTCCTCCTCCGACAGCCCTTCGACGGTGGCGAACAGCCGTTCGATGTCCTGGGGGCGGGAGAGGCGATGGTCGCCGTCCTTGATCAGCGTCAGCACGACGTCGTCGCGGGCGAGCCGGGAGACCAGGTCGCTGACGTGGGACCACGGCACGTCGGCGTCCTGCACGCCCTGGAGGATGTGGACCGGGCAGGCTGTCTCGATCGGCCCGGCGTCGTAGAGCAGATTCCGGCGGCCGTCCTCGATGAGCGCGCGGGTGATCGGATACGGATCCTCGCCGTAGGGGGAGGGGCGCAGCCACACGCCGTCGCGCTCGATGGTGTCCTTCACGTCCTGGGGGAAGGCGGCCCACATCAGCCGCTCGGTGAAGTCAGCCGCCGGCGCGATCAGCACCATGCCCGCCAGCCGGTCCGACTTGCCGGCCGCCTGGAGCCGGCGCGCCAGCAGGAGCGCGATCCAGCCGCCCATGGACGAGCCCACCAGGATCGTCGGCCCGGTGCAGAAGGCGTCGAACACGGCTTCCGTCTCGTCGAGCCAGCGGGAGATGGTGCCGTCGACGAAGCGGCCTTCCGATTCGCCGTGGCCGGAATAGTCGAAGCGCGTCACCCGGCGGCCGGTGCGCGCGCCCCATTCGTCCAGCGCCACCGCCTTGGTGCCCTGCATGTCCGACATGAAACCGCCCAGCCACAGCAGTCCGGGGCTGTCGCCGGGCCGGTCGCGCACCGCGATGCGGCGGGCGTCGGCATCGGTCCCGACGGTGAGAAAGTGCGGTGCGGTGTCGCTCATTTGCCTGCCTTCGCTCCGGTGCTATCGTCGCCGTCCCCTGGCATAGCGATCTCCGGCGCGCGATGCCAATCTCCCCGGGCCCGTGCACCGAGCCGGGGCACGATCCCTCATCGTCGAGCCGCATCCGTGTCCAGACCGACCGTCCTGCAGATCGTTCCCGAACTCCACACGGGCGGCGCCGAGCGCACGGCGGTCGACGTGGCGGCCCGCCTGGTGGACGAGGGCTGGCGCGCCATCGTGCTGTCGGACGGCGGGCAGCTCGTCGACGAGCTGAAGGCCACCGGGGCGGAGCACGTGGCGTTTCCCGCCCGGACAAAGAACCCGTGGCGGATGCGGCGCAACGCGGCGGCGATCGCGGCGATGGTGCGCGAGGAGGGGGTCGACATCATCCATGCCCGTTCGCGCGCGCCGGCCTGGTCGGCGCTGTGGGCGGCGCGGCGCACCGGACGGCCGTTCGTCACCACCTATCACGGCGCCTACAACCAGAAATCCTGGCTCAAGGGCGCCTACAATTCCGTCATGGCGCGCGGCGACGTGGTGATCGCCAACTCCGGCTACACCGCCGACCTCATCCGCACGCGCCATCCCTTCGCGGAAGGCCGGATCGTCACCATCCACCGCGGCACCGATCTCGCCGCCTTCGCCGATCCCGGCCTCCCGGAGCGCGCGGCGGCGCTCAGGCGCCAGTGGGGGGTGCCGGAAGGGGCGCGGATCATCCTGCAGCTCGCCCGCCTCACCGGCTGGAAGGGCCAGGCGGTGGTGATCGGCGCGCTGGCGCAGCTGGCCTCCCGGCCGGACTGCGTGGCGGTGCTGGCCGGCGACGCGCAGGGCCGCGAGGACTACGTGGCGGGGCTGCGCGCGCGCGTTGCCGAGCTCGGCCTGGAGGGGCGCGTGGTCCTGCCGGGCCACTGCAGCGACGTGCCGGCGGCGATGGAGGCCGCCGACGTGGTGGTGGTGGCGTCGATCGAGCCGGAGGCGTTCGGGCGCGCTGCGGTGGAGGCGCAGGCCGCCGGCCGGCCGGTCATCGTGTCGGAACTCGGCGCGGTCGGCGAGACGGTGGCGACGCCGCCCGCGGTCGGCGAGGCCGAGCGCACCGGCTGGAAGGTGCCGCCCGGCGATGCCGCCGCGCTGGCCAAGGCGCTTGCCTCGGCCCTCGACCTCGACGCGGATGCGCGCGCCGCGCTTGCCGACCGAGCGCGCGCCCATGTGCGTGGGGCCTTCTCGCTGGAGGCGATGACCGACCGGACGATGGCCGTCTATCGCGAGCTGCTCGGGCGTCGCGGCTAGGCCGTTCCCGGCCGTTCGCGCGGGTTTCCGCGCAATCCGGCGTTGACTTCCCGGACCAAAGCCCCGATCTTCATCGCAGGCCGCTTTCGTGGCGTCCTGACGGATCGAGTTCAGGAGCCCCGGCGCTTTGCGTGCGGGGCTACGGGTGTTCTCTCCCGCCTGCTCGGCCCCTTTTCTCGCCGCGAACCGCGTCCTGTCCCTGAACAGACTAGGAGAAACGTACCATTCGCCGTCCGCACCGCGCTCCGCCGCCCACCAAAGAAGGGCCGCGCATCAATTCCGAGATCCGTGTTCCGCGGGTTCAACTTGTCGACGCCGAAGGCAACAACCGGGGTGTCGTCGAGACAGACGAAGCCTTGGCCATCGCCGAGGAATCCGGTCTTGATCTCGTAGAGGTCTCTCCGAACGCCGATCCGCCCGTCTGCAAGATTCTCGATTTCGGCAAGTTCAAGTATCAGAGCCAGAAAAAGGCTGCCGAAGCGCGCAAGAAGCAGAAGACGGTCGAGGTCAAAGAGATCAAGATGCGTCCGAACATCGACACGCACGATTACGACGTGAAGATGCGGGCGATGAAGCGTTTCTTCGACGAAGGTGACAAGGTCAAGGTGACGTTGCGGTTCCGGGGGCGCGAGATGGCGCATCAGGAAATCGGCATGGACCTGCTTCGCAAGGTCAAGTCGGAGACCGAGGACTTTGCCAAGGTCGAGTCCGAGCCGCGCCTCGAAGGCCGGCAGATGGTGATGGTGCTGGCTCCGGCCAGCCGCTGATCGCCTCGTCGAACTCCCGGCGCATGCGAGGGACGGGGGAAGGGGCGCGCATGCGCCCCGCCATCCTCCGCCCCTTGAGCCGCGCCGCCGCGTGAACCCTACCGCCGCCTAGGCGCCGCAGGCCGCATCGCAGCCGCCTTCGTGGCGAGAGTTGCACCGGGGCCGGACTGTGGCGGCTCCGCGCGCCGACCCGTCGATCACCGGTCCGGGTCCCCGGCGCCCTTTCGAGCCCTCAGCTTCAATCCATCGGAATAGTCGGGATCGTCCGCCGGTTCGGCAGGTTGGTCGCACCGCAGATCCACGTGCCCGCCTGACGCGGCCCCGAAGCGGGAGAGGCATCGCGCGCGGGTGGAATCTCCGCGGCAGTCCCCAAAGCCAGGCCGCTCCGGCCCGGCCGGGACGCGCTAGCCCCGCGAGCGCACCGTCTCCAGCACGCGCACGACGAACCAGATCGGCACCACGATCATCCCGCCCAGCAGCAGGTACTGGCCGATCTCCACGACCACGTCCCAGCCGATGGTCGGCAGGTGGCGGATCCAGTCGGTCAGGTAGAACACGATGTCGCCGGGGGTGAAGCCGATGGCCGCGAACGCCAGCCCGACGACGAACGAGAGCACCACCAGCTTGATCAGCACCTGGCCCGGCGAGCCGCCGAGAAAGCGGCGCATGAGGGAACGTTGCTCGGTCATGTCAGGCGATATCCTCGGTCTGGGCGCGCCGCGCCGGGGTGGGCCGCGTCCGTCCCTATATCAAGGTGCGGCGGTCCGCGTCTTCAAGCCTCGACGTGACGGGCCGGCTCCGGCCGTGGTCATTCCGGGGGCGGCGGGGGGAGGTCGTCCGGCGGCGGGCCGTCGGGGGGACCGTGCCGCCGATCGAAGTCATGATCGCGCAGTCCGATCCGGGCGCGCACGTCCGCAGGGGTCTGGGCGACGATCCGCTCAAGGGCGGCGTGCCCCGCCTGCTGAAGCGCCAAGGTGTTCGCCTGGATCTCGTCGAGGACGCTCTTCAGGGCGTCGGGATCGAAGGGCTCCGCCCGCATCACCGCGAACATCTTCCTGCGATCCGCGCGCAGGGCCTCGAAGTGGGTCTTCACGGACGGGTCGTTGAAGAGATCGTCGCGAAGCGCCGCCCGCATCTCCTGGGGGAAGGCCCGGTCGGCGGCGGTCATGAAGGTGGAGAACCCGCCGCGCGGCGGCGGGTGCGGCATGAACATCCGCGCCGAGACGAAGCCGCCGAGCGTGAAGTTGAGTGCGAGCGACACCGCCAGCGCGACGAGCACGCCGATCGCCCAGCCACCGCGCAGCGTCATAGGCTGTCTCCCGCCGCAAAGCCGTCGTCCTGGCCGACGCCGAGCACCAGCACCGCCACGTCCTCGCCCTGGGACCAGGACTGCCCAGACTGCCGGTCGATCACCAGGCCCAGGGTCGCGCCGAGCGCGATGCAACCCACCGCGACACACGCGAAGGCCGCCATCCGCGCCGGCGTGAAGAGATGGAAGCCGGGGCCGGCGGACTGACGTTCGCGCACCCCGGAGAGAATGCGCCCGACCGTGGCGGAGTGAACCGGGGAGGGGGCGACGAGGCTACGCAAGTCGGCGTCGAGGGTGCGGCTGGCGTCGAGGAGGCGGCGCGCCCGGTCGTCGCGCGCAACCAGCGCGGTGACGCTCTCGGCGGTGCCGCGCGGCCAGGCGTGCGCGTCCGACCCGTATCGGTCGATCAACGCTTCCAGGTCCGCCAGGGTGAAAGGTCTGCTCATCCGTCCTGCCTCCGCGAGTGCCGCCGTCCGTCTGCGGACCCGCAACCCGTTCGATCGTTGTTCATGCGCCGCTTTCGGCCGTACCCGAGGCCTCGCGGTCAAGCTTGTTCTGTCGCAGCGTGCGGCGTGCCCGGACGAGAAGCTGCTCGGCGGCGCCGTCGCTGACCCCCAGCCGCGCCGCGATCTCCGACGTGGAGATGTCTCCCGATGCCGCCAGCAGGATTGCCGCGCGCTGGCGCGCAGGCAATGCCTGAATGTTCCGTGCCACGGCCTGCAACTCGTCGCGGACGACCGCCCCATGCTCCGCGCCGGGATCAGGTTCGACCGGATCGTCGACGCTGTCGAGGCCGACGAGCCGCCGGACCTTCTTGCGCCGGTCGAGATCGATGCACCGGTTCAGCGCGATGCGATAGATCCACGTCGACACCTTGACGCCGCGCGGGTCCCATCCGCCCGCCTTGCGCCACACCGACCAGAAGGTGTCCTGCACGACGTCGTCGGCATCGGCCGACGAGCCGGTGAAGCGGCGCGCGAGCGCATGGATGCGACCGGTATGGCGCTGCACGAGCTCGGCAAACGCCCGCTCGTCTCCGCGCGCGATGAGCGCGAGAAGCCTGGCGTCCCCGTCCTCGGTTGCGGTCGTGTCCACGATGGTCGTCGGATCGATCTTTCGTGTCCGCGGTCCGGCGACCGCATCAATGGAAGCGGCCATGGGAACCTCTCAATGGGTCGTTTCCACGGCGCGACCACCGGTCCCGCAACGCGCGATATAACTCATGTCACCTGCCCCGGGGGAAGTGCTGCTGGTGCACGCGATGGGTGTTGCATGGCCTCGCTCGACGTTCGTGTCTGCCGTACCTGTCACCCTGAACGTCGTCGGCCGCTCCTTCCTACGCCGCTTCTTGAAATTCGATGGCGCGCGTACCTTGTGAGGGTCCGCGGCGGGGTGGTATCCCAGCTTCCGCCCCGTCGGCATCCGACCTGAACTCCGAGAGAGGACCATCGCACATGACGGCAGACCAACCGCTGTGGACACCTTCGAAGGAGCGGATGGCGGACAGCGCCATGACGGCGTTCATGGGATTTGCCGGTAAGCGGGCGGGCCGGAGCTTCGAGAGCTTCGACGACCTGCACGCCTGGTCGGTGTCCGATCTCGAGGGCTTCTGGTCGGCGGTGTGGGATTTCTGCGGCGTCGTCGGCGACAAGGGCGACCGCGTGCTGGTCGACGCCGACAAGATGCCGGGTGCCGCCTTCTTCCCCGATGCGCGCCTCAACTACGCGGAGAACCTGCTGCGCCGGAACGACGATGGCGATGCCGTCGTCTTCTGGGGCGAGGACAAGGTGCGCCGCCGGATGAGCTGGCGCGAGCTCAACGATCTGGTCTCCCGGATGCAGCAGGCGCTCGCGGCGGCCGGCGTCGGGGTCGGCGACCGGGTGGCGGCGATGATGCCGAACATGCCGGAGACGACGGCGCTGATGCTCGCCACCGCCTCGCTCGGCGCGACCTTCTCCTCCTGCTCTCCCGATTTCGGCGAGCGCGGCGTGCTCGACCGGTTCGGCCAGATCGAGCCCAAGGTCTTCGTGAGCTGCGACGGCTACTGGTACAACGGCAAGCAGATCGCCGTTGCCGATAAGCTGGCCGCCATCGAGTCCCAACTGCCCACCGCCGAGCAGATTTGGATCGTCTCCTACCTGGAGCAGGCCGAGGACGTGGCGGGTCGCCTCAAGCGCGCCAAGCCGCTGGAGCAGGTGCTGAAAGGCTTCGAGGCGAAGCCGGTGGCCTTCGAGCGACTGCCCTTCAATCATCCCCTCTACATCCTGTTCTCGTCGGGAACGACGGGTGTCCCGAAGTGCATCGTGCACTCGGCCGGCGGCACGCTGCTGATGCACCTGAAGGAGCAGCGCCTCCATTCGGACGTGAAGCCCGGCGACCGCGTCTTCTACTTCAGCACCTGCGGCTGGATGATGTGGAACTGGCTGATGTCGGCGCTCGCGTCCGAGGCGACGCTGCTGCTCTACGACGGCTCGCCGTTCGCTCCGAGCGGCGAGATCCTGTTCGACTATGCCGACCAGGAGAAGATGACGCTGTTCGGCACCTCGGCGAAGTTCATCGACGCGGTGGCGAAGGCCGGGCTGGTCCCGATGGAAACCCACGACCTGTCGACGGTCAGGCTGATGACCTCGACCGGCTCGCCGCTGGCGCCGGAAAGCTTTTCGTACGTCTACGAGAAGATCAAGCACGACATCCACCTGGCCTCGATCTCCGGCGGCACCGACATCGTCGCCTGCTTCGTCCTCGGGATCCCGATCAAGCCGGTCTACAAGGGCGAGATCCAGGGGCCGGGGCTGGGCCTCGACGTGCAGGTCTGGTCGGAAGACGGCCATCCGATCCGCGAGGGCAAGGGCGAGCTCGTCTGCGCCCGGCCGTTCCCCACCATGCCGGTGATGTTCTGGAACGATCCCGACGGTGCCAAGTACCGCGCCGCCTATTTCGAGCGGTTCGACAACGTCTGGTGCCACGGCGACTTCGCCGAGTGGACGCCGCACGGCGGCCTGATCATCCACGGCCGGTCCGACGCGACGCTCAATCCGGGCGGTGTGCGCATTGGTACCGCGGAGATCTACGCGCAGGTCGAGCAGATCCCCGACGTGCTGGAGGCGCTGGCGATCGGCCAGACCTGGGACAACGACGTCCGGGTCGTGCTGTTCGTGCGGCTGGCGGAGGGTGCGACGCTCGACGAGGCGCTGGAGAAGCGCATCAAGACCCAGATCCGCAGCGGTGCCAGCCCGCGCCACGTGCCGGCAAAGATTGTCGCGGTGGCGGACATTCCGCGCACCAAGTCCGGCAAGATCACCGAGCTCGCCGTGCGCGACGTGGTGCATGGCCGCGAGGTGAAGAACAAGGAAGCGCTGGCCAATCCCGAGGCGCTCGATTTCTACCGCGACCTGCCGCAACTGGCCGACTGATCCGGAACTTCGGCCATCGACGGGAGGTTGCCCAGGCGCGCGACACGGAGGGCCGACCATGGACGCCGGACGCAACGCCCGGCTCGAGGAGATCCTCGAGGAGATCTACCGGATCGACGAGGTCGACCTGCTGTCGGAGAACGGCTCGGGCAAGCACGCCGACATGGCCGGCTCGCCGTTCGCCTTCTACCGGGGCACGGCCAGCCTGTTCTTCCGCGATCTGGCCACCGGCCGCCTGGAGGTGGAGGTGTCGCGGGGCTCGATCACCCGCATCCAGGGCGACAGCCATTTCGAGAACTTCGGCTTTCTCACTGAGGGCGGCGCCTGGGCCGCCCCCCACCACGTCATCTTCTGCCCCAACGACTTCGACGATGCCGGCGTCGGCTACGCCGAATGGGACCTGATGCGCTACGCGGCGAGCCTGTTTCTGGCCGCCGACCGGGCCCGCTGCGACGTCGACGGGACCTATGTGGACTGGCCCGCCGACCGGGTGGCGCAGTCGCCGGGGTTCGCCGCGGCCCGCAAGGCAGCCAAGCGCTTCTTCAAGGCCTACCGCAAGACCTGCAAGGCGATCGCCCAGCGGCCGGACGACTGCTGGGACGAGGCCGTCTGCAACTTCCCGTCCGGCCATTTCCTGCATCCCTTCGAGACGAAGGCCAAGGCCCGCGCCGTCGGGGGCGAGGACTTCACCACCAAGTCGAAGCTCGCCAAGGACGTCGATCTCGGCGCGCCCGTGCCGCGCCTCGCGCACCAGCCCGGACGGATCGATCGGCTGCTGGGGCCGCGGGCGGGCGCGGTCGCGGAGGCGTTCCGCCCCTATGTCGACGATGCGATCTGCGACGTGGCGATGCGCTACGGTGCCGGTCTCGGGGCGCGCAACGCCGACCGCTACTACCTTCTCGTCGGCCCGGACGATGTGTCCAGGGACGGCCAGGACTGGCGGGAACTCCTGGAACTCTATCACTTGGTGGAGGTGAAGGAGCAGCGGCCGCCGGCCTTCCTGCCGCACTTCCCCGACATCGATCCGGCCAACCGGATGTCGGTGGCGCGGCTGGTGATCGACTGCCAGCGGCTGATGCAGCGCCGGGCGGACCGGGTGCTCGATCACGTCCACTGGAACGGCCGGAGCTGGCTCGTGCGCACCCGGCACCACTCGAAGGCCGGCGTCGACGCGCACGAGCTCGCCGACGGAGACCTGACCGACAATCTCGTCGATCACGCTGAGGCGTCGGCCCGGGCGCTGGCGCTCTCCCACGGGCGTTCCGACAAGCGATCCCGCCGTTTCGAGTGCCACATGATCGACCGGCTCCGGCACGACGACATCCGCCGGCTGGTCGACAGCGCGCAGGATTACGCGGTGCGCGTGGTCGCCGACTGGGCGATGCTGCGGCGTGCGCGATAATGCGCTTTTCTGCGCGTTCTTGCGCGATCGCGCGCAAAGCGCACCGCGCGCCGCTCACACGGGTTGCAACCGCGCCCCGGTTTGCTATCGAGGGATCCCGCAGGTGTTCAAGAGGGCGCAGAGGCACCGACAGGGGTCTCCGCGCAGGCTGACGCCACCGTCCCACCGGGAGTGCCCATGACCGATATCCGTCCGCGCCGCAGCGTCCTCTACATGCCCGGCTCCAATGCCCGCGCCCTGGAGAAGGCCCGCACCCTCGATGCCGACTGCCTGATCTTCGATCTCGAGGACGCGGTGGCGCCGGACCAGAAGGAGACGGCGCGCGCCCAGGTGCTGGCGGCGGTCGAGGCGGGCGGCTACGGCCACCGCGAGATCGTGCTGCGGATGAACCCGCTTTCCTCGCCGTGGGGCATGGCCGACCTGGAAGCGATCGCGGCGAGCAACGCCGATGCGATCCTGGTGCCGAAGGCCGAGACCGTCGACGACGTGATGTCGATCGGGCGGGTGCTGTCGCGGCTCGGCGCGCCGGCGAAGCTGAAGATCTGGCTGATGATGGAGACGCCCCGGGCCGTGCTCAACGCCGGCTCGATCGCCGAGGCCGTGGAGGAGGACGCCGGCCGGCGCCTCGACGCGCTGGTGATCGGCACCAACGACCTCGCCAAGGAGACCCGCGCCCAGATCGTGCCCGGCCGGGTCACCATGCTGCCGTGGATCGCGACCTTCGTCGCGGCGGCGCGGGCGAACGGGCTGTCGATCCTCGACGGCGTCTACGGCGACATCGACGACCTGTCCGGACTGACGGAGGAATGCCGCCAGGGCCGCGACCTGGGGATGGACGGCAAGACGCTGATCCATCCGAAGCAGATCGAGGTGGCGAACCGCACGTTCGCGCCGAGCGGCGCAGAGGTCGCCTGGGCGCGCCGGATCATCGAGGCGTTCGCGCAGCCGGAGAACGCCGGGCGGGGCGCCATCGCGCTGGACGGCAAGATGGTGGAACGCCTGCACGCCGAGATCGCCGAGAAGACGGTGGCGCTGGCCGATGCCATCGCCGGGCGCACCCAGTGATGGCGGGCAGCGGAACCGCCGACCGGCTCGTCGTCGCCACCTGGAACATCAACTCGATCCGCGCCCGGATCGCGCTCGTCGACACGTTCGTCGCCGCCTACAAGCCCGACGTGCTCTTGCTGCAGGAGACGCGCTGCCCGGACGACCAGTTCCCGCGCCAGGCGCTGGAGAAGCTGGGCTTTCCCCACGTCGTGGTGAACGGGCGCAAGGGGCACCACGGGGTGGCGATCGCCTCGAACCGGCCGATCGAGCGCGTCAGCCGCGAGAACATCGCCGACATCGACGAGGGCCGTCACATCTCGGGCGTCATCGAGGTGGGCGGCAAGCCGGCGGCGCTGCATTCGGTCTACATCCCGTCGGGCGGTGACGAGCCGGACCCGGAGATCAATCCGAAGTTCCGCGCCAAGCTCGCCTATCTCGACGCGTTCGCGCCGTGGAGCGTGCTGTCGTCGGCCGAGCCGAGCCTGGTGGGCGGCGACTTCAACGTGGCGCCGCAGCCCGACGACGTCTGGTCCCACAGGCAGCTCCTGAAGATCGTCAGCCACACGCCCGGGGAGACCGAGCGCCTCGACGCGGCGCTGATGGCCGGCCGCTGGATCGACGTGGTCCGCCGCGACATGCCGCCGCCGGAGAAGGTCTTCACCTGGTGGAGCTACCGCAACCGCGACCACACCGTCGCCAACCGCGGCCGCCGGCTTGACCACATGTGGGCCTCGCCGTCGCTGGCCGACCGGGTGAGCGACGTGCGCGTGGTCGCCGAGGCGCGGAGCTGGGAAAAGCCGTCCGACCACGTCCCCGTGCTGGTCACCATCAACGGCTGAGCGACCCGGACCGGCTAGCCGCCGGGGCCGGCCTCCAGGCCGATGCGCCGCCGCACCTCGGCGGCGGAGAGCCCGCCGGCGCGCAGCTCGCGCAGGCTGGTGGACCCGGACGACTTGGAGAGCTTCCGCCCGTCCGTGTCGAGAATCAGCCGGTGGTGCCGGTAGACCGGGGCGGGCAGGCCGAGCAGCGCCTGCAGCAGCCGGTGGATCGAGGTGGCGTGGAAGAGGTCCTGGCCCCGGATGACGTGGCTGATCCCCTGCGCCGCATCGTCGACGACGACGGAGAGGTGGTAGCTGCCCGGCACGTCGCTGCGGCCGACGACCACGTCGCCCCAGGCGGCCGGATCGGCCCGCACCTCGCCGGTCTCCCCGCGCGGTCCCGCGTCGAGCTCGCGAAACGTCAGGGGAGCGTCCACCCGCGCCAGCGCGTCGTTCATCCTGAGCCGCAGGGTGGCCGGCCGGCCGGCTTCGATCCGCTCGCCGATCACCGCCTCCGGCAGGAACACCTCGTCCGGCGGCACGTGCCAGCCGCCGTCCGGATCGCGGCGCCAGGGCGTGCCCGCCGCATCGGCGGCGGCGGCGGCGTCGGCGATCTCCCGACGGGTGGCGACCGAGCGGCGGATGAGCCCGATGGCGTCCAGACGGGCAAGGGCGTCCTCGTATGACTCCACATGGTCGGACTGGCGCCGCACGTCCGGATCGAAGGCGAGCCCGAGCCAGCGGAGATCCTCGAAGATCGCTGCCTCGAACTCCGGCCGCGCGCGGTTGGTGTCGAGGTCGTCGATGCGGATGAGGAAGCGTCCGGCGCGGGCCTCGGCCGTCTCCGCGTTGAGGATTGCGCTGAGCGCGTGACCGAGATGAAGATAGCCGTTGGGGCTGGGCGCGAAGCGGACGGTCGGAGGGCTTTCGTCGGCCATGGGGCGGGTCACACGGTGCTTGCGGGTCACGTGAGCGGTAGCGGGTATGGGGCGATCATGACAAGCGCGCGATCACGCAAGGCGCCGGCGAAGCGTCCGGCGAAACGCACGGTTCCACCGCCTCCGCGCCCGGTCGCGGGATTGCGGCCGATCGAGACCGACGCCGACGTGGCGGCCGGGCTGGAGGCGCTGGTCGACCTCGATCCGAGGCTCGCCCCGGTGCGGGACCTCGCCGGCGAACTGCCGCTGCGGCTGCGCCAGCCGGGCTTCGAGGGACTGGCGCGGATCATCGTCTCGCAACAGGTGTCGGTGGCCAGCGCCACGGCGATCTGGAACCGGGTGATGGCGGGCCTCGGCGAGATGACCGTCGCGCACATGTCGGCGCACGACGACGACGCGCTGCGCGGGATGGGCCTGTCGCGCCCGAAGATCCGGGCGCTGCGGGCGATCTGCGCGGCGGTGGACGGAGGGCTGGACCTGGGCGGGGTGGCGGTGCTGCCGGCCGACGAGGCCCACGCGCTGCTGTGCACGGTGAAGGGCGTCGGGCCCTGGACCGCCGACATCTACCTGCTGTTCTGCGCCGGCCACCCGGACATCTTCCCGGCCGGCGACATCGCGCTGCAGAACGCGGTCGCCGACGCGCTCGGGCTGGAGGCGCGGCCGACCATCCCGGAACTGCACGAGATCGCGGCGGCCTGGTCGCCGTGGCGAGGCATCGCCGCCCGGCTGTTCTGGGCCTACTACGGCGCCCGCAAGGCCGGCCGGGACGCGCTGCCGGTCTGAGGCCGGGCGGCGCCTTCGGAGGCCGGATGCAAAAAGGGCACCGGTCGCGACCGGTGCCCTTCGCAGTCCGATGCCGTTGCGCGGCACGCCTACATGGCGCGGCGCAGCAGCCTGTAGATCAGCAGCAGGATCAGCGCGCCGACGATGGCCGTCAGCAGCGAGGGAAGCGAGAGGCCGCCGACGACGGTGCCGATGCCCAGCGCGGTGCCGACGTAGCCGCCGACGAAGGCGCCGGCGATACCGATCAGCATCGTGACGAAGAAGCCTCCCGGGTCATTGCCCGGCATGATCAGCTTCGCGAGCGCGCCGGCGATAAGGCCAAGTATGATCCAGGAAAGGATAGTGAGCATTCTGAAGAACCCCCGTTTTTATTGACCTTCGGCAAACTCGTACGCCGGAACTTGGTTCCACCTGCGTATCAGACCTTGTCCCACCCAAGATGACAATATCGGATGGCCTCCGTGCACCGGACTCTTGCCGGTGAGGCAGGCCGCTGGACCCGCCACCCGCCGCCGTGAAAGGGTGTGGCGGGGCGCGCACGGCGAACACGGAGACAGGCTTACATGGTCGAACTGGACGGTCCGCGACTGGAACCCGCCTCGGGAGAGGCGCCCACCGGCCTCGTGGTGCTGCTGCACGGATACGGGGCCGACGGCGCCGACCTGATCGGCCTGGCGGAGATGTGGGCGCCGCACCTGCCGACCGTCGCGTTCGTGGCGCCGAACGCGCCCGATCCCTGCGGCATGGCGCCGATGGGCCGGCAGTGGTTTCCCCTGACGCTGCGCGATCCGTCGGAATACTGGCGCGGCGTCACGGCGGCGGCGCCCGTGCTCGACCGGTTCCTGGACGCCGAGCTGGCGCGCGCCGGGCTGGACGACAGCCGGCTGGTGCTGGTGGGGTTCAGCCAGGGCACGATGATGGCGCTGCACGTCGCCTTTCGGCGGCCGCGGGCGCTCGCCGGCCTGATCGGCTACTCCGGGCGGCTGGCCGGCCCCGAGCGCCTCGGCGAGGATCTGCGCCACCGGTTTCCGGTGCTGCTGGTGCACGGGGCGGCCGACGACGTGCTGCCGGCCGAGCTGACCGAGCAGGCGGCCGAAACGCTGTCGGGGCTCGGCGTGCCGGTGACGTCGCGAATCGAGCCCGGGCTCGGGCACGGGATCAACGAAACCGGATTGCGGCTCGGTGCCGAATTTCTGGGCAAGGTGCTGCCCGAATGAGGTGGGCTATCCGGACGGTAAGCAACGGGGCATATTTCACAACAGTGACATAGAGCCTATACATAAGTTCAGTCACGCATCCGAAGTTGGCGACTCAACTGAGGGACGAGGGACAGCGAGTGAGCATTGCGGTATCTCCCGATGCGCATCCTACGTTGGTGCTGAATGCGGATTATCGGCCCCTGAGCTACTATCCGCTTTCGCTCTGGTCGTGGCAGGACGCCATAAAGGCCGTCTTCCTCGACAGGGTGAACATCGTCTCGGAGTACGAAGCGACGGTCCGAAGTCCGTCTTTCGAAATGAAGCTTCCGAGCGTCGTCTCGCTCAAGACCTACATCAAGCCCGCCCGCTATCCCGCCTTCACCCGCTTCAACGTCTTCCTGCGCGACCGCTTCGAGTGCCAGTACTGCGGCACCCGGGAGGACCTGACCTTCGATCACCTGATCCCGCGCTCCCGCGGCGGCCTGACCCTCTGGGACAACGTCATCGCCGCCTGCTCGAGCTGCAACCTGCGCAAGGGCAACAAGTCCTGCCGCGACATGGACATGTGGCCGCGGCAGATGCCCTACCGGCCGACGGTCCAGGACCTCCACAACAACGGCCGCCTGTTCCCGCCGAACTATCTCCACGACAGCTGGCTCGACTTTCTCTACTGGGACACCGAGCTGGAGCCCTAGAGCCTCCTCCGCTCGGAGGGCCCGCCGATCGGGCCCGGCTCCGGATTCCGACCCCCGACCGATTCCCTCCCGCGCCGATCGACCGGAGCAGACCGGGCCATGCGCGCGCCGCGCGCCGCCCGGCCAGCCGATTCGCCCGGCCGGCCGGCGCGGATTCCCGTCCCCGGGACCCGGCGGCTGGCGCGGATGGCGGCGCCCGCTTTGGTTCGGCCCGCCAAACCTGATAGATCCGGGATGGCTTCAGGGAGCGATGCGTCTGGCGCGCTCGTGTTTTCGCCCGGACGGGTGCCTGTCGGCGCGACCGCCGGGCAATGCCGGCGCGCTCACCGGTGCGGTCGCCGAACAAGAGAAATAAGACAGAGGAGACAGGACATGGATCTCGCAAGCCGCCTTGCCGGCCGCCGTGTGCTCGTGACCGGCGCCTCGAGCGGACTGGGCGCGCACTTCGCCCGCGTCGCGGCCCGGGCGGGGGCGCGGGTCGCGGTTGCCGCGCGCCGCAAGGAACGTCTCGACGGGCTGGTGGCCGAGCTGATGGCCGAGGGGGCCGCCGATGCGCTGGCGGTCGAGCTGGACGTGACGGCGGAGGGGTCGATCGAGGCCTGCTGCGACGCGGTGACCGGCGCCTTCGACGGCATCGACGTGCTGATCAACAACGCCGGCATCGCCACCGAGGGCTGGGCGCTGGACCAGTCGGCGTCCGACTTCGACAACGTCATGGCGGTCAACGTGCGCGGCGTCTGGCTGATGGCCGTCGCCGTGGCGCGCCGCTGGCGCGATGCCAAGGCGACGGGGATCGTGGTCAACATCGCCTCGGTGCTGGGCGAACGGGTCGCCACCGGCGTCGGCCCCTACGCCGTCTCCAAGGCGAGCGTGATCCAGATGACCAAGGCGCTGGCGCTGGAGTGGGCGCGCCACGGCATCCGCGTCAACGCCATTGCGCCGGGCTACTTCGCCACCGATATCAATGCCGCGTTCTTCGACAGCGACGCGGGGCAGGGGATGATGAAGCGCATCCCCATGCGCCGGATCGGGAACCTCGAGGAGCTCGACGGAATTCTGTTGCTGCTGGCCACCGACGCCTCGAGCTTCATGACCGGCGCCATCATTCCGGTCGACGGGGGACACCTCGTCTCGTCGCTCTGACGACGCTCTGGCCACGGCCATCATAATTCTGTACTGAACAGTCCCGAATATGGCGGACCCTCCCGTGAAGCGCGCGTTCGCCGCCTTCCGCCCGCGTCCGTCCCACGCCAAGGCAGAAATGACAGCATGCCTCCCGTGATTTCCATCAGCAGCCTTTCCAAGGTCTACGACAGCGGCTTCGAGGCGTTGAAGTCGGTCGACCTTGCGATCGAGAAGGGCGAGATCTTCGCGCTGCTCGGTCCCAACGGCGCCGGCAAGACGACGCTGATCTCGATCGTCTGCGGTCTCGTCAACGCCAGCCACGGCTCCGTGACCGTCGACGGCCACGACATCGTCACCGACTTCCGCGCGGCGCGCGCGCTGATCGGGCTGGTGCCGCAGGAGCTGACCACCGATGCGTTCGAATCGGTGCGCGACACGGTGAAGTTCACGCGCGGCCTGTTCGGCAAGCCGCGCGACGACGCCCTCATCGACCGGGTGCTCAAGGACCTGTCGCTCTGGGACAAGCGCGACAGCCAGATCCGCACGCTGTCGGGCGGCATGAAGCGCCGCGTGATGATCGCCAAGGCGCTCGCCCACGAGCCGCAGATCCTGTTCCTCGACGAGCCCACGGCGGGCGTCGACGTGGAGCTTCGGCGCGACATGTGGGACGTGGTCCGGGGGCTGCGCGATTCCGGCGTGACCATCATCCTGACCACCCACTACCTGGAAGAGGCCGAGGAAATGGCCGACCGGATCGGGGTGATCTCGAAGGGCGAGCTGATCCTCGTGGAGGAGAAGAGCACGCTGATGCGCCAGCTCGGCCGCAAGCAGCTCACCCTGATCCTGCAGGATCCGCTGACGGCGGTGCCGGCGGGGCTGGGAGAGTATGACCTGGTGCTCTCCGACGACGGCAGCGAGCTGGTCTACACCTACGACACGCGGGGCGAGCGGACGGGCATCACGTCGCTGATGACCAGCCTGCGGGATGCCGACATCCGCTTCCGCGACCTCTACACGGTGCAGAGCTCCCTTGAAGAAATCTTCGTCAATCTTGTGAGGGAACGGCGATGAACCTGCGCGCGGCCGCCTCGATCTACCGCTTCGAGATGAACCGGACCTTCCGGACGGTGCTGCAGAGCATCATCTCCCCGGTGGTCTCGACCTCCCTCTATTTCGTCGTCTTCGGCGGCGCGATCGGCTCGCGGATCCAGGAGGTGGACGGGGTCAGCTACGGCGCGTTCATCGTGCCCGGGCTGATCATGCTCACGCTTCTGACCCAGTCGGTCTCCAACGCGGCGTTCGGCATCTACTTCCCGAAGTTTACGGGCACGATCTACGAGATCCTCTCCGCGCCGGTCTCCTACGTGGAGATCCTGCTCGGCTACGTCGGCGCGGCGGCGACCAAGTCGATCGTGCTCGGGCTGATCATCCTGGCCACGGCGGCGCTGTTCGTGCCGATCCGCATCGAGCATCCGTTCGTGATGATCGCCTTCCTGGTGCTGACGGCGGTGACCTTCAGCCTGTTCGGCTTCATCATCGGCATCTGGGCCGACGGCTTCGAGAAGCTGCAGCTGATTCCGCTGCTGTTCATCATGCCGCTGACGTTCCTGGGCGGCACGTTCTATTCGATCTCGATGCTGCCGCCGATCTGGCAGAAGATCACCCTGATCAATCCGGTGGTCTACCTGGTGTCGGGATTCCGGTGGTCGTTCTACGGCACCTCGGACGTTCCCGTGGCGATCTCGCTGGCGATGACGCTGGTGTTCCTGGTCGCGTGCCTCACGGTGATCTGGCTGATCTTCCGGACGGGCTGGCGGCTCCGGCCCTGAGCGGGCATCGACTGCCTTGCGTTTCGGGCCGCATCGGCTATATTTGGGGCTGATCCGAACATCTCTATCGGCATCCTGACGGATGCGGACTGAGAGTGGGGCCCCCGGGCACCCGCTCTTTTTTGCTTACCCGGTCTCAAGTCTCCGTCCGCCGCTCCGGCGGCGGGCAGCGCCCAGCAGGGGCGGTCCCGTTTCCGGGCCGGGTGAGGCAAGTGTCACGAACGGTCCCGTTCCGGTCGCCGCGACCGGAAGGGCGGCCGTTCAGCCCCGACGACAACAGAATGGATTGCGTGTGAACGCTGTCGAGAAGCACGACGAAGACATCGAAGGCGCGGCCATGGAGCCGCGCGTCGTTCACGAGCAGGGGCTCGATGCCCGCGTGGCGGCGATCGTCGAGCCGGTGATCGAGGACCTCGGCTACCGGCTGGTGCGCGTGAAGGTGACCGGCCAGAACGGCTGCACCCTGCAGATCATGGCCGAGCGGCCCGACGGCACGATGACCGTCGAGGACTGCGAGACGGTGAGCCGGGCGGTGTCGCCGGTGCTCGACGTCGACGATCCGATCGACAAGGCGTACCACCTGGAAATCTCGTCGCCCGGCATCGACCGGCCGCTGGTCCGCAGGTCGGACTTCGACCGCTGGATGGGCCACGACACCAAGGTCGAGCTGGCCCGCCTGCACGACGGCCGCAAGCGCTTCCGCGGCATCCTGCTGGGCACCCGCGGCGACGCCATGGTGATGCGCCTCGACGGCACCAAGACGACGGAAGAGGCCGAGGTGGCGCTGCCGATGGAAGACATCGCCGACGCCCGCCTGGTGCTGACCGACGCGCTGATCGAGGAAGCCCTCAAGGCCGACCGCCGGGCCCGCAAGGCCGCCGGCGGCAGCGAGGCCGACGACGACGGCAGCGACGCCGACGACAACGACGACGCCTGAGGCGCTTCAGGTCCGGATTGGAATGAATTGGCTCGGTCCCGACGAAGGGCTGACCGGAGGAAGAAAAGACAATGGCCGTTAGTGCAAACCGCCTGGAACTTCTGCAGATCGCCGATGCAGTCGCCCGCGAGAAGTCGATCGACCGCACCATCGTGATCGCGGCGATGGAAGACGCGATCCAGAAGGCGGCGCGCTCGCGCTACGGCTCGGAAACGGAAGTGCGCGCCGAGATCAACCCGAAGACCGGCGACATCCGCCTGCAGCGGCTGCTCGAGGTCGTCGAGGAGGTCGAGAACACCGCCACCCAGATCGACCTGGACGAGGCCCGGCACCGCAATCCGGCGGCGCAGCTCGGCGACTACATCTCCGAACCGCTGCCGCCCATCGACTTCGGCCGGATCGCCGCCCAGTCGGCCAAGCAGGTCATCGTGCAGAAGGTCCGCGAGGCCGAGCGCGATCACCAGTACGACGAGTTCAAGGACCGCATCGGCGAGGTCGTGAACGGCGTGGTGAAGCGCGTCGAGTACGGCAACGTCATCGTCGACCTCGGCCGCGGCGAGGCCATCGTGAAGCGCGACCAGCTGATCCCGCGCGAACTGTTCCGCAACGGCGACCGCGTCCGCGCCTACATCATGGACGTGCGCCGCGAGCAGCGCGGTCCGCAGGTGTTCCTGTCGCGCACGCATCCGCAGTTCATGTCGAAGCTGTTCCGTCAGGAGGTCCCGGAGATCTACGACGGCGTCATCGAGGTGAAGTCGGTCGCCCGCGATCCGGGCAGCCGCGCCAAGATCGCGGTCGTGTCGAACGACTCCTCGATCGATCCGGTCGGCGCCTGCGTCGGCATGCGCGGCAGCCGCGTGCAGGCCGTCGTGCAGGAGCTGCAGGGCGAGAAGATCGACATCATTCCGTGGAACCCGGACGCGGCGACGTTCATCGTCAACGCGCTGCAGCCGGCCGAGGTGAGCAAGGTGGTCCTCGACGAGGACGCCGAGCGCATCGAGGTGGTGGTGCCCGACGAGCAGCTGTCGCTGGCGATCGGCCGGCGCGGACAGAACGTGCGCCTCGCCTCCCAGCTCACCGGCTGGGACATCGACATCCTGACCGAGCAGGAGGAATCCGAGCGCCGGCAGAAGGAATTCCAGGAGCGCACGGTGCTCTTCGTGGACGGCCTCAACGTCGACGAGGTCGTGGGCCAGCTGCTCGCCTCCGAAGGCTTCACCTCCATCGAGGAAGTCGCCTACGTGGAATCCGACGAGATCGCCTCGATCGAGGGCTTCGACGAGGAGACGGCCGAGGAGATCCAGGCCCGCGCCCGCGAGCACCTGGAAGAGCGCGAGCGCCAGCTCGACGAGGAGCGCCGCACGCTGGGCGTCGAGGACGACCTGCGCGACATCGACGGGCTGACCACGGCCATGCTGGTCGCGCTCGGCAAGGACGGCGTGAAGACGGTCGAGGACCTGGCGGGCTGCGCCACCGACGACCTGGTCGGATGGGTGGAGCGCAAGCAGGGCGAAGTCGAACGCCACGCCGGCGCGCTGTCGGAGTTCGACGTGAGCCGGGCCGACGCCGAGCAGATGATCATCGCCGCCCGCCTGAAGATCGGCTGGATCACCGAAGCCGATCTCGCCCAGCCGGAGACGGAAGAGGGCGAAGAGGACGCCGCGGACCAGCTGGAGGCCTAAGGCCGGTGGCGGCCAGGCGCGACTTGGCGGAACGGAGAACGGGGCAGCCATGCCGCGCAGCAACAAGCCCGCCGAGCGGCAATGCCTGGTCACACGGACGTCGGCGCCTCCCGAACAGCTGATTCGGTTCGTCCTCGATCCCAACGGGAAGGTCGTGCCGGATCTGAAGCGCGAACTGCCCGGACGCGGGGTCTGGGTCACCGCGAGCCGGGCGGCGGTTGAAGAGGCGGAGCGAAAGCGCCTATTCTCGCGCGGGTTCAAGGAGCAGGTGACGGTCGAGCCGGGACTGGCGGACCGCATCGAGACGCTTCTGTGCGAGCGCGCGCTGGCTTTCCTGAGCCTGGCCCGCAAGGCGGGTCTGGCAATCGACGGATTCGGTTCCGTCGAGGCGTCGATTGCCCGCGACACACTCGCCTGCCTCGTCGAAGCAAGTGACGGAGCGGCGGACGGACGACGCAAACTGGGACAGGCCGTCAAGCGGCGTTTCGGAGTTTCCGACGCGATTCCGCTTGTGGCGAGTTTTGACGCCTCCCAATTGAGTTTGGCATTGGGGCGCGATCTTGTGATACATGCGTGCCTGAAATCGGGCCGGGCAAGCACCGGATTCCTTGAGCGCGCAGACCGACTTGAACGCTACCGGACGGGTCGTGGCGCGACAGCGCCCCTGTTCGAGCGCACAGGTATTGAGATATAGCGGACGCAGGGCGGTGGGCGCATGGCCCGACCGTAGGATCGAAGGCAAGTATGAGCGACACGAATAACACCGGCGACAAGACCCTGAGCGTTGAGCGCAAGAGCACTCTCTCCCTCCGCCGCGGAGTGGAGCAGGGGACCGTGCGCCAAAGCTTCAGCCATGGGCGGTCGAAGGCGGTCGTGGTTGAGAAGAAGAAGCGGCGCGTCGTGGTTCCGGGTTCGCCGGAAGCCAAGGCCCAGGAAGCTGCTGCCCAGGAGGCGGCCGCGCAGGAGGCTGCCGCCGCGCAGGAGGCCGCCGCCGCGAAGATCGCGCAGGCGAATGCCGCCGCAGCGGAACTGGACAAGGCCGCCGCCGAGAAGGCCGCGACTTCGGCCAAGCGCGTCGAGGAAGCAGCGCCGGACGCCGAGGCGCCGGCCGCAGCCGAGCCGAAGGCCGCTCCGGTTGCCGAAGAGGCTCCGGCCCCGGCTCCCGTCGAGGCGAAGGCCCCGGACGCACCGGAGGCCCCCGCCCCGGTGGAGGCTGCCTCCGCTCCGGTGGCCAAGCCCGCAGCGCCGGCCGCACCGGTCGCGCGCGCTCCGGCCGCACGCACCCCCCAGGCTCCGCCGCAGGCCCGTCCCGCCCGCCAGGACCAGCAGCGTCCGCGTGGACGCGACGATGCCCGCCGTGACGGCGCATCGCGCGGCCCGGCGCGTGGCGGACAGCAGATTCACCGCACCCTGACCGAGCAGGAAGCCAAGGCCCGCGCCGCGGCGCTGGCGTCCGCGCGCGTCAACGAGGTGGACGACCGCCGCCGCGCCGAGGAAGAGGCCCGCAAGGAGCGGGAAGAGCTCGACCGGATCCGCCGCGAGCAGGCCGAGGAAGCCGAAGCCAAGCGCGTCGCCGACGAGGCCCGCCGCAAGGCCGAGGCCATCGAGGCGCTGCGCGTCCAGCGCGAAGGCACGCCGTCGCCCGCCGATGCGGAAGCCGCCATGCCGGCCCCCGACGGCGAAGGCCGTACGGATCGCCGCAGCGCGCCCAAGGCGAAGGACGCCGAGGGTTCGCCGGCGCGTCGCAAGACCCAGGCCGAGCTCGACGACGAGGAGGCCGAGAAGGCGAAGGCGAAGCGTGGCCGCGGCGGTGTCGCCGTGCCGGCCAAGCCGACGCCGAAGACCGACGAGCGTCGCCGCACCAAGCTGACCATCACCACCGCCCTCGAGGACGAGAATGAGCGCGGCCGCAGCCTTGCGGCCATGCGTCGCCGCCGCGAGAAGGAAAAGCGCGCCGCCCAGACCGGGCCGCGCGAGAAGATCGTCCGCGAGGTCATCCTGCCGGAGACCATCACCATCCAGGAACTCGCCAGCCGCATGGCCGAGCGGGGCGTGGACGTGATCAAGCTGCTGATGAAGCAGGGCGAGCTGCACAAGATCACTGACGTGATCGACGCCGATCTGGCGGAAATGATCGCCGAGGAAATGGGCCACACGGTCAAGCGCGTGTCGGAATCCGACGTCGAGGAAGGCATCTTCGACCAGCCGGACGACGACGGCGTGCTGATCACGCGTCCGCCGGTCGTGACCATCATGGGCCACGTCGACCACGGCAAGACGTCGCTGCTCGACGCGATCCGCAAGGCGAACGTCGTGTCCGGCGAAGCGGGTGGCATCACCCAGCACATCGGCGCCTACCAGGTCGAGCAGGACGGTCAGAAGATCACCTTCCTCGACACGCCGGGCCATGCGGCGTTCACCGCCATGCGTGCCCGCGGCGCGACGGCGACCGACATCGTCATCCTCGTGGTGGCGGCCGATGACGGCGTCATGCCGCAGACGATCGAGGCGATCCATCACGCCCGCGCCGCCAGCGTGCCGATCATCGTGGCGATCAACAAGATCGACAAGCCGGGCGCGGATCCGAACCGGGTGCGCACCGAGCTGCTGCAGCACGAGATCGTCGTGGAATCGATGGGTGGCGACACCCTCGAGGTCGAGGTCTCGGCGCTCAAGCAGACCAACCTGGACAAGCTGCTGGAAGCGATCCTGCTGCAGACCGAAGTGCTCGAGCTGAAGGCGAACCCCGACCGCGCGGCGGAAGGCATCGTCATCGAAGCGAAGCTCGACCGCGGTCGCGGCCCGGTGGCGACCGTGCTGGTCCACCGCGGCACCATCAAGGTGGGCGACATCCTGATCGCCGGCACCGAGTGGGGCCGTGTCCGCGCCCTGGTCGACGACCACGGCCGTCAGGTCACGTCGGCCGGTCCGTCGATGCCCGTCGAGGTGCTCGGCCTGCAGTCGACCCCGCACGCCGGCGACCGCTTCGCGGTGGTGGAGAGCGAGGCCCGTGGCCGCGAGATCGCCGAGTATCGCCAGCGCCTGCGGCGCGAGAAGCAGTCGGCCAAGCCGGTCGCCCGCGGCTCGCTCGAGCAGATGATGAGCGACCTGAAGACGTCGGCCGGCCGCTCCGAGTTCCCGCTGCTCATCAAGGGCGACGTGCAGGGCTCGGTCGAGGCCATCATCGGCGCGCTCGAGAAGCTGAACACCGACGAGGTCATCGCCCGCGTGCTGCATTCCGGCGTGGGCGCGATCACCGAATCCGACGTGACGCTCGCCGAAGCGTCGGGTGCGGCGATCATCGGCTTCAACGTCCGCGCCAACCGCCAGGCCCGCGACGCCGCCGATCGGGCCGGCATCGAGGTGCGCTACTACAACATCATCTACAACCTGATCGATGACGTGAAGGCCGCCATGTCCGGCATGCTGTCGCCGGAGCGTCGCGAGACGTTCCTCGGCAATGCCGAGATCCTGGAGGTGTTCAACATCACCAAGGTCGGCAAGGTCGCCGGTTGCCGCGTCACCGAGGGCATGGTGGAGCGCGGTGCCTACGTCCGCCTGATCCGCGACAACGTCGTGATCCACGAAGGCAAGCTCTCGACCCTCAAGCGCTTCAAGGACGAAGTGAAGGAGGTCCAGGGCGGCCAGGAGTGCGGCATGGCCTTCGAGAAGTACGAAGACATGCGCGTCGGCGACGTCATCGAGTGCTACCGGGTCGAGGAAATCGCGCGGTCGCTCTAGACCGCGCGGTGACGCCAACCCTGAGCTTTCTCCGCCGCGGGCACCTTGCCTGGCCGCGGCGGGCGGAGAGACTCGATGCTGGATATCGCTCCCAATTCGGCGGGAAACAGGTTCCGGGCCCAGCGGTTCGCGCTGTTCCGCGCGCTGCTTGACGAGGTCCTCGCCGGCCTGCCGGCGGGCGAAACCTGCCGGGTCCTCGATATCGGCGGGACGGCCGGTTACTGGGACGCGTTCGGCGGCGATCTGCCGTGGGAGCGCATCTCCGTCACCATCACCAACCTGACCGCGCAGGACACCCAGGGGTCGCCGGTCCGCGCGGTGGTGGGCGATGCCCGCTCAATGCCGGACTTCGCGGATGGGAGTTTCCACATCGTCCATTCCAACTCGGTGATCGAGCACGTCGGACGGTGGCGGGACATGCAGGCGATGGCCGGCGAGGTGCGGCGGCTGGCCCGCGCCTACTTCGTCCAGACGCCGTATTTCTGGTTTCCGATCGAGCCGCATGCGCGCACGCCGTTCGTGCAGTTTCTCCCGGAGCCGCTGCGCTACCGGCTGTTCATGACCCGCCGCAACGGCTTCTACGCCAAGGCGACCGACCTTTCCCACGCGATGGACATGATCCAGGACGCGAACCTTCTCGACCGCTCGCAGATGCGGGCCCTGTTTCCCGACGCCGACATTCGCGCCGAGCGGGCGTTTGGCCTGATCAAGTCGCTGATCGCCATCCGCCGCCCGTGAGGCAGCCCTTCCACATTCAACTCGCAAGTCGTTCCGATGTCCCTGTCCCAACGCCAACTGCGTGTCGGAGAACTCGTCCGCCACGCCATTTCCGACATCCTGATCCGGGGTGACGTCCACGGGCTCGGCGTGCCGAGCCAGATGATCACCGTGCCCGAGGTGCGGATGAGCCCGGACCTGAAGATCGCGACCGTGCTGGTGATGCCGCTCGGCGACACCATCGACCGGGACCGCACGATCCGGGCGCTGGCGGATGCGCGCAAGCAGATCCGCGGCCTGCTGGCCCGGCGCGTCGAGCTGAAGTTCGTGCCGGACGTCCGCTTCATCATCGACACGCGCTTCGACGACGACGACGCGATCACCGAGCTCCTGAACGCGCCGGAGGTCCGCAAGGACCTGGACGGCGACGAGCAGGCCGAGGGCGGAGACGACAAATGAACGCCCTGACCCCGGAGCTGCAGCCCGAACCCCAGCCGACCGCCAAGCCGCGCAAGAAGGGCGGCAAGCCGCCGCGCCGCAAGCGCGACGTCAACGGCTGGCTGGTGCTGGACAAGCCGATCGGCCTGACCTCGACCGAGGCGCTCGGCGCGGTGAAGCGGCTGTTCAAGCCGGAGAAGGCCGGCCACGCCGGCACCCTCGATCCGCTGGCCTCGGGCCTGCTGCCGATCGCCTTCGGCGAGGCGACCAAGACGGTGCCCTACGTGGTGGACGGCCGGAAGGTCTACCGGTTCGTGGTGCGCTGGGGGCAGGAGACGGAGACCGACGACGCCGAGGGCGAGGTCGTGGCGTCGTCCGACGAGCGCCCGGCCAGGGCCGACATCGAGGCGATCCTCGACCGCTACGTCGGCGAGATCCAGCAGATCCCGCCGCGCTATTCGGCGATCAAGGTGGCCGGCGAGCGCGCCTACGACCTGGCGCGCGACGGCGAGGTGGTCGAGCTCGCCGCCCGCACCATCACCGTCTACGCGCTGCGGCTGGTCGACGTCCTCAGCGACGACGAGGCGGTGTTCGAGGCGGAGTGCGGCAAGGGAACCTACGTGCGGGCGCTGGCGCGCGACATGGGCCGGGACCTAGGCGTGCGCGGCCACGTGTCGAACCTGCGCCGGCTGGCCGTCGGCCCGTTCGGCGAGATCGACATGATCACCCTCGACGCGCTGCGCGAGATGGCCGAGGCGGAGAACGGCGAGGCGGCGCTCGACACGCACCTGCGCGCCATCGAGACGGCGTTCTACGCGCTGCCGTCGGTGACCGTGGACGGCAGCGACGCGGGGCGCCTGCGCCGCGGCCAGGCGGTCATCCTGAAGGGCCGCGACGCGCCGATGTTCGAGGGCGAGGCCTACGCGGTGGCGGCGGGCAAGCTGGTCGCGCTCGGCGCGGTGGAAAGCGGCATGTTCAATCCGCGGCGGGTGTTCCGCCACACCGAACCGCGCCGCTGAGGCGCTCTGCGGCCGCTGACGCGGATTTGTCTGGCCTCGCGGGCCGGAATTGCGTATGAGTGCCGCCGTGAGCCGGGGAGCGCTGTTTCCCGGCCCACTTGTATTGGGCGACCATGCTGGACGACATCCCGGCTTCGGCCGCCCCCCGATGGACGGGCGAATGTGCCTCCATCGCAGTCATTTCCCACAAGACAGCCTGGCCGCCACGCGGTCGGGCGCCAAGAAAGGACCACGATGTCGATCACGACTGAACGCAAGCTTGAACTCATCAAGGAATTCGGCAAGTCCGAGACGGACACCGGCTCGGCCGAGGTCCAGATCGCGATCCTGACCGAACGGATCGTCAACCTCACCGCGCATTTCAAGACCCACGCCAAGGACAACCATTCCCGCCGCGGTCTTCTGATGCTGGTCAGCCAGCGCCGCCACCTCCTGGACTATCTTCGCAACATCGAAGAGAGCCGCTACCAGGACGTGATCAAGCGTCTCGGCATCCGCCGCTAACAAGCGCGTTTGCCTCCGGCCATGGGGGGCGGCCGCCGTCCCCCATGCCACACACCGAAAACGGAGCTACGCCGAGCCATGGGGCAGGATCGCACGGCAAAGGGGCAGGGTCATCGCTAAAGCAATTCCGCGCGAAGCGACTGGAGCCGCTCCTGTGTCTTGCCGTCTTGCCCATGGTCCGTCGTGCCGTTCCCGCATGACGAAAGGATAACCATGTTCGAGATTCACAAAGAGACCATCGACTGGGGCGGACGCCCGCTCACGCTCGAGACCGGCCGCATCGCGCGCCAGGCCGACGGCGCCGTCCTCGCCACCTACGGCGAGACCACCGTGCTCGCCACCGTCGTCTCCCAGAAGGAGCCGAAGCCGGGCTTCGACTTCTTCCCGCTGACCGTCAACTACCAGGAAAAGGCGTTCGCCGCCGGCCGCATCCCGGGTGGCTTCTTCAAGCGCGAGGGGCGCCCGAGCGAGCATGAGGTCCTGACCTCGCGCCTGATCGACCGCCCGATCCGTCCGCTGTTCGCCGAAGGCTACAAGAACGACACGCAGGTGATCATCACCGTGCTGTCGCACGACCTGGAGAACGCCCCGGACATCGTCGCCATGGTCGCGGCCTCCGCCGCCCTGACGCTGTCCGGCGTGCCGTTCATGGGGCCGATCGGCGGCGCCCGCGTCGGCCTGATCGACGGCGAGTTCGTGCTGAACCCGGAAGTCGACCGCGTCGCCGACTCCAAGCTGGACCTTATCGTCGCCGGCACCCATGACGCCGTGCTGATGGTCGAGTCCGAAGCGAAGGAGCTTTCGGAAGACGAGATGCTGAAGGCCGTCATGTTCGGCCATCGCGGCTTCCAGCCGGTCATCGAGGCGATCATCCGCCTCGCCGAGAAGGGCGCCAAGGAGCCGCGCGAGCACAACGTGCCGGATCACTCCGCCGTTCTCGCCAAGGTGAAGGACCTCGCCGAGGCCGACCTGCGCGCCGCCTACCAGATCCCGGTGAAGTTCGAGCGTCGCGACGCCATCTCCGCCGTCAAGGAGAAGGTCGTCGCCGCGCTCTGCGTCGACAACGGCAACGGCGAAGTCGTCGCCAAGGAAGTGGTCAACAGCCTCTTCAAGTCGCTCGAGGCGTCGATCGTCCGCGGCCGCATCCTCGACGACAAGATCCGCATCGACGGCCGCGATCTGGAGACCGTCCGCCAGATCGAGTCGGAAGTCGGCATCCTGCCGCGCACCCACGGTTCGGCGCTGTTCACCCGCGGCGAGACCCAGGCGATGGTTGTCACCACGCTGGGCACCGGCGACGACGAGCAGTTCGTTGACGCGCTGGAGGGGACCTACAAGTCCACCTTCATGCTCCACTACAACTTCCCGCCGTTCTCGGTCGGCGAGACCGGCCGCATGGGTTCGCCCGGCCGCCGCGAAATCGGCCACGGCAAGCTCGCCTGGCGCGCCCTGCGTCCGGTGCTGCCGCTGCACCATGAGTTCCCGTACACGCTCCGCGTCGTGTCGGAAGTGACGGAGTCCAACGGTTCGTCGTCGATGGCGACGGTCTGCGGCACCTCGCTCGCCCTGATGGACGCCGGCGTTCCGCTGAAGCGTCCGGTGGCCGGCATCGCCATGGGCCTGATCAAGGAAGGCGACCGCTTCGCGGTGCTCTCCGACATCCTCGGCGACGAGGATCACCTCGGCGACATGGACTTCAAGGTGGCCGGTACCGAGGCGGGCGTGACCTCGCTTCAGATGGACATCAAGATCGACGGCATCACCGAGGAGATCATGAAGGTGGCGCTCGAGCAGGCGAAGGCCGGCCGCGCGCACATCCTCGGCGAGATGTCGAAGGCGCTGACCGAGGCCCGCACGGACCTCGGCGAGTACGCCCCGCGCATCGAGGTGATCAAGATCCCGGTCGACAAGATCCGGGAAGTGATCGGCACCGGCGGCAAGGTGATCCGCGAGATCGTCGAGAAGACCGGCGCCAAGATCGACATCTCCGACGACGGCACGGTGAAGGTGGCCTCCTCCGACGGCAAGGCGATCACCGCCGCGCTGAACTGGATCAAGGGCATCGCCGCCGAGCCCGAGGTCGGCCAGGTCTACGAGGGCACGGTCGTGAAGACCGTCGACTTCGGCGCCTTCGTGAACTTCTTCGGCTCCCGCGACGGCCTGGTGCACATCTCCCAGCTGACCAACGGTCGGCCGGAGAAGGTCACCGATGTCGTCAAGGAAGGCGACAAGGTCTGGGTCAAGCTGCTCGGCTTCGACGAGCGCGGCAAGGTTCGCCTGTCGATGAAGATCGTCGACCAGACGACCGGCAAGGAAATCGACGGCGAAGCGGCCTGACCGCTTCCTTCCTTCGATCGATCATCGATGCGGCGCCTCCCTCGGGAGGCGCCGTTTTCGTTTGTGGCTGGTGTCGTCCGGCCGGAGGCGCCGGGCGCGGCTCAGAGCGCCGGCGCGCGCGTCGCCCGGTCGCAGCCGGCGGCTTCCGCGCAACCCGTCAGCACGCGCCCCAGTGCGGCGAAATCGGCCTTGCGGGGCGACGACTGGCGCCAGACCAGCCCGACGTCGCGCTTGGGCGCGGGATCTGCAAAGCGCAGCAGCGTGATGCGCGGATCGATCACCTCCGCCGACATGCTCATTTCCGGCAGCAGCGTCACGCCGAAGCCGTTCGCCACCATCTGCAGGATGGTGGTGAGGCTGGAGGCGCCGAAGCGGCTGTGCAGGTCGGAGCGCACCGCCTGGCAGTAGGCGAGCGCCTGGTCGCGCAGGCAGTGGCCTTCCTCCAGGAGCAGCAGCGGCGCCTTGGCGATGATCTCCTCGGCGCTCGCGCCCGGATCGTCGAAGGCGCCGGCCTTCACCGCCAGCACGAACGGATCCTCGAACAGCGTGGCGGTCTCCACGTCGCGGCCCTGCGGGGCGACGGGCAGCGCCACCAATGCCACGTCCAGCGCGCCGGCGAGCAGCTCGTCGAGGAGTGTCGCGGTCAGGGATTCGCGGATCGACAGCTCCAGACCCGGAAAGTCCTGCTGCAGCCGGGGCAGCGCTTCCGGCAGCATGTAGGGCGCGATGGAGGGTATCACCCCGAGGCGGAGGGAGCCGGTGAGCACCTCGGCGCGGTGATGGGCGTGATCGACCAGATCGCGCGCCTCGGTGAGGATGCGCCCGGCCCGGCGGGCGATCTCGATGCCGTCCTCGGTAAGGCGGATCTCGCGGGGGAGGCGCTCCACCAATTGCAGCTTCAGTTCCTCTTCCAGCAGCCGGATCTGCTGGGAAAGGGCCGGCTGGGTGACGGCGCATTCGTCGGCGGCGCGGCCGAAATGCCGGTTGCGGGCGAGCGCGTCGAGATAACGGAGCTGCTTCATCGTGACCATGGTCGATTAGATAATCTAATCGGCACGCGCATTCAAACAAATTGGAACTTATAAAAGCTCTGGGGCAGAATGCGCCTGCGTGGATCCGGCAGGGCCGGGTCCGCCGTCAGGGGCACGTGCCATGGTCGGCGCCCCCGCCACCCAGCCGGACGCCGGCGCCGCAAGGCGCTGGGGCGCGGCGCCACGGAGGTCTCCGTTCGCGGGGATATCCGACTGGCCGGTGGACGGGTCGCGGCCAGCGCTAGGGCAAGAATCAGAACTGCGAGTGGAGAGAAACATGGACGCGAAAGTCGACAACTCGGGCAAATGCCCGGTCATCCACGGCTCGACCAACACCAGCATGCGGTCCAACCGCGACTGGTGGCCGAACCAGCTCAACCTCAAGGTCCTTCACCAGTTCTCGTCCCTCTCCGATCCGATGGAGCCGGACTTCAACTATCAGACGGCCTTCAAGACCCTCGACTACTGGGCGCTGAAGCAGGACCTGAAGAACCTGATGACGGACAGCCAGGATTGGTGGCCGGCCGACTTCGGACACTACGGGCCGTTCATGATCCGCATGGCCTGGCACTCCGCCGGCACCTACCGCCAGGGCGACGGCCGCGGCGGCGGCGGACGCGGTCAGCAGCGCTTCGCGCCGCTCAACTCCTGGCCGGACAACGTCAACCTCGACAAGGCCCGCCGCATCCTGTGGCCGGTGAAGCAGAAGTACGGCAACAAGATCTCCTGGGCCGACCTGATGATCCTGGCCGGCAACGTCGCGCTGGAGTCCATGGGCTTCAAGACGTTCGGCTTCGCCGGCGGCCGCGCCGACGTGTGGGAGCCGGAAGAGGACGTCTACTGGGGCGCCGAGGAGGCCTGGCTGGAGCTCAGCGGCGGCCAGAACAGCCGCTATTCGGGCGAGCGCGAGCTGGAGAACCCGCTGGCGGCCGTGCAGATGGGCCTCATCTACGTCAACCCGGAAGGCCCCGACGGAAACCCCGACCCGGTCGCCGCGGCCAAGGACATCCGCGACACGTTCGGCCGGATGGCCATGAACGACGAGGAGACGGTGGCGCTGATCGCCGGCGGTCACTCCTTCGGCAAGACCCATGGCGCGGGCGACCCGATCGCCGTCGGCGTCGATCCGGAGGGCGGCGTCCTCGCCTCCCAGGGCCTCGGCTGGGAAAGCAGCCACGGCACCGGCCTCGGTGACGACACCATCTCCTCGGGCCTCGAGGTCACCTGGACCAAGACGCCGACCCAGTGGAGCAACAACTTCTTCGAGAACCTGTTCGGGTTCGAGTGGGAGCTGGAGAAGAGCCCCGGCGGCGCCCACCAGTGGGTGGCCAAGGATGCGCCGGAGATGATCCCGTTCGCGCACACGCCTGGCAAGTTCCGCAAGCCGACGATGCTGACCACCGATCTCTCGCTCCGCTTCGATCCGGAATACGAGAAGATCTCGCGCCGCTTCTTCGAGAACCCGGACCAGTTCGCCGACGCGTTCGCCCGCGCCTGGTTCAAGCTGACCCACCGCGACATGGGCCCGAAGACGCTCTATCTCGGCCCGGAAGTGCCGGACGAGGATCTGCTCTGGCAGGACCCGATCCCGGAGTGCGACCACATCCTCGTCGACGACGTGGACATCAAGGAGCTGAAGGCGAAGATCATCGGCTCCGGTCTCAGCGTGACCGAGCTGGTGAAGACGGCCTGGGGCGCGGCGGCGAGCTTCCGCGGCTCCGACAAGCGCGGCGGCGCCAACGGCGGGCGCATCCGCCTGGAGCCGGCGAAGAACTGGGAGGTCAACGAGCCGGCGCTGATCGCCAGGGTGCTCGGCGTGCTGGAAGGCATCCAGCAGGAGTTCAACGCGGCGCAGGACGGCCACAAGAAGATCTCGCTTGCCGACCTGATCGTGCTCGGCGGCTCCGCCGCGCTGGAGAAGGCGGCGATCGACGCCGGCCATCCGGTCGAGGTGCCGTTCTCGCCGGGCCGCATGGACGCCAGCCAGGAGCAGACCGACGTCGAGGCCTACGCCGTTATGGAGCCGGTCGCGGATGCGTTCCGCAACTTCCAGAAGGCCAAGTTCGCCATCCACGGCGAGGAGCTGATGCTCGACAAGGCGCAGCTCCTGCGGCTGACCGCCCCGGAGATGACCGTGCTCGTCGGCGGCATGCGGGCGCTCGGTGCCAACCACGGCGATTCGCGGCACGGCATCTTCACCCACCGGGTGGGCCAGCTCACCAACGACTTCTTCGTGAACCTGCTCGACATGGGCACGAAGTGGACCCCGGTGGACGACGACGAGGACGAGTTCGAGGGCCACGATCGCAAGACCGGCGAGCTCAAGTGGACCGCGACGCGCGTCGACCTGGTGTTTGGTTCCAACTCCCAGCTTCGGGCGCTCGCGGAGGTCTATGGCCAGCGCGACAACCAGCACAAGTTCGTCAAGGACTTCGTGGCGGCCTGGGTGAAGGTCATGAACGCCGACCGCTTCGACCTGCGGCCGGAACTGATCTGATCCGGCAGGCATCCGCCCCGCGCCTCGCGGGGTGAGCAAGAACACGAAGGCCGGCGCGTCGACAGGGTCGAGGCGCCGGCCTTCTGATTCCGGCGGGCCTGCGCGGGCCGCCGCGGGCCGCCGGGTCGCCGACGACCGGCGCCGAAGGATCGCAGGGGCGGGCGGGGACCGTTTCCCGTCGTTGATCCGACGACAGGGAGGCCGGGCTTCGACGACGCGCCGGCCTCCTTTCGTGGGGCGATTGCCCGCGGGGGTGCGCTGATCCGGGTGCGGGGACGTGCTGGGACGGCGCGGCCGGCCTGGTCGGATGGGGCGTTCAGCAGCAATGCTTGGATGAGTGTCAAAAACCGGTTCGAAGCGCTTGCAATCGAACGCTCCACGGAATAGGCATGTCGCTCCGACGGGGTCCCACCCTGTCGGCGCGGTCTTCGAGACGGATCTGACCTCGTTCTGGTCGACACTCGAATGGATCGCACGGGCGCCGGTAGCTCAGCTGGATAGAGCACCAGACTACGAATCTGGGGGTCGGGGGTTCGAATCCTCCCCGGCGCGCCACTCGCTTCGCGATGGCCGCATCCTTTGCCCAAGTGCCGCACGACCATGGTTCGATGCGGCGCGCCACGTTCCTCGATGACATTTCAGACGCTGTGAAACGGGCCGTTCGGCGGCCCGGGCGGATCGCGTGAACCCGGCCGTTCGGCGGTCTGGCCCATGGCCCACCCGCGCTCGGTCCGCGCTTCGCCCTGCCGCCCGTTCGGAGGCGATGGTCCCGTGCCGATTCCCGCCAGGTCGCCGCGCTGGGGCCGCTCAGGCGATCTCGAAGAGGCGGCCGAAGCCGGGGCGGGGGGTGTGGACGCCGGCGAGGCGGGCCAGGTCCCAGACGCCGGCGGTGGCGCTGGTGACGACCGGCAGCGGCGTCTCGGCTTCCAGCCGTCGCACGCAGTCGAGCGTCTGCAGCCCGCCGCAGGAGATCAGCAGCGCGTCGGGCGTCTCGGCGGCGGCGATCGCCGCGCGGCCTTCGTCCACCAGCCGCTCGGTGCCGACGCCGGCGACGTCGGCCACGGCGCGGATGTTGAGGGAGCGCAGGGCGGCGATCTCGAAGCCGTTCGCCTCCAGGAACGCGGCGAGCATCCGGTTCACGTCGTCCTCGTAGGCCGTCAGCACCGCGAGGCGGCGGGCGGAGAACGCCTTCAGGGCGCGGACGATCGCCGTGCTCATGGTGGAGGAGGGCCTGCCGGAACGATCGGCGACGAGGTCCGTCAGCTCGTCGTTGAAGCCGGCGCCGCGGAAGAAGCTGAGCGAGGTTCCCATCACCCCCACCACCGAGGCGCCCTCGGCGGCGAGCGATGCGGCCGCGTCGCCGACATGGGCGGTCACCCGCGCGTAGTCGTCGCCGGCCATGGCGTTGAGGCCGAGGCCCCGGGCGACAAAGCGGGTGTCGGGATAGACGGCCGAGGCCTCCGGCGGGACCTCGCCGGCCGCGGGCGGAACGATCATGCCGATGGCGGGGCTGGTCATCCGGCCGCCTCCTTGCGCGCGGGCTTGAGCTCGTTCCACAGAGACCAGACCAGCGAGGCGACGGCAACCGCCATGAACGCGGCGCAGACGGGGCGGGTGAACAGCGGCATGTAGCTGCCGTCGTAGATGACCAGCCCGGAGCGCAGGTTGGTTTCGGCGATCGGGGTGAGGATGTAGGCGATGACGAACGGTCCGGCCGGCACGCGCGCCTTGGCCATCACGTAGCCGAGCACGCCGAAGCCGAGCATCGCCCAGATGTCGAAGAAGCGGCTCGACACGGTGAACGCGCCGATGAAGCAGAACACCACGATGGCCGGGAACAGGTAGAACTTGTTCACGTACATGAGGCGGGAGAGCAGCGGCGTCGCCACCCACATGATCGCCAGCATGGCGACGTTGGCGGCGAACGCGCCGGCGATCACCGTGTAGGCGATCTGGGGGTTCTCGGCGAACAGCAGCGGGCCGGGGTTGAGGTTGTGGATGACCATCGCCCCCAGCAGGATGGCGGTGATCACCGAGCCCGGGATGCCGAGCGTGATCAGCGGCACCAGCGCGCCAACGGTGCCGGCGTTGTTGGCGCTTTCGGCGGCGATGATGCCCCGCTCCTCGCCGTGGCCGAAGCGCTCGGGGGTCTTGGAGACGGCCTTGGTGACCGAATAGGCGGCGATCGAGGCGGTGGTGCCGCCGACGCCGGGCAGGATGCCGATCCAGGATCCGATCAGCGAGGAGCTGATGAAGGTGCCGGCATAGTCGCGCAGGTCGCGCAGCCGCATGGCGACGCGGGCGGAGCCGCGGATGCGCTCCATCGGCGGGCGGCCGGCGCTCTCGCAGTCGACGAGCACCTGGCCCAGCACCAGCACGCCGAGGATGACCGGCAGCAGCGAGAAGCCGTTATCGAGGGCGGAGAAACCGAAGGTGAGGCGCAGGTTGCCGGAGACCGGATCGATGCCGGGCATGGACAGCAGCGCGCCGAGGGCGGCGGCCAGCAGCCCGTTGAGCAGCGAGCCGCGCGACACCGCGGCGATCAGCGTGAGCGCGACCACCGTCATCGCGAAGATCTCGTAGGGCCCGAAGCGCACCGCCACCAGCGACAGCGGCGGCGACAGCACGGCGAGGATCGCCCAGGCGATCAGGCCGCCGATGAAGGAGGCGAGCACGCCGAGGCCGAGCGCCCGGGCGGGCTGGCCGCCGGCGGCCATGGGGTAGCCGTCCAGCGTCGTCATGATGGCGGCCTCGGTGCCGGGCATCCGCATCAGCGTGGCGCTGATCAGGCCGCCGGTGGTGGCCCCGATGTACATGGAGATGAGCAGCAGCAGCGCGTCCGCGCCGTCCATGAAATAGGTGGTCGGCAGGGCGAGCGAGATGACCACGGCGCCGGAGAGGCCCGGGATGGCGCCCACCAGGATGCCGACCGCGGTGCCGATCAGGATCCACCCGAAGCCGGTGGTGAACACGTAGAGATAGGTGTCGAGCATGGTTCGCCTCGAGGCGTTGGATCCGACGCGATGGGAGGCCGGAGCGGGACCGTGGCTGCGGATCCGGACTCAGAGATCGACGTAGAGGAAATGCTTGAAGAGCAGGTCGAGGCCGATGCTCGTGCCCACGGCGACCGCCAGCAGGACCAGCAGGGCCCGGGGCGTCAGCCGCCCGACCATCACCCAGGTGGCGACGAACAGGAACACGCTGGTGACGATGCGGAAGTCGACGTCGGTCCGGGCGAGCGCCAGCAGGTAGAGGACGGCGAGGCCGAGCATCCCGGCCGAGCCGAGCATCCGGCCGGTGCCCGCTTCGTCCTCGGCGTCCGCGGAGGCGGGCGTGCAAAAGAGGATGACCATCCTCAGCGCCACGAGCGCCAGCATTCCGATGGCGATGGCCCGCGGGAACGCCGCGGTGCCAAGCTGTTCGTAGGGGGAGGTGGTGACCGACGCCAGGCCGTAGAGGCCCAGGCCGGCAACCGCGGCCGCGATGGTCAGGAAGACCACCGCAGCCGGATTGTCGCGAACTCCGGCGCGCTTCATCCGATTTGCCCTCGGGACGGGTTGCCGATCAGTTCTTCGCGGAGGTCTTCTTCACCAGCTCGACGACGTCGAGATAGGACTGGTAGTCCGCGTCGACCGCCTGCTGCAGCGCGTCGCCGGTGAGAACCTTCAGCTCCTCGCTGTTGTTGGCGAGGTAGGTCTGCACCTCCTCGGTCTCCAGTGCCTTCTGGAGGACGCCGGCGAGATAGGCGACGCGGTCCGCCGGGGTGCCCTTCGGGGCCCAATAGCGGCGGCGAAGGCAGCCTTCCACGTCGTAGCCCTGCTCCTTGGCGGTGGCCAGGTCGGGCGCGGCCTCGAAACGTTCGGCGCCGAGGGCGGCGAGCGGACGGAGGTCGTTCTTGCCCTTGGTCAGCCACGGGGCGGACATCAGCGCCATGTCGGTGAAGCCGCCCTTCATGGAGGCGAAGCGCTTGGAGGTGCCGCCGGTCGGGACGATCGCCCACTGGGTGTCGCCGAGCGACATCAGCTGGGCGGACGGGAAGTGGGTCGAGCTGCCGATGTCGTCGGCCTGCTTGAGCTTGCCAGGGTTCTCCTTGGCGTAGGTCATCAGGTCGTCGAGGGTCTTGAACTGGGAGTCGATCGGCACGGCGACGAACAGGCAGCTCTCGCTCGCCTGGATCACCGGCTGGAGATCGGCCGGGCCGTACTCGACGCGGCCGAGGGCGGACACGGCGAACAGCTCCTGGTGGATCTGCAGCAGCGTGTAGCCGTCCGGCTCCGCCGTCAGAACCTGACGCGTTCCGACGGTGCCGGCGGCGCCGTCGGCGTTGACCACAACGAAGGGCACCGGCAGCAGGTCGTGCTTGTCGATGGCGGCCTGGACGGCGCGGGCGAGGCCGTCGGTGCCACCGCCGGCGCGGAACGGCACGATGAGCTTGATCGGCTTGTCGGGATATTCGGCGAGTGCCGGATGCGCGGCGACACCCAGTCCGAGCGTGGCGGCAACAGCGGCGGCTACGAGGGTTCTCATAGGCTTCAGTCCTCCCGTTGAATCTGATGGGCGCGTCGAGGCGCCTCTTGCTTGATCTGCAGAAATTAGTTTTGTATCCAACGTTCTTGTTGTCAACGATCTTGCGTTAGATTTTTTCCAAGTTGCGATCGGCGGCAAGCCAGAATCGAGAAAAAAAGGGAGAAGCGCGTGAACCTGTCGATCGAGGAAGTGACGGCCTATCCGGCCTATATCCCGGTGACGCTGCCGCTTGGGACGCTGAAGGCGGAAACCGCCCTGTCGTGCGTCGTTGTGGAAATCCGCACCACCGACGGCGTCGTCGGCCACGGCTACACGGCCATCACCGACGAGGAAGTCGTCGCGGCCGCCGTGCGCGAGGTGGTGGCGCCGAACCTGAAGGGGCTCAACGCCCTCGATCGCGAGCTGATCGCCGAGCGACTCTACTGGATGCTCTCCCCGCGCGGCCAGACCGGCTATGCGAGCCATGTGGTTTCCGCCGTCGACCTGGCGCTTTGGGACATCCTCGGCAAGGCGACGGGGCAGCCGTGCTGGCGCCTGCTCGGCGGCGCGCGCAGCGAGGTGCCGCTCTACGTGACCTTCGGATTCGGCTCGCTCGACCGCGACCAGCTCGGCGAGGCGGCGACCTACCTGAAGGCCGACGGGGTGACCCGGTTCAAGATGGTGGTCGGGCACCATGCGCTGCAGCGGCGCGCCCACCACCGCGACATCCATGCCCACGTGCTGGAGGACATCGAGCGGGTGCGGGTCGTGCGCGAGGCGATCGGCGACACCTGCGAGCTCTACGTGGACGCCAACTGCAGCCTCGATCCGACCTGGGCGCGCTTCCTGGCGGACCGGATGGCGGAATACGACATCTCGTTCTTCGAGGAGCCGGTGCGCGACAACGACGTCGTCCGCATGCGGGATCTGCGCGAGCAGACCGGCATGCCGGTGGCGGCGGGCCAGAACGAGGGCCAGCTGTTCCGCTTTCGCGACCTGCTGGTCGGCGGCGCGGTCGACGTGATCCAGCCGAACGTCGTCATCTGCGGCGGCTTCACCGCCGGCCTGAAGATCGCCGGCATGGCCCAGGCCCACAACGTCGAGATCGCCAACGGTGGCGCGTTCCCCTTCCACAACATGCACCTGCATGCCGGACTGGCGCATGGCGGCCTCGTCGAGTGGCACCTGATCTCGGTGGAGATGTGCAAGGAGCTGTACTCCGACCTGCCGGAGCGCAACGGCTCGATGCTGACGCTTCCGGAAACGCCGGGGCTGGGCTTCGTCGCCGATGCGGACGCGCTGCGCGAATACGCCAAGCGCCCGACCTCGCGCGGCACCGGCAAGGGCTGAGGCGATGGCCGGCAGCTGGAGCTCGGTCGACGATCTGCGGCTCAGGGCCCGACGCCGTCTGCCGCGGTTCGCCTTCGACTTCATCGACGGCGGCGCGGGCAACGAGGCGAGCCTCCGCCGCAACGTCGAGGCCTATGGGCGCGCGACGCTGACGCCGCGCGTGCTGCGCAACGTCGACGGCGATCTGGCGACCGCCACGCCGTTCTTCGGCCGGACGTGGCGGGTGCCGTTCGGCGTCGCCCCGATCGGCATGGCCGGCATCGCCTGGCCGGGGATCGACGGCTGGCTCGCCGCCGGCGCCGAGCGCGCCGGCGCGCCCTACACCGCCTCGACCCCCGCCACCGACACGCTTGAGGCGCTGCGGCAGGCGGCGCCGACCTCGTCGTGGTTCCAGCTCTACGTGGGCAAGGAGCAGTGGATCGTCGACGACCTGCTGCGCAGGGCGGAGGCGGCCGGCTACGACACCCTGCTGGTGACCGCCGACGTGCCGAAGCCGGGCAAGCGGCTGCGCGACATCCGCAACCGCTTCATGCTGCCCTTGCGGCCGAGCGCGCGGATGGCCTTCGACGTGGCCACGCACCCGGCGTGGTCGCTGGCGATCGCCCGCTCTGGCTCGCCGCGCTTCCGCAACCTGGAGACCTATACCGAGAGGAGTTCGGCGAGCTCGCTGGCCGAGTTCATGGCCTCGCAGAGCTCCGGACGCCTCGACTGGGGGCTGTTTGACGAGATCCGGGCGACCTGGAAGGGCCGGCTGGTCCTGAAGGGGGTGCTGTCGCCGGCCGACGCCGTCGAGGCGGTCCGCCGCGGCGCCGACGGAGTGGCGGTTTCCAACCACGGCGGCCGGCAGCTCGCCTCCGCGCCGGCGACCCTCGACGCGCTGGGCGCGGTCCGCGCGGCGCTCGGCCCGGACGTTCCGGTCCTGCTCGACGGCGGCATCCGCAGCGGCGAGGATATCCTCAAGGGGCTGCTGGCGGGGGCGGACTTCGTGCTGATGGGGCGGCCGTTCGTCTACGCCGTCGGGGCCTATGGCCAGGCGGGCGCCGAACGGGTGTTCGATCTTCTCCGGGCCGAGCTGGTCAACGCCATGGCCCAGATCGGCCTCGCCGACATCGCGAACCGCGCCGACTTCACGGACTGCTTGCGCCTCGGCTGAGGCCGTTGCATCGAAGTGCCGGCGCCCGCGCCAGCACGAATTGGCCAGCATGGAATGGATGAAGTCGTGAGCATCGTCGAAAGCAGCCGCGAGACCGCCAGCCCGCCCGAGGTCGAGCTGGGGCTCCTGGAGGAGTTCGTCGGCTTCTACCTGCGCCTGGCCTACGAGAGCGCGTTCCAGGATTTCTCCCAGGTGCTCGGTCCCGATTCGCTGAAGCCGGGCAACTTCGCGCTGCTGTCGCTGATCCACGAGAATCCCGGCATCACCCAGACGGTGCTGGCGCGCGCCAGCGGCCGGGACAAGTCGAGCGTGACGGCCGGTCTGCGGCAGCTCGAGGACAAGGGCCTGATCGAGCGCACCCGCCTGGAGGACGACCGCCGCTCCTACGCCAGCCGGGTGACGCCGGAAGGCCTGGTGGTCTACGAGCGCATCGCCGACAAGGCCCACACCCACATGCGCCGGCTCGACGACATCATCGGCGACCGCAAGCCGATGCTGATGGCCGCCCTCAAGGACATCGTCGCGGGGCTGGCGCAGAAGGCCGCCGACGACAAGCTCGGCTGAGCGGCCGGGGCGGGCGCCGCGCTCCGACGGGGCATTGGCGGAGCTAGATCTCGCCCAAGCCCATCATCCGGGCGATCTCGTCGGCCGCCACGGTTGCGGCGACCTCGCCGTCGCCCACCGAGCTCTCCAGCTCGCGCACCCGAGAGCGGACGTCCGGGCGCATGTGGATGGCGGCCATCATCTGTTCGCGGATCATCGTCCACATCCAGGCGACCTGCTGGCGCTGGCGCTTGGCGTCGAAGCTGCCGGTCTTCTCGCCGCTGGCGCGGTGGTTCAGCACCTCCTGCCACAACCGCTCCAGGCCGTCGCCGGTGAGGCCGGAGACGGTGATGACCGGCGGCCGCCAGGCGGCGTCGGAGGCGGTCAGGATCTGCAGCGCGCTGCGGTATTCCGCCGCCGCCTGCATGGCCCGGGGCGCGTTGTCGCCGTCCGCCTTGTTGACGGCGATGACGTCGGCGATCTCGATGACGCCCTTCTTGATGCCCTGCAGCTCGTCGCCGGCGCCGGGCAGGCCGAGGACGAGGAAGGTGTCGACCATTTCCGCCACCGCCGTCTCCGACTGGCCGATGCCGACGGTTTCCACCAGCACCACGTCGTAGCCGGCCGCCTCGCACAAGAGCATCGTCTCGCGGGTGCGCGCGGCGACGCCGCCGAGCGTGCCGGCCGAGGGGGAGGGTCGGATGAAGGCGTTCGGATCGACGGCGAGGCGCTCCATCCGCGTCTTGTCGCCGAGGATCGAGCCGCCGGTGCGGGTGGAGGAGGGGTCGACCGCCAGCACCGCGACGCGGTGGCCGGCCTTGGTCAGCATGGTGCCCAGCGCGTCGATGGTGGTGGACTTTCCGACGCCGGGCACCCCTGTGATGCCGAGGCGGACGCCGCCGCCGGTGTCGGGCAGCAGCGCCTGCAGGAGGCCGCGGGCGCGCCTGCGGTGGTCGATCTTCTTCGATTCCACCGTCGTGATGGCGCGGGCGAGCGCCGCCCGCTTGCCGGAGCGGATGCCGTCCAGGAGACGGTCGAGCTCCGGATCGGGTCCAGTCGGGGAGGGGGTGTCGCGATCGCTCGTCATGGGGCTCGAACTTTGCCCCAGATTCGCCGCGGCCGCGACACCCGGGAGGGACGGCCGGTCAGGACTTCCAGATGATGCGCTGAAGCTCGGCATCCTTGAGGTCGCTGGCGCTCGGCAGTTCGTCGAACGGTCCGCGGTAGCCGGGGATCGCGAACACCAGCGTCACGTCGCTGGCGCCGCGCGACGGGCATACCGCCATGCCGCGCCACAGGTTGCGGCCGACGCGGCAGGAGGAGCGGCTGACGCCGGCCTGGGCCATCGACATGCCGATGCGTTCGCCGCGCGGACCGGTCAAGTGCTGGGTGACGCCGTGGACCTCGCCGACCATGCCGTTCGATCCCTTGAAGACCTGGATCACCTGGATGCCGTCGCGGAACACCGCGAGCGTCCACGAGGTGCTGTTCTCCTGGGCCGTCTGGACGGTGCGGACCTCGCCCCACGGAAGCGCTTCCTTCAGCGCGGACTCCGAATAGCGGGTCGAGCCGTTGACCGGGCCGGCGCCGCTGCTGGTGATGCTGAGGTAGGTCTCGGTCGGGTAGGTGGCCTCGTCGCCGCTGGAAACGCAGCCGGCCAGCGACAGGGCGAGCGCGGCAATCAACGCGAAACGCATGGTGTCTTTCCTGGTTACAGGGTGAGAAAACGGAGCGGCCGGACGTCGGGTCCGGCCGGCGGGGCCCATAGGGCGCCAACAGAGTGAACGAACGGTCAATCCGCGACGACCTCGACGGGCTGGCGCGTATGGAAGACGCCTGTCTGGTGGAAGCGTTCCTTGTAGATCGACTTCAGTTCGCCGAGTTTGCCGGTCGCCTCGGCCGTGTCGGGATGGACGATGACGAGCATCTTCGTCGTTTCGGTGAGGACGCCCGAGGCTTTGGTGGAGGTCCCCTGGCCGTAGGCGGACAGGACCGTCAGCCCGTCGGGAAAGCGCGGGGTGACCTCGTCGGCGAGGAATGTCGACCACTCCTGCTCGCTGACGCCGCCGTCGGGACTTTCCATGCCGAAGTAGATCGTCGACTGGACCATGGCGGTGTCGGATTGCGCCGATGCGTCGCGGCCCATGAGGGGAGACGCGGCGAGGAACGCGGCAAGGACGACTGCAACGATGAAGCGCGGCATGGGAACCCTCCGTTGGCGATGTGTTTTTCTGTCCGCCGGAAATAGCATTCTTTCACGTGTTTGAGCATTCCCCCGTCGGCGGCGCGGCGCACGGCCCCGTGATCGCCGGCCGTCACGCGCTCCAGCGGTCGTGGCGGACGACGGCGTCGAGCGGCAGGCGCGATGCCCAGCGCCGCGCCTCCAGCTCCGGACGGTCGAACAGCCGGTCGACGAAGCCGACGCAGAGATAGGCGACGATCGCGACCTCGGACGGGATGCCGAGGATGGCGCGCACGTCGGCCTCGCGGAAGATCGACACCCAGCCGACGCCGACCCCTTCGGCGCGGGCGGCGAGCCACAGATTCTGCACCGCGCAGACGGTCGAGTAGAGGTCGGTGTCGGTCTGGTGGGTGCGGCCAAGCACCACCGGCCCGCCGCGGCGGCGGTCGCAGGTGACGCAGATGTTGAGGGGCGCCTTGCGGATGCCTTCGAGCTTCAGCGCCCGGTAGCGCTCCGCCCGCTCCCCCACGAACATGGCGGCGGCCTCGGCGTTGGCGGCGAGGAACGCGGCGTGGATCTCGGCCCGCACTTCCGGGTCGCGGACGAGCAGGAAGGTCCACGGCTGCGACAGCCCGACGGACGGCGCCGCGTGGGCGGCCTCCAGGATCCGCCGGAGCACGTCGTCGGGCACGGGATCGGCGCGGAACTCGTCGCGCACGTCGCGCCGGCTGCGGATCGCCCGGTAGACGGCGGCACGCTCGGCCGGATCGAACGCGCCGGCGGGCACGAGAAGGTCGGCGGACGGGTCGGGGACGGCGGAATGCGGCATGGGTCGGCCTCGCGACGGCAACGCCCCGCCGCGATCCAGGCGGAAGGGCCATCGCGTTCGGCCGGTCTTCTGGCTCCGGTTCATCCCCGTCCGGCGCCTTCCCGGCCCAGAGCAGTTCCCGTTCGGATCAAGCGATCTGAACGAAAGGGAATTGCTCGTCGATTGGTTGGCCAGTGGCAGTCTGCCGGACAGGTCCCCGTTACAGCGTCGGGCACGCTACGGATTTGCACCGCATTTCCGATTCTCCCGCGCGAGGCGGGCACCGAACGGGCCAAGTCTGGCGAAACGGGGCCGCCGGAGCAAGGGCCGCGGTGTCAGGGGCGATCATTCCGACGGGGGCGTGTCGGGTTCTTCCCTGTCGGGAGAGGTCGGGGCATCAGTCGTTCGGGCAGACGAGATTGACGCCGAGCGTGTAGCAGCCGCTCGCCCGGGTCCGGGTCGGGGAGGGCGGCCCGATCGAATCGGAGCCCGGATCGGGACGGGCCTCGCGCGGGCCGATCTCGTCCGGATCCGGCTGGGTGGAGGCCGGCGCCGTCCCATAGGGAACGCCGTAGCCGGGCGGCGGTCCGGAATTCCGCCAGGCCCAATCGCCGATCGCGTCCAGCCCGACCGCGCCGGCCGCGGCGGCCGCGCCCCAGTCCGCCGCGTCCCGCTTGTCGTACATCGACGGGCTGTAGCGGTCGGCCTGCCAGTTCGCTGGCGGAGCGTTGAAAGGCTGCTGTCCGCCCGAAGGCGCGCCGTAGCCACCGTCCGGCCCGGCGCGGGACGGCGACCGGCTCCAGCCCCGATCGTCCACGCGCTGGATGGTACGGGCGTGCGGCGCATCCGCCATCGCCGCGGCTCCCGCATGACCCGCCAGAGAACCGGCCGATGCCGTTGGCGCGCCGATCAGACCGACCAGCCCCACGGCCATGAGAGCGAGGCGAGCGGAGCGGCAGCTCGGTGTGAAGGCGCGCATTTGGTTTTCCCCGGCCAGGCATCAGCGGATGCGGCAAGGAAACGGCTCGAGCCTGTCGCCAGGCTTGCCTATCCGGAAGCAGGGCGTCGATCATGTTTGCGCGCACTCGCGACAAGTCGGCGGAGCCGCGTAAGCCACGCCGTGGGGATCACAACGCATGCTCGCTTTCCCGGCGCGAGACGGACGTTAGCAGAGCGCTTATTCTGCAAAATCTCAGAGATACACTACAAAAATACTAAGTTTGGAAATCCTAGCCGCATGCTTTTGTAAAAGATAAATCTAAAGTCACTGGTTGCAATTTATACCATAGCAGGGTGAATAGATCCTCGGAGACTGCGTAGCATACGGGTTGTTCGCTGACTCATTCGAGTACGGACTTCCGTAACGACCGTAGGGGTTATTAATTGAGTCTGGGCTATAGGGACTTCCGTAACGACCATATGGGTTGGCGACAGAGTTTGGATCGTAGCGATTGTTATTTAAGTTACCAAGGTATCGACCATCTTGAGAGCGCAGATAAGGTGAGGACTGCGCAAAAGCATTCGTGATGGCGATGAGTGAAACTATGGTGACGACTATGGTGCGGCGCATCGCTTTCTCCTATCCGAAGGCTAATATCCTGCACCCTTCGGTGGTGTTGGGCAAATGACCTCTTGTCTTGATTTGTGTGACGCTCAGCCGGGCAGCGACGCCCGCCCGAAGGCGTGCGGCAGCAGGGCGTCGATGGAGGTGGCGAGCACCCGCGACAGGTCGCCGGCGCAGCACAGCACCGGAATGTCGGCGTTGGCGAGGCCGGCGAACTCGGCGATCATCTGCCGGCACCGGCCGCACGGGGTGACGATGGCCGAGGCGGTGCTCCCCGCGCTCTTCAGGTGGCCGGTGACGGCGATGGCGGTGACGACGCGGTCGCCGGCGTTGTTGGCGGCCACCAGCGCGGCCGCTTCGGCGCAGATCGCCAGCCCGTAGGAGGCGTTCTCGAGGTTCGACCCCTGGTAGACGGCGCCGGACGCGGCGCGCACGGCGGCGCCAACCGCGAAGCGGGAATAGGGGGCGTGGGCGTTGGCGGTGGCCGCGTAGGCGGCGCGGCAGAGGGACTGGTCCTCGGCCGAAAGCTCGGCCAGCGGCCGGCCGCCCTCATCGGCGTCCGGGGCGGTCACCGGCGGGCTCACTCGGCCGCCTGGCGGGGCGCGTAGCCGAGCTTTTCGTTGAGCTTGGCGATGAGGTCCACCGCGGCATCGGCGATCACGGTGCCGGGCGGGAAGATCGCGGTGGCGCCGTCGCGGTAGAGGGCCGCGTAGTCCTGGGGCGGGATGACCCCGCCGACGACGATGAGGATGTCCTCGCGCCCCTCGTCGGCAAGTGCGGCTTTCAGCGAGGGCACCAGCGACAGGTGGCCGGCGGCGAGCGACGAGACGCCGACGATGTGCACGTCGTTCTCCACCGCCTGCCGGGCGCATTCCTCGGGCGTTGCGAACAGCGGACCGATGTCGACGTCGAAGCCGAGGTCGGCGAAGGCCGAGGCGATCACCTTCTGGCCCCGGTCGTGGCCGTCCTGGCCCATCTTGGCGACCAGGATGCGCGGCCGCCGGCCGTCGTTCTCCTCGAACGCCTCGACCAGCTCCTGAACCTTCCGGATCTTCTCGCCCATCGATCCGCTCTCCCGCTTGTAGACGCCCGAAATGGTCCGGATCTCGGCCTTGTGGCGGCCGAACACGGCCTCCATGGCGTCGGAGATCTCGCCGACGGTGGCCTTGGCGCGGGCCGCCTCGATGGAGAGCGCCAGCAGGTTCTCGCCCCCGGCTGCCCCGGCGGTCAGGCGCTCGAGCGCGGCCTTGGTGGCGGCCTCGTCGCGCTCGCCGCGCAGCCGCGCGAGCTTCTCCACCTGGCTCTTGCGCACGGCGGCGTTGTCGACCTTGAGGACGTCGATCTCGGCCTCGTCCTCGGGCTTGTACTTGTTGACGCCGACGACCGTCTGCGCGCCGGAATCGATGCGCGCCTGGGTCTTCGCGGCGGCCTCCTCGATGCGCAGCTTGGGGATGCCGGCCTCGATGGCCTTGGCCATGCCGCCCAGCCCCTCGACCTCCTCGATGTGGGTGAGGGCGCGGGCCGCGAGATCGGCGGTCAGCCGCTCGACGTAGTAGGAGCCGCCCCACGGGTCGATCGGGGTGGTGGTGCCGGACTCCTGGGCGAGCAGGATCTGGGTGTTGCGGGCGATGCGGGCGGAGAAGTCGGTCGGCAGCGCCAGCGCCTCGTCGAGTGCGTTGGTGTGCAGCGACTGGGTGTGGCCCTGGGTGGCGGCCATCGCCTCCAGGCAGGTGCGGACCACGTTGTTGAAGGGATCCTGCGCCGTCAGCGACCAGCCGGAGGTCTGGCAGTGGGTCCTGAGCGACAGCGACTTTTCCGACTGGGGCGCGAAGTTGTCGCGCATCAGCTTGGCCCAGAGCAGGCGGCCGGCGCGCAGCTTGGCGATCTCCATGAAGACGTTCATGCCGATCGCCCAGAAGAAGGAGAGGCGCGGCGCGAAGGCGTCGATGGACATGCCGGCGGCGACCCCGGCGCGGGCGTATTCGATGCCGTCGGCCAGCGTGTAGGCGAGCTCCAGGTCCGCCGTCGCGCCCGCTTCCTGCATGTGGTAGCCGGAAATCGAGATCGAGTTGAACTTCGGCATGTTGGCCGAGGTGTAGGCGAAGATGTCGGAGATGATCCGCATCGACGGCTTCGGCGGGTAGATGAAGGTGTTGCGGACCATGAACTCCTTCAGGATGTCGTTCTGGATGGTCCCGGCGAGCTTCTCCTGCGGCACGCCCTGTTCCTCGGCCGCCACGATGAACAGCGCCAGCACCGGCAGGACGGCGCCGTTCATGGTCATCGACACGCTCATCCGGTCGAGCGGGATGCCCTGGAACAGGGTGCGCATGTCGAGGATGGAATCGATGGCGACGCCCGCCATGCCCACGTCGCCGGCCACCCGCGGGTGGTCGGAATCGTAGCCGCGGTGGGTCGGCAGGTCGAAGGCCACCGACAGGCCCTTCTGGCCGGCGGCGAGGTTGCGCCGGTAGAAGGCGTTGGATTCCTCCGCCGTCGAGAAGCCGGCGTACTGGCGGATCGTCCAGGGCTGCTGGACGTACATGGTCGGGTAGGGGCCGCGCACGAAGGGCGGCAGGCCCGGATAGCTGTCGGCGAAGCCCAGCCCGGCGCGGTCGTCGGGGCCGTAGACGGACTTCACGGAAATGTCCTCGGGCGTCACCCAGGCGTCGCCGGCGTCCATCTGGGCGGAGACGGTGGGCGTCTTCCAGGCAATCTCAGAGAAATTGGGCACCGCCGTCATGGGCGTGATCCTCTTTGGAACAAGAGCAAGCCAACAGCTCACTCTCATCAAATTCTCGCAAACTGAGACCATTCCCGCAATTCTATGACCGCGGATTGAGCCTAGCTAAGGGCGTTCAACCGATAGAGACCACGAGCGACTCGGACAAAGAGCTCTGAGTTTTTTCCGTTTCCAACTGCATGCTTCGGTAAGAAGACACCGTAGGTCCTGTCCGCCCAGCCCGGGCAAGCTCGCTTCACCATTGCTGCATTGAACGGCTCATCAAGCTTCCCGAAGCGAACGGCAGCAAAGATCTCAGAGGCAAGTATCTTCATCTGCCAAGCTCCTCTGAGTGGTGCTTTGGACGGGACCCAAGTCTTGATTTCAAATGCTTTCTCAGTCGCCGATCCCGAGCCGGGCGTGCAGCGCCGACAGCGCCTCGACCAGGTCGATGCCGGCGTACAGGAACCCGTCGATGCCGGCCTCGTGGTAGTCGGCCTCCGCCGTGCCCGGCTTGCCGGCGAGATAGACGGTGGCGATGCCGGCCTGCTTTAGGGCGCCGACGGTGGCGATGGCCATCTCGGCGTAGCGCGCGTCGGACCCGGCCAGGCAGACGCAGCGGACGCCGGCGCTGGCGGCGGCCTCGGCCACCTCCTCCGGCGTGTCGTGGGTGGCGGCGGCCGAGGTCATCAGGCCGCCCGCCTCCAGGGCCGCCTTCGCCCAGCCGGCGCGGGTGGCGTTCTCGGCGAGCGGACCGAGGCCGGCGATCATAACGGTGCGGTCGATGGGATCCTCGACGGTCTCGGCGGCGTCGCGCAGCGCCTCGAACGGTTCGGCGAGCCTGGTCGCGGGCAGCGGCGCGGTGGTGGTGATGGAAGCAGGCGCGGCTCTCGTGCCGGCGCCGATGTCGGCGAGGCTGGCGCCTGCGCCGGCGGCGGCCACCAGCGCCACGAAGGCCTTGCCGCCGCCTTCGGCCGGCAGGTCGAGCGGCTTGCCGGGCGCCGGGGCGACCGGCGCGTCGGGTGCCGGCTGCACGTCCACCGCGCGGTCGGGCAGCAGCGGAAACTCCGAGGTGCCGACGATCGGCAGCGCGCGCCGGCGCACGGCGGCGGCGCGGCGGTCGCGCTTCTCCGCGATCTGGCCCTGCCACCAGCCGGAGGCGAGCGCGGCCGGCAGCCCGCCCTTGCGCTCGATGGCGCGGAACAGGTCCCACGCCTTGCCGGCGAGCGCCTCGGTGCGCGCCTCCACGCCGCCGGAGCCGGCGGCGGGATCGACGACGTGGTCGACGTGGCTTTCCTCGATCAGCATCGAATGGGTGTTGCGCGACAGCCGCCGGGCAAAGCGGTCGGGCAGGCCGATCGCCTGGGTGAACGGCAGGACCGTCAGCGAATCCGCCCCGCCGACGCCGGCCGCGAAGGCGGCGACCGTGGTGCGCAGAAGGTTCGTTGTGGGGTCGAAGCGGGTCATCATCCGCCACGCCGTCTCCACGTGGGTATGGGCGCGGGCATCGGGCACGCCGCACTCGGCGGCGACCTTCGCCCACAGGCGTCGCAGCGCCCGGATCTTGGCGATGGTGGCGAACTGGGACTGGTCGCCCGACAGCGCGAAGCCGACCAGCGGCAGCGCGTCGGCGACGGCGAGCCCGCCGTCTACGTAGGCGCGCAGATAGGCAAGCGCCGCGCCGAGCGCCGAGGCGAGCTCCTGGGCGTCGCTGGCGCCGCCGTTGTGGAAGGGGCGGCCGTCGGCGAGGAAGTAGGGCGCGCGGAAGCCGCGGGCGTGCAGCGCGCGTGCCGTGTCCCCGGTGCGCTTCGCCACCTCGTCCCACGAGGCGGAGAGCTTGCCGGCGACGGCGCCGCCGCCGAGCGGGTCGAGGCCGAAATGGAGATCCATGGCGGCGGGGTCGTGGCCGCGCCGCTCGACGAGGGCAGCGGCCAGCGCCGCGAGGCCCCGGCCGGCGGCGCCCGCCTCCAGCCTGAGCGGCGCCATGTCGAGCATGACGCCCGACAGCGCGCGGTCGAGGCTGTCGAGATCGGTGATGCGCACGCCGCCGCCATAGGACGTGGGCGCGGCCGGCAGCACCAGCGTCAGGCCGGCCGCGCCCGCGTGAAGCTCGCGCAGGGCGATGTCGTTGGCGGCCTCGGGATCGGCAACGTCGATGCGCTGGATCGCGGCCCAGCGGCCGGCGCCTGCACGGCCGAGCGGCACGGAGCTCGTGGACGGAGGATAGAGCGGCGCCAGCTCGATGCCGTCGTCGGTGGTGGCGACGAGGCTGTCGAACGGGCGGCCCTTCAGGGCCTTGTCGACGGCGGCGCGCCAGGCGGCTTCGGTGGCGGCGGTCTCGTCGAGCCTGAAGAGGGCGTTCTCGTCCACGGGGCTTCTCTCGTCCTTCGCGGGTGGGGCCATCCGGTTATGGCGCCGTCGCGTGGCCCGACGCAAGCGCAAGGGTGCGCACGCCCAGGTCGCACGCCGTACGCCGCGTCCGCCTTGACCCAGCGCAACCGGACGCGGCACGCGTCCGGCCATCGCCGGTCAGCTCAATAGGTCATCATCGGGGTGAGCGACTTGGCGTGGGCGACCCACGCCTCGACGCGCTTCTCGCTGGGCACCAGGCGCACCAGCTTCTTCTTGCCGTTCACCTCGGCCATCTTCTCGGCGAGGTTGGCGGCCTTGCGGGTCCGCAGCTCCTTCACCGTGTCGACGCCGGCCGCCTCGAGGAGCTCGGAATACTCCTCGCCGACGCCGCGCACGCGCATCAGGTCGGCCATGTTGGCCCACTTGAGGATCTGCTTCTCCTGGAGCCCGGTGGCCGAGGCGACGGCCTTGCGGCCCTTCGGATCCTTGGCGCGCTGCAGGAGCGTGCCGGTGGTCTTGATGCCCGCGGCCGCCAGCTTTTCGGTGTAGGCCGGTCCGATCCCCTCGATCTTCGCAATCGAATAGTTCGTCATCGTGGCGTTTCCCTCTCCGCTTTATGTGCAACCCAACGGGGACATGATGCCGCCGTTTCGCGGTCGCGGCTAGCGCGGAGGGGGGAGGGGAACCGGCGAGGCGAAGGGCCGGCTCAGACGAACTGGGACAGTCCCGGGATCTTCTGGATGACGCGGTCGACCACCTCGTCGCCGGCCTGCTCGCGGGCATAGGCGACCAGCTCCTTCACGACGACCTGGACCTGGCCCATGCCGAGGCCCGCGGCGGTCAGCTCGTTGAAGGCGGCCATGGCGCCCATGCCGCCGCCCATCAGGCCGCCGAGACCGCCGAGCAGGCCCGACTTTCCGGCCTCGCCGCGCTCTTCGATCATGTGCTCGGCACCCGGCATCTTGTCGATCAGTTCCTTGGTCTCCGGCGGTCCGTCGCGGTTCAGGAAGTTGACGATGATCGAGATCGCCTTTTCCGCCGTTCCGCGGTCCAGCCCGGTCCGCTCCACGATGCGGTTCACCAAAGCGTCCATGTCGTCACTCCCGTTCCGGGTCGTTGCGTTGCCTGTCGGCGCAGATAGCCACAGGACGCGGGGCGGGAACAAGGCCCGGCGCGGCGAATCCCGCGCGATGTCGGCCGCGATCGGGGCGGCGCCGATTGAGGCGGCAGGGGCGCGGCCCTATAAGCGGTGAAACGACGGGAGGGACGCGGCATGCTGCTTCGGGACGACGCGATTTTTCTGGGGGCAAGCGGCCAGCCGGAATACCTGGTTCTGAAGCGGGCCAACCGGCACGGCCTGGTAACGGGGGCGACGGGCACCGGCAAGACGGTGACGCTGCAGATCCTCGCCGAGGGGTTCTCCCGCGCCGGGGTGCCGGTGTTCTGCGCCGACGTGAAGGGCGACCTCTCCGGCATCGCGGAGACCGGCGTGCCGAAGGACTTCCTGGAGAAGCGCGCCCGCAAGATCGGCTTCGCCGACGAATACGCGTTCTCCAGCGCGCCGACGACGTTCTGGGACCTGTTCGGCGAGCAGGGGCACCCGATCCGCGCGACGGTGTCGGAGATGGGGCCGCTGCTCCTGTCGCGGCTGATGGACCTCAGCGACGCGCAGGAGGGCGTGCTCAACATCGTCTTCCGGCTCGCCGACGACCAGGGCCTGCTGCTGCTCGACCTGAAGGACCTGCGCGCGCTGATCGCCCACGTGAGCGAGAAGGCCGACGAGCTGTCGCGGCTCTACGGCAACGTCTCCAAGGCCTCGGTGGGCGCCATCCAGCGCCAGCTGCTGGTGCTGGAGGAGCAGGGCGGCGACAGCTTCTTCGGCGAACCGGCGCTCGCCATCGCCGACCTGATGACGACGGATCCGGCCAGCGGACACGGCGTCGTCAACGTGCTGGCGGCCGACCGGCTGATGAGCAGCCCGCGCCTCTACGCGACGTTCCTGCTGTGGCTCTTGTCGGAGCTGTTCGAGGAACTTCCGGAGGTGGGCGACCCGGACAAGCCGAAGCTCGTGTTCTTCTTCGACGAGGCGCACCTGCTGTTCGACGAGGCGCCGAAGGCGCTGGTCGACAAGGTCGAGCAGGTGGTGCGGCTGATCCGCTCGAAGGGCGTCGGCGTCTATTTCGTCACCCAGAACCCGCTCGACGTGCCCGACGCGGTGCTCGGGCAGCTCGGCAACCGGGTGCAGCACGCGCTGCGCGCCTTCACGCCGAAGGACCAGAAGGCGGTGAAGGCCGCGGCCGACACGTTCCGTCCCAACCCGGACCTCGACACGGCCCAGGCGATCACCGAGCTCGGCGTCGGCGAGGCGCTGGTCTCGACCCTCGACCTGGAGGGCGTGCCGTCCATGGTCCAGCGCACGCTGATCCGTCCGCCGGAGGGACGGCTCGGGCCGATCACCCCGGAAGAGCGCAAGGCGAAGCTCGCCGCCAGCCCGCTGGGGAAGACCTACGACACGCCGGTCGACCGGGAGTCGGCCTACGAGATCCTGATGCGCAAGGCCGAGGAGACGGTGCAGACCGCCGAGGAGGGGACGGTGGCACCGGAACCCGACCAGCCGATCTCCAAGGATACGCCCGGCGCGGCAAAGGAGACCGGCGGCCTCGGCGGCTTCTTCGGATCGATTTTCGGTATCGGCAGCGGGCGCAGCCGGCGGCTGTCGTCGTCGCAGCGGGTCGCCCGCAGCGTCGCCAGGAGCCTGTCCAATCAGGTGGCGGGCGAGATCGGCCGCCAGATCGGCGGGCGGTCGGGATCGACGGTCTCGAAGGCCGTCGTGCGAGGGGTTCTCGGCAGCCTGCTGCGCAGATGACATCCCGCGTGGCCCTCGAGGTGGAACGAGTGCGGCCGGCCCGTGTTGTGATTCAGGGATGAATCACGAGATTGGATGTACATGCGTGGAATTCTGATCGTCTTCGTCGCGCTCTCGGCGATGCTGGGCATCGTCCTGATGGTGCTCGCGGTCCAGAACGGGGGATTCCAGCAGGCGGGCGCGGTGGTCGACCGGCAGCTCGGCACCGCCGGCGTCGATGCCGGGCGGGTCGTGGAGCAGGCCGGCGATGCGATCGAACGCACCACTGAGCGGGTGCGGGACGCCGCCAACTGACCGTCGCCATCCGCGACGGCCCGGGCCTCTGATCCGGGCGGTCTGGGCTCCGTAAGCCTTTACATCATGTGTCCGTCGCAAACGGGAGGACCGTTGCGGCGAAGCTCCCAGCGCGCGCCGTTCCGCTGTTGCGGCGACCCGTCATCCTGCGCCATAGGTGAAAGGCAAGCGGGGCCGACGATGCGGGCAGACGAAGCCGGCGTTCGTGGACCCGCTCCTGACATCGAAGGTGCAGCGAGGCGACCATGAGCATCGACGCGGTTCTCTCCCGGATCGACCGGGATCTCGACCAGAGCCTCGAGCGACTGTTTTCCCTTCTCCGGATCCCGTCCATTTCCACCGACCCGGCCTATGCCGGCTCCTGCCGCGAGGCGGCGCAGTGGCTGGCCGATGCGCTGTCGGAGATCGGCTTCGACGCCAGCGTGCGGCCGACCGACGGGCAGCCGATGGTGGTCGCCCACTATCCGGCCGGATCGCGGTCGCCGGACGGGCGGGTGCTGTTCTACGGCCATTACGACGTGCAGCCGGTCGACCCGCTGGAGCTGTGGGAATCCGACCCGTTCGAGCCCCGCATCGCCACCCGGCCGGACGGCTCGAAGATGATCGTCGCGCGCGGCGCGGCCGACGACAAGGGCCAGCTGATGACCTTCGTCGAGGCGGCGCGCGCCTGGATCGCCGAGACCGGGGGCCTGCCGGTACCGGTGACGATCCTGTTCGAGGGCGAGGAGGAATCCGGCAGTCCGAGCCTCGCGCCGTTCCTCAACGCCAACGCCGAGGAGCTGAAGGCCGAGGCGGCGCTGGTCTGCGACACCGGCATGTGGGACCGGGACACGCCGGCGATCTCGGTGTCGCTGCGCGGCCTGGTCACCCACGAGTTCACGGTGACGGCGGCCGACAAGGACCTGCACTCGGGCCTGTTCGGCGGCGCGGCGCGCAACCCCAACCATGTGGTGGCCAAGATCCTGGCCGACCTCCACGACGCCGACGGGCGCGTCACCATCCCGGGCTTCTACGACGGCGTCTCCGAGACGCCGGCCGACGTGCGCGCCCAGTGGGAAGGGCTCGACTTCTCCGAGGAGGAGTTCCTCGGCCAGGTCGGGCTGAAGACGCCGGCCGGCGAGACCGGCCGCAGCGTGCTGGAGCAGATCTGGGCGCGGCCGACGGTCGAGGTGAACGGCATGATCGGCGGCTACACCGGCGCGGGCTTCAAGACGGTGATCCCGTCCCAGTCCTCCGCCAAGGTGTCGTTCCGCCTGGTCGGCGAGCAGGATCCGGACACCCTCGTGGAGGCGCTGCACGCCTTCGTGCGCGCGCGCATTCCCGACGACTGCACGGTCACCTTCAAGAGCCACGGCGCGAGCCCGGCCTTGAAGATCCCTCTCGACAGCGCGATCCTGCAGACGGGCAAGGCGGCGCTGTCGGCCGAGTGGAACGTCGATCCGCTGATGATCGGCATGGGCGGATCGATCCCGATCGTCGGCGCCTTCAAGAGCAAGCTCGGGATGGACACGCTGCTGGTCGGCTTCGGCCTCGACGACGACCGCATCCACTCGCCCAACGAGAAGTATGAGATGTCCAGCTTTCACAAAGGCATGCGATCATGGGCCCGCATGCTCGGAATGTTGTAGCGTCGCGTGATTCGGCTGAAGAAGAACGCGCCACGGCGCGTCGGACATGAGTGAAGGGATGGGGACATGGCGAGCCTGGACGTAGAAAAGACCGCACGGTCGGTCTTCGGAGATCTGCATCGCAACTGGGGATGGCTGCTGGCACTCGGCATCCTGATGGTGGTCCTCGGCATGGTCGGCCTCGGCATGACCTACTGGCTGACGGTCTTCGCGGTGATCTGGTTCGGCGTGCTCGCCGGCATCGGCGGCATCGCCCAGCTGATCGGCGCGTTCCGCCACAAGGGCTGGAAGTCGACGCTCTGGCACGTGCTGATCGGCCTCGTGTACCTGGCCGCCGGCATCGTCATGGTGGCCCTGCCGATCGCCTCGGCCGTCTGGCTGACGCTGTTCATCGCCGCGTCGCTGGTCGCCATCGGCGTGATGCGGCTGGTGATGGCCTTCCAGGTGAAGGGCGGCGCGGCCGTCTGGCTCGGCCTGGCCGGTGCCGTGTCGATCCTGCTGGGCGGCATGGTATTCGCCAACTGGCCGATCTCCGGCGCCTGGGTCATCGGGCTGTTCGTGGCGATCGACCTGATCTTCCACGGCATGGCGCTGATCTCGGTCGCCCTGGCGGCGCGCTCGCTGCCGATGGACCCGCCGGCCGGCAAGCCGGTCCGCTGAAGGAACGCTGCGTCGGCGCCCACGGGCCGGCGCAAAAGGGACCCGTCGCCCGTCGGTGCGCTTGCCCCGGACGGGCGCGGGACCATCTTCCATTCCTGTACGGGTGGGGCGAACGGGCGTAACGTCCGGCGCGGGTGCGACGCACGGGCAAGGACGGGAGTAGCCGACATGTGGCCGGACCGCCGTGTAACCGACCTTCTCGAGATCGATCTGCCGATCATCCAGGCGCCCATGGCGGGCGCCCAGGACGCGGCCCTGGCGGCGGCCGTCTCCGCCGTGGGCGGGCTCGGCAGCCAGCCCTGCGCGATGCTGTCGGCCGAGGCGATCCGCGCCGAAGTCGCCACCATCCGGGCCGCGACGGACAAGCCCTTCAATCTCAATTTCTTCTGCCACGTCCCGAGCGATCCCGACGCGCACGCGCTGGCCGCCTGGAAGGCGCGGCTCGGCGACTATTACGTCGAGCTGGGTCTCGACCCGCGCATGGAGGTGTCCGCCCCCAACCGCGCGCCGTTCGACGCGGCGATGGCCGATCTGGTCGACGAACTGGGGCCGCCGGTGGTGAGCTTCCACTTCGGGCTGCCGTCGGAAGACCTTCTCGAACGCGTCCGGGCGACCGGCGCGGTGGTGCTGTCCTCGGCGACGACGGTGGCCGAGGCGCACTGGCTGGAGGACCACGGCGTCGACGCGATCATCGCGCAGGGCGCCGAGGCGGGCGGCCACCGCGGCATGTTCCTGACCCGGGCGGTCGCCTCCCAGGTCGGCACCTTCGCGCTGGTGCCGCAGGTGGTCGATGCCGTGTCGGTGCCGGTGATCGCGGCGGGCGGCATCGCCGACGGACGGGGCATCGCGGCGGCCTTCGCGCTGGGGGCCGCGGCCGTGCAGGTGGGCACAGCCTATCTCCTCACGCCGGAGGCGACGATTTCGGACCTGCACCGGGCGGCGCTGTCGCGCGGCAGCGCCGACGAGACGGCGCTCACCAACGTGTTTTCGGGCAAGCCCGCGCGCGGCCTGGTCAACCGGGTTATGCGCGAGGTCGGCCCGCTCGCGCCCGAGGCGCCGCCGTTCCCGACGGCCGGCGGCGCGCTGGCGCCGCTGAAGGCGAAGGCCGAGCAGGCGGGGTCGCCGGACTTCTCGTCGCTGTGGTCGGGGCAGGCGATGACGCTGGCCCGCGCCGAGCCGGCCGCCGCCGTCACCACGCGACTGGCGGCGGAGGCAGAGGCGTGCCTGGCGCGGCTGGCCGGATAGCGCCGGACGGAATGCGGGAAACGGCTAGTCCAGGTTGACCAGCCCCTCAATCGACGGCAGCACGGCCGCCGGCGGCAGGTCGTGGTACTCGTCCGGCTGGCCGGACCGGTTGATCCAGACAGTGCGGAAGCCGTAGGCCGTCGCGCCCGCGATGTCCCAGCGGTTCGACGACTGGAAGGAGACAGCCTCGGGAAACACCCGGAAGCGGTCGGCCACCAGCTCGTAGACGGCCTCGGCGGTCTTGTAGGTGCGGATCTCGTCGACCGAGACGATCTCCTCGAACAGGTCGGCGATCCCGGCCGATTTGGCGGCGCTCTCCAGCATCGCCGGCGAGCCGTTCGACAGGATGGCGAGCCGCGCGCCCTTGTCGCGGAGCGCTGTGAGGACCTTCGGGATCTCGGGATAGCAGTCGAGGCTGCGATAGGCCTCCAGCAGCCGGTCGCGCAGGGCCGGATCGACGGCGGTGACCTTGCGGATCGCGAAGTCGAGGGCCTGCTCGGTGAGCACCCAGAAATCCTCGTAGCGGCCCATCAGGGCCCGCACCCACGAATACTCGAGCTGCTTCTGGCGCCAGATGTCGGACAGCAGCTGCGCGTCGGCGCCGACCCCGGCCGAATGGCGGCGGACGGCGGCGTGGACGTCGAACAGCGTGCCGTAGGCGTCGAAGACATAAACGGCGTGGGCCATCGCGCGGGCTCCCAAGGGTTGAGCGTCCGTTCTGCACGCACGCGGCGGCGGCCGCAAGACCGGGCGGGCGGTCCGGCGCGGACCGGGGCCATCGGTCGCGGGGCGGAGGTCTGACCGAGGGGCCGTTCCGGGGCGCTCGGTTGCCGCTTATCGGCGCGGGAATGCGCCGGATCAATGTGCCGGAGGGCAAGATCCTCCCTCATTCGCCGTCCGCCCCGCCGACTTTGAGGACGTTTTTCCCGTCGGGGGCGGCATGGTTGACGGCATGCCGGGATCGGCGTTCGATCCCGCCCACACATTGCAGGATGAAGGAACGGTGCGATGACCGAATGGTCGCAGACGTGGAGCTGGCTCGACGGCGAATGGATCGCGGGCAACCCGCCGATCATCGGGCCGCGCACCCATGCCGCCTGGCTGGGTTCGAGCGTGTTCGACGGCGCGCGGTCGTTCGAGGGCGTGATGCCGGATCTCGACCAGCACTGCGCGCGGGTGAACCGGTCGGCCGAGGCGCTGGGCCTGAAGCCGACCATGTCGGCCGGCGCGATCATGGAGCTGACCCACGAAGGCGTCGGCAAGTTCGACAAGGAGACGGCGCTCTACATCCGGCCGATGTACTGGGCGGAGGACGGCGGCTACATGGCGGTCGCCGCCGATCCGGAGACGACGCGGTTCTGCCTATGCCTCTACGAGACGCCGATGCCCGGGCCGTCGGGGACCTCGGTGACGGTGTCGCGCTTCCGTCGGCCGTCGCTGGAGACGATGCCCACCAACGCCAAGGCCGGCTGCCTCTATCCCAACAACGCCCGCGCCCTGACGGAGGCGCGCGATCGCGGCTTCGACAACGCGCTGGTGCTCGACATGCTGGGCAACGTTGCGGAGCTCGCCACCTCCAACGTCTTCCTGGTGAAGGACGGCAAGGTCGCCACGCCCGCGGCCAACGGCTCGTTCCTGGCCGGGGTCACCCGCAGCCGGGTGATGGACCTGCTCGGCCGCGATGGATACGACGTGCACGCGACATCGCTGACGGTCGCCGACTTCATGGACGCCGACGAGATCTTCACCACCGGCAACTACGCCAAGGTGGGGCCGGTGACCCGCATCGAGAACCGCGAGCTGCAGGCGGGGCCGGTCGCCAAGCGCGCCCGAGAACTCTACTGGGACTGGGCGCACGCCTGAGCGCGGAGGACGCCGGACGGTCGACGCGAGCATTCGGCGCAACCGGTGCGCATCAGGGGGCGGGAACGGTCCGCGCTGCAACCGAACCGGCCGCTTCGGCGTTGTCCCGACAACGCGAGCCGCTTATGGTCTCGCCCGACGGCGGCGCCGGCACCGACCTGGTGCGCTTCGGTGTCGCCCAAACCCCGGTTTCGCACGGAGGAACATCATGGCGTTCGAACTTCCCAACCTTCCTTACGACTACGAAGCGCTCCAGCCGTACATGTCCAAGGAGACGCTCGAGTACCACCACGACAAGCACCACAACGCCTATGTCACCACCGGCAACAAGCTGATCGAAGGCACCGGCCTTGAGGGCAAGTCGCTCGAGGACATCGTGAAGGAGAGCTACGGCTCGAATCCGGGCCTCTTCAACCAGGTCGGCCAGCACTACAACCACACCCACTTCTGGAAGTGGATGAAGCCGAACGGCGGCGGCAAGTCGCTGCCGGGCAAGATCGCCGAGCGCGTCGACGCCGATCTCGGCGGCTACGACAAGTTCCGCGAGGCGTTCATCAACGCCGGTACGTCGCAGTTCGGTTCGGGCTGGGCCTGGCTGGCGCTGCGCGACGGCAAGTTCGAGGTGATGAAGACCCCGAACGGCGAGAACCCGCTGGTTCACGGCGCGACGCCGCTGCTCGGCTGCGACGTGTGGGAGCACTCCTACTACATCGACTACCGCAATGCCCGGCCGAAGTACCTCGAGGCCTGGTTCGACAGCCTGGTCAACTGGGACTACGTGCTGGAGCTGTACGAGGCGGCCTGATCGGCCCTCGCGTACGTGCCAACGACGTCACGAAGCGCTGTCGCCGGTCTCCGGCGGCAGCGTTTTTCGTTTCAGCGGCCGACCGGGGTCAGTTGCGCGGCTTGCACTGGTTGTAGATCTGCACGCCGGTGACGAACACCTGGGCCTGCATGCGCCAGGCCTCGCATTCCGCCTGGGTCGGGAAGCAGCCGGCGAACGAGATCGCGATGGAGCGGCCGTCCGCCTCGCGGTTGCCGGAGACGCGGCCTTCCCACGGGAACGTCGGGTTGCGCCGGCAGTTGGGGGCCGCGCGCTGGAGCTGGGAAATCAGATATTCGGTGGAGGGAGCGGCAAAGACGGGTGCGGCCGCGCCGGTGCCGAGAAGCACGGCGGCGGAAAGGCCCAGGATGCGGGCGAGCGCAATCATGACGGGTGACCTCGGTGGGACGTTCGCGATTGCGGAGAATGCTAGTCGACGGCCGCCCGCCCCGCGAGACACAGCGGCGTGTGCGGGCGGGCAATCACGCAGATGTGTCGGGCGCCGCGGGCTGATGCCGGATCAGCGCTCGCGGCACTCGTCGTAGAGGATTCGGCCCTGCATGGAGCCGGTCATCCGCAGGCGCCAGAGGGTGCATTCGCGCAGCGTCGGGAAGCAGCCGACGAGCGACACCGCCTGCTCGTGCTCGTAGTAGGTGCTCTCGGAGTTGCCGGAGACGCGGCCCTGCCAGGCGGCGGTCGGGCGCGCCGCGCAGCTCGGCGTCATTGCGCGCATTTCGGGGTTCGACAGCGGCGGCGGACCGAACCAGTGCTTGAGGAAGCCGAGGGACACCTCGGCCGAGGCCGGGGCGGACGCGAGCGTCGCCGCCGCGAACAGGCCGGCGGCAAGGGTGCGGAGTGCGGATCGGGTCATCAAAGCCTTCCGAAGTCGGGACACGCGACGGGTACAGATCCATATAGGCACGATCGGGCCGGTTCGCCGCCCGAGATCGTGCCCGACGGGCACGGACGCGGCAGGGGACCGGGACCGTGCACAGAATCCCACGTCGCAGCCCCGGGGGCAACCGCGGGCGCGCGACCGTCAGCGCGGCTTGCAGGTGGCGAAGATCAGCCGGCCGGTGACGAAGCCCGACGCTGGGCCCAGCCAGCGTTCGCATTCCTGCTTGGTCGGGAAGCAGCCGAGGAAGGACACCGGGACCGAGCGGTCGTTGCCGGGATCGATGGCGTTGCCGGAGACCCGGCCTTCCCAGCGGTAGTCGGGATGCTCGTGGCAGAGAGGCACGTTGTTCTGGATGCGGATCGCCTGCTCGAACGACGATTGCGCCATCGCGGCTCCCGCCGTCAGAGCCAGAATCAGAGCTGCCACCCCCAGCCGAATCCGCATCGCTGTCCTCCCCATCGTCACCGCCAGATCGCCGCGCCGACTGTTCGCGAGAGGAGGGCCGGGCGTCAAGGGCCGAGCTTACGGGAAAGCGGCCCCTTGCTTCGCCGGGGCGACCTCGTCCAGCGCTGCGATCTCCAGGATCATCTTGCGCCGGACCGCATCGGCGAACGTCGTCGCCCCATCGGCCACCATCACGAAGGCGCCGGGACCGCCGGTGACGTCGCGCTCGTAGTGCAGCCGCAGCTGCGGCGCCGGCATCGCCATCGACATGCCGCCCGGCCGGTCGATCAGCAGCGCGTTGATGACGATGCCCCGTGCGACGGCGTCGTCGCGGGCCGCCGTCACCGGCCGGCCGCCGATGTTCGGCCCGTCGCCCGACACGTCGATGACCCTTCGCAGGCTGTCGATGTCGTTGGTCTCGATCTTGTGGACCGAGTAGTCGATCGCCGCGGAGATGGAGTTGTAGCCGTAGGCGGCGCGCGGGGCGGCGACGAGCGCCTGGGCGAACTGCTCCGCCGAGGCGCTGTCCTCCACGATGGTCCAGTCGACGATGGTGTGCTGGGAGGCGGGGCCGCCCCATTCCACGTAGGCGATGGCGATGCGGCCGTGGATGCCGGTCACGATGGTGCGCATCACCTCCACGCTGCGGATCGCGTCGGCGTACCCCTGGCGCTGCAGCCGCAGTTCGTCGTCGTCGATCGAGCCGGACCCGTCCGCGGCGAGGACCAGTTCCACGTCGACGGCCTCGGCCGCCGCCGCCGGGGAGGCGGCAAGCAGCGCCGCCAGAAGGATCCACGTTCGCTGGGTCATGTCCGCCTCACCGCAAGAACCGGGCCGCTCGAACGACCGGCCTGATAGGGGAACTGGGGCGGGGCGCGCATCCGGCAAGGCGGGCGGCGAAGGCAATCGGACAACGCGCGACGATCTTGATCGCGGACGTCGCGGGGGACTAAAGCGGGGCCGGGCCTTCCGCTTCCGCCGCCGCCTCGCGGTCGCAGATGCGGACGGGCCGCCGGCGCCGATGGAGGAGAGCACGATGACGGGTCCGATGTGTGTCGCCTGCGGGACCGAGTTCCCGGATGCCCCGTCACCGGAGATCTGCCCGATCTGCGCCGACGAGCGCCAGTTCGTGCCGCCGGGCGGCCAGGCCTGGACCAGCCGCGCGGCGCTCGCCCGGAACCACCGCAACGCCTTCCACGAGGTGGAGCCCGGCCTCCTCGACATCGGCACCGAGCCCGGCTTCGCCATCGGCCAGCGGGCGTTCCTGGTGTCGACGCCGCACGGCAACGTGCTGTGGGACTGCCTGTCGCTGGTCGACGCCGCGACCGTCCGGATCATCGAGGCGCTGGGCGGGCTTGCGGCGATCGCCGTCTCGCATCCGCACTTCTATTCGGCGATGGCGGCGTGGAGCGAGGCGTTCGGCGGCGTGCCCGTCTGGCTGCACGCGGCGGACCGGGAGTGGGTCATGCACGGCGGCGAGGCCGTCCGGTTCTGGTCCGGGGACGCGACGGAGCTGCTGCCCGGCGTAACCGCCGTGCGCACGGGCGGTCATTTCGCCGGCGGCACGGTGCTGCACTGGGCGGATGGCGCGGAGGGGCGCGGGACGCTCCTGACCGGCGATCTTCTGCAGGTGGCGCCGGACCGGCAGTCGGTCTCGTTCCTGCGCAGCTATCCGAACATGGTCCCGCTGTCGGCCACGGTGGTCCGGCGCATCTGCGCCCGCGTCGAGCCGTACGCCTTCGACCGGATGCACGGCGCCTTCCGCGGCCGCACCGTCACGCGCGGCGCCAAGGCGGTCGTGGCCCGCTCCGCCGCCCGCTACATCGACGCCATCGAGGGCCGCGGGCCGGCGGACGCGGAGGAGTAGGGGGGAGGGGTCAGCGGTCCCAGGGATTGATGATTTTGATGCCGGTCGGCTCGAAGTCCTTCTCGTTCCGGGTCATGACGGCCATCCGGTGAACGCTCGCGGTTGCGGCGATCAGGCCATCCGACGCGGCGAGCGTCCTGCCGGTCTCCCGACAGGTCGCCGTCATCTCACCCCAGCGCTGCGCGACTGGCGTATCGATGGGCAGGATCCGATCCGCGTAGCCGGATTCCAGGCCGGCCAGCCAGGCGGTCAGCGCGTCCCGCCGCGCGCCGGCGGCAAGCCGGGCGATGCCGGCGGTCAGTTCGCCGATCGTGATCACGCTGAAGAACACGTCGGATGGAGGGAGCGCGGCGACGGCTTCCTTGACCTGCCGGGAGCCGTTCGGATGGCGCACTTCGGAAACGACGCAGGTGTCGACGAGGATGCGCATCAGAGGTCGCGCATCGGCGATCGATCGCGCTCGATGGGCACATCCTCCAGTGAAGGGCCGGCCAGAAGGTAGTCGACCACGCTCGGACTGGAGCCGGTCAATCTCTGATAATCCGCTTCCGACAGCACGATGACGGCCTCCTGGCGGCGCGTCACGCGCTGCGGACCTTCCCTCAGCGCCCGGCGCACCACCTCGCTGAAACGGTTCTTGGCGTCCGCCAGTTGCCAGCTCACCATGTTACTCCCCAATCTGGCTAGATTGTCTAGATTATATGGTGTGCGGCTGGCCCGCCTCAACAAAAAAAGCGGCGAGGCATTGGCTTGCCTCGCCGCTGATTGGATGGTGCCGGCCGGGGAGTGAGCGGATTAAGCCCCGATCCGCTCCTCTACCGCGCCGGTGATGGTCAGCGCGAAGGCCTGGACGAGGGCGACTTCCTCGAGACGCTTGAAGCGGCCGGAGGCGCCGCCGTGGCCGGCGTCCATGTTGGTCTTGAACAGGATCAGCGGGTCGTTGGTCGCGGTCGCGCGCAGCCGCGCCACCCATTTCGCCGGCTCCCAGTAGGTCACCCGCGGGTCCGACACGCCGGCCAGCACCAGCATTGACGGATAGGGCTGGTCGGTGACGTTGTCGTAGGGGCTGTAGCCGTGCAGCCGGTCGAACGCCTCGGTGTCCTCGATGGGGTTGCCCCACTCGGGCCACTCGGGCGGCGTCAGCGGCAGCGTTTCGTCGAGCATCGTGTTGAGCACGTCGACGAACGGAACCTCGGCGACGATGCCGCGGAAGCGGGCGGGCGCCATGTTGGAGATCGCGCCCATCAGCATGCCGCCGGCCGAGCCGCCCTGGGCGACGATCCTGTCCGGGGCCACCCATTCGTCGGCGACCAGGCCCTCGGCCACGGCGATGAAGTCGGTGAAGGTGTGGGTCTTCTTCTCGCGCCGCCCGTCCCGGTACCAGTGGTAGCCCTTGTCGCGGCCGCCGCGGATGTGGGCGATGGCGTAGACGAAGCCGCGATCCACCAGCGACAGGAAGTTGGTGTTGAAGCTCGCCGGGATGGTGATGCCGTAGGAGCCGTAGCCGTAGAGCAGGCACGGCGCGGTTCCGTCGATCGGCGTGTCGCGCCGGTAGAGGATAGAGACCGGCACCTCCTCGCCGTCGGGGGCGGTGAAGTGGAGGCGGCGGGTGGCGTAGAGGGCGGGATCGTGCCCGGACGGCACCTCCTGCTGCTTGCGCAGGGTGCGCTCGCGCGTCGTCATGTCGTAGTCGTAGACCCGCGCCGGCGTCGTCATCGACGAATAGGTGAAGCGCAGCATGGTGGTGTCGTATTCGTAGCCGCCGACCAGCCCGAGGCTGTAGGCCTCCTCGTCGAAGGCGATGGCGTGCTCGTGGCCGTCGGAGAGATCCCGGATGACGATGCGGGGCAGGCCGTCCTCGCGCTCGAGCCGCACCATGTGGCCGGCGAACACGGTCATCGACAGGATCAGCCGGCCTTCCACGTGCGGCACCAACTCGCGCCAGTTCTCGCGGCCGGGCGCGTCGACGGGTGCCGTGACGATCCGGAAATCCTCGGCGCCGTCGGCGTTGGTGAGGATGTAGAGGAGGTCGCCGGCGCCGTCCTCGACGTCGTATTCCTGCTCGGTGACCCGCGGCGCGACCAGGCGCGGCGGCGCCTCCGGCGCCCGGGCGTCGATCAGGTAGACCTCGGAGGTCTCGTGATCGTGGGTGTCGATGACGATGAACCGGTCGGACAGGGTGCGCCCGACGCCGACGAAGAAGCCCGGATCGGTCTCCTCGTAGACCAGCACGTCGTCGGCCGACGAGGTGCCGAGGGTGTGGCGGTAGACGCGGGCCGGGCGGTGGTTCTCGTCGAGCTGGATGTAGAACAGGCTCCTGCCGTCGTCGGCCCAGACGATGCTGCCGGCGGTGTTGTCGATCGTCTCCGCCTTGTCGGTGCCGGTGGCCAGATCGCGCAGGTGCACGGTGAAGAGCTCGCCGCCCGTCTCGTCGGAGGCCCAGGCGAGCCAGGCGTGGTCGGTCGAATGCTCCACGCCGCCGAGCCGGAAGTAGGCCTTGCCCTCGGCCTCGACGTTGGCGTCCAGCAGCACCGTCTCGTCGCCGCCGTCGCGGGGGCTGCGCACGATGATCGGATGCTCGGCGCCTTCCACGAAGCGCATGCCGTAGGAGTAGGGGCCGTCGGGCGAGGGGACGGCGGAATCCTCTTCCTTGATGCGCCCCTTCAGCTCGTCGAACAGCGCCGCCTGCAGCCCGGCCGTTCCGGCCATCATGTCCGTGGCGTAGGCGTTCTCCGCCTCGAGATAGTCGCGGATGTCCGGCGCCAGCACGGTCGGATCCCGCATGACGTCGCGCCAGTTGTCGGCGCGCAGCCATGCATAGGGATCGACCAGCCGGCGGCCGTGGACGGTGCGGCTGACGGGCGAGACCTTGGCGATCGGCGCGACGGGCGTGGCGGTGGTCAACTCAACGGTCATCTTTGTCCGATCCGCCGGCGGCCTCGGGCTGGAAGTCGAGGGCGACGCCGTTCATGCAGTAGCGCTCGCCGGTGGGACGGGGACCGTCGGGGAAGACGTGGCCGAGATGGGCGTCGCAGGTGGCGCAGCGAATCTCCACGCGCGTCATGCCGAACGAATGGTCCTCGTGACGGGTCACCGCGTCCGGCGTGATCGGCTCGAAGAAGCTCGGCCAGCCGCTGCCGGATTCGTACTTGGCATCGGTGCGGTAGAGCGGCGCGTCGCAGCACACGCAATGGAACACGCCCGGCCGCTTCTCCTCCAGATACGGGCCGGAGAAGGCGCGCTCGGTGCCGTGGTTGCGGGTCACCTGGTACTGTTCCGGCGTCAGCTGCGCGCGCCATTCGGCGTCGGACTTGCTGACTTTTGTCTTGCTGTCGGTCATGGCGGAGGATCCTGTTTGAGCGCCGCGGGGCGAATGCGGCGCGTGTCAGACATGGCCAGACTTAAGAAGTCCGATCAAGCCGGGCAAGCCGGAGGGTCCGGAGCCTCCCTGGAAGGCGACTGGTTCCAGGGTGCGTCAATTTTCTCTCTCCGGTCGCTTGCCCACGGTTCGGGCGAACGATATTCACCAAGCTGCGGAGGTCGATCCGTACGTCCTTGGCATTGGCCAAGCCCATGTTCCCGTCCGGCATCAACGCCGGCTCTTGTCCAGGAGGCGCCCGCGCATGCCGCCGAGTGCGATCGACGGAACGCTCCTATTTGCGCTTGCGCCGTTCGTCGCCGCTGCTCTCGGTCCCTGGCTGACGGGCATTACCGGGCATCGCGCCGGATGGATCCTGGCGATCGTCCCGGCGCTCCTGTTCGTTCACTTCGCCGGCATGTTGCCGACGGTCGCCGACGGCACAGTCCTGCACGCCGCGGTGGCCTGGGCGCCGTCCCTCTCGGTCAATTACTCGATCCGCATCGACGGGCTGTCGCTCGTCTTCGCGCTGCTGATCACCGGGATCGGCACGCTGATCGTGATCTATTCCGGCGGCTACATGAAGGGCCACCCCCAGCAGGGGCGGTTCTTCTCGTTCATCCTGATGTTCATGGGCGCGATGCTGGGGCTCGTCCTGGCCGACGACCTGATCTCGCTGTTCATCTTCTGGGAGCTGACGTCGATCACGTCGTTCCTGCTGATCGGCTTCGACCACGCGCGCTCCGCGGCGCGGCGGGCGGCGCTGCAGGCGCTGGTCATCACCGGCGGCGGTGGACTGGCGCTGCTGGCAGGCTTCCTGCTGATCATGGCGGCGACCGGCGCCTCCAGCATGACCGACGTGCTGGCCGCCGGCGACGTGATCCGCGACAGCGGCCTCTACGTGCCGGTGCTCATCCTGGTGCTCGCCGGCGCGTTCACCAAGTCGGCGCAGGTGCCGCTGCACTCGTGGTTGCCGAACGCCATGGAGGCGCCGACGCCGGTGTCGGCCTACCTGCACTCGGCGACGATGGTGAAGGCCGGCGTCTATCTGCTGATGCGGATGAACCCGGCGCTCGGCGACACCGCGCTGTGGACGACGATCCTGCCGATCTTCGGCGGCGCGACCTTCCTGGTCGGCATGGTGATGGCGGTGCGCAACACCGACCTGAAGCAGATCCTCGCCTACACCACCGTCGCCTCGCTGGGCCTGCTGGTGATGCTCACCGGCATCGGCACCAAGCTCGCGATCGAGGGCGCGGTGCTCTATCTTATCGCCCACGCGCTGTTCAAGGGCGGCCTGTTCATGGTCGCCGGCACCATCGACCACGAGACCGGCACCCGCGAGATCACCGGCCTCGGCGGCCTGCGCGGCGCGATGCCCATCACCTTCGTGGCGGCCCTGCTGGCGTGCATTTCCATGGCCGGCCTGCCGCCGATGATCGGCTTCGTCGCCAAGGAGGTGCTGTATGACGGGGCCTGGCAGGCGAGCGGCATCTCGCTGCCGCTGATCGTCGCGCTGGTCGGCAACGCGCTGATGTTCGCGGTCGCCGCGATCCTGGTGGTGAAGCCGTTCTTCGGGCGCCGGCCGGAGCTTCCCAAGCACGCCCACGAGGGGCCGATCTCGCTCTGGCTCGGCCCGCTGACGCTGTCGCTGCTGGCGCTCGGCACGGTCGTCCTGCTGTCGGAGACGGCCCACTACCTCGTGGGCCCGATGACCAGCGCGATCGTCGGCGAGCAGCTGGAAATCCACCTGCATCTGTTCCCGACCGAGCTCTCGCCGCCGGTCATCCTGACCCTGATCACCATCGCCGCCGGCATCGGGCTGACGGTCGTGTTCACGCCGCTGCGCGCCGCCTTCGCGGGGCTGATCACGGCGATCGGCTGGGGGCCGGACCGCGGCTTCGACCAGGTGCTGCGGTCGCTGGTGTTCTTCGCCAGCGGCGTCAGCGACTTCTTCCAGCCCGGCCGGATGAAGGGCTACGTCTCGATCACCTTCACGGTCACGGCGGCCGCGCTGCTGGTGCCCATGTGGCTGTTCGACGAATGGCCGAGCCTGGCGCTGAGCTGGCCCGACGCCCCGTTCTATTTCTGGGTGGTGTTCGCCATCGCGGCGGCCAGCCTCTGGGCGGTGCTGGTCTCGGCGACCCGGCTGATCGCCATCGTGAACCTCGGCATCCAGGGCACGATGGTGGCGATCATGTTCATGCTCTACGGCGCCCCGGACCTGTCGTTCACCCAGTTCATGATCGAGGTGCTGTCGGTCATCATCCTTGCCCTGGTGATGACGCGCCTGAACCTCAGCCCGAGCGACCACCGCAGCTGGGGCACGCGGCTGCGCGACGGCACCGTCGCGATCGCCTGCGGCGCCGGCTTCGCGCTGACGCTGATGGCCGTGGTGGAGCATCCATTCGATCCGCGGCTGTCGGAATTCTTCGCCGACTATTCCCGGGTGATCGCCCATGGACGCAACATCGTGAACGTCATCATCGTCGACTTCCGCGCCCTCGACACGCTTGGCGAGATCGCGGTGGTGATGATGGCCGGCCTGGCGATCCTGGCGCTGATCCGGCTGCGCACGCGCCAGGTCGGGGACGAGAGGAAGACGCCCAATCTCCGTGAAGGGGAATCGCTCAAGGAGGCGGCGCGCGACGCATGAACACGATCATCTTTCGCACCATTGCGCCTTTCCTGGCCGCGCTGGCGGGACTGTTCTCCGTGTTCGTGCTCCTGCGCGGACACAACGAGCCGGGCGGCGGCTTCATCGGCGGGCTGATCGCGGCGTCGGCGCTGGCGATCTACGGCATCGCCTGGGGCGTGGCGCCGGTCCGCCGGGCGATCGTCGTCCATCCGATCACGCTCGCCGGCTTCGGCGTGTTCCTCGCGGCGATGGCCGGCTTCCTGTCGTTCTTCACCGGCAACGCCTTCCTGCACGGCCTGTGGATCACCATCCACTTCTTCGGCGTGGAGATCCCGCTGTCCTCCGTCATGATGTTCGACATCGGCGTTTACTTCACCGTCGTCGGCACCATCTCGACCATCGGGCTGACGCTCGAGGAGCCGGGGTACGACTGATGGAACCGGTCTTCGCAATTCTCGTCGGGATCTTCTTCGCCGCGGGCATCTACCTGATCCTGTCGCGGCGCACCGTGCGGATCATGATCGGCATCGTGATCCTCGGCAACGCGGTCAACCTTCTGATCTTCACGGCCGGACGGATGACCGTGGCGGTGCCGCCGATCATCCCGCACAACATGCCGACGCCGTCCGACGTGGTCGCGAACCCGCTGCCGCAGGCGCTGATCCTGACGGCGATCGTCATCTCGTTCTCGCTGTTCGCCTTCCTGCTGGTGCTCAGCTACCGCACCTTCCAGGATCTCGGCACCGACGACATCGACGAGATGCGCGACGCGGAACCTGCCGAGCGGCCGCTGCCGCCGATGGAGTACTGACGTGGCGGGACCGACCTTCACCGTTGATCTTGCCGAGGCGATGATCGTCGCGCCGCGTGTCGCGGTCGACTGGCTCGTGATCGCGCCGGTGGCCCTGCCGCTGGCCGGCGGCGCGCTTTGCCTGATGCTGCGCTCGCGGATCGACCTGGCCGCGCGCCTGTCGGGCCTGATCCTCGGGCTCCTCGTCCTGCTCAACATCGGGCTGCTCTACGAGGTCTCGACCAAGGGCATCGTGATGATGGCCATGGGCGACTGGCTGCCGCCCTTCGGCATCGTCTTCACCGTCGACATCCTGGGCGCGATCCTGGCGCTGACGACGTCGGTGGTCGGCCTGGCGGGGGTGATCTACGCGGGCGTCGACATCGACACCGGTCGGCGGCGGTTCGGCTTCCACACCTTCTATCTGCTGCTGATCGCCGGCGTCTCCGGTGCCTTCCTGACCGGCGACATCTTCAACCTCTACGTCTGGTTCGAGGTGCTGCTGATCGCCTCCTTCGGCCTGCTGATCCTGGGCGGCGAGCGCGCCCAGCTCGACGGCGCGATGAAGTACGGCGTCCTCAACCTGCTCGCGACGACGCTGTTCCTGGTGGCCGTCGGCCTGCTCTACGGCCTCGTCGGCACGCTGAACATGGCCGACATCTCGCTTGCCGTGAACAAGCTGCCGCCGGGCGCGCCGATCGGCGTGATCGCGACGCTGTTCTTCGTCGCCTTCGCGATGAAGGCGGCCGCCTTTCCGCTGAACTTCTGGCTGCCGGCCTCCTATCACACGCCGCGCATCGTGGTATCGGCGGTCTTCGCCGGGCTGCTGACCAAGGTCGGCGTCTACGCGCTCCTGCGCATCCTGGTGATGCTGCTGCCGGAAAGCCGGGCGCTGCTCGCCGACGTCGTGCTCTGGGTGGCGATCGGCACGATGCTGGTCGGCGCCTTCGGTGCGCTCGCCCAGGGAGAGCTACGCCGCCTGCTCGGCTTCGTGGTGATCTCGGGCATCGGCATCATCCTGGTCGGCGTGGCGATGGGGACCAACGAGGCGCTCGCCGGCGCGATATTCTATTCGGTCCACTCGATCGTGGTGATGACCGCGCTCTATCTCGCCACAGGCGCTATCGAGCGGCTGGCCGGCACGTCGTCACTGCGCTCGGCGAGCGGCCTCTACCGGGCCGATCCGACGCTCGCGGCGCTGTTCCTGATCCTCACCTTCGCCGTCTCCGGCCTGCCGCCGTTCTCCGGCTTCTGGCCGAAGGTGATGCTGGTCCAGGCGACGATCTCGAGCGGCCTCGGCTGGGTGGCGGCGGTGATCCTGTTCTCCGGCTTCCTGACCACCATCGCGATGGGCCGGGTGTGGCTCCTGATCTTCTGGCGCGATAGCGTCGGCGCAGCGCCCTCCAGGCCGGCCGATGCCGGTCCGGCGGCGCGCACCACGGTCATGGTGTCGATCACCATGCTGGTCGTCATCGTCATCGCGCTCGGCATCCTGCCGGACGGGCTGATGCGGGGGTCGCTGGAAAGCGCGCGGAGCCTGACGGATCCGGCCGGTTACATCCAGTCGGTGCTCGGGAGCGGAGGAAGCTGATGTCGGTTCTTCTCGCCAACGTCCTGCTTGCACTCGCCTGGGGCGCCATCACCGGCAGCTTCGATTTCCTGAACCTGCTGTTCGGCTTCGTGCTGGCCGCGTTGGCCCTGTCGCTGATCCGCGAACAGATCGGCACCAGCGGGGCGGTCGAGCGCGTCTGGCGCGCCTTCACGCTGGCCTGCCTGTTCCTCTACGAGCTGGTGATGTCGTCGGTGCGGGTGGCGATCATCGTGCTGTCGCCCGGGCGCGTTCTGCGGCCGGCGATCATTGCCTATCCGCTGCAGGTCGACCGCGACTTCGAGATCACGCTGCTCGCCAACCTGATCACGCTGACCCCGGGCACGCTGTCGATGGACGTGTCGGAGGACCGGCAGACGCTGTTCATCCATTGCATCGACGTTCCCGACGTGGACGCCGTGATCGCCGACATCCGCAACGGGTTCGAGCGCAAGATCATGGAGACGTTCCGATGATCGACGTCAGTATCTTCCTGGAGATCTGCATCGACATCGCCTTCGCGTTGCTGTCGATCTCCTTCATCCTGATCGTCTACCGGATCGCCACCGGCCCGACCTTGCCGGACCGGATCCTCGCCCTCGACATGATGGTGGCCGTGGCGATCGGGTTCATCGCGACGTTCGGCGTGCGCAGCGGCTTCTACCTCTACGTGGACATCGCGATCGCGCTCGGCCTGATCGGCTTCCTGTCGACGGTCGCCTTCGCGCGCTTCCTGCTGGCGCGGGGCTCCACCGAGGACAGCCCGGTCGGCCGCGACGACGGGGAGGCCGGCTGATGGTGGCGCAGGTGATCGACATCGTCGTCGGCGTGATGCTGGTGATCGGCGCGTTCTTCGCGCTGGTCGCGGCCATCGGGCTGGTCCGGCTCGACGACGTCTACATGCGGATGCACGCCGCCAGCAAGGCCGGTACTCTTGGCTCCGGTGTACTTCTTCTTGCGCTCGCGGTGGAATCCCAGCAGCTCGACGTGGTGACGCGGGCCATCGCCGGCGTGGTCTTCTTCATGCTGACGGCGCCGATTTCCGCGCATCTGCTTGCCCGGGCCGCCTATCTCGTCGGGTATCGGCCGTGTAAAGCCACGTATCGCGACGCTCTCGCCGATACGATCGTCCAGCCCGAGGGCCTCGGCGATCCCGCGGCCAATTTAGAACGCGACGATCCGGCCAAATACACCAACTGATTGCCGGGGCCTGTTCTCGGTTCGTCTACGGTGACTTGCCGCATCCCGCCGGACCTTCCATCAGGACCGACAGCAAAACTTCGGTGAATTGTCACTTTTTGGGGCAACGCCGAGGTGATGACACTTGTCTTTTGAAATTTCAGACTTATACACTCGCTTAGCCTGACAAGTTGACGATTCACTTTGCGAGATTGATGCCGAGGAAGTTTGCGCCCACGCGGTTCGTGTATGTGGCCAAATAATGACTTTCTTCCGCCGGCATCCTCGAGAGAACCCAGCAAAAAGCGAGTTACAAATGAGCGAGATGACGCAGGACCCGAATTTCATCGACCTGACGGTTGATATCGTGTCCGCCTATGTCAGTAACAATTCCGTCTCGGCGCAGGATCTTCCGAACCTTATCCATGAGGTTTACAGCGCCCTCCGCAAAACCAGCGGCGACGCCATGGAGCCGGAGCCGGAGCCGTTGAAGCCCGCCGTGCCGCTGAAGAAGTCGGTGACGCCGGACTACATCATCTGTCTTGAGGACGGAAAGAAGTTCAAGTCGCTGAAGCGTCACCTGCGCACCCACTACAACCTGTCGCCGGAAGAATACCGCGAGAAGTGGGGCCTGGCCGCCGACTATCCGATGGTTGCGCCGAACTACGCCGCCGCCCGGTCGGAACTGGCCAAGCGCATGGGCCTCGGCCAGCAGCGCAGCCGCACCCCGGTCAAGGGCCGCAAGTCCTGAAAGCGGTCTGAGCCGGTTGCCCGCCGTTCGCGGCGGCATCGGAGCCGGTCGTCCTGACCGGCGCTCCTGAACGAATTGGCCCGCGGGTGATCCCGCGGGCTTTTTTTTGTGCCCGGCCTCGGCAACTGCCGCCTGCCGCGTCAGTCCCGCGACGTCAGCCCCGCGTGCTCGCTCGCGAGCGCCTGCTTCAGCGCGAGGTGGCGGTTGAGGTCGTAGGTCCAGTGACCGGAGATCCCGCGCCGGCGCTCGGCCCTGAGCGCCCGCTCCAGCCTCGCGATGACGGCCCGCCGCCCCGCGGGCGTGAGGTCCGCCCGTTCGGCCTCGGTCAGCGGGATGATGCGGCCGATCCTCGCGCGCGTCACGCCCGGCGCGGGCGGCGCTCCGTCGGACGGGAGCACGGGAAGGGCGGTTGCCCGAGGGGACCATCGGCGCATCGGATCGCAGCTCCTGAAATCGATGAACGTCGATCCAGTGTGCGGCCGGCCCCGGACCCGGGGACAACATCGCCGCGATCGCTCTCGCCTTCCCCGGACGCGCCGGCGTACCCGTTGCCGGCGAAACTTATCCCCGCCGATCAGCCCCCATCGTAAAACCGGTGAATAGGTATAAAATCCTAGATCATCGGGCGCCGCGGTTTGCCGGCGGTCCGTCAGTGGAGGTCGGTGGTATGTGGGATGTGTGTCCAGCGGGCGTTGTGGAGGCCGGGCGAATTGCGGGGGTGGCGGGCGCCGACCGGCAGGCGGTGCGCCGGGTGATCGAGACGACCGTGGCGGCGAGCTTCGACCTGCCGGTCGTGGAGCTCGCGGCCGCGACGCGGCGTTCGGCGCCGGTCGCCTTCGCCCGCCAGGTGGCGATGTACGTCGCCCACGTCGGGTTGGGCCTGTCGCTCACCGAGACCGGCGCCCTATTCGGGCGGGACCGCACCACCGCCGCCCATGCCTGTCGGGTGGTGGAGGACCGGCGCGACGACGGCGACCTCGACTGCCTTCTGGATGCGATCGAGGCGGTGGTCGTCTCGTGGACGCTGACGCTGGACTGGTGCCGCGGGATGCGGCAGCCGGAGCCTGCGGGCGAGACGCGCGTGGCATGAGCGGAACCAGCAGAACCCGCAAGGAGGCGCCGGCCGAGCCCGCGATCGATCTCGATGAAAGCCCGCTCGGCTGGCTTGCGCGGCGGCGCGACAAGGCCGGAAAGCCGATCCTGGATGGCGCCCAGCTGATGGCGGGTGAGCGGCTGCGCCTCGACTTCACGCGCGGGCAGATGATGCCGCGCATGTCGGTCGACCTCTCGCTCGGCATGAACGGGGGCGGGCGCAGCGGCAGGACCGGCGGGTTTCAGGATCTCTCGGATTCGGCGATGGCGGCGCGCGACCGGGTCAACCGGGCGCTTGGCGCGGTGGGACCGGAGCTCTCCGGCCTGCTGGTCGACGTCTGCTGCTTCCTGAAGGGGCTGGAGCTGGTCGAGCGGGAGCGCGGCTGGCCGGGGCGGTCGGGAAAGGTGGTGCTGCTGATCGCGCTGTCGCGGCTGGCCGATCATTACGGCTATGGACGCGAGGCGCGGGGGGCCGAGCGGTCCGGCGGCCCGACCCATTGGGGGGCGGCGGACTACAGGCCCCGTATCGAGCCGTGACCGGCCCGCGAGGCCGCGGAGCGGCGGTGCCCCGTGCGGGAAGGGTCAGGCGTCGACGAGGGCGCGTTCGGCGTCGCGGCGGATGCGGCCGACCATCGCCGACAGTCCGTTGGAACGCTGCGGCGTCAGGTGCTCGCGCAGCCCGAGGGTGGCAAGCGTCGCCTCCGGGTCGATCTCGAGGATCTCCTGCGCGGTGCGGCCGGAGTAGAGCGCCAGCACGATGGCCACGAGGCCGCGGACGATGTGGGCGTCGCTGTCGCCCTGAAAATGCAGGTGAGGGCCGTCCGCCTCCTCGCTGACGCGGGTGTCGAGCCATACCTGGGACACGCAGCCACGCACCTTGTTGGCGTCGGTGCGGGCGTCTTCCGGCAGCGGGGGAAGCTCCTTGCCCAGCTCGATCACGTAGCGGTAGCGCTCCTCCCAGTCATCGATGAGCTCGAAGGCTTCGACGATGGTGGCGATATCCTGAACGGCGTCGGTCATTGGGTCTCCCTGTCGGCTTCCCTCCATATAGAGACGATCCGGCCGAGGGGAAACGCCTGCGGGAGGACAGGATCAGACGGGCGGGCGCCGGTCGCCGCTGCCGGCCTGCCAGGCGGGGGCGCGGTCGTCGGGCGTCAGCGTGCCGGTGGCGGCGGGCGGAACCGCGGCGTCCTCGTTGCCGGCCAGCGCCTCGTCGAGGATGTAGGCGAGCGTCGCCGCGCCGTCGCGCAGGCGGGTGCCGAGGGCGGACAGCACCGAGCGCCCGGCATCGCAGGCTTCGGCCTGGCGGTTGCAGAAGCCGGACACGTCGCTGACGGCGCCCTGAAGGGCGGTCACGGCTTCCTTCGACGACACTTCCGGCTGGGGCTGTACCAGGGGCGCGGCGGAGGCCGTCTCCCGGCTTTCGGGGCGCGATTGGGCGAATGGCAGCACGAGCAGAACGATCGTGAACCAGAACGCGGCGCGAATGAGGAATCCGATCATGGGTCTCGTCCGAACGTGACAGCACGGCGTGCGGCGCGATGCCCGGATGGCATGGCAGCCGACGGTGGCGACCCTCGCACACCGCGTTTGAAGGTTAGGTTGTCCGGATCGCGACAATTCGATCGATTCGCACCGTGCGGGCCGCGCACCCGCAAGCGATGGCTGCCGCACGGCGCGGAACGTGGCGGGAAGGGGGCAGGTTCAGCGTTCCTTAAGGGGCGTGCGGCAACACTCCGCCAGCACGAGGGTCCGCCGGGGCCGCTCGATCCGACGAGACCCTGACCGCCAAGCAGCCGGAAGACGATAGCCCGTGACCGCGATGAAGGCAGATCGAACCCGCCGGACGAAGGAGCCGGACGAGGAGGAGGCGATCGGCCTTGCCGGCCGCGCGGCCGCGGCCGTGCGCGCCCGGCCGAAGGCGGTGCTGTTGACGCTCGCCTCGGTCTTCTCTCTGACGGCGATTTCGGTCAACGCGCTCTACCTTCAGCCCGGCAAGCATCCCGCGCCGATGTTCTCCCATCAGCCGGCGCCCGTGCGCACGGCGTCGCTCTCCGATGACGTGGCGCCCGCTCCGGCGACGCTGCCGGCGACGTCTGCCGGGCAGGATCGGGAGACCGCCCCTGCGCCCCCGCCGGACAACATGGTCGCCGCGATCCAGACGGCGCTGAAGGCGCGCGGCCTCTATTCGGACGCCGTCGACGGCGCCATGGGGCCGGCGACCCGGGCCGCGATCTCCGCCTACGAGCAGAAGATGGGCCTCGACGTGACCGGCGCCCCGAGCCTCGGGCTGCTCGCGAGCCTCTCCGGGCCGGCGACGAAGCCGCCGTCTGCTCCGTCCTCCACCGCCTCGCAGGGCTCGTCCACGCCCTCGCGGGCGGTCGTTCAGCGGTTGCAGAAGGCGCTTGTCGCCGCGGGCTACGGCCCGATCACGGTCGACGGCCTGTACGGGTCGGAGACCGCCGGCGCGATCCGCCGCTATCAGCTCGATCACGGCATGTCGGTGAACGGCAACGTCTCCGATCCGCTGCTGGCGAAGCTCGGGGTTGTGGCGGGCCAGCCGGAAGGCTAGCCAGTCTTCGAGCGCCGCCGCGCGGCCCGCCACCAACGCGAACCGGATCCCCCATGCGCCTCACCTCGTCGATCTGGGTTTCGGCCTACCTCCGGCGCTGCCAGGGCGAGGGCGTGTATGGCGTCGTCGCGCGCCATGGCGCGGAGGAAGCGGGTGCCATCTTCCTGCGCGTCAACCGGCTCGACGGGACCTGCGACCTCTACGGCCCGGCGCCCCAGTCGTTCTCGGAAGACGGGGCCGATGAAGGGTGGGGCGGTCGCCGCTTCGAGCCGCTGCTGACGGGCTGCCCGGAAGCGGAGGCGGACGTGCGCATGGCGCGGGAACGGAACTTCGATTCCGATCTCTGGCTGGTCGAGATCGACGATCGCCAGGGACGCGTGTTCCTCGACTGAGGCGGCAGCGTCAGGCCGGAAACGTCGGGTCCGCGAGCGCCTCGAAGGCGGGCCGGGCGATCAGATAGCCCTGGACGAGTTCGACCCCGAGGTCGACAAGCACGTCCAGCTCGGACCGGGTCTCGACCCCTTCGCAGATCGGCTGGATGGAGAACTCGTCGAGCATTCTCAGAACGTGCTTCAGCACGGTGCGCCGCGCCGGCTCGATGTCGATGTCGCGCACGAGATCCATGTCGATCTTCACGATGTCCGGCTGGAACCGCGCGAGCAGCGACAGCCCGGCCTGACCCGCGCCGAAGTCGTCGATGGCCGTCCTGAAGCCGATCGACCGGTAGGTCTCCAGGATGTTCACCACGTGCGGCACGTCGACGCTTTCGTCCTCGGTGAACTCGAAAATGATCTGATCGAGCGGAAACCCCGTCCGCCTGGCGGCGATCAGGGTCTGGCGGATGCAGGCCGCGGGCTCGTAGACGGCGTTGGGAAGAAAGTTGATGGAGAGGTTCTGCCCCGAAGCGGCCATCCCGAGCCGGGTCGCCATCTCGATCGCCCGGACCCGGATCTTCTGGTCGAAGGCGTACCGGTTCTGCGGCGTGAGCTGGGACAGGACCGCGCCCGCGCTCTCGCCGTTCACCCCGCGCACCAGCGCTTCATGCCCGAAGATCGACTTGCGCGGCAGATCGACGATCGGCTGGAACGCCATCGCAAAGGGTAGGTCGAAGGCTTCGCCGTTCCGGCAGCCTTCACACGCAACATTCACGCGAATTCATCTCCACTTCCTGGGGCGGTGGGTGAAAGGTCGAACTAGCGTAACATCGATCATCCGCCGCCGGTTCCCAAGCTGCCCTGACGTCAAACGGTGTAGCGATCCGAAGGGCACGAACCCAGACTGCGCGTTCTGAATTGGCCGGACCTTGCATCGTCGCGATCGCGATCGGTAGCGCCATGGCCGCAGGACGATATGCGCCGCGGTACCGCGCGATGCCGGGGCGGGGCGCCGCGGGTCAGGCCGGAAAGCGGGGCGTTGCCAGGCGCTCGAAGGCTGGGCGCGCGAAGAGAAACCCTTGAAGGAGGTCCACCCCAAGGTCTGTCAGGGTCGCGAACTCGGCATAGGTTTCGACACCGACGCAGATGGGACGAATGTTCAGTTCACGGAACCAGCGAATCGCATTCTTGACCATGCGGCGCTTGGCGTCGTCTCTGTCGATATTGTGCACCAGGCGCATGTCGATCTTGACGAAGTCCGGCTGAAACTTCGATAGGAGTTCCAGGCTCGCGTGGGTCGGACCGAAATTGTCGAGCCCCGTCTTGAAGCCCATCTCCCGATAGGCGGTGAGGACCTCGGTGGTGTGGGGCACGTCCAGCGACTCGTTATCCCGACATTCGAATACGATGCGTTCAAGCGCGAGATGGGCATCCTCCGCAGCCTGGAATATCCTGGCCAGGCTGGCGACTGGCTTGCGAACCAGGTCGGGGCGGAAATTGATCGACAGGTTGGCGGGTGTGTCTGCGAAATGCAGCCGATCGGCAAGTCGGATTGCTGTCAGGTGGCATAGCTGGTCGAACGCATAGCCATCGCCGGAGTCGAGGTTGAGGAGGAGTTGCGGCGCCGCTTCGCCGCGCGGGCCGCGGACCAGCGCTTCGTGTGCGAAGACACTGTCGTTCGCCAGATCGACGGTCGGTTGAAAGGCCATCGTGAGCGTTTTCCTGAATTCCAGCCCCACCCTCTGACCTCTTCCCAAGCCCGCAGGCTTCGCTTCAAACTTGGGTCAGTGTTGCATGCCAATTTTGAACGGATCTTTGCCTTTTGTGTCATACGGGCACCACATCCTCGCCAGGATTTTTCTACCAAGTGCGCAACTGCGCGCGCTTCTCCGAAGCCTCGTATGCGCTCGATGCGGCCCGATTTCGGGCTCCATGATCGCTTCTGACGCCGAAAGTTGAGGACGAATGTCCGGACCCCGCGACCCTGTGATCCTCGCCGGTCTCGCCGATGGCACCCTTCCGGCCGAGGATGCCGAGCGGCCATTCTGGGAGACCAAGACGCTCGACCAGATGAGTGGGCCGGAGTGGGAATCGCTCTGCGACGGGTGCGCGCGCTGCTGCCTCAACAAGCTCGAGGACTGGGACACGGGCGAGATCCACTGGACCCATATCGCTTGCCGGCTGCTCGACGACGGCACCTGCCGCTGCCGCGACTACGAGAACCGGTCCGACATCGTTCCCGACTGCATCCAGCTCGATCCGGCCGCCATCCGCGAACTCACCTGGCTGCCGCCCACCTGCGGCTACCGCCTCGTGGACGAGGGAAAGCCGCTCTACTGGTGGCATCCGCTCGTCTCCGGAGATCCGGACACCGTGCACCAGGCCGGCATCTCGGTGCGCGGGCGGACGATCTCGGAAGAGGGGATCGAGCTGGAGGACTACGAATTCCACCTGGCCGCCTGGCCGGGCGAGGAGTGAGGGCCGCCGGATACCGGCCCGATACCTCAGTCCGCGCCGCCGCTAGCGCGGGGCCGTCGCGCCCACCGGCACCGACCGGTCCACCACGTCGCGCAGCGCGAAGCTCGACTGGATGCGTGCCACGTGGGGCAGCCGCGACAGCTGGCTCTTGTGGATGTGCTCGTAATCCTCGATGTCGCGCGCCATCACGATGACCAGGTAGTCGTCGCTGCCGGCCATCAGGAAGCAGCGCGTCACCGACGGGCAGGTGATGATCGCCGTCTCGAAGGTGGACAGCGCCTCCTCCGACTGGCTGTCGAGGGTGATGCGCACGATGACGGTCGCCGTCATGCCGAGCGCCTTGAGGCCGAGCACCGCCCGGTAGCCGGCGATCACGCCGCTTTCCTCCAGCAGCCGCTGGCGCCGGGCAACCGCCGTTGCCGACAGCCCGATCCGCTCGGCAAGCTCGACGTGGCTGGCGCGTCCGGTGTCGGCCAGCGCGTCGATCAGCTTAAGGTCGAGACGGTCGAGTTTCATAAATCGCCGGATTCAATCGCAGATGTGCAATTTCGTGATGCTATCACGCACAGAATGGCGTCGCCATCCTGCAGAAAGCCCGGAAACGCCGCGCCATCGGCATTATCTGACAAGGATCTGCAACGCAGCCACGCAATGGGAGCGGAAGACATGCTTGTCGGTGTGCCGAAAGAGATCAAGCCACAGGAATACCGCGTTGGCCTCACGCCGGCGTCGGTGCGTGAATATGTGGCCGCGGGCCACGACGTGATCGTCGAGAGCGGGGCCGGGGAGGGCATCCACGCCGACGACGCGACCTACGAGGCTGCCGGCGCCCGCATCGTCGCCGACGCGAAGGCCGTGTTCGACGCGGCCCAGATGATCGTCAAGGTCAAGGAACCCCAGCCGGTCGAGTGGGCCATGCTGCGGCCGGACCAGATCCTGTTCACCTATCTTCATCTCGCCCCCGATCCGGAGCAGACCAGGGGGCTCATCGCCTCCGGCGCGACCGCGATCGCCTACGAGACCGTGACCGACCGCCTGGGCGGCCAGCCGCTGCTGGCGCCGATGAGCGAAGTCGCCGGGCGGCTGGCGATCGAGGCGGCCTGCTTCTCGCTGCGCCGCAATTCCGGCGGCCGTGGCCTGCTGATGGGCGGCGTGCCCGGCGTGGCGCCGGCCCGCGTCGTGGTCATCGGTGGCGGCGTCGTCGGCACCCATGCGGCGCGCATGGCCATCGGCCTCGGTGCCGAGGTCACCATTCTCGACCGCTCCGTGCCGCGCCTGCGGGTTCTCGACGACCAGTTCGATGGCCGCGTGCGCACCCTCTACTCGACCACCGATGCGCTGGAAGCCGAGGTGATCGCCGCCGACGTGGTGATCGGCGCGGTGCTGGTTCCGGGCGCCGCCGCGCCGAAGCTCGTACGCCGGCCGCTTCTGAAGCGCATGAAGCCCGGCTCGGTGGTCGTCGACGTGGCCATAGACCAGGGCGGGTGCTTCGAGACCTCCCATGCCACCACCCACGACGACCCCACCTACGAGGTCGACGGCGTGATCCACTACTGCGTGGCGAACATGCCGGGCGCGGTGCCGATGACGTCTGCCGCCGCGCTGAACAACGCCACCCTGCCGTTCGGCCTGGCGCTGGCGGGCAAGGGGCTCGCGGCGCTGACCGACGATCCGCACCTGCTGGCGGGGCTCAACATCCATCGCGGCCAGGTGACCAACCGGGCGGTGGCCGACAGTCTCGGCCTGCCGTTCGTCGCGCCGCAGACGGCCCTTGCGGCCGGCAGGACGGCCGCCGCCGCCTGACGCGACGCGGGTTTCCCGGCCGGGCCGGGAGGGCACTGGGGCAAGGGGAGGAGCGGTCCGCTCTTCCCCTTTTTCATGTTCGCCTTGCGGCACGGTGCGTTCGGTTTCACAATCGATAATTGCAGGCCCGGGCGCGCGTCGCACCAGGCCGCACAAGAGCCGGATCAATCCGGCCGCACCATTTCGAGGGGAGGAATCATGGTCCACGTCATCCACGCGCTCGTGCGGCGGGTCGTGCCCGTCGCTGCCGCGGCCGGCCTCGCGCTGCCGCTTGCCGCTCATGCCGAGACGCTGAAGCTCGCGCATTTCGTGCCGCCCGCCCACATCGTCACCAGCTCGGTGGTCGAGCCGCTCGTCGAGGGCGTCGCGAAATCCAGCAACGGCGATCTGGTAATCGAGGTCTATCCGGGCGGCGAACTCGGGGCAGGGCCGATGGAGCAGTACGTCCGCGCGCTGAACGGCGTCGCCGACATCACCTGGGGCGTGTCCGGCTACACCTCCTCCCAGTTCCCGAAGTCGATGATCGCCGAGATGCCGGGCGCCTTCCCCGACAGGGGCAAGGGCTACGAGGCGATCTGGCGCGCCTACGACAAGCACCTGACGAGCGAGTATCCGGGCACCAAGCCGCTGGCGCTGTGGGTGAGCGAGCCCAGCGTGTTCATCATGCGCGACAAGGAGATCCGAACGCCCGCCGACCTCACGGGCCTGAAGATCCGCGTCTCGGGCGACGTGTCGGCCCGGCTGATGGAGGCGTTCGGGGCGACGCCGGTGCACATGTCGGCGTCGGAGACCTACAACGCGCTGCAGACGGGTCTGGTCGACGGCTGCGTGACGGGGGCGAGCGCCATCCGCGACTTCAAGTTCGACGAGGTGGCCAACAGCTTCACCGTCGGTCCGGCGCTCGGCAGCGTGATGTTCTACCTGGTCATGAATCTGGATCGCTACGAGCAGCTCACCGACGCGCAGCGGGCGGCGCTTGACGCCAACATCGGCGAGGCGCTGTCGGCAAGCGGCGAGGCCGGCTGGAACAAGCGCGCCGGGGAGACGCTGGCCGCGCTCAAGGCCGACCCTGCGAAGACGGTGATCGTGCTGTCGGAGGCGGAGAGCAAGCCGTTCGACGACATCGCGTTCGCGCTGCGCGACAAGGTCATCAAGGAGATGGACGCCAACGGTCTCGACGCGACGGCAACGCTCGCGACCATGCAGGGCAAGTGAGCCGGAGCGTCCGGGCCGGCGGGTTCGGCGTCGCGCGCCGGGTGGCCGATCTCCTCGCCGACGCATCGGCGGCCATCGGCGGCGCGGCGCTCGTCGCCGCCGGGGCGATCATCGTGATCGACGTCGTCGGCCGGGTGTTCGGGGAGCCGCTGCGCGGCGCCCAGGATCTCGCCCAGATGGCGCTGGTGCTCATCGTCTTCGGCGGCATGGCCTTCTGCGACCGGATCGGCGGTCACGTGTCGGTCGACCTGTTCGAGACCAGCTTTTCGGCGCGCGCCAACCTCTGGTTCGCGGCGTTCGCCAACGCCCTCGGCGCGTTGATCTTCATCCTCATCGCGGTGGAGATCTGGGAGTCCTCGAAGATCTCCCGGATGCTGAATCTCGCCACCAACATCCTCAAGCTGCCGAAGGCGCCGTTCCAGTACGCGGTCGCCGCCTTCTGCGTCATCACCGCGCTCGGCATGCTGGTGCGGATGGCCGACGGCATCGCCCGGGCGCGGGGGCGGCTGCCGGCGGACCAGTCCGGCGAAGGGCGCGCCCCGTGACGGCGGTCGCCGCCGGGCTTGCCGGACTGGCCGTCTTCCTGGCGCTTCTCGTGATCCGGGTGCCGGTGGCGTTCGCCATGTTCGTCGTCGGCCTGGTCGGCGTCTCGGTGTTCAACTCGCCCTCTTCGGCGCTCAGCCTGCTGGCCAGCGAAAGCTTCACGCTCGCCTCCAGCACCGAGCTGATCGTCGTGCCGCTGTTCATCCTGATGGGCAACATCGCCACCGAGGCGGGCATGAGCCGCCGGCTCTACGACGCCGCCTATGCGTGGATCGGCGCGGTGCGCGGCGGGCTCGCCTCGGCGACCGTCGTCGGCTGCGCGGGGTTCGCCGCGCTGTGCGGCTCGTCGGTCGCCTCGGCGCTGACCATGGGCCGGGTCTCGCTCGGCGAAATGAAGCGCTTTTCCTACAGCGACCGGCTGTCCACCGGCGCGGTGGCGGCCGGCGGCACCCTCGGCATCCTCATCCCGCCGTCGACGGGTTTCGTCGTCTACGCGATCCTGACCCAGCAATCCATCGGCCGGCTGTTCCTCGCGGGCGTCGTGCCGGGCATCCTGCTCGCCACGCTTTTCGTCCTCGCCATCACGATCATCGCCTGGCTCCGGCCGGCACAGGCGCCGCGCGGGCCCGCCGTCGGCTGGGCGGAGAAGCGCGCGGCGACTTGGGGGGCGGTGCCGATCCTGCTCATCATCCTCGTCACCATCGGCGGCATCTACATGGGCGTCTTCTCGCCCATCGAGGCGTCGGCGGTGGGCGCGGCGCTGGCGCTGCTGTTCGCGGTGCTCGGCCGGTCCCTGTCGATGGCCGGCTTCCTGAAGGCGGTGCGCGATGCGGTCGCGACGACGGCGACGGTGATGCTGATCCTGATCGCCGCCCACATCATCAACCCCTTCATCGCGCTCACCCACATCCCGGCGCTGGTGGGGGAAGCGCTCACCAGCCTGCCGCTCGGCCCCACCGGCATCATGCTGGTCATCCTCGCCTGCTACCTGGTCCTCGGCTGCTTCCTGGAGGGGCTGTCGATGCTGGTGCTGACCATGCCGATCTTCTTTCCGCTGGCGACCTCGCTCGGCTTCGATCCGATCTGGTTCGGCGTCGTCGTCGTGATCACCCTGGAGATGGGCCTCATCAGCCCGCCGGTCGGCGTCAACGTGTTCATCGTCAAGTCGGTCGCGCCGGAGGTGCCGCTGAAGGAGATCTTCGCCGGTGTCGCGCCGTTCTGGTTCGCCATGCTGGCGCTGGTGCTGCTGCTGATGCTGTTCCCGGGCCTTGCACTGATGCTGCCGGATACGATGATCGGATGAGACAAGGGCGGGAACCGCCGGACGTGAACGGGAGAGAGCCATGAAGCGCAGCGACGACCGCATCCTCACCACCCATGTCGGCAGCCTGCCCCGCCCGCAGGCGCTGCTCGACGCCGTCGCCGAGGCGCGCCGGGGCGGCGACAGGGCGGCCTTCGAGGCGGTGCTCGCCAGCTCCGTCGCCGACATGGTGCGCCGGCAGGCGGAGGTCGGCATCGACATCGTCAACGATGGCGAACTCGGCAAGTCGGGCTGGGCAAACTACGCGATGGAGCGGATGAGCGGCTTCGAGCCGCGCCCCGAGACGCTCTATCCCGCCATCTGGCTCGGGCGCGACCGCCACCGCTTCGCCGAATTCATGAAGGCCGAGTTTCCGCGCGGCGCCGAGGGCACGCCCGGCCACGCCTGCATCGGCGAAATCGCCTACCAGGACCGCCACAGCGTCCGGCGCGACCTCGCCAACCTCAGGTCGGCGGTCGCGCGCGTCGACGTAGAGGACGTGTTCTTCACCTGCGTGGCGCCGGCGAGCGTCGGCTACGACGCCGCCAACGAGTTCTACGGCAACGAGCGCGACTACGTGTTCGCCATCGCCGACGCGCTGCGCGACGAGTACCGCGCCGTCCACGAGAGCGGCGTGGTGCTGCAGGTCGACGACGCGGTGCTCGCCAACATGTACGACCATCTCGTCCAGCAGAGCCCGGAGCGCTACCTGGAATGGGCGGAGCTGCGGATCGCCGCCCTCAACCACGCGCTGGAGGGCATTCCCGCCGACCGCATCCGCTACCACGTCTGCTTCGGCAGCTGGCACGTGCCGCACGTGGCCGACGCGCCGCTGTCGGCGATCGTCGAGCTGATCCTCAGGGTCAATGCCGGCGCCTATGCCATCGAGGCGGCCAACGTGCGCCACGAGCACGAGTGGCGGGTCTGGGAGACCACCCGCCTGCCGGACGACAAGATCCTGATCCCCGGCGTCATCACCCACCACACCACGACGGTCGAGCATCCGCGGCTGGTCGCCGACCGCATCGTCCGCTTCGCCCGGCTGATCGGGCGCGAGAACGTCATCGCCGGAACCGACTGCGGCTTCGCCCAGGCGGAGGGAATCCAGCGGGTCCATCCGTCGGTGATGTGGGCGAAGTTCGAGAGCCTGGCCGAGGGCGCCCGCATCGCCACGTCCGAGCTGTGGTGACCCGCCGGGCGGTCGGGGCCGCGCGGAGGACAGTGGATTTTTGGAGTGGCGGCGCCGGGCCGGGTGGCCCATTCTGGAGGCAACCGCCGGAGCGTTCCGCCCCGTCCCACCGCCTTCCACCCGAGTGATGGATCCCAGCCCGTGAAGCTCTTCTATTCCCTGTCGTCTCCCTATGTCCGCAAGGTCATGGTGATCGCGCTCGAGACCGGCCAGGCCTCCGACATCGAGAAGCTGCCCTCGGCCGCGAGCCCCGTCGCCCGCGACGCGACCATCGTGGCGGTCAATCCGCTCGGCAAGGTGCCGACCCTGATCCTCGACGACGGCTCCGCCCTCTACGACAGCCGCGCCATCGCCATGTATCTCGACGCCCGCCACGACGGCGCGCCGCTCTATCCGGCCGACGGCCCGGAGCGCTGGACGGTGATGCGCTGGGAAGCGCTCGCCGACGGTCTGCTCGATGCCGCCCTGCTGCTGCGCTACGAGACGTTCATGCGTCCGGAGGAGAAGCGCTGGCCCGAGTGGATCGCCGGCCAGTACGAGAAGATCGCCTCCGCCCTCGACGTGATGGAAGCCGAGATCGGCGGACGCGGCGAGATCGACGCCGGCCTGATCGCGGCTGGCTGCGCCCTCGGCTACCTCGACCTGCGCTTCGCCGACCTGGGCTGGCGTGACAGCCATCCGGCGCTCGCCGCCTGGTTCGCCGGCTTTGCCGAGCGGCCCTCGATGGTCGCCACCAAGCCGGAATGAGCGAGCGGGCTTTCGATCCCGCCGCGCACGGCTGGGAACCCTACACCGACGACGGCTTTATCGGCCTCGTCGGTCCGCTGTGGATCCGCGCGAAGGAGCCGGCGCCGGACTTCGCCTTCATGGCGCAGTCCAAGCACCACAACCGGCGCGGCGTCGTGCAGGGCGGCATGCTGATGACCTTCGCCGACCGGGCGATGGGCATGACCTGCTGGTACCACAACGAGAAGAAGCCCCAGGCGACGATCCAGCTCAACGTGCACTTCGTCGACGCGGTGCAGGTGGGCGAGTTCGTCGAGGCGCGCTGCGAGGTCGTCCGGCGCACCAAGTCGCTGATCTTCATGCGCGGCACGCTGATGGTGGGCGCCCGCATCGTCGCCACCGCCGACGGGGTCTGGAAGGCGGTGCGCAGCGCCTCGGGCGTCGCGGAGCCGAGTTCGACAGGCTCTCGGGACCCCGCGCGCCCGGATCACTGACGGTCCACACCCCAGGCAGTCCGGCGTGGACCGTCAGCCGTCAGATGCGCTGACCGCCAGACACCTCGATCCTCTGGGCGTTCACCCAGCGATTGTCCTCCGACAGGAGGCTCGCGATCATTGGGCCGATGTCGTCCGGCAGACCGACGCGGCCGAGCGCCGTCATGTCCGCGAAAACCTTGTTGAGATCCGCCGTGTCGCGGACGGCGCCGCCGAGGAAATCGGTCTCGATCGCGCCCGGTGCCACCGTGTTGACCGCGATGCCGCGGTGGCCGAGCTCCTTCGCCATGTAGAGCGAGAGCACCTCGACGGCGCCTTTCACCGCCGAATAGGCGGAGAAGCCGGGGAACGCATTCTTGGTCAGGCCCGACGACAGGTTCACGATGCGGCCGCCGTCTTCGATCAGCGGCAGCAGCGCCTGCGTCAGGAAGAACACGCCCTTGAAGTGGACGTCGACGAGGGTGTCGAACTGCGTCTCGGTCGTCTCCGCGAGCGACGCCATGTCTCCGTGGCCGGCGTTGTTCACAAGATGGTCGAACGTCTCGCGCTGCCAGGTCTCGCGAAGGCCTTTCCGCAGCGCATCCGAAAACGCTCCGAACGTGCCGACATCGCCGACATCCAGCTGCAGCGCGATCGCCTTGCGGCCCAGCGCCTCGATCTCCGCGACGGCGGACTGTGCTTCCTCCTTCTTGCTGCGATAGGTCAGCGCCACATCCCCGCCATGTCGGGCGATGCTGAGAGCAGTGTTCCGGCCCAGCCCGCGGCTGCCGCCGGTCACGATTGCGATTTTGGTCATCGGTCTCATTCCCTGTGTGGATACGATCCCGATATCGCGTCGAAGCGAGGGCGTTTGTTGCCGGAAGCGCGACGATTCTTGCCTATTCCTCCCAAGGCCGGTGCGTGGTGGCGGACGATCGGTTAGGCTTCAGCGATGTCCGAAACGCTGCTCGATACCGTTCGCCGGCACACCCGCGCTCACGCGGATCCGTCAGGCGTCGCGCCCACGCCGATCACCGGCCTGACCGCGATCACCTCGCTCGCTCCAAGCGGGCTGGATTATGCGATCTCGCGGCCGCTGGTCGCGCTGGTGCTGCAGGGAAGCAAGCAGGTGGCGATTGGAAACCGGTCGGTGCTGCTGAGCCCGGGCGATTCCCTGTTGATCACCGCCGACGTTCCGACGGTGAGCCAGATCACCCGAGCGAGCGTTGCCGCGCCCTATTATTCCCTGGTGATGGATCTCGATCCGGCGGTGATCGCCGGGCTGGCGGTGGAGCTGGAGGCGGATGCTCCCGTCGACCGTCCGGCGGTTCTGGCCGGCCCCACCGAGGCCGAGGTCGCGGACGCCGCGCTGCGCCTGATGCGCTTGCTCGATCGTCCCGAAGCGGTGCCGGTCCTGCGTGACCAACTCGTGCGGGAAATGCATTACTGGCTGCTGGCCGGCCAGCATGGCCCGGCCATTCGGCGACTGGGCTGGGCCGGTGGCCATCTCAGCCGGATCGCGCGCGCCGTCGCGGTCCTGCGGACCGAATTCGCCGAGACCCTCCCCGTCGATCGGCTTGCAGCGGTGGCGGGCATGAGCCCCTCTTCGTTTCACCGCCATTTTCGCGCCGTGACGTCGCTGTCTCCGCTGCAGTTTCAGAAGCAGCTGCGTCTGATCGAAGCCCGGCGGTTGATGATTTCACAGGGTATGCCGGCCAGCAGCGCCGCCTTCACCGTCGGCTACGAGAGCGTGCCGCAGTTTACCCGGGAATATGCCCGGATGTTCGGTCGGCCGCCCGTTCGGGACAGGAAGTCCGCGCGGAATGGAGTGGCCATGACGGGTGTGGGAGGGCCGCGATAGGGCGATGCCGATCGGCTGACGCCCCGCGGCCATCGCCGGCACGCTCGTTCCTCAGGAGCCGGACGCGTCAGGGTATCCCGGGGGCGTCAGACGACCGGCCGGTAGGTCGCCAGCTTGTAGCCGAAGCCCAGGAACACGGCGCCGGTCACGCCCTTGATCCAGCGCTGGACGCGCCGTCCCCGGGCGACGACCGAGAGCCTGGAGAACAGCACCACGATGGCGCTGAACCAGACGAGATTGATCATCGAATGCAGGAAGACGAGCACGAAGGCGGACATCCCTGACGGATCGCCGACGGGGATGAAGTGCGGAAACACCGCCAGGTAGAACATCGACACCTTGGGGTTCAGCCCGTTGGTGAGAAGCCCCTCGACGAAGGCCTTGCGCAACGTCCGGCGGCGCCGCGCCGGGGCGACGCTGGCCGGGGTATCCTGCCCCTTGAAGGCAGCGACGATGGCCTTCAGCCCCACCCAGCACAGATAGGCGGCGCCCACGTACTTGACGATGGCGAACGCGGTTGCCGACTGGACCAGGATGATCGACAGGCCGAGGATCGAGAGCGCGCCGTGCACGTAGAAGGCCACGAAGAAGCCGGCGATGTTGGCGAACCCGGCGGCGCGCCCGGAGGTCGGCACGGTCTTGGCGATCAGGACGCCGTTGGGGCCCGGGGAGGTGACCAGCAGGGTGGCGGCCAGCCCGAAGGCGAGAATCTCCGACCAGCCCATGACGCGATGGTCCCTTCCCTCAGGCGCCCGAGCGCAGGCGCCAACGCGGGGCGGATCATCGCACGAGGCCGTCGCGGGGCGAACCGACAGTTTCGCAGGGCTTCACGGGCCTCGCCCGCGCGCCGCGCATGGCCTCACCAGGCGGCGCGGTAGATCGCCAGCGCGTCGGCGCGGGTGAGGGGGCGCGGGTTGTTGACCAGGAGCCGGGTCTGCTTCATGGCGTCGTCGGCCATCATCTCCAGCGCGCTCTCCGGGATCTCCACGTCGCGCAGCCGCCGTGGCAGGCCGCAGCGGATCGACAGGTCCTGCAGGTCGTCGGCGAAGGCCGCGGCCCGGCCCTGGGTGCCGATCTCGGCCAGTTTCGGAAACACGATCGGGGCGATGTCGGCGTAGACCGCGCCGCTGGTCTCCGCGTTGAAGCGCAGCACGTGCGGCAGCACCAGCGCGTTCGAGAGCCCGTGCGGCACGTGGAAATGGCCCCCGATCGGGTAGGCGAGGGCGTGCACGGCTGCGACGGGCGAATTGGCGAAGGCCTGGCCGGCCAGCATCGAGCCCAGCAGCATGTCGGCGCGGGCGCTCTTGTCGGCGCCGTCGGTCACCGCGCGCTCCAGCGCCCCTCCCATCAGCCGCAGCGCCTCGCAGGCGAGGGTGCGCGACACCGGGTTGTTGTTGGCGCTGGCCGAGGCGAACGCCTCGATGGCGTGGACCATGGCGTCGACGCCGGTGGCGGCCGTGACGGCGGCCGGCAGACCGTAGGTGAGCTCCGGGTCGAGGAGGGCCACGTCGGGCAAAAGCAGCGGCGAGACGACGCCCATCTTCTCGCTGGTGCCGGTGGTCACGATGGCGATGGGGGTGACCTCGGATCCGGTCCCGGAGGTGGTCGGCACCAGCATCAGCGGCAGGCGGGGCCCCTTCGCGTTGCCGATCCCGTAGGCGTCGGCGAGCCGCTCGCTGCCGCTGGCGAGCAGCGCCACCAGCTTGGCGGTGTCGAGCGACGAGCCGCCCCCGAAGCCGATCACCGCGTCTGCGCGGTGCGCGCCGGCGGCGGCCGTGGCTGCCTCGACGACGGCCTCCGGCGGATCCGCCGCCACGTCGGAGAAGATCGACACCTCGATGCCGGCGGCCGCCAGCGAGGCGACGCAGGGGTCGACGAGCCCGACGCGCACGAGCCCCGGATCGGTGACCAGCAGGATGCGCGTCCAGCCGCGCGCGGCGGCAAGCCCGCCGATCTCCGCCGCCTTGCCCTCGCCGAAGACGATGCTCGGGGCGGTGTTGAAGGTGAACGGTGCGGTCATGCGGTTTCCCCTCCCGGCTGGGTGCCGATCCGATCGATTCGGTATTTGTCCGGACAATAGTCGATCTCCGGGTCGGGGCGAACCCGTCTCGACGACGTGGCGCCGCCGCGTCAGGCGGTTTCCGCCTCGTCGGCCGCGTCGCCGATGAGCTTCGGCCGGATCTCCTCGGGAGCGGCCTCCGCCCACATCAGCAGCGCGTCGAGGGCGGGGCAGAGCGCCTGCCCCCAGTCGGTCAGATGATACTCCACCCGCGGCGGGACCTCGTGATGGACGATGCGGGTCACCACGCCGTCCGTTTCCATCTGCCGGAGCTGCTGGATCAGCATCTTCTGGGAGATGCCGGGGATCGCGCGCTCCAGCTCGGAGAACCGCAGCCGCTTGCCGCCGAAGAGGTGGAACAGGATGACCAGCTTCCACCTGCCCTCCAGAATCCGCAGGACATTCTGGATCCCGCGCGCGCCGAGGGACGTCGTGTAGTCGGGTCGCTTACGCATGGGTAAGTACCTTACTTTTTCGTGCGTTCTTGTCGATTGGGGAGTTATGGCGCACCTGACGTTGAAGGCAAGCCGCCGGGCGGTCTCCCGCGGCACGACATCGACGGAAGGAGCATCAGATGACGGGATCAGATTACGCCCGCGAGTTCGCCGACCTGCGGGTGGTGGTGACCGGTGGCACCAAGGGGGCCGGCGAGGCGGTGTTTCGCCGCTTCGCCGCCAGCGGGGCGCGGCTGATGACCGCCGCCCGTTCCGACCGGCCGGAGCACGTGCCCGAGCCCGCCTTCGTCAAGGCCGATCTCGCGACGGCGGAAGGGTGCGCGGCGCTCGCGGAGGCCGCCATGGCGCGGCTTGGCGGCGTCGATATCCTGGTCCATGTGGTGGGCGGGTCGAAGGCGCCGAGCGGCGGGTTCTCCGTCCTCGACGACACGGCGTGGCGCGACGAACTCGACCTCAACCTGATGAGCGCGGTGCGCCTCGACCGCGCGCTGGTGCCGTCGATGGTGGAGCGCGGGTCCGGCGTTGTGGTGCACACCTCCTCCATCCAGCGCCGCCTGCCACTCCACGACAGCACCATCGGCTACGCCGCCGCGAAGGCGGCGCTGTCGACCTACAGCAAGGCGTTGTCCAAGGAGGTCGGGCCGAAGGGCGTCCGGGTCAACGCGGTCGCGCCGGGCTGGATCTACACGACCGCGGCCGAAGCGCTCGTGCAGCGGATCGCCGAGGGAGCGGGGATCACCGAGGAGGGGGCGCGCCAGACCATCCTGGACGCGCTCGGCGGCATCCCGCTCGGCCGGCCGTCCCGGCCAGAAGAGGTGGCCGAACTGATCGCGTTCCTGGCCTCCGACCGGGCGTCGGCGATCCATGGCGCCGAGTACACCATTGATGGCGGTACCGTGCCGACGGTCTAGGAGCCGGTTGAGGTGTTGTTACTGCAGTCCGCCGGGGCGACCGGCGGGCCGGTCCTGACGGCGCGGTGGCCTACCCCTTGGTGCCGTAGGCCTTCAGGAACATCCGCACGGCGCTTTCGACGGTGGTCTTGACCTCTTCCTTGTCCGGCGTGTCGACGAAGCCGAACAGCAGGCGCTTGACGATGGTGCCATGGCAGAGGTTGAGAAAGTTGGCGGCGGCGAAGGTGGTGTCCTCGTCGATGGACAGCCGGCCGCGCTCCACCTGCCGGTCCAGATAGTCGGCCAGCCGGTTGATGCCGAAGCAGGGGCCCATCTCGAAGAAGGTGCGCCCCGCCTCGGGGAATTTCTCCGCCGCGCCCATCACCATGCGGATCAGGGCGATGTGCTGCGGGGCGGTCATCATGGTCAGGAAGCGTTCGCCCAGCGCCTGCAGGGTGGCGCCGATCTCGGCCTCGTCGTCGGTGACGATGCACATCTGCTCGGCGGCTTCCTGGCGGTCTACCATGACCAGCGCCTGGAACAGCTCTTCCTTGTTGCGGAAATAGACGTACAGCGTCCCCTTCGACACCTTCGCCGCCTGGGCGATCTTGTCCATGCTGGCGCCGTCGAATCCTTCTGCCCGGAACACGCGGCGGGCGCCTTCCAGGATCTCGGCGCGCTTGGCGTTGCTGGAGGTCGCGGCGGTCTTGCCGCGTTCGGGCGGCTTTACGGGCTTGTTCATCGGGCGTTACTCGGCGCTGGGCGTCGGGGCATATCCCGTCAGGGACGGCGGCTGTCTGATCCGGTTTCCGGCGACCATCGTAACACGATTGACTGTCCGCTGTTCCGCGGCCGCCCGTTCTGAATGTCGACCTCCGGAATTGCAGGTCTCGCATGCTCACTGTGCATTGACCGAACCGTTCAGTCAATGCTAGCTTCCGCGGAAATTGACCGAACGGTTCGGTAAATATCCAGAAAAGACGACAGTTATGAAGCGGAGCAGCGACACGATGACCCTCGGTGAGGCTCAGAATCGTGACGGGATTTCGGCCGCGCCCGGCGGGATGCCGACCGACACCGCGGGGGCAGGTAGTGCGTCCCCCGCGGGTCGGGCGGTCCCCGGAAACGACGCGGGGCGGGAGCTCGCCCGCAAGCCGGACCACGAGCTTCCCTCCCAGCCGGCGCCTGCCGCCGGGGGCAATCTCAGCACCGACGTCGCGCATCCGGCGCCGCCGCGCAAGAAGAGCCGGAAGCGCCTGGTGCTGTTCGCGATCCTCGTGGCGGCGCTCGGATTCGGCGTCTACGAGGGCAATCACTGGTGGACCGTCGGCCGCTTCGAGCTGTCGACGGACGACGCCTACCTGGATTCCGACATGTCGGTGCTGTCGGCCAAGATCGGCGGCTACGTCGCCTCGGTCGACGTCGACGAGAACCAGCACGTCCGGACCGGCCAGGTGATCGCGCGCCTCGACGACGGCGACTACAGGCTCGCCGTGGAGGCCGCCCGCAACAAGATCGACATGCAGGAAGCCACGATCGATCGCATCGACGTGCAGATCGCGGCCGCGCGGGCCAAGATCGACGAGGCGCGTGCCAACCTCGACAGCGCCCAGGCGGGCCTCGACTTCTCCGAGGGCGAGTTCGGCCGCAAGACGACGCTTTCCGAGCGCGAGTTCGCCAGCAGGCAGTCGCTCGACACGGCGCGTGCCGACCGTGACAAGGCCCGTGCGGCGGTCGCGGCGGCCCAGGCCGCGCTGGTCTCCTCAGAGGCGAACGTGTCGGTCCTCCAGGCCGAGCGGGTCGAGGCCGAGGAGACCCTGAAGAGCCTGCGCACCGCCCTCGACCAGGCCAAGCGCGACCTGTCGTTCACCGCCATCCGGGCGCCGGTCGACGGCGTCATCGGCAACAAGGCCGTGGACGTCGGCGAACTGGTCCAGGCCGGATCGCGGCTGGCCGCCGTGGTGCCGCTCGACAGCGTCTACGTCGACGCGAACTTCAAGGAAACCCAGCTGGAGAAGATGCGGGCCGGCCAGACGGCCACCGTCACGGTGGATTCCTATCCCGACCGCACCTTCACCGGCGAGGTGGAGAGCATTTCGCCGGCCTCGGGCGCGCTGTTCAGCCTGCTTCCGCCGGAGAACGCCACCGGCAACTTCACCAAGGTCGTCCAGCGCCTGCCGGTGCGGATCAAGCTGTCGCCCGAATCGACCGCGGATCACGCGCTGCGGCCGGGCATGTCGGCGGTGGTCACCGTCGACATCCGCACGGGGCCGGGCTCGGAGGCCCGGGCGGCCGAAGCGCGGGAAGCCTCGATGGGCGACCGGGCCATGGCCGCCGTGACGGGGCTGGTCGATCGTGTCCGCGGCCTGCTGGGCCTCGACGCGGCCCAGGGCCCGCAGCACACGGCCGCCGCCGCAGAGGCCGCCGTCGCCAACTGACGCATCTCCCCGCCGGGTCCCTCGGGGCCGGGCGGAGAAGCACCGCCGGAAGACCGTCCGGAACCGGTCTCGGCCGGGCGTTCGCGCCTCGCCGGACCCATCCCCTGAACGAGCAAGCGCGGGCGGCGGATGACCGCCCGCGCTCCGTTCCCTACGTCGCGATCCAGGGCGCCTGAATTCCGTGAGCACCACCACCGCCATACCGGCGCCCGCCGCCGCTTCCGCCGGCCTCGACCGGCGCAAGATGACCGCCTTCATCTTCATGGTGTTCGGGATGTTCATGGCGATCCTGGACATCCAGATCGTCTCGGCGTCGCTGTCGGAGATCCAGGCGGGGCTGTCGGCGTCGGCCGACGAGATCTCCTGGGTGCAGACGAGCTACCTGATCGCCGAGGTCATCATGATCCCGCTATCGGGCTTCCTGTCGCGGGCGTTCTCGACGAAGTGGCTGTTCGCCGGGGCGTGCGCCGGCTTCACGTTCATGAGCTTCATGTGCGCGACCGCCACCTCCATCGACCAGATGATCGTCTACCGGGCGCTGCAGGGCTTCATCGGCGGCGGCATGATCCCGACCGTCTTCGCGGCGGCCTATTCCGTCTTCCCGCGCGAGAAGCAGCCCATCGTGGCGCCGATCATCGGCCTCGTGGCGACGCTGGCGCCGACCATCGGGCCGACCATCGGCGGCTACCTGACGGAGCTGTTCTCCTGGCACTGGCTGTTCCTGATCAACATCATCCCCGGCATCGCCGTCACCATCGCGACCATCACGCTGGTCGACTTCGACGAGCCTGATCTGTCGCTGCTCGACCGCTTCGACTGGCTGGGCCTGCTGTTCATGGCGGGCTTCCTGGGCAGCCTGGAGTACGTGCTGGAGGAGGGCGCCGCCAACGACTGGTTCGACGACCGGCTGATCGTCTTCTTCGCCGTGCTGTCGGCGGGCTCCGCGCTCGGCTTCTTCTGGCGCGCCTTCACCGCCAGCGAACCCGTCGTCGACCTGAGGGCGTTCTCCAACCGCAACTTCGCCACGGGCTCCGCCTTCTCCTTCGTCATGGGCATCGGCCTTTACGGGCTGACCTATCTCTATCCGATCTATCTCGCCCGCATCCGCGGCTACTCGGCGCTGATGATCGGCGAGACGATGTTCGTCTCCGGCATCGCGATGTTCCTGACCGCCCCGTTCGCCGGCCGCCTGGCCGCCAAGATCGATCCGCGCGTGATGATCGCGATCGGCTTCTTCGGCTTCGGGCTCGGCACCTGGCAGGCCTCGCACATCACGTCCGACTGGGATTTCTGGGAGCTGTTCATGCCGCAGGTCCTGCGCGGCGTCTCGCTGATGCTGTGCATGGTGCCCATCACCAACCTGTCGCTGGGCACGCTGCCGATCTCGTCGCTGAAGAACGCGTCCGGGCTGTTCAACGTCACCCGCAATCTCGGCGGGGCGGTGGGGCTCGCGATCATCAACACGATCCTGACCAACCGGGCCGACATGCATGCCGCGCGTCTGTCGGAGAGCGTGCGCTGGGGGCGGCCGCCCGCCGACGAGGCCGTCGCCACGATCACCCAGGGGCTGTCGTCGCTGGGGCCGGACGCCCACGCCGGCGCCATCTCCCGGATCGTCCAGATGGTCAGCCAGCAGGCGAGCGTCATGGCGTTCGCCGACGTCTTCTACGTGCTGACGGGGTTGTTCTTCCTGCTGATCCTGGCCACGCCGCTGATGCGGCGGCCGGCGCCGCTGCCCTCGGGCGCCGGCGGCCACTGACGGCGCCTGCCCGGTTGGGGCCACCCTGGGCCAGCCGAATGGCGTCGGGGGCAAGGGCGGGCCGGCCATCGCAATGGCCGGCCGCGCCGAGGCGATGGGTGCAGGTCAGTTGGCGGTGTAATAGCCGCCTTCGCCGCTCTTGACGTTGCGGTTGTAGTAGCGGTCGCCCTCCTTGTAGACCTCGAGGCTCAGGTTGATGTCGCCCGACATGACGAGGATGCCGCTCTTGGTGATCTTGTAGCGCCCCTTCTGGCCGCTCTTGTTCACCCATGTTCCGTCGGCAAGATACTTCGTCGAGTGCTGGCGCGACTGAACCGTCTTGCCGACATAGGCCGCGGCGATCTGGTCCTGCGTAAGCTTGACCCGGGTGGTCTTGACGAGCTGGACCGACGAGATCCCGCTCTGCGGGGCGTAAGGAATCGCGCCTGCCGAAGCGGTCGGCGCGGCGAGAACGACACAGGCGAGGGCAACGTATCCCAGGCGTCTTGCACGCATGTCTGGCTGCTCTTTTCTTCTGTTCGTGATGGTCGGGGGGCGTGCTGCCGGCAGTCGGCTGGTGGGCGCGATCCTGGCCGGCAGGGGCGCGAGTGGACCCGATTCATTGCCCATTTTGCGGGCTGCTGCAACCGGCGCGCGAGGCCCGGGGCGGCCCTTTCCGATCGGGCGAGATTCCTGATCCGGCCGAAATGGCTTCGGATTCAACGCTCTAGGACGTCAGGGCCGAGACGACGAGAATCGATGCCGACCCGACGACGATCGCGATCGACAGCGCATCGATCACCCGCCGGTTCATCGACCACGGGGTGCTGCGGCCGAGGTGGTCGCCCACCAGCGCGGCCGGGCACAGGATCACGGCCAGCAGGGCGGAGGACCGGTCCATCCCGCCGGCGATCAGGTGGCCGGCCAGGGCGGCGAGCGTCAGAAGGGTGAACATGGTGATCAGCGTGGCGCGGCGCGCGTCGAGGCTGAGGTCGCGCAGGCGCATCAGGTAGAGGAGCAGCGGCGGCGCCGGCATCGCCGCCAGGCTGTTCAGCAGCCCCGCCAGGAAGCCGCTGACCGAGCCGCCGAGCCAGCCGGCATCGATCGGTGGCCGGTTGCGCCCGAGGATCGGGGCGAGCGCCGACAGCACGCTGACGCCCACCAGCAGCCGCAGCGTGCGGTCGTCGACCGCGTGCTGGATGGCCAGCCCCACCGGGACCGCCAGCAGGCCCGCCCCCAGCAGCCACGGCAGCAGCCGCCAGCGGGTGTCGCGCACGATCAGTTGGGTGTTCCGGGCACCGAGGAACAGCTGGAGGATCAGCGTCGCCAGCACCGCCTGCTTCGGGCCGATCATCAGCGACAGCAGCGACACGGTGACCATGGCGAAGCCGAACCCGGTCATCCGGCGCAGGCCGGCCGCGAAGACGACGATGGCGCAGCCGATCGCAACGACGTGCCAGGGCATGAGGCGGGCTGATCCGGGGTTCGGGGGAGGGGCCGCGAGGCTCTGAAGCTTGCCTCCAGATCGGCCGGATGCTAACGGGCAATGATGAAAAAACAAGACGCAGAAGCCCGATAAATGGAAAATCAGACTGCGCCCAACTCCGCCATTTCCCGCAGCGTGGAGCTTCTGGAGGCGGTCTCCCGCCACCTTCGTCCGCTCGGCGTGCAGGAGCTCGCCCTCGAGCTGAACCTTCCCCGCCAGAGCGTCCACCGGCTGGTCTCGCAGCTGGAAGCGCTGGGCCTGGTCTCCCGCGAGCCGGGCTCGGACCGCTTCAGCGTCGGGCCGCGCCTGCGGTCGCTGTCGCTCAGCTGCATCTCCAGCTACCAGCAGACCAGCGGCACCCACCAGATCCTGACCAACCTGGTCGGGGAGATCGGCGAGACCTGCAACGTCGGCATGATCGACGGCAACCAGATCGTCTACATCGACCGCGTCGAGTGCGAGTGGCCGCTGCGCGTGCAGTTGCGGCCGGGCAGCCGCGTGCCGGTCTACTGCACGGCGATCGGCAAGCTGCTGCTCGCCTTCGCCGAAAGCCGCACCCGCCAGAAGATCCTCGCCTCCGTCGAGCTCCGGCCGCTCACCGACAACACCATCACCGATCCCGTCCTGCTCGATCTGGCGTTCGAGGAGATCCGGGTGCGCAACTTCTCCCTCAACCGGGAGGAGGACGCCGTCGGCCTCGTCGCCATCGCGGTCCCGATCCGCGATCCCTCGGGTGCGGTCGTCGCCGGCCTCGGCATGCATGCGCCGACGGCGCGCATGTCGGTGGAACGGGCCAAGGGCTTCCTGCCCAAGATGCGGGCGGCGGCCGAGGAGATGGCGGCGGCCATTTTCTGAAAAACGGGACGTGACGTCCCGAAATTTGACAGCCCTCTTTTGCGGTGCAATATTTCGGTCGTGAAGCGCGCCGCACTGCGGTCGCGTGCGCCACCGACAAGAGGGAATCGGTCGAATGAGACGCATACTGATTGCGATCGCCGCCGCGTCTGCCTTCGCGGCCACGGCAAGCCAGGCAGCGGAAAAGATCAGTATCGGGGTCCAGCCCGCGACGCAGCCGATCTACATCGCCAAGGCGGCCGGGTTCCTCGCGCCGATCGAGAAGAAGTACGACGTCACCTTCGAGTTCGAGAACTTCTCGTACGGGGCGCCGGAGAACCAGGCCATGGCGGCCGGCGCCATCCAGATGGCCAGCGCCGGAATGGGGCCCGCCATCGTCGCGGCCGCCCGTCTCCCGGCCAAGCTGGTGGCCATCACCATCCTCGATCAGACAGCAATTATCGTGCCGACCGGTTCGGAGATTAAGTCCGTCGCCGATCTGAAGGGCAAGAAGATCGCCTATCCCGGCCGCGGGTCGCAGCAGTATCCGCTGCTCATCAAGGCGCTGGCGGACGCCGGCATGACCGAGGACGACGTCGAGCTGTTCAAGACCAAGGGCTCCGACGTCGGCAGCCTGATCGCCTCCAAGCAGGTCGATGCGGGCGTCACCTGGGATCCGCACATCTCCTCGGCGCTCGCCGATGGATCGGCCGAGGTGCTGCTCACCTCCAAGGCGATCCTGCCGATCAAGGACGGCCACTACATCGGCAACGGCTTCTACATCCGCGAGGACTTCATCGAGGCGCACCCGGACATCGTCCAGGACGTGGTCGATGCGCTGGTCAAGGCGGAGAAGCTGATCCTGTCGGAGCCGGAGACGGCGATCGACATGTGGGAGAAGGAAATCGGCTTCCCGCGCAAGGTGATCGAGTACTCCCTGAACCAGGGCATCTCGGTCTACACGGCCGACATTACGCCGGACGAGAAGGCGGTCGCGGAATACACGACCTTCCTGAAGTCCGCCGAGATCCTCTCCGCCGAGGATGCGCCGAAGGTGGATGCCTCGTTCGCGGCCAAAGCCAAGAATGCCGAATAGTCTCGGCACCCAGGCCGCCCCGGTTGCGGGGCGGCCAGCACCCGCGAGGACCAGTTCCCCCATGCATGCGACCCGCCGGGTCTTCGCTGCCGTCGGGCCTTACCTGCTGGCGGCTCTGGCCATCATCCTGGTCTGGCAGATGGCCGTCACCCTTCTGGCGCCGCCGGTCACGATCCTCCCGCCGCCGTCGGTCGTCGGCGCCACCTTCATGGAAGAGCTGCTGTCCGGCGATCTCCTGACCAACGCCTGGGTGTCGATCGCCCGCGTGGTGGTGGCGTGGCTGCTGTCGGCGGTGATCGCCATCCCGCTCGGCGTGGTGATGGCGCGCAGCCGGGCGGCGGAACGGTTCATCAATCCGGTCGTCGAGATCTTCCGCCCGATCTCGCCGCTCGCCTGGATCCCGCTCGCGATCCTGTGGTTCGGCATCGGCGAGTCCGGCAAGGTCTTCATCATCTTCGTGGCGACCTTCTTCCCGATCCTGCTCAACACGGTCGACGGCGTGAAGCGGATCGACCCGGTGCTGCTCCGGGCCGGGCGGGTGCTCGGCTGCGACACCCAGTTCGACCTGTTCCGGCGCGTCATGCTGCCCGCCTCGCTGCCGTCGATCCTGGTCGGCCTGCGCATCTCGTTCGGCACCGGCTGGGCGGCGATCATCGCGGCCGAGCTCGTCGCCGCCAACTCCGGCCTCGGCTACCTCATCTCCGACGGGATGGAGATCCTGCGGTCGGACCTGGTCATCGTGGGAATGATCGTCATCGGGATCATCGGGGTGCTGGTCGATTCCCTGTTCAAGCTCGCCCTGACCCGTTTCGAATGAGAGCCGATCCGATGCAAAGCCCATCCCAGACGGCCGCCGGCGTGCTCGTTCCCCAGATCGAGATCGACCAGACGAGCAAGCACTTCTACGACGGCAAGGGCGAGTTCGTCGAAGCGCTGAAGCCGCTCTCGCTCACCGTCAACGAGGGCGATTTCGTCGCCATCGTCGGCCCGTCCGGCTGCGGCAAGAGCACGCTCCTGAACATCCTCGGCGGCTTCGACAAGCCCACCGCCGGCCGCGTGCTGGTGGACGGCGAGCCGATCTCGGGACCCGACATCCAGCGCGGCATGGTGTTCCAGGACTACGCGCTGTTTCCCTGGCTCTCGGTCCTCGACAACGTCGCCTTCGGGCTGCGCAAGACCCATTCCCGGGAGGAGGCGCGCACCGTCGCCCGGGAATGGCTCGAGCTCGTCGGGCTCGGCGATTTCGCCATGAAGGCGCCCAAGCAGCTGTCGGGCGGCATGAAGCAGCGCGTGGCGATCGCCCGCACCTTCGCCACCAACCCCAAGCTGATCCTGATGGACGAGCCGTTCGGCGCCCTCGACGCGCTCACCCGGCGGTTCCTCCAGCAGCAGCTCCTCAACATCTGGAGCAAGCACCGCAAGACGGTGGTGTTCATCACCCATTCGGTGCAGGAGGCGGTCTACCTCGCGACACGGGTGGTGGTGTTCACCGCGCGGCCGGGGCGCATCAAGCGCGACCAGGCCGTCGACCTTCCCTATCCGCGGAAGATCACCGATCCGGGGTTCCGCGAGGTCGAGGCGATGATCTTCGAGTCCCTCGACGAGGAACTGGCGAAAACCTTCAAGCTGGAAGCGTCGGATGGCCATGCAGACTGAGGCCGTGGCCCGGCAGGGCGCCGACACTTCCCCGTCTCAGACGGACCGCCCGCCCTCGGTGCTGCGCGAGCTCGACCGCGACGTGGGCGCCTTCTGCGCGATCTTCGACGCCCCCGAGGCGCCGCCGACCGCCTCCGCCTCCGGGTCGCTGGCGGGACGCGGCTTCGCCGTCAAGGAAGTGCTGGACCAAGCCGGCCGGAACGCCGGCTGGGGCCTCGATCTACTGAAGGACCGGGTGGCCGAAACCACGGCGCCGGTGGTCTCCCGGATTCTGGAGGCGGGCGCCGTCTGCGTCGGCACCACCCGGTCGACGGCGCTGGCGATCACCGGCGACAGCGGCACGCGCAATCCGTGGGACCTGACGCGCACGCCGGGCGGCTCGTCGGCCGGCTCGGCCGCCGCGGTGGCGATCGGGGCGGTGGACTTCGCCATCGGCACCCAGACGGTCGGGTCGATCGTCCGCCCCGCCGCCTATTGTGGGGTCGTCGGGTTCAAGCCGACCTTCGGCCGGGTGCCGACCGAAGGGGGCATGTGCCTGTCGGCGGAGCTCGACCACGTCGGCTTCCTGGCGAAGGACGTGGCGACCGCCCGCGACGCCTACGCCCTCTTCGATCCGGTGCCGGAAGCCCCCGCCGATCTCGGCAATCTGCAGCTCCTGTTCCCGGACATGGGCTTCGACATCGCGCCCGAGGCCGGATGGCCGGGCATCGCCGACGGTGTCCGCGCCGCGGCGGGACGGCTCGGCTGGCGCGCCGCCGCGAGCGCGCTCCCCGAAGGCGTCGCGGCCAAGGAAGAGGCGATCCTTCGCATGCTGCTCGTCACCGGCATTCACGCCAATCACGGCGACTGGATCCGGCGCAACGCCGACAAGCTGCCTGAGGAGCTGAGCGTGCTCGAGGCCGAGGGCGCGCGCGCAGGATCCGACGGGCTCTCCGAAGCGATCGCCGCACGCGACCGCGTCCGTGCCCTGATGGATGCGGCGGTTCCCGACGACGCTGTCCTGGTGATCCCGTCGATCATCGACGTCGCCCCGAGGATCGGGGAGGGGACCGGCCGGCGCGACCCTCAGAGGCTGGCGACGCTGATCGGATGGCCGGCCCTCAGCCTGCCGTGGGGAACGGCGGCGACGTCCGACGGCGCGCGCCTGCCCCTCGCCGTGCAGCTCGTGGCCAGGCGCGGCCGCGATCACCTCCTGCTCGACGTTGCGGACCGGCTCGAAGGCCTGGCGCCTGCGCCGGTGCGCACGTAGACGAGCGCCCGCGCCACGCGCGAAAGCCCGGCCCTCCAGACGTGAAAAAGCCCGCGCGGGAGTGTCCCGCGCGGGCTCCTGCAGTGCGGTCGCCCCCGCCGCCGGCAAGCTCACTGGTTGACGAGCGTTCCGATCATCTCGTTCACCGTCGCCGCCATGCCCATGGCGGCGGAAAAGTCGTAGGCGTTCACCGCCACGAACATGCCGACGTCGTGGGCCGGCGCGAACGCCATGTAGACGAAGATGCCCTGCATGCCGCCGGCCTTCTGCAGGATCGTCGGCCGGTCCGCCGTCCGCTCCATCACCACCCAGCCGAGGCCGACCGCGTCCATGTGGCCCGATTCGTCGTAGCCGGAGGCGACCTCAAGCGCGTCGCGCGGGATGTAGGCCGCGTGGTCGAGAAGCCGCATTTCCGCGTTCTCCGCCGAGAAGCGGTCGAGATGCCAGCCGATCCAGCGCAGGATGTTGTTGGCCGTCGAATAGAGCCCGCCCGAGCCCTCGATCAGGCCGCTGGTCGGGATGTCCGGCAGCGGCTCGCCCTTGAAGCCGTGTCCCTGCATCGCCGTGGAGATGTCGGCCGGCAGGTCGAACCCGGTGTCGGTCAGCCCGGCCGGATCCAGCACCCGCTCCTTCAGGAGCTCCCGGTAAGGCTTGCCGGCGGCGGTCTCCAGCGCGACGGCCAGCAGGTCGTAGGCGTAGTTGGAATAGATCCCGCTGGTGCCGGGCGCGAACAGCAGCGGATCACCGTTCAGGCTCTCGATGAAGGCCTCCTTGGTGATCGTGGCGTTCGGATCGTCGGCGGGCGCGTCGGGGCGCTCGAGCTCGCGGGGGAGGCCGCTGGTGTGGGTGGCGAGGTCGATCAGCCGGATCTCCTTGCCGTCGCGCGAGGGGATCGTGACATCCCAGCCGATGCGCGACTGCAGCGTGTCGGTGAACTTCACCGTTCCGTCCACGACGAGGCTCGCCAGCGTCGCGCCGGTGAACACCTTGGTGATCGAGCCGATGCGCAGGGGCGTGTCGCCGTCGGGCGCGACGCCGCTGCCCTCGCGGATCTCGCCGAAACCGGCGACGGCCGTCTCGCCGTTGCGCACCGCGCCGATCACCAGCCCCGGCACGCCGGTCTCGAAGTACAGGATGGCGCCGTTGAACCCGACCATCTCGGTCAGAAACGGGTCATCGGCCCTGGCCGGTGCGCTCGCCGCCAGCATGATGGCAGCGGTCGCCCAGAAAAATCGCTTCATGGCAGAGGAAACCCCCTTCGTCCTCTTTCGCGGCTGACGTTCCAAAGTCATGCGCCAGTCCTGGTTGCTGGAAATCTGTATTGGCGAACGCGAAATAGATTTGCCGGGAGTGAGGCAGTCAATACGATTTGGGTAGAAATTCATGGATTTTCCATTGATTTCCAAGATTAGACATTGGTCGACTTGGCCGGGCTGGATACGATCGAAGAGTCGGCAAGGCACGGTCGTTCCGCTCGGGATGGGGCATCCTTCGCCGCGTCGTCTCGGGCGCTGAGGAACTGGAATGCGGGTTGGGGAATGGTTGGACGGCCGCGGCATTCTGCCGGGCCGCGCGATGGCGGCCCTCGGCCTGCTGCTGCTCGTCGCGTCTCCGGCGCAGGCGCAACTCGCGGACGAGCTGGAGCGCGCGCTCAGCACGCCCAGCACGGTGATCGAGCGCTTCACGCCGCCGCCGAAGCGCGGCACCGTCACCATCGAGGTGCAGGACAAGCGCAGGCTGGTGCCCGAGGCGGAAGCCCGGAAGATCCTCTTTACCCTCCGCTCGGTGACGGTCGAAGGCGCCGTGACCGTGCCGCCCGAGGCGCTCGCCGCGGTCTGGTCCGACAAGCTCGGCACCCGCATCAGCCTTGCCGATCTCTACGGCGTGGCCGACGCGGTCGAGGCCGCCTACCGCAAGGCCGGCTACTTCGCGGCGGCGGTGGTGCCGGAGCATGACGTCAGCTCCGGCAACGTCCGCATCGTCGTCTACGAATCCTACCTTCGCGAGATCACCGTGCGCTCCAACGTGCCCGGCCTCGAGCGCCGCCTGGCACCCTACATCGACCGTCTCACGTCGATGCGGCCGATCCACATCAAGACCGCCGAACGCCAGCTCCTGCTGATGAGCGACCTCGCCGGCCTGGCGGTCAACGGCCTGTTCAAGCGCCCCGAGGGGGCCTCGGGCGGCGGCAGCCTCGATCTGGAGATCACCTTCACCCGCGCTTCGGGCAGGGTCGCGCTGGACAATCTCGGCGACGACACCGCCGGCCCCGTCGAGCTGTCCGGCCAGGTCACCTTCAACGACGTGTTCGGCATGTTCGAGTCCACCAGCGTCGTCGGCATGACGATCCCGGACGCGCCGGAGGAGCTGATGTTCTTCCAGCTCAGCCAGGACGTCCCCATCGGCACCCGTGGCGTCCACGCCGGCTACCTCCTCACCCGGCTGACCTCGAAGCCCGATGACGTGGTCGACATCGATATCGGCGTGACCCAGGTGAGCGTCTTCGCCAGCTATCCGGTGCTGCGCACCATCGACCGCAGCCTGTTCGCCGAGGTCGGCTTCGAGACGCGCGACACCAACCTCGACATCATGGGCAATCCGATACTGCGCAGCAGCGCGCGGTGGATGTCGGCGTCGCTCAACGCGGAGCAGTCGCTGTGGCGCGGCGTCGCCAAGCTCGGTGCCTCGTTCGGCCAGGGCGTCGACGGGCTGGGCTCGAACGACCGCGACGATGTCCTTTCCGGCCGCCCCGGCGTGCCGGCGGACTACCGGTTCGTGTCCGGAACCCTCGACGTCTCCCAGTCGCTGTGGCAGCGGGCCAGCCTGCGGCTGCGCGGCGCCGGCCAGTATGCCTTCGATCCGCTGCCGCAGGCGGCGCAGCTTCATCTCGGTGGCGATCCCTACGGCCAGGCGTTCGACGGCGCGGCGCTGTCCGGCGACAGCGGCATCGCCGGCACGGTGGAGATCAACCAGGGCGTCGATCTCAGGGTCGACTGGCTGGGCCGCACGGCCCTGTTCGCGTTCGCCGACTACGGCAAGCTTTGGAACCGCGACGTGGCGATCGACTACACCGAGGCGTCGCTCGGCTCGGCCGGCTTCGGGCTGCGCGCGCTCGTCGCCGACCATCTGCGCGGACAGCTGATGCTCGCGGTGCCGTGGGAGGCCGACGCGGTGGACGACCCCGGCACCCGGGTGTTCTTCCGGCTGGCGGCGGAGTTCTGAGGTCTGCGGCCGTCCTGTTTCCAGTCTTTTCCAATCTCTCCCGTTGGGAGCCTGGGCCGGGGGCTCTAGAGCATGGGTGGGTCAATTCGGCCCGATCCGGACGACGGGCCGGCGCGCGGTCGAGCGCGCCGAGGCCCGCCGATCACGATGCCGCTTTCGGTGCGGCCCCAGGATCGGGCGAAGGGCAAGGGTTCAGGAGGGGTATCATGCGGGTCAATCGGATCGGTAACGGGCGGGCCATGGGCGCGGCGCTCTTCGCGGGGCTGGCGCTGACCTGCGCGGGCGCCGGGCAGGCGGCGGCCGAGGAGGAGCTGCTTCCGCCGCCGATGGCGCCGGGCGTGATGATCCCCGACGGCCAGATCGAGCGGGCGCTCGACGCCCTCGACGGCGTGGCCACCGACGTGCTCGCGCGCGCCGGCATTCCCGGCATGGCGGTCGTCGTGGTGCGCGACGGCAAGACGGTGTTCGCCAAGGGCTACGGGGTCCGCAAGGTCGGCGAGGACGCCACCGTCGACGCCGACACCGTCTTCCAGATCGCCTCGCTGTCGAAGTCGATCAGCGCCACGGTCGTCGCCCATGCCGTCGGCCAGAACCGAGTGAGCTGGGACACGCCGCTGGTCCAGTACCTGCCGTGGTTCGAGCTGTCCGACCCGTACGTGACCAGCCATGTGACGGTCGGCGACATGTTCGCCCATCGCTCGGGGCTGCCGCCCCACGCGGGCGACACCCTCGAGGATATCGGGTTCGACCGCGAGGAGGTCCTGAAGCGGCTGAAATTCCTGCCGCTCAACAGCTTCCGCGACACCTACGCCTACACCAACTTCGGGCTCACCGCCGCCGGAGAGGCCGTTGCCGCCGCCGTTGGGACCGACTGGGAAACGCTGGCTGAGACGACCATCTTCAAGCCGCTCGGCATGACCTCCGCCAGCTACCGCTTCGACGACTTCGTGAAGCACGAGAACCGTGCCCCCGGGCACGTGCCGATCGACGGCGGCTGGGAGGTCCGGGCCGCCCGTCAGCCCGATGCCCAGGCGCCGGCGGGTGGCGTGAGCGCGTCGGTGAACGATATCGGCAAGTGGCTGGCGATGGTTCTGGATGAGGGCGGCGACATCGTCCCCAAGACGGCGCTGCTGCCGGCCCTCCAGGCGCAGATGTCGAGTGGCACCATGCCGTCCCCCGCCGCCCGGCCGGGCCTTTACGGATACGGCTTCGGCACTGGCGTCGATGCCTCCGGGCGGGTGGTGCTCAGCCATTCCGGCGCCTTCGCGATGGGAACCGGCACCAACTACATGATGCTGCCCCTCGACAACATCGCCATCGGCGTGCTGACCAACGGCTCGCCGGTCGGCGCGGCGGAAGCGGTCTCGCGCACCTTCATGGACCTGGTGGAGTTCGGCGAGCCCGAGCGCGACTGGTTCGCGGCCTACGCGCCCCGCTTCGCTCCGATGATGGATCCGGTCGGCGAACTGGCGGGCAAGCAGCCCCCGGCCGATCCGAGCGGTCCCGGCATGGACGACCAGCTGCTCGGCACCTACGACAGCACGTATTTCGGGCGGATGGAGATCGCCGACAGCGGCGAGGGGCTGGTGGTGAAGCTCGGGCCGGGGCCGATGACCTACCCGCTGACCTACTGGGACGGACGGACCTACGTCCTGCAGCCGCGCGACGAAAACAATCCGGAAGGATCGGTCTCGATGCTGACGTTCGCGCCGGCCGGGCCACGGGAACGCGCGACCTCGGTCACCATCGAGTTCCTGAACGGCAACGGTCTCGGAACGTTCACGCGGGACTGACCGGGATCCTTCGGGCGGACGGATGACGACTCCTGGTCGCACCGTCCGCTGGTAGGATGCCGGCTGCGATCGGGAGGTTCAGGGGGAGATCCATGCCGAAACCTGCGGGATTTGCGACGGGCACGCGCGGGACGGCGCTCGCCGCCGGCGTCGCCATGATCATCGGCCTCGCCGGTTCGTCGGTGGTGCGGGCCGACGAGACGGTGCCGCCGGATCTGGCGTCGATCGGGACCATCACCGGCGCGCACATCGATGCCGCCATCGACGGCCTCGACGCCAATGTGGCGGAGATCATGCGGCGCTCGGGCACGCCCGGCGTCGCCGTCGCGGTGGTGCGCGACGGCAAGACGGTCTTCGCCAAGGGCTATGGGGTGCGCAAGGCCGGCGAGGACGCCCGTGTCGACGCCGATACCGTGTTCCAGCTCGCCTCGATCTCGAAATCCATCAGCGGCTCCGTCGTGGCACATGAGGTCGGCACCGGGCACGTCACCTGGGACACGCCGCTCGTCCAGTCGCTGCCGTGGTTCGAGCTGTCCGACCCGTACGTGACCCGCCATGTGACGGTCGGCGACATGTTCGCCCACCGGTCCGGGCTGCCCGGCCAGGCCGGCGACCTTCTGGAAGGCCTCGGCTTCGATCGGCGTCAGATCCTGGAGCGCCTGCGGCTGATGCCGCTGGCGAGCTTCCGTGACACCTACGCCTACTCCAATTTCGGCCTCACCGCCGGCGCGGAGGCGGTCGCCGCCGCGTCCGGAAAGGACTGGGCGGACCTCGCCGACGAGGTGCTGTTCGCGCCGCTCGGCATGGCCTCCACGAGCGCGCGCTTCGCCGATTTCGCGGCGCGCGGAAACCGCGCCGCCGGCCACGTGCTGGTCGACGGCGTCTACCAGCCGAAGTTCGTCCGCATGCCCGACCCCCAGTCGCCGGCGGGCGGCGTCTCCTCGTCGGTGAACGACATGGCGCGCTGGATGTCGATGCTCCTGCAGGATGGCGCCTTCGAGGGCCGCGAGATCGTCGCCGCCGAGCCGCTGCGCCAGGCGATGCAGCCGCAGATCGTCAGCGCGCCCGCCGCCACCATCGCCGGCCGGCCGCGCTTCTATGGGTTCGGCTTCACCCAGACGATCTCCTCCTCCGGCCGTCTGCTGATCGGCCACTCCGGCGCCTTCTCGGTGGGGGCGGGGACGACGTTCTCGGTGATCCCGTCGGCCGACGTGGCGATCGTGGTGCTCACCAATGCCGCACCCAACGGCACCGCGGAGGCGATCGTCCGCCAGTTCGAGGACGTGGTCCAGACGGGTGCGGTCGAGCGGGACTGGTACGCGCTCTTCAACGGAGCCTTCAGCCAGATGCTGGCGGCGGAGGGCGAACTCGTGGGCCAGCCGCGGCCGTCGGACCCGGCGGCCTCCGCCGATCCCGCCGTGCTGGCGGGCACCTACGACAATGCCTTCTACGGACCGGCGGAGATCGCCGCCGGCGCCGACGGGCTGACCCTGAAACTCGGGCCGGCGGGCGTCACCTTTCCGCTCGCCCACTGGGACGGCGACACCTTCACGTTCGATCCGTTCGCCAACGACGGGGTCGTCGGATCGGTGTCCCGCGTCGTGTTCGACGTGGAGGGTGGCGCGGCGCGGGCCATGACCATCGAGGCCTTCGACAACGAGGGGCTCGGCACCTTCGAACGGCACTGACCGGCGGCATCAGGCGTCGTGCGCTTCAACGGATGGGGGGAACGGGCATGACGTGGAAGATCGAGACGGGCGGGCCAGGCCGGCTCATGCGGGCGGGCGCGCTCGCGGCCATGCTGTCCATGCCGGCGGCCCACGCGCTCGCCGCCGACGCGCCCGGGCCGTGCCAGGCCGGCGAGGCCCCGGCGAACGGCGACTGCCGCCCGGTGGAGGAGATCGCGGCCGCCATCCGCGCGATCGTCGAAAAGGGCGTCGGGACCTTCGACCTGACGGCGGCCCTCGTGAAGGTCCGCATCGGCGACGTGGAGATCATGAACGAGGCGTACGGAACGTCGATGACCGGGGTTCCGGCCACCACCGCCATGCACTTCCGCAACGGCGCCGTGGCCATCGCCTACATGTCGACCGTGCTGCTGCGCATGCAGGAGGAGGGGCTTCTCAGCGTCGACGACACGCTGTCCACCTGGTTCCCGGATTATCCGAAGGCCGACGAGATCACCCTCCACATGCTGATCACGTCGACGTCGGGCTATGCCGACTACGTGAACCTCGACTACCTGCCCCTCTACGAGGACCCGTTCCGGCAGTTCACGCCCGATGAGCTGATCGCCATCGCGTTCGGGCGCGACATGGTCTGCGACCCCGGCACCTGCTTCGCCTACGCCCACACGAACTTCGTCATCCTGGGAGAGGTGATGAGCAAGGTGGCCGGCAAGCCGCTCGAGGAGCTGATTGCCCGCTACGTGCTGGAGCCGCTCGATCTGCACAACACCCGCAGCGAGCACACGGCCGTCATCCAGGAGCCGGTGCTGCATGCCTTCACCAGCGAGCGCGGCGTGCTGGAGGACTCCACCTACTGGAACCCGTCGTGGACCCTGGCGCGTGGCGCGGTGATGACCACCGACATCGGCGACCTGCTGACCTCGGCGATCGCCATCGGCTCCGGGAGCCTGCTGTCGGCGGCCTCGCACGAGGCGCAGCTTGCCGAGGGGGCCGACGGCGTCGGCCGGTTCGTCGACAAGGTGCACTACGCGATGGGTGTCTTCATGACCAATGGCTGGGCCATCCAGACGCCGTCCTTCGCGGGCTACGCGGCGGCGATGGCCTACCTGCCTGAGGGGGAGATCGGCGTCGCGCTGGCGGCGACCAACGGGGCCGGCACCCCGGACGAACCGCGGGCCACCGATGCCATGTTCGCCGAGATCGGGGCGTATCTCGCCCCGGACCGGAAGCCGCTGTTCGCGCGCTGAACCGGTTCGGGGAGGCGAACCGGTTCAGCGTCGTCCAGGCTGGCCTCAGGAGGCCAGCTGCATGGACGCCTGGCGGACCTGGCGGGTCGCGTTGTCGACCTGCTGGGTCGAGGCGGCGATCGCCGACATGTTCTCCATGATGGTGTCGACGCCGTGCGAGGCGGTGTGCATGTTCATCGACATGTCGCGGGTGACCGCCGCCTGCTCCTCGACCGCAGAGGCGATCCCGACCGAGATGGAGTTGATCTCGGTGATGCGCTGACCGATGGCCGACAGCGCCGTGACGGCCTGCTCGGTGGTGCCCTGAACGGCGGCGATGTGCGCGCTGATCTCGTCCGTGGCCTTCGCCGTCTGTCCGGCGAGGTTCTTCACCTCGGCGGCGACCACCGAGAAGCCGCGACCGGCATCGCCGGCACGGGCGGCCTCGATGGTGGCGTTCAGGGCAAGCAGGTTGGTCTGCGCGGCGATGTTGTTGATCAGGTTGACGATGTCGCCGATGCGCTGGGCGGCTTCCGACAGCCCGCCGACGATCGTGTTGGTGCGGTCGCCCTCTTGAACGGCCTCTTCGGAGATCCGCAGGGCGTGGCCGACCTGCTGGCTGATCTCGGCCACCGAGGCGGCCAGTTCCTCGGCGCCGGAGGCGACCGCCTGGACGTTCGAGGAGGTCTGCTGCGAGGCGCTCGCGGCGGTGGCCGCCTGGCGCGTGGTGTCGCTGATCTCCTGGGCGATCTGGCCCAGGTCGGAATCGATGTCCTTCTGCAGCGCTTCCCGGCGCTTCCGCAGCTCCACCTGGGGCGTGCGGTCGGTTGCGAACTTCACCACGCCGATCGGGTGGCCGGTGGCATCGAGGATCGGGTTGTAGGACGCCTGGATCCAGACGTCCCGGCCGCCCTTGCCGATCCGCTTGAACTCCGCGACCTGGAACTCGCCGCGCCGCAGGGCTTCCCAGAACGCGCGATACTCGGCGGTCTCGCGGAATGCCGGCTCGACGAACATGGAGTGATGTTTGCCGACGATCTCGTCCAGCGAATAGCCGAGGGCTTTCAGGAAGTTGTCGTTGGCCTCGACGATGGTGCCGTCCATGTCGAACCGGATGATGGCCTGGGACCGCGAGATCGCCTCGATCTGGCCCTCGAGCAGCGCCGTGCGCATCTTCTGGGCCGTGACGTCGGCGGCCACCTTGACCACCTTCACCACCTTGTCGCCATCCATCACGGGGCTGTAGGTGGCCTGCAGCCAGACTTCCTTGCCGCCCTTGCCGAAGCGCTGGTATTCGGCGGACTTGGCCACGCCCGCGCGCAGGTCGGTCCAGAAGGCCTTGTATTCGGGGCTCTCGGCGTCGTCCTTCCTGGCGAAGATGCGGTGGTGCTTGCCGACGATTTCGTCCAGCTGATAGCCCATCAGCTTGAGGAAGTGCGGGTTGGCGGTCCGAATCGTGCCGTCGGGCGAGAACTCGATGATGGCAAGCGATCTGGCCAGGGCAGCGAGAACACGGCTGGCGTCGGCATTCGGCGCGAAACGGAGCATCTGAGATCACTCATTTGGAGCGGCGGATAACTCACTTTGGTTGACGTAGCTTGCGCGGGCATTGCTCCCGATGCGCGCCGAACAGCCGTCGTTCCGCCCCGTCGATCCCGTCGCGGGCTGCCCGTTCGGCCCGGATGGCGCCGAACGGGCAGCGGTCGCGGGGTCTACTGCTTGTCCATCTTCATGTGATGGCCGTCGCCGGCCGGAGCGGGCGCCCCGGGAGGCGTCGCGGTCAGGTCCAGCTCGACCGATCCGGCCTTCTCGAAGGTGAGGGTGACCGGCACGAGGCTGCCCGTCTCGATCGGCGCCTGAAGGCCCATGAACATGATGTGCGCGCCGCCGGGGGCGAGCTGCACCGTCTCGCCGGCCGGCACCGGGATGCCGCCGTCGATGGGGCGCATCTTCATGACGCCGTCGGCCATCTCCATGGTGTGGAGCTCGACCTTCCGGGCGATGGGGGAGGCGGCGCCGACCAGCCGGTCGTCGGTGTCGCCGGTGTTGGTGATGGTGACGAAGCCGCCCCCGTTGGCCGCGCCGGGAGGCGTGGCGCGGGTCCACGGGACCGAGATCTCAAGGTCGCCGACCTTGACGTCGTGGGCGCTGGCGGGAGCCGCGGCGAGGAGGACGGCGGCGGCGACGGCTGCGATGAGAGTGCGCATGGGGTTTGCTCCATAGGCAGATCGGGAAAACGCCTTCGCGGTTCTCCGTGCGGATCTGCGTGGGTGGAAAGGTCGGATGCGGGACGCGCGCGTGCGCATGTCCGTGCGGATCTGTCTCGAAAGGCGCGGACCCGGCGGGATCCGCGTGACCGGTCGTGTCGCGCGACGGTCCGACCGCGCATCGCGGCCGCACAGTCGGGTCAGGCGCGGGCGGGGGGAGCGCGCGCTTCGGGAACCAGGCGAACGGCGCGTGGCGCGGCCGCCGCGACGGCCACCGCCGTCGGCGCGCCGGACAGGGCGGTGCGCGGGAGCGGCAGGCTGGCCGGGGTCGGCGGCAGGCAGGCGCCGGTCAGGCACGTGGCGCGGCAGAGCGCCGTGCAGCAGGCCGCCGCGTGGCCGGCATCCGGACCGGACCCGTTGCCGTCGGTCGGCACCAGGGCGCCGGAACACAGCACGCTGGCCGGGGAGGGGGCCGAGCCCGCCATGGCACCGCCGGCGACCGCGCCCATCAGCCCCTGCAGGACGACGAGATAGGCGATGAGCGAGACGATTGCCCCGCCCAGACCCCGGTCCGCCATCAGAAGCCGCATGGTGCGCATGGATCCCTGATAGCCGACCTCGACCGCCCGCGCCATGGCGCCGGGCCGTCCGCGTCCTGCGCCATGGTGTCCCGCCGCGCCACGCCGCAGCGGGTCGGGACCCGCGGTCATGGCCGGGCGGAAATCCGCCGCCGGGCGAAAGGGTCGTGGACAGATCCGCCTCGCTTTGCAACCCTTTGGCGGGGTGGACACCTGTCCGTCCGGCCGCTTTAACGAAGCCGTCTCGTTCGCCGTTTCTGATCCGGGTGTCGCATGCGCAGTTTTCTGGTTGCTCTCGTCCTCTCCTTCTTCCTGACCGCCGGGGGGGCGTCCGCGCAACTGGGCCTGCCACTCGGAACCGGCTCCGGTTCAAGCGGCGGCAGCGCCGAGAGCGCGCCGGCCGACGGCTCCGGCGAGGCGGCCGCGGGCGCCGGGCCGGCGGGCTCGGTCGAGACGCTGATCCAGATCCTGGAAAACGACGAGGCGCGCGCCGAGCTCATCAACAAGCTCAAGGCCAGCGCCACCGATGGGGCGCCCTCCGCGGCAGCGCCCGCCGACGAGGATGTCGGCCCGGCGCGGCTGGCGGCGGAGTACACCCGCTCGCTCGCCAACAAGGCGGGCGAGGTGGTCGCGACCTTCGGCCGGGTGGGCGAGGACCTCGGCGAGGCGTTCAGCGATACCGGCCGCGTCGATCTCGAGCGCGTCGGCCGCACCGTGCTCAATCTCGCTCTGTCGATGGCGGTGGTGTTCGGCGCCTTCTTCGTGCTGCGGCTCCTGGCGCGCGGCCCGATGCACCTGTTCGCGCGCCGCGCCGAGGGCAAGGCGTGGCCGTCGCGGGTGATGTACCTGGTGCCGACGCTGCTGGTGGAGATCGGCACGATCGTGCTCGCCTGGCTCGCCGGCTACATCTTCTCGATCTATTTCGGCCGCGTCGGCGAAATGAGCATCTACCAGACGCTCTTCCTCAACGCGTTCATCGTCATCGAGGCGGTCAAGCTGGTCGCGCGCCTGATGTTCACGCCGAGCTTCCCGTCGCTGCGCTTCGTGCCGCTGGGCGATACCGGCGCCACCTACTGGTATTTCTGGCTGAGCCGGCTGATCAGTATCGTCGGCTACGGCCTCTTGTTCGTCGTGCCGGTGGCGGCCGCCGAGGTCTCGCCGCGCTTCTCCGACGCGCTGAAGGTGCTGGTCGTCCTCACCGCCATCGTCATCACCATCCTGATCGTGCTGCAGAACAAGACGCGGGTGCGCGCCTTCCTGCACCGGCGCATGGAGGCCGGCAAGACCGACGCGCTGGGCCGCTTCTTCGCCTTCCTGGGCAACCACTGGCACCAGATCGCGATCCTCTACCTGCTGGCCTTCTTCGTGGTCTGGCTGGTCAATCCGCTGGAGGCGCTGCCCTTCATGCTGCGCGCCACGGTGGAATCGCTGATCGCCATCGTCCTCGGGGTCATCGTCACCGCGTTCGTCTCGCGCACCATTTCCTTCGGGCTGCGACTTCCGCCGGACGTGAAGGAGCGCCTGCCGCTGCTGGAAACGCGGCTGAACGCCTTCGTGCCGACGGTGCTCAAGGTCGTCCGGCTGATCGTGCTGGTCGGCGTGCTGCTGGCGATCGCCGACGCCTGGAACCTGGTCAAGGTGTTCGACTGGATGCTGTCGGACGACGGCCAGGGCTTCTTCGGCAAGATCCTGTCGGTGCTGATCGTGCTCGCCATCGGCGGCGGCATCTACCTCGCGGTCACCTCGTGGATCGAGTACCGGCTGAACCCCTCCTACGGGCGGCCGCCGACGGCGCGCGAGACGACGCTGCTGTCGCTGCTCAAGAACGCCTTCTCCATCGTGCTCGGCGTCATCGTGTTCATGCTGGTGCTGTCGGAGATCGGGGTGAACATCGGCCCGCTCCTGGCCTCGGTCGGCGTGCTGTCGCTGGCGTTCTCGTTCGGCGCCCAGAAGCTCGTCCAGGACGTCGTCACCGGCGTGTTCATCCAGTTCGAGAACGCCATGAACACCGGCGACGTGGTGTCGGCCGGCGGCATCTCGGGCGTGGTGGAGCGCCTGTCGATCCGCTCGGTGTCGCTGCGGTCGCTGGACGGCACGCTGCACATCGTGCCGTTCTCGTCAGTCGACGCGGTGTCCAACTTCATGAAGGGCTTCGCCTACCACGTGGCGGAGATCGGGGTCGCCTACCGCGAGAACATCCCGGACGTGAAGCAGGCCATGTTCGATGCCTTCGACATGCTGAAGGCGACCGAACACGGCCCCAACATCATCGGCGAGCTCGACATGCAGGGCATCACCGCCTTCGGCGATTCCGCCATCACCGTGCGGGCCCGCATCAAGACCCCGCCCGGCAGCCAGTGGGGCGTCGGCCGCGCCTACAACGAGATCATCAAGGAGGTGTTCGACGCGCGCGGCATCGAGATCCCGTTCCCGCACATCACGCTCTACATGGGCGAGGACAAGGCCGGCAACGCGCCGCCGATGCGGGTGGTCAACGAACGCCGGCCCGCCGCCGCGCTGACCGAACAGGCCGAGGAAGCGGCGTCGGCGGACGCGGCGCCGACCGACCCGTCGCAGGAAGGCGTCGTGGAACCCCGCAAGGGTCCGATCACCCCGTCCAACCAGGACGGTCCGGACGCAGAGGGCGAGCGCTGACCGGAGAGGGCGCAGGAGAGGAACGGACAGGCCGGCCGGAGCCGGCCTGTCGGGGACTGACCGGTCAGAAGGCCGAGGACAGCATCTTCACCGCGGTGATGGCCAGGAAGACCGCGAAGGCGAGCTTCAGGTAGCGCTGGTTCAGGCTGTGGGCGAGGCCGGCGCCGATCGGGGCGCACAGGAACGTCACCGGGAAGATGACGATCGCCGCCGGCACGCTGATGTAGCCGAGCGACAGCGGCGGGCGGCCGTCGACGCCCATGCCAGACCAGATGAAGCCGAGGACGCCCGGCACCGCGATCAAAAGGCCGATCGCCGACGCCGTTCCCACCGCCTTGTGGATCGGGAACGAGAACGACGACAGCGTCGGCACCGACAGCGTGCCGCCGCCGATCCCCATCAGCGACGAGAACAGGCCGATCACGAAGGCGATCGCCCGGTTCACCCAGCTGCTCTTCGGCAGCTGCTCGCTGATCACCAGCGTCTTCGGGATCGCCATGTTCACCGACACGGCGAGCGCGATGATGCCGAAGATGAACAGCAGGCCCTGGCCGTCGATGACCTTGGACAGGCCACCGCCGATCAGCGCGCCGACCGCTACCGCCGGGCCCCACAGCTTCAGCAGGGAGATGTCCACGGCGCCGCGCTTGTTGTGGGCGCGCATCGACGAGATCGAGGTGGGGATGATGGTGGTGAGCGACGTGGCAACGGCGATCGGCATGGCGATCGCCGGGTCGAAATGCAGCGTCGTCATGATCCAGAACAGCACCGGCACGATGACGATGCCGCCCCCGACGCCGAGCAGTCCGGCCAGGACGCCGGCCACGACGCCGGTTGCGATCAGCCCGACCGTGAGCTGGATCAGAAGGGTGGTCGAGTATCCATCGATTGTCATGACGGCCTTTTCGGGAGTCTCGCCTGGACCGTCGCGGACGGTCGTGTGCGGGGTGCCGGTGGTCCGCGTCGGGGGAGGCCTCGGCGGCTCGGCGGAAAACGAAGGGATCGGCGCCTGACGGCGGTCGTCGATCGGCGGGGCGGACCGGCACACGGCGCGCCGGGTGCTCTCAGCTAGCAAATATCGGTATTCTGGGGAAGGTGCGACATTGGGCGGCCGCGCCGCGCGGTCTGTGCAGTGAGCTTATGTTCGGCGGCGGCTTCGAATTTGGGCAACGCCGCCCGAGCCCCTATTGTTCGCCCGGAAAAGAAAACACACACGGGAGGATCGCGCCGGGACGCCGGCGGCCGCACGGCCGCGCCGCCTCGCGCTCCGCCCGGCCCCCGTTTCGACACCCAGCCAGGAGTTCTTCCATGAGCAAGACAGCGCTCGTCATCAGCGCCCATTCCGCCGACTTTGTCTGGCGGTGCGGCGGCGCGATCGCGCTCCACCAGAAGCAGGGCTACGAGGTCACCGTGGTCTGCCTCTCCTATGGCGAGCGCGGCGAAAGCGCCAAGCTGTGGAAGCAGGAGGGCATGACGCTGGAGAAGGTGAAGGCCGAACGCCGCAAGGAGGCCGAGAACGCCGCCCAGGCGCTCGACGTCCACGACATCCAGTTCTTCGACGTCGGCGACTACCCGCTCGATCTCGGCCGCGAGACCCAGGACCGCATGGTCGACGTCATCCGCGCCGTCCAGCCGGCCTTCATGATGAGCCACTCCAAGTGGGACCCGTACAACACGGACCACATGTACACGACCGACTTCGCGCTCACCTGCCGGATGATCGCCCAGGCCTGGGGCCACAACCCCGGCCAGAAGGTGCTCGGCGCGCCGCAGCTCTACCTGTTCGAGCCGCACCAGACCGAGCAGATGGAATGGAAGCCGGACACCATCCTCGACATCACCGAGGTGTGGGACAAGAAGTGGGCGGCGATCCAGTGCATGCAGGGCCAGGAGCATCTCTGGCACTTCTACGAGAACGTCGCCGAGAACCGCGCCAACCACTTCCGCCGCAACTCCGGCGGCCAGTCCGGCGGCCGCGACTCCCGCTACGCCGAAGCCTTCCAGTCGGTCTTCCCCCGCACCGTGGACACGCTGTGATGGCCGGCTCGACCACACAATCCGGCATCGTCGTCCAGACCATCGAGCGCGCAGACCAGTCGGTGATCGACGGGCTCGGCGCATGCGGCGTGGCCACCGTGCACGAGGCGCAGGGCCGCAAGGGCCTGCTCGCCGCCTACATGCGGCCGATCTATCCGGGCGCGCGCCTGGCGGCCTCCGCCGTGACGATTTCGGCGCCGCCCTGCGACAACTGGATGGTCCACGTCGCCATCGAGCAGCTCAAGGCCGGCGACATCCTCGTCCTCGCGCCGACATCGCCGTCCGATGCCGGCTATTTCGGCGACCTGCTTGCGACGTCGGCCAAGGTGCGCGGCTGCAAGGGGCTGGTGATCGATGCCGGCGTGCGCGACACCCGCGATCTGACCGAAATGGAATTCCCGGTGTGGTCGAGGGCGGTCTTCGCGCAAGGCACGGTCAAGGAGACGCTCGGCTCGGTCAACGTGCCGGTCGTCTGCGCCGGCGAACTGGTCAATCCGGGCGACGTGATCGTCGCCGACGATGACGGCGTCTGCGTGGTCCGCCGCGAAGAGGCGGCGGACGTGCTCAAGAAGGCGCAGGCGCGCGAGGCCAACGAAGCCGAGAAGCGGGCCCGTTTCGAGGCCGGCGAACTCGGCCTCGACATCTACGGCATGCGCGAGCAGCTCGCGGCCAAGGGCCTGAAATATGTCTGAGAGGCATCATGTCTGAGACCGGCGTGCCGTGCATGTGGATGCGGGGCGGCACCTCCAAGGGCGGCTACTTCCTGAAGTCCGACCTGCCGGCCGATCCGGCCGCGCGGGACCGCTTCCTGCTCCGCATCATGGGCTCGCCCGACGACCGCCAGATCGACGGGATGGGCGGGGCCGACCCGCTCACCTCCAAGGTCGCGGTGATCTCGAAGTCGGAGCGCGAGGGCGTCGACGTCGACTACCTGTTCCTGCAGGTCTTCGTCGACCAGGCACTGGTGTCCGACAGCCAGAACTGCGGCAACATCCTCGCCGGCGTCGGGCCGTTCGCGCTCGAGCGCGGTCTCGTGGAGGCGGCGGGCGACAAGACCGACGTCCGCATCTTCATGGAGAACACCAGCCAGATCGCAGTGGCCACGGTGGAAACCCCCGGCGGCCGCGTCACCTACGCGGGCGAGGCGCGCATCGACGGCGTGCCCGGCACCTCCGCGCCGATGGGCATCGTCTTCGAGGACACCGCCGGCTCCACTTGCGGGGCGCTGCTGCCCACCGGCAACGCCGTCGATACCGTCGAGGGCGTCGAGGTGACCCTCATCGACAACGGCATGCCGTGCGTCATCCTCGCCGCCGCCGATTTCGGCATCAGCGGCGACGAGACGCCGGCGGAGCTGGAGGCGAACGACGCGCTCCGCGCGCGCGTCGAAAAGATCCGCCTCGCCGTCGGGCCGATGATGAACCTCGGCGACGTGCGCGAGAAGTCGGTGCCGAAGATGACGCTGGTCTCGCCGGCCAGGAACGGCGGCTGCATCTCCACCCGCACCTTCATCCCGCACCGCGCCCACAAGGCGATCGGGGTGCTCGGCGCGGTGTCGGTCGGCACCGCCTGCCTGCTCGACGACGGTCCCGCCGCCCGCATCGCCAGCGTGCCGGACGGCCGGGAGAAGTCGCTCTCCATCGAGCACCCGACCGGCGAGTTCACCGTCATCGCGACGATGGACGATGCCGGCCAGGTCCAGTCCGCCGGCGTGCTGCGCACCGCCCGCAAGCTCATGGACGGGACGGTGTTCGCCTGATCCCTGCGTTCGCGGACACGTTCTGCGAACGCAGGCCGCGACAGAATCAGCGCATCGCACTAGTCTCCGGCGCACCATGACCTCCCAGCGACCGTCGGGGCGATGCGCGAGTATCCGAACCTCCGCCATATCAGGCTGATCGATGCCGCCGTGCGCCTTGGCTCGCTGACGCGCGGCGCCGACGCCGTCGGAATTTCCCAGCCCGCCGCCTCCCAGGCGCTCGCCCGGCTGGAGCGGCTGTTCGGCGGCCGGCTGCTGGAGCGCGCCGGCGCGCGGGTGGTGGCGACGCCGCGCGGCGAGGTGGTGGCGCGCCGGTCGAAGCGCGCGCTGGGGCTGCTGAAGTCCGGCCACGCCCGGCTCGCGCGGCTCACCAAGTCCGGCAGCCGCGCCGCCGATCTCGCCGAACCCCAAACCTCGATGACCCATCTGCGGGCGCTCGCGGCCTTCGCCGAGACCGGCAGCTTCTCCGCCGCCTCGCGCCGCCTGCGCCTCACCGAGCCGTCGGTGCAGCGCGCCGCCCGCGAGATGGAGCAGATCGCCGCGGTGCCGCTGTTCGACGGCGGCGGCCGGCATCTGGTGCTGTCGCCGGCCGGCCGGCTGCTCGCCCGCCACGCGACGCTGGTGCTGAAGGAGATCGACGCCGCCTTCGACGAGATCCGCGAGCTCTCCGGCGCCTTCGACGGCCGCGTGGTCATCGGCACGCTGCCGCTGGTGCGCACGCGCATCGTCCCGGCCGCCGTGGTGGCGTTGACGGAAAAGCGTCCCGAGGCCGACGTGGAGATCGTCGACGGCCCCTATGACACGCTGATTCAGGATCTCGCCAACGGCCGCGTCGACATGCTGGTGGGTGCGCTGCGCGAGGACCTGGCCCAGCGCGACCTCACCCAGGAGGCGCTGTTCACCGACGACCTGTCGATCGTCGCCCGCGCCGGCCATCCGCTGGCCCGCACGCGCGTCAGCGCGGCGGCGCTCGGCCGCTATCCGTGGGTGCTGCCGCGCGAGGGCACGCCCAGCCGGGCGATGTTCGACCGGCTCGCCGCGCGCTTCGAGGCCGATCGCCCGGCTGTGGGCATCGTCGAGACCGGCTCCCTGGTGGCGCTGCGCGGCATCCTGATGCAGTCGAACCGGCTGACCATCCTGTCGCGCCGGCAGATCCTGTTCGAGGAGGAGGCGGGGTTCCTCACCGTCCTGAACTTCAAGCTTGAGGATACCGCCCGGCCGATCGGGCTCACCACCCGCGCCGACTGGCAGCCGACCGCCCTGCAGGCCGATTTCCTGGCGGAACTGCGCCGCGCGGTGGCGGACGGCTGAGCCCGCCGCTCAGACCTCGTAGCGGCCCATGTGCCGGTCGAGGAAGGCCAGCGTGCGCTCGCCGGCGATGCGGCTTGCGTCCGCGTCGAAGGACGCGCGGTGGTCGCAGTTGAAGCCGTGGCCGGCCGGGTAGGTGTAGATCTCCACGTCCGGGCGCTTGCGGCGCACCTCCTCCACGTCCGCCATCGGGATCGAGTGGTCGGTCTCGCCGAAGTGCAGCATCGTCGGGCAGTGCGGCTGGTTGTCGGCCATCTTCACCACCATGCCGCCGTAGTAGCCGATGGCGGCGGCCAGGCCGTGCCAGCGGGTCGCGGCGGCGAACGCGATGGAGCCGCCGAGGCAGTAGCCGACGATGGCGACCGGCCCGTGCTCGGCCAGATAGTCCTTGGCGGCTTCCGTGTCGCGCATGAAGGCGTCGAAGTCCGGATTGGCGATGAAGCCGCGCGCCGCCTTGATCTCCTCCTCGCTGTAGCCGGACTCGAAGCCCGGCTGGGTGCGGTCGAACAGCGCCGGCGCCAGCGCCAGGTAGCCGGCCTGGGCGAACCAGTCGCAGACCTCGCGGATGTGCGCGTTGACGCCGAAGATCTCCTGCACGACGACGACGCCGCCCTTGACCGGACCTTCCGAAGGGGTGGCGAGATAGGCGCCGAGGGTGTGTCCGTCGCTGGCGGTCAGGGTGATGTGTTCGCCCATGGGTCGCTTTCCTGGTGTCTCGGTTGGCGGGAAGCGGACGCTTCCCCGGTCGGGTCGCGCGCCCGGGAGCGGGCCGCGCGCGGGTGGTGGCGCGACCCGGTCTCGCGGGCCGCCCTCAGTCGGTAAAGTAGAGCTTTGTCGGGTTGTCGACGAGCAGGCTCTGCATCAGCGCCGGGGTCGGCGCGATCAGCGGCAGCAGGTCGACCAGTTCGCCGTCGTTGGGCATGAAGCGCTTGATGTTCGGGTGCGGGAAGTCGGTGCCCCACAGCGTGCGGTCGGGGAACCGCTCGACGAGGCCGCGGGCGAACGGCACCGCGTCGTGGAACGGCGGGCCGGCGCGCGAGATGCGCTCGCAGCCGGACACCTTCACCCAGAAGCGCTCGTCCTCCATCAGGTCCTGCAACAGCCGGAAGGCCGGCTGGTCCAGGCCCTGGCTGGCATCCACCCGGCCCATGTGGTCGATGACCATGGTCAGCGGGATGCGCTTCAGGACCGGCGCCAGCGTCTCCAGCCGGTCCGCCTCGAAGTGCACCACCAGGTGCCAGCCGAGCGGCGCGATCTTGTCGACCACCCGAAGCACGCCGTCGATGTCGGCGTCGGCGCCCAGGTGGCTGACGAAGTTGAAGCGCACGCCCTTGATGCCGCCGTCGTCGAGCCGCTTCAGCTCGTCGGCGGAGACGTCCGGGTCCACCATCGCGATGCCCTTGTAGCGGCCGCCGCTGGCGGCGATCGCGTCGAGCATCGCGGTGTTGTCCTTGCCGTGGCAGCTCGCCTGCACGATCACCGACCGCTCGATGCCCAGGTGCTTGTGGAGCGCGAACAGCGTCTCCTTGCCGGCGTCGACGGGGGTGTAGGTGCGGCCCGGCGCGTAGGGGAACACGTCGCCGGGTCCGAAGACGTGGCAGTGGGCGTCGCAGGCGCCCGCCGGCAGCTTGGTCTCGGGGGTCTTCGGGTGGGTGTCGTAGGGAAGTCCGCCCGCTGCCGGTTTGCTGTCCACGTCCATCTCGCTTAGGTCCTCGCGTCGCGTTTTGCCTGGTCGTCCGAATATTCCGTCAGAACGTTGAGCACGGCCGGACGGCCCTCGTGCTCGACGGCATGCAGGGCGCGGGCGAGCGCCGCCGGCAGATCGTCGGCGTGCTCGACCTTCTCGCCGTAGCCCCCCGAGGCTTCTACGACCTTTTCGTAGTCCGGGGTGGGTTCCAGATAGGTCAGCGGCGCATGGTTGCTCTGCGCCGCCGCGCCGTCGGGATAGACGCCCAGCGTCGCCCGGCGCACCGCCGCCCACATGCCGTTGTTGATGATGACCGTCAGGGTCGGGATCTCCATCGACCGCGCCATCATGTGGGCGGGCGTCGGGTTGCCGAACATGTAGCTGCCGTCGCCGACGACGGCGATCACCCGCCGCTCCGGCGAGCCGAGCTTCACCCCCAGCGAGGCACCGAGACCCCAGCCGAGGCCGCCCGCCGACGGGGTGGAGAAATAGGTGCCCGGCTCGGAGAAGCTCATGTGCACGATCGGGAACGGCGTCTCCAGCACGAAGGCGTCTGTCGGCCGCTGGACGTCGGCCAGGCACTTGGCGAGCCAGGCGTTGGACGAGGGACCGGCGCCGCCCTTCGGCGGGTTGGCCGCCAGCGCTGCGCGCTTCTTCTCCTGCTTGGCCTCGAGCCAGGAGCGGCGGCCGGCCAGCACGTCGTCGGCGGCAGGCGCGGTGGCCAGCGCCTGCAGGATCGACACGGCATCGCCGGCAACCGACGCGGTGACCGGGAAGGTGCGCATCGGGTAGCGCGAGAACAGCGGGTCGACGCCGAGGTGGAGCACCTTCGCGTCGTCGGCGAGCGTGTGGTGCGAGGGGATCCACGGCACGTCGCATTCGGCCACGATCACCAGGTCGGCGTCGCCGATGTGCGGCGTCACGTCGTAGCCCAGATGGGACGGATGGGCGCTCGGCAGCGCCATGTAGCGCGGCCGGTAGGCGACGACGCCGATGCCCTGCGCCTCGGCGAGGGCGGTGAGGGCGGCGACCTCGTCGGCGGTCTTGCCGAGGCTCGCGCAGACGAGCAGCGGCCGCTTCGCCGCCGACAGCAGCTCGGCCGCCTCGGCGAGCGCCTCGGCATTCGGGGCCGGGGCCGGCGACGGCGGGGTGGCCGGCGTCGGAACCGGGCCCGTCGCATGGGCCGACAGCACCTCGCGCGGCAGGGTCATATAGATGGGACCCTTCGGTTCGCTCATGGAAATCGCCAGCGCCCGGTCGACGGCGGAGGCCGCGTGTTCCGGATAGCGCAGCTCGTAGTCCCACTTCACGAACTCGCGCACCATCGCGCCCTGGTCGAACATCTCCTGGCCCCAGTGGATGAAGGCGTTGCGCGCGCCCGTCATGCCCTCCTCCAGCACCGGCGTGCGGCCGGCCGCCAGGAACACCGGCGTGCGCTCGCGCGAGGCGTTGATCAGCCCGCAGATCGCGTTGGCGGTGCCGACGTTGACGTGCAGGATCACCGCCTGCGGCCGCCCGGTGGTGAGGTAGACGCCCTGCGCCATGCAGATGGCGACGTTCTCGTGGGGCACCGTCACCGGCATCGGCATCGTCCGCCCGGAGGCCGCGGCGTTCGAGAACGCCTCGATGATCGGGGCGAAGTCGGTGCCGGCGTTGCCGAACACGTAGTCGACGCCCCGCGCGGACAGGGCGGAGAGGAAGATTTCGGCGCCGGAGGCCTGGGTGGCGGTCTGGGTCATCTTGTTCATGGTGCGTCTACTCCCGCGATCTCGGCCGCTCGGCCTGTTCTTCCGGTGCTGCGTCGCGCCGGGTTCATCAGGAACCCTTACACAGCCGCCGCCCGCTGCCAATTCGGGAAATCGGGGAGATGATTATTGCCACACCGCGAACCCCATGCCACAGCCGGTGCCGGCTTCCGACCGGTAGCAGGGGATGTACTTCTGCCACGCGGTCTGAAGATGTTCGCAGGCTCCGGCCACGGTGATCCAGTTGCGCACCTCCGAGGTGCCGGAATTCAGCCGGGCCGTATCGATGGACGCGAGCGCCTCGGCGTCGCCGCTGCGGCAGGCCGTGAGGATCATCCGGTCCAGTTCCTCGTCGACGGTGAAATGGCTGAGGCCGCCGGAACCGAGGATGCCGATGCGCTGGTCGCCGGGGAAGCCGCGCACCGCCCGGGCGATGGCCTGGCCGAGCGCGTAGCAGCGACCGGGCCGTGGTTGGTTCGGCGGAAAGTAGGTGTTCAGCGCCACCGGCACGATCGGCACGATGCGCTCGGTCATCAGCCGCTGGTGGACGTAGCCGAACGCATGGCCCTCGCCGTGGGGACGGGCGAGCGTCTTCGCCTGGGAAATGTCGAACGCATCGTCCATCAGCGCGTTGATCAGGTGCTCGGCAAGGACGTGGGCGACCGGGTAGTCGATCGGCCCGTCCTTGACGTGATACTGGGAGCGGGCGTGGCGCCAGAAGTCCGGCGCGTCGGCGCCCATCGACAGCGGGTTGTTCACGATCGTCTCGCCGCGATAGATCAGGATCGCGGGGAGGTTGTCCTCGCCGTACTGCTCGTTCTGGTCGTCGCCGATGATGATCAGGGCGTCCAGGTTGGCCGCGGCGATGTCCCGGTCGAGGCGGTCGATGGCGTCGGTGCAGGCCTGGGCGCGCTCGGCGAGTACCGCCGGCGCGATCTGGTCGCGGATCGCGGGATCGGCCTGTCCGAGGAGGTCGCCATAGGTCACCTGCCGGCCGAATCGGTCGAGGAGCTTGCGCCCGGAGGCGTCGATCTCGGCGTGCTTGGGATAGTCTTCGGGCGGGCTGTTCAGAAGCGGGCTGTGAGACGCCCCGATGCCCATCACGATGTCCGCCATGGGGTCCATCCCTCCCGATGTCGTTGCCGGCCGCGCGGCGGGATCGGCCTCGCTGCCCGCGCTTCTTCCGCGAGCCCGTCCCGCGGGACGTGTCGCCGGCCCGGACCGCCGTTCGCTCCCCGATCGGGGGGTCCCGGGTTGTTGAACAACTGTCTAAATGATTTCATCGCACAGGGAAAGTCCTGCGCCCGCCGTTCAAGGGCGAGATCCATCGAGGAGCCTGCCATGACCGACATCAACCCGGCCACGACTGCCGCCGGCACGACCCTGTCGCCCGACGATACGCCCGCCGTCATCGCCCGCGGGTCCGGCCCGACGCGCCGGCTCACCGTCGTCGAGGCCCACGACCTGACGCCGCACATGCGCCGCGTCAGCTTCGTCTTCGACGGGATCGAGAACTTCACCTACGAGCCGGGCCAGGCGCTGCTGCTGGCGGTGCCGCTGCCGGGCGACGGAGAATGGGGCCGGCGCGACTACACGATCCGCTCGCTCGACCGCAACACCAGTCGCCTCGACATCGATTTCGTCCTGCACGGCGATGCGCCGGGCGCGAGCTGGGCGCGGGGGGCGAAGCCCGGCGACGTGCTCCAGGCGCGCGGCCCTCGCGGCGCCACCGTGTTCGACGCGGTGGCCGACTGGCACCTGATGGTCGGCGACGAGACCTGCATTCCGGCGCTGTTCCACATCCTGGAGGAGATGCCGGAGGGAACGCCGGCGAAGGTGTTCATCGAGGTGGGGGACGCCGCCGACGAGCAGACCGTGGAGACCGCCGCCAATCTCGACCTCGTCTACGTGCACCGGACCGCGGCGAAGGCCGAGGACGACACCGGCCTGATGGACCGGCTCGAGGCGTTCGAGCTGCCGGCCGGCACCGGCCACGCCTACGTCATCGGCGAGACCGGCAAGGTGCGTCAGATGCGGCGCCGGCTCATCGAGCGCGGGCTGGCCAAGGAGCAGATCTCGGCGGAAGGCTACTGGCGCCCCGGCCGCATCGGCGGCCACGACCACATCCGCGACTGAGCGCGGCTGCTTTACCCGAACAGGTCCGGCTGCTCCTGGATCGCGCCTTCCATGGCCAGCAGCCGGCGCTTCAGCGCGATGCCGCCGGTGGCGGAAAAGCCGACCATCCTGCCGTCGGCGCCGAGCACGCGGTGGCAGGGCACGATGGGCGGGAACGGGTTGCGGCCGAGCGCCACGCCGACCGCGCGCGCCAGCGACACGTCGCCGAGCCGGTACGCCACGTCGCCGTAGGTCAGCGCCTTGCCGCGCGGGATCGCCCGGCAGATCGCGTAGACCGAGCGCTCGAAGTCCGAGACCGCCGCCATGTCGAGGTCGGCCGCGCTCAAGTCCGCGTCGTCGCCTGCCATGAGCGCGCGGATCGCGTTGGCGAGCGGGTGGAGGTCTGCTGGCAGGTCCACCCGCACGACACCGTCGAGTCCACGGGTCAGCCGTGCCCAGGCGTCGGCCTCCCTTGCCTCGGGCAGCCCGGCCCGCACGACGCCAGCCGGTCCCCAGGCGAGGCCGCAGTGCCCGAGCGGGGTAGCGAACGTGGTGGCGTGAACGGCGTCCGGCATGTTGGTGGCTCGGCTGGAGGGACTGCCGCAAGTGTGGAGCGGAGCCGGATCCCGCTCAACCCGATTTCGGACAGCCCTCAGCCTGCTACTGCTTCGACGGCGCGAGCCCGCCTTTCTCCACCAGGAACGCCAGGATCGTGTCGAGGCCCTGCCGGGTCTTCATGTTGGTGAAGACGTAGGGGCGGTCGCCGCGCATCCGCCTGGTGTCGGCGTCCATCACCTGAAGCGACGCGCCCACCATGTCGGCAAGGTCGATCTTGTTGATGACCAGCAGGTCGGAGCGGGTGATGCCCGGGCCGCCCTTGCGCGGGATCTTCTCGCCGGCCGACACGTCGATGACGTAGATCGTCAGGTCCGCCAGCTCCGGCGAGAACGTCGCGGCCAGGTTGTCGCCGCCCGATTCGATCAGCACCACGTCGAGGGCCGGAAAGCGCTCGCGCATCTCCGCGATCGCCGCGAGGTTGATGGAGGCGTCCTCGCGGATCGCCGTGTGCGGGCAGCCGCCGGTCTCCACCCCCATGATCCGCTCGATGGGCAGCGCGTCGGCGCGCGTCAGGATCAGCGCGTCTTCCTTGGTGTAGATGTCGTTGGTGATGGCGGCGATGTCATAGGCGTCGCGCATCGTCTTGCACAGCGCCTCCATCAGCGCCGTCTTTCCGGAGCCGACCGGGCCGCCGATGCCGACGCGCAGGGGTCCGTTGGGGGAGAGGGTCATGTGCGGAACAGCCTCGTGTACTGGGTCTCGTGGCGCATGGAGGCGATGTCGGCGAGCAGCGCGCAGCCGCCGAGATCGTCGAGGGTGGAGCCTGCCGCCTGGTCGGCGATGCGGGCAATGACCGGCTCGAGCCGGGCGAGGGTCGCCTGCCCGTCGGTCTGGCCGAGCGGGATCAGCCGCACCCCGGCCGACACGATGTTGGCGGCAAACGCGTGCAGGTAGGCCGTCAGCGTCGCGTCGAGGTCGACGCCGTGGTCGGCGGCCGCGACCGCCACCGCGACCGGATAGGCGAGCGGGCCGTCGGGCCAGGGCGCGGCGGCCGGCCAGACGGCTTCGGTGATCTTGCGGAAGGCGTCGCCCTGCGAGACGGTCTCGGTGCGCCGCTCGCGCGACGGATTCAGCGCCGCCGCCAGCTCGACGACCTCGGCGAGGGAGGGGGCGTCTGCATCGGGCGCCGGGCCCGTCGCAAGGCACACGTCCGCCACCGGCGTTGCTTCGCCGACAGATCCTGAGGCATTCCGCGCGGCCTCACTCTTCACTCCGCTCATTCCCGCGAAGGCGGGAATCCAGGGCGGGTTACTCGGGTCCTCGCCATGGGGCCCTGGAGTCCCGCCTTCGCGGGAATGAGCGGGAGAACGGGGATGCGCCGCATTTCCATCTCCGGCGCCCGTGGCCTTCACCGCCGCGTCCCCGGACGGGCAGCAGACCTCCTCCACCCGCGCCCGGTACGCCGCCGCCAGCAGGATGGCGTCCTGGCGGCCGGCGCCGTGGACGAGCACGTCGCCGACCCAGGCGGCGAGGCCATCGGCGTCGGTGACCGTGCCGGTCTCCACCTCCCATTCCAGCCCGTGGGAAAGCGTGAACGCCCCCACGGGATAGGACGGCGACAGCCAGGCCATCAGCCGGTAGAGGCCGCCGGCGTCAGTGGTCATGGGGCTTGCCCGGGGCGTGCGAATGGCTGTGGCTGTGGGAATGGCTGTGGCTGTGCCCGCCGCCCGCCTGCGCGTGGCCGTGGCTGGTCGCATGGCTGTGGCTGCCGTGGGCTTCCGCGTGCGCCTCGGCATGCGCGTGGCCGTGCGCCTCGCCGTGGGCATGGCCGTGGCCGCCCGTCGAGCCGCCGTAGGCGCCGCCTTCGGGGTCGAACGGCGCCTCGATGTCGCGCGCCCGCCCGCCCAGCCCGCGCACCATGTCGGAGATGACGTGGTCGCGGCGGATGAGGATGCGGCCGGCCTCGATCATCGCCGGCAGGTGCCGGTTCCCCAGGTGCCAGGCGAGCCGCAGCAGGTGGTGCGGGTCGTCGGCGGTCACCTCCGTCAGCGCCTCCGGCGCCGCCAGGACCTGCACGATCCGCCCGTCCTCCAGCACCAGCCCGTCGCCCGCCTGCAGCGCGGTCGCCTTGGGAAGGTCGAGCAGGAACGCCAGCCCGCCGTCGCCGGTAAGCGAGATCCGCCGCCGGTGCCGCCCGTCGAAGTCGAGGGTGACAGTGTCGGCGGGATCGCCGTAACTGCCGGCGGGAAGAACTTTCGAGGCGGTCAGCATGGCGCGTCCCCCCTTGCGCCGCCGCGCGGCGTGCGCCCGCAGTCGCCCTTCACTCCGCTCATTCCCGCGAAAGCGGGAATCCAGGGCAAAGGTCTCCGGCGCCGGCCGTGGTTCCCTGAACCCTGGCCTGCGCCGGCATGGGCGTCCGCGGGGAAGCCCGCCTGGCCCATCGCGCCTCTCAAAACAGGAAATACCGCTGCGCCATCGGCAGCACGTCCATCGGCGGGGCGGTGAGGATCTCGCCGTCGGCGCGCACCTCGTAGGTCTCCGGGTCTATCTCGATGTCCGGCGTCGCGGAATTGTGCACCATCGAGGCCTTGGTGACGGTGCGGGTGTTCTCCACCGGCAGCAGCGTCTTGTGGACGCCCAGCATCTTGCCGAGGCCGCCTTCGTGGGCGGCCTTCGAGACGAAGGTCACCGAGCTTGCGGCGAGCGCCCGTCCGAACTGGCCGAACATCGCCTGGGCGTGCACCGGCTGCGGCGTCGGGATCGAGGCGTTCGGGTCGCCCATCGGCGCCGCCGCGATCATGCCCCCCATCAGCACCATGTCGGGCTTCACGCCGAAGAAGGCCGGGTCCCACAGCACCAGGTCGGCGCGCTTGCCCGGCTCGATGGAGCCGATGTGGGCGCTGATGCCGTGGGCGATGGCCGGGTTGATGGTGTACTTTGCGATGTAGCGCTTGACCCGGACGTTGTCGTTGTCGCCGGTCTCCTCGGCCAGCCGGCCGCGCTGCACCTTCATCTTGTGGGCGACCTGCCAGGTGCGGATCACCACCTCGCCGACCCGGCCCATGGCCTGGCTGTCCGACGAGACGATGGAGAACGCGCCAAGGTCGTGGAGGATGTCCTCCGCGGCGATGGTCTCCTTGCGGATGCGGCTTTCGGCGAACGCCAGGTCCTCGGGGATCGCCGGCGACAGGTGATGGCAGACCATCAGCATGTCGAGGTGCTCGTCGACGGTGTTGCGGGTGTAGGGCAGGGTCGGGTTGGTCGACGACGGGATGACGTTGGGCAGCCCGCACACCTTCATGATGTCCGGGGCGTGGCCGCCGCCGGCGCCCTCGGTGTGGAATGCGTGGATGGTGCGGCCCTTCAGCGCCGCGATGGTGCTCTCCACGAAGCCGCTCTCGTTCAGCGTGTCGGTGTGGATCATCACCTGGATGTCGAACTCCTCCGCCACCGACAGGCAGCAGTCGATCGCCGACGGCGTGGTGCCCCAGTCCTCGTGCAGCTTCAGCGCGCAGGCGCCGTGCTTGATCATCTCCTCCAGCGCCGCCGGCTTCGAGGCGTTGCCCTTGCCGGAAAAGCCGATGTTCATCGGCAGCCCGTCGGCCGCCTGGATCATCCGGCCGATGTGCCAGGGGCCCGGCGTGCAGGTGGTGGCCAGCGTGCCGTGGGCCGGGCCGGTGCCACCGCCCAGCATGGTGGTGATGCCGGAGTTCAGCGCCTCGTCCACCTGCTGCGGGCAGATGAAGTGGATGTGCGCGTCGAAGCCGCCGGCGGTGAGGATCTTTCCCTCGCCGGCGATCACCTCGGTACCGGGCCCGACCACCACGCCGACCCCCGGCTGGATGTCCGGATTGCCCGCCTTGCCGATGGCGACGATGGTGCCGTCCTTCAGGCCGACGTCGGCCTTCACGATCCCCCAGTGGTCGACGATCAGCGCGTTGGTGATGACGGTGTCGACGGCGCCCTCATGGCGGGTGCGCTGCGACTGGCCCATGCCGTCGCGGATCACCTTGCCGCCGCCGAACTTCACCTCCTCGCCGTAGGTGGTGTGGTCGGCCTCCACCTCGATGAACAGCTCCGTGTCGGCGAGCCGCACCTTGTCGCCGACGGTCGGCCCGAACATGTCGGCGTAGGTCTTGCGGGAGATCTTGGCGGGCATGGTCGGTCTCCGGTGGAAGGGCGGTGGTCGCTTCGCGCGGCGTCAGGACAGGCGGGGCTGGGCGGCCATCACTCCACCCAGAGCCCTCGACTTTTGTGCCAGTCCTCGATGGACTGCTCGGGGTAGAGCTCGAAGGTCTGGTCTTCGGGGCCGATCTGCGGCTCCACCCACGACGCCTTGTATTTCAGCATCAGGTGGACGCTCTCCGGCGGCACCGGCAGGTCGGTGTCGATGGCGGAGGCAAGCGGATGGACCAGCTCGGGCCACGTCTCGTCGTAGAGCCACAGCGATGTGCCGCACGCGCTGCAGAAGTGGCGCACGCCCGACGAGAGGCGGGTCCCGCCGTCGTCCTCGTGGACCTTGGCGTGGAAGGTGGCGATCTTGTCCTCGCCCTGGATCTTCAGCGTGTCGGCGTCGCCCATGATGTTGATGGCGTAGCCGCCGCCTCCGCCGGTCTTGCGGCAGATCGAGCAGTAGCAGCGCTGGTAGGGATGCGGCGTGTGGCTCTCCACCGAGAACGTCACCGCGCCGCAGTGGCAGGATCCTTCGAGGGTCACGGGCATCAATGGGTCTCCTCGTCTTTCGTTCGGTCGGTCGTCTCGTCCGGCGCCGGTCAGCGGCTGGCGCCGTCGACGTGCTTCACCGGGATCGCGTCCAGGTCCACCCCGTCGAGGCAGCGGACGTTGATCGCCGCCATCTCCATGCCGTTCGGCGCCGTGCCGCGCGCGAACGACTCGATCCCGCAGGTCTTGCAGAACAGGTGATGGATGGTGCCGGTGTTGAACTGGTAGTCGCTGAGCGCGCTCTCGTCGGTCAGCAGCCGGAAGCTGGCCGCCGGGGTGAAGGCGAGCAGCGAGCCGAGCTTGCCGCAGCGCGAGCAGTTGCAGGAAATCACTTCGTCGATGGCCAGGTCGGCCTCGTAGCGCACGGCGCCGCACTGGCAGCCGCCGGTGTGGGTTTTCGGATCGCTCATAGCTTGCCCATCACCTTGCCCTGGAATCCGTAGACCTCGCGGGCGCCGGCCAGCGGCACCAGCGTCACGTCGCGCGTCTGCCCCGGCTCGAAGCGCACGGCCGAGCCGGCGGCGACGTCCAGGCGCTGGCCGCGCGCCGCGTCGCGGTCGAAGGCGAGCGCCTCGTTCACCTCGAAGAAATGGTAGTGCGAGCCCACCTGCACCGGCCGGTCGCCGGTGTTGGCCACCGTCAGGGTGGTGGTCGGGCGGCCGGCGTTCAGCTCGATCTCGCCGTCCGGCGTGATGACTTCGCCTGGGATCATGCAGCGGTCCTCCGTAGCGTCAAACGCGTTCGCTTCCAGGTCGTTGAAGAAGGCGTGCGGGCCGGCGGGTGCCGCCTTGCCGCGCCCCGCCTAGCGGATCGGATGGTGGACGGTGACCAGCTTGGTGCCGTCCGGGAAGGTAGCTTCCACCTGCACGTCGTCGATCATCTCGGCGATGCCCTCCATCACCTGCTCGCGGGTGATCACGTGGGCGCCGGCCTCCATCAGGTCGGCCACCGTGCGGCCGTCGCGGGCGCCCTCCACCACGAAGTCGGCGATCAGCGCCACCGCCTCCGGGTGGTTCAGCTTCACGCCGCGCTCCAGCCGGCGCCGGGCCACCATCGCGGCGGTGGCGATCAGCAGCTTGTCCTTTTCCCGGGGTGTCAGTCGCAACGGTGTCTCCTCCCAAGTCCAGCCTGCGGTCGGGCGCCGGTGCCCGTCCGCCCATGCGTCGACCGTGTCCAACGTCGTGCGGAGGGCGTCCCGGCTCGGGCGAGCAGGACTGTCTCCGCGGTCACAGCGACCAGACCCGCGGGACGCCGCCGGCGAGCGCGTCCACGAGGCCGGCCATCGCGCGGCGCAGCCGCTGGGCGTCGTCCGCCACGGCGCGCACCGCCAAAAGTCCGTCCCAGGCGCTCGCCCCGGCGGCGATCTCCGCGCCGTCGATGAGGCCGCGCGCTGCGTCGAGCCGGTCGCCCGCGTCCGGGGCCGCCAGGATCAGCGACGCCGTCGCCCGTCCGCCTGCAAGAGTTGCGCCTCCCTTGCCGGCCGCCACCACGTCCGCGTCGATCCGGAAGGCGTCGGCATAGACGAGCCGGCCGTCGCGGCGGATCCGCCACTGGTCGGCCAGCGTGCCCGCGCGCACCGTCTCGCCGTGCGCGGTCCGGCCGAGCACCAGCATCTCGCAGGCGAGCAGCCGCGCCGAGCCGGCCATGTCGATGGTCAGGGTGCGGGCCAGCCGGCCGCCGTCGTAGAGGATGGTCTCCTGCGGCAGCCAGTTCAGCGCCGCGTCGGCGCCGAGCGACAGCCGCACGTCGAGCCGGGCATCGGCCCCGGCGGCGCGGTAGACCTTCTCAGCCGCCTGGGTGGTGAGGGTGAGGGAGGTGCCGGCGGGTGCCGTCGCGTCGACCGCGAACACGTCGCCGTCGGTCAGCCCACCGGCGGTGTTCAGCAGCACCGCCTCGAAGCGGTCGCTGTCGGTGTGGGGAAAGCGGACCTTGAGCGAGCCCTCCTGGAAGGCCCGGTCGATGCGGGTGCGGCCGTCGGTGCCGGCCTTGACGGCGAGCCCGATGCGGCCGACGGCGCGCTCCAGCACGGGGCGCTGCCCGGCCGGAAGCGTGATCGTCTCGTCTGCCGGCGTCCGTGCATCCATCCGTCGAGGGGTCCCCGCCACGCGCGCGGATCGTCGGGTCGGACCCTTACCGCGCTTGGGGGGAGAATGGTCGGTTTTGGCGGCAGTGCAAAGCCGGTTCGCGAAAAAGCTGTGCGCGCGGCGCGGTTCCCCCGGCCGGTCGGCCGGGTCGCCTACACCGCCGCCGAGTGGCGGGCCTTGCCGCGGGCGAGGTAGGCGTCGAAGCACGCCGCCAGCACCCGCACGTAGGGGCGCCCGGCCCGGGTGATGTGCAGATGGGTCTTGTCCAGCCGCGCCAGCCCGTCACGGATCGGCTCCTTGAGCAGCCGGTCGGTCTCGTCGAGCAGCGCCAGCGCGTCGCCGAAGCGCGCCAGATTCGGATCGGCGAAGTCGACCGAGTAGGTGGTCATCAACTGCTCGATCACCGCGCCGCGCAGGCGGTCGTCGTTGGTCAGCGCGAAGCCGCGCGCCACCGGCAGCCGGCCGGCCTCCACGGCGCGGCGCCAGCCGCCCACGTCGGCGGCATTGGCCACGTAGCCCTGCGGCAGCTTGCCGATCGAGGAGGCGCCGATGCCGATCAGCGCCTCGGCGGTGTCGGTGGTGTAGCCCTGGAAGTTGCGGCGCAGCCAGCCGCCCTTCGCCGCGATCGCCATCGGGTCCTCGGGACGGGCGAAGTGGTCGAGGCCGATCGGGACGTAGCCGGCGTCCTCCAGCGCGGCGCGCATGGTCGCTTCCAGCAGCAGCCGCGCGTCGGCGCCGGGCAGGGCGCTCTCGTCGATCAGCCGCTGGTGCGCCTTCGCCCACGGAACGTGGGCATAGCCGAACACCGAGACCCGCGACGGCGCCAGCAGCGCCATGGTCGCCACCGTGCGGCGCACCGTGTCGGGCGTCTGGTGCGGCAGGCCGTACATCAGGTCGGCGTTGATCTGGGTCAGGCCGGCGGCGCGCAGGTGCGAGAACGCGGCATGCACGACGGTGTCCGGCTGCGGCCGTCCGATCGCCGCCTGCACCGTCGGGTCGGTGTCCTGGATGCCGAGGGAGACCCGGGTGATGCCGGCCTTGCTCAGCGTGCTGGCAAGCGTCCGGTCCACGGTGCGCGGGTCGAGCTCGATGGCGTGCTCGGCGTCGGGGGCGAGCGCGAAGGCCTCGCGCAGCCGGGCCGCCAGCTCGAGAAAGGTCCCGCCGGGGATCATGCTCGGCGTGCCGCCGCCCCAGTGGATGTGACTGACGGGCTGGCGCCGGCCGATCGCCGTGTGCACCAGCGCGATCTCGCGCGCCAGCGTCTCGGTGTAGGCCAGCACCGGATCCAGGCGCTTGGTCGCCTTGGTGGTGCAGCCGCAGTAGGCGCACAGCTCGCTGCAGAACGGCACATGCAGATAGAGGGAGACAGGGGTCCGGGACGGCAGCGCGGACAGCCATCGGGACGCGACGGCGGCGTCGACCGCGTCGGTGAAATGGGGCGCCGTGGGGTAGGAGGTGTACCGGGGCACGGCGCGTCCGGCATACTTTTCCGCGATCCTGTCCATGATGTGAAAGCCTCCCCCCGGTGCGCCTCCGGCGCATTGATCGACGTCAAAACGACGAAGGGGGCCTCCGTGTTCGCCCGCCTCGAAAATAATTCCGCGCGCCCTCTGCGGGCGGACGAGCCATGCGCGAGGCGCACTTGTCAGCCTCCCGTCCGCGTCGCATACACGGCCCCGTCGTGATCCTTGCCAACGCTTCCCTCCTTGGCCGCCTGGCCCTCACCCTGATGTTCTCCGCGATCGGTGGCGGGCTGTTCACGCTCGCCGGGGTTCCGGCGGGCTGGCTGTCGGGTGGCGCGGTGGCGGTGGCCATCGCGGCGCTCTCCGGCGTGCGGGTGGTGATGCCGAGCGCGGTCCGCCAGGTCGCGTTCCTGCTCATCGGCATCGGCATGGGATCGAGCGTCTCGCCGGACACCCTCGACCGGCTCGGCGCCTGGCCGATGTCCATCCTGTTCGTCGTCGTCTCCAGCGGCTTCGTGACGCTCGCGGCCTACCAGGTCCTGCACCGGGTCGGCGGCTGGGACCGGGTGACCGCCGTCTACGGCGCGGTGCCGGGGGCGCTCTCCTACGTGATGGCCGTCGCCGCCTCGAGCCCCGCCGACCTCCGCCGCGTGGCGCTGTCCCAGTCGATCCGGCTGCTGTTCCTGGTCGCCGTGCTGCCGCCGCTGATCGGCATCTTCGGCCATTCTCTCGAGCCGTCCGCGGTCGCCGACGTCCACGTCGAGGCCGGCTTCGTCGATCTCGCCGTCCTGTTCGGCGGCGGCGCGGCGCTCGGCTACCTGTTCATGCGCCTCGGCCAGCCGGCGGGCATGCTGCTGGGGCCGCTGCTGCTCAGCGCCGTGCTGCATGCCAGCGGCATCGTCACCACCTGGCTGCCCTCGTGGCTGCTGATCCCGGGCTTCCTGGTGCTCGGCGGGCTGATCGGCTCGCGCTTCGCCGGCATCGACCGGTCGCTGTTCGTGAAGATCGTGGGAGCCTCGGTGGCGGCGCTGGCGGCCGGCCTGGCGGTCTCGCTCGTCGCGGCGTTGCTGCTCATGGAGATCACCGGGCTGCCGGCGGGACAGGTGATTCTCGCGATCTCGCCGGGCGCGCTGGAATCGATGACGACGCTCGCCTACCTGCTCGGCTTCGACACCGCCTACGTCGCCGGCCTGCACTTCGTGCGCTTCCTGGTGATCACCGCGGCGCTGCCGGTGCTCGCCTCCCGGCTGAAATCGACGCCGCGCTGATCCTTCCCCCGCTTCCTGCCTGAAAACCTCCAGCGCCGACGGTCGCTTGACATACGTCAAGGCGGCGGAAGGCCCGCCAACTACGGTCCGGAGCGAACGGCCGACCGCCCTGTCGGCCGGCCGTCCTGCCGCCGACCGGAGTTGAGCTATGGCGCACGCCGCGACTGCCCCCGCACCGAAGATGATGACGCTGGAGGAGGGGCTCTATGCCGCCTTCCTCGCCGTCCTCGCGCTCGCCTGCCTGCTGATTGGCGGCAAGGCCTACGATTTCCCGATGAGCGTCCACGGCGTCCTCGGCGCTGTGATGGCGGCGATCGGCCTGTTCGCGCTGATGCGCCACTACATCGACCGGCCGGTCGAGCCGGTGCCGCAGTTGGTCGACGGCCTGCCCAACTACAACATGGGCCCGGTCCGCTTCGCCACCATCGCCGCGGTGTTCTGGGGCGTCGCCGGCTTCCTGGCCGGCGTCTACATCGCCTTCCAGCTCGCCTTCCCGGTGCTCAACTTCGACCTGTCGTTCCTGAGCTTCGGGCGGCTGCGTCCGCTGCACACCAGCGCGGTGATCTTCGCGTTCGGCGGCAACGTGCTCATCGCCACCTCCATGTACGTGGTGCAGCGCACCTCGCGCGTCAGGATGCTCGGCGAGATCACCCCGTGGTTCGTGGTGATCGGCTACAACGCCTTCATCGTGATCGCCGCGACCGGCTACCTGATGGGCGTCACCCAGTCGAAGGAATACGCCGAGCCGGAGTGGTACGCCGATATCTGGCTGACCATCGTCTGGGTCATGTACCTGGTGGTGTTCGCCGGCACGCTGATGCGGCGCAAGGAAAGCCACATCTACGTGGCCAACTGGTTCTACCTCGCCTTCATCATCACCATCGCGATGCTGCACGTGGTGAACAACCTGGCGCTGCCGGTCTCGGTCTATTCGTCCAAGTCCTACATCCTGTGGCCCGGCGTGCAGGACGCCATGGTTCAGTGGTGGTACGGCCACAACGCCGTCGGCTTCTTCCTGACGGCCGGCTTCCTGGCGATCATGTACTACTTCGTGCCGAAGCGGGCGGACCGGCCGGTCTACTCCTACCGGCTGTCGATCGTGCACTTCTGGGCGCTGATCTTCCTCTACATCTGGGCCGGCCCGCATCACCTCCACTACACGTCGCTGCCCCAGTGGGCCTCGACGCTGGGCATGACCTTCTCGATCATCCTGTGGATGCCGTCCTGGGGCGGCATGATCAACGGCCTGATGACGCTGTCGGGGGCGTGGGACAAGCTGCGCACCGACCCCGTGCTGCGCATGCTGGTGGTGTCGGTCGCCTTCTACGGCATGTCGACCTTCGAGGGGCCGCTGATGTCGGTCCGGGCGGTCAACTCGCTCAGCCACTACACCGACTGGACCATCGGCCACGTTCACTCCGGCGCGCTCGGCTGGGTCGGCTTCATCTCCTTCGGCGCCATCTACTGCCTGGTGCCGTGGCTGTGGAACAAGAAGCAGCTCTACTCGCTGCGGCTGGTGAACTGGCACTTCTGGATCGCGACCATCGGCATCGTTCTCTACATCACCTCGATGTGGGTGTCGGGCATCCTCCAGGGGCTGATGTGGCGGGCCTACAACCAGCTCGGCTTCCTCGAATACTCGTTCATCGAGACCGTCGAGGCGATGCACCCGTTCTACGTGATCCGGGCCATCGGCGGGGTGCTGTTCCTCATCGGCGGACTGATCATGGCCTTCAATGTCTGGATGACGATCCGCTCGGGCGAGCCGGTGGACGTCGAAGTCGCCGCTCCGGCGCCCGTGGCCGCGTAAGGGGGAGGCGAGACCATGTCGATTTGGCACAAGCACCAGTTCTTCGAGAAGAACACCGTCTGGCTGATGGTCGGCGTCCTCATCGTCGTCGCCATCGGCGGCCTGGTGGAGATCGCGCCGCTGTTCTGGCTGAAGAGCACCATCGAGAAGGTGGAGGGCATGCGCCCGTACACCCCGCTCGAGCTCGCCGGCCGCAACGTCTACATCCGCGAGGGCTGCTACCTCTGCCACTCCCAGCAGATCCGTCCGATGCGCGACGAGATCGAGCGCTACGGCCACTACAGCCTGGCGGCGGAGTCCATGTACGACCACCCGTTCCAGTGGGGCTCCAAGCGCACCGGTCCGGACCTCGCCCGGGTCGGCGGCAAGTACTCCGACGAGTGGCACCGCGCCCACCTGATCAACCCGCGCTCGGTGGTGCCGGGCTCGGTGATGCCGGGCTACCCGATCCTCGGGGAGACCGTCGTCGACGACGTCCTCGTGCAGCTCGACGTGAAGGCCAACGCCGGCATCGGCGTGCCCTACACGGCCGAGCAGGTCGAGAACGCGCGGATCGACTTCCGCGCCCAGGCCGACCCCGAGAACAAGAACGTCGACGCCTTCCTCGAACGCTGGCCGACGGCCGTGGTCCGCGACTACGACGGCGACCCGAAGAAGGTGACCGAGCTCGATGCGGTGATCGCCTACCTGCAGATGCTGGGCACCCTGGTCGACTTCAGCGTCTACGACGACCAGGCCAACTACAGGTGATGTCATGAGCTACGAAGCCGTTGCCGCCTTCGCCCAGACCTGGGGCCTTCTGATCTTCGTCGCCGTGTTCGGGGTGATCCTCGCCTACGCGCTGTGGCCGAAGAACCGCAAGAGTTTCGAGGAGGCTGCCCGCATTCCCCTCGAAGATGACAAGCCCGCGGCCGACGACCGGCCCGCCGGCCGCAAACCGGAGTAGACCGACATGGCCAAGAAGGACATCGACGCCGTGTCGGGCGTCGAGACGACCGGGCACGAATGGGACGGGTTGAAGGAGCTCAACAACCCGCTGCCGCGCTGGTGGCTGTACATCTTCTACGCCACCATCCTCTATGCGGTGCTGTACTGGATCCTGATGCCGGCGTGGCCGCTGCCGGACGGCTACACCAAGGGCCTGCTCGGCGAGAACCAGCGTCGCCAGGGCGAGCTCGCCTACCAGGAGGTGGTCGCCCAGCGCGCCGCCTTCGGCACCCAGATCGCCAACGCCGATCTTGCCGCCGTCAACTCCGACGCCGCCATGCTGGAGTTCGCCATGGCCCAGGGCAAGGCCGCCTTCGGCGACAACTGCGCGCCCTGCCACGGCTCCGGCGCCACCGGCTCGCCCGGCTACCCGAACCTGCAGGACGACGCCTGGCTGTGGGGCGGCTCGCTCGACCAGATCCACCAGACGATCGCCCACGGCATCCGCTCCGGCGATCCGGACGCGCACGTCGGCGAGATGACGGCGTTCGGCGACCTCGGCATCCTCGACCGGGCGCAGATCCGCGACGTCGCCTCCTACGTCCGCACGCTGTCGGGTCTGGAGCCCGCCTCCAACGTCGACGTTGCCGCCGGCCAGCAGGTCTTCGCTGACAACTGCGCCGCCTGCCACGGCGCCGACGGCAAGGGCAACCAGGAGCTCGGCGCACCGAACCTGACCGACAAGGTCTGGCTCTACGGCAGCGACATCGAGACGATCCAGACGACCATCACCCATGGCCGCGGCGGCGTCATGCCCGCCTGGACCGACCGCCTCGACCCGACCACCATCAAGTCGCTCGCGGTCTACGTCCACGGCCTTGGCGGCGGACAATAAGGGCGCCGCTGAAGGTCTGCCCCTCCTGACCCCCTGGATGGGGTTCTGACTTCCATGCCCGGCAGGCGGTTCCCCCAGCCTGCCGGGCATTTTTGTGCCCGGAGCGGGGCCCGGCGCGTCCGCCCGTGCCGCGCGGTTCCGGGTCTGGCGGGCGGGCTCCGGGCGCTTCGCCGTCTGCGGTGGTGGGTGCCAGGTTGCCTGAAAATTGGGCTCTGCCTGCACAAGGGCTGCGCAGACTGCATTGCTGCAATGCAACAATACCCGCTACCTGAAGGTGTCGAGTGAGCCTATCTGATGGGGCAGAGGAGATACCTCACCAAACCTGTCCGCGCCTGCGGCAAGAAAAGCTCTGAAGCCATGAACACGACCACGCTTAACTCGTCCACGGAATCCACCGGCATCCTCGGCCAGCTCGTCGGCGCCGTCCGCAAGGTTTCCGCCTTCGTCTGGGAAATGCACCAGATCCACGTCACGCACAGCGAGCTGTCCGCGCTGAGCGACCGCGAGCTGCTCGACATCGGCCTGCTCCGCTCCGACATCCGGTCGGTTGCCGAGGGCACCTTCCGCCGCACCTCCGAGCCGGCCGTGATCGCGACCGAAACGGCCGCCGTCTCCGACGAGCAGGACTACCGTCTGGCGGCCTGAGCCTTTTCCCGCCAGGTCCTTCACCTGGCGGATCAGAAATGGCTCCCTGACAGCTGAGCCTTTTCCGGCCAGGTCCTTCACCTGGCGGATCAGAAATGGCTCGCTGCAAGGCGCGCCTTTTCCGGCCAGGTGTTTCACCTGGCGGATCGGACATCGCTCGCTGACGATTGATGACTTCCGCGGCCGGGTGCGTTGCCTGGCCGTTCACGGATGGCCCGCCTGACATCCTCGCCGGAACCGGTCGCTGGTTATGCGTCGTCGGTTCTAGGGAAGGTGACGGGCGCCGCCTGCATGCCCGCCGGCGATCGCGTCGGCACCCACGGGACCGTCCGCGGGCGCGCGCTTCATCGCCGCCGCGTCGACCGCATTCCGTTCAAAGGCCTGCCGCAAGCGGTGGACGCCCAGCGTCCGCCGCTTTTTGCGTTCCGGTGGCGGGTGCTCCCGTGTCAGGCCGGCGCCGTCGGCCCGGTCGGGCGCAGGGCCTCGACGGGCCGACGGCGAAAGGCTCTAGTCCAGAAGCTGGCCGTCGCAGACGCCCGGGTCGTCGTTGGTCCCGCTGCAGCCGTCCTGGTCCTCGCTGTCTTCCATCTCGTCCATGGTCCGCTCCTCGCCGTCGAGCGAGCCGGGCTCGGTGCCTTCGCCGGCGCCGGAAATCTCGGCTTCCTCGGCGATGGAGGGCAGGTTGCCCGGCGCTTCGGCGGCGGGCGGGGCTTCGTTGCTCTCCCCCTTCTTGTGCTCCTGGGCCTGGGCTCCGGCGAGCGAGAGGAAGAGGATGCAGGCGGTGAGGGCGATGCGGTTCATGCGATGTCCTTGGCCTCGATACGCGGTCTGACTGGTCCGGAGGTGGATCCGCCCGGATCCGGTCGATCCGGACCCGGCGGCTTGGCTCCGGGGAGCTTCCAGGCGGAGCGGCAACCGGGCCACCGTCTGGAAACGAAATAAAACAACGGCTTGGCGCTATTCTGCCCCGCGCGGGGCTGCGGGGCGCCGCCGGGCGGTTCCCGTCAGGGCTAGCCCAAATCCGGTCCGGACGGAAGTGGCCACGTCGCCGGCGCCGGCCGCATGGGTCCGCTTCGGGGCGGGCCATCCCGCCGAATGCGCATCCGGTCTAGCGTCCGCCGGGGCGCCAGCCGGCGGGCATGGGGATCGGGCTCGCCGGGGTCCGCGCCCCGATCGCCTGCGCCATCACCCGGTAGGCGCGGCGATAGTTGATCAGCCCGCCCGCGAAGAACAGCCCGCTGCCGACGAGGTACTGCCAGGCCAGGAAGCCGTCGAGGGTCCGGCTGTCGGCCTCGCTGGCGAAGTTCCAGAGGTACGGGATCGAGGCGACGGCGAACAGCACCGAGCCGACCACGAAGGTCAGCGCGGTCAAATTCATCAGCTGCAGCGTCACCAGGTCGTCGGCCTGGACGATCTGCAGCACGTTGATCACCGCACCGGCCACGAACAGCAGGCTCCCGACGATGAAGCACCAGGCCCCGGCGGTGAACAGCCCCACGGTGGAGAGGAAGAACACGCTGCCCACCACGAACAGCAGCGTCCCGGCGAGGTAGCTCGCCCCCGCCCAGAACTCCAGCCGCTCCCACACGTCGGCGCGGGTCTCCTCGCGCCAGTGGTTGCGCACGAGCTCGGCCATGTCGTGCCCGGTGACCAGGAGGTAGAGCAGCGAGCCGGCGAAGAAGGTCCAGGCGCCCACGTCGGACCAGGCCGACAGCGCCGGGAAGAAGCAGATGCTGCCGGCGATGAACACCAGCCCGCCAACCTCGTAGACGACCGCGTTCACCGTCTCCCAGCGGAAATGCGCCTTCTGGCTCGGATCCGCGCCGACGAGATCGTGCATGCGCGGCCGGTTGACGAACAGATGCGGCATGAGGCGATGGGTCCCGGGGGCTTGCGGCGGTGTCCGGCGGGTCTGTCCCGGCCGGGGGGGAGGCCACCCTAGAGCATCCTGCCGGTCAGATCGAACCGCCGGGGTCGGCGGCGTTCGGTCCCCGCCTCTGTCTCGGCGCCATGCCGGTGCGGCGGCGGAAGGCGCGGGAGAAGGCGCTCTGGTCGGTGTAGCCGGCGCGGAAGGCGATCTCGGCGAGCGGCAGGTCGGTGGCCGCCAGCGCCCATTCGGCGTAGTCGATGCGCGCATCCTCCGCCAATGCGCGGAACGACAGCCCCCGGGTGCGCAGGTGCCGGCGCAGGCTGCGGTCGGAGAGGCCGCAGTCGCGGGCGATGTCGCGCTGGGTCAGCGGCCCGCGGCCGAGCCGGCGGTAGATCGCGGTGGCGACGTCGGGCTCGGGATCCGCGGCCGTCCGCTCCGAGGCCGGCCGGCGGCGCGTGCCGTCCGCCGATGCCCGTGCCACCCGGGGAGGTGGCTCGGATCCGCCGGACGCCTGCTGGCCTGCCGGCGCCGCCGCACCGCTCCGCGCCCGCACGCGCCGGACCGGCGCGGGGTCGGCCGGCGCCGTCCAGACGCCGGTGTCGACGGGCCGGTCCAGCAGGCTGGCCGGGAAGGCGATGAGGTTCACCGGCTCCTCGAAGATGGGCGGCACGCGGGTCAGCCGGGCGATGTCGGCGCCGGTGTCGCGGCGGTGCTCGAAGGCGACCGCCTCCAGGAAGTCTCCGGCCCCGATCGCGCGCCGGATGACGCCGTCGAAGAAGCCCAGCGTGAACTCCGCGTCGCGCGAGCGCGGCCAGATGCGCGGGTCGACGATGCGGTAGGTGAGGGTGCAGAGGTCGCCCTCCACGCCGAGACGGAAGTCGGAGCCGTGCTGGAGGGCGTCGAGCTCGGTGGCGAGCCGGGAGAGCAGCGTGCCCAGCCGGTGCTCGGCGCCGGCCCCCGGGAACAGCTGCGTCAGCGACGGGCCGGCGATGGCGCGGCCGCTCGTCCACAGCCGGGCGTGGTCGTCGCCTGGTTCGCCGGCGCACTGCATCAGGCGGGCGAACTGGGCAAGCGGGATGGCGTCGGCGGGGGGCGTCAGGGTGGCGGCGGCGCCGAGCCCGCAGGCCTCGAAGGCGCGGACCGCGTCGATCCGGTTCGCGCCGAACGCCTTGGCGATCAGCGGCAGGGGCTCTCCCGAGATGGTCGGCCCGTCGAAGGTTACCGCTCCCATGGCCGCGCGCCTTTCGCCTTGCCGGGCCAAAAGCCTCGCCGGGGAGGGGCAGGGTTGTCAATCACAAGCTGCGGGATCGGCAGGGGACCGCCGGGACGGGTCGTCCGCCCCGGCGGCAGGCCTCATTCGGCCGGCGTGCGGATGGTCAGCGCCGGGTTGTGGGCGAAGAAGTTGAAGGGCCGGATCAGGAAGCCCTTCCACATGGTCGACATCACCGGCCAGTCCTCGGTGTGCGGCACGTGGTGGAAGCCCATCGTGTACCAGGTCACGATGTCGGTGTTCTCGATGGGCCGGTCCTGCTCCACCCAGGTCGCCAGCGTGTCGGAGCCGTCGCTCTGGAAGGCATACGCGCCGCCGGCGTAGCGCTCGTCCGGCATGTAGGGCGTGTTCCAGAACGTGTACTCGATGTAGGCGTTGCGCTTCATCGGCGTGTCGCCGGCGAAGTCGAACGGCCCGTAGGCGACCGAGTTGTTGGGGATGATCATGTAGCCCGGCTTGTGGCCCAGCGGCCCCTCGGCGCCCATGTTCATCACGTGGTACATGGCCGGCGTGTCGGGGTTCACCTTGAAGCGGCCCTGAAGCTCGGTCTTTGCCGGCACGGTCTTGGTCTCCCACATGGACTTGCGCGGGATGTCGCGGTCGTGCTCGGCCGGCACCAGCCCCGTGCGCATGAAGGTGTTGTTCTGCCCGTCGACGTCGAAGTCGAGGCGGAAGTTGAAGTAGTGGTCGTGGTTGGGAGCGACCAGGTTCGGCGCGATCAGCGTGCCGTAGCGGGTCTCTTCCGCCGCCGTCGGATCGGACATCTTCTCCGCCGCCGCGCCCTTCACCGCGTCGAGGCCGGTGGAGCCCACCATCACGTCCATGCGGCCGTCCTGGTGGAACACGTAGTCGACGAGATAGTCGTAGTTGCCGACCTCGGAGGCGGACCGCACCACCAGCTGGGTGGCCGGGCGGCCTTCGGCGGGCACGAGCTGGTCCGGCGTCTGGGCGAAGATCTCGAAGTGGCGCCAGGCCGGATCGCCGATGTTGCGCTCAAAGATGCAGATGGCGTCGGGGATCGACAGCGGCGAGCCGTCGTCCTGGTGCACCACCGCCGGCAGGTAGGTGGCGTAGGCCGGGCAGTCGACGCCGGCGCGCAGCGGCGTCAGGAAGATGCCGAAGCCGTACTCGCCGCTGTCCATGTAGGTGCGCCAGTACCAGCCGTCGTCCGGGTCCATGTAGGGCACGAACACCTCCGACAGGTGCGCCTGGTACATCAGCTGGCGCCAGCGGCCCTGGTCGTTGACGTCGATGTTGGAGATCACCACGCCCGGCCGCTTGTCGACGCGGACCCGGAAGCGCCAGATGTCCCAGGTCACCAGCCCGTTCTCCACCGTGACGTTGGAGCCGTCGGGCTGGGAGAGCGTCGCCGGGTTCATTTCCGGGCGAAGCTCGCCGGTGCGCGCCCGCACCTCCTCGTCGGTGTAGCCCCAGCCGTCCTGCGGCACCGGCAGCGCGCCGGAATCCAGCACCTCGATCACCTCGTCGGCGTTGAGGTCGACGACGGCGTAGAGCCCCTCGATGGGCTTGGCGTAGAAGTTGGAGGTCTCCGGCAGCACGTAGCACGGCACCTTCAGGAGCCGCCGTCCCTCCTCCTCCGGCAGCCCGAACGAGCCGGCCGTCAGCGGCAGGCAGAACACGTCGTCCGGCGTCAGGCCGCGCTTCTCCAGTCCCGCCACGAAGTCCGGCGCCGAGGTGGCGAGGTCCATCGCCTCCAGGAATTCCGCCAGAAGCAGCATCGTCTGCTGATCGATCGGGGCGATGGAGGCCACCTTGTCGGCGGCGAGATCGACTTCCGCCACGAAGGCGCCGTCCGGCCGCTTCAGGTGCACCGTCACCATGCGCGGCTCCGGATCGCCTTCCTTCCAGGCGAGCACCGTCGCCTTGTCGGGTTCGTGCAGCGCGATGTAGGGGAACAGCGTGTCGTCGCCGGCGTCGCCGTTTTCGCGCAGCAGCGCCACCGCCTCGGTGATTTCCGCCTCGCTCAGCCCGTCGAGCGGGTGGGCGGAGACGGCGGGCGCGGCGGCCGCGAGCGCGATCAGGCCCGCCCCCGCGACGGCGCCTCGAAACATGGTGTGCATGGTCAGTGCTCCCGTTTTCGTCCTCTGGATCCGGCGGTCAGCCCGCTCTGGTGGCGAAGACTAGGCAAAGTGTCGCAGCCGCATTGTGCATTTCCGGCCACGCCGGCGGCCGTGTGCGCACCCTCGACGGCACCCGGGATCCCTCCGGTCCGGGACCGGCCGTTAACCCCTCGTTGACCATGATCGGCGTGCCCGCCCGGCCGCGCCGCCCGTCGCCACCGCGTGGCCGTCTTTCCACGCCACCCGTTGCGGCCCCACCCACGCGCGCGAAAGGACGCCTCGATGCGACACACCTGGACGACGGCCCTGGCGGCCCTTTTGGCGGTGGCCGCATGGGCGGCGCCGGCGAGCGCCGGAACGCTCTGCACCCTCGTCGTCGACGCCGCCGACGGGCGCACCGTGCTGGAGGAGGGCGACTGCGCGAGCCGCGTCACCCCGGCCTCGACCTTCAAGGTGGCGCTGGCGGTGATGGGCTTCGACGCCGGCTTCCTGAAGGGCCCACGCGATCCGGTGCTCGACTACCGCGAGGGCGACGTCGCCTGGCGGCCCGAGTGGAAGGCGCCGACCGACCCGACGCGCTGGCTGGAATATTCCGTCGTCTGGTACTCCCAGCGCATCACCCACGCGCTCGGCGCGGAAAGGCTTCACCGCTACGCCGTGGCGTTCGACTACGGCAACGCCGATCTCTCCGGCGATCCGGGCGCCGACAACGGCCTCGACCGGTCGTGGATCGGCTCCTCGCTCAAGATCTCGCCGCGCGAGCAGGTGGCTTTCCTGTCGAAGCTGGTGGCCGGCACCCTGCCGGTCTCGAAGCGCGCCATGGACCAGACCCGCGCCATCGTCGAGACGCGGCCGGCCGGCGGCTGGACCGTGCACGGCAAGACCGGCGCCGCCCTGCCGCGCAACGCCGACGGCAGCTTCGATCGGGCCCGCGGCTGGGGCTGGTACGTGGGATGGGCGGAGAAGGACGGGGCGACCTACGTCTTCGCGCGGCTGATCCGCGACGAGACGGCCCACAAGGTGCCGGTCGGCTTCCGCGCCCGCGACGGCCTGCTCGCCGAGTGGCCGGAGATGGCGGCCCGCTTCTGACGGGCGTCGGTGGCGGCGCGGCGGCCCACTGGGACCTGCGCCCGCCAGCCGGGTGAGCCGCGCCGGCGGGCGGATTCGGTCATTCCAGCGTCGCCCTGGCGGCGACGATGCGGTCCCGCCCCTCCGTCTTCGCCGCGTAGAGCGCGCCGTCGGCGAGCGAGATCAGCCCGTCCGGCACGCTCGCCGGCTTCGGGTAGGCCGTGCCGACGCCGATGCTGACGCTGACGCGGCCGTTCTTGCCGGCCGGAAACGGCAGATGCAGCGTGGCGATCGCCCGCTGCACGCTGCGCGCGATCACCAAGCCGCCCTTCTGGTCGGTGTTGCCGAGCACGATGGCGAATTCCTCGCCGCCGTAGCGGGCGACCAGATCGGTGGGCCGCCGCCCGAACGTGTTCAGCGTCTGGGCGATGGCTCTCAGCGCGTCGTCGCCGGCCAGGTGCCCGTTCAGGTCGTTGTAGGTCTTGAAGTGGTCGACATCGATCAGGAGCAGCGTCACCGGCTGCTCGATCCGCTGCGCCCGCTTGAACTCGTTCTGCAGGAAGGCGTCCAGCCCGCGCCGGTTGGTCAGGTTGGTCAGGCCGTCGATGTCGGCCATCTGGCGGATGAGCTCTTCCCGTTCCTTCTGGCTGGTGATGTTGACGTGGCTCGCGAGGATCAGGTCCTCGTCGTCGACCTGCATGCTCTCCAGGTGCACGTGCAGCCAGCGCCCGTTCTGGATGCGGATGTTGTAGTCGATCAGCACGCGCTCGTGGGTCAGCCGCAGGAAGTCGATGATGTTGGCGAACTGGCGCTGGCCGGACTTGGTGTCGATCAGCGAATAGAACATGTCGAAGTAGTTCGACAGCAGCGACACGCTGGCATTGCTGAAGGTGTAGTGGTCCGTCAGCCGGTTCCATGCCGCGTTCGCCCAGCGGATCTTGCCGGTCCGGTCGATGAGCGCCAGCTCGAAGGGAATGGCATCCGCCAGCTGGCGGTAGATTCCGGCGTCTCTCGCAAGGGCGTTCGCGTGCAATAGACCATTCCTTCAAAAATCAGGAGCCGGGCGAAATCGGAAGCGCGGTCAGGTGCTGAGCGAATCGAACGCCGCCCCACACGCGGATCACTCGGGACTGAGCGGCGTTTACGCGCGACTGAAAAGCACGAAAAACTGGCAACTGTTTCGGAGGGGAAGACGCCGACCCGGAAGGTCGCTTCCCGCACGCAGACGCTGTGTGAGGTCCGACCCCGTCTTCGGCGAGGGGGTGACGACGGACAATCCTGCGCCGGTTTGGAAAAGAACCCTCCTGCAACCGGATTGTTCCGCCCGCCGGAGCGCTATCCTCACGTATTCACGGGTCGGCTTGCCGGGGGCTTGCAGAGACGTGGCGGCCGGCCAGGATCGCGGTGCTCTCGCCTGGCCCGTCCGTGTCGGACGCTCACCGTTTTGACGGCCAGGCTGCGCCCGGGCGGGGCGCAGCCTGGCTGGATCTTTCGGATGCTCGCGGCGGGGCGCCTACCCGTTGGCGATGTACTGGGCGCCGTTGGCGGTCACCACCGAGCCGGTCATGAAGGCGGCGGCGTCGGAGGCCAGGAACGTCACGATCCCGGCGATCTCCTCGGCCTTGCCGAGCCGGCCGACCGGGATCTGCGCGATGATGCTTTCCAGCACCTTCTCCGGCACGGCGGCCACCATGTCGGTGTCGATGTAGCCCGGGCAGATGGCGTTCACGGTGATGCCCTTGCGGGCGTTCTCCTGGGCGAGCGCCTTGGTGAAGCCGATCACGCCGGCCTTGGAGGCGGAGTAGTTCGACTGGCCCATCTGGCCCTTCTGGCCGTTGATCGACGAGATGTTGACGATGCGCCCGTAGCCGCGGTCGCGCATGCCGTTGATGACCGGACGGGTCATGCAGAACATGGAGTTGAGGTTGGTGTGGATCACCTCCGACCACTGCTCCCAGCTCATCTTGTGCAGCGTCGCGTCGCGGGTGATGCCGGCGTTGTTGACCAGCACCTCGATCGGCCCCAGCGCGGCCTCGACCTTTGCGGCGCCCGCCGCGGCGGCTTCGTGGTCGCCCACGTCGAACTTGAACACCTCGATGCCCGTCTCGGCCTTGAAGGCTTCGGCCTTCTCGACGTTGCCGGCGAAATTGGCTGCGACGGTGTAGCCCGCGTCTTTCAGCCCCTTGGAGATGGCGGCTCCGATGCCTCGGGTTCCCCCGGTGACCAGTGCGACCTTGCTCATGTTTCCTCCCTTTTCTCGGTAAATGGCCGGCGGCGGCAGGTGCCGCCGATGGCGTCGGTCATGTCCGGCCCGTGTGCCGGGCCGGCGCGGGCCGGTCCGGAGCCGCCGTCACCTGTCTGGCGTTTCCAGGCCGGTCGACGGGCAGCTCGTCGGACGCGTGAGGTGGCGTCCGGCCGCTTGCGACCGGACCGATCAAACGCGGAATGCTCTAACCCGAGTCCGTGACAATCCAATGCCGAATTTGCGGGCGATCGTGCCTTAACTTCATGATCGGAAGACAGTTTTTAGACCGTCTCCGAGCAGTCGCCGCGATCCGTCGAGCGGAAACGCCTCCGGAGCGGCTGCTCGGGCCACGTTCCCCTCGGTCGGATCGGCTCGATCTGGACGGCCCCGCGCGTCGCGGTCGGACCATTGGCCGCATCGCGCACGCCGCCACGGCGCGGCCGCGCGGGCCCCGCCGTCTCCTCTGCTTATCCTCCCTCTGGCCGCGGCGGTTTGACCGCCGTCAACTCTGGTGCCCCGGGGCGCTGTGCCATGCCGGCACGCGCCCGTCTCGTTGGCGGGTAGCGGATGCGTCCGATCCCGCCTTTCACTGGACCGTAGCCGATATTGGTGGCGCGTAAAGCCGACGACGCCCGAAAACCTGTCCGGATCGGATGCCCTGGCCGACAAGCGCAGGTTTAGTAGGGCCGGCCTCACACCGGAATGGCGGTTTCGTCCTTGGCGGTGCGGATGACCACCAGCGTGTAGAAGCGGGCGACGTTGGTGCGGTCGCGGAACAGCCGCTCGCAGAGCGCGTCGAACTCCTCCATGTCGACGAGCCGCATCACCAGCACCACGTCCACCGAGCCGGTCACCGCATAGGCCTGGCTCACCGCCGGTTCCGCCGAGGCGAGCTCGAGGAACCGGCGCATCTGCTGCTCGCCGTGTTCCTTCAGCTCCACCGTCACGATCGCCCGCAGCCCGCGCCCCGCCTTCGCCGGGCTTAGGATCGCCACGATGCGGTCGATCACGCCGGAGGCGCGCAGGCGGCGGACGCGCCGGAGACAGCTCGACGGCGACAGGCCGACCGCGTCGGCGAGGCTGGCGTTGGTGCGCCCGGCGTCGCGCTGCATCAGCGTCAAAAGCTTCCTGTCGATCCGGTCCATCGCCCGTCTCCGTCGTGTCCGTCCACCGGTCGCTACCGCCCTGGTTCGCTCGCGCAATATTATTGCACGAAGACGCTCATTTTGACCAAAACTGCGATCCGCCTCGGGGTAATCACGATGGGTCGCAAGAGGAAACGGGCCCCATGTCGCCGCTCGACTATCTCGTCCGCTGCACCGCCGAGATGCTGCGCATCTACTGGATGCTGGTCCGCATCATCGTGCCGGTGACGGTCGTCACCCATCTCCTGGCGGAGCTGGGCGCCATCGACGCGCTCGCGCCCGGACTGGCGCCTCTGATGGGCCTCTACGGCCTGCAGCCGGAATATGCCCTGGGCGTGCTGACGGGGGCGCTGGTCGGGATCTGGGGCGGGCTCGCGGTCCTGTTCACGCTGGTGCCGGCCTCGGCCATCAGCGGCGCCGACATCACCATCTTCAGCGCCATGCTGCTGTTCATGCACGGCCTGCCCATCGAACAGCGCATCGTGCAGAAGGCCGGCCCCTCCTTCACCGTCACCACCGGACTGCGGATCGTGGGCGGCCTTGCCTACGCGGCGATCCTGCACGCCGTCTTCGCCGCCACCGGCTGGCTGTCGGAGCCGATCGATCCGGCCTGGATCCCGATGAACGAGGCGGCCGGCTGGGGCGCGTTCCTCATCGATCTCGGCTGGGCCATGGTGCTGATGCTGGTCATCCTGCTGGCCCTGTCGTGGGCCGTGGAGATCCTGCGCCTCGTCGGCGCGATGGATGTCGTCAACCGGGCGCTCGGGCCGCTGTTCCGGCTGGCCGGCCTCTCCGCCGAGGCCACGCACATCACCGCCGTCGGGCTGGTGCTGGGGCTGGCGTTCGGCGGCGGGCTGCTGATCGCCGAGGCGCGGTCCGGCCGCGTGCCGCCGCGCCAGGTGTTCCTCGCCTGCGTGTTCATGGGGTTCGCCCACGGCCTCATCGAGGACACGCTGGTGGTCCTGGCGGTGGGCGCCGATCTGACCAGCGTACTGGTCGGCCGTCTCGCCTTCGCGGTCGCCGCCACCGCGCTGATCGCGCTGGTGGTCGCCGCCGTCTCCGACCGGACGTTCAGCCGCTGGCTGTACCGTCCGCATGCGCCGGCCCCGCGCGCCGCGACGGCCGAGGCCTGAGCGGGGAGGGCGGCAACGAAAAAGGGCTGCGACCGGTCCCGGTCGCAGCCCTTCTCGTGTCAGTCAGGCGGGCTGGCTCAGACGAGCTCGACGCACATGGCAACGCCCATGCCGCCGCCGATGCACAGCGTGGTCAGGCCCTTCTTGGCGCCGCGGCGCTTCATCTCGTGGATGAGCGTGACGAGGACGCGGTTTCCGGACGCGCCGATCGGGTGGCCGATGGCGATGGCGCCGCCGTTCACGTTCACGATCGAGGTGTCCCAGCCCATGTCCTTGTTGACGGCGCAGGCCTGGGCGGCGAAGGCCTCGTTGGCCTCGACCAGTTCGAGGTCCTCCGGCTTCCAGCCGGCCTTCTCCAGCGCCTTGCGCGAGGCCGGGATCGGGCCGGTGCCCATGATCGACGGATCGACGCCGGCGGTGGCCCAGGAGACGATGCGCACCAGCGGCTCGATGCCGCGCTTCTCGGCGTCGGAGGCGCGCATGAGCACGACCGCCGAGGCGCCGTCGTTGATGCCCGAGGCGTTGCCGGCGGTGACCGTGCCTTCCTTGTCGAAGGCCGGGCGCAGCTTGGCGACGGAGTCGAGCGTCGCGCCGTGGCGGATGTACTCGTCCTCCTCGACGACCGTGTCGCCCTTGCGGCCCTTGATGGTGACCGGGACGATCTCGTCCTTGAACTTGCCGGCCTTCTGGGCGGCCTCGGCCTTGTTCTGGGACGCGACGGCGAACTCGTCCTGCATCTCGCGGGTGATCTGCCACTGGCGGGCGACGTTCTCGGCCGTGCCGCCCATGTGGTAGCCGTTGAAGACGTCCCAGAGGCCGTCCTTGATCATGGTGTCGACCATCTTCAGGTCGCCCATCTTGTGGCCGGCCCGAAGGTGCGCGGCGTGCGGGGAGAGCGTCATGTTCTCCTGGCCGCCGGCGACGATGATGCTGGCGTCGCCGGTGGCGATCTGCTGCATGCCGATGCAGACGGCGCGCAGGCCGGAGCCGCAGACCTGGTTCAGTGACCAGGCGGTCTTTTCCTTCGGAATGCCGGCGCCCATGGCGGCCTGGCGGGCGGGGTTCATGCCCTGGGCCGCGGTCAGCACCTGGCCGAGGATGACCTCGTCGACCTCGTCGGCGCTGATGCCGGCGCGTTCGATGGCGCCGGTGATCGCGACGGTGCCGAGGTCGGAGGCCGGGGTGTTGGCGAACGCGCCGTTGAAGGAGCCGACCGGCGTGCGTGCGCCGCTGGCGATGACGATGGAGTCCTGGCTCATCGGAGTCCTCCGAATGTTGGATGGGACGGATTTGCCGGCCGCGGACCCGCGACCGCTCTCGTCCTCATATATGGGGAAGAAGACGGACTTCTAACCGCGAATGGTCGTTGCCGGCCGATAGAGACCCGCCAAAGCGGCGCTGTCAACGTTGGAACGCGCCTGCGTCGCCCGTCGCGGCCCGCGCAAAAATGCGGTGCGGAAAAAGGAGTGTGGCATCGCGGCAAACGAACCCCTATCGTACCCGGAAACCGGGCCAACCGGATCCGAGATCCGTCAGTCCCGGGCGGGCGCTAAGGGAGGTCGACGCACCATCATGGCGAAGACAGACAATCCGACCGTCATCAAGAAGTACGCCAACAGGCGCCTCTACAACACCGGCACGAGCACCTACGTGACGCTCGAGGACCTCGCCGAGATGGTCAAGGCGGAGGAGGACTTCGTGGTCTTCGACGCCAAGAGCGGCGACGAGATCACCCGCTCGGTGCTGACCCAGATCATCTTCGAGCAGGAGAACAAGGGGCAGAACCTGCTGCCCATCGCGTTCCTGCGGCAGCTGATCGGCTTCTACGGCGATTCCATGCAGAACATCGTGCCGTCCTACCTGGAGTACTCGCTCCAGTCGTTCGCGCGCGACCAGGAGAAGCTGCGCAAGCAGATGGCCTCGAGCTTCGGCGTCAGCCCGTTCGACACCCTCGACGAGCAGGTGCGGCGCAACACCGAGATGTTCGAGAAGGCCATGCGGATGTTCATTCCGTTCGGCGCCGCGGGCGAGGCGGCCTCCGACGCCCAGGCCGGCGACGACGAGGCGGCCGAGCAGCCGTCCGCCGGCGGCGGCGCCAGCGAGCTCGAAGAGATGAAGCGCCAGATGGCCGACATGCAGAAGACGCTGAACGCGCTGGCCGGCTTCGCCGCGCCCGGCCGTCCCGGCAAGGGGGGCAAGGGCGGCAAGGGTGGCGGCGGCGAGGGCGGCTCGACCCCGTCAGACTGACCGCCGGCCCCGGCACCTTCTCACCCGACCTGATCCAAGACGCGCCCCGGAGGCAGCAGATGACCGACCTCACCCTCGACCATGCCCGCACCATCATCGACACCGCGCTCGCCAAGGGCGCCGAACTGGGCATGAACCCGCTCGGCGTGGTGGTGCTGGATGCCGGCGGCCACCCGGTCGCGCTCGTCCGCCAGGACGGCTCCTCGATGCTCCGCACCGACGTGGCACAGGGCAAGGCCTACGGGGCGCTGGCGATGGGGCGCGGCAGCCGCTTCCTGCACAACGCCGCGCTGGAGCGGCCGCACTTCGTCCAGTCGCTGTCGGGCATCGCCGGCGGCAAGCTGGTGCCGGTGCCGGGCGGCGTGGTGATCAAGGACGGGGAGGGCAGGACGGTCGGCGCCGTCGGCATCTCCGGCGACACCTCCGACAACGACGAGATCTGCGCCGTGGCGGGCATCGAGGCGGCGGGATTCAAGGCGCTGGTCGACTGATCCTGGACGGGGTCTGCGCGCGCGCAGAAAAGCGCGGAAACGCGCATAATCGCGCACGTTGCGGCGTGCGCGTTCGCGCGCATCCCGCGCGCGGCGGATAGGCTCAAAAAAGGCTGGCGGATGGGGTCGGCCGGGATGGTCCGGACGGCGGGTGACGTGCGAAATCGTCCCGCCGGCCGGGCTTGTCGGGCGGTGCGGCCGCTACTTGGCCGTCAGGATCCCGTAGATCTCGTCCTTCAGCGCCAGGCGGCGCTTGCGCATGTCTTCCATATGCGCGTCGTCGGTCGGCTCGAGATCGGTTTCGGCACGATGGATCGCCCGGTTGATCTCGTGATACTCGTCGGCAAGCTTCGCGAAATGGGCGTCTTCGCCCTTCAGCCGATGCATCGCATCGGCGTGCTCCGGAAACTCCTCGGCCAGTTCGTGCGGTGTGTTCGACATCGACGGGCTCCGTGCCGCTGAGAGGGGGGCTGATCTAGTGAGGGGCTGATCTAGTGATCGGCGGAGTGCGTGGACGCGACACGCTTCGTCGCGCCCAGCGAAATGGCCACGCCGGACATTACGTCCACCACCGCGATCACCGTCAGCAGGAAGAAGATCGAGGTCGCCGCGGCGCCCACCGCCAGAAACTCGACGATGTAGACGATCATCACCACGGTGGAGACGATGTGATCGAGCACCAGGCGCCGGTGGAAGCGGGCGGCCTTGATGATCTCCGCGCCGAGCAGGCAGACGGCGACGGCCTGGATCAGGTCGGCGAGCGTCGGCGTCCACGGCTGTCCGGAGACCAGCGTCAGCGTGAACAGGCTGCTCTGCCAGATCGGCGAGGTGGCCTCGCCGGCGGCAAACACGAACGCGATCACGTTGTAGAGGATCAGCGGGACGATGGTCAGCGGTATCGCGGAAATCATCCGAGCCTCCGAATCGGCGCCGTCGGATGAGGCTGCCGATATGTACAGACTGCCCGGACATCGTCGATGCCGGGCAGGTCCGGTTTGTGCGGGCGGGTCTGCGCGAGTCGGGGCTCAGCGCGAACGCGCGCCCGAATCGGGAGACGCTTACGCGTCGCCCTTCACCTCGAGAACCTGACGCCCGCGATACTTGCCGGTCTTCAGGTCGATGTGGTGCGGCCGGCGCAGCTCGCCGGACTCCTTGTCTTCCATGTAGCTCGGCTGCGCGAGCGCATCAGCCGAACGGCGATTGCCCCGCTTCATGCGCGAAGTCTTGCGCTTCGGAACTGCCATCGTCGTCTCCTTCGCGGACAGTGCGGACCAATTAGCTCCGATGCCCCAGACCGAGCCTGGGGTTTGGCAACCGTCCATGCACTTGGATGTTGAGCCGGTGTATATACAAACTGTGCCGCCCGTTGCAAAGCCGGTCGCAAGAAAAATCGCGCGGAACGCTGCGGAATCCGTCGAATGGCCCGCCGCGGTGCGTTTCATGCCCGCAAACCGCGCCAATCAGGGGCGCACGCGGGGCTCCAGGCAGTAGAAAACCCAGTCCGAGCGGCCGACTTCCCGGCTCACCCGGCTGGCGAGCTGCCGGTGCCCGGACGACGGCTTGCCCGGGTTGCGTCCGTCGGGGTCGGGCAGGGTGGTGGCCATCAGCGCCGCCTCGGCCGGGCTGATGCGGGCCGCCGGCTTGCCGAAGGCGCGCTGCGCGCCCGCCTCGACACCGAACACGCCCGGCCCGAACTCGGCGATGTTCAGGTAGATCTCCAGCAGGCGGTCCTTGGAGAGGATGAGGTCCAGCCACAGGGCGATCGGAATTTCCAGCGCCTTGCGCAGGTAGGACCGGCCCGGCCAGAGAAAGAGGTTCTTCGCGGTCTGCATGGAGATCGTGCTGGCGCCGCGCGTCTCCTCGCCCGCCATGAAGTCCTCGACCACCGACGAAAACTGCGCGGTGTCGACGCCCCAGTGCATGCAGAAGCGCGCGTCCTCCGACACCACAACCGCCCGGATGAGCGGCGGCGAGACGTCTTCCAGTGGCACCCAGGCGCGGGTGACCGTCTGCCCGGTCAGCCAGCGGCCGATCATCAGGGTGGAGACGGGGTTGATGACGGAATAGAGGACCGAGAGCACGAACGGCAGCGCCGCCACCACCAGCAGGGCCAGGCCGATGCGCCGCAGCACGCGGAGGGATCGCCGTCTCGATCGTGTCGTCCGCGCTGCCACGGTGTCCGTCTCTGTCAAGGTGCCCATCCGTTCGGGAAGTTCGCCGTCGATGTGACCGCAACCATACGCGGGGTCAACTCAACAACGCCCCGGAAGGTCCCGCGCACCCTTGACGGAGCCGCCCGGCGGTCGCAAACGGAACGGGTGCCGAGAGTTCAGGCTGCCCCGGCCCGCCGCTGCCGGATCCGCCAGGCCAGAAGGAATTTCAATGACCCCGTTCGAGGCACGCCTCGCGGACGCCGCTGCCGCCACCGAACGCACGCTCGACGAGTTGCTTCCCACCCGCGACCAGGTGCCCGCGCGGATCGCCGAGGCGGTCCGCTATGCCGCGCTTGGCGGCGGCAAGCGGTTCCGCCCGTTCCTGGTCATCGAATCGGCGCGGCTCCTGGGCGGCGACATCCGCACGGCCCACGCGGTCGCGGCGGCGATCGAGTGCGTCCACTGCTACAGCCTCGTCCACGACGACCTGCCGGCCATGGACGACGACGACCTGCGGCGCGGCCGGCCGACGGTCCACAAGGCCTACGACGAGGCGACGGCAATACTCGCCGGCGATGCGCTGCTGACGGTCGCCTTCGAGATCCTGGGATCGGAGCGGACGCATCCGGACCCGGCGATCCGGGCCGACCTCGTCGTCTGCCTGGCCCGCGCCGCCGGCAGCGCCGGCATGGTCGGGGGGCAGATGCTGGATCTGGAGGCGGAAGCCGCCACGGAGACGCAGAGCGAGGCCGCCATCGGCCGCCTGCAGGCCATGAAGACCGGCGCGCTGATCGCCGCCTCCTGCCAGGCGGGGGCGATCCTCGCCCATGCCGAAGAGATGCACCGCGCACGCCTCCAGCGATTCGGTGAGGTGCTCGGCGCGGCGTTCCAGTTGGCCGACGATCTTCTCGACGTCGACGGCAGCGAGGCCGACGTCGGCAAGCGAACCGGCAAGGACGCCGCCCGGGGCAAGGCGACGCTGGTCTCGCTCAAGGGCGCCGACTGGGCCCGCCACCGGCTGCGGCAGCTGGTCGACGAGGCGAGCGACACGCTCGACATGTACGGCGGAGCCAAGGACGTGCTCGTCCAGGCCGCCCGCTTCGTCGCCGACAGGAAGGCCTGACGGGCTGGTAGCCGGATTGCCTTCCGCGCCCCGCAGGCAGGGCGCGGAGCTGGCTCAGCGTCGGTCCTGGATCTTGATGACGTAGCTCTTCCACGGGGCGGGCTCGGCGACGCGCTCGTAGAGGCCGATGGCGACCGTGTTGGTCGTCGGCACCAGCCAGCGCAGGTGCGCCCATTCGCGCGTCTTGCCGATCTGCTCCAGCGCCTCGATCATCTTGCGGGCCACGCCGTGGTCGCGCGCCTCGGGTGTGACGTAGAGATCGTCGAGCTGGCCGGCCCGGTGGCCGGTGATCGTCTCCGGAAGGTCGAAGAAGATCGCGAAGCCGACGAGCTGGCCATCCAGCCGGGCACCCAGGAGCTCGGCCGTCGGGTCGGCCAGAAGCAGCTCCGCGTAGTACTCGTCCGGGCGGCGCGGGGCGCCCCGGCGCATTTCCTGGGCGTAGGCAGCGATCAACGGCGCGAGCTGGTGGGCCGATTCCTGACCGATGATGCCGATCTGAAGGTCCATGAGTGTCCTTTCGAGTGGCGGCCGCAGAAGCCTGCGACACGCAATCGTCGTTCTTTTCGAACTGGCGCCGGTCTGCGGGACAAGGCGTCGCAGAACGGCTTCAAGCCCCTGTCGTGGTGCGCTTCCCTGAGGCGAACCGGTCTCCCGATTGCCGGAAAGCGTTTAGTCGGATTGCACACATCCACCGGTGATGGCCAGCCCCAAATGGGAACGGAACCCCGTGTGCGGCGTCAGCTGGCGCTGTGTCCAACCTGAACCGGACCTAAAGGACCGGCTCAGTTCGCGTTCAGCGGCCGGTCGCTAGCTTCCCCCTTGTGAGCGGCGGGATGACAGCCGCGAACGACAGGAGAAGAGACATGTTTCGCAAGTCCATCATCGCACTGGCCACCGTCGCGACGCTCGGTGCGGCTTCCCTCGTTCCCGCCGCCGCCGGCCCCATGCACGGCAACGACGCCCGGCAGTCGCAGACGACCGTCAGGGTCTACGACACCCGCAACGACCGCCATGACGTCCGCAAAGACACGCGCCACGATCGGGCGCAGCAGCACCGGTCCTACCAGAAGCACGCGAGGGCGGCGCAGCAGGTCTGCAGCGCTCACAAGGTGCGGACGGTGCAGTGGACCAACCACGGCAAGGTGGTTCGTTACGTGCCGAAGATGGAGTGCCATTACGTCAGCTATCGTCCGCGCTGACCGTCGGCGACGACCGATCCCCAGACAAGCCGCTCCGAGATGCCTCGGGGCGGCTTTTCGCGTTGCTGAGCACGACGAGCCGCGCTGACGGCCGACCCCTTGATAAGGAGGCTGCTGTTGCGCCGGAAAGGCCCCGCAGAGCCGACGGGGATGGATCGGTCAGCTTCCGGTCGTGGCCATCTCGGCCAGCCGGGCCACCGTGTTCAGGTTGCGGGCGGTGCCGAACTCCATGACGGGAACGCGAAGCCGCGATCGTCCCATGCCGGACGGGTAGTGGATGTAGACCTCCCGGTCCCCCACCGCGATCTCCTCGTCGGCCTGTCCCTTTGCCGTCTGCCGCAGGTCCGGCGGCGGCGCCTCGTTGAGAAACAGCACCGCGACCCGGTTCGGTGCCGCGCTGCGAAACGGATTGCGGGCGAGCACGTCGCGCATGGCCTCGGCATCCCGCAGCATGACGCCGACCGATTTGCCCAGCCATTCGGAGACCCGCCGTTCGAGGGCCTCCCTCGCGGCATCGGCGGTCGCCTCGGTCCGGAACACGACATTGCCGGACTGGATGTAGGTGCGGACGTCGTCGAACCCGATCGCCGCGCACAGGGCGCACAGGTCGGCCATGGCCAGCTTGCCGGTGCCCCCGACGTTCACGGCTCGGAGGAGGGCGATGAAGACGGTCATGCGGGGCTCCGTGGCCGTGAGGTCTGTCCACTCGGGCGGGCGGATCCGGCCGGCGGGCGTGCTTCTGGAACATGAACCTCTCCTAAACGTCTGGCTCAGATTGGGTTCAGCCCGGCTCCTCTACCTTCATGAACGTCGGCGGCAAGCAAGGCCGTCGCGCTCAGAGGAGAAGAGAGATGTTTCGCAAGACCGTCATCGCCGTTGTCACCGTGGCCGCCATGAGCGCCGGATCGCTCGTTCCCGCCGTCGCGGCGGGTGCGAACCTCGCCGGCGGAGCCGCCGCGGCCCAGGCCGATACGTCGCCGGTCGTCCAGGTGCGCGACCGCTACGATCGCGGCGACCGCTACGATCACGACCGCGGCCGGGACTATCGCAATCGCGGCAACCACCACCGCGGTCATGGCTATCAGCGCGGCCACCGTCGCGGCCAGATCTGCCAGATCCGCCCGACCCGGGTCGTCCAGTGGACGCCGCGCGGCAAGATCGTCCGCGTCATCCCGCAGCAGGTCTGCTTCTTCCCCGGCGGCCGTCACTGGCGCTAGCGGTTTCGTCCGATGACGGAGCCGAAACGGAAAGAGCCGCATCGCGGTGCTCGCGATGCGGCTCTCTTGTTGTCAGGCGCAGACCGGGGACCCGGTCGGTCGCATTCGATCAGCCGCGGCGGAACTCGCGGATGTCCACGAAGCGGCCGGCGATCGCGGCGGCCGCGGCCATGGCCGGCGACACCAGGTGGGTGCGCCCACGGAAGCCCTGGCGGCCTTCGAAGTTGCGGTTCGAGGTGGACGCGCAGCGCTCGCCCGGCTGCAGCCGGTCGGCGTTCATGGCCAGGCACATGGAGCAGCCCGGCTCGCGCCATTCGAAGCCGGCGGCCAGGAAGATCTTGTCCAGACCCTCGGCTTCCGCCTGCTCCTTCACCAGACCCGACCCCGGCACGATCAGCGCGCCGACGCTCTCGTGGACCTTGTGGCCCTCGACGACCTTGGCGACTTCCCGCAGGTCCTCGATGCGGCCGTTGGTGCAGGAGCCGATGAACGCCTTGTCGATGGTGATGTCGGTGATCTTGGTCCCCGGCACCAGGCCCATGTAGTCGAGCGCGCGCTCCATGGCGCGGCGCTTGCCCTCGTTGGGCGCATCGGCCGGATCCGGCACCACGCCCTCGATGGTCGCCACCGCGTCCGGGGAGGTGCCCCAGGTGACGATGGGCGGAAGGTTGGCGACGTCGAGACGGATCTCGCTGTCGAAGTGGGCGCCCTCGTCGCTCGGGAGCGATTCCCAGTAGGCGCGGGCGCTGTCGAAGGTCGCATCCTTCGGCGCGCGGCGACGGTCGCGGATGTAGGCGTAGGTCGTCTCGTCCGGCGCGATCATGCCGGCGCGGGCGCCGCCCTCGATCGACATGTTGCAGACCGTCATCCGGCCTTCCATGGACAGCGCGCGGATCGCCTCGCCGGCATACTCGATCACGTGGCCGGTGCCGCCGGCGGTGCCGATGGTGCCGATGATCGTCAGGATGATGTCCTTGGCGGTCACGTCGGCCGGCAGCTTGCCGTCGACGGTGACGCGCATGTTCTTCGCCTTGCGCTGCAGCAGCGTCTGCGTGGCGAGCACGTGCTCGACCTCGCTGGTGCCGATGCCGTGCGCCAGCGCGCCGAAGGCCCCGTGGGTCGAGGTGTGGCTGTCGCCGCAGACGATGGTCATGCCCGGCAGGGTGAAGCCCTGCTCGGGGCCGACGATGTGCACGATGCCCTGGCGCGGATCGAGCTCGTTGTAATACTCGATGCCGAATTCCGAGGCGTTCTCGCCGAGCGTCGCGACCTGCAGCGCCGACTCCGGATCCTCGATGCCGTGGGACCGGTCGGTCGTCGGCACGTTGTGATCGACGACGGCGAGCGTGCGCGACGGCGCGCGCACCTTGCGGCCGGTGAGGCGGAGGCCCTCGAAGGCCTGCGGGCTGGTGACTTCGTGGACCAGGTGCCGGTCGATGTAGAGGAGGGTGGTGCCATCCTCCTGCCGATCGACCACATGGTCGTCCCAGATCTTGTCGTAGAGTGTGCGGGGCTTCGTCATGGCACTTACTTCGGTCGGTTGACGCGGAAAGGCAAGTTCAGGATCCGGCTGGAGCGCGAAAAAAGATGCACATGCATGGGTCGCATGGGCGTCATTCGACGCTCGCCGACGGATGGGTGAGAAGCGCGTAGAGGGCGGCCGGATCGCGCGAGGCGCGGAGTTTCGCGGCGGTTTCGCCGTCGCGCAAGACCCTTGCGATGCGCGCCAGCGCCTTCAGATGGTCCGCGCCCGCGCCTTCCGGCGCCAGCAGCAGGAACACCAGGTCGACGGGTTCGTCGTCCAGCGCGTCGAAGTCGACGGGACGGTCGAGGCGGGCGAACACGCCGACGATCTTGTTGAGCGGCACGAGCTTGCCGTGCGGGATCGCGATGCCGTCGCCGATTCCCGTCGAGCCGAGGCGCTCCCGGTGCAGGAGCGTGTCGAAGATCTCGCGTTCGGGATGCCCGGTGAGCGAAGCGGCCTTGGCGGCGAGCTCCTGCAGAACCTGCTTCTTGCTCTGGGCCCTCAAGGCGGGGACGACTCCCTCAAGGCTCAGGAGGTCGTTGAGTTCCATGACGAATTCCCGTTCGGGTCCGTAGCGGAGGCGCTCAGGCTTGGTGGCTTGGCTGCGGCTGCTACGAGGCCGGGCTCGTTCCGAGGGTCTAGTTTCCCTTGGCTCCGGCCTGGAAGGCCGGGTCGATCCAGCCGATGTTCCCGTCGGCACGCCGGTAGACGACGTTGATGGCGCCATTGGCGGCGCTCTTGAACACCACGACGGGGGCTTCGGTCAGGTCGAGATCGAGGACGGCCATGCCGACCGTCATCGTGCGGATGTGGGTGGCGGTTTCGGCGACGACGACCGGCGCGTAGTCGACCGGCACTTCCTCTTCGTCGTCCGGGGTCTCGAGAACGAAGGCGGACGCCTGGAACGCTTCTTCCGCGCCCGGCTGGGGCTGGTGCGACTTCAGGCGGCGCTTGTAGCGGCGCAGGCGCTTCTCGACCCGCTCGGCGGCCTGGTCGAAGCTGGCGGTGGCGTCGGAGGCCTGCGCGGAGGTCTTCAGCACGACGCCGGTGTCGAGGTGGACCGAGCAGTCGGTCTTGAAGCCGTGGCCCTCGGGCTCGACGACGATCTGACCGCTGTAACCGCCATCGAAGTATTTCCGCACCGCTTCGTCGACACGCTCTTGGATGCGTTCGCGCAGCGCGGTGCCGATATCCATGTTCTTGCCGGAAATTTTCAACATGTTGGGTATCGGTCGCAGGATTGAGGACGGGCTCGGTGGACCCCTATTTGGTCGCAGTCTGACCGGTGCGGCAAGGGGTAAGGCGCGCCCGGCCCGGCGAGGCCACCCGGAAGGCGACGCTCGGAAAGCCGCGCGGTTCTACGAGTGCGCCGGAACGCTGTCAACGCCGCAGCCGCCGCGGCGGCACGCCTAGGGCGCCCCGCACCCCTCGCCGATCAACCGGAACGCGCCGTCCTGAGCGCGTGCTGCTTCTCCCGCCGGCGCTGGACGGACGAGGGAATGTGCATGGCCTCGCGGTACTTGGCGACCGTGCGGCGGGCGATCTCGACGCCGTCCTCGTTGAGCTGCTTCACGATCGCGTCGTCGGACAGCACCGTCTCCGCGCACTCCGCATCGATCATCCGCCGGATGCGGTGGCGCACCGAGGCGGCCGAGTGGGCCTCCGCCCCGTAGGTCGCCGCGATGGCCGCGGAGAAGAACGTCTTCAGCTCGAACAGGCCGCGCGGACAGGCGAGATACTTGTTGGAAGTAACCCGGCTGACCGTCGATTCGTGGATGCCGATCTCGTCGGCGACCATCTTCAGCGTCATCGGCTTCAGGTGCGAGACGCCGTGCTCCATGAAGCCGCGCTGCTGTTCGACGATGACGGCCGCGACCTTGAGGATCGTGCTGGCGCGCTGGTCGAGGCTCTTCACCAGCCAGTTGGCGGCCTGCAGGCGCTCGTTGAGGTAGGTCTTGTCGCCGGGGTTGCGCGACGCCTTCACGGCGGTGGTGTAGATGCCGCGATTGACGAGGACGCGGGGCAGGGTGTCGCTGTTGAGCTCGACGCGGAACCCGCCCTCGACATCAGGCGTGACCAGCACGTCGGGCACCACGGCGCGCACCGGCTCCACGTCGAAGCGCAGCCCGGGCCTCGGGTCGAGGGCCTTCAGGCCGGTCAGCATGTCGGCGAGCCGGTCGGAGGAGACCCCGCAGGCCCGCTCCAGCGCCGGAAAGTCGCGCCGCGCCACCAGTTCCAGGTTGGCGAGCAGCCGGCTCATCGCCGGGTCGAGGTCGCCGGCCTCGGCAAGCTGCAACGACAGGCACTCGGTGAGATCGCGGGCGAACACGCCGGCCGGGTCCAGGGCCTGGCAGCGCGAGATCACGTCGTCGAGCAGGGCGGCGGTGATGCCGAGCCGGCGGCAGAGGTCGGCGCGGTCGTCGCGCAGGTAGCCGGCGGGGTCGAGGCAGTCGACGAGGTAGAGCGCCACGACGCGGGCCGGTCCCGGATCGAAGCACAGCGAGATCTGCTCGATCAGGTGGTCGCGCAGCGTGGCGGTGTGGCCGTCGGAGGCCTCGAAGGGTTCGTCCGGCCGGTTGCCGCCGGCGCCGACCGAGCGCCAGGGGTCGGTGGCGTAGGCATCGGGGGAGGCGTCGGCGACCGACGGCGCATCGGGATCCAGCGCGCTCGGCGGCGCGTCGAGGTCGCCGTGGTCGGCCAGGTCGCGGTCGGAGGGGATGAGGTCGTCGGGACCGCCGTCGTCCGGCTGCGGGTCGGAATGGCGATCGGCGTGGACCGCGTCGGCGCGCGCGAGATCGGGGCCGTCGTCGTCGGTCTCAGCGCGTTCGAGAAGCGGATTTTCCTCGATTTCCTTGTCGATGACCGCCGACAGCTCGAGATTGGTCAACTGCAGCAGCTTGATGGCCTGCATCAGCTGCGGGGTCATGATCAGGGTCTGCGTTGGCCGCAGATCAAGGCGTGGCGCGAGACTGATCGGCACGGGTGGCCGCCATTGTTGGGTGTTGGTCCAATTCTTGCGTAGGCTCACCCGATAGGGGTAACGCCTCGCCGCGCCGAATCAAAGGGTAAATTGCTCGCCGAGATAGAGTCGGCGCACGTCGGGGTGCGCGACGACTTCGGCGGGGCTGCCCTGGGTGAGCATTTCGCCGGAAGCGATGATGTAGGCCCGGTCGATCAGGCCGAGGGTCTCGCGGACGTTGTGATCGGTGATCAGCACGCCGATGCCGCGCTTGGTCAGGTGGCGGACGAGATCCTGGATGTCGCCGACCGCGATCGGGTCGATGCCGGCGAACGGTTCGTCGAGGAGCATGAACGACGGCCGGCTGGCCAGCGCCCGGGCGATCTCGCAGCGCCGCCGCTCGCCGCCCGACAGGGCGGTGGCGGGCGCGTCGCGCAGATGGGTGATGCCGAACTCCGACAGCAGGCTTTCCAGCTCCGCCCGCCGCTTCTTGCGGTCGCTCTCCACCACCTCCAGCACCGACATGATGTTGTGGGCCACCGTCAGCCCGCGAAAGATCGAGGCTTCCTGGGGCAGGTAGCCGATGCCCAGGCGGGCGCGGCGGTACATCGGCAGTTCGGTGATGTCGAAGCCGTCCAGGCTGATCTTGCCCGCATCGGGACGGATCAGGCCGGTGATCATGTAGAACACGGTGGTCTTGCCCGCGCCGTTGGGGCCGAGCAGGCCGACGGCCTCGCCGCGATTGACCGAAATCGAGATCCCGTGTGCGACGGTGCGCCGCCGGTAGGCCTTGGCGATGCCGTGCACGGCCAGGACGCCGTCCTGGGGCCGGGTGTCCGGATGATGGTCGGCGGGCGAGGGAGCGCCGGCCGGCCGGGCCCGGCGCGGCCGGACGGGGCGCCGCTCGGGCGCCGCATCGTCCTGCGCCCGCGGATCCGTGGTGATCGGCCGCGCGGGTCGGGGACGACGGGGCGGCTCCTGACGATTCACGTGGCGGGCTCCAAGTCTGATCTCATTCCAATCCTGTTAGTTCATCCCGCGCCGCAATGAAAACACCCAATAGTGTTTCCTCTCTCGACCCGAACGTTTTGGTGCGCCGATCCCTGACGCCGCGCGATGCCGAAAAGGCTCGGGCTCGGCCCAATATGGGTTTCGGGCGACCGGTCGCCCACCCCCTTTTGACGCCGCAGGGCAGGGGTGGGTGTCGTCCCGTTCTACGGCGAAAGCGCGACGGCGGTTCGATTTTCGACTTGATCGGCAGCGCGCCGGTTGGCAGATGAGGGCATGGTGGACCCCAAACCGATCAATCCGATGCTGAAGCTCGCGCTCGAGCTCGGCCCTCTCGTCATCTTTTTCGCGGTCAACGCGCGCGTCGATCTCCTGTCGGCGACGGCGGCGTTCATGGTCGCGACGCTGACGGCGCTGGCGGTGTCTTACGTCCTGCAGAAGCGCCTGCCGCTGATGCCGCTGGTGACCGGCGTCGTGGTGCTCGTGTTCGGCGGGCTGACGCTGTTCCTCCACGACGACACCTTCATCAAGCTGAAGCCGACCATCGTGAACACCCTGTTCGCGGTGGTGCTGTTTTCCGGGCTCATCTTCTGGAAGCGCCCGCTGTTGGGGCTGGTGCTCGATTCGGTCATCTCGATGGACGACGAGGGGTGGCGCAAGCTGACGCTCCGCTGGGCGTTCTTCTTCGTCTTCCTGGCGGTCCTCAACGAGATCGTCTGGCGCAACTTCTCCAGCGACTTCTGGGTGTCGTTCAAGGTGTTCGGGATCATGCCGATCACGCTGGTGTTTGCGCTGGCGCAGATCCGCCTGATCGAGGCGCACAAGCTTCCGGAGCACGACGCACCGGAGCCCGACGTCGTGGAACCGGCCAAGGGCGCCACCCAGGCGAACGACCGCTGACGGCCTATTCGACGTCGAATTCGAAGTAGGTGTCGGGAAACGGCTCGTCCCGCAGCGTGTAGTGCCACCATTCCTCGGCGAGGTTGCGGAACCCCGCCGCCGTCATCGCCTCCAGGAGGATCCTGCGGTTCGCCTGCGCCTCGGCGGACACCTCGGTCGACGCCGTCGCCGAGAGCGGCGAGAAGCAGTCGTAGTCCGTCCCGAGTTCGATCACCGTGGAGCTGGCCGAGCTTGCGTCGCAGCGCTCCGGACGGGCAGGCGGCGCCTTATCCGGCATGGTCAGGGGCACGATGGCGAGGTCGACGGTGCTGCCTCGCGAGTGGCCGGAGCGGTCGGCGATGTAGCCGTCCGGGATGAGCCGCGCCTTGTCGATCTCCGGGTAGAAATAGCGATCGCCGGGTGCGTCGGACTGCGTCCAGTCGACGAAGGCCGCCACCGCCCGCGCGGGGCGGTAACAGTCGTACACGATCAGCGAGTAGCCCTTCGGCTTGAGGCCCGCCTGGACGCGGGAAAGGCCTTCGGCGGCCGGCCGGGTCAGGATGCAGGCCGGCGCCTCGTAGCCCGGCACCGGCGCTCCGATGAAGTTGTCCGGCCCGGCGTACCGCATCTCCTGCCGCACCGTGGGTGCCACGTCGGCCAGATGGACGAAGCCGTCCGGCAGGTCGGAGGCCATGGCCGGGGCGGCAAGAGCAAGGAAGAGAAGGGCGCAGGTCCATCCACGCATGGCGGGGGTCCCCGAACGGCTGCCTTGGAGCGGTGGGCTTGGTGCGGTTCCGGATCGTGGCCCGCGGCGACCCGGTCGGGCCGCCGCAGGCTTTCGTCTCGCGTCGGCGCCGGTCAGCCGGCGCTGCGGTTCATGCGATTTTCCACCAGGCTGTCGACCACCGACGGATCGGCCAGCGTCGACGTGTCGCCGAGATTCTCGAAGGAATCCTCGGCGATCTTGCGAAGGATGCGGCGCATGATCTTGCCCGAGCGGGTCTTCGGCAGGCCGGGCGCGAACTGGATCAGGTCCGGCGAGGCGATCGGCCCGATCTCCTTGCGCACCCACTGGACGAGCTCCTTGCGCAGCTCCTCCGTCGGCTCCTCGCCGCCCATCAGCGTCACGTAGGCGTAGATGCCCTGTCCCTTCAGGTCGTGGGGGAACCCGACGACGGCGGCCTCGGCCACCTTGTCGTGGGCGACCAGCGCCGATTCGATTTCCGCCGTCCCCATCCGGTGGCCCGAGACGTTGATGACGTCGTCGACCCGGCCGGTGATCCAGTAGTAGCCGTCGGCGTCGCGCCGGCAGCCGTCACCGGAGAAGTAGTTGCCCGGGTAGGCGGAGAAGTAGGTCTGCATGAAGCGGTCGTGATCGCCGTAGATCGTCCGCATCTGGCCGGGCCACGAGTCGACGATGATCAGGTTCCCCTCGGTGGCGCCTTCGAGCACCGTTCCGGAGGCGTCGACGACGGCCGGCTGGATGCCGAAGAACGGCTTCGTCGCCGAGCCGGGCTTGAGGTCGGTGGCGCCCGGCAGCGGCGTGATCAGGATGCCGCCGGTCTCCGTCTGCCACCAGGTGTCGACGATCGGGCAGCGGCCGTCGCCGACGACGTTGTAGTACCAGAGCCAGGCGGCCGCGTTGATCGGCTCGCCGACCGATCCGAGGATCCTGAGCGAGGCGCGCGAGGTCTTCTTCACGTGCTCGTCGCCGGCGCCCATCAGGGCGCGGATGGCGGTCGGCGCGGTGTAGTAGATGGCGACCTTGTGCTTGTCGATGACCTCCCAGTGCCGCGAGGCGCTCGGGTAGGTCGGGACGCCCTCGAACATGACGGTGGTCGCGCCGTTCGCGAGCGGGCCGTAGACGATGTAGGAGTGGCCGGTCACCCAGCCGACGTCGGCGGTGCACCAGTAGACCTCGTCCGGCTTGTAGTCGAACACGTACTGGTGGGTGAGCGAGGCGTAGACCAAGTAGCCGCCGGAGGTGTGCAGCACGCCCTTCGGGCTGCCGGTCGAGCCGGAGGTGTAGAGGATGAACAGCGGGTCCTCGGCGCCCATCTCCACCGGCGGGCAGCTCGACGAGACGTTGTCGGCGACGTCGTGGTACCAGACGTCACGGCCCTCCTTCATGCTGACGGAACCGCCGGTGCGCTTGACAACCAGCACCGTCTCGACGCTCGGCGACTTGTCGCAGGCGGCGTCGGTGTTGGCCTTCAGCGGGATGGTGCGGCCGCCGCGAAGGCCCTCGTCGGCGGTGATCACCAGGCGCGAATCGCAGTCCTGGATGCGGCCGGCCAGCGAATCGGGCGAGAAGCCGGCGAACACGACCGAATGGATCGCGCCGATGCGCGCGCAGGCGAGCATCGCGTAGGCGGCTTCCGGGATCATCGGCAGATAGATCGTCACCCGGTCGCCGCGGCCGACGCCGTGCGCCTTCAGCACGTTGGCGAACCGGCTCACGTGCTCCTTGAGCTCGCGGTAGGTGATGATCTTCTGCTCGTTCGGGTCGTCGCCCTCCCAGATGATCGCCGTCTTGTCCGGCGTCTTCTCGGCGTGCCGGTCGACGCAGTTGTAGGAGACGTTGAGGGTGCCGTCCTCGAACCACTTGATCGACACCTTGTGGGGGTCGAAGCTGGTGTTTTTGACCTTGGTGAACGGCTTGATCCAGTCGATGCGCTTCGCCTGCTCGGCCCAGAAGGAGGCCGGATCCTCGATCGAGCGCCGGTACATGTCCTCGTAGCCAGCAGCATCGACAAGGGCGTCCCTCGCGACGGCCTGCGAAACGGGGATGATGGTCTCCGACATGCATGTCCTCCCTTGGAACCGGTGGACCGGATTCGGTCCGGCGCGGTGCACGGCCCGCACTTTGCGTTTGGCGCGCATTATGCGAAGGGCTCCCGCCCGCGTCTACACGACCTGACTGGATGCACGCGCAAGTCGCGTCAACCAGCAAAATGCCGCGGAGACGGTCGGTTTCGGCGCGCGGAAGACGAGGGATGGGGACGGGGTCGAGCACACATCTTGCGGGAGAGGCGTTCTTCTGGCAATTTCTGACAAGTGATTAGGACAGGATTGCTGTCGTAAAATACACCGGGCCAGGCGACGGGGCTGGAAATCCGGGCCGTCCGGTAAGATGATGGCGACCACTGGCCGACGGGCGGGTGTCGGGGCGATCGGGAGGATCGAGCCCCATGACCGGAACCGTCAGGAAGACGCGCGCGCAGGCGACTTCCGGACCTGGGCCAGACCGACATTGCGCGGTGCACCGGTGACGATCGCCTGCCCGATCGAGCTGCAGCCTCCCGCGCGGAGGCGCGACCCGATCCGGCGAGGTCCGCCGGTCGCCAGCCATCGGAGCGATCGGGGTTGCGGGAGTTGCCCCAACCGCCCGCTCCGGCTCTATGCGAGTTTCAGCGCCGTACGCGCGGGGAGGAAACCCTCCCGTGAGCACGGCGGCTGCGCCATCCGGCGTTCGCAGGAACGCAGCCTGGGTGGGGCAGGGTATCGAGATCGGTCGACGTCCCCGCGGACTGCTTGCGGGAATGCTCGGCCGGGGAGCGCACCGGCCCGGCGACGGGTCGACGCTTCACACGAGTGGACGCGATCGCGCTGCGGGCGGGTGGTATCATCCGGCGGCAGGCGATCCAGACGAGGCATGCGGACGATGAACCAGATCACGGGTGGACCGATGAGCGTCGTGGCCCCGGCGAAGGCCGGCAAGGGCTCGCAGGATCGCGGCACCGCCGCGCGCGCCGCACGGACCCGCGCCGCGACCTCCGGCCTCTATCGTCCGGGCGCCGAGCACGACGCCTGCGGCGTCGGCTTCGTCTGCGACCTGCACGGCCGCAAGTCGCACCGGATCGTCCAGCAGGGGCTGGAGATCCTCGTCAACCTGACCCACCGCGGCGCGGTGGGTGCCGATCCGCTGGTCGGCGACGGCGCCGGCCTGCTCTGCCAGATCCCGCACGGCCTCTACGTGGAGGAGTGCAACCGGCTGGGCTTCGAGCTGCCGGAGCCCGGCGCCTATGCCGTGGGCATGGTGTTCATGCCCCGCGAGGACGCGCTGCGCGCCCACTGCGAGGACATCATCGCCGCGGCGATCGAGGCGGAGGGCCACGTGCTGCTCGGCTGGCGCGAAGTGCCGGTCGACAACTCCGGCCTGTCGTCGCTGGTCACCGACGTCGAGCCGGTGCACATGCAGGTGTTCATCGGCCGCGGCGCCGACGAGGTCGACGAGGACAGCTTCGAGCGGCGCCTCTACGTGCTGCGCAAGGTCATCTCCAACACGATCTACCGGGAGACCGAGGGCGAGAAGTCGGAGTTCTACGTCGTCTCGATGAGCTGCCGGACCATGGTCTACAAGGGCATGTTCCTGGCCAACCAGCTCGGGCCCTATTATCGCGACCTGACCGACGAGCGCTTCGAATCGGCGCTGGCGCTGGTGCATCAGCGCTTCTCCACCAACACCTTCCCGTCGTGGCGGCTGGCGCATCCCTACCGGATGGTCGCCCACAACGGCGAGATCAACACGCTGCGCGGCAACGTCAACTGGATGGCGGCCCGCCAGGCGAGCGCCGAGTCCGAACACTTCGGCGCCGACATCCAGAAGCTCTGGCCGATCTCCTACGAGGGCCAGTCGGACACGGCGTGCTTCGACAACGCGCTCGAGTTCCTGGTGCAGGGCGGCTACTCGCTGTCCCACGCGGTGATGATGCTGATCCCGGAAGCCTGGGCCGGCAACCCGCTGATGGACGACGACCGGAAGGCCTTCTACGAGTACCACGCCGCCCTGATGGAGCCTTGGGACGGGCCGGCGGCGGTCGCCTTCACCGACGGCCGCCAGATCGGCGCGACGCTCGACCGCAACGGCCTGCGCCCGGCGCGCTACGTCGTTACCGAGGACGGCCTCGTGGTGATGGCGTCGGAGGCCGGCGTGCTGCCGATCCCGGACGAGAAGATCGTCTCCAAGTGGCGGCTGCAGCCGGGCCGCATGCTGCTGATCGACACCGAGGAGGGCCGCATCATCTCCGACGAGGAGGTGAAGCGTCAGCTCTCCACGGCCAACCCGTATCGCGAGTGGCTCGCCCGCACCCAGATGGTGCTGGAGGACCTGGTGCCGGTACGCGGCCGCACGCCGACCACCAACGAGAGCCTTCTCGATCGCCAGCAGGCGTTCGGCTACACCCAGGAGGACCTGAAGTTCCTGCTGGCGCCGATGGCGACCATCGGCCAGGAGGCGATCGGCTCGATGGGCACGGACACGCCGCTGTCGGTGCTCTCCGACCGGCCGAAGCTGCTCTACACCTACTTCAAGCAGAACTTCGCCCAGGTGACGAACCCGCCGATCGATCCGATCCGCGAGGAACTCGTGATGAGCCTGGTGTCGTTCATCGGCCCGCGGCCGAACCTGTTCGACCTGAAGGGCCAGTCGACGCGCAAGCGGCTCGAGGTGCGCCAGCCGATCCTGACCAACCACGATCTGGAGAAGATCCGGGAAATCGGCGACATCGCCGACAACCAGTTCCAGACGATCACGCTCGACTGCACCTATTCCGCCGAGAACGGCGCCGCCGGCATGTCGGCGGCGATCGAGCGGCTGTGCAACCGGGCGGAAAAGGCGGTCGCCGACGGCTTCAACATCATCATCCTTTCGGACCGGCTGGTCAGCCGCCAGCGCATCGCGATTCCCGCGCTGCTGGCGACCGCCGGCGTCCACCATCACCTGATCCGCAAGGGCCTCCGGACGGCGGTGGGCCTGGTGGTGGAATCCGGCGAGCCGCGCGAGATCCATCATTTCTGCGTGCTGGCCGGCTACGGCGCCGAGGCGATCAACCCCTATCTCGCGTTCGAGACGCTGGCGGAGATGAAGTCCGGCTTCCCGGAGGAGGTCGACGACCAGGAGGTCGTGCACCGCTACATCAAGTCCATCGACAAGGGCATCCTGAAGGTGATGTCCAAGATGGGCATCTCCACCTACCAGTCGTACTGCGGCGCGCAGATCTTCGATTCGGTCGGCCTGTCGGACGACCTCGTCGAGCAGTTCTTCTTCGGCACGGCGACGACCATCAGCGGCATCGGCCTGCAGGAAATCGCCGAGGAGACGGTGCGCCGTCACGTGTCGGCGTTCGGCAACGACCCGGTGCTGGTGCGCAGCCTGGAGGTCGGCGGCGAGTACGCGTACCGGACCCGCGGCGAGAGCCACATGTGGGGCCCGGACGTCATCGCCCACCTGCAGCACGCGGTCCGCACCAACCAGCCGGAAGAGTATCTCGCCTACAGCCGCCTGGTGAACGAGGAGGCGGGGCGCTACACGATCCGCGGCATGTTCCGGCTCAAGTCGGCCGAGGAGCTCGGCCGCGCGCCGGTGCCGCTCGACGAGGTCGAGCCGGCGGTGGACATCGTCAAGCGGTTCGCCACCGGCGCCATGTCGTTCGGCGCGATCTCCAAGGAGAGCCACGAGGCGCTCGCCATCGCCATGAACCGGATCGGCGGCAAGTCGAACACCGGCGAGGGCGGCGAGGAGGCGGAACGCTTCCTGCCGATGCCGAACGGCGATTCCAAGCGCTCGGCCATCAAGCAGGTCGCCTCGGGCCGCTTCGGCGTGACCACCGACTATCTGGTCAACGCCGACCAGATCCAGATCAAGATGGCCCAGGGTGCCAAGCCCGGCGAGGGCGGCCAGCTGCCCGGCCACAAGGTCGACGCGATCATCGCAAAGGTGCGCCACTCCACCCCGGGCGTCGGGCTGATCTCGCCGCCGCCGCACCATGACATCTACTCGATCGAGGATCTGGCCCAGCTGATCTTCGACCTGAAGAACGTCAACCCGGCCGCCGACATCTCGGTGAAGCTGGTGTCGGAGGTGGGCGTCGGCACGGTCGCGGCGGGCGTCGCCAAGGCGCGCGCCGACCACATCACCATCGCCGGTTTCGAGGGCGGCACCGGCGCCTCGCCGCTGACCTCCATCAAGCACGCGGGTTCGCCGTGGGAGATGGGGCTGGCCGAGGCGCACCAGACGCTGGTGCTGAACGGCCTGCGCTCGCGCGTCGCGCTGCAGGTCGACGGCGGCATGCGGACGGGCCGCGACGTGGTCATCGGGGCGATCCTCGGCGCCGACGAGTTCGGCTTCGCCACCGCGCCGCTGATCGCCACCGGCTGCCTGATGATGCGCAAGTGCCACCTGAACACCTGCCCGGTCGGCATCGCCACCCAGGATCCGGTGCTGCGTAAGCGCTTCAAGGGCACGCCCGAGGACGTGATCAACTTCTTCTTCTTCGTGGCGGAAGAGGTGCGCGGCATCATGGCCGAGCTGGGCGTGCGGACGATCAACGAGCTGGTCGGCCAGTCGCACATCCTCGACCAGAGCAAGCTCGTCGACCACTTCAAGGCGAAGAGCCTGAACTTCGACAAGGTGTTCTTCCAGGCGGAAGGCGCGCCGGAGGACATCTATCACACGGCCCGCCAGAACCACCCGATCGACGACGTGCTCGACCGGACGCTCATCGCCAAGGCGATGTCGGCCATCGAGACCCGCACGCCCGTGGAGATCGAGACGCGGATCAGCAACGTCGACCGTTCGGCCGGCGCCATGCTGTCGGGCGAGGTCGCCCGCCATCATGGCAACGACGGACTGCCCGACGACACCATCCGCATCAAGCTGAAGGGCACCGCCGGCCAGTCGTTCGGTGCGTGGCTGATGAAGGGCGTGACGCTCGACCTCGTCGGCGACGCCAACGACTACGTCGGCAAGGGCCTGTCGGGCGGCAAGATCATCGTCCGGCCGCCGGAGAACGTGCAGTTCGAGCCCGAGCACTCGATGATCGTCGGCAACACCGTGCTCTACGGCGCGGTCGAGGGCGAGTGCTACTTCCGCGGCGTCGCGGGCGAGCGCTTCGCGGTGCGCAACTCTGGCGCCATCGCGGTGGTCGAGGGTGCGGGCGACCACGGCTGCGAGTACATGACCGGTGGCGTGGTGGTGGTGCTCGGCCAGACCGGGCGCAACTTCGCGGCCGGCATGTCCGGCGGCGTCGCCTACGTGCTCGACGAGGCGGGCGACTTCCCGTCGCGCTGCAACCTGGCGATGGTCGACTTGGAGCCGGTGGCCGAGGAGGACGACCTCCTGGAGAAGCTGCATCACCACGGCGGCGACGTGGAGACCAAGGGCCGGGTGGACGTGTCCTCGGACATGACCCACCACGACGACGAACGGCTGCGCACGCTGATCATGGCGCACGTGAGCCACACGGGCTCCACCCGCGGCCAGACGATCCTCGACAACTGGGAGACCTACCGTCCCAAGTTCGTCAAGGTGATGCCGGTCGAGTACCGACGCGCGCTCCGCGAAATGGAGCGGGCGCGGGTCGGCATGGCGGCGGAATGAGCGGAACGGGGGGCTGGCCGGCGCCGCTGCGCCGGACCCGCCAGCGGCGAAAACCGGGCCGGAAGGATACCTCCGGCTCGACCCTTCACTGAAACGCCTCTAAGAGGCTCGGGTAAGGGACCGACCGGCCGCCGCTTCGATGCGGCGCGCAGGCCGGCGCACGCGACTGAGCCGAAAAGAGACAACCGACGACGCAAGGCAGGATTGGCCGAATGGGCAAGGTGACAGGGTTTCTGGAGATCGATCGGCAGGAGCAGAAGTATCAGCCTGCTTCCGATCGCGTGCGCCATTTTCGTGAGTTCACCCTGCCGCTGACCGAACCGGAGGTGCAGCGCCAGGCTGCCCGTTGCATGGACTGCGGCGTGCCCTACTGCCAGGGCCCGACCGGCTGTCCGGTCGACAACCAGATCCCCGACTGGAACGATCTGGTCTACAGCGACGACTGGCAGGCCGCCGCCCACGACCTGCACTCCACCAACAACTTCCCCGAATTCACCGGCCGGGTCTGCCCCGCGCCGTGCGAGGAGGCGTGCACCCTCAACCTCGAGGACGTGCCGGTCTCCATCAAGACCATCGAGCAGGCGATCGCCGACAAGGCGTGGGCGAACGGCTGGATCCGGCCGCAGCCGGCCAACTTCCAGACCGGCAAGACGGTGGCGATCATCGGCGCCGGCTCGGCCGGCATGGCCGCCGCACAGCAGCTCGCCCGGGTCGGCCACGCCGTCCACGTCTACGAGCGCGAGCCGAAGGCCGGCGGCCTGCTGCGCTACGGCATCCCCGACTTCAAGATGGAGAAGCATCACATCGACCGGCGCGTCCGGCAGCTGGAAGCCGAGGGCGTCACCTTCCACTACGGCGTCGAGATCGGCGTCAACGCGACGTTCCAGGAGCTGATCGACGGCCACGACGCGGTGCTGCTCGCCTGCGGTGCCGAGAAGCCGCGCGATCCCGGCCTGCCGGGCATGGATCTGGAAGGCGTCCACTACGCGATGCCGTTCCTGGTGCAGCAGAACCGCCGCGTCGGTGGCGAGCCGATCGACGAGGCGCCGATCCTGGCCGGCGGCAAGCACATCGTCGTCATCGGCGGTGGCGACACGGCGTCGGACTGCATCGGCACGTCGTTCCGCCAGGGCGCGCTGACCGTCACCCAGCTCGACATCCGCCCGATGCCGCCGCTGCACGAGGACAAGCTCGCCGTGTGGCCGTACTGGCCGACCAAGTTCCGCACCTCGTCCAGCCAGGCCGAGGGCGCCGAGCGCGAGTTCTCCGCCGCGACGCTCGGCATCGTCGGCAAGAACGGCCGCGTGACCCACGTCCAGTGCTCGCGCGTCGACGAGAAGCGCCAGCCGATCGCCGGCACCGAGTTCCTGGTGCGCGCCGACCTGGTGCTGATCGCCATCGGCTTCTCCGGTCCGAAGGAAGGCACCTACCTTGAGGAGATGTCGACCATGGAGCGGGACCGGCGCGGCAACGTGCTCGCCGACACCGAGGCCTACCAGACCAACCTCAAGAAGGTCTTCGCCGCCGGCGACGTGCGGCGCGGCCAGTCGCTGATCGTCTGGGCGATCCGCGAAGGCCGCCAGGCGGCCCGTTCCATCGACCAGTTCCTCACCGGCTCGACGACCCTGCCGCGGTAGCAGCGGGTCGCGGGAAAGGCGCGGCGCTCAGCATCCTCGCGGTCGGACGAGGCCGGTCTCGTCCGTTCCGCATGCGAAGCGGATGCCGTGGATCCTCTTCCCGTGCTACGGGTCAATCCAGCCGCCCCAGGGTGGCTCTAGAGTCCTGGCCACATGCCGCCGTCGAGCCGCAGATTCGCTCCGGTTATGTAGCTCGCGCGGGGACTGGCCAGGAATGCGATCGCATCGGCAATCTCGTCGAGCGTACCGACGCGACCCATCGGAACCTGGGCAAAGACCGGTAGCACGGCTTGCTCGATCTCCGGCCAGGGTGCGTCTCGCTGGAGGCCTTTCTCTACCGCCACCTTTCTGAAAGCCTGGTCCAGGCTCACGCTGTGGATCGTGCCGGGCGATACCGTGTTCGCCGTGATGCCATCTGCCGCGACGGCTTTCGCTAGGGAGGCCGTCATGGCGATCATGGCAGCCTTTGCAGCCCCGTAGTCCGGCCGGTGCGGGGGCGGCATCAGTGCGGCAAGGCTGGAAATGTTGATGATCCTTCCCCATCCCGCGGCCTGCATGTCCGGTAGGAGCAAGGTCGTTATCCTGACGGCAGCGAGGACATTCCGGTCGTAGCTGGCCACCCATGTCCGGGCGCGCGTCGTCGTCCAGTCCTCCGTCTCCCCGGACCCGCCCGCGTTGTTGACCAGGATCCCGACAGGCCCGGCGAACGACTTGGCTTCGGTAACGAGCCTGGCGACCTCATTTTCGTCGGTGAGGTCGCCAGTGACGGCATGGGCCCGGCCGCCCTGGGCGACGATGTCGCGAGCGACATCATCCGCTTTCGATCTGTTGCGACCGTGGACGAGGACGACCGCGCCCTCCCGGGCAAGACCTCTGGCGACGCCTTCGCCGATCCCCTTGCTGCTGCCCGTTACCAGCGCAACTCTGTCTTCGAGTTGTAGATTCACCGCACGCCTCCTGTTTGCGTAGGCGGCGATACGAGGAGACTTCGATGGAAGAGGCAATTAGGCACTTAAAAGTGCCTGTCGAGGAGGACGACAGGGCTGACTGCCTCGGAGCGGACGGCTCGGTGTTCCATGTGACGAGAGTGCTGCGCATGATCAGCGGTCGATGGAAGCTTCCTATCCTGTTCCGTTTGTTCGCCGAACCGTCAATGCGGACTTTCCAGTTGCTGCGCGACATTCCCGGTGTCTCCCAGAAGATGTTGACGCAGCATCTGAGGGAGCTGGAGGCGGACGGGCTGGTGGCGAAGCGGGACTTCGACGAGCAGCCGCCACATGTGGAATATCGGCTTACCGGCGCAGGCCGCGACCTGATGCCGATCCTGATGGCGGCGCGGGAGTTTTCCCGACGACATCAGGGTGATGTGTGCGAAGGAGCGAAGTGAAGCTCTCGCTCAGTTGCTTCCATCCAGCAGCCGTCGCGCAATCACCTGGGCCTGGATCTCGCCGGCGCCCTCGAAGATGTTGAGGATGCGGGCGTCGCAGAGCACCCGGGAGATCGGGTATTCCAGCGCGAAGCCGTTGCCGCCGTGGATCTGCAGCGCGTTGTCGGCGGCCGCCCACGCGACGCGGGCGGCCAGCAGCTTGGCCATTCCCGCTTCCAGGTCGCAGCGCCGGCCGGAGTCCTTCTGGCGCGCCGAGAAGTAGGTCAGCTGGCGGGCGATCGTGACCTCCACCGCCATCATCACCAGCTTGTCGGCGACCCGCGGGAACGCGAAGATCGGCTTGCCGAACTGCACCCGCTCGCGGGCATAGCGCAGGCCGAGTTCGAGGGCCGCTTGGGCGACGCCGATGGCGCGCGCGGCGGTCTGGATGCGAGCGGACTCGAAGGTCTGCATGAGCTGCTTGAAGCCCTGGCCCTCGACGCCGCCGAGCAGCGCGTCCGCGGCCACTTCGAAGCCGTCGAAGGCGATCTCGTATTCCTTCATGCCCCGGTAGCCGAGCACCTCGATCTCGCCGCCCGACATGCCTTCGGCCGGGAACGGGTCCGCGTCCGAGCCGCGCGGCTTTTCCGCCAGCAGCATCGACAGGCCGCGATAGCCGCTCTCGGCCGGGTTGGTGCGCACCATGAGGGTCATCAGGTCGGCGCGGACCGGATGGGTGATCCAGGTCTTGTTGCCGCTCACCCGGTAGACGTCGCCCTCCTTCGTCGCCCGCGTCTTCAGCGAGGCGAGGTCGGAGCCGGTGTTGGGCTCGGTGAAGACGGCGGTGGGCAGCACCTCGCCGGAGGCGATCTTCGGCAGCCAGTGCTCCTTCTGGGCCTCGGTGCCGCCGCCGAGGATCAGCTCGGCGGCGATCTCGGAGCGGGTGCCGAGCGAGCCGACGCCGATATAGGCGCGCGACAGCTCCTCGGAGACCACGCACATGGCCTCCTTGCCGAGCTCCAGCCCGCCGTAGGCCTCCGGGATCGTCAGCCCGAAGACGCCGAGCTCGGACATCTTCGCCACCACGTCCATGGGGATGTAGTCGTTCTTCAGGTGCCATTCGTGGGCGAACGGCGAGACCTCGGCCTCGGCGAAGCGGTGGATCTCGACGCGCATCGCCTCGATCGTCTCGTCGAGGCCGAGCGCGCCCACCGGCGAGCCGATGTCGTGGATCTCCAAGAGGGCGGCGAGTTCGGCGCGGGTGGCGCGGGTGTTGCCCTCGTCGATGAACCACAGCACCGCGTCGGTGCGGGCCGGCGCCACGTCGGCGTCGGCGAGGCCGAGGTCGCGCAGCCGCACAGTCTCGCCCTGGTTCATCGGCACGCCGGCGAAGATCTGGGTCAGGTACTCGCCGAAGCCGATGCGGAGGATCAGCGCTTCCGCCGCGCCGAGGGCGTTTTCGCCGGCCAGACGCTCGGCGTAGTCGGCGAGCTGGCGCAGCGCCTCCACGTAGGTGGAGAGCCAGGCGAGGCCGTGGACGCCGTGCTGGTCGGCCTCCAGCCGCGCCGCATCGATCCGCCCGTCGACCATCAGCGCATCGCGGACGCTGGCGCGCGCGCGCGCCGCCAGTCCGTCCACCGCCGCGACCGCTTCCTGGGCGCGCGCGATCAGTGCTTCCTGCGACACCTCGGATGAGACAACATCGGCGAGCATGGCAACCTCCCTGGCAAGACCCGGGGAAGACGATATAGACAGGTCGGGTAGCTCGGCAAATGAAGTTGTGCGTTGCGGCATGTCGCCGGCTGCGTGTTGAGGGTGTTGTCGCCTGTCATGGCCTTTTCCGTCGACCACCGCTACTACACCGACCGGCTGCGCCGGGTGGCGCGGAAGCTGCCGTGGATCGGTCCGACGTGGCGGGTGGTGTCCAGCGCGCTGGTCCGCTTCGACGGTGACGACGGGTGGGCGATCGCCAGCCACGTAGCGCTGTCGATGCTGCTGTCGCTGTTCCCGTTCCTGATCATCCTCGGCACGCTGGCCAGCCTGTTCGGCTCGCAGGAACTCGCCACCGAGGCGACGCAGCTGATCTTCTCCACCTGGCCGAGCGGGGTGGCCGACCCGATCGCCAACGAGGTGAGCGCGGTGCTGAAGCGCCCCCACGGCGGCCTCCTGACGGTCAGCTTCGTGGCGTCGATCTGGGTCGCCTCCAACGGCATCGAGGCGCTGCGGCTGGCGCTCAACCGCGCCTACCGGTCGAGCGAGGACCGCGGCCTGGTGTTCCGCCGGCTGCAGAGTCTGGGCTTCGTGGTGTTCGGCTCGGTGACCATGCTGGCGGTCGGCGTGCTCCTGGTGCTCGGGCCGATCGGCTGGGGCAGCGCCGTCGTCTTCGCGCCGTGGCTCGGCGCCTTCACCGGCATCTTCCACCTGGCGCGCTTCTTCCTGGCGGCGATGATCATCGTGGTCGCGCTGGTGGCGGCCCACGTCTGGCTGCCGGCGGGCAGGCGGCGCTTCGCCGACCTGATGCCGGGCATCGTCGCCACGCTGGTCCTGTGGATGATCGGGGCCGCCGGCTTCGGCTACTATCTCAAGGATTTCGCCAACTACGCGGCCACCTATGCCGGGCTCGCCGGCATCATGACCGCCATCGTGTTCCTGTACATCTCCGCCGGGCTCCTGATCCTCGGCGCCGAGATCAACTCCGCGCTGCTGCGCTACCGCTCCCAGCGCGCGCTGACGCCCGAGCCCGACTGAGCGTCCGCCTCACGCCGGCTTGCTCCGGCCGGCCAGCGCCACGGCGGCGGAGGCCAGAACCATGCCGAAGATCTGCAGCGGCAAAAGGTTCTCGCCGAAGAACAGGAAGCCCATCAGCGCGGTCGTCGCCGGCACCAGATAGAACAGCGTGGCGAGCTTCGAGACGGCGCCGGCGCGGATCAGGATCATGAACAGCGTCACCGCGCCCACCGACAGCACCAGCACCAGCCAGGCGAGGGTGGCGATGAAGGTGGGCGTCCACTGCACCACCATCGTCTCGGTGAGGAGCGCCATCGGCAGCGCCACGATCAGGCCGCCGGTGTACTGCAGCAGCCCGCCGATCCACAGGTTCGTGTCGGTGGCGAAGCGCTTCTGGTAGACGGTCGCGCCGGAGATCGCGATCACCGCCACGACGACGGCGGCGATGGTGGCGGGCGTGATGCCGCCGGAGACCAGCGTGAAGCGGGGCCCGAGCACCAGCCCGACGCCGATCAGCCCCACCGCCAGCGCGCCGAGGGTGCGCGGCGACAGCTTCTCGCCGAGGGCAAGCGCCGCGGCGATCGCCGTCATCAGCGGCTGCAGGCCGACGATCAGCGCCGCCACGCCGGCCGGCATCCCGTGGGCGATCGCGAAGAACACGCCGCCCAGGTAGATCCCGTGCATCAGCATGCCAATGACGACGGAGTGGCGGATGCGGCCGCGCCCGGTGGGGAAGCGCGCCCCGGTGATCAGGATGGCGGCGCCCATCACCGCCATCACCAGCACGAAGCGCAGGGCGAGAAAGGTGAACGGCTCGGCGTAGGGCGCGCCGAACTTGGAGCCGATGTAGCCGGTCGACCACAGCACGACGAAGAGCGACGGGACCGCCCATTCGACGAGGAGGCGGGGCGGTCCGGCCGGCCGGGGTTGGTCGGTCATCGAGCCGACCGGGGCGCCGAGGCGGCGGGCGTGGGCACGCGGGTCTCTCCTGGAAACGGTCCCGGGGGGCGGTCGTGCCGCCCGCGCCCGGGTGGGGCAGAAGTGATTCTGGTCGCCCCGACCAAAGCACCGTCTTGGCCGGGCGGCAATCCAGGCGTGTCCCGGTTGCGGGCCGTTAACCGGATGCTAACCATGTTGGCGCGATCGTTGGCGCCAAGGAACGGCCAGGGGGGCGTTCCGCCGGATCGCCCAACAGCCTGACGGAACCTGCCATGAAGCGTCTGCGAACCCTTGCCGTCTCCGCCGCCATCCTGGCGTTCGCCGCCGGGGCGGCCACGGCCGGCCAGACCGTGCGCGTCTGGGATCCCCAGAACCAGCGGTGGATCGACTACCGGCCGATCGGCTCCAAGCCCAAGGCCGAGCCGCGGCCCACCTACCGCTTCTACGATCCGACCTCGGGCAAGTGGAAGACCTACCAGGCGTCGCGCGAGGAAATGGCGGCGATCCACGAGGCGCAGTACCGGCGCCGGGTCGTGCCGTTCCGGACCAACGAGCCGGTGGGCACGGTGATCATCGACACCGCCACCCGCTACCTCTACCTCGTCGAGCCCAACGGCCAGGCGATCCGCTACGGCATCGGCGTCGGCCGCGATGGTTTCACCTGGAACGGCGTCGAGCACATCAGCCGCAAGGCGGAGTGGCCGGACTGGCGGCCGCCGGCCGACATGCTCGCGCGCCAGCCGAACCTGCCGGACTTCATGCCCGGCGGGCCGGAGAACCCGCTCGGTGCCCGCGCGCTCTATCTCGGGTCCACGCTCTACCGCATCCACGGCACCAACCAGGCCTGGACCATCGGCTACGCCGTCTCGTCGGGCTGCATCCGCCTGAAGAACGAGGACGTCGCCGACCTCTACGACCGGGTGCCCGTTGGCGCCAAGGTGATCGTGCTCGGTCCCGACAGCGACCGCCGCGTGGTCACCGCCGCGCTCGAAACGGCGGGCTGACCCTCACACCCAGATGGCGATCGGCAGGCCGTGGGCGTCGTGCTCCAGCGGCGCCGGAAACGGTTCCGCCTCGCCATCGGCGATGCGGCAGGCGATCAGCACGTTGGCCGCCGCGTCGAGCAGGTCGTCCGCGCCGACGCCGGGCAGGCGCGGCGCGTCGAACAGCGCCGCCGGCAGGCCGCACGCCTCCAGCAGCGCGCGGCGCTCCACGAGCCCCTCCTGCGCCAGCGTGCTTTTCACCTTCTTCGGCTTCTCCATCGCCCGCCCGCCGTTGAGGCGCCAGAAGGCGACCTCCGGATGCGTCTCGTAGAGGCGCGGGATCAGCTCCGGGCGCGCGATGAGCAGCGCGTCGATCTCGCGGATCTTGTCGAACAAGAAGAAGCATTGCTTGGACACCGCGCGCGGTGGGTCGGAGGTCTCGCGGGCGATGCGGCAGGCCTCCGGATAATCCGCGGCATGGACGGCGGCGCGCGACGGCACCGAGAACACCGACGACTGGCGCATGCCGAGCAGGGGGCGCACCGCGCGCTCCGGCCCGCGTCCGCCGGGACCGGTGCGCTCGCGCAGGCCGATCGGCATGTCGACGGCCAGGACGGCGCTCTCCGGCAGGTCCTCGACCAGGTCGGCGATCCGGGCGTAGGTGCGCGCCTTCGGGGCTTCGGGCCGGTCGCGGTCGAGGATGACGGCGACCCAGCCGCCGCGGCAGCCGTCGACGCCGGCGACGATGCGGGTTCCGGTCATGCCCGGGCTTCGGCGATCCGGCGCATCTGCACCATGGCCATAGGCCGCGCCAGCCGGCCCTGCTCGGCGACCACCATCAGCTCGTCCGAGCCGGCCTTCGCCGAGCGCGCGACGATCTCGTAGGCGCCGGCCGCGGTGCGCTCCAGCGCGGCCGGTCCCGGATGGCCGGCGAGCACCTGGTCGATGAGGAGGGCGCTCGAGAGATCGCCGGGGCCGTGCGGCGGGTGCGCCACCAGCGGGTGTTCGGCGACCCATGCGCCGCGCGGCGTGGTGTAGAGCATGGCGACGGAGTTGCGCATCAGGGCCGGGGCGGAGGTGACCAGCACGCGCTGCGGCCCCAGCGCCCGGGCGGCGTCCAGGGTCTCGTTGATGGTCTCGATGGAGCGGCCGGTCATCCAGGCAAGCTCGAACCGGTTGGGGGTGGCTATGTCGGCGAGCGGCAGCAGCTCCGAGCGGATCGCCTCGGCGGTGGCGTCGGGGACGTAGAGCCCGCCGTCGTCGGCCGAGACCGGATCGCAGAGGTAGCGAATGTCGGGCTTGCGCTCCTTCACGCGCCGCACGAACCGGGCGACCGCGGGCGCCTGCTCGGCGCTGCCGAGATAGCCGGAGATCACCGCGCCGACCTCGTCCAGCCAGGCGGTCTCGGCAAGGTCCGCCAGCGCGGCCTCGAAGTCGGCGACGGGCGGCACGATGCGGGTGGAGGGCCCATGCCCCGGGTGCCAGGGCAGGAACACCGTGGGTACCGACCACACCTGGTGGCCGAGGCGTTCCAGCGCGAAGCCGGCGGCGCGCAGGCCGATCCCGCCGCGCGCGACGAGCGAGGAAATGACGACGACTGCGGCGGGCGAAGCGGTGGTCATGGGGTCCTGTCCGATGCCTGCATCGCGCGAGCGGCGCGGGTACCATGCGCCGTCCTTGAGCGAGCGATCAACGTTTCAGCGGCCGTGTGCCGGTCTGGTTGCCGTTGATCTACCCGATCCGCGGCCGGCAGGAAATCACGCGATCGCGAGAGCGGGCCTGCGGCGCTTGATGCGGTCTGGTCTCATAGACCCTATACCGACACGCCGCCCCTCTGCCGTCGGTCAGACCATGTCGTGGGTGGCGACGACGAAGCCGGGATCCGAGCGGGTGCCCGGATGCGCCGGATCTTCGGTGACGAGCAGGGTGGAGCCCGCAACGAACAGCGAGGCCAGACGCTGGCGCACGTTCGCATCGGCGGAGATCCGGTGGAGCGGATCGCTGCTCGGGGCCTCGGGCGTTTGTGAACCGGCCGCCGTCTCGTAGCGGACGGCGACCCAGGCCGGCGGTCCGTCGGTGCCTTGGGCCTTCATCACATAGAGCGTGTTGCCGATGGGAGGGCCGTCGGCGACCGTGATCGGCCCGTCGAAGGTGAGGGTGCCGTTCTCCATGACATAGATCCGGCCATCGGCGGCGGAGGCGATGACCGCCGCGGGTGTGGCGGTCGATGCGCCGGCGGGCACGGCGGCGGTGTCGCCGTCGGTCATGATCGTCTCGGCCACCGCCTCGCTTTCGGCGTCTGCCGGCAACAGCAGGCCGGGATGCAGCACGTCGGCCGGACCCGAGTGGCTGTCGGCGATGATGACCGGCGTGCCGAGAGGGGTGATGCCGAACAGGTCCTTGGCAAATGCCAGCGGCAGGTGAACGCACCCGTGCGAGGTCGGATAGCCGGGCAGGTTCCCGGCATGCAGCGCGACACCGGACCAGGTGAGCCGCTCGGTGAAGGGCATCGATGCGTTGTTGTAGATGCTCGAGTGGTGGTCCTTGTCCTTCTGCAGGATCGTGAACACCCCGGTGGGCGTCTCGTGGCCCGGCTTGCCGGTCGAGGTCGTGGAGACAGCGACCAGCTCGCCGGCTCGGTACACGTACAGCCGCTGCGCCGGCAGCGAGACGATGATGACCATCGGGCCGGCCGGGGCGCGGTCGAGGTCCCAGAAGAACTCGCCGGGCTTCATCGCCGCGATGTCGAGGGCATGGCCGCGCGAAACGAGTCCGAGGCCCGCCGCACCGAAGATGACAAGACCATTGAGAAAGAGACGGCGATCGATCACGGCGAATCCTCGCAGGGCGCGGGCCGCACCGATCGGCGGCCTCAGCGGGGCAGGCGCGCGGACGAATTCCGCCGCCGGCGCATGATCTCACCGGTTATGGTTAACGGCGGGTTAGCGCTTCTTCTGAAGCCGCCAGACGGTGGTATGCTTGACCTCGCTGTCCTCCAGCGCGCGGGTGACCTCGACGTGGTACTCGGCGACGCGCGCGAGACGGTCGCGGGGCAGGTAGGAGCGGCCGGGATCGCCGATCAGTACCTCGGTGCCGGCCGACCGCGCGCGGTCGAGCCAGGCGAGCGCCGCTTCCGCCATGGGTCGTTCGTAGAAGATGTCGCCGGCGAGCAGCAGGTCGACGTCGGGCGGCGGCGCCGCAAGGACGTTGCCCAGATGCGCGACGACCGACACCCCGTTCAGATCGGCGTTCATGGCGATCGCCTCGATGGCGAAGGCATCGATCTCGCTGGCGACGACGCTGCGCGCGCCGCTGCGCGCGGCGGCGATGGCGACCAGCCCGGAGCCGCTGGCGAAGTCGTGGACGCTCTGGCCGGCCACCAGGCCGGGGTGGTCGAGAAGGTAGCGCGACAGGGCCTGCCCGCCGGCCCAGGCGAAGGCCCAGAAGGGCGGCGGCACGCCCAGCGCGCCGAGCTCCTCTTCGGTCTTTTCCCAAAGGTCCGTTGCCTCGTCGGCGAGGTGCAGGACGATCTCGGGCACATGGGGTGGCGCCCACACCCGCGTATGGTCGCGGATGAACGCGCGGCGGCGCGCGGACGCAGGATCCTCGCCGGTGGGCGGGGTCGCGGTCAGGCTGTCACGCCGCCCATCTTGCACACGAGCTTCCACTCGTCGTCGGTGACCGGCTGCACCGAGAGACGCGAGTTCTTCACCAGCATCATGTCGGCGAGCTCCGGCGTCTTCTTGACGGTCTCCAGCGTGACGGGCTCTTTCAGCGGCTTCACCGCCGCGATGTCGACGCAGTGCCAGGTGCCCGTTCCGTCGGTGGAATCCGGGTGGGCTTCGGCCACCACCTTCACGATGCCGACGATCTGCTTCTCGTTGACCGAGTGGTAGAAGAAGCCGAGATCGCCGATCTTCATCGCCTGCATCTGGTTCTTGGCGAGGTGGTTGCGCACCCCGTTCCACTCTTCGCCCTCCTTGCCCTTCTTCACCTGGTCGTCCCACGACCAGGTGTTCGGCTCGGACTTGAACAGCCAGTACGCCACGATCTCAGAGCTCCGTTCCGAGCACGTAGCGCCAGGGCATGATCTCGGTGCTCTCGAACAGGCCGGCATGGGCGTACGGGTCGTCGGCCAGGTAGGCGCGGACCTCGTCCAGGCTCTCACCCTCGACGATCAGCATGGAGCCCTTCGGCGTCACGCCGTCGTCGGCGAGAAACGGTCCGCCGAGCTTGATGTTCTTGCCGGTGCGCTGGAGCCAGGCGACGTGGTCGGGGCGGGTGTCGGCGCGCAGCTGGGTGGCACCGGGCTTGTCGCGGCAGATGGCGAGGAACAGCATGGGCATCCTTTCCTTCTCGTTGAAACCGTCGGTCTGCAAACGGCGTGTCTTCGGGTAGCGCAGTCCGCCGCCCGACACCAGAAGAAGCGGCGGCGGATCCTCCATATGGCGAGGGATCAGCCGTCCTCGCGCTTCAGCGGTCGGCTCAGCAGCGCGTCGATCGCCTCGTCGATGGTCAGGCGGTCGTCGAGGACGGCGGCGACGGCCTCCATGATCGGCGTGTCCACCTCCAGCCGCCGCGCCCGCGTCAGCGCGATCGGCGCGGTGGCGACGCCTTCCACCAGCGGGCCGGACCGCAGGGCGCCGGCGACGGTGGCCGTGCCGCGCCCCAGCGCCTCGCCGAACGCGAAGTTGCGCGACTGGGGGTTGGTGGCCGTCAGCAGGAGGTCGCCCAGCCCCGACAGGCCGGTGAGCGTCTCGCGGCGGCCGCCGTCGGCGGTGCCGACCCGGATCAGCTCCGCCAGCGCGCGGGTGGTGAGGGCGGCATGGGCGCTCGCCCCCAGCTCGCGGCCCTTGACGATGCCGGCGGCGATCGCGAGCACGTTCTTGAGCGCGCCGCCGATCTGCACGCCGCGCACGTCATCGGAGGCGTAGGGGCGGAAGCCCGGCGCCGCGAACACCTCGGCGAGAAGCGGCGCCAGCGCGTGCTCGACAGTGGCGATGGTGACGGCGGTCGGCAGGCCGCGCGCCACCTCTCCGGCGAAGCCCGGACCGGACAGCACCGCGAGCCGGGCCTGGGGAACCGTCTCCGAGACCACCTCCGACAAGAGCCGGCCGGTGGCGCGTTCGATGCCCTTGGCGGTGATGACGATGGGCGTGCCGTCGGCGATCGACACGGTCGCGGCGGAGGTGACCTCGCGGGTCGTCTGGGCCGGCGTGGCCAGCACGACGATGTCGGCGCCGGCCGCCTCGGCGAGATCACCGGTGGCCTCGATGGCGGGGTCGAGCTCGACGGCGGCCAGATGCGGCGACCGGCGATCGGCGTTGATGGCGTGGACGGTGTCGGCGGAGCGGCCCCAAAGGATGACGCGGTTGCCGGCTCGCGCGGACACCTGGGCAAGCGCCGTGCCCCAGGCGCCGGCGCCGAGAATGCCGATGGTGCGGGGGCCCGCCATCCTCAGACCTTCACCCCGAGCCGGCCGTAGCCGACCAGCGGGGCGGCATCGGCGTCGAGCGGCCAGCGCGGCCGGGCGGTCAGGGCCGGATCGTCGTCGAGGCCGGCGGCGGCGCGCTCGGCGGCCGCCCAGGCGATCATCACGCCGTTGTCGGTGCACAAGCGCGGCGGCGGCACGACGAGCCGCCCGCCGGCCGCCCGCGCGGCGCCGTCGAGGGCGGTGCGCACCGCGGAATTCGAGGCGACGCCGCCCGCCGCCACGAGGGCGGGGCTGTCGGAGCCGGTCTCGGCGCGGAAGCGCGCCAGCGCGCGGGCGGACTTGATCGCCAGCACGTCGGCGACGGCCGCCTGGAAGCCGGCGCAGATGTCGGCGATCGCCTGGTCGTCCAGCGGATCGGTGCGCTCCGCGGCGAGCCGCACGGCGGTCTTCAGGCCGGCGAACGACAGCGCCAGGTCGGGCCGGTCGGCGAGCGGGCGCGGGAACGTGAAGCGCTTCGGATCGCCGGCAAGCGCACGCTTCTCCACCTCCGGGCCGCCCGGATAGGGCAGCGCCAGCAGCTTGGCGGTCTTGTCGAACGCCTCGCCAAGCGCGTCGTCGATGGTGGTGCCCCAGCGGCTGTAGCGGCCGACGCCCTCGACCAGGATGAACTGGCTGTGGCCGCCGGACACCAGCAGCAGCAGGTAGGGGAAGTCGAGGCCGTCGGTGAGGCGCGCGGTGAGCGCATGCGCCTCCAGGTGGTTGATGCCCCGGAACGGCAGGCCGGCGGCGCTCGCCACCGCCTTGCCGGTGGTGAGCCCGACCAGCAGCCCGCCGATCAGGCCCGGCCCGGCGGTGGCGGCGACGAGATCGAGGTCGGAAAAGCCGAGGCCGGCGTCGGCCATCGCCTTTTCCACCACGGCGTCGACCACCTCGACGTGGGCGCGCGCGGCGATTTCCGGCACCACGCCGCCATAGGCCCGGTGGGCCTCCACCTGGCCGCGGATGACGTCGGACAGAATCCGGCCTCTGCCCGGGCCATCCGAATGGATGATGCCCGCGGCCGTTTCGTCGCAGCTTGTCTCGATGCCGAGTACGATCATGGGATCCGCTGGCGCCAAGCGGCTTGGCCACCGGGGGGCGCGTCGTTATGGTCCGTGCTTCGTCCCATGCGGTAGCATCGGAAGCGCACTTCTTGCAATTGGACTTGAGCATTGGAACGGATACGCATCGGCACCCGGGGCAGCCCGCTCGCGCTCGCCCAGGCCCATGAGGTCCGCGGCGGTCTCGTCGCGTCGACCGGGCTTTCGCCCGAGGACATCGAGGTGGTCGTCATCAAGACGACCGGCGACAAGGTCCTCGACCGGCCGCTGTCCGAGCTCGGCGGCAAGGGGCTGTTCACCAAGGAGATCGAGGAGGGGCTGCTCGACGGCTCGCTCGACCTGGCCGTGCATTCGGCCAAGGACGTGCCCACCCAGCTGCCCGACGGGCTGGCGCTCGCCGGCTACCTGCCGCGCGAGGACGTGCGCGACGCCTTCATCTCGCTCACCTCGAAAAGCTTCGACGACCTGCCCCGGGGCGCGGTTGTCGGCACCGCGAGCCTGAGGCGCGGGGCGCTCGCCAGGCGGCTCAGGCCGGACCTGCAGGTGGTCAACTTCCGCGGCAACGTGCAGACGCGGCTGAAGAAGCTGGCGGCCGGCGACGTCGACGCGACCCTCCTGGCGATGGCCGGGCTGAAGCGGCTCGGCCGGCCGGAGATCGCCACCTCGATCCTCGAGATGGACCGGTTTCCGCCGGCGCTGGGGCAGGGGGCGATCGCCATCGAGACCCGGGCCGACGACATCCGCGTGCTGGAGGCGCTGGCGCCGCTGCTCGACGTGACCACCGGCACGGCGCTGGCCGCCGAGCGCGCCTTCCTGGAGGTGCTCGACGGCTCGTGCCGGACGCCGATCGCGGGGCTCGCGACCGTCACCGGCGATGCCGTCAGCCTGCACGGCCTGATCGCCACCCCCGACGGCGTCCGTGTCGAGGAGATGGTGCTCGACGGGGCGGCCGCCGATGCGGTGGAGATCGGCCGCGAGGTCGGTCGCCGCCTCAGGGAGCGCGCCGGCCCGGACTTCTTCGCGGACTGGGTCTGATCATGCGACTGCTCGTCACGCGGCCGCACCCCCAGGCCGAAGAGACGGCGGCAGAGCTGCGCGCCCTCGGCCACGAGGTCCTGATGGCGCCGCTCTTGGAGATCGTCACCGACCCGGACGTTTCCCTCGAGCCGGACGGCGCCGACCTGGTTGTGCTGACCAGCCGGGGCGCCGTTCGGGCGCTCAAGGGACATCCGGGGCTGCCGGGCATCGCGGCGATGCCGGTGCTGGCGGTGGGCGAGGCGACGGCCGAGGCGGCGCGCGCGGCGGGCTTTTCCGACGTGCGGGCGGCCGGCGGCGACCTTTTGTCGGTGGCGAGGGCCATCGAGACGGATCCAAATCTCCCCCGGACCGTTCTCCATATTGCGGGCCGCGATCGCAGTGGCGATCTCGGGGCGCTGCTGGGCGCGGCCGCGGTCTCGGTCGTCACCCGCGTATGCTACCGGGCGGAGCCGGCGACCGCGCTGCCGGCCGACGCTGCGGCGGCGCTGCGGGAGGGGGCGATCGACGGGGTGTTGTCCTTTTCGCCGCGCTCGGCGGCAACGCTGGTCGCGCTTGCCGAGGCGGCAGGGCTCGGACCGGCGCTGGCCGAGGTGCGTCACTTCTGCCTGTCGCATGCAGTGGCCGAGGTGCTCTCCGGCGCCGGCGCTGGCCGAGTCGAGGTGGCGGCAACGCCCGACCAGGCGGCGCTGCTGGAGCTGATCGGAAGCGCGTAGGGCGCGCGCGAACGAGGGGTGGGGATGGTGCGTCCGGGTGGATCCGGGGCGCGGGTTCCGACATTTGGTGTATAACCGGACCCGAGGCGACGATAGTGTCTCTCGGGGTCGAAGCGAGGACGGGGACGACGATGGCGGGGACGAATGATCCGGGCGATCCGACGGGCGGAAAGGGACGGCGACATCCGCAGGTCCTCGATCTGTCGGCCTCGGAAGTCGAGCCGCGCAAGACCGGCGCAGCCAATGAAGCCACCGGCGCGAAGCCTTCCGACGGCGTGAAGGCGGCGGACAAGGCACCGCAGGGCGGCGCCAAGGCGGCTGAGGGGTCCGCGTCGTCCGACGCGAAGACGACCGATGCGCCGGATGGCCCCGTGAAGGCCGGCAAGGCAGCGGACACGAAGACCTCCGAAGCCAAGCCGTCCGACCCGAAGGACCCCGCCAAGGAAACCAAGCCTACGGCAGAGGCCAAGGGCCCCGCTGCCACGGCCGCCAAGCCGGCCGGTGACGACAAGACCACCGCCGCGAAGGCCGGTGAGGCCTCCAAGAGCGCCGAGACGCCGAAGCCGGGCGACGCCGCCAAGGCGGGCGCAGCAGCGTCCGCTGCCCGCGCGACCGCGGTTCCGAGCGTCGGCGCCAAGGACGAGCCGGCGAAACCGTCCACGGACAAGGATGCCAGGTCCGGCGCGACGGCCGCCCCTGCGGCGGCGTCATCCGCCAAGCCGGGCGAGACGCCGGCCAAGTCGGACGCTGCCAAGCCGGACGCTGCAACGCCGAAAGAGACCCCGACTTCCCCATCCGGCACCCCGCCGCCGGCGTCATCGTCGCGCAGCGGGGTCGGCTTCGGCGGCCTGCTGCTCGCCGCCGTGGTGGGCGGCGCCGTTGTCCTGGGCGGCGGCTATCTCGCGCTCAATTCCGGCGCGATCCAGCTGCCGGCGGGACCGCCCCAGCAGGGTGCTCCCGCAACGGGCGGCGACGTGCAGGCTCGGCTTGCGGCGCTGGAGAACAGGGTCGACACGGCCGCCTCGGCCGCAGGCACCGCCGCCTCCGACGAGGTCGACGGCCTGAAGTCCGACGTCGCGGCACTGAAATCCCAGATCGGCTCGGTCGACGGCGGGCTGCCCGACAAGGTCGCCGCGCTCGAAACCCGGGTCGAGGATCTCGCCAACGCCGAACCGGCGGTGACGCCGGACCAGATCGAGACCCTGCGTGGCGACATCTCGCGGGCGTCGGACGCGGCGGCGCAGGCGGCGACTGCCGCCGGCAACGCCGCCACAACGGCGGGCAATGCCACTGCCGCCATCGGCCCGCTCCAGCAGTCGGTCCAGGCGCTGCAGTCCGGCGAGGCCGAGCTGAAGGCCACCGTCACCGACATGACGGGCCGGGTGGCCGAACTTGAGAAGATCGTTGGCGGCACCGGTCCGCGCGAAGTGGCAGCCCTCGCCCTGTCCACGGCGGTGCTCGACAGCGCGCTGCGCAACGGCCAGCCCTATGGCCCGGCGCTGGCTGCGGTGAAGACCCGGCTCGAGGATCCCGCCATGGTGGCGCCGCTCGAGCCCTATGCCGAGACGGGCCTTCCGACCCGGCGCGAGCTGATCGCCGCCTATCCGGAGGTCGAGGCCTCCGTGCGCCGCACGCTCCGCGGCAACGCCCAGAACGAGGGCTTCGTCGCCGGGCTGCTGGCCAACGCGGAATCGCTGGTGAAGGTGCGCCGCACCGACGCACCGGACGACGGCGGCGTCTACGCCACCCTCGACACGATCCGCGCCGACCTTGCGAAGGGCGACCTGGCCGCCGCATCGACCGCGTGGACCAATCTCCCGGGACCCGCCCAGGAGGCGTCGCAGGCGTGGCACGACCAGCTCGCGGCCCGCGTCGCCGCCGAGCAGCTGGTCGACAAGGTCACCAAGGACGTGCTCGCCAGCCTCGCCGACACCCCGACCGGGCAGCAGGTTGCGCCGGCCGGCTCCACCACGCCCGGGAACTGATCGAGCGGAAGCAAAGCCATGATTCGCCTTCTTGTGTTCCTGGTCCTGGTCTTCGTGCTGGCGCTTGCCGGTGCGTGGATGGCCGATCGCCCCGGTGCGGTGGAGATCGACTGGCTCGGCTATCAGATCCAGACCTCCACCACCGTCGCGGTGGTCGCCCTGGTCGCCGTGGTGGCCGCGGCGATCATCCTGTGGTCGCTGTTCCGCGCCATCGTGCGCTCGCCCGGCAAGATGTCGCGCTTCCTCAGCCGCCGGAAGAAGGACAAGGGCTACCAGGCGCTCTCCAACGGCCTGATCGCCGTCGGCTCGGGCGACTACCGTCTGGCCCGCCGCTATTCCGTCGAGGCGCGGCGCACGCTTCCCAACGAGCCCGCCGTAGCGCTGCTGGAGGCCCAGACGGCCCAGCTCGGCGGCGACCGTGGGCAGGCGCGCACTGTCTTCCAGGGCATGCTGGATGACCGCGACACCCGCCTGCTCGGACTGCGCGGCCTCTACATCGAGGCGAGCCGCGAGGGCGAGGCCGAGGCCGCGCGCCATTATGCCAACGAAGCCGCGGAAGTGGCGCCGAGCCTGCCGTGGGCCGCGACCGCACAGTTTGAGCACGCCGCCGCGGACCGCGATTGGGAGGAGGCGACCCGCATCCTCGACCGCAACGCCCACAACAGGCTGGTGGACAAGGCCGAGGCGCGCCGGCTCAAGGCGGTGCTGCTGACGGCGCGGGCCAACGAGATCGAGATGGGCGAGCCGGAGAAGTGCCGCGCGCTCGCGCTGGAGGCCCACAGCCTGGCCCAGGACCTGGTGCCCGCCGCCGCCGTCGCCGGCCGGGTGCTGGCGCGCCTCGGCGACGTTCGCCGGGCCAGCAAGATCATCGAGCAGACCTGGAAGCGGACCCCGCATCCCGATCTCGCCGAGGCCTACAGCCACATCCGCCAGGGCGACGCCGCCCGCGACCGGCTGAAGCGGGTGAAGGCCCTGGCCGCCCTGCGGCCGGCGAGCGACGAGGGCGCCTTCGCGGTGGCCGCCGCCGCCATCGACGCGCGCGAGTTCGACGAGGCGCGCGCCGCCATGCGTCCGGTGCTGAACAACCATCCGACCCAGCGGGCCTGCCTGCTGATGGCGGAGCTGGAAGAGGCCGAGACCAACGACCAGGGCCGCGTCCGCGAGTGGCTGTCGCGCGCCGTCCGGGCGCCGAAGGATCCGGCGTGGACCGCCGACGGGATCGTGTCGGAGACCTGGGCGCCGGTGTCGCCGGTGACGGGCCGTCTCGACGCGTTCGAGTGGCGCGTTCCCTACGAGGCGCTGGGCGCCGCCATCGAGCCGCCGATCGACGAGGCGATGTTCGAAGCCGCTCCGCCGCTTCTGAAGACGGTGCCGTCGACGGCGCCGGCCTCGGCGGAGGCCGCGGTGGTGGCGATTTCCACCGAACCCGTCGCCGCACCGCCGCCGGCTCCGACACCCGCGCCCGAACCGGAAAAGAAGGCCGAGCCGGTGGTGGAAAAGGCCGCCGAGCCAGTGGCGGCCAAGCCGGTCGCGGTCGAACCCGAGATCGTCCCGCCGCCGGGTCTCAGGACCGGCTCGCCGATCCCTGAGGAGAACGTCACCGACGTGAAGCCGGTACCGGTCGCCGCGGAGGGCGAGACCCCTCCGGCGAAGGACACCGCGCCCGCCGGCGTCAACGGCAGCAGCCGCCCGGAAACCGTGCGCTTTCCGCTGGAAACGGCGCCGGACGACCCCGGCACGGGAGAGGACGAGCCCGACGAGGGCCTGCCCGACCCCAAGCGCCGGATGCGTTTCTTCAACTGAGCGCGCAGGCCTGTCAACCGCCCGCTTCGGGTCCTCCCGGGCGGGCGGATTTGGCCATTTCCCTCCCGCCGCCTATAGTGCGGCCCGCAAGCACATGCGGGACCGCGTGCCCTCGGGGCCCTTTTCGATCGTCGGTGCTCTCACCGGATCGGAAACCGATGTCGCGCGGCGCGTCCCTGGTCGGAGAAGGCTCCGGCCGGACCCCGTGCCGATTGCGCGGTCTGACCGCGACGGATCGTGCCTGCCAGCGAAAACCCGACCCGTTGTCTCCTCCATCAGGTGCGCCTGCCAGACCGGAGGCAGCGCCGGCCAAAGGAGACATGCATGACCGATTCCGCCACCGACAGGCTCGCCCAGGTATATGGGGCGAAGTCCGATCAGGAACGGCGGTCCGCCTACGCGGCCTGGGCAAACGAATACGAGCGCGACCTCGCGCAATGCGGCTACCTGCTGCCGGGCGTGGCGGCGGCGATGGCGGCCCGCCATGTCGGCACCGGTGACGGCACCGTTCTCGATGCCGGCTGCGGCACCGGCCTCGTCGGCCAGCTTCTGTCGCTCGTCGGCTACGCGCCGCTGGTCGGCATCGACCTGACCGACGAGATGCTGGCGGAGGCCGGCAAGAAGGGCGTCTACGACGAGCTGCGGGCCATGCGGCTCGGCGACCGGCTCGATTTTCCCGACGACGGCTTCGCCGCCATCCTGTGCATCGGCACCCTGACGCCCGGTCACGCCGGTCCGGAGGCGTTCGAGGAGCTGCTGCGGATCCTCCGCCCCGGCGGACGCATCATCTTCTCGCTGCGCGCCGACGAGGGAATCGACCCGGCCTATGGCGAGACGATCGAGCACTACCAGTTCGACGGGCGCTGGCGGCATGTGGAATCGAGCCCGCCGTTCCCTGGCATGCCGGGGGAATCGGTGGAAATTCTCCACCGCATCCACGTCTATTCCAAGTAGAGGGGAAGGGGCCCCGCTGATGGCGCTTGCGCGCCGCCGCAAATCCTGACTGGAATTCACCGATTTTTTGCGTGCGCGTGGCGAAAGGGTCTGGACGGATCGTCGGCACCGCGATATTTGAATAATTCCAATCTGTAACGCAAAGAACGGAGCCAGCCGGCATGAAGGGCGATCCCGAGGTCATCGACTATCTCAACCGTGGCCTGAAGAGCGAGCTGACGGCGGTCAACCAGTACTGGATGCACTACCGCCTGCTGGACGACTGGGGCTTCACGCTCCTGGCGAAGAAGGAGCGCGAGGAGTCCATCGAGGAGATGCACCACGCGGATTCGTTCGTCACGCGCATCATCTTCCTCGAAGGCTTCCCGAACATGCAGACGCTGGAGCCGCTCCGCATCGGCCAGAACGTCAAGGAAGTCCTGGAGTGCGACCTGGCCGCGGAGCAGTCCGCGCGCGAGCTCTACAAGGAAGGGCGCAAGCTCTGCCACCAGAAGGAAGACTTCGTGTCGATGGCGCTCTTCGAGAAGCTGCTGTCCGACGAGGAAAGCCACATCGACTTCATCGAGACGCAGCTCCAGCTTCTGGAGTCGATCGGCCTCGAGCGCTACTGCCTGCTGCAGGCGGCGCCGGCCAACGAAGCCGAATAAGTCCTTTCGGACCTTCGATCCGACGGAAGGCGGGTGCTGCGGCGCCCGCCTTTTTTCGTGGTCAGGACAGCCGCGTGACCGGCCCGCCCGCCGCCTCGGCGTCGGCGGGGTCGTGGGTGACCAGCAGCACCGGCAGCCGCCGGTCCGCCGCTGTCTGGAACACCAGCGCCCGGATCTGGTCCTTCAGCGCCGCGTCGAGCTTGGAGAAGGGCTCGTCGAGGAGCAGCGCCCCCGGCCGCGCCGCCATCACCCGCGCCAGCGCGACGCGCGCCTGCTCGCCACCCGACAGCGTCACCGGATCGCGCGCGCCGAAGCCGGCCAGGCCGACCTCGGCGAGCGCCCGCTCGACCGTCTCCGCCCGCGCCCGGCCGCGCACCTCGGCCGGTACGGCGAAGCGGACGTTGCCGCCCACCGAGAGATGCGGGAACAGCAGCGGATCCTGGAACAGCAGCCCGAGCCGCCGACCCGCCGGCGGCAGCGCGCCGAGGTCGACGCCGTCGAGCGCCAGCCGCCCCGCGCCGGAAAACGGCGGGCGCAGGAACCCGGCGATGTAGGCGAGCAGGGTCGACTTGCCGCTGCCTGAGGGGCCCATCACCGAGTGGACGGTGCCCGGGGGAATGCGCGCCGACAGCGCCAGCAGCGGCGTACCGGCCCTGGCGATCGCGACGCCGTCGAGGACGAGGCCGTCTGTGGGCGCCGTCATGTCCGCATCCCCCTCAGGCCGCGGCGGTTGCGGAACAGGAGCGCCGGCACCGCCAGCGCCACCGAGAAGGCGAGGAACGGCAGCAGCATCTGCAGCACCGAGGCGACGCCGATCAGCCGCCGCGAGCCCCCCGCCGACAGGGCGATGGCCTCCGTCGTCACCGTCATGACGCGGCCGGCGCCGATCAGCGCCGTCGGCAGGTAGAGCCCGACGGACACGGCGAAGCCGACGGCCGCGGCGGTGAGCACGGCCGGCAGCAGCATCGGCAGCCGCACCGCCACGAAGATCCGCGCGTCGGAGGCGCCGAGGGCGGCCGCGACCTCGCCGTAGCGCGGGTCGAGGGCGCGCCACGCATCGCCGAGCGACAGCAGCACGTAGGGCAGCACGAAGATCAGGTGCGCGAACGCGACCGCCCCCAGCGACGGCCCGAAGCCAACGCTGAGCATCAGCACCTGCAGGCCGAACAGGAACGACACCTGCGGCACGACGATCGGCAGATAGAGCAGCGACAGCACCCGCGCGCCCGGCGCGTGGTCCATGCGGCTCTCGTTCTCCAGGCAGGCGAGCGTGATCGCCGTGGCGACCAGCGTCGCCGCCAGTGCCACCAGCACGGTGACGACAAGCAGCGCGCGGGTGCCCGCCCAGTTGGCGGTCCAGGCGTCGAGGGAGACGCGCGTGGGCAGCGCGTCGGGAAAGCGCCAGACATCGGCGACCGACCAGATGGCGAGGCCGAGGAGGCCGAGCCCGACCACGGCGGCGCAGGTCAGCGCCAGGCCCGCGCCCAGCGCCCGCGCGATCCCGTCCCGCGTTCGCCGCCGGCCCGAGGCAACGAGCCCGCGTCCGAGGAGGCCGACGCATGTCTCCAGGCCGAGCCAGGCGAGCATGGCCGCGCCCGTGACGCCCACCTGCAAGAGCGCGCCGGCGGAGGCGGAGAAGCGGCGGCCGAGGTCGGGGTCGCCCATCCAGCCGACAAGCCGCACCGCCAGCGGCGCCGGCGTGGTGGGGCCGAGCACCAGCGCCACCTCGACGGTGGCCGTGGCAAACGCGATCACCGCGAAGATCGGCAGCCGCAGCTGCGGATAGAGGCGCGGCAGCACCGCGAAGGCGAAGCCGGCGACGCGGCCGTAGCCGAGGCCGGTGGCCACCCGCGTCAGCCGCTCGGCATCGGTCTGCGGCAGCGCCGCCAGCGCCATCAGAAGCAGGAACGGCACCTCCTTGGCGACGAGCGCGGCGATCATCGCGAGGCCCGCCGGATCGTGGACGATCAGGAGGTCCGGCGGACGGTCGAGGCCGGTCGCCCACGGCGAGGCGAGGCGCACGAGCCAGCCCGACGGGCTGATCAGGAAGGCGAGGCCGAGGGCGGCGGCTGCGTGCGGCACCGAGAGCAGTGGCGACAGGGTGCGCCGCATCCATGCGAAGGCGCGCGTGTGCGACCAGCCCGCCACGAACAGCAGCGTGATCGCGGTGGCAATCAGCGCCGAGGCGCACCCCGTCCACAGGCTGAGGCCCACCGAGGTGGCAAGCCCCGGTTCGGCCAGGAGCCGCCGCCACGGGTCGAGGGACAGGGCGGTCCCGCCCAGCGCCGGAAAATAGCCGAAGGCGGGCAGCGCCACGCCGGCGAGACCGGCCACGACCGGGCCGATCAGGAGCGCGAGGGCCGCCGCCGGGGCGAGGCGCAGCATGGCGCGGGTCCGGCTCCGGCCGCTCAGCGGGCTCCGTAGCGGGCGGTCCATGCCTGTTCCAGGCGCTCCGTCCAACTCGGGTCCGGCTCGCGCAGGGTCGGCCGCATCTCCGCCGGCGGTAGGATCGCCGGGTCTTCCGCCAGCGTGTCGAAGCGCGCGCGATCGGCCTCGGGCAGCCGTTCCACGTTCAGCACCGTCGGGTCGCCCCAGATCGCCGGGTCCGCCTTGCGCGCCTGCGCCTCGGGCGACATCAGGAAGTTGGCGGTCACCAGCGCGCCCGCCTTGGCGCTGGCGTTGTAGGGGATCGCCACGAAATGGCTGTTGCCGATGGTGCCGCCAGCCAGCACGTAGGGCCGCACCGTGTCGGGCAGCTCGCCGTCGGCGATCGCCGCGCTCGCGTCGGCCGGATTGAAGGTGAAGGCGAGGTCGGTCTCGCGGTCGGCGAACAGCTGGCGGAGCTGCGAGACGTTGGCCGGGTAGGCCGCGCCCTTGCGCCAGAGATGCGGGGTGATCGCGTCGAGGTAGGCGAACACCGGCGCCACCTGACGGTCGAAGTTTTCGTCGGTGGCCGGCCGGTCGAGGGCCAGCCGGTCAGGGGCGAGCGTCACCAGCAGCTGCTTCAGGAAGGTCGTGCCCAGGAAATCCGGCGGCTGCGGATAGGTGAACCGGCCGGGATGGTCGATCACGTAGGCCTTCAGCGCGTCGAGGTCGCGCGGCGGGTCGGGCAGCGTCGCCATGTCGTGCAGGAACACCAGCTGCGCCATGCCCCACGGCGCCTCCAGCCCGTCGACGCGCACCGTGGCGTCGGTGAGCACGGTGGGCTTGCCGTCCACGTCGACGTGCGTCCAGTTGGGCAGGAGCGTCGCCCAGCCGGGCGCCATCAGCAGGTCGTGCTTGCGCATGGCGGCGAAGTTCTCGCCGTTGATCCAGACGAGGTCGACGCTGCCGCCGGTGTCGCGCCCAGCCGTCTTCTCCGCCAGCACCTGGGAGACGACGTTGGCGGTGTCGCTCACCTTGACGTGGATCAGGTCGATGCCGTAGCGCGCCTTCAGCTCGCCGCCCGCCCAGGCGATATAGGCGTTGATGCGCGGTTCGCCGCCCCAGGCGTTGAAATAGACCGTCTGGCCGGTTGCCTCCGCCGTCACGGCGGTCCAGTCCTGCGGGTTGGGATCGTCGGCGATGGCAGGCCCGGCGGCGAAGGCAGCGATGGCGAGGACGATGAGAGCCTTGAGATGGGTCACGGACGGCAAACCTGCGATGGGTCGGGGACGATGATCACAGACCCTAGTCGGGTGGCTGGCGGGTGCCAACAGGCGCGCCCCGGGAACACGCGACCGTGACGCTTCTCCCCGTCGAGGCCGCCCTGCCGGAGCTCAGCGCCGCGCTCGCGGCGCACGCCGCGGCTGTGCTGGTGGCGCCGCCCGGCGCCGGCAAGTCGACGCGCGTGCCGCTGGCGCTGCTCGACGAAGCCTGGCGCGGCGATGGTCGGATCCTCGTTCTCGAACCGCGCCGGCTGGCGGCCCGCGCCGCGGCCCGGCGGATGGCCGACACGCTCGGCGAGCCGGTCGGCCGCACCGTCGGCTACCGGGTGCGCATGGACGCGAAGGTGTCGGCGGCGACCCGCGTCGAGGTGGTGACGTCCGGCGTGTTCGTGCGGATGATCGCCGACGATCCGGAGCTCGCCGGCGTGGCGGCGGTGTTGTTCGACGAGGTGCACGAGCGGGCGCTCGACACCGATCTCGGCCTGGCGCTCGCCCTCGACAGCCAGGGCGCGCTGCGGCCGGACCTGAAGATCCTGGCGATGTCGGCGACCGCCGATGCGGCCCGCATCTCGGCGCTCTTGGGCGGCGCGCCGGTGGTGACCAGCACCGGCCGCAGCTTTCCCGTGGAAACTCGCCACGCCCCGCCTGCGCCGCGCACCCGCACCGAGGATGCCGTCGCCGAGACGGTGCGCCGCGCGCTTCGCGACGAGACCGGGTCGGTGCTCGCCTTCCTGCCCAGCCGCGCCGAGATCGAGCGCACGGCCGAACGCCTCGCCGACGGGCTCCCGCCGAACGTCGATGTGGTGCCGCTGCACGGCGGCCTCGATGGACGCGCCCAGGACGCGGCGATCCGGCCGGCGGCGGCCGGCCGCCGCAAGGTGGTGCTGGCGACGCCGATTGCCGAGACCTCCATCACCATCGAGGGCGTGCGGGTGGTCGTCGACGCGGGCTACGTCCGCCGGCCGCGCTTCGAGCCGGCGATGGGACTGACGCGGCTGGTGACGGAAAAGGTCTCGCGCGCGGCCGCCGACCAGCGGCGGGGGCGGGCCGGCCGCACCGAGCCGGGCGTCTGCGTGCGGCTGTGGGCCGAGGCGCAGACCGCCGCCCTGCTGCCGTTCGATCCGCCGGAAATCCTCGACGCCGATCTGGCGAGCCTCGCCCTCGATCTCGCCGAGTGGGGCGTCGACGACCCGCGCAAGCTCGCCTGGCTCGATCCGCCGCCCGAGGCGGCGTTCCGGGAGGCGCGCGCGCTGCTGGAAGGCCTCGGCGCCATCGACGCGGCGGGGCGCATCACGGCGGACGGCCGCGCGCTCAGGGCGCTGCCGCTTCCGCCGCGCCTCGCGCACATGGTCCACAAGGCGGCCGAAACCGGGGAGGCAGGCCTCGCCGCCGAGATTGCCCTCGTGCTCACCGAGCAGGGGCTCGGCGGACGCGACGTGAACGTGGCGCACCGGCGGGACGCGTTGGCGCGCGACCGCTCGGAGCGTGCCCGGGCCGGACGCGACGCCGCGCGGCGCTGGGCGAAGCTCGCCGGTGGCGATGGCGGCGGCGGCCGGGCGGACCCGCTTCGCGTCGGGCGGCTGGTGGCGCTCGCCTTTCCCGACCGGATCGCCCAGGCGCGCGGGCAGGCGGGCGCCTACCGCACCGCCGCCGGCCGGGGCGGCCTGCTCGATCCCGCCGTCGCGCTGGCGCGCGAGCCCTGGCTGGCGGTCGCCGAACTGCAGGGCGCGGCACAGAACGCGCGAATCCTGCTCGCCGCGCCGCTCGACCTTGCGACGATCGAGGAGAATTTCGCCGGCCGCATCGTCGAGGAGGAGGTCTCCGCCTTCGATCCGGAGGTCGAGGGTGTGCGCACGACGCGGGTCCGGCGCCTCGGCGCCCTGGTGCTGGCGGAGCGCCGCAGCATTCCGAAGCCCGGCGCGGAGACCCTGGCGGCGCTTCTGGAGGGTGTCGCAGGTCTCGGGCTCGACCGGCTGCCGTGGACGGCGGAGACCCGCCATCTGCGCGCGCGCGCCGGCTTCCTCCACCGCACCGTCGGGTCCCCGTGGCCGGACGTCTCCGACGCGGCACTCCTGCCGACGCTTGCCGACTGGCTCGGGCCCTACGTGCCGGGGGCGGTGGCGCTGGCCGACATCTCGCGGGCGTCGCTCGCCGCCGCCCTCGACGGGCTGCTTTCCGGCGCCGGCCGGCCCGGCGACCTCGAGCGGCTGGCGCCCTCGCGGCTGGCGACCCCATCGGGGCGGAGCGCCGAGATCGACTATGCCGGCGATCGGCCGACGGTCTCTGTCCGCGTGCAGGACCTCTACGGCCTTGCGACCCACCCGACGGTGGCCGGCGGCGCGCTGCCGCTGGTGGTGCATCTCCTGTCGCCGGCCGACCGGCCGATCCAGGTGACCACCGACCTCCCGGGCTTCTGGCGCGGGAGCTGGTCCGACGTCCGCAGCGACCTGCGCGGGCGCTATCCGAAGCACGCCTGGCCCGAGGATCCCGCCACCGCCCCGCCGGTCCGCCTCAACAAGCATGTGAGGTCCGGCAACAGCGGATAGGGTGGCGCCGAGGCTGCCTCATTTTCAACGTCCCGATTCCCTACCGGCCTCGCTTCCGCTACCTCATCTGCAATCGGCCCGAACAACTGGACGGCGCACCCATGTCCTATCCCGACACCGCCCCCCGCATCCCCGAGGGCACCCGCATCTACGCGATCGGCGACGTGCACGGCCGTGCCGACCTGCTGGAGCTGCTGCTGTCGGAGATCGACCGCGACCTCTACCGCCATCCGTGCGACGACATCGTCGAGGTCTTCGTCGGCGACTATGTCGATCGCGGCCCGCAGACGAAGAAGGTGCTGGAGGTCCTGCGGGACGATCCCCATCACGACGGCGAGCGGGTCTGCCTGAAGGGCAACCACGAGGACATGCTGCTCGACTTCCTGGAGGATCCCGAACTGCTGATTCTCTGGCTGCAGAACGGCGGCCAGCCGACGCTCGCCTCCTACGGCATCACCCCGCCGGCCGAGGTCGGCCGGGCCTCGATGACCCAGATCCGCGACGAGCTGGCCGAGGCGATGGGCGACGATGTCGGCTTCCTCTCCGGCCTGCCGCTGACCCATGTGGAGGGCGATTACCTGTTCGTGCACGCGGGCATCCGGCCGGGCGTGCCGCTGGAGGCCCAGGATCCGGAAGACCTGCTCTGGATCCGCGAGCCGTTCCTCTCCCACATGGCGCCGTTTCCCCACTGCGTGGTCCACGGTCACACCCCGGTCGAGCAGCCGGACGTGCGGCCGTTCCGCATCGACATCGACACCGGCGCGGTGGCGTCCGGCGTGCTCACCTGCCTCGTGCTGGAGACCGAAACCCGCCGTTTCCTGAGAACGAAGGCCTGACCTCCCATGACGACGGCGGACGGATTTGCGGCGCGCGCGCTGAAGGCGGCGGAAGACGCCGGCCTCAGGATCGCGCTGGCGGTGCAGATGGCGGTGGCCCTGCTCGCGGGCGCCTGGCTGGCGTTCGCCTATCCGCCCGCGTCGGTGCCCGTACCGCTCGGCGGCGCGCTGGCGGTGCTGGCGATCGGCGCCGCCCTCTACTGGACCGCCGGCACGCGCTTCGACCGGGCGTGGTTCCGCCATGCGGCCTTCGCTGTCGATGCGGTCGCCCTGGTCGTGCTGGTGGTGTTCGGGCCGCTCTCCTACGGGGACGGGACGAGCGTGAGCCTGGTGCTCGGCACCTACGGCGCGCTGATCGTGCTGCTGCTGATGCCGGTGGCGGCCCTGACGCTGCAGCCGGGGCTGGTGATCTGGACCGGTGTCGCCTCGGTGCTGGCCTGGTGGGGGGCGTTCATGGTCGTCATCGCCGACGTGCCGTGGACGCCGTCGTGGGCCACGCTGCCGCTGATGCCGGCCGCCGTGATGCTGGCGACCGCCGGCCTCCTGGCGCTGGCGCTCGTTCGGGCCCGCCGGGTCGTCGTGGCGCGCGCCCAGGCCGAGGAGGCGAAGGCGCTTGCCGATGATGCGCGGGCCCGCCTGCGCGTCGCGTTCGGCCGCTACGTGCCCGACGGCGTGATCGACGATCTGGTCGGCCGGCCCGGCGCTCTGGCGCCGGCGGTGCGGGACGCGTCGGTCCTCTACGTCGACATCGCCGGCTTCACGGCCGCCGCGGAGGATCGGTCTCCCGCCGAGGCGCTGGCCATTCTCGACGCCTTCTTCCTGCGGGCGCGCGACGTCGTCGCCGACGGCGGCGGCATGATCGTCGAGGTGCGCGGCGACGCCTTCCTGGCGATCTTCAACCTGCCGCTGGAGGTGAACGACTATCCGGACCGCGCGCTCTGGACGGCCCGCGCGCTGCTCCACGTGGTGCGCAAGGAAAGCTTCGAGGGCGTCCGGCTGGCGCTCGGGATCGGCATCGCCACCGGCCCCGTGACGGCCGGGATGATCGACGGCGAGCGGCAGGCGTTCGCGGTCTACGGCGACCCGGTCTCCCGCGCCGAGCGGCTGCAGAGCCAGAACAAGCAGCTGCAGTCGCGCATCCTGCTCGATTCCGACACGGCCAGCGGGCTGTCGGCGGAGACCGACCTTCAGAAGATCGGCGCGGTGGAGCTGCGCGGCCGCGAGGCCTCGGTGGCGATCTTCGGGGTCTGACGCCTGTTGCGGTCCGGCCGGGTGCAGACTCGATCGCAGGTGCGGCTAGCCGCTAGCCGCTGCGGCCGGCAGCCGCGTCGAGGGCGCGCACGACGATGTCCTCGGTGAGGATCTGCGGTAGCACCGCCGCCGGCCCGTCGCCCTCCGGGAACACCAGGTAGAGCGGCACGCCGGCGCGCCCGTAGCGCTCCAGGTAGGCGGTGATCGCCGGATCGCGGCGGGTCCAGTCGGCGGTCATGTAGGTGACGCCGTCGCGGACCAGCGCCTCGCGGAAGCCGCTGCGGAAAGCCACCTTCTCGTTGACCTTGCAGGTGATGCACCAGGCGGCCGTGATGTTCAGGAACACCGGCTTGCCGTCGGCCCGCAAGGCGTCCAGGCGCGCCGGGGTGAACGGTTCCGCGCCGTAGTCGTCGGCGGACGCCGAGATGATCGCTCCTTGGGAGGGGCCGTCCGCCAGGGACGGAGAGAGCAGCGCCACCGCGCCCACCAGTCCGACCACCGCCGCCAGCGCCGCGGCCCAGCGGCCGCGCTGCATCCCGCCCTGGCGCAGCCCCGTCATCCACGCCGCGAAGGCGAGCAGCACGCAGCCGACGAGCACCGCGAACATGGCGTCGACGCCCGCCTGCTGGGTCAGCACCCAGATCAGCCAGGCGGCGGTCGCGTAGAGCGGGAAGGCGAGCACCTGCCTGAGCCGGACCATCCACATGCCCGGCTTCGGCAACAGCCGCCCGATCGCCGGCACCAGCGAGATGAGCAGGAACGGCAGGGCCAGTCCGAGCCCGAGGGCGGTGAAGACGGCCAGCGTGACGCCGGTGCCCTGGGTGAGCGCGTAGCCGATCGCCACCGCCATGAACGGCGCCGTGCAGGGCGTCGCCACCACGGCGGCCAGCACGCCGGTCAGGAACGATCCGCCGACGCCGCTGCTGCCGTGGACGAGCCCGCCGGCGCGCGTCAGGCCGAGGCCGATCTCGTACAGCCCGGACAGGTTCAGCCCGATCAGCACCAGCACGTAGACGAGCACCGCGACCACCAGCGGCTGCTGCAGCTGGAAGCCCCAGCCGACCGCCATGCCGCCGGCCTTGAGCGCGATGAGGGTGCCGGCGAGCAGCAGGAAACTCACCAGGATGCCGGCGGTGTAGGCGGCGCCCTGGCCGATCCGATCCCGGGCGGAGGCATGGCCGTGGCCGGCGAAGGCGACGGCCTTGAGCGCCAGCACCGGGAACACGCACGGCATCAGGTTCAGGATCAGCCCGCCGATCAGCGCGAACACCACCGCCCGTAGGAAGCCGGTGCCGGTCGGGGCGGGGATCGCCGTGGCGGTCGTGGAGGCCGTCTCGGAGGCGGCGGGCGTGCCGCCGCCGGGGCCGCTTTGTGCCGCGCCGGCGGAGGCCGCGACCGGCGCCGGGATCTCTCTCTCCGGCCCGTCGGCGGTGAGGGCGTAGCCCTTGCGCTGCCCGGACGTGTCGGTCAGCACCAGGAGGCCGTCGACCGGTGCGGGCGGCGTCGGTCCGTGCGGCCGCAGCGCCAGCGCCAGCGTCTGCCCCTGGACGTCGAAGGTCTGCTCGGCGGCGTTGTCGATCAGGTCGGGGTCGAGGGGAAAGTAGAAGGCTTGGGAGAGCTTCGCGAGATCGACGCCGGTCGGCTCGACCTCCAGCGTCAGGTGCCCGTCGGGCATGCCGCTCAGCTTCGCCGGCCACGTCACCGGGGCGGGCATCTCCCGCCGCGCCTGAACGAAGGTGAAGCCCACCGCGGAGTCCAGCTCGCTGGTGGTGCCGGTCGGGATCTCGAACGTGGCCGAACCGCTCTCGGGAATGCAGATGTCGGCGCACACCAGCCAGTCGATGGTCAGGTCCACGGGCAGCGGATCGCCGGCGGGCCAGTCGGCCGGCACGGTCAGGGTGGCGAGGTAGGTGGTCTTGCCGGAGTAGCCGAAGTTGACCAGCGGCGGGTAGGGGAGGCGCTCCGGCGTCGGCCACTGGATCGTCGCGTCCGCCGGGCCGGAGGGCAGAGCCCAGCCGAACAGCGTCGGCGCGCCGGAATCCCCCGGGTTCTCCCAGTAGGTGTGCCAGCCGTCCTCGACGGTTTGCGTGATCGCGATCTCCACCGTGTCGCCAGGCGCGACGCTGGAGCTGCCCACGACGATCCGGGTGGCGATGTGATCGGTGTCGATGCTGGCCCCCGCCGCGGCCGCCGGCTGGGCCAGGATCGCCAGCGCGAGCACGGCTGCGACGCTCCGCCACAGTGAACCAAGGGTCGCTGTGCAACGTTTAGTCAGAGTGGCGCACGTCATGGCTGAGGGGGCTTTCCGCATGGATATGAGCGTCTAGCGCTTTGTGAGCCGCTACGCCAAATCGCCAAGTGTCACATCTTCGAGATGACCGGCGGCGAGGGGCGTGTGCAAGGCCTCCGCGCGCCAATCCGCGCCGACGGCCCTCCGACCGAAACACGACTGAACAGGAGAACGAGATGCGAAACGACAAGGCGATGTCCGAAGCGGAATGCAAGACCATTGCGAAGGGGCTGGCCCGCGTCCTGGCTGACACCCACGGCCTCTACGTGAAGACCCACGGCTTCCACTGGAACGTCGAGGGCTCGAAGTTCCGCACCTACCACCTTCTGTTCGAGGAGCAGTACACCGATCTGTGGAACGCCCTCGACGAGCTCGCCGAGCGCATCCGCGCGCTGGGCCACTACGCCCCGACCAGCTACTCCGATTTCGCCGAGCTCACCTCGGTGAAGGAAGAGCGCGGCGTCCCCGGCCCGACGGAGATGCTGAAGAAGCTGGTGCACGACAACGAACTGGTGGTCCGCACCATGCGCGAGATCCGTCCGGCCGTCGACGACGCCGACGACAACGCCACGGCCAATCTCCTCGACGACCGCCTCGTCCAGCACGAGAAGCAGATCTGGATGATGAAGAGCATGCTGAAGGACGTCGACGGCAAGGCCGAGGTCACCGCATCGGTGCTCGACGCGCTCGGCTGACCGTCGGCGCGCCGACACTCCTCCACCGACCGTTCGCTGCAACCGCGGTGGCGCCTTCCGGCGCCGCCGCGGTTTCGTTTTGGGGCGGAGCCGGCATCAGGTGTTGCCTCTCCGCGCTGCCGCGAGGTGGACTCGCGGTCTGATCCGACCCATCTTCGGTGCCGTAACGACTGCAAGGGCGCACATCGCGCATGAGCCCCCGGATGGCAGACGGCCCGCGCGCAGGAGAAGCAGTCACCGCAGCAGGATGCACGCCGGACAGACCGTGACCGGCCAGCCTCCGCCGCACCGTGCCACGAACCCAGAAAGCAGATGATGTCCGCAGATCACGCCGAACGCCCGATCCCGCTTAGCGCGGCCGAACGTGCACAGAAGCGGCGAAAGGAGATCGAGGACTTCGGGGCTCTGGACGACGACCTCGTCGAAGTCCTCGACCGGATCAGCCGGATCGCCTCGGCGGCGCTGCGGATGCCCATCACCCACGTCAGCTTTCTCGACGACGACCGGCAGTGGGTGCGCGCCGCCGTCGGTCTCGACCGGATGGACCTGCCGCTCGAGGACAGTCTCTGCATCCACGTCATCGACGCCGGCGAGTTGCTGGTGGTCGAGGATCCCGAGAACGACGACCGCTTCCGAAACAACCGCTACGTGGTCGGCGCCCCGGGCGTCCGCTTCTACGCCGGCGCGCCGCTGATCACCGACAACGACGTCCCGATCGGGACCCTGTGCGCCATCGACAGCAACCGGCGGAACTTCAGCCCCGAGGAGCGGGCGATCCTCTCCGACCTCGCCGAACTCACCATGCACATGCTCGAACTCGGCCGGGCGGTGCTGGTCGACGGGCTCACCGGCAGCTGGAACCGGCGCATGCTGGCGCGCGTCGTCGCGGCGGAGTTTCACCGCTCCTCCCGCACCGGCCGGACGTTCTCGATCGCGATGCTCGACCTCGATCACTTCAAGCAGCTGAACGACACCTACGGCCACGGGGCCGGCGACGACGTGCTGGTGCGCTTCACCGACCTGATCCGCGAGCGCCTGCGGCCGGAGGACTGGCTGTTCCGGCTGGGCGGCGAGGAGTTCGGGGTGCTGATCGTTCACGCGGGGGTGCAGGAGGCGAGCACGGTCATCGACCGGGTGCGCGCGGCGCTCGCCGCCGAGGGGCCGGTCGCGCAGACCAAGGCGCTGACCTTCAGTGCAGGGATTGCGGAACACCGGCCGGGGACGTCTTCATCCGATACGCTGAAGTCGATGCTCGATCGCGCCGACAAGGCGCTCTACCGGGCAAAGGAATCCGGGCGCGACCGGACCATTTGCGAGCCGTCCTACCGGCACTGACGGGATGTCCGGGCCGCATCGGCCCGCCACGGAGAAAGGGGACCCATGTCGATTGCATTCTGGTGCGTGCTCGTCGCGAGCATCCTGCCCATTCTGGCCGCCTATCCCGCCAAGGCCGACCCGGAGCTCGACAACCGGGACCCGCGGGCCCGCCACGCGACGCAGACCGGCCTGCGGCGCCGCGCCTATGCCGCCCACCAGAATTCCTGGGAAGCGCTGATCGTCTTCGCCATCGCGGTGATCGCCGCGGAGATGAACGGCGCGCCGCAGGACGCCGTCAACGCGCTGGCGATCGTCTTCATCGTCGTGCGGATCGCCTACATCGCCGCCTATCTGAAGGGCGTCGGCTTCATCCGCTCCGGGCTGTGGACCGCCGGCTGGATCCTGTCGATGGCGATCTTCACCAGCCCGGTCTGGGGCTGACCGCCACAAGAAAAGGCCCGCCCCCGGGGAAGGGGCGGGCCTTTCGATAAAGACCGGACGTGTGGTCCGAATCAGACCTGTCGTTCGACCATCAGCTTCTTGATCTCCGCGATCGCCTTGGCCGGGTTCAGGCCCTTCGGGCAGGCGTTGGCGCAGTTCATGATGGTGTGGCAGCGATACAGGCGGAACGGATCCTCCAGGTCGTCGAGCCGCTCGCCCGTCGCCTCGTCGCGGGAATCGTGGATCCAGCGATAGGCCTGCAGCAGCACGGCCGGGCCCAGATAGCGGTCGGAGTTCCACCAGTAGCTCGGGCACGAGGTCTGGCAGCAGGCGCAGAGGATGCACTCGTAGAGGCCGTCGAGCTTCACCCGGTCCTCGTGGCTCTGGCGCCACTCGCGCTGCGGGGTCGGCGTCACCGTCTTCAGCCACGGCTCCACCGAGCGCAGCTGCGCGTAGAAGTTGGTGAGGTCGGGGACCAGGTCCTTCACCACCGGCATGTGCGGCAGCGGATAGAGCGTTACCGGCCCGGTCACCTCGTCCATGCCGCTGGTGCAGGCCAGGTGGTTGATGCCGTTGATGTTCATCGCGCACGAGCCGCAGATGCCCTCGCGGCAGGACCGGCGGAAGGTCAGCGTCGGGTCGACCTTGTTCTTGATCCAGATCAGCCCGTCGAGGATCATCGGCCCGCAGTCGTCGGTGTCGACGTAGTAGGTGTCGATCCGCGGCGTGCGCCCGTCATCCGGGTTCCAACGGTAGATCTTGAATTCCCGAAGGTTGTCGACGCCCTTGGGCTTGTCCCAGGTCTTGCCCTTGGAGACCTTCGAGTTCTTCGGAAGCGTGAGCTCGACCATCGTCGTCTTTCCTCAACGTGGCTCAAACGAAGGGGCGGCAGCCGCCCCGGACAAGATGAGCATGGCGTTCTCGGCATTCTCGTCGGCCACGGCATAGCCGTAGGCCTTGAGCGCCTTCAACAGATCCTCCTGCCAGAGCGAGGCGTGCGTCGTCTCCACGACGATCGCGCGCGGCCAGCGCGAGGCAGGGGCGGAAGCGAAATAGGGCAGGAGGGCGCGGTCTTCGTAGCCCTCGATGTCGATCTTCAGGACACCCACGGGGGCGTCGTAGGCGGCAAGCCGGTCGGCGAGGCGAACGATCTCCACGTCGTAGCCGAGCGACCGGTCGCCCTCGAAGGCGTGCAGCGAGGCGCGGCCCTGGTTGCCCGAGGCGTTCGCCCACAGGGTCGCCGTGGAAGGTTCGGCGCCGACCGCGAACGGCTCGATGGTCACCCGGTCGGAGACGCCGTTGGCGGCGACGTTGTAGGCGAGACGGCCGCGGGAGACCGGATGCGGCTCGAACGCCACCACATGGGTGCCGGTCGGCGCGCGCGCCGCCGTGGAGATGGCGTAGACGCCAAGATTGGCGCCGATGTCGACGAACAGGTCGCCCGGCCGAAGCTGGGCGAGCACGAAGGCCCGCTCGTCGGCCTCGGGAAGCCGGCCCTTCGCCGCCAGGTCGAAGCCGTCCTTGTTGTCGCGGGGCGAGACCCGGAACGCCAGGCCCTCGACCTCGATGTCCAGCTCGTCGTCGGGCAGCAGGTGACGCACCCGCCGCCGGACCCAGCTGCGCGGTCCCGGGGCGAGCCCCTGGGCCCGGGCGAGCGCGAGCATCGCCCGCATCGCCGCGCCGGGCCTGAGGCTGCCGAACGGGGCCGCCGTCACCGGGGCCGACATCTGGGTTATCGTCGCCACGCGCCGCCGGTCCTCAGTAGACCCGCTTGGCCGGCTCGATGTAGGCGATGTCGTTCGACAGCGTGTACGAATGCACCGGCCGCGTATCGAGCACGACTTCCCGCGTCTCGGTGTTGCAGAACGACAGCGTGTGCTTCATCCACTCGGCGTCGTCGCGATCCGGGAAGTCCTCGCGGGCATGGGCGCCGCGCGATTCCTTGCGGTTGCGGGCGGAGTCCATCGTCACGACCGCCTGGCAGATCAGGTTGTCGAACTCCAGCGTCTCGATCAGGTCGCTGTTCCAGACCAGCGAGCGGTCGGTCACCTTCACGTCGTCGGCACTCGACCACACGTCGTGGATCAGCTTGTGGCCTTCCTCCAGCACCTCGCCGGTGCGGAACACGGCGCAGTTGGACTGCATCGTGCGCTGCATCTCGTCGCGCAGCTCCGCGGTGGAAGTGCCGCCCGAGGCGTAGCGGAAGCGATCGAGGCGGGCGATGGCCGGCTCGCCGGCGTTCTTCGGCAGCTCGGCGTGGCTCTCGTTCGGGCCGATCGTCTCGGCGCAGCGGTGCGCCGCGGCGCGGCCGAACACCACCAGGTCGATGAGCGAGTTCGAGCCCAGCCGGTTGGCGCCGTGCACCGACACGCAGGCCGCCTCGCCGATGGCCATCAGGCCCGGCACGACCGCGTCCGGGTCGCCGTCGACCTTGGTCAGGACCTCGCCGTGGAAGTTCGTCGGGATGCCGCCCATGTTGTAGTGGACGGTCGGCAGCACCGGGATCGGCTCCTTGGTCACGTCGACACCGGCGAAGATGCGCGCCGATTCGGAGATGCCCGGCAGCCGCTCGTGCAGGATCGCCGGGTCCAGGTGGTCGAGGTGCAGGAAGATGTGGTCCTTCAGCTTGCCCACGCCGCGGCCCTCGCGGATCTCCATGGTCATCGACCGGGAGACCACGTCGCGGGACGCCAGGTCCTTCGCCGACGGGGCATAGCGCTCCATGAAGCGCTCACCCTCGGAGTTGGTCAGGTAGCCGCCTTCGCCGCGCGAACCCTCGGTGATCAGGCAGCCGGCGCCGTAGATGCCGGTCGGATGGAACTGCACGAACTCCATGTCCTGGAGCGGCAGGCCGGCGCGCAGCACCATGGCGTTGCCGTCGCCGGTGCAGGTGTGCGCCGAGGTGCAGGAGAAGTAGGCGCGGCCATAGCCGCCGGTCGCCAGGATCACCTTGTGGGCGCGGAACCGGTGGATCGAGCCGTCGTCCATGCACATGGCCATGACGCCGCGGCAGACGCCGTCGTCCATGATCAGGTCGAGCGCGAAATACTCGATGTAGAACTCGGCCGAATGGCGCAGCGACTGGCCGTACAGCGTGTGCAGGATCGCGTGGCCGGTGCGGTCGGCGGCGGCGCAGGTGCGCTGGGCGGTGCCCTTGCCGAAGTGGGTGGTCATGCCGCCGAACGGGCGCTGGTAGATGCGGCCGTCCTCGGTGCGCGAGAAGGGCACGCCCCAGTGCTCGAGCTCGTAGACGGCGGCCGGCGCGTTGCGCACCAGATACTCGATGGAATCCTGGTCGCCCAGCCAGTCCGACCCCTTGACGGTGTCGTACATGTGCCAGCGCCAGTCGTCCTCGCCCATGTTGCCGAGCGAGGCGGCGACGCCGCCCTGGGCGGCGACGGTGTGGGAGCGGGTCGGGAAGACCTTGGTGATGCAGGCGGTCTTCAGGCCGGCCTCGGCCGCGCCGACCACCGCCCGCAGACCGGCGCCGCCGGCGCCGACCACCACCACGTCGAAGATGTGATCGACGACCGGATACGCCTCGCCCATCAGGGCCGGGCCGCTTCCGTTGCGACCGTTGGAGCCCGCACCGTTCGAGCCGGTGCCGTTGCTGCCAGCCATGGCGTTAGCCTCCGAAGCTGATTTTCAAGATCGCGAAGATCGAGGCCGAGGCCACGATCAGCGAAAAGAACGTGTTGGCGATCAGCAGCAGCACGCGCTGCGGCTCGCCGTGAACATAGTCCTCGATGACGACCTGCATGCCGAGACGCATGTGATAGGCCACCGAGATCATCGTCAGGATGAACAGGATGGCGACCCACGGCGACGCCAGCCGGTCCAGCACGACTGGATACGTTTCTCCGGCCATCGAGATCACCATGATCACGAAAAAGATCATCAGCGGGACGTTGGCGAGCGCCGTGACGCGCTGGTGCCAGAAGTGCTGCGTCCCGGAGCGGGCGGACCCGAGTCCGCGCACGCGCTTCAGCGGTGTGGTCATGTCAGCCATGGTCGCTTCCTAGATCACGATCAGCGCGACGATCCACAGCAGGATCGTCAGCGAAACGGAGCCGATGATGGTGGCCCAGGCGAGCATCTCGCGGGTCTTCTCGTCGAAGCCCGCGCCGGTGTCCCAGATGAAGTGGCGCATGCCGCCGATCATGTGGTGCAGGAGCGCCCAGGTGAAGCCGAACAGGATGATCATCCCGAAGATCGAGCCGAAGAAACCGTTCGCGACCGCGAAGGCGTCCGGGCCGCTCGCGGCGGCGACGAGCCACCACACGATGAGAATCGTGCCGAAGAACAGCGCGCAGCCGGTGATGCGATGCATGATCGACATCACCATGGTGATGATCGGCCGGTAGATGGAAAGATGGGGCGAAAGTGGTCGGTTTGCCTTGGCGTCGACCTGCGACATTACGCGTTCTCCGGGATGGGCCGCCTGGCGGTTTCTGGCATCGTTCTAGCCTGCGGTCCGCCCCCCGTCAAAGTCGGGCGGCATGTTTCCACTCTGCGGCTTTTTGCAGCGCCGTGATAGCAGCAAGCGGGGCGGCCGCCCAACCCGTCTTGAGCGGGACGGTGGGTTGCTCTCCCGGCATGCCGGTCGGCGCGGGCGGTGGGCCGAAGAGCACCGGTGCGGCGCGGGATCAGCGCGGCGCCAGCCGTTCGCGCGCCGCGATTCGCTTGTGCAGGTGGACCATGAAGGCGGTGGCGAACATCGGCGTCACCAGGTTCAGGAGCGGCACCGCCAGCACCGCCGCGATCACCAGCCCGGCCAGGAAGATGGTCAGCCCGTTGCGGCTGCGCATCGCCTTGGTCTCCGCCTCGGAGTGGAAGCGCATGGCCGCCGCCTCGAAATATTCCCGCCCCAGCAGGTAGCCGTTGACCACGAAGAAGGCGGCGATGTTGACCACCGGCACCAAGAGCAGGAGCAGCGCCAGGATGTTGCCGAGGATCACCACGCCGGTGAACTTCACCGTGTGCCAGAGGCCGCGCATGAGCGGCACGTCGCGGCCGGGCGTCTCGCCGGGATAGTCGAGGCGCTCCACGGTGCCGGCGATCTCGTCCTGGAAGATGCCGGCGACGGCGGCCGACACCGGGGCGGCGATGAAGGCGAGCGCGAAGATCATGCCGATGCCGGTGACGATGGAGACCACCGTCTCCAGCCATCCGTAGGGCAGCTCGACCCAGTGCGTCAGCGCCGCCTCGACGGCGATCCACGCGACGACGAGGAGCGCGACGGTGATTCCGAGCGTCTTCAGGAACACCGGCCGCAGCTGCGGCGAGAAGATTTCAGAGAAGGCGCGGGAGGCGCTCGCGAGCATGAAGCGGGGCCGTTGTCCGGAGGGATGACGCAAGCGAGATAGGGGTTTCCGGCGGGCCGCTCAAGATGCCCCCCGCGGGGCCGGAAACCGGGGCGGGGTGGAAATCCGGCGCGATCTCTGTAAGGTTCGCCGCACTTCACGGTCCCAATTCGCTCGCTGCGGCCCCGCTGGCCGTTCGAGCCGATGCGATGCCGGACCAGCCAACGCACCAGATCGAGATCCGGTCGGTCGAGCGCGTCGCCGCGCCGCCGGCTGGCGATCTCCGACCCACCGGATGCCCCCAAGGAGGACCGACCAGATATGGCCGCGCCGCGCTACGACGTACTCGGAATCGGGAATGCGATCTTCGACATTCTCGCCCATGTCGACGATGACTTCATCGTCCGCGAGAAGCTTGCCAAGGGATCGATGCGCCTCGTCGACGGCGACGAGATCGCGCGCCTCTACAGCGACCTCGGCCAGGTGGTCCGCATCTCCGGCGGCTCGGGCGGCAACACCATCGCCGGCGTCGCCTCCCTCACCGGCAAGGCGGCCTATATCGGCAAGGTGGCCGACGACGAGTTCGGCGCCGCCTACCGCCACGACATGCGCGGCGTCGGCGTCGCCTTCGACACCGAGCCGCTCGCCGGTGGCGCGCCGACGGCAAGCTGCCTCGTGCTGGTGACGCCGGACGGCGAGCGCACCATGAGCACCTTCCTCGGCGCCTGCCAGAACCTGACGCCCGACGACGTCGATCCGGCGCTCGTCGCCGATGCCGAGATCACCTTCCTGGAGGGCTATCTCTGGGATCCGCCGCAGGCCAAGGAAGCCTTCCGCAAGGCCGCCGAGATCGCCCACCAGAACGGGCGCAAGGTCGCGCTGACGCTGTCCGACACCTTCTGCGTCGACCGCTTCCGCGCCGAGTTCCTGGACCTCATCAAGTCCGGCACCGTCGACATCGTGTTCGCCAACGAGCACGAGCTGCGCTCGCTCTACGAGACGTCCGACTTCGACACCGCCGTCAAGGCGCTGCGCGAGGACGCCACGCTCGCGGCCGTGACCATGGGCGCCGAGGGCTCGCTGACGATCACCCGCGGCGAGACCCACCACGTCAAGGCCGCGTCGGTCGACAGGATCGTCGACCTCACGGGCGCTGGCGATCTCTACGCGGGCGGCTTCCTGTTCGGCCTGGCCCGCGGCATGTCGCTGCCCGACTGCGCCACCATCGGCGGCCTCGCCGCCGGCGAGGTGATCCAGCATCTGGGTGCCCGTCCGGAAGTGAAGCTCGTCGACCTGGTCCGCCAGGAAGGCTTCGAGATCTGAGGGGAGGGTCTTTTTGTCTCGCGGCAGCTCGCTTCGCTCGCGCCTCCGACGGGGCGCGCTGACCGCGCGGCGCCCGGTCGGGCTTGCGAACCCTTTGGGTTCGAAGGTGCTTCGTTCGGGGGCGGAATCTGCCTGACGACAGCGGCCCGCCTAACCGGCGGGCCGTTTTGTTTGGTTTCCACCTGCGGAGGGTGGGGCTGGCACCAGAGGCTAATATCCTCCGTCTCGCCGGATCGCACCCACCAGCGCGCGACCGCGCGCCGCCCGGTCAGGGCGCCCACCCGGAGCCGGTGAGCGAAGCGAACTCGGCGTGAGGGGTCAAAAACCCTAGAAAGGCCGCCTCTGCCGCATCGCGGCGGACAGCGTGCCTTCGTCGAGATAATCGAGCTCGCCGCCGATGGGCACGCCCGAGGCCAGCCGGCTGACGGTGACACCCAGCCCGTCGAGCTGTTCCATCAGATAGTGGGCGGTGGTCTGGCCCTCGACGGTGGCGTTCACCGCCAGGATCACCTCGCGCACCTCGCCGGAGTGGGCGCGCTCGATCAGCTTGGGGATCTGCAGCGCGTCCGGCCCGACGCCGTCGAGCGCCGACAGGGTGCCGCCCAGCACGTGGTACTGGGCCGACACGGCGGCGGCGCGCTCCAGCGCCCACAGGTCGGCCACGTCCTCCACCACCACGATCAGCGAGCGGTCGCGGCGCGGGTCGGTGCAGATCGAGCACGGATCGGCGGTGTCGATGTTGCCGCAGGTCGAGCAGACCCGCACCGCGTCGGCGACCTCGGTGAGGGCGGCCGCCAGCGGCACCAGCAGCATCTCGCGCTTCTTGACGAGCGCCAGCGCTGCCCGGCGCGCCGAGCGCGGTCCGAGGCCGGGCAGCTTCGCCAGAAGCTGGATCAGTCGCTCGATTTCGGGTCCGGTTGTGGCGGCCATGTCGGTTCGGGCTGGAGCGGGTCGTGGCCGTGTCTCCCGGTCCGGCGGTTGGCCGGGGGACCTGGCGGGAACGGAACGCGGCCGCGAATCGGTGTCGCGGCCGCGGCAAGACTAGAAGATTTCGGCGGCGGGGAGGACGGTGCCGCCGCTGCCGGCCGGCCTACATCGGCGGCATCATGCCCGGCGGCAGGCCGAGGCCCGACATCAGTTCCTGGGTCTTCGCCTGCACGGCGGCATCGACCTTGGTCTTGGCGTCGGCGTGGGCGGCGACCACCAGGTCCTCGACGATCTCGCCCTCTTCCGGCTTCAGGAGCGACGGGTCGATGCGCACGCTCAGGAGCTGCTGGGCGCCGTTGACGCGCACGGTGACGAGGCCGCCGCCGGAGGTACCCTCGGCTTCCACCAGGGTCATCTGCTCCTGAAGGTCCCCCATCTTCGACTGGAGTTCCTTCGCCTGCTTCATCATCTTCAGAAAGTCCATGACCTACTCCTCCTCAGGCTCGTCGTCGGGCGGCGGGGCCTCGAGCGTCGGCTCCTCGGTTTCCATGATGCGGACGTCGACGATCTCGGCGCCCGGGAACTTGTTCAGCACGGCCGCCACGATCGGGTCGGCGGCGGCGTCGGCCAGCCGCTCCTCGGCGGTGCGCAGCCGCGCCTCGTGGATCGTCTCGTCGCCGTGTTCCGACGACACCACGACGATCCAGCGCCGGCCGGTCCATTCGGTGAGCCGCTGCCCGAGTTCGCCGGCGACCGTGATCGGCGCGTTCGGCATCATCGCGACTTCGATGCGGCCGGGCTCGAAGCGGACGTGGCGCATCTCCCGCTCGACCGCGAACTTCAGCTTCGGCGCGCGCATCTGGGCGGCCAGCGCCGCCACGTCCTCCAGCGAGGAGAGGGCGATCTCTGGCGTCGCGTCGGGCGCGGCGGAGGCGACCGGCTGGCGCGCGGGCTGGGTGGCGAAGGGCGGGCCGGCGCTCTCGCCCACGGCGCGCGCCCGGGCCTCGGGCTGCGGCGCGGGCGATCCTCCGCCAGTCGGCGCGGCGGGGGAGGGGCGTCCGCCGCCCTGGTCGGCGCCGCCGAAGGCCTTCAGCAGCGCGTCCGGCGTCGGCAGGTCGGCGGAATGGGCCAGGCGCACCAGCACCATTTCGGCGGCCGCCAGTGGCTTGGCGGCGGTCTGCACCTCCGGCAGGCCCTTCAGCAGGATCTGCCAGGCGCGCGACAGCACCGGGATCGACAGCTTCTCGGCGAACTCCGAGCCGCGCTGCTTCTCGTCCTCGGTGACGGTGCCGTCGGCGGCGACGTCCGGGACCACGCGGAAGCGGGTGACGAGATGCACGAAGGCGGCGAGGTCCGACAGCACGGTCGCCGGGTCGGCGCCGGCCGCGTACTGGTCGTCCAGCTCGCCGATCGCGCCGGCGACGTCGCCGCGCATGACCATGTCGAAGAGGTCGACCACGCGCGCCCGGTCGACGAGGCCGAGCATGTCCTTCACCGAGCCGGCGGTGATGGCGCCGGCGCCGTGGGCGATCGCCTGGTCCATCAGGGACAGCGCGTCGCGCACCGAGCCCTCGGCGGCGCGCGCGATCAGCCGGAACGCCTCGTCCTCGGCGTTGACCTCCTCGGCCTCGGCGATGCGGGCGAGGTGGGCGACCAGCGGTCCGGCCTCGACGCGGCGCAGGTCGAAGCGCTGGCAGCGCGACAGCACGGTGACGGGGACCTTGCGGATCTCGGTCGTGGCGAACACGAACTTCACGTGCTCCGGCGGCTCCTCCAGCGTCTTCAGCAGGCCGTTGAATGCCGCCGTCGACAGCATGTGGACCTCGTCGATCACGTAGACCTTGTAGCGCGCGCTCACCGGCTTGTAGCGCGCCGCGTCGGTGATCTCGCGGATGTCGTTGATGGAGGTGTGGGAGGCGGCGTCCATCTCGATCACGTCGACATGGCGGCCTTCCATGATGGCGGCGCAATGCTCGCCGAGTTCCGGCATGTCGATGGTGGGCTGGTCGACGCTGGCGGTTTCGTAGTTGAGGGCGCGCGCCAGGATGCGGGCGGTCGTCGTCTTGCCGACGCCGCGCACGCCGGTCAGCATCCAGGCCTGCGGAATCCGCCCGGTCTCGAACGCGTTCTTCAGCGTTCGCACCATCGGATCCTGGCCGATCAGGTCCTTGAAGGTTCGCGGACGGTATTTGCGAGCCAGGACGCGATACGGCGCAGCCGAGGCATCGCGGGGGGATGTGTCGTCCATGACCCGGCGCCGGTGCCTCTCGATAAGAACGGAGGTGGGAGGCTGGCACGGCGACCCGTGCCTGGCTCGTTAGGGCTGCTTCCTTCCGGACCTGACCCGGTTGGCGAGTGACCCGTCCACCGCCAACCTCCCGACTTCTCTATATCAAAGGTGGCCCCCCCTTTGGCAAGGAGGGGCAGACATGCAATTTTCGCCTTCCCACCGGATAACGGTCCGACCGGCCGTCTCCCGTCCCTTTCCCGACTGCGCGGAGCCTCCTCATGTCCACCGGGTTCGCCCTCGATCCGCAGCTTGCGGCCGACACGACGCAGGTCATCGAGCTGCCGCTCTGCTCCGTCCGGCTCAGCGGCGACCGCACCTATCCGTGGCTGATCCTGGTGCCGCGACGCGCCGGCTGCGTCGAAATCATCGATCTCGGCCCCGACGACCGCGCCGTGCTGATGGAGGAGATCGCCACCGCCTCGAAGGTGCTGAAGGCGCTGACCGATGCCCACAAGCTCAACGTCGCCGCGCTGGGGAATTCCGTGGCGCAGCTTCACGTCCACGTGATCGCCCGCTTCCCCGACGATCCGGCCTGGCCCGGTCCCATCTGGGGGAAAGTGCCGCCGCTGCCGTGGGACCGGCTGGAGCTCGCCGATTTCACCGCCCGGCTGGAACGCGCGTTCCACGAGAGCTGAGGCGCGCCATGCAAGGGTATCGCGCGGCGAATCATGGTTTTATGGCTCCGCGGGCGCGCCGGTGGCGCGGGCTGCGGGTTTCAGGCCGGTGTGGGTGAGATGGGTCGTACGTCGTTTCCGAACTTTCCCCCGATCGACGCCTCCGACCGCACCGGCTTCGCCGGCAACCGCCTCGACCGCATCGCCGAGGCGCGGACGGGCCTGTCGGCGGGCGATATCGGCCAACGCGCCGATGCCGGCTTCTATCTCTTCAGCGGCGACCAGGCCGTGCTCTCCGGCGCGGCGGAGGCGCCCGTGGCGCTGCATGGCCGCGACACGGCGCTCAAGCTCGACGCCGATCTCGACAGCGCGGTGCTGCTCGGCTTCGACAAGGGGGCGCCGCGCCTGGCGGCGCGCGTCCGCCTCGCCATGGACGACGAGGCGTCGTCCTTCTGGGCGAGCGACCTGCGCTCGCTGGCGGTGGAGGGCCGGCTCGCCCAGCACGACCTCGGCGCCATCGCCCAGGCGCGCAGCCTCGTCTCCTGGCACGAGCGTCACGGCTTTTGCGCCAACTGCGGCCAGCCGACGCGGCCCAGCCAGGCCGGCTACCGGCGCGACTGCCCGTCCTGCGGCACCCAGCATTTCCCGCGCACCGATCCGGTCGTCATCATGCTGGCGATCGATGGCGACCGCTGCGTGCTCGGCCGCCAGTACCGGTTCGCGCCGGGGGTGTTCTCCTGCCTCGCCGGCTTCGTGGAGCCGGGCGAGACGCTGGAGGACGCGGTGCGCCGCGAGCTCTACGAGGAGGCCGGCATCCGCACCGGCGCCGTCGCCTACCACGCCTCCCAGCCGTGGCCGTTCCCGTCCAGCCTGATGATCGGCTGCTTCGCCCAGGCGACCAGCTTCGAGCTGGTGCGCGAGGTCGAAGAGCTGGAGGACGTGCGCTGGTTCGAGCGCAAGGAGCTTGGCGCCATGCTCGATCGCACCCATCCCGACGGGCTGATGGTGCCGCCGGCGATGGCGATCGCCCACCACCTCATCAAGGCCTACGCCGACGGCGGCGTCGTCTAGGCCCGTTCCGCCCGGCGTGGACGCCGGGCGGTCGACGGCGCCTCAGCGGTGTGGGCGGAGCGCCCGGTTTTCCTCCGGCTCGCGGATGTTCGCGCGGAACTCCGCCGCCGGATAGACGCCCATGATGTGCAGCTCGGTGGAGAAGAAGGCCAGCTCCTCGAACGCCAGCGCGACGTTCGGATCCTCCGGATGGCCTTCCACCTCGGCATAGAACTGGCTGGCGAAGAACTCGCCCTCGAGCTGGTAGGATTCCAGCTTGGTCAGGTTGACGCCGTTGGTCGCGAACCCGCCGAGTGCCTTGTAGAGCGAGGCCGGCACGTTGCGCACCCGGTAGATGACCGAGGTGACGACCGGGCCGGCGTCGCGCGGCGCCCACTTCTCCTCCGGCGACAGGATCACGAAGCGCGTGGTGTTGTGGGCGGCGTCCTCGACGTCCTCCAGCAGGATCTCCAGGCCGTAGATCTCGGCGGCCAGCCGCGAGGCGAGGGCGGCGACCGACGGGTCGCCCGCCTCGGCGATCTGGCGGGCCGACCCGGCGGTGTCGGCGCCGACGACGGCGCGATAGCCGTGCTCCTGCAGCACCTTGCGGCACTGGCCGAGCGCCTGGACGTGGCTCTGCACCGTCTTGATGTCGGTGAGCTTGGTGCCGGGCAGCGCCATCAGCTGGTGGTGGATCGGCTGGAAGTACTCGCCGATGATGTGCAGCCCCGAGCCCGGCAGCAGATGGTGGATGTCCGCCACGCGCCCGTTCTGGGAGTTCTCGATCGGGATCATCCCCAGGTCCGCCACGCCCGCCTTCAGCGCCACGAAGCAGTCCTCGAAGGTGTGGCACGGAATGGCCTCGCCCTCGGGAAACACCGTGTGGGTGGCGATGTGGGAGTTCGCGCCGGGCTCCCCCTGGAACACGATGCGCTGGCTGTCGGACTTGGTCATGCTCTCATTCGATCGGCGCGCCGGAATCGGAGTCAGGAAAGGAGCGCGCGGGCCCTTTCGAGATCGGCGGGGGTATCGACCCCCAGCGGAACGGCGTCAACCACGGCGACGTCGATGCGCATGCCGGCCTCCAGCGCGCGGAGTTGTTCCAGCCGCTCGCGCCGCTCCAGCGTGGAGGGGGGCAGGGCGACGAAGCGCGTCAGCGCGTCGCGGCGGAAGGCGTAGAGGCCGATGTGGTGATAGAGCGGCCCGTCGCCGTGCGGCGCGGTGGCGCGGGTGAAATAGAGCGCCCGCAGCCGCCGCTCGGAAACCGGGCTGCCGACCACCTTCACCACGTTCGGATTGGTGCGCTCCTCCTCCACGGTGATGACGGCGGCGAGCGTCGCGATGTCGACGGCCGGATCGGCCAGCGGATCGAGCGCCGCGCGGATCGTGGCGGGCTCCACCGTCGGCAGGTCGCCCTGCACGTTGACCACCACCGACACCGCGCCGTCCGGGTCGAGCCGGCACAGCGCCTCGTGGATGCGGTCGGATCCGGAGGGGTGGTCGGCGGCCGTCATCACCGCCTCGCCGCCGGCGTCGCGCACCGCCGCCGCGATCTCCGGATCGTCGCAGGCGACGACGACGCGGCCGATGTCCGCCTCCCGCGCCCGCCGCCAGACCTGCACGATCATCGGCACGTCGCCGATCATCGCGAGCGGCTTGTCCGGCAGCCGCGTGGCGCTGCGCCGGGCGGGGATCAGAACGAGTGCGTGGTCCGGCATGGAACCTCTCTCATGGCCCGCCCGTTGGCCGGGGCGCGTCAATAGCGCGCGGCAACGAACGGATTGTGTCTTGTGCGCGGCGCTTTATACGGATGGACATAGAATTATTATAGCGGGTAGTGTCCACGCGATTTCCGCTCCGCGAGACGGCCGGAACCTGGGCCTCCGCGACGAGGATGAGGACAAGGATGGATTCGTTCGAGACTAACAAGGTCGTAGGCGCCGTACTCGGGACGTGCCTTTTTGCGATGGCCGTCGGGGTTCTGTCCGATGCGATCTTTGCGAACCATCCCCCCGAGACGCCCGGCTACGCGATCGCGATTCCCGACGCCGAGCATCCGGAGGACGGCGGCACCGCTGCGCCTGCGGCCGTGCCGCTTCCGGTGCTGCTGGCCAGCGCCAACGTCTCCGACGGCGAGGGCGCGACCCGGGCGTGCCAGGCCTGCCACTCCTTCGACAAGGGCGGCGCCAACAAGGTCGGCCCGAACCTGTGGAACGTGGTCGGCGGCCCGGTGCTGAGCCACCCGGACTTCAACTACTCCTCCGGCATGAAGGAGTGGGGCGCGGACAAGACCTGGACCTTTGAGAACCTCGATGAGTTCCTGGCCAACCCGCGCGGCACGGTGAAGGGCACGGCGATGAGCTTCGCCGGCATCAAGAACGACCAGCAGCGCGCCGACGTGATCGTCTACCTGCGCTCGCTCGCCGACACGCCGGTGCCGCTGCCGGAGGTCGAGAAGACCGCCGCGGCCGACACCGGCACCGCCACCGACGCCGCTCCGGCGGGGGCCGCGGCTCCGGCCGGCGACGCCCAGAAGGACGCGGCTGCGGCCGGCACCACCCAGACGGCGGCCGCCGATGCCACCGCTCCGGCCGCCAGCGGCGACGGTGACGCCTTCGTGCAGATGGTCGCCGCGGCGAACCCGGACGACGGCAAGCGCGGCGTGCGGGCCTGCCAGGCCTGCCATTCCTTCGAGCAGGGCGGCCCCACCAAGGTCGGTCCGAACCTGTGGAACGTCGTCGACAAGCCGATCATCCACGGCGACTACGCCTACTCCAAGGCGATGCAGGAGTTCGGCGCCGACAAGACGTGGACCTACGACCTTCTCAACACCTACCTGACCGCGCCGACGAAGCTGGTCCCGGGGACGAAGATGGCCTTCGCGGGCGTCAAGAAGGAAGAGGATCGCGCGGCGATCGTGGCCTACCTGCGCACGCTGTCGGACAGCCCGGCGCCGCTGCCGGGCGCCGCCCAGTAGCCAGCCCACACGACGGCGGGCGCCTTCGCCCGTCCGTCCGACCGACCTGATCCAGCGGGGCGGAATCGCGAAAGCGGTCCGCCCCGTTCGGCTGTCCGGCCGCCCGCTCGGCATTAAATTTTGGTCATAGTGGCCGTCGGCGGTGTCGCCGGGCGCCGAGGCTCCCTAGAATGGAGCCGAGATCAACTGACCGGATGCCGTGATCGATGATGCGCACCCTCTCCCTCGGTTTCGCCGCCGTCCTCGCCTCGCTCGTCGCGGCGCCGGCGGTCGCGCAGGAGCCCGTCTGGCACACGTCGGCGGCGCTCACCGGCGAACCGAAATACAAGGAGGGCTTCGCGCACTTCGATTACGTGAACCCGGAGGCGCCGAAGGGCGGTACCGTCCGGCTGCACAGCGTCGGCTCCTTCGACAACCTGAACTTCGTGCCGCGCCGCGGCGAGCCGGCGCTCGGCCTCGGCTTCGTCTACGACACGCTGATGACGCCGGCCTACGACGAGCTCGACATCTCCGCCGACTACGGCCTGCTGGCCGAGGCGGTGCAGTGGCCCGACGATCACTCCTGGGTGAAGTACCGGCTGCGCGACGGCGCCCGATGGCACGACGGCCAGCCGGTGACGCCGGATGACGTGGTCTGGTCGTTCCAGGTGCTCACCGAGAACAACCCCGGCCAGGCCTTCTACTACCGCCACGTGAAGTCCGCCGAGGTGACCGGCGAGCGCGAGGTGACGTTCACCTTCGACCAGGCCGGCAACCGCGAGCTGCCGAAGATCGTCGGCCAGCTGATCGTGCTGCCGAAGCACTACTGGACCAGCGAGGGCCGCGACATCACCGGCTCCACGGTGGTCCCGCCGCTCGGCTCCGGGCCCTACCGCATCAAGTCGGTGGTGCCGGGCCGCTCCATCACCTACGAGCGGGTTCCCGACTACTGGGGCAAGGACCTGCCGGTGAACGTCGGCACCAACAATTTCGACGAGATCCGCTACGAATATTACCGCGACGAGGACATCGCGCGCGAGGCGTTCAAGGCCGACGAGTACGACTGGTACCAGGAGCTGTCGGCCAACCGCTGGGCCACCCAGTACAATTTCCCCGCCATCGAGAAGGGCTGGGTGAAGAAGCTCGAGGTGCCCGACGTCGGCTCCGGGCGGATGCAGGGCTACGCCTTCAACCTGCGCCGCGAGAAGTTCCAGGACCCGCGGGTGCGGCGCGCCTTCAATCTCGCCTACGACTTCGAGACCTCCAACGAGCTGCTCTCCTACGGGCTCAACGAGCGAATCGGCTCCTATTTCGCCGGCACCGATCTCGCCGCCACCGGCCTGCCGGAAGGCAAGGAGCTGGAGATCCTGAAGAGCGTCGAGGAGGAAGTCGACGGCGAGGGGATGCCGCAGACGGTGTTCACCGAGCCCTACGACCTGCCGGTCGGCGGCTCGCCGCAGGCGCTGCGCACGAACCTGCGCGAGGCCTCGCGGCTGCTCAAGGAGGCCGGCTACGAGATCAAGAGCGGCAAGCTGATCAACACGAAGACGGGCCAGCCGCTGGAGGTCGAGATCCTGCTGTCGTCGCCGGGCGCCGAGCGCGGCGCGCTCGCCTACAAGAAGGATCTGGAGCGCCTCGGCATCCAGGTGGCGCTGCGCACGGTGGATTCCTCCCAGTACGTGCGGCGGGTCCGGGCGCGCGACTTCGACATCGCGATCTTCGTCTGGGGCCAGAGCCTGTCGCCGGGCAACGAGCAGAACGAGTACTGGGGCTCCGACGCGGCCGACCGTGAGGGCTCGCAGAACTACGTGGGCATCAAGAACCCGGCCGTGGACGCGATCATCCAGCGCATCGTCTACGCCAAGGACCGCGAGACGCTGGTCGCCGCCACCAAGGCACTGGACCGGGTGCTGCTCCACAACGAGTACGTGGTGCCGCAGTTCCGCGCCCCGAACGACCGCATCGTCTACTGGGACCGGATCGACCACACCGATCTGCCGAAGTTCACCACCGGCTTCCCGATGACTTGGTGGTACGACGAGCAGAAGGCCGAAGACATCGCGAGGGCGAAGAAGTGAGCCCTCGGCGCTCGCTCCCCGTCACCCGGCGCGCGGCGCTGCGGTTCGGCGCGCTCGGCTTCGCCGGGGCCGCCTTCGGCTCCCTCGGCGTCCGCGGCGCCTTCGCGCAGCAGGCGGGCGCCGCATCCGGTGCCGCGGCCGGCGCGCCGCGGCATGGCCTGTCGGTGTTCGGCGACCTCATGCTGCCGGCCGACTTCACCCATTTCCCCTACGTGAACCCGGACGCCCCGAAGGGCGGGGCCTTCCGGTTCGTGCCGTCCCAGTGGGGCTTCAACCAGAACCCCCAGACCTTCAACACCTTCAACACCTTCATCCTCGCCGGCGACGCGCCGCCGCTGATGGAAACCTGCTTCGACACCCTGATGGTGCGGCAGCTCGAGGAGCCCGACGCCGTCTACGGCCTCGTCGCCGGATCGGTCTCGGTCTCCGACGACGAGAAGACCTTCGCCTTCCATCTGCGGCCCGAGGCACGGTTCCACGACGGCTCGCCGCTCACCGCCGACGACGTGGCGTTCTCGCTCGAAACCCTCCGGACCAAGGGCCATCCCCAGCTCCGGCAGATCCTGAGCTGGGTCGAGAGCGTCACCGTGGAAGACCCGCAGACCCTCGTCGTCGTCATGAAGGCGGGGGCCAGCAACCGCCTGCCGCCGACGGTCGCCACCATGCCGATCCTGTCGAAGGCCTATTACGAGGCCCACGACTTCCAGCGGTCCTCCATGGACATCCCGCTGTCCTCTGGCGCCTACAAGGTGGGGCGCTTCGAGACCGGCCGGTTCGTGGAATACGACCGGGTGAAGGACTGGTGGGGCAGGGACCTCCCGGTCTCGCGCGGGCAGGGCAATTTCGACGTCGTCCGGGTGGAGTTCTTCCGCGACCGCCAGATCGCCTTCCAGGCGCTGACCAAGGGCACGCTGAACTACCGCGAGGAGTTCACCTCCAAGACCTGGGCGACCGAGTACAACTTCCCGGCCGTCCAGGACGGACGCGTCATCAAGGCGGAGTTCCCGGACAACCTGCCGGCGGGCGCCCAGGGCTGGTTCCTCAACTTGCGCCGGGAAAAGTTCGCCGATCCGCGCACCCGCCAGGCGCTCGACCTCGCCTTCGACTTCCAGTGGACCAACACGAACCTGTTCTACGGCGCCTACCAGCGCACCTCGTCCTACTTCGAGAACTCCGAGATGAAGGCCGAGGGGATGCCGAGCGCCGGTGAGCTGGCGTTGCTGGAGCCGCTGCGCGACAAGCTGCCGGAAGGCGTGTTCGGCGAAGCGTGGACGCCGCCGGTGTCCGATGGCTCCGGCGCCGACCGCAAGCTCCTGCGCCAGGCGAACGACCTGCTGCTCGCCGCTGGCTGGAAACGGCAGGGCAGCAGCCTCGTCGACGCGAACGGCGTGCCGTTCACCATCGAGTTCCTCGACAACAGCCCGGCGTTCGAGCGCGTCGTGCAGCCGTACGCCCGCAATCTCGAACGCCTCGGCATCGAGCTGACGTTTCGGCTGGTCGACCCGGCCCAGTACCAGGCCCGGCGCAGCGGCTTCGACTTCGACATGACCGGCCAGCGCTATTCGCTGTCGCCGACGCCGGGCGAGGCGGTGCGCGATTTCTGGACCTCCCAGGCGGCGAAGACGGACGGCTCGTACAATCTCGCCGGCATCTCCGATCCGGCCGTCGATACCCTCGTGGAGGCGCTGATCAACGCGCCGACGCGCGAGGAGATGGTCACCGCCGCGCGCGCCTTGGACCGCGTCCTCAGGCTTGGCTACTACTGGGTGCCGAACTGGTTCAAGCCGATCCACACGGTCGCCTACTGGGACGAGTTCGGGTTCCCGGACAAGCCTCCCCACTACGGGTTCCCGGTGGCCGAGACGTGGTGGCACGCCGACGCCGCCGCGAACAAGAACGGATAGGGCCGCGCGCCGATGGCATCCTACCTCCTGCGTCGCCTGCTGCTGATCATCCCGACGCTGTTCGGGATCATGCTGATCTCGTTTCTCGTCGTTCAGTTCGCCCCCGGAGGGCCCGTCGAGCGGGTGATCGCCCAGCTCTCGGGCATGGACGTTTCCGCGACGGCCCGCATTTCCGGCGGCGGTGGCGATTTCGCCTCGGGCGCGGAGCCCGGCACGTCCAGCGCCGGCTCCAGCGACGTGGCCTCGAAATACCGGGGCGCCCAGGGCCTTGATCCGGAATTCATCAAGGAGCTGGAGGCCCAGTTCGGCTTCGACAAGCCGCCCGTCGAGCGCTTCGGGCTGATGCTGTGGAACTACCTGCGCTTCGATTTCGGCCAGAGCTATTTCCGCGACATCGGCGTCCTCAAGCTGATCGGCGAGAAGCTGCCGGTGTCGATCTCGCTCGGCCTGTGGATGACGCTGATCTCCTACGGCATCTCCATCCCGCTCGGCATCTCCAAGGCGGTGCGCGACGGATCGCGCTTCGACATCTGGACGTCGGCGGTCGTCATCATCGGCTACGCCATCCCGGGCTTCCTGTTCGCCGTGCTGCTGATCGTGCTGTTCGCCGGCGGATCGTTCTGGGACTGGTTCCCGCTGCGAGGATTGCTGTCGGAGGGCATACGCGGCGCCACGTGCGCGCCCTGGAGCAGCGCCTTCGAACTGAAGCGCTGCGTCACGGTGGTGGTGCCCGACTACTTCTGGCACCTGACGCTGCCGATCATCGCCATGTCGCTGTCGGCGTTCGCCACCACCACGCTGCTCACCAAGAATTCCTTCCTGGAGGAGATCCGCAAGCAGTACGTGATGACGGCCCGCATGAAGGGGCTGACCGACCGGCAGGTGCTCTATGGCCACGTCTTCCGCAACGCCATGCTGATCATCATCGCTGGTTTTCCGGGCGCCTTCATCTCGGCCTTCTTCACCGGCGCGCTGCTGATCGAGACCATCTTCTCGCTCGACGGGCTGGGCCTGCTCGGCTTCGAATCCATCATCAACCGCGACTACGCGGTGGTGTTCGCGACCCTCTACATCTTCTCGCTCGTCGGCCTCGTGGTGAACCTGATCACCGACGTCACCTACATGTGGGTCGATCCGCGCATCGATTTCGAGAGCCGGGAGGTCTGAGGTGGAAGCCCGTCTCGAACCGTCCCACGAGGAGCTCTCACCGGTCGCCTCCGAGCCCTCCGTCGGCAAGGGGCTGATCACCCTGTCTCCGATCAACCGGCGGCGCTGGCGCAACTTCAGGGGCCACAAGCGGGGCTTCTGGTCGCTGTGGATCTTCCTGATCCTGTTCGTGCTGACGCTGTTCGCCGAATTCCTGGCCAACGACCGTCCGCTGCTCGTCTCCTACAACGGCGAGCTGCTGTCGCCGGTGTTCGTCGACTATCCGGAGGAGAAGTTCGGCGGCTTCCTGGCGGTCACCGACTACCGAGATCCGTTCATCCAGGACGAGATCCAGGCCAACGGCTGGATGATCTGGCCGCCCATCCGCTACTCCTATTCGACGGTGAACAACGAGCTGCCGGTGCCGGCGCCGTCGCCGCCGACCTGGATGCTCGACAAGGACCAGCGCTGCCAGTCCTACGCCGAGGGCGCCGCCGATCCGAACTGCTCGAGGTGGAACTGGAACTGGCTCGGCACCGACGACCAGGGCCGCGACGTGGCGGCGCGCCTGATCTACGGCTTCCGCATCTCCGTCCTGTTCGGTCTGGTCCTGACGATCCTGTCCTCCATCGTCGGCGTCACCGCCGGCGCGGTGCAGGGCTACTTCGGCGGCTGGACGGACCTCATCTTCCAGCGCGTCATCGAGGTCTGGACCTCGATCCCCGCCCTCTACCTGCTGCTGATCATCTCCGCCGTGCTGGCGCCGAGCTTCTGGGTGCTGCTCGGCATCCTGCTCCTGTTCTCCTGGGTGGCGCTGGTCGGCGTCGTGCGGGCGGAGTTCCTGCGGGCGCGCAACTTCGAGTACGTGACCGCCGCCAAGGCGTTGGGCGTCGGCAACCGCACGATCATGTGGCGCCACCTCCTGCCCAACGCCATGGTGGCGACGCTCACCTTCATGCCGTTCATCCTGAACGGCTCGATCACCACGCTGACGTCGCTCGACTTCCTGGGCTTCGGCCTGCCGCCCGGCTCGCCGTCGCTGGGCGAACTCTTGGCGCAGGGCAAGAACAACCTGCAGGCGCCGTGGCTCGGCATCACCGGCTTCCTGGTGATCTCGATCATGCTGTCGCTGCTGATCTTCATCGGCGAGGCGGTGCGCGACGCCTTCGATCCGCGCAAGACGTTCGTGTGAGGGGATCGATGACCGACACCAGCCAAGAGCTTCTGAGGATCGACAACCTCTCCGTCTCCTTCCGCCAGGAGGAGGGGCCGCCGGTCGAGGCGCTGAAGGGCGTCTCGCTGTCGGTGAAGAAGGGCGAGACGCTGGCCATCGTCGGCGAATCCGGCTCCGGCAAGTCGATCACCGCGCTGTCGGTGGTGCGGCTGCTTCCCTATCCCGCCGCCTTCCACCCCTCCGGCGAGATCCTGTTCCGCGGACAGGACCTCCTGAAGGCGTCCGAGCGCGAGATGCGGGGGCTGCGCGGCAACGACATCGCCATGGTGTTCCAGGAGCCGATGACCTCGCTCAACCCGCTGCACGAGGTCGGGCGGCAGGTGGGCGAGGTGCTGAGGGTCCACCGGGGCATGTCGGAATCCGCCGGTCGCGCGCGCACGCTGGAGCTGCTGCACGCCGTCGGCATTCCCGATCCTGAAACCCGCCTGAAGAGCTATCCGCACCAGCTCTCCGGCGGCCAGCGACAGCGCGTGATGCTGGCGATGGCGCTCGCCAACGAGCCCGAGCTGCTGATCGCCGACGAGCCGACGACGGCCCTCGACGTGACGGTCGCGGCGCAGATCCTGGAGCTCCTGAAGGAGCTCCAGCAGCGGCTCGGCATGGCCATGCTGTTCATCACCCACGACCTCAACACGGTGCGGCGCATCGCCGACCGCGTCGCCGTCATGACCAAGGGCGAGCTGGTCGAGGAGGGGCCCGTCATGGAGGTGCTCGACCGGCCGCAGCACCCCTACACCCGGCACCTGATGGAGGCGGAGCCAAAGGGCGATCCGACGAAGACGGACCGCTCGGCGGCGCGCATCGTCGAGGCGACCGACCTCAAGGTCTGGTTCCCCATCAAACGTGGCCTGCTGCGGCGGACCGTCGGCTACGTGAAGGCCGTCGACGGGGTCGACATCGAGGTGCGCTCCGGCCAGACGCTGGGCGTCGTCGGCGAATCCGGGTCCGGCAAGACGACCCTCGGCTTCGCGCTGCTGCGCCTGATCTCGTCGAAGGGCCGGATCGTCTTTCTGGGCTCCGAAATCGACGCCTTCTCCTGGAAGGAGATGCGGCCGCTCAGGCGCGACATGCAGATCGTCTTCCAGGACCCGTACGGCTCGCTGAGCCCGCGCATGTCCATCGGCGCGATCATCGAGGAAGGCCTCAAGATCCACTTCCCCGACCTCTCCGCCCGCGAGCGCGAGCAGAAGGTCGCCGACGTGCTGGTGGAGGTGGGTCTCGACCCGTCCACTCAGCACCGCTATCCGCACGAGTTCTCCGGCGGCCAGCGTCAGCGCATCGCCATCGCCCGGGCCCTCGTGCTCGAGCCGAAGTTCCTGATGCTCGACGAGCCGACCTCGGCCCTCGACATGAGCGTCCAGGCGCAGGTGGTCGACCTGCTACGGACGCTGCAGCAGCGCTACGACCTGGCCTACCTGTTCATCTCCCACGACCTGAAGGTCGTCCGGGCCCTCGCCAACGACGTGATCGTGATGCGGGACGGCAAGGTGGTCGAGGCCGGGCCGGCCGAACGCATCTTCGACGATCCCCAGACCGACTACACCAAGGCCCTGATGGCGGCGGCGTTCCGGCTGGAGGCGATCGGAGCGGATTCCGTCTCGCAGTAAAGGGGCCGCGCGCACCGTCCGCGCGCAGAAACGCGCAATATCGCGCACGAACGCGCACGAACGCGCAAGCATCCGCGCGCGTTCGACTTGCCGCGTTCAGGTCTCCGGCCGCCCTCCAAGCTTTCGGGCGGGCCATGTCCGATTTCTCTTGAAGCGGCCGATGGGCGTCCCCACCTCCCTTGCATCGGTGGATTGGATGGAACGGACGATGACCAACACTCTCACTCTTCGCCCGGCGTGGACGCCGCTCACGACCTTCCTGATGATTCTCGGCTTCATCGTTTTCTGGCCGCTCGGCCTGGCGATGCTCGCCTACATCCTGTGGGGTCACAATTTTCACCGCGTTGCGGAAGACGCGCGCGGCCATTTTCGGGGATGCTCGATGCGCAGTATGCGGAAGATGAAAGACGCCGCGTTCGCGGGTGGATCTCGCACCGGCAACGTCGCCTTCGACGAGTACCGTGACCGCGAACTCGCGCGCCTCGAGGAGGAGCGCCGCCGGATCGACGCCATGCGCGCCGAGTTCGACGACTTCCTGCACAACCTTCGCCGCGCGAAGGACCAGGAGGAGTTCGACCGCTTCATGTCGGCCCGCCACAACGGCGCCGACGCGGCTCCCCGCGACGAGCCGCAGGGCGGTCAGCCCTACCCGGCCTGACGACTTCGGAAGGGGACGCGTTCCCCTTCCTCCCTGGCTTCCAAGCCCCTGACCTCCCCTTATGGGCCGCCTCGCGCGGCCCCTTTTTTTGCCGCCGGGGCCGGCGTTGTGGCATGGATTGGCCGTGGGCGGCGGTTTGAGAATCGGACATGCTGAAGCGTCTTTTCAAGGCAAGGGACCAACGATCCTTGGCGGCTGAGCCCCTCACCGGAATCGCGCTCGATCTGCAGGGCCGCGCGGTCACCGTCGCGGTGAAGCGGTCGGCGCGCGCCCGCCGCGCGACGCTGCGCATTCCCTCCGGCGGGGCGCCGGTGGTCACCGCGCCGATGACCATGTCGGACGTGGTCATCGACCGCTTCGTGCGCGGCCACACCGGATGGCTCGCAGACCGTCTGGCGCGCCAGGCCCCGGCGCTGGCCTTCGCCGACGGCGTGGTGTTTCCGCTCCGCGGCGTCGACCATCGCATCCGCCACACCCCGGGCCGCCGCGGCACGGTGTGGATCGAGGAGGAGGGCGGCGAAAAGTTCTTCTGCGTCACCGGCCACGAGAAGTACCTGGTCCGCCGGGTGACCGACGGGCTCAAGCGGATGGCGCGCAGCGACCTGGAGGAAGCCTCGCTCCGCCATGCGGCAACGGTCGGCCGCAAGGTCACGTCGGTGCGCGTGCGCGACACCCGCAGCCAGTGGGGCTCCTGCACGCGCAAGGGGGCGCTCTCCTACTCCTGGCGGCTGATCCTCGCGCCGCCGTTCGTGCTCGACTACGTCGCCGCCCATGAGGTCGCGCACCTGGTGGAACACAACCATTCCGACCGCTTTTGGCGGCTCGCGGAGCGCCTGGCGCCGCGCACCCAGGAAGCGCGCCGCTGGCTGCGGCGGGAAGGACCGGGGCTGTTCGCGATCGGCGCCGACTGAGCCGTCGGCGCGGACGCATGCCATTCGGGCGGGGGAGGGTCCCGCCCCGGGGCCTTCGCAGCGGCGCGATTGTGCGCTAGCAGAAAAGCAGCATGTCCACCCAAGCGCTGCTCGGCGTCATCCTCCCTGTCTTTGGCCTCATCGGGATCGGCTACTTCGTCGTCGGCGTCGGGCTTATCGGCGATCGCATCGGCGATGCGCTGGCCGAGTTCGTATTCACCATCAGCCTGCCGCTGCTCCTGTTCCGCACGCTGGCGACCGCCGGCTGGCCCGACGTCTCGCCGTGGCCCTTCTGGCTCACCTATTTCACCGGTGTCGCGATCGTCTGGTTCCTGGCGACGCTGATCACCCGCAGGGTGTTCGGCCGCGACGCGCGGGCCGGCATGGTGGCGGGCATATCCGCCGGTTACTCCAATCTCGTCCTTCTCGGCATCCCTGTCATCAACCAGGCCTTCGGCCAGGAGGGGCTGGTCATCATCCTGATGCTGGTCTCCATCCACCTCGCGGTGATGATGACCGCGAGCGCGATCCATATCGAGATCGCCGCCCAGCGGGACGGGCTGAACGACGAAGCCCTCAATCTCGTCACCGTCGCCAAGCGCGTCATCGTCTCGCTGCTGAAGAACCCGATCATCATCGGCACGCTGTCGGGCGTCGCCTACAACGCCACCGGCCTGCCGCTGGACGGGATCCCGCGCATCCTCATCGACAAGGTGGCCGACATCGCCATTCCCTGCGCGCTGCTGGCGCTCGGCATGGCGCTGAAGCGCTACGGCGTGCGCGGGTCGATCCTGCCGGCGGCGGCGATCACGGTGCTGAAGGTCGTCGTCCTGCCGGTGATCGTCTACTTCATCGCCCGTTATGTAGCGCACATGCCGCCGCTCTACGTGGCGGTGGCCACCATCGGCGCCACGTGCCCGACAGGCGTGAACGCCTATCTGATCGCCACCCGCATCGGCACCGGCCACGCCCTGTCGGCGACGGTCATCACGCTGAGCACCGCCGCCTCGCTGCTGATGATGGGATTCTGGCTGACCGTGCTCGGCCACTGAGGCGCGGAGCCGCCCCGCCGGCGGCGCGTCAGCGGTAGTAGCCGAGATCCGCAAACACCTGGGGCAGCAGCTGATGCACCTCGCTGCCCGTCATGCCCGGGCGGATCGCCGGGTGGTAGAGCATGCGCATGAGCCCCAGATCGAAGCTGGTGAAGTCGGTGTGGCGCGAGGAATCGTTGAAGACGCTGTCCGTCAGCGTCGCGTTGTCGTTCATCGGCCCGAGCCCCTGCAGGATCTCCTCCACCATGCACCGGTGGAACAGGTAGGGGTCGTCGGCGACGATCACTGCGGTCGACGACAGGATCCGCCCGTTGCGGGTGCGCACGCCGACCAGGCAGCGGGCGTTCATGGCGACCGCGTCGGCGCGCAGCTCTCGCGAGACGGTTTCGGCGAAATCCTGCCGGTCGACCAGGAAGATGGTGAAGTTGGCCGACTGGCGGTCGTTCACCAGCGTCGCGCGCATGCCCCCGACCTTGCCGGGCAGCGTCGACACGAAGGTCTTCACGGTGGCCGTGCGGTCGACTTTCCCCAGATTGATCACGTGGAAGCGGATCGGGTCGGCATACTTCTTCACGCGCTGGGAGTCGCCGTGGCCGCGGCCGTATTCGAGGCCGAAGACGACCTTGAAGAAACCGTCGCGCAGGCGCTCGGGCGTGGGAGACCCGGCGGCCGAGCCCGTCGTCATCGCGATCAGGCACAGCCCCGCGGCCAGGATGGTCGAACGAACAGGGTGCGCAGTCGCAGGCCGTCTTCCCAACACTGGCCGATCCCCCGAGCGACGTCTGGTCGAGAAATCATCGCAGATGTTCCGCGACGGACGCAAGCGGCGCCGGTTTCCAAACGGGTGGGCATGCGCGGCCCGGTCGCGTAGAGCACGACGGGTCCGGGCGGGACGATCCGAAGCCAGCGCACGGGGGTGCCCTCCGAACGCAGGCGCCGGTCGGGGGTGCAGATCCGGTATCGCTCGCTCCTCATCGCGCTCTAGGATGGCCCGCAAACACGCACGAATCGGGAGAATGACATGGCCGATCACGGCAGAGACGGTCTGATCGAGGGAACGGATGGCTGCCTGCGCTGCTTCTGGCAGGGCAATCTTCCCGACTATCAGGCCTATCACGACCAGGAATGGGGTCGGCCGGTCGGCGACGACCGCCGGCTGTTCGAGAAAATCGTGCTGGAAGGCTTTCAATCCGGCCTGTCGTGGCTGACGATCCTGCGCAAGCGCGAGAATTTCCGGTCGGCGTTCGCCGACTTCGACTTCGAGAAGATTGCCAAGTTTACCGAGACGGACGTGGAGCGGCTGCTGCTGGACACCGGGATCGTGCGGCATCGCCGCAAGATTGAATCCGCGATCAACAATGCACGGCGCGCCTGCGAGCTGGTCGAGGGAACCGGCTCGCTGGCCGGGTTCCTCTGGAGCTTCGAGCCGGACCCGTCGGAGCGGCCCGAGGGCTTCGACTGGGAAACCCTTCGCCAAGTCACCAAGACGCGCCATTCCGAGGCTCTCGCGAAAGAGCTCCGTCGCCGGGGCTGGAGCTTTGTGGGACCGACCACGCTCTACGCGTTCATGCAGGCCGTCGGCATGGTCAACGACCACATTGAAGGCTGCTGCTTGCGCGACGCTGTCACCGCCGAGCGGGCGGTCTTCGTCCGGCCTGCCGCCTGAGCACGGTCGATCGACATCGCTCCGGGACCATGGGCGAGGACGGTTCTATCCGGGGGTGCCGCTTCGAACGAAGCGCGACGATTCCGGTGATCCGGAGAACGCGTCGCGACGTAGATAGGATCAGCCGTGGTTCGTGGCCGGCTCTTGTTCGAGTGCCCACCCGGCCGGCCGCCCACCGTGGTTGAGGCCGCCTGCTTACCCCCCCGGCAGGCGGCCTCTTTAATGTTCCGGCCTTAAGGTTGGCACCATCCGCTAGTCGACGAAACGGTCTGCCATGGCCTCGTCGAATGCCTCGAGCAGAGGGTTCGAGGGTTCGAACACGTCGTCGAGCCGGGAGATCGTGACCGTCTCGGCGCTCTGCGACTTCAGCCACTGGGCGCAGCGGTAGGCCTCCTTCGCCGGGCAATGCAGCGTCAGCGGCACGGCCTGGGCGCCGAAAGGCGCGACGGTTCCGAACAGGTTGGCGGCTTCCGAGGAAAGCCGTTCGGCGTTTCCGACGACCGCCCGGATCTCGCGGATCTCGCGGGCCCGCAACTCCGCGGCAATGCGGTCGAGCACCGTCACTGCCGCCGCGCGCGCGGCCGGCGTCCAGTCGGCCCCACGGGCCGCCACCAGGTGCGCCTCAGACGCCAGGATCAGCCCGCCATCGAGCACCTTCAACGCATTGGCGGCAAGCGTCGAGCCGGTCGTCGTGATGTCGACGATGATCTCCGCCGACCCGGCCGCGGGCGCGCCCTCGGTGGCGCCGAGGCTTTCAACGATCCGGTAGTCGACGATGCCGGCATCGGCGAAGTGGCGACGGGTCAGGTTCACGAACTTGGTCGCGACCCGCAGTCGACGGCCCCGGCGCGCGCGGAAGTCCTCGACCACCTCGGCGAGGTCGTCGATCGTCTCCACGTCGATCCACACGGAAGGCACGGCCACGACGACATCGGCGTGGCCGAAGCCCAGCGGCGTCACCAGGTGCAGCGCCTCGGCCCGCTCGGCGGGATCGGAGAGGGTCTCCTGGACGAGGTCGAGGCCGGTGACCCCGAAGTGCACGCTGCCGGCGACGATCTCCCGGGCGATCTCCGAGGCCGACAGGAACGCGATCTCCACGCCCTCCACGCCGGAGACGCCAGCCCGGTAGCGGCGCGAGCCGCTGGCGCGGCGGATCGGCAGGCCGGCGCGGTCGAAGAACTGGCTGACGTTTTCTTCCAGCCGGCCCTTGGAGGGGATGCCGATGATGAGGTCGCTCATGACCAGTCGCCTCCGATGCCGCTCTCGATGCCGAAGCGGTCCAGCCAGACCGAGAACCCGACGGCCGGAACCGGCTTCGGCGCGCCGAGCAGCGACAGCAGCCGGTCGTAGCGGCCGCCGCCGATGGTCTGGGCGCCCTCCGGCTGGGCCGGGTCGTAGAGCTCGAACACCAGGCCGGTGTAGTAGTCGAGCCGGCGCCCGAAGTCGGCGGCGAACGTGGTGTCGGCAAGCGGCACCCCGGCCTCCTCGAACAGCCGCACCCGGCGCTCGAAGCGGGAGAGGGCGTCGGACAGGTCGATGCCCTCGGCCTTCGCGAACGCGGCGACCGCGGCGGCGGCCTCCGACAGCGGGGCACTGATCTTCAGATAGCGTTCCAGCACGCGGGCAGCGCCCTGGGCCTGTCCGTCGCCGGCCTGCAGAGTGGCCGTATCGCGCAGCCGGTCGGCGATCTCGCCGGACGTGCGGCCGCCGACGAGCGTCAGGCCGGCGACGCCGAGCATGTCGGAGACGATGTTGTGGGCCTCCTCGGGATCGACGCCGGCCAGCGCGCGCGACAGCCCGGCCGGACCCTTGCCGATGCTTAGCGGCTGTCCGCCGGCGAGCTTGGCGATCGCCCCGCCGAGCCGTTCCGGTTCGCCGAACCACGCGACCAGGCGCCGCCGCCAGGCAGGCGACAGCGGCAGGGCCTCGACGAGGCAGGCGAACAGGGTGGCGTCGCCGACCCGGATGCGCGGATTGGCGAGGCCGAGGGTCGACGCGGCGCGGAGTGCCAGCGCCAGCGCGTTGGCGTCGGTCGCCTCCACGTCGGTGTGGCCGATCCATTCGACGCCGGCCTGCAGGAACTCCGCCGCGCCGGTGCGCCGCTGACGGAAGACCGGGCCCACGTAGCCGTAGGTGACGGGGTCGGAGCCGGCGGCCTTCGCCCGGTGCGCCAGGCAGACGGGGATGGTGAAGTCCGGCCGCAGGCACAGCTCGCCGCCGGTGGTGGCGGCGGTGACGAACAGGCGGCGGCGGATGTCCTCGCCGGCGAGGTCGAGGAACACGTCCGCCGGCTGCAGGATCGGCGGATCGATCATCTCGTCCGCCGCATCGGCGATGAGGGCGCGCAGAGTGCGCAGACGGTCGGGAGCCATGGCGGGCCTCAGTTCTCCGGCGTTTCCAGATAGCGCGAGACCACCTCGACGACGGTCGCGACCATCTCGCTCTCGGCGACGCTGGTCTGGGCGAACCGCTCCTCGCGCCACGTCTTGTTGTCGGTCACGCCCTCGGAGATGCGCTTGCCCTCGATCAGGTCCTTGATCTGGACCGTGCCGGTCTCACGTTCCGATGACCCCTGGATGACGACGCAGGGCGCATTGCGGCGGTCGGCGTACTTCATCTGGGCTTTCATGCCCGAGCCGCCGAGATAGACCTCGGCGCCGAGCCTGATGCCGGCCGCCTTCAGGCCGTCGCGCAACTCCTTGGCGAAGCGCTGGTAGGCGGCCATCGCCGACGGGTCGCGGTCCATGGCGAGCACCACCACGGGGCCGAGCGGCTTGGCCGTCGCGCCTTCGCGCGCCGCGAGCGCGGAGACCAGCCGGGAGACGCCGACGGAGAAGCCGGTGGCCGGCATGTCCTCGCCGCGGAAGCGGCCGACGAGGCCGTCGTAGCGGCCGCCGCCGCCGACCGAGCCGAAGCGCATCGGGCGGCCGTCATCGTCGGTGATCTCGAAGGTCAGCTCGGCCTCGAAGACGGGCCCGGTGTAGTATTCCAGGCCGCGCACGACGGACGGGTCGATCTTGATGCGGTCGGCGTCATAGCCGGAAGCGGACACGAGCGCCTGGATCTCCGCGAGCTCCCTGAGGCCCGCCTTGCCGGTTTCGCTCTCGCCGAGCGTCGTCTTTTCCAGGTCGTCGAAGAACGTGTCTCCGAGCTCGCCGGTCGCGGCCTCGATGAAGGCCATGAACTTGTCGATGGTCGGTTCGTCGAGGCCGGCGCCCTTGGTGAAGTCGCCGCTTTCGTCCATCCGGCCCTTGCCGAGCAGCAGGCGGACGTCGGCGACCGGGAACTTGTCCAGCTTGTCAATGGCGCGCAGCACGGAGAGGCGCGTGCCCGCCTTCTCCGGTCCGCCGATGCCGGCGGCTTCCATCACGCCGTCGAGGACCTTGCGGTTGTTGACGCGGATCACGTAGTCGCCGCGCGGAATGCCGATGGCCTCCATGGTGTCGGCGGCCATCATGCAGATTTCCGCGTCGGCGGCGACCGACGGCGCGCCGACGGTGTCGGCGTCGAACTGCATGAACTGGCGGAACCGGCCGGGGCCGGGCTTCTCGTTGCGAAACACCCAGCCGGCGCGATAGCTGCGGTAGGGCTTCACGATCCGCTCGTAGTTCTCCGCCACGTGGCGGGCGAGCGGCGCGGTCAGGTCGTAGCGGAGCGACAGCCACTCCTCGTCGTCGTCCTGGAAGGCGAAGACGCCCTCGTTCGGCCGGTCCTGGTCGGGCAGGAACTTGCCCAGCGCGTCGGCATACTCGATGAACGGCGTTTCGACGGGCTCGAAGCCGTAGCGCTCGTAGACATCGCGGATGACGCCCATGATCCGCTCGGCGGCCTTGATCTCGGCCGGCGTGCGATCGGCGAATCCGCGCGGCAGCCGCGCTTTCGGCAAGTTCTCTTTGGTCTCTCGGCTCATCGACCTGGGGCTTTGACGTTGGCTGACGGGAGTGGCAGGCGCCGCACGGACGCGGCGCCGATCACCGCCCGGTGAGTAGACGAAAGGCCCGTGCGGAACAAGGCGCAGGCGCGTCCTCGGCCGCGCCGGCCTCGCCCACTTTATCCTGGATCAATGAACGGGCGTCGCCGTGGGGTACAGGCTGGGGTCAACGACTTTGACCAATCCAAGGGGATAGCCATGGCGACGATGATGAAAGCTGCCGTGTTCGTGGAGCCGGGCCGTATCGAGCTCGACGACAAGCCGATTCCGGACATCGGACCGAACGACGCCCTGATCCGCATCACCACGACGACGATCTGCGGCACTGACGTGCACATCCTCAAGGGCGAGTACCCCGTCGCGAAGGGCCTCACCATCGGCCACGAGCCGGTGGGTATCATCGAGAAGCTCGGCTCCAGCGTGCTCGGCTACACCGAGGGCCAGCGGGTGATCGCCGGCGCGATCTGCCCGTCGGGCTATTCCAACGCCTGCCTCGACGGCCTCTGCTCGCAGGACGGGCAGCACCACAAGCACGGGCTGAAGCCGCTCGGCGGCTGGCGCTTCGGCAACACCATCGACGGCACCCAGGCCGAGTACGTGCTGGTCCCCGACGCGATGGCGAACCTCTCGCCGGTGCCGGACGGGCTGACCGACGAGCAGGTGCTGATGTGCCCGGACATCATGTCGACGGGGTTCGCGGGGGCAGAGTCCGGCAAGATCAAGATCGGCGACACGGTGGTGGTGTTCGCCCAGGGGCCGATCGGCCTGTGCGCCACCGCGGGCGCCAAGCTGTGCGGCGCGACGACGATCATCGCCGTCGACAGCGTGCCGGAGCGGCTCGACATCGCCCGCCTGATGGGCGCCGACCACACGGTCGACTTCCGGGCCACGGATCCCGTGGCGGAGATCATGCGGATCACCGACGGGCGCGGCGTCGACGTGGCGATCGAGGCGCTCGGGACCCAGGCGACGTTCGAGAACTGCCTGCGCGTGCTCAAACCGGGCGGAACGCTCTCCAGCCTCGGCGTCTATTCGGGCGACCTCACCATCCCGCTCGACGCCTTCCATGCCGGCCTCGGCGACAACAGGATCGTCACCTCGCTCTGCCCGGGCGGCAAGGAGCGGATGCGGCGGCTGATGGCCGTGGTGGGCTCGGGCCGCGTCGACCTGAAGCCGCTGGTGACCCATCGCTACAAGCTCGATGACATCGTCGCCGCCTACGACCTGTTTTCCCACCAGCGCGATGGCGTGCTGAAGGTCGCGATCACGCCGAACTAGGATTTGCGCTCACACCGGCGAGCTTCCGCTCGCGGCTGCGCGTGCGCGCCCTGACCGGCCGGCGCGCGGTCGCGCGCTGATTGGTGCAAGCCGTCCGGGCGGAGACTAATCGCTTCGGCGCTCAGGCCACGCCCGGAGGCGAGCGGCGCAGCCAGGGGCGGTTGTGGGGGACGGGCGCCTCGGCGCGGGTCGCCGGCTGGTAGTAGACCGGCACGTCCGGCACGCCGCCGTCGGCCACCACCTGGCGCGCCGCCGGCTTGGTGACGGCGAAGGTGTCAAAGCCGCAACGGGCCATCAGCGAGATCTGGTCGGCGAGCACGTTGCCGACGGCGCGGAGCTCGCCCTTGTAGCCGTAGCGGTCGCGCGCAAGCCGGGCGGCCGAGTAGCCGCGTCCGTCGGTGTAGGCGGGGAAGTCGACCGCCACGACCTCGAAGCGGTCGAGGTCGGCCGCGACGTCCTCGATCCGGTCGCCGGCGCCGATGACGATCCCGAGCGGGTGGTTGCGGGCGGCGAGGCTGTCGCGCTCGGCCAGCCAGCGCGCGGCGGGCAGCAGCACGTGGCCGTCGTCCGGCACCGGCGCATCGCCCTCCAGGCGGGTCCAGGCGTCGTCCACGAAGGCGCCGTTGCGAAAGATGTCGGCCATGGGATCGTTCTTCCTTCAGGTCCGGCGTCACGCCGCGCGGCTCGGCCGCAGGTGAATGCCGCATTCGGTCTTGCCCTGGCCGCGCCAGCGGCCCGAGCGGGCGTCCTCACCCTCCGCCACCCGTGCCGTGCACGGCATGCAGCCGATGGAGGGGAACCCCTGGGCCACCAGCGAGTGGGCCGGCAGGTCGCGGGCCGCGACAAACGCGGCGATGTCGTCGCGGTCCCACTCGGCGAGCGGATTGATCTTCACGTGCACTCCGTCCCACTCGACGGGCGCAAGCTCTTGGCGGGTCGCCGCCTGGAAGCGCTTGCGGCCGGTAAGCCAGGCATCGAATTCCGAAAGCGCGCGTTCGAGCGGCCGCACCTTGCGGATGTCGCAGCACCGGTCGGGGTCGCTCGCCCACAGGATCCCGTCTGGATCGTCGGCCGACAGCTCCTCCGCGGCCGGCTCGATCGAGCGGACGTCGGTCAGTCCCAGCACCTCGATCAGCCGGTCGCGGTAGCGCAACGTCTCCGGAAAGTGCTTTCCGGTTTCAAGGAAGACCACCGGAACGGAGCGGTCGACTTCGGCCGCGAGCGCCAGCAGCACCGCCGATTCCGCGCCGAAGGATGAGACGACCGCGGCCTTGCCGGCGACCTTGTCGACCAGCACCGACGAGACGGTGGCGAGCGACCGCTGCAGCCGCACGGCGCGCTCGATGGTCGGCAGCCGAAGCACCGACGCGGAGGCTGCCGCCTGCTCAGGCAGCGTTTCGGGCGGGGCCATAGAGCGCCTCCTTGAAGGGCTGGTCGCCCAGCCGGCGGTAGGCCGACAGGAACGGTTCTGCCGGGCCGGTCCGGAGGGCCAGGTAGGTGTCGACGATGGTCTCCACCGCATCGATGACGGCGTCCTCGGAGAAGCCGCGGCCGACGATCGCGCCGATCGCCGCGTCCTCGCCGGGGGCGCCACCCAGGGTGATCTGGTAGAGTTCCTCACCCTTCCGATCGACGCCGAGGATGCCGATGTGGCCCACGTGGTGGTGACCACAGGCGTTGATGCAGCCCGAGATCTTGATGGAGAGCGGGCCGATGTCGCGCTGGCGGGCGGCATCGCCGAAGCGCTCCGAGAGGCGCTGGGACACCGGGATCGACCGGGCGTTGGCGAGCGCGCAGTAATCCAGTCCCGGGCAGGCGATGATGTCGGTAACGAGGCCCGCGTTGGCCTCGGCGAGCCCGATCTCGATCAGCGCGGCATGCACGGCCGGAAGGTCGCGCTTCGCCACGTGGGGCAGCACGAGGTTCTGCTCGTGGCTGACGCGGATCTCGTCGAACGAGTAGCGCGCGGCGAGGTCGGCCACGGCTTCCATCTGCTCCGCCGTCGCATCGCCCGGGATGCCGCCGATGGGCTTCAGGGAGATGGTGACCGACGCGTAGCCGGCCTGCTTGTGCGGATGGACGTTGGTCTCCCGCCAGGCCGCGAACAGCGGATCGTCGGTCGCGGGCTCCTCCTCGCCGGCAACCGTCACGTCGAAGGCGGGCGGCGCGAAATAGGCCTCGATCGCGTCAACGGCATCCTGGGGCAGCGTCAGCGCGCCGCCACGGATGGCCGAGAACTCTTCCTCGATGTCGCGGCTCAGCTCCTCGATCCCGGTCTCGTGGACGAGGATCTTGATGCGGGCCTTGTACTTGTTGTCGCGGCGTCCGTAGCGGTTGTAGGTGCGCAGCACCGCCTCGAGATAGGCGAGCAGGTCCTCCTCGGCGACGAAATCGCGGACCTTCTTGGCGATCATCGGAGTGCGGCCCTGGCCGCCGCCGACCCACACCTCGAAGCCGAGACGGCCGGCGTCGTCGCGCTTGATCTGCAGGCCGATGTCGTGGACCCGGATCGCGGCGCGGTCGCGCTCGGCGCCGGAGACGGCGACCTTGAACTTGCGCGGCAGGAACGTGAACTCCGGATGCAGCGACGACCACTGCCGGATGATCTCGGCATAGGGCCGCGGATCGGCATGCTCGTCCGCGGCGGCGCCGGCGAAATGATCCGCCGTCACGTTGCGAATGCAGTTCCCGGACGTCTGGATGGCATGCATCTCCACCTCGGCCAGCCGGTCGAGGATCGCCGGGATGTCGCCGAGCTTCGGCCAGTTGAACTGGATGTTCTGGCGCGTGGTGAAGTGGCCGTAGCCGCGATCGTAGTCGCGGGCGATCTCGGCCAGCATCCGCATCTGGCCGCCCGACAGCGTCCCGTAGGGGATCGCCACCCGCAGCATGTAGGCGTGCAGCTGCAGGTAGACGCCGTTCATCAGGCGGAGCGGCTTGAACTCGTCCTCGGTCAGTTCGCCGGAAAGGCGGCGCCGGACCTGGTCGCGGAACTGCTCGGTGCGCGAGCGCACGAAGGCATGGTCGAATTCGTCGTAGCGGTACATGGCACTGGGTCCTCGACTGTGCGCCCGGAAAAATCTCAGGCGGCGGTGTCGATCTGAGTGGGGCGTTCGGCCTGCTTGCCGAGATCGAGACGGACGGTGGGTCCCCTGGCGCGGATCACTTCGCGCAGCCGGACCGGAACGAGGCGGCCGTCCTCGCAGCGGACGTCGATGGCATAGGGCTCGACGATCTCGCGGTTCTCCACGGCCTTCGCCGCAAGGGCGAGGGCATGGTCGATGGCGGCATCGTCGTCGAAGACGGTCACCTCGTCGATCTGGTCGGCCCAGCGCAGGCTGCGGCCGAGGAAGACGACGATGCCGTCATCGAGGCGGTTGGCGGTGACGATCTTCATCGCGGATGTCCTCAGGCGGCGGTGAGTTCGGGAACGGCGTCGAGATGGTCGGCGCGGATCGTGCCGGCGTGGGCGACGGCCTCGCCGATGACGATCAAGACCGGGCCGTCGATGTCGGAGCGGCGGGCGAGCCGCGGCAGGCTGTCGAGCGAGCCGACGAGCACCGTTTCGTCGGACCGCGCGGCGTTCTCGACCACGGCGACCGGGGTCGCTCCGGAGAGGCCGGCGGCCATCAGCCGGGTGGCGATCTTGCCGGCGACGGTGCGGCCCATGTAGACGGCGACGGTCGCGCCGGAGAGGGCGAGGTTCGCCCAGTCCGGGAGAACGGCACCGGTCTGGTCGTGGCCGGTGGCGAACACCACGCTCGACGAGACGCCGCGCAGGGTGAGCGGGATCTTGGCGGAGGCGGCGGCGGCAAGCGCCGCCGTGATGCCCGGCACGATCTCGTAGGCGACGCCGGCCGCCTCCAGCGCCGCGATTTCCTCGCCGGCGCGGCCGAAGATCATCGGGTCGCCGCTCTTCAGCCGGACGACGCGCTCGCCGCGCGCCGCGCGTTCCACGAGGATCTCGTTGATCCGCTCCTGGGTGACCGAATGGGCGCCCTTCGCCTTGCCGACCGGCACCCGCTCGGCGTCGCGGCGGCCCATGGCGACCACGGCGTCGGGCACGAGCTGGTCGTGCACGATGACGTCGGCCTCCTGGAGGACGCGCTGGGCGCGCAGGGTCAGCAGGTCCTCGGCCCCGGGGCCGGCGCCAACCAGCGTCACGAAGCCCTTGCCGGTGCGGCCGGCTCCGATGAGGGCATCGGCGACCCGCCGGGCGGCCTGTTCGCCGTCGGTGCGCAGGGCGTCGGCGACGCGGCCGGAGAAGAAGCGCTCCCAATAGCGGCGCCGGTCGACGCCCTCTGAGAAGACCGACGCGATCTTGCCGCGCAGTCCCTCGGCGATGCGGGCGAGCGCGCCCGTCTCCTGGGGCAGCAGCGCCTCGATCTTCGCGCGGATGTGGCGGGCGAGCACCGGACCGGTGCCCGTGGACGTGATGGCGACGGCAACGGGCGCGCGGTTGACCAGCGCGCCGACGTAGAAATCGCAGATCTCGGGGCGGTCGACCGCATTGACCGGTACACCGGCCGCGCGCGCCGCCGCAACGACGGCGCGGTCATGGGCTTCCTCGCCCGACGCGGCGAACGCCAAAGCGGCACCTTCGACATCGCCGGGGGCGAAGTCGCGGGCGACCCACTCGGCGCCCGAGCGGGCGATCGCGGCCCTGGCTGCGGGCGACAGCGACGGCGCGACGACGACGAGGGCGGCGCTCGTCTCCGACAGCAGGCGCACCTTCGCCGCGGCTTCGTCGCCACCGCCGGCGATCACGACGCGGCGGCCGGCAACCTGGTGGAAGGCCGGAAAGACCGCGAGCTTGCGGTCGTCGGTGGATGCGGATGCGGCGAGCATGGTTCGCGCGGCTCCCGGACGGTTCAGCCCATCGACGGATGGACCGAGGTGACACTGCCGTCAGAGATACGCTTCCCGCGCCGACATTGCGGGACATGGAATTCCAAATGAAATCGCCGGCGAAGAAAAGTAATCCGGTTGCCGGCCCGACCGCGCGCAACCAATCCGGTCACGCCCGATCCGCCCCAGCAGTCAGGATTTTCGCCCTCCCGACTGGCGGGCGGCGGGCCGCGGGCTGCGGCAGGTAAGCGTTACCGGATCAGTCGGCGAAGAGCTCCGGCTTCGACAGCTTGAGGGCCTGAACGAGCATCATCAGCTTGGCGTCGCGGAGGCCGCCGTCAGCCAGCGCGCGGTCGAGCTCGGCCAGCGGCATCTCGATCACGTCGATGTCCTCGTCCTCGTCGATGCCGCCGCCGTCCGACACCCGGTCGGCCTCGGTATAGCTGCCGAGATAGAGCGTGATCGCCTCGGTCACGGTGCCCGGGCAGAGATAGACGCGGCCGATGCTCTGCATGTCGCGCACGCGGATGCCGAGCTCCTCCTCGCCCTCGCGGCGGCAGGCCGTTTCCGGGTCGCGGTCCTCGGGGTCGATGATGCCGGCGCACGCTTCGATCAGGAACGGATCCGGATCGTCGGTCATCAGGACCGGCACGCGCAACTGGCGCACGACCACCGCCGTCCGTCGCGCCGCATCCACCGGCAGGACCCCGACGGCATGCCCGTGATCGTGCACCGCACGCTCGAACTCGACCGGGGCATGCCCGTCATGCTCGACGCGCACGCGCACCATGTCCAACCTGACGAAACCGTCATGAATCCGCGTGGATCCTGTGACGGTGACACGGCGTTCATTGGGGGGAGCGATCATGCCGGCCTTCTTTCAAGCGGAGCGAACGCCGGACACAGGATCGTCACGGGCTCGGTTTACTGCAGTGCAATGCGATGATGGAAACCGGCGCTGCCGCCCGGTCTCACAGTGCGCACTCGGTTGCCGTCCTATCGCGCATCCACGAGGCAGTGCAATGTCACCGACAACGCTCGATCAGATTTTCAATCCCGTGTCGCTGTTCGACAGCGAAGCGGATTCGTTCGGGGTCAATGCGCGGCTGGACGCGGTCCAGCGCTCCACCGCCGGCTACGTCGCCTGGCAGGGCCAGATGGCCCGGCTGCTGACGCTGCACGGGACGGCGCTGGCGACGCGTCTGGCCGACACCGCGAAGGCGAACCAGGAGGCGCTGGCCGGCGTCGGCGCGCGCCTTCTGCCGCAGACGGCGGCGAGCGATGCGGGCGCCTACGGGATCGACGCGGTCCAGCGCTGGTTCCTCTACCTCGACACGCTGCGCGAGCGCGGCAACATCTTCCTGGCGCACGAAGCGGCCGGCCAGCCGCCGGTGCTCTACTTCGAGCACGAGACGGTGGTCGACGGCCGCATGCTGCCGCGACCGGTCAACTACTCGCTCCTGAAGATCCTGCCGCCGGAAGGCGGCGAGATCGATGCCGCGAAGCGGCCGTTCGTCATCATCGATCCGCGCGCCGGGCATGGCGCCGGCATCGGCGGGTTCAAGCCGGACAGCCAGGTCGGCGTGGCCATCGCCAACGGCCACCCGGTCTACTTCGTGGTGTTCCATCCGGATCCGGAGCCGGGGCAGACGCTGGGCGACGTGACCCAGGCCGAGGCGGAATTCCTGCGCCAGATCGCGATCCTGCATCCCGACGCACCGAAGCCAGTGGTCATCGGCAACTGCCAGGGCGGCTGGGCCGGCATGCTCCTGGCCGCCTCCAACCCGGACCTCACCGGGCCGCTCGTGATGAACGGCGCGCCGCTATCCTACTGGTCGGGCCGCAACGGCGTGAACCCGATGCGCTACATGGGCGGCCTGCAGGGCGGAGCGCTGCCGGCGCTGATCCTCTCGGATCTCGGCAACGGCAAGTTCGACGGCGCCAACCTCGTCCTCAACTTCGAATCGCTCAATCCGGCGAAGACCTGGTGGCGGAAATATTACGACCTCTACGATCAGGTCGACACCGAGCGCGCCCGCTTCCTGGAGTTCGAGCGCTGGTGGTCGGGCTTCTTCTTCATGAACGAGGCGGAGATCCTCTGGATCCTCGACAACCTCTTCATCGGTAACAAGCTGGAGCGCGGCGAGGCGTCGTTCGTGACGGGTGAGACGGTCGATCTGAGAAGGATCCGCCAGCCGATCGTGGTGTTCGCCTCGCGCGGCGACAACATCACCCCGCCGGAACAGGCGCTCAACTGGATTTCCGATCTCTACCACGACGAGCAGGAGATCCGCGTGCGCGGCCAGCGGATCATCTACATGATCCACGAGGACGTCGGCCATCTCGGCATCTTCGTCTCCGGCAAGGTGGCGCGCCGCGAGCACGCGCAGATCGCCTCGACGATCGAGATGATCGAGGCGCTGGCGCCGGGCCTCTACGAGATGCAGATCGTCGACAAGGAGGGCGACGGGCCGACGGCCAGGTTCACCGTCGCATTCCAGTCGCGCACCATCGCCGACGTCGCCGCCCACGACGACGGTCGCGAGGACGAGGCGGAGTTCGCCACCGTCGCCCGCCTGTCGACGCTCGCCGAGGAAGCCTACGACATCACGGCGCGGCCGCTCGTGAAGGCGATGGTGACGCCGGCCAGCGCCGAGGCGATGTTCCGGGCCCATCCGCTGCGCCGCCGCCGGCGGCTGCTGTCGGACCGCAACCCGGCGATGGCGGCGGCCGAACCGCTCGCCGAGCTCTCGCGCGCCTACCGGCTCCCGGTCGGCGCCGACAATCCGTTCAAGGTGCTGGAACACGCCGTCGCCGACATGGTGGAGCGAAACTGGGATCTTTACCGCGACCTGCGCGACGCGAGCTACGAGCTGACCTTCAACGCCATCTTCGGCGCGCCGTGGATGCACCGGCTTGGCGAGCGGGCGCAGAAGGCGGCGGGGCGGACGCCCGTGGCCTCGTTCCGCGACCTTCCCCAGGTGCAGACGGCGCTCGGCGCGATCGATCGGGGCGGGTTCGCGGAAGCGGTGATCCGCATGATGATCCTGCTTGCCCATGCCCGAGGGTCGGTCCGCCGTTCGCGGCTGGAGCGGTCGAACGCGCTCCTGTTGCAGACCGAGCCGTTCGCCTCCATGTCGGCGGAAGAGCGGGCCCGGGTGATCCACGATCAGACGGTGATCATCGACTTCGAGCCCGATCGGGCGGTGTCCACGCTGCCGCTGCTGCTGTCGGATGCGGACGAGCGCCGCCGGGCGTTCGACATCGTCGCCGCCGTCGCGGGGCCGCGCAGCGAGATGAACCCGGCGACGGAGGCGATGATCGATCGGCTGGCCGGTGCGCTGTCGATTGCCACGTCCGAGGTCTCGGCCGCCTGACCGAACCGGACGCGCGTGGCACAGGCCGTGCGTCCGCGAGGATCGATCGACCCGCGTTGCTGGAGCGCGGCGGGGCGTTGAGAACCCGTCGCGCTTGCCGCATCATCCGAACCCATGACACAGGCTTCCGTCTTGAACGATCTGCTGCAAATCATCAGCGACCGCGGCCGCGCGCTCGTCGACTGGCGCCGTCAGCCCCGGCGCACCAGCGGCCGCGCGCTCGGCGAGCTGGCCGACCTGCTGCTGTCGGTCCCGGGCGAAGCCTCCGGCGTCGTGCGCGCCCGCGACCTTCTCGACGGCTACCGGGCGCTCGACTATGCGGGGAAGACCTCGTTCTTCCGGCTGCTGGTGGAGAAGTACGGGGCCGACCGCGCGGCGCTCGAAGAGGCCGCCACGCAGTTCCTGGCCGACCCGAGCGAGCGGAATGCCAAGGCCGTCCAGCGCGGCGCCGAGCCGCGGCGGCTGGAGCTGTTCCGGCGGCTGAACTTCGCGCCGGGCGGAACCGCCGATCTCGTCTCCATGCGGGTGGACCTTCTCGCCCGCCTGAAGGACCACCCGGACTTCTGGACCCTCGACGATGACTTCAAGACGCTGTTCCAGTCGTGGTTCAACCGCGGCTTCCTGATCCTGCGGCGCATCGACTGGCAGACGTCCGCGGCGGTTCTGGAAAAGATTATCAAGTACGAGGCCGTCCACGCCATCCACGACTGGGACGAGCTGCGCAGCCGGATCGATCTGCCGGACCGCCGGCTCTACGCCTTCTTCCATCCGCGGCTGGGCGACGATCCGCTGATCTTCGTGGAGGTTGCGCTCACCACGGAGATCCCGGCGGCCATCCACCCAATCCTGGAGACGGACCGGCCGATGATCCCGCCCCAGAGCGCAAACACGGCCGTGTTCTATTCGATCTCCAACTGCCAGAAGGGCCTGCAGGGGATCTCGTTCGGCAACTTCCTCATCAAGCAGGTCGTCGAGGACCTGCAGCGCGAACTGCGCGAGCTGAAGACATTCGTCACCCTGTCGCCGGTTCCCGATTTCGCGCAGTGGCTCGATCGCGAGCGCAGCCTCGATGAATCGCCGCTGATCACCCGGGAGATGCGCCCGGCGCTGGACCGGCTCGACGGCGAGGCGTGGTGGCGCGACGAGACGGCCCGCGAGGAACTCGGCAAGGTGCTGCCGCAGCTGGCCGCCTGGTACCTCACTCGTGCCCGCGACGCGCGCAACCGCGTGCTCGATCCGGTCGCCCGCTTCCACCTCGGCAACGGAGCCCGTCTCGAGCGGGTGAACTTCGCCGGCGACCTGTCGCCCAAGGGGCTGGAGTCGGCCCACGGCATCATGGTCAACTATCTCTACAGGCTCGCCGACATCGAGAAGAACCACGAGAACTTCGTGAACGATCGCACCATCGCGGCCGCCTCGGGGGTGACCAAGCTCGCCCGCGCCCTGCCGGAGCCGAAGGCGCTGGCAACCACCTGATCGCGGGGATCCCGGTCGGCCGGGGCGTCAGCCGGGATCGCGTTCCGGCCCGGTGAAGCCGATCGCCCGCCGCATCAGCGGCAGCAGGAGCAGCAGCAGGGCCGCCGCGGCGACGCAGATCGCCCCGTAGAGGAAGAAGGCGTGGGAATAGATCGCCGCTTCGCCGGCGGGCGTGGTGCCGTCTGGGACCGACGCGAGGCCGCCGAGCAGGCCGGCGATGTAGTTTGCCCCCGATGTCGCCATCAGCCAGATGCCCATCGCGAAGCCGGCGAGGTGGCGCGGCGCCAGCTCGGTCGTCAGCGCCAGCCCGACGGGCGACAGCAGCAGTTCGCCGATCGACAGAAGCAGGAAGAACAGGACCACCCAGAACGCCGTCGTCTTGGCGCCGTCCGGCGTCTCGAAGATGCCGGCCGTGAGGACCCAGTAGGCGGCGCCCAGGAAGGCGAGGCCGAAGGCGAACTTCACGACGTCGTCGAAGCGGACGCCGCGCCGCTCGATCGCCGGCCACAGGAAGGCGAGGAACGGCGACAGCGCCAGGATGAAGAAGGGATTGAGGGAGGCGAACTCCTCCGGCGGCGACTGCCAGCCGAAGACGTTGAGGTCGAGGTCGCGCTGGGTGAAGACCATCACCGAGGTCACGTCCTGCTGGTAGACGGCCCAGAACGCGACGGCGAAGAGGACGAGCACGAGATGGGCGATCAGCTTGTTGCGCAGCTCGGCCGGTTCGCGAAACACCATGACGACATAGATCGCGATCGCCGCGCTCTCCACCACGGCCAGGAAGATGCCGGCCTCGGAGGGCCGGGAGATTAGGTAGATCGAGATCAGCACGAGGCCGAGGAGCGCCACCGCCACGAGACCGCTTTCGCGCACCGTTCCTGCCGCATGGGCGGGCGGGTGGTGGTGATCTTCGAGATAGCGCCGCCCGTAGAGAAACGTCAGCAGCGACAGGAGCTTGCCGCACCCGGCGGCGGCAAAGGCGACCCAGTAGCCGAACTGGATCGCCAGGATGCCGGCCACCAGCGTGGCGGCGAGCGAGCCGATGTTGATGCCCATGTAGAAGATCGTGAACGCGGACGCGCGCCGCGTGTCCTGATCCTCGAAGAAATGTCCGAGGAGGGCGGACACGTTCGCCTTGAACAGACCGTTGCCGACGACGAGGATTCCGAGGGCGAGATACATCGTCGCCGTCGAACTCAGCGCCAGGATCAGGTAGCCGGCCGACATCATGGCGGCGCCGAGAATGATGGCGCGGCCGTGGCCGAGAATGCGGTCGGCGATCACGCCGCCGATGACGGGCATGAGGTAGGCAAAGGCCGTGAACGCGCCGAACAGGAGATAGGCCTGGGCGTCCTGCATCTTCAGGACGTCGATGAGGTAGAGCGTGAAGACGGTCGTCAGCGTGTAGTAGCCGAACCGCTCCCACAGCTCGGTGAGCGCCAGGACGTAAAGCGCCTTTGGCTGGTCCTTGAACATGCCGTTCCCCCTCCCGGCCGGCCGTTGCGCGAACCTACATGCGGTCGCGCATGGCGAACCATGTCATTGCCAGCACGAGCAGCGGTGTCCTCAAAAGCGTGCCGCCCGGAAAGGTCGGGACGGGCAGGCGGGCGAAGACGTCGAGCGTGCCGGTGTCGCCGTTGATGGCGTCGGCGAGTATCTTGCCCGCAAACGTCGCGGTTGCCACGCCCTGTCCGGAATATCCGCATCCGGCGTAGAGCCCCGGGGCCACCCGTCGGACGAACGGCATGCGGTGGCGGGTGACCGCGAGCGTCCCGCCCCAGGCATAGTCGATCGGCACGTCGGCAAGGTCCGGATAGACCTCGGCAAGGTAGGGGCGGACGAGGCCGGCGACGTCGTCGCGGAGGTGGCGGGTGTAGCTTTCGCCCCCGCCGAACACGAGCCGCCCGTCCTGCGTGGGGCGCCAGTAGCGGACCACGAAGCGCGTGTCGGCGACGCACTCGCGGCCGGGGATCAGGCGCGCGAGGCGCTCCTCGCTGAGCGGCGCCGTCGCGACGACGTAGTTGTTGATCGGCAACACGCGCGCCTCGACGGCGAGGGCGATGTCTTTCAGGTAGCCGTTGCCGGCTAGCACCACCTCATCGGCGTCGACGGTTCCGCCGCAGGTCTTGACGAGACGGCGGCCGTTGCTGCAGGCCTCGATGCCGACGACCTCCGACCCTTCGTGAATCCGCGCGCCGGCGTTGGCCGCCGCGGCTGCGAGGCCCGCGGCCAGGGCAAGCGGGTTGAGATGCCCGGCGCAGGCGTCGCGATAGCCGCCCACGAACCGGCGCGTGCCCACTGCCGCCTCGATCTCCTGACGGTCGAGCATCGACAGGGCGGTGACGCCGTAGGTGGAGGCCATGTGGTCGACGATCCGGCGCTCGTCGTCCAGCGCCTCGTCGGTGTGGGCGGCGCTGATCAGGCCGTCGGTCCATTCGCAGGGGATCTGGTGCCGATCGATCCGCGCCCGCACGAGGTCCTTGGCCGCTTCGGCCAGGTCCCAGAGTTTCGCGGCGTCGTCCCTGCCGACGGTCTTCTCCAGCCAGATCTGGTCGCGGCGCTGGCCGGAATGCACCTGGCCGCCGTTGCGGCCCGACGCGCCCCAGCCGATCCGCTGGGACTCCAGCAGGATGACCGAGCGGCCGGCCTCCGCCAGATGCAGGGCCGTGGACAGGCCGGTGAAGCCGCCCCCGACGACGCACACGTCGGCGCGCGACGTGCCGCCGATCGGCGCGTGGAAGCGTTGCGGAACGGTGGACGCGTAGAGCGTGCGCGGAATGGACGGGATGTCGCCGGTGTGCGGCGCTGATCCGTCGTCCGCGACGCTCATGACGCCATGCGGCCGTCGCGCGTCAGGATATCGGCCGTGTCATCGAGCGTCTGGCGGGCCCTGGCGACCAGCTGGTCGATCTCGTCGCGGGTGATCACGAGCGGCGGCGAGATGATCATGGAGTCGCGAACGGCGCGCATCACCAGCCCGTTCTTCAGCGAGGTGTCGCGGCACAGCGTGCCGACGGTGCCTTCGTTGTCGAAGCGCGCGGTGCGGCTCGGCTTGGCGGGCACCAGCTCGATGGCGCCCATCAGCCCGACCATGCGCGCCTCGCCGACCAGCGGGTGATCGCCGAGCGCGGTCCACTGCTCCTGGAGATAGGGCGCGACCTCGGCGGCGTGCTCGATGACGCCCTCTTCCTCGATGATCCGGAGGTTCTCGAGCGCCGCGGCGCAGCAGGCCGGATGCCCGGAGTAGGTGAAGCCGTGATAGAACTCGCCGCCTTCGGCGATGAACGTGTCGGCCACCCGGTCGGAGACCAGGACGCCGCCGATCGGCAGGTAGCCCGACGACAGGCCCTTGGCGATCGGCATCAGGTCCGGCTGGAGGTCGTAGTACTCCGAGCCGAACCAGCGCCCGAGCCGCCCGAAGCCGGTGATCACCTCGTCGGCGACGAACAGGATGTCGTTGGCGGCGAGCACCTTCTTGATCTCGGGCCAGTAGCTGTCGGGCGGGATGATCACGCCACCGGCGCCCTGGATCGGCTCGGCGATGAATGCCCCGATGGTGTCGGCGCCCTGGGCCTCGATCTCGCGGGCGAGTTCCTGCGCCGCCCAGCGGCCGAAGGCGTCCGGATCCTGGTCGCCGCCTTCGCCGAACCAGTAGGGCTGGGCGATGTGGACGATCCCGGGGATCGGCATGCCGCCCTGGCCGTGCATCGCGCTCATGCCGCCGAGGCTGGCGCCGCCGATGGTGGAGCCGTGATAGGCGTTCCTGCGCGAGATGATCGTCTTCTTGCCGGGCTTGCCCTTCAGGTCCCAGTAGGTGTGGACCATGCGGATGACGGTGTCGTTGGATTCCGAGCCCGAGCCAGTGAAGAAGACGTGGTTGAGATGCGCCGGCGCCAGCCGCGCCAGCCGCTCGGCGAGCTCGATCGCCGGCTTGTGGGTCGTCTTGAAGAAGGTGTTGTAGTAGCTCAGCTCCGACATCTGCCGGTGCACGGCGTCGGCGATCTCGTGCCGGCCATGGCCGATCTGCATGCACCAGAGCCCCGACATTCCGTCGAGGAGCCGGTTGCCGTCGGAATCGGTGATCCAGATCCCTTCGCCGCCGACGATCACGCGCGATCCCTCGGCGTTCAGCGCCCCGGTGTCGGTGAACGGGTGGATGTGATGGGCGGCATCGCGGCGCCGGAGTTCGGGCGTCGACTGCGGATCGTTGGACAGGGTCGCGTCAGACATTGAGGAGGAGATACTCCCGTTCCCAGGGTGAAATCACGCGCATGAAGGTCTCGTATTCGGCCTGCTTGATGGCGCGATAGGTGTGGACGAAGCTCTTGCCGAAGATCTCCACCAGCTCTTCGGATTCCTCGAACAGCGCCACCGCCTCCAGCAGGCCGCGGGGCAGGCCGTAGGGCAGTTCGCGGGCCGATCCGTCGATCGGCTCGTCCGGCGACAGCTCCTCGTCGATGCCGAGATAGCCGCACGCCAGCGATGCCGCGATGGCGAGGTAGGGGTTGGCGTCCGACGACGGCACCCGGTTTTCCACCCGCCGCGCCTCGGGCGAGGAGTGCGGCACGCGCAGCCCCACCGTGCGGTTGTCGTAGCCCCAGTAGACGTTGATCGGCGCCGTGGTCCAGCGCTCCAGGCGCCGGTAGGAGTTCACGTAGGGCGCCAGGATCGCCATCACGTTGGGCAGGTATTTCTGCTGGCCGGCGATGAAGGAGAAGAACTCGCGGCTCGGCGTGCCGTCCTTGGTGGAGAAGATGTTCTTGCCGGTTTCGATGTCGACGACCGAATGGTGGATGTGCATGGCCGAGCCGGGCTCGTTGGTCATCGGCTTGGCCATGAACGTCGCGTACATGTTGTGGCGCAGCGCCGCCTCGCGGATGGTGCGCTTGAACAGGAACACCTGGTCGGCGAGGTCGATCGGGTCGCCGTGGAGAAGATTGATCTCCATCTGCGCGGCGCCTTCCTCGTGGATCAGCGTGTCGATCTCCAGCCCCTGCGCCTCGGCGTAGGCGTAGATGTCGTCGAACACGTCCTCGAACTCGTTCACCGCGGCGATCGAGAACGACTGGCGCCCGATCTCCGGCCGGCCGGAGCGCCCGATCGGCGGCTCGAGCGGGTAGTCCGGGTCCGTGTTCGGCTTGACGAGATAGAACTCGATTTCCGGCGCCACCACCGGCTTGAGGCCGCGCAGGCGGTAGAGGTCGACGATGCGGCGGAGCACCTGGCGCGGCGCATGCTCGACGGGGCGTCCGTCGCGGTAGCGCGCGTCATGGATCAGCTGGGCGGCCGGGTCGCTCGCCCACGGCACGACGCACAGCGTCGAGTAGTCGGGGTCGAAGATCAGGTCCGAATCGCTGGGGTCGTGCTTGAACTGATCGTCGTCCTCCGGATAGTCGCCGGTGATCGTCTGGGTGAAGATCGAGGTCGGCATGGTCAGCGAGGGACCGGCGGCGAACTTCTCCATCGGCATCAGTTTGCCGCGGGCGACGCCGGCCTGGTCCGGCACGATGCACTCGACGTCCTGGATCCGGCGTTCCTTCAGCCAGCGGACGGCCTCTTCATGGGAGGACACGCCTCTGGCGGTTTCCTGCTCGGTCTCGGGGCGGTCTTCGGCGCTCATATTCACACGTGTGCCTGCGGCGCTTTCGCACCGATCGGCATCCTCATTGATGGCGGCGTGGACTCCCCGCGCGTGTGTCGCGCGGGGTCACGAACCCGGCCGGGGCGGCCGGTTGCAGGCCCCAGAGCCAGTGTTTGACATCATAGAGACCAGACCGGACACTGCCTAGGTCAACCTGTGGGAGGGCCGATCTTCGTTGTCCGACGCAGGAGCGAGAGCGCCGCGCCGGCGGCCGGAGACCCGGTCGACGGTGCCGAGGCCGGCCCGCCCGCGACGAGACCGCGTGCCGTTCCTGCGAAACCTCTTGCAGTGATCGGCGCGGGCTGCTGAAACACCGATCGCTGCCGGTCCGACATCCGGTCCACCGGGGCGACGACCTCAAGACCGCGCTCGGGCAATGACCTCTCAGAATCCGGTGGACTCCATCGCCTCCCCCCTCGACGAGGTGGAGCGCTATCTTGCCGTGCATCCGGAGACGGAAGCCGTCGAGTTCCTGATCACCGACACCAACGCCGTGATGCGCGGCAAGTGGGCGCCGGCGGGCAGCATCGAGAAGGCGTTCACGTCGGGCGTGGCGTTCCCGCTGTCGATGTACGGGCTCGACGTCTGGGGCCGCGAGGTCATGGAGACGGGGCTGCATGTCGACACCGGCGACCGGGACGGCTTCTGCATGGCCGTCCCCGGATCGTTGCGGCCGGTGCCGTGGGCCGACGTGCCGACGGCCCAGGCGATCCTCACCATGACGACGGAATCCGGCCAGCCGTTCCACGGCGACCCGCGCCACGCGCTGCAGGCCACCATGGCGCGCGCCCACGCGGTGGGGCTGCGGCCGTGCGTGGCGTTCGAGCTGGAATTCTATCTGATGACGGCCGCGGCCGGCGAGACCGCCGCCGACGCCTTCCGGCCGGTGCTCTCCTATGGAACCGGGCCCGACCGGCAGAACATGTATGCCCTGTCGGACCTGTCGGCCTATGCGGGTCTCTTCGCCGAGATCCGGGCGGGGGCGAAGGCCCAGGGCCTGCCCATCGACACGATCATCTCCGAGGCCGCGCCCGGCCAGTTCGAGATCAACCTGAAGCATCGGGTCGACGGCCTCGCCGCCGCCGACGACGCGCTGCTGCTCAAGCGGCTCGTCCAGGAAACGGCGCGGCGCCATTCGCTGCGCGCGACCTTCATGGCGAAGCCGTTCATGCCGTGGGCCGGCAACGGCATGCACCTGCACGTCAGCATGCTGGACAACGACGGCAACAACGTCTTCGCAGACCCGGTGAAGGGGCAGAAGACCCTGGAATCCGCGGTGGCGGGCCTGCTCGACACCATGTCGGCGGCGATGCTGGTCTTCGTGCCGACCTGGAACGGCTACCGGCGGCTATTGCCGGGCTCCTACGCGCCGACCCGGGTCGCCTGGGGCCACAACAACCGTTCGGTCGCGGTGCGCATTCCGGCGGGCGAGGGCTCGGCGATGCGCATCGAGCACCGGATCGCCGGGGCGGACGCCAATCCCTATCTCGTGCTGGCGGCGATCCTGGCCGGCATGCTCGACGGGATCGAGGGCGCGCGCACGCCGCCGCCGCCCACCGACCGCAACGCCTACGAGGCGCCCGCGCCCAGCCTGCCGGACCAGATGGACGAGGCGCTGCGCCTGTTCCGCAATTCCGACTTCATCCGCCGGACCTTCGGGGTGGAATACCGGGCGATGTTCGCGGCCATCAAGGAGGCCGAGATCGCGGCGTTCCGATCCGAGATCTCGCCGCTCGAGCGCTCGACTTATCTCTGACCGCGACGTTCCGTGGGGCTGCCCGCGCGAAAAGCACTCTGCCCTTTCCGCGGGTCGCGGCCGCCCTCACTATGGGCAGACGATCGCGGAAAAACGGTTGAGAGGTGCCGATACCTTGCTTACCGTTGCGGGAAGGGTAGGGGCCGGGGAAACATCTTCGGTGGATACGACGTCAACAGCGGAGGGGCGACTTCAATGCGCGCACAACTCGCAGGCGGTCTGATCGCGGCGACGATGATCCTCGTCGGTCCGGCGGTGGCTCAGGACAAGGTCGTCAACGTCTACAACTGGTCGGACTACATCGACGAGTCGATCCTGGCGGACTTCCAGAAAGAGACCGGGATCACCGTCAATTACGACGTGTTCGATTCCAACGAGATCCTGGAGACGAAGCTGCTGTCCGGCTCGACCGGCTACGACGTGGTGGTGCCCACCGCATCGTTCCTGGCCCGCCAGATCCAGGCCGGGGTGTTCAAGGAACTGGACAAGTCGAAGCTGCCGAACATCAAGAACATGTGGCCGGTGATCGAAAAGCGGACCGCCATCTACGACCCGGACAACACGTACTCCATCAACTACATGTGGGGCACGACCGGCATCGGCTACAACGTCGACAAGGTGAAGGAGCGGCTCGGCGAGGATGCTCCGGTCAATTCCTGGGACCTGGTGTTCGATCCCGCCAATGCCGAGAAGCTGAAGGACTGCGGCATCACCATGCTGGACGCGCCGGAGGAGATCATCCCGGCGGCGCTGAACTATCTCGGCCTCGACCCGAACGCGCGCAGCGCCGACGATTTCGCCAAGGCGTCCGACCTTCTCAAGAAGATCCGGCCCTTCGTGCAGAAATTCCACTCCTCGGAATACATCAACGGACTGGCGAACGGCGACATCTGCGTGGCCGTCGGCTGGTCGGGTGACGTCTTCCAGGCCCGCGACCGCGCCGCGGAGGCCAACAACGGCGTGACCATCGCCTATTCGATCCCCAAGGAAGGCGCCTTGATGTGGTTCGACCAGATGGCCGTTCCTAAGGACGCCCCGCATCCGGAAGCGGCCATGGCCTTCATCAACTTCATGATGAAGCCCGAGGAAATCGCCAAGGCCACCAACTACATCTACTACGCCAACGGCAACGAGGCGTCGCAGCAGTTCGTCGACAAGGAAATCCTCGACGATCCGCAGATCTATCCGCCCAAGGATGTGCTGGAGCGCCTCTACACGGTGAAGGTCTTCAATCCGCGCGATCAGCGGCTGCTGACCCGGACCTGGACCACCGTGAAGTCCGGCATCTGATCGATCGAGCGGCGGCCTCCGGGCCGCCGCTTCGCTTTCGCGGGGCGAGGGTACCGCTATCGGCGGATCCCGTTCCTTCCGACCTTGAGAGCGATCGGCGACGGCATCCCGGCAGGGGCCGCGCGACGCGGGCTCATCAGGCAGGTGCGCGTCAACATGGCCAAGCAGGCTCTCGGTCCGATCCGGCGATCCTTCGCTCCGTGGGATGATCCGGATACCAAGCCTCTCATCCATTTCGACCGCGTGTCGAAGCGCTTCGGAAACTTCACTGCCATCGACCGGGTCGACCTGCCGATCTACGAGCGCGAATTCCACGCGCTGCTCGGCCCGTCGGGATGCGGCAAGACCACGCTGATGCGGATGCTCGCCGGGTTCGAGGAGCCCTCCGAGGGCGACGTGATCCTCGACGGCAAGAGCCTGAAGGGCGTCCCGCCCTACCGCCGGCCCGTCAACATGATGTTCCAGAGCTACGCGCTTTTCCCGCACATGAGCGTGGAGAAGAACGTCGGGTTCGGGCTCAAGCAGGAGGGGATGGCGAAGAGCGAGATCGCCGACCGGGTGGCGGAGATGCTGAAGCTGGTCCGCCTCGACCAGTTCGCCAAGCGCAAGCCCCACCAGTTGTCCGGCGGCCAGCGCCAGCGCGTCGCGCTGGCCCGTTCCATCGCCAAGAAGCCGCGTGTGCTGCTGCTCGACGAGCCGCTCGGCGCGCTCGACAAGAAGCTGCGGGAAGCGACCCAGTTCGAGCTCACCGACCTGCAGGTCGATCTGGGGATGACGTTCCTGATCGTCACCCACGACCAGGAAGAGGCGATGACGGTTGCCGACCGGATCGCGGTGATGGACCAGGGGGTGATCCGCCAGGTCGCGACGCCGGCCGAGATCTACGAGCAGCCGGCATCCCGCTACGTCGCGGACTTCATCGGCGACATCAACATTCTTGAGGGGCGTATCGAGCGGGGTGCCGGCGGCGTGACACGGCTGGTGTCGCCGAAGACCGGTCTCGTCATCGAGACCGACCAGCCCGTCGAAGGCGATCCGGAAACGGCGTGGTACGCGATCCGCCCGGAGAAGCTTCGGGTGTCGCTCGATCCGCCCGCGCAAACCGCGGTCAACGCCGTCAACGGCGAGATCTGGGACATCGCCTACCTCGGCGATGTCTCGATCTATCACGTGAAGCTGGACGACGGCACGGTGATGCGCGCGACGACCGCCAACACGACGCGCCTGGTGGAGCGGCCGATCTCCTGGGACGACCGCGTGTGGCTTACCTGGGAGAACAGCGCGGGGGTGGTGCTGACGCAGTAGCTCCGGTCGCGATCCCGCGGCGGAAAGGGCCGGGGCGGGATGATCGGCGGTGAGACTTGATGCCGGCGTGTCACACGCCGGGGAGGGGCGGCAGGCGATGGCGAACGAGGAAGCGCTTCGGATCAGCGAACTGACCGGCGAGCCGATGCCGGGCGGGCGGGAAGTCGCGCCATCGAAACGCCGTGGCTTTCGCCCCGGTTTCGGGCGGCTGACGCTGATCGGCGTGCCTTATCTGTGGCTGCTGCTGCTGTTCCTGCTGCCGTTCGCCATCGTCTTCAAGATCTCCTTCTCCGACATCACGATCGCCATCCCGCCCTACACGCCGGTGTTCGACGTCGCCGACGGGATCGCCGGAAATCTCGCCAAGCTCAGGGAGTTCACGCTCCAGAACTACGGCTTCCTGGCCACCGATTCCCTCTACTACCTGTCCTATCTCTCCAGCCTGAAGATCGCCTTCGTGGCGACGGTGATCACGCTGCTCATCGGCTTTCCCCTGGCCTACGGCATGGCGCGCGCACCGCGGGAGTGGCGGCCGCTGCTGGTCATGCTGGTGATCCTGCCGTTCTGGACGAGCTTCCTGATCCGGGTCTACGCGTGGATCGGGATCCTCAGCCGGGAGGGGCTTCTCAACCAGTTCCTGATCTGGCTCGGCATCCTCGACCCGGCCAACCCGCTGGTCATCCTGTCGACCAACACGGCCGTCTACATCGGCATCGTCTACTCGTACCTGCCGTTCATGGTGCTGCCGCTCTACGCGACGCTGGAGAAGCTCGACGAGACGCTTCTGGAAGCCGCCAGTGACCTCGGCTGTCCGCCCTGGAAGGCGTTCTGGCAGATCACCGTTCCGCTCGCGATCCCGGGCGTGATTGCCGGCTGCTTCCTGGTGTTCATCCCGGCGGTTGGCGAGTTCGTCATCCCCGATCTTCTCGGCGGGTCCGAAACGCTGATGATCGGGCGCACGCTGTGGACGGAGTTCTTCAACAACCGCGACTGGCCCCTGTCGTCGGCGATTGCGGTGGTCCTGCTCCTCATCCTGGTGGTGCCCATCATGTACTTCCAGCACCATCAGGCGCGCCTGCAGGAGAGCGATCGATGAGACGCGGCCCGAGCTGGTTCAACATCACGTCGATCGTGCTGGGCTTCGCCTTCCTGTACCTGCCGATCGTGCTCCTGGTGATCTACTCCTTCAATGCGGGCCGTAACGTCGCGATCTGGGAGGGCTGGTCGACCAAGTGGTATTTCGCGCTGCTGCAAAACGAGCAGCTTCTGTCGGCCGCCTGGGTGACGCTGCGGGTCGGCCTGCTGTCGGCCACCGTCGCCACGGTGCTCGGCACGATGGCCGCGCTCGCGCTCATCCGGTGCGGCATGTTTCGCGGTCGCACGCTGTTTTCCGGAATGGTCTACGCGCCGCTGGTGATGCCGGACGTGATCACCGGCCTGTCGCTGCTGCTGCTGTTCGTCGCCGTCGGCTTCTCGCGCGGCTTCTGGACGATCACCATGGCGCACATCACGTTCTCCATGTGCTACGTGGCCGTCGTCGTGCAGTCGCGGCTGATCTCGTTCGACCGATCGCTGGAGGAGGCGGCCCTCGACCTCGGTGCCACGCCGGCGAAGGCGTTCTTCGCCGTCACCCTGCCGATCATCGCCCCCGCCGTCGCCGCCGGCTGGATGCTCGCCTTCACGCTGTCGCTCGACGATCTGGTCATCGCGTCGTTCACCACCGGCCCCGGCGCCACCACGCTGCCCATCAAGATCTACAGCGCGGTCCGGCTGGGCGTGTCGCCGGAGATCAACGCCGTATGCACGCTCCTCATCGGGATCGTCACCATCGGCGTGATCGGGGCGTCGCTGTCGATGAAGCGCAAGGAAGTCCGCCGGCGCCGCGACGAGCAGATGGCCTACGCCGGCAGCGGCGCGACATAGAACCTGTTCGCGAGGGCTGAGAGTCGCACTGCCGCGGACGGGACGGGCTTCAGTCCTGCGGCCGCGCGCGCGTCACCCGCTCCGCCGCCTGACCGCCGGCCGCGAGCGCGCCGACGATCCCGCCGGCCCCGGCATAGGCGGATGCCAGCAGCAGGCCCGGCACCGGCGTGTCGCAGGAGCGCGGATAGCCCTTCCAGATCGGCGTCTGCGGCGGCGACGGCGCGAACCCGTAGACGGCGCCGCCCGGCGCGTTCAGCGCGCGGGCGTGGGTGGATGCCGTCGCCAGCATGCGGGACGTGATGGCCGCCGCAAAGCCGGGGAACTGCCGTTCCAGCTCCGCCTCGATCGCCGACATCCAGGCGTCGCGCCGATCGTCGGCCGCGGCGGGATCGAGGCCGTCCCAGTTCGCCACCCGGTCGACGCCGACGATGGTCACCAGGTACGGCGGCTCGCTCGGGCCGCTCTCGATCGACGCATGATCGACCACGTCGAGCAGGGGGAGGGCGGTCCCCGGCATGTCGGCCATGAGGGCCGCGCACTCGGCGACCTGCCCCAGCCGCTCCATCCACTCCGGCACCAGGATGGTCGAATGCGACCCGACGCCGACCTCGGATGGCTTGCGCGCCAGACCGAAATGGGCGGCGAACAGCGAGATGGACAGGGCCTTGCCCCGGAAGGCGTCGACGAAACCGGTGCGTGCGTCCGGGGGCAGCATGCCGGTCACCACCGTCGGCGCGGCGTTGGCGAGCACCACATCCGCCCGGATCTCCTCGACACCGCCGCCATCGGCGCCCTGGTGCCTGACGCCGCGCACGGATCCGTCGGCGCCGAGGAGGATCTCCGTGACCTGTCGCCCGGAGTAAGCTGTGCCGCCGTTCTGGCGGATCACCTCGACGAGGCGGTCGGCGAGGCTCTGCGCGCCGCCGCGCAGGCTCGCCTCGCCATGGGCGATCCGGTCGGACTGGGCGACGGCGAAGGCGGGCCACCAGAGATCGGCGGCATTGTCGTCGTAGGACAGAAGGTTCGCGGCGAGTGCGACCTTCGCGCCCTCGTGGCCGTCCAGCGCACGGTCGAGCACATCCCCGAGCGAGCGGTTCCAGCCGGAGACGATCGGCCAGACGTCGCGGGCCATGCGCGGGGCATGGGCGATCATGCCGGCGGTGCCCCCGGGCGTGGCGGCGGTGCGCATGGCGCGTGCCACCCGGCCGATGTCGTCGAGAACGCGGGTCGCGCCGCGGGCGGCGTCCGGGAAGCGCTCCGCCATGGCCGCCTTGGCGGCCTCGAAGCCGAACGGCAGCCGGAACGGATCGCCGACCGGACCGCCGCGCACCTCGTAAAGGTGCGGCACATGGACCAGCGGCAGATCGTCGAGGATCCCGAGTTCGGCCAGATGGCGCTGGGTCGGGTCGCCGCCGGGCGCGCCGTCCCCGGTTGGCTGGGTGAGGGTCAGGTCGGCGCGGCGGTGGGTCGCGGCGGCGCCGCCGAAGTGGTCCGAGCGCTCCAGCAGGGCGACCGAGTAGCCGCGCCTGGCCAGCAACGCGCCGGCCATCAGCCCGCCGACCCCGGATCCGACAACGACGACGTCGACGGTGCTCATGGGCTGCCGGGGCGGCCGGCGTCCGACGGGACGATCAGGGGCGGCGTGGCGGCGCCGCCGCCTGCCGCCGGAACGAAGGTCGTGTGCGGGTAGGGGATGGAGAGGCCCGCGGCCTCGACGTCGACCTTCAGGCGGCGGGTGAAGTCGGTCTTCAGCGCCCAGAGATCGCCGGCCGCGCACCAGACGCGCAGCGACAGCGTGACGGCGCTGTCGCCGAGCTCGGACACGTAGACGAACGGCGCCGGCTCGGAGAGAACGCGCGGATCGCTGCTCGCGATCTGCATCAGCGTGGCGAGGCCTTCGTCGACCGAATCCTCGTAGGAGATGCCCACCGACACCTCCAGCCGCCGGGTCTGGTAGACGGAGTAGTTGGTGACGGTGGTGCCCCAGGCGCTGCCGTTGGGCACGATGATCTGCACGTTCTCGGGGGTGGCGAGCTCGGTGGTGAAGAGGGTGATCTCCTTCACCGTTCCGGACTGTCCGGCCACCGTCACGTAATCGCCCTGCTTGAACGGGCGGAACATCAGGATCATCACGCCGGCCGCCAGGTTCGACAGCGTTCCCTGCAGGGCAAGGCCGATCGCCAGCGACGTGGCGCCGAGCACGGCGATGAGGCTGGTCGTCTGGAAGCCGAACAGCTGCAGGACGGCGATGCCCACGAACGCCAGCACGAAATAGTAGGCGAGGCTCGACAGGAAGGCGTGCACCGTCGGGTCGACGCGCCGCGTCCGCTCCAGCATCTGCCTGACGAGGCGGCGGACGACTTTCGCCACGCGCCAGCCGACGACCAGGATCACCAGCGCGTAGATGACGGAAAGGCCCTGGAGCGTCAGCCAGGCAAGGATCGGCTCGATGACCGAATTGGCGTCGGTGCTGACCTTGTCGATGATGTCCAACGTTGGCTCCCTCGCTTGCCATCGATGTCGCTGGCGCGACGTGTGCGTCCCTTCATGCCGCGCGGGCGGCGATTCTTTCGGCGCGCACCCTAACCCGGGGCGCGCGTCGGCTCACGGTGAAAGTGGCTCGCGCGCCGGAGGGCGGATCGGGCAAGCGCGGACAAAGAAAAGGGGCCGGCGTTGCCGCCGGCCCCGAAGTGGGCGTCGTCGGATCGGCGAACCCCGAAGGGTCCGCCGATCTCGGCCGTCGCTTGGGAGATCAGAAGCCCATGCCGCCCATGCCGCCCATGTCACCGCCGGGCATCGCCGGGGCGGCTTCCTTCTTCGGAAGCTCCGCGACCATCGCCTCGGTGGTGATGAGCAGCGAGGCGATCGAGGCGGCGTCCTGAAGGGCGGTGCGCACGACCTTGGTCGGGTCGATGATGCCCTTCTCGATCATGTTGACGAACTCTTCCGTCTGGGCGTCGAAGCCGAGATCCGGGTTGGAGTCCTCAAGGATCTTGCCGACCACGATGGAGCCTTCGGCACCGGCGTTCTGGGCGATCTGACGGATCGGCGCCTCGAGGGCCCGGACCACGATCGAGATACCCGCCTGAACGTCGGCGTTGTCGGACTTCAGCTTGGAGATCGCGGCCTTGCAGCGCAGGAGAGCGACGCCGCCACCGGGGACGATGCCTTCTTCGACGGCAGCGCGGGTCGCGTTGAGCGCGTCGTCGACGCGGTCCTTGCGCTCCTTCACCTCGACCTCGGTCGCACCGCCGACGCGGATGACGGCAACGCCACCGGCGAGCTTGGCCAGACGCTCCTGCAGCTTCTCACGGTCGTAGTCCGAGGTGGTCTCCTCGATCTGCGCCTTGATCTGCGACACGCGGGCTTCGATGTCGGACTTCTCGCCCGCACCGTCGACGACCGTGGTCTCGTCCTTGGTGATGGAGATCTTCTTGGCGCGGCCGAGCATCTCCGGGGTGACGCTCTCGAGCTTGATGCCCACGTCCTCGGAAATCACCGTGCCGCCCGTCAGGACCGCGATGTCCTGCAGCATCGCCTTGCGACGATCGCCGAAGCCCGGCGCCTTCACGGCCGCGACCTTCAGGCCGCCGCGCAGCTTGTTGACCACCAGGGTGGCCAGCGCCTCGCCCTCGACGTCCTCGGCGATGATCACCAGCGGCTTGCCCGACTGAACGACCGCCTCGAGAACCGGCAGCATCGCCTGCAGGTTGGAGAGCTTCTTCTCGTGGATGAGGATGTAGGGATCCTCGAGGTCCGCGATCATCTTCTCGGAGTTGGTCACGAAGTACGGCGAGATGTAGCCGCGGTCGAACTGCATGCCTTCGACGACTTCGAGCTCGGTCTCGAGCGACTTGGCTTCCTCGACGGTGATGACACCCTCGTTGCCGACCTTCTGCATGGCCGACGCGATCATCTCGCCGATTTCCTTCTCGCCGTTGGCGGAGATGGTACCGACCTGGGCAACCTCGTTGGAGGTGTCGATGGAGCGCGAGCGGCTCTCGAGGTCCTTGATGGCCTCGGCAACGGCGAGATCGACGCCGCGCTTCAGGTCCATCGGGTTCATGCCCGCGGCTACCGACTTGGCGCCTTCCTTGACGATCGCCTGGGCGAGCACGGTCGCCGTGGTCGTGCCGTCACCGGCCAGGTCGTTGGTCTTCGAGGCCACTTCGCGCACCATCTGGGCGCCCATGTTCTCGAAGCGGTCCTCCAGCTCGATCTCCTTGGCGACGGTGACGCCGTCCTTGGTGATGCGCGGGGCGCCGAACGACTTTTCGATGACGACGTTGCGACCCTTCGGGCCGAGCGTCACCTTGACGGCGTTGGCGAGGATGTCGACACCGCGGAGCATCTTGTCGCGGGCTTCGAGCGAAAACTTAACTTCTTTCGCAGCCATGGAATTGTTCCTTCATGTCAGTGCGATGGGGGACGTCGCGGGAGCCTCGGCGGCCTGCCTTACGCGAGAACGCCCATGATGTCGGATTCCTTCATGATGAGGAGATCCTCACCATCGATCTTCACTTCGGTGCCGGACCACTTGCCGAACAGCACCTTGTCGCCGGACTTCACGTCCGGGGCGACGATCTCGCCCTTGGAGTCGCGGGCGCCAGCGCCGACGGCGACGACTTCGCCCTGCTGCGGCTTTTCCTGAGCGGTGTCCGGAATGATGATGCCGCCGGCCGTCTTGGTGTCGGACTCGATGCGGCGCACGACGACGCGGTCGTGAAGAGGACGGAAATTCATCTCTTGCTTCCCTCTTGAACTCGGTAGCGGACGGGCGTCCGCCTGGTGGGATCGGAGCAGGCCGTCGGCCGTCCGAGGAGCGACCGCCAGCTTCGCTAGCACTCATCAGAGGTGAGTGCTAGCGACGGGCCTGACGTAGGCGGGGCCGCCAGACCTGTCAAGGGATCAGGCGGACAGCTTTTTTCGTCGCCCGATCACACGCCGCATGTGGGCATGGTTCGCTAATCCGCAACGGTCTGTTCAACGTCCGCCCCTCGTGTCCGTGAACCCGCACGGTTATCTGGGTGGATGAAACGCAGAGCCCATTTCCGGGCTCGGTCTGCGAGGAGTACGATCAATGGCGAAGGTTCTGGTTCTTTATTATTCGAGCTACGGCCACATCGAGACGATGGCGAAGGCTGTCGCGGAAGGGGCGCGTGCCGAGGGCGCCGAGGTCGACATCAAGCGCGTTCCCGAACTCGTTTCGGAAGAGGTCGCGCGGGCGTCCGGCTACAAGATGGATCAGGAGGCTCCGATCGCCCAGGTCGACGACCTGAAGAACTACGATGCGATCATCCTCGGCGTGCCGACCCGGTTCGGCGTGATGTCCGCCCAGATGAAGAACTTCTGGGACCAGACCGGCGGCCACTGGATGTCCGGCGCGCTCGTGGGCAAGGTCGGTTCGGTGTTCGCCTCGACCGCCACCCAGCACGGCGGGCAGGAGACGACCATCATCTCCACCCAGACCATGCTTCTCCACCATGGCATGGTCATCGTTGGCCTGCCCTATGCCTTCGGCGGTCTCCTGAAGATGGACGAGATCAGTGGCGGCAGCCCGTATGGCGCCACCACGCTTTCGGATGGCGACGGATCGCGGCAGCCGAGCGAGAACGAGCTGGCGGGTGCCCGCTACCAGGGCGGACACGTCGCGAAGATCGCGGCCAAGCTCGCCGCCTAGCACGCGCTCAGCGGTCGCGCGGGGGATCCACATAGGGCGCCCGCGCGGTCGCACGTCCCGCCGGCTCGGCACGGTTCGGCCGCAGCGCGATCAGACAGGCGGCGACGATGACCGCCGCCCCCGCCAGTGTCTCGGCGCGTGGAATTTCCGAGAAGAAGACGAAGCCGAACGCCGCCGCCCACAGGAAGCCGGTGTATTCCAGCACGCCGAGGCGGGCGGCCGGCGCCCGGGCAAAGCCGGCCGCGACCGCGAGCTGGCCGGATGCGCCGAGACAACCGATCAGCACCCCCAGCATGAGACTGGTCTGGTCGAGGGGCTCCCACACCGCCACCGCGAGCGGCGTCAGGATAAGCCCGGCCGTCGCGGTCTGCAGAAGTACCATCGTCGGTGGCCGGTCGGTCGCCGCCTGCCGGCGGATGAGCACCGCCACCAGCGCGTAGCCGAAGGCGCCCGCGAGGGCTGCGGCAAAGCCGCTCATCTGGTCGCGCGACACGCCGACCCGCAATTCCCCGCCGAAAATCACCAGCACGCCGATGAAGCCGACGGCGATCCCGAACCAGATCCGGGGATGGATCGGTTCGCCGAGGAGCAGCCATCCGAGGATGGCGATGAAGAACGGGGCGACGAAGGCGATGGCGATCACCAGAGCCAGCGGCAGCACGGCGATCGCATAGAAGAAGGACAAGGCCGTCGCGGCCACGATGGCGCCGCGGAGGGCGTTGGCGCCCAGCGTGCGGCGGGTCAGTCGCTGCGGACGGGCGAGGAACACCGGGACGAGGACGACGGTCGCCGTCACGTAGCGCAGCCAGACCGCCTGCAGCAGAGGGATCAGCATCGCCTGCATCTTCATGCCGGCATCCATGGCCGACAGCAGCCCGATGGCCAGCAGAACGAGCGCGACCGGTGCGAAGCCCGTTTCGTTTCTCATCACGGCGCCGGCGCGCGATCGTCGATGTCGCGCGTGTAGGCGAACTCCCACGTGTCGGAGGCGTCCGGTACGGCGCGGCTCCCGGGCAGCCGCACGAACCCGTTGCGCTCGTAGAAGCGGTGCCCCTCGGCAAAGCGGGTGTCGGTCCACAGGCGAAGCCGCGTGCCCCCTCCGGCCCGCGCAAATGCCACCGCTTCGGAGAGCATCGTTCCCGCGCGGCCACCGCCTCGGGCTTCCGGCAGCAGGTAGACCTTGAAGAGCTCGAACACCTTCGGATCCGGTGTCCGGGCGACCGCCAGCGACCCGACGATGCGGTCGCCGCTCGCGGCGATCCACAGGCGTCCGTCGCGCGCCGCATAGTGGGACGCGGGGGCGTCGAGCTCCGGAAACTCGTCCGGCACGAAATGGCAGTTGGGGTAGTCGGAAAAGATCGTCGCGATGACGTGCGCCATGGCTGGCCCGTCGGAGTCCGTCGCGGGACGGAAGCAGATCTCGGTTGTGGACATCGGAAGATCCTGGCCCGTTGTGGCGCGACCCTCCGCTCATGCCTCCGCCATGCGGGGCGGTCAAGCAGCGTCGCCGATCTTCATCCCGGGAAGCGGCCGCGCCGTCTTGCAACCGATACCTTCGGATCGCATGGTACCTGCGATCGTGACGTGGGGGCCGCATGCAGCTGATCGCCAACATCTCGCTCCTGTTCACGGAGCGGCCGCTTCTCGAGCGGATCCCGTCCGCGGCTGCGGCCGGGTTCGACGGGGTCGAGATCCAGTTTCCCTATGACAGCGATCCCGAGCTGATCGCCCAGGCGGCGGCCGGATGCCCGATCCACCTGATCAACGCGCCCGCCGGTGACCCGGCTGCCGGAGACGTCGGCCTGTCGACCGATGCCGGGCGGGTCGAGGGATTTCGCCAGGGCATCGATGTTGCGCGGCGCTACGCCGACGTGCTCGGCTGCCGGATGGTCAACGTGCTCACCGGCCGTCCGCCCGCGGGCCAGGCCGCCGATGTAACCCGTCGGGTTCTGGTGGAAAATGTCCGGGCACTGGCCGATGCGCTCGCGCCGGACGGCCGCCAGGTGATGGTCGAAATGGTGAACCCCTTCGACGTCCCGGGATACTTTATCGATAATCTGGAGGATGCGCTGGATCTGCTGGCCGAGATCGACCACCCGGCGGTCAGGCTGCAGTTCGACCTCTATCACGTCGCCCGAACGGAGCCGGACCTGATCGCGGCCATCTACCGGGCCGCCGACGTGATCGGGCACGTGCAGTTCGCCGACCATCCGGGGAGGCATGAGCCCGGTACCGGCGAAGTCGACCTGACGACGGCGTTGCGCCTGCTGCGATCGGTCGGTTATGCGGGCGCCGTTTCCGCGGAATACCGGCCCGCCGGCCGAACGGAAGCGGGGCTCGGCTGGATGCATTCGCTGCGCCAGGCGATGGTCGCGCGGCCGAGTGCGTGATCCCGCGACCGGACGGCGGGGCAGGCGAGCGTCAGGGGAAGTGAACCGGCGCGCACCTCAATGCGCGCCGATCCGGTCGGATCCAGGTCCGATTTTCGATGGAGACGCGGGCAGAGCTCCTGCGTCCGGGATCGGGTCGATCCGAACGCGAGGGGCCTTACGCCGTCTTCTCGGCCAGCAGGGTCTCGGAGCCGGCCGCCGACGCGATCGCCTCGATCACGGTGACCGCCTTCTGGCGGACGCTGGCATCCTCGATCTGGGAGAAGGCCCGCAGAAGCCGCACGGTCGCCGAATCGTTCAGCGCTTCGGAGAGCGGCGAATCCACGCCGCTGATCGGGCCGGGCTTTACGCCTTCGGCGCCTTCGAAGAAGTAGCTGATCGGCACCTGCAGCGCGATCGAGATGTCGTGCAGCCGGCTGGCACCGATGCGGTTGGTGCCGCGCTCGTATTTCTGGATCTGCTGGAAGGTGATCCCGAGCTTTTCCGCAAGCCGCTCCTGGCTCATGCCCAGTTCGAGGCGCCGAAGCCGCAAACGGGTGCCCACATGATAGTCGATGGAGTTGGCGGAACGCTGGTTCTGCATCTTAATCTTTCCTGTCATCCAAACTGGCTTCCTAATCCAAAGGTAGATCGGAAGGCTTTCGTGAGGCCCGCATGTTGTGGGCGGTTGTGGGCACCGTCGGCTGGAAGCAGGTCCAACGGTCGGTTGTGGTCGGGGCGTCCGATCCGCCGGCCGCATGCGGCTGCTATCGGTCGGCCGGAACACAGCCTGGCATGATGTGTCTTGCGTCCTTGGGGCGTAACGGCCGCAAACCCTGAGACCTACGTGTGAACTCCGCTCAAGTGCGTTCTGGGTCGGCGGATGAGAGGCGCCCGGGGGCGGTCACATCGCAACGGTTGCACCGAGCCCGGCCGAAGCCGTGAACGGTGATGGGCAGGATGACGCGTCTTCACCTGGAATTATCGATTGATGCATGCCATTCGTTTTTGCGCAACCGGGGGGCGCAAGCAAGGCAGGTATGCAAAAAAACCTTGTCTATACTCGCCTAGACCTCAATTTCTCCATCCTAATGCAGTCGGCCGCGCGAATCCTGGCGGCCGGCGGCGTTCATACCCTCAGTCGTCCCTCTATCGGGAACATGCCCTTCGATTGTGGCGACAGACGTGGATTATCGATTATTTTGTGTCGAGGGTGCGGCAATCGCGACCGAGCCGATTTAAAGTGGTGCGACCGAAAGACGCTTCCTTGAATGGACGGCGGTCTCGCGCCACGCTGTCTTTCCCATGCGGAGGGGAATCGGTTTCCCGTCGACCGCCTTATCTGCCAGCGTTGCGGGGAACCTGTGACATCGAAACCAGTGACGGCCCATCACGACGATCCGATCGAATCCGGCTCGGCCGGTGGGGCTTCCGCCATCGACGGCAAGGCGCTGCGCCGGACGCTCGGCCAGTTCGCGACGGGGGTGACCGTGGTCACCGCCGCGCACCCGGTGACGGGCGAGATCGTCGGCATGACGGCCAACTCGTTTTCCTCCGTCTCCCTCGATCCGCCGCTGGTGCTCTGGTCCATCGTGCGTGAGGCGAAGAGCCTCGCCGTCTTCCTGGAGGCGACGCATTTCGCCATCAACATCCTCTCCGAGCAGCAGCTGGATCATTCCAACCGCTTCGCCCGGCCGGGGTCGGAGAAGTTCGCCGGCGTCGCCTGGCAGCCGGGACTGGGCGGCGCGCCGGTGCTGGAGGGGACGGCGGCGGTGTTCGAGTGCGCGCGCCACGCCGAACATGACGGCGGCGATCACATCATCATGGTGGGGAAGGTGCAGCGCTTCGCGCGGTTCGAGCGGGCCGGCCTGGTGTTCGCCCAGGGCCGCTACGGCATCACGGCCGAGCATCCCTGGGTGGAAAATCCGGCGACCGCGGCCCGGCCCGAGGCAAGCCCGCACCCCTACGACGATTTCCTGATCCCGCTTCTCTACAGGGCCTATTCGAACCTGTTTTCCGCCTTTTCGGAGCTTCTCGAGGAGGAGGGCACGAGCGGGCCGGAGATGCGCGTGCTCGCCTACCTCTCGTTCCGTCCGAGGGCGACCGCCGACCTCGTCAGCCGCGGCACCTATCTCGGCAACCAGACGACCGACGCGGCGATCACGACCCTCAGGGGGCAGGGGCTGGTGGCCGGATCCGGCGAGAGCGGGCTCAGCCTCACCGACGCCGGCACGACGCGGTTGAGCACGCTGTTCGCCCACGCGCGGCAGTTCGAGCTGGAACGTCTCGGATCGGTGGACGCCATCGAGATCGCCACCCTGAAGCGCCTGCTTCGGCGCCTGACGTCGCCGGAAGGCTAGAGCCCGCGATGGAGAGGGTTTCCGCGGACAGGGATCCCGCGGCCTCGCTGCCGCGTGACGTCAGCTGAGGTCGCGCTTCAGGAACGCTTCGATCTCTTCGGGCGGCAACGGGCGGGAAAACAGAAAGCCCTGGGCAAGGTCGCAATCGATCTCGGTGAGGTATTTCGCCTGCGACTTCGTCTCGACGCCTTCCGCGACGGTGACGTAGCCGAGCGCGTGGCTCAGCTTGATGATGGATTCGATGATCTTCCGGCTGCCAGGATCGGTGTCCATGCGCTGCACGAAGGACCGGTCGATCTTGATCTTGTCGAACGGCAGTTCGCGCAGATACCGCAGGCTCGAGTAGCCGGTTCCGAAATCGTCGAGGGATATGCGGACGCCCTTCTCCTTCAGGTCCGAAATCACCTGACGGGTGGTGTCCACGTCGATGATCAGGGCGCTTTCGGTGAGTTCGACATCCAGGCGCTCGGGCGGGAAGGGGGTCTTGGCCAGGCTCGTGAGGATCCGCTTGCTCAGCTTTTCGTCACGGAACTGGTAGGGAGAGATGTTGACCGCGATCCGCAGCGCCGGGTCCCAGCGCATGGCGTCCTTTGCCAGATGCCCGAGCATCAGGTCGAACAGGTCGTCGATGAGGCCGGAATCCTCGGCGGCGGAAACGAATGTGCCGGGGCCGAGCACGCCCTTCGTGGGGTGATCCCAGCGCGCCAGGGCCTCGAGCCCGACGACCTTCCGCGACTTCAGGTCGATGACGGGCTGGTAATAGGGACGGAAGTGGCCCTTGGTGAGGGAGTCCCGCAGTTGGCCGCCGATCTCCTCCATCGACTTGTCGAAGGTGGCGAAGGTGTTCCGGCCCGATGCCTTGGCCCGGTACATCGCCGTGTCGGCACTGCGGATCAGCAGCTCCGCGTTCTCGGCGTCATCGGGAAAGTACGCGATCCCGATGCTGGCGGTCATGTCCACCCGTTCGCCCTCGATGGTGAACGGGCGCGCCAGCGAAAACAGGATCCGTTGCGCCACGTGGCGTTCGATGTTCTTCTCGGGCGATGAGTTGATGATCACGGCATATTCGTCGCCGCCCAGTCGCGCGACGAAATCCTGGGGCCGGAGCGTCAGCACCAGCCGCTCGCCGATCGTGCGCAGCAATTCGTCGCCGAAGCCGTGCCCGTAGGTGTCGTTGACCGACTTGAAGCGGTCGACATCCAGGAAGAACAGCGCGAAGCGCGACCCGTGCATCCGGGAACCGACGATGCGCCGGTGAAGTTCCTCGAACAGCAGTCGGCGGTTGGGAAGCCCGGTGATCTCGTCGTAGCGCTCGAGCCGTTCGGCCGTGTGTTCGGCCAGTTCGCGGTGGTGGATCTCGTTTCTGACATCCCGTTCGCGAAGCGCCAGGATGACCATGGCGACGAGGCCTGCGACGAGGAGAACCGGAATGACAGCGTCCAGATGAAGGGATGCATGCGCCTGGCTGAAGCGGAAGAGACGCCCCATCGCGTCGATCGCCACGAGCCAGATGGCAAGCGCGATGCCCGCGAAGACCACGGCGAGATAGGCAGGCCGAAAGAGATATCCGCCCGAATGTCTGGGTTTCTTCCTCACGGTGTCAGCTTCCATCGTCCCCCCGGACATCGGCCGGCCGCCCCCACGGACACGCGAGCCTGGGGCTGTCGACGTCGGGAGCGCCTTGCTCCTGACGTTGCCTGGCTGCATTGCTGCCAGGCTTTGTTCGTTCTTAGTGCCATCCCGCATGAAACTCGATTGTCGGATGCCGAACTGATTAACGTCCGGTGCTCGGAAGCGTGACCTATCTATACAGATTGCGCGCGTTCGCGGGAAAGCAGGAGGACACCGTTGGTCGTGCGATGGTTCATCACGGTTGATTGCTCGGCCCAAACGATAGACACCGGCGGTGCGCGGCCATGGCCCCAGCGGCCGAGGCGCGCCTTGCGGGATCGGGTTACGAGGATCGACTGCAGATGAGGACCAACGCGGCTCGGCTGGGCTTCTATCTCTGGATGTCGCGCCTGCGCTGGCCGAAGAGCTACTTCGTCAAGGTGCTGGCGGTGTGCTTCCTGGGCACCCACGTCCCGCTCATCCTCACCGCGGTTGCCCTGTTTCTCGGCATGCGCGTGTCGGAAGCGTCGCTGCTGCCGTTGCTGGCCGTCCTGCTCGTGGCGACGCTGGCGGCAACGGGCCTGACGCTGGTTCTGGTCCGGCAACTGCTGGCGCCGATCCGCGCCGTCAGCGACACGCTCGATTCGTATCGGCGTCTCGGCATCATCCAGGAACTTCCCGAATCCGGGAGAGACGAGGCGGGCGCGATGATGCGCAACCTCAACAAGACGCTGCACGCCGTCGACGATCTGCGCGCAAATCTCGAAAACCTGTCGTTCGAGGATCCGCTGACCGGCCTCGGGAATCGGCGCTGGCTCCAGGCGCGTGCGAGCGACATGTTCAACCGCTGGACGGCTGATGTGCCGGTGACGCTGGCGGTGATCGACGTCGACCGGCTGAAGCTTCTGAACGACGGCTTTGGTCACAGTTTCGGCGATGCCGCCTTGCAGACCGTGTCGGAGAACCTACGCGGACGGCGCCGGGCCGACGATCTGGTCGCTCGCATCGGGGGTGACGAGTTCTGCGTCCTGCTGATGGGGCTGACCCCCGAGAGCGCGGCCGAGTGGCTCGAGGACGTCCGTGCGCAGCTGACCGATGTGATGGGTGCCGATGGCGTGCCGCTGTCGTTCTCGGCCGGTGTGACCAACCGCCGAAGCAACGACGAAGACTACGAGGAGATGTTCTCCCGGGCCGATCGCGCCCTTTATCTGGCGAAATCGGCCGGACGGAGCATCACCCGCATCCTCCATGCCGAGGACGTCCCGGCCGAGTGAAGGGAAGCGTTGGCCGCCTCATGCGGCTGGACCGGATGCGCACGGGGTCGTGCCGACGCCAGGCCGGATCCGCAAAGTCCTGTGATTTCAAGAATTGGGATGGTGCCGCAGGGGAGGATTGAACTCCCGACCTCACCCTTACCAAGGGTGCGCTCTACCACTGAGCTACTGCGGCCGACCGGTCGACATCGGGGCCGATCCTCCGCCGAAGCGGGTATCGTCCGTCAGGTGTCGGAGCGGTGCACTGCCCCGGGAAACGGCGCTGGACTTGACGGCGGAGCGATCCGACGCCATGCCGGGCGAAGCAGGCGAGGCGCGTTGTGCCACAGCAGCGGGCGGTGCGCAAGGCACACGGCCGCTACTTTGGCGGTGCCCACAGCCTGACGCAATCCTGCGGCCGCGATGCGGCCGGATGCGATCTCGATCTGGAGAAACAACGGCGTGAGCGACGAGACAGGCGGAGCGGCCGGGAAGCGGCGGCCCGGCGAGGATGAGCGGGCAAAACGGCTCGCCGAAGAACTGCGGGCAAATCTGAAGCGGCGCAAGGCGCAGGCCCGCTCCCGCAAGTCCGATGGGGGGACGAACACGCCCGCCGAATTGCCCTCCGATGAAAGCGGCAACGATGAGTGACGTGACCGAAGACGCACGCGTGCTGAAGGTCTTCTGCCCGGTGGCCCAGGTCGATGTCGACCAGGCGGCCGAGGCGCTGGAGGCGGCGCTCGAGGACGAGAGCGCGGTCATCACCCGCTACGAACTGGAGGATGACGGGCCCTGGTGCGTCGAGGCGCTCGTGTTCGGCATCGAGGATCCGGATGCCGCCTTGGCCCGCTTTCGCCAGCGCCTCGGTGATTCGCCCCTTTCGCGGGGCCTGAGGGCGGAGTGGCTGGGCGAGGAGGATTGGGTGGCCAAAAGCCTCGCGGGGCTCGCGCCCGTGCGTGCGGGCCGGTTCACCGTCCACGGCAGCCATGACGGCGCGCGGCTCCCGGCGTCCCGCTGGCGGCTGGAGATCGACGCCGGCCAGGCATTCGGCACGGGCCACCACGAGACCACCGTGGGCTGCCTGCGCGCCATCGAGGATCTCGCGCGGGCCGGACGCCTGCCGCCGACGGCGCTTGATCTCGGTACCGGGACCGGCGTTCTCGCCGCCGCGCTCGTGCGCCTCGGGGTCGGCTACGTGGTCGCGACCGACATCGATCCGGTCGCGGTCGCGGTGGCCGACGAGAATCTGAAGGGATTTGGCGTGGCCGGACGCGTGAAGACCGTCGCGGCGCCGGGCTTTGACCATCCGCTGCTGCGCCGCTTCCGGCCGGGGCTCATCGCCGCCAACATCCTGGCGAAGCCGCTGCTGGCGCTGGCGCCCACCATGCGCCGGCAGATCCAGCCTGGCGGCACGCTTGTCCTCTCGGGGCTGAGGCTGGTGGACGAACGTCCGATTCGTGCCATTTACGGCGCGCACGGCTTCCACTTCCGCCGCCACTACCGGATGGGGGCGTGGGTCACGCTGGTGTTCGCGGCCTAAAAAAAAGGGCGGCCTGCACATGGCGGCCGCCCAATGATCGGGTCCTCGGGAGGAAGAAAGGACCCGAAACTGTAGCGTCTCGTCCGCGAGGACGGTTGGGAGAGGGAGGAGGAACAGGGGCCCGGGCCCGCTCTGTTCCCGATCTCCCTGGCTCGTCGATCGCGGCAGACGACGTCAGGCCGGTTCGGCCTGACGCGGTGGTGATCCTAGAGGAACGGGTAGCCGCCGCCGCCCTGAGCTTCGAGCTCGGCGCGGTCGTAGCCGAGGCGCTCGAGCGACGCATCGTCGAGGCTCATCAGGTACGAATTGATGGCGCGCTCCGCCTGGCGCTGACGCGCTTCGACGATGCGGGTCATCAGCCGGTGGAAGACGTTGTGCTCGCGCGCGGAACCCGTCAGTCGGAAATCGCCGGTCGTGCTGGTCATGGCCATCTTGAAAGTCCTTTCCGTAGTGACGCTCGGTCCGGGGCGTCACGCTCAAATTCTGCAATGCAACATGAGAGCCTGCGGGCCTATGCGCAAGGCGTTGGGCTGCATGACTGCCCTGACAATATTGCAATGCACAATAACTCGTCTGGTTAGCGAGTGGCATTATCGGGGCCCAGCCGAAGGGGCTCACTGGCTGAAAAGCCTATGAAAATGCATGGAAATTTCCGGGTGGACGCCGGCCCGTCCAGGCGCGACACAGGCTTGAGCAAGCGGTCTGGCTGCGCAGCAGGGAAATCGGCATGTTTCAGAGTTTCGAAGACGGAGCGGATCCGAGCGTCGGGCCGGAACGCCTGGCGCTCCTGCGAGCGGCGCTGAATGAGCTCGGAGTCGGCGGGTTCATCGTTCCCCGGACCGACGAGTATCAGGGCGAATACGTTCCGGCCTGCGCGGAGCGGCTCGCCTGGCTGACGGGCTTCACCGGGTCCGCCGGCACTGCGGTGGTGCTGGCCGAGGAGGCGGCGATCTTCGTCGACGGCCGCTACACCACCCAGGTGCGCCGGCAGGTGGACGCGGACGCCTTCGCGCCCGTCGCCATCGCCGAGACGCGGCCGTCGGGATGGATCGAGACGCATCTGCCGGCCGGAGCGACGCTGGGGTTCGATCCGAAGCTGCACACGCGGGCCGAGGTCCGGCGGCTTGAAAAGGCGTGTGCCGCTGCCGGCGGGACGCTGGTGCCGCTTGGCGCCAACCCGATCGACAGCGTCTGGTCCGACCGTCCTGCGCCGCCGCTTGCGCCGGTGGAACTGCGTCCTGAAAGTCTCACGGGACGTGCGGCGGCGGACAAGATCGCGGCCCTGCAGGGCGATATCGTCAAGGCGGGCGCCGATGTCGGGCTGCTGACCGCGACGGATTCGATCGCCTGGCTCTTCAATGTGCGCGGCGGCGACATCCCCCACATCCCGGTGGTGCTCTCGTCCGCCCTGGTGCCGGCCGAGGGCCGGGCGACGCTGTTCGTCGATGCGCGCAAGCTTTCCAATGCGGTGCGCGCGGGCATCGAGGAGGTGGCCGATGTGGCCGAACCGGCAGCGCTGGCCGCGCGCCTCGCTGAGCTTGGGAAGACAGGCCGCGCGGTCCTGGTGGATCCGGACCTGACCCCGGAGGCGCATCTGCGTGCCATCGAGGAAGCCGGCGGCAGGCTCGTCGAGGCGGAGGATCCGGTGCTGGCCGCCAAGGCGGTGAAGACCGCCGCCGAGATCTCCGGGACCCGCGCCGCCCACCATCGCGACGGCGTGGCGCTGGTGCGCTTCCTGAAATGGCTGGACGAGAAGTCGGACGCCGACGGCTTCGGCGAGATCGAGGCGGTGACGGCGCTCGAGCGGTTCCGCGCCGAGACCGGTGCCCTGAAGGAAATCGCCTTCGACACCATTTCCGGAGCCGGCGAACACGGCGCCATCGTCCACTACCGGGTGACCAACCGCACCGACCGGCGGGCGGTACCGGGCGAGCTGTTCCTCATCGATTCCGGGGGGCAGTACGCCGACGGTACCACCGACGTGACCCGCACGGTGCCTGTCGGTGTGCCCACCGACGAGATGAAGGTGCGCTTCACCCAGGTCCTGAAGGGCCATATCGCCATCGCGACGGCGCGCTTTCCGGCCGGAACCTCGGGGGCGCAGATCGACGCGCTGGCGCGGATGGCGCTGTGGCGGGCGGGCTGCGATTTCGACCACGGGACCGGCCACGGCGTCGGCGCCTACCTGTCGGTCCACGAAGGACCGCAGCGGATTTCCAAGCTCGGCCACGCGAAACTGGAGCCGGGCATGATCGTTTCCAACGAGCCCGGCTACTACAAGCCGGACCATTTCGGCATTCGCATCGAGAACCTGGTGCTGGTGACGCCGCCGGCGCCGATCCCGGGCGGGGAGCGGGAGATGCTGTCGTTCGAGACGATCACGCTCGCCCCCATCGACCGCCGGCTGATCCTGCCTAACCTGTTGAGCGCGAACGAGATCGCCTGGCTCGACTGCTATCATCTGCGGGTGCAGGGGGCGCTGGCGGGCGACCTGGACGCGCGGGAACGCGCCTGGCTGATCGCCGCCACCCGGCCGATCGCGGGCTAGCCGCGGCCTTCGCTCCGCGCCCGAATTAGGTGCGCACGCGCGCGTTTTGCGCGCGCACAGGCCTGCGCGAATCTGCGCGTTCGTGCGCGATTTTGCGCGCTACAGGCCGGCGGCGCGCAGGAGCGCGGCGGTTCCGGCTCCGAGCACCACGACGGCCAGCAACGGCAGCCTGAGGGCCGCCAGTGCCGCGACCCCTCCGGCGACGAGTTCGGCGATCCCGCCGGTCAGCACCGCCGGAGCGACGAGGGCCGTCAGCACCGCGGCGGGGACCGCGTCGAGGGCGGCGCGGAGGCGGCCGCCCGTCGGGACGCGGTGCACCAGGGCGAGGCCGGCCAGCCGGGTGGCATAGGTGGCGATGGCCATCAGGGCGATGGTGACGGCCGTCAGCGGATCGAAGCTCATGCGACGGCCTCCGCGGCCCGGGGGGCCATCGCGGCCGCGACGATGCCGGCGAGCGCGCCGGCGGCGATGGCGTTCGGGCCGGTGGAGACCAGCGCCACCAGCGCCGAGACCACCGCCGAGACGGCGACCGTCAGCGCGAAGCGCGGGGCGTGCCGGAAGCCCATCAGCAGGCCGATGAAGAGGGCGGTGAAGGCGAAGTCGAGGCCGAGCCGGGCGGGATCGCCCAGCGCGCCGCCGACGAAGGTGCCGACGAGCGTGAAGCTCAGCCAGCAGCCGTAGAGCGTCACCGCCATGCCGAAATAGTAGCCGGGCGTCAGCTCCCGGATGGCGGCGCGGCGTTCGGCCAGCGCCCAGATCTCGTCGGCGAGGAAGAACAGGGCGAGCGGCTTCGCCCGGGGCGTGAAGGCGCCCATCTTCGGCAGCAGGGACACGCCCATCAGGATGTGGCGGGTGTTCACCAGGAACGTCGCGAAGACGATGGTGGCGACGGCGAGCGGCAGGTTCCACAGGTCCACGGCGACGAACTGCGAGCTGCCGGCGAAGACCGAGGCCGACATGAACGACGTCTCCAGCGGCGAGAGGCCCTTCTGGGCGGCCATGGCGCCGAGCAGCAGCCCGAACGGGCTGGCGGCCGCGGCGACGGGCAGGATGGCCAGGGCGCCGTCGCTCCACTGGGACGCGCGTTCGCTCGCGCGCTTGTCTGCGCTCATGGTCGACCCTTCGTGATCGGACAGGTGAGGGGGGAGGCGCCCCGGCGTCAGATGTGACGGTAGGCTCCGGGGGTGACGCCGACCCGCGCCTTGAAGGCGCGGTTGAGGTGGCTCTGGTCGTAGAAACCGCAGGCAAGGGCGACGTCGGACGGCGAGGCGCCCGCCGCCAGCCGGCTACGGGCGGCGCGGACGCGCCGGTCGGTCAGCCAGGCGTGCGGCGTCAGGCCCGTCGCCGTCCGGAACGCCCGGATGAGGCCGGTGCGCGACAGGCCGGCGACGCCGGCGAGGTCGGCGAGCGTGACGTCGCTGTCGAAGTGGGCGTCCAGATAGTCGATGGCGCGGGCGATGGCGGCCGATTCCGGCCCTACCGGCCGCGGCGCGATCCGTCCGTACCGATGCAGCGCCTCGCAGTAGACCGCCGTCAGCCCCTCGTCCTGGGCGAGGCTGCCATAGGGAGCGCCGAGCCTGCGGTGGGCGACGGCGAACCGCCGTGCCAGGTCGGGATCGTGGACGCGGGGATGGACGAAGCCGGTGATGCCGCGCGCCGGCGCGTCCGTCAGCTCCTCCACCAGCCCGTTGATCAGGTCCACCGACGGATAGGTCATCCGGTAGCTGTAGCCGTCGTCGGCCGGCTCGCCGTCGTGTACCTCGTCCGGATTGACGAAGCAGACGTCGCCGGCGACCGCATAGTGGCGCTCGCCGCGCACGCAGTAGGTCTCGCACCCCGCCTCGATCACGCCGATGACGTAGGTCTCGTGGGTGTGCGGAGCATAGGCATGGGTCCGGAAGGTCGCCGACAGGCATTCGAGCGCGTCGAAGCGCGGCGCCCGCCAGAATTCCACGCTTTCGCGGGCGCCGGCGGGGCTCTCTCCCAGTGCATCGAACTGCGTCATCTGATCCATGCGGGGAATATGGACGCTTCCCGACCCCGTCGTCTTGGAAAAAAGTCGCACCGGCGATGGTCCGACGCCGGCCGCACAATCTGCGGCGTTGTTGACCGGGGCGTTGCCTTGACTCGCCGCGTCAAGGGGTTCACCACACGATCGCTCCCCAACCTCCTTCCAGGCCCCGCGCCCACGGAACAATGACCAGTAAAAGCCCGATATCGGAATCCGTTGCGATTCCTGCCGACGACGCGGAGCTGCGCGAGCGCAACCTCGCGATGCCCGCCCTCTGCCTCACCGCCTTCCTGATCGGCCTCGTCGCCGCCGCCGGCGCGGTGGTCTTCCGGGTGATGATCTCGGTGACCCACAACGTGCTGTTCCTGGGCACGTTCGGGTGGAGTTACGACGCCAACCAGTACGATCCGCCGAGCCTTTGGGGCCCGTTCGTGATCCTCTCGCCGGTGGTCGGCGGCCTCGTCGTGGTCTGGCTGGTCAAGACCTTCGCGCCGGAGGCCAAGGGCCACGGCGTGCCGGAGGTCATGTACGCCGTCTACCACAACTCCGGAAACGTCCGCGGCGTGGTGGCGGTGGTGAAGTCGATCGCCTCGGCGATCTCCATCGGCTCGGGCGCCTCGGTGGGCCGGGAAGGCCCGATCATCCAGATCGGCGCGTCGTTCGGCTCGACCATGGCGCGCTGGATGAACCTGGCCCGCTGGCAGAAGATCACCCTGTTGTCCGCCGGGGCGGGCGCCGGTATCGCCGCCACCTTCAACACGCCGCTGGGCGGCGTGCTGTTCGCGGTGGAACTGCTGCTGCCGGAAGTCTCCAGCCGCACGTTCCTTCCGGTCGTCGTCGCGACGGCCACCGCGACCTACGTGGGCCGCATCGTGTTCGGCCTCGACCCGGCCTTCCTGGTGCCCGTCGCGGCCGATCCGGCGAGCTCGGCGATCTCCCCCGCCGCCCTGGTCGGCTTCGCGGTCCTCGGCGTCCTCGGCGGCGTCGCCTCCTGGGCCTTCATCAAGTTCCTCGCGAGCTGCGAGGACTGGTTCCCGAAGATGCCGGGCAACGACTACACCCGCTCCATCGTCGGGATGCTGATCGTCGGCCTCCTGAGCTACGGCCTGTTCTCCTTCACCGGCGAGTACCACACCGCCGGCGTCGGCTACGCCACGATCCAGGCGATCCTGAACGGCGGGCTGAACAGCGCGATCTTCCTGCTGGTGCTGCTGGTGGCCAAGATCATCGCCACCAGCGTCAGCCTCGGGGCCGGCGCCTCGGGCGGCGTGTTCTCGCCGTCGCTGTTCATCGGCGCGACGCTCGGTGGTGCGGTCGGCGCGGTCGGGGCGATGATCGCGCCGGGCGCGTTTTCCGTGCCGGAGTTCGCGGTGGTCGGCATGGGCGCGCTCGTCGGCGGCTCGACCGGCGCGTCGATGACCGCCATCGTCATGATTTTCGAGATGACGCGCGACTACAACGTCATCGTGCCGCTGGTGCTGGCGGTCGGACTGGCGGTGGGCGTGCGCCGCTACCTGATCCCGGTGAACATCTACACGGTGAAGCTCCGCCACCGCGGCAAGCAGATCCCGACGGTCCGCCACACCAACATGTACCTGGTGCAGCCGGCAAGCGAGGTGATGAGCGCGCGGTTCGCCATCCTGCCGGCGGAAACGACGGTCGCCGACGCCATCACCCTTTTGTCCGACAACAAGGAGACCCACGTCATCGTGTCGGAAGGCAGCCGGATCTCGGGCTACGTCCGCTTCGGCTCGGTCCCCTATCGTCCGGCCCACGACGGCCAGACGCTGAAGTCGGTGATGGCAACGGACTTCGTGGTGGCGCCGGAGACCAACAACCTCAATTCCATCATCACCCGCATGAACAAGCGGGCGCGCTCCTTCGCCATTATCCTGAAGCGCGACGGCGGCGGCGTGCCGCGGCCGGAGGACGTGGTGGGCGTGGTGGATTCCGCCGAGATCGCGGGTGCCGTGGTGAAGAACCACTACGCCTGAGCCGGCCGGGACGTTCCCGTTCCGGACGGCGCAGCCTCGCTCAGCCCGATCCCGAGCCGTCGCGCGGACGGTCGGGCGGGGCGGCGCCGCGCATGAGGATCTGCGCCTGGAAGAACGACCGGCCGAGGATGGCGAGCGACACGCCGTTGGAGATGGCGACGGTCAAAAGCAGGGCGATCGACAGGCCGTAGCCGCCGGTCAGCTCGAACACGATCATCGTCGTGGAGATCGGCGCGCCGAGCATGGCCGCCGCCACGCCGCCCATGCCGAGCAGCGAATACAGCCCCTCGCTGGAGGCCATCTCCGGGAACACCTTGGCGGCGATCAGTCCGAAGGCGCCGCCGGCCATGGCGCCGAGATAGAGCGACGGCGAGAAGATGCCGCCGCCGAAGCGCGACGCCAGCGAGATCGACGTGGCGGCCGCCTTCACCACCAAGAGCACCAGCATCGTCTTGATCGTCAGGTGGTTCTTCAGCGCCGCGTCGGTGGTCTCGTAGCCGACGCCCAGGATCTCCGGATAGAAGATGGCGATGGCGCCGATCACCAGCCCGCCCAGCGCCGGCATCGACCAGATCGGCAGGCGGGAATGGCGGGCGATCCACTCCGACCACAGGAGCGCCAGGTGAAACAGGATCGCCACCGCCGCGCAGGTGAGCCCCAGCAGCGCGAACGCCGGCAGCTCCCAGTACGACGTGATCTGGTGGGAGGGGATGATGAAGGCGGCGAAGTCGCCGAACCACAGCCGCGACAGAAGCGCGCCGATCACCGAGGAAATGACGATGGGCACGAAGGCGGTCAGCGCGTAGTGGCGCAGCACCACCTCGTGGGCGAACAGCACGCCGGCGATGGGCGCGTTGAACGAGGCGGCGATGGCGCTGGCGACGCCGCAGCCGAGCAGAATGCGCTTGCTGGCGTCCGGCAGCCGGAACACCCGGGAGATGTCGGTGCCGAGCGTCGCGCCCAGATGGACGACGGGACCCTCGCGGCCGGCGCTGGCGCCGACGCCGAGCGAGAAGGCCGTCAGGAGCGCCGACGAGATCCCCGGCCAGAACGGAAAGCTGCGTCCGACCTTGGCGCTCGCCTCGATCACGTCGGCGACGGCGTAGGTGCGCTGGAGCGGCTGCACGTATTTGAGCAGGATCCCGACGACGAGGCCGCCCGCCGCCGGCACCAGCAGGATCACCAGCGGCGACACGTGGGCCGCCGCGGTGACGACGTTCTCGCCGGTGGTGCCCAGCCACGGGAGCTGCACCAGGCCGATCAGCAGGCGGAAGAGGATGGCGGCCACCGCCACCACCGCGCCGACCACGAGGGCGAGCAGCCAGATGAGCGGCTGCCTGCCGGCGACGAACTTGACCAGGTTGGGGCGGATTTCGCTCCAGATCAGCGTGACGGGCGGATCGGCAGGGCTCCGCGAAGGGTCGTCCGGGCGGGTGGGGTCGCTCATTCTCGAGCCGGGTCCGTGGGCCGCAATGCGAATCGCTCAATAGGCGTCCGGCGGTCAGAATAGCACCGTCGCCGCGCCGGAGGCTTTACGATCGGGCGACCCGCAAGCGACGGGGGACCGCCGCACGACCGGGCGGCGACCGATTCGCCGTCTCGGCCGGAGCGGTTCGGGCCGTCCGGAGGGCGTCAGCCCTTTCCGGACAGGGTGATGGAACGGCCGATGCGTTCGGAGCGCGGCAGATCTCGGTGCGCCGCGAACGCCTCGGTGATCCGCGCGTCGACATCCGCCCCCCACGGCAGCGCCTTGCGGGCCTCCATGTCGATGTGGAGCAGCAGCGTCTCCAGGGTGGCGGCAAGGAATCCCTCGGTGGCGTGCCGCATTTCCTGGAAGGTGTGGATGCGCTTGTCGTCGTGGGCAACCAGCGTGGTGGTGACGGTCGCCAGATCGCCGAGGGTCAGCTCGCGCAGATAGGACACGTGGCTTTCGACGGTGAAGAACGACTTGCCCTCGCGCGCCCGGTAGTCGCCGCCGATGTCGACGGCGTCGAAGGCATCGTCCAGACCGCGGTCGAACAGCACGATATAGTAGGCAACGTTCATGTGTCCGTTGTAGTCGATCCAGCCTTCTTCCACCGCGAGGTCCGGTGACACGAAGGGGGCTTGGATGGTCGAAAGCGACATGATCAAGTCCTGTGTTCGTTCGCAAGGCGCGGCCGGCCGTCGGCCTCCACTTTGGCGATCATTGCCTTTTTGCTAGGGTGACGAAAGAGCGGTGGGCGTCGCGCCCGCGCGCCCGCACCGTTTCTGGAGAGTAAGTGTATGGGTGTCGAACCGGTCCGCATGATGGAACGCAACGAGGCGGGAATCGGCAAGGCGATCGCGCAGCTGGCCGAGCGCTTCGGCGATCGCTGCCAGACCGGCGCGTCCATCCGCGAGCAGCACGGGAACACCACGACGTGGATCGGCAACTATCCGCCCGACGCGGTGGTGTTCGCCGAGACGACCGAGGAGGTCGCGGAAATCGTGCGCGTCTGCGCCGACACCGGCACGCCGGTCATTCCGTTCGGCACCGGCACCTCGCTCGAGGGCCAGGTGAACGCACTCTACGGCGGCGTCTCGGTCGATGTGTCGCGGATGAACGCGGTGCTGGCCGTCCATCCCGAGGACCTCGACTGCATCGTCCAGCCGGGCGTCACCCGCAAGCAGCTCAACGAGTATCTGCGCGACCAGGGCCTGTTCTTCCCCATCGATCCCGGCGCCGACGCCAGCCTGGGCGGCATGGCGTCGACCCGCGCCTCGGGCACCAATGCGGTGCGCTACGGCACCATGAAGGACGCGGTGCTGGCGCTGACGGCGGTGATGCCCGACGGGCGCGTCATCAAGACCGGCACGCGCGCCAAGAAGAGCTCGGCCGGCTACGATCTCACCCGGCTGATGATCGGCGCGGAGGGGACGCTCGGCATCATCACCGAGATCACCCTGCGCCTGCACGGCATCCCCGAGGCGATCACCGGCGGCATCTGCCCGTTCCAGACGCTGGAGGGGGCCTGCAACGCGGTGATCGCGACGATCCAGTCGGGCATCCCGGTCGCCCGCATCGAGCTCCTGGACACCCTCCAGGTGCAGGCGAGCAACGCCTATTCCAAGCTCGACCTGGAGGAGACGCCGACGCTGCTCCTGGAATTCCACGGCTCGGCGACGGGCGTGCGCGAGCAGGCGGAGATGTTCGCCGAGATCGCCACGGAGTTCGGCGGCGGCGAGTTCAAGTGGTCGAGCAGCGCGGAGGAGCGTACCCGGCTCTGGCAGGCGCGCCACGACGCCTACTGGGCCTGCGTGGCGCTGCGCCCCGGCACCAAGGCGGTGGCGACCGACGTCTGCGTGCCGATCTCGCGGCTGGCCGAGTGCATCACCGAGAGCCGGCAGGACCTCGACGCGCTGGGGCTGGTGGCGCCGATCGTCGGCCACGTCGGCGACGGCAACTTCCACGTCTCGCTGCTGGTCGACATGGAGGCGCCGGACGAGGTCGCCCGGGCGCAGAGCTTCATGGGCAAGCTGGTGGACCGGGCGATCGCCATGGACGGCACCTGCACCGGCGAGCACGGCATCGGCCACGGCAAGGCGAAATATCTGCGCGCCGAGCTTGGCGATGCGGTCGACTTCATGCGCATGATCAAGCGCGCGATCGATCCGCGCGATATCATGAACCCGGGGAAGATCCTGCCCGAGGGCTCGAACCACTGACGGCCGGGGCGATCACGGTCGGACAGGACGGAGGCCGACGCTGAACGCGTTCTTCATCAGCCTCGGTGTCGCGGTGATCCTGGCGCTCACCGCCGCGCTCGTCGGGCCGCTCTTCATCGACTGGACCGTCTATCGCGACGTGATAGAGAGCCAGGCCGGGCGGCTGGTGGGCGAGGACGTGCGCATCCTCGGCCGCACCGAGGTGCGGCTGCTGCCGTCGCCGCGGATCTCCGTCGAGACGGTGCGCGTCGGGCCGGAGGAGGCGCCGATCTTCACCGCCGACCGGGTGGAGATGGAGGTCGACCTGTCGCCGCTGCTGAAGCGCGAGATCGACGTGGTGGCGCTGACCTTCGTCGGGCCGCACGTGCGCGCCACCGTCGACCAGGCCGGCATCATCCACGGGCCGGAGATCAACCTCGCCGACAGCCCGCTCGACTGGATCGACCCGGCCAAGGTGCAGTTCGACCAGATCGACGTGGTCGACGGCCAGATCCTCGTCGACGACCTGCACACCGGCCGCGCCACGCTGATCGACAGGATCTCGCTCAACGGCTCGGGGCGCTCCATCCAGGGGCCGTTCGAGGCGACCGGCGACGCGCGCTTCGAGGGCACGCCGTACGATTTCCGCTTCGCCACCGGCACCTACGCCGACGGGGCGGCGTTTCCCATCAAGGCCCGCATCAGCCCGCGCGACCGGGCGGTGGACTTCGCCGTCGACGGGGCGCTGGACACCGCCCAGACGCCCGAGCACTTCATCGGCGAGCTGACCATCGCGCCGCGCCCGGACCCGGACGTGGCGCCGGAGGACGCGCCGATTCCGTGGCGGGCGACCGGCACCATGGACATGACCGCGGCGGGGCTGACGGTGCGCGAGGGCGAGATCCGCTACGGGCCGCTGGAGCGGCCGGTGGTGCTGGCCGCCGGCCTCGACCTGCCGTTCGCCGAGGCCAGGCCGTTCCGGCTCGAGGTCGCCTCGCGGCAGATGGATCTCGACGGCGTGCTGAAGGCGCTCGGCCGCAGCACCGACACCGGCCGGCCGGCGGAACGGATCGCGCCGCTCCTCGATGCGCTGAACGCGGTGCCGCTGGTCTCGTCCGAGGGCGTGGTGTCGGCGCGGCTCGCCTCGGTGGTGGCGGGCGGGGCGGTGATCGACAACATCGCGGCCGAGGCGCGCGCCACCGCCGACGGCTGGCGGGTGGTGAAGGCGAGCGCCGGGCTGCCTGGCCGGACCCGGGTGGAGACCTCGGGGCTGCTGCGCGTCGGCGACCAGATCTCCTACGACGGCGAGGTGAGCCTCGCCTCGTCCGAGCCCGGCAACTTCGCGCGCTGGTGGCGGGGCGGGACGGGCGGCGCGATCCCGGTGCGCAGCGACCTGGCGCTCGACGGGCCGATCACCGTGACGGCGTCGGAGATCGCCATGCCGGCGCTGCAACTGAAGGCCGCCGGCACGACGCTGCTCGGGTCGCTGCGCTACCGCAACCGCAAGTCCGACGTGCGCGGCGCGCTGGATCTCGACCTCCGCGCCGAGCGCCTCGACGCCGCGCCGATGGTGGCGCTCGCCCAGGCGCTGGCCGTCGACCGGCCGGACCCCGCGGCGCTCGCCGAGGTCGGATCGGATGTGACCCTCGACCTCACCGCCGGCACCGCCCGCTACGCCGAGGCGGAAGGGCAGGGGCTGACGGTCGAGGCCACCCTGATCGACGGCGCCTTCACGCTGGACCGCTTCGAGATCGCCAACCTCGCCGGCGCCCGTATTGCCGCGTCGGGCTCGTTCGCGCTCGCCGGCGACCGCCCGAGCGGCGCGCTGTCGGGCACGCTGGAGGCGACCGACATGGCCGGGCTCGGCCGGCTGGTGGACGAGGTGGCGCCGGCAACCCTGCTGGCGCGGTGGCTGGCGCAGACCGGCCCGGCGCTCGCCCCGGCAAACCTCGCCTTCGAGGTGTCCGGCCAGGGGATGCGCAGGAGCACGGACCTTTCCGTCGCGCTCTCCGGCACCGCCGGGGCCACCGAGGTGGCCATCAGCGCCGACATGACCGGCACGCGCGAGGCCTGGCGCAACGGCTCGATCAGCGGCCGGGCGAGCCTCACGAACCCCTCCGGCGACGTGCTTCTGTCGCAGCTCGGCTTCGATGCGATCCCGGTCGGCGATGGCGCCGCGAGCACGCTCGAGGCGACCGTCGACGGCACGCCGCGCACCGGCCTTTCCACGTCGCTCACGGCGCGCCTCGTCGGCGTCGACGTGTCGGCGGACGGCACGCTGACGTTCGAGGCGGACGCGGCTCCGGCCGTCGAGGCGTCGGTCTCGCTCACCAGCGACGACGTCTCGGCGCTGGCGCTCGCCACCGGCCGGGCGCTTCCGGTGCTGGTCGGCGGCACCCCCATCGAGCTGCGCGGCCGGGTCGCCGGCAGCACCGACGCGCTGACGGTGTCGCGGGTGACCGGCTCGGTGGCCGGCGTGCGCGTCTCCGGCGAGGCGACCGTCGACCGCAGCGAGACGCCGGCGAAGGTCCGCGGCAAGCTCAGGGCCGGCGAGGTGGACGGCCGGCTGCTCACCGAACTCGTGCTCGGGCCGGATGCCTGGAGCTCGGCCGGCGACACCGTCTGGCCGGACCTCGGGTTCGGCGCGCCGATCCTCGGCGGCGCGGATGTCGGGCTCGACGTTACGACGGACACGCTGTGGGCCGGATCCAGGCGCATCGACGACGCCCACTTCGGCCTCGTGCTCGGCCCCGAGCGGGTGCGCCTCGACGACGTGACCGGCCGCTACGCGGGCGGGGACGTCGCCGGCAGCTTCGCGCTGACGCGGTCGGACGGACAGGCGACGCTCGCCACCCGCGTCGCGCTGACGGGGGCCGACTTCGAGACGCTTTCCTGGCAGCAGGACGGCGAGCCGGTCGCTACGGGTACGCTGGACCTCTCCGTCCAGGCGGACGCCATCGGCCGGTCGGTGTCGGGCATGGTCGCCGCGCTGTCGGGCAGCGGAACGTTTGCGCTGAAGGACGGCGTGCTGCGCCATCTGGATCCCGCCGCCTTCCGCGCGGCGATCGCGGCGGCGGATGCCGGCGCCGATCTCCAGGAGCAGGCGGTGGCCGAGGCGTTCGAGCGGGCGCGGGCGGGCGGTCCGCTGCGCTTCGACCAGATCTCCGGCACGCTCGCGATCGCCAACGGCGCGGTGCGCGTCGGCGAGGTCGAGGTGGCGACCGACGCGGCCACCGTCGACGGGTCGGGCTTGCTCGACCTTGCCAAATGGACGGCGTCGGGAATGCTGGGCCTGAGCGTCGCGCCGCCCGATCCCGACCTGGTGCCGGATGCGACGGCGGACGTGACGTATGCGTTCGACGGACCGCTTTCGAGCCCGTTGGCGACGCTCGATGCCGGGCCGCTGGTGAGCTACCTGACGCTGCGCGCGACGGAGATCGAACGGCGCCGGCTGGAGCTTCTGGAAAAGCAGCTGCAGGAGCGCCGGGCACGCGAGGAGGAACTGCTGCGCAAGCTTGAGGCCGAGCGGCGCGCCGAGGCCGAACGCCAGCGCAAGGCCGACGAAGAGGCCGCGCGGATCCGTGCGGCGGAAGAGGAAGCCGCCCGCCAGCGCGCGGAAGAGGAGGCGCGGGCCGCCGCCGAGGCGGCCGCGAAGGCCGCGCTGATCGCGCCGGCCGCGCCCACGCCGCGCCCCGAGGCGCCGCTGCCGCCCATCGACGGGGCGCTCGATCCGATCGGTTCGATCATCCAGCGCGGCCCGACGCTGCTGCGGCCCGAGCCGTTCGGTCCGCCGGTGGAGATCGGCCCGTCGCCCGGCACGCCGAGGAACGGACCGATCGACCTGCGCCCGCGCCCCGACCAGCGCTCGCAGGCCGAACCCGGCGTCGCCGGACCGTTCCCGATCGCGCCGCAGGACATCCAGTAACTGCGGTGTGGGGTCAGTCCGCGCGCAGGCGCAGCAGGGTGGCGACGCGGATGCTCGACGCCAGGCTGTCGCGCGGGTCGCGGTCCCGGTCGATGCCCTCGATCACCGCGGTGATGGTGGAGCCGTCCTGCTCTGCCCAGGCCTCCAGCTCGGCCCAGTATTCCGGCTCCAGCGCCACGCTCGTCTGGTGCTGCTCGAGGGTGAGGGACCGCTTTTCCAGAGGCATGACGTCTCGTCTGGCTTGATAGAGGGCGGGCGTTTCCGACCGGAGCCGCGCTGTGCCCGTCAGTCCGCGGAACGGCGGGGAACCCGAAGCCGTTCCGGATCGATCCGGCGGATCCTGAACCGCCCGATCGGAGACGGGCCTAGTCGTCGCTGTCCAGGCGATGGCGGTCGAGGTGGGTCTCGGACTGGGTCCGACGCGCCGCCTCGGCTTGCTTCTCCGCCTTGGTCAGGCCGTGGCGTGCGCGGTTTTCCGCCGCCCGGTCCTTCTCGTCGGCGCGCATGCGTGCCTTGCGCGCCGACCGCAGGTTGACGATCTCCGCCATGCGCCGCTCGTTCAGTTCGGGCCGATCATCTTTTCAGGACGGACGATGGTGTCGAATTCCGCCTCGGTGACGAAGCCGAGCTTCACGGCTTCCTCGCGCAGCGTCGTGCCGTTCTTGTGGGCGGTCTTGGCGACCTTGGTGGCGTTGTCGTAGCCGATCTTCGGGGCGAGCGCGGTGACCAGCATGAGCGAGCGCTCCATCAGGTCCTTGATGCGCGTCTCGTCGGCTTTGATGTCGACGACGCAGTGGTCGGTGAAGGAGACGGCGGAGTCGGCGATCAGGCGGATCGACTGCATCATCGCGTTGGCCATGACCGGCTTGTAGACGTTGAGCTCGAAGTGGCCCTGGCTGCCGGCGACGGTGATCGTGGTCTGGTTGCCGAACACCTGGCAGCAGGCCATCGTCATCGCCTCGCACTGGGTCGGGTTGACCTTGCCCGGCATGATCGACGAGCCCGGCTCGTTCTCCGGCAGGATCAGCTCGCCCAGGCCCGAACGCGGGCCGGAACCCAGGAAGCGGATGTCGTTGGCGATCTTGAACAGCGAGGTCGCGACGGTGTTCAGCGCGCCATGGGCGTAGACGTAGGCGTCGTGGGCGGCGAGCGCCTCGAACTTGTTCGGCGCGGTGCGGAAGGGCAGGCCGGTGATCGTGGCCACCTGGGCGGCGAACTTCTCCGCGAAGCCCTTCTTGGTGTTGAGGCCGGTGCCGACGGCGGTGCCGCCCTGGGCGAGATCGTAGAGCCCGTCGAGGCCTTCCTTCACCCGGCGGATGCCGTGCTCCACCTGGGCGGCGTAGCCGGAGAACTCCTGGCCCAGCGTCAGCGGCGTCGCGTCCTGGGTGTGGGTGCGGCCGATCTTGATGATGTCCTTGAACTCGTCCGACTTCGCCGCGAGCGCCTTGTGCAGGTGCTCCAGCGCCGGGACGAGCGTCCGGTTGAACTCTTCCGCCGCCGCGATGTGCATGGCGGTCGGGAAGGTGTCGTTGGAGGACTGGCCGCGATTGACGTGGTCGTTGGGGTGGACCGGGTCCTTGGAGGCGAGCTTGCCGCCGAGGATCTCGATGGCGCGGTTCGAGATCACCTCGTTGGCGTTCATGTTCGACTGGGTGCCGGAGCCGGTCTGCCAGACGACCAGCGGGAAGTTGTCGTCGAGCTTGCCGTCGATCACCTCGCCCGCCGCCTCGATGATGGCGTCGGCGAGCTTCGGATCGATGTTGTCCTGCTCCTTGTTGGCCAGCGCCGCCGCCTTCTTGATGATGCCGAGGGCGCGGATGACCGGGGGCGACATCCGCTCGCCGGAGATCTTGAAGTTGCCGAGGGAGCGCTGGGTCTGCGCGCCCCAGTACTTGTCGGCGGGAACTTCCAGCGGGCCGAAGGAATCGGTTTCCGTGCGGGTCGCGGTCATGACGGCGGGTCTCCCGGTAAAATCTGTCGAACTGGCGCCTGAATTACCGGGAAGGGGCGGGCTGCGCAATGCGGCTGCATCCGGATCGACAGCCGGTCGAGCTTGAGCGCACCTAATAAGTGTATTAATGTAATTATACACGCATTGGATGCTCGGGGGCTTGTCCATGGCAGGAGAGACGGGGCCGGCCGGCCCGGCCACAGGCGCCGCGGCCGCCGCCGCGAATGCGGCCAACCTGGACGTGAACGCAGAGTTCAGGGGAAGGCTGGCCCGCACGGTCGTGCTGGTGTCCGGCGGGATCCTCGTGCTGCTCGCGGTGGTCGTCGGATACGTGGCGAAGACGGCCTACTTCGATGCCAACAATCTCGGCGTTGCGACGGGGCTCGTCGAAAAGCTCCTGTTCGCGCTGCTTCCCATGATCGGCACCTGGGTCGGAACGGTGCTGGCGTTCTACTTCACCAACGACAGCTTCCAGACCGCCTCCAACCAGACAAGGCTGACCCTTTCCGACGCGCGCGAGGCCAGGCTGCGCCAGATTCCCGTTCGCGAGGCGATGGTGCCGGTCTCGAAGATCGAGGCCATCGAAGCCGACGAGCCGGACTGGCAGACGGTCTTCTTCGACACCGACGTCATCGACCTCGTCAACAAGAAGGTCGGCCGCATTCCGATTCTCGCCAAGGGGCGGAGCCGGGTCCACGGCGTGGTCCACGATTCCATCGTCAAGGCGTACGCCTGGCAGAACCGGATGGCACCGGAGGGCGGCACCAAGACAAAGACGCTCAAGGAGTTTCTGGAGGATCCGGCGGTCCGCGACTTCTTCACCCACTCCCTCGCCTTCGTGGGGCCGGACGCCAGCCTCGCCGACGTCAAGCGGGCGATGGATGCCGCCAGCACGCGGGGCTATCCCTGCCGCGACGTGTTCGTCACCGAGGACGGCACGCCGACCGGCAAGCCGCTGGGGCTGATCACCAACATCGATCTGGAGAAGTTCAGCAGCTACGGCTGAAGGCGACGTCCCGGCGGCGCGAGGCGCCTGCGGGGGCGGGGGCCACCCGCCGGGCTACAGGCCGGGCAGCACCACGACCGTCGGTTCGCGCGGCAGGGTGGCGAGCGACACGGAGAGCGTTGGCTCGCTGCGGATGTCGATCGGGAATTCGGCGCGGATCTCCGACAGGAACTGGTTCAGCCGCCACGTGGAGAAGGCGTGCATCGGCAGGATGATGCGGGCGCGCAGCCGCTCCACCACGTCGACCACCGCCTCCTGGCTCATGGTGTAGGTTCCGTCCACCGGCACCATCACCACGTCGAGCCGGCCGATGAGGGCGATGTGGTCGTCCTCCAGGATCTGATGCAGGTGGCCGAGGTGGCCGATGCACAGGTCGGCGACCTCGAAGATGAAGATCGAGTTGCCGTCGGCCTCGAAGGCGCCCTCCCAGCGCCGGATGTCGGTGGTCACGTTGCGGATCAGCACGTCGCCGACCAGGAGGTGATGGTCGGCCCGGCCGCCATCCGGGTTCCAGCCGCGCAGCACGTGCTCGATGCGCGGGTCCGGGCTGCTGGTGAAATGGGTGCCGTGGGCGTGGTTCATGGTGGCGACGGTGGGAACCGGGCCGAAGCCGGCCATGCCGGCATAGTCGGTGACGATCACGATGCCGGCCGGCGTCTCGATGCGGAAGGTCGCGTGGCCGACGAAGGTGATGCGGACGGTGCGGTCGCGGGCCTCGCCCGAGGCAACGGTCGTGGCGCGCGGGCCGGCGTCGCGGGGCCTGGGCATCACCGAGGCGAAGCGCGCGCCGGGCAGCGACAACGCCACCGCCTGGCACATGGAGGGCGCGTAGGGCGCGGGCGCGTCGCCGGTCTGGGCGAGCGCGGGGGCGGCGGTCGCCAGCGCCAGCGTGCCGATGGCGGCCGCGAGCCGGGAAAGCGCCGGCCGGACGCGGCCCGCGCGTGTCGCAACCCAGAATGCCGAGACCGTCATGGCGCGCTCCCCATCTGCCCACTGAAGGGAGATAGGGGCGGGCCGGCGCGCGGAAAGGCCTGAGGCTAGCCGGCGTCCTCGAAGGCGAGCGCGCGGCGGAAGGCGGGCCGCGCCTGGCAGCGGTCGGCGTAGGCGCCGAGCACCGGGCTGTCGGGCAGCATGCCGAACTGGCGCATGAAGGAGGCGGACGAGCCGAGCATCACGTCGGCGGCCGAGAAGCGGTTGCCGAGGATCCACGGGCCGTCGCCGATGCCGCGTTCGAAGGTGGCGATCATCCGGTTGAAATCGCCCCAGGCGTTGCGGGTGGGAAAGGTCTCCCAGCCGCCCGCCTTCTCCGACAGCGCCGGCTCCACCACGCTCGGCGCGAAGATCAGCCACTGCAGGTAGCGGGCGCGGTCGGGGTGGTCGGGCTTCGGGGCGAGGCCGGTCTGCGGGTAGCGGTCGGCGATGTAGGCGCAGATGGCGGCGGAGTCCCAGACGGTGGCGTCGCCGTCGCGGATGGCCGGGACCTTGCCCATCGGGCTGGCGGCGAGGAACGCCTCGGGCAGCGTTTCCGGGGCGCGCACGTCGACGCTGACGCGCTCGTAGGCGAGGCCGGTCTCCTCAAGCAGCCAGGCGATGCGCTGCGAGCGCGTGCGCGGGCACCAGTAGAGGGTGATCATGGGGTGGCTCCGGGGACAGGCCGTCGAACGCTGCGGATCAGGTCTTCTTGCGGAAGGCGTCCAGCGAGACGACCTGGGCGCCGTCGGGGCGGGCCTGCTCGGCGACCGTGCCGTGATCGGCCGCGCCCGGCACGTCGTCCTGGTCCATCGCCGGCTCCGGCGCGTGGCCGGGCTCGGCCGAGGCGGCGCCGTCCTCGTCGGCGTCGACGTCGCCGTGTGGCTCGAACTGCAGCCCGAACTGGACGGAGGGGTCGAAGAAGCCCTTGATGGCGGTGAAGGGAACCAGCACGCGCTCGGGCACGCCGCCGAACGACAGCCCGACCTCGAAGGCGTGCTCGGTGACGTTGAGGTCCCAGAACTGGTGCTGCATGACCACCGTCATTTCCTCCGGGTGCTGCTCCCGGAGACGGGAGGACATGCGCACGCCGGGAGCCCCGGTGTCGAAGGCGATGTAGAAGTGGTGGTCGCCCGGCAGGCCGTTGTCGACGACTTCCTTGAGCACTTTCCGAACGACGCCACGCAAGGACTCCTGAACCAGGACGTCGTAGCGGATCAAGTCGTCGGCCATGTCGGAAATCCTCGCTTTCGCGGTGTCTTCGCCCGCACGGCATGAGCCCACGGGCCAACCATGCGCAGGCATGAATCAAAGTGGGGGCTTCTGTTGCCAGGTGCCCCCGGGACCCCGCCTTACCGTGCTACCGGCAAGGACTTGGTAGAGGTGTCACGCTGCATTACGCGGCGAGACGGGCCTCAGCATAGTTGTCGTTGGCAACTATAATGTTTAGCCCGATAACGGTGGTACCATGCCGAGCGAAAGTCCAACCTTTACGCCTTGGTCGAGCCTGTTTCGCCCCCGCCACAACCCGCGCGTCCGCATCGCGGGCTCTGGTGGAGGCGCCGGGTACTGCCCCCGGGTCCCATAGGTTTATTACGTTGGCCGTTTATCGCCGTAGCCGACTGCCGCCGGCACCTCGGAATATAGGCGTCCCTGCTCCGCTCCGAAAGCCCCCGCGTGCATCCGATCTTGCGGCGCGGCATCGCTTGTCCACATGGTAGGCCGCGCCCGTGCTCTCGTCGCAATTGGCGGGCAGGCTCGCCTGTGGGATGACTGAACGACCAAAACCCTTGCGATTCGGAGGCGGCCGATGCGCCAGTATCACGACCTCATGGAACGGGTGCTCGCCGACGGCGTCCGCAAGGGCGACCGCACCGGTACCGGTACGCGCTCGGTGTTCGGCCATCAGATGCGGTTCGACCTCGCCGACGGCTTTCCGCTGCTGACCACCAAGAAGATCCACGTGAAGTCGGTGGTGCACGAGCTCCTGTGGTTCCTGACCGGCAGCACCAACGCCCGCGACCTCAACGCCCACGGCGTGACGATCTGGGACGAGTGGGCCGATCCCGCCACCGGTGATCTCGGCCCCGTCTACGGCAAGCAGTGGCGCTCGTGGGCGGCTCCCGACGGGCGCACCATCGACCAGATCTCGGAAGTGGTGGAGCAGATCCGCACCAACCCGAACTCGCGGCGGCTGGTGGTCTCGGCCTGGAACCCGGCCGACGTGCCGGACATGGCGCTGCCGCCGTGCCACTGCCTGTTCCAGTTCTACGTCGCCGACGGCCGGCTCTCCTGCCAGCTCTACCAGCGCTCGGCCGACATCTTCCTCGGCGTGCCGTTCAACATCGCCTCCTACGCGCTGCTGACCCACATGGTGGCGCAGGTCACCGGCCTTGAGGCGGGGGAGTTCATCCACACCTTCGGCGACGCCCACCTCTACGAGAACCACGTGGAGCAGGCCGAGCTCCAGCTTTCCCGGCCGCTCCGGCCGCTGCCGACCCTGCACCTCGATCCGACCGTCGACGATCTGTTCGCTTTCCGCTACGAGCACGTTCGCGTGGACAATTACGATCCGCATCCGCTGATCCGCGCAGAAGTGTCGGTCTGACCCTCCGGGGGTCCGGACCGGCCGGCAGCGCTTGGGTGCGCGAGTGGAGGCCGACGCCTTGCATTACGTAACCTTGGGCCTGGCGATCCTCTTCGAGGTGATCGCCACGAGCATGCTGAAGGCGACCGACGGCTTCAGCCGCATCGGCCTGACGCTGGCGATGTTCGCCTGCTACCTGTGCTCCTTCTATTTCCTCACCCTCACCATCCGGCTGATGCCCATCGGCATCGTCTATGCGATCTGGGCCGGCCTCGGCATCGTGCTGGTCGCGATCGCCGGCGCGGTGCTCTACAAGGAAATGCTCGACGTGCCGGCGATCATCGGCATCCTGTTCATCATCGCGGGCGTCGGCATCATCAACGTGTTCTCGAACACGGTTTCCCACTGATCCGTCTTCGGTGACGGCGGACCGGACCTCGCCGGAGGCCGGCCGACCTTTCCCGGGAGCTTCATGGTGACACTGGTCATCCGCCCAGCCGAACCGGCCGACGTTCCGGCCATCGTCGGCCTCATCCGCGCGCTCGCCGACTACGAGCGCCTGCTGCACGAGATGAAGGCGAGCGAGGATGACCTGGCCGCGGCGCTGTTCGGCGCTGCCCCGCGGGTGTTCTGCGACGTGGCCCATCTCGACGGGCGGCCGGTCGGCTTCGCGCTGTGGTTCTACACCTTCTCCACCTTCGTCGGCCGGCACGGGATCTGGCTGGAGGACCTGTTCGTGGAACCCGAGCAGCGCGGCCACGGCATCGGCAAGGCCCTGCTGTCGGGCCTCGCCGCGCGCTGCGTCTCCGAGAACCTCGGCCGCCTGGAGTGGACGGTGCTCGACTGGAACGCGCCCTCGATCGCCTTCTATGAAAGCCTCGGCGCGAAGCCGATGTCGGACTGGACGACCTACCGGCTGGCCGACGCGGCGCTTGCCGCCGTGGGAGGGCAGGCCTCGTGACCGCCGCGCACCGCCGCCCGGTGGTGATGGTCGCCGCCGTGTCCGAGAACGGCGTGATCGGGCGCGACAACAAGTTGCCGTGGCGGCTGTCGAGCGACCTGAAGCGCTTCAAGGCGCTCACCATCGGCAAGCCGATGATCATGGGCCGCAAGACCTGGGACTCGATCGGCCAGCCGCTGCCGGGACGACGCTCGATCGTGGTCAGCCGCGAGCTGAAGTTCGTCGCGCCGGGCGCCGCCGTGGCCGCGTCGCTGAGCGATGCCTTCGTCCTGGCGCGCGATGCCGCCATCGAGATGGACGCCAACGAGATCGTCGTCGTCGGCGGCGCGCAGATCTATGCGGCGGCGATGGACGACGCCGACCGGCTTGAGATCACCGAGGTCCACTGCCAGATGGACGGCGACGCGCGGTTCCCGGAGATCAAGCCGGCCAAATGGCGGGAGACCGCGCGCGTCGAGATGCCGGCCGGCGAGAAGGACGACCACGCGATGACCTTCGTTACCTATGAACGGCGTCCGCCGGGCGAGCGCGACCGCCCATGAGCCAGACCGACGTTCTCGTGGTGGGCGCCGGCGCGGCGGGTCTCGCCGCCGGCGAGCGGCTCAATGCCGAGCGGGCCGATTTCGTGGTGCTGGAGGCCGCCGGCCGGATCGGCGGCCGCGCGTGGTCCGACAGCTCCGTCTTCGGCGTGCCGTTCGACCGCGGCTGCCACTGGCTCCATTCGGCGTCGGTCAACCCGTACCGGCCGATCGCCGATGCGCTCGGCTACCGCTACCTGGTGCGCAAGAGCCGCCGGGCGGCCCATCTCTTCCTGAAGGACCAGCTCGCCGACGAGGCCACCCGCAAGGCGGCGTGGGACGCGGTGGAGGCCGGCTTCCGCGCGGCGCACGCGGCCGGCGAGCGCGGCCTCGACATCCCGGCCTCCGAGGCGATCGATCCGCCCGACGAGTGGCGGCGCATGGTCGTCCACTGGATGGGGCTCCTGTCGGCATTCGCGCCGGAGGACATCTCGACGCTCGACCTGGCGCGCTACGCCGACACCGGCGAGAACTGGCCCGTGCTCGACGGCTACGGGGCGCTGGTGGCGGCCGCCGGCCGCGACGTGCCGGTGCGCACCGGCGTGGCGGTGACGGCGATCGACTGGTCCGGCAAGGGCGTGCGCGCGGAGACGACGGCCGGCACGATCGAGGCGAAGTCGGCGATCGTCACCGTCTCCACCAACGTGCTGTCCGGCGGCGGCATCCGGTTCACCCCGGACCTGCCGGTGGACTTCGCCGAGGCGCTGGCCGCCTGTCCGGTCGGCTACGCGGAAAAGGTGGCGATCTCGTTCGCCAACAAGCTGTCCGGCCTCGATCCCTCCGCCTACGTCGACACGCTGGACCCCACCGATCCGGACCGGCCGGCGATCAACTTCACGGTGGAAGAGGACGCGGACGGGATGCCCATGGCCGTCGGCCAGCTTGGCGGCAACGTGGCCCGGGACCTGGAGAAAGCGGGCGGGGCGGCGATGGTCGACTTCGCGCTCGCGGCCCTCGCGGATGCCTTCGGCAGCGGTATCCGGTCGCAGGTAAACCGCATCTCGACGACCCACTGGTCGTCCGATCCGCTGGTACGCGGCGCCTATTCCTGCGCGATGCCGGGGCAGGCCGATCGACGACGCCGGCTGGCGGATCCCGTGGGCGCGCGGCTCTTCTTCGCTGGCGAGGCAACGTCGCCGGATGCCTATTCGACCGCGCATGGCGCGCGGCTGACGGGGCTCGCCGCCGCAGGCCGTGCGCTTGCGGCAATCGCGAGGGTGTGACACTCCGATCACCAACGATGGTCGCAAGGTGGCTTCGGGCTGCCTATATCATGGAGTGGTGTGCGGCAGGGGGCGCGTTCGTTGAAAGCGAACCGCGGGTTACCTATAACCTCACCACCACAAGCGATGGCTGAACGTCGCGACGACGCGACCGGCTGCAACAGGCGATCCGTTTCCCGCTCGGCCGGAGACGTCATCTGCGTGCCGGTCGTGAAGGCGGAGCGAAAAAGGAGAACGGATGCCCTGGAGCAATCAGAGCGGTGGCGGCGGCAAGAGCGGCGGCCCTTGGGGGGGCGGCGGTGGCCCATGGGGCGGCGGCGGCGGCGGCAGCAACAGCAATGGACCTTGGGGCGGCGGGCAGAAGCCCAGCGGCGGAGGTGGCCAGACACCTGATCTCGAGGAGCTCCTGCGGCGCAGCCAGGACCGCATCAAGAAGGTTTTCCCCGGCGGTGGATCGGGCGGCGGTGGCGGCCGGAGCGTCGGCCTGAAGGGCGCGCTTGTCGCGGTGGTCGCGGTTGGCGCGATCTGGCTGGCGACGGGCTTCTACCGGGTCAATCCGGGCGAGGTCGGCGTCGAGCTGGTGCTCGGCGGGTTCTCCGGCATGACCCAGCCGGGCCTGAACTACAACTGGCCCTATCCGATCGGCTCCGTCTATACGCCCGACGTGCTGCGCATCCGCGAGCTCAACGTCGGCATCCGTGACGTGGGCGCCGTGTCGAGCCCGGGCCGGGACGTTCCCGAAGAGAGCCTGATGCTGACCGGCGACGAGAACATCGTCGACGTGGATTTCCGCGTGCAGTGGCGGATTTCGAACGCCGAGGACTATCTCTTCAACATCCAGAACCCGGAAGGCACCGTGAAGGCGGTCGCCGAAAGCGCAATGCGTGAAGTCGTCGGCACCCGGAACATCCAGCCGATCCTCACCCAGGAGCGCCAGCAGATCGAAATCGAAGTGCAGCAGCTGATGCAGCAAACCCTGGACCAGTACCAGTCCGGCATCGAGATCGCGCAGGTCCAGCTGCAGAAGGTCGACCCGCCGCAGCAGGTCATCGACGCGTTCCGCGACGTCCAGGCGGCCCGCGCCGACCAGGAGCGGCTGCAGAACGAAGCGAACTCCTACTCCAACCGGGTGATCCCGGAAGCGCGTGGTGAGGCCGCCCAGGTGGTCCAGCAGGCCAATGCGTACAGGGACCGCGTCGTTGCCGAGGCGGAAGGCCAGGCGGATCGCTTCATCGCCGTCTACGACGAATACGCCCAGGCGCCGGACGTGACCCGCCAGCGCATGTACCTGGAAACGCTGGAGCGCGTGCTCGGCCGCACCGACAAGGTGATCATCGGCGACGGCGCCGGCGGCTCCTCGGGGGTCGTGCCCTATCTGCCGCTCGACCAGCTGCAGACCAGGCCGGCGGCAAGCTCGTCGCGAACCACCACCCAGACCGGTGGAGGCCAGTGATGCGCGCAGGACTCGTCGCTCTCATCGCCGTCATCGTCGGCGCCCTCATCCTGGTGAACACGTCGCTGTTCGTGCTCAACCCGACCCAGCAGGCACTCGTCGTGCAGTTCGGTCAGGTGCGCCAGGCCATCACCAAGCCGGGCCTCTACTTCAAGATCCCGTTCGTCCAGAACGTGCTGTTCCTGGACAGGCGCATCCTCGATCTCGACGTGCCGGCCCAGGAAATCATCGCCCGGGACCAGAAGCGGCTCGTCGTCGACGCGTTCGCGCGGTACCGGATCCAGAACCCGGTGCTCTTCTACCAGTCGGTGAACAACATCGCCGAGGGCGCCAGCCGCCTGTCGACGTTCATGCAGTCGGCCCTGCGTGCGGTGCTCGCCGACGCCACGTTCACCGAGATCGTGCGTGACGACCGACCGGGCCTGATGGAACGGATCCGCGCCGAGGTGCAGACCCGCGCCGACGCGCTCGGCATCACCGTGGTCGACGTGCGCATCCGCCGGGCGGATCTGCCGGAGGCCAACAGCCAGGCGATTTTCCGCCGGATGCAGACCGAGCGTCAGCAGGAGGCGACGGAGATCCGAGCCGAGGGTGAAGAGGCGGCCCAGCGCATTCGCGCCAACGCCGACCGCCAGGCAACGGTCATCGTCGCGGAGGCCAACAAGGAGGCCGAACAGGTCCGTGGTCAGGGCGACGCCCAGCGAAGCAAGATCTTCGCGACCGCGTACAACCGGGATCCGGGCTTCTTCGCCTTCTTCCGGTCGATGCGGGCCTACGAGACGAGCATGAACTCCGGCGACACCCGCCTGGTGATCTCGCCGAACTCGGAGTTCTTCCGCTACTTCAACAGCCCGACGGGCGGCGAGGACCCGCGCGTCCTTCCCGATCCGAAGAAGGCCCAGAGCCTGCCGAGCCTCGGCACGCCGGTTCCCGACAAGTCGTCGGGCGCGGCGCCGGCGGTCGGCAACGGGGCACCTCTGGAGAGCAGCTCCGCGGCTGGCAGCACGTCGCTCGACACCCAGGTGCGCGACGAGGTGCAGGCGGTCGAGGACCGGGCGGCGCAGGAAACCGGGGCGGCCGACAGCGGCACCCCGGCGGCCGGCACCACCAGCCCGGCCGCTCCTTCGGGCTCCGCCGCGCCTGCGCCTTCCGGCAACGCGGCAACGCCGGCTCCGCAGCCGGCGCAATGACCGACTTCATCGTGGCGGTCGGTCTCGTGCTGGCCATCGAGGGGACGCTCTACGCGGTCGTTCCCGGTCCGCTCAAGCGGATGATGCGCCAGGCGATCGACACGCCCGATCAGGTCCTGCGGATCGCGGGGGTGGGAGCCCTCGCGATCGGCGTTCTGATCGTCTGGATGGGCCGCGGCTAGGGCTTCCCGGGGCGACGCGACGCCGCCTCTCCGCCACGACACGCGACGATGGCTCCCGTCGATCCGGTGCCCACCATCGGATCGACACGAAGTCGCTCCAGGTTTGACGGCCCGTTCACTCCCCGGTCAAATCGCGGCGATCCGGACCGGGCGGGAACGGGGAGGCTTGAATGCAGGGCTTTTTCGGCCAGATGTCCCCCTCGGGACGACATGCCACGAGACGAACCTCGCTGAAGGAGTGACTATGACCGCCATCGCGCAGCACACCCCGTCGACCTGGACCAGGATCGCGCGGGGAATGGCCACCGCGCTCGTCGCGGGGGCGGCATTCTCCGCCGTGCCGGCACGGGCCCAGGGGCCGGAATCGGTTGCCGACATCGCCGAGCCGCTGTTTGAATCGGTGGTCAACATCTCCACCTCCCAGGAGGTCTCCGGCCGTCGCACCGTGCCGAAGCCGAACATTCCGGACGGCTCGCCGTTCGAGGAGTTCTTCAACGAGTTCTTCGACAAGCAGCAGAAGGAGGACGACCAGCCGCGGCGGGTGCAGTCGCTCGGCTCCGGCTTCGTCATCTCCTCAGACGGCCTGGTCGTCACCAACAACCACGTCATCGAGGACGCCGACGAGATCCTGGTGAACTTCAGCGACGACCGGAGCCTGAAGGCGACGGTCCTCGGCCACGATCCGAAGACCGACCTGGCGCTGCTGAAGGTCGAGCCGGAGACGCCGCTGAAGGCGCTGAAGTTCGGCTCCTCCGACGAGCTGCGCATCGGCGACTGGGTGATGGCGATCGGCAATCCGTTCGGCCTCGGCGGCACGCTCACCGTGGGCGTCGTCTCGGCCCGCGACCGCGACATCAACTCAGGTCCCTACGACGACTACCTGCAGACCGACGCGGCCATCAACCGCGGCAACTCGGGCGGTCCGCTGTTCAACATGAAGGGCGAGGTCGTCGGCGTGAACACCGCGATCATCTCGCCGTCGGGCGGCTCGATCGGCATCGGCTTCTCGATCCCGTCGGCGATCGCCGTGAACGTCATCAACCAGCTGAAGGACTTCGGCGAGACCCGGCGCGGCTGGCTGGGCGTGCGCATCCAGACCGTCACCGACGACATCGCCGACAGCCTCGGCATGGACGAGGCCTACGGCGCGCTGATCGCCGGCGTGACCGAGGGCGGGCCGGCCGAGGAGGCCGGCATCGAGGCCGGCGACGTGGTGCTGACCTTCAACGGCGAGCGGGTGCCCTCGATGCGCGACCTGCCGCGCATGGTGGCCGACACCCAGATCGGCACCAAGGTCGACGTGGAGGTGCTGCGCAAGGGCGAGACGGTGACGATCCCGGTGACGCTGGGCCGCCTCGAGGAGGCCGAGAAGGCAGCGCTTGCCGCCGAGCAGGGCGGCGAGGGCGCCGCCCCCGACGCCGAGCAGTCGGAGGTCGAGGAACAGGAGATCCTCGGCATGACGCTGACGGTGCTCACCGACGACCTGCGCGACCAGTTCGACCTCTCCGACGACATCGACGGCGTGCTGGTGAGCGCGGTCGATCCCAACGGTCCGGCGGCGGAGAAGCGCGTCCAGGCCGGCGACCTCATCATGGAAGTGGCGCAGGAACAGGTGTCGAGCCCGGCGGACGTGGTGGAGAAGGTCGAGGCGCTGAAGACAGAGGGCCGCAAGACCGCGCTGCTGCTGCTGTCGAACGGCAACGGCGAGCTGCGCTTCGTGGCGATCCGCCTGAACGACTAGCGCCGATCCACCGGCCGCGGCCGGCAAGATCCGACGACCAGGCGGCGGGGGCGACCCCGCCGCCTTTTTCATTCGCAGAGCGCGTAGCCGCGGTTCCGTTTGGCCATGTCCAGGTGGAAATGGTCCTCGTGCAGCTTGTTGGCGTTGGGGCCGAGCACGGTCTTGAAGCGTTCGCAGGCCGCGGCGTGGAGCGCGCGCCAGAACGCCTTCTCCGCGCCCACCCCGTTCCAGCCGCCGACCACCGTCAGGAACGTGCCGTCGCCGAGCCGCAGCGCCTGCAGGTCGAAGGCGTTGCCGAAGGCGTGCTCGGAGAGCTTGGCGTGCTCGTCGTTGTTGCGGCCGCGGCAGGCGTAGGACGTGCCCGGGCCGACCTCGACCACCGGCGCCTCCAGATGCCTGGCGGCGAGTTTCTCCACGTCGCCGACCAGGAAATCGGCCATCGCGTTGGCGAACGCGCACGAGACGATCGGCGGGTCGACGAAGCTGATCTTCGGATCGTCGCCGACGCTTTCCAGCCGCACCGGGTTCTCGATCCCGCAGCCTTCCTCCGTCTCGATCTCAGGCTTGAGCGAGAACACCGCGTGCGCCGCCGGGGAAAACACGCACTGGCGGTCGGCCATCAGCGGGTTGGCCTTGGGCGGCCCGAAGGCGTCGCGGGTGGCGACCGACTGGTCGTCGAGCGGCGGCTTCGGGGGCGCCTCGAACGGCGGGCGGACGAGCGGCACGTTGCCGGGTCCGGCGCGGGCCGGCGCCGGCGGGCCGATCGGTCCGGTGTCGGCCGCCGGGGCTTCCGACGGCGCGGGAGCCGCGACCGGGGCCGGCGCTTCGGGCGGTGCGGCGGGTTCCGGCTTCACCTCGGGGGACGGAGGCTCGGCGGGGGCAGGGCTGTCGCCGGCCTCGGGCGCCGGAGCGCTTTCGGCGGCGGCGGGGAGGTCGCCCAGCGGCGCGGCCTCGACGGGCGGGGCGACCGCTTCGGGCGGGGTCTCCGCCAGAGGCGGGGCGGCGTCCGTCGAGGCGTCCGGCTGCGCGGGAGACGGGGCCGGCTGCGGGGGAGACGTGTCCGGTTGGGTGGGAGCGGCCGCCTTGTCCGCGTCGCTCTCCGGGCGCCTGGCCGGCGTCGGCGCGCTGTCGGGCGGCAGCTGGGGACGGGGCACCACGGCGATGGAGCGGTGGACGGCACCGTCCACGGCGCGCGCCGCGCCGGGGCGCGGGGCAGGGGTGGGCGGCGCTTCGGCGGCCATGACCGATGCCGCGCCGACGATCAGCGCGCCCGCGATCGGCAGGGCGGCGAGCAGCCGGCGTGTGTGGGGACTGGCGATGGCGGTCGAGCCTCCTGAAACCCTGTCCGGCGAGCGGCTGCCGTCGATGCGCGCGCGGCCGTCGGCCGCCGGGGCGCGATGGGCCTTGCGGTGGGAAAACGCCTGAGGCTTGATTTCGGTTCGAACCCGCCGCATGCGAAGGACGGTCACGCCATGACTGCCGATGTCTTTGCCGCCTATGTGCTCGCCACCTTCGTGGTGCTCGCCATCCCCGGACCCACCATCCTGCTGGTGATCTCCTACGCGGTGTCGCGCGGCCGCCCGGCGATCCTGCCCTCGGTCGTGGGCGTCGCCCTGGGCGACACCACCGCCGCCACCGTCTCCCTTCTAGGGCTTGGGGCGATTCTCGCGGCCTCCGCAAGCCTGTTCATGCTGCTGAAATGGATCGGGGCGGCCTATCTGGTCTATCTCGGGATCCGGATGTGGCGGGCGGGCGCGACCGCGCTGCAGGTGAGCGAGCCGCCGGAGGACGGCGGGCGGCGCATTCTCCTGCACTGCTGGCTGGTGACCGCGCTCAACCCGAAGGGCATCGTCTTCTTCATCGCCTTCCTGCCGCAGTTCGTCTCGCCGCAGGCGGCGCTGGCGCCGCAGCTGGTGCTGCTCGGCTCCACCTTCGTGGTGCTCGCCATCGTCAACGCGCTCGCCTACGCGCTGCTCGCCGCCAAGGTGCGCGAGCGGTTCCGGCGGCCGTCGACGCTCGGCGTGGCCCAGCGGATCGGCGGATCGGTGCTGATCGCGGCGGGGCTCGCCACGGCGGCGGTGCAGCGCAGCTGACGGGGCGGCTCAGACGGTCAGGACGGCGGCGCCCTTGAGGCGGCCGGCGCGCAGGTCGTCGAGGGCGCGGTTCGCCTCGGCGAGCGGGTAGGCCACCGTCTGGGTCCGGATGCCCGCCTTCGGGGCGAGCGCCAGGAATTCGATGGCATCCTCGCGGGTGAGGTTCGCCACCGAGCGGATGACCCGTTCCTCCCACAGGTCGCGGTAGGGGAAGGCGGGGATGTCGGACATGTGGATGCCGCCGGAGACGACCGTGCCGCCCTTTTTCACGGCTTTCAGCGCGGCCGGGATCAGCGATCCGACGGGCGCGAAGATCAGCGCGGCGTCGAGCGGTTCCGGCGACGCCTCGTCCGAGCCGCCCGCCCAGACGCAGCCGAGGCTGCGGGCGAACGCCTGGGCCTCCTCGTCGCCCGGACGGGTGAAAGCGAGGACACGGCGCCCCTCGTGGCGGGCCTCCTGGGCGACGATGTGGGCGGCCGCGCCGAACCCGTAAATGCCGATCGTCTCGCCGGGGCCGGCGAGCTTCAGGGTCCGGTGGCCGATCAGGCCGGCGCACAGCAGCGGCGCCGCCTCGACGTCGGAATAGCTGTCGGGAATGCGGAACGCGAAGGAGGCGTCGGCGATGGTGTGGCTGGCGTAGCCGCCGTCGCGCGTGTAGCCGGTGAAGACGGGCGCATCGCACAGGTTCTCCCGGCCGCTGCCGCAATAGGCGCAGCTCCCGCAGGTGTGGCCGAGCCACGGAATGCCGACCCGCTCGCCGAGCGCGAAGGCGTCGACGCCGGGGCCGAGGGCGGCGACGCGCCCGACGATCTCGTGGCCGGGCACGATCGGCAGCTTCGGGTCCGGCAGGTCGCCGTCGACCACGTGCAGGTCGGTGCGGCAGACGCCGCAGGCGGCGACCTCCACCAGGATCTCGCCGGGCCCCGGCGTTGGCGTCGGCAGGTTGACGGGACGCAGCGGCGTGCCCGGACGTTCCAGAACCATTGCGTGCATGATCGACCTCCGTGGGGACCGCCGCGTCCGGCGTCTGCCATGCTTGCGTCACGCGGCTGCGTATGATCGGCCGGTGCCGGATGATGAAAGGGACTGTCTCATGATTGCGCGCACACCGCTCACCCTTGCCTTGATTTGCCTCACGGCCGGTCCGGCGCTCGCCCAGCAATCGACGCCCGGGACCGAAGGCGGCCGCTTCACGCTGCAGGAAGTGCGGGCCGGCTATCTGCGGCTCGACCACACGTCGGGCGAGGTGTCACTCTGCCGCGAGCGCGACCAGGGGTGGACCTGCGACCTCATCGCCGATGACCGCACGGCCTATTCCGACGAGATCCTGCGGCTGGAAAAGGAGAAGGCGGTGCTGGAACGCCGGGTCGCGGCGCTCGAGGAGCGCCTCGATGCGATCATCGGCCTGGCGGAGCGGCCGGTGGACGGCGAAGCCGCGCCGGCGGACGCGCCGAAGACGTCATCGGTCACCCCCGATGCCTCCATGGAGGCCGAGATCGACCAGGCGCTGGACGTGACCGAGCGCGCGATGCGGCGCTTCTTCGGCATCATCCAGGGACTGCAGCGCGACTACCAGACCGACAAGCCCGGCCAGCCGTAGGCCGCGGCGGCGGGATGAGGAAAAGCGGGCAACGGCTTCCCGGCCCGCATCCCGCGACGACGGCGGAGTCCGCTGATCGGGCGCTAGAGGTAGCGCTCGATCAGCTCGGTGACCTCCTGGTCGCGTTCGCGCCCGGTGCGGCCGCCCATCACCACGACGATCAGGCGCCGTCCCCGACGGTTGACCGACGCGACGAGGTTGAACCCCGACATGCGGACGTAGCCCGTCTTGATGCCGTCGACGCCGCGCACCTTCCCGAGCAGCTTGTTGGTCGCCTCGTAGCGGTGGCCGGCGTACGTGAACTCCTCCGTGCGGAAGAGGGGCGCGAACCGCGGATAGCGGGTCTTCAGGGCCCGACCGAGGATCGCCATGTCGAGCGCGGTGGTGACCTGCAGCGGGTCGGGAAGCCCCGACGCGTTGACGAAGCGGGTGCGCTGCATGCCGAGTTCCCGCGCCTTCGCCGTCATCTGCAACGCGAAGGCGGATTCCGTTCCGCCGAGGGCCTCGGCCACGACGACGGCCACGTCGTTCGCCGACTTGATCGCCATCGCCTGGGCGGCGTCGCTGACCCGGATCGTCGATCCCGTCTTCAGGCCGAGCCGGGACGGCGGCATCGAGGCCGCGACGCCCGAGACCGGCAGTTCGTCGTCGAGCGACAGCCGTCCCGTCTCCACTGCCTCGAACAGCAGGAACAGCGTCATCATCTTGGTGAGCGAGGCGGGGAAGCGCAGCGCCTCCGCGTTCTCCTCGTAGAGCGACTTTCCGGTGACCATGTCGGCGACGTAGACCGAATGGCCGCGCACCTCGGCGGTGCCGAGAAGCACCGACAGCGGGGAAAACTCGAGCGTCGGCGGTGGAGGGGCGACCGGTTCCGGCGCGGGCTCCGGGGTCGACTGACAGCCGGCGAGCGCGACGAGCGCTCCCAGGAACAGCGCACGCAGCAGGACGGGGAGCGGTGTCATGGCGGCCTTGTTCCTCATGCGCCGGCGGCCGACAGGCGCGGCGCCGCCGCGATCACGTCGTCGGAGAAGCGGACCGCCTTGCGCGTGGTCAGGTTCATCGCCAGCCCGATCGCCTCGACGATGGCGATCAGCCGGCCGGTCCGGGCCTCGAACTGGTAATGGCGGAAGTGGATGGTGCGGTCGGTCGCCTCGATGAGGCCGCTGATCTGCTCGACCAGGTCGCCGGGCACGTAGGCGTCGATGAGGGTCAGCCGCATCTCGACGGCGACGCGCCCCCAGCCTTCGTGGTCGAGCAGCGTCTTGGTGAGGCCGATCGTCTCCCAGACGTTCGAGGCGCCGTCGGAGACGTGGCCCACGTGCGCGCGCTCGGTGGCCAGTCCGTCGGCGCCGGTATCGGCGGGCCGGATGACGCTGCGGGCGGTGACGAACCCGCCCCGCTCGCGCAGCGTTTCCGCGCTGATGGCCTCCGGCAGGGCGTCCGTCAGGCCGCGCGGGCCATAGATCTTGGGGGGCAGGTCGACGGTCGCATCCGAGCGCGTGGCGGTCGCCGTGAGCTCGCGCGGATGGGCATCGTAGGTGTCGAGCGCGGTCGCGCAGACGCGCCCGTCAGACAGGTTCTTCAGCGCATGGACGACAGAGAAGCCGCCGTCTCCATCGTCGACGAAGCCGCTCTCGACCTCGACGAGGTCGCCCTTGCGCAGCTCGGCGTGGTAGCGGACATGACGGGCGGAGCGGACGAGCGCCGGATCCAGGTCCGTCATCGCGCGGAAGTGCAGGTCGGCCTCCTCGAAGCGCCCGAAATAGAACTGGACGTTGAGGTGATCGTTCTCGTCGCATTCCCAGGCGTTGACGAACGAGACTTGAGTTTGAAGTGCCGGCATAGGCTGCAGGTCCTTTCGTGCGGTCCGTCGGCGTCCGCATCCCAGCGTTAAAGCATGAGAGGGCATCGGAAAATGCCGACGACGAAGGAAACGGGGCTTGGCCAGTCGCTGACGCGCATCACGGTCGAGACGCGACCGCGCCATGCGCACGAGGTAACGCGCACGGTGGATGGCTGGCTGCGCGAGATCGGCGCGGGGGAGGGATTGCTGACGGTCTTCCTCCGCCACACCTCGGCATCCCTTACGATCCAGGAGAATGCCGACCCGGACGTCCTGGCCGATCTCCTGGACGCGCTCGACCGGATGGCGCCGGCCAATGCGGGCTACCGGCACGGCTCGGAAGGGCCCGACGACATGCCCGCTCACATCAAGACCATGCTCACGGGCCCCAGCCTCGCCATCCCCGTGGTTGACGGACGGATGGATCTCGGCACCTGGCAGGGGCTCTTCCTGATCGAGCATCGGGCGCGCGGACGGCCGCGCACCCTGACGCTGCATTATCTCGGCAGCTAGACATGTGCCATTCAGATCCGGGCCAACCGTGTCATTCGTGTCGGCGGCATTGCCGCGGGCACGCCCCCGGGGCCATCGGCCCCCGTCCAACTCAACAGAGTTCCGCTGGGAGAGTTTCATGAGAGCGCTGCTCGTCGTCTTCGCCGTTGCCCTCGGCATCCTGATCGGCTGGGCGACCTATGAATCGCCGTTCCTGGCGAGCTTCGCCACGATGCTGGCGAACCCCTGGGGAATCGTCGCGCTGGCCGACCTCTATCTCGGCTTCGTGGTGTTCGGACTGGTGATCGCGCTGACCGAGCGCAGCCGGCCGGTGGCGGTGGTGCTGATCGCCGCCCTGTTCGTGCTGGGCAACGTGGTCGCGGCGCTGTGGATCGTGGTGCGCTGGAAGCGCCTGCTCGAAAAGCTGCGCGACAACGTCTCGCCGGCGGCGCCGCTCTGAGGGCCCACCGGTGGTCGGCCGCGGCTCCGGCGGCGGCTGTCTTTACCCTGCCGGACGATTGCCCTTATGGTGCCATCGCAGGCTGGAATTCGTCCAGAATCACATGGCGAACGGAAGCGATCCTACAGATGCGCGATCACCATCGGCCTGACAGTCCGCAGCATGAGGGGGTGTCCGAAGCACGCCTCCTGAGCGTGCTGGACACGGCGGTCGACGCGATCATCGTCATCGACGAGAAGGCCCGCATCCTGGTCTACAACAAGGCCTGCGAGCGCCTGTTCGGCTACACGGCGGCCGAGATGATCGGGGCGAACGTCAAGGCGATCATGCCGCCGCGCTATTCCCGCGACCACGACACCTACATCGAGAACTACCGGCGCACCGGCGACGCCCAGATCATCGGCATCGGCCGCCAGGTCGAGGCGATGCACCGCGACGGCACCATCTTTCCCGTCGACCTGTCGGTGGGCGAGGCACAGACGCCGGACGGCCGCCAGTTCATCGGCATCCTGCGCGACGGCCGGCCGCGCGCCGCCTACGAGGAGCGCCTGGCCGAACTCCAGGCGGAGCTGGTCCACATGGCGCGCGTCAGCGCCATGGACGAGATGGGCTCGGCCATCGCCCACGAGCTGAACCAGCCGCTGACGGCGGCGATGCTCTATCTGCAGGCGGCGACCCGGCGGATGAAGCAGGCGGCGGAGCCGCCCGATCCGCTGGTGCTGGACGTCATCGCCAAGGCGGTGCGGGAGGCCGACCGGGCGGCGTCGATCATCCAGCGGATGCGGGACTTCATCGAGAAGCGGGAGCCGAAGCGCAAGCAGTGCGCGGTGGTCGACCTGGTCGAGGACGCCCTCGAACTCGCCATGGTCGGCTCCCGCCGCCGCGAGATCGAGATCGTGCGCGATTTCGCCGCGGATCTGCCGCCCGTCGACGTCGATGCGATCCAGATCGAGCAGATCCTGGTCAACCTCGTGCGCAACGCCGTGGAGGTGATCGCCGATGCCGAGGTGCGCCGCATCGTGATCGCCGGGGCGGTGATGGACGACGTGCTGCGGATCTCCGTCACCGACAGCGGGCCGGGCATTCCGGCCGATCAGCTGCCGGACCTCTTCAAGGCGTTCGCGTCGAGCAAGCGCAGCGGGCTGGGGCTCGGGCTTGCCATCTCCCGCTCGATTGCCCAGAACCACGGCGGCGAGCTGACGGTGGATCCGGGCGGTGGCGGCCATGGGGCCTGCTTCCGTCTCGATCTCCCGATCGCCCCGGCGCCGGCCAGGCCGGACGATCAGGCGGATGAGGAGGCGAGATGAGCGAGACCGGTGCCGACGGGGCGCTGATCTACGTCGTGGACGACGACACGTCGGTGCGCGACGCGCTGTCGGATCTGCTCCGCATCGAGGGCTTCCGCGTCGAGGCGTTCGGCAGCGGTGCGGACTACATCCGCCGCGCCCAGGCCGAGCCGGCCTGCACGATCCTCGACATCCACATGCCGGGCCGCTCGGGCCTCGACATCCTCAACCTGCTGAACGCGGCCACCTATCCCGAGCCGATCTTCATCATGTCCGGGCAGGGCGATATCCCGATGGCGGTGCGGGCGATCAAGGAGGGCGCGTTCGACTTCTTCGAGAAGCCGTTCGACGCGGACCACGTCATCGACCGGGTGCGCGAGGCGATCGCCTCGTGGCAGGGCCGCGACGCGGCGGCGGCCGACCTCACGCCCGACTTCCCGGGCGCCGAACTTCTGACGCCGCGCGAGCGGGAGGTGCTGTCGGAGATCACCGGCGGGGCCTCCAACAAGGAGGCCGGCCGCCGGCTCGGCATCAGCCCGCGCACCATCGAGGTGCACCGCGCGCGCATCATGGAAAAGCTGGGGGCGCGCAACGTCGCCGACCTCGTGCGCATCGTGCTCGGCCATTCGGGCAACGGCGCGCGATAGGGCACGCGCCGCGTCTCCCGGCGGGCGGGGTCTGTGCGTCTTATCCGGATCGGACGGATCCGGAGACGGGCGCTAGGCGGCCTGGAGCACGCACAGCCGGCAGCTGTAGTTTTCCTTGAGGTGGTAGGGGGCGACCGCGGTGGCGACGATGGTCGCCGCGCCCCTGTCGGCCAGCGCCTCGAGATGGCCGCCGTAGCCCTCTGAGTCCCAGACGTTCTCGTGGACGGTGGCGACGATGGTGCCGCCGGGGCGGACCACCCGGGCGAGCTCGTCGAAGGCCGAGGGCCCGACGTGGCCGTTGGTGAAGACGCCGACGCACACGGCGCCGTCGTAGCTGTCGTCAGCCAGATCGATCGGCGCGGTGAGGTCGGCCACGCTCAGCGACCGGTAGACGTTCTTGCCGCGCGCCACGCGCAGCATGTCCGGAGAGACGTCGATGCCGTCGACGCGCATGAAGCCCCGCGCGGCGAGCTGCTCGCCGGCGAGCCCGGTGCCGCAGCCGGCGTCGAGAATGCGCGCGGTGGGGGAAATCCGCTCCGAAAGCGCCTCGGCGACCAGCGCCGGGCCGACGTATCCCATGCCGTCGATGGTGTCGCTGTCGTAGTTGTCCGCCCAGTCCGCGTAAATGTCGCGGCAGATCTCGGGGCCACCTTCCATGGCATAGAGGCGATCGAGAATGGACGTATCGGCTTTCATGGTGGTGTTGCCTCGTCAATCTTCATTGCAGTGGATGAGGCATCATTATCCTCAATTCGTGCGCGAATTGCAAAAATCGCCGGCCGTGGCCGCGGCGTCCGCGCAATGCAGGGGGCTGGCGTCCGGAGTCTGGCGGGCGGTTCGCCAACACTCGCGCCGGCCATCCGCCCCGGCGGGTTCCGGGCTTGACCTTTGTCATGTCGCGCCGGCCTGCGTGCGGCCTATCGTCGGGTCCGTCGACGTCGAGGATAGCGCCCGTGGCCGTTCACATACTTGAAGACGACACCAGCGTTCTGGACGCCATGCGGCTGCTGCTGGAGATGACCGGCGAGCGGGTGGTCCTGCATCGCTCGGCCGAGAGCTTCTTCGAGGCGCCGCCGCCGGCGGCGGGGGATCTCGTCATCGTCGACGTGGCGCTGCCCGGCATCGGCGGGGTGGAGGTGATCCGCTGGCTCAGGCGGCTGGAGAGCGCGCCGCGCATCGTGGCGATCTCCGGACAGTCGGAGCCGTACCTGGCGCGGGCGTTCCGCAACGAGCCGGCACCGTACATCCTGCGCAAGCCGCTGAACGGCGCGGCGCTCGCCGAGCTGCTGGCCGGGCGCCCGCCGCGGGAGAGCGGGCCGCCCGCCTAGCGAGGCCTGCGACGTCCTGCCCCTCGGGATTTTCACGTACGCAGTTCATCGTACGTAACCGGCCGAATTACCTGGGCCGCGCCGAGAAGCTAGCCTCCCTCCATCGATCGCGGCACCGCGCCGCATGCGGCAACCGGCTCAATCGACGACCACAGCGGTCGTGATAGGCAGCGGCAAGCCGAGGGATCTGGAGGCAAGCAGCATGAGCATGGTTCACACCCTGGTCGACACACGACGGACGCCTGCGGCGGCCGTGGCCTCCTGCGCGGACGACTGGGACGCGCTGCTGACCTCGCCGCGCACCAAGTCGCTTCGCCTCGCCGAGCACACGGTCGTCTACTACGAGGGCGATCCGGCCGACCGCTTCTACGAGATCGTCGACGGCGCGGTGATGCTGGTGAAGCTCCTGCCGGACGGCCGGCGGCAGCTGGTCGGCATCCTCGGCCGGGGCGACATCTTCGGGCTGCCGGCGGGCGAGGACCAGGACAGCACGGCGGAGACGCTGGTGCCCTCGGTGCTGAAGGCGATCGAGCGGCGCGACGTGCGCGACTCCGCCACCCTGCTGAACCACGTGAACACGTGCCTGCTGCGCCAGATCGCCGGGCTGCGCGACCACTCCGTCCTGCTCGGCCGCAAGTCGGCCTTTGAGCGGGTGGCAAGCTTCCTGACCCAGATGGTGCCGGGGCGCGCCCTGGGCGAACACTGCCGCGGCCGGCCCGAAGGCGACCGCGACGAGGCCGTGGTGCGGATCACCATGACCCGCCAGGAGATCGCCGACTATCTGGGGCTCACCATCGAGACGGTCAGCCGGATCATCTCCGACATGAAGCGCAAGGGCCTGCTGGTGGCCGACCGCCAGGACCGGCTGCGGATCACCGACGTCTGCGCGCTCTGCCGCAAGAGCGGCTCGCGCTGAGCGGAAGCGCTCGCCGCTCACGAATTCGGGGGTCAACCAGGCCGCCGTGCGGGTTCCCGCGCGGCGGCTTCTTGATTTTGCGGGACGGCGCGCCCTATTGGAGTTCGCCAGCCGGCCGGACGGCCGCTCCGGCACCAGTCGAAAGGCTGCCGGGGAGGAAAGTCCGGGCTCCATGGAAACACGGTGCCGGGTAACGCCCGGCGGGGGTCAAACCCTAGGGAAAGTGCCACAGAAAGCAAACCGCCGGCCACCGCGCCGGTAAGGGTGAAAGGGTGGGGTAAGAGCCCACCGCGGGACTGGCAACAGGACCGGCATGGTAAACCCCACCGGGAGCAAGACCGAATAGGAGCGGCGCGGCCGGCCGAAAGGCCGTCCAGTCCGTTTCCAGACCAGCCGTTCGGGTAGGTCGCGTGAGGCGCCCCGCAACGGGCGTCCCAGATGAATGGCCGTCACGTGTCCGGATCCGTCCGGGCACCTTACAGAACCCGGCTTACAGGCCGGCTGGCGAACTTATCTCCCATGTGACGCGCGGCTCCGCCTCTGGGCGGGCCTGGATTCCGCTCCCACCGGCCCGGGAGGCGGCCGTTTCCGGCCGCCCGCCGATCCCGCGCGGCGTGGATTCTTCGTTAACGCATCCCGGGTCATTCTAGCGATCGCCGTGTCGGGCGATCGGGGACGGACTCTGTCTCCGGGCGTTCGGTCCGGCCGGGAAAAGCGTCGCTATTTCAAGCGCTTGATCCGACATTTCTGGCGGTGATCCGTCGCCCGGCCCCGCGCGAACGTGCGGGGTTGCGGGGGGCGAATCACCGGGGCGGAATCCATTCCGACCCAGGAGATTCCATTGACGCCCATACACCCCCATGATATCCCAAATGAACCCGGTCGGATGAGCGAGCGACGGCGCCACGAGCGGGGTCGGATGTTCGTTTCTGCGACGCCTGGGGTCGATTGGGTCGATGTCGTGCAGACGCACATGGAGATCGCTCCGGGCACAGTCGACCCGGTCATTGGCCCGTCAGATGGACTGCGAGAGGGCCGATGCACGGGTTCGTGTCTCACTACACGAACAGGCTGGACGCGAAGGGCAGGGTATCCATCCCCGCCCAGTTCCGTGCCGTGCTCACCCGCGACGGGTTCGAGGGGCTGTACTGCTTCCCCTCTCCGCACCAGCCGACGGTCGATGCCGGCGGCAACGGGCTCATTACTGAAATTCACAGCCGCCTCGGCGGCTTCCAGACCCTTTCCGCGGACCACGACCTCGTGTCGACGGCCCTGTTTGGCATCAGTGAGATCTTGAAGGTGGACGGGGAAGGCCGGGTGATGTTGTCCGAGACGATCAAGGCCCACGCCGGCATCACCGATCAGGTCGTCTTCGTCGGCCTTGGCTACAAGTTCCAGATCTGGGCGCCGGAGCGCTTCGCCGAGCACCGCGCCGCCGCCATGCGCCAGGCCTTCGGCATGCTGGGCGGACAGCCGGCAGGCGGGGGTGCCCCGTCATGACCGGTTTCGAAGCCACCCCGGACCGCTCCATCCATCTGCCCGTGATGTGCGACGAAGTCGTCGCGCGCCTCGCGCCGAAGCCCGGCGACGTCATCATCGACGGGACGTTCGGGGCGGGCGGCTACACGACCGCGCTCCTGGAAGCCGGCGCCACCGTGATCGCGGTCGACCGCGATCCGGAAGCGATCGCGCGTGCCGAGGCGCTCGCCGAGCAGTGGGGCGACAAGCTCATCATCGCCAAGGGCCGGTTCAGCGAGCTCGATGCCCATGCGATCGCCAAGGGGTTCCCGGCGGTCGACGGCGTCGTGCTGGACGTCGGTGTCTCCTCCGCCCAGCTCGACACGGCAGGGCGCGGCTTCTCGTTCCGCCAGTCCGGCCCGCTCGACATGCGCATGGGCCTGGACGGGCCGACGGCGGCCGACCTCGTGAACACCGCGCCCGAGCGCGCGATCGCCCAGATCCTACAGCGGCTCGGCGAGGAGCGGCGGGCCCGCGCGGTGGCCCGCGCCATCATCGCCGAACGCACCAAGGGGCCGATCGAGACCACCGACCAGCTCGCCGCGCTGGTGGCGCGCGTCGTGCCCTCGGCCCGTGACCAGATCAATCCGGCGACCCGGACCTTCCAGGCGCTGCGCATCTACGTGAACCGCGAACTGGAGGAGCTTGCCGCGGCGCTGGCCGCCGCCGAGCGGATCCTGAGCGAAGGCGGGCGCCTCGTCGTGGTCGCCTTCCACAGCCTCGAGGACCGCATCGTGAAGCGGTTCATGGCCGACCGCAGCCGCGTGCTGGCCGGCGGCTCCAGACACCTTCCGGAGAGCACCATTCCCGACGCGACCTTCGAGCTTCTGACGCGCAAGCCCGACACGCCGAGCGAGAACGAGACGCGCCGCAACCCGCGCGCCCGCTCGGCGCGGCTGCGGGCCGCGGTGCGGACGGCCGCGCCGTCTCGTCCGATCGATCTGAAGGCGCTCGGCGTGCCCATGGTGCCCGAGCTTGCGGGGTGGGAGGCATGACCGCGTACCGTTTCCTGATCCTGTTCCTCGCCATCGGGGTGCTGTTCTCGGCCTCGACCGTCTTCGCGATCAAGAAGGACGCCGAGCGGGCAGGCGAGCGCGCCGGCCGGCTGACGCGCCAGATCACCGAGGAGAAGGCCAAGATCAGCGAACTCCGCGCCGCCTGGAGCGTCGCCGACGATCCGGGCCGGCTGCAGCAGCTCGTCGACCAGCATCAGGACCTCCTGGCCCTGAAGCCGATCGAGGCCGCCCAGATCGGCACCTTCCAAGACATTCCGCGTCGCCCTCCCGAGCCTCCGGTGGATCCCCTCGCGGGATCGCCGGGCGCGGCGGCGGCAACCGGGCGATAGGGGCACGTCATGGCAAAAGACAAGCAGACCGCAGAAGCCGCCAGACGCGCATCGGGCAAGAAGGCCGCCGCGCGCGACGAGCGCGGACGCGGCCGCATCGTGCTCGCGATGGCCGCCTTCGTGACGGTCTACGTGGTGATCGCCGGGCGCCTGGTCGTGCTGGGCATGACCGACGAGCGCCCCAACGTCGCCTATCAGACCGCCCAGGAGGCCGTCTCCGCGGCCCGTCCCGACATCGTCGACCGCAACGGCGAGATCCTGGCCACCGATCTGTCGACCGCGTCGCTCTATGCCGAGCCGCGCCGGCTGCTCGACGTGGACGAGGCGATCGAGGCGCTGGCGACCGTCATGCCGGAGCTCGCCGACGGATCCACCCGCCGCAAGCTCGCCTCGGATGCCGGCTTCGTCTGGCTGAAGCGCGAGATCACCGCCGAACAGCGCGACCGCATCCACGCGCTCGGCATTCCGGGCATCGACTTCCTGACCGAGAACCGCCGCTTCTATCCGGGTGGCGGGCTGGCCGGCCATATCCTGGGCGCGGTCAACGTCGACAACGCCGGCATCTCCGGGCTTGAAAAGTACATCGACGACAACGGCCTCTCGGCGCTCCACCAGGCGGGCCTGGCCCGCACCGGCGAGGACCTCTCGCCCGTGCGGCTGTCCATCGACATCCGCGTGCAGCACGCGGTGCGCGACGAGCTGGCCCGCGCCATGGACCGCTACAAGGCGATCGCCGCCGTCGGCATCATCCTCGACGTCCACACCGGCGAAGTGATGGCGATGTCGTCGCTGCCGGACTACGACCCGAACGACCCGGCGCAGGCCCTCGACCAGGACCGCATGAACCGCGCCACCGGCGGCGTGTTCGAGCTCGGCTCGGTGTTCAAGACCTTCACGACGGCGATGGCGCTCGACAGCGGCAAGGTGAAGCTGACCGACAGCTTCGACGCGCGGCGGCCGATCCGCGTCGGCTCCTTCACCATCAACGACTTCCACGGCACCAACCGCATTCTGACGGTGCCGGAGATCTTCGTGCACTCGTCCAACATCGGCACCGCCCACATGGCGCTGAGCGTCGGCGTCGATGCGGAACGGGAGTTCCTGAAGCGGGTCGGCCTGCTCGACCGGGTCCAGACGGAGCTGCCGGAGGTGGCGTCGCCGATGCTGCCGCCCAAGTGGTCAAACCTCGCCGCCATGACGATCTCGTTCGGCCACGGCCTTTCCGTGAGCCCGATGAACGCCGCGGTTGCCGCGGTGGCGCTGATGAACGGCGGCAACCTGATCAACCCGACCTTCTTCACGCGCACCCGCTCGGAAGCCCTGTCGTCGGCCAAGCGCGTGGTCTCGGCCCGCACCAGCATGGAAATGCGCGACCTGTTCCTGCTCAACGGCCAGACGGGCTCGGGCCGCAACGCCCAGGTCGACGGCTACCGGGTCGGCGGCAAGACCGGCACCGCGGACAAGGTCGTCAACGGCCGCTACGCCCACAACAAGCGACGCAACAGCTTCCTCGCGGCGTTCCCGATGGACGATCCGCAGTACGTGATCCTGGTCGTTCTCGACGAGCCGAAGCCCGAGGAAGGCAAGAGCTACGCCACGGCCGGCTGGAACGCCGCGCCGACGGTCGCCAACATCGTGCGCCGCGCCGCGCCGATGCTCGGCGTGCCGCCGAAGTTCAACACCGACGACGCACAGGCCCTGCTGGTTTCGTTCGAGGACAACTGATCCGGGCCGGCCAGGCGACGCGGCCGGCGCGGAAGAACAATACGGGGACTGCAAGCCGCGCTCTGCGCGGCTGCCTTTTGCCCCGGCGAACATGGTAAACGGGCCGGCAACATTTCCGGCTCAATATGATTCTGTTTTGGCGACGCCCAGCGATGCTGCACGCGCGCGCAATTGGACGAAGAGGCGAGCGACATGCGTCTGCAGGAATTGGCCCCGGATCTCGATCTCGGCACCGCGGGCGGTGTCGCGATCTCGGGGCTGACTGCGGACAGCCGCAAGGTCCGGCCGGGCATGCTGTTCGCCGCGCTGCCGGGCAGCCGGGCGGACGGGTCGGCCTTCGTCGCCGACGCGGTGGCGGCCGGCGCGGCCGCGATCCTTGCCGGCACCGAGGCGCCGCTGCCGCCGGGCCTGGCCATTCCCGTCGTGCGCGATGACGATCCGCGCCGCAGGCTGGCGCTGATGGCGGCCCGCTTCGCGGGCGAGCAGCCGGAAACCATCGTCGCGGTCACCGGCACGGCCGGCAAGACCTCGGTGGCGGCCTTCGCGCGGCAGATCTTCCAGGCGGCGGGCCACGAGGCCGCCAGCGTCGGCACGCTCGGCGTCGTGACCCGGTCCGGCGCGAGCTACGGCGGGCTGACCACCCCCGACCCGGTGGCCCTTCAGCAGGAACTCGCCGACCTCGCGCGCTCCGGCATCACCCATCTCGCCTTCGAGGCCTCCAGCCACGGCATCGACCAGCGCCGCCTCGACGGCGTCCGCATCAAGGCCGCCGCGTTCACCAACCTCGGCCGCGACCACCTCGACTACCACGCCACCGTGGAGGCCTATCTGGCCGCCAAGCTGCGGCTGTTCGAGACGCTGCTCGGCCCCGACGGCATCGTCGTGTTCGATCCGCTCTCCCCCGGCGCCGAGGCCGTGGCCGAAGTGGCGAAGGCGCGCAGCCTGACGACGTTCACCGTCGGCACGGCGGGCGCCAACCTGCGCCTGATCGAGACGGTGGTGGAGGCCGACGGCCAGCGCCTGACCATCGAGGCGGGCGGCGGCTCCCACCACGTCAAGGTGCCGCTTCTGGGCGGCTTCCAGGTCGACAACGCACTGCTTGCGGCGGGGCTGGCGATTTCCGTCGGCGTGCCGCTCGAGAAGGCGCTCGGCGCGCTCGGCTCGCTGGAAGGCGCGCCGGGACGGCTCGAGCTCGTCGGCCGGACGGCGGAGGGGGCGCCGGTCTTCGTGGATTACGCCCACAAGCCGGATGCGCTGAAGACCGTGCTGGAGACGCTGCGCACCATCACCGACGGGCGGCTCTTCGTCGTGGTGGGCGCGGGCGGCGACCGCGACACCGGCAAGCGGCCGCTGATGGGCGAGATCGCTGCGGACCTGGCCGATGTGGCGATCATCACCGACGACAATCCGCGCTCCGAGGATCCGGCGGCGATCCGCGCGCAGATCCTGGCCGCGTCGCCGAAGCTGCGCGAAATTCCCGACCGGCGCGCCGCGATCCGCGCGGCCGTGTCGGAGCTGAAGGCGGGCGACGTCTGCGTCGTCGCCGGCAAGGGGCACGAGACCGGCCAGATCGTCGGCGGCGTGACCCATCCCTTTTCGGACCATGACGAGATCCGAGCGGCGCTTGCGGCCGGGCCGGCCGGCGCGGGGCCGCCGCTGTGGACCGCGCAGGCGATCGCCGCCGCCTCGAAGGGGCATCTCGCCGGGTCCGACGGCCCGGTGACCGGCGTCTCCATCGATACGAGGACGCTCAAGCCGGGCGATGTCTACTTCGCCATCCGGGGCGACCGGTTCGACGGCCACGCCTTCGTCGATGCCGCCTACAAGGCCGGTGCCGCAGCGGCCGTGGTCTCGCAGCCGACGGAGCCGCCGGCCGGGCGGGCCGCGGTGGTGGTGGGCGACGTGCTGGAGGCGCTCGGCGACCTCGGCGTCGCCGCGCGGGCGCGCTCCGACGCCCGGATCGTCGCGATCACCGGCAGCGTCGGCAAGACCGGCACCAAGGAGGCGCTGCGGCGCGCGCTGTCGGCCTCCGGGCCGACCCATGCGTCGCTTGCCTCCCACAACAACCACTGGGGCGTGCCGCTGACGCTCTCCCGGCTGTCGCCAGACTGCGCCTACGGGGTGTTCGAGATCGGCATGAACCATGCCGGCGAGATCACGCCGCTCGCCGCCATGGTGCGGCCGCACGTGGCGGTGGTGACGACGGTGGGGCCCGTCCACATCGAGTTCTTCGGCTCGGTCGAGGCGATCGCCCATGCGAAGGCGGAGATCTTCACCGGGCTCGAGCCCGGCGGCGTGGCGGTGGTCAACGGCGACGACGCGGTGACCGAGATCCTGCGCGCCGACGCGGCGGCGGCCGGGGTCGGCCGCATCGTGACCTTCGGCACCGGCGCCGACGCGGACGTCCGCCTCGTCGAGCTCGACGCCGGGCCGAACCGCTCGACGGTGACGGCCGACGTCTTCGGACGGACGGTCCGCTACGTGCTGGGCGCCCCGGGCCGCCATTCCGCGATGAACTCGCTGGCCGTGCTGGCCGCCGTCGACCTGGTCGGGGCGGACGTGGCGGCGGGCGCGGAGACGCTCGCCGGCCTGGAGGCCGGGACCGGGCGCGGCAAGCAGACCGACCTCGCGGTGACGGGCGGCAAGCTGCGGCTCATCGACGACGCCTTCAACGCCAACCCGTCCTCGATGCGGGCCGCCTTCGACATGCTGGCGCTGACGCTGGCGGGCGCCGGCGGCCGGCGGATCGCCGTGCTCGGCGACATGCTGGAGCTGGGCGCCAACGCGCCGGCGTTCCACCGCGACCTGGCCGGCCCGCTGGAGGCCGCCGGAATCGACCTGGTTTTCTGCTCGGGACCGCTGATGCGGATCCTGTTCGACGCGCTGCCGTCCGCCCGCAAGGGGGCGTGGGCGGAGACCGCCGCCGACCTCGCTCCGCTGGTGAGCCAGGCCGTGGCGGCCGGCGACGTCGTTCTGGTCAAGGGCTCGAAGGGGAGCCGCATGACGGATGTCGTCTCGGCGCTGGTCGAGCGATACGCGCCGCTTCCACCGATCCATCCGCAGGGCTGAGGGACCGAATGTTCTACCTCCTGGGCGAATTCGCCGGCGAGCTTCCTGGCCTCAACGTGTTCCGGTACATCACCTTCCGGACCGGTGGGGCGCTGCTGACCGCGCTGATCCTCGTGTTCTTCTTCGGTCCGCGCATCATCGCCGGCCTCAGGCTGCGGCAGGGCAAGGGACAGCCGATCCGCGCCGACGGACCGGCCAGCCACCTGATGACCAAGAAGGGCACGCCCACCATGGGCGGCCTGATGATCCTGCTCGGGCTGCTCGCCGCGACCCTTTTGTGGGCGGACCTCTCCAACCCGTACGTCTGGGTGGTGCTGCTGGTCACCCTCAGCTTCGGCCTGATCGGCTTCTACGACGACTACCTGAAGGTCACCAAGGCCACGCACGGCGGCTTTTCCGGACGGATCCGGCTGCTGCTGGAGGCGATCATCGCCGGCATCGCGGCGGCGGTGGTGTCGTCGCTGGGGCAGGGGTCGCTTTCCACGGCGCTGGCGCTGCCCTTCGTGAAGGACTTCGTCATCAACCTCGGCCTGTTCTTCATCCCGTTCGGGATGCTGGTCATCGTCGGCGCGGGCAACGCGGTCAACCTGACCGACGGCCTCGACGGCCTGGCGATCGTGCCGGTGATGATCGCGGCCGGCTCGTTCGGCGTGATCGCCTACCTCTGCGGCAACGTCGTCTTCGCCGACTACCTGCAGATCCACTTCGTCGCCGGGGCCGGCGAGCTGTCGGTGCTCTGCGGCGCGGTGATCGGGGCGGGGCTGGGCTTCCTCTGGTTCAACGCGCCACCGGCGGCGATCTTCATGGGCGACACCGGCTCGCTGGCGCTCGGCGGCATGCTGGGCTCGATCGCGGTGGCCACCAAGCACGAGGTCGTGCTCGCCATCATCGGCGGGCTGTTCGTGCTGGAGGCGGTGTCGGTGATCATCCAGGTCGCCTCCTACAAGCTCACCGGCAAGCGCGTCTTCAAGATGGCGCCGATCCACCACCACTTCGAACAGCTTGGCTGGACCGAGCCGCAGGTGGTGATCCGCTTCTGGATCATCTCCGTGGTGCTCGCGCTCCTCGGCCTCGCCACGCTCAAGCTGCGCTGAGGAGACAGTCGTGAGCCGCCCCGCCATTCCCGCAGCCCCGACCGCTACCCAGAGGGCAGGCCGATGATCCCGGTTGCCACCTTCTCCGGCCGCAAGGTCGCGCTGTTCGGGCTGGGCGGATCGGGCCTCGCCACGGCGCGCGCGCTGATGGCCGGCGGCGCGCTGGTGACGGCGTTCGACGACCAGCCGGCGAAGGTGGCCGAGGCGGCCGCCGCCGGCATTCCGACCGCCGACCTGCGGACCGTGCCCTTCGACGCGTTCGAGGCGCTGGTGCTGGCGCCGGGCGTGCCGCTGACCCATCCGAGGCCGCACTGGACCGTGGTGATGGCGCAGGCCGCCGGCGTGCCGGTGATCGGCGACATCGAGCTCTACGAGCGCGAACGCCGGGCACGGGCGCCCGAGGCGCCGCTGGTGGCGATCACCGGCACCAACGGCAAGTCGACGACGACGGCGCTGATCGGCCACCTGCTGAACGCCATGGGCATTCCCGCGCACATCGGCGGCAACATCGGCATCCCGGTGCTCGACCTGCCGGTGCCGGCGGAGGGAAGCGTCGCCGTGGTCGAGGTCTCGTCCTACCAGATCGACCTCGCCCCCAGCCTGGCGCCGACCGTCGGGCTGCACCTCAACATTTCCGAGGATCACCTCGACCGCCACGGCACGCTCGCCCACTACGCCTCCATCAAGGAGCGGGTGGTCGCCCGCGCCGGCGTCGCGGTCGTCGGCGTCGACGACGGCTGGTCGCTGGAGATGGCCGAGCGGCGCGAAGGCCGCGGCCTGCCGACGCTGCGGGTCTCGACCGCCGGACCGGTGCGCGACGGCGTGTTCGCCGAGGGGACCCGCATCGTGCTGGCGCGGGAGGGGTCGGAAGAGACCATCGCCGACATCTCCGGCGTGGGCAGCCTGCGCGGCCGCCACAACGCCGAGAACGCCGCCGCCGCGCTCGCCGCCGTCGTCGGCCTCGGCCACGATCCGCATGCGGCCGCCAAGGGGCTCGCGAGCTTCCCGGGGCTCGCCCACCGCCTCGAGCAGGTGGGCAGACGCGCCAACGTGCTGTTCGTCAACGATTCCAAGGCAACCAACGCCGATTCCGCCCGCCGGGCGCTGTCGAGCTTCGACCGCATCTACTGGATCGCCGGCGGACGCCCGAAGACCGGCGGCATCGACAGCCTGTCGGATCTCTTTCCGCGGGTGGCCCGGGCCTACCTGATCGGCGAGGCCACCGACGCCTTCGCCGCGACCCTGAAGGGACATGCCGAGGCCGTCGTTGCCGGCGACCTTGAGACCGCCGTCGCCCAGGCGGCCGCCGACGCCGCCAAGGCCGACGGCGAGGCGGTGGTGCTGCTGTCGCCGGCCTGCGCGTCGTTCGACCAGTTCGCGAATTTCGAAGTCCGCGGGGATGCCTTCAAGGCGCTCGTCCTCGCCCTCACCGGCATCGAACGGAGGGTTGCCTGATGGTTTCGCGCGCCGACCGCAGCATGATTGCCGAATGGTGGTGGACCGTCGACCGCCTGATGCTGATCGCCCTGGTCTCGCTGCTCGCGGGCGGCGTGGTGCTCTCCTTCGCGGCCAGTCCGCCGGTGGCCGAACGCCTGGGCCTGCCCAGCTACCATTTCGTCATCCGCCAGGCGTTCTTCGCCGTTCCGGCGCTGGCGGTGATGATCGGCGTCTCGTTCCTCCCCAACCGCAAGGTGCGGCGGCTCGCGCTGATCCTGTTCGCGGTGATGCTGGTGGCGACCATCGCGACGCTGTTCCTCGGCGACGAGGCCAAGGGCGCGCGCCGCTGGCTTTCCATTCTCGGCGTGTCGGTGCAGCCGGCGGAGTTCCTGAAACCGGCCTTCGTTATCCTGACGGCCTTCCTGTTCGCCGAGGGCGCCAAGCGCCCCGAGCTTCCCGGCAAGCTCTTCGCGGTGCTGCTGCTGGCGATGGTGGTCGCGCCGCTGGTGGCCCAGCCCGATTTCGGCCAGACGATGCTGATCTCGATCGTCTGGTGCGCGATGTTCTTCCTCGCCGGCATGCCCTGGAAATGGGTGGTGTCGCTGGGCTTCATGGGCATGGGCGGGCTCGGGCTCGCCTACCTGAACCTTCCCCACGTGGCCGCGCGCATCAACCGGTTCCTGGACCCGAGCTCCGGCGACACCTTCCAGGTCGACACGGCGATCGAGTCCTTCGTGCGCGGCGGCTGGTTCGGCCAGGGCCCGGGCGAGGGGACCGTGAAACGGATCCTGCCGGACTCCCACACCGACTTCGTCTTCGCGGTCACCGCCGAGGAGTTCGGCGTGATCATCTGCATCCTGCTGGTCTCGCTGTTCGCCTTCGTGGTGCTGCGGGGCCTGTTGCATGCGCTGCGGATGCACGACGCCTTCACCCGCCTGTCCGTCTCCGGGCTGATCGTGCTGTTCGGGGTGCAGAGCATGATCAACATGGCGGTGAACCTGCACCTGATGCCGGCCAAGGGCATGACGCTGCCGTTCATATCCTACGGCGGCTCGTCGCTGGTCGCGGTGGCCCTCGGCATGGGCTTCGTCCTCGCGCTGACGCGGCGGCGTCCGCAGACCGTCCACATCGGCCCGTTCGCTCCGGAAGCGAACTTCGCCACGCCGCAGCCGGCGTAGGGCGCATGCAGGGCGGAGAGACCATGGGCGCGACGATCCTCCTGGCGGCTGGCGGCACGGGCGGGCATCTGTTCCCGGCCGAGGCGCTGGCGCACGAGCTCGGCCGCCGGGGTTTCGCCGTCGAGCTGGTGACCGACGAACGCGCGGAGCCCTACCGGGCGACGTTTCCGGCCCGCGAGATGCACGTCGTCTCCTCATCGTCGGCGACCACGCGCATGTCGCCCGCCGCGATGGCCGGTGCGATGACGCGGCTGGGCGCGGGGTTCATGCAGTCGGCCGGGATCATCCGCCGGGCGAAGCCCGCCGCGGTGGTGGGCTTCGGCGGCTATCCGACGCTGCCGCCGATCCTGGCGGCCCGGATGCTCGGGCGCCCCGCCATCGTGCACGAGGCCAACGCGGTGCTCGGCCGGGCGAATCGCCTGCTGTCGCGCTTCGCCAAGGTGGCCGTCGCATTTCCCAACGCGCGCGGCCTGGCGAGCGGCGCCGACAAGCCTGTCCACACCGGAATGCCGGTGCGCCCCAACGTCATCGCCGCCGCCGCGACGCCCTACGCGATCCCCGACGCCGACGGCACGTTCCGCCTTCTGGTGTTCGGCGGCAGCCAGGGCGCGCGGGTTTTCTCCGAGATCCTGCCGCCGGCGATGGCGCAGCTTCCCGAGGATCTCCGGCGCCGGCTGTCGATCGTCCAGCAGTGCCGCCAGGAGGACCTGGAGGCGGTGCGCGCCGCCTACGCGGAAACCGGCGTCGCCGCCGAACTCGCGCCTTTTTTCTCCGATCTTCCGGGGCGCATCGCCGCTGCGCACCTGGTGATCGGGCGGTCGGGCGCTTCCACCGTCGCCGAGCTCGGGACCATCGGTCGTCCGGCCCTGCTGGTGCCGCTTCCGAACGCGCTGGACCAGGACCAGCGGGAAAACGCCATCGCATTCGCCGCCGCCGGCGGGGGATGGAAGATCGACCAGACGGAGTTCACGCCGGACCGGCTGGCGCAGGAAATCGCGGCGCTTGCGGCCGCGCCGCAGCGGCTTGCCAAGGCGGCGGACGCGGCGAAGGCCATGGCGCAGCCCGACGCGGCCGCGCGGCTCGCCGATTTCGTCGCCTCCGTGGCCGGCCTCGCGCCCGCCGTCGGCGACCAGGAAAAAGGGACGACACAATGAAGCTGCCAACCGACATCGGACCGGTTCACTTCGTCGGGATCGGCGGCATCGGCATGAGCGGCATCGCCGAGGTGCTGTCCAACCTCGGCTACACCGTGCAGGGCAGCGACATCGCCGAGAACGCCAACGTGAAGCGCCTGCGCGACCGCGGCGTGGAGATCCACATCGGCCATGACGCCGCCAATCTCGGCGCCGCCACCGTCGTGGTCGTCTCCTCCGCGGTGAAGCGCGACAATCCCGAGCTGATGGCGGCGCGCGCCCGGCTGCTGCCGGTGGTGCGGCGCGCGGAAATGCTGGCGGAGCTGATGCGGCTGAAGCAGTCGATCGCGGTCGGCGGCACCCACGGCAAGACCACAACCACCTCGCTGGTGGCGACGCTGCTGGAGGCCGGCGGGCTCGACCCGACGGTCATCAACGGCGGCATCATCAACACCTACGGCACCAACGCCCGGCTCGGCGGCGGCGAGTGGATGGTGGTGGAGGCGGACGAGTCCGACGGCACCTTCGTCAAGCTGCCGGCCGACATCGCCATCGTCACCAACATCGACCCCGAGCACCTCGACCACTACGGCACCTTCGAGAAGGAGCGCGAGGCGTTCCTGCAGTTCGTCGAGAACGTGCCGTTCTACGGGTTCGCGGTGATGTGTCTCGACCATCCGGAGGTGCAGTCGCTGGTCGGCCGCATCGAGGACCGGCGGATGATCACCTACGGCGCCAACCCGCAGGCCGACGTGCGCTTCACCGACGTGACGTCCGACCGCGGCACCAGCCGCTTCGACGTGCACCTCTACGACCGCGTCACCGGCCGGGAGGCGACGCTCGCCGACCTGGTGCTGCCGATGCCGGGGCTGCACAACGTTTCCAACGCCACCGCCGCGATTGCCGTCGCCGACCGTCTCGGCATCGGCGCGGATGCCATCCGCGCCGGCCTGAAGGCGTTCGGCGGCGTGAAGCGCCGCTTCACCCACACCGGCACCTGGAACGGCGTCGACGTGTTCGACGACTACGGCCACCACCCGGTGGAGATCGCCGCGGTGCTGAAGGCGGCGCGCGCCTCGACCAAGCACAAGGTGATCGCGGTGATGCAGCCGCACCGCTACACCCGGCTGCATTCGCTGTTCGACGAGTTCTGCGCCTGCTTCAACGACGCCGACGCGGTGATCGTGGCCGACGTCTACGCCGCCGGCGAGACCCCGATCCCCGGGTCCGACCGCGACGGCCTGATCGCCGGCCTGCGCACCCGCGGCCACCGCCAGGTGATGGCGCTGGACGATCCGAAGGACCTGGCCGGCCTGATCGCGGAGATCGCGCGGCCGGGCGACTTCGTCGTCTGTCTCGGCGCCGGATCCATCACCCAGTGGGCGCAGGCGCTGCCGGGCCAGCTCGAGGCGCTTTCGCCGAAGGGTGGCGCATGAGCGGAGCCGACATCCTCGACGCGCTCGGAGCGGCACGGTCGGAGATCCGCGGGGTCCTGGAACCGGACCGCGCGCTCGCCGACATCGCGTGGTTCCGGGTGGGCGGACCGGCGGAGCTCCTGTTCCAGCCGGCCGACGAGGACGATCTGGCGACGTTCCTGGCGGCGCTGCCGGCCGAGGTGCCGGTGCTGCCGATCGGGCTGGGCTCCAACCTTCTGATTCGTGACGGCGGCATCGCCGGCGTGGTGGTGCGGCTGTCGGCGCGCGGCTTCGGCCGGATTTCCGTCGAGGGCGACCGGGTGCGCGCCGGCACGGCGGCGCCGGACGTGAAGGTGGCCAAGGTCGCCGCCGACGCGAGCCTGAAGGGGCTGGCGTTCTATCGCGGCATTCCCGGCGCGATCGGCGGGGCGCTCCGGATGAACGCCGGCGCCTATGGCGGCGAGACGAAGGACCGGCTGATCGAGGCGCGCGCCGTCGACCGGGCGGGCCGGGTGCACGTGCTGTCGAACGCCGACTTCGGCTACGCCTACCGCCATTCCGAGGCGCCGGGCGACCTGATCTTCACCGAGGCGCTCTACCAGGCCGAGCCGGGCGACCAGGCGACGATCCTGGCGGAGATGCAGACAATCACCGAGAGCCGCGAGGCGACGCAGCCGGTGAAGAGCCGGACCGGCGGCTCGACGTTCAAGAACCCGCCGGGCGGCAAGTCCTGGCAGCTGATCGACGCGGCCGGGTGCCGCGGGCTCGCCATCGGCGGCGCGCAGGTCTCCGAGCTGCACTGCAACTTCCTGATCAACACGGGCGGCGCCACGGCGGCCGACCTGGAACGCCTGGGCGAGACCGTGCGGGCGCGGGTGCTGGAGACCTCGGGCGTGCGGCTCGACTGGGAGATCAAGCGCCTCGGCCGCTGGCCGAACGGACTGACCGTTCCCGAATTCACCCCGTTCACGGAGCACTGACGATGCCGGCTGGATCCCACGTTGCGGTGCTGATGGGCGGCTGGTCGGCGGAACGGCCGGTCAGCCTGTCCTCGGGCAAGGAGTGCGCCGACGCGCTGGAGCGTGCGGGCTACCGCGTGACGCGCGTCGACGTGCAGCGCGACATCGCTGCCCGGCTGGCGGAGCTGCGCCCTGACGTGGCCTTCAACGCCCTGCACGGGCCGTTCGGCGAGGACGGCTGCATCCAGGGCATCCTGGAGGTGATGGACATCCCCTACACCCACTCCGGGGTGATGGCCTCGGCGCTCGCCATGAACAAGGACAAGGCCAAGGCGGTGCTGGCGGCGGCGGGGGTGCCGGTGACGGTGCACCAGCTGGTGGAGCGCAGCGTGGCGGCCAAGACCCACGTCATGGAGCCGCCCTACGTGGTCAAGCCGGTGGCCGACGGATCGAGCTTCGGGGTGATCATCGTGCGCGAGGGCGCCACCCATCCGCCGCAGGAGCTCTACCGGGACGACTGGACCTTCGGCGAGGCGGTGATGGTCGAGCGCTACATCCCGGGGCGGGAGCTGACGTGCGCCGTGCTGGGCGACGAGGCGCTCGGGGTGATCGACATCGTGACGGCGGGGCAGGGATTTTACGATTACGACGCTAAATACCTGCCAGGCGGGTCAAAACACATCCTTCCGGCAGAACTTAAACCAAATATTTACCAACAAGTCCAAAGATTGGCCCTTGAAGCGCATCGGGCGCTCGGGTGCCGCGGAGTGTCGCGGGCCGACTTCAGGTTCGACGACGCGACAGAGACGTTGATCTGTCTCGAAGTGAACACCCAGCCCGGCATGACGCAAACGTCACTCGCGCCCGAAATGGCCGCCCACGCGGGCTACGATTTCGAGCGGCTGGTGAGCTGGTTGGTGGAGGACGCGAGTTGCCGTCGATGAATGCACGGACAGGCCGAAAGGGACGACGCACGGGGGGCCGCCTCGAGCGCAAGCCGACCCGCGCGTTCGGGCTCGGCACGCTCGGTGCCTTCGGCCTGCTGGCCGTCGCGGTCGGCGCCGGCGTGAGCTACGGCGGCCACACCAACACGGTGCTGGACGCCGCCGGCAGCGCCATCGGCTTCGGCGTCTCCCAGGTCCATCTCGACGGGCAGCGCGAAACGTCCGAGAGCGCGATCCTCGCCGCCCTCGGCATCGGCCCCGAATCATCGCTCCTTTCCGTCGACGCCAACGAGGCCCGCGAGCGGCTGGTGTCGCTGCCGTGGATCGAAGAGGCGACCGTCCGCAAGACCTACCCCGGCTCGGTCTACGTCGAGATCAAGGAGCGCTCCGCCGCCGCCCTGTGGCAGACCGGCAGCGTGCTGTCGGTCATCGACCGCGACGGCAAGGTGCTCGCCGACGGCTACGACGTCCGCTTCGCCGGACTGCCGCTGCTGGTCGGCGCCGATGCCAACGAGCAGGTCGATTCGATCCTGACGCTTTTGGCCGGCTTCCCCGAGCTGAAGGCGCGCACCCGCGCCGCGGTCTACGTGGGCGGACGGCGCTGGGACCTGGTGCTCGCCAACGGCGTGCAGATCCGGCTTCCCGAGAACGACGCCCGCGACACGCTCGCCAACCTGGTCGAGATCGACCGGCGCGAGCAGCTGTTCGATCGCGACATCGTTTCCATCGACGTTCGCCTCAAGGACCGGATCGCCATCCGGCCGACGGAGGAAGCCCTCGCGGTGGACGCGAAGGGGGGATCTCCGCGCAAGGTCCGCCGGGAGGCAGCCATATGAGCCTTTTCCTGCCTCACCGCGGCCAGGACGGCCCGCGCCTGTCCAACCGGCGCGCCTCGATCGTCACGGTCCTGGACATCGGCTCGACCAAGGTCGCCTGCCTGATCGCGCGGCTGAAGCCGCGGCCTCCGGAGGAGGTGATGCCCGGCCGTTCCCACTCCATCGAGGTGGTCGGCTACGGCTACCAGCGGGCCCGGGGGATCAAGTCCGGCGTTGTCGTCGACCTCGACGCCGCCGAGCACGCCGTCCGTCTCGCGGTGGACGCCGCAGAAAGAATGGCCGGAGTTACGGTCGAATCACTTATCCTGACCCAGACGTGCGGACGGTTGGGCAGCGAAACCTTTACTGCCAAAGTCGATCTCACCAGCGAGTCGGTGAGCGATCACGATATCAGGAAGGTTCTGGCGGCCGGAAGCACGCACTCGGTGAGACAAGGACGCTCCGTCGTGCACGCGCTGCCGATTGGATACACGTTGGACGGCCAGCGCGGCATTCGTGATCCGCGCGGCATGGTCGGCCGACGGCTCGGCGTCGACGTCCACGTCGTCACCTCCGACGAAGCTCCCCAGCGCAATCTCGGACTGACCGTCAACCGCTGCCACCTCGACGTCGAGGCGATGGTCGCGACCCCTTATGCCAGCGGCCTCTCCACCCTTGTCGACGACGAGGCGGAACTCGGCGCGGCGGTGGTCGACATCGGCGGCGGCACCTCGTCGATCGCCGTCTACGGCGACGGTCGCCTGCTCCACGTGGACGCAATCGCCATCGGCGGCCACCACGTGACCCTGGACATTGCCAACGGCCTGTCGATCCGCCTGGACGACGCCGAACGGCTGAAGACGTTGCACGGGACCTGCCTCTCGGTCTCCAGCGACGACCACGACATGCTCACGATCCATCCCGTGGGCGAAGAAGACGGCGGTGCTCCGCTGCAGATCCCCCGTGCCGCGCTCAACCGGATCATCCGGCCGCGGGCGGAGGAAATCCTCGAACTCGTGCGCGACCGACTGGTCGCGTCCGGATGTTCGAGCCGGGTCGGTCGGCGAATCGTTCTTACGGGCGGCGGCAGCCAACTGACCGGGCTCCTCGACGTCGCGAGGTCGGTCTTCGGCCGCAGCGTCCGGCTTGGCCGGCCGCTCGGTATCGCGGGCCTTCCGCAAGCCGCGAAGGGACCATCCTTCTCGGCCGTCGTCGGACTTCTGATCTTCCCACAAGTCGCCGTCCTCGACACCTCCGGCTCCGAGCGGCCGTCGGCCTTCGCCATGACTGGCACCGACGGATACTTCTCGCGGGTCGGACGCTGGCTGAGGGACAGCTTCTGATGATGGGCAACGACTACGACAACGATTTCGGCGCCGAGTGGGACTTGGCGAGCACGGACCGCGAGAGCGGCGGAGCGGAAAAGAACAGTGAGGGTGTGATGCCGTCGATTAACCTTAAGACCCCCGACCTGACCGAGTTGAAGCCGCGCATCCAGGTGTTCGGCGTCGGCGGCGCAGGCTGCAATGCCGTCAACAACATGATCCAGGCCGGCCTGCAGGGCTGCGATTTCCTGGTCGCCAACACCGACGCCCAGTCGCTCGCCCTGTCCAAGGCCGAACGCATCATCCAGATGGGCATCGCCGTCACCGAGGGTCTCGGCGCCGGCTCCCAGCCGGATGTCGGCCGGGCCGCCGCGGAAGAGGTGATCGACGAGATCGCCGACCATCTGTCCGGCGCGCACATGGCCTTCATCACCGCCGGCATGGGCGGCGGGACGGGCACGGGTGCCGCTCCGGTGATCGCCAGGGCCGCCCGCGACCAGGGCATCCTGACCGTCGGCGTGGTGACCAAGCCCTTCCAGTTCGAGGGCCACCGCCGCATGCGGCTCGCGGACTCCGGCATCGAGGAGCTGTCGCATCACGTCGACACGCTCATCGTGATCCCGAACCAGAACCTCTTCCGCATCGCCAACGAGCGGACCACCTTCGCCGACGCCTTCGCGATGGCCGACCAGGTGCTCTACTCCGGCGTCGCCTGCATCACCGACCTGATGGTGAAGGAAGGCCTCATCAACCTCGACTTCGCCGACGTCCGCTCGATCATGCGCGGCATGGGCAAGGCGATGATGGGCACCGGCGAGGCATCGGGCGAGGGCCGGGCCATGCAGGCCGCCGAGGCCGCGATCTCCAACCCGCTCCTCGACGAGACCTCGATGAAGGGCGCCCGCGGGCTGCTCGTCTCCGTGGTCGGCGGCTACGACCTGACCCTGTTCGAGGTCGACGAGGCCACCACCCGCATCCGCGAGGAGGTCGACCCCGACGCCAACATCATCTTCGGCGCGACCTTCGACGAGACCATGGAAGGCATGATGCGCGTGTCGGTCGTGGCGACCGGCATCGACAAGCCGTTCGAGCAGACCGGCGATCACGAAGACAACGGCGACCGCGTGGTGGCCCTGTCGGATCGCCTGCGTCCGCAGACCCAGGGCGCGCGTTCCGCCCAGGGCGCCCGCGCCAAGGCGACCGCGGTTCCGGAAACGGCGCTCTCCGCCGTCGCCGCCGACCTCGGCACCAACGCCGCGCCCGCCGGCTGGGCCGACGAGAGCGATCTCGACCACGACTTCCTCGCCGACGACGCCGATGCGTTCATCGAGGAAGAGGGCGTCGCGTTCGCCGAGGACGCCTACGTCGAAGAGGACATGGACGACGCGGATCTCCACGTCGCCGAGGTGCCGATGGAGCCGGTCGCTCCGCGGGCCGACAAGAACCCCGCCGCCCCGACCCGGATGCCCCGCATGCCCGAGGTCGAGGACTTCCCGCCGGTCGCGCCGCGCGAGACGCGCCGTCGCGACGAACATGCCGAGGCCGACGATCGCCGGCCGATGGGTCTGCTCCGCCGTCTCGCCAACGGCCTTGGCCGCCGCGAGGAGGAAGAGCACGAGGACACCGGTGTCGCCGACCAGCCGATGCCGCGGGCCCAGCGGCCCCGCGAGGAGCCGGTCGCGCAGCAGGCCGCTCCGCAGCAGCCGGCCGCCCGTCAGCCGGTCCGCGAGGAGGCCCGCGAGCCCCAGCAGCGTCGCGCCGACGGCACCGAGTTCTCCCGCCGCGCCCCCCAGGCACGGCCGCAGGGCGAGAGCTACCGCCGGCCCCGCCCGTCGGGCCAGGAGCCCGAGGCGCGCACCCGGCCCGCCACGCGCGGCTACACCGAGGACGACCAGCTGGAAATCCCGGCCTTCCTCCGCCGCCAGGCAACCTGATCCCGCCTCGGCGGGACTGATGCCAGACAAATGAAAAGGGCCGCCGATGATCGCATCGGCGGCCCTTTTCATTTCGGGTGGCGGCCGATCCCGGCCCGGTCGCTTTGAGCCTTTTCCGATCAGGTGGGTACACCTGATCGATAAGAAATGGCCCCAGATTCAAACCCTTGAGCAATTCCTCTTCGTTCAGATCGTTTCGATCTGAACGGGAAATGCTCTAGATCCCAGGCTGGTTGACGCGCCTGGACGCCGCCTCGGCGCTCTCGACGCGCTCGGAGTAGCGGTCGGTCAGGGCGGGCGACCGTCCGCGCACCATCAGCGTGAACTTGAACAGCTCCTCCATCACGTCGACGATGCGATTGTAGAACGGCGACGGACGCATGCGTCCGTGATCGTCGAACTCCTGCCAGGCCTTGGCGACCGAGGACTGGTTGGGGATCGTCACCATCCGCATCCATCGTCCGAGGACGCGCATCTGATTGACGGCGTTGAAGCTTTGCGATCCGCCGCAGACCTGCATGATGGCCAGCGCCTTGCCCTGGGTTGGGCGGACGCCCCCGAGCGACAGCGGGATCCAGTCGATCTGGGCCTTGAGCACGGCCGACATGGCGCCATGGCGCTCCGGGCTCGACCAGACCATCGCCTCCGACCAGCGGGCGAGCTCCCGCAGTTCGGCGACCTTGGGGTGACCGGCTTCTGCGCCATCGGGCAGCGGCAGGCCATGCGGGTCGAAGATGCGGGTCTCGGCGCCGAACCAGTTGAGCAGCCGCGCGCCTTCCTCGACGGCAAAGCGCGAATAGGAATGCTGGCGGAGCGAGCCGTACAGAAGCAGGATCCGGGGCGGATGACCGGGATCGTCGGCGCTCGCATAGCACGCCGGGTCGATCGCATGCAGGCTGTCGGGGGCGATGTTCGGGAGGTCGATCAAGAGGTGCTCCAGAGCTGAAACAGAATGCCCGAGGCGAACGAGCCGCACAGCGCCAGCGCCAGATAGAGCGCGAAGACCGGGGGCCTGACCAGAGCCCAGACGGCAAGGGCGGCCGGCAGCGAGGTGACGCCTCCAGCGACAAGGAAGGCCAATCCGGCGCCGGGGTCCATCCCCTGTCCCATCAGGCCGCCGACGAGGGGCAGCGCGGCATAGCCGTTCAGATAGGCCGGAACGCCCACGAGCGTCGCGGTCAAAGTCGGCAGCACGCCGTCTCCGCCGAGCGTACGGGCGATCAGATCGGCCGGCAGCCAGGCGAGCATGAGGCTCTCCAGCAGAAAGGCAAGCGTCAGCCAGCGGGCGAGAAACAGGCCGCTCCTGGCGCTCTCCCGCCAGAACGTCTCGCGACGCCGGCCGTCTGTCCAGAAGCGCCAGACCACCGGCTTCGGCGCGCGGACCCGTGCGCCTCCACAACCGCCGTTTCCGACCCCGTCGCGCAACGCATCATCGAGCCTGCCACCGCGCGCCAGGAGGTGGACCGCAAGCCCGCCGAACAGGCCGAGGCCGATCGCGGCCAGCGTCTTGGCGAGCGCAAATTCCATGCCGAGGACGCCACTCGTCAGAAGGAACATCGAAGGGTCCATGACGGGCGACGCCAGCCAGAAGGCCATCACGGCCGAGAGCGGAACGCCCATCACCAGGAGCGCGGCGATCAACGGGATGACGCCGCACGAACAGAACGGCGACACCGCGCCGGCGAGGGTCGCCATCAGGATCATCGCCAGCGGAGATCCGGCAAAGGCGCGTCCGATCAGGCCGTCTGCGCCAGTCGCCGCGGCGAGGGCGGCAAAGCCGACGGAGATCAGCAGATAGGGCGCGATCTCCACGAGGTTGCGCAGGGTGAACCCGGTGCTCTCGGCTGCCTGGGCGGGTTCGAACAGGACAAGCCCCGCCAGGATCGCGGCCGAGACGAGCCAGACCCGGTCGACGTGCTGCAGCCGATGGAGCCGTTCGGACACGAGCGGACGGAGGGTGAGGGGACTTTCCACCAGAACGATATCCCTAGAATAATCGTTTTATTATCCGAAAAAAGGGGGTTCTACTCAGGCGGCGGTTTCACCGATCCGCCTGACCCCGGTGCAGCATTCGGTAGACAGGAACGACAAGGTTTCGCGCATGGCCGCGTAGTCCACGCGGTTGACGATCTGCCGGCCGCGCCGCTCCTGAATGACCAGGCCCGCATCGACGAGCCCGCCCAGATGGTGGGCGAGGGTCGACGCCGGCATGGCGAGATGGCGTCCGATCTCGCCGACGTTGAGGCCGTCATTGCCCGCCCGGACGAGCAGACGGAAGATGTCCAGCCGGGTTTCGTGGCCGAGGGCGGCGAGGGAGCGGGCGACAGACGCGCTTGTGATCATGGGAGACAAAAGAAACGATTAAACTGGTTATGTCAATATATGCCACGATATGCCGCGCGGACCTGCCCGCCGGCGGCCCGCCGGTTACCCTTTTTCCACCACGTTACATTCCGTAACAGAGCTTGATTCCGTTCTCAGTAGAACCGTCGCTAGGTTCTGGCCGTTCAGTTCTGACGGCCGAACCGATTCCTCCCGATTGGAACGGCCTTCCCGAGAGCCCGCTTCGTTTGGGCAGCAAGGCGTTCTAATGGTGCATCACGATTCAGCCCTCCAGACCACCCTCGCTCGGTCGGTGGAGCTGACTGGCATCGGTGTGCACTCCGGCGCGCCCGTCACGATCACCATCCTTCCGTCCGAAGCCGACACCGGCATCCGTTTCCAGCGCACCGATGATGGCGTCGGACCGGCCGTTCCGGCCGTCTGGCAGTCGGTCGCCGCGACCGAGCTGTGCACCATGCTGGCCGGCGCCGACGGCCGCACCATCGGCACCATTGAGCACCTGATGGCCGCGTTCCGCGGCCTCGGCATCGACAACGCCCTCGTTCAGATCGACGGTCCCGAGCTGCCGATCATGGACGGCAGCGCGGCCGAGTTCGTCGAGGAGCTCGATCTTGCCGGCGTCTATCCGCTGAACCAGCGCCGCCGAATGATTCGCGTCCTGAAGCCGGTTCGCGTCGAGATCAACGGCTCTGTCGCCGAGCTGCTTCCCCACGACATGCCGCGCTTCGAGATCGACATCGATTTCGACGGCACGATCATTGGCGCGCAGTCGATGGCCTTCAACCTGACCCCGGGCGTGTTCCGCAAGGAACTGGCGCGGGCGCGGACCTTCGGCTTCCTCCACGAGGTCGAGGCGCTCTGGAAGATGGGCTACGCGCGCGGGTCGTCCCTCGACAACGCGGTCGCCATCGACGGCGACGGGGTCATGAACGCCGGCGGCACCCGCTGGCCGGACGAGTTCGTTCGCCACAAGGCGCTCGACGCCGTGGGCGATCTGGCGCTTGCCGGCCACGCGATCCTCGGCCTGTACCGGTCCTACAAGGGCGGACACCGCCTCAACTATCAGATGGTCCGGGCGCTGATGTCGGACAGCTCCGCCTACGAGCTGGTTCCCGCTCCGGTCGTGGCCGCGCCGGAATATCCGGCGATGGTTCGCGAGCTGGCGCTCTAACGGCGCCTCCCGGGCCCGTCCGCCACAGTTCTGCTCAAATCTGGGGCCAGCACCTGTCCGGTGATTTCCTGCCGGGTGCTGGCCTTTTTGTGTCCGCCGGATCGATCGCTTCATCCGATGCGCCGATCGTGCACGGGTGGGGATGATCCGGCGAGCCAGGTTGGGTATGGTCTCGCGCGGCCGGTCCGAATCCCCCGGGGAGCGGATCAGGCGCAGATGGCGGCCTTCCGGATCCGGGCGGGCAGCGAAGCGAATGGCGACGGAGCGAGTTTTCGGCTTATGAAGCGTAGCGTCTTTGCCGTGATGGCCGTGTTGATGCTGGTCGGGTGTTCGTCCAAGGACACCGACAAGCTGGCGTTCCAGGACGTTCCGGCCGACCAGCTCTACAACGAAGCGCTCGTTCTCCTGAACGACGGCGACTACAAGCAGGCGATGGTCAAGCTGCAGGAAGTCGACCGCCTGCATCCCTATTCCGAGTTCGCCCGCAAATCGCTGGTGATGCTGGCCTACGCCTACTACCAGCGCGGCAGCTACGAAGAGGCGATCAACTCCGCCCAGCGCTTCCTGGCGCTGTATCCGGGCCACGAGGACGCGCCGTACGCCCAGTACATCATCGCCAACTCCTACTTCCGTCAGATCCCCGAGATCAGCCGCGACCAGGCGATGACCCAGAAGGCGCTCGCCGCCATGGACGAGCTGGTGCGCAACTACCCCGATTCGGAATACGCCAACGACGCGCGCCACAAGATCCAGATCACCCGGGACCAGCTGGCCGGCAAGGACATGGACGTCGGCCGCTACTATCTGGAGCGGAAGGATTATCTCGCCGCCATCAACCGGTTCCGCGTGGTGGTCGAGCAGTACCAGCAGACGCGCCACATCGAAGAGGCGCTGTTCCGGCTGACCGAAGCCTATTATGCTATTGGAATCGTTCCCGAAGCGCAGACGGCCGCCGCGGTGCTGGGTCACAACTTCCCGGACTCCCGGTGGTACAAGGATGCCTATTCTCTCCTGAAGACGGGCGGGTATGAGCCGAGCGAGAACAAGCAGAGCTGGATCAGCCGCGCCTTCGAGGGCATCAAGCTCCTCTGACACGACGCATGCCGGCGCGCGGACGATCGCGCGCCGTATCGGCCGCCCGACGCAGCCTGGCGTGGCGATCGGGCGGGCCCGCCTGACCCTTCGGCAAGGACTCCGGATCCGCCGCCCTGGCCTTGCCGATCCGTTCGGACCGATGTCGGCCGGACGGGACATGCTCTAGTGGCCGGTGCATCGACATGCTGACGCGCCTCTCGATCCGCGACATCGTCCTCATCGACCGCCTGGACCTCGACTTTTCCGAGGGCCTGACCGTGCTGACCGGCGAGACCGGCGCCGGCAAGTCGATCCTCCTCGATTCCCTTTCCCTCACCCTCGGTGCGCGCGGCGACGCGGCGCTGGTCCGTCACGGCTGCGCCCAGGGCCAGGTGACGGCGGTGTTCGACGTCGGCCCGGTGCACCCGCTGCTGGCGCGGCTGGAGGAGAATGGCATCGACACCGACGGGGACCTGATCCTGCGCCGGGTCCAGTCGGCGGACGGACGCTCCAAGGCCTACGTCAACGACCAGCCCGTCAGCATCGGTCTCCTGAAGGAGATCGGCGGGGCGCTGGTGGAGATCCACGGCCAGCACGCCGACCGGGCGCTGATCGATCCGGCCGTGCATCGCGACCTGGTCGACGCCTTCGGCGGGCTCGCCGCCGACGTGCGCACCGTGCGGGCGGCGTGGCAGGCACGGCGCGACGCGGAACGGGCGCTCGCCGAGCACGAAAGCCGGATCGAGGCGGCGCGGCGCGAGGCGGACTTCCTGCGCGATGCGGTGGCCGAACTGGTGGCGCTGGAGCCGGAACCGGGCGAGGAGACGGCGCTGGCCGACCGGCGCCAGCAGATGATGCAGGTGGAGAAGGTCGCCGGCGACCTCAGCGAGGCGTTCGCCGAGCTCGACGGGCCGGCGTCGCCGATCCCGACGTTGTCGAGCCTGATGCGGCGGCTGTCGCGCAAGGCGGAGAGCGCGCCGGACATCCTGCAGGTGCCGGCCGACGCGCTCGGTCGGGCCCTCGACGACCTGGAGGAGGCGCGCGCCTCGCTGCAGGAGGCGATCGCCCGCACCGACTTCGATCCGCGGGTGCTGGAGCAGACCGAGGAACGGCTGTTCGCGCTGAGGGCGGCGGCGCGCAAGTATCAGGTTCAGGTGGACGAGCTGCCGGCGCTGCGCGACCGGATGGCGGCCGACCTCGCCGATCTCGACGCCGGCGAGGAGCGCCTGGCGGGGCTGGCGAAGGCCGTGGAGGCGGCGGTGGCGACCTATCGCGCCGCCGCGCAGCACCTCTCGGAGGCGCGGGCCGAGACCGCCCGCACGCTGGAGAAGGCGGTCGCCGACGAACTGCCGTCGCTGAAGCTGGAGCGGGCGGCGTTCGAGGTGCGCATCGAGACCGGGGACGAGGGTGGCGGCGCCGACGGCATCGACCAGATCGAGTTCTGGGTGCGGACCAATCCGGGCACGCGGCCGGGGCCAATGATGAAGGTCGCCTCCGGCGGCGAGCTGTCGCGCTTCCTGCTGGCGCTGAAGGTGTCGCTGGCCGGGCGCGGCTCGGCGCCGACGCTGGTATTCGACGAAATCGATTCCGGCGTCGGCGGCGCCGTGTCGGAGGCGATCGGCAAGCGCCTCGCGCGCCTCGCCGACACCGTGCAGGTGCTGACCGTCACCCACGCGCCGCAGGTGGCCGCGCGGGCGGCCGATCACATGCTGATCGCCAAGGAGCCGCTTGCGAGCGACCAGGTGGCGACGCGGGTGCGGCTGATCGAGGGGCCGCACCGGCTCGAGGAGATCGCCCGGATGCTCTCAGGCGCCACGATTTCCGACGAGGCGCGCGCCGCCGCGTCCAAGCTCATGGGCGCGGAGGCCTGAGCCTGCAGGTTTGTCCTGAAGGCGGGCCCGGCCGAGGCGGGGTCGGGAGCTTCTAGGCGCCCCAGCTCATCCGCTTGAGGACGGTGTCGCGGTCGATGACGTGATGCTTGAGCGCCGCCGCCAGGTGGAGCGCCAGGATGGCGATCATCGCCCAGGCGCTGAGCTCGTGGATCTCCTTGGCCGCGTCGGCGATCCAGCGCACGCCGGGCACCCACGGATCCGGCATGGCGAAGACGCCGAACACCATGTTCTGGATGCCGAGGTAGTCCTGGGTGGGCGAGGCGGCGGACATCACCCAGCCCGACAGCGGCATCACCAGGATGAGCAGGTAGAGCAGGCCGTGGCTCGCATGGGAGGCGATCGCCTGCCAGCGCGGCGTGCCGGCGGGCAGATGGGGCGTGCGGCGGTTGGCGAGCCGCCAGGCGACGCGGATGACGGCCAGGCAGAACACCACGAAGCCCCAGCTCTTGTGGAGCTGGAAGAGTTTGAACTGCTCGGACAGGTCGGGCACGAAATCGGTCATGTAGAGGCCGAGCCCGAGCTGGAAGAGGATCAGCGCGGCGATCGACCAGTGGAGGACGCGCGCCGGCCAGCCCCAGCTCTCGGTCGTGTTTCTCGTCTTCATGGGAGGTGTCCCGTGCCTGCGGTCCGCCCGGGGCCGGCGGCGCCGGAGCCAGGGGGAGAGGCGACTTCGATCGGTTGGAACGGGTCTTCCCGTCCGGACCGGTGCGGCCCGGACGGGAAGCGAGCCGGGATCAGCTCTTGTTGTTCAGCTCGACGTTGATGGTCACCGGCATGATGGCGCCGATGGCGGGCGCGTAGGTGTCCACACCGAAGGCGGTGCGGTCGATCTCGCCGGTCAGCGTGAAGCCGGCGACGTCGGTGCCGGGCATCACCGGGCTTTCGCCGATCTTGTTGACGGTCGCCTTGAAGGTGACCGGCTTGGTGACGTCCTTGATGGTCAGGTCGCCGCTGACGTCGGCGGTGCCGTCGCCGGTGGTCTTCACCGAGGTGGAGACGAACGTGATCTCGGGAAACTTGGCGACGTCGAGGAAGTCGGGGCCCTTGATGTGCTCGTCGCGCGGGCCCCAGAAGGTGGTCAGCGCCGTGGCGTCGAGGGTGACCTTGAACTGCGCGGTGTCGAGGTTTTCCGGATCGAAGCTGTCGATGGTGGCCTCGACCGTCGGGAACACGCCGGTCACGTCGGAGTAGCCGAAATGTTCGACCTCGAAGACGACTGCCGTGTGGGACGGATCGATCTGCCAGTCGGCGAAAGCGGCCACGGGGGAAAGGGCGAGGGTGGTCGCCAGGGCGACGGTGCGGATCAGCATGCGGCTGCACTCCTGTTGCAGTTGCGAACAAGACCGCAAGGTGGGCGTTTCGTCGCCGGTGTGAACCCGCCCGTGGGAAACAGGCTGTTCGCGTTCTGACGACAGTCGCGGGAATGGGCAAATTGTGCGAGACAGATCGCAAAAGGGTGATGAGTTCGGAGCTCAACGTGGCGAAGTCGGCAGACACATCCGAAGGCGACGACACCCCGACCGGGCGCGTCGACACTCTGACGGCCGTCGAGGCGGCCGAGGAGCACGCACGCCTGGCCGACGAGATCCGCGCGCACGACAAGCGCTACTACCAGAAGGACGCGCCGACGGTCTCCGACGCCGCGTACGACGCCCTGCGACGCCGCCTGCAGGCGCTCGAGGCGGCGTTCCCGGACCTGGTGACGCCGGACAGCCCGAGCCAGACGGTGGGGGCGGCGCCGAGCGAGGCGTTCGCCGAGGCGCGCCATGCCGTGCCGATGCTCTCCCTCGACAACGCCTTCTCCGACGAGGACGTCGCCGACTTCGCGGCCCGCATCCGCCGCTTCCTGCGACTGGGCGCCGACGACGAGCTGGCGATCACGGCGGAACCCAAGATCGACGGGCTGTCGCTCAACCTGCGCTACGAGAACGGCCGCCTGACGGTGGCCGCGACACGCGGCGACGGGGTGGTCGGCGAGGCGGTGACGCAGAACGCCCGGACCATCGACGACATTCCGGTCGAGCTGCCCGACGGCGCGCCGGACGTCGTCGAGGTGCGCGGCGAGGTCTACATGACCCACGCCGACTTCCGCGCCCTCAACGAGCGCATGCAGGCAGACAGCGGGCGGGTGTTTGCCAATCCGCGCAATGCGGCGGCGGGCTCGCTGCGCCAGCTCGATCCCAAGGTGACGGAGAGCCGTCCGCTGAAGTTCTTCGCCTATGCCTGGGGCGAGATCCCGTCGCTGCCGCGCGAGACGCAGCTGGAGATGGTCGCCCTGTTCAAGGAGTGGGGCTTCAAGACCAACGCGCTGATGCGGCGCTGCACCACGGTCGAGGAGCTGATCGCGGTCTATCACGAGATCGAGGAGGGCCGCTCCGGGCTCGGCTACGACATCGACGGCGTCGTCTACAAGGTGGACCGGCTCGACTACCAGCGTCGTCTGGGCTTCGTCTCGCGCTCGCCGCGCTGGGCCATCGCCCACAAGTTTCCCGCCGAGCAGGCGACGACGGTGCTCAACGCCATCGAGATCCAGGTCGGGCGCACGGGCGCGCTGACCCCGGTTGCGAAGCTGGAGCCGGTGACGGTCGGCGGGGTCGTGGTCTCCAACGCGACGCTGCACAACGAGGACGAGATCGCCCGCAAGGACGTGCGGGTCGGCGACACGGTGGTCGTCCAGCGCGCCGGCGACGTGATCCCGCAGGTGCTGCGCGCGCTCGCCGAGCACCGCCCCAAGGATTCGGTGCCTTACGAATTCCCGACCCGCTGCCCGGTCTGCAACAGCCACGCGGTGCGCGACATCAATCCGCGCACCGGCAAGGAGGACGTGGTCCGCCGCTGCACCGGAGGGCTCGTCTGCCCGGCCCAGGCGGTCGAGCGGCTGAGGCACTTCGTGTCCCGCGCCGCCTTCGACATCGAGGGGCTCGGCGCCAAGCAGATCGAGGCGTTCTACGAGGACGGCCTGGTGCGCACGCCGGCCGACATCTTCACGCTGGAGGCGCGCGACCGCGACAGCCTGAAGAAGCTGAAGGACCGCGAGGGCTGGGGCGCCACCTCCGTCAAGAAGCTGTTCGAGGCAATCGACAGTCGCCGCACCATCGCGCTCAGGCGCTTCATCTTCTCCCTCGGCATCCGTCACGTCGGCGACATCACCGGCCGCATGCTGGCGGAAGCCTACGGCAGCTGGTCGGCGTTCGAGGCGGCGATGGAGGGCCTGGCGAAGGGCGAGACGGCCGCCCACGACGAGCTGGTAGCCCATGACGGCATCGGGGAAACGGTGGCCCAGGCGCTGGCCGAGTTCTTCGCCGAGCCGCACAACGTCGACGTGGTGCAGGCGCTCCTCAAGGAGGTGACGCCCGAGGACGACGCCGGGCGGGAGGTCGACACGCCCGTCGCGGGCAAGACCATCGTGTTCACCGGCACGCTGGAGAAGATGACCCGCGACGAGGCCAAGGCGCGGGCCGAGCAGCTGGGCGCCAAGGTGTCCGGCTCGGTCTCCGCGAAGACCGACATCGTGGTGGCGGGTCCCGGTGCTGGCTCCAAGCTGAAGAAGGCGCAGGACCTGAAGCTGCAGATCCTCGACGAGGACGAATGGATCGCCCTCGTGGACGGGCTGTGAACGCGCCCGCGACGGCAACTCTCCGAGGAAAGGACGGCCTGCCATGACGCGGCTCCGCGCGACCGACCTGCTGCCAGCCGCCATCGAGGCGGGAGATGCGATCCTGCGGCTCTACGCCGCCGGAACGACCGTCGAGACGAAGGAGGGCGGCTCGCCGGTGACGGAGGCCGACCGGGCGGCGGAGGCGATCATCCTGCGCGACCTGCGGGCGATCGCGCCGGAGATCCCGGTGATCGCCGAGGAGGAGGCCGCCGCCGGCCGGGTGCCGGAGACCGGCGGCACCTTCTTCCTGGTCGATCCGCTGGACGGCACCAAGGAGTTCATCCGGCGCAACGGCGAGTTCACGGTGAACATCGCGCTGGTCGTCGACCACGCGCCGGTGTGGGGCATCGTCACCGTACCGGTGAAGGGCGAGGCCTATGTCGGAACCGTCGGGGAGGGGGCATTCGCCGCGCGCATCGCGGGCGGCGCCATCGCCGACCGGCGACCGATCGCCGTGCGCCCCGTGCCGGCCGCGGGGCCGACCGTGCTCGCCAGCCGCTCGCATCGCCTGGCCGAAACCGATGCCTTCATCGCGCGGGTGAACGCCGCGGACATCGTCTCGGCCGGCTCGTCGCTGAAATTCTGCCGGATCGCAGCGGGCGAGGCTGATCTCTATCCCCGCCACGGTCCGACGATGGAATGGGATACGGCGGCGGGCGATGCGGTGCTGCGGGCTGCCGGCGGCCTCTGCACGACCTTCGACGGCGTTCCGCTCACCTACGGCAAGCGGGGCCGGGCGGGCGTGGCCGACTTCCTCAACCCGTCGTTCCTGGCATCGGGCCAGCCCGTCGATCAGCGGCTGCTGGCGGGCTGAGGCGGGACGCGGTCGCGGGCTGACCGAGAGGGCAATCCGGAGAGGTCGGGCTGTCCGGCTCGGCGCACGCCGTTCGTTCCGTCTCCTGGGGATGAGTGCAGCCCCTGCCGGGTGCGTCCTCCTCCATTGCGGTCTGTGGCAGCCTCGGCAACTGGCTTCCAGCCTTCGCTGGAATGAGCGGAGTTTGGGGCTTGCGCGGTGAGGGAACCGATCGCCTCCGGAAGCCGCCGACAGGCCCCATGGATCCCCGCCTTCGCGGGGATGAGCGGAGCAAGGGACCTGGGCTGTCCGGCACTCGACAGCCAGCGCGCGCCGGCGCGCCGGCGGAGGCCGCCCTTGCGGAGCCGCGAGCGCAGCTCGTCCGGCGTGAGCGGATCAAAGCCGCCCAGCCGCAGCCGATGCGCAGCGCGCAGCCGGCGTGAGGCGCGATCGGCCCCGCCCTACAGCGGGATGTTGTCGTGCTTCTTCCAGGGGTTCTCCAGCGTCTTGTTGCGCAGGAGGCGGAGCGCCCGGCTGATCCGCCGACGGGTCGAGTGCGGCATGATCACCTCGTCGATGTAGCCGCGCTCGGCGGCGACGAACGGGTTGGCGAACTGCCGCTCGTAATCGGCGATGCGGCCGGCGATCTTCTCCTTGTCACCCAGTTCCGAGCGATAGAGGATCTCGGCGGCGCCCTTCGGACCCATCACCGCGATTTCCGCCGTCGGCCAGGCATAGTTCAGGTCGCCGCGCAGATGCTTCGACGCCATCACGTCGTAGGCGCCGCCATAGGCCTTGCGGGTGATGCAGGTGACCTTCGGCACGGTGGCCTCGGCATAGGCGAACAGCAGCTTGGCGCCGTGCTTGATGAGGCCGCCATACTCCTGGGCGGTGCCCGGCAGGAAGCCCGGCACGTCGACGAAGGTGACGATCGGGATCGAGAAGGCGTCGCAGAAGCGGACGAAGCGCGCCGCCTTGCGGCTGGCGTCGATGTCGAGCACGCCGGCGAGCAGCATCGGCTGGTTCGCCACGATGCCGACGGTGCGGCCCTCCATGCGGCCGAAGCCGGTGAGGATGTTCTTGGCGAAGCTCTCCTGGATCTCGAAGAAGTCGCGCTCGTCGACGACCTTCAGGATCAGCTCCCGCATGTCGTAGGGCTTGTTCGGATTGTCCGGGATCAGTCGGTCGAGCGAGGCGTCGATGCGCTCCGGGTCGTCGTAGGTCTCGATCTCGGGAATGTCGGCGACGTTGGAGGCCGGCAGGAAATCGATGAGGCGGCGGACCTGCAGCAGCGTGTCGACGTCGTTGTCGAACGCGCCGTCGGCGATCGACGACTTGGTGGTGTGGATCGACGCGCCGCCGAGCTCCTCCGCCGTCACCGTCTCGTTGGTGACGGTCTTCACCACGTCGGGTCCGGTGACGAACATGTAGCTGGTGTCGCGCACCATGAAGATGAAGTCGGTCATGGCCGGTGCGTAGACGTCGCCGCCGGCGCAGGGGCCCATGATGACCGAGATCTGCGGGATGACGCCGGAAGCCAGCACGTTGCGCTGGAACACCTCGCCATAGCCGCCGAGGGCCGCCACGCCTTCCTGGATGCGGGCGCCGCCGGCATCGAACAGGCCGATGATCGGCACGCGATTGCGCACCGCCATGTCCTGGATCTTGACGATCTTCTGGGCGTGGGTTTCCGACAGCGACCCGCCGAAGACGGTGAAATCCTTGGCGAAGACGTAGACGGTGCGGCCGTTGATGGTGCCCCAGCCGGTGACGACGCCGTCGCCCGGAAACTTGGTTTCCTCCATCCCGAAATCGGTGCAGCGGTGCTCGACGAACATGTCGAACTCCTCGAACGAGTTCTCGTCGAGGAGGATTTCCAGCCGCTCGCGGGCGGTCAGCTTGCCGCGCTTGTGCTGGGCCGCGATGCGGGCCTCTCCGCCGCCCAGCCGCGCCACCGCGCGCCGCGCTTCGAGTTCGCCGAGTATTTCCTTCACAGGTAAGGTCCTCCCAGACACCGCGGCGACACGCCACGTCTTCGCGCATAGCACGGGGGCAGCGCGGACAGAAGCGCCTCGACGCCATCGGCGTGCAACGAGCGCCATTGGTCGGGCCCGATGCATTCGATGTTCGCCGGGACGGGAAGGAGGCCATAGACTGGGTGGCTCCGTCCCCGTCGTGAGTCGCGTTCGTGTCCGCTTCCCCGGTCCTGTCTGCCTCCGAGCGCCATCCCGCGTGGCGCATGTGGTCTGCCGCATGGGCGGTCGCCGCCGTCTTCGCCCTGTCCAACGCCCCGCAGCCGCTCTACGTCGCCTGGCAGCGCGAGATCGGCTTCTCGGCGGGCGCCATCACGCTGATCTTCGCGGTCTATATCGGCGGCCTCCTGTCGGCGCTGCTGGTGGCGGGGCAGCTGTCGGACCGCTACGGCCGCAAACCTGTCCTTTTGCCGGGCATCGCCTGCGGCCTCGTCGCCACCGTGCTGTTCGCCTTCGCCGACAACATCGCGATGCTGCTCGCGGCGCGGGTGCTGGCGGGGATCGCCGGCGGGACGACCATCTCGGTCGGGGCGGCGGCCATCGTCGACCTCGGCGGGCCGGACCGGCGCCGGGCGGCGTCGCGCGCCGCGTCGGTGGCGACCGTGCTGGGCGCGGCCTTCGGGCCGCTGCTGGCGGGCGCGCTGTCGGAGATCCTCGACGCGCCCGTGGTGCCGGTCTTCGCGGTGCTGTTCGCCTCGATGCTCTCGGCCTTCGTCATCGTCGCGCTGCTGCGGTTTCCGCCGATCGGGGCGCGCGCGCCGCGCCGGTTCGGCGTGCCGCGCATCCCGGCCGGCAACGGGCTCAACCTGGCCGCCGGCATCGCGATCTTCGCGCCGGCGATGGCGGCGACCTCGTTCGTCCTGTCGCTGGGGCCGTCGGTGCTGTCGCGGCTCCTGGGGGTGGCGAGCCCGCTCATCGCCGGCGGGACGGCGTGCCTGATGTTCGTCGCCGCGACGGGCGTGCAGTTCGCGCTGCGCCGGCTGTCGATCCGCACCCTGCTGTTGATCGGCTCGGGGCTGACGCTCGCCGCGACGGTCTCCATGACGTTCGCGGTGGTGCTGTCGAGCGCGGTGCTGCTGATCGCGGCCGCGCCCCTCGCTGGGGCGGCGCAGGGCTTCGCGCAGCTCGGCGGGTTCACCCTGATCGGACTGCACGTGCCGTCCGGCAACCGCGCCGAGGCGACCGCCCTGTTCTCCTTCGGGGGATATCTCCCGGCCGCCCTGTCGGCGATGGCCACGGGCGTGCTCGTCGACAGCTTCGGACAGGCGGACGGCGTGATGATCTTCGCCGGCGCGCTGGGGATCGTCGCGATCGCCGGAGCGCTCTTCGTCCGCCTGCGCCTGGCGCGCGAGTAGGTTCGGGCAGGCAGGACGCCGCGGGCTAGTTCAGCTTTTTCCGGGCGGCCTCCAGGGTTTCGTCGCCGGGCCCGCCGGTCCAGACGCGGTCCCAGTCGATGTCGCCAATGTCGTAGGTCGCCTGGGTGCGGACCACGTCGGCGGTGGCGTCGGAGGCATCGCCGGTGCGGCCGTCGACCCGTTCGGCAAGGGTCTCGGGCGGGGCCTCCAGCCAGATGCCGGAGAAGCGCACGCCGGCCTCCTCGGCGACGCGCCGGGCCTGCAAGCGCTCGTCCGGGGCCGCGAAGACGCCGTCGACCACGACGGCCTGGCCGGCGGCGAGGACGGTCCGGGCCTCGGCGAACAGCTCGGCGTAGACGGTCTCGGAAGCGGCCTTCGTGTAGGCCTCGGCCGGCAGCCGTTGCGTCTGCGCCACGCCCGCCTGGCGTTTGCGCAGCACGTCGGTGCGCAGATGCACGGCGCCCGGCGCGCGGCCGAGGGCGGGGGCGAGCTTGCGGGCGACGGTGGTCTTGCCGGTGCCCGACAGGCCGCCGACGGCGACGAGCCGGGCCGGCACCGGCTCCAGGAAGGCGCAGGCGTGGCGGAATGCGTCGGTGGCGTCGCGGACGGTATCGGCGCGCTCGGTTTCGTCGAGAAAGCGCAGGCGGGCCGCCCCGGCCTTCGCCCGGATCGCGGCGCGCATCATCAGGAAGAAGGGAAAGGCCGCCAGCGCGGCCAGGTCGTCGGCGTCGCCCTGGACCGTCAGATAGCGGTTGAAGACGCGCGAGGCGCCGAGGTGCTCGCCGTGGCGCCAGAGGTCCATGACCAGGAAGGCCAGGTCATAGAGCACGTCGCCGGTCGCGATGCGGTCGTCGAACTCGATGGCGTCGAAGAAGCGCGGCGCGCCGTCGATCATGGCGACGTTGCCGAGGTGGCAGTCGCCGTGGATGTGGCGGATCCTGCCGGCGCGGCCGCGCGCCTCCAGGAGCGGGCGGATCGCGGCAAGGGTCTCGCGGGCGCGGCGGTCGAGCGTCTCTGCGTCGTCTTCCGGGAAGAGGTCGGGAGCCGCTGAGAACGCGTTCCGGTTGTCGTCGAGATAGCGGCCGAGGTCGTCGATCCACGGTGCGCCGTCGCGGCGCGGCGCCTCGCCATGGGCCTCGGCGAGGCGGTCGGCGAGCATGTCGAGCACGTCGGCGGGCAGCGGGCCCTCGAGGATCGCCCGGTCGAGGGTCGCGGTCTCGTCGAAGCGCTGCATGTGCACGGCCCACTCGACCGGCACGCCGTCGCCGTCGATGGCGAACCCGCCGGCGGCATCGCGGGTGATCGGCACGACGCCGCGGTAGATCTCGCCGGCGTAGGCGCGGTTGACCTCCATCTCGCGGTCGCAGGCGGCCTTGCGGCGATCCAGCGTCGAGAAGTCCAGATAGGCGTACCGGACCGGCCGCTTGATCTTGTAGGCGTCGTCGCCGGCCAGGAAGACCATCGCGGCATGGGTGTCGATCCGCCGCGTCCGCGCGCCGCCATGGGTCGCCGGATCCTCGAGGAAGGCGACGATCGCCGCCTGGTCGTCGGAGGGCGGGGTCGGGTCTTCGGTCATCTCATCCTCCGGGCATCCTCTCGGGGATAGGGGGGAAGTCTGGGCGGTGGATTGAGCCGGATCAAGGCGGCGGCGCTTCCGGTGGCGTCGTGTCGTGAACGGGACGGAAAGAACCGTTCGCCGTCGGGAAGCGTTCCCCAGGGGGCTGTGGGATCGGCTTCGGTCCGTCTAGACTTTTCACCCGGAAGTGGAACTCCAGGAAGCTGGGGTTGCGTACCGCGCCCGCGCGGGAGGAAACCGAACGAGACTGCCCTGTCCGGATCTGAGGATCCGGAGGCCCACGAACCTGACTGAAGCGGCGCCAGCGGCCATTTGCCAGGAGAAGACCATGAGCGACCCAGACCTGAAGAAGATCCGCCTCAATCTCGCGCGCACGAAGGAGTTTCCGAACGGCTCGGCCCGGCACGGCTACGAATTCTTCGCACCGCTCGACGAGGACGGACACATCGATGCCGAGGCATGGCGCACGGTGCGCGAGAAGTGCACGGTCCGGCGCTTCTGGGGCGACGAGGAGTGGGACATCGGCCACCTCGTCCACGGTCCCGGCGGGCGCTGGGCGTTCCGCTACGACATCGATGGCGACGAGGACGACGAGAGCGGCTACCGCTTCGGCGCCCACGCCTTCATCCCCGGCGAGTACGTGTCCGTCCGCGACGACGACGACGAGATGCACACGTTCACCGTGGTGACGGTCGAGGACGTTTAGCGCCTCGCGAGGCGTGCGCATCGGCTCACCGTGCACGCATGAAAAAGCCCGGCCTCGCGAGAGGCCGGGCTTTCCCGTTTCAGGCGTCCGTGGCGCCGGTCAGTGCGCGGCGGCGACGGCGCGCTTGCCCATCACGGTCACGAGGTGGGCCCGGTACTCCTGCGAGCCGTGCAGGTCACCCATCATGCCGTCGGCCGGGACGGTGATGTTGGCGACCGCGTCCGGCGACCAGTTGGAGGCGAGCGCCTGCTCCATCTCCGGCACGCGGAAGACGCCGCCGTCGCCGGCGCCGGTCACCGCGACCCGGATCGAGCCGTCCTTCAGCTTCACCGCCATCACGCCGCACATGGCGTAGCGCGAGGCCGGGTTGCGGAATTTCTCGTAGCCGGCCTTCTCCGGCACCGGGAACGAGATCTTCACGACGATCTCGTCGTCCTCAAGCGCCGTCTCGAACATCCCCGTGAAGAAGTCGTCCGCGGGGATTGCGCGCTTGTTTGTGTGGACGGTGGCGTTGAGGCCGACGAGGGCGGCCGGATAGTCGGCGGCCGGGTCGTTGTTGGCGATCGAGCCGCCCATGGTGCCCATGTTGCGGACCGCCGGGTCGCCGATCACGCTGGCCATGTCGGCGAGCGCCGGGATGGCGTTCTTCACCGTGTCCGACGACATCACCTCGTAGTGGGTGCTCGCGGCGCCCACCGTGAGGGTGTCGCCCTCGACGGAGATCCCCTTCAGCTCGGGGATCCGGGTGACGTCGATGAGGTCGGACGGCGCGGCGAGCCGCTGCTTCATGGTGGCCAGCAGCGTCTGGCCGCCGGAAAGGAACTTGCCGTCTTCCGCGCTGCCGAGCTTGGCGACGGCATCGTCCAGCGAAGTCGCTTTGGAGTAGTGGGTGGCGTACATGGTCCTGTCCTTACTCGGAGTTAAGCGGCGGCCGCGTTCGGAGCCGACGTCCTCAGCGCCTGCCAGACCCTGAGCGGGGTGGCCGGCATCGCGAGGTCGTTGGAGCCGATCGCATTGGTGAGAGCGTTGATGAGGGCCGGCGGAGAACCGATCGCGCCCGCCTCGCCGCAGCCCTTCACGCCGAGCGGGTTGCCCGGGCAGACGGTCTCCGTCGTCATCACCTTGAACGACGGAAGGTCTTCGGCGCGCGGCATGCAGTAGTCCATGAACGAGGCGGTGAGCAGCTGGCCCGACTCGTGGTCGTAGACGCAGCCCTCCATGAGGGCCTGTCCGATGCCCTGGGCGAGGCCGCCGTGGACCTGACCCTCGACGATCATCGGGTTGATGATGCGGCCGAAGTCGTCGGCGGCCACGAACTGGATGATCTTGGTCACGCCCGTGTCCGGATCGACCTCCACCTCGCAGACATAGCAGCCGGCGGGGAAGGTGAAGTTGGTCGGGTCGTAGAAGGAAGTCTCCTTCAGGCCCGGCTCCATTCCCTCCGGCATGTTGTGGGCGGTGTAGGCGGCCAGCGCCACCTCGTGGAAGGCCAGGCTGCGGTCGGTGCCGGCCACCTTGAAGCTGCCGTCCTCCAGCACGATGTCGCCTTCCGCCGCCTCCATCAGGTGGGCGGCGAGCTTCTTCGCCTTGGCTTCGACCTTGTCGAGGGCCTTGAAGACCGCCGAGAGGCCGACGGCGGCCGAGCGCGAGCCGTAGGTGCCCATGCCGAACTGCACCTTGTCGGTGTCGCCATGGACGATCGACACGGAATCGGTCGGCACGCCGAAGCGCTCGTTGACGATCTGCGCGAAGGTCGTCTCGTGGCTCTGGCCGTGGCTGTGGGTGCCGGTGAGCACCTCGATGGTGCCGACCGGATTGACCCGCACCTCCGCCGATTCCCACAGGCCGACGCCGGCGCCGAGGGAGCCGACAGCCTGGGACGGCGCGATGCCGCAGGCCTCGATGTAGCAGGAGAGGCCGATGCCGCGCTTCTTGCCGCGCGCTTCCGCTTCCGCCTTGCGGGCGGGGAAGCCGTCGTAGTCGGCGGCGGCGAGGGCGGCCGACATGCTCGCTTCGTAATCGCCGGCGTCATAGGCCATGATCACCGGCGTCTGGTGGGGGAAAGCGCGCACGAAGTTCTTGCGCCGAAGCTCGGCCGGATCGACGCCGAGTTCGCGCGCCGCGGTCTCCATCAGCCGCTCGACGACGAAGGTCGCCTCCGGCCGCCCGGCACCGCGATAGGCGTCGACGGGGGTGGTGTTGGTATAGACCGCCTGCACTTCCGCGAAGATCTGCGGGATCGCGTACTGGCCAGACAACAGCGTGGCGTAGAGGTAGGTGGGCACCGCCGACGAGAAGGTCGACATGTAGGCGCCGAGGTTGGCGATCGTCTTCACCCGCAGGCCGGTGACCTTGTGGTCGGCGTCGAGCGCCAGCTCGGCGTGGGTGACGTGGTCGCGGCCATGGGCGTCGGTCAGGAAGGCTTCGGTACGGTCGGAGACCCACTTCACCGGGCGGCCGCCGATCTGCTTGGAAGCCCACAGGCAGGCGGTCTCTTCCGGGTAGATGAAGATCTTCGAGCCGAAGCCGCCGCCCACGTCGGGCGCGATCACCCGCAGCTTGTGTTCGGGCGCCATGCCGACGAAGGCCGACAGCACCAGACGCGCCACGTGCGGGTTCTGGCTGGTGGTGTAGAGGGTGAAATGCTCGCCGCCGGGATCGTAGGACCCGATTGCCGCGCGCGGCTCCATGGCGTTGGGAACGAGCCGGTTGTTGACGAGATCCAGCCTGGTGACGTGGGCGGCGTTGGCGAACTGTTCGGCCGTCGCGGCTTCCTCGCCGATGGTCCAGTCGTAGATCAGGTTGTTCTCGGCTTCCGGATGGATCAGCGGAGCGCCGGCCTCGGTGGCCCGGGCCGGATCGGTGACGGCGGGCAGGACCTCGTAGTCGATCTCGACCGCTTCGGCCGCATCACGGGCCTGGTCGCGGGTCTCGGCGATGACGATGGCGACGGCATCGCCGACATAGCGCACCGTCTCCGCCGCGAGCGCCGGATGGGCGCCCATCTTCATCGGGGTGCCGTCCCGGGAATGGATCATCCACCCGCAGATCAGCGGGCCGAGGGTGTCGGCCGCGAGATCCTGGCCGGTCAGGACGCCAACCACCCCGGGCATGGCCCTGGCCGCGGCGGTGTCGATCGAGCGGATCTTCGCATGGGCGTGCGGCGAGCGCACGAAAGCCCCATGCGTCGTGTCCTTCATGGTGATGTCGTCGGTGTACTGACCCCGGCCGGTGATGAACCGCCGATCTTCCTTGCGCAGCACGCGTGCGCCGAAACCTTCCGCACCCATAATTTCGTCCTCCCGATCGAAAAAGCGCCGTTTCCCGGCTTTGCTGCGTGGTTTTATTCGGCGGCCTGTGCGACCTCCGACGACTGCGCGGCGGCCTGAATCGCCTTCACGATGTTGTGGTAGCCGGTGCAGCGGCAGATGTTGCCCTCGAGCTCGTGACGGATGGTCGCCTCGTCGAGGCTGGCGCCGTGGCGCCGGACGATGTCGACGCCCATCATGATCATGCCCGGGGTGCAGAAGCCGCACTGAAGGCCGTGATGCTCGCGGAAGGCGGCCTGCATCGGATGCAGCTCGCTGCCGGTGGCCAGGCCCTCGATGGTGGTGATCTCGGCGCCGTCGGCCTGGCCGACGAGGACGGTGCACGACTTCACGGCCTTGCCGTTCATGTGAATCACGCACGCGCCGCACTGGGTCGTGTCGCAGCCGACGTGGGTGCCGGTCATGCCCAGAGTCTCCCGCAGGAAGGAGACGAGCAGGGTGCGGTCCTCGACATCGCCCGACACGGAACGTCCGTTGACGGTCATGGAAACGGTGGTCATCCAGTCCTCCCTTACTGCGCGGGGCCCCGCGCCCGCGTCACCCGCCGGCACGGTCCGCGCCTACCTTGGCGGTATGTCGAACTCAATCAATTAAAAACTAGCAGGAGTACGATGACGATCGCAAAGGCAATCAGTCCCCACATCCAGGGGCCGCCGAGCGTTCCCTTGCCGGCTTCCACCTCAACCCGCTCTTCCACCTCGTGATACCGCTCCTCGACCTGGTGCTCGAATTCCTCCAGAGAGGATTCGTGCCTGGCCGGCTCGGCGGCCGGCTTCGGTGCCGGCGCGGCTGCGGCCGGGGCGGCGGCGGGAGCGGGGGCCGCGGCAGCAGGGGCGGCGGCGGGCGCGGCTGCTGCGGGGGCGTCTGCCGGTGCCTCGGAGGTCACCGTTCCGCCGGTCGCCGAAGCGTCGCCGACCTTCTGGGACAGGCAGGAGAAGAACTCGTCGGCGTATTTCTTGGCGGTCGAATCGACGAGCCGCGAGCCGAGCTGGGCGAGCTTGCCGCCGATCTGCGCGGTCGCCTTGTAGGTGAGAAGGGTCTCGCCGTCGTGTTCGGCGAGGTTCACGTCGGCTCCGCCCTTGGCGAAGCCCGCGACGCCGCCCTTGCCCTCGCCGGAGATGGTGTAGCTGGTCGGCGGATTGAGGTTCTGCAGGGTGACGTTGCCGGTGAAGGTGGCCTTCACCGGGCCGACCTTCGCCTGGACCACCGCCGACATCTCGGTGTCGGACGTCTTCTCGAGCGACTTGCAGCCCGGGATGCACGCCTTCAGGATCTCGGGGTCGTTGAGGGCCTGCCACACCGCATCACGGGTTGCCGGGATCCGATATTCCCCTGACATTTCCATGGAACGCGAACTCCTTTTTTGATGGGCCCGTCGCCGGGCAATTGAGCAGTCGATCCGGTCGTCGGCGCGGGGCCGACTTTCGCCGCTACCTTGCCGCGTCGCCCGTCGCGGAGCAACCGGCCGGAGCGGCTTCCGTTTTCCGTCGAGCGCGCACGCCTGCCACGGTGCGCGCGGCCGATTGGGATGATATGAGGTGCCGATGTCCGTTTCGCCCGCGTCCCCATCCCCAATTTCGTCCACCGGCGCCGCCGCGTCGAGCGGCGTGCCGTCCGGCCTTACCGCGCTCGTCAGCGACGGCTGGGCCGACTACGCGCTGCTCGATTCCGGCGAGGGCCTGAAGCTCGAGCGCTACGGCCGGTTCACCGTCGTGCGGCCGGAGCCCCAGGCCATGTGGCGGCGGCATCTGCCGGAGGCGGTCTGGGACAAGGCCGACGCCGTCTTCACCGGCAGCGAGGACGACGACGGCCCCGGCCGCTGGCGCACGTCGCGCACCGTGCCGGAGACATGGAAAATGTCCTACGACGCGGCGACGTTCCACGGACGCCTTACCAATTTCCGCCATCTCGGCGTGTTTCCCGAGCAGCGGGCCCACTGGGACTGGATGGCGGACCGCGTGAAGGCGAGCGGCAAGCGCGACTTCAAGGTCCTCAACCTGTTCGGCTACACCGGCGTGGCGTCGTTGCTGCTGGCCGCAGCCGGGGCGGCGGTCACCCATGTGGACGCCTCCAAGAAGGCGATCGGCTGGGCGCGGGACAACCAGGCGCTGTCGCGGCTCGATGACCGTCCGATCCGCTGGATCTGCGAGGACGCGGCGAAGTTCGTGGCGCGCGAGACCCGGCGCGGGTCGGTCTACGACGGCATCCTGCTCGATCCGCCGAAGTTCGGGCGCGGCCCCAAGGGCGAGACTTGGCAGGTGTTCGAAAGCCTGCCGCCGCTGCTGGCGGACCTGCGCAAGCTGGTCTCCGACGATGCCGGCTTCGTCGTGCTCACCGCCTATGCGATTCGCGCGTCGGCGCTGGCCGCCCACGGCCTGATGGCCGAGACCTTCGGCGATCTCGGCGGAACGATCGAGAGCGGCGATCTGGCGATTCGCGAGGACGGCGGACGGCTGCTCCTTCCCACCTCCCTGTTTTCCAGATGGTCCCGCTGATGAGCACCGAAGCCCCGCGCGCCGGCGCCATCAAGACGGTCACCAGCGCCGCCAATCCGGTGGTCAAGGAGATCCGCGCGCTCACCCAGCGCAAGCACCGCGCGGAGACCGGGCTGTTCCTCGCCGAGGGCCTGAAGCTGGTGGCCGATGCGCTGGAGGCCGATTGGCCGGTGCGGACTGTCGTGGTGACGGCCGATTTCGAAAACCAGCCGATGGCGGCGCAGGTGGCCGCAACCGCACGGGCGCGAGGGGCGCTCATCGTCGTGGCGAACGCGTCTGTGATGGCGCGCCTGACCCGGCGGGAGAACCCGCAGGCGGTGATGGGTGTGTTCCGGCAACGCCTCGAGGGCCTGGATGCCGTCGCCGCCCGGCCCGGGCCGGTCTGGGTCGGGCTGGAGGACGTCCGGGACCCGGGCAATCTCGGCACGATCATCCGCACCGTCGATTCCGTCGCCGGCGCGGGAATCATCCTGATCGGCGACACCACCGATCCGTTCGGCCTGGAGGCCGTGCGCGCGACGATGGGCTCGATCTTCCACGTGCCGATGGTGAAGACCACCCGCGAGGCGTTTCTCGCCTGGCGCGCGGACTATCCGGGGAAGGTGGTCGGGGCGCATCTCGCCGGCGCGGTCGACTACCGGACGGTGGCGACCGACGCGCCGGTGCTGCTCCTGATGGGCACCGAGCAGCGGGGCCTGACCGACGCGCTGACGGCGGCGTGCGACCAGCTCGCGAAGATCCCGATGGCGGGGCGCGCGGACTCGCTCAATCTCGCGGTGTCGACCGGCGTGATGCTCTACGAGCTCGGCCGCAACCGGCTGAAGCTGTAGGCCGCTACAGACCCCTCTCCACCGACCCTTTCCGCGTGGGCGGAGCGAGGCGGGACGGCTCCGGCCAGGGCGTGCCGTCAGCTCGCGTGGCGGCTGGCGTCGGCGCCGTAGTAGTTGATGTAGCGGCTGGAGATCCGGGACACCGGCAGCACGATCAGCACGTCGGTGGTGTTGAACTGGTGGTCGACCACCGCGCCGTCGCCGATGTACGCGCCGAGGCGCAGGTAGCCCTTGATGAGCGGCGGCAGCGCATGCAGCGCGGCGCGTGCGTCGACCGCCTCCTTGGGCATCCGGTTCATGCTGGTGTAGCGCTCCGGGAGCGCCTGCACGCGCCATTCCTCGGGCGCCAGGCAGTTGTGGTGCATGAACGAGAGGGGAGTGGCGAGCCGCTCCGGATCGGTGCCCTCGAGGCTGGCGCAGCCGATCATCACGTCGACGCCGTGCATCAGCACGTAGGACCACACGCCGTGCCACAGGAGTTCGACGGTGCGCTTGTTGCGGTAGGGCTTCAGCACACAGGAACGGCCGAGCTCCATGAAGCGCAGGTTCGGATGCGAATCGATGATGGGCTGAATGTCGTATTCGCCGGCGGTGTAGAAGCCGCCGTTGAGGTCGGCGGTCTCCTGGCGCAGCAGCCGGTAGGTGCCGACGACCTGGGGCTTGCGGCGGCGGAACGCCTTCTGCGGGGCCTCGTGGTCGAGAACCAGCATGTGATCGCACAGCGCGTCGTAGGAGTCCTGATCGCGGCGCGTTGCAAGGACGTTGATGTCGGGGATCGCCGCCATCTCCTCGTAGAACACGCGGTAGCGGATGTTCTGGGCCTTGCGTACCTCGGCCGCTGTGCGGGCTAGCCGGACCTCGAGCGGGCCGAGCTGGCCGAGGATCGGCGAGAAGCGGTCGCGCGGCGTGAGGCGGCCGTTGGCGAACCGCATGCCGGGAATCCAGCGGGCGGGACGCCCGTAGGGTCGGTCGGCAGGAACAGATCGTCGCATGGATGGCTTTGGTGTCATTCGCTCATTGGCCGGCCGTCTGGCCCCCTCAGTCCGCTCTCAATCCACCGCCTAATGTGGGAGCGGAACGAATTCCAGCCGATGCGGGCGTGAGCTCAACCTCTGAGCTGAGCGTCATCCCACCCGCTTGCTTGTTTGAAGCCGACCATACTTTTCCGGGCAGTCCCTGACAATCGGCACCCACTAAATTGTAGCGAAGGTGCGTCAGTGCAACAGGGCAGTTCAGTCCGCCAGCACCCGCTCGATGAGCGAGAAGGCCTCCGCCACGGTTTCCATCCGCACGTCGGACCGCCCGATGGCGCCGAATCGGCACTCCCGGTGCAGCGTCGGGCGGCCGGTCCGGGCGACCGCCAGATGCACCAGGCCCACGGGCTTCTCCGCCGTTCCGCCGCCGGGGCCGGCGACACCGGACACCGCGACGGTCACGTCGGCGTTGGAGCGCGCCAGCGCGCCCTTGGCCATCGCGCGGACGACCGCCTCGCTGACGGCGCCCTGTTCCTCGATCAGGTCGGTCGGCACGCCGAGAAGCTCGCGTTTGGCGGCGTTCGAATAGGTGACGAAGCCCCGGTCGACGACGTCGGACGAACCGGCCACCTCGGTCAGCGTCGCGGCGATCAGGCCGCCGGTGCACGATTCGGCGGTCGCCAGCATCACGCCGCGCTCCCGGCAGAGCTGGAGGAGGGACGTCGCCGAAGCGATCAGGGCGGCGGGTGTGGTCATGAGACCTCCTGGTCCCCGCCCTCGGGAGAGGAGGGCAGGGCAAGGGTTGCGGTGGCGCTCGCGGCGATGCCCTCGCGGCGGCCGGTGAAGCCGAGCGTCTCGCTGGTGGTGGCCTTGACGGCGACCCGGTCGAGGGAGAGGCCGGCGATCCCGGCGATGCGGGCGCGCATGGCGTCGCGGTGGGGCCCGATCTTCGGCCGCTCGCAGACGATGGTCAGGTCCAGGTGGGTGATCCGGCCGCCGCGGGCCGCGACCTTCTCGACGGCGAACGCCAGGAACGCGTCGGAGGCGGCGCCTTTCCACTGCAGGTCGGTGGGCGGAAAGTGCGCACCGATGTCGCCGTCGGCGAGCGCGCCGAGGATGGCGTCGGTCAGGGCATGAAGGCCGACGTCCGCATCGGAATGTCCGACGAGACCCTGGTCATGGGGGATCTCGATACCGCCGATGGTCACGAAGCTGCCGGGCCCGAAGCGATGCACGTCGTAGCCGGAGCCGACGCGGATGTCGGTCGGTCGCGCGGTCGGTGCGGACAGCAGGGTGGCTGCCTCGACGATGTCGGCGGCGGTGGTGAGCTTCCGGTTCATCGGGTCTCCCGGGACGATGGCCACGTGCAGGCCGTCCCATTCGGCGATGCTGGCATCGTCGGTGAAACGGTCGGGATCGTCCATCGCGGCGCGCCGGTGGGCCGCCAGCAGCGCGGGAAAGCGGAACGCCTGCGGCGTCTGGACCGTCCACAGGCCGTCGCGGGGCACCGTCTCGGTGACCCGCCCGCCGCCATCGGCGCGCTTGACGGTGTCGGTGACGGGAAGGGCCGGGATGGCGCCGTCCGAACCATCGAGGGCTCCGATCAGCCGCTCGATGAGGGCGGCGGAGACGAACGGCCGCACGCCGTCATGGATGAGCACGATATCCGGCGCTTCCGCGGCGAGCGCCTCCAGGCCGAGCCGCACCGAGACCTGCCGCGAGGCGCCGCCGGCGACGGGGGCCAGAATGCGTGGATCGTCGATCGTCGCGGCGTGGTACAGCTCCCCGTCGTCCGGGTGGATAACGCAGCGGAGGCGGTCGACCGACGGGTGCGCGAGCAGCGCGCGCAGCGTCCAGGTCAGGACGGCGCTTCCGCCGACGCGCCGGTACTGCTTGGGCAACGGCGTGGCCGGATCGGCCGCGCGCACCCCGCGTCCCGCCGCAACCACCAGCACGGCGACCCGAATTCCGCCCTTTTCTTCACCAGTTACCAAGGCCCAACCGTTCCTTCGTTCCTTGCACGTTCACGCCAATCGTTTAGTTCGTGTCTGCCGTGACCGACAAGGTACGGAGTTGCTTGCTGTTGCCTCAGAAATGGCTACATTATAGGCAATGCAATATATTGCGTAGAGAGTAGGCATGCCGGACCCGTCTTCCCCGCCGGCCTTTCGGATAGATCGCCTTTCCGTTCCGAACAGGGTGCTGCTGGCGCCTATGTCCGGCGTGAGCGACCTTCCGTTTCGCCGCATTGCCCATCGATTGGGCGCTGGTCTCGTCTTTTCGGAGATGGTGGCCGGCGACCGTCTGCTTGCCGGCGACATCGAGGCGACGGCAAAGGCCGACTGCGCCGACATGTCGCCGCGGGCGGTGCAGCTTGCCGGCTGCCGTGCGGACTATCTGGCCGAGGCGGCCCGCTTTGTCGAGGCAAATGGCGCCGATCTCGTGGACATCAACATGGGCTGCCCCGCCAAGAAGGTGACCGGCGGCCTGGCAGGATCCGCCCTGATGCGCGACCTCGACCATGCCATTTCGCTGATCCGTGCCGTGGTGGGGGCGGTCTCCATCCCGGTCACCGTGAAGATGCGCCTCGGCTGGGACGAGGCGTCGCTCAACGCGCCCGAGCTCGCCCGCCGCGCGGAAGACGAGGGGGTGAAGCTGGTCACCGTCCATGGCCGCACGCGCCAGCAGTTCTACAAGGGACAGGCGAACTGGGACGCGATCCGCAGCGTGGTCGATGCCGTCTCCATTCCGGTCGTCGCCAACGGCGACTGCGCCACCGTGGCCGATGCGCGGGAGATGCTCGAGCGGTCGGGCGCCACGGCGCTGATGGTCGGCCGCGCCGCCACCGGCCGGCCCTGGCTCCCGGGCGCGATCGCGCGGGCCCTGGATGCCTGCGCCGCCGAAGCCGTGGCGCCCGGCATGCCTGAGCTTGCCGCCCTCAGCGCCGAACATTTTTCGGCCTGCGTCGACCACTACGGCGTAGACGTTGGCGTGCGGACGGCGCGCAAGCACCTCGCCGCCGCCATCGAGCACACGGTTTCGACGGGATGCGCCAGCGACAGGCCGCATCTGCGTCGCGCCATTCTCACCGAATCCGAGCCGGCCGCCGTGCTGCGTCTGCTGTCGGTCTGGTTCGACGAAACCCCAAAGGAGCAAGCGGCATGACAGACGCGCGAGCCTTCCTGTCCGAAGCGATGCTCGACGCGCTGCCGCATCCGATCGTGCTCCTCGACGAGGAAGATCGGATCCGCGCGGCGAACAGTGCCGCCGAGGCATTCTTCCAGGCGAGCCTGCCGGTGCTGAAGCGGACGCGGCTGGCCGACCTGATTCCGTTCGGCAGCCCGCTGTTGGCACTTCTCATGCAAGTGAGGACGCGCGGGGGGGCCGTAGCGGAGTATCGCATTGATCTGTCCTCGCCGCGGCTTGGCGCCGACCGCATGGTCGACATCTACGCCGCCCCCACCTCCGAAGAGACGCGCGACATCGTGGTGATGCTGCAGGAACGCACGATGGCCGACAAGATGGACCGTCAGCTCACGTCGCGCGGCGCGGCGCGGACGGTCACCGGCCTGGCCGCGATGCTGGCGCACGAGATCAAGAATCCGCTCTCCGGCATCCGCGGGGCGGCGCAGCTTCTCGAACCGAGCCTGAGCGAGGACGACCGGCCGCTCGCCCGGCTGATCACTGACGAGACGGACCGGATCGTCAAGCTCGTGGACCGCATGGAGGTGTTCAGCGACGAACGCCCGATCGAGCGGGAACCCGTGAACATCCACGCGGTTCTGGAACATGTGAAGCGGCTGACGGCGTCGGGCTTCGCGCGCCAGATCCGGATCGTCGAGGAGTACGATCCCTCGTTGCCGCCGGTGCTGGCGAACCGGGATCAGCTCATCCAGGTGTTCATCAACCTCGTGAAGAACGCCAGCGAGGCGATCGGCGACCGGAGCGACGGCGAAATCGTCATGTCGACGGCGTTCCGTCCCGGCATCCGCCTGTCGATGCCGGGCAGCACGGACCGGGTGAGCCTGCCGATGGAATTCTGCGTCCGCGACAACGGGCCCGGCGTCCCCGAGGACATCCTGCCCCACCTGTTCGATCCGTTCATCACCACGAAGACCAACGGATCCGGGCTCGGCCTCGCGCTCGTCGCCAAGATCATCGGCGATCATGGCGGTGTCATCGAGTGCGACACCAGCAACGGCGGCACGACCTTCCGGATCCTCATGCCGGCCTTCTTCGAAATCAAAGGCCACCAGGGCGGCCAGGCTACGGAGCATTAATGTCCCAGGGAACAATCCTCGTCGCCGACGACGACGCGGCCATTCGCACGGTCCTCAACCAGGCGCTTTCGCGCGTGGGCTACGACGTCCGGCTGACGTCGAACGCCACCACGCTGTGGAACTGGGTCAGCCAGGGGCTGGGCGATCTGGTCATCACCGACGTGGTGATGCCCGACGAGAACGCGTTCGACCTCATCCCGCGGATCAAGCGGATCCGCCCGGACCTGCCGGTCGTGGTGATGAGCGCGCAGAACACGTTCATGACGGCGATCAAGGCTTCCGAGCGCGGCGCCTACGAGTACCTGCCCAAGCCCTTCGACCTGAAGGAGCTGACGTCGATCATCGGCCGGGCGCTGGCGGAGCCGAAGACGCCGCGCGAGACCGCGCAGGACGCGGACTCCGGCGAGAAGATCCCGCTCGTCGGCCGCTCGCCCGCCATGCAGGACATCTACCGGGTGCTCGCCCGGCTGATGCAGACCGACCTGTCGGTGATGATCGTCGGCGAATCCGGTACCGGCAAGGAGCTCGTCGCCCGCGCCCTCCACGACTACGGCAAGCGCCGCAAGGGGCCGTTCGTCGCCATCAACATGGCCGCGATCCCGAAGGACCTGATCGAGGCGGAGCTGTTCGGCCACGAGAAGGGGGCCTTCACCGGCGCCGCCACCCGCCACGCCGGCCGCTTCGAGCAGGCCGAGGGGGGGACCCTGTTCCTCGACGAGATCGGCGACATGCCGATGGAGGCGCAGACGCGGCTGCTGCGGGTGCTGCAGCAGGGCGAGTACACCACGGTGGGCGGCCGCACCCCGATCAAGTCGAACGTGCGCATCGTCGCCGCCACCCACCGGGACCTGCGCCAGCTGATCCGCCAGGGGCTGTTCCGCGAGGACCTGTTCTTCCGGCTGAACGTGGTGCCGATCCGGATTCCGCCGCTGCGCGAGCGGCGCGAGGACATTCCGGACCTGGTCCGCCACTTCTTCGTGGGCATCGAGAAGGAGGGTCTGGCGCCCAAGCGCATCGAGCAGGACGCGCTGGAGCGCCTGCAGGCCTACCGCTGGCCCGGCAACGTGCGCGAGCTGGAGAACCTGGTGCGCCGTCTGGCGGCGCTCTATCCGCAGGATGTCGTCAACGCCGCCCTGATCGATCACGAACTGGAGCAGGCGGAAGCGCCGGTCTCCTCCGACGAGGAGGGGTCGGAGCCGCGTGAGGACGAGACGCTGCCGCTGTCCGTCGAACGTCACCTCAACGCGTATTTCACGAGCTTCGGAAATCAGTTGCCGCCGCCGGGGCTCTATCACCGGATCATCCGGGATGTGGAGTATCCGTTGATTTCGGCGGCCCTTGCGGCCACCCGCGGCAACCAGATCAAGGCTGCCGAACTTCTGGGCGTGAACCGCAACACGCTGCGCAAGAAGATCCGCGACCTGGATATCCAGCTGATCCGCTGGAACAGGTAGGTTTCGCCACGAAGGCTCAGCGGATCCGCATGACGGCCGGCAGCAGCACCGGACCCTGGCCGCAGGAGATGCCGCGGGCGTAGCACAGCACCTTGTCCGACAGGAACGACGGCGTTCCGTGGAAGGCGATCGCCGAGGCGGCGATCGGGCCGACCATCAGGGTGGCCATCAGGGTGCCGGCGGAAATGGCCTGGATCAGGGTGCGGGTCATGGCGTGTACTCCGGGTTGCGATCAACGGTGCCTGGCGGCGGCGTGTTGATGGCGAACCTGACGGAGTCGGCCTGAACCGATCCTGAGCCGGTCTTTTAGGTGACGTTCAGAATGATGAACCGGACCTTGCAAGGCCCGGGGGCGGGCCGCTCGCAAGGGGCCTCGGAACGCAGAAAAGCGCGCCGGAACAGGCCATTGGGCCGCTCCGGCACGCGCTTGCGTGCAGCTTGAATGAAGGGCAGTCCGGCTACTGCTGCATGCTCTGGAGGCTGGCGAGCATCCGCGCTTCGGCGCACTCGGAACCGGTCATGCCGCAGGGCATGCGTTCGGTGATGACGCCGGGCTCGCGATTGAGACGGGCGGCGCTTGCGAAGAGGACGGTCGGGCCAACTGCGATGACGGCAAGAACGGCACCACCACAGATCGCCTGAACAGCGATGCGGAACATGGTCGACGACTCCTTGTGTTATCCGGATCTTGTCCAGCGGGTTGCCGACACGATGGCGCCGGCCTCCCGCCTGGGCGGGTCGTTGCCCACCTCCGTTCCCAGGAGCCTATTGCGCAGACGTTAAGAGAAGCTGAATCCTGAAAGGCCCGGCAAACCAAGACTTGACGAAGTCGCGCCGATGGAGGATCACCGAAGCCATGAAGACGCACATCGCTGCAGCCATCATCTGCGGGATCATTATTAACAGCTAGCGCTCGCTGGCTGTGGCCGTCTTCTTCTGCCCAAACGGACAATCGGAAGAGATCACGGACCCGGCCGGCGACGGAGGGATTTGGGCATGGCGCCTGAGAGCACGATCTCGCTCCACAACACGTTGACGCGACGCAAGGATCCGTTCGAGCCGATCGATCCCGCGAACGTGCGCCTGTATGTCTGCGGCCCCACCGTCTACGACCGCGCCCACATCGGAAACGCCCGCCCGGCGATCGTGTTCGACGTGCTGTTCCGGCTGCTGCGCCACGTCTACGGCGCCGACCACGTCACCTACGTGCGCAACATCACCGACGTCGACGACAAGATCAACGCGCGGGCGGCCGAGCGCGGCATCAGCATCCGCGAGCTGACCGAGACGACGCTGGCCGACTATTGCGACGACGTCGCCGCGCTTCAGTGCCTTCCGCCGACCCATCAGCCGCGCGCCACCGAGCACATCGGCGACATGACGGCGATGATCGAGCAGCTGGTCGCCTCCGGCCACGCCTACGTCGCCGAGGGCCACGTCCTCTTCAACGTTCCGTCGCTGGAGGAGTACGGCCGGCTGTCCGGCCGGTCGATGGACGAGATGCTCGCCGGCGCGCGCGTCGAGGTGGCGCCCTACAAGAAGGATCCGGCCGACTTCGTGCTCTGGAAGCCGTCGGCGGACGGCGAGCCCGGCTGGCCGAGCCCGTGCGGGATCGAGGGTAAGGGGCGGCCCGGCTGGCACATCGAGTGCTCGGCGATGGCCGACCGCTTCCTCTGGACGGCGCTGGAAGATCGCCTCAGCGACGCCGCGCGCGCCCGGCCGCACCAGTTCGACATCCACGGCGGCGGCATCGACCTCGTCTTCCCGCATCACGAGAACGAAGTCGCCCAGTCGCGCGCCTGCTTCCACACGGGCGGCATGGCGACGGTCTGGATGCACAACGGCTTCCTGCAGGTGGAAGGGGAGAAGATGTCGAAGTCGCTCGGCAACTTCATCACCATCAGCGACCTGCTGCACTCCGACCTGTTCGGCGGCCGGTCGTGGCCCGGCGAGGTGCTGCGGCTGGCGATGCTGACGACCGACTACCGCCAGCCCATCGACTGGACCGTGAAGGCGCTGCAGGAGGCGGAGACGACGCTGCGCCGCTGGAGCCGCCGCATCGGCGATGCCAACGCCGCCGACGCCGAGCCGGACGCCGACGTGGTGGCCGCGCTGGCCGACGACCTCAACACGCCGAAGGCGATCGCCCGCCTCCACGGGATCGCCAAATCCATCAATCAGGATGATGCGGATCCGACGGCGGCGGCGCGCCTGGCCGCCTCGCTGGCGCTGCTCGGCTTCGATCTCAGCTTTGCGTCGGCCGCGCAGGCGCCGCCGCCAATTCCGGAATCCGAGATCGCCGAGATGATCGAGGCCCGCGTGGCGGCGCGCATCAACCGCGATTTCGCCGAGGCCGACCGCATCCGCGACGTCCTCGTGCAGCACGGCATCGTCCTGAAAGACGGAAAAGACCCGGAAACGGGCCAGCTGATGACGACCTGGGAGGTTTCCAGATGACCGACAAAGAAACGCTCAGCCTGTTCGACACGACGCTTCGGGACGGGGCGCAGACCAGCGGCGTCGACTTCTCGCTGGAGGAGAAGATCGCGGTCGTCGATATCCTCGAGGCGCTCGGCGTCGATTACGTCGAGGGCGGGTATCCGGGCGCCAACCCGACCGACACCGCGTTCTTCTCGGTGCCGCGCACGACGCGGGCGCGCTTCACTGCGTTCGGCATGACGAAGCGGGCAGGCCGGTCGGCCGCCAACGACCCGGGGCTGCAGGGGCTGCTGCAGTCGGCCTCGGATTCGATCTGCTTCGTCGCCAAGGCGTGGGACTACCACGTGCGGGTCGCGCTCGGCATCTCGCTGGAGGAGAACCTCGACGGCATCGCGGAGTCCGTCGGCGCGACGCTTGCCGCCGGCAAGGAGGCGCTGGTCGACTGCGAGCACTTCTTCGACGGCTACGCCGCCGATCCGGATTTCGCGCTTGCCTGCGTGGAGACGGCCTACCGGGCCGGCGCGCGCTGGGTGATCCTCTGCGACACCAATGGCGGCACGATGCCGGACACCGTCGAGGAGGTGGTGAAGAAGGTCTGCGAGCGGGTGCCGGGCAGCCATCTCGGCATCCACGCCCATGACGACACCGGGCACGCCGTGGCCAACTCGCTCGCCGCCGTGCGCGCCGGCGTGCGGCAGATCCAGGGCACGCTCAACGGTCTCGGCGAGCGGTGCGGCAATGCCAACCTGATCACGCTGATCCCGACCCTGAAGCTGAAGGCGCCCTACAAGGACCTGTTCGAGATCGGCGTCAGCGACGACGCGCTGGCCGACATCACGCTCCTGTCGCGGCGGTTCGACGAACTCCTGAACCGCGCGCCGAGCCAGCATGCGCCCTACGTCGGCGTCTCGGCCTTCACCACCAAGGCCGGGATCCACGCCTCCGCGATCCTCAAGGAGCCGGAGACCTACGAGCACATTCGTCCGGAAATCGTCGGCAACCAGCGCCGGGTGCTGGTTTCCGACCAGGCGGGCAAGTCGAACCTGATCTCCAAGCTCGAGCGCTTCGGCATCAAGGTCGCCAGCGACGATCCGCGCCTCGACCGGCTGCTGTCGGAGGTGAAGCAGCGCGAGGCCGACGGCTATTCCTACGAGGCGGCCGATGCCTCGTTCGAACTGCTGGCGCGCCGCACGCTGGGGTCGGTGCCGGACTTCTTCGAGGTCGAGTCGTTCCGCGTCATGGTCGAACGGCGCCACAACGCGATCGGCGAACTGGTCTCGGTCTCCGAGGCGGTGGTGAAGATCCGGGTCGGCGGCGAGACGGTGATGTCGGTCGCCGAAGGCAACGGACCGGTGAACGCGCTGGACGTCGCGCTGCGCAAGGATCTCGGCCCCTACCAGGACGCGATCGCCGACCTGGTGCTGCTCGACTTCAAGGTGCGCATCCTCAACGGATCGACGGCGGCGATCACGCGCGTGCTGATCGAGAGCGGGGATTCCCACGGGGCGCGGTGGTTCACCATTGGCGTGTCGCCGAACATCGTCGACGCCTCGTTCCAGGCGCTGACCGACTCCATCACCTACCGGCTGATGAAGATGAAGGTCGGCGACGCGGTGCGGGTCGCGGCGGAGTAAGGGGGGGCGGCGCGACCGGGCCTAGAGCCCCTCGATCGGCGCCTTCAGACCGCTGCTCGCGGCGGTCCGGCCGACCGCCTGGCGTAGCTTCGGGATCACGTCGGCGATCCGGTCGGCCACGACGAAGGTGACGTCGAGCCCGGGCCGCAGGAACGCCTCCTGCCGCATATGCGACAGCAGCACCGTCAGCGGCTCCCAGAAGCCCTCGATGTTGGCCAGCAGGATCGGCTTCTGGTGCTGGCCGAGCTGCGCCCACGTCATCATCTCGACGACTTCCTCCAGCGTGCCAACGCCGCCCGGCAGCGCCACGAAGGCGTCGGCGCGCTCGAACATGATGCGCTTGCGCTCGTGCATGTCGGTGGTGGTGACGAGTTCGGTCACGTCGTTCAGCATCACCTCCCGGTCCTTCAGGAACTGGGGGATGACGCCGGTGACGATGCCGCCAGCGGAGAGCACGGAGTGGGCGAGGGTGCCCATCAGGCCGACGGATCCGCCGCCGTAGACGAGCTCGAGGCCCTCATCCGCGAGGGCGCGGCCAAGCTCCGCCGCTGCGGCCTCGTAGGCGGGGTTGATGCCGTGGCCGGAGCCGCAATAGACGCAAACGCGCTTCAGGTTTGTCATGGTCATCGATGTGGCAGGCGGGTGTGAAGCCGTCAAGAACACGGTCCCCGCCCGGTCGAATTGCCGGCCCGCAGTTGTGTGTCTCGGATTTCGGCGCTAATAGGCGGAAAATTCTTGGGTATTCGGGCTTGAAGTGGATGCTTCGCAAGCCTGATTATTCGACGACACCCGCGCCGAATCAGGCTCGACAGTTCGGGCGCGCAACCCGGGGCCGGCGGCGAACCGCAATTCGTGCGCCGCTGGATCGAAAATCATGAGCTCACGTTCCAGCGCCGGCGCCATCGTCTTTGTCGTTGCCCTGGTGGGAATCGGCCTCTTCGCCGCCTACCGGGCCGAACAGAAGGCGCCCGACGCGGAGAGCTCCGCCGCGGCGCCGGCCGGAGACGAGACGTCCTCCGCCGCCTCCACGCAGCCCGCCCCGGCAGATGCGCCGACCACCAACACGCCCGACCAGACGGACAAGTCCGCTACCGAGAGCGGAGGCGAACCCGCGCAGGCGGCCGATGCGGCATCCGGCACCTCCGGGCCCGCCCCCGCGGCGCAGGACACCGCTGCCGCCCCGGCCACGGATGCCGACAAGCCCGGCTCCGGCAAGGCGGCCTCCGAGACGGAGACCGACGCGCCCACCTACGATCTCGTCCGGGTCGAGCCGACGGGAGATGCGGTCATCGCCGGCCGGGCGACCCCCGGTGCCACCGTGGAGCTGGAAGTCAACGGCGAGGTCGTTGCCTCGACGGTCGCCAACGAGAACGGCGAGTGGGTGATCGTCCTCGACAAGCCCTTGGCCCCCGGCGACTACGACATCGCGCTCCGATCCAAGCAGGCTGGGGATGCGGCGTCGAAGACCTCGTCCGACCGGCTTGCCGTCTCCATCCCGGCAAATCGCAGCGAGACGCCGCTGGTGGCGCTGTCCCGCCCGAACGCCCCCGTCGAGGTGCTGCAGAAGCCTGCGGCGACCATCACGCCCCCAGAGACGCAGGTGGCGTCCGCCGACACGCCCAAGTCGGCAAGCGGGGTTGAAACCGCCGCCTCCGCCGCCGCGGGCAAATCGGACAGGGCCGCCATCGCCTCCGGTGCCGCGCCTGCCGCCCCGACAGACGGGGCGACTCCTGCGCCGGCTGGACCCGCCACGGCGGACGGTGCGGCGCCGGAAGCCCCGCAGCAGGCGACCGGCGGCGAACAGCCGGCCGAGACCGCAGAAGCCGGCTCCGCGGGCGGCGCTGGAGCGACGACGTCAGCCACGACCCCTTCGGCACCTTCGAGCACCAGCGCCGATGCCGCGCCGGTCGTTCCGTCCACTGCGCCGGCAGCACCGGCGGCGAGCGCGGCCGACGCGGCCAAGGCGGCCGCGCACGAAGATGTTCCGGTGACGATCGAGATCGCGGAAGCGGCGGGCGACACCTTCCGCCTGCAGGGACGCAGCAAGCCGGGCGCCGACAACTGGATCTACCTGGCCGGCGAGTATGTCGGCGAGGCCAAGGCGAGCGATGCCGGCCGCTGGTCGTTCGAGGCGAAGATGGCGTTCGAGGCGGGCGACTACAGCATCCGTGTCGACCAGGTCGCCAACCGCGCCGGAGCGGTGGCCACCCGCGCCGAGGTTCCGTTCGCCTTCAAGCGGGCCGGCAAGGCGCCCGTCGAGGTGGCCGGCGGCACGGACGGCGGTCCGAAGGTCGCCGTCCTCGACGAGACCGAAGAGGGCGTGCGGGTGCTCATCCGGCGGGGCGACAATCTCTGGACCATCGCCCACCACTTCTACGGCGACGGCTTCAGCTACTCGAACATCTACCGCGAGAACAACGGCCAGATCCGCAATCCGCACCTGATCTATCCCGGTCAGGTGTTCGTGCTGCCGGGCCTGACCAAGAAGGCCATCACCGACGCCCAGAAGGATCGGGCGCTCTAGCGCCGTATCCTCCCGGACCAACACGCCAGAGCGTCAGGACGCGGCGTCCGCGCCGCGCCAGTGGGCGCGCGGTGACTTCATGTCGAAAGGGATGTGGAGGGGGAGATGGAGGCGACGGCCGGAATCGAACCGGCGTGCACGGATTTGCAGTCCGCTGCGTAACCACTCCGCCACGTCGCCACTCGGCTGGGAGAGGTATTTCGGATCAGGGGACTGCGCAAGGCAAAAGCGGTCGCGTCCCCGATTTTTCGAGCACGCGCCGGCTCGTTCTGTCCTCGACCTTGCGCTTGCTGAAGCGGTGTCCAACCCGGCGGCGGCAACCTAGAACGTGATCGACGCGCCGATGATCGGTCCCTGGATGGTCACGTCGAAGTCGAAGGGGCCGTTCTGGTAGTCGACGCCGATCGCCCGGTATCCGGCGATCGCGGAAATGCGGTCGGTGATCTCGTAGCCCAGCCCGCCCAGCAGGTCCCAGGCGAAGTCGGAGGAGCCGCCGCCGCCGAGCGCCATCCCGGTCAGGTACACCTTGTCGGAGAGGTCGACACGGCCCTTGAGGCCACCCATGGCGTCGACCCAGGTCTCGGAGTCCTTGAACGTGCGGCCATTGAGGAGACCGCCGTTGAAGGAGAGCTTGTTTTCCACCGACCAGACCCGGGCGCCACCGACGACGTCGAGCCGGGCGTTGGGGAGGTCCAGAACCGAATAGCCGGCGAGAGCCGTGAACTCCGTCGTGCTCGACCCGAGGCTCACGTTGGATGCGAGGATGCCGCGCGGCGTCGTCTCCTTGGTGGAGAGCTTCAGGTACAGGAGGTCCGTCGTCAGGCTGAAGCGGCCATAGCGTGCTTCGCCGGCGAGCATGACGGAGAAGTCGAGGTCGCTCAGGATGTCGGAGAAGTTCATGTCGACGTCGACGCCCGGAGCGCCGAAGGATGCCACGGTGCCGGACATCCCGGCGGCCCAGAAATAGGGGGCGATGGACAGCTTCCACGCTGGAACGGGCTTGGCGGGCGCGGCCGCGACCTCCGCCACGGGCTCATAGAGATCGGCGGCGGAAACGGGCCCGCCGACGAAGCTCGCAAGACCGGCGCCGAGCGCCACGATCACCGGAGATTGCGCGCGCGCGCAGCGCAGTCGAGATACCCGCATTGTTCCGTCCCCGTCGCCCTGTTCCACCCGGTCCGCCCGGCCGGCTTGGGGCGCCTGCCTCGCCGGTGCTCGCGGATTCCGTCCGCCATGCTCACCGTGGGGAAGGGGGATGAATCCGAATCCGACAGGTAGAGGCATGCCCGCCCGACAGCTTAGCATTTTGTGTCGGTTGCGGCAGCGTGCGCGTGCAGTGGCGACGTAACCGCCGGTGTCTCTCTGCAACCTTTGCCCGTTCGGGACCCGTCTTGGTGGGCGAGCGGTCTCGCGATCGCTGCCGCGAGGCCTTCAGCGCGGGCCGGGCCCCCTAGTCATGGCTCGCCGACAGGTGCCGCGCCATCGCCTCGTGATGCCGCTGGACGGCGCGGCGGCCGGCCTCCTCGTCGCGGTCGCGGATGGCGTCGAGGATCGGCTGGTGGATCGCGGTCACCGCGTCCGCGTCATCGGCGGTCATCCACACCGGCACGGTGCCCCTGTCGATCCAGTCGCGATGCTCGTAGCGGATCAGGGCGGCGTGCACGCTCTCATAGATCGAGGCGAGGTAGGGGTTGTGCGACGCGCGCACGAGGGTGGCGTGAAAGTGCGTGTCGGCGCTCATCCAGGCGGACGTGTCGCCGGTGCTCTCCTGCAGCCGCTGCAGCGCGGCTTCGCCTTCGCGGACTTCGTCGTCCGTCGCCCGCTGGATCGCCTCGGTGACGCCGGCCGTCTCCAGCCACAGGCGCAACTCGTTGAGGTGCGGGGCGGAGACCCGGTCGAGCCCCAGCATGAGATTGACGGAGGCGGCCAGTCCCTCGCCGGAGCGGCGGGCGACGAAGGCGCCGGAGCCGCGCCGCGTGTGGACCACGCCCTTGACCACGAGGATCCGGATGGCCTGGCTCACCGTCGGGCGGCTGGTCGACAGGATCCGCGCGAGGTCACGTTCGGAGGGCAGGCGGGCGCCTTCCTCCAGGTTTCCGTTGATGATCGTCTGCTGGATCTGATCGGCGATTTCTTCGGCGGCGCCGGATGTGCTTGCCGGGCTCACGGACGACAGGATGTCGAGCGATTTCCAAAGATCTGCGTCAGTAGCGGTTTTGGGTCTCGCCAAGAATTCAACTCACATGCGCGGCCGGATCGACGTGCGATCTGGTTTAAGCCCATCCGGTCCCCTGTCAACGGTGGGCAATTGTCCTCGCGCCCGCACCCTGGGCGGCAGCGAGGCGTGCCGACGGGGCGCCATGCGAACGGCCTTGACGGCTGCCGGGTCTCGCCATAGCTTCCCGTTAATTGGCTTAGCCACTTTACCCGGACGGTGCTCGTCGCCGCTTAAGGTACATGTGGACCAAGCCTGTGAAAGCCGGCGCAAGACGAACGACACGGCATCAAGGGAGCTGCAGCCTCATGACAGACAAGACCCTCGGTTGGCTCGGGACGGGCCGCATGGGGGCGGCGATGTCGCGCCGCCTCGTCGACGCCGGCAAGGACGTGACCGTCTGGAATCGGACCCGCGCCAAGACCGATGCGCTGGCCGCCGCCGGCGCCAAGGTGGCCGACACGATCGCCGACCTGTCGGCGGCCGACATCGTCTTCATCATGGTCACCTCGCCGGACGACCTCCGCCAGGTGGTGACCGGCGAGACCGGTCTTCTCTCCGCCGCGACGCTTCCGCAGATCGTGGTCGACTGCTCCTCGGTGAGCGTCGAGGCGTCGGCGGAGATCCGCCACGCCCTCACCGAACGCGGCGTCGGCTTCCTCGCGGCTCCGATCAGCGGCAATCCGCACGTGGTGGCCGAGGGCAACTCGATCCTGATGGCCTCCGGCCCGAAGGACGTCTTCGAGGTGGTCCAGCCCTATCTGAATACCATCAGCAAGACGGCGGTCTGGGTGGGCGAGGCCGAGCAGGCCCGCGTCGTGAAGATCTGTCACAACCTCTATCTCGGCCTGATCGTGCAGTCGCTGTCGGAGGTGACGGTGCTTGCCGAGAAGTCCGGCGTGCCGCGCGCGGCCTTCCTGGAGTTCCTGAACTCGACGGTGCTCGGCTCCGACTGGGTGCGCAAGCGCACACCCGACATGCTGTCGCTGGACTGGACGCCGACCTTCACCACCGAGCTCCTGCGCAAGGACTTCAACCTCGGCCTCGACATCGCGCTGAAGGAAGAGGTGGGGATGCCGCTGGCCGCCAGCGTCATGCAGCTGATCCAGGCGGCGATCGGGCGCGGACACCGCGACGACGATTTCCTGTCGCTGTTCCAGGTGCAGGCGGAATCCGCCGGGATGAAACTCTCCCCCGAATGATCGGCTCCCGGGGCCCGCAAGGCGCGGGGCCGGTCCGGTTCATATCCGGACGCCGGCGGGCGTCCGCAGAATTCAGAGTGCCGGTGCCGGGGGCTGAAGACCCCGCGCGCAAGACGGGCGCCGGCCCGATCCAGTCAGTGCAGGAGGAAACCACCCATGTCGCTCCAGAAGTTCGTCCCGACGCCCGAGTTCGAGGACTACAAGGAGGCCTTCAAGGACTTCTTCAGGATGACGCGCCGCGACGACGGCGTGATCCTGGTCGAGGCGCACACCCTCGGCGGGCCGATCCAGCTCAGCGTGCAGAACCATCGCGCGCTCGGTCAGATGCTGAAGGTCGTCGGCTCCGACCCGAAGAACGAGATCATGATCCTCACCGGTTCGGGCGAGGAGTTCATGATGGACTCCGATCCCGAGGGCTTCGCGCTCGAGGAAGAGGACATGGAGTACTGGGCGTACGAGTACGCCTTCAAGGACGGGCGCATCAACGTCAGCTCGCTCATCAACGATCTGGAGATCCCGACCATCGGCATCTTCAACGGCCCCGGCTTCCACTCCGAGATCGTGCTGATGTGCGACATCACCATCGCGGCCGAGGACGCGACAGTGTTCGACCTCCACTACGACATCGGGTCGGTGCCCGCCGACGGCATCCACAACTGCTTCCAGGAATTGCTGGGCGTGAAGCGGGCCGCCTACGCGCTGCTGACGGGCGAGGCCATCACCGCCGAGAAGGCGCTGGAATGGGGCATGGTCAACGAGATCATGCCGCGCGACCAGCTGATCGACCGCGCCTACAAGATCGCCGACCACATCATGACCCAGCCGCGCACCACCCGCCGGCTGACCGCGCAGATCGTCCGCCGGCCCTGGAAGCAGCGCATCGTCAACGATCTCGACCTGGGCTTCGGCACCCAGATGTTCGGCCACGTGGTCAAGAAGAAGGCGATCCATACCCGCCAGGGCATCTCGTCGGTGGTCGACTACGTGCGCAAGGGCAAGAAGAACAACTTCGACTGATCGCACGGCCGCGGCGTGCGCCGCGGCCCTTTTTCGGGCCGGAGCGATGGCCGCTCCGGCCCGCGGGCCCGCCCGGTCACGATTGACCGCGAACGGCACGCGCCACATAGTGGCTAAGCCAATAATTCCGGATGCTGAACCGGATCGCTCAAAGAAAAAGCCAAACGACCACCCAGGGAGGACTGCCCATGTTGATCAACAGACGAACCGCCATGATGGGGATGATCTCGGCCACGGCGCTGCCGATGCTGGGGACGCGCAAGCTCCTGGCGGCCGACACCATCCCGCTGACGATTTCTTCCAGCCACCCGCTGACGATCCCGTGGGTGAAGCCGCTCAAGACCATCGTCGTGGACCGGTCCAACGAACTTCTGAAGGAGATGGGGTCCAGCAACCGCATCGAGTGGACCGAGGCGTTCGGCGGCACCCTCTACAACTTCAACGACACGCTCGAGGCGGTGTCGACCCAGCTCACCGACATGGGCTGGATCGGGTCGCTGTTCGAGCCGTCGGCGCTGCCGCTGCAGAACATCATGTACTCGACGCCGTTCACCACCCAGACGGTGGCCCAGGCGATCAACACCATGAACCGGCTGAACGCCGAGCAGCCGGCGATGAAGGCGGAGTGGGCGCGCAACAACGTCTCCTTCTTCGGGTCGTGCGTGTCCGACGGGTACAGCCTGTTCACCAAGAAGCCGATCGAGAAGCTGTCCGATCTGGAGGGCATGAAGATCCTCGGCGGCACCGTGCTGGCGCCCTGGGTCGAGGCGCTCGGCGCGACGCTGATCGCGACCGGCATCCCGCAGATGTACAGCCAGATGCAGACCGGCGTCGGCGACGGCGTGCTGCTGATCGCCACGGGTGCCTATCCGCTGCGCCTGCACGAGGTCGCTCCGCACGTCACGCGGGTCGAGACCGGCCCGCTCACCTTCGGCGGCTTCGGCGTCAACTCCGACACCTACAAGGGTCTGCCGGAGGACGTGCAGCAGGTGCTCGCCGAACTCGGCGCCGGCTACTCGACCGAAAACGCCCGCCTGATCGTCGAGCGCGAGAAGGAGGTGTTCGAGCTGTTCGAGAAGGAGGGCGCGACGGTTCGCGTCATGCCCGACGAGCAGAAGAAGGAGTGGGTCGAGCGCATGCCGGATCTCGGCGCCGAATGGGTCAAGGCGGTCGAAGGCCCCGACGTGCCAGCCCGCGAGATCATGCGCGCCTTCATGGAGACGGTCGTGGCCGAAGGCGGCGATCCGCTCCGCGACTGGTCGGCCAATCTCTGACGCTTCCGACAATGATGCGCCCCGGCCGGTGTCGGCCGGGGCGAGACCTTGGCGCGATCCGGTCCGTGGCGGTCGCCGCGCCGGTCCGGACCTCCATGCCTGCAGACGCCTTGCGAGACGGAGAAGACCATGAGTGACGAACCGACGGCGGGCAGGGGGCGCAACGACCTCCCGATCGGGTCCGGGCGGGATCCGGCGCGGCTTGCCGATGCGATCCGGCTGCGGGCCCTGCGCATGATCGCGCCGCAGGGGTTCGGCTATCTCGGCCAGGCGCTGTCGTCGGCCGAGCTGGTCGCCGGTCTCTACGTGTCCGCCTACCGCCCGGAGATCGACGACGTGGTCTGCTCGCCGGGGCACTATATCGTCGCCTTCTACGCGGCGGAGGCCGAGGTGGGGCGCCTCGATCCCGAGCGCCTCAGCACCTACGGCCAGAACGATTCCGACCTCGAGGCGATCGGCACCGAGCGGTCGCCGGGCGTGGATCTCACCGGCGGATCGCTGGGGATGGGGCTGTCCGGCGCGATCGGCCTGGCGCTGGCCAACCGGCTGAAGGGCGCGCCCGGCTACACCTTCGCCTTCATCAGCGACGGCGAGCTGCAGGAAGGGCAGGTCTGGGAAGCGGCGATGTTCGCGGCCCACAACGGTCTCAGCCGTCTCGTCGTGCTGCTCGACGCCAACAATTCGCAGGTCGACGGTCCGGTCGACAGCATCACCACCCTCGACCCGATCGCTGACAAGTGGCGGGCGTTCGGCTGGGCCGCCCACGACATCGACGGCCACGACGTGGACGCGGTGGACGGGGCCCTGCGCGCGAGCCTTGAGAGCGACAGGCCGACCGTCATCATCGGCCGGACCTCGACGCGGACGGGCCTCGCCTGCCTGCCCGACGATGCCGACGGACATTTCATCAAGCTTCCGCCGGAGCTCGCCAAGGCGGCTGCCGAAGAGCTGGAGAGCCGCCTTGCGTGATGCCCCCTATCCGACCGAGCTGAAGCCCTACGGCCGCGCCCTGCTGGCGCTGGCGGAGAAGCGCCCCGACATTCTCTGCATCACCGGCGACCTGACCCGCCAGTGCGAGATCGACCTGTTTCAGGAGGCGCTGCCCGAACGGTTCATCCACGCCGGCATGGCGGAGGCGAACATGATGAGCATGGCGGGCGGGCTCGCGCGCCGCGGCTTCATCCCGTTCGTGCACACGTTCGGTGTGTTCGCGACGCGGCGGCCTTACGACCAGATCGTCAACGCGATCGCCTATCCGAAGCTGCCGGTCCGCATCGTCGGCTTCATGCCGGGGGTGAGCACGCCCGGCGGCCCCAGCCATCAGGCGATCGAGGACATCGCCATCATGCGGTCCATCCCGGGCATGACCATCGTCGATGTCGCCGATGCGCGGGAGATCGGCGTCGCGGTCGAAGAGATCGTCGATCTGCCCGGGCCGGTCTATCTCCGCCTGAAGCGCGGCGAGGTGCCTCTGCTCTTCGACGACGACCATAAGTTCCGGTTCGGCAAGGCCGAGGTGATCAGCGGGACGGGCGACGTCGCCATCATCACCTCGGGTATGATGCTGGCCTCCGCCATTCAGGCGGCCGACGCGCTGCGCGATGCGGGCATCTCGGCCGCCCTCGTGCACGTACCGGTCATCAAGCCGCTTGATGTCGACACGCTCCGCGAGGTGATCGGCCAGGCCAAGGCGGTGGTGACGGTGGAGAACCACAACGTGGTGGGAGGCCTCGGCACCGCCGTGGCAGAGCTGATCGCGGAAGAGGGGCTCGGCGTGCGGCTGGCCCGCGTCGGGCTGCAGGACACCTATGCCGAAGGCTCCCTCAACGCGCCGCACCTGTTCCTGAAGTACGGTCTGTCGAGCCAGCACGTGGTGGACGCCGCATGGGCGCTGGCGGGGAAGGCCGGCGTGGCGCCATCGCGGGATGCGCCGCGCGTCGTGTCGGTGCCGGTCCAGGCCGGGGAATACGCGCCGGTCTGACCCGCCACGGCGAGTGGTGGGAAGCAGGGTCCCGCCACTCGTCATCGCACCCTAGTCGTGGTCGATGATGCGCTCGAGCACCGGATAGCGCTGGAAGGTCTGGGTGATCCGCGCGGCCGCCTGGCGCAGCGGCAGCAACCGTTCCTCGACCAGGAAGTCGGCGCTCACCGTGCCGGAGTAGGCGGAGGTGTTGAGCGCGGCGACCGTATGGCCGTCGCGGCCGCGGATCGGCACCGACAGGGCCGTGATGCCGTAGTCGAGCTGGTCGACCGTCACGGCATACTGCTGCTCGCGGACGCGCGCGATGACGGCCCTCAGTTCGTCCTTGTCGGTGATGGTGCGCGGCGTGAGCGAGATGGGCTCCATGCGCGCCAGGAAGTCCTCGAACTCCGCCTCGGGAAGGCCGGCGAGGATCACCTGGCCGAGCGAGGTCGCCTGGGCCGGATAGCGTGCGCCGACCACGGCCGAGGGCCGGCGGGCCCGCTGCTCGGAGTAGTGGGCGATGTAGAGCACCTCCAGCCCGACCAGGGCGGCGACCGACGAGGCGTCGCCGAACTTGCCCACGAAGTGGCGCAGCTCGGGCTGCAGCACCTCGTCGATCCGCGCCGAGAAATAGAGGGCGGAGCCGAGGTTCATCACCTTCGGCCGGAGATAGAAGCGCTTCTCCGTCTGGCCGACATAGCCAAGCGTCTTCAGCGTGATCAGGCTCCGACGGACCGCGGCGGGGGTCAGGTCCACCCGCCGCGAGATCTCCGAGAGGCTCATCTCGGCATGGTCCGCGTCGAAGCACTCCAGGATCGCCAGACCTTTCGCGAGGGCTTCGACGAATTCCGCCGGTCTGTCCTCGTGGTCGGGCGTCGTGGGCATGGAGGGCTTCCTTAGGCCGGGGCGAGAACGAAGTCGTAGGTCACCTGCGCGTCGGGCTTGCGCTCGAGCTTCAGATCGGAGTGGGCGCTCGCGTCGAAGGGCTTGAGCTCCGCGATCAGCGACTTGCGTACGCCGAAGACGGCATCGTTGTCGATGTACTCGGTGTTGGCGAAGAACACCTCGGTGGTGATGCCGCGCATGCCCTCGGCCGAGACGATGTAGTGCAGGTGGGCGGCGCGCCATGCATGGCGCTTGCCGGCGCGCAGCAGCTCGCCGACCGGGCCGTCATAAGGAACCGTGTACGGCTTGGGAAGGACGGTCGTGTACCAGTACCGCCCGTTCTCGTCGGCCTTGAACACGGCCCGGAGGTCGTACTTGTCCTGGCCCACCTCCTGGATCGGATAGGTGCCGGACCCGTCCGCCTGCCAGGTGTCGATGGTGGCGCCGGGCAGCGGGTGGCCGAGGGTGTCGCGAACGATGCCGCTGCACAGCACCGACACGCCCGGGCGTGGCCCGGCGAGGTCGGCGCCCAGCTCCATCCGCGGTGCCTTCTCCAGGTAGAAGGGGCCGAGATTGCTGCCTTCGGTCGCGCCGCCGCGGGTGTTGATCATGTCGACGATCGCCGACAACCCGAGAACGTCCGAGAGCAGGATGAATTCGTGGCGCTCCGGAGTGGAAATCTGCCCACAGTCGTAGAGGAACGTCAGCATCCGCATCCATTCATCGTGGGTGAGGTTCGTCTCGCGCACGTAAGAATGGATGTGGTCGATGAGTTTCTGCAGCAGCAGCTCGAACCGGGAATCGGGCTCCGTGGCGAAGCTTTTCTTCACCGCCTCGGTGATCGTGAACTGATTGACGTCTGCCATGTGACCTTCCCTGGATTTGCCTCTGCGGTTCTCTGCGCAGGCGTTGGTTACGCTTGACGGAACGGTAATCGCAGCCCTATCCTGCGGCAAGAGGAAAAGTTTTCGGTATGCGAAAGGTTCATCCAGAATGCGGATAGGCAAGCAGGACAATGCGTTTACGGCCATCGCCACTTCGGACGAACACAGCATCACCGTGCGCGGAAACGACCTGTGCCGAGACCTCATCGGCAAGATGGATTTCACCTCCTACTTCTGGCTGCTCGTCATCGGCGAGCGCCCGACGGACGTGCAGCGCCGCATCACCGACGCCTGCCTGATCGCGATCGCCGAGCATGGTCTCGTGCCGAGCGTGCAGGCGGCCCGCATGACGCTTGCCGCCGGTCCCGACGCCTGGCAGGGCGCGATCTCGGCCGGACTTCTCGGGATGGGGTCCGTGGTGGCCGGAAGCTCCGAAACCGCCGGCCAGTATCTGGTGGATCTCGTTGAGGAAGTTGCCAGCAGCGGACGCGATGCTGACACGGTCGCCCGCGAAAGCCTGGAGGGGCTCAAGGCGAGGCGGGCGAAGGTGCCTGGCCTCGGCCATCCCCAGCACAGCGCCGGCGATCCGCGCGCCATGGTGCTCCTGGAGATCGCCGAGCAGGAGGGCATCGTCGGCACTCACATCGAGATGCTGCAGACGCTGGGGCGCCACGCCCCCCAGATCATCAACCGCCCGCTGCCGATCAACGTGTCCGGCGCGATCCCCGCGCTCATGCTGGATGCCGGCTGGCCCGCCAAGGCGATGAAGGGCATTCCGCTGCTCGCCCGGACCGCCGGCCTGGTCGCCCATCTCTTCGAAGAGAGCCAGCGTTCCATCGGCTTCATCATGTCGAACCACGCCGACGAAGCGATCACCTATGACGGCGAGCCGTCCGCGCCGGGTTCGAAGCAGGGCTGAAGGGCGGTCACATGACGAAGATCCTCAAGGATTTCCGGGTCGTCGAACTCGGCACCTACATCACCGGGCCGGCCGCCGGCATGCATCTGGCCGACCTCGGCGCCGACGTGATCAAGGTCGAGCGGCCGGGCACCGGCGATCCGTTCCGCTCGTTCAAGGGCGGGCTCTATTCGCCGCACTACCAGACTTACAACCGCAACAAGCGCTCGATCGCCCTCAACACCCGCGATCCCGCCGACCTGAAGGTATTCCACGAACTGGTGGCGACCGCGGACGTGTTCATCCAGAACTTCCGGCCGGGCGTGGCCGAGAAGGTGGGGGCGGGCGAGGCGGACCTGCGCAAGGTCAACCCGACGCTCGTCTATTGCGCCATCACCGGCTTCGGCGCCTCCGGTCCCTACCGCGACCGCCCGGTCTTCGACACGGTGGCCCAGGCCGCGAGCGGCTATCTGCGCCTGCTGACGCCGCCGAACCGGCCGCGCGTCATCGGTCCCGCCATCGCCGATGCGGTCACCGGCCAGTACGCGGCGCTGGGGATCTGCGCGGCGCTGCTGGAGCGCACCAAGACCGGCAAGGGTCGCCGCCTGGACATCTCGATGCTGGAGGCGATGACCCACTTCAACCTCGACAGCTTCACCCACCACTTCAGCGTCGGCCAGGTGATGGGGCCGCTGAGCCGTCCGGAGGTGTCCCAGTCGTACACGTTCGAGTGCAGCGACGGGAAGTGGATCGCCTTCCACCTCTCGTCTCCGACCAAGTTCTGGGACGGGCTGGTGACCGCGCTCGGCCATCCGGAGATCGGCACCGACCCGCGCTTCTCCGAACGGATGGCGCGCATCGAGCATCACGACGCGCTGATCGACGCGATGGAGCCGATCTTCCGCGAACGGACCCGCGACGAATGGTGCGAGCGGCTGCGCGAGAACGAGGTTCCGCATTCGCCGGCCTACGATTCCGACGAGGCGCTGGAGGATCCGCAGGCCCGCCATCTGGGGATCCAGGTCTCGGCCGAGCACGCGGAGATGGGAACGTTCACCACCGTCCGCGCGCCCTACAGCTTCGATGGCGAGCCGGACAAGGACATCCTGCCGCCGCCGACCCTCGACGAGCATGGCGCGGAGATCCGCGCCGAACTGGCCGAACGGGCCAAGCAGGCGGGCTGAAGAAGCGCTTCGCCGTCACCTGAGCATTGAGGTGGCGGCGGAACCGGCATGGGCAAAACGCTCTGGAGGGCGGTTTTCGCGCTCTTCCACAACCTTATCCTGATGCGTTGCGGGATTTACCCGCGGCACCTCGGGCAGCCGGCCAGGGGAGATTCCCCGGGCATCGAGAATTGGGGGGCATGACATGGCTGAGCTGACCGCAATCCCTGCGGCCGACGTGAAGGAAGCCAGCAGGGAAATGCTGCAGAAGCAGCTCTATGCGATCTTCACGTCGCCGACGAACGGCATCGGGCCGATCCTCGAGGGGCTCGGCGAGCATCTGGCCTTCCAGGTCCAGCTGGAGGCGGACGGAATTCTCTACGCGGCCGGTCCCATGTGGACCGACGACGAAGACGCCTGGGAAGGCGATGGACTGGTGGTCATCCGCGCCGCTTCGCGCCAGGAGGCCATCGCAATCGCGGAACGTGACCCGATGCATAAATCGGGCGCGCGGACCTTCAAGGTCCGTCCGTGGATGATCAACGAGGGTAGCGTAACGTTGAGGCTCGATTACTCGAGCCAGACCTTCAAAATACTCTGATCCTAGAGGGAGGAACGACCATGAAACGAATGATGATGGCGCTTTGCCTGGGCGCGATGGCGGTTCCGTCGGCGTCCTATGCGCAGGAGACGATCGATCTCACCGTGGCGTCCAGCCATCCGCTGGTGGTGCCGTGGGTGGGGATGATCAAGTCGCATTTCATGGCCAAGACCGATGAGATCCTGGCCGAGACCGGCAACTACAAGATCGAATGGAACGAGGCCTTCGGCGGCCAGCTCTACAAGGCCAACGCGACGCTGACCTCGGTGGAGGAAGGGATCACCGACATCGGCTGGGTGTTCTCGTTCCTGGAGCCGGCCAAGCTGCCGCTCAGCCAGGCGTCGAGCTACGCGCCCTTCGCCACCGCCAATCCGCCGGTGCAGCTCGCCGTCATGGAAGAGCTGTTCGAGACCAACGAGGCCTTCCGCAAGGAGTGGGAGCAGTACAATCTGAAGGTTCTCGCCTTCACCGGCACCGACATGTACGACATCTACACGAAAGAGCCGCTGAAGGGCATTGCCGACATCAACGGCATGAAGCTCTCCGCGCCGGGCGTGCTCGGCAACTGGCTTCGCGGCACCGGCGCCAACGCCGTCGACGGTTCGCTCACCACCTACTACACCGACATCCAGACCGGCGTCTCCGACGGCACGCTGTCGCTCGCCCTCGGCATCCTGCCGACGAAGGTCTACGAGGTGGCGCCGTACATCAACCGCTTCGACGCGGGCGTCGCCTTCTCCGGTGCGGTGGCCATCAACCGCGACGTCTGGGACGATCTGCCGGAAGAAGTGCAGAACGCCATGATCGAGGCCGGTAAGTACTACACCGAGGCGCACGGCAAGGACCTGCTGGATCGTCATGAGTTCGCGCTCAACAAGATGGTCGAGCTCGGCGCGAACCAGAACCCGCCGGTCGAGATCATCGTCATGCCGCAGGAAGAGCGCCAGAAGTGGGTGGACGCGCTGCCGGACGTCGCCGGCGAGTGGGCCGCCCAGCTTGAGACACAGGGCGTTCCGGCCAAGGCGTTCCTCAACGCCTACATGGACGGCCTGCGCGAGCGCGGCGAAAAGCCGGTTCGCGACTGGGGCGCGGAATAGGTCCCGGACGGCAGTCGGTCCGGACAATGGCCCCTTCCATCCCTGAACAGGAAACCGGCGCCCCCGAGGGAGGGCGCCGGCACCCGGTCGTGCGCGGCTGGAACGGGCTCGTCGACGGGCTCGCCGCGCTCGGCACCGCCCTGATCATCGTGCTCATGGTGATCATCAGCAGCGACGTGGTCGCCCGCAATCTCGTCGGCGGCTCGTTGCCGCTGGTCTCCGAACTCGGCGCGCTGACGCTGGTGATGATCGTCTATCTGCAACTCGGCACCACGGTGCGCCACGACCGGCTGGCGCGGACGGACTTCTTCCTCGGCTCGTTCCGCCGGCGCAGGCCGCGCGCGGGGGCCGTGGTGGTCTTCGTCTTCGACCTGATCGGCGCGGCCGCGGTCGGGACCATGGCGGTGGCGACGCTGCGCATCGTCGGCAAGGATCTTTCGTCCGGGGAATATATCGGCGTGACCGGTCTGTTCACGCTTCCCGTCTGGCCGTTCCGGGTGGTGATCCTCGCGGGGCTCGCGGTGGCCACCGTCCAGTTTCTCGTGCAGTCGCTGCTGGCGCTGCGTGCCGGTTTTCTGCCGCGTGGGGGGACGCGATGAATGTCGAAATCGGCGCGCTGGCGATCGCCGGCCTCGTCATCCTGATCTATTTCGGACTGCCGATCGGCGTCAGCATGCTGCTGGTCTCGTTCTCCGGGGTGGCCTTCATCCGCAACGAGACGGTGGCCATGCGGATGATCGGCCAGGTCGCCAACGACAGCCTGCGGGAATATCTGTTCGCCGTCGTGCCGCTGTTCGTGCTGATGGGGCTGCTCGTCACCGTATCGGGGGTGGGCAAGGATACGTTCGACGTGTTCGAGCGCATGCTGCGCCGCGTGCGGGCGGGGCTGGGGATCGCGACGGTGTTCGCCAACGCGGTGTTCGCCTCCATCACCGGCATCTCGATTGCGTCGGCGTCGGTGTTTTCCCGCGTCGCGGTGCCCGAGATGACGCGGCACGGCTATTCGAAGCGCTTCTCGACGGGCGTGGTGGCGGGCTCCTCCGTGCTGGGCATGCTGATCCCGCCGTCGCTGCTGATGATCGTCTACGCGGTGCTCGCCGAGGAATCCGTCGGGCGCATGTTCCTGGCGGGCATCGGACCGGGCATCCTTCTCTCGCTGATCTTCTGCGTGACGATCCTGGCGCTGGCGACCTGGAAGTCTGATTTCGTCTTCGATCGGGTCGATCACGACGAGATCGCCGAGCCGGTCAGCGTGCTGCGCACCATCCGCATGGCGCTGCCGATCCTGTCGCTGGTGATGCTGGTCCTGGGCGGCCTCTACGGCGGGTTCCTCAACCCGACTGAGGCGGGCGCCGTCGGCGCGCTCGGGGCGCTGGTCATCGCACTGGTGCGCAAGTCGCTGACCGGCAAGGTCTTCTGGAACCTGCTGGTGGAAACGGGACAGATCACGGTGTCCGTGCTGTTCCTGATCATGGCGGCGACCTTCTTCAGCCGGATGCTCGCCATGTCCGGCATGCCGCAGGCGCTGGCCGACACGATCCTGGGCAGTTCCCTCGGCCCCTACGGCTTCCTGATCCTGTTCCTGGTCGTGGTCATCGTGCTGGGCTGCCTGATCGATTCCATTTCGATCATGCTGATCATGCTGCCGATCGCGCTGCCGATCGCCGAGGCCGCCCAGTTCGACCTGATCTGGTTCGGCGTGCTGACGGTGGTGGCGGTCGAGACCGGGCTGCTGACGCCGCCCTTCGGGCTGTCGGTCTACACGATCAAGTCTGCGCTCGGCGACGACGACGTCACGGTCGGCGACATCTTCAAGGGCGCGCTGCCGTTCGTGGGCTCGATGATCGTCGCGCTGGCGATCCTGATCGCGGTCCCGTCCATCTCGACCTGGCTCGCCCGCATGTAGCGGCAGCGCCTGCCGACCTCCACCCGTATGGCGGAGGTCGGCAGGCCTCACATGAGCATCGCCGGCAGTGCGAGCGACAGGGCGGGGATCGCCACGATCAGCGCCAGCCGCACGAGGTCGGCCGCGAGGAACGGCAGGACGCCGGTCGCGACCGTCTCGAAGCGCAGGCCGTCGACCGCGGCGGTGATGACGAAGAGGTTCATCCCGAGCGGTGGCGTGATGAGGCCGATCTCCACCACCGAGACCACCAGCACGCCGAACCAGATCGGGTCGTAGCCAAGGTCCATGATCACCGGGAAGACGATCGGCAGGGTGATCAGCATCATCGACAGGCTGTCGAGGAAGCAGCCCAGGATCAGGTAGATGATCAGGATCATCACCACCACGCCGATGGGCGGGAGGCCCAGGGCCTGGATCCAGTCCACGATCACCTGCGGCAGCGTCGACGTCTCGATGAAGAACTGCAGGACCGACGTGCCGATCAGGATCATGAACAGCATGCCGGTGGTGACCGCCGTCTCCACCAGCGCCTCGCGGGTGACCTCCCAGGTGAGCCGCTTGCGCAGGGCCGCCAGCAGGATAGCTCCGAAGGCGCCGACACCGGCGGCCTCCGTCGGCGAGAAGATGCCGGCGTAGATGCCGCCCATGACGACGATGAACAGCGACAGGATCGGGGCCATCTGGCGGACGGCGGTGAGCCGGCTGCCGCCGGCGCCGCGCGCCATGCGCGGTGCCCACGCCGGCTTGAACGTCGCCACCAGGTAGATCGTCAGCATGTAGAGCGCGGCGGCGAGCAGCCCCGGTATCATCCCCGCCAGGAACATCCGGCCGATCGACTGCTCGGTGAGCAGCGCGTAGATCACCATGATGATCGACGGGGGGATGAGGATGCCCAGCGTCCCGCCGGCGGCGAGCGCGCCCGACGTCAGCCGCCGGTCGTAACCGACCGTCGTCATTTCCGGCATGGCGACGCGCGCCATGGTGGCGGCCGTGGCGAGGCTCGAGCCGCAGACCGATCCGAACAGTGCGCAGGCGCCCACGGTCGCCGACGCGAGGCCGCCGCGCCAGTGGCCGATCAGCGTGTGCAGCGACTGGTAAAGGGATGCCGAGAGCCCGGCGCGCGAGGCGAAGGCGCCCATCATCACGAACAGCGGGATGACGGAGAGAGAGTAGCTCGACGAGGTGACGAAGGGCTGCGAGCCGAGGATGAATCCCAGGCTGAACACGCCGTTCAGGTAGACGCCGCCGCAGATGCCCACGACGCCCATGGCGATGGCCACGGGTACGCGGATGGCGATGAGCGCGAGCAGGGCGACGAGGCCGAGAACGCCGACGAGGGGTGCGGACATCGTGTCAGTCCCGATCCGTCCGGAGGGCGCCGCGAATTGCGAGCAGGAGGTTGATCAGCGCGGCTGCGCCGAGACCGATGAGGAGCGGCAGCCAGTACCAGACCATGGGAATGCCGATCGACTGGCTGCGGTCGCCGTAGGTGTAGGCGGTCATCACCTGGGGGATGGCGTACCAGAACGCGCCGCCGAGGAAGGCGAAGGCGAGCAGGGCGGCGAAGATGCGCAACGCGCGCTGGAGGCGGGCCGGCATGCGGCTGGTGAACACATCGATGGAGACGTGCTGGTCGGTGGCGAAGCCGTAGGGGATGGCGAGCATGGCGCCGATCATCGTGCACAGCGTCACGATGTCGGTCAGGCCATGGACCGTCAGTCCGCTCACCGAGCGCAGGGCGATATCGGTCACGGTCAGGCCGACCGCGACCAGAAAGGCCGCGGTGCCGAGAAGCGCGAGCATCAAGGTGGACCGGGTCAAGGCCTTGCCCCGTTTGCGAGAGGAAAGGGAGGGGCGGCCTTTGCGCCGCCCCCGTTGTCGCAGGTCCGCTCCGCGCCCCTCACGGGAGCGCGGGACGGTTCAGCCTACTCGCAGGCCGTGACGGCGTCGCCCATCGCGGCATAGATGGCCTTGGCCTGGTCCACCGGCAGGTCGGAGTCGTTGGCCAGATAGTTGTCAATCACCGGCTGCAGCCGCTCGCGCCAGGCCTGCCGCTGTTCGTCCGACATCGGGGTGATCTCGTTGCCGGCCGCCTTGGCGGCGTCGATGGCGACCTGGTCGGTCTCGTGCCACCAGCGGCCCCAGTTGGCGAACATCTCCTCGCTGACCTCGTCGATCACCTTCTGGATGTCCTCCGGAAGGCTGTCGAACTTGCGCTGGTTGAAGACGATGTACATCGCGACCGGATTGATGCCGGCATCGAGATGGTACTTCAGCACTTCCTGGAGCTTGAACGCACCGACGGGGCCCCACGGCATGATGTTGCCGTCGATCACGCCGCGCTCGACGCTCTCGTAGATCTCCGTGGGCGGCATGCCGACGGGGGTGGCACCGATTTCTTCCAGCATCGCGGTGATGGCCGGGGTGGGGGTGCGGATCCGCATTCCCTTCAGGTCGTCGAGCGTCTCGATCTTCTTGGTCGTGTGGGCCGCGCTCGGCTCCGTCACGGTCAGATAGAGGATCTTGGTGCCGGGATAGTCTTCCTTCACCTGGTCCTTCACCTTCATGAGCGCACAGGTGCCGATGGTGGCGTCCGGAACCGTGAAGGGGAGCTCGACCAGCACGGAGCGCGGATGGCGTCCGCGCGGGATGGCCGGGATGCCGACCGACACGTCGACCACGCCGGCGCGGGCCTGATCGAACTGCTTCGTCGCGTCGCCCAGCGCGGAACCCGCGGAAAAGACGGTGAAGTGGACGCGCCCGTCGGTGCGCTTCTCGATCTCCTCCGCCCACGGCACCATCCCCATGGTGACGATGAAGTGGGTCGACGGGAACATCGAGGAGAGCTTGAGCTCGTACTCGGCAGCCCGTGCCTGGCCCGACAGGGCCGTCACGGCCGCAAGGCCCAGGATCGCTGTCATTTTCTTCATTGGAGTCCTCCCTCTTTGGTCAGTCTTCTTCTCCGGCCGGGGCGTGTGTCAGGTCGCCTCGGCAAAGTCGATCAGCTTCGATTTGTATTCGCTGCGCGGCAAACTCCCGGCGGTCACGAGGTCGATGCGGGTGGTCACCACCAGCTTGTCCCGCAGGCGCTGGCGAATGCCGTCGGCGAGGCCTTCGCTCGCCTCGGTGCCCTCGGTCAGTTCCACCAGCACCTTGAGGGGCGGGCTCTGCTTCACGCCCTTGCTGCCGGGGCGGACCGAGATGACGCCGGTGACGGCCGGCGCAAACTCGTTGACCACCTCGCGGATGGCCGACGGGAACACGTTGACGCCGCGGACGATCAGCATGTCGTCGGTGCGGCCGATGCAGCGCACCCGCGGCGACGTGCGCCCGCACCGGCATGTCTCGGTGTGCACCATCACGTGGTCGCGGGAGCGGAAGCGCAGCATGGGGGCGGCGCGATGCGCAAGGTGTGTGTAGACCAGTTCGCCCGTCGCCCCGTCTTCCATCGGGACAACGGCGCCGGTTTCCGGGTCGATCAGCTCGATGTGGACGAAGTCGCGGGCGCAGAAGTGCATGCCCTGCTGGGCTTCGCATTCGCCCCACAGCGACGCGCCGATATCGCCGATGCCCATGGCCTCGGTCACCTGCGCGCCCCAGACCTCCTGCAGCCGGGCGCGCATCGCCGCCTCGCCGCCGCCGGGCTCGCCGGCCACAAGGATGCGCTTCACGGAACTGCCCGGCAGATCCATTCCGCGCGCACTGCCCCATTCGGCGAGGTGCAGCGCGTAGGAGGGCGTGCAGACCAGCGCCTGCGGCTTCAGCATCTCGACCGCCGCCATCAGCCGCTCGGTGTTGCCGGTGCCGACGGGGATGTGGCAGAGGCCGAGCCGGTTGAAGGAGTCCAGCGCCGAGCCGGCGACGAACGGGCCGGCGTTATAGGTGCTGATGATGCGCTCGCCTGGCGCGATGCCGGACGCCGCGTAGCTGCGCGAGGAGGTGCGCACCCAGTTTTCAAGGTCGCCGGCCGTCAGCGGAATGTAGCTCGGCGTGCCGGTGGTGCCGCTGGTGGAGTAGATCCGGGCGAGATCCTCCATCGGCGCTGCGAGCTGGGTGCCGATCGGATCGGCGGCGCTGCGCGTGGCGCGCAACTCGTCCTTCTCGGTCATCGGAAGCGCGGCGATGTCGTCCAGGCCGCCGATCTTCTCCGGCGTGTCGAAGCCGGCCGCTCCGAGCTTCGCCTGATAGAAGCGCGAATGGGCGAGGAGATAGGCGACCTGCGAGCGGAAGCGCGCATCGTCGAGGCGCTGTTGCTCCGGCCAGGGGCGGGTCTCGATGTCGGGTTCGTGGATCATCTAACGCGGCCTACTCGTGGCTGGATTCGTAGGAGATCGCCTCTTCGGCATGGGAGGCCATCAGGAAGCCGATCTGGCTCTTCTGTTCCTCGGCCAGATGGGCGAGGAGGCCGCCCGTGCGCGCGAGGAGCGGAATGGCCTTGATCATCGCGGCGGGAAAGCCGAGGTCGAGCATCACCGCCGCCATTGGCATCGACACGTTCATGGGCAGGGGCTTGCCCCAGGCCTCGGCGACCGCTGCCTCGAAGGCGCGTGCCAAGGCCACGAACTTTCCGTCGACGCCGCGCTCTGCCGCCAGCATCAGGATGCGCTGGGTGCGCGGATCGACGGGCCGGTGGAGGGGATGTCCGAAGCCGGGCATCTTGCCGCCGGCCTTGCGCGTTTCGGTGGCGATGGCGCGGGTCACGTCCGCGACGGCCTCACCGGCGTCGACGCGGGCCTGGGCCTCCGTCAGCAGCTTGCCGCAGAGTTCGGAGGTGCCCAGCACGATCGGTCCGCAGCCGAGAATGCCGGCGGCGATGGCCGACTGCATGGATTGGGGATCGGCGTCGTAGGTCATGCGGGCGGCGACGGCGGTGGGCGTCAGCCCATGCTCCGCGATCGCGATCAGCAGGAGGTCGAGGAAATCGCGCTGGTCCGCCGTCGGCTCGCGGCCGGTGACGAGCAGGTAGAAATACTCGGTGAACGTCAGCCGGCCCATCAGGTCGCCGCACAGGTCGCGGTCGCGGATGGTGATGCTGTCGGCGTCCGCGGTGCAGATGCCGGACACGGCCTTGACGTGCTTGCCGATAAGCACTCTGGCGTCTCCCCGAATGGGCTCAGGCTGCGGTGGAACAAGCGTTCCCGCACCTCTTGCCGAGCCTTGCGTTTCCTCGTGCCGATCATGCGCGGTGGGCGCCATCGGTCTGTTCTGTCGGCCATTATTGTAGGACAATCTTGTTGTCGTCAACCTTGCTTTCGGGCTTGGATGGCGGCTAAGTCGATCGGATGGTCACGGATGGGACTGCGATGGCGGACGAGATTGCGGCAACCGAATCGGCGCGCGGCGGCACGGTGGATCGCCTCGTGCTGGGCCTGCGCGACGGCATTCTCAACAGTCGATACGCGCCCGGGCAGCGGCTGATCGAAGCCGATCTCACGCGCGATTTCGGGGTCAGCCGCGGACCGCTGCGCGAGGCGTTCCGGCGCCTCTCGGCCGAGGGGCTGCTGGAGATCGTGCCGAACCGGGGCGCGCTCGTCCGCAAGCTCTCCTACAAGGAAACCATCGAGCTGTTCCAGATCCGCACCGCGCTGGAGGCGCTTGCGGTGCGGCTCGCGGCGGAGGCGATCGGAAGGGGCGACAACCGTGCCCGCTTCGAGGCGGACATCGCGCCGATCTGGGACCAGTCCACCCGCCTGTCGGGCGCCGCCTACCACCAGGAGAACTGGCGCTTTCACCAGGCGATCCTGACCGTCTGCGACAACGAACAGCTGGCGTCCCTCAGCCGACAGCTTCAACTGCCGCTGATCATGCTCCAGCTCAGCGGCGCGATGACGCCGGCGATGTACGAGGATTCGGTCGCCGAGCACCGGCGGATCGCTTCCGCCATTCTCGAAGGCAACCCCGACGCGGCCGAGCAGGCCCTTCGCGACCATCTGGGCCGGGCGCACGAAATCGCGTCAGCCATGCCGAAATCGGTTTTCAGAAGCTGATTGGCATCGGCATTTCGCATCGGGTGGGTGGACGGGGCGCCGTCCTTGCCTCACTTTCCCACCAAAATCTCAACGGAGGAAATTTTCATGACCGAGATCAACACGCTGCTTCCGACCTCGCTGGTGGGGTCCTACACGCAGCCGGAATGGCTCATCGACCGCGCGAAGCTCGGTGGGCGGTTTCCTCCGCGGGTGCGGGCGAACGAGCTGTGGCGGATCGCGCCCGAGTGGCTCGAGGAAGCCCAGAACGACGCGACGCTCATCGCCATCCGCGACCAGGAGCGCGCCGGGCTGGACATCATCACCGACGGTGAGGTGCGCCGCGAGAGCTATTCCAACCGCTTCGCCACCGCGCTCGAGGGCGTCGACATCGACAATCCCGGCACCGCGCTCGACCGCAGCGGTCACCCGAACCCGGTTCCGCGCGTGGTGGGCAAGATCCGCCGCATGCACCCGGTCGAGGTGGACGACGTGAAGTTCCTGCGCGCCAATACCGATCGCCGTATCAAGATCACCGTGCCTGGTCCGTTCACCATGGCCCAGCAGGCCCAGAACGACTTCTACGAGAGCGAGCGCGAGATGGCGCTCGATTACGCCGCGGCGGTGAATGAGGAAATCCGCGACCTCTTCGCGGCCGGCGCCGACGTGGTGCAGGTGGACGAGCCCTACATGCAGGCCCGGCACGAGAAGGCGAAGGAGTACGGCGTCGAGGTGCTGGACCGTGCCCTCGATGGCATCGACGGCGAGACGGCGGTGCACATCTGCTTCGGCTATGCCGCCATCATCCACGCGCGGCCGGAAGGCTATTCGTTCCTGCCGGAACTCTCCGGGTCGGCGGTGCGGCAGGTCTCCATCGAGACCGCCCAGTCGTCGCTGGACTGCAAGATCCTCGAGAGCCTCGACGACAAGAAGATCATCCTCGGCGTCCTCGATCTCTCCACCAACGAGATCGAAAGCCCGGAAACGGTTGCCGAGCGCATCCGGCGCGCGCTGCCGTTCGTGGCGGCGGAGCGGATCACGGTCGCGCCCGACTGCGGCCTCAAGTACCTGCCGCGCGATGTCGCCTTCAACAAGATGAAGGCGATGGTCGACGGCGCGGCGATCGTCCGCAAGTCGCTCGCCTGACCAGGCTCACCCGCCTCAAGGTGGGATGACGCGTTTAAGAGGGTGTCGGTCGGTTCGACCGGCGCCCTTTTTGCTGGCGGGCGCTAGCCGTTCGCCTGCGCCAGATGGGAGGAGGGCGCCTTGCCGATGGCGGCCGCGATGAAGCGGGCCGTGTCGGTCAGGGCCGCAAGGTCGATGCCCGTCCGGATGCCCATGCCGTCCAGCATGTAGACGAGATCCTCGGTGGCGACGTTGCCGGTGGCGCCCTTTGCGTAGGGGCAGCCGCCCAACCCGCCGACGGCGGAATCCAGCACCGACACGCCGAGGCCCAGGCAGGCATAGATGTTGGCCAGCGCCTGGCCGTAGGTGTCGTGGAAGTGCAGCGCGATCTTCCCGGTCGGCACGTCCTGCATGACGGCCTCCACCATGCGGACCGCCTTCAAGGGCGTGCCCACGCCGATCGTGTCGCCGAGCGAGATCTCGTAGCAGCCCATCTCCAGCAGGCGGCGCGAGACCATTGCGACGTCGGCGAGCGGCACCTCGCCCTGGTAGGGGCAGCCGAGCACGCACGACACGTAGCCCCGCACCTTCAGGCCGCGGCGCGCGGTCTCCTCCATCACCGGCTGGAAGCGCTCGAGGCTCTCGGCGATGGAGCAGTTGATGTTGCGCTGGGAGAAGGCTTCGGAGGCGGCGGCGAACACCGCGACCTCCTCCACGCCGCTGGCGATTGCGGCCTCGAGGCCCTTCATGTTGGGCACCAGCACCGGGTAGTCGACGCCCGGCTTGCGGTGGATCAGCGACAGCACCTCGGCGGTGTCGGCCATCTGGGGCACCCACTTGGGCGACACGAAGCTGCCCGCCTCGATGGTTCGTGCCCCGGCCGCGGCGAGGCGGTCGATGAGCTCCGCCTTCACCGTCGCCGGGACGATCCCGGCCTCGTTCTGCAGCCCGTCGCGGGGACCGACTTCGACGATGCGGACTTCGGAGGGGAAAGCCATGCTCATGGGATCTGCTCGGTGCTTCTGAAGGTGACGTGTCAGGGGGAAATGGCGCGCGACAGGAAGTCGAGGAGCTTCGGGTCGGCGCCGTAGGCGACGTTGACGCGGATGGCGGCGGGCCGCGCGGCGCTGCGGTTGGGGCGGAAGACGCTTCCCGGCGCCAGGAAGATGCTTTCGTCCGCCGCGGCGCGGCACAGCTCGAACTCGTCGATGTGATCGGGCAGTTCGGCCCAGAGATAGAAGCCCGGCGTCTTGCTGGCGCTGAGGCGCAGGCCGATGCGCTCCAGTTCGCCGACCGCCTTGCGGTGCGCGGTCTCGACCCGGGACCTGAGGCGGCGAATGTGGCGCAGATACTGGCCGCCCTGGATCAGGTTGAAGATGAAGCGCTCCACGTAGTCGGAGGTCGCCACCATGGTCAGGATCTTCAGGTCCGCCAGCGCGCCCACGAGTGACGGATGGCCGGCCACGAAGCCGCAGCGCAGGCTCGCCGAGAGCGTCTTGGAGAAGGTGCCGACATAGAGCACCCGGTTCAACTGGTCGAGCGCCGCGAGCCGGGGCAGGGTGGGCGGCAGGATGTCGGCGAAGGCGTCGTTCTCCACCACCAGGACGCCCCAACGTTCGGCCGCCTGGAGAAGGCCGAAGGCGACAGGCGGGGACAGCGAGCTGCCGGTCGGGTTGTGGGCCTGGGACTGGGTGAAGAACACCTTCGGCCGCAGGGTGGCGAACTTGGTGGTGAGGTCTTCCAGGTCCGGTCCGTCGGGATTGCGCTTCACCCCGACGATGTTTGCCTTGGCCAGGGTGAGCTTGGCGAACAGCGGATAGTAGCCGGGATCGTCGACGAGCACCGTGTCGCCGGGCTCCAGCAGATGGCGGACGATGAGATCGAGGGCGTGGTTGGCGCCATAGGTCAGCAGCAGGCCGTCCGGCTCCACCGAGATCGACCGGTCGAGCAGCATCAGCCGAAGCCGATCGCGCAGGGGCTCGAAGCCGCGCGAACTGCCGTAGCCGAAGTCGATGGTGTCGGGGCCGGATGTCTTGAAGCCGGCGAAGTGCCGGCGCAGCTCCGATCCCTCCATCCACGAAGCCGGCGGACGTCCGTCGCCGGGGCGCACTTCGTAGCTTCGGTCCAGCTGCTCGCGCAGCAGCGAGACCAGGTCGACGGCCGCCGCCACATGCGGCGGCGGCGCGGTCGTGCTCGGAAGTTCCAGGTGCGAGACGTAGAAGCCGGAGCCCGGACGCGCTTCCAGCATTCCCTGCGCGACCAGCCGGTCGTAGGCCTCCGCCATGGTGTTCTTGGACACCCCGTAGTCCTGCGCGGCCTGCCGGACGGACGGCAGCCGCTCGCCGACCTTGTAGGCCCCCTTCGCAAGCCGCTCGGAGACCAGCGCAACGATGGCCCCGACACGGGTTCCGGTTCGCATCATGGAAATTGTGCCAGGATTTTGACTGGTACAGTCACGGCGCGATTGATCCAAACTGTCCCTTGATTGTCCCGTCCATCCTAGGACAATTCCGCCCGGCATCCAAGCAAGATGCTGGTTTGAATGTGGGTGGAAACGAATATGGCTGCTACGCCGAGCACCGTGAATTCGCGTCTCGAGGGCTATCGGAACAAGACGCCGCAGCAGCGCCTGGAGATGCTATCGCAGGCCGTCGGGCTGGGCGCCGAAGACGCCGCGACGATCGGCGACCCGGGTGCGCTCGATGTCTCCCGCGCCAACGGCATGATCGAGAACGTCGTCGGCACCTTCCAGCTGCCGATGGGCATCGCCACCAACTTCACGATCAACGGCCGTGACTACCTTATTCCCATGGTTGTCGAGGAGCCGTCGGTGGTGGCGGCCGCCTCCTACATGGCGCGGATCGCCCGCGATCACGGCGGCTTCGAAACCTCCTCCACCGATCCCGTGATGCGCGCGCAGGTGCAGGTGCTCGGCATCACCGACCCCTACGGTGCCCGGCTGAAGCTGCTGGCGGCGCGCGACCGGATCCTGGAGATCGCCAACAGCCGCGACGCATTCCTGGTCAAGCTCGGCGGCGGCTGCAAGGACATCGAGGTGCATGTCTTCCCGGCGACCGCCCGCGGCCCGATGGTGGTACTGCACCTCGTCGTCGACGTGCGCGACGCCATGGGCGCCAACGCCGTCAACACCATGGCCGAGGCGGTCGCGCCGACGGTCGAGGAACTGACGGGCGGCCGGGTGCGCCTGCGCATCCTCTCCAATCTCGCCGACCGTCGGCTGGCCCGGGCGCGGGTGCGCGTGCCGGAAGCGGCTCTCGCCACCAAGGAATTCTCGGGCCGCCGGATGATCGACGGCATTCTCGATGGCCATGAGCTGGCGGTGATCGACCCGTACCGGGCGGCGACCCATAACAAGGGCATCATGAACGGCATCGATCCGGTCATCGTCGCCACCGGCAACGACTGGCGGGCGATCGAGGCCGGCGCCCACGCCTACGCCGCCCGCAACGGCGTCTATACGTCGCTCTCCACGTGGGAGGTCGACACCGAAGGCTGCCTCGTCGGAACGCTGGAAATGCCGATGGCCGTCGGCCTCGTGGGCGGCGCCACCAAGACCCATCCGGTGGCGCAGACGGCGCTGAAGATCCTCGGCGTCGAGACGGCGCAGGAGCTGGCCGAGATCACGGTTGCCGTCGGCCTCGCCCAGAACATGGCGGCGCTCAGGGCGCTGGCCACCGAAGGCATCCAGCGCGGCCACATGGCACTGCACGCCCGCAACATCGCCATCGTCGCCGGCGCCGTCGGCAACGAGATCGAGATCGTGGCCGGCAAGCTGGCCGAGGCCCACGACGTGCGCACCGACCGCGCGCGCGAACTGATCGCCGAACTTCGCGGGGCCGACTGACGGCATCCGCACTGCCTTTCGCACCGCGCAGCGGGCGGAAACAAGAACAACAACGATCCGGAAACTGAAGGAGAAACACCCATGACCAGGCATATTTCCCGCCGCACGACGCTTCAGGTGACGGCCGCGGCCTTCGCGTTCGCCGCCTTCGCCGCCCCCGCGCTGGCCCAGGACGGCGAGCCGGTGAAATGGCGCATGCAGGCGCTCTGGGACGGCGGCACGACGCCGCAGAAGTTCGAGCAGATGTACGTCGACCGCGTCGCCGAGCTGACCGACGGCAAGTTTCAGATCGAGCTTTTCTCGGCCGGTCAGATCGTTCCGCCGGCCCAGGCCTTCGACGCGGTCCGCGGCGGCGCCTTCCAGCTGATGAAGACCTTCGACGGCTACGAGGCCGGCAAGATCCCGGCGCTCGCCTTCACCAGCACCATCCCGTTCGGCTACCCGGAATCCAGCCAGTATTCGGACTGGTTCTACAAGCACGGCGGCATCGAGTTCGCGCAGGAGGCCTATGCTCCGGCCGGTCTCCAGTACATCGCGCCGATGGTCTACGATCAGGAGCCGATCCACTCGAAGGTGAAGATCGAGACGATCGAGGAGTTCAACGGCAAGAAGGGCCGCTTTGTCGGTCTCGCCTCGTCGGTCATGACCGACTTCGGCGTTGCCGTGTCGCCGCTGCCGACCAGCGAGGTCTACTCTGCCCTCGACAAGGGCCTGATCGACATCGCCGACCGTGGCGACCTGCAGGCGAACCTCGACGCCGGCCTCGGCGAGGTGGCGAAGTTCATCATCCTGCCGGGCGTGCACCAGCCGACCACCGCCACGTCCTACGTCGCCAACAAGGCGGCCTACGACAAGCTTCCGGACGCCTACAAGGACGCGCTGGCGACGGCCGCCAAGGAGGTCTCCGATGCCTATCAGGCGGCGAAGACGAAGAGCGACAAGAGCGCGCTCGAGGCCTTCAAGGAGCAGGGCGTCGAGGTGATCGAGCTCAAGGAAGACGACGTCAACGCCGCCCGCGTGAAGGCGGTGGAGTCCTGGCGCAAGGCGACCAAGGGCAACGACCTCGCCACCCGCATCCTCGACTCCCAGATCGCGCAGATGCAGGAGCTGGGTCTCATCAAGTAGGCGTCCCTCGCCGACGAGGAAGCGTCCAGTGGGCGCGTCCGTGCCGGCCCGGTTGACGTCACCGGACCGGAGGGGATTGCTTCACGAACCCGGCGCCTGACCATGTTCCGTCCGGATCCCGGTGATCCGGACGGGATTTGTGCCTGGATCCCCGCCCGGCGCATCGCACCCGAGGAACACTGTCATGCCCCGCCCGATCGGCGCCGTCGTGCGCTGGATTACAGCTTTCAACCACCTGCTCTACCGGCTGGCGAGCCTGCTGATGTTCATCATCGTGCCGGTGATGCTGTACGCCGTGACGGCGCGCTATCTCTTCAACTCTCCGTCGAGCTGGGGTCTTGAGCTCGCCACGCTTCTGTTCGGGCCGTTCTTCCTCCTCGGTGGCCCCTATCTCCTGCACACCGGCGGCCACGTGAACCTGGACCTCGTGCGCCAGTCGGTCTCGCCCCGGGTGAACCGCTTCTTCGACCTCGTGAATTTCCCGATCATCGGCGCCTACGCCGTGATCCTCTTCTATTACGCCTGGCCGTTCGCGGTGCAGTCGTACGATCTCGGCGAGACCTCCTACACCTCCTGGAACCCGATCATCTGGCCGGTGAAGTTCGTCATCCCGGTCGCGCTCGCGCTGCTACTGCTGCAGGCCTTCGCCGAGTGGATGCGGGTGATCTTCAATGATCCGGCGCCGCCCGTCTCCGACGAGTTCGGAGAGGTCGTATGAGCTCCACCGGCATTCTCATCCTGATGTTCGGCGGGTTGACGGTCTTCCTGCTGACCGGCCTGCCCGTCGCCTTCGTCCTAGGCGGCCTCTCGGTCCTGTTCACCGTCGTGTTCTGGGATCCGAACGCGCTCATCATCCTGATCCTGCAGATCTTCGACACCATGCGGTCGGAGGCGCTGCTGGCCATTCCGCTCTACATCTTCATGGCGGTGGTGCTGCAGCGCTCGGGCGTCATCGAGGACCTCTACCGGGCCATGGAGCTGTGGTTCGGCCGGCTCAAGGGCGGGCTGGCGATCGGTACCGTCATCATCTGCGTGGTGATGGCGGCCATGACCGGCGTGGTCGGCGCGGCGGTCACCGCGATGGGCATCCTGGCGCTGCCGGAAATGCTGAGGCGGGGCTACGACGCGCGGCTGGCCACCGGTACCATCTGCGCCTCCGGCACGCTGGGCATCCTGATCCCGCCTTCGGTGCTGACAATCGTCTATTCGGTCACGGCCCAGGTCTCGATCGGCAAGATGCTGATCGCCGGCATCGTCCCCGGGATCCTGCTGGCGGCGCTCTACATCGCCTACATCATGATCGCGTCTTGGGTGAAGCCGGACCTCGCGCCGAACGTCTCCGACGTGCCGCGCGCCAGCCTGCGCGAGCGCCTGGCGTCGCTGAAAACGCTGGTCCTGCCGACGCTGATCATCGTGATGGTGCTGGGCTCGATCTTCTTCGGCATCGCCACGCCCACCGAGGCGGCGGCGGTCGGCGTCCTCGGCGCGTGTGTGGCGGCCGCCATGCGGCGCAATCTCACCCTGTCGATGCTGACCCAGAGTTCAGGCGTCACCCTGAAGTCGACGGCGATGATCCTGTGGATCACCATCGGCGCGAAGGCCTACGTGGCGATCTTCACCGGTCTCGGCGGCGCCGATGCGCTGCTGGGCTCGATCCAGGCGCTCGAGGTGAGCCCCTATCTCGTGCTCGCGGTGATGATGCTGATCCTGGTATTCTTGGGCACGGTGCTCGACGAGATCGGCATCATCCTGCTCACCGTGCCGGTATTCCTGCCGGTGGTCCGCTTTCTCGGCTTCGACGAGATCTGGTTCGGCGTGCTCTACGCCCTGACCATCCAGATGGGCTACATCAGCCCGCCGTTCGGCTACACGCTCTTCTACATCAAGAGCACGCTGCCGAAGGATGTCGGGATGGGAACGGTCTACCAGGGGATCCTGCCGTTCTTCCTCCTGCAGCTCTTAGGACTGCTGATCTGCGTCGCCTTCCCGCAGCTCGTCACCTTCCTGCCGACCCTGATGGGTCGATGACGGCGGCAGGCGTACCCGGGAGCGCGGCGCCTACGCCTCGCTCTTCACGCCGATCTTGACCTCCATGCCGACGAACTTGCCGTCGCCCGAGAAGCTGCCGCTGAGGGGCTGGGCCTGCGCGGACGAGCGGGTTGCCGCCACGCGGACCAGCTCGTGGCCGGCGACGATCTCGTTGGTCGGGTCGAACTCGACCCACCCAACGCCCGGAATGAAGACGTCCGCCCATGCGTGGGTGGCGCCGCCGCCGGTGAGGATGTCGCCGTCGTCGGTTGCCGCGTCGTAGAGGTAGCCGGTGACGAAGCGGGCCGCGAAGCCGAGATCGCGGGCGGCTTCCATGAAGAGCACCGCGAAATCGCGGCAGGTGCCGCTTGCCGTCTCGATGGTCTGGGCGGGCGTCTGCACGCCCTCCTCGTCGCGGCGGCGGTACTCGAAGTTGCCGTGAATGGCGCTCGACAGCTGGTCCAGGACCTGCAGCGTCCCGTCCGGCAGCGTCGGCATGACGGTTTCGAGCCATTTGGAAACCGTCGGACGATCCTCCGGGAACTCGATCATCATCACCGGCGCCAGGTCGATGCGGTCGTCGGAATCGTAGGAGAACGGATAGGTCCCGCTGTGCGGCTCGAAGGTGCGCACCGCCTCGTCCAGTCCGTAGCGCTCCAGATGCAGTTCCGCTTCGATCACGAGCTGGTCGGCCGGTTCGGAGAAGGTCAGGAATGCCACGGAATTGCCGAACGTGTCATATGCCCAGCGAACCTCTGCGGGCGGAGACACCACCAGGTTTGAGCCCAGGATGCGCATGTCGTGGCCGTCGCGCGGACGCACCATCAGCCTGTGTGTGCCGAACGTCACCGGCTTGTCGTAGAGGTAGCGGGTGTTGTGGCTGATATGCAGTTTCTTCATCGGATGGCGCCGTGGGTCCTGGGAAATGCCCGTGCGCATCCGGCATGGAAGGCGTGAGGGCAGGGAACAACTGTCTTGAGCCTGATTGGTTGCGTCGCCGCATCCACGATTTGCCGGGCGGGTCGGCTTGATTGCCCCGGTCAGCCGCGCCTAATAGGGGCGCCACCGCGCTGAAGCTTCGAGAACCCCTTCAAAGTGATTCCTTCGCCCATGCGTTTTCGACCGATCGAAGCCCTCGTCGTGGCTGTCGTTCTTGTGGCGGGTCTGGCTGTTCTCTACGGCCCCGCGCTGCGGGAGGGGCTGCCGAGGGTCAGCGGTGACGTCTTCGACGGGCGCATCTTCATCGCGGTCCTGGAACACTGGTACGGTGTCGTCCTGGGGCTGAACGCGCCGCTGTCCCCGAACCACTTCTACCCCTTTCCGTACACGCTGAGCTATGGCGACGGCCTGATGTTCGGCGGGCTGGTCTACGCGATCCCGCGCTCGCTCGGCTTCGACCCGTTCGTGAGCCAGGAGATCACCAACGCGGTCGTCTGCGCCATCGGCTTCATCGCGACCTATCTCGTCGCGCGACGATTGCTCGGCGTGTCGGTCGTGCTGGCGCTGTTTGCCGCGCTTGTCGAGCTGCTGGCCAATTCGCTGGCCATCCGGGCCCTTCATGCGCAGTTGCTCTACGCCGCCTTCTTCCCCGTGGGCATCCTGCTGGTGTGGCCGCTTTTCCTCGCGCTGACCCGATCAGGCGACCGGTCGCCGTCCGGAGCCGGCCCCGTTCTGCAGGCGCTGGCGATCATCGCGTTGTTCTACGTCTGGGCGATGACGTCGTTCTATTCGCTGTTCGCGTTCACGCTGTTCACGGTGGTCGTGCTCGCGGCGGCGATGCTGCTCGACGTGCCGTTGCGCGCACGGGCCTGGGCCGCGGTGCGACGGCCGCAGCCGGCGCTGATCGTGCTGGCGGTGGGGCTCGCCATCGCGGCAGTGGCGGTCTTCGCGCTCTACAGCCAGTCCGGCCACGGGGGGCACAGCGTCTCCAGCATGAAGGCCGGCACGCGCACCTTCGTGGAGCTCTTCAACGTCGGCGCGTCGAACTGGATCTGGGGGTGGCTGATGCCGCCGCTGATGCGCCTGTTCTCCGGAAACCCGAACGATCCCTACGGGCTGTCGCCGGTGTTTCTGCTCGCGTTCGCCGTCTCTCTGGTGTGGCTTGTGTCGCTGGTCCGTCGCCACCGCAGGCTCGCGGGCAACCGGCCGGCCAGCGACGTGGACCGGGTGACCTTCGCCTGTGCGCTTGGCATTGGGGCCGTCGTGCTCGGGATCTTCGCCTTCCGCGTCGGGCCGGTGGCGCTGTTCCAGCCGGTCTTCGTCCTGATGCCGGGGGCCTCGGCAATCCGGCTGCCGGTGCGCTTCCTCCTGTTCATCGTGCCGGTTGTGGCGCTCGTGACCGCCTGCGCCCTCGACCTGTTCGCGCGCCGGGGCAGGGCGCCCGCCGTCGCCGTGGCGGTCGTGGCCTTGTTCATCCTGGCCGAACAGGGCCACAGCGAGAGCGCGTTCCGGCTCGACCGCCACGAGGAGCAGGCTTTCCTGGACGAGGTGGGCCCGCCGCCGGACGCCTGCCGGAGCTTCTATGTCTTCGATCCGAGACGCGGTCCGAGCGGGGACGATGCCACCGACCGCTATTACACCCACGGCGTGGACGCGATGATGGTCGCCGCCTACGTGAAGCTGCCGACGGTCAACGGAATGGCCACCTTCTGGCCGAACGACTGGGCGCTCACCGCGCCGTTCGAGCCGGATTATCTGGCCCGCGTCGCCGAGTATGCGGAGCGGAAGGGCATCACCGAGGGGCTGTGCGGCCTCGATCTCGGGGAGCGCCGCTGGGTGGTCGGCATGCCCGACGGTTTTGCGCCGCGGAACTGACCGCCGGGATAGGCTGACACGCTCGCGTCGGATGCTTGCCTCGGCAAGGCTGCGCCGCTAAGGCATTGGACGACGTTTCACGAGCCGGGACGATGACCATGGTCGATTTTGCCGCCCTCCGCAGCCGGATGGTCGAGAACCAGCTGCGGACCTTCGACATCACGGATCGCCGCATCCAGGATGCGATGAGGCTCATCCCCCGCGAGGTCTTCCTGCCGGCCAGCCGACGCCCGCTGGCCTATCTCGATGAGCCCATTGCGCTGGTCGAGCCGGAGCCGGGCAAGCTCGGCCGCTATCTGACCCGTCCCGCCGTTTTCGCCAAGATGCTGCAGAAGGCCGAGATCGAGCGTACCGACGTGGTGCTCGTGGTCGGCGCGGGGACTGGCTATCCGTGCGCCGTGGTCGGCCAGCTCGCCGATTCCGTCGTCGGGCTGGAGTGCGACGAGGAGCTCGGCAATCAGGCGAGCGACAAACTGGCGCAGCTCGGCATCGAGAATGCGGCCGTCGTGGTCGGGCCACTTGAGGCCGGCTGGGCGCCGGAGGCCCCGTACGACGTGATCGTCGTGGACGGTGCCGTCGAGACGCCGGTCGACGCGCTCACCGCTCAGCTCAAGGATGGCGGACGCCTGGTCGTCGTCGATGGTCGCGGCCTGTCGGCCATGGTGAGCGTCTATCGCCGCAGCGGCGATACGGTCGGAAGCTGGCCCTCTTTCAATGCGGCCGCGCCACTTCTCCCCGGCTTTGAAAAGCCGAAGGAATTTGTCTTCTGAACGGCTGAATATCCAGCAATTCCCAGACGTTAGCTTAGCAATCTAAGCGTTTGCGCTGTTGCCGAATTGCCGCATCGGCGCGGCGAATGCCCGTTTCTGCCGGCTAGCGGATTTTCGTTCGGAAAAATCGAGGCTACACCTTTGTTAATGGTCCGTTAATACCATTTCCAGCGGGGCCACCGTCGCCGCTGCAAAGGGGGCTTTGTTGCGTACAGGATCGTCCAAAAGCACGGGGCTCTTCGCTCCGCTGGCCGTCACTGCGTTGGCCTGTCTTCTGGGAGCGGCACCCGCCGCGGCCCAGACGATGAAGGATTCGCTGGCGTCGGCCTATTCGAACAACCCGACACTCAACCAGGCGCGAGCGCAGCTGCGCTCCGTCGACGAAGGCGTGCCGCTGGCCAAGTCCGGCATCCGCCCGCAGATCTTCGGCACGTTTTCCGCGTCATCCCAGTACACCGGCCTGCATGGCGTCTATTCGCCGCTGACCAGCCAGAAGTTCAACGCCAGCGGCGCGAACAATCCGATCGGGGTGGGGCTCAATTTCACCCAGCCGATCTTTCAGGGTTTCCAGACCAAGAACTCGGTGCTGCAGGCCAAGGCCGCGGTCCGTGCCCAGCGCGAACTGCTGCGCAACTCCGAGCAGTCGGTGCTGCTCGACGCCGCCACCTCCTTCGAGGACGTCATCCAGAACACGTCGATCGTCGGCCTGCGCCAGAGCGACGTCACCTTCCTGAACGAACAGGTGAAGGCCTCGAACGATCGCCTCGACGTGGGTGAGGGGACGCGCACGGACGTCAGCCAGTCCCAGGCGCGCTATGCACAGGCGCAGTCCGACCTCAACTTCGCCGAGGCGAACCTGGCGTCCAGCAAGGCGACGTTCCGGCAGGTGACCGGCCTGGATGCCCGCAACCTCGTCGACAACCTGAACCTGTCCGCGAAGCTGCCGCCCTCGCTCGACCGGGCCCTCGCCATCGGCCAGGACAATCATCCGGCCATCCAGTCGGCCATCCACAACGTCGACGTCGCCCAGTACAACGTGAAGACCCTCGAGGGTCAGTTCATGCCGGACGTGTCCCTCAACGGATCGGTCGGCCGGACCTACGACAACGGGTCGGCAGACTATTCCGATTCCGCCCAGGTCACGCTGAACGTCAACATCCCGATCTACCAGGGTGGCCGCGTCTCCTCCCAGGTCCGTCAGGCGAAGGAGGATCTCGGCTACGCCCGCATCCAGGTCGACATCCTGCGCGATCAGGTCCGTCAGGCTATCGTCCAGGCCTGGGCCGACTATCAGGCCTCGGTCGCGTCGATCCAGGCGGCGCGCACCGGCGTGTTCGCGCAGCAGCTGGCCCTTCAGGGCGTGATCGAGGAGCAGAAGGTCGGTCAGCGCACCACCCTCGACGTCCTCGACTCCCAGCGCGACCTCGTCGACGCCCAGGTGACGCTCGTGCAGGCCGAACGCAACAAGGTGGTGGCGGCCTATTCGCTGCTGTCGACCACCGGACAGCTCGGCGTCGAGATGCTCGACCTTCGCGTCGCGCGCTACCAGCCGGACTCGCACTACAAGGCGGTCAAGGACAAGTGGATCGGCATGCGGACGCCCGACGGCCGCTGATCGCCATCCCGCGCGGAGCCCGCGGGCTCCGCGCCTGTCCCTGAAGTCAGCTCCGCGGGCGAACTTTTCCACCACGCACCATCCCTCCGGCCCAGCCATCCAGCAAAGTTGGGGGACACGCGTTCGTCGGGCGGGTGGTGGCTGCTATCATGGTTAACACGATGTGATTCGTGGCGCGCCGATCCGGCCGCGCCCGATGGCAGGGGGTTCGGGGAGAACGATGGCGACGGCCCAGCCGAAATACGATCCGTCGATGGAGGAGCTCCTGGCGTCGATCCGGCGGATCATTTCCGAGGACGACCAGCCGGCTGCACAAGACCCGTCCCCCGCGCCCGACTACGGATTCTCCGACGCGTTCGAGCAGGAGATGGCGTCGCATGACGAGTTTGCGGGCCTGGATCCTGCAACGCTTCCCGACCTGATCGAGAAGAGCATTCGAGATGCCTTTCCGATTGGCGACGCGCATGCATCGGGCGACGCCTACGGGAGCGGGTGGGGCGCGCCCGACATGGAGGCGTTCTCGGCCGCGCTTGAGCAGGGCGTGCTCGACGACGATGACGCCGGCTATGACGAACGGTCGCCGGCCGAGACGTTCGACCACTGGGGCGATGCGTCGCAGACACGTTCCCAGGAGCCTCACAGCTTCGAGCCATTATCCCGCCCCGTCGACGACGGGTTCGACTTCAGGGATGCCTGGGAACCGCAGGCCGCCGCCGACGCCTTTTCGCCCGACGCTGAGGAGATCCGCCGTCTCCTTTCCGGTCGCAGCGACGAAGCGGTCGGGTCCTCGTTCGACACGCTGGCCCGCTCGGTCGACGCTCCGGCGAGCCGCGGTCTCGAAGAGGTGGTGCAGGACTGCCTGCGCCCCATGCTTCGGGCGTGGCTGGACGAGAACCTTCCGCCCATCGTCGAACGGCTGGTGCAGCAGGAAATTGCCCGCGCGTCGCGTCGGAGGTAGGGCAGCCGGCCGCCCGGCCTCGGGCTCGTAGCCGCACCGACCTCGCGGTCCCGTCCACATGGCTGCCGAATGTGCGGCGCGTGGCGCATGCGCGCCCGCGATGCTACTCTCAACAATCCGCGCCGATGTTGACGGCGCCTGCCGGTTTGGGCTTTACGAACCGTTCGTTCGCCCCCAACGGCCATCCCGGATTTGCATCCTATGCTCGACAAGACCTTTGACGCCGCGGCCGCAGAACCGCGCATTGCCAAATTGTGGGAAGAGGCCGGCGCCTTTCGGGCGGGTGCGGGCGCGCGGGACGGCGCCGAGCCGTTCACCATCGTCATCCCGCCGCCCAACGTCACCGGCTCGCTGCACATGGGCCATGCCCTCAACAACACGCTCCAGGACGTTCTCGTCCGCTTCGAGCGCATGCGCGGCCGCGACGTTCTCTGGCAGCCCGGCACCGACCATGCCGGCATCGCCACCCAGATGGTGGTCGAGCGCCAGCTCGCCGAGCGTCAGGAGCCGGACCGCCGCGCGCTGGGCCGCGAGGCGTTCGTCGAGCGCATCTGGACGTGGAAGGCCGAATCCGGCGGCACCATTCAGAACCAGCTGCACCGGCTCGGCGCGTCCTGCGACTGGAGCCGCGAGCGCTTCACCATGGACGAGGGGCTGTCGGCCGCGGTCCTGGAAGTGTTCGTCGCGCTTCACCGGGACGGGCTGATCTATCGCGACAAGCGGCTGGTGAACTGGGATCCGCGCTTCCTGACCGCGATCTCCGACCTCGAGGTCCAGCAGGTCGAGGTGAAGGGCAGCCTCTGGCACTTCCGCTACCCGATCGAGGGCGGCCACACGTATGAAGCGCCGGTCGCCTGGGACGAGGAGAGCGGCGAGCCGACCGAGTACGAGACCCGCGACTACATCGTCGTCGCCACCACGCGGCCGGAGACCATGCTGGGCGATACCGCGGTTGCGGTCCACCCCGACGATCCGCGCTATGCGGGGCTGATCGGCAAGCACGTGGTGCTGCCGCTCGTCGGTCGCCGCATCCCGATCGTCGCCGACGACTACGCCGATCCGGAGACCGGTTCCGGCGCGGTGAAGATCACGCCCGCCCACGACTTCAACGACTTCGAGGTGGGCCGGCGCCACGGGCTGCGGATGATCAACATCCTCGACGAGGAAGCGCGGATCGCGGTGCGCGACAACGAGGATTTCCTGGACGGCGTCGGCGACGACGCGGACTTTGCCGACGTCATGGCGCTGAATGGCGTCGACCGGTTCCAGGCACGCGAGGCCGTCGTGGCGCTGATGGAACAACGCGGGCTGCTCGCCGAGATCGAGCCCCACGTCCACACCGTTCCGCACGGCGACCGGTCGGGCGTGGTCATCGAGCCGTTCCTCACCGACCAGTGGTACGTCGACGCCGCCACCATGGCGAAGCCGGCGATCGAGGCCGTCCGCCGCGGCGACACCACCTTCGTTCCGGGCAACTGGGAGAAGGTCTATTTCGAGTGGATGGAGAACATCCAGCCCTGGTGCGTCTCGCGCCAGCTGTGGTGGGGCCATCAGATCCCGGCCTGGTACGGCCCGGACGGCAGCATCTTCGTCGCGAAGTCCGAGGCTGAGGCGCTGCAGGCGGCCGCCGACATGCTGGGCCGCCCCGCTACCGTGATGAGCAAGGCCGAGGCGGTGGCCGCCTGGGAAAACCCGTCGGCGGACACGGTCGCGCTCTACCGCGACGAGGACGTCCTCGACACCTGGTTCTCTTCAGGGCTGTGGCCGTTCTCGACGCTCGGCTGGCCGGACAAGACGCCGGAACTCGCCCGCTACTATCCGACCAGCGTGCTGGTCACGGGCTTCGACATCATCTTCTTCTGGGTCGCCCGGATGATGATGATGGGCCTGCACTTCACCGACCAGGCGCCCTTCAGTACCGTCTACATCCACGCCCTCGTCCGCGACGAGAAGGGCGCCAAGATGTCGAAGTCGAAGGGCAACGTGATCGATCCGATCGATCTCATCGACCAGTTCGGCGCCGACGCCCTGCGCTTCACGCTTGCCGCGATGGCGGCCCAGGGGCGCGACATCAAGCTCGCGCCGGCCCGCGTCCAGGGCTACCGAAACTTCACCACCAAGCTGTGGAATGCCGCGCGCTTCGCCGAGATGAACGGCTGCAAGCCGCTGGCGGATTTCGATCCGTCGACGGTCCGCGAGACGCTTTCCCAGTGGATCGTCGTGGAGACGGCCCGCACGGCCGCCGCCGTCACCGAGGCGATCGAGACCTACCGGTTCAACGACGCCGCCGGCGCGGTCTACTCCTTCACCTGGCACTCGTTCTGCGACTGGTTCCTGGAGCTCTCCAAGCCGATCCTCCAGGGCGACGAGAGCCCGGCCCGGACCGAACTGCAGGCCGTGACCGCCTGGGTCATCGACGAGATCGTCAAGCTCCTGCATCCGTTCATGCCGTTCCTGACCGAGGAGCTGTGGGCGCGGACGGCCGAGGAGGCGGGCTTCTCGCGCCCGAACGTCCTGGCGCTCACGTCGTGGCCGGAGCTTTCGGTCGCCGACAACGCGGCGGCGCGCGAGATCAACTGGCTCGTCGAGCTGATCAGCCAGATCCGTTCGGTGCGGTCGGAGGTGAACGTTCCGGCCGGCGCCCAGATCCCCATCGTCCTCGTCGGTGCGAGCGCGCTGGAACGGGGCTGGATCGCCACCCATGAGGCCGCCATCAAGCGGCTTGCGCGCGTCGAGGCGATATCCGAGGCGGACGCGCCGCCGCCGCAGTCGGCCCAGGTCATCCTCGGCGACGTGGCGGTCTGCCTGCCGCTGTCGGGGGTCGTCGATCTCGATGCCGAACGGGGGCGGCTGCGCAAGGAGCTCGACCGTCTCGCCGGCGAGATCAAGAAGATCGACGCCAAGCTCTCCAACCCGTCCTTCGTGGAGCGGGCGCCGGAAGAAGTGGTGGAAGAGCAGCGCGAGCGCCGCGAGGAGGCTGAGAGCCGCCGCGCCAAGGTTCAGGAAGCCCTCGGGCGGCTCTGATCCTCAGTAAGGTAAGGGCCCGCTTGGCATCCGGCGGGCTCTCCGGGCAAGGCGGCGCGCGCGCCGCCAAGGCGCTCAGGCCGGCTCGAGCGACAGGTGGCCTTCGAGCGCCTGTTTCGTCTCGGCGAGCTTGTCGGCAATGAACGTCTGCGACACCACGAACCGGTGCGTGGGCACCGGAACGGAAATCGCCAGCTCGTTGCCCAGCGTGTCGCGAAAGGCAATGCCGGCCGCGCAGATGCCGACGGCGTGCTCCTCCATGTCGAAGGCAACCCCGGACTGGCGGACCCGCGCCAGCTCGTCCAGGAGATCCTCGACGTCGGTCAGGGTGTGGTCGGTCCGCGCCTCGAGCCGCTTGCCGATCAGCGCGACCACCTGCGCGTCGCTCAGGGTCGCCAGATAGGCCTTGCCGTTGGCCGTGCAGTAGAGCGGAAACGCTTCGCCGACGGCCGACACCGTCCGGAGCCGCTGGGGCCCGACGACCTGGTCGACGAACACCAGGTGGTCCTTCTTCACCGCCGCCAGATCCACCGTTTCGTGCAGTTCGTGCGACAGCCGCAGCAGATAGGGGCGGATGATCGCGGTGAAGTCCGTCCGCACGGAGTCCGCCAGCCGCAGGATCAGCGGGCCGAGGCGCACCCGCCCCGTGGGCGATGCCGCGATGACGAGCTTCTCCGATTCAAGCGCACCGACGATCCGCTGGACGGTCGAGCGGGCGAGATCGACGCGCTGGGCGATCTGGCCGAGGCTCAGCCCCTGTGGCTGTTCCTCCAGCGCGCGCAGGATCGCGGCCGCGCGGGCAATCACCTGAACCGAACTCTTTTCCATTCCGGGAGCTGACGTCATTGGGCCTTTCCAGGTCGATCTGCGTCGAATCGTGCGCCGATCCTGCACAATAACCCCGATCTCCTTCGTTTTCGGAGGCGTCCGGGGGACGGCTATCCGGCCGCTTCGTGTCGCACAGGTGGGGTCGATCCCGCAGCGGCAATCGCAGGCAACCGTGATCGGCTTGCAGGCCTGCTCACCAAGTGGTACACCTGTTCCATAATGCGATATACGTAAAAAATCGCAGCGATAGGGAAGCAGGCGTCGGAACGGCGTCTGACGAAGGGGAGGAGAGAACGTGCCGATCAATCGGATTCCGTTTGCCGTCGCGCTTGCGGCGGGGGCCGTCTGGCTCGGGGGTATCGTGGCGACGACGCTGCCGGCTCATGCCGCCACCGAGCTCAAGGCCTGCCATTTCCTGCCGCCGAACCACACGGTTCAGAAAGCGCTGACGGCGTGGTCGGAGGACCTCGAGCAGAAGTCGAACGGCGAGCTCAAGCTGACGATCTATCCCGCCGGCCAGCTCGGCGGCGGGGCGAACCGCCAGTTCGACGCCGCCCGCAACGGCATCTGCGACATTTCCTTCACGCTGCACGGCGCCACGCCCGGCCGCTACGCGACCACAGAGCTGGCGAGCCTTCCGTTCGTGGCTCCTTCGGGCGAGGTCACCAGCGCGGCGATGTCGCGCCGCCTGACGGAACTCGCGCCGGAGTATCTCGCGGATGAACACCAGGGCCTGAAGATCCTCTGGATGGCGGTGACGCCGCGGCTGATGTTCTTCTCCAAGGAGCCGATCCGTTCCGTGGAGGGCTTCAACGGCCTGAAGGTCCGCTACGCCGGTGTCCAGTTCAAGAACCTGATCGACGCGCTGGGCGCGGTTCCGCTCCCGGTGCCGCCGCCGGAGACGACCGACGCCATGTCGAAGGGCATCATCGATGCCGCCACGTTCCCGTTCGAGGGCGCTTCTAGCTTCGATCTCGGCACGGTCGCCAAGTACGCGCTGCAGCCCGGTGTGGCGTCGGCCACCTTCGCGCTCGTCATGAATCCCAACAGCTACGACCGGCTCTCCGACGATCTGAAGAAGCTGATCGACGCCTCGACGGGGCCGGATGCGGCCGAGGCCTACGGCGCGAGCTGGGATGCGGCCGAGGTCGAGGGCAAGGACAAGCTGCTCGCCAAGGGCGTCGAGCTGATCCAGCTGCCCGACGCTGAGCTCGCCAAGGTGAAGGCGACCGCCGAGGGCCAGGTCGAGAGCGCCGTGAAGGCGGTCGACGATGCCGGCAAGCCCGGCAAGGCCTTCCTCGACGCCTACACGAAGTAGGGACGCTTCAAGGCTCCCGGACACCCCGCGGCCGGGCCGCGGGGTGTCGATCCTTCGGCGGGACGCGATTGCCCGCCGGCGCGTAGATCCCGAGCTGCGGCGTGAAGCATGACAGGGTCCGATTCCACCACCTCACCGCCTGCGCCAAGGCCGCCGCGGTCCACTTTCGTGGCTGCCGTGGCGCGCCTGCAGAGCGCCCAGCTCCGGCTCGCCTCGACCGCGCTCATCGTCATGATGCTGGTGACGGTGGCCGACGTCACGCTGCGCTATCTCTTCAACAGTCCGATCCGCGGGTCGTACGACCTCGTCGAGGTGATGCTCGTGGTGTTCGTGTTCCACGGTATGGCGGCTGTGTTCTTCCGCCGCCAGAACATCGCGATCGACCTGATCGACAGTTTCGTCTCGCGCCGCTTCGTCGCGGTTCTGACCCGGTTCGCCGACATCGTCTCCGTCGCCGCCCTCTGCCTGCTGTTCTGGGCGATGACCGGCCCTGCCTGGCAGGTCTATGAATACGGCGACCGCAAGATCGACCTAGATCTGCCGATCTACCTTCTCTGGATCGCGGCTCTGGTCGGCATGGTCGGCGTCATCCTGGCGGCCATCGCGGCGCTCGTCGTCGCTCCCGACCCGGACAACCATCCGCGGAGTTCAGCCGAGTGAGCGCCCCCGCGATCGGCGCGTTCGGCGTCCTCATCCTGTTCGTCTTCCTGTTCCTGCGCGTGCCCGTCTGGGTGGTCCTGATGGTCGTCGGCTTCTTCGGAAGCTACGTCATGTCGGGTCCGCAGGCGGCATTGGCGATCGCCGGAACGACGCCGTTCGACATGGCGTCCGCCTACAACCTGTCGGTCATCCCGCTGTTCGTGCTGATGGGCGAGGTCGCCTCGGGGACGCGGCTGTCGGCCGAATTGTTCAGCGCCGCCCGGATCATGCTGTCGGGGGTCCGAGGCGGGCTCGCGGTCGCGACGCTTGCGGCGTCGGCGTGCTTCGGGGCGGTCTGCGGCTCGTCGGTGGCGACCGCCGCGACGATGACGCGCATCGCCCTGCCGGAACTCCGCAAGGCCGGATACGACGACGGCCTGTCCACCGGCTCGCTTGCCGCCGGCGGCAGCCTCGGCATCCTCATCCCGCCGTCGATCATCCTGGTCATCTACGCGGCGATCGCCGAGCAGTCGGTGCCACGTTTGTTCGCCGCCGCCCTGATCCCGGGCCTGCTGCTGACCGGGCTCTACATCCTCGTGGCGATCACCGTGGCGCACCTGCGGCCCCAGAGCGCGCCGGCATCCGAGAAGGTCTCGGCCCGCGAACGCTTCGCCGCCCTCCGGCAGCCGTGGCAGTTCCTGCTTCTCTTCATCGGCACCATCGGCGGCATCTACGCCGGCGTGTTCAGCCCCACCGAGGCCGCCGCAGTCGGTGCGTTCGGGGCGATCGTGCTGGGCATCATCGGACGGCGCGTCACCCTGGCGACGATCGGCCGGGCCATCGAGAACTCGGTGGTGGTGAGTTGCGTGCTGTTCGCCATCATCATCGGCGCCAGCCTGTTCTCCTTTTTCATCGTCCAGACCCAGCTGCCCTCGATGCTGGCGGGCTGGGCCGAGGCGCTCAACCTGCCGGGCACCGCGCTGCTGCTGCTGATCATCCTCGCCTACATCGTGATGGGATGCTTCCTCGAAGGCATCGGCATGATCCTGATCACCGTGCCGGTCTTCCTGCCGCTCGTCGTCGGCTATGGCTACGATCCGGTCTGGTTCGCGATCATCGTGGTGATCGTCGTGGAGGTGGGGCTCATCCATCCGCCGGTGGGCATGAACCTGTTCGTGATCCAGGCGCAGGCGGGCGACATCGACATCAAGGCGATCTATCGCGGCATCCTGCCGTTCCTGATCGCCCCGCTTCTTCTCATCATCCTGCTGATGCTGTTCCCGGGACTGGCCCTCTGGCTTCCCGCGCAGCTCTACGGCTGACCGCGATGACGTCCGACATCCGCCTCGTCTGCCGGCGCCCGTCCGGGCCGGCCCGGAACCAGGCATTGCGACAGTCCGGCGCGCCGGCATCGACCCGGGGGAGTGATCGACTGCCATGACCACATCCGTGCTGATCCTCGACACCTACGCCGACATGTACGTGGACGAACTCCGGCGCACCTTCCCGGAGCTCACGCTGCACGGCGCCAGAACGGCCGCCGACATTGCCATCGACCCGGCCGAGGCAGACGTGCTTGTGGCCTTCGGGATCGCCATCACCGATGATCTCATGCGGCGCGCCACCGGCCTGTCCTGGATCCAGTCGCTGGCCACCGGCGTCGACCATTTCCTGAACTCGCCGCACCTGCGCAAGGAGACGCGGCTCACCTCGGCGCGCGGCATTCACGGTCCGGCGATGCGCGAGACCGTTGCCTTCCTGATGCTCAACCAGAGCCACCAGGTTGGCCGGCTCGCCCGCAACCAGACCGACCACGTCTGGCAGCGCAATCCGTGGACGCTGCTGGCCGGAAAGACCGCCGCCATCGTGGGCGTGGGCCTGGCGAGTTCGGCCATCGCCGAACTCCTCCGGGCCTTCGGCATGCGGGTGATCGGCGTCAGCGGGACGCCGCGCGCCGCGGACGGGTTCGACCAGGTCGTCGGCCTCGAGGCGCTTCTGGAGACGGCGGCAGCGGCCGACTACCTGATCAGCGTCCTGCCGGGGAGCGCCGCCAATCGGCACCGGATCAATCGGGCGGTGTTCGCCGCGATGAAGCCGTCGGCCCACTTCATCAGCGTCGGACGCGGCGAGACCGTCGACGAGGCGGCCCTCATCGAGGCCCTGTCCGGGGGCCGGATCGCCGGGGCGGGCCTCGATGTGTTCGAGCGCGAGCCGCTTCCCGCCGACAGCCCGCTCTGGGATATGCCCAACGTCGTGGTCTGCCCGCACATCGGCGGCTACTTCACCGAGTACGAGGCGTATGTCCTGCCGCTGATCGTCGACAACATGCGGCTCTACCTCGCCGGCCGCCCGGCCGAAATGCGCAATCTCATCGACCATTGACGGTGGTCCGCCCACCGAAATCCCGAGGCCTCGCCATGTCGACCGCCGATCGCATCACCACCCGCATCTCGACCGCCGAGCTGGAGCGTCGCTGGGCGCTCGTCCGCGCCGCGATGGCTGCGCGCGGCATCGACGCGCTGGTCATGCAGAATGCCAGCGACTGGCTCGGCGGCTATGTGAAGTGGTTCACCGACGTGCCGGCCAACAACGGCTATCCGCGCAGCGTCATCTTCTACGCCGACGGGCCGATGACCGTGGTGGAGATGGGCGTGTTCGACGGCCACCGGGATCTCGGCGGGCATGACGACGTCCATCGCGGCGTCGGCACGATCCTGACGACGCCATCGTTCTTCTCCATCGATTACACCCATCGCTACGACGGCGATCTGGTCGTGTCGGACCTGAAGCGGCGCGGCGTGAGGACCATCGGGCTCCTGGGTCCGGGGGCGCTTCCGACGGGCCTCGTGACCGCCCTCTACGACGCCTTCACCGGGATTGCGGAGATCGTCGACACAACCGCACTGGTCGACGCGATCAAGGCGATCAAGAGCGACGAGGAGATCGCTCTCATCCGGCGGGCCACCGCGCTGCAGGACACGGTGTTCTCCCGCGTGCTGGAGCATATCCGGCCAGGACTGCGCGACATCGACGTCACCTCGTTCGCCCAGGCGGAGGGGCAGCGGCTCGGCAGCGAGCAGGGCATCCATCTCGGCGCTTCCGCGCCCCTCGGCACCCGCTCGCCCTTCATGCCGCGCTACCTGCAGGGCCGCACGCTCGAGGCCGGCGATCACCTCTCGCTGCTGATAGAGGTGAACGGACCCGGCGGGTTCTACACCGAGATCGCCCGCACCATTGTGCTCGGCAAGGCCACCACCGCGCTCGTAGATGCCTTCGCGGCGGTCCGGGAGGCGCAGGAGCACACGCTTTCGCTTCTGAAGCCGGGGACGCCGGCGCGAGACGTCGCCGCCGCCCACGACCGCTACATGACCGCCCGGGGCCTTCCGCCGGAGATCCGGCTGTACGCCCATGGCCAGGGCTACGACATGGTGGAGCGGCCGCTCATCCGGGCCGACGAGACGATGACCGTGGAGGAGGGCATGTGTCTGGCCGTTCATCCCGGCTACGAGACCGACGCGCTCTTCGCGGTGATCTGCGACAACTACATGATCGAGGCGGACGGGCCGGGGGCCTGCCTCCACGCCACCGACAAACGGATCTTCGAGGTCTGAGAATTCGAACCCGCGACGCGGGGACAGCCAGGGAAGGGATCGCCGAATGAAGAAGATTGCGCTCGAGGAGCATTTCCTCGCACCCGGCATCGAGGAATACTGGGGCGCCACCGTCGCCAACGTGCCGGCCGAACTTCGCAATGCGATCTACGCGAAGCTGAACGATTTCGGCGACGGACGTCTAGGCTCCATGGATGCGGCCGGGATCGAGCGCGCGGTGCTGTCGGCCGCCGGCCCCGGTGTGCAGGCGGAGCCGGACACCGCCGTCGCCTGCCGAAAGGCCATCGAGGCGAACGACTTCCTCGCCGGAGTGGTCGCACGGCGACCCGACCGCTACTCGGGCTTCGGCCACATCGCACTGCAGGATCCTGAGGCCGCCGCGGCCGAAGTGCGCCGCTGCATGGACGACCTGAAGTTCGCCGGCGTCATGATCAACGGTCACACCAACGGCCGCTATCTCGACGCGCCGGAGTTCGCGCCGTTCTGGGAGGCGGCGGAGGAGACGGGGGCGCTCGTCTATCTGCATCCCGCCGACCCGGTCTCCATGTTCTCCGCTCTCGAGGGATACCCGGCGCTGCGTCGCGCCACGTGGGAGTGGACGCTGGAAACCGGCAGCCATGCGCTGCGGCTGGTCTTCGGCGGCCTGTTCGACCGGTTCCCGAAGGCCCGCCTGGGTCTCGGCCATCTCGGCGAGACGCTCCCCTATCTGCTGTGGCGCCTCGACAGCCGCGCCAGGCTGTACGGCGTCGAGCTGCAGCGGAACCCGTCCGACTACATCCGCGACAACATCATCGTCACCACGTCGGGCATGTCGTCGGCCGAGCCGTTCACCTGCGCGCTCAGCGCGCTCGGCAGCCAGAGCGTGCTGTTTGCGGCCGACTATCCGTTCGAGGAGGCCGAAGAGGCGGGCGAGTTCCTCGACACAGTGCCGCTCGACGAGAGCGTTCGCAGGGCGGTGGCTTTCGAGAACGCCGAGCGCCTTCTGCGGCTCTGACCCACGGCCGGAAATCGTCGCGCGGCAGGCCCGAAGCCTGTAGACCATGCGCAGGTTCGGGTCTTTTAAGGACGGTTCGGGATGGCGGAAGCGCAGGACTGGTCGGCGGAGCGCTACGTGCGCGACGCGGGGTTCGTGGCGACGTTGGGCGCTGGTGTGGCCGAATGGCTGGCTCCGAAGCCGGGCGAGCGGATCCTCGATCTCGGCTGCGGCGACGGGGCGCTGACCGTCGACATCGCCGCCTCCGGCGCCACCGTCGTCGGGGTCGATGCCAGCGCCGACATGGTCGCGGCGGCAAAGGGGCGCGGCCTCGATGCGCACCGGGCCGACGGCGAGGCGCTCGCGTTCGGTCCGGAGTTCGATGCGGTGTTCTCCAATGCGGCCCTCCACTGGATGCCGGATGCCGACGCGGTTGCGAACGGCGTCTTCCGCGCGCTGAAGCCCGGGGGGCGGTTCGTCGCGGAGTTCGGCGGCTTCGCCAACTGTGCCGCGATCGTCACCGCGTTCCAGTCGATCGCGCGTGATCGGGGCCTTGCCGCCGATCTCGCCAAGCCCTGGTATTTTCCGACCGAGGCCGCCTATTCGAAGGTGCTGGAGAGGGCCGGATTCAAGGTCGAGCGGGTGCTCCGCTTTCCGCGTCCGACGCCGGTTCCGGCCGGCATGCGGGCCTGGATCGAGGTCTTCCGGGCCCCGTTGTTCGATGCCTGCGGCGACGAGCGGGAGGCGGCACTCGACGAGGTCGTCGCGCTGCTGCAGCCTTCGCTCCGCGACGAGGAGGGCAACTGGGAGGCCGACTACGTGCGTCTCAGGGTGGAAGCGACGAAGCCCGCCTGAGGCCGTGCGGGTACCCGGCGGGCACTGGTCGCGGAGACGTTGCCGCAACCGGCCTTTTCCCCCTGCCGGTCAAGTGGTAAGCAGTTTCCCGTTCAGGTGCGACGGCCCGTGGCGGCCGTCTGGAAACGAGCCAAGAGGTCTGCCTCCATCATGGTGTTGAGCGTACGGAACATCGTCGGTGGAGCCGCCCTGGCACTGGCGGTGACGATGGCCGCGAGTGGAGTGCGGGCCGAGCCGATCGATAATCCGGTCGCGCGGTTTTCCGGTCTCGACAAGATCACCGGCCGGATCATTTCCTTCGACGTCTATGTCGGCGAGACCGTCCAGTTCGGCGCGCTGCGCGTCACCCCGCGTGCCTGCCACACCCAGCCGCCCAGCGAGGAGCCGAAGACCACGGCGTTCGTCGAGGTCGACGAAATCACCCTCGACAACAAGATCCAGCGCATCTTCACGGGCTGGATGCTGGCCTCCAGCCCCGGCCTCAACGCCGTCGACCACGCCGTCTACGACGTCTGGCTGACCGACTGCACGGTGACATCCGAGGTGCCGCCGCCGGAAGGCTTCGACACCTCGAAGTACGCCCAGGACTCCATGGGGCTGATCCAGCGGCCCGAGGGCTGGTTCCCGCTGCCGCGGCCGCGTCCGACCACCGAAACCTACCAGGAGCCCGACCCGTCAGAGGTCGAGGACTGACAGCGCGTCGGCGCCGCTGGCGGTCCGGTCGAGGGCAAAGAAGTCCGCGGTCTGCGCCAGCGCGACCTCCAGCTGCGCCTGGTAGGCGTGCCGGTTGATCTCGATCGCCCCGAAGCGGGCGAGATGCTCGGTGAGGAACTGCGAGTCCAGCAGGGTGAAGCCGCCCGCCCGCAGCCGCGCGACGAGATGGACGAGCGCCACCTTCGACGCATCGCGAACGCCGGTGAACATGCTCTCCCCGAAGAATGCGCCGCCCAGGCGGACCCCGTAGAGTCCCCCGACCAGCGCGTCCCCCTTCCAGGCCTCCACGCTATGGCAATGGCCGAGCCGATGGAGGTCGGAGTAGAGGCGGTGGATGCGCCCGTTGATCCAGGTGCGCCGGCGGTTCTCGCCGGGCGCCGCGCAGCCCTCGATCACCGCGTCGAAGGCGGTGTCGATGCGGATGGTGAACTTGTCCTGGCGGACGGTTCGCTGCAGGCGGCGGGGAACGTGGAAGTCGTCCAGCGGCAGGATCCCGCGGCGCTCGGGCTCGATCCAGTAGATGCCTGGGTCGTCGGCCGATTCCGCCATCGGGAAGATCCCGCAGGCATAGGCCTTCAGAAGCACCTCGGGGGTGATTTCGAACAGGACGTCCTGGGGTTCCGCCATTCGGGCTTCGGCTCCGGGTTCAACGCGCGTGGGGCCGACCGGAAGACGCGCGTCCAAGGGGACGCGGCCAGCCCGGCCTCCTCACAGCGTGGCGCCGTCAGCTCGTTTCGGCAAGGTAGCCTTCCAGCCAGTGAATGTCGTAGCGGCCGTCGGCGATGTCGGGGTGGTCCACCAGCGCCCGGAACAGCGGGATCGTCGTGTTGATGCCGTCCACCACGAACTCGTCGAGGCAGCGCCGGAGGCGCATCAGGCATTCGACACGGTTGCGGCCGTGCACGATGAGCTTGCCGATCAGGCTGTCGTAGTAGGGCGGGATCACGTAGCCCTGATACACGCCCGAATCGACGCGGACGCCCAGACCGCCCGGCGTGTGGAAGTGGGTGATCCGGCCGGGCGACGGCATGAAGGTGCGCGCGTCCTCGGCGTTGATCCGGCACTCGATCGCGTGGCCGTCGAAGTGCACGTCCTTCTGGCTGAAGGACAGCGAGGCGCCGGCGGCGATCCGGATCTGCTCGTTGACGATGTCGATGCCGGTGATCATCTCCGTCACCGGATGCTCCACCTGCAGGCGGGTGTTCATCTCGATGAAGTAGAACTCGCCGTTCTCGTACAGGAACTCGACGGTTCCGGCGCCCGAGTATTCGAGCTTGCGCATGGCCGCGGCGACGGTCTCGCCGATCTGCTCGCGCTGGTCGGCGTTGAGTGCGGGGGAGAGCGCCTCCTCCCAGACCTTCTGGTGCCGGCGCTGCAGCGAACAGTCGCGCTCGCCGAGATGGACCGCGTTGCCCTTGCCGTCGCCAAGAACCTGGATCTCGATGTGGCGGGGCGTGGAGAGATATTTCTCGAGGTAGACCGAGGCGTCGCCGAAGGCCGACTGGGCCTCCGCGCGGGCGTTGGCGAGCGCGTTCAGCAGCTCGTCGGGTCGCCGCGCCACCTTCATGCCGCGTCCGCCGCCGCCGGCAGCGGCCTTCACCAGGACCGGATATCCGATCTCCTCGGCGACGCGGATGGCTTCCTGCTCGTCCTCGATGCCGCCGTCGGAGCCGGGCACCACGGGAATTCCGAGTTCGATCGCGGTCCGCTTGGCCTCGATCTTGTCGCCCATGATGCGGATGTGCTCGGGCTTGGGACCGATGAAGGCAATCCCGTGCGCCTCGAGGATTTCCGCGAAGCGGGCGTTTTCCGACAGGAAGCCGTAGCCGGGATGGACGGCCTCGGCGCCGGTGATCTCGCAGGCGGCGACCAGGGCGGGGATGTGGAGATAGCTGTCGCGCGCCGACGGCGGTCCGATGCAGACGCTTTCGTCGGCGAGGCGCACGTGCATGGCGTCCGCGTCGGCGGTCGAGTGGACCGCGACGGTCTGGATGCCGAGTTCCTTGCACGCGCGCTGGATGCGCAGCGCGATTTCACCGCGGTTGGCGATCAGGACCTTCGAGAACATGTCGCTGCCCGCTATTCGATGGCCACCAGGGGCTCGCCGTATTCGACCGGCTGGCCGTCCTCGACGAAGATCGCGGTGATCTTGCCGCCGCGGGGTGCCGGGATCTGGTTCATGGTCTTCATGGCCTCGACGATCATGATCGTCTGGCCTTCCTGAACGGTGTCACCGACCTCGACATAAGGGCGCGCACCGGGCTCCGGGGACATGTAAGCGGTGCCGACCATGGGCGACTTCACGGCACCGACGTCGCTGGCGGGCGCGGAAGCGGGCCGCGACGACGCGGCCTCGGCGGCCGGCTCGCTGCGCGCGGCGGGCGGCGCGGACGCCACCATGGTCGCGGCCGGGGCGCTGCGGGAGACCCGCACGCGCAGCCCTTCCTGGTCGACCTCGATTTCGGTCAGGTCGGTTTCGTGGAGCAGCGCGGCGAGCGCGCGAATGAGATCCTGGTCGATCGACGATTTTGACTTGGACATGTCCGCTGGCGGTTGTCGTTGCGGGAAGAGCTTCTTCATTGTCGGACCAACTGCGTTCGGAAGGACAAAGTGGACTGGATCCCCACCCGTCCGGCCGAAACCGGCCCGTGATCCGGCGAAAGACTGAGAGGCGCAGGCGATAACCGCACGCTTGTCATGGCGTACATGCTGCGCCCGGCCACTTCAACGTTCGGTAAACGCGATCGTTTCCGAGCTGCCATTCCAAAAGGGAAATGGCTGTATGCCGGCCGTCTGCCGTCCCGCCTGCTCTAGAACCGATGCGTCGCGTCTCGCGCCCCGTGTGCGGGGCATCGCGCCGAAAGGCACCGTCTCCGACCATGCGGGACGGGGGTCTTATAGGATGTCGCGGCGCGGAGAGAAAGGGCGGAGAGCCGATCGCGGAACGGTCCGGCGGCTGCCTGTGCGATGAAAACGGCCCGGGAGGCGGATGCCACCCGGGCCGGAACGTGCGGCGCTTCGCGGATCACGCGCGGCCCGTGGTCGCGCGCGAGGTCCTTTCTTGCGCAGACGTCAGGTGGGTCTCAGCAGGTCGCCTCGCCGCAGGTGAGCTTGTTCACCTGGCCCTGCAGCGTGTCGTAACCGACGGCGCCCACGTAGACGGCATCGCCAACGACGTAGGAAGGGGTGCCGGTGAGGCTGAGGGTGTTGGCGAGGCCGTAGACCTCCTCGATGGTCGCCTGGACCACGTCGCTGTCCATGGCCTTCTCCACCGCGGCGCGATCGATGCCGAGCTTGTCGACGAGGGCGAGCGCGGCCTTGCCGTCGACGCGCCCCTCGGAGCCCAGCAGGGCGTCGTGGAACTCACCGTAGCGCTCGGGAGCGACCTCGTTCACGGCGATGCCTACCTGGGCCGCCTCGACCGACGGGGGCCCGAGAACCGGGAACTCCTTCAGCACGACCCTGAGCTTCGGATTGTTGGAGATCAGCTTGTCCAGATCCTCGGCGGCCTGACGGCAGTAGCCGCAGTTGTAGTCGAAGAACTCGACCAGCGTGACGTCGCCGTCCGGATTGCCGAGGACGACCTGCCGCGGCGAGTTGACGAGGGCCTCCTTGTTCTTGGCGACCGCATCGCGCTGGGCGACGCTCTCCGCCTCGCGACGCCGCTCCTGAAGCGCGCTGAAGGCTTCCTCCAGGACTTCGGGGTTGGCGAGCAGATAGGTTCGGACGATCGATTCGATCTCCGTCTTCTGGCTGTCGCTGAACTCGGCGGCGGATGCGGGGATGGCGAGAAACGCCAGGGACGCTGCAAGACAGGCGGTCAGAAGCCGCATGGGCTGAACTCCATCGGGCGCGGTGCGCCGGTCTGTGTATCGCCGCCGGCCATCCGGAAGCGCGGGTCGGGTGAGGGCGGAGACGGCGTCCTCGTGATCGATGTGCGCACCCTAGCGGGTTCGCATGTTGGGTGGGCTATACGCCAGGATATCGTCCGCCTGAAGCCACCCGGGGGTTCCTCGCTTCAATTTCGCTTGAGCGCGGTTGGCGTAGCGCTTCGCTTCCTCGAACTGGCCCTGCATCATCATCGACCGCGCGGTGGCCACGTCGGCAAGGCCGATGTCGCCGCGCCGGGCATAGGCAATGGCCAGCTGACGGTAGCCGAGCCCCGAATCCGGCTCCGCCTTGAGACCGAGTTCCAGCTGCTGGATGGCCTCGCCAAGGAGTTTGGGGTCGTTGGCGGCGACGAGCGCCTGGCCCAGCATGATACGCATCAGGCCCGGCGCCGGGGCGAGCGAAACCGACTTGCGGAGCGGCTCGATCGCCTGCTTCGGATTGCCGGACTCGATCCAGGCCTGGCCCTTCAGCTCCCAGAAATACGGGTTCGACGGTTCCGTGCGGATCAGCGCGTCGATGACCTGCTGCGCCTCGCGTGGCTTGCCGGTGCGATAGGCGATGATGGCGCGCGCATACTGGGCAGGCTGACTGTTGTCCGACCGGGGATAGGCCTGCAGCACCCGGTTTGGGTGCTTGGTGAACGCCATCAGTTTGGCGCGCACCATGTCATGGCGGTGCTGGAGCGCGGGCGAATCGGTCGCGTTCCAGTAGGGGCTCTTCTTGGCGGTCTCTTCCAGCTGGGCGATGCGGTCGCGTGCGATCGGGTGGGACTGGGCATAGGGATCGGCAAAGCGCGACGAGAAGAGCTGCTGGTCGGCGATGTCGCTGAGCGTCTTCAGAAGCCCCTTCGCGGACTGCTTGGTGCGCTCCAGATAGGTTAGCGCCGCCCGGTCGGCGGTCAGTTCCTCGGTGCGCTGGTAGGAGAACAGCGAGCGCTCCGCCGCCCCCATGCCGCCACCGATGATGGCGGCGCCGCCGGCGCCCGCGCTGGAGCTTCCGGTCGCCGCACCGGCGGCAATCGCGCCGACACCGGCGACGGTGGCGAGCGCCGCCATCACCTGGGCGCGGGCGATCGCGTCGCGCAGGCGGATCAGGTGCCCGCCGGCCATGTGGCCGGTCTCGTGGGCCAGCACGCCGATGACCTCGTTCGGCGTGTCGGAGCGCGAGAACACGCCGGTGTTCACGAACATCCGTCGGGGCGTTGCCACGAATGCGTTGAAGGAATCGTCGTTGTTCAGAATGATCTCGGGGTTCGTGCTGGCCAGCCCGGCCGCGCGGAAGATCGGCGCGGTGTAGTCGCGCAGCAACTGTTCGGTCTCCGCGTCGCGCACGATGGACAGGCTGCGGCCCTGCGCGGCGGCCGGCACCGGCGCGAGCGCCAGATGGGCGGCGGCAAGTGCGGCGAGCGTGACCGGCAGAACGGGGACGCGGCGGCCGCGGCGCGAAGGCGCGGCTTCGAAACCGGTCGGTTCGGGGCAGCGACCGGCGGTCTGCTGCGACGAATGGTGCGGATCAACCATTTGGGTCCCAATGATCGGATGCGGTACGTCTGGATTACCTGGACCGAGCAACGGTACCAGGAAGCGAAAGACTACTCGAACGGACGAACACAGCCCAGCCGGCGGTTGCCAAGCTGCCCGATGGAGCCGCCTGTCCCGACAGGTTTCGGCAGGCCCTCCGACACGCTGTGATGGCCATTAGCACGGCATGGGATCAACCCACCGTCGAATTGGGGCGACAACTGGGCAGCGCCGTCCTCACGGGACGCAGACGCTGTCAACGGCGCGTGAGCGGCATCCCGACCGGGGGCCCGCGCGTGCCGGATCGGCGAACAGGAAGGACGTGGATCTTTGAGACCAGGACCATCAGCGCGCAGCGACGTCGACGCCTTTCTGGCCATGGACGTGCTCGCGGAGGCGACGCGGCTGGAGGCATCGGGGCGCTCGATCATTCACATGGAGGTCGGCCAGCCCGGGGCTCCGGCCCCGTCCGCCGTGCTCGCGGCGGCCCGCGCCGCGCTCGAGGGCTCGCTCGGCTACACGGAGGCGCTGGGCCGCGGCGCCCTGCGCGCCCGGATCGCCCGGCACTATCACGAGACGTATGGCGTCGAGGTCGCGCCGGAGAATGTCGTCGTCACCACCGGTTCCTCGGCGGGCTTCGTACTGACCTTCCTGGCGGGCTTCGACGCCGGAGCGCGCATCGCGCTGCCGTCGCCCGGCTATCCGGCCTATCGCAACATCCTGAAGGCGCTCGATCTCGTTCCCGTCGAGATCGAAACCACGGCCGAAACGCGCTGGGCCCTGACGCCGGACCACCTCGACCGCGCCGCGGCCGACGGTCCGCTCGCCGGCGTCCTGGTGGCAAGCCCCGCCAACCCCACCGGAACCATGATGGAGCCCGAGGCGCTCGCGGCGCTCGTCCGGCGGTCGGAAGACCTCGGGATGTGGTTCGTCTCCGACGAGATCTATCACGGGCTCGCTTACGACGGCCGCCGCGCGGCGAGCGCGCTGGAGACCTCGACCGACGCCATCGTGGTCAACTCGTTCTCCAAATACTACTGCATGACCGGCTGGCGGATCGGCTGGATGGTGGTGCCCGACCGGCTGGTGCGGCCGATCGAGCGGCTGGCCCAGAACCTGTTCATCTCGGTTCCCGATCTCTCCCAGCGCGCGGCGCTCGCCGCCTTCGAGGCGAAGGACGAGCTCGAGCGCGTCCGCGAGGTCTATGCCGAGAACCGCGCGCTCCTGCTCGACCGCCTGCCGAAGCTCGGATTCCAGACCATCCTGCCCGCCGACGGGGCCTTCTACCTCTATGCGGACATCACGCCGTTCGCCGACGATTCCGTCGTCTTCGCCAGCGATCTGCTGCGGCAGGCCGGGGTGGCGGTGACGCCTGGCCCGGACTTCGATCGCACCAACGGCCACCGCTTCGTGCGATTCTCGCTCGCCGGGCCACACGCCGACATGGTCGAGGGCATGGAACGCCTCGCCCGCTTCCTGGCGGAGCGCGCCTGAGGTCCGGCGCCGCGGCTCGGGAGTCCCATCGGGACATGGGGTCTGGCGTGAGACGCAACTGAGACGTGCCAGATGTGCGGTTCCGGTGCGAACGACGCGGGGAGGCGGCGTGCCGGAGCGTCCCGCCAGCGGGCGCTGGCTGGAGCGGAAACGAAAAAGGCCCGGCGCAGTGAGCGCCGGGCCTTTCCTGATATCGAGCGGTTGGCCGGGGCTGCCTCAGAAGAAGCTGCGCCGCTGCCACCATCCGCGCTTGGAGCGCGACTTGCTCTCGTCGCTTTCGTCCTCGTCGGCCGCGCTCGCCGCCTCGGTCTCCGGCGTCGGGGTGCCGTGGATCCGGTGCCGGCTGCTCTTGCGGACCTGCTCGTCCGGTTCGGCCGCGGGGCTTTCCGTCTTCGCGGTCTCGGGAGCCACTGCTTCCGCCTCGGCCTCTTCGGCAGGAGCGTCCTGCTCGGTGGGACCCTGGTCGTTGTCCGCGGTCAGGATCGCCTCATCCACCGCGACTTCGGCGGCAGCAGGCGCTTCATCGGCGTCGGCCACCGGTGCCTCGGCGGTCGGCTCGGCCGCTTCCACCGGGGGCTCGGAAGGCTGCTCGATGGCGCCCGCGTCCTCGGAAACCCTGGGGGCTTCCGACCCGGCGGACGCATCGGAGGCGTTGTCGTCGGACTGGGACGTCTCGCCGTTCTCGCCCTCTCCCTCGCCACGCTCGCGCCGGTTGCGGCGGCCACCGCGGCGGCCACGCCGGCGGCGCGGACGGTTTTCGTCGTCGCCGGCCTGGGTCGCTTCGGAGTCGGAATCGGACTGCTCGTCGGTCTCGTCGCCGGCCTCGGAAGCCGACGCCTCCGGCTTGGCGTCATCGCGCGACCCGGCAGCCGCCGGCTCGCTGTCAGAGCCGCTGCGGCGACCGCGCCGACGACGCTTGCGACGCCGCTGCCCGCCTTCACCGTCGCCATCGCTCGAGCCCGTCTTGGCGCGGGTATCGGTCTCGGCCTCGTCGTCGCTCTCGTCTTCCTCGGTGACGTCGTCGGGCTCGTCCGGCTCTTCCGGGTGGATCATGATGACGGCCTGGGGCGGTTCCACGCCCTCCGGCCGCTCGACCAGTTCCCGGTTGTCGATTTCCATGTGCTTGGTGCCGAGACCGTCGTCGGCCGTGATCGAGATGCTCAGGCCGAACCGGGTCTCCAGATCCGCCAGGTGCTGGCGCTTCTGGTTCAGGATGTAGAGCGCCACCTCGACGGGCGCGCGCACGTTCAGATGATGCGTCGCGTTGCGCAGGAGGTGGTCTTCCAGGGTGCGCAGGACGAACAGCGCCACCGAGTCGGTCGACCGCACGATGCCCGTGCCGTGGCAGTGGGTGCACAGCGTCGTCGAGCTCTCCACCACGCCCTGGCGGATGCGCTGGCGCGACATCTCCATCAGGCCGAAATGCGAGATCCGCCCGACCTGGATCCGGGCCCGGTCGACCTTCAGGCATTCCTTGAGCTTGCGCTCCACCGACCGGTTGTTGCGGTTCTCCTCCATGTCGATGAAGTCGATCACGACCAGGCCGGCCAGGTCGCGCAGGCGCAGCTGCCGCGCGATTTCCTCGGACGCCTCGAGGTTGGTCTGAAGCGCCGTTGCCTCGATGTTGTGCTCGCGCGTCGCCCGCCCGGAGTTGACGTCGATGGACACCAGCGCCTCGGTCGGACTGAGGACGATGTAACCGCCGGACGGCAGCGTCACCTGCGGCGAGAACATCGCGTCGAGCTGTGCTTCGATGCCGAAGCGCGTGAAGATCGGAGTGATCTCGCGGTAGGGCTTCACGTTCTTCGCATGGCTCGGCATGATCATGCGCATGAAGTCTTTGGCCTCCTTGTATGCGGCTTCACCGCACACGAGGACCTCGTCGATGTCCTTGTTGTAGAGGTCGCGGATCGAGCGCTTGATCAGGCTGCCTTCCTCGTAGACGAGGTTCGGCGCCACCGACTTCAGCGTCAGGTCGCGGACGTTCTCCCACAGCCGCAGCAGGTACTCGAAGTCGCGCCGGATCTCCGGCTTGGTGCGGCTTGCACCGGCCGTGCGCAGGATGACGCCCATTCCCTCGGGCACCTCCAGCTCGCCGGCGATCTCCTTCAGGCGCTTGCGGTCCTGCGGGCTGGTGATCTTGCGGGAAATCCCGCCGCCACGCGCCGTGTTGGGCATCAGCACCGAGTAGCGGCCGGCCAGCGACAGGTAGGTGGTGAGCGCCGCGCCCTTGTTGCCGCGCTCTTCCTTGACGACCTGCACCAGCAGGATCTGGCGCCGCTTGATGACTTCCTGAATCTTGTAGGACTTGCGCTGGGGCCGGCTGCGCCGGTCCTGCACCTCGTCCATGGCGTCTTCGGCGCCAACCGACTCGACGCTGTCCTCGTCCCCGCCGTCACCATTGTCGCTCGACTGGGCCTTGTCGTTGCCGTCGCCGTGCGCCTTGTGGGCGGCATCGTCATGGCGCCGCTGCTCGGCGGCTTCCTCGGCCTCTTCGGCCAGGAGCGCCGCGCGGTCGGCGTGCGGGATCTGGTAGTAGTCGGGGTGGATCTCGTTGAAGGCGAGGAAGCCGTGGCGGTTTCCGCCGTAATCGACGAACGCGGCCTGAAGGGACGGTTCGACCCGGGTTACCTTCGCCAGGTAGATGTTGCCACGGAGCGGCTTGCGGGCGGCAGCTTCGAAATCGAAATCTTCGACGCGATTACCGCGGACGACGACAACACGGGTTTCTTCCGGGTGGGCTGCGTCGACGAGCATTTTGTTGGCCATAGGGCGCAAACTCCTTGCCTCCGGGCCGGTGCAACGGCGGCGGTCCTGCGCGCGCCAGAAGCCGGACGGAGACGATTTGTGTCGATTGGACGATGATGGGGGTACAAGCGCGGCGGCGTGCCCCGACGCACAGGGCGGCTCGGTCCGTGCGGACCGGCTTAGCCTCGTAAGTGCTCGTGGACAGGGACTGCATCGATCACGCGCTCAAGCAAACTCAATGGATAGGCCATGACGTGACTGACGCCATGGGCGGATGTGCCGATCATCTCGTGTTCGGCAGGACACTGCTGCGCCCCGAAGCCCACGTCCGCCGAGACCGTATCGTTTGTACGGCCGCAGGAGGAACGGGTCCGGCGCAAGCAGCGCTTCCCAGTCCGGCTTGCCCGCCATCCGATAGACAGCTGACGGCGCGGGTAGTTCCCGCCATGACCGTCGCCCGAATAAGGGGGGAGGGGCTGCGCCTCTCTCTTCACACGGAACAGCGAGGCTCGGACAAAGGAAATCATCCGCAGTCCAGATATTTACGGGTGTCGCAGGCAATTGGCAAGCAATTGATCGGTGCACGTCCGTTGGGCAATCGGCATCAAGCCCCGGTTAACGGCGGTCCGCTAATCGGCTATAGGCACCGGCGGTGGGCTGCAGGAGACGAGGTGTAACTTTGAGCCGTTCAACCGTGGCCGTGGCGACGATCGCGGGCCTTTTCTGCCTGCTTGCCGCGGGGCTTGCCGGGTCGGCTGCCGCTGCTGCGCCCGACGGCGACGGCAAGGTCGTCGTCGCGTCCGGCGCAAAGGTCAGCGGCGATGCGGAGCGGACCCGCTTCGTCATCGAGCTGGGCGAAAGCGTCGAGTTCGGCACGTTCGTCCTGCCGGATCCGAATCGCGTCATCATCGATCTCGCAAACGTGACGTTCGATCTGCCGCCCGAGGCCGGCGGCAACGCGGGCGGGATGATCAGCGCCTGGCGCTACGGCCAGTTCGCGGCGGGTCAGGCGCGCGTCGTTCTCGACGTCGACCGTCCGGTGGCGGTCGAGCATGCCTTTTTCCTTCCCCCGGTCGCCGACCAGCCAGGCCGGCTGATCGTCGACATGGTGTCCACCAGCGCGGCGGAGTTCGCCGAGGCGGTCAAGACCAGTCGTGGCAAGCGGGCGGGTGCCGAGCCGGCGCTGGCGGAGAAGAGCGAGCCGGTCACCGGAAATCGGCCTGTCGTCGTCATCGATCCCGGCCACGGCGGCGTCGATCCGGGCGCGGTCGGCAAGGGCGGGGTGTTCGAGAAGGACGTGGTGCTGTCGTTCGCCCGCAAGCTCCGGGACGATCTGATGGCGTCGGGCGAGGTCGACGTGCGCCTGACGCGCGACGACGACCGTTTCCTGTCGCTGCGTCAGCGCGTCGAGGTGGCGCGTGGGTACGGAGCCGACCTGTTCGTCTCCATCCATGCCGATTCGGCGCCGCAGAACTACGTGCGCGGCGCGACGGTCTACACGCTCTCCGAACGTCCCTCCGACGCCCAGGCGGCGGCGATCGCGGCGCGGGAAAACCGTTCCGACGTGCTCGCCGGCATCGAGGCGGACGAAGCGACGGACGAGGTGACCGACATCCTGATCGATCTGGCGCGGCGCGAGACCAAGGTCTTCTCCCACCACTTCGCGGAGGAGGTCATCGACGAGCTCGGCACCGCCGTTCAACTGCACAAGAACCCGCACCGTTCGGCGCGTTTCCGGGTGCTGAAGGCGCATGACATCCCGTCGGTGCTGATCGAGCTCGGCTATCTGTCGAACATCCACGACGAGCAGCTGCTCACCGACGCGGAGTGGCGCGACCGGGCCGCCGAGGCGCTGAGGGAGGCGGTTGACCGCTTCTTCGCCCCCCGTATCGCCCGGCAAAAAACCGAACGCACCACGCAGTGAATGCCGCGATGACACCACTTTTCAGACGCATTGTCTGGCGGCGAAGTGATGGGCGATGCGTCGTTATGTCTTGCGAGCCGATGGGCGCGGGCGGTATGGCTCACCCATCGCGATGAATTGACGTGCGCCGCCGGCGGAGGCGGGCTATCGGCAGGCTGGACCGGCGTGATGCCGGATCTCGCGTGCATCTGACACGGCGAATGGATGGGTGCCGGCGTTCGGGGGACGCGCCGGACAACAGATTTCCAGTTCGACACTGGGTGGAGTTGAGACGGCACGATGCGCTTCCTACTGAACACCTTCGGCTACCTGTTCGGCATCGGCGTGGTGCTCGGCCTGATCGCGGCTGGCGCCGTCGGCTTCTACATCTCCAAGATGTCGGAGGACCTGCCGGAATACACCCAGCTGCGCAATTACGAGCCCCCGGTGATGACGCGCATCCACGCGTCGAACGGCAGCCTCGTGGCCGAGTACGCCACCGAGCGGCGCCTGTTCCTGCCGATCCAGGCGATCCCGTCGATCATCAAGGAAGCGTTCCTCTCCGCCGAGGACAAGAACTTCTACTCCCACAACGGCGTCGACGTCGGCGGCGTGTTCCGCGCCGCCGTGACCAACTTCCGCAACCGCGGCTCGGGCCGTCGCCCCGTCGGCGCGTCGACGATCACCCAGCAGGTCGCCAAGAACTTCCTGCTGACCAACGAGGTCTCCATCGAGCGCAAGATCAAGGAAGCGATCCTGGCGCTGCGCATGGAGCAGGCCTACACCAAGGACCGGATCCTCGAGCTCTATCTCAACGAGATCTATCTCGGCATGGGCGCCTACGGCGTCGCCGCGGCGGCGCTGGTCTACTTCGACAAGTCCGTCCACGAGCTGACGATCGCCGAGGTGGCGTACCTCGCCGCGCTGCCCAAGGCGCCGAACAACTACAACCCGTTCCGCGAGCCGGCCCGCGCGATCGAGCGCCGCAACTGGGTGCTGGACCGGATGCTGGAGAACGGCTTCATCACCGAGGCCCAGGCCCAGGAAGCCAAGAACGAGCCGCTGCGGGTGACCCCGCGCGACACCGGTTCGCACCTGCTGGCCTCGGAGTATTTCGCCGAGGAAGTGCGCCGCCAGCTCGCCTCCATGTATGGCGAGAAGGGCCTCTATCAGGGCGGCCTCTCGGTCCGCACGACGCTCGACCCCGCCTATCAGGTGATGGCGCGCGACGCCCTCATGAACGGGCTGATCGACTTCGACATCAAGCGCACCGGCTGGCGCGGTCCGGTGACCACCGTCGATCTGGACAACGGCGCCGACTGGGGTGCCCGCGTGGGCGAGGTCGAGGCCTACTCCGACATTCCGGAATGGCGCCTGGCCGTCGTTCTGTCGGTCGACGAGAACGAGGCGGCCATCGGTCTTCAGCCGCCGCGGCTGGCGTCCGGCGCGCTGTCGATCGAGCGCGAGCGCGGACGCATTCCCTACAAGGAAACCGCGTGGCGCCGGCTGCAGGACGGTCCCAAGCGGGGCCAGGACCATGCCCGCTACACGGGCGTGCGCAACATGACCGATCTCGTGAAGCGCGGCGACGTGGTCTACGTGCAGAAGGTCGAGGGGACCGAAGACGGGAACGACATCTGGCGGCTGCGCCAGGTGCCGGAGATCTCCGGCGGCATCGTCGCGATGGATCCGCACACCGGCCGCGTGCTCGCAATGGTCGGCGGCTTCAGCTACGCCGAAAGCGAGTTCAACCGCGCCACGCAGGCCTACCGCCAGCCCGGCTCGTCGTTCAAGCCGTTCGTCTACGCGGCGGCTCTCGATAACGGCTACACGCCCGCGAGCGTCGTGCTCGACGGCCCGATCGAGATCGATCCCGGCGCGGGCCAGGCCGTGTGGCGTCCGAAGAACTACGGCGGCAAGTTCGCCGGCCCTTCGACGCTGCGCTACGGCATCGAGCGGTCGCGCAACGTGATGACCGTCCGGCTCGCCAAGGACATGGGCATGCCGCTCGTGGTCGAGTACGCGCGCCGCTTCGGCATCTATGACCAGCTGAAGCCGTACCTGCCCATGGCGCTGGGCGCCGGCGAGACCACCGTCATGCGGATGGTCGGGGCCTATTCGATCATCGCCAACAGCGGCCAGAAGGTCACGCCGACCCTCATCGACCGCATCCAGGACCGCTACGGCCGAACGATCTACCGGCACGACGACCGCGTCTGCCAGGGCTGCGTGGCCGACGAATGGCACAACCAGCCGGAGCCGACGATCATCGACGAATCCGAGTACGTGCTCGATCCGATGACCGCCTACCAGATCACCTCGATGATGGAAGGCGTCGTCCAGCGCGGCACCGCGACCCGCGTCAAGGTTCTCGGCAAGCCGATCGCCGGCAAGACGGGCACCACCAACGACGAGCGTGACGCCTGGTTCATCGGCTTCACCCCGGACCTCGTGGCCGGCGTGTATGTCGGCTATGACCAGCCGCGCCCGATGGGCCGTGGCGCCACCGGCGGCCAGATCGCCGCGCCGATCTTCATCGACTTCATGAAGGAGGCGCTTGCCGACAAGCCGGGCGTGGAGTTCCGCGTGCCGGAGGGCATCAAGCTCGTCCCCGTCTACGCGAAGTCGGGGCAGCCTGCGCCGAACGGCGGACCGGGCGTGATCCTGGAGGCGTTCAAGCCGGGCACCGCCCCGGGCGACACCTTCTCGGTTATCGGCATGAGCAACAACGGCAAGTCGTCGCGCTCCTCGGTGACGCGCGAGAGCGAGCGGGCCGTGCTGTCGGGCACCGGCGGCCTCTACTAGCCCTCCATACCTGTGCGGACCGCTCGGCGATTGTGCGATCGGTCCCGACCCCTTATGTCGGTGGTCCCGCCCGCGTGGCGGGGCCGTGCCACCCCAATCGGACATTTGCGATGCGAACGGACACGATCAACACGGTCGAGGAAATCAAGCAGGCGTTGGGCCTGCTGAGGAGGTATCTTTGACTGGGATCAGGCACTCAAGCGGCTCGACGAGCTGAACGCAAAGGCCGAGGATCCCAGCCTCTGGAACGACCCCGAGGTCGCCCAGGGCCTGATGCGCGAGCGCCAGTCGCTGGAGGACCAGATCGGTGCCGTGCGCCGTCTCGAGCAGGAACTCACCGACACCGTCGATCTGATCGAGCTCGGCGAAGCCGAGGATGAGGCGACGATCGTCGAGGATGCCGAGAAGCAGCTGAAGACCCTGCAGTCCGAGCTCGCGCGCCGCCAGGTCGAGGCGATGCTGTCGGGTGAGGCCGACGCGAACGACGCCTACCTGGAAGTCCATGCCGGTGCCGGCGGCACCGAAAGCCAGGACTGGGCCAACATGCTGTTGCGCATGTACGTGCGCTGGGCCGAGCGTGCCGGCTACAAGGTCGAGACGCTGGAAGTCCACGACGGCGAAGAGGCCGGCATCAAGTCGGCCACCATCCACGTCAAGGGTCACAATGCCTACGGCTGGCTGAAGACCGAATCCGGCGTGCACCGGCTGGTGCGGATTTCGCCCTTCGACAGCCAGGCCCGCCGCCACACCAGCTTCGCCTCGGTCTGGATCTACCCGGTGATCGACGATTCCATCGAGATCGAGATCAACGAAGCCGATGTGCGCGTCGACACCTACCGCTCCTCCGGCGCCGGTGGCCAGCACGTCAACACCACCGACTCCGCCGTGCGCCTCACCCACGCGCCCTCCGGCATCGTGGTGGCCTGCCAGACCGGCCGCTCGCAGCACCAGAACCGGGCGACCGCCTGGGACATGTTGCGCGCGCGCCTCTATGAGGCCGAGCTGAAGAAGCGCGAGGAAAAGGCCATGGCCGAGGCCGCGTCGAAGTCCGACATCGGCTGGGGCCACCAGATCCGCTCCTACGTCCTGCAGCCCTATCAGCTGGTCAAGGATCTGCGGACCGGTGTGGAGAGCACCGCGCCCTCCGACGTGCTCGACGGCGACCTGAACGCCTTCATGGAAGCCTCGCTCGCCCAGCGCGCCTACGGCGACACCGCCGCGGAAATCGCGGACGTCGAGTAGCGCCTCCTTCGTCCGACCGGATCGGATGGACCGAATCGAAAAGGGCGCCGCAGGGCGCCCTTTTTACGTCCGGATCGTTTCCAGCGGCCGGTAGAAGCCGGGGGTGAGGCCAGCCTGGGACCGCGCGCGGTCGTTGAACGGCGGTTTCAGCGCGCTCCGGAAATGCTTGCGCACCAGGGCGTGGAAGGTGGGCTCCGCCGGCCGGCGTTCGCGGTCGCACAGGAAGCGGAACCACTTGGCGCCGTAGTAGACGTGCTTCTTCTCGTCCTCGTAGATCCGCCGCAAGACGGCGGCGTCGGCCGTGTCGCCGCGCGCTTCGGCCTTCGCGATCATCGAGGGGGTGACGTCGAGGCCGCGGGCCTCGAGGACCAAAGGCACGATGGCGAGCCGCGCGGTCAGGTCGCCGCCGGTCTCCTCGGCCGCCTGCCACAGGCCGTCGTGGGCGGGCAGGTCCCCGTAGCGTGCGCCGAGCTCGGCCAGTCGGTCGCGCAGCAGGCCGAAGTGGATGCTCTCTTCCAGCCCGACCGTCACCCAGTCGTCGAAGAAGGAGCGGGGCACGCGCTCGCCGGCGAAGCGGCCGACGATGTCCCACGCGAGATCGACGGCGTTGAGCTCGATGTGGGCGATCGCATGCAAGAGGGCGATGTGCCCCTTGCGGCTGTCCGACGATCGCCGCGGCATGTCGCGCGGGGCGAGCAGGCGTGGTTCCGCCGGGCGGCCGGGACGTGTGGGGGGCGGCGGGTCGAGCGACGGGAGGCGCAGCGAAATCTCGCGGGCGAACCACAGGGTGGCCGTGCGATGGGACAACGCGATCTTGGCGTCGAGGTCGGCGGTGGCGACGATGGTGCGCGCCGCCGCCGCCAGCGATGCGGGCGGCGGCGGGGTCGTGGACGCGGGCCGGCCGTCGGTCACAGTGCCTCGGCGGCCTCGAGCACGGCTTCCGCGTGGCCCGGCACCTTCACCTTGCGCCAGATGCGGGCGATCTTGCCGTCGGGTCCGATGAGGAACGTTGCCCGCTCCACCCCCATGTACGTCTTGCCGTACATGGATTTCTCCACCCAGACGCCATAGCTTTGACATACCGATTTGTCTTCGTCCGATCCCAGCGCCACGCCGAGATCGTGCTTGTTGCGAAACTTCATATGGCTGGCGACGGAATCGGGTGACACTCCGATGATCTGGATGCCGCGCTTCGCGAATCGCGGCATCAGCTCCGAAAAAGTCACGGCCTCTTTGGTGCAGCCGGGCGTGTCGTCTTTCGGGTAGAAGTAGAGAACGACCGGTTTGCCGGCGAACGAAGACAGCGAAACCGTGCCGGATGCGTCGGTCGGGAGATTGAAATCCGGTGCAGGATCGCCTTCGGAAAGCGTGCTCATCTCGTGGACCTCGTTGTGTCTGGCTGGGGATCGGCCCCGGCCTGCCAATGATGCGTTCTGGGAACGGCCGCGCCACCCCACGCAGGGGTGTTGCCTGCCACGGGGCGCCGGTCAAGGCGCCGCGCCGGTCGCGTCGCCTGGAGCTTGGCTGAAGCGAGCATGAGACAAGGACGCGGGCCGAACCGGCTCTTCCATGCCCATCTCTTCTGTCGCGGGCGTTCTCGCCCGCGCAAGGCCGCTCGCTTGGCCGGGCTGGCGGGCGTGGTTCTGCTGGTCCTCCTGACGGCGCTCGTCATCCGCATCCTCTCCGCGCCCCTCAATATTCCGGTCGCCGACCGCACCGTTCGGACGATCCTCACCAGCCTCGCGGGCAAGAACGGTCGCGTCGAGGTCGGTGGCGTATCGATCGCATGGGCGAAGAACCGCGGCTTCGAGATCCTCGTGCGCGAGGTGGTGCTGCGCGGGCCTGCCGGCACGCTCAGTGCCCCCAGCACCGTTTTCGACGTGTCCACGAAGTCGCTGTTTTCCGGCGAGATCCGAATCCATTCGATCGCGATCGAGAAGCCGAAGCTCAGCGTCAACTATCCGACGGCCGGACCGGACGAGCCGGGAAGCGCGGCGGCTGAACGCGGTCCGCCGCTGCCCGTCGCCTTCCTGCCGGAGCTCGAGCAGCGCCTGGCGCGTCTCTCCACGATCGCGCGCACCTACGGGCTGAACACGTTCCGCATCGACGACGGGGAGATACGCGTCCCCGTGCCCGACGCGCGCCTGCCCGACCGGATCTTCACCGAGATCAACGCCACCCTGCGTCCGGAGGCCGATGGCGACGTCGCGATCGACGTGCGGGGCCGCGCCGAATCCGGCGGCTGGCACTACACCATGAACCGCTCGAGCCATCCCGACGGCTCGCGCCTGGTTGCCGGCGGAACGGGGCTCGGGCTCACCGATCTTCTCAACCTGCCGATCATCAAGTCCGGTTTTGGCCTGTCGCCGGAGCTGGCCGCCTGGTTCTCCACCGACGGCAAGCTGGAGAAGGCACGGTTCCAGATCGGTGTTGACGAGGGGGTGTTCCAGATCGCCCGGGACCCGCCGCGGACGGTCGATCGCCTGCTGATCGCGGCCACCTGGGACGCGGCTGCGGATCTGGTCACCCTCGACCCGATCGAGATCGTCGCCGGCTCGACGCTCCTGACGGGGAAGGGCATCTTCACCCCGCCGAATGACGGCAGCGACACCTGGCAGTACCAGCTCACGGCCGACAATGCCCGGCTAGCCCCCGACGACATCGACGGCCCCCCGCTGGACATCCCCGTCCTCTCCGTATCCGGCACGCTCATCCCGAGTCGCAGCTATCTCACGTTCGACAAGTTCGTCGCGCGCTCGACGTCCGGCGCGATGATGGGCGCGGGTTCCTTCGATTTCGGACCCAGTGGTCCCAACCTTGCCGCCGCGCTCAGCCTGTCGCCGATGTCGGCCGCGACCCTCCTGCGGATGTGGCCGGTGACCCTCGGCTACGAGGCCCGCAAGTGGATCGTGGAGAACGTGCGCAGCGGGCAGATCGAAACCGCGGAGATGGAGTTCTCGCTGCTGCCGCTCGACATGGACGGCGACCCGCAGAGCAACAGCACGATGGACCGCACCATCGACATCGCCATCACCTACCGCGATGCCTCGCTGGTGCTGCCCGGCGAACTGCCGGCGATGACCCGGGCGGCAGGCACGGCGGTGGTGGCCAACCAGCACGTGACGCTCCATGCGAACACCGCTGCACTCGAGCCGCCCGAAGGGGGGCCGATCTCGATCCAGGAATTCTACGCCGACATTCCCTCGGTGATCGCGCAGCCGCCCATCGGCACCATCCGCACCCAGCTTGAGGGGTCCGCCGCCGCGGTGGCGTCGCTGACCAGCCTCGATCCCATCGATGCGCTGAAGCTGCTTGGCGTTGCGCCCGGCGACCTCACCGGCACGATCTCCGCCGGGGTGGACGCGGTCGGACCGCTCGGCGACACCATCCAGCCCGACGCGCTGAAGTGGGCGCTCGAGGCCCAACTCACCGATGTGGCAAGCTCCGTCCCCATCCAGGGCAAGACGGTGAAGGGCGCCACCCTGTCGGTGGTCGCCGACCAGACCCAGGCGACCCTGAAGGGCAAGGCGACCGTCGATGGGGTGAACGCCACCATCGACTACACCGCGGTCTTCTCCGGCGCCGACCAGGGGCAGGCGGGCGACGTGTCGTTCGTCCTCACCGAGGCCGAGCGTAAGAAGCGCGGCTGGGACCTCGGGTCGCTGCTCGGCGGCCCGATCGAGATCAGCGTGGTGGATTCCACCGACGGCAAGCGGCGCGTCGTCGCCGACCTGAAGGATGCGCGGCTGACCGTGCCGGGCTTCGGCTGGACCAAGGGGGCTGGCGTGCCCGCCAAGGCCTCGTTCGAGCTGGTCGAGATCGACAAGACGGTGGAGGTCAACGACCTGAAGGTCACGTCGGACGGCCTGGATGTCGTCGGCGCGGTGCGCATCGAGGACGGCCAGCTGGCCTCCGCGGTGTTCGACCGGTTCGCGCTGCGGCCCGACGACCAGGCGACGCTCAAGGTGCAGCAGGCGGCGAAGGGCGGGTACGACGTCTCGCTCACCGGCCGCTCGCTCGACGGGCGCGGATTCCTGGCCTCGCTGAAGAACCGGGCCGACGGCGACGGCGGTGGCGCCTCGGGCATGAGCGGCCCGCTCAATCTGCGCGTGGCGCTGGACACCGTCCAGGGCAACGGCGGCATCAACCTGACCGACCTCAACGGCACCGTGCGGCTGAACGGCGACAAGCTCGGCTCCCTCGACCTGACGGCATCGAGCAACGGGGGCCGCTCAAAGGACATCGCGGCGACGCTCGCCCCCCGCAAGGGCGGCAGCAGGGTGCTCTCGGTGGCGACCGGCGACACCGGCCGGGTCCTGAAGTTCCTCGGCATCTATCAGCGTCTGGTGGGCGGCGAGGGCAGTCTGGACGCGACGCTGCACAATGACGGGCCGACCACCGGTGTCATCAACGTGAAACGGTTCGAGGTCTCCGGCGATCCCGCCGTCGCCGACCTCATCAACAAGACGGTCAGCGGCAACGGGCGGTCAAACTCCGATCCGCGTCCGCTGGCGTTCCAGCGGCCGGAGGCGGCGCGCACCACCGGCGGCTTCGACGACCTCGTGGTGCCGTTCCGCGAGAGCGGCGGCCGGGTCGAGATCACCGACGCGGTCCTGAAGGGCCCATCGATCGGCGGCACCGCCGGCGGCGTGCTCGACCTGGAGAACGACCGCATGCAGATCAGCGGCACGGTCATCCCCGCCTACGCCATCAACAACCTGTTCGGGCGGGTGCCGGTGCTCGGCGAGATCCTCGGCGGCGGCAAGGACGGCGGCCTGTTTGGCGTCACCTTCCGCCTGGACGGCCCGCTGAAGAGCCCGTCCTTCTCGTTCAACCCGGTGTCTGCGGTGACGCCGGGCATCTTCCGCCGGATCTTCGAGCAGCAGGACGCCGACGGCGTGCCCGCCTTCGATCGGCCGGTGACCGGCGACGGCCGCAACAACCGCTACTGAGGCCTCCGGGACGCTACGGATGGCTCCCGGCTGGGCCGGGGCGACACAGCTCCAGAGCCAGTGTCATCCCGTCAGGAAGGGATGCCCCTCTCACTCCGCCTTCAGCAGCACGTGCTTCTTGCGGCCGAGCGATAGCTTGATGACGCCGTCGCCGGTGAGGTCGCCGGCGCCGAGTTCGCGACGCTCGTCGTCGACCACCTGGTCGTTGACCCGGGCGCCGCCACCCTTCACCAGCCGGCGAGCCTCGCCGTTGCTGGCCGCCAGGCCGGCGCGGCGGAAGGCCTCCAGCACGCCGATGCCGGCTTCCAGCTCGCCCATCGCCACCGCCACCGTCGGCAGGTCGTCGGCCAGCGTGCCGGCCTCGAAGGTCTGGCGGGCCGTCTCGGCTGCCTTGTCGGCGGCGTCGCGGTCATGGACGATGGCGGTCGCCTCGGTCGCCAGGATCTTCTTCGCCTCGTTGATCTCCGCGCCGCCGAGCGCTTCCAGGCGGGCGATCTCGTCGAGCGGCAGGCGCGTGAAGATCTTTAGGAAGCGCCCGACGTCGGCGTCCTCGGTGTTGCGCCAGTACTGCCAGAAGTCGTAGGCGCTGAAGACGTCCTCGTTCAGCCACACGGCGCCGTTGGCGGTCTTGCCCATCTTGGCGCCCGACGAGGTGGTGAGCAGCGGCGTCGTCAGCGCGTAGAGCTGCGGCGTGCCCATCCGGTGGCCCAGATCGACGCCGTTGATGATGTTGCCCCACTGGTCCGAGCCGCCCATCTGCAGCCGGCAGCCGTAGCGCTTGTTCAGCTCGACGAAGTCGTAGCCCTGCATGATCATGTAGTTGAATTCGAGGAACGACAGCGACTGCTCGCGGTCGAGGCGGATCTTCACGCTGTCGAACGACAGCATCCGGTTGACCGAGAAGTGCCGGCCGACGTCGCGCAGGAACTCCACGTAGTTCAGCTTCATCAGCCAGTCGGCGTTGTTGACCATCAGCGCGTCCGACGGCCCCTCGCCGAAGCGCAGGATGCGCGAGAAGATCCGCTTGATGCTGGCGATGTTGGTGTCGATGGCCTCCGGCGTCAGCAGCCCGCGCTGCTCGTCGCGGAACGACGGATCGCCGACCATCGAGGTGCCGCCGCCCATCAGCGCGATCGGCCGGTGCCCGGTCTCCTGCATCCAGTAGAGCATCGTCGCGGAGATCAGGTTGCCGATGTGCAGGCTGGTCGCGGTGGCGTCATAGCCGACGTAGGCGGTTACCGTCTCGGTGCGGAACAGGTCATCGAGGCCGCTCTCGTCGGAGACCTGATGAATGAAGCCGCGCTGGGAGAGCGTCGCCAGAAAGTCTGACTTGAAGCCGGTCATGGAACGAGGATCCTGTGGTATCGGTCGGGGCCGGACCGCCCCTTTGGCCTCGCGGTTTACCAGCCTTGCCGACAAATTCCAGATGCGGAGTGGAGATTGAGTGTCGAAATGAGCGACGGTCGGGTGATGCGCGCCGTCGGGCTGATGAGCGGCACGTCCATGGATGGTGTCGATCTGGCGCTGGTGGAGACCGACGGTGAGGCCTCCGTGGTGCTCGGGCCGACCGAATTCACACCCTATCCGGTGGCGCTTCGACAGCTTCTGAAGCGCGCCAACGAGGTGGCTCTCGGCCTCGACGACCGCACGGCGCGGCCGGCGCCGCTCGCCGAGGCGGAGGCCTGGGTCACCCGCGCCCAGACCGAGGCGGTGGCGGCCTTCGTCGCTGGTCTCGACCGCGTGCCGGACGTCGTCGGCTTCCACGGCCAGACGGTGATGCACGCGCCCGAGCGTGGCATGACCATCCAGCTCGGCGAAGGGGCGGCGATGGCCCGCGGGCTGGGCATTCCGGTGGTCTACGATCTGCGCGCCGCGGACGTGGCGGCCGGCGGCGAGGGCGCTCCGCTGGTTCCGGTCTTTCACCGTGCGCTGGTGCTGCAGGCGGGCTTGCCGCTCCCCGCCGCCGTCCTCAACATCGGCGGTGTCGCCAATGTCACCTGTGTCGGCCCCGGCGGCGATATCGTCGCCTTCGACACGGGTCCCGGCAACGCGCTGCTGGACGACCTGATGGAGGCGCGGCACGGGGAACTGATGGACGAGGGCGGCGCGCGGGCGGCGGCGGGCAAAATCGACGAGGCGGTGGTGCGTGCCTATCTCGACGATTCCTACTTCGACCGGCCGGCACCGAAGTCCCTTGACCGCAGCCACTTCGACCGCACGCTCGTCGACCATCTGTCGACCGAGGACGCGGCCGCCACGCTGGTGGCGGTGACGGCGGGCGCGGTGGCGCGGGGACTGGCGATGCTGGAGGTGGCGCCGAAGAGCCTGATCATCGGCGGCGGCGGCGCGCGCAATCCGGTCCTGATGGCGGCGCTGGAGCAGGCGACCGGCCTGGTGCCGCAAAGTGCCGACGCGTTCGGCTGGTCGGCGGCGTTCCTGGAAGCGCAGGCGTTCGGCTATCTCGCCGTGCGGGCGCTGAACCGTCTGCCGATCACCTTTCCGAAGACCACCGGCGTGCCGGCGCCGATCACGGGCGGCGTGCTCGCCCGCCCGTGATCGCGAGGACTTAACGCGAAGGCGCTTACATGTGGCCTTCGTCGGTCAGCCGCTTGTCCAGATAGCCGCTGCAGTGGTCCATCAGGATGTCGATCTTGTCTTCGAAGAAGTGGTTCGCGCCCGGCACGATCTGCTGATCGATGACGATGCCCTTCTGGGTCTTCAGCTTGTCGACCAGCGTCTGGGTGTCCTTCATCGGCACCACCTTGTCGGCGTCGCCGTGAATGATCAGGCCGGACGACGGGCAGGGCGCCAGGAACGAGAAGTCGTAGAGGTTCGGCTGCGGGGCCACCGAGATGAAGCCCTCGACCTCCGGGCGGCGCATCAGGAGCTGCATGCCGATCCAGGCGCCGAACGAGAAGCCGGCGATCCAGCATGCGCGGGCATCCGGATGGATGGTCTGCACCCAGTCGAGGGCGGCGGCGGCATCGGACAGCTCGCCCGAGCCGTGGTCGAAGGCGCCCTGGCTGCGGCCGACGCCGCGGAAATTGAACCGCAGCACGGCAAACCCGCGCTTCTGGAACATGTAGAAGAGGTTGTAGACGATCTGGTTGTTCATCGTCCCGCCGAACTGCGAGTGCGGATGAAGCACGATCCCGATCGGCGCGTTGCGGTTTTTACCAGGCTGGAAGCGGCCCTCGAGGCGGCCAGCCGGGCCTGCGAAGATCACTTCGGGCATCGGATCGAATCCTTTAGGAGACTGTTGCGGGGGAAGGCCGGCACCGGGGTCGTCGCAAGACATGAAAATCTTGACGGCAAGGGTCACCTTCCTACACTAAGATAATCTGGAACCGTTCGAAACCGATAGCGCGCCGCGCGGAACGCACCGCGTGGTATTCGGATGGCGACGGAGTGGGCGGGTTATCCACAGCCAGGCCGCCCATTGCAAGATTTTTCCGGAATCGATCGGGGTTGAGATGGCGACGACGGCGAAGAGCCGGGTCTTCTTCGACTGGAACGCGGGCGCGCCGTTGACGGCAGCCGCGCGCGACGCGGTCGTCGACGCCCTGTCGCTCGTCGGCAACCCGTCGTCGATCCACACCGAGGGTCGGGCCGCGCGCCGGCTGATCGAAACGGCGCGCGCTTCCGTCGCGGCGCTGTGCGACGTCGCGCCGGCCGCGGTCACCTTCACCAGCGGCGGCACCGAGGCCAACCAGACCGCGCTGTCACCCCTCATGGAGGTCGATGGCCGGCCGGTCCGTTTCACGCGCCTGCTGGTGTCGGCGGTGGAGCATCCCTCGGTGATGGCCGGCGGCCGGTTTTCCGCCGACGCGGCCTCCGTCGTGCCCGTCGATGCCGACGGGGTGATCGATCTCATCGCGCTGGAGCGGATGCTCGGCGAGGGCGAGGGCCCGATGCTGGTCTCCCTCATGGCGGCCAACAACGAGACCGGCGTGATCCAGCCTGTGGCCGAGGCCGCCCGCATCGTGCGCGCCGCCGGTGGCCTGCTGCATGTCGACGCGGTCCAGGCGGCCGGGCGGCTGCCGCTGTCGCTGGACGCGCTCGGCGCCGACGTCCTCACGCTGTCGGCCCACAAGATCGGTGGTCCGCGCGGGGCCGGCGCCGTCGTGCGGCGTCCCGGCCTCGCCATCGCGCCGCTCATCACCGGCGGCGGTCAGGAAGGCCGGTCGCGTGCCGGCACGGAGAATCCGCCGGCCATTGCCGGTTTCGGGGCCGCGGCGCGCGGGGCGATCGACGATCTCGCCTCACAATCGCGCGTTTCGGCCCAAAGGGACTGGTTTGAGCGGTCGCTCATGCTTATCTCCCCCGGTGTGACGGTTTTCGGCGCGAATGTCGCCCGGCTGCCCAACACGTCGGCCTTCTCGGTGCTCGGAGTGAGCGCGGAGACGGCCGTGATCGCGCTTGATCTTGCCGGCGTTGCCGTGTCCTCCGGATCGGCTTGTTCGTCGGGCAAGGTCTCCGCCTCCCATGTCCTCGGCGCCATGGGCGTGCCGGCCGAGACAGCGGCGGGCGCGATCCGGGTCAGCTTGGGCCCTTCGACCTCCGATCCGGAGATCGAGCGGCTCCTTTCCGCGTGGCAGACCGTCAGCCACCGTTTCGCGCGGCGTCCGGAAAATCCGGCGTCGCATTCAGATCGTCTTCGACAACCAGCGGGCCTTGAACCCGCCATGGATGGAGAGACCGATGCCAGCAGTGCAAGAAACGATCGACCAGGTTCAGTCGATCGACCTGGACAAGTACAAGTACGGCTTCATCACGGACATCGAGTCCGACAAGGCGCCTAAGGGCCTTGATGAAAGCACCATCGCCTTCATCTCCCAGAAGAAGGGAGAGCCGGAGTGGATGCTGCAGTGGCGCCTGGAGGCCTACAAGCGTTGGCTGACGCTTGAAGAGCCGACCTGGGCGCGGGTGCACTACCCGAAGATCGACTTCCAGGACCTTTATTATTATTCCGCGCCCTCCACGGCGGCGGGGCCGAAGAGCCTGGACGAGGTCGATCCGGAGCTGTTGCGCACCTACGAGAAGCTCGGCATTCCGCTCAAGGAGCAGGAGATTCTCGCCGGCGTCCGCAAGCAGGGCGAGGCCAGCACCCTCGACGAGGACGGCCTCAGCGCGCCGTCGGGCCGCGTCGCCGTCGACGCGGTGTTCGATTCCGTGTCGGTGGTGACGACCTTCAAGAAGGAGCTCGCCAAGGCGGGCGTCATCTTCTGCTCGATCTCGGAGGCCGTCCGCGAGCACCCGGATCTGGTCCGCCAGTATCTCGGCACCGTGGTGCCGGTCAGCGACAACTTCTATGCGACGATGAACTCGGCGGTCTTCACCGACGGCTCCTTCGTCTACGTGCCGCCGGGCGTGCGCTGCCCGATGGAGCTGTCGACCTATTTCCGCATCAACGAGCAGAACACCGGCCAGTTCGAGCGGACGCTGATCATCGCCGACAAGGGCTCCTACGTGTCCTACCTGGAAGGCTGCACGGCCCCCCAGCGCGACGAGAACCAGCTGCATGCCGCCGTGGTCGAGCTGATCGCCCTCGACGACGCCGAGATCAAGTACTCGACGGTGCAGAACTGGTACCCGGGCGACATGGACGGCAAGGGCGGGATCTACAACTTCGTGACCAAGCGCGGCGACTGCCGCGGCGCGAACTCGAAGATCTCGTGGACCCAGGTGGAGACCGGCTCGGCCATCACCTGGAAGTACCCGAGCTGCATTCTGCGTGGCGACAATTCGCGTGGCGAGTTCTACTCGATCGCCATCTCGAACGGGCACCAGCAGATCGATTCCGGCACCAAGATGATCCATCTCGGCCGGAACACGTCGAGCCGCATCATCTCCAAGGGCATCGCCGCCGGCAAATCCGAGAACACCTACCGCGGTCTCGTCCAGGCCCACCGGCGGGCCACCAACGCGCGCAATTTCACCCAGTGCGACTCGCTGCTGATCGGCGACCAGTGCGGCGCGCATACGGTGCCCTACATCGAGGCGAAGACCCCCTCGGCGCAGTTCGAGCACGAGGCCACCACCTCGAAGATCTCCGACGACCAGCTGTTCTACTGCCGCTCGCGCGGCATCGGGGCGGAGGAAGCGGTCGCGCTGATCGTCAACGGCTTCGTCAAGGACGTGATCCAGCAGCTTCCGATGGAGTTCGCCGTGGAGGCGCAGAAACTCATCGGGGTCAGCCTGGAAGGGTCCGTGGGCTGATCCCAGCATGGACGCGCACTTCTGGTTCAGGCCGAAGACGCGGGGATACGGCGCCGTGCCTGTCGACTGGCGGGGATGGGCGGCCATCGGGATCTACCTGGCTGTCCTGTTCGTCGCCACGCTCGGCTTCATCGCTGCCTTGACGGAAGCCAACACCGGCCCGGCGGTCGCCGCCACGGCCATCTACCTCGGCTTCGTGGTCATCTGGACCCTTGGCTTCCTGGGACTTGCCCGCGCCAGAACCGACGGAGACTGGGCCTGGCGCCCGAACGAACATGAAACCGGCCCGGCGCCGCTCCGCGACAGAACGCGCGAGCCGGCCGACGGTCCCGACGCAACAGACGGACATTGAGACGATGACGAACATGCTCGAGATCAAGAACCTGCACGTGAGGGTCGAGGACCGCGAGATCCTGAAGGGGATCGACCTGGACATCGGCGCCGGCCAGGTGCACGCCATCATGGGCCCGAACGGCTCCGGCAAGTCGACGCTCTCCCACGTGCTGGCGGGGCGCGAAAACTACGAGATCACCGAGGGCACGGTCCGCTTCAACGGCGTCGACCTGCTGGAGATGGAACCGGAGGAGCGCGCCGCGGCCGGCGTGTTCCTGGCTTTCCAGTACCCGATCGAGGTTCCGGGCGTCGCCAACATGACGTTCCTGAAGACCGCGCTGAACTCCCAGCGCAAGGAGCGCGGCGAGCCGAACCTGTCGACGCCGGACTTCATGAAGCGGGTGAAGGCGGCGGCCGACAAGCTCGCCATCAGCCAGGAGATGCTGCGCCGGCCCGTCAACGTCGGCTTCTCCGGCGGCGAGAAGAAGCGCAACGAGATCCTCCAGATGGCGGTGCTCGATCCGAAGCTGGCCGTCCTCGACGAGACCGACTCCGGCCTCGACATCGACGCCCTGAAGATCGTCGCCGACGGCGTCAACGCGCTGCGCTCGCCCGAGCGCTCGTTCATCGTCATCACCCACTACCAGCGGCTTCTTGAGCACATCGTGCCTGACGTGGTGCACGTGCTCGCCGGTGGCCGCATCGTGAAGACCGGCGGCAAGGAGCTGGCGCTCGAGCTCGAAGCGCGCGGCTACGCCGACTATGTCGAGGCCGCGTGAGGGAGGCTGACATGGCACAGACCCCCGAGATCAAGCGCACCCCGGCCGAGACGGCGCTCGCCGAGTGGTTCGCCGCCGGCGAGGGCGAGCGGGCCGGCGAGGGCCCGGTCGGCGACATGCGCGCCGAGGCGTTCGGCCGCTTCAGCGGCCAGGGCCTGCCGCACCGCCGCATCGAGGCCTACAAGTACACCGACCTGCGCGCGACGCTGCGGACGCTGCCGACCGCCGCCGGTCCGGCAGCGCCCGAGGCGGCCGCTGCCGCGCTTGGCGCCGTGCCCGCCCTGGAAGGCGGCTTCGCGCCGGCGCGCATCGCCATCGTCAACGGCCGCTTCGAGCGGGGCCTGTCCGACCTCGACGGTCTCGACGGCGCGGTCACCGTGCAGGGCTTCTCCGAGCTGTTCGCCGACGGCGATCCGATCCTGTCGAAGCTCGGCGCACTCGCCGCCGACGTCGACGATCCGATGCTGGCGCTCAACACGGCGCTGTTCGACGGCGGCGTGGTGATCACGGTCGCGGCCGGTGCCACCGTGGCGCGGCCGGTCGAGATCCTCCACGTCATCGCCGGCGAGACCGCGCTCACCACCATGCCGCGCCACGCGGTCTTCGTGGGCGAGGGCGCCTCCGTGCGCATCCTGGAGCGCCACGAGGCGGTCGGGCCGGTGGCGCACACCACCAACGCGGCGATCGAGCTGGACGTGGCCCCCAAGGCCTCGGTGGTCTGGGCGAAGCTGCAGGCCGAGCCGCTGGCCGCCACCCACATCGGCACGATGACCACCGCGATCGGCGCCGACGCCCGCATCGCCCACCTGACGGTGACGCTGGGCGCGAGGCTTGCCCGATCGCAGGTGTTCGCCCGCATCGACGGCGAGAACGTCGAGGCCTCGTTCGACGCCTCCACCTTCGTGCGCGGCGAGCAGCACGCCGACAACACCCTCGTGATCGACCACAAGGTGCCGAACGGCGTCAGCCAGGAGCGTTTCCGCACCGTCGTCGACGACACCGCGCAGGCAATCGTCCAGGGCCGCATCAACGTCTGGAAATACGCCCAGAAGACCGATGCGCGGATGATGTCCAACGCGCTCCTCCTCAGCGAGGGCTCGGAGGTGGTGAACAAGCCGGAACTCGAGATCTACGCCGACGACGTCCAGTGCGCCCACGGCGCGACGTCCGGTCAGATCGACGAGGAGGCGCTGTTCTACCTGCGCTCGCGCGGCATCCCGCGGCGTCTCGCCGAGCGGCTGCTGATCGAATCGTTCCTGATGGGCACGATCGAGACGCTCGGCGACGCGGAGTTCACCGAGATCCTGTCGGCGCGCATGCGTGCCGCCCTGGCGACGGGATGAGGAAGCCATGAGCGACGCCCTCGACATCGCCGGCCAGGCGGCCGCCCCCTACGACGTGGAGGCGGTGCGCCGGGATTTCCCGATCCTGTCGCGGACCATCCACGGCAAGCCGCTCGTCTACCTGGACAACGGCGCCTCGGCCCAGAAGCCGACCGCCGTGCTGGACCGCATCCAGCGCGCCTACGCGGAAGACTACGCCAACGTCCATCGCGGCCTGCACACCCTCGCCAACGCCTCGACCGAGGCCTACGAGGGCGCCCGCGCCATCGTCACCGCGTTCCTGAACGCGCCGTCGAGCGAGGAGGTGATCTTCACCCGCTCGACCACCGAGGCGATCAACCTGGTCGCCTCCAGCTTCGGCGGCATGGTGCTTGGCGAAGGCGACGAGGTGGTGCTCTCCATCATGGAGCACCACTCCAACATCGTTCCGTGGCACTTCCACCGCGAGCGCAACGGCGTGGTGCTGAAGTGGGTGGACGTGCGCGATGACGGGTCGTTCGACCTGGAAGCCTTCGAGCGCGCGCTCACCGACCGCACGAAGATCGTCGCCATCACGCACATGTCGAACGTGCTGGGCACCGTCGTGCCCATCAAGCAGGTGGTGGAGATCGCCCACGCGCGCGGCATCCCGGTGCTGGTCGACGGCAGCCAGGCCGCCGTCCACATGCCGGTCGACGTGCAGGACCTCGGCTGCGACTTCTACGTGATGACCGGCCACAAGCTCTACGGGCCGACCGGCATCGGCGTGCTCTACGCCAAGCGCGAGCACCTGGAAGCCATGCCGCCCTACATGGGCGGCGGCGAGATGATCGGCAGCGTGTCGCGCGACACGATCACCTACGGCGACCTGCCCAACAAGTTCGAGGCGGGCACGCCGCCGATCGTCCAGGCGATCGGGCTCGGTGCCGCGCTGGAGTACATGCAGGCGCTGGGCCGCGACCGCATCGCCGCCCATGAGCGCGCGCTGACGGCCTACGCCCAAGAGCGCCTGCAGGGCATGAACATGATCCGGCTCTACGGCAACGCCGCCGACAAGGGCGCGATCTTCTCGTTCGACATGGACGGCGCCCACGCCCACGACGTGGCCACCATCCTCGACCGGGAGGGCATCGCGGTCCGCGCCGGCACCCATTGCGCCGAGCCGCTGCTCGCGCAATTCGGCGTCACCGCCACGTGCCGGGCATCATTCGGGCTCTACAATACGCTCGAGGAAGTCGACCGCCTTGCGGACGGCATCGAGAAAGCCCATAGATTCTTTGTGTGAGGAGAGCCGGAATGAATGAAACGACGCTCGATTCCGCTCCGGATGCGGCCGTGGACGACGTAACGTCCGAAAACGGGCAGGTCTCGACCATCCCGGCGGAAGAACTCGACCGGCTGACCGACGACATTATAGCGTCTCTAAAGACGGTCTATGATCCGGAAATACCGGTCGATATCTACGAACTCGGTCTTATATACAGGATCGACATCGACGACAGTCGCACCGTCGACATCGACATGACGCTGACGGCGCCCGGTTGCCCGGTGGCGGGCGAAATGCCCGGCTGGGTGGAGAACGCCGTGTCCACCGTCGAGGGCGTCGGCGACGTGCGGGTGAAGATGGTCTTCGATCCGCCGTGGGATATGAGCCGGATGTCCGACGAGGCGCGCGTCGCGCTCGACTTCTTTGGATAGTTCCGGGCAGACGAGTTGGGTTTGCTGGAGAGTGAAGTCATGGCCGTAGCAAGACCGAAGCCGCAGGTGATCACCCTGACCGACGCCGCCGCCGAGCGCGTGCGCGAGATCATGGGCAACGCCGACAAGCCCGTCGCCGGGCTGCGCATTGGCGTCAAGAAGGGCGGCTGCGCCGGCATGGAATACACGATGGAGTACGTCGAGGAGGCCAAGCCCTCCGACGACTGCGTCGAGGACAAGGGCGTGCGCGTCTTCGTCGATCCGTCGGCGGTGCTGTTCCTGCTCGGCACCCGCATGGATTTCAAGGTCGACAAGCTGCAGGCGGGCTTCGTGTTCGAGAACCCCAACCAGGTGTCGGCCTGCGGCTGCGGCGAATCCGTCGAGCTGAAGCCGGCCACGCTCGAAGACGCCTGATCCCATGGACGTCTTCGACCGCCTGAAGGACGAGGCGGCCGATGAATGGGCGGCCTATGTTGGCCACCCGTTCGTGGAAGGCCTTGGCTCCGGCGAGCTCGACGAGGGCGCCTTCAAGCACTACCTCGTCCAGGACTACCTGTTCCTCATCCAGTTCGCGCGCGCCTATGCGTTGGCCGCCTACAAGGCGACCACGCTGGACGAATTGCGCACCGCCGCCCGCGGTGTTTCCGCCATCGTCGAGACGGAGATGGACCTGCACGTGCGCATGTCGGCCCGCTGGGGCCTGACGCGCGACGATCTGGCCGAGGCCGTCGAGGCCCGCGCCACCGTCGCCTACACGCGCTTCGTGCTCGACACCGGCCAGCGCGGCGATCTCCTCGATCTCTACACGGCACTTTCCCCCTGCATGCTCGGCTACGCCGAGATCGGCGCCAATCTCTCCGAGGTGCCCGGCGCGCTCGGCTCGGCCAACCCGTACCGGGAATGGGTGGCGGAATACTCCGGAGCTGCCTTCCAGGCGGCCGCCGGCGAGGCCCGGGCCGCCCTCGACAAGCTCGCCCGGGACCGGCTCACCGAGGCCCGCTGGCCCGACCTCGTCGACATCTTCCGCCAGGCCACCCGGCTGGAGGCGGAGTTCTGGGACATGGGCATCACGCTGTCCCAGTAGCGCGCGCTGGCGCCGCGGTGTGACCGCTGGCATCATCCGGTAACACCCGGAGACGCCGGCCGCGTGAGCGCAGGATCGCCCGTTGCTCGATCAGGATTATCTGGAAGATCTTTTCGCCCCGTTCGGGCCGGTCACCGTCCGCCGCATGTTCGGCGGGCAGGGGGTGCGCTTCGGCGACCTGATGATCGCGCTCGTCGCCGGCGGCGTCGTCTATCTGAAGGCGGATGCCGAAACCGTGCCGCGCTTCGAGGCGGCGGGCTCGGCCCCGTTCGATTACGACCGCAAGGGCAAGTCGGTCAGCCTGTCGTTCTGGCGGTTGCCGGAAGAGGCGGTCGACGATCCGGACGCCCTGCGGGAATGGGCGGAGCTGGCGCTCGGCGCTGCCCACCGCTCGGCGGCGAAGAGCCCGCCCCGTAAGCCCCGAAAGAGCAGGCGAATATCCTGAGCGCCCCCGCCGGGATCGCTCTGCTCGCAGCCTCCGCTCGGAGGGCCCGGCGGTCGGCTGGCAGTCGCGCGCTGGTTTCGTGAATCCCAGTAGAGGTGCGGGATTTTCCAGCCGGGATGATCTGTGGGTCCAGCCCGGGAGTCTCCAGGATGGACCGCATCTTAATCCTCAAGCAAATATATATAGTGGTGATTTTCTGTCAGTGCCTTCTCAGGCCGAACAATACATAATGCATCATCGCCGTCTACATACATGCAGCGAACAATATTCTTTCCGCTGACGAAGTGGCCGTTTCGAAGTTCACTATGATGAACTCGTTTAGGCTTGCGTCCCGCCTGTGCCAGGCCAGTCTCGATTGAGTCTGCGGTTTCGTCGCACCAGTCTTCAACATCTTCAAAGACGCGACAGTCGATACGGATTACACCACGAACCATTGTGACAGCCGGGGTGTCACGGCCCATGCGTTTCGCTTTTGCTTGATCGTAGCATGTAAAGTGAGCCGATGTCTTCGAATACTCACGTTCCACGCATTTGAAATTGAACCATTCACTTAGATTTCTGGCTGTTTCCGCGATCGTATGTTCAAGGCTAACCGGCCCGTACCGCATCGTTCCAGCCTGCGCTGACGGAACAAGAAATAGGAACACGAGTGCAGTCAGAAGAATTTTCATCACCGCCCACCAAAGCAAATCCTTTGGCAGCATAGTTCCGCGGTCAGCAGATTATCAAGGCTCCCGAGAGATCGTAAGTTCACCGGCCGGCCGATCATGGCGCTTGGACCTGCCATGCGCCGACGTTTGCCCCGCATTATTCAGCGGTGGCAGGCTAAGACATCAGCGCACGTTGAGAAGTGTGCGGATCCGCGCGTACTGATCCTCGATGGGCCGGTTGGCGCGGGCGGGATCGGCCGGCGGCAGCATCTCCGGATCGGTCTCGCAGACGACCCGGCTCTCGCCGCTGCGCGCGGCGACGGTAAGGCAGCGGTCGGCAAGCGCGATGGCCTTCGCAGGATCCTCGTCCGCCATCAGCGAGACGGCGGCGGACGCGAAGATGACCTTCGCGTTGCCGTGCATCTCCGCCAGGTCCTTCTTGGCCTCCAGGCTGCGGCGCACCGCCTCGGCGATGGAGACCGTCTGGCGCAGCGTCACGCCCGACAGGATCAGCCCGATGGTCTGGGCATCGTAGCGGTAGACGGGGCCGAGCTTCTCGAACACCCGCGTCAGCGCCACCAGCATCACCGCCTGCATCGGCGAAATCAGCAGGTCGTTCTCCGCCTTCGCCTCGCCGGGCCGGCGGCACGACGACAGGAAGATGGTCTGCGGGCCCTTCTTGGCGTCCGGGTGCAGCCAGCGGCGTCGCACGTCCTTGGAGAAGGCATGGCGGTTCGGCAGCTCGGAGAGCTTGTCGAAGGGGGTTGCGCGGACGGACGGAGCCTCGGGCGCCGTCTCGACGGGGCGCGGGCGGGGCTGCGCGAAACGCCCGTCGGCAGGGGAATGGGGCGCGGCCGGACGCGACAGACGGATGGGGGAGACGGGGGGCGCGGCATCGGGAGCCGTCCGGCGAGCGTCGGACAGGTTCTCTGGGGCGCGGGGAAGGCCGTGGAGGGCGTCGGAGACGGCGCCCCGGGTGGCGGCAGCCATGGCGGGCGCGACGGCGCTGCGGCCGGGTTCAGGGGCCGGCTCGGCCGCCATCCGCGCCGCCGCCGGCGGCTCCGCGGGAAGCAGCATCAGCAGCCGGTCGATGTCGTCGCGGGTGATGTCCTGGCCGCGGCCGTCCATCCGGTCGATGTAGCCGGTGACGACCGGGTCTTCCTGGGTGACGTAGGCGAACCAGACGCGGAAGGTGTCGGCATCGACCGAGAAGCCGCGCCGGTGCGCTTCCTGGATGGCCATCCGGGCGAGCGAGATCGACGTATCGGTGGCGGCGTTGATCAACTCGAGTTCCCCATCACGCGGTCGAACGGCTCAACGCCGTGCGACGGTCCTGGGGAACTGTCCTAAATCTCGGTTAACCGCGGGTTAACCGGCGGGACTCTGCGAGCGGAAAAGGGGAGTGAGAGCCCTTCGGCCCTCAGTCCACCAGCGTGTCCGAGGTGTTGTCTTCCTCGCCGCCGTCCTCTTCGTCGGTGGACGGCAGGGGTGCCGGGCTCGGGCGCACGGGCCGGAGCAGGAAGGCGGGCACGAACTCGCTCTCGCCGAACACCGGCTCGCTCTCCTGGCGCGACCGGCGTCCGCCGCCGCGCTGCTGCTGGGAGGAGCGATCCCGCGAGGTGTCCCGGGGAGCCGGGGCGCTGCGCGCGGCGGGTGCCGCCGGCGCAGGGGCAGCGGCAGCAGGTGCCGGCGGGGTCGGAGCGGCGGCCTGCTCCTTCTGGGGAGCGGCCTCCGACGATCCCGAGGATCCGGAAGATCCGCCGCGCGAGCGACGCCGCGACCGCGGAGCGGCCTCCGGCTTCGCTTCGGACTTGGTGTCGGCGGCAGGTTCGGTCGTCGTCTCGGCGGGTTTCGCCTCGGCGGTCTCGGCAGCCTCGGCCTGTGCCGGCTTGGCGTCGCCATCCCGGCCGCGACGGCTGGAAGACCCGCGGCGGCGGCCCGAAGTGCCGCGCGACGCCGGAGCGTCGTCGTCGGCTGCCGGAGCGGCCGGCGCATCGCCTTCCCAGGGAATCTTCTTGCCGATCAGCTTTTCGATGTTGTCGACGGCGCGCTTGTCGCCCGGCGTCACGATCATCTGGGTCGTTCCGGCGCGGCCGGCGCGGCCCGTGCGGCCGATGCGGTGGACGTAGTCTTCCGGGCTGTGCGGAACGTCGTAGTTGAAGACGTGGCTCACCGCCGGAATGTCGAGGCCGCGGGCCGCCACGTCGCTGGCCACCAGATAGGTCAGCGTGTTCTTGCGGAAGCCATCGAGCATGTTGGTGCGGGAGCGCTGGTCCATATCACCGTGCAGCGCGCCGGCGTTGAGGCCGTGGCGCTCCAGCGAGCGGGCCACGACGCCCACGTCGCGCTTGCGGTTGCAGAAGATGATCGCGTTGGTCAGGTCCTTCGCGTCCTCGATCAGACGGCGAAGCGCGGCGCGCTTGTCCTTCGGATCATCGCGGGAGGCGACCAGGGTCTGCGTCACGTTCTCGGCGGTCGAGGACGGCGCGGACACTTCGACGCGGGCCGGGTTCGTCAGGAACTTGTCGACGAGATGCTGGATCTCCTTCGGCATGGTCGCCGAGAAGAACAGCGTCTGGCGCGTCGGCGGCAGCAGCTTGCAGATCCGCTCGATGTCCGGGATGAAGCCCATGTCGAGCATCCGGTCGGCCTCGTCGATGACGAGGATCTCGATGCCCTGCATCAGCAGCTTGCCGCGCTCGGAATGGTCGAGCAGCCGGCCCGGCGTCGCGATCAGCACGTCGACGCCGCGCGCCAGCTTGCGGTTCTGTTCCTCGAAGGAAACACCACCGATCAGCAGCGCGATGTTGATCTTGTGATTTACGCCATAGCGCGAAAAGTTCTCTTCGACCTGGGCCGCGAGCTCGCGGGTCGGTTCCAGGATCAGCGTGCGCGGCATGCGCGCCCGGGCGCGTCCCTTTTCAAGGAGCGTCAGCATGGGCAGCACGAAGGACGCGGTCTTGCCGGTGCCCGTCTGCGCCAGTCCGAGAACGTCGCGCCGTTCCAGCACGTGCGGAATCGCACCGGCCTGGATGGGCGTCGGTTCGGTGTAGCCGGCCGCGAGAACGGCGCTCAGCACTTTTTCGCTCAGTCCGAGCGTTTCAAAACTCATGTGGGTGGGTAATGCCACTTTCTGCCGCTTGGTCAAAGAAAACGTCGGGAAAAGTGACCTGCGGCTGGTTGGTCACATGCTTACCTAAGCATCTGGCAGGTGTTGTCAACGTGATCTGCGAGATTTTCGGCCTTTCGAGGCCAGAACAAGAAGGGGTGGCGCAGCCGCGCATCACATATCAAAGTGCGCCCAGCCGAATTGAGGAGAATGTTTGATGCACTTTGATCCGACCGCCCGCTACCCCTCGCGGAGGTCTCCGGTCTTCGCCGGAAACGTCGTTGCCACCTCCCAGCCGCTGGCCGCCCAGGCCGGTCTGTCGATGCTCGCGAAGGGCGGAAACGCCGTCGATGCGGCGCTCGCCGCCGCCATCACGCTGACCGTCGTGGAGCCGACCGGCAACGGTCTGGGCAGCGACGCCTTCGCGATTCTGTGGGACGGTTCGGAGCTGCACGGGCTCAACGCGTCGGGCCCGGCGCCGGCCGGGTGGACGCCGGAGCGATTCGCCGGTCGCAACACGATGCACTTCCGCGGCTGGGAAGCCGTCACCGTGCCGGGCGCCGTCTCGGCGTGGGCCTCGTTGTCGCAGAAGTTCGGGCGGCTCGATTTCGCCGACCTCTTTGAACCCGCCATCCGCTATGCGCGCGACGGCTTCGTGGTCACGCCGATCATCGGCAAGCTCTGGGGCCTCGGCGCGCGCGAACTCGCGAGCCAGCCCGGCTTCGCCGAGATGTTCATGCCCGGCGGTCGCGCCCCGGAGGCGGGCGAGCTGTTCCAGGCGCCCGATCTCGCGCGCTCGCTGGAGCTGATCGCCGGCAGCGGCGGCGAGGCGTTCTATCGCGGCGAGCTGGCCGGCAAGATCGCCGCCCATTCCGCCAGCTGCGGCGGCGCCATGACCGAGGCCGACCTCGCCGGCTACAACGCCGAATGGGTGGGAACCATCGGCATGGACGCGTTCGGCGTGTCGCTCGAGGAGATCCCGCCGAACGGGCAGGGCATCGCCGCGCTGATGGCGCTCGGCATCCTCGACACCCTCGATCTCGGCTCCGAGCCGGACAGCGCCCAGTCGCTGCATTTCCAGATCGAAGCGATGAAGCTGGCGCTCGCCGACCTCGCGGCCTATGTCGCCGATCCGGCGCACATGAAGGCCGTCTCGGCCTCCGACCTTCTCGACAAGACCTATCTTGCGGGGCGCGCCAAACTCATCGATCCGGGCAAGGCGCAGACCTTCGATCCCGGCAAGCCCCAGGACGGCGGCACGGTCTACATCTCCGCCGCCGATTCCGACGGCATGATGGTGTCGTTCATCCAGTCCAACTACGCCGGCTTCGGCTCGGGCGTCGTGGTGCCCGGCACCGGCATCAGCCTGCAGAACCGCGGCGCGGGCTTCAGCCTCGCCGAGGGCCATCCCAACCAGGTCGCCCCCGGCAAGAAGCCGTTCCACACCATCATCCCGGGCTTCATCATGAAGGACGGCGCACCGCTGACCTCGTTCGGCGTCATGGGCGGGCCGATCCAGGCCCAGGGCCACGTCCAGATGGTGCTGCGGATGGAGAAGTTCGGCCAGGACCCGCAGACGGCCATCGACGCGCCGCGCTGGCGCGTGCTGGACGCCAAGCGGGTCGCCATCGAGCCGGACATCGGCAAAGAGGCGCTTTCGGGCCTGGAGGCGCTCGGCCACGAGGTCACCTTCGACGCGCCGGGCGAGGCCTTCGGCTTCGGCGGCGCCCAGGCGATCCGGCGCCTCGCCTCCGGCTACGTCGCCGGCTCCGACCACCGCAAGGACGGCCAGGCCGTCGGCTTCTGACCGCCGGGTCTTAAGCGCTCTCCTCCAATAGAGCCGGCCGGGTGGCATACCCGGCCGGCTTGGGCCCTTGGTCTTCCCCGATTGCCGGTTGGATCCGCCATTCCGTGACGGCCGTCACGGTACCGTCCGGCACGAAGTTGCACTGTCATCCCGATGCTTCGACGGCGCGCTGCCGGGACGGGGCTCGGACGCACCTCGGGACCGTCGCAAGTCTGGCATCAGACCTGCATGGTTAACGTCCGATCGCAGCGATCGGACGGGGACGACCCGAGGGGCAAGCCGGTGGAGGATGTCATGGGTGCGGATTGGGACTTGGGCCAGGAGATCACGGCGCTGATGGAACGCGCCCGCCAGACGGCCGACGACAAGGCCGCCGCCCCGGCCGGCCACGACGGGCGCACCGACGCGGGATCGCAGCGCCGCTGACCGCCGGACCAGTTCCGGCCTCTATCGATCCGACGCGATCGAGAACAGCTTGCCGGTCCAGGGCAGGGCGGCCGCCAGCGACGGCCGCACCGTGTCACCCAGGATGCGCCGCAGCTCCTCCGCGATCCGTCCGGCGAGGTCGCCGGGATCGTCGGAGCGCCCGAACAGCGCCATGGTGCGGGTGAACGTGCCGCGCGGCATCTCCGCCACCTCCAGCCGTTCCAGCCGGTAGGCCTCCTGGGCGAGGCAGAGCGGCGTCGTCAGCGACCACCCCATCCCGTCGGCCACCGCCGAAAGCTGCCCCGTCGCGGTGTCGAACTCCGTCCGGTTCGGCAGGTCGAGGCCAAGCCGGCTCACCTGCCGCTCGATCTGGCGACCAATGGACGAGCGCAGCGTGTAGCGGATGAACGGCAGCCGCGCCGGATCGGGGAAGCCGCTGGCCGGCAGCGTCTCGCCCTTCGGCAGCACCACGACGAACGGCTCGGTGCAGATCTCGTGGCGGGTCACCCCGTCGAGCCCGTCCAGCTCCTCGCCGGCGGAGACGACGAAGTCCACCGCCCGCGACAGCAGCGCCGCGTGGTGATCGGGCGAGATGCCCGACCAGATCCGCCAGCGCTCCGACAGGCCGGCCAGCCGGCGCACCAGGGCCGGCCCCGTGGTGCCCGCCATGCTCTCCGCCATGGCGAGCGTCGTGCAATCGCGCGGCCGTTCCGCCACGCCGCGCAGCGCCGCCAGCGCCCCGCCGGCCTCGCTCACCAGCGCGCGTCCCCGTTCGAAAAGCAGCGTGCCGGCGCCGGTCAGCGCGATCGGCCTGAGCGACCGGTCGAACAGCGTCGCGCCGACCGCCTGTTCCAGGCTGGCGATGGTCTGGGAGACGCCGGACTGGGTCATGCCCAGCCGCTGGGCGGCCGGCGTCATGCCGCCCGCCTCCACCACGGCAAGGAAGACCCGCAGCGCCTTGAGGTCGAAGCCGGTTGGAAAATCGGTCACGTCGGCGCGGATCCCGGAGATGCGGTGGCCGTCATCCTGCTTCGGATTCGCGGCCGCGATCAACCGGCATGCCGAGTGCGCCGCCGGCCCCGTGCCTCACGCCTCGGCGGCCGCGCCCACCGGCAATCCCGCCGGCGCCACCGTCGTCCAGCCGAACTCCCGGGCCGCATCCGTCAGCCAGTCGGCGAACGACACGGCGAAACTGGTGAGCACGTAGAGGTCGAACACGTCGTCGGCGCGCCGGAGCACCAGGCAGCCCATGTGGTGGATCGAGGTCTGGGCGAGGCGGCCGGGCGGAAAGGCCGCTACCGAGAAGTCGATCGCCGCCGCCTTCGCCATCAGCGCCTCGACGGCCGGCCCGGTGATCCGGACGCCCGCCCGCGCATGGGAGAGGTCGGCCACCGCACCGACGGCGCCGGGCACCGCCGCGGCGACATCGGCCACGGTGTCGTCCGAAAGCACCAGGTAGCGCCCCGGCGCGATGCGCCCGCACAGCCGGCCGCCGCTCTCGGTGAAGGACTGACCCTCGGGAAGGTGGATGCCGACGGGCGCCAGCGCGGTGGCGAGTTCCGCCCGCCTGCCGGGCCATGCCTGCACCTGCGCCGACGCGGTCCCGACGATGGGGGCGATGGTGATCGGCGCCGCGGTCCGTCGCCCGCCGCTGCGGCCGGCATCCAGGTGTCCGCCGAACGGATCTCTCGGATCAGCCATGGAGGCGTTCTCCCTCAGGGTCGAAGAAATGCGGCGAGATGACCTCGACGGCGACGGGATCGCCGCCGCGGATCGGGTCGACCACCGTCAGCCGCTCGCCCGTCCGGCCGCCGCCGGACACCAGTGCCAGCGCGATGTGATGGCCGAGCGCCGGGGAATAGGTGGGCGAGGTCACGTGGCCGAGGCTGGTGACGCCCTCCGGCATGGTCTCGCTGATCACGTGCGCGCCGGTCCGCAGCGGCCGGTCGTCGAGCGGCCGCAGCCCGACCATGACCTTGCGGTCGGTGGCGGTCATCGCCGGCCGGTCCATCAGCGCCTTGCCGACGAACGCCTTCTTCGACGACGCCATCCGCCCCAGGCCGAGATCGGCGAGCGTCGTCCGGCCATCGAGCTCGGGGCCGGAGACGTGGCCCTTCTCGATCCGCAGCGTGCCCAACGCCTCGGTGCCGTAGGCGATCAGCCCGAACGGCTGGCCGGCATCGTGGATCGCTTCCCAGACCGCCAGCCCGTCGCGGGCGCCGCAATGCACCTCGTACGCAAGCTCGCCGGAGAACGAGAGGCGCGCGACAAGCACCTCGGCGTCGCCGACGCGGCCCAGGCGCACGCCCATGTAGGGCGTCCCGGCGTCGGAGAGGTCGACGTCGCTCACCACGCACTCCAGCACCTCGCGGCTCTCCGGCCCGGCGATGGCGAGCCCCGCCCACTGGTCGGTGGCCGACGCGACGGCGACCCGCAGCTCCGGCCAGTCGATGGCGAGATGGCGCTCCAGCTTCGCCAGCACGCCGGCGGCGTTGGCCGTCGTGGTGGTCATCAGGAAGTCGTCGTCGGCAAGCCGCCAGGTGGTGCCGTCGTCGTAGACGAACCCGTCCTCGCGCAGCATCACGCCGTAGCGCGCCTTGCCCACCTCCAGTTTCGCGAAGCCGTTGACGTAGACCCGGTTGAGGAAGTCGGCCGCGTCGGGACCCTGCACGGTGATCTTGCCCAGCGTCGACACGTCGACGATGCCGACCGCCTCGCGCACCGTCCGCGCCTCGCGGATGTAGGCGTCGGTGACGCTCTCGCCGGGCCGCCGGTAGACGCGCGGGCGCATCCATGCGCCGGTGGCCAGCATGTCGGCGCCGTGGTCGACGTGCCAGTCGTGCATCGGGGTGCGGCGGACGGGGCGATAGTGGCTGCCCACCTCGCGGCCCGCCAGCGCACCCAGCGACACCGGGGTGTAGGGCGCGCGGAAGCGCGTGGTGCCGACCTCGGGGATGGAACGGCGCTCGGCTTCGGCCATCAGCGCCAGCGCGTTCATGTTCGAGGTCTTGCCCTGGTCGGTGGCCATGCCCAGCGTCGTGTAGCGCTTCAGGTGTTCCACCGAGCGGTAGCCCTCCTGATGCGCGAGCTTCACGTCGGACACGGTCACGTCGTTCTGGAAGTCGACGAACGCCTTGCCGCGCGCCTTCGGGCTCCGGATGGCCCGCACCGGCATCGACGGCGTTCCCGACGGCGCATCGGGATCGTCCACGGCCGGCCCTTCGGTGGCGGGCCGGTCGATGCCGAGTGCCGAGAGGGCCTCGCCCGCCGCCCGCGCGCCGTCGGCCAGGATGTCGGCGAGACCCGCCTTTCCGGCCACCGCTCCGGCGGCGATCCACGCCTCCCGCGGCGTGCCAGGTACGAACGCATCGATCTCGGCCCGCCAGACGGGCGGTCCGCCGGCTTGGCTCGCCAGATGCAGCGTCGGCGTCCAACCGCCGGAAACGGCCAGCACGTCGGCCGAGATCGCCTCGCGCCAGCCGTCCTTCGGCTGCCCGGCCGCGTCGGCGCGGGCAAGGTGGATCTGCCGCAGTCCCTTGCCGCCGGTCACGTGGCTGACCACGGTGCCCGCGTGCAGGGCGATGCCGTCGCTGGCGATCCGGTGGGCGAAGGCCTGCGGCGGCTGCGCCCGGGTGTCGATCACGGCGCGCACCTCCACGCCCGCGGCCAGCAGCATCTCGGCCGTCCGGTAGATCCCGTCGTTGGTGCCGGCGACCACGGCCGAGCGGCCGGGCGCGACGGCGTAGCGCGCCAGATGGCGCTCGACGGCGGAGGCCAGCATCACGCCCGGCAGGTCGTTGCCGGCGAAGACGAGCGGCCGCTCGATGGCGCCGGTCGAAAGCACCACCCGGCCGGCGTGGATCGTCCAGTGCCGGTGCCGTGGCAGATCGGGACCGCGCTCCGCGAGGTGATCCTGCACGCGCTCCACCGCGCCCAGCACGTTGCCGTCGTAGTAGCCGTACACGGTGGTGCGGGTGAGAAGCCTCACGTTCTCCATCGCCGCCAGCTCGTCGATCGCCGCGCGCATCCAGGCGAGCGCCGGCTGGCCGTCGAGGGTGGCGCGGCTTTCGTAGAGCGAGCCGCCGAAGGACGCCGTCTCGTCGGCGAGCACCACCCGGGCACCCGCCCGGCCGGCGGTCAGCGCGGCCGTAAGGCCCGCCGGTCCGCCGCCGACCACGAGGACGTCGCAGAAGGCGTTGGTCTTCTCGTACCGGCTCAGGTCGGCATCGGCGCTCGCCGCGCCAAGGCCCGCCGCGCGGCGGATGAACGGCTCGTAGAAGTCCCACGCCTTGCGGCCCGGCCCCATGAAGGTCTTGTAGTAGAAACCGGCCTTAAGCCCCGGCGAAAGCAGCGAAAGCGGCAGCGACATGAAGTCCAGCGACAGCGATGGCCAGCGGTTCTGGCTGACCGCGCCGAGCCCCTCGAAGATCTCGGCCATGGTCGCCTGGATGTTCGGCTCGCGGTCGGCGCCGCTGCCGAGCGTCATCAGCGCGTTCGGCTCCTCCGGTCCGGCGCCCAGCAGGCCGCGCGGCCGGTGATACTTGAAGGATCGCCCGAACAGCGTGTGGCCGGAGGCGAGCAGCGCCGAGGCCAGGGTGTCCCCGGCAAAGCCGGTTTCCGCGCGGCCGTCGAAGCGGAAGGAGACCGGGCGGGCGCGATCGATCAGCGCGCCGCCTTCGGCAAGCCGGAACCCGCTCATGCGTTGTCTCCCGCCGGCGACGCGAGGCGCGCGCTCTGGATCTCGTGGGTGGTGGTGTCGCGCTCGACGCGGATGAAGGCGCGGCAGCCCTGGATGTGGTGCCAGAGCTCGGAATGAGGCCCGCGCGGGTTCTCGCGCTGGTAGACCGCGGCGAACCAGGTGTCCGCGTCGGCATCGAGCGGCGGGCGAACCACGGTCGCGTCGCCCTCGTAGGTGAATTCGCTCACCGAGCGGGGGCCGCAGATGGGGCAGGGGACTCGCATGGTGTCGCCTCAGTGCAAGCGCGGGGTGGCGCCGGCGCCGCGCTCGTCGAGCAGCGCGCCGGTGCGGAAACGGTCGAGGGTGAAGTCGGCGTTGAGCGCGTGCGGGGCATCCCGGGCGATCGTGTGGGCGAAGCACCAGCCGGAGGCCGGTGTCGCCTTGAAGCCGCCGTAGCACCACCCGGCATTCAGGTAGAGGCCGGGCTTCGGCGTCCGGTCGATGATCGGGCTCCCGTCCATCGACATGTCCATGATGCCGCCCCACGAGCGCAGCAGCCGCAGCCGGGAGAGGGAGGGGAACATGGCAACCGCGGTCGCTGCCACGTCCTCGACGATCGGCAGGTTGCCGCGCTGGGCGTAGGAATTGTAGCCGTCGATGTCGCCGCCGAACACCAGCCCGCCCTTGTCGGACTGGGAGATGTAGAGATGGCCGGCACCGTAGGTGATGACCGTGTCGATGAACGGCTTCAGCCCTTCCGACACGAAAGCCTGCAGCACGTGGCTCTCGATGGGCAGGCGGTCGAACCCCGCCATCCGCATGACGTCGGAGGTGGAGCCTGCCACCGCCACCCCGACCTTGCCGGCGGTGATGGCGCCGCGCGTGGTCTCCACGCCGGTGACGCGGTCGCCCTCGAAGGTGAAGCCCGTCACCGCGCAGTTCTCGATGATGTCGACGCCAAGCATGTCTGCCGCCCGGGCGTAGCCCCACGCGACGGCGTCATGGCGCACGGTACCGCCGCGCGGCTGGCAGAGGCCTCCAAGGATGGGGAAGCGGGCGCCGTCCGACAGGTCCATGCCCGGCACCCGCCGCGCCAGTTCGTCGCGGTCGAGCAGTTCGGCATCGACGCCCGCCAGCCGCATCGCGTTGCCGCGGCGGGCGTAGGCGTCCATCTGGCTCGGCGTGTGGGCGAGGTTGATGACGCCCCGCTGGGAAACCATCGCGTTGAAGTTCAGCTCCCGCGACAGGCCTTCCCAGAGCTTCAGCGACCATTCGTAGAAGTGGGTGTTCGCCGGCAGCATGTAGTTCGAGCGGATGATCGTGGTGTTGCGGCCGATATTGCCGCTCCCGAGCCAGCCTTTTTCCAGGACGGCGACGTTCGTGATCCCGTGTTCCTTGGCGAGATAGTACGCGGTGGCCAGGCCATGGCCGCCTCCACCGACAATGACGACGTCGTAGGCCGGCTTCGGGGTGGCCTTCCGCCACGCGAGCGGCCACGACCGATTGCCGGTCAGGGCATTGGAAAGCAGGGAGGTCAGCGAGTAGCGCATATGGGGTCTGCCTAAAACCTGCCGGGCTGTATGGGCAGGCTGTTTGGTGTCGTATAGAAGGGCAACGCTACTTGATTTCGGGGGCGTGGCGTCAGACCACCTGGGCGTCATGACGAATTTTTCTCGCCGCCATTACTTCGGCTGATGGCCGGATGGCGGAAGTGTGCGTACGGCGCGCCGGGCAAATTCTCGGGCGGCCTGCCAGTCGTCCGCGGGCGGTCTGGCTGGCCCTCGATGGATGGTTCGGGGTGCCGACAGACGCGGAAGGGGATCGCTGGGGTGTTTCAGCAGAAAACCGGGATACCGGTCCAGCCGACGCTGTCCCAGCGCCTGGAAAGTCTGCTCGCGAACGATGATGCCATGACGTTGGCCGAGCTCCGTGGAGAGCTCCACGCGATTCAGCACGGCGTCGTGGCGCTGGAATCCCGCGTCGAGCACGACGCCCTGACCGGGGCCTTCAACCGCCACGGCCTCCGACGCCTCGAACAGGAGATGACGGCGCGCAGCATCCGGTTCGGCATGCCGATTTCCGCCCTGTTCATCGACATCGATCGTCTCAAGGATCTCAACCGGCTGCACGGCCACGTCGCCACCGACGAGCTGCTGCGCGCCGTTGCCCTGCGTCTGCGCGAGTTCAGCCGCCCGTATGATTACCTGGTGCGCTGGGGCGGCGACGAATTCATCCTGCTGCTCCCCGACGTGACGCGCGACGCCGCCGCCCTCATCGCCGACCGCATTCGCCGCAACGTCGTCGAGACGCCGTTCGACCGGGATGGGGAAACGATCTGGATGTCCGTGTCGATCGGAGTCGGCGAGCTCGGCGCGGGGGAGCCGGTGATCGATCTCATCCGCCGGATCTCGGAGATGATGTACGAGGCGAAGTTCGCCGGCGGCAACCGTGTCCGGGTGTTCGACACCTCGCACGACGCGGCCCCTCGGCGATCGGCCGCCGACGACTGAGCGGGGGTGCCTCCGCCTGGCGGCGCGGTCCCGCTCGGACGGCAACACTTTGTTGGCGATTCCGCGTCAGACTGCAGGTATCGCTGCCTCCATCGACCTAATTTGATTCATTAAGATTGGGTAAATAGGCATTTTTACTCAGATATTTATGGTTAATATCTGATGTAATTTCTCAGATTGTCGTGCGGTTCGCCACGTGCTGGATCGCATCGATCAGGACCCGCGTCGACGGCGGCACCTCCGCGTCGGCCCGGGTCGTTACCCCCACCGGACCCGACGTGTCGGACACGTCGAACGGCAGCACCTCCAGCGTTCGCTCGTCCACGTCGATGGCGATGACGCCCGAGGAGATGATCCACACCGCGTTCGAGCGGCGGGTGTAGGCGCGGCCGAAGTCGTTGGAGACGGTCTCGATGCGGTCGGGGATATGGCCGATGCCGTTGGCGATCAGGTAGCGCTCGACGATGCCGCGGATCGCCGCTTCCTCGTCGGGGAACAGCACCGGGTAGTCGACGATGCGGGCGAGGTCCGGCGCGGCGGCGAGGGGATGCCCCGGCCGGACGGCGAAGGTCACCGTCTCCGAATAGAGATGCTGGAAGCTCAGCCCCATCATCGTCTCCGGCGCGCCCAGGCGTCCCAGCACGAGGTCCAGGGCGCCGAGCCGCAGCTGGTCGAGCAGGTGAAGGTTGGGGCCCGAGACGATCTTCAGCGTGACGCCCGGCTGGGCCTTGCGGAAGCGATCGACGGCGGCGGGCACCACACGGCCGGCAACCGACGGCAGCACGCCCACGGTCAGCCGGGTCTCCTGCGCCATGGTCGCGCGCGACACCCCGTCGAGGCCCTGGCGCAGCGCCGCGATGCTGGCGCCCGCGTAGCGCAGGAACATCTCGCCAACCGGCGTCAGCGCCACGCCGGCGCGGCTGCGCTCCATCAGCTGGACGCCGAGGATCTCCTCCAGCTCGGCCAGCGCCTTGGAGACGGCCGGCTGGCTCACTCCCAGGCTCTGGGCGGCCTTGGCCACCCCGCCGAGGCGGGCGGTCTGCAGGAAGCACTGGAGATGGCGGAATTTGACGCGGGCCGGAATCATATCGTTATGATTATCTATCTTATCGAAAAAGTCATTTTACATGACCGAATGCCGATATTTAGCTTTGACCAATGTCAAAGACGAATTCGGACGCCGCCGTCCACAACGACACGGTGAGCGCACGCATGCCGCACCGACCGGCGCACGACGCGGTCCGGCCGTCCTGGCGGCAAGGGGAAGGAACGCAATGAGCATGGACGAGCGCCACGCGCAGGGCATGACGGTCCGCCGTTCGGTGCTGGGCGACGCCCACGTCGACCGGGCCGAGGCACGCAAGACCGGCTTCGACACCGACTTCCAGCGCCTGATCACCGAGATGGCGTGGGGCTCGGTCTGGGACCGGCCGGGACTGACCAAGCGCGAGCGTTCCATGCTGACGCTCACCCTGCTGGCCGCCGGCGGCCACCACGACGAGTTCGCGATGCACGTGCGGGCGATGCGCAACACCGGCGCGACCGTCGAGGATCTCCGCGAGCTCCTTCTGCACGTCTCCATCTATGCCGGTGTGCCCGCCGCCAACACGGCGTACGGTATCGCAAAACAAGTTCTCGCCGCGGGCGAGGGTCCTCAATCGAGGGAGGAACAGGACACATGAACGACCAATCGACGCTCAGCTGGGCGGGTCCGCTGAAGGACCGGCTCAACGACCGGTCGGCGCTTCCCACCGGCTTCCAGCCGCGCGACCGCAGCCTCCAGCCGGCCGCCTTTTTCCCGAACTACAAGTCCACCGTCGCGCGCTCGCCGCAGCAGGCGCTGCTGTCGATCCCGCAGACCATGTCCGAGCTCACCGGCCCGGTGTTCGGTCACAACGACCTGGCGCCCCACGACGACGACATGATCGTCAACGCCCAGGTGGACGGCGAGCCCATCGGCGAGCGCATCATCGTCCACGGCCGGGTGATGGACCAGCACGGCCGTGGCATCCCCAACACCATCGTGGAAGTCTGGCAAGCCAACGCCGGTGGCCGCTACCGCCACGCGCTGGAGGACTACATCGCGCCGCTCGACCCGAATTTCGGCGGCTGCGGGCGCTGCGTCACCGACGACCAGGGCTACTACCACTTCCGCACAATCCGCCCGGGCGCCTATCCCTGGCGCAACTACCGCAACAGCTGGCGCCCCGCGCACATCCATTTCTCGCTGTTCGGTCCGGCCTTCGCCACCCGCCTCATCACCCAGATGTATTTCGAGGGCGACCCGCTGATCCCGATCTGCCCGATCGTCAACGCGGTACCCGACAAGGCCGGCGTCGATGCGATGACGGCGCTGCTCGACATGACCGCGAACACCCCCCACGACTGCCTCGCCTACCGCTTCGACATCGTGCTCCGCGGTCCGCGGCAGAGCTATTTCGACAACAGGCCGGAGGGACTTTGAGATGCCGGTAACGCTGCTTCGTGAAACGCCGTCCCAGACGGCTGGTCCTTACGTCCACATCGGCCTCCTGCCGTCCGCCGCGGGGCTTCCCGTGCGCACCCAGGAGAACCTCCACGTCGTCGCCGGCCCGCAGACCGAGGGCGAGGCGATCAAGCTGGAGCTCAACCTGTGGGACGGCACCGGCGCCCCGATCATCGACGCGGTGGTCGAGCTCTGGCAGGCCGACGGCAAGGGCCGCTACCGCCATCCGCTCGATCCGCGCGTCGGCGAGCTCTCCGGCGACTTCCGCGGCTTCGGCCGGGCGGCGTCGGACCTGAAGTCGGGCTACTACTTCTTCGAGACGGTGAAGCCCGGCCGGGTGAAGAACACCGACGGCACCCTGATGGCGCCGCACGTGTCGCTGGCGCTGTTCGCCCGCGGCATCAACATCCACCTCAACACCCGCGTCTACTTCTCCGACGAGGAGTGCAACGCCGACGATCCCGTCCTCAAGATGGTGCCGCCGGGGCGCCGGGAAACGCTCGTCGCCGAGCGCCAGTCGGGCAGCGGCACGGCCACCTACAGGCTGGACATCCACCTGCAGGGCCCGAACGAGACCGTCTTCTTCGACGTCTGATCGCCTGCATGCCCCGGGTCCGGCGGATCCGGGCAGCAAACTTCCCGGCGCGCACCGATCCGGTGGCGCGCCGGGCTCGTATCCGCTGTCGGACGACCGATGGCACAGGGGCGCCGGCCCCGGTATCCGTCCGGACCTGTAGAGTACGGCAATCCAAGACTTACCCGGGAGCAAGCGCGTGAAGACCCAAGTCGCAATCATCGGCGCCGGCCCGTCCGGCCTGCTTCTCTCCCAGCGCCTGCATCTGGCCGGCATCGAGACCGTCGTGCTGGAGCGCCAGAGCCGCGAGCACGTGCTGTCGCGCATCCGCGCCGGCGTGCTGGAGCAGGGGCTCGCCGACATGCTGCGCGAGGCCGGCGTCGGCGCGCGCATGGACGCGGAGGGCGAGGTCCATGACGGCGTCGAGATCGCCGTCGAGGACATGCGCATCCACATCCCGTTCGGCGAGCTCACCGGCGGCAAGACGGTCATGGTCTACGGCCAGACCGAGGTGACCAAGGACCTCTACGAGGCCCGCGACGCCATGGGCGGCATCGTCATCCACAACGCGGCCGACGTGGCCCTTCACGACGTCGACGGAGACAGCCCCTACGTCACCTACGAGAAGGACGGCGAGACCCACCGGGTCGACTGCGACTTCATCGCGGGCTGCGACGGCTTCCATGGCCCCAGCCGCAAGACGATCCCGGCCGACAAGCTCCGGGTCTACGAGAAGGTCTATCCGTTCGGCTGGCTCGGCATCCTGTCGGAAACGCCGCCGGTCTCCGACGAGCTGATCTACTCGGGCCACCCGCGCGGATTCGCGCTGTGCTCGCTGCGCTCCCGCGTGCTCAGCCGCTACTACGTCCAGGTGCCGTCCGACGAGAAGGTCGAGAACTGGTCCGACGACCGCTTCTGGGAAGAGCTGAAGCGCCGGCTGCCGTCCGATGTCGCTTCCGAGCTGGTCACCGGCCCGTCCATCGAGAAGTCGATCGCGCCGCTCCGCAGCTTCGTCGCCGAGCCGCTCGCCTACGGTCGGATGTTCCTGGTGGGCGATGCCGGCCACATCGTGCCGCCGACCGGCGCCAAGGGGCTCAACCTCGCCGCCTCCGACGTGTTCTACCTCTCCAGCGCGCTCATCGACTATTACCGCAAGGACGAGGAGGGCGGCGTGAAGGGCTATGCCGCCAAGGCGCTCCGGCGCATCTGGCTGGCCGAGCGCTTCTCCTGGTGGATGACGACGCAGCTTCACCGCTTCGACGAGGATCCGTTCGACAACCGCGTCAAGCGCGCCGAGCTCGACTACCTCGCCCATTCCCGCGCCGCCAAGATGGTGTTCGCGGAAAACTACGTCGGCCTTCCCTACGACTGATCAGCGGTCGGTCCCGTTTTCAGATCGGGCCCCGTGCGCGCCGGACCAGGCGGGCACGGGGCCTTTTCGTTTGCCGGCACCGCGGTCTTTCACTCTAAAACTATTCCTTTTCATGTAATTTCTGTGTGCTATCCTCCGTCGAAGGGGCAATCTTCGGGAGACAGATCCGCATGGCCGGTGCATCCGCTGCGATCGCGCGCAAGTCGACCTCCGACGGCCGCTTCGGCTACGTCGAGGCCGGTGATCCGTCCGCCCCGGCGCTGGTGTTCATTCACGGCATCGGCGGAGCGGGCGACGTGTTCACGCCGCAGCTCACCGCCTTCGCGGATCGCTACCGCGCCATTTCGTGGGACGTGCCCGGCTACGGAACGTCAAGGTCGCTGGACGAGGCCACGCTGCCCGCGCTGGCCGTGGCGCTGGCCGATTTTCTGGCCGCGATCGAAGCCCCGGACGCCATCCTGGTGGGACAGTCGCTGGGCGGCATGATCGTGCAGGAAGCGCTCGCCGCCGGCCTCGTCGCGCCGCGCGCCATCGTGCTCACCGGCACCAGCCCCGCTTTCGGCCGTCCCGACGGCGACTTCCAGAAAGAGTTCATCAAGGGCCGGCTCGCCCCCCTCGACGCCGGCAAGAAGATGGCCGACCTCGCCGACGGGATGATGAAGGGCCTTACCGGCCCGAACCCGGACCCGGAAGGCTTCCGCATCGGCCGCGACGCGCTCGCCGCCACCAGCGAGGACAGCTTCCGCGCCATGGTCCATGCCCTCGTCCACTTCGACCAGCGCGCCAATCTCGCCAACATTTCCGTGCCGGCCCTTTTGATCGCCGGCACCGAGGACACCAGCGCGCCGGCGCCGATGATGAAGCGCATGGCGGAGAAGATCGCCGGTGCCACCTACGTCGAGCTCGACGGAGCCGGCCACCTCGCAAACCTCGACCATCCCGATGCCTTTACCGAGGCCATGCGCGGCTTTCTCGCCGGCCTCGACGGCGCCCCCCGAGCCTGACCAGGAGGACCGACCCATGAACATGCCCGCAATCGACGTGAGCGCTGTCGATCTCGACGCGCCGATGTTCGATCCGGTCGCCTACCGGCTGACCGACCAGCAGGCGGCCTGGTGCCGGACGGCGCGCGCGCTCGGCAAGTCGAAGTTCGCCGCCCGTGCCTTCGAGTACGACCGCGAGGCGAAGTTCCCGACCGAGAACTATCACGACCTGCACGAGGCCGGCCTGCTCGCCCTGTGCATTCCCGAGCGCTTCGGCGGCGGCGGGGCGGACTACCAGAGCTATTCGCTGGTCGCCGCCGAGATCGGCCGCTACTGCGGCGCCACCGCGCTCACCTGGAACATGCACGTCTGCTCGACGCTGTGGTCGGGCCCGCTCGCCGACGATCTGGAGATGAGCGCGGAGGACCGCGCCGACCAGGAGCGCCGCCGCGCCATCCACTACAAGCGCATCGTCGAGGACGGCGCGATCTACGCCCAGCCCTTCTCCGAGGGCGGGGCGGCGGCGGCCGGCGGCGTCGCCTTCTCCACCGAGGCCGTGCCCACCGAGGGCGGCTGGATCGTGCGCGGCAAGAAGATCTTCGCCTCGCTCTCCGGCAGCGCCAACTACTACGGCGTGCTGTGCACCGAGACCGAGGCGGACGGCAAGAAGAGCCGGCGCAACACCCTCTATCTGGCCGTGCCGGCCGACGCCAAGGGCGTCAGCGTGGTCGGCGACTGGGATCCGCTCGGCATGCGCGGCACCGTCTCGCGCACCCTCATCTTCGACGACGTGTTCGTGCCGGAGGAAGCGGCCCTGATGCCGCGCGGCATGTACTTCCAGGCGGCCTCCAACTGGCCGCACATGTTCATGACGCTGGCGCCGACCTACGTGGGTCTCGCCCAGGCCGCCTACGACTTCACCGTCTCCTACCTGCGCGGCGAGGTGCCGGGCACGCCGCCGGTGAAGCGCCGCATGTACCCGACCAAGCAGATCGCGGTCGCCGAGATGCGCATCAAGCTGGAGCAGCTGAAGTCGCTCTGGTTCCAGGCGGTTACCGAGGCGCGCGCCCATCCGACCAAGGACCAGGTGATGCGCGCCTACGCCACCCAGTACACGGTGATGGAATTCGCCAACGACATCGCCCGCCTCGCCATCCGCACCTGCGGCGGCCAGTCGATGCTGAAGACGCTGCCGCTGGAGCGCATCTACCGCGACAGCCGCTGCGGCGCGCTGATGCTGCCGTGGACGGCGGAGCTGTGCGTCGACCGTCTCGGCCGCGCCACCCTCTACGAGGACGGCGAGACGGACGACTGATCCTCCGGGGCGGCGCACGGGGGGGCGGTCCGGTCACCGCGTTCCGGCGAAAGCCGGATCGCGGGGGCACGAGATCGGAGGCCCGAGGCGTCGCAGGGGTTGCCGGCGTTCGTCGGCATGAGCGGATCGCGGCGCCGAGGCGACCGCCCGCAGCGACCAGGCTCTGATCGACAGCACACGGACATTTGCCCATGGATCTTTCCGACCTGATCGACCGCAACGCCGCGTTCACGCCCGACAAGCCGGCCATCCGGTTCAACGGCGAGGTCCTCACCTACGGCGCCTTCGCCAACCGCATCCACCGCACCGCGCGTCTCCTCAAGAGCCGGTTCGGGATCGGACGGGGAGACCGCGTGGCGATCCTGTCGCTCAACCGGCCGGACTATCTGGTGCTGCTCTATGCCTGCGCCCGCCTCGGCGCGATGCTGGTGCCGGTCAACTGGCGCCTCGCGGTGCCCGAGCACCTCTACATCCTCGAGCACGCCTCGGCGAAGCTCCTGGTGGTCGAGGAGGCGTTCGCGGCCGTGCTGGACACCATGCCCGACGCGGTCCCCGACTGCCGCGTGATCGGTCTCGATTTCACCCCCGCCGGCGGCGTCCGCCTGGAAGATGCCCTTTCGCGGATCGAGGGCGATGGCCGCAATCCCCACATCGACACCACCTGTCCGCTGCTGATCGTCTACACCTCCGGCACCACGGGCCGCCCCAAGGGCGCGGTGCTGCGCCAGGACGCGCTGGTCTGGAACGCCATCCATTCCACGCACCTGCACAACCTGACGTCCGACGACCACGTGCTCACGACGCTGCCGATGTTCCATGTCGGCGGCCTGAACATCCAGTCGACCCCGGCGCTGCAGGTGGGCGCGACGCTGACCGTCCACGACCGCTTCGACGCGGCGGCGGCGGTGCGCGCCATCGCGGCCGACCGGCCGACCCTGACGGTGGTCGTGCCCGCGACCATGGCCGCGATCCTTGATGAGGCGGCGAAGACGGGCGCCGACATCACCTCCCTCAGGGCCGTCGGAGCCGGTTCGACCATCGTGCCGCAGCCGCTGATCGAGGCGTTCCAGGAGAAGGGCATCAAGGTGCTGCAGGTCTACGGCTCGACCGAGACCGCGCCGATCTGCATCTACACCCGCATCGGCGGCGTCGACGCGGTCATGCGCAAGGGCACCGTCGGCCTGCCGGGGCTCGCCTGCGAGGCGCGGGTGGTGGACGAGGCCGGCCGCGAGGTCGCGCCTGGCGTTGCCGGCGAGATCATCGTGCGCGGCCCGACGGTGCTCTACGAGTACTGGGGCGACGAGGCCGCCACCTCCGACGTGCTGCGCAACGGCTGGTTCCACACCGGCGACATCGGCACCCGCGACGCGGACGGCTATTTCTACGTCCACGACCGCAAGAAGAACATGATCATCTCCGGCGGCGAGAACGTCTATCCGGCCGAGATTGAGCGGGTTCTGCACGAGCATCCGGATGTTGCCGAGGCCGCCGTCATTGGCCGTCCCGACCCGCAGTGGCAGGAAGTGCCGGTGGCGTTCATCGTCGCCCGGCCGGGTGCCGAGATCGGCGGCGACGCGCTCATCGCCCACCTCAGGACGCATCTCGCCCGCTTTAAGGTCCCGCGGGAGATCCGCTTCGTCGACACGCTGCCCCGCAACGCCCTCGGCAAGGTCCAGCATTTCCATCTGAAGGCGCAGCTGGCGGACGAGCGCGGTTAGCGGTCCAGCGGGTCAGATCCTGCCGGGTTCACCGCGAGCCCGATCGCGCTGGAGCCAGAGAAAAGTCAGTCCCACGATCGGGATGAGAATGTCGGACCAGAAAATGACGCCGGCGTTGCCTGGTGCGAAATTGTTGTGGGCGACCATCTGATAAATGTGCCCGCCGGCCGCTCCCCAGAGGAAAAACGTCGGCCCGACGATGGCCGCGATCCGCAGGCCTCGGTCACCGAAGAAGGCGAGCAGGCCGACTGCTGCGAAGCCGAGCGAGGCAAATCCGACTTCGGCCTGGAAGGGACTGGGGGCCCAGCCGATGAACTTCGCGATGTAGTCTCCGAAAAACACGTGCGCCACGAAGTTGTAGAAGTATGAAACGAATATCGAGAACAGCAGGAAATAGGCGAAGAGCTTCTCGATCACCACAGACCGGGTCGGATGGGGTGCCCGCAAAATGGCGATCCCCGCTACAAAGAGGCCGATCACGAACAGGTTGAGCGTGAAGTTGGCAAGTAGAAATTCGATTGCGGCGCCCATTGAGTTGTTTCCCCTTTTGACCGCATCCGGATCCGGCCGATGAGTGGTTCTCCAAGACACGAACACGGTTGAGAAAGCAAGCAACGGCCTACCCCATGCGGCTGTTCCCTGCACGAGGTTCCCCGGGGCGCGCCAGCGCAATGCAATGCGTCGTTGATCAAAAAGTGTACCGACCGGCACCACCGCGGCGATTCAGCTTGTGCGCGGAATGCTGTAAGGAAGGCCCTCGAAGACCAATCGACCCCGTGGCAGGAAGGGAATGAGGCGAACGTGCTCGAACATCTCCTGAAGCAGAACAAGGACTGGGCGCGGAAGCAGATCGAGCGCGATCAAGGCTACTTCGACCGGCTCGTGCACCAGCAGGCGCCCGAGTATCTGTGGATCGGCTGCGCCGACAGCCGCGTTCCGGCCAACGTCATCACCGACCTGCCGCCCGGCGAGGTCTTCGTCCATCGCAACATCGCCAACCTGGTCCACCACGCCGACCTCAATTGCCAGTCGGTGCTGCAGTTCGCCATCGACGTCCTGAAGGTCCGCCACATCATCGTCTGCGGCCACTATGGCTGCGGCGGCATCCGGGCCGCCATGGAGCGCTCGCCGAGCGGGATGGTGGACCACTGGCTCCAGCCGATCCGCGACATCGCCCGCATCAACCGGGAGGAGCTCGACGCGATCACCGACGACGAGCAACGCTTCGACCGGCTGTGCGAGCTCTCCGTCGAGGGCCAATGCGACCGTGTCCTGCAGAGCCCGATCGTCCGCGATGCACTCGACCGTGGCCAGGATCTCCACGTCCACGGCTGGGCCTACCGCCTCACCGACGGCGAGATCCGCTGCATCGCCGACGACAAGAGGCGCGCCGAGGGGTAGGGCCGGCTGAAACGATCAGGGCACGGCCAGGTCGACCACCTTGCCGCCGATCGCTTCGAGGCGTCTGAAATAGGTGGCGGGGACGAGCAACTGATAGGGAAAGTAAAGCCCGGGCTCTGCCGCCGGTTTGCCGTCTAGGCCGACCAGGCGCTCGAGGACCATGGCGACTCCCAGTCCGGTCATCGGGAACTGGCCCTCCGGATGGACAACGGCACGACGCGTGCGGAGCGGCTTGCCTTCATGGTCGTCTCCGGCCAGCTCGATGATGATCTCGGTCGACATCGCCTGACCGCGGCGCCGGCTCGAGGAGACGCCGAGGGCGAGGTTGAATTCGACGTTCGGCGCGTCCGTTGCCGCCGCCAGGGCGACGACGTCGTTGATCGAGAGCCCGAAGGCGTCCATCGGTGTGCCGTCGAGAGCGTGGACCGTAGCTCTGGCGTCTTCCCCTTGCCGCCAGACATAGGCGCCGTTCCGACGGGTGAGGGCGGGGGCAATCACGTCGGTCAGGCCCTTCAGATCGGTCAGATGCGCTGCCCCACCGAGGTCCTCCTCGTCGAACACCGCCCCAAGCCGGATCTCCCGCAGGCGGCCGAATGCACGGGCCGCATCGAGGGTGGGGATCGTCGTGGCGCCGACGAGCCATTCGGTGCCCAGGACGATCGCCGCGGTTCGAGGATTGTGGACGTAGGTCGCGACGTCGGGACCCATGTCCTCGACGCCGGACGCAATGCTGATGTGTGGGACACCCCGCGCGTTGGCGTAGCGCAGCCCGGCCCGCGTCTCGTCCGGCAGCAACACGGCGACCGCACTCACGGCGCGCCGGCCCAACCCGAGATCGTCGGCCGCCAGGTCGATGGCGACACCCTCGGCGTTGCCGACCGTTGCGGCAACCCTGTCGGCCTTGGCCAGGTCGCGTCCCCCGATCAGAAGCGGTGCATCCGGGTGTGCATCCCGCAGGTGCCGCGCCGTCCATCTGCCGACGACGCCGGAGCCTCCGACGAGGAGGACGGGATCGATTGACATCGCTGCATCTCCTTCTCAAAATCCTACCAATGGTAACTTACGTGGCTACGGTTGGTAGGTTGCGCAAGGTGAGGCGGGGGCGGTAGTGGGCGAAACGCAGGACAGCACGGGCCGCCGAAGGCTTCCGAGGGAGGAGCGCCGGCGGCAACTCCTCGATACGGCGCTCTCGATCGTGCGCGACGAAGGCGCGGATCGGCTGACCCTCGGACACCTCGCCGCCCGCGCCAGTGTCTCCAAGCCGGTCGCCTACGACCATTTCGGCACCCGATCGGGTCTTCTGATCGAACTCTACAAGATGCTCGACCTGGAGCAGTCGCGTGCGGTCTACGCCGCGCTGGCGTTGGGCGAGCGGAGCTTGGAGGACGTCGTCGAGGCGCTGGCGGCAGCCTACATCCATTGCTCGGTAGATACCGGCGGCGAGTTTCACGTCGTCCGAGCAGCGCTCGCCGGGAACGAAGAAATGGATGCGGTCCACCAGGAGCTTCTGGCGGTGCAGGTGCAGTTCTTCGCCGCAACCTTCCGACCACACTGCGCGCTGCCGCCGGCCGAGCTGGAGCGGCGATGCGTCGGTCTGGTGGGCGCGGGCGAGGCTCTTTCGACGGCCATGGTGCGCGGCCAGTGCAGTGAGACGGAAGCGTCCGGGACCTTTGCCGCGATCATGCGGGGCAGTCTGGCTCAGGCTTCGTCCTGACTGCGCTCACGTCTGGCGGCAGTCAGCTGGGCTCGCGCTCGCGCAGCAGCTTGGCGAGTTCTGCCTTCTTCACCTTGCGGGTGGGCGTCATCGGCATCTCGTCGACGAACTCCAGCCGTTCCGGCCACTTGGTCTTGGCCACGCCCGCTTTCGTCAGGAAGGCGCGCAGGTCGTCCAGCGTCGGCGGCTCGGCGCCGGGGCGGGCGATCGCCACCAGGCAGGCGCGCTCGCCGAGCGTGGCGTCGGGAACCGGCACGATGGCGCACTGGGCGAGTGCGGGGTGTCCCGCGAGCAGGTCCTCCACGTCGGCCGGATTGAACTTCACCCCGCCGCGGTTGATCACGTCCTTGGAGCGCCCGGTGATGCGGATGAAGCCGTCCGCGTCCATCACCGCCAGGTCGCCGGTGCGGAACCAGCCGTCGCCGGTGAACGCGTCGGCGCTGGCGGCTTCGTTGTCGAGGTAGCCGGAAAACAGCGACGGCCCGCGCACCTGCAGCTCGCCCTCGATGCCGGCGGGGCAGGGGACGTCGCCCTCCACCACCCGAAGCTCGGTGCCGGGGCTGGCGCGTCCGGCCGATCCGGTGCGGGCCTCCAGCTGATCGCCGGGGCGGGTGAAGGCGCCGGCCTGCAGCTCGCTCATCCCCCAGAGCTGGCCGACCTTGCCGTTGGTGAGGCGCTCCTGGACGGTGCGGGCAAGCGCCGGCGGGCAGGCGTTGCCGGAGATCTGCAGCAGCTCCAGCGACGCCAGCAGGTCCGGCGTCAGCAGCCCGTTCGCCTCGGCCGCCACCATGTGCGCCGGCGCCGAGAACAGGTGGGTGGGCCGGTAGGTGGCGAGCGCCTCCGCCAGCGCCGGGGGGCTGTAGACCGGCAGCAGCGCGATGGTGGCCCCGGCGGCGAGCGCCAGGTTGATGGAAAAGATCCCGTAGAGATGGGTGAACGGGGCGGCCGCCAGCAGCACCGAGGTCCCGTCGACGCCCAGCTCCGGCGCGCTGCGGGCGGCGTTGGGCAGGAAGTTTTCGTAGGCGACCATCACACCCTTCGGCGCCGATGTGGTGCCGGAGGTGTAGAGCAGCACGTAGGGGTCGGACGGCGCGGGCCGGAAGTCATCCGCGCCCTCGGCCGCCGCCAGATCGTCGTAGGCGACCGCCCCCTCCGGCGTGGGATCGCCGACGGCGACCACCAGCTCGAGGTCGGGCAGGTGCGCGCGCGCACCGAGCGCGAACGCAGCCGGTTCGAAGTCTTTCGCGCAAGAAAGCGCAAAAAAGGCTGCGCTTTTTGCGTGCGCGAGCAGCGGCACGATCTCGGCTGCGCGATAGGGCATGTGGAGGGTCTGGAACACGCAGCCCGCATAGCCCGCCGCCAGGTAGGTCGTGACGAATTCGGCGCTGTTGGGCAGTTGCGCCGCGATGCGCTGGCCGCGTTTCAGGCCGGCTGCGCGCAGTCCCGCCGCAAGCCGCTGCGCGCGCGCATCGAGCTCGGCATAGGTGACGGTTCCCGATGGCGAAAGAAGCGCCGGGTGGTCGGGCTTTTCGGCCGCCCAGCGCCCCACCCAGTCTCGCAGTATGGCGCCCTTGTGCCGCGCCTCGGATGTGTCGGGATGGTCGGACAGGGCTGCCTCCGCGCGGGCTGGGTCGGTGCGTCCGCCATCGTAATGCGAGGTCCGGGCGCAACGGAAGAGGCGAGAGGCGAAACGGGACGGCGACGCGGCAGGTCCCGAGCGCGCGCTCAACCTTTGGGAGGCTTTCCACGGATTGTCACTTGCTCCCGGCGCGCGTCCTGTGGATGCTGTCGAACAAGAGGACAAGAAAATTGGCCTTTGACCGGGAGCGCACCGTGTCCCGGTGCGACTTTCGGAAACCGGAAGGGAGAACGCCCATGCAGCGACTGATCGAAACTGCCCAACGTTTCAAGGCCGTGCGCTTCGGCGCCGTGGCGCTGGCGACGACCCTGGCGCTGGCGCCGGTGGCGGCGAAGGCCGAGTTCGTCGGCATCCTCACCGGCGGCACCTCGGGCGTCTACTACCCGCTCGGCGTCGCCATCTCCAAGGTGATCGGCGACAACGTGCCGGACGCCCGCCCGTCGGTCCAGTCGACCAAGGCGTCGGTGGAGAACCTCAACCTGATCGAGCAGGGCAAGGGCGAAGTCGCCTTCACCCTGGCCGACAGCCTCGCCAACGGCGCGAAGGGCAACGAGGAAGCGGGCTTCAAGGCGCCGCTGAAGAAGGTCGTGGCGCTCGGCGGCATCTATCCGAACTACGTGCAGATCGTCGCCTCCGAGGAGTCCGGCATCAAGTCGATCGCCGACCTGAAGGGCAAGCGCCTGTCGGTCGGTGCGCCGAAATCGGGCACCGAACTGAACGCCCGCGCCATCCTCGAGGCGGCCGGCATCACCTATGACGACCTCGGCAAGGTGGAATATCTGCCGTTCGCGGAATCCGTCGAACTTATGAAGAACCGCCAGCTCGACGCGACCCTGCAGTCTGCCGGCCTCGGCGTCGCCTCCATCAAGGATCTCGCCAACTCGGTGCCGATCGTCGTGGTGGAGATCCCGGCCTCGGTGATCGACAAGATCGGCGCGCCCTATCTCGCCGCGACCATCCCGGCCAACACCTATGACGGCCAGAGCGCAGACGTCGCGACGGCCGCCGTGCCGAACTTCCTGGTGACCCGCTCCGATCTCAGCGAAGACGAGGTCTACGCCATCACAAAGGCGATCTACGACAACCTGCCGGAACTGGTCGCTGCCCACTCGGCGGCGAAGGGCATCAAGCTCGAAAACGCCATGAAGGGCTCGCCGGTGCCGTTCCATCCGGGCGCGGCCAAGTACTTCAAGGAAAAGGGCGTGAATCCCTGATTTGCGACCTGGTCGACATCGGACGCGCCGTCTCCGCAAGGAAGGCGGCGCGTTCGCGTTGTGGTGCGGGGCGGTTGTCCTGATCGCCCCGACGCGCTGAAAGTCGGCCCGGCCGGCCGGTTGCCCGCTTCATCCGGCCGGGTCATGCGAGATCGAGCGTTCTCCTGAAGGTCATCCGTCGATGTCGACCCCCGCTGCCCCCACTTCCGCCTCCGCCAGCAACGCGCCCCACGTCGACGAGGACGACGGCGCGGAAGTGGTCGTCACCGACGGCATGCACCAGCTGACCTGGGGCGAGGGGGGCTGGGGCAAGGCGGTCTTCTGGATCGCCATCATCTTCTCCGCCTTCCAGGTGACCACGGCGGCCTGGAGCCCGCTCGCCAGCCAGATCGTCCGCTCCGTCCACGTCGGCTTCCTGCTCCTGGTGATGTTCGCCATCGCCGGCAACCACAGAGGCGGCGGCATGCGCTACGTCCTGTGGGGCCTGGGCATCCTGTCGTTCGTGGTGGGCCTCTATCACTGGGTGTTCCATGTGGAGCTCATCCAGCGGGCCGGCGATCCGAACACCATGGACATCGTGGTCGGCACCATCGCGGTGGTGCTGGTCTTCGAGGGCGCACGCCGGCTGATGGGCCTGTCGCTGCCGATCCTGTGCGCGGCGTTCCTGGCCTATGCGCTGTTTGGCGAATACCTGCCGGCGCCCTTCGACCACCGGCCCTACGACTACGCGCAGGTGGTCGACCAGATGTTCCTCGGAACCGAGGGCATCTACGGCACGCCGACCTACGTGTCGTCGTCCTACATCTTCCTGTTCATCCTGTTCGGCGCGTTCCTGGAGCGCGCCGGCATGGTCAAGCTGTTCACCGACTTCGCCATGGGAACCGTCGGCCACGCCCAGGGCGGACCGGCCAAGGTCTCGGTCGTCTCATCGGCGCTGATGGGAACCATCAACGGCTCCGGCGTCGCCAACGTGGTGACCACCGGCCAGTTCACCATCCCGCTGATGAAGCGGTTCGGCTACAAGCCCGCCTTCGCCGGCGCGGTGGAGGCGACCTCCTCGATGGGCGGGCAGATCATGCCGCCGGTGATGGGCGCGGTGGCCTTCATCATGGCCGAGACCATCGACGTCCCGTACTCGGCCATCGCCACGGCGGCGATCATCCCGGCGCTGCTCTACTTCTTCACCGTCTTCGCGATGGTCCACCTGGAAGCCGGCCGGCACGGCCTTCTCGGCCTGTCCAAGGAGGAATGCCCGAATGCGTGGGCGGCCCTTGCCAAGGGCTGGTACCTGCTGCTGCCGCTGGCGATGCTGGTGTGGCTGCTGTTCTCCGGCTACACGCCGCTGTTCGCCGGGACGGTCGGACTGGCGCTGACGGCGCTGATCGTGCTTGGCGCCCCGGTGGCGCGCGCCATCGGCCCGTACGGCCTGAAGATCGTCTTCTGGATCGTGCTGGGCGTGGCGGCGTCGAGCTTCCTGAAGTACGGCATCGACGGCATCGCCTACTGCGTGCTGGCGCTGGTGGCCCTCCTGTTCTTCATCAAGGGCGGCCGGGAGACCCTGAAGATCAGCCTGGAGAGCATGGCGGACGGCGCCCGCAATGCGCTGCCCGTCGGCATCGCCTGCGCGCTGGTCGGCACCATGATCGGCGTGTTCACGCTGACCGGCATCGCCACGTCGTTCGCGGCCTTCGTGGTCCAGGTCGGCGAGAGCTCGCTGTTCCTGTCGCTGCTGCTCACCATGGTGGCCTGCCTGATCCTCGGCATGGGCCTGCCGACGATCCCGAACTACATCATCACCTCGGCGATCGCCGGCCCGGCCCTGCTGTCGCTCGGCGTGCCGCTGATCGTCTCGCACATGTTCGTCTTCTATTTCGGTATCATGGCGGACCTGACGCCGCCGGTGGCGCTGGCCGCCTTCGCGGCGGCGCCGATCGCCAAGGCGCAGGGGCTTTCGATCGCCTTCAACGCCACACGGATCGCGCTCGCGGGATACGTGGTGCCGTTCATGGCGGTCTACTCCCCGTCGCTCATGCTGCAGCCCGGGGATCCGATGGCGGCGGCGATCGGCTTCTGGCCGGCCGTTCTCTTCGTGGTGGTCAAGGCGCTGATCGCCATCATCTTGTGGGCGGCGACGGCCACCGGCTACCTGTTCGGCCGGCTGAACGTGATCGAGCGCCTCGTGGCATTCGCGGCGGCGGCGACGCTGATCCTCGCCATGCCGCTGACCGACGAGATCGGCTTCGCGCTGGCGGCGGCCTTCGTCGGCTGGCACTACTGGAAGACGCGCCAGGCGAAAGCGGCTGCCGGAGCCTGATCGATGGCGATCGGCTGCCTCGTCGCCGGATCGGTTGCGATCAAGCTCGCGGCCAGCTTCACCCTCGCCTGGACCCATTCGGTGGAGAAGATCGAATGGCAGGAGGACTGGCACGCCACGTCCGCCGGGCTGGTGCTCGACGAGGTCCGGGTGCAGGGCTCCGGCGCCGGGATGGAGCCGCCGGACGATGCGGTCCGCGTCGGGGACTTCTACGTGGCACACCCAAAGCTCGGCACCCAGCGCGAGATTCTGCTGCGCCGCTCCGGCGCGACCGCCGACTGGCGGGTGTGCATTGACGGATCCTGCCAGCGCATGGGAGCCCTGTTGCCCGAAGACGTCGACCCGGTGACGCTGACCACCTGCGAGTGACGCGACGCCGGGCGCACGGTCAGCGCGCCATGATCCCGCCGTCGATGGGAATCGTCACGCCGGTCATGAAGCTCGATGCGGGAGCTGACAGCAGCAGCGCCAGCCCCTTGATCTCATCGGGATCGGCGATCCGGCCAAGCGGCACCATGGAGGCGAACTGGGCCTCGATTTCCGGCTGGCGGATCCGCCCGCCGGCGATGTTGGTGCGGAAGGGACCCGGCGCGATGCCGTTGACCATGATGTCGTAGCCGGCGAGCTCCATGGCCGCCTGGCGCACCAGGTTCACCACGCCGGCCTTGGTCGCGGTGTAGGCGTAGCCGCACATCACCTCCGACTTCAGCCCGGCCACCGACGCCACCGCGACGATGCGGCCCGAGCGACGCGGCTTCATGTGCTTCGCCGCCGCCTGGATGGTGGCGAACACGCCGCTGAGATTGATCTGCAGCACCCGGTCCCACTGGTCGTCGTCGACCGCGTTGATCTGCCCGATCTCGGTGAGGTAGCCGGGTCCGGCGGTGACGCCCGCGTTGGCGACCGCGATGTCGAGCCGGCCGTGCCGCGCGGCGACGTCGTCGATGCAGCCGCGCAGCGCCTGGCGGTCGCCCACGTCGCACACCGCGGCTTCGGCCGCTCCGCCGCCGGCGCGAATCGCGTCCACGGCCCGTTCCAGCCCGTCGGCGTCCACGTCTGTCAGCACCACCGTGGCGCCTGCCTCGGCCAGCGCCTCGGCGATCGCGAAGCCCAGGCCGCTGGCCGCCCCCGTCACCACTCCGACCTGGTCGTCCAGTACCAGCCCCGCCTGAACCTTCATGTGCGCTCTCCCTGTTTTGGTATGCAATCTAACTCGACGGTCGATGTGAGCCAATAGCTCTTTCGCCTATTTTTATCGAATTATTTCATTGAGTTAGTTGGATTATCGGTGCGATTCACCAAATCGACGCACGTGACAGCTTGACGCGGATCCGGCGGTTAGGTGTACACTTTCGGAAAATCACCGGCGGCACAATCGAACGTCCGGTGGGAGGAAGACAAGGGAGGCGAGGCGCGATGGCGCATACGGAGACGACCGAGACGGTCGCGGGCTGTCAGGTGCGCGTCATGCGCGCGGGGAAGGGGGAGCCGCTCCTGTTCCTGCATGGCGCGGCCGGCGCAGGGCGCTGGCTGCCGTTCATGGACATGCTGGCCGAGCGGTACGACCTGATCGTGCCCGAGCATCCCGGCTTCGGAGCGTCCGAGACGCCCGAGTGGCTCGACAACATCGCCGACCTCTCGTTCTTCTACATGGACTTCATGAAGGCGTTCGGGCTCGACGGCGTGCACCTCGTCGGCACCTCGATCGGGGGCTGGATCGCGGCGGAAATCGCCACGCGCAGCTGCGCCGGCCTGAAGACGCTGACCCTGGTCGCGCCGGCCGGCATCCACGTGCCGGGGGTGAAGCGCGGCGACATGTTCATGTGGTCGCCGGAGGAGCTCACCCAGAACCTCTTCCATAATCAGGAAATCGCCAAGGCGATGCCGCAGCCGGCGGACGAGTCGGAACTCACGGTCGTCCTGAAGAACCGGCTGACCACGGCGAAGCTCTCCTGGAACCCGCGCTTCCACAATCCGCACCTGAAGAAGTGGCTGCACCGGGTCGACGTGCCGACGCTGATCCTGTGGGGCGACGACGACAAGCTGCTGCCCGTGGAATACGGGCCGGCCTACCGTGATCTGATCCCCAATTCCGAGCTCGAGATCATTCCCGACTGCGGGCATCTGCCCCACGTCGAGAAGGCGCACGAATTCACCGCCAAGGTCGCCAGCTTCATCGAGGGAGCCGCCCGATGAAATTCTACATGATGCACCTGATGCCCTATGCGGATCTCGATCTGGACTACGACAAGACCTACAACTCCGCCTGGGTGACGCTGCCGAACAGCTACTACGACCCGAAGAAGGGCGCGAAGCTCTACAACCGCTATCTCGACGAGCTCGAATATGCCGACCAGCTCGGCTTCGACGGCATCTGCGTCAACGAGCACCACCAGAACGCCTACGGGCTGATGCCGCAGCCGGGCGTCATGGCCGGCGCGCTGGCGCGGCGGACCAAGAACGTCAAGATCGCGATCCTCGGCCGCGCCCTGCCGCTGCTCAACAATCCCGTCACCGTCGCCGAGGAATTCGCGATGGTCGACAACATCACCGAGGGACGCTTCATCGCCGGCTTCGTGCGCGGCATCGGCGCGGAATATCACGCCTGGAGCTCCAATCCCGCGGAGTCCCACGACCGCTTCCACGAGGCCCACGACCTGATCATCCGGGCCTGGACCGAGACGGGGCCGTTCTCGTTCGAGGGCAAGCACTACCAGTTCGAGTACGTGAACCTGTGGCCGCGGCCGTACCAGACGCCGCATCCGCCGGTGTGGATCCCGTCGCAGGGCTCCAGCGAGACCATCGACTGGGCCGCCCATCCGGACCGGCGCTACACCTATCTGCAGACGTTCACGCCGGTGGCGATGCTCGCCAAGTACATGCAGATGTACAAGGACAAGGCCGAGGAGTTCGGCTACGAGGCGAGCGAGGACAATCTTGGCTGGTCGGTCCCGGTCTATGTCGGCGAGACCGACGAGATCGCCCGCCGCGAGGCCAAGCCCCACATCGAGACCTTCCTCAACAAGTTCCTTCGCATGCCGAAGGAGATGCTGTTGCCGCCCGGCTACCTGTCGCTGAAGTCGATGCTGGGCGTGATGAAGGCGAAGTCCTCCATCGGCAGCAAGCAGACCATCGACGACGTCATCGACAAGGGCATGTTCATCTGCGGCAGCCCGGAAACGGTGCGCCAGCGGCTGGAGCATTATCAGAAGGAGATCGGTTTCGGTCACCTGCTGACGCTGATGCAGTTCGGAACGCTGCCGGCCGATCTCACCCGCAAGAACATGGAGCTCTACGCCGCGGAGGTGATGCCGGTGCTGCGCGAAAACCTCGGGACCGGCGCGGTGGTCGCCGCGGCGCAATGATGGCAAGGGGACCGCGATCACGATCGGGTCGGCGGCCCCCGCAGGCCCCGGCCGCCTCAGCCCTCGGGGTTCGGCTGGGGCTCGGCCAGGATCGACAGCAGGTGGGCGCTCATCGCGGCCTCCGCCCAGTCGGCGTTGCGGGCCCTGAGCGCCGACAGGATCTCGTGATGCTGGCGGTGGGTGCGCCGGGTCCGGTCGTCGACCGGCTCGGAGTAGATGTTGAAGATCGAGGCGGGCAGCTCCAGCGACGAGGCGAGGATGCGTTCCAGCCGCGGGCTGTCGGCCGCCGCCGCGATCGTCCCGTGGAAGTCGTTGTTGAGCTCGTCGAACCGGGCGAGGTGCTTGTGCCAGCCGACCTCGGCGAAGTGGGCTTCCATCTCCGCCTCGACGCTTTCCAGGTGGGCGATCTGTTCGGCGGTGATGCGGGTCGCGGCGCGCCGCGCACCGTGGCTTTCGAGCTTGGCGCGCAGGCGAAAGATCTCGGCGACGTCGGCCTGGGAGAACGACGCCACCTGGCCGCGGCGGTAGCGCTCAAGCACCACCAGACCCTCGTTGCTGAGCCTGCTGAGCGCTTCGCGGACGGGCGTCCGGCTGACGCCGATCCGCTCGGCGAGCTTCGCCTCCTGCAGGGCTTCGCCGGAGCGCAGGTCGCCGGAGATGATGGCGGCCCGGATGAACCGGTAGGCCACGTCGACGGCGCCGTTGCCCTCGCCCGCGGTCTTGCTGGTTGCAGGGGTGTCGCCCATCGCCTCCGGTCTCCATGCGCAGCGCCTTCGGCGCGGCCTGTGGTCTGTCGGCCGGAACGGGAAGAGTTATACAATCGGGTGCCCGGCGGCTCTGCGGCGTTGTGGCATCGAACGCGGGGCGGAGCAACCGGTTGGCGGGCTCCGCGCCGCGCCGCCGGATCTGCGGATCCTCTGAAAGTGCATACCATAAGCGCCGGAGCACGGCGCATCGCGGGCGGGAGGCCGGCATGAAGATTACCGAAGGACAGGTCGCCTACGTTTCGGGTTCGGGCTCGGGCATCGGGCGCGGCATCGCGATGACGCTCGCGCGCCGGGGCGTGAAGGTCGGCGTCGCGGACATCCGCGAGGAGGATGCCGTGGCGACGGTCCGGCTGATCGAGGCCGCCGGCGGCACCGCGCTGCCGCTGCCGACCGACGTTTCCGACCTTGTCTCGGTAGAGGCCGCGGCGGTGGCGCTGGAGGCCGCGTACGGCCCGGCGTCGATCGTCTGCAACAACGCCGGCGTCGCCATGCACGGCGTGCCGGTGCACGAGATCGCCCCGGCCGACTGGGACTGGGTGATCGGGGTCAATGTCTACGGCGTCATCCATGGCGTCCGCACCTTCGTTCCGCGGCTGCTGGAGACCGGCAAGCCCGCCCACGTGGTCAACACCGCATCGATCGGCGGTTTCCAGGTCAACGCGAGCTTCCTGACCGGCGCGTATTCGATGACCAAGTACGCGGTGGTGGCGCTCTCCGAGGCGCTGCGCAACGAGCTCAGCGAGACGCAGGTGGGCGTGTCCGTGCTGGCCCCGGCCGCCGTCGACACCGCCATTCATCTGTCGGAGCGCAGCCGCCCCGAGCGCCTGGGCGGCGCCTACGTGCGTCCCGAGAACCACTTCATGGGCGACCTCATCAAGGACGGCGCGAAGCCCGAGGAGATCGGCGCCCACGTCGCCGCCGCCATCGAGGACGGCGCCTTCTACATCTTCACCCATCCCGAGACCGAAGCCTGGATCGACGCGCGCCACGAGGAGATCAAGTCCGGGTTCGACCGGCTCAGGTCCCCCGGCTTCGCGTCCGACCAGGCCGCCGAATAGGCAGCTGAGGAGACATCATGCTCGACCGGCTCGACACCATCCGCTCCGGCCCTGCCGATCCGACCCGCCCGCACATCGTGGGCATCGGCGGCACGACGCGCATCGGCTCCACGTCGGAGGCGGCGCTGCGGCTGACCCTGTCGATCGCCGCCCGGCTCGGTGCCTCGACCGAACTGATCTCCGGCCCGCTGCTGGACCTGCCGCCCTACGACCCGGCGAGCGACCACCGCAGCCCCTCGGCGCTGCGGCTGGTCCAGGCGATGCGGCGGGCCGACGGCATCATCATCTCCACGCCCAGCTATCACGGCGGCATGTCGGGGCTGATCAAGAACGCCATCGACTACAGCGAGGACATGCGCAGCGACCCGCGCCCCTATTTCGATGGCCGTGCCGTCGGCGTCGTGGTCACCGCCCATGGCGCCCAGGCGCTCGGCACGACGCTCTCCGGCGTCCGCTCGATCGTGCATGCGCTGCGAGGCTGGCCGACCCCCTACGGCGCCTGCCTCAACGCCCAGACGCGGCCCTTCGAGAACGGCCGGCCGACCAGCGCCGACGTGGAGGAGCAGCTGGCGACCGTCGCGAGCCAGGTCGTCCGGTTCGCCTGCGCACAGATGGCGGTCGCGGGGGAGGAATTCGAGGTTCCCGCCGCGCGCGCCTGATTGAATGCGAGCCCGCTCCGGTCAAGAGTGGATCGCATCGGGAATGGGCCGCGTCGGCCGCACATCATGGTCAGTGAGGGACTGATCGGACTTCATGGCCGCGCGATGGGCGCGGTCTAACAAAAAGGCCCCGGAAAACCGGGGTCCTCAAGGGAGGGAACACCACATGAAAGCACTACTCGGCCTGACCGCCGGGCTTCTCGCCGCCGCCGTGCTCGTCCAGCCGGCTGCCGCGGAGACCGTCTCCATCTCGACATTGCCGCCGGGCGCCATCAACAACGTCCAGGCCCAGGCGATCGCCAAGGTCGTGCAGGAGAATACCGACCTGCAGATGCGCGTCGTCACCTTCAACTCGCCGGGCGCGATCATGGGGGCGACCCAGGCCGGCCAGTCGGAATTCTCGTTCATCTCCAATGACGAGGCGGGCGCAGCCGCGTCCGGCGCCGTGCCTTACGACGGCAAGAAGATGGGCGACCTGCGCCTGGTGGCGACGGTGTTTCCGTTCAAGGTCGGCATGGTCGTTCCCAACGAGTCCGACATCAAGACGATCGCGGATCTGAAGGGAAAGCGCATCCCGACCGGCTGGCAGGGCTTCCAGCAGGGCATCTTCCTGATGAACGGCATGCTGGCCACCGCCGACATGTCGCTCGATGACGCGGAAGACGGCGTTCCGACCGCCAACCTGCTGCGCGGCGCCGACGACATGAAGAGCGGCCGTCTCGACGCGACCATGTTCGCCGTCGGCGCCCCGAAGATGGCGGAGCTGAACTCCGCGATCCCGGGCGGCATCCGCTTTCTCAGCCTGAGCGATACGCCCGAGGCGGCGAAGAAGATGGAAGCCGTGCGGCCGGAGTATCACCCGGCGCTCCAGAAGCCGGCTCCGCACCTGCCGGGCATCATCGGCGACACGATGCTGATGGAGTACGCCATGGTCGTGCTGGCCAACGACTCGGTGTCCGACGACGTCGTCTACAAGTTCCTGGGGGCGATGTACGACCACAAGGACGGCCTCGTCGCCGGCCATCCGTCGTTCAACGCGATGACCCAGGAAGGCCTTGCCACCCCGCAGCCCCGGGTCGCGTATCACCCCGGCGCGGTGAAGTTCTTCAAGGAAAAGGGATTGTGGAAGGGCGAGTGATCGCCTGACCGCACTCCGCCGAGCCGGCCGGCCGGGTTAGCCCGGCCGACCGGCACTGTCGGCGGCCGGAGCAATCCTTCACAGACCCGGCCGCCCGTCTTTCCACCGCGAAGGATCAGCCGCGCTTCCGGCGTGCCCCCACGCCCGACAGGTGCCGCGATCGGCAAGGATCCGCCTGATGAGCGTCGAAACGACCGGCGTCGAAGCCTCCATTCCTCCCTCGCCGCTGCTGCGGATCGCCACCATCGTGCTCGGTGCGCTGATCGCGCTTGCCGGGCTCGCGTGGGGGGCGGACCTCTACCGGCTGGTTGGCTGGACCTTTCTCACCGAGCAGTTTCTGGCCGCCATCCTGGGCCTCAGCCTTGCCCTGGTGTTCGTGACGCGGCCGCTGCGCCGCTCCGACCCGCGCCCCAAGCAGCTCACCTGGTACGACAGCCTGCTCGCGCTGATCTCGCTGGGCGCAGGCATCTACGCCGCCTTCGAGTATCCGACGATCCTCTCCAACTTCTTCAGCCAGCCGACAGATGGGCTGATCGTCAGCTGGCTGTTCTTTCTGCTGGTGATCGAGGGGCTTCGGCGGACGTCCGGCTGGTCGCTGGTGATCGTCGTGCTGGCCTTCACCGTCTACGCGCTGGTCGGCCATCTGGTCGAAGGCGAGCTGCAGACGCGGAACGTCGACCTCAACAACATGGTCTTCTATCTCGGCGTCGACACCAGCGGGCTCTTCGGTCTGGTGCTGCTGGTCGGCGTCACCGTGGTGATCCCCTTCATCTTCTTCGGCAACCTGCTGCAGGCCTCGGGCGGCTCGTTCTTCTTCAACGACTTGGCGCTCGGGCTGATGGGGCGCTTCCGCGGTGGCGCGGCGAAGATCTCCATCCTCGCCTCCACCCTGTTCGGCTCCATCTCCGGCATCGTCGTCTCCAACATCCTGGCGACCGGCGTCATCACCATCCCGATGATGAAGAAGTCCGGCTTCAAGCCGGAGCAGGCCGCCGCGATCGAAGCGAGCGCGTCGAACGGCGGCCAGCTGATGCCGCCGGTGATGGGCGCCGTGGCCTTCCTGATGGCCGACTTCCTGCAGATCTCGTACGCGGAGGTGGCGCTCGCCGCCCTGGTGCCGGCGCTCCTCTATTATCTGGCGCTGTTCATCCAGGCGGACCTGGAAGCGGCCAAGGCCCACATCCTTCCGGTGCCGCTGAAGGAGATCCCGAGAATCGTGGCGGTGCTGATGAAGGGCTGGTTCTTCATCCTGCCGTTCGCGGTGCTCATCTACGCGCTGTTCTGGCTGAACCGCGAGGCGGAGAACGCCGCCGTCTTCGCCTGCATCGGCGTGGCGCTCGTCGGTCTCGCGTTCGGCTATTCCGGCCACAGGCTGACCCTGCGGGGCATCTGGGACGCGCTGGTGCGCACCGGCATCTCGTCGGTGGACATCATCATGATCTCGGCCGCCGCCGGCTTCATCATGGGCATCCTGCAGCTGACCGGGCTCGGCTTCGCGCTGACGCTGTTCCTGGTGAAGTTCGGGGCCGGCAGCATCTTCCTGCTGCTCGTCATCGCCGGGCTGATGTGCATCGTGCTGGGCATGGGCATGCCGACGCTGGGCGTCTACGTCCTGCTGGCGGTGCTGATCGCGCCGAGCCTCGTCGAGGTCGGCATCTCGCCGCTCGCCGCGCACATGTTCATCCTGTATCTCGGCATGATGTCGTTCGTGACGCCGCCGCTGGCGATCGCCGCCTTCTTCGCGGCGAACCTGGCAGGGGCGGCGCCGGTGCGCACCGGCTGGGTCGCCATGCGGTTCTCATGGACGGCCTACATCGTGCCGTTCCTGTTCGTGTTCTCCCCGACGCTGCTATTGCAGAGCCCGTCCTGGAGCGGCACGATCCTGTCGCTGGCCACCGCGGCGGTCGGGGTGTGGTTCGTGTCGGCGGGCGCCATCGGCTATGCCCTGCGCCCGCTCTCCCTCCCGCTGCGGATCGCGTCGATCGTCGGCGGGGGGCTGCTGCTGATCCCGCTGGAGATGTTCCACCACGCGGCGATCGCCAACGGCATCGGCCTGGCAATGGTGGTCACGGTGCTGGCGATCGAGATCGTGGCCCGGCGCGCCACGCCGGCAACTGTTGGGGAAGGGGCGGCGGAATAGTCCGCCGCCACGAGCGGGAGAGGCCTCCGCGCACCGACAGGGTCAGCGGCTGGATCGGGCCGTCCGGCGTTCAGTCTCGTGGGGAGTTCTGACGGTCAAACCATTGGAAACAATGGTGGGCGTGACAGGGATTGAACCTGTGACCTTTCCGGTGTGAACGGAACGCTCTCCCGCTGAGCTACACGCCCCCGCCGTCAGAGCGTGTCCCATAAGCCTTCTTGGAAAATGAGGCAAGGGCTTGTGCGCCATCGTTGTGGACGACCGCGCCGCATGGCCGTTTGGTCGCCAAGGCCTCGGCGGCCGAGCCCGGGTCGGATCGATCGCGGACGACCTGCCGGCCCGGCTGTCGCGCGCCGCCCAATGAGCACGGGACCTTGCCGCTGACAGCATCGCGCGGTCCGGAAATGGCGGCAAACAATCGGAGGTGCATGGACTCGTGCCATCGCGTTTGGAGAAAGGGGCTTTCACATACTTCGCATTGTGCGATGCGAAAATGTTGCCCAGATTGGGGTCACGGCATTCGACCCGGCCTCCCACGCACGAGACATCAAATGGCTTTCTTCGCAGACACCGCCTCCGCCCCCGTCGCCGATGATCGCGCTGCCGCGACCCCGCGCACCGAAGCGTCCTTCTTCGAGATCTTCCGCGCTGCGCGCCGCCTCTCCTTCGCCGCCACCAACGGCGATGCGCTCCCCGAGGACGCCATCGAGGTGGTCATGGGCAAGCGCGCCTACCTGCGCAGCTGACACCCGCTCCTGAACGGCGCCGGACCTTTCCGGCGACCGATTGGATCCCATCCGGGCCGGCGTCTCACGCCGGCTCGCCGCTACGCCGCTCCGGTTCCTCCCAAGACCGAGCTGCCCTCCCGACCGGTGCGCCCTGCGCGCCGGTCGGGACGATCCTCGGATCCACGCCTCCGCCTGGATGGATCACCCGATCCTCGGGTGCGGGGCTGTTCCCCGCCTTTCCCCACAGGCATCGCCTCAATCGATCAGCGGTGCCAAGTTGCCCGGCCGGCGCGCTTGCGGCTGGATTTTTCGGCGCCCGCGTTGAATAGTCCTGCGCCGTGAGAGATCCTGACTTCACCACCCTTCGCTGCTTCGTTGCGGTTGCCCATGCCGGTGGCATCGCCGCCGGCGCACGCCGTCTCGACCTCGCCACCTCCGCCGTCTCCAAGCGCCTCGCCGACCTGGAGGCCTCCGTCGGCCAGACGCTCCTGGAGCGCGGCGCCTCGGGCGTGCGGCTGACGTCGGCGGGGGAGACGGTGCTGCGGCGCGCCGAGCACATGCTCGAAATCGCCAAGTCGCTGAGCGCCGACCTGGACGCGCATGCGGCCGGGGAGCGGGGGGAGATCCGGCTCGCCGCCGTCGCCGCCGCGGTCAGCGGGCGGCTGGCCGACGACCTCGCCGCCTTCGAACGCACCTATCCCGGCATCCGCATCATGCTGGCGGAGGGCATGAACTTCGACGCGGCGCGCGCCGTGGCCGATGGCACCGCCGGCGTGGGGGTCGTCGTCGACCATCACCTGCCGCCCGGCCTTCTGAAATTTCCCTATGCCAGCGACCCGGTCTGGGTGATCGGCCGCAAGGGCCATCCGCTGTTCGACGCGGTGGCCCCCGGCGAAGGCGTCCGCTTCGAGCGGGCGATCGAATACGACGTCATCTCCATGATGGGCGGCGCCTCCACGGAATCGCTGCTGGCAGCGGCGGCCACCACCATCGAGCGGTCGGTGCGCAAGCACTTCGAGGTGTCGCGCTACGATTCGCTGCGCCGGCTGGTGGAAGTGGGCCTCGGCATCGGGTTCATCCGCGAGAGCGGCGTCACCCGCTATCTGGCCGCGCTGGAGATCGAGGGGCGGCCGCTGGCCGAACCGTGGGCCGACCGACAGCTCTGCGTGATCCGCCGCGAGGCGAGCGAGGGCGGACGGGCGCTCGGCATCCTGATCGAGCACCTGACCAGCGGTCCGCCCGGCCGGCCGGCCTGAGGGCTGCTGCCGACTGTTCCGGCGCATCGAAGCGATCTGCCGATCCCGCCGGCGCCCGGTGCCGCTTCCTCGCCATGGGAAATGCGTGTCCTACCATCCCGTGGTCCAACGGCAAGGAGGGGCTGCGCGACGTCATTTGACGCAACGTTTGGCCGTTGGCCCGCGCATTGCTACACTCGTTCCAACAAAGGGCGGAACACGCAGCGCCGCGCTGCAGGGATCTGCCGGAACCGGACATGCCGGTTGCGGCCTCGCCTGCAGGTGGGGAGCCGGCGCGCTGCTCCGCCGGGAGCGGATGAACGATGGATGGCACGGACGACTCCGGTGCGCCTCCCGCACGATCGCGGGGGGTGATGCCGCAGGGACCTGCCGAGCGGTCGTGCGCGACGGAGGTTTCCGCGCGCGGGGCGGAGCTGCGCCATTGCGCCGTCGCGGCTGATCCCGGACACGGCGGGGCGGGCCGCCGGCGTGGGCCGAAGGGCGAGGGCGGCCACCCGTCGGCCGGGCCCGTTGTCCGGCGCGGAGCGCACACGGGGGCGCCCGGACGGCGCTACGCGGCCCTCGATCTCGGAACCAACAACTGCCGGCTGCTGGTCGCCGAAGCGCGCGGCGGCGGCTACCGGGTGGTCGATGCGTTCTCGCGCATCATCCGGCTGGGCGAGGGCGTGTCCGGCTGCGGCCGGATCGGCGAGCCGGCGATGGCACGGGCGATGGAGGCGCTGCAGGTCTGCGCGCGCAAGCTCGAGCACGCCCGCGTCGACCGCTTCCGCCTGATCGCCACCGAGGCCTGCCGCATGGCGGCCAACGGGCCTGAATTCGTCGAGCGGGTGGAGCGGGAGATCGGCCTCAAGCTTGAGATCGTCAGCCGCGAGACCGAGGCGCGCCTGGCGGTGGCAGGCTGTTCGACGTTGATCGACCGGGACTCGGAAGGGGTCGTCCTCTTCGACATCGGCGGCGGCTCGTCGGAGATCGTCTGGGTCGACCTGTCCGGCCGTCACCGGCTGACCGGCGTGGCGATCACCCGCTGCATCCGCGCGTGGACCTCGCTGCCGGTGGGCGTCGTGTCGCTCGCCGAGCGCCACGGCGGCGTGGAAGTGGACGCCGCCAAGTTCGGGGCGATGGTCGACGACGTCTCCAGCCTGCTGGAGCGGCTCGACCAGGGGGGCGCGCTGGATCAGGTCGTCGGTCGCGGGCGCGTGCATCTTCTCGGAACCTCGGGTACGGTCACCACGCTCGCCGGGGTTCACCTCGGCCTCGAGCGCTACGACCGACGCCGCGTCGACGGCACCTGGCTCCATGAGCGGGATGTGGACGCGATGATCGGGCGAATCCTGGCGATGCCGTTCCACGAGCGGGTCGCCAATCCCTGCATTGGCGCGGACCGGGCCGACCTCGTGTTGGCCGGCTGTGCAATCCTGGAGGCGATCCGACGCCGCTGGCCGTGCCGGCGGCTGCGCGTCGCCGACCGGGGCCTGCGTGAAGGAATACTGATGGAACTGATGGCGCAGGATCGCACCGGCCGCCCGCCGACGCCGGCAACCTCTCCGGCCGGGCCGTCCCTATGACCCGCAACTCCGGCGGCGATGGCAGCCGCGGACTGAAAACCCGCGTGAAGACCGCGCGGGGCCGGCGGGCCTCGTCGGTGCGCTGGCTCGAACGCCAGCTGAACGATCCGTACGTCCGCCGTGCCCAGGCCGAAGGCTACCGCTCGCGTGCCGCCTACAAGCTGCTCGAGATCGACGACCGCTACGGGCTTCTGAAGCCGGGCATGCGCGTCGTCGACCTGGGGGCCGCGCCGGGGAGCTGGTCGCAGATCGCGGCCGCCCGGGTCGGCTCGCGGCCGGAGGCGCCGAGCGTGGTCGGCATCGACTACCTGCACGTGGACCACCTGCCGGGCGTCACGCTGCTGGAGAAGGACTTCCTCGACGAGGATGCCCCGGCGGCGCTGATCGACGCGCTGGGCGGCCGCAAGGCCGACTGCGTGCTCTCCGACATGGCGGCCCCCACCACCGGACACCGCCAGACCGACCACATCCGCATCATGCACCTGTGCGAGGTCGCCGCCGATTTCGCCAGCACCGTGCTGGATCCGGGCGGCAGCTTCCTCGCCAAGGTGTTCCAGGGCGGCACGGAGGCGGCGCTGCTCGCCGAGCTGCACCGCAACTTCGAGAAGGTGCGGCACATCAAGCCGAAGGCCAGCCGATCGGAATCGGCGGAGCAGTACGTGCTGGCGACCGGCTTCCGGGGGCTCGTGCCCCGCGCCCATAGCCCCGAGCGCGACGACGAGGCCGACAGCGATCCGCGCGACCCGGAGGACTGGGACCGCGAGGACCCGAGGTCCGTCTAGAGCCCCTGCCGATCGGGTGGACACACCGGATCGGCGAGGAATCGCTCCAGATGAATGCTCGGGGGCAGGCAGGTCAGGGCCGCGTCGGCGCCGGGGTGCGCGCGACGTGGCCGGACATCTGCCCGCCGGCGGCGGGCGAGAGCTGGCGGAACACCAGGATCGAGACGGCCGCGATGCCGGCGACGACGACGAAGGCCGTCAGGAAGTCGCCCGGCATGATCTCGCCGCCCGGCCGGGCCGCCCGCTGGAACTCCAGGATGAAGGCCGACGCGGTGACGCCGGTCGACAGGCCGACCTGCTGCGCGACGCTGGCGAAGCTGGTGGCGCGGCTCATCTGCTGCTGCGGGATGTCGGCGTAGGCGAGCGCGCTGATGCAGGAGAACTGCAGCGAGCGGAAGAAGCCGCCGACCAGCAGCACCGAGATGATCACCGCGGTGGCCGGGCCGAGGGCGAACAGCCCCATGCTGCCGAGGATGACGGCGCTCACCAGCCCGTTGACGATCAGCACCCGGCGGAAGCCGAAGCGGCGGACGATCGGCTGCGCGGTAAACTTCATCAGGAGGGCGCCGATGGTCGTCACGAAGACCAGCGAGCCCGCCTGGAACGGGTTCATGCCCAGCCCGAGCTGCAGCGTCAGCGGCAGCAGGAACGGGATGGCGCCGACCCCCACCCGGAAAAAGAAGCCGCCGAACACGCTGGCCCGGAAGGTCGGCACCTTCAGGAGGTCGAGGTCCAGCAGCGGATGCGCCACGCGCCGTGCGTGGCGGACGTAGAGCACGATGCAGGCGATCCCGCCGAGGACGAGCGCGAGCGAGGCCGGCAGCGGCATCATGCGCTGCCCCATTACCGACAGCCCGAAGATCAGCGCCGACAGCCCGATGCCGGACAGGGCGAAGCCCGTGCGGTCCAGCGGCACCACTTCGGGCATGCGGATGTTGTCGATGAGGAAGGTGACCAGCAGCACGCCGACGGCGCCCACCGGCACGTTGATCCAGAAGATCCAGCGCCAGTCGAAATAGGTGGTGATGAAGCCGCCGAGCGGTGGCCCGATCATCGGACCAATCAGCGCGGGGATGGACAGCCAGGCGAGCGCCGACAGGATCTGGTCCTTCGGCGTGGTCCGCAGCACGACGAGGCGGCCGACCGGCGTCATCATCGCGCCGCCGGCCCCCTGGAGGATCCGCGCCAGCACGAATTCCGGCAGGCTGGACGACAGGCTGCAGCAGATGGAACCGAGCAGGAACACGCCGATCGCCGAACGGAAGATCGTCTTGGCGCCGAACCGGTCGGCCGCCCAGCCCGATATCGGAATGAACACGGCGAGGCTCAGCAGATAGGAGGTCAGCGCCAGCTTGAGGCGAATCGGATCGGTGCCGAGATCGGCCGCGACCGCCGGCAGCGACGTGGCGATCACCGTGGAATCGATGTTCTCCATGAACAGCGCCGAGGCGACGATCAGGGCCGTGACATTTGGACGAGCCACAGGGGCGATTCCAGCTAATTGATTTTGAAAGGATTTTTGCGCCGGTCAGGGAGGCTCGCCGCGCGGTCGATGCTGGCAAACCTGGGCAGTTTAGCCCGAGAATCGAGAGCGGGGGACAACTGGCAGCTATGCGTTAACGGCATTTTGCTTGCCGCGTCTCGTCATGGTAAAGACCTGCGCCACCGCATAGAAGCGTGACCTGTTCACGCGGGCGGGCTTGTTGCCCGCTCGATGTGCGCCCCTTTCCTCCCTGATCGTCGAGGCGGCGGATGGCACAAATCATTGAAACCTACAGCGGCCGCGAGGCGCTCACCTTCGACGACGTGCTCCTGATCCCGGGGCACTCGGAGGTGATGCCGAATGCGACGAACCTGTCGACGCATCTGACAAAGTCGCTGGCCCTGTCGCTGCCGATCATCTCGGCGGCCATGGACACCGTGACCGAGGCCAAGCTGGCCATCGCCATGGCCCAGGCCGGCGGCATCGGCGTGATCCACCGGAACATGACCCCGGAAGAGCAGGCCGAGCAGGTCCGCCAGGTCAAGAAGTTCGAATCCGGCATGGTCGTGAACCCGGTGGTGATCGGCCCCAACGCCCGCCTGAAGGACGCCCTCGCGCTGATGGAGCGCTTCCACATCTCGGGCATCCCGGTGGTGGAGAACGGCGGGCAGGGCGGTCAGATCGTCGGACGGCTGGTCGGCATCCTCACCAACCGCGACGTTCGCTTCGCCTCCGACCCCGACACGCCCATCCACGAGCTGATGACCAGGGAAAACCTGATCACGGTGCGCGACGGCGTCACCCAGGCCGAAGCCAAGCGCCTGCTGCACCAGCACCGCATCGAGAAGCTGGTTGTGGTCGACGATGCCCAGAACTGCATCGGCCTGATCACCGTCAAGGACATCGAGAAGGCGCAGCTCAACCCGAACGCCTCCAAGGACGAGCAGGGCCGCCTGCGCGCCGCCGCGGCCACGTCGGTCGAGGACGCGGCGATGGAGCGCTCCGAGCGTCTCATCGATGCCGGCGTCGACCTGATCGTCGTCGACACCGCCCACGGCCACTCCGAGCGCGTGCTCGACACGGTCCGCCGGGTGAAGAAGTTGTCCAACTCCGTGCAGGTCCTGGCCGGCAACGTCGCCACGCCGGAAGCCACCCGGGCGCTCATCGATGCGGGCGCGGACGCCGTCAAGGTCGGCATCGGACCGGGCTCCATCTGCACCACCCGCGTCGTTGCGGGCGTCGGCATGCCGCAGCTCACCGCGGTGATGGGGGCGGCCGACGTGGCCTCCCAGCTCGGCATTCCGGTCGTCGCCGACGGCGGCATCAAGTATTCCGGCGATCTGGCCAAGGCGCTGGCCGCCGGCGCCTCCTGCGCCATGATCGGCTCGCTGCTTGCCGGCACCGACGAGAGCCCGGGCGAAGTCTACCTCCACCAGGGCCGGTCCTATAAGGCCTATCGCGGCATGGGGTCGGTGGGCGCGATGGCCCGCGGTTCGGCGGATCGCTATTTCCAGGCGGAAGTGCGCGACACGCTGAAGCTCGTGCCCGAGGGCATCGAGGGCCAGGTCCCCTACAAGGGACCGATCGCCAGCGTGCTGCACCAGCTGGCCGGCGGCCTGCGCTCGGCGATGGGCTATGTCGGGGCGGAGACCATTCCGCTGCTGCAGGAGCGCGCCCGCTTCGTGCGCATCACCAACGCGGGCCTGCGCGAAAGCCATGTCCACGACGTCGCCATCGTCCGCCAGAGCCCGAACTACCCGACGGACGGCTGACCGACGACGCGCTCTTCCCCGGGGCCGAGCCCGCGCTTTCCGGCGCGGGCCGACGGCCCGGACAACCAAAGCTGAGGTTAAATGCGCGCTGGCGGACGCATCCAGGCTGCGATCGAGGTTCTCGAAACCATCGAGACCCAGCATCGACCGGTCACCGAGGTCCTGAAGGACTGGGGCAACGCCCACCGGTTCGCGGGATCCGGCGACCGGGCGGCGATCGCCAACCTGGTGTTCGACGCGCTGCGCTGGCGGGCATCCTCGTCCTGGCTGATGGGCACGGGCAGCGCCCGCGCGGTCGTGCTCTCGGTGCTGGTGCGCCGCTGGGGCTGGGACATCGAGGCCCTCGACGCGCTGCTGCAGGACGGCGATTTCGGGCCGGGTGCGCTCACCGCCGATGAACGGACCGCGCTCGCCAGCGTCGATCTGAGCACCGCGCCGGAAGCCGCCCATGCCGACGTGCCCGAGTGGGTCGTGCCGCACCTTGAGGCCACCTTCGGCGGCGACTGGATCAACGAGGCGGCTGCTCTCGCCGCCCGCGCGCCGATCGACCTGCGCGCCAACGCGCTCAAATCCTCTCGCGACAAGGTGCTGAAGGCGCTGTCGCGCTTCGGCGCGGTGCCGACGCCTTATTCGCCGCTCGGCGTGCGGATCGGCGTGGGACGCGAGTTCGAGCGCCAGGCCAACGTCATCCGTGAGCCCGGCTACCAGAAGGGCTGGTACGAGGTGCAGGACGAGGCGAGCCAGCTTGCCGTCATGCTCGCCGGCGCCACGCCGGGCGAGCAGATCCTCGACTTCTGCGCAGGCGCCGGCGGCAAGACGCTGGCGCTCGCCGCCGAGATGGACAACCGCGGCCAGGTGCACGCCTTCGACAGCGACCGGTCGCGCCTGCAGCCGATCTTCGAGCGCCTGCGCCGCGCCGGCACCCGCAACGTCCAGGTCCACGCCGCCGACGGCGACCTGTCGGGGCTCGCCGGCAAGATGGACCGGGTGCTGGTCGACGCCCCATGCTCCGGCTCGGGTGTCTGGCGGCGCCGGCCCGACGCCAAGTGGCGCCTCTCGCCGGAAGCTTTGGCCACCCGGATCGGCGAGCAGGCGGGCGTCCTCGACCAGGGGGCGACCTATGTCCGGCCCGGCGGCCGGCTCGTCTACGTCACCTGTTCGCTGTTCGCCGATGAGAACAGCCGCCAGATCGAGGCCTTCCTGGCCCGGACGCCCGACTTCGCACCGCTCACCACCGACCGTGCTAAAGGCGAGGCGCTGACCGCGGTGCCGGCCCGCGAGGTTCCTTTCGGCATGGTGCTTTCGCCGGCGACGACCGGCACCGACGGCTTTTTCGTTGCCGTGATGGAACGGCGCGAAGGATAAACACCGACCTCCCATCGACCCGCCTACGGGATGACCCGCCGATGACCGAACGCTCCGCCGACCGCCACGACTTCATCCTCATCATCGACTTCGGCAGCCAGGTGACCCAGCTGATCGCGCGCCGGGTGCGCGAGGCCGGCGTCTATTGCGAGATCGCGCCGTTCCAGTCTGCCGCGGAGGCGTTCCAGCGGACGCAGCCGAACGCGGTGATCCTCTCCGGCGGCCCCGCCTCCACGGCGGAGATCGGCAGCCCCCGTGCCCCCCAGGCGGTCTTCGACGCCGGCATCCCGATCCTCGGCATCTGCTACGGCCAGATGACCATGTGCGTGCAGATGGGCGGCGAGGCGGAACCGTCCGACCATCGCGAGTTCGGCCGGGCGACGGTGGACGTGGTGGCCGACTGCCCGCTGTTCGAGGGCGTCTGGGAGACCGGCGAGCACCACCAGGTGTGGATGAGCCACGGCGACCGCGTTGTGCGCCTGCCGGAGGGCTTCTCGGTCTACGCCAAGTCCGACGGCGCGCCCTACGCGGTGCTGGCGAACCCGGAGCGCAAGGCCTACGGCCTGATGTTCCACCCGGAGGTCGTGCACACCCCCGACGGCGCGAAGCTTTTGGAAAACTTCGTCCGCAAGATCGCCAACTGCTCGGGCGACTGGACGATGGCGGCGTTCCGCGACGAGGCCAAGGAGAAGATCCGCGAGCAGGTCGGCACCTCCCGGGTCATCTGCGGGCTCTCCGGCGGCGTCGATTCCTCCGTCGCCGCGGTGCTGCTGCACGAGGCGATCGGCGACCAGCTCACCTGCATCTTCGTCGACCACGGCCTGCTCCGGAAGGGCGAGGCCCAGGAGGTCGTGTCGATGTTCCGCGAGCACTACAACATCCCGCTGGTGCACGTGGACGCGGCCGACCTGTTCATCGGCGAGCTCGAGGGTGTTTCCGACCCCGAGCAGAAGCGCAAGATCATCGGGAAGCTGTTCATCGACGTATTCGAGGCGGAGGCCAAGAAGCTCGGCGGCGCCGATTTCCTCGCCCAGGGCACGCTCTATCCGGACGTGATCGAGAGCGTGTCGTTCGCAGGCGGCCCGTCGGTCACCATCAAGTCGCACCACAACGTCGGCGGCCTGCCGGAACGCATGAACATGAAGCTGGTGGAGCCGCTGCGCGAGCTCTTCAAGGACGAGGTGAGGGCGCTCGGCCGGACCCTCGGCCTGCCCGACAGCTTCGTCGGCCGGCATCCCTTCCCGGGACCGGGACTGGCGATCCGCTGCCCGGGCGGCATCACCCGCGAGAAGCTGGAGATCCTGAAGAACGCCGACGCGGTCTACCTGGACGAGATCCGCAAGGCGGGGCTCTACGACGCCATCTGGCAGGCCTTCGCGGTGCTGCTGCCGGTGCAGACCGTCGGCGTGATGGGCGACGGGCGCACCTACGACTTCGTCTGCGCGCTGCGCGCCGTGACCTCGGTGGACGGCATGACGGCCGACTTCTACCCCTACGACATGGCCTTCCTGGGCCGTGCCGCGACCCGCATCATCAACGAGGTCAAGGGCATCAACCGCGTCGTCTACGACGTCACCTCCAAGCCCCCCGGCACCATCGAGTGGGAATGAACTAGGCCCATCCTGGCGCCGCCGATATGTGCGCGTCGCACCGTCGGGCGCGATCTCGTTCAGGCTCGACTATTGGCTGACCGGCAGGCGGGAGACCGTCTATCTCGGACGGGATGCTTGTGACGGGATATTGCTCGCGAGGGATCGGGAGCACTGCTCCGCACGAGCTTCCAGCAAGCGAGCGCGCCTGAGCTGCGTGAGAAGATTTGCTCGGCATCTAGTCGGGCTTATGTCCCGGGGTCGCGCTCGTAGCCTGCGGACCGGTCGCGCGATAACGCAGCCCGTCAACCAGCAGCGCGACCAACCGGCGCGCGGCTGACGGATTTCCGTCGCTTGACGGCATGCACAGGCTCGCGACCGCTCGCAAGAGATCATACGGATTTGCGTCGGGGCGTATTTCTCCGGCGGCGACGGCGGCATCGAGCAACCTTTGCAGTGCGGGCTCGAACCGGCTGTCGAAATAGGCCGGCAGTGCTTCGAACGCCGGGTCGCCCGAATGCAGGGCGGCTGCCAGTCCGCGCTTGGCGACAATGAAGTCGACATAGCGTTGCATCCATCGATCGAGCGCTTCCCCGGGAGGAAGGGCTTCCGCAAGACTGGCCGCGGCGTCCGCGCAGGCATCAACTTCACTGCGAAACACCGCCGCGATCAGATCGGAGCGCTGCGGAAAGTTGCGGTAGATGGTCCCGACGCCGACACCCGCCTTTTCCGCGATCTCGCGCATCGGGGCCTCGACCCCGGATGTGGCGAACACGTCCCGTGCTGTCCGCACCAGTGTTTCAATGTTGCGCTGCGCATCTGCGCGCACGGCCCGTTCCGACGATCTGCCAGGCATGGATTTCATAGATCCCCCAATACGCGCTTGTTAAGCGGAACTATGTTCCGTATAGATGCGGAAGGATGTTCCGTTTAGTACGCCTTCGGACTGCGAAGAGCCAGCAGAGAAACAAGGGGACTTCACCATGTCGGACGAACGCGTTGCTCTCGTTGCGGGCGCCACTCAGGGCATAGGCCTGCAGATCGCAAAGGATCTGGTCGCAAGAGGACTGACGGTGATTGTCGGCGCGCGCGACCTGGAAAAGGGCGAGAAGGCGGCGCAGGAAATCGGAGCGGGAGCCCACGCCATCCAGCTTGATGTCACGGATGAAGCCTCGATCGCTGAAGCGGCCGCTCTCATCCAAACCCGGTTCGGCCGTCTGGACATCCTGATGAACAATGCCGGGATATCGCGGGCGAAGCCGAACCAGGATTTCGCAGAAGCCGTCAGGACAAACCTGCTGACCGACGCGCCTCTCGCCGATATCCGAACGGTGTTCGAGACCAATGTGTTCGGCGTCATTGCCGTGACACAGGCAATGCTTCCACTTCTGCGCGAGTCGCCTGCGGGCCGCATCGTCATCACCGGGAGCTCCGGCGCATCGCTGGCGCTCAACTCGGACCCCGCCAATCCGCACCGGCGGATGTTCGGCAACTACTCCGTGTCAAAGACGGCGGCGCACGCCGTGATGCTGGCGTTCGCGCTTGCACTCGAAGGCACCAACATCAAGGTCAACGCCGCTTGTCCCGGGTTCACCTCGACCGCGCTCAACAACTTCAACGGCACGCGCAGCGTGGAGGAGGGCGCGCGGGAACCGGTGCGGCTTGCCCTGATCGGCGATGATGGACCGACCGGCAGCTTCTCGGACCAAAACGGAACCGTGCCTTGGTGAAGACGCGCGGGATTGCGGGTTGCTTTGAGCAATGCGGACCGCTCTGACAAGAATATCCGGAGGTATGGGAATGCGCGTTTTTGTGACCGGCGCGACCGGGTTCATCGGTTCGGCGATCGTCCCCAACCTGCTCAAAGCCGAACACCAGGTGCTCGGACTGTCGCGGTCGGATGCGTCGGCCGATGCCTTGCGGCAAGCCGGTTGTGACGTCCTGCAGGGCGATCTGCGCGATCTGGAGAGCCTGCGCCGTGGCGCTGAGCAGGCCGACGCGGTCATCCACACGGCCTTCGATCATGATTTCTCCCGCATGGCCGACAACTGCGAGATGGACCGCATCGCAATCGAGGCGATGGGCAGCGCCCTTGCCCGTTCAGGCAAGAGGTTCATCGTCACGTCAGGCCTGCCGCCATTGATGGGGCGGGTTTCGACCGAGACCGACATTCTGCCGGCCGGGGCCCACGGCATGCCACGCGTGTCGGAGCAGGTGGCGATTTCGCTGACCGAGAGCGGCGTCAGCGTGTCGGTCATCAGGATGCCGCAGGTCCACGATCAGAACCGGCAGGGATTTGCCTCCTACCTGATGGATCATGCGCGCAAGCAGGGTGTCTCGGCCTATGTGGGCGACGGACAAAACCGCTGGCCGGCGGTTCATCGGCTCGATGTCGCCCGGCTTTACAGCCTCGTCCTCGACGATGGCGTGAACGGCGAGCGTTACCATGCAGTGGGCGAGGAAGGCGTTGCGGTCCGCGACGTCGCCGAAGCGATCGGCAAACGGCTGAACGTGCCGGTCACGTCGCTTTCGGACGAAGATGCGGCAGGACACTTTGGCTGGCTTGATCGGATCGCGCGAATGGACGTTCCCGCGTCTAGCGTCCTGACAAGGCAGAACCTGCGTTGGCAACCTCTGCAGAAGGCCAAGCTCATCCAGGACATTCTGGACTCGGCCTGAACGAAGGCCTGCTCCTGAAGCATTGTCCTCGCGAATGGAGGCCAAGACCATGCCCGAACCAACCGTACGGCCGGACAGACCGTCTGTGCGGACCGGCATCAACCCCAATCGGAGCGGTCAGCCGCAGCACGCACGAACATAAAGCCGGATGAACCGGTGGGGGCACGCCATTTCGCGGACAGGGCCTCCATGTCTGTGTATCCCTGCAATGCTGCTGCAATCTTGGCAGGGAAGACTGCCGATTGCATAGGACACGAAGTCGCCATGAGACTCTTGCTGATTGAAGATGAAAGGGAGTTGGCGAATGCGCTGTCGGCGGCGCTGAGCAAGCAAGGTATTGTCACCGACCATACCTTGAATCTCGCGGATGCACTTGAGCTTACACTTCAAAACAACTACGACGCCATACTCCTGGACCGGCGGTTGCCCGATGGCGAGGGCCTGACGTTCATTCCGAAATTGAGGCGGGCCGGGATTGATACACCCGTCATCGTGCTGACGGCCAGAAACGAGCCACTGGAGCGCGTCGAGGGCCTGGACCTTGGCGCGGATGATTACCTTGGAAAGCCGTTTCTCGTCGAGGAACTGATGGCCCGTGTGCGGGCGCTGTTACGACGCCCCCCAACGCTGGAAGAACAGACTATTCGGGTGGGACGATTGCAGATCGATCCGCTGCATCTCGATGTCACGTCCGGTTCCGTGCCGCTCGATCTTCCCAGGCGTGAACTTCTGGTCCTTCAGGCGCTGGCCAAGCGGAAGGGAAAGACCGTTCTTCGCTCGACGCTCGAGGATGCGGTCTACAATTACCAGGAGGAGATACAATCCAACGCTCTTGATGCGCATATTTCGAGGCTGCGAAAGCGGTTGGCGGATGCCAATGCGGGGGTCGCGATCCACAACATCCGAGGTGTCGGCTATCTTCTGAGGGAAGAAGGATGAGAGCCGGGCGCCAGTACAATCCCTCGCTCCGATGGCGATTGAGTTGGCAACTCAGCCTCGTGATCACGGCCGTCATTACCGTCGTTATCATCGGGCTGTCCGTCTATGCCACGATGGTTCTTTCGCCGAATATCGCCATGGAGCAGGAGGTCAAGTCCGCCGTGGCGCAGGCGATTGCGCGCGATCACCAAGGCCAGCTCGTACTCAAGGAAACGCCGGCATTTCGATCGTTGATTGAGCGGAACGACGGGCTCTGGATCGTGGCGGCCACAACCGACGGAGCTTCTCTCTCCCGAGGAACCGTCCCCGCAACCTATGCCGCCGTTGCTCCGCTCGTGCATCTGTTTCATTCGGCCGATATTCGCGGGGCAAGCGGCGTGCATGAAATCGCTTCGGTCGAGGACGTCGAGACGCCGATCGGAGAAGTGAGGATTCTCTTTGGCGGTGCCAGCGGCAAAGGATGGCCGGTTCTTGCGATCCTCGCGGAGGCCTATCCGATCTACCTCTCGCTGATTGCAATCGCGCTGCCGGCAATCTTCCTCGCGGTTCCCCACATTGTCGGGCGTGCCATAGCGAGGGTAAGCGACGTCGCTGACATGGCGTCGCAAATTGAACCTCGCCGGTACGGGGACCGTCTTCCCCTGGCGGGCATCCCCAAAGAGGTTTCCCCTCTGGTTACCGCGTTCAACGGCGCGCTCGACCGAATTGAGAATGAGTTCAAGAAACGCCAGCGTTTTTTGATCGACGCGGCGCATGAACTCAGGACGCCGATCGCCATCATGCAAACGCGCATTGAGGGCATGTCCGAAGGACTGGAGCGGAGGCGATTGCTGGACGACGTTGCGCGTTTGGCGGAGATGGCAGAACAGCTTCTCAGCTTCGAGCGCGGCGGCCAAACGGCCGATCTCGACGAAACGGTCAATCTCATCGATATCGCGCGCGCGGCGGTGGCGGATCTCGCGCCGCTCGCAATCGCGGCGGGTTACGAGGTGTCGTTTCATAACGAAGTAAAGTGCGTCGAGCGCAAAGGAGACAGTTCCACCCTGCGCCGAGCGATCGACAACCTCATCCGCAACGCCATCGACCACGGCGGCGGTCACGGGACAATCACGGTTTCCGCATTGGCGGACGGCGAAATCAGCGTGAGCGACGAAGGGCCCGGCATAACCGCAGATCACCTGGAATTGGTGTTCGAACCTTTCTATCGCGTGGTCCCGAACAGCCGGGGGGCAGGCCTTGGATTGAGCTTGGTAAAGCAAATCGCCGAGAAACATGGCGGATATGCCAGTATCCAAAGCACCTCCAGCGGCACCAAGGCGACACTGCGGCTTTAAGTGGGAAGGGCAGTCCCCGGGCGTCGCATTAGCAAGTTTCCCCGCCTTCAGCGTTTTCCATACGGCTCGACGCGGGCGGAGGCGTTCCGCGCCTTGTTCTTCGTTCCAGTGCTTCCGGTCCGTGCAGGCAAATACCAACCGGCCGCCCGGCACCAAAAGGAAAATGCTTCGTACGAAAGGGGTGCCCGCAAGCTTTCCTGTCTCGGCCTGTAATGTCCACGCAACTCTTGCGTTTCATCGTTCTTCGTGAACTGCCGTCGCAGCCTGCGGCGGGGTTGAAACGAGAGCGACCTCTATGAAAAACGACAATTGGACATCATGGGTCAGGTGCCCGCCAACTTCGCTGACGGCCGAGGTCCCCGCGCGCATCTTACCCGCGGCTTTTACCAACCGTTCGGGGAGGCAGGGCTCATGACCTGGGATCCGCGCGCGGAATGGAAAGGTTACGCTGCCCCAACCTCGTTCGAAGACTACGCGAAGCGCTACGAGCGCTTTTTCAAGATGCGGCGCCAGGGCGGCATTATTGAGCTCCGCATGCACACCGACGACGGCCCCTACAAACATACCCATGCCGCCCACAATGCATGGGCGCGTGTATGGCAGGACGTCGGAAACGATCCCGAGAACCAGGTGCTGATCCTGACCGGCACAGGGGACAAGTGGATGATGGGTGATCCGAAAGGACTCAACCCGAAACCGGCGGCGGAGCTGGACCCGGATCACATCTTCCAGCGGATGATGGACGGGTGGAAGCATATAGAAAGCTTCATCTACAGCATCGACATGCCCACCATCGCCGCCGTTAACGGCCCGGGCGTCCATACGGAATTCGCGCTGCTGTCCGACATCACCCTTTCAGCGCCGGATGCAGACTACATGGACCCGCACTTCTGGTTGGGGAGCCCTCCCGGCGACGGGCAAGGCATGGCGCTGCAGGCTCTGATGGGTCCAAAGCGCGCCGCCTACTATATCTATGCGGCCAAATCCATTCCGGCGCCAAAGGCTCTCGAACTCGGTCTCGTCAATGAGATATTTCCCCGGGAAGAGCTTCTTCAAAGGGCCTGGGACCTGGCCCACTACATAATGAAAAGACCGCGTTATACGCGTTGGGCGACCCACAACATCCTGTCGAGACATTGGAAGAAGGCGATCTCCGAAGATTTCGGATTTCATATGGCGCATCAGATGCTGGCAAACGTGGCGAGCAAATCGGTTGTGCCAGATCCGGAACTGCTGAACGATCCGCGCAACCCCTTCTAATCGAGCATCGGATTCTCCCGCCGAGCAGTCAAAGCTGCCGCTTTGTCTGCTTGGCAGGGTACGCCTTTTCCTGGAGTGAGCATGATTGACAATCACGAACATCCCGTCGCGCAGCAAAACACGCGGAAGCGCGGGCAACTCCTATTGAGCCGCCGGACGTTGTGCGTTGCCTCACTGGCGACAATTGTCGGTGCCCAGGCCTCCAAGGCTTATGGCGGTGGCGTGCTCCCGTTGAGGGAGCAGATCAGGCCCGAATGGGCCTACGCGTATGCTTATGTCTACGTCTTGGCGTAGCCGGAAATGAGCATTCGAGCGCTGTAGCGGTTCGAACCCCTTCGCGAACCCAGCTTGCGACGGCATTGGGCCGCGCGGGCATTGCTTGCGAGGACGTGTCCGCATCCGGCCTTCTCATCACTGGCGCCGACACAAAGACCGTGGGCAGGATTGCCGCTCGGGAAGCGATTGTCCTCGAAGAACTGACCCAGGACCGAGGCTCCCTGGAAGATGTCTTCCTTAGCCTAGCGCGTAATGCGCGCGACTATGACGGCCACGTGAGCCTCCATACGACCGTGCCGACGGCAGAAACAGCCTCCCTCGGACAGTCCGTAATGCTGCGGCAATCCGGAGCCCGCACCGTCCCTCCAACAGTGGTGACGGAGGCTATAAAGCGTGAGCAACGATCCATCCATCATCTCGTTCGGGGGATATGCTGCTTCTCCGCGACGATCCCTATCGAGAGGGCTCTGTCTGGCCTTACCGGTGATTGTTGCGATATCCGGATGTGCTGCGGTGCCCATGAAGGACGCCGGAACACTGACTTCCTACAGCAATCTCGGTGCTGCAAAGGGAAAGCTGTCAAAGAAGCGGATCTACGTCGACGGACAAGGTCTAGCTGCGGCGAAGACGGTCAGCATCGTGCCGACCACCTACGCATTTGGCGCCGCATCTCGCGTCAAGTCGCAAGCCGACCGTTCACTGGTATCCAATGCACTGGATCGGGCACTCTGCATCGCGCTGAGCGATAAATATCAGATGGTTCCAGCCGGCCAGCCGGCGGACATCACTGTCCGGTCTGTCATTACCAACGTTGTGCCTACGAACAAGATGGCGGCGGGAATTGCCACCGTTGTCACCGTGGGCGGCGATTTTATCATACCCAGCGATGTTCCCTTCGTCAGCGTGCCACGCCTGCCCATCGGCCTGGGTGGGCTGGCCGTTGAAGCGGAGGCGGTTGATAGCGTCGGCGTCCAGCGCGCGGCGATCGTCTGGGCTCGCGGAGCAAACGCGATTCAGGACAACCCTCGCTTTTCAGAAGTGGGCGATGCGTATGGGCTCGCATCGAAGTTTGCGAGTGACTTCTCCAAAATGCTTGTCACCGGCAAGGAGCCACGGTTGCTGGACATCTCACTTCCATCGAAACACGGAGTGCAATCCTGGCTCGGTGGAAAGCCAAAATACACCGCCTGTGAAGCCTTTGGCCGGGCGCCTGGGGTGCTGGGCGCCATCGCTGCCAATTACGGGCTGCCACCAGAATGGACCGAAAAGAAGCCCAAACCGCTCGGGACGCACTGACGCATTCCCGTCGCCGCGCGACCAGAGTGTTTCGGAAATGCGTGTCCTCAAGCACTTCCGCGTTCGAGCCGGTTGCCCCAAGCCGAACTGACTCTTCAGCTTCGACAATTTTCCATAAGCGGCAATCCATCCCCTCGGGCTGTTTGGATCCTCGACCGGCGCACGCAGGATAAGAAGGATATTGACCCCATGAGCAAACCTGAAGGGCGCTTCCAACGAAGCCTCAGATTGCTCCAGAATGACAGAGCGGCGCCACAAGCAGGTCGTCGTTTTACCTGGAGCCGTGAAACCTCTGGCGTTGTCAGAAGGCGATTGGTGCCCGCGTTCGTTTCAGCCTTCAGCCTGTTCATCTCACTGCAGGTGGCCATGGCCGCCGCGCCTTCGGCTGCGGTCAAAGAAACGTGCGGAGCGGAAATACGGTCGGTCTGCCTACGGCCATGGCGACTCACACCTGATGCCATATCGGCATGCGTCGAGGAGAACGCCTCGCAGCTGTCTCCGGTTTGTCAGGCATTTTGGGTCACCGCCAGTATGTGCCAGTCGGAAATGAGAGAAGTATGCGGCGGGTTAAACCCATTCACCATCAAGAGCTGCCTGAAAGACCGGAAGAGCGATTTTTCAGAAGTATGTCAGGGCACCCTGTACGAGGAATAAGAATATAGAACTCAATTTTACGATGAGAATGCGAGGTTTTTCTGTGTAAGAACTGGAGATTGATAGTCATTATCTCCGCTGCGCGATGCTGGTCGCCGAGCATGGGGGCTTCCGCCGAGCCGCCAAAGCTTTGGACCTGCCTCAATCAACGATCAGCAGGCAGATTCAATCACTTGAGTAGCGCCTCGGCATCTCACTCTTGAACGAAGCAGAACCGGTTACGCCTCCGCCGAATGGTCCGCGGATGTCCCCGCAGGGACGGTGCCCCGTACAGCTGTCAGTCGGCTGTTCTCTCGCCAGGCTCGATCAGACGCCTGCGTCGCCATGCGAAGGTGGCCGGAACGAGGGCGAGGACCGCACCGGCGAGTGACATTTCTGCCGGCCCGAGGCTCATCAGACCACCAAAGGGCGCAGCGACCAGCAGGCCCGACAGCGAGAGCAAAATCCGCATCGCGATGGAGAGGGTGCCACGCCCGAGGCTGCCGACGAAAGCGAGATAGCCCTGCATCCCGGCCGCGAGGAGCCAGACGCCGAGGAACGCACCGAGGACACTGGTGACAACCTCGGGCATCGGCGCCTGTCCAATCAGCGCCGGATTGAGGACGAAGAAGAACGGAATGACGTAAATCACCACGCCAAGCCGCGTCGCCTGCCAAGCCGAAGCCATCGGATTCGCGCCGGCCAAGGTTGCAGCCGAAAACGCACCGAGAGCGACCGGCGGCGTGATGAAGCTGACCATCCCCCAATAGAGAATGAACAGGTGGACGGCGAGTTCGTTGAGTCCCGCCTGCACCAGTGCGGGCGCCAGCACCACCGCGAGGAAAATATAGCAGGCGGTTACCGTCATCCCCATTCCGAAAATGAAGGAGGTCAGGGCGCCCATGAGAAGCAGCATCGCCGTCGAGTTGCCCGCGGCATGCACCAGTTCGTTCGCCAGCGGTCCGGTCAGACCGGTCGCCTGGAACGCGCCGACGATCATGCCGATGCCCAGCAGGATCGACACGATCTCGGACAGAGTCCGGCCCACCGAGACGATCATGTCGACGAAGCCGCGTCGCGTAAACCTGTCGCGCCGGCTGAATTGGTTGAAGGCCAGCAGCAGGGCGACGGCGTAGAAGGGAGCGGTCGTCTCCCATCTGTAGGCGGTCATGAGAAAAATGAGCAGCGCGAAGACGAGGATGTAAGGCCAGCCTTGCCGCAGGGTGTCGCGAATCTTGGGCAGTTGCGCTCGCGACAGGCCGGAGAGGCCGCGCCGGGCGGAATAGGCGTCAATCTGGACGAACAGGCCGAAATAAAAGAGCGCGGACGGAATTGCCGCGGCCAGCATGATCTCGACGTAGGGGCGTCCTAGCCACGACGACATCACGAAGGCGGTGGCCCCCATGATCGGCGGCATGAGCACGCCACCCGTGGAGGCGCAGGCTTCGATCGCGGCGGCGATCCTCGCGGTGAAGCCGCTGGATTTCATCGCCGGGATGGAAACGGCGCCGGTCGTGAGCACGTTGGAGATCACCGATCCCGACATGGATCCCATGAAACCCGATGCGAAGATCGACACCTTGCCCGCGCCGCCGCGATACTGCCCGACCAGCGCCATCGCAAGATCGTTGAAGAAGCGCCCGCCGCCGGTGAACTGAAGGACCGCGCCGAAGAGGATGAATCCGATGACGAGCGTCCCGAATGCTTGCATCGGGATGCCGAAGGACGCCTCCGCCGAGATCATGAAGAACGGCACCACGTCGGTGAAGGGCTGGGTGAAGCCGCTCAACGGATCGGGGATACTGCTGGCGAAGGTCGGGTAAAGCGAGAAGATCAGAACCACGGCGAACAGGATCAACCCGCCCGCCCGGCGCGTTCCCTCGAGAATCAGAAGATAGAGCGCGATGGACATCCATTTCGCGGTCTCCGGTGCCGCATATTCCCATCCGTTCCGGAGGCTCTGGTCCGAGGTGTAGGCAAAGTATCCGCCGATGAGCAGCGTCGGGACGACAAGGAGCCAATCGTACCAGGGGACATCGGCCGAGCGCCGGCCCGTGATCCGGAAGGCGAGGAAAGTGATCGAAAGAAAGATGCCTGCGAGAAGGTAGAGATACGTCCCTTCGAGCATCGCGGCACCGCCGACCCGCAGGTTGAAGAGCTGCTTGATTGCAAGCAGGATCGCCACCGTAGAGGCGATCCCGATGTACCACCGGGCCACACCCGAAAACGTCAGTGTCTCGCTTGCGATCTCGTCTTCCAGAGCCCTTGTCACACGGTCGTTGACCACGCCGTCGCTCATCTTAGCGCTCATGCCTCGCTTGCCGGGGGACGTTCGGGCGGGCTCTTCATCCGCCCGACCAACTCAGAAGGCGACCTGGAAACCGCTGGCCTTCAGAGCCTCGCGCCGCTTTTCCGGCCATGTTGCGTCCCAGTCGTCAGGCGCAGCGGCCTTCAGCTCGTCCCATGCGGCAGCAAGCGCATCCTGACGGGCGATGAGCATGTCGTTGTGCTTCTGTGCCTCCTCGGTCCAGACACCGGCCTCCTTGTAGTAGCGGATTGCGCCGGCGTGGTAGGGGATCACCCACTCAAGTTGCTGGAACTCTATCGCCCAGCCTTCGATGCCGGGCGTCTTGCCGGAATAGGCGGGCAGAAGATCGAACATCGCCTTGGTCATATTGTAGGCGAGGTCCTCGTCGGTTGTGTCGAGCGCGATGAGGATCGGATAGGGGAAGGCGGCCATGTCCCGGCCATCGCTGCCGTCAATGTTCGCGCCGACCGTCCCGCGTGACTTGATGTAGTAGGGGGCAACGTCGGTCAGCCGCTTGAAGGCTGCTTCGTCGGACGGATCGAATGGGGGCCAGAAAAGGCCGCGCGGGCTTGAGGCCGCTTCATAGGTCACGCCGGAGTTGGTGGACGAGAACGCGACGTCGACGGTGCCGTCGACGATGCCCTTCCATGCGGCGCCGAAACCTCCGAATTCGACCGTCTCGACGTCGTCCCAGGTTAGCCCGCCGTAGGCCAGCCACGCGGCGGTGTTTGTGTTAAGCGCGGGCGCGCCCTTGATGGAAGCGACGCGGAGCCCCTTGATATCGGCATAGGTGAAGCCCTCGCAGTCCGGCTTGCCCACCTCGGCGCAGGCCTCGCGCGCGACACCTACCGACATGGCCACACCGCCACCGGAGTTGGTGCCGAGTAGACGGATCTTTTGCGGCCCCCAGGTCTCTCCCCCGAAGTCCAGCACGCCTTCCTGCGCAAGATAGACCCCGATGCCGTTCAGCGAGAACGGGACCTTGCCCTGCCGCAGCGGTTCCATCCGCGCGACGTCGTTGCCCGCAGGCAGAATCCTTAAGTTGATCCCGGCCTCATCCTGGAGGGCCGCGCCGATGGCAACGGCCTCGTTGTACCCTGCGGACCCGGTTCCATAAGCGGTCCAGGCGAGCTGTTTCGGCAGTTCGAAATCGGCGGCGTTGACCCCGGTCGAAGCCAAGCACATCGCAGCCACGTAAATGAACTTTCGCATCGTACCCTCCCTTGTTTCCAGCGCTTCAACACGCCGGCTTTACCCCTAGCCTTGCACGTGAATGCTGCGCCTTCAAATATTTTTCTATTTATTCGTCTTTATTCTCCGATCGTTCGATATATTCAAACGATCGGTTCAGGCAGCAGGGAGCCTGCGGGCGGAACCGCCGCGAGCAGTTTCTGACCGTCGTTGGATTTCAGGCGTGGCGGGGGGGCAGCCGAAAGACACCAGACAGGCGCATGGACGCAGCGGCCTCGGCCAGCCGCGGGCCGAAGTCTGTTTCGAAATACTCGGCTACCGCGCGATAGCGCGGTACGGCGCAAGCGATGGCAACAAACAGGCCGTCTTCGGTCCGGCCGATCGGCGCACCGGCCGCGACCAGCTCCGGTCGCCAATCCCCGTACGACACGCAGAAGCCGTCGGTCTGGCAACGGGCCACGGCGGTCTCCATCACCAGAAGGGAGTCATCCAGATCCTGCCCGTGGATCGCGCGGATCTCTGCAATCTTGGCGTCGTAGTCCTCGGGCGGCAGCATCGAGAGGATGGACCAGCCGAGCGCGGAATGATGCAGCGGCCCGGATTGGCCGATGTCGGGAACGTGCGGCCAGCTGGGTGGAAGACCCGCCGTCTGGACGTGGACGAAAGAGTCTCCCGACATCACACCGATCGAGGCGTTGCCCGAACACATCTCGGCCATCTCGCGCATCGGGGCACCGACATTGTGGCGCCATGGCATTGTCGCCAGAACGGGATAGTTCAGTGAGAGCAGCCGCGGCGCGAGGCGGAACGCCCCCGTCTGTGTCTTGCGCAGGTAGCCGAGATGGAGAAGCGTCTTGCATAGGCGTGAAACGGTCGGCCGCTTCAACCCCATACGGCGCGCTATCTCCGCATTGGACAGCTCCTGCTCGGCCGCGGAGAAACACTGGAGGATCTCGATCCCGCGCATCAGCGTCGAAGAAATGGAAGTATCGAGTTCGGGGACCAGATCCATTTCCTGTTCGCTCGCCAGCGCTTCCCGCCCTGTCGCCGCTCTCATATGATCCCTTTTGCCACCAACTGCTCGATCTCCGCGTCATCGAGACCCAGAAGGTCTTTATAGACATAATCGTTGTCCGCTGCGATGCGCTTGGCGGCCCAGCGAATCCGGCCCGGGTTCCTGCGGAATCGAGGCACAAGGCCCTGCATTCGGACCTTTCCGAAATCTTCATCATCAACCTGTGCTATCGCGCCGCGCGCAATGAACTGCGGATCGGCGAAGATCTGGTCGATGGAGTAGATTGGCGCGAGCGTGCCCCCGGTGGCGCGGAACGCGGCGACAGCCTCTTCCTGGGTGTGGGAGGCAATCCAGCCGCCAAAGACGCGATCCAGTTCCTCCACGTTGGCCACGCGCGAGCTGTTGTCGCAGAATCGCGGGTCCTCGATCAGGTCCGGACGTCCGATCGCGCGCGCGTTGTTTGCGAAGGTGCGCGCGGTGCTGCCGGCGACCGTCACGTAGCGCTTGTCGGAGGTGAGGTAGACGTCTGACGGTGCCGAATACGCATTCCGGTTGCCGGCGCGTTCACGGACCGCGCCGAGCTGGTCGTACTCGATGGCCAGCACCTCGATGATGCGAAGCAACGCCTCGGTCAGGGAGAGGTCGATCTCCTCGCCTTGCTGGTCGCCCTGCGCCACGCGCCAGAGCGCGGCCATGACCGCGAAGGCTCCGAAGAGCCCTCCGATCGGATCGCCGATTGGATAACCGGTGTGCATCGGCGGCCTGTCGGCGTCGCCGGAGATTGCGGTCAGGCCGCCCATGGCCTCGAAGATGCGTGCCAGTCCCGACATCTCGCGGTAGGGCCCGTCCTGTCCGAAACCGCTGAGACGCAGGATCACGAGCTTCGGGTTTGCCTTCCAGAGCGTGTCGACGTCCAGCCCCCAACGATCCAGCGTGCCCGGACGAAAATTCTCGACCAGCACGTCGTTCTGCGCGACGAGCCGCAGGAACAGCTCCTTGCCTTCCTCACGGCGCAGGTCGAGCGTTCCGAAATATTTGCCGCGGTTCGTGACCTTCCACCACAGCGACTTGCCTTCCTTGAGAGGAGGGAACCCGCGCAATCCGTCGCCGACACCCGGAAGCTCCAGCTTCACCACCTCCGCACCGAAATCGGCCATCATCGTCGCGGCCATCGGGCCCGCTATGATCGTGGCTATGTCCAGCACGCGAAGACCGGCGAGCGGCCCCCTTCCTCGGGTATCCGTCATTCTTCAACTCCCTGAAACTCAAATTATCGTATCGTCTGTTCCTATAATTCAAACAATCAGCGTCTTGATGCAATATATCGGTCCGACATAAGGTGCGGGGAAATGACTGTGAGGAGGCGCCGATGACGAAACCGCTGAATGACAGGGTCGTGCTGATCACGGGCGCAAGCCGGGGGATCGGGCGTCAAATCGCGCTGACGGCGGCGGAACAAGGCGCGGCCGTGGTCATCGCCGCGAAGTCGGACACCCCTCACGCCAAGCTACCCGGCACGATCCACAGTGTGGCGGAAGAGGTTCGTCAGCGCGGGGGCAGGGCGCTTCCCCTCCGGCTGGACGTGCGTGACGATCACTCCATCGACGCCATGATGCGCGCGGTGGAAAGCGAATTCGGCCGGTTGGACGCGCTCGTCAACAATGCCGGGGCTATCCGGTTGGAAGGCGCGGCCGACCTTGAGATGAAGCGCTTCGATCTGATCCACATGATCAATACCCGGGCGGTTCTCGCCTGCACCAAGGCGGCGCTTCCCCTGCTCGAAAAATCCGACAACGCCCATGTCCTGAGCCTTGCCCCGCCGCTGAACCTGTCTCCCGACTGGCTTGGCCGCTATGCCCCCTATACCGTGACAAAGTACGGCATGACGCTGCTGTCGCTCGGCATGGCCGAGGAGTTCAGGGATCGCCGGATCGCCGTCAACACCCTCTGGCCGCGCACCACGATTGCAACCGCTGCCGTGGAATTCGAGGTCGGTGCTGACTACCTTGCCCGCTCGCGCACCCCGCAGATCGTCGCGGACGCCGCCTGCCGGATCCTCTCCACGCCGCCCACCGAGTTGACGGGTCAAAGCCTTGTGGACGAGGCCTATCTCAGGTCCTGCGGAGTGACGGAGTTCGACGTCTACCGGCCCGATGCCGCGGGCGGGGAGCTGGCGCTGGACCTCTTCGTCGATGCCTGACCTCCCGCCGAAATACATCCCGCGCGCCGACTACGAGGCTCTCGTCGGGCAGGAGATCGGTCTCTCGCACTGGATCACCGTTACGCAGGAGCGGATTGACCAGTTCGCCGCCTGCACCGGCGACCATCAGTATATCCACACCGATCCCGAGCGTGCCCGGCACGGGCCTTTCGGCAAGACGATTGCGCACGGGTTTCTCACCCTCTCCATGATCGCCGAGATGATGCAGAAGCTTCCGCGGATGGAGGGTATCCGGACGAACGTGAACTACGGGCTCGACAAGGTGCGGTTCATCTCTCCGGTGCCGGTCGACAGCCGTCTGAGGGGACGGTTCACACTTTCCGGCCTGACCGAGGTGAAACCGGCCGTCATCGAGACCGTCTTCGCGGTCCGGGTGGAGATCGAGGGCAACGAGAAGCCCGCTCTCATCGCGGACTGGCGGGCACGCAGGATTTTCTGACCCGCGTACTTTATCGTCAACGAAAGGCAGCGGCGTGAGCAACTCATCGACCAAGGTAGTGAGCGAGCAGCGGGGAAACATCCTGCTGCTGAGCCTTGACGGCGTCGAGACCCGGAATGCCATCGGTCCCGACGTCTATCCCGTCCTGCAGACCCACATCGTCAATGCCGAACAGGACCCCGAGATCGGCGCGATCGTCCTGACCGGGGCGAATGGCTTTTTTTCGTCCGGCGGCAACGTGAATGCACTGAAGGCCAGCGGGGCCTCCACCCTGGCCGCAGCGACCGGCAACACCGACAGGCTCAACGCCCTCATCCTTTCCATTGCCGAGAGCTCCAAGCCCGTCATCGCGGCGGTCGAGGGCGGAGCGGCAGGAGCCGGATTTTCCCTTTGCCTGGCTTGCGACATGATTGTCGCTAGCGAAGACGCCCGCTTCACCGCCGCCTATGTGCGGGTTGGCCTCAGCCCGGATGGCGGCGCGACGCATTTCCTCACGCGCGCTCTTCCGCGCCAGCTCGTCAACGAGATCTGCATGCTGGGGAGGCCGGTGGCGGCCCTCCGCCTCCATGCGGCAGGTTTGATCAACAGTTGTCATCCGGCAGGACGAGCACTGGATGCCTCCCTTGAACTGGCGAGCGAGATAGCGGCAGGACCGCCGAACGCAATGAGGACGATCAAGGAGATTATTCGCATCGCCGGTTCAAGTGATCTGCCGGTCCAGCTTGCCATCGAAGCACGTGCGATCAATCGTGCCCGTTTTGGCGACGAGGCGGCCGAAGGTCTGTCCGCATTTATCGAAAAAAGAAAAGCGAATTTTCAGCGCTAGGGAACGGCGATTACTCAAGCGCTCCGGCGCGCGTTTCATGGACGAGACGTCGACGTCGGTCCTCGATCCCCGCTGCGGCCGTGCAGGGCGTGGCCGTGTGATGCCGGTCGGTACGCACACCGCATCAGAGCGCCGCGCCGCCCGGCCAGGCGCTCGAATGGCGACGGGCGACAGCGTTTGCCGCCTTCGCCCGGTCACGCGCCGATGACAGTTTTCTGGCTGTAACGCTCGGCCATGTAGCGACCGGGTGGCGTGCCGAGGGCTTTCTTGAACATCGTGACGAAGCTCGGTCCGCTTTCATAGCCGAGGTCGGCGGCGACCTGCTGGATTGTCGCGCCGCCCGCCATCCATTGGACCGCCAACACGACTGCCAGTTGCTGGCGCCAGCGGCCGAAGCTCATGCCGGTCTCGCGCCTGATCAGGCGCAGCAGCGTGCGCTCGCTGAGGCCGGCGCGCGCCGCCCATGTCGCCAGCGTTGCCCGATCGCCCGGTGCGGCGAGCATCCGATCGAGGATCTGGCGCAACCGCGGATCGGTCGGCATCGGCAGATGCAGATCCTCGACCTGGGCAATCGCCAGTTCGTCGAGCAGCACCGACAGCAGCCGCGAGTTGGCGCCGCCCTCTTCGTAGAGCAGCGGCAGGTGGGCCGCACGGATCAGCAGTTCGCGCAGCAAGGGTGTCGCCGAGAGGGCGCAGCAGCCGGTCGGAAGTCGTGGGTCGGCATCGCTGGCGACAAAGGCGCCGTAGCCTTCCAGCGCGCCGGTGATCTTGATCGCGTGCAGAGCTCCTCCGGGGATCCAGATGGCGCTGCGCGGCGGCACGATCCACAGGCCGCCTGCCACTTCGCAGGCCAGTGCGCCCCGTTGCACGAGGAGGATCTGACCTTTGCCGTGCCGGTGGGGCTTGAGTTCGAAATCTCCGAAGGTCGACGACTCCACGCCGTAGGTGACCACCAGCCGTGGCACGTCGTCCGGCTCGACCCAGGCCGAGGGATCGGACTGGTCATTCAGCAGCGGCATGGGAAACCGACCTGATTGGCGGGATCTGATAACATTCTGGCTGTCCTTCGGAATGACGACAGTGAGGACGGTCTTTAGTCGTCCTGAACGCGCCGGTCGAGGCCGATCTGTCGCCATGTTGGGAAGGACGAAGTTGTGAACACGCTGAGCAGCCGCCGGGTCGCCGACCTCCTGGATCAGCTCCATCGGGACGCCGAGGCGGCGGACGGCGCCATGATGCAGGAGATCATGGACCGTCTCGCCGCTTCGGAAGAGACGCCCGAGCAATTCGTCGAAGCGATGATTGCGCAGGAGCGCGCCGACTATCAGACCGCCTATCGGGACCGCGCGACCAACTTCCTGTCGGTCACGCCCCGCTACGGTCGGTTTCTGTATGCGATCGCGCGCGCCGCGAAGGCGACACGGATCGTGGAGTTCGGCACGTCGATGGGCGTCTCGACCATCTATCTTGCCGCGGCGTTGCGCGACAATGGGGGCGGGCACCTCATCGGTGCGGAGCTGGAGCCGACGAAAGTCGCGCGTGCCCGCGCCCATATCGACGCGGCAGGCCTGGCAGATCTCGTCGATATTCGCGAAGGCGACGCACTGACCACGCTCGCAGATGTCGGCGGCGAGATCGATCTCGCGCTGATCGACGGCGCATGGTCGCTCTACCTGCCGGTGCTCAAGCTGATCGAACCCGCTCTGCGGGACGGTGCGGTCGTGCTCGGCGAGAACGGCTTTGCAGCGGACTATCGCGACTACGTCCGCGACCCCTCCAACGGCTATGTCGCGCAGACTTTGCCGATCGACGAAGGCCGTGGCAACGAATTCGCTGTGAGGGTTCTGTGACGGGCCCGGCGGTCGTCGAAGGAGGCCGGGCCCCGACGTCCGGCCGGCTCGGCACGGTGCTCCGAAGCCTGTTCATGAAGCGCGCTGCGGTGGCGGCGGTTGACGACGTGGCCGACAACTTCCGGCTGGTCACCCTGACGGGGCCTGCGCTCGCGGCCGTGACATGGGAGCCGGGGCAGAAGGTCCAGATCGGCATGGGCACCGGCCTTGCCACCCGCACCTACACGCCGCTCGATTGGGATGCGGCGGCAGGGCGCACCCGGCTGCTTGGCTACATGCACGGCGCAGGGCCGGGCACTGAATGGTTGCGCGCTATCCGGGTGGGCGTTCCGTGTGACGTCTTCGGTCCACGCCGTTCCCTCGACGTTCGACATCTGCCCGGTCCGCTGTCGATCTTCGGTGACGAGACGTCCATTGCTCTGGCCAGCGCCCTGGCGCGTCACGGCGGTGACCGCCCTGTCACAAGCTGGCTGGAGGTCTCCGATCCGGCGAGTGCAGAACAGGTCAGTGCGGCGCTCGGGCTTCGAGACGTCACCTGGTTCGCAAAGCGGCAGGGAGACGCACATGGGGCGCAGATGGAGGAGGCCGCACGTGTGCGGGCGGCCGGTGGCGGATCGTTCGTGCTGACCGGCAAGGCAGGCACCGTCCAGCGATTGCGGCACGCGCTCAAGCGCGCAGGCGTCTCGGCGGATCGCATCGCAACCAAGGCCTATTGGGCGCCCGGCAAGACGGGCATGGACTGAGAGGATTGCGGCCAATGGGCGCCCGGCGTTGGTGGGACCGCGCGAACTCGCCGGTTGGCTCCGATGGCTGAGACCGACAAGAGCCGCGGACCGGACAGGAACGAACGGCGTCTCGGCCCGCTGCCTACTCCAGCAGTCGGCGCGCCCGGGCCCAGTCTGACGCGGTGGCGATGCATTCGGCGAGGAGCTCGGGCTGGCCGAGGTAGTAGTGCGTCGCGCCCGGGATCTCGTGGTAGGTCTTGTCCGGGGTCGCCAGCGCCGCGCGGATGGCCGGGTTGTGGCTCGCCGGGACCGCGTCGTCCGCTCCGTTGACGATCTGGAGCACCGGTGTGCGCGTGATCTTCGCGGCGTTCATCGGGCCCTTCGCGTTGGAAAGGTCGTAGCTCCACTGGCTCAGCCAGGAGCGCAGCGTCGAAAACCGCGCCAGCCCCACCGGACCGACGTTCACGGTCTGAGGGACGCCCATGTAGCACCAGCCTTCCTTGCGGCCGTTCGGATCGATCGACGGGTCGAGCCAGCGCACGTCGCACATGGTGCGGTGGGTGACGAAGCCGCGTTCGACCTCCGGACCGTCGCGGCGGGCGAGCTCGGCGAGCATCTCCTGGCATCGCGCGGTGATGTGGCGGTTGCGGGCCCTCTGGGCCTCGCGGAAGCGCTCGATGAACGCGTCGCTGAACGGCGGCTTGTTGGGGCAGTCGGGGCTGTAGATGTCGAATTCGAGGTCGCGCGCGTCGGGATCGAGCTCGTCGGTGATGGAGGGATCGAGCCACTCCGTCAGCGTTTCCGCACGGCTGAGATGCGCGGCAATGAAGATGACGCCATCCGCCGGGCTGAGGTCGGCGGCGGTCAGGTCGACCGGATCGCCGGCCGGCGTATGGGTGATCGTCGGTGCCTCGGCCTGCGCCTGGTAGAAGAGGGACAGCGAGCCGCCGCCGGACCAGCCCACCAGCACGACCTTCGCGTAGCCGAGCTCCTCACGGGCGTGGCGGACCCATTGGCCGAGATCGATCGCGACCTTCTCCATGATCAGCGCGACGTCGTTCTTGGCGTAGCGGCTCGCGGCGCAGAGTACGTGCAGGCCCGCATCGGCGAGCGCCATCGGCATCGGCAGCAGCTGCAGCGTGGAGGTCGGGTGCATGAACAGGAAGACGGTGTCGCTCGGCGCCGCGCCGGCCAGCAGCTGGCCCTCGAGGTTCACCCGGCCGGAGTTGCCGGCAAACCCGTAAACTTCGGTCGTCTTGGCGCCATCCGGGAACGAGACGATCAGCGGACGACGCTGCCACTGCGGGTGCGACACCATGGGCGGAGGGTTCCTTCTGTCAGTCATTGTGCGGGTCCGCGAAGACGATCGCCCGAGACCGAGATCCCGGGCGATGTTTTGGTTCAGGCGTGCTGCCGTCGGGACGGCCTACTGGCTCGCTTCTTCGAGCAGCGCGTCCTGGCGCTTCTCGTCGGTGTCGGTCCACACGCCCTTCGACTTGTAGAAGGCGACGGCGGCGGGGTGGTACGGCATCACCGGCGCGTCGGTGACGGCATTCTCGTTGGTGAAGCCGCGCATCGACGGATGGATGTCGAAGAGCTGCGCTTCGTTGTCCCAGAGCGCTTCGAGCATCTGGGTGACGACTTCGTCGGACGCGTCCTTCGACGCCACCAGATAGCTGTCGTAGGAGAGCAGGCGAGTGTCACCGTCGATGCCGGGAGCGACACCGTCCTTGGCCACCGCGATGCGGGCGCCGGGGAAGACCATTTCCTGGTAGATCGCCTGGGCCTCGGCCGTCTCCGGCACCGAGAGGTATCGGACGCCCACCTGCGTGTCCGCCTCGCGCGCCCGCGGCTGCCCAAGCGAGGCCCACGTGGCGTCGAGCCGATCCGCGACGAGCGCGTCGAGGCCGTCATTGGCGCCGGTCACGGGAACCGGGGTCACGTCGTCCCACGTGTAGCCCGCAACGCGCAGCGAGGCCGCAAGGGAGTTGCCGATCGACAGATGTCCGCCGAAATCGGACGAGATGCGCTTGCCCTTCAGGTCCGCGAAGGTCTTGATCGGGCCGTCATCGCGCACCGCGAAGCCGAGCATCAGGCTGGCGCCGCCGGCCCGGAGGATGCGCAGGTTCCGGTAGGCCTGGCCGGCCTCGTTGTCGCCGGAGAACGCCTGATAGGCGCTGTTGGCCGACATCATGCCGAACGGCACCTCGCCGGAGTTGACGATCGGCGCCCAGGCGGCGGGCCCGGCATAGGGACGCACGATGACGTTGAGGTCGCTGTTGCCGCTGGCGACCTTGGCGACGCCGGAGCCCACGGTGTTGAAGGTGGTTCCCTGCTTGTCGGTGGCAAGCGCGACCGTTTCAGCTTGCGCGGCGGAGACGAGGCCGCCGATCAGCCCGGCGGCGACCGAGAGCGAAATGAAGGCGTGGCGACTGAACATGTTGGTTTCCTCCCATGGAAACGTTCGGCGCGGTTCGTTGTAGGCGCGCGCCAGTTGCCGGAGCGGAGTCCGCCGCCCCGTTGCGGGTCATGCGGCCGTCTGCTGCCGCAGTGACGCGGAAGCGATCCGTTCGAACACCACCAGGGCGAGGCAGACCCCGAGGCCGGCGAAGTTCGATACTTCCGCAAGTGTCGAGCCGAAGGGCGAGAACATCGCCGCACAGCCGGCGACGAACAGGATCACCCGGAAAACCGGATTGAGCGGCCGGAACAGATATCCGGCCAGCGCGGCGGAAATCGCAAAGAGCCCGACGGCGGCCGACAGGATGTCCCAGACGATCTCGAGCGGTCCACCCTGCATGAGAAGCCCGAGGCTGAACGGGAACACGAACGGCAGCAGGTAGGCGGCGATGCCGTAGCGCATGCCCGAGATGGCGGTGGACCAGAAGTTCGCGCCGGCGATCGCTGCCGCCGTGAAGGTGGCGAAGCAGACCGGAGGCGTGATCATGGACAGCATGCCCATGTAGAAGATGAACAGGTGCACGGCCATCCGGTCGACGCCGAGTTCGGACAGCGCCGGCGCCACCAGCACGGCGAGCATCGTGTAGATGACGGCCGTGGGCAGCGCCATGCCGAGCACGACGCAGACGAAGCCGGTCATCAGCAGGATGAGAAGCACGTTGTCGCCGGCAAGCGCGACGAGGATCGACGACATGCTGTAGGCGAGGCCGGCGAGCTGGAGCGCGCCGATCACCAGGCCGGCCACGGCGGTGAGGATCAGGATGCTCGCGACGGTCCGGCCGGTGGAGACGAACGCGCCGGCGAGGTCGGCGAGGCTGGGCCGCGTCCGCTCAGCGAGCGCTCCCACGACCAGCGCGGCGCCCGCGGCGGCAAGCCCGGCCTTTCCGGGCGCCCAGAACGCGAACATGACGGCGTAGATCAGCACGCCCAGCGGAATGACGAACCCGAAGCCCCGGCGCAACGTCGGCAGCATGCGGGGAAGGTCGGCGGCCGACAGGCCCTTCAGCCCGCGCCGGCCGGCCTCGAGGTCCACCTGGATGAAGACCGCGAGGTAGTAGAGCAGGGCCGGAATGATCGCCGCCAGCACGACCTGCGCGTAGGGAATGGCCAGGAAGTCCGCCATCAGGAAGGCGGTGATGCCCATCACCGGCGGCATGATCTGCCCGCCCGTCGAGCTGACGGCCTCGATCGCGGCGGACTGGTGCTTGGGATAGCCCGACCGCTCCATCATCGGGATCGAGATCGGGCCCACCACCGCCACGTTGGACACGGCGCTGCCCGAGACGGCGCCGAACAGGGTGGAGGCGGCCACGGAGACCTTCGCCGATCCGCCCCGGTAGCGTCCGAGGAGGGACAGCGCGAGGTCGGTGATGAAGGTGTCGCCCTTGGTGATCTTCAGGATGGCCCCGAAGAAGATGAAGGTGACGATGGTGTTGGCCGCCACGTCCAGCGGCAGGCCGAACAGCGCGGTGGTGTCGAGGTAGGAGTAGACGACGATCCGTTCCCAGCTCGAGGGCGGAATGGCGAAGATGCCCGGCATCATGTCGCCGAACCGCGCGTAGAGGATGAAGAAGGCGGCGACGAGGATGAGCGTCCAGCCGATCATCCGCCGGGTCGCTTCGAAGATCGCCAGGATCAGCGCGGTGCCAAGCGCGATGCGGATCGGTTCAAGGCTCGAGAGCTCGTAGACGAGCCAGTTGAAGTTCACGACAACGTAGCCGCAGCTGACGACGGCCACGAGCGCCAGAACCCAGTCGTACCAGGGCACGCGATCGCCCGGTTCGCCGGTCCTCGATTTCACGTTCAGGAACACTGCCACCAGGCCGCAGGCGAGCATGATCGCCAGGAACTGCTCGTTGAACACAAGCATGCCCAGCCAGTTGTGAACCTCCATCGCCCACAGGGCCGCCAGCACCACCGGCAGGGTCAGCGCGAAGGTCGCCATCCACCGGGCAGGTCCGGCGAGCTGCCGCCACTTCGAAGCTGCCGAGTCCTCGCTCACCGGGATGCTCCATCGCTGGGGGTCACGAACCGCTCGGAGGCGGCCGCGGAGTTTGCCGAGGCGGCGTATTCGCGGAGCACCTCGAACCCGCTGTCGGCTGCGAGATTGAGGAACCGCTTCACGGTGGCGAGCGATGTGGCGCCGTTGGCCGAGAGCGCGCTGCGATACGCGGCGACGCGGCCGTCGAGTTCGCCGGACGCGCACGCTTCGGAGGCAAGCCCGACCTGGACCGCGGCGGTCGCGTCGAGCGGTTCGCGGCTGAAGATCAGCCGCGCCAGTCCGGCCCGGCTCACCCGGTCGGCGAGCGCCGTTCCGACCAGCAACGGCGGGATGTCGCGGTTCATCTCCGGGATCCGGAAGTCGGCCGTGTCGTCGGCCAGGACGACGTCGCCCAGCCCCGCGAGCGCGCAGCCCACGCCGTGGGCCCGTCCGCGAACCGCGATGATCACCGGCAGGGGCGTGCTGCGCACGGCCGCATAGAAGGAGAGGACGGGCTCGGCCACCCGGTGGCGCAGGGCCTCGGCGGTCATCACCACGCCGGGCTTCGGCATGGGAGAGACACGGCCGGCGCAGAAGTCCGCTCCGGCGGCGTTCAGGAGCACGAAGCGGGTGCCTTCGGGAGGAGCGAGGAATGCCGCGCTCAGGGCCTCCGTCATGGCGTGGGTCAGCACGTTGCCTTCGTCGGCGCGATCGATCGTGATCTCGAGACATCCGTCATCGGCGAGATGCGTTCGAATGGTGCCCGTGTCTGTCATCGTGCGGTTCCCTTCGCAGCCTCGATCGCCGCCCAGACCCGGGCCGGCGTCGCGGGCATCTCCAAGTCCTCGACCCCGAGCGGGGCGAGGGCGTCGATCAGCGCGTTCATGACGGTGGCGAGCGACGGCGTGATGCCGCTCTCGCCGCCACCCTTCACGCGCAAGGGGTTGCCGTCGGTGGGATCCTCCACGAGGTCGACAGTGAACGACGGCATGTCCGACGCGCGGATCATGCCGTAGTCCATGAAGCTGCCGCTCAGCATCTGTCCGCTGTCCGCATCGATGGCGATCGTCTCGCTGAGTGCCTGTCCGACGCCCTGGACGATGCCGCCGTGCACCTGTCCGTGCAGGATCAGCGGATTGATCGGCTGCCCGGCATCGTCGATGGAGGAATAGCGGGTGATCTCGATGGTGCCGGTGTCGGGGTCGACCTCCAGCTCGCAGACCGCCGCCCCGGTCGGGAAGGCGGGCATCCGGCCGGTGAAGCTGACCGACGCGGTGAGCGCGCCCGAAAGATCGCTGGGCAGCTCCCCGCTCTGCATGAGGCCGGCAAGCTCGAAGACGGAGAAGCTCCGGTTGGTGCCTTCGGCGCGGAACAGGCCGTCCTCGAAGCGCACCTGCTCCACCGCCACGCCGAGATGACCGGCCAGCACCGTCCGCGCGCGTTCGACGATCTCGGCCGACGTGCGCACCAGGAGGGCGCCGCCCAACCGCATCGACCGGTCGGAATGGGATCCGCCGCCGGAAACCACGCGGGTCGTGTCGCCCGAAATCAGCTTCACCTCTTCGGGCCGCACCCCCAGCCGATCGGCCATGACCTGCGCGAAGCTCGTCTCGTGGCCCTGGCCCGTCGACTGGGTCCCCGTCACCACCTCGACCACCCCGGCCGGATCGACGGTGACGTCGACGCGCTCGTGGGGAATCCCGACGGGGCTTTCGACGTAGTTGGCAAGCGCGATGCCGGCCAGCCTGCCGCGCGCCCGCGCCGCCTCCCGGCGCGCCGGGAAGCCGTTCCAGTCGGCGGCCTCGAGCGCGTGGTCCATGTTGGCCGCGAAATCCCCGCTGTCGTAGGTGAGGCCCATGGCCGTGGTGTAGGGAAGCGCCGCACGGGGGATCAGGTTGCGGCGGCGGATCTCCAGCCGGTCGATCCCGAGCTTGCGGGCCGCGATATCCATCATCCGCTCCATGGCGAACGTGGCCTCCGGCCGTCCGGCGCCGCGATAGGGGGCCGTCGGCACGGTGTTGGTCATCGCGCCGCGAATGCGGGCAGCGGCGGCCGGGATGTCGTAGACGGTCGTCATGACGCGGAAGGTGTTGGCCATCGGCACGAAGGCGACCGTGTAGGCGCCGACGTTGGCGATGATCTCGCAGCTGTAGCCGAGGATGCGGCCGTCGGCGTCGAGCCCCATGCGGGCGCGATAGACGATGTCGCGGCCCTGATAGTCGGTCAGAAAGCTCTCAGACCGTGTCGAGGTCCAGCGTACGGGCCGGCCGAGGCGTTTCGCGGCGATGGCGAGCATCGGCTGCTCGGGGGACACGTTGGTTCTCGGGCCGAAGCCGCCGCCGGTGTCCGGGCAGGTTACGTCGATCTCGTCGCGGCCAATGCCTAGGGCAGCTGCCATCGTGTCGCGCTGGCGTACCGCTCCCTGGCTGCCGGCGATCATGTGATATCGGCGGGTCTCCGGATTGTAGTCGACGATCGCCGACCGCGGCTCCATCTGCGCGTTGGCGATGCGCTGATTGACGAAGCGGTGCTCGATCACGCAGGCAGCCGACGCGATCGCGGCGTCGGAGGCGGCAAGGTCGCCGAACGTCGCCTCGACGGCGCAGTTGCCGGGAATCTCCGGGTCGAGCTGGGGCGCGCCGTCGGCCAGCGCGTCCTCGGCGCTGATCACGAAATCGAGCTCGCGATAGTCGACCGCGACGGCTTCCGCCGCGTCCTGGGCCTGGAGCGCGGTTTCCGCCACCACCATCGCCACCGGCTCGCCGAGATAGCGGACGGTGCGGAGCGGCATCGGCAGGTGGTGGATATCGATCGAGCGGTTCCGCTCGTAGCCGCTGAAGGCGCGCTTGGTATGGTCCTTCGCATCGGCGGGGTCGGCGATATGGTTGATCGGCCGGCCACCTTCGTCGACGTAGTCCTGGCCGACGAGGACGGCGATCACGCCAGGCATCTCCAGCGCGGCGGAGGTGTCCAGGCCAACGATTTCGGCGGATGCATAGGGCGCACGGACGAAGGCTGCCGACACCTCGCGGTCGAGGTGGAAATCGTCGGTGTAGCGTCCCTTGCCGGCGACGAGCCGCAGGTCCTCGAAACGGGGCATCGGACGGCCGACGAAGGGCGGCGTCGGCTCTCCCCCGACGATGTCATCACGCTTCATGTCAGGCGTCTTCCCCGGCGGCGTCGATGAACCACTGGCCCAGCTCGTCTCGGTGCAGTCGTCCAGCCGCGCGCAGATCGTCGAAGATGGCGAAGATCTCGCGCCCGTCGCGGGTGCCGATGGCGGTCATTAGCTGCTCGTATGTCTTGGGTCCGTCGGCGAGCGCCGCCTCGACGGATGCGAACCGGGGGCCCTCGAAGGTCGGCGGGGTCGGCACGCGGGACTCGATGGACCGCGCCATGGCGATCGGCATGGTGCAGTCGAAGCCGGCCTTGGCACCGGTGACCGCGCCCTCCAGGGAGGGGTCGAGGGGCAGGGTGCGCATGCCGTTCTGGACGACGATGTCGCGATCGGCCTGCAGCCGCGTCGCGAACGCCCACTCGCACTGGATGTCGGAAAAGATGTCGATGTCCGGATCGTAGACGAACACGTTCTTCACGTTGCCCAGCGAACCGAAGCAGGCGGCGATCGCGTTGCGTGCCTCGCCCGGCACCCGCTGCCGCATCGAGATCCGCACGTTGAACATTCCGCCCGAGGCGGTGGTGGCATGGACGTTCAGCGGTTCACGGACCGCCGTCTGCAGCGCCCGCCACATGGTGACCTCGGTGCGCAGCGCAATCAGCTGGGCGCTGTCGGTCAGCGCCATGTTCGGCCCGGCGATGGTGGAGGTCTGGAAGATCGGATCGCGGCGATGGGTGATGGCGGTCAGATGGAACACCGGGTTCATCTTCACGCCGCCGTAGTAGCCGAGAAACTCGCCATACGGCCCCTCGGCCTCGACGTGGCCGGCGCAGTCCAGATATCCCTCGAGCACGTACTCCGCGTCGGCCGGGACCATCAGGTCGCAGGTGACGCATTTCACGACCGGCATGTCCTGGCCGCGCAGCGAGGCGAGCAGGTCGACCTCGTCGGTCGGAATCCGCATCGTGGCCGCCACGTGGTCCACCGGATGGGAGCCGACGATGAAGGCGATCGGCATGTGCTTGCCGTCGGCGACGTACTGCTCGTAGATCGCCTTGAGGTCGCTGGGCGAGACCAGATCCACGCCGGCCTCGCGCCGTCCGCGCACCATCAGGCGGCGGATGCCGACATTGGTCAGTCCCGATCGCGCATCGAACGCGATGTCCATCGAGGACGAGATGTAGGGCCCGCCGTCCAGCCGGTGCTGCAGGTGGATCGGCAGCCGCGAGAAATCGGCCTCGTCGCCGCGCAGCACCACTTCCTGCGCCGGCGCCTGGCCCTGAGGCACCGTGCGGGTGCCCTTCGGGTTTGCCAGTCGGCCGAGCACCGTCTGGAGCAGGTCGTGCGGATCGGTGTCGAACGCCAGCGCGAGCCGTTCGCGACTGCCGGCGATGTTGCCGGCGAGGCGCGCGCCTTCCTTCCCGACGTTGGAAAACAGGATCGCGTCGGCGCAACCGTCGAGCTGTGCCGCCACATCGGCAAGGTCCGTCGGCTTGGCGACTTCGACCATGCCGCCGCTCGTTCGCAGTCGATCAAGGAACGATCGGAGGTCGACAACGGCGTCCTTCCGGACGACGCTGTCGATTGCGGCTTGGGCCATTCTGTACCTCCCCAGGCACTCGTTTATTCACTTTTGTCAAACTTGGTTGTAGGATGATAAAGAATGGTGGGTGCGTCAAGGACCTTCAGGACCACGCTATGATGGATGAGCCCGCTTCCCCTCCGAAGGATTCCCGACGCGGAATCCAGTCCGTGGAGATCGGATTCCAGCTGATCAACGCGCTGGCCGCGGCGCGGGGCAAGCTGCCTCTCAAGACCCTGGCGGAGCGCGCCGGGATGAGCCCGAGCAAGGCGCACCTCTATCTGGTGAGCTTCCTGCGGCTGGGGATCGTCGCGCAGGATCGGGTGACGTCGCGCTACGGGCTCGGGCCCGCTGCGCTGCAGCTCGGCATTTCCGCCATCAACCAGATGGACGTGATCGATGTGGCGCGCGAGCACCTGCCCGGGCTTCTGGAGCAGATCGATACTTCGGTCAGCCTGGCAGTCTGGGGCAACCGGGGGCCGACCATTGTCTTCCGGCTCGACAGCGAACTGCCGCTGCCGCTGTCGGTGCGGGTGGGGTACGTGCTGCCGCTGATGACCACCGGCACTGGCCGGACATTCATGGCGCACCTGCCGGAGCGGGAATGGGCATCGATTGCGGCGGTGGAGGAGAACACCCGGCCCGGTCTTCTGAAGACGGCCCGCGCCGATCTCGACCACATCCGTGAGGTCGGCATCGCGATCACCCAGAACCAGACCCATGCCGGCTTCTTCGGCGCGGCGAGCCCGATCTTCGACAGCGACAACACGATCTGCGCCGCGGCGACGGCCATGGGGCTGAGCCATACGGCAAACCTGGGCGAATCGGGACCGATCGCCCAGGCCGTGCGCGCAACGGCGGCATTGATCAGCCGCGATCTGGGCGCCCGGCCTTCCTGACCAGACTTTCCAAGATCAATGGAGAACCGAACTTGATGGGACGTGATCTCACGCTGACCGCTGCAGACGGCCACGAGCTCGACGCCTACGAAGCGACCGCGGATGCTGCAAAGGGTGGGGTCATCGTCCTGCAGGAGATATTCGGGGTGAATCCCCACATCCGCGAGGTTGCGGATCGCTTCGCCGCGGCGGGATACACGGCCGTGGCGCCCGCCCTGTTCGACCGGATCGAGCGCGGCTTCCAGAGCGGCTACTCGGCCGAAGAGGTCGCCGCCGCCCGTCCGCTGCTCGCCGCGTTCGACTGGGACACCGCGCTGATGGACGTCGATGCCGCCCGCGCGCACCTGGCGGCGAAAGGATTGAAGGTGGCGGTCGTGGGGTTCTGTCTTGGCGGCTCGCTCGCCTTCCTGTCGGCGACGCGGCTCGACGGGCTGGCGGCGGCGATCGGATACTACGGCGGATACATCGCGAAGGTTGCCGATGAGACACCGCGATGCCCCGTGCTGCTGCACTACGGCGACAGCGACCACACCATCCCGATGGCAGATGTGGAGACGGTCCGGGCGGCGCGGCCGGACGTGGAGCTCCACGTCTATCACGCCGGCCATGGCTTCAATTGTGACGCTCGGGGCAGCTACGATCAGGAAAGTGCCGATCTGGCGTGGAGCCGGACGATCGGCCTCATGGACCGCGCCGTGGGTTGACGCGACACCGGCGCGGCCGGCCGTGCTGGCCAGGTCGCGCCGGATTCGCCGGTCGCTCAGGCCTTTGCCAGCAGCGACGCCTTCTTCCTGTTCCAGGCTTCCAGTCCGGCGTGGGCCTCTTCGGCCATCTGCTTCAGCTCGCCGGGCTTGTCCACGCGCGCGGTGATCTCCAGCCGCAGGCCGTTGGGGTCGAAGAAGTAAATGGAGTGAATGAAGCCGTGGTCGACGATGTCCGTCGTCTTCACCCCGGCGTCGTTCAGCCGCTTCTTGTAGGTCATCACGTCGTCGACGGTGTCCACCTCGACGGCGAAATGCATCACCCAGTCGGGCGTGTTGGGCGAGGGAAGCGGCATCTCGTTCTCGCCGAGATCGAAGAAGGCGAAATAGGAGCCGTCCCCCATCTCGAAGAAGAAGTGGGAGTAGGGCCGGTATTCTCCGGTGCTCGGCACCTTATCGGACTGCATGCACGCGACGAGCGGCAGGCCGAGCACGTCCTCATAGAACTTTCGGGTCTCTTCGCCGTCCCGGCAGGGGAAGGAGTAATGATAGAGGCCCTTGATTTTCGGGAGCGTCGTCTGGGTTCCCATGTTGCTTCCTCCACTGGCTTGTCTGGTGTGCAGAAGGTAGGAGGTGGATGGGAGAGTCTTGTACCCTTTTGAGAGGGACAAGCTGAATCGCCCGGAGGAACCCCGCATGCCGGACCTGAACGGCCTGGCCCGTGTGATCGACCGGATCGGCCAGGCCGATTTCGGACCGGCACTCATGGACTGCCTGGCAGCCGTAGTCTCCGCCGACATGTGCTCGGCGTTTTCCGTAACCGAGGGCAACGCCGCGGTTCTGGTCGCCGAAAGCACGATGAGCGAGCGTTCGGCCTTCGCGCGGATCGCGTCGCTCCGCTACGCGCAGCGTTATTGGAACCGCGACCTCGACACCCTCTACAATCTGGGCCGGGCGCATCGCCACGTCCTGATCGCGCGCCGTCCCGAGAAGTCGATTCGCGATCTGGAGTACCGCCTGGAGTGCTACGGCGACGGCGCGGTGGGCGAGCGCATCTCGATTTGTCGGACCGGCGGGTCCGGCCTGATCGTGAACGCCTACCGGCTTCAGGAGTCCGGCCCGTTCCCGGCCGCCGGGATGGATCTCCTCGAACCGATCGCGCCGGTACTCGTCGCAGCCGTCGGACGGCACGCGCGGATGCTGCGCGAAGCCGCCTTGCCCGGCGCGCCGGATCCCATCGTCCTGGCGGACCGGATGCGGCTGAGCGGCTATCTGCCGTTGAGCCTCCGCGAGGCGCAGGTGATGGCGGCATTGGCGCTCGGCTGGACCGAGGCGGCGGCCGCGCACCGGCTTGGGGTGGGGCTCGCCAGCGTCGCCACCTATCGCAAGCGCGGCTATGCCAAGCTCGGCCTCGGCAGCCGCGGCGAGCTGAGGCGGCTGGCGGAAGCGCTGTGGAGCGGGGAGGGCGGCGGCCTCGGTTCGCCGGACTGACCGGCGTCACTCAGCCGCGCGAAGAGCCGCGCAGCGCCTCGAGCCACCGGCAGTCCGGCGCGCGCTGGCCGTTGCGGGCCAGGGCGAGCCGCATGTCGCGGAATGCGTCGCGTTGCTCGTCGGAAAGATAGAGCCGCTCATGGCCCCAGAAGCTCGGCCCGCAGTCGGTCTCGTGCGGGGTCCATGTCTCCGGGTCGATGAGCCTCCCGCCATGGCCGGACTCGATGAAGAAGCCCGACGGCGTGTGCGTGTAGAACGACGTCATGTAGTCGTTGGTATGCCGCCCCAGGGTCTGGGAGATGCGGCCCTCCTCGAGAAGGGCCAGGTCGTATCCTTGGCCGACATCGTCGAGAGCGCCGTATTCGACCATCAGGTGATGCAGGCCGCGCGACGCGGACCCCACCATCGCGAAGCTGTGGTGACGCTCGTTCACGTGGAAGAAATAGAGCGGGATCGGGGTGAGCGCATAGTCCGAGACCCGGAAGCCCAGCACATCCCGATAGAACGGCAGCAGCGTGTCCACGTTCGGCGTCTTCATGACCACGTGCCCCATGCCGTGGACGCCGGTCCGGAAGCCGGAGATGGCCCGGCCGGGACGGAACGGCTCATCGGCAACCTCTGGGTCGCAGAAGAACTCCAGCCGGTTGCCCTCCGGATCCCGGCACCAGATCATCTGTCCGACGAAGCGCTGATCGCAGAGATCACGTGAAGCGGCGTGGACGGCAACCCCGGCTGCCTCGAGCCGTTGTGCCACCCGTTCCACGGCGCCGGAGTCCGGAACTTCCCAGCCGATGAACGCGATCGCCTCGTCCGCCTCGCGGCTGACGACCAGTCGCTGCTTGCGATCGTCCATGCGGAACGACGTCTGCACGCTCGAGCGGTCGACCAGCTGCAGCCCGAGAAGGCGCGTGGCGTAGTCGCTCCAGTCGTCGAGGCGATCGGCACCGACGGCGAGGTAGCCGAGTGCGGAGACCTCGAGAGGGGGATGGTTCATCGTGGCACCTCCTTCTCGAATTTAGGATATGTTTGGGTGATTGTATATTGCTGAAGATGGTCGTTTGCCTGCACCATCCCGGGCCAAGCTGCGGTGCCTCCGAACGGGCCCTTCGGCACAAATCGATGTTTGACCATGGTGAATAAGATTTCTATATATTGAACCCTAAGACGGAAAGTCATCACGCTTCGCGCCACCGGTCCGGTGCTCGAAGGACGGTCAGAGGGAGACGTCCGATTTGAAACCTCATGTGCTGATCGCGGGAGGCGGTATCGGGGGCCTGGTGGCTGCGCTGGCCTTGCTGCAGAAGGGCATCGACGTCGATGTCTACGAGCAGGCGCCGCAACTGGCGGAGCTGGGAGCCGGTCTTCAGCTGGCCGCGAACGGATCGCGACTTCTGATCGAGCTCGGCCTGGAGGAGAAGCTCCTCCCCATCGTGTGCGAGGCCGCCGGCAAGGAAGTCCGCATCTGGAACACCGGCCAGTCTTGGAAGCTGTTCGACCTTGGTGCCGATTCCATCGAGCGCTTCGGGGCGCCGTACTGGATGGTGCATCGGGGCCAGCTTCACACGGTCCTGATCGAGGCGGTGCGCGCGCTGAAGCCCGACGCGATCCATCTCAACTCCGGTGCGCTCGGCTACACCCAGGACGACACCGGGGTGGTGCTGCAGCTGGCCAATGGCGGCACCGCGCGCGGCGATGTGCTCATCGGCGCCGACGGCGTGCATTCGACCCTGCGCGGGCAGATGTTCGACAGCCCCAAGGCGACGTTCACCGGCCTTATGGCGTGGCGGGGCCTGGCGCCGATCGAGCGGCTGTCGGCGGAGCTGCAGCGGCCGGTCGGCACCAACTGGGTCGGTCCCGGCGGCCACGTCATCACCTATCCGATCTGCGGCGGCACCTATCTGAACTTCGTCGGCCTCGTGGAGAACCGTCAATGGACGGAGGAGAGCTGGTCGACGGTCGGGACGGTCGAGGAGTGCCTGGCGGACTTCAGCACCTGGCATCCGCTGGTGCGCGAGACCGTCGAGGCGCTCGACCAGCCGTTCCGATGGGCGCTGGTGGGCCGCGCTCCGCTTCCCAACTGGACGATCGGGCGGGTGTCGCTTCTGGGCGACGCGTGCCACCCGACGCTGCCGTTCCTGGCGCAGGGGGCGATCATGGCGATCGAGGACGGCGTCGTGCTGGCGCGCTGCCTGGAAGCGAATCCGGACGATCCCGTCCTGGCGCTGCAGGCCTATCAGGCGCTCCGCATCGAGCGGACGACGGCGATCGTCAACGGCTCCAACGCCAATCTCGACCGCTTCCACAACAGCGCGCTGGCCGATCCGGTTAGGGCGATCGAATATGTCGAGAGCGAATGGCAGCCGGAGAAGGTCCGCAGCCGCTACGACTGGCTGTTCGAATACGATGCGACGCGGGTGCCGCTCGACGCCGCCTTCGCCTGACCCGCTCCGCTGCATGCTCCCGCGCAGCCTTTCGCCGCGGGTGGCAGACGAAATGGATGCGCAATGCTTGAATGCGGTCGTGTAACATCATGAAGTAACCGAAAGGCCAGCGCATTCCTGGCGTAATTCAAAGTAAAGCCCCGAAGAAGGGCTATATCCATGGTTGAATCCATAAAGGGAGGACTGAATATGAGCCGTCTTAACACGAGGCGCATCCGCCTGGCCGCCGGGCTGTTCGCCGCGACCGCGATGGCCGCGACCGCCGGCCCGGCCTTTGCCGAGATGACCCAGGTCACGATCGGCACCAACGCGACGGGCACCCTCTACAACCAGATCGGCACCGCCGTCGCGAAGGTCGTCAAGGACGAGGTGGGCGTCCCCGCTGCCGCGCAGCCGTTCGCCGGCACCTCCGTCTATCTGCCGAAGTTGCAGCGCGGCGACGTGGAGCTCGGGCTCAACTCGGGGCTCGATTCGGCGATCGCCTTCTCCGGTCAGGATGAATACAAGCAGCCGCTCGACAATCTGCGCGGCGCGATCATGCTCACCTACGCGTATTACGGGATGTACGCCAAGGCGAGCTCGGGCCTCACCACCGTCGCCGAACTCAAGGGCAAGCCGGTGGTCATGGGATACCGGGCGATCGCCTCGTTCGACAAGGTGAACAACGCAATCCTCGGCACGGCGGGCATGACGCCGAAGGATCTCGACGCGCAGGTCGTCACCGGCATTCCCGAGGCTGTGCGAGACATCGTCGACGGTCGGACCATGGCCGCCGGCACGATCACCGGCTTCCCGGCCCTGCGCGAGGCCGATGCCTCGGTCTCCGGCGGCCTGATCGTTCTGAAGCTCGGCGACAACGACAAGCCGATCAACGATCTTCCCGGCTTCGACGTTGCGGAGATCAAGCCGGGTCCGGCCTTCGTCGGCGTCAAGGAGCCGATGCGGGTCGCCCGCTTCAGCGTGTTCCTCAATACGAGCAGCAACCTGAGCGACGACGACGTGTACGCGATCGTCAAGGCGGTTCATTCGAACTGGACGCAGATGGGTGAGCAGGTGCCGGCGCTACGGTCGATCAAGGCCGACCAGCTCGTGCCGGTGAACTTCGGCCATCCCTACCACGAGGGCGCCGTGCGCTACTTCGAGGAAGTGGGGCTCTGGACGCCGGAGCACGCCGAACGGCAGGCGGCGCTTCTCGGCACCGCAAAGCAGTAGTTCAGCCCGATCGCCATCCTGATCCACGCATAGAGTTCGAACGACCATGATCGTCCTGACCACGTTTCTGCAGCGGGTCTATACCGGCTTCCTGTTGATCGGAGGCGTGGTCTGGGCATCGGATCTCCTATCGGTGCTCAATGTGTCGCTGATGGATGCCGAGTGGCTCGGCATCTATCTCGGCGTCGCCGTCGCGGCGGCCTTCCTGCATACGCCGTATGGCAGCAGGGCAGGGGTGATCGACATCCTGCTGGGCTTTGTCGCGATGGCGTGCTGGGCCTGGATGGCCTTCAACTTCCAGAACTGGCTGGTCGATTTCGACGGCGCGACGCCCGCCAAGTTCGTGCCGGCGACGATCGCCATCCTTCTCATGATGGAGGCGCTCAGGAAGGCCAGCGGTTTGCCGATCGCCATCCTGGTCTGGGTGCTGATCCTCTACGGCCTGTTCGGCCACGTCATTCCGGGGCCGTTGCAGGCACACTATCAGCGCCCCGCCGACTTCATCATGTATCTCTACGCCGACACCAATGCGATCCCCGGCATGGTGCTGGTCATCATCGCCGGCATGGTGCTCGCCTTCATCGTTTTCGGCAAACTGATGGAGGTCAGCGGGGCGACGAACTTCTTCACCGACCTCGCGATGTCGGTGATGGGCCACAAGCGCGGCGGACCGGCCAAGGTGGCGGTCGTCGGCTCGAGCCTGTTCGGGTCGATCAGTTCCTCGCCCGTCGGCAACATCATGTCGACCGGCGTCGTCACCATTCCGCTGATGAAGAAGACCGGCTTCAAGCCGCACTACGCGGCCGCGATCGAGGCCGTCGCCTCAACCGGCGGACAGATCGCGCCGCCGGTGATGGGCGCCACGGCCTTCCTCATGGCCGAATTCCTGCGCATCGACTATTTCGACGTGGTCGTCGCCGCGGCCCTGCCGGCGCTCTTCTACTATCTCTGCCTGTTCATGCAGGTCGATGCCGTCGCGGTCCACGAAGGGCTGGAAGGCGTGCCGAAGTCCCAGCTTCCGCGCTTCCGCGCGGTGCTGCGCAAGGGCTGGGTCTTCCTCCTGCCGCTGGCGGTGCTCATCTACATGCTGTTCTGGCGCGGTTCGACGCCGGCTTTCGCGGCCCTCACGGCCTCGCTCGTCCTGCTCGTGTTTGCCCTTATCGGCCGCAAGATGCGGACCCGCTCGGAGTGGGCGCGCTTCATCTTCGGCGGTGGCGAGGGGATGATCCCGCTCATCATGATCGGCGCGGCGGCCGGCGTGGTGGTGGGCGTCATGAACGCCTCCGGCCTTGGCCAGTCGCTTTCGTTCGTGCTGGTCGACGCGGGCGCTGCCTGGGGCCTGCTGCCGATGCTGGCGATCACCGCCGTCCTCTGCATCGTCCTCGGCATGGGCATGCCGACGACCGCGATCTACGTCATCCTGGCGACGGTGCTGGCGCCGGCACTGACGAAGATGGGCATGACCCAGATGGCCGCCCACCTCTTCATCTTCTACTTCGGGGTGATGTCCTTCCTGACGCCGCCGGTGGCCGTGTCGAGCTATGTCGCCGCCGGCCTCGCCAAGGCGAGCATGTGGCGCACCGGGTGGGTCGGCATGCGGCTGGCCTCCATCTCGATGCTCCTGCCGTTCGTGTGGGCCTACGACCCGGCCTTGCTGCTGGACGGGTCCCCGATGGCGATCGGCGTGGTGATCGCCACCACGACCGCCGCGATCTTCCTCATCTCCCGGGGGTTCGTGGCGCTGCAGGAGCCGGGCAACCGGAAGGAGGCCTGGTTCGGCTTCGCCCTGGTCCTGCTCGCGCTGGCTTCCGGGTCGAGCCCGATCTGGATGGGACCGGAGTCCTGGCTGGCAGGCGCCACGGCCCTGATCGCCATCGCGTGCTGCTGGCTGATCCCGCCGGCGCACGGCTCCGATGTCCGATCCGAAGCGGCGAAGTCCCCGGCCTGACGTTAGAAGGGGCGCTGTCGGCTCCCTGGAGGGGCGTATCCGGCTTCCACGACGTTGAGCCGAGGTCTCGGACCGGCGCGGCGCGAGAGGGCGGCACGATTTCTCGCCCGATCGGCACCCCGACTGGCTTCCGCCAGGGCTGCGGGTCCTCGGCGTGAAATGACAAAGCCTTCTGAGCGGGTAGCCGCTCAGAAGGCTTTTTTCATGGGCGGACCGACCGCCGGGGCCCACCATGGGCACGTTCGTCCTTCAAGGCGGAAGCGGGTGCGCTATTGAGGCCGGACCGCACCGGATCGGCTTGGCGCCTTGACGCGTGGGGAACCGCGGGGGAGCTGACGGCGGGCGAGGGCCCGCCGCCCCTCAAAGCTCCCGTTCGGCCGCCGCGCGGGCCCGCGATCGGCGCCGGATGTAGGCGTACACCGTCCACGCGATGATCAGCAGCGACGCCGTCAGGAACAGCGCGCTGATCGGCCGGCTGAAGAACACCGTGTAGTCGCCCCGGTAGAGGGTGAGGGCTCGGCGCAGGTTCGTCTCCAGCATCGGTCCGAGGATCATCCCCAGGACCAGCGGCGCGACCTCGAACCTGAGGTAGGACAGCACGGCCCCCGTGACGCCGAAGAAGATCAGGACGTAGAGGTCCATCACGCTGTTGTTGACGCTGTACACGCCGATGCAGATGAAGGCGATGATGAACGGGTAGAGCACGGAGTAGGGAATCGTCAGCATCCGCACCCAGAACCCGATGAAGGGGATATTGAGGACGAGGAGCATGACGTTGCCGAGCGCGAAGCTCACCACGAGACCCCAGAACAGATCCGGATGCGACGTGATGACCGAGGCGCCGGGCTGGATCCCGTGGATCGTCATGGCGCCGATCATGATGGCCATGACGACGTCGCCGGGAATGCCCAGGGTGAGGGTGGGAATGAAGGCGGTCTGAACGCCGGCGTTGTTCGCCGATTCCGGGCCGGCGATCCCCTCGATCGCGCCCTTGCCGAACTGTTCGGGATGCTTGGAAATCCGCCTTTCCGTGGCGTAGCTCATGAACGAGGCAAGCAGGCCTCCGGTGCCGGGAAGCGTCCCGAAGAAGGCCCCGAGGCTTGTCCCCCGCACCATCGGCCCACGCGACCGGCGCCAGTCCTCGCGCGTCGGCAACATCGAGCGGAAGGTGATGTCCGACGCCTTGATCGGGCGCGGCTTGATCACACCGGCGTTGCGGATGATCTCCGGCAGTCCGAAGATTCCGAGTGCCATCGCCACGATGGGAAGGCCCTCGTACAGCTCGTCGATATTGAAACTGAACCGCATCAGGCCGGAATCGATGTCGCGCCCGACCAGGCCGAAGATCAGGCCGATGCCGATCATCGCCGCGCCCCGAAGCGGCGATCCGGCACTCAGCATCGAGGCCGCCACCAGGCCCAGCACCATCAGGGAGAAGAACTCCGGCGCGCTGAACGTCAGGGCCAGCTTCGCCAGTGGCGGGGAGAAGATCCCCATGATCAGCATGCCGGTGATGCTGCCGACGAACGAGGCGATCGCGGTCATGAACAGCGCAACGCCCGCGCGGCCCTGCTGCGCCATGGGATAGCCTTCGAGGCACGTCACGGCCGACGTCGGCGTGCCCGGCAGATTGAGCAGAATGGCGGCTGTCGCGCCGCCGTAGTTCGAGCCGTAGTAGATGCCGGCCAGCATGATCAGCGCATGGGCGGGCTCGAGGCCGTAGGTAATCGGCAGCAGCAGGGAGATGGCCGCCATGGCGCCGATCCCCGGCAGGACCCCGACGAAGGTCCCCAGTGCGACCCCGATGAAGCAGTACCAGATGCCTGCCGGGGAAAACGCGACGTTGAACCCGATCGACAGATTGGTCAGCAAATCACTCATGGCCGCCACCGGAAAACATCGACCTGGATGGAGAGGCCAAGCCAGAAGATCAGCACGCAGGCGAGGGGAACGATGAGCGTCAGCGCAAGCTTCTGGAGCATCGACGTGTTGCGATCGGCGAGCGAGCCGAGAAACACGCTGATGGCGGTGGCCGGGGCGAGGCCGAAGCGATCGATGGTCAAGGCGAAGCTGCAGACGGCCGCCATGATCAGCAGGATGGTCCGCAGCGGCATCGGCGAAGCGGCGTCGGCGTCAGGCGCCTTTTTCCAGAACTGCTCGACGATAAGCCCGGCCCCGACGATGATCAGAAAGCAGCCGATGTAGAATGGGAAATAGCCCGGGCCCATGCGGCGCGCGCTGCCCAGGTTGAACTGCAACGCCTCGCTGACGGCGATGATGCCGAACGCGATGACGAGTAGCCCCGCCAGCACATCGATCTTGTTCTTCAGAACGCCCATCGTCTCCCTCGAATATGGACGTTACCCGGCGCGGGGCCGGGTAACGTTGGAAGGTCTTTCGGGTCGGATCAGTTCTGGGGAATCTTGGCGATCTCGACCAGTTTCTTCGACTCCGCCATCAGCTTGACGAGCGCTTCGTCGACCTGCTCGGGGGTGGCGATCCACACGTCGACGCCGGCATTTGCAAGGAAGGGCTTGGTCTTCGCCTGCTCGCTGACCTGCGTGAACATCTGGTTCAGCTTGTCGACCACGGCATCGGGCGTGCCGGCGGGAACCCAGGCCGCCCACCAGGTGAGCTGATCGATGTCGAGCCCGGTTTCCTTCAGCGTCGGAACGTCCGGCGCCACGTCGAGACGCTCGCCCGCCCCGGTCGCGAGGATCCGCAGGCGGCCGTCCCTCTGGCCGGCCAGGGCGTTTGCCGGATCGGTCACCGAGAAGTCGACCGCGAGCGACACCAGGTCGGGAAGCATTTCGGCGGTCGAGCCGTACCGGACCTCGACCGGATCCGCGCCGAGTTCCTGGACGTACTGCGCGCCGAGCACGCGGCCGGAGGTGTTCGACGTCGCGTAGGTCGCCGCGTCGCCGGCCTCCTTGAGGTAGGCGTTCAGCTCCTCGATCGTCTTGTACGGGGAGTCGGCACCCACCGTGATGTAGAAGGCGAGCTTGTTCACCCCGGCGACGCCCCTGAAGTCCTTGAGCGGGTCGACGGGCGGCTTTTTCCAGAGGTGATAGTTCAGCGTCGTCGCGCTGCCGCCGTGAACGTAGACGGTGTAGCCGTCCGGTGCCGCGTGGGCGACGTACTCGGAGGCGATGTTGCCGGCGGCGCCGGGCTTGTTCTCGACGATCACCGTGTTGCCGGTGAGTTCGCTGATCTCGTTGGCGAAGTAGCGGACGAAGACGTCAGCGCCGCTGCCCGCCGGATAGGCCGAAATGAACGAGATCGGCCGGTTGGGGAAGTCGTCCTGCGCCAGGCCCGGCGATGCCAGCGCGATCCCGAGTGCCGCTCCCGCCAGCAGGGTGAGCCCGGCTCGGCGCGTCCAGTGCGATGTGTTCACAGTCATCCTGTCCTCCCTCATGGTTTCCGCGGCCTGCCCCCTGCGCGGGGTGTCGATGTCCGGCCGCCCGTTCGTGGTCTGGTGCCGACTTCTTGGTGTCGGTCTCCTTCGACCCGATACTTGCCTCAGTGCCGAAGGCGCGGATGCCTCAATCGGTCAGGATCCAGGCACCCGATTTGTCGCGGCCAAGCCGGCCGCTTTCGTGGAGGCTGTCGAAGACTGCGTAGATCTCCCGTCCGTCCCGGGTCTGGATCGCAGCCATCAGCTCGGCAAACGTCTTGGGACCGTCCTGGAGCGCGGCTTCCACGGAGGCGAAGCGGCGCCCCTCGATGACCGGGGGACGGGGAATCTGGGCTTCCATCGAGGCCGCGACCGAGCGCGGCATCGTGCAGTCGAATCCGGCCTTCGCTCCCACGCGCGCGCCGACGAGCGACGGATCGAGCGGGATCGTCCGCATGCCTTCCATCACCACGAAGTCCCGGTCCGCCTGGAACCGCGTGGCGAGCGCCCAGTCGCACTGCTCGCTGGAGAAGATGTCGATGTCCGGATCGTAGACGAAGGCATGCTTGATGTTCGCGAGCGAGGCGAGGGCGGCCGAGATCGCGTTCCGCGCCTCCCCCGGCACACGCTGGCGCAGGGAGATGCGGACGTTGCTCACGCCGCCCGACGAGGTCGTGGCGTGAACGTTGAGCGGCTCGCGGACGGCGGTTTCCAGCGCGCGCCACACGGTCACTTCGGTCCGCAGCGACATCAGTTGCGAGGCGTCGGTGCGGCCCAGGTGCGCGCCGGAAATCGTGGAGGTCTGGAAAATCGGATCGCGGCGATGGGTGATCGCGGTCAGGCGGAAGATCGGATTGATCTTCACGCCGCCGTAGTAGCCCATGAACTCGCCGTACGGCCCTTCGGGCGCAACGTAGCCGGCGCTGTCGAAGTACCCCTCCAGGATGCACTCCGCGTCGGCGGGAACCATCAGGTCGTTGGTCTGGCACTTGACCACCGGCATGTCCTCGCCGCGCAGCGAGGCCATCAGCCCGACCTCGTCCACGGGGATGCGCATGGTGGCGGCGACGTGATCGACCGGGTGCGAGCCGATGACGAAAGCGACGGGCAGATGCTCGCCGCGCTCGACGCATTTCTCGTAGATCGCCCTGAGGTCGCTCGGCGCGATGAGATCCACGCCGGCCTCTCTGCGGCCGCGGACCATCAGCCGCCGCATGCCGACATTGGTCATGCCGGTGCTCTGGTCCATCACGATGTCGGTGGAGGCGGAGACGTAGTTGCCGCCGTCCAAGCCGTGCTGCAGGTGGATCGGCAGCCGGCTGAAGTCGGCATCGTCGCCGGTCAGAACGACGTCCTGAACCGGCGCCTCGGCGGTGCCGACCTCGCGCGTCGCCTTCGGGTTCGCGAGCCGCGCATTGACTTCCCCGAGAAGTCCGTCGCCGGTCGTGTCGAAAGCAAGGGCAAGCAGGTCGCGGCTACCCGCGACGTTGCCCACGAGCTTCGCGCCCTCGGGTCCGACCTTGCTGAAGTAGACGGCGCGCTCGGCGCCGTCGAGATGTTGGGCTATGTCGGCGAGGTCGACGGGGCCATCGACGATGTCGAGCAGGCCCGCGGCGTGCGCCGCAGACAGAAACGACCGCATGTCATGCGCTGTTCCCCGGTTGTCGCGCTCGAACATCGATCCCTGCCTTTCACTGCCATTTGCCTGAAGGCCCGAACGGGTCTTCATGAGGTCGGTCGCCGGTGCGTCCCTCTCGAAACGCACCGTGCGCCGTCGACTATGCTTCCACGCTCACCAGGACATCGAGGATCGCGATCCGGTCGCGATAGAGCGCGAGCGGGTTCACCTCGATCTCGACGATGTCGGTGCGGTCGTGCAGCAGGGCGCCCAGCCTGGCCACGAACGCCGCCGCGCCGGCGACGTCGAGCGGCGGCAGGTTGCGGCCGCCCACGAGCATCGGCGCCGACCGCAGCCTGCGGATCTCCGCCTCGATCTCGGCGGGCGTCGCGTTGCCGGCGATCAGCCGGACGTCCTTCAGCGTTTCCGCCCAGACGCCGCCCATGCCGACCACGTGGACGATCCCCCACTGCGGGTCGCGTCGTGTGGCGATGATCAGCTCGGCGTCCGGCCGCGCGGCCTGCGGCTCGACGAGCAGCCCGTCGAGGGTCAGATCCGGTGCGTTCCTGGCCAGCGCCGACTGCATCTCGTCCCAGGACTGGGCGAATGTCTCCGGCCCGTCGATGCCGATCTTCACGCCGCCGACGTCGCTCTTGTGAGCGAGGAGATCGGCCTGCGCCTTGAGCACCACCGGGTAGCCGACGTCCTGGGCGGCGCGCAGTCCGGCCTCGATGTCCGTCGCGAGCACGAAATCGGCGATGTCGCAGCCCGCGTCCCGAAGTAGCGCCTTGCCCCTGGCTTCCGACAGCGTGCGGGTGGGGCGCGGTTCGCTCGGCGGGGTGATGACGAGCTCGGTCTGCGAGACCGCCTGCGTCTGCGCCATCCGCGCGAAGGCACGCAGGGCGCGCTCGGGGGAGCGGAAGAAGGGCGTCCGGCTGTCCGCCAGCTCGTCGAGGAATTCCTGCGGCATCGGATGTTCGTCGCCGAGCACCACATAGACCGCCGGTTTCTCCGCCGTCTCGAAGCGCGGCCGGAGGGACCGCCACTTGTTCATGATCTGCGCGGTCGATCCGCCCATCACGGCGACGACGACGGCGTCGACGCCCGGATCGGCCAGCAGCCGTTCCGTGGTGTCGCCGAACAGGTTCGGCTCCTTCATGCCCTGGGCGGTGATGTCGAGCGGATTGTCGACGGTGGCGAAGCTCGGGAGGATGGCCGTCAGGGCGTCGATGGTCGCGGGCTGCAGCGGGGCGATCGGCAGCCCGAGCGCATCGCAGAAATCGAGGGTGAAGCCGCGCACCGCGCCCGAGTTTGTCATCAGCGCCACGTTGGAGACCGCGGCGGACGGGTAGCGGTTGCAGATCGTCGCGATGTCGAAGAGCTCGTCGAACCCCTCGGCCAGGATCACCCCGGCCTTGCGGACGAACAGCTCCATCACCGCGTGATCGCCGGCAATCGCCCCAGTGTGGGACTTGGCGGCTTCGCGCGAGCGCTCGCTGCGCCCGGGATGCGTCAGGATGAGCGGCTTGCCGAGCTCGCGGGCGCGCAGCGCGGATTTCAGGAACAGGTCCGGCTTCTTCAGCTGCTCCACGAACACGGCCAGCTGCGAGACCTGGGGATCCTCCACCAGGTGGGCGATGACCTCTTCGACGGTGGTCACCGCCTCGTTGCCGGTCGATACGGCGTAGCTGACGGGCACCCCGCGCGACAGCAGGGCGATCCGCAGATTGCCCATCATCGCGCCGCTCTGCGTGATCACCGCGGCACCGGGACCGGTGGCCGGGGTGTATGCCAGCGGCTCGAAGGTGCCGGGGGTGTTGCGCAGGAAGTTCGCGAAGCCCATGCAGTTGGGCCCGAGCATGGCGATGCCCGCCTCGCGGGCAACCCTGGCGATCCGGTCCTGCGCGGCGCTGCCTTCTTCGCCGGTCTCCGCGAAGCCGGCCGAGAACAGGATGACCGAACCCACCTTGCGGCGGGCGCAGGCCTCGATCGCCTCCGGGACATGGACCGCGGGCACGATGAGCGCCACGAGGTCGATGTTCTCCGGAAGCTCGTCGATGGTCGCCACGCAGGGAATGCCAGAGATCTCGCTGTGCGAGGGGTTCACCAGGTGGATGTCACCGGTGAACCCGAAGCTCAGGAAGTTCTGCAGCACGTTCCCGCCGAGGGAAAACGGCTTCGGCGACGCGCCGACGATCGCGACCGAAGACGGGTTGAGAAGCCGTGCGACCCCGCCGGCCGGGAGAGAGGTGGCGACCATCCCGATCAGTCCTCCCTGCGATAGGCGCCGAGGCCGGGGCGATAGCTCTTTTCGTCGAGGAACTGGCTCATGCCCTTTTCCGCCCCGCGTTCCGGGTCGATGGCCGCGGTCTGCCCGTGCTTGGCCATCAGGTACTCGTTCGCGGTATCCCAGTTCATGGTGCGGACGTGGTGATAGGCGGACTTGGCGGCGCGAAGGACGACCGGGTTCTTCTCCTTCAGCTTCTCGGCGAGGGCGATCGTGCGGGCGCGCAGGTCGTCCTTCGGCACGGCGAAGTTGACCAGGCCCATCTCGGCGGCCTTGGTGCCGTCGAACGTGTCGCCCGTCATGATGTAGTAGAGGCAGTCGCGCTGGTTCATCACCATGGAGACCGACTTGGTGACGATGCCGGCCGGAATGATCCCCCAGTTGATCTCCGAGAGGCCGAAGGTGGCATCCTCGGACGCCAGCGCGAGATCGCAGGCGATCATGAACTGGAAGGCGCCGCCGAAGCACCAGCCGTTGACCATCGCGATGGTCGGCTTGGGGAAGTACATCATCCGCCGCCACTGCCACTGGGAGTTGGCGCGGTAGAGCCGCTCCCGCTCGATCGCCGGCCACGTGTCGGGGATGCGGAAATATTCCTTGAGATCCTGGCCGGCCGAGAACGCGTCGCCCGCTCCGGTGATCACCATCACCTTGGCTTCGTCGTTGCTCTCGACCTCGTCGAGGATGGCATTCATCTCCCGGACGATGCCGGGGCTGATGGCGTTGCGCTTGTCGGGGCGATTGAGCGTAACCCACGCGATGCCGTCGACGATTTCCAGGAGGGCATTCTCGCCGAAGGCGACATCTTTGGAGTTGCTATCTACGCTCGTCATGTATCAGATTCCCTTACATTTGTCATCCGTTGGATAACAGGAATCCTTATAATGTCAATCGACAACCTGTCGTTTCTCGACCGCCGCAACCTCCGTCCGAGAAGCGTCTTCCTGTTGTACATCACGGCGCACGCCATCCGGTCCAGAATCGAACAGGAACTCCGCCGGCTGAAGCTCACGGGGCTCCATTATTCGATCCTGTCGATGGTGCAGTCGAACGGATCCATGTCGTCGGCCGAGCTGTCGCGCCGCTTCTACGTGACGCCGCAAACGATGAACGGCACAATCCTGACGCTGGAGCGCAGGGGGCTTCTGGAGCGCCACCCGGCCCCCACGAACGCCCGGATTCGCTGCATCGATCTGACGCCCAAGGGCAGTGCGGTGGTCGAGGAGTGCGACGCGATGGTGGACGTCATCGAAGAGGAAGCCTTCTCGAGCCTCGACGATCTCGAACTGGCGATGCTGCGCAGGCTGACCTTTCGCGTCTTCGAGGGACAGAAATCGCGCGCGTGACGCAAGGACGTTCTCGGGCGTCGCTGATCTCCGTCGCGACGGGAGGCAGGCGGGGCCGGCATCGGCGGCCCGCTGCCCCCATCTGCCGACATCGCCCGCACCGGAATGACCGGCACGAGCTGTCGATGTCTTGTAAGGCTTACATATATGATCGGCGCGGGTAGCCTTGCGTGGCCGGCCTCACCATCATGTGCAGGAACGACCTGCAGGCCGAGGGCAGGGCGGTCATCATCGACTAGCGTGTCAGCGGTCCCGGTCCCGGGCCCGGGCGGTCACGCCTTGAGGCCGGCCTTGCGCAATCCCTCGATCAGATGGGCGAGGTCGTCGCCATGTGCATTCCATTTCAGCATCTCGTCCACCGGCGAGAGGCCTTCCCGCAGCGACTCGATGCGCGCCAGCGACGCGGCGGCCTCGGCGCGCCCGAGCTGGCCCAGCGCCGCCGCGCTCAGGATGTGGCTCCAGTAGAAGCCGGGCATTCCTATGCGCGCGACGTCGATCAGCACCGCCTCGTAGTCGCGCTGGTCGTAGTGATACCGGGCGTTGGCGAAGTGGTACCAGCCGGGATGCATCGGGTTCAGCAGCCGGGCCCGGTCTGAATACGCCACACCGCGCGCGTAGTCCCCGGCGAAGGTGAGGTAATGCCCGGCTTCGGCCAGGATCTCCGGGTCGTTCGGGTTGAGGTCCAGCGCCCGCTGCATTTCCGTCTCGAACGTGTCGTTCTCCTTGCGGAAGAAGTGCGTGATCGCGAGCCAGCAGCGGGCATAGGCGCTCTGCGGATCCAGCTCCGTCGCCCGTCGGGCGCTCGCCAGCGCCCGGTCCAGCGGGTCGGGGCGCGGATTGGCGCCGAAGCGGTATTCCGCCAGGTAGACGTTGGCCAGCAGGGCGTGCGCCTCCGCATAGGTCGGATCCAGCGCGACGGCGCGCTCCAGCAGGTCCCTGGCTTCGGCGTGCCGGGCGTCGTCGAGGCTGCTGGTGTAGCGCCGGGCCCGCAACAGGCAGTCGTAGGCGTCGAACTCGGGCGGCTTCTTCATCAGCGCCCGCGTCAGCCCGGTGTCCTGGATCTGGATGCCCAGGGCGGCCGCCACCATGCGGGTCATCTCGTCCTGGACGGCGAAGATGTCTGTGACCTGGCGATCGTAGCGCCCCGCCCACAGCATCACCCCCGTTTCGGCGTCGACGAGCTGCACCATGATGCGCAGCCGCCTTTCCTCGTTGCGGACGCTGCCGGAGACGATGAACCGCGCGCCCAGGTGCCGGGCGATGTCGAGCGGGGACATGTCGCTGGAGCGGAACTGGAAGGCGGTGCCCCCGGCAAACACCCGCAATTCCCGAAACAGGGTGAGGTTGCCGATCACGTCCTCGGTCATGCCGTCGCAGATATACTTGTCGGTCTCGGCGCTGGCGGGTTTGAACGGCAGCACCAGCAGGGTGGGGATCTGCGCCGCATCCGGGCGGGCGGGCGGGAGCGCCGGACGCGGGACGTCGGCCGCCGGCGGTTCTGAAACGGGGCGGCTTCCGGCGCAGTCCACCTCGGCCACGAACCGGATGCCGCGCCTCGGGATGGTGCGGACGCAGGTCTGCTCTGCCTTGCTGTCGCCCAGCACGGTGCGCAGCGCGAAAATCCGGCTGCTGATCGTGGTGTCGGCGACGGCGCGGCCCTGCCAGATGGCCTCGACGAGATCGTCCCGGCTGACGATCCGGTCGCGGTTCTCCACCAGGAACAGCAGCAGATTGAACACGAGCGGCTCGACCGGCAGCACCTCTCCGTCGCGGCGCAGTTCGAAGAGATCGGCATCCACAGCGAAGGGGCCGAATGTGTAGATCATCGCTCCTCCAATCCGCTCGTGACACAAAAACCATGCGTTCCGAAGGAATTCAGGATGACCTCGGCAAGCGACGATGTCGACCACCAAGTATCGTGAGGGACAATTTCAGCTCAACCACAAGGAGAATGCTGATGTCCTGGTCCCTCGACGGCACCTATTTTGAAAGCTGCAACTGCGATACCGCCTGCCCCTGTCTGTTTCTCAGTCCGCCGACGCAGGACGATTGCACGGCCCTCGTCGGCTGGCACATCGATAAGGGCGAACTCGACGGTCTCTCGCTGGCCGGCCTCAACGTCGCCCTGGCCGTCCACTCCGAAGGCCCGATGCCGACGACGCAGTGGACCGTGGCCGTCTATGTCGACGACCGCGCCAGCGAGGCCCAGAACGCGGCGCTCATGCAGATCTTCGGCGGTCAGGCGGGCGGGCATCCGGCGCGGCTCGCCACCCACATCGGCAAGATCGCCGGCGTGCGCCAGGTGCCGATCGAGTTCACCATCGAGGGCGGGCGCCACAGCCTGAAGATCCCCGACATCGCCGACGTGGCGATCGAGCCCTTCCTCGGCCAGGGCGATGCGCCCGTCACCGTCCAGGGGCATCCGCTGTGCATCGCGCCGGGCTTTCCGGGCACGATCGCGAAGAGCAGCCACCTGAACTACTCCGATCACGGCATGACCTGGTCGCTCACGGACCGGACCGGCGTGTTCTCCCCGTTCTCCTACTCGGATCGGGTCTGATGGGCGCCGCGGCTCCCCTCGCGGCGGCGCGCGTGGCGCCGCGGCGGCTCGCGGTGCTGCTGGCCATTCCGGTGGCGGCCGCGGTTCTCTCCTGGGTCTGGCTCGCCCAGATGATCGGCGACATGTCCGCGATCCCGGGCATGTCGTCGATGATGATGGCACCGCGCGCCATCACCGCCGGCATCGTCGTCGGGCTGTTCGTCATGTGGGCGGTCATGATGGCGGCGATGATGCTGCCGACGGCGGGCCCGATGATCCTGGCCTATGCACGGATGCAGGCGAGCGACCGGGCCGCCGGCCGCGGCTGGATGCCCGTCGCGGCCTTCGCGCTCGGATACGTGGTCGTCTGGTCCGGCTTCAGCCTCGCGGCCGCCGGCCTCCAGGCGGTCCTCACGTCGCTCGCGCTGATGTCGCCGATGGTGATGGAGGCGGCGGCGCCGGTATCGGGGGCCATCCTGGTCGGGGCGGGGCTCTACCAGTTCACGCCGCTGAAAATGGCGTGCCTGCGGCTCTGCCGGTCGCCGCTGAGCTTCCTGATGACCCGTTGGCGCCCCGGCACGCCGGGCGCGCTGCGCATGGGGCTGAGCCACGGGACCTACTGCGTGGGCTGTTGCTGGGCGATGATGGCGGTGCTGTTCGCCGTCGGGGTCATGAACACCGCCTGGATCGTCGGGCTCACCGGCGTCGTGCTCCTGGAAAAGGTCGCCGGCCCGGGCAGCCTGGTGTCGCGGGCGATCGGCGTCGGGCTGATCGGCCTCGGCGCGTCGGCTCTGCTGCGGACGGCGGGCATCTGAGCCCGTGCGGGCGCAAGGGGCGCGACGGCACGGCGGCGCCGTCGCGCCGCGTCGGGCCTTCAAGCCATTCTTTCGCGTCTCCGGAACTCCTGACCGTTTCGGCGCTTCCCATACCTCAGCCAAGCCGCTGGAACGGGTGGCATTGCGAGGATGAGGAGACCGACATGACGGAAATGACGCTTGCGGACGTGGCGAAGGAAATGCGCGACATCGACATCGCGATGCTGTCGACGCGCACCCAGAACGGCGCCATCGCCGCGCGCCCGATGAGCAACAACCGCGACGTGGAGTACGACGGCGACAGCTACTTCTTCACCTCCCAGCGGACCCGGACGATCGAGGACATCGAGCGCACGCCGGACGTCGGCCTCTCCTATGTCGGATCCAAGGGGATCCTGAGCCGGGGCCGCGTGTTCATCTCCATCGAGGGCAAGGCCGAACTGATCCGCGACCGCGCCGCGTTCAAGGACCACTGGACCAAGGATCTCGACGAGTGGTTCCCGAATGGCGTCGACACGCCGGGGATCGTGCTGATCAAGGTCCACGCCAGCCGGATCCACTACTGGAACGGCATGGAAGAGGGCGAGATCAACGTCTGAGGACCGTCGTCGGCCGCCCGTGCGGCCGGGCAGGAGCTCCGTACCGGACTGACAAAAAAAGGGGGCCCATCGGGCCCCCTTTCGTTTGCGCGGTGAGCAGCCGGGCGGCTGCTACTGCGCGTTGGCCTTTTCCACGAACTCGTTCGTGTAGGTGTCGGTGATCTCGATGTTGGCGGCGGCGACCGCCGGATCGCCGGCGCTGAACACCTTCAGCACCGCTTCGGCGCCCTTCGGGTCCATCATGCCGGTCTCGGAGAACATCGGCAGCGTGTTCTTCAGGGCCGCGAGGTAGCCTTCCTTGTCGTTGCCGACCATTTCCTCCGGCATCTTCTCCATGATCTCTTCCGGCGAATGGCTGTGGATCCACTTCAGCGTGGCCACGACGGCATTCGCCAGCGCCTGGGATTCCTCCGGATGCTCCTCGATCCAGGTGGCCTTGGTGTAGATCGCACCGCCCGGATAGTCGCCGCCGAACACGGCGCGCGTGTCCTTCTCGGTCCGCGTGTCGGTGAGGATCTTCAGGTCCGGGTACTTGGTCTGCAGCAGGGTGACGGCCGGATCCAGCATCACGGCGGCGTCGATCTGGCCCTGCTCCATGGCGGCAATCGCCGTGCCGCCGAGGCCCACGCCGATTACGGCGGCGTCGTCGCGCTCGAGGCCGGCCTGCTGGAGCTCGTACTTCAGGAAGTAGTCGGTCGACGAACCCGGCGCGCTGATGCCCACCGTCTTGCCCTTCAGGTCGGCGACGGAGTTGATCTTGCCGGTCTGGTTCGGGGACACGACGATGACCAGGCCCGGGTAGCGGTCATAGACGACGATCGCCTTGAGCTGCTGGCCCTTGGCGGCAAGCGCGACGGTGTGGTCGAAGTAGCCCGACACCACGTCGGCGCTGCCGCCGATGACGGCCTTCAGCGCCTGCGACCCGCCCTTGAAGTTGACCAGCTCGACGTCGAGGCCGGCCTTCTCGAAATTGCCGAGCTGCTTGGTCAGCACGGTCGGCAGGTAGCACAGGCAGCCGGCGCCACCGATGGCGAGCGTCACCTTCGACTGGGCGGCGGCGGCGCCACCCATCGTCACCACGGCAGCCGCCACGGCGATCAATTTTCCGATTGTTTTCACGTTGATTCCTCCCTTTGAACACGATGTCGTCCGGTCGACTTTAGGATCGGACGACGGGAAATCCACCCATTCTACCGGTGGGTCTGGCCCGGCTCGGGCCGCCAGACGAGCAGTCGGCGCTCGACCAGGGTGACACCGAAGTCGATGACCAGCACGAATGCCGCGAGCACGAACATGCCCGCGAACACGCCGGCCACGTCGAACATGCCTTCGGCCTGCTGGATCAGGTAGCCGAGGCCGGCGGCCGACCCGAGATACTCGCCGACGACCGCGCCCACCACCGCGAACCCGATCGAGGTGTGCAGCGACGAGAACACCCAGGACATCGCCGACGGCATGTAGACGTGGCGCAGGAGCTGGCGCTCGTTCATGCCCAGCATGCGGGCGTTCGACAGCACCGTGCGGTCCACCTCCTTCACGCCCTGGTAGACGTTGAAGAAGACGATGAAGAACACCAGCGTGAATCCGAGTGCCACCTTCGACCAGATTCCGAGGCCGAACCACAGCGTGAAGATCGGCGCCAGCACGACGCGGGGCAGGGCGTTGGCGCCCTTCACATAAGGGTCGAACACGGCGGCCAGGCGCGGCTGGCGGGCGAACCAGAAGCCGATGATGATCGCCGCGACCGCGCCGATGACGAAGGCGAGGGCGGCTTCCAGGAGCGTGATCCAGAGGTGGTACCAGATGGTGCCGGCGGCGAACCAGTCCCAGATCTGCCGGGCCACGTCGATGGGCGTGGAGAAGAAGAAGGCGGTCTGCGAGGGGTCGCCGACGAGGTCGGTGCTCGACACCACGTACCAGGCGGCGATCGTGATCACCGCCACCCCGATCTGGAGCGTGACGAGAAGGGTGCGGTTCATTCGCTGTCTCCCACGGACATGCCGGGATAGGCCTTCAGCACTTCCTTCTTCAGCAAGTGCCAGATGTCGCGATGCAGGGCCTGGAACTCGGGCTCGAGCTTGATCTCGCCGATGTCGCGCGGCCGCTCGAGCGTGATCGGAAAGTCGCCGATGATGCGCGCGGCGGGGCCGGTCGACATGATGACGACCCGGTCGGACAGCGAGATGGCCTCCTCCAGATCGTGGGTGACGAACAGCACGGCCTTGCGGTTTTCCGACCAGAGCCGAAGCAACAGGTCGCCCATGATCAGCCGGGTCTGCGCGTCCAGCGGTCCGAACGGCTCGTCCATCAGGATGATTTCGGGATCGCGGATCAGCACCTGCGCCAGGGCGACGCGCTTGCGCTGGCCACCGGAGAGCATGTGCGGATAGCGCTCCGCGAAGGATTCCAGCCCGACGCGCTTGAGCCAGGCCAGCGCCTGGGCGCGGGCGTCGGCGCGGCGCACGCCGTTGATCTCCAGCCCGATGGCGACGTTCTCGATCGCCGTCTTCCAGGGCATCAAAGCGTCCTGCTGGAAGAGGTATCCGGCCTTCTCGTTGAGCCCGGGGATGTGCGAGCCGAAGATCTCGACGGTGCCGTTCGCGGGATTGAGCAGGCCGGCGGCGGCGTTGAGGAGCGTCGACTTTCCACAGCCCGTCGGGCCGACGATCGCCACGAACTCGCCCGCCCCGACGGTCAGGTCGACGTTCTCCACCGCGCGGAAGACCTTGCCGCCCGCCACATCGAATTCGATGGCGATGTCGGTGAAGCGAACCGCCTCGTCCTGAGGGTGCGGCGTCATATTTCCGGCGTCCTCCGGTTCGTTGCCCGCGGTTGCCCGCATCCTTGGTGCCCCCTGTTCCTCGGCCGCTTTCTGTCGCTCGGCCGTCCGGCTCGATCGGAAGCGGCCCTGGCGGCCGCTGCGACCGGCTCGCCCGCCGTCGGCGGGCCATACATGGCAGAAATTCTCTCGTGCGTCGCGTTCGGGTGCCCGGCCGGTTCCCTTGCTGTCCCGGGACGGGAATCCATGGCTACGTCATGCAACGGACCGGTGCTTCGGCTCAAGGGTGGTCGTGAGGGAAATGCCGCTCGGCCTGATCGCGGGCATGGAGGCCAGCCCGCGCGGGTGGCGCAACTGTCAGATCCGGGTGTCCCAGGTCACGATGGTGATCTTGCGCCGATAGGGCGCCACGTCCTTGTCGAATGACTTGAAGTGGTCGGATGCGAGGTGCGCGTCGAAGTCCTCGCGGCTCTTGTAGGTCTCGTAGAGGAAGACCGCCCCCGGCTGGCCGTGCTCGCACCAGACATCGAACCTGTTGCACCCCGCTTCCTTCCGGCTGTCCTTGGCAAAGGCGCGGACGCGCTCGACGAACGGATCGTGGTGCTCGGGTGCGACTTCGAACGTGACGCAGGCACAGAACATGTTCGGTCCCTCGGTATTGGTGTTCGGCGAATGGCTTTCCTGCTCGGCGGTTCTGTGGCGGAGAAACCCGGGGCGCGCTCCCCGCACCCAAGGCATGTGGGAGACGATCGAACTCAACCGTCTCGGGTTGAAGATAGCTTTACACCGGCGGCTCATGAAAGCCCGGAACGTCGCGGGCGGCGTCGAATGTCGCTAAAGCAGGAGTCTGCACCAGGCCTTGCCCGGCGGAATCGCGGTCGGTCAGGCGGGCGAAACGCAAGGGAGACGCGAGGATGACCGATCGGCGAACGCCCACGGGTCTGCCGCTCATCTGGTCCGCGCTGGCGCGCGACGGAGATCGCCTGCCGCACGTCGGCGAGGCCGGTACCGGGGATCTGCCGTCCGTCTTCGCCGTCAGCGATCTGGCGTCGGCGACGGTGGGGGCACTGGGGGCGGCCCTGTCCGAATTCATGACGGACGAGGCGGGCGCGCCGCCGGCGGTGACGGTCGACCGCCGCCTGGCGTCCCTCTGGTTCGCGACGTCGATCCAGCCCGTGGGCTGGGAGCGCCCGTCGTCCTGGGACGCGGTGGCGGGCGACTATCGCGGCGCCGACGGCTGGATCCGCCTGCACACCAACGCGCCCCACCATCGGGACGCCGCCCTGTCGGTACTGGGTGTCGGCGCCGACCGCGACGAGGTCGCACGCGCGGTCGCGGGCTGGGAGATCACCGCGCTGGAGCAGGCCGTGGTCGCCGCCGGCGGCTGCGCGGCCGCCATGCGGACCCGCGCGGACTGGCTCGCCCATCCCCAGGGCGCGGCGGTCGCGGCCGAGCCGCTCGTCTGGCGCGAGGCAGGCACCGAGGGGCCCGGGCACGCCGCGGGGCCGGTGGCGGGCCGTCCGCTTTCGGGCATCCGCGTGCTCGATCTCACCCGCGTGCTGGCCGGCCCGGTCTCCACACGCTCGCTCGCCGGCTTCGGCGCCGACGTGCTGCGCATCGATCCGCCCTGGTGGGACGAGCCCGGCGTGTTGCCGGACGTGACGCTGGGCAAGCGCTGCGCGCGCCTCGACCTCGCCAGCCCCGAAGGTCGCAGCGTCCTCTCCGGGCTGCTGCGCGACGCCGACGTGCTCGTCCACGGCTACCGCTCCGACGCCCTTGCCCGGCTGGGCTTCGGACCGGAGGAGCGTCAGCGCATCCGGCCCGGCCTGGTCGACGTGTCGCTCGATGCCTACGGCTGGACCGGCCCGTGGGCGACACGGCGCGGCTTCGACAGCCTGGTGCAGATGAGCGCCGGCATCGCCGCGGAGGGCATGCGCGTCCGGCAGGCGGAGAAACCGACGCCGCTGCCGGTGCAGGCGCTCGACCATGGCGCCGGCTACCTGCTGGCCGCCTGCGCCGTGCGCGGCCTCACGCTGCGCCGCCGGACTGGGAAGGGCTCGATCTGGCGCACGTCGCTGGCGCGGGTGGCGGAACTGCTGGCCGCGCTTCCCGCCGCCCCGGACGCCGAGCCGATGCCGGCCATGGCGCCCGCCGACTTCGCCGCCGGCTCCGACGAGCAGACCGGCTGGGGGCCGGCGCGCCGCCTGCCGCCGCCGCTGGCGATCGCCGGCGCGCCCATGCGCTGGGAGCGGCCCGCCGGACCGCTGGGCACATCTCCGGCGGCGTGGTGAGCGTTTCCGCCTGTTTCGAACGGCGGCTCTCTTGAACCCGACATCCCTGGCGCCGGGCTGAGATGCCTCGGGGTAGGCCGCCGATTGCGGTGGCGGCCCAATTTTGGTCTATCCCGGCTGCGCGCCGCCGGCCCGGACCGGGAACGAGCGGGCGCGCCGGAATCGATCGGTCGAAGCAGGTTCAGGTCGCAGGATCTGAACGGGACAAGCGCAAGGGAGACGCGGGTGACGGTCACGGTCTACGGCATCAAGAACTGCGACACGATGAAGAAGGCTCGGTCCTGGCTCGACGGGCAGGGGATCGACTACGCCTTCCACGACTACAAGACCGCCGGGGCGTCGCCGGAGCTCCTGAAGGGCTGGGCGGACCAGGTCGGCTGGGAGGTGCTCCTCAACAAGGCCGGGATGACGTTCCGCAAGCTCGACGACGCGGCGAAGGCCGATCTCGACGAGGCGAAGGCGATCGCGCTGATGACCGCGCAGCCGTCGATGATCAAGCGGCCGGTTGTCGATGCCGGCGGCCGCCTGATCGTCGGCTTCAAGCCGGATGCCTACGCGGCCTTCTTCGCGGCCTGAGCACGCCCCGTCATCGCCCGTCAGGGCATGTAGGCGCCGCCGTTCACCCACAGCACCTGGCCGGTCATGTAGCGGCTGTCGGGTCCGAGCAGGAAGCCGATCGGGCCGACGACGTCGTCCGGCTGCGCCAGGCGCTTGAGCGGCAGGTTGGCGACGTACGCGTCGACCGGAATGTCCGGATCCGCCGCCTCGTCGGAGCGCCCGGTGCCGCCGCGCAGGAAGGCGGTGTCGACGGCGCCCGGCGCCACGACGTTGACGCGCACGGAAGGCGCCCATTCGAGCGCGAAGGTCTTGGCGAGCGCGATGACGCCGGCTTTTGACGCGGCGTAGGGGCCGTAGCCCGGCCGGATGTACTGGCCGAGGCCCGAGGCGATCAGCACCGCGCTGCCGCCGTCCGACAGCAGCGGCAGCACCGCTTTCGTCGACAGGAACAGGCCGCGCAGGTTCACCGAGATGATGTCGTCGAAATAGTCGGTGGGCGTCTCCGACAGCGGCCCGACCCGGTTGTTGTAGCCGGCGAGGTTCACGAACCCGTCGAGGCTCGGCCAGCGGGTCGACAGGTCGCGCGCCGCCTCGGCGATCGAGGCCTCGGAGTGGATGTCGACGGCGATCGCCGGGGTGTCGGGAGCGTGGCGCTCCAGCGAGTCGGCGAGGTCGAGGACGACGACCTCGTCTCCGTTGGCCAGAAGCGAGGCCACCAGCGCGCGGCCGATGCCGCCGGCCCCTCCGAGCACCGCGATCCGGCGGCCGGACATCTCGACTGCCATGGGTCAGCGCTCCCCGGCCCGTCTGGAGGCAAGGCTCGCGATGTGGGCGAGGATCTCCGCCTCGGAGACCACGTCGGCGTACTTGGCGTTCATGTCGAAGAGGTTGGCCTCGTGGGGCGCCTGGTGCCGGTCGCCGCAGGCGTCCGCCACCACGGTGGTGATGAAGCCGTGGGACATGGCGTCGATGCAGGAGGCGCGCACGCATCCGCTGGTGGTGAGCCCGCCCAGGATGACGTTGTCGATGCCCGCGGCGGTGAGGGTTGAGGCGAGCGAGGTGCCGAAGAAGGCGCTCGGATATTGCTTGGAGACGACGATCTCGTCGGGTTCGGGGACCAGCCCGTCGGCGAAGCGGGCCGTCGGCCGACCCTCAACGAACGCCTTCAGCGGCAGCGCCTTCTCGAAGAAGCGGCCGCCGTTGAGCCCGCCCTCCTGGTAGGTGACTTCGGTCAGCACGACGGGGATGCCGGCGGCCCGGGCGGCCTTGCGGATGCGCAGGGCCGATGCGAGGGCATCCTCCACGCCGGCGCCGCCGTAGAGATCGCAGTCGGGATCGAAGTAGGCGTGCGCGAAGTCGACCAGCACCAGCGCCGGCCGGCGTCCGAAGCCCACCTTGTTGGAGTAGGCGCGCTTGTAGTTCTCGGCGAGGTCTTCGGTCATGTCATCGGTCCTGAAACAGCCAGGGCTGGGCAACCCGGTGGCGGGCCTCGAACGTCTCGATGGCGTCCCCGTCCTCGCGGACGATGACGTCGGTCTCGTCCCAGCCGTTGAGAAGCATGGTCCGGTCGGCCTCGGCGATGTCGATGCCCGCCACCTTCTCTCCGTCGACCCGCAGCGTGCGCTGGTCAAGGTCCACCTCGAAGGTTTCGCCCGCCGCGGCGCGCGCGCCGAGGGCGGCGACCTGCTCCCGCGGCAGGGTGATGGTCAGGAGGCCGTTCTTCACGCAGTTGGCGGCGAAGATCTCGCCGAAGCTTGGCGCGATGACGCAGCCGATGCCGTGGCCGACCAGCGCCCAGACCGCCTGTTCGCGGCTGGAACCGCAGCCGAAGCCGTCGCCGGCGATCAGGATGCGCGCCTCGGCGAACGTCGGGTCGTCGAGGACGAAGCCCGGGCGCCGGTCACCCCGCGCGTCGAACCGGCGGTCGTGGAAGAGGTAGGGGCCGAGCCCGTCCCGATCCATCAGCAGCAGGAAGCGCGCCGGGAAGATCACGTCGGTGTCGACGTTGTCCTCCGGCAGGTGGGCGGCGCGCGAGCGGAGCGTCGTGAAGCCGGTCATGACGGGACTGCGTCCAGCGCGCGCACGTCGACGAGGTGGCCGGCGATCGCCGCCGCCGCCACCATCGCCGGGCTCATCAGGTGGGTGCGGCCGCCGATGCCCTGCCGCCCCTCGAAGTTGCGGTTGGAGGTCGACGCGCACCGCTCGCCGGGCGCGAGCCGGTCGCCGTTCATCGCCACGCACATGGAGCAGCCCGGCTGCCGCCATTCGAAGCCGGCGGCGAGGAACACCTCCGCCAGCCCTTCCTCTTCGGCGCGCGTCCGCACCGGCCCGGAACCGGGCACCACGATGGCGGTGACGCCCGGCGCCACGTGCCGGCCGCGCACGACGGCGGCGGCGGCGCGCAGGTCCTCCAGCCGGCCGTTGGTGCAGGAGCCGATGAACGCGTGGTCGATGGCGATCCGGTCGAGCGGCGTGCCTGCCTCCAGCCCCATGTAGGTGAGCGCCCGGCCGCGGCGCTCCCGGCGCTGGGCGTCCGGCTCGTCGGCGGGATCGGGCACCCGGCCGGTGATCGGCAGCGCGTCCTCGGGGCTGGTGCCCCAGGTGACGTGGGGCGCGAGGTCGGACACGTCGATCCGCTCGTGCCGGTCGTAGGCCGCGTCCGGATCGGGCGCGAGGGTGCGCCAGTAGGCGACCGCCTGGTCCCAGAGGTCGCCCGCCGGCGCCATCGGCAGGCCCTTCAGGAAGGCGAACGTGGTCTCGTCCGGCGCGACCAGGCCGACGCGCGCACCGCATTCGATGGTCATGTTGCAGAGGGTCATCCGCTCCGCCATCGACATGGCGGAGATCACCGGGCCGGCATATTCGATGGCGTAGCCCGCCGCGCCGTTGGCGCCGATCCGGCGGATGACGGCGAGCGCCACGTCCTTCGCCGACACCCACCGGCTGCGCGTGCCCGTCACCTCGACGCGCATCGTCTTCGACTTGCGCTGGCGGATGCACTGGGTGGCCATGATGATCCCGCACTCGCTGGCGCCGACGCCGAAGGCGAGGGTTCCGAAGGCTCCGTGCGTGGAGGTGTGGCTGTCGCCACAGGCCAACGTCGCGCCGGGCAGGGTGAAGCCCTGCTCGGGACCGATGATGTGGACGATGCCCTGGCGCGGATCGTCGAGGGCGATGAACGGGATGGCGTGGCGCGCCACGTTCTCGGCCAGGCGGTCGGTCTGGGCGCGCGCCTGGGCATCGGGGATCGGGCCGTCGCGCCCGCGCGTCGGCACCGCGTGGTCGGGCACCGCCAGGTTGGAGGCCGGGCGGCGGACCGAGCGCCCGCGCCCCTCGATCGCCAGGAACGACTGCGGCGTGCTCACCTCGTGCAGCAGGTGGCGATCCACGTAGATGAGCGCCGAGCCGTCGCAATAGTCGCGCACGACATGGCTCGACCAGAGCTTCTCGTAGAGCGTCGATCCGGTCATGGCGCCCTCCCGGCGTTGCCCGCGGTCAGTCCGCTTCGGCGTATTTCTCCTCGAACGCCCAGACGTCCTCGAAGCCGAGCAGCGTGTTGAACGCGGAGAAGTCGTAGAGGTCGATCCCGTCGCTGGTCTCGCCGTTCTCCTTGAGGTCGGCGTAGGCCTTCTGCAGAGCAGCCCCCATCGCCAGGAAGCCGACGGCCGGGTGGATGGCGACCGAGTAGCCGATCTCCTTCAGCCGCGCGGCGGAGAGCAGCGGCGTGCGGCCGCCGTTGACCATGTTGGCGAACAGCGGCGCGTCGATCTCGTCGGCGACACGGCGCATCTCGTCCTCGGACTCAGGCGATTCCACGAAGACGATGTCGGCGCCGGCCGCCGCGAAGGCCTTGCCCCGGCGGATCGCCTCGTCCAGCCCGAGGCCGGTGCGGGAATCCGTGCGGGCGATGATCAGGAAGTCGTCATTCCGGCGGCTGTCGACGGCGACCTCGATCTTGCGGACCATGTCGGCGAGCGGGATGACGCGCCGGTTCTTGGTGTGGCCGCACTTCTTCGGAAATTCCTGGTCTTCCATCTGGATCGCCGAGACGCCGGCGTCCTCGTAGCCGCGGATGGTGTGGCGCACGTTGAGCAGGCCGCCGTAGCCGGTGTCGGCATCGGCGATCACCGGGGTCTGCGTCCGCTGCACGATGGTGGCGATGCGCTCGATCATGTCGCGGTAGGTGGCGAGCCCCGCGTCCGGCAGGCCGAGATAGGACGCGACCGTGCCGTAGCCGGTCACGTACAGCGCCTGGAAGCCGATGCGGTCGGCGATCATCGCGGAGATCAGCTCGAACACGCCCGGGGCCAGCACGAGGTCGCCGGAGGTGATCGCGGCCTTGAGTTTGGGGTCAGCCATTCGTTGGTCCCTTTGTCTCTTCTGTCTGGGTGCTGCGGGGCTCGCGTCAGTGGAGCCGCAGCAGGGTTCCGAAGTCGTCGAAGCGGTCGTCGATGCCGGCCGCGCGCAGGCCGGCCCAGAACGTCGCCTGGTTGGAGGTGACCACCGGCACGCCGAGCTCCCCCTCCAGCACGGGCACGATCGGCAGCGTCGGCAGGTCGGTGCAGGTGATCAGCAGCGCGTCGCTGCCCGCCACGAAGGCGCCGCGCGCATGGTCGGTGACGGCCTGGAGCGTGGTCTCCGCGATCAGCGGATACTCCGACGGGCCGCCGGCGCCGATGCCGAGCCCGACGATCTTCTCCACCGCGGTGCCATGGTCGCGCAGGAAATGGGTCTCGTGCTGGTTGAGCGCCTCGGCGTAGGGGGTTGCCACCGACATGCGCACGGCACCGAGCGTCCTGAGCGCCGACACGATGGCGGCCGACGTCGTCACCACCGGCACGCCCGTCCGCTCGCTCAGCGTCTCGGGCAGGGCGTTGGCGGGCGAGATCATCGAGCCGGCGGTGCAGGCATAGGCGACCACGTCGACCCGCGCCTGCTTGAGGATCTCGATGACGGCCACCAGATCGGCGATGAGGGCGGCGCGGCCGGCCTCGCTGGCGGTGTCCGCGTGCAGCGGCATCCGGTGGGTGTGCACCGTCACGCCTTCCGGCACCATGCGGCTCCACTCGGCCTCGTTCACCGTGTTGGTCGGCGGAACGATCAGGCCGAGCTTGGCGCGGTAGCTGTAGGTGGACCTGTGTCGGGGGCCGGTCACGGCGGAATCCTTGCGGCGGAAGCGGTAAGTACGGACTATTTCCACAATCTCTTTCAAAATGTCCATACAATTCGCCGCGACGGCGCGGCCGGATCGCCTCCCTGCCTGCCAGATGGCCGCAGCGGCGCACGGGATCCGTGACTCCGCCGGGGCGACGCGGTACCCAGATAGCGGGCCCGATGGGGGCCGGAACAGACGGAGTGGGTCGACAGGTGGCGGACGCGCATTCCACGGACAGCAGCAGGTCCAACGACACCGGGCCCCGCTACGCGCGGATCCAGCGGGTGCTGGAGGAGCGCCTGAAGTCGGGATTCTACGCGGTCGGCAGCCTGATGCCGACGGAGATCGAGCTCGCTGCGGAGTTCGACACCAGCCGCTTCACCATCCGAGAGGCGCTGCGCTACCTCACCGAGCACGGCTACGTGGAGCGCCGGCAGGGGGTCGGCACCCGGGTGATCTCGCCGCGGCCGATCGCCAGCTTCTATCAGTCGTTCGGCTCGCTGGAGGAGCTCTTCCAGGTGGCGATCGACACCTGGTACGTGGTGCTCGACACCGAGCTGGTCAGCCTGTCCGCGGACGTGGCCGAGCGCGTCGGCGGCCTTCCCGGCGAGGAATGGTACCGCATCAACGGCATGCGGTGGACCGAGCCGGGCGGCCGTCCGATCTGCTTCATCCAGAGCTACGTCCCGGCGCGCTTCCGCGAGGCGATCCCGAAGTTCGCCACGCACCAGGGGCCGTTCTTCGCGCTTCTCGAGCAGTATTCCGACGGGCCGATCGAGGAGGCCGTCCAGGAGATCCGCGCCATGGCCATGCCGGCCGAGATCGAGCGGATGCTGGGGCTGCGGCCGGGGTCGTGGTCGCTGCAGATCCTGCGTCGCTACATCGCCGAAAGCGGCGTGCTGATCGCCTCGTTCAACTGGCACCCCGCCGACCAGATGACCTACGTCATGCACATCCAGCGCAGCCGCCAGGGCGACGGCTCCCAGGGCGGCTGACCGCTCCGGCTGGCTCAGACGTACTCCGGCCGGAATCCGTTCGCGGTCCGGACCGCCCGCATGGCATGGCTGCCGCGCAGGTGGGCGGGCAGCAGCAGCAGGCCCTCGTCGGCCGAGCGCGCGCAGAGGTCGAAGCGCAGTTGTGCGGCCATCTGCCGGTCGAAGCAGAAGCGGCTCGACCAGTCCGGGCGGAGCACCTGCAGCGGCGAATGGAAGGCGTCGCCGCAGAAGAGCGCCCGCCGCTCCGGCGCGAACGCGACCTCCAGCCCCACCTGCCCGGGCGAATGACCGGCGAGCGGCACGATGGTCATCCCGGAGGCGAGCTCGAAGCCGTCGTCCACCTCCTCGCACAGCCCCGCCTCGATGACCGGAAGCACGCTGTCGGCGTACGAGCCGTGGTTGGCGACGCCCGGCCGCGCCCGTTCGGCCTCCTGCCAGTGGCTGAGCTCCGTGCGGCCGATCATGTAGCGGGCGTTGGGGAAGGTGGGCACCCAGCGGCCGTCCTGAAGCCGGGTGTTCCAGCCGACGTGATCGGCATGCAGGTGCGTGCACAGCACGATGTCGATGTCGTCCGGCCGAAGGCCGGCCGCGGCGAGCGCCGGCAGGTAGGGCGCCCCGCTGCGGCGATGCCAGTCTTCCCGGGCGGGACGCTCCTTGTGCTCGCCGACGCAGGTGTCGATGAGGATGGTGAGCGCACCGGCCCGGACGACGAAGCTGTGCAGTCCCAGCAGGATGGTGCGCGCCGCAAGGTCGATGTGATCGCCGGTTAGCCAGCCGATGTCGTCGCCCAGCTCGGCGAGATCGATCCCCGGCAGCAGCAGGTCGAGCGGCAGCACGAACGGGTCGAGGTCCGCGATCTTCTGGACGGTGGCGTCGCCGAGCCGCAGCATGGCGCTCACATGATCGCGGGCTTGTCGACGTGCGGCGAGCGCGCGCCCGCCGCCGCCTCGGCGGGGGCTAGCGTCTCGTCCCAGAGGCGGGCGATGAAGCGGGCGCCGGTGACGCCGTTCGAGGCGTCGGATGCCAGCCAGCCGATGCCCCGGCGCATGATGGCGGCGGGCAGCAGGTTGCCGTCGGCGCCCTTCTTGTCGGCGCTCGGTGGCAGCAGGTCGGTGTCCGCCGCGCCGCCCGGCAGGTAGACGTTCACGTCGACGCCGGTCCCGTCGAGATCCTGGGCCCAGCAGCGCGACGCGGCCTCGATGGCGGCCTTCGAGGGGCCGTAGGGCGCGTAACCCTTGCGGACCATCGTCTGGTCGCTGGTCGACACGTTGATGATCTTGCCGAAGCCGCGCTCGATCATGCCGGGCGTCACCGCGGCCGCCATGTAGAAGGTGCCGTTGACGTTGGCGTCGACGATCGCCCGCCACTTGGTGGGCTCGATCTCCCAGAAGCGGGTCGGTTCGACGTTGAAGCGCTCGCTGATGACGCGCATGCCGAGCCCTGCGTTGTTCACCAGCACGTCGATGCGCCCGAGCGCGCCCAGCACCTGGTCGACCATCGCGCGGCACGCGCCCGGATCACCGACGTCGCCGGTCACCGTCAGGGTCTCGCCGCCGTCGGAGAGCGCCGCCGCCTCGGCGGCGGTGTCGCGGAGCGCCTGGCTGTCGCGCGATCCGGCCAGCGCAACGGTTGCTCCGGCCTCCGCCAGCTCCAAAGCCATTTCCCGGCCGAGGCCGCGCGACGCGCCGGTGACGAGAACGACCCGTCCGTTCAGTGAGGGGTGTCGGTACATGTCGGCTCGGAACCTTCCTGGGCCTGCGCGCGAAGTGGGGACCGGTCAGGCCGTGATGGAGAAGCTGCCGCCGAGGCGCGGCTTGGTGGACAGCACGTGGCCGGCCATCGCCGTTTCCGCCCACTGGCTGTTGCGCTGGGTGAGCGCGGCCAGGATGTCGCGATGCTGGGCGTTGGAGCGCACGATGTTGATGGGCTGGTCGCAGACGAACTGCTTGATCATCACCAGCGGCAGCGCGGCCGCCTGCGCGGTGAGCGTCAGCAGTTGCCGCGAGCGCGTCGCCTTCACGATGGTGGTGTGGAAGTCGGTGTTGAGGATGACGAACGCCTCCACCGCCGCGTCGTCGGCGCGATCGCCGAGGGCGTCGATCTGGTCGATCAGGTCCTGCAGGCGGGCCAGTTCCTTCTCGTTGATCTTGCCGGCCGCGATCGAGGCGGCGTAGGCGTCCAGCTTGGCGCGGATGTCGAAGATGACGCCGACCTCGTCATGGGAGAAGTCGGTCACGTAGCGGTGGCGGTTCTCCACCGTTGCGAGCCCCTCGGCGACGAGCCGCCGCAGCGCCTCGCGCACCGGCGTGCGGCTGGTGCCGGTCAGCTGGGCGAGCGATTCCTCGCGCAGGTGCGCGCCGCTCTTCAGCGCCCCCGTCAGGATGGCGCGCCGGATGCCCTGATAGGCGCGCTCGGCGGGCTTCTGGTTGTCGGGCACGGGCAGGTCCGGCACCAGCGTGAACCGTTCCTCCGTCCACGTGGTGGCGTCTTCGAGCGCGTGTTTCGGCCGGACCGTCATGGCGCCTCCGTCGGCTCGATGTGCGACTGATGCGTCTGAAGATACCATTCCGCAATCTCCTCGCGCGTTGCGAACCATACGTCGTCGAACGTCTTGGCGTATCGGATGAAATCGCGCAAAGCCCGTATCCTGAAGGGCTGCCCGATGACATGCGGGTGAAGCCCGACGTTCATGAACCGGCCGCTCGCCGCGCTCTCCTCGTAGAGCCAGTCGAACTGTTCCTTGAACATCTGCAGTCCGGTGTCGGCGCTCAACCCCTGTCGCAGGAAGCTGAAGTCGTTGACCTCGGACGTATACGGCACCGACACCATCGGCCGGCCGCTGCGCGTGTGGACGAGGTACGGCTGGTCGTCGTTGAGGAGGTCGGTGACGAACAGCAGGCCCTCTTCGGCCAGGATGTCGATGGTGTTGAGCGTCGAACGCAGCGAACTCGACAGCCAGCCCTTCGCCTTGCGGCCGCAGACCTCCTCGTAGATGTCGAGCGTCCGGCGAATGACCCGGCGCTCGGCGTCCTCGTCGAACATGTAGTCGGTCAGCAGCTCGTCCTGCACGTAGTTGTGGGCGACGATCTCGAACCCGCGTTCGAGCGCCGCATCGACGATCTCGCGGCGCTCCACCGCGATCTTGGCGTTGATGGTGCAGCTGGAGGGAACGCCCTCGGCATCGAAGATGTCGAACATCCGCCAGACGCCGACGCGCTGGCCGTACTCGCGCCAGGTGAAGTTGGGGTTGTCGTAGACGTTGCCGGGCAGGTCGCCGCCGACGATGCCGGGCCCGCCCGGATAGTACTTCTTGTCGCTCTCCTGCACCGGATCCCAGTATTCCAGGTTGGTGGTGAGGATGACCGCGAGCCGCTTGCCGTCCGGCCACCTGAGCGGCTTGCGCCGCGGCATCGGAACGAAATCGTAGTGCATCGCCGTGCGGCTCCCCGAAGTGCCCAAGGCTCTCGATCTGGAGCCGTTTCCCGCCGGCCGGGCGATCCCGGGCGGCGGGCAGGCGGCTCCGGCGGCGTCCTCAGTAGTGCGACAGCAGGGACCCGTATCCCTGGATCTTGTCGTCGATGCCGTTCATGCGCAGGGCATGCCAGTAGGTGGCTGTGTTGATGGCGATCACCGGCTTGTCGAGCCAGAACTCGGCGATGCCGCCGACCCGGGCCATGGCGAGGTTGGTGCCGGCCTGGACGATCGCCTCAACGCCGCTGTCGTTCACCTCGATGATGGCGTCGCGCAGGGTCTTCTCGGTCTCGTGGGCGATCAGCATCGGGCTCGCGCACTTGAGGCCCTTTACCGTGACGACCTCGTAGCCGCAGTCGGTGAAGAAGCGCTCCACCTGGGCGTCGCCGATCGGCATGTAGGGGGTGATGACCGCGATGCGCTTGATGTCGCCGAAGCGCGACAGCGCCGCCTGGCAGGCGTCCGAGCCCATGGCGACGTTCATCCCCGCCCGGGCCTCGACCTCCGCCTTCAGGCCGTCGGCGCGCTCCTTGCCGTCCCAGAACGTCTCCGCCGACATGCCCATCACGAGCGCGCCCGGCGAGCAGGTCTTCACCGCGTCGATCGCATCCATGGTCGCGGCGCGGATGCGCATGACGAGTTCGTTGAAATCCTCGTCGGAGTGCACGGGATCGTCCGGGATGACGATGCGCGAGAAGTGGTTGGTCACGCCGACGGGCCGCATCGAATCGAACTCCGGCTGCACCGAGGTGTTCGTCGACGGCGCGATCACGCCGAACTTCATGCGGTAGCCGAGACTGTCCACCATTGGGCTGGTTCTCCTTGCAGGGCGTGATGCCGGATCGGCCGGTGCGCGTCAGGCGACGGCTTCGAGGTCTCGCAGCGACTGGATCATCGACGACCGCAGCAGGTAGTCGCGATGCGCCTTCGGGTCGGCGACGGTGCGGCGCAGCTCGTCGTGGTAGGCCCGCCGCGCCTCCGGCTCCCGCTCCGCCATCATCTTGCGGTTGCGCAGCGTCTGGGCCTGCACGGTCTCCAGCGCCACCTTCCGCCGCTGGCGCTCGTAGCGCCCCATGGTCTCGATCGGCGCGCCGTTCCACACCTCGGCGAGCTTGCCCGTCAGGTTCACCGCGTCGTGGATGCCGCCGTTCATGCCCATTCCGCCGAGCGGGTTGTTCAGGTGCGCGGCATCGCCGGCAAGGAACACGCGGCCCGCCACGTAGCGGTTGGCGATGCGCTCGTGCACCCGGTAGGCGGTCGAATGGACGATCTCGTAGCCGGCGTCGTTCGGGCAGAGCCGCTGCAGCCGCTGCTCCATGACCGGCACGGAGGTGATCTCGCTTTCCGGCAGGTTGGGATCCGTCGGCAGCAGCACCCGCCACAGGGTGGAGGTCTGCAGCAGCACGGCCCACTCCTCCGGGTCGGTCAGGTAGGCGATCGGCGCCAGGTCCGGGATCGCCTTGTCGAAGGGGAAGTGGGTGGACATGGACAGGAAGATCTCGGGGATCGTCTGGCCTTCCAGCTCGATGCCCACCGTCCGCCGGATGGCGCTGCGCGCGCCGTCGGCGGCGATCAGGTAGCGGCCGCCGAACGTCTCCTTCGACCCGTCGGGCCGGGCGATGGTGAGCGTCACGCCGTCGTCCTCCTCGCTGACGTCGACGGCCTCGGCCTCGTAGATGATGTCCACCATGCCGCTGGTCTCCATGCGGGCGCGCAGGAGCTCGGCCAGCTTCCACTGCTCGCACTGGAGCCGGTAGGGGTGGGCGGTGTCGTCGGCGAGCAGGCCGAGGTCGAAGGTGGCGACGATGCCTTCCTTGCGGTCGCGGAACTGCCACTGGGGGCAGACGAGCCCGCGCTCGATCAGCCGGTCGGTGACGCCGAAGCGGTCGAGCATGTCCAGCGTCGGCGGGTGGAAGGTCGAGGCGCGCAGGTCCTTCGGCAGCTCGCGGCTGATCTCGAAGATCGTCGAGGGAATTCCGTCCTCCGCCAGCGCCGCCGCGGCGACCAGCCCGACCGGCCCCGCGCCGACGATCAACACCCGTTCCTGCGCACCGCCCATCCCGCTGAAGCCCCCAATGTTTGGCCTTGACAACACTCAGATCGGTTTTCATTGTGTACAAGTTGTCAGGACATATCAAGCCTATTTGCCGTGATGTGTTCCTGACAATGTGGCGTAGGCATCCCGTGGCGATGCGCCGTCAGGGCTGCCGGTTTGGCGGGTCCGGGCGGCAGGGCTTCTGGTCCATGCGGGAAACGACGGTCGAAAACGGCCGCATGCCGAGCTTCCAGAGAGGTGGAAACAGCGACGCGTGTCGCGTTTCCTTTGCATTCTCCGAACTCTGAAGGAGCCGTGGCCGCGTCCGGTCCGCGCTCCGGCCGGGGATCCGCGGTTTTCCGGCGGGCTCCGGCTCAAGGAATGACGGGAATTGGCGTCAGGCAGGGCCGTCATTTGTATACAAATGGCGCGCCGGGTGGGGAGATTGCGGATGCTGCTGGTTCAGCAATTCGTCAACAGTCTGATGCTTGGCAGCGTCTACGTGACCGTCGCCGTGGCGTTCACGCTGACCATCGGCGTGCTCAATTTCCTGAACTTCACCATCCCCACTCTGTTCATGGTCGCCGGCATGGTCGGCTGGGCGACCGCCCAGTGGGGCCTGCCCTTCGGTTTGTCCGGACCTTTGCCGTGGCCCGTGGCGCTGCTGGTCGGTGTCGTCGTCGCCATCGTCGCCTCGCTGGTGGTCGAGCGCTTCACCTTCCGATACCTCAAGACGAAGTACGGCGACGCCACCGAGCACGCGATCCCGCTGGTCAGCTCGCTCGGCTTCCTGCTGATCCTGGAGAACCTCGTCCGCATCGCCTACGGGACCGATGCCCAGCGCTTTCCGGGGCCGACCGCCGACCTGACGCTCAACGTCTCCGGCATCTTCATCCGCATCCCGCAGATGCTCAGCCTGTTCGTCGTGCTGGCGATCGTTGCCGGGCTCACCTGGCTCCTGCGCCGCAGCAGCCTCGGTCGGGCGCTGCGGGCGATCGCGGAGAACCCGGACGCCGCCAACATCCTCGGCGTCGACATCCACCGCATCGTGCCCGTCGTCTTCATGCTGACCGGCCTCCTCTGCGGCCTGGCGGGTGCGCTGTTCGCCGTCAACTACGGCGAGGTGTCGCCGATGATGGGCGAGGACATCGGTACCAAGGCGATCGCCGGCATGGTTGTCGGCGGCCTCGGCTCGATCTGGGGGGCGGTGCTGGGCGGCCTCATCGTCGGGCTGACCGAGACGATGACCATCAACTTCTTCGGCGCCGACACCGTGCAGATCGCCGTCTGGGGGATGCTGCTCCTCACCCTGTTCATCCGCCCCCAGGGCCTGTTCGGCCACAACTCCATCGGCAAGGGGAAGCTCTGATGAGCGGCTACTGGGCGGGCATCCTGTCGATCCTGGCGATCAACGTGGTCTTCGCCTACGGCATCTTCCTGCCGGTCGCGACCGGCCAGCTCAATCTCGGCGGCGCGGGCTTCCAGGCGATCGGCGCCTACGCGGCCGCCTATCTCTCCGCCACCTACGGGTTCGCGGTGCCGGTCACCATCGGCGTCGGCATCGTGCTGGCCGGCGTGGTCGGCTTCCTGGTGGCGTTCCCGATCCTGCGGATGAGCGGCGTCTACCTTGTGCTGGCGACGTTCGCCTTCGCCGAGGTCGTGGCCGGGCTGATCCTCAATTCCGAGACGCTCGGCGGCGCCATCGGCCTGTCGGTCCCGGCCTACGTCGACTACCAGGTGCCGCTGGCGGCGGCGGCCTTCGTCACGCTGTTCGTCTTCTACCTGATGTCGACGCGCTTCGGCCTTGTCATGCGCGCCGTCCACGACGACGCGGTGGTCTCCGACCTGATGGGCGTGAGCGTGCGCGGCGTGAAGGTCTGCGCCTTCGCCATCGGCGCGGCGCTCGCGGGCCTCGCCGGCGGCCTCTATGCCCACACCTTCAACTTCGTCGAGATCCAGGGCTTCAACGCCCTGATGTCGATCTACGTCCTGCTCTACGTGCTGCTCGGCGGCACCCAGACGGCCTGGGGCCCGCTCGCCGGCGCGACGTTCTTCACGCTGCTGCCCGAGGGCCTGCGCGTCGCCGTGCCGGCGGTCAAGCAGGGGGTCGCGGCGCTGTTCGGCATGGAGGGCGCGGTCACGCCGCCCGATGAGTCGTGGCGCTTCGTCATCCTCGGCGTCCTCACCGTGCTGATGATGGTGTTCCGGCCCGAGGGGCTGATCACCCGCACGATGATCGAGCGCCTGCGGCCGCGGCGCCGGAGCGGGACGGCCGCCGCCCGCGAGGTGGCGGCATGAGCGCGCCGATCCTCGCCCTTGACGGCGTCTCCAAGCACTTCGGCGGCCTGGCGGTCGTCACCGACGTCAGCTTCGAGGTGAAGCCCGGCACCCGCACCGCGCTGATCGGCCCGAACGGGGCCGGCAAGACGACTGTCTTCAACCTCGTCTCGGGCGTCTACCGCCAGGACGAGGGGACGATCCGCCTCGACGGGCAGGAAATCTCCGACGTGCCGTCGCGCAGGCGCATCGGCCTCGGCATGGCGCGCAGCTTCCAGAACATCCGCCTGATGCCGCACCTCTCGGTGGTGGAGAACATCATGCTGGGCCAGCAGGCCCAGGCCGGCGGCCTCGCCGGCGCCATCACGCCGCTGTCGTTCTTCGGTCGGTCGAAGTGGCGCCGGCAGGCGGAGGATCTGCTCGCCCGCATGTCGCTGGAGGCGTTTCCCGGCGAGATGGTGGCGACGCTCCCCTACGGCATCCGCAAGAAGATCGAGGTCGTGCGCGCGCTGGCCTCGTCGCCGCGGCTCCTGCTGCTCGACGAGCCGGCGGCGGGCCTCAACCCGACCGAGACGGCGAGCCTGCGCGACTTCCTGCTGGAGCTGTCGGAGAGCGGCATCACCCTGCTGGTGGTGGAGCACGACATGGGCCTCGTGCGCAGCCTCTGCGACCACGCCGTGGTGCTGAACTTCGGCCGCAAGGTCTACGACGGGCCGACCGACAGGGTGCAGGACGATCCGCAGGTGCTGGAGGCCTACCTCGGCCCCCGCCACGCCGCCGCCCATCGGCCGGCGACCGCCGGGGAGGGCATCCATGTTGCTTGACGTCACCGGCCTCGACGTCACCTACGGCCGCACCCGTGCGGTCAAGGCCGCCGACCTTTCGGTGGGCGAGGGCGAGATCGTGGCGGTGCTGGGCGCCAACGGCGCCGGCAAGACGTCGCTGCTCCGCGCGCTGCAGGGCGCGGTGCGCCCGTCCGGCGGGCGCATCCTGTTCGACGGCCGCGACCTCACCGCCGCCACCTCCGCGGCCCGCGTCCGCTCCGGCATGATGCTGGTACCCGAAGGCCGGCAGATCTTCGTCTCCATGACGGTGCACGAGAACCTGCTGATGGGCGCGTATCTGCGCCGCGACGGCGGCGTCGAGCGCGACATCGAGGCGATCTACGACCGCTTTCCCAACCTCGCCGAGCGGCGCGACATGAAGGCGAGCGTCCTGTCGGGCGGCGAGCAGCAGATGCTCGCCATCGGCCGGGCGATGCTGGGCCGGCCCCGCCTGATGATGCTCGACGAACCGTCGCTCGGCCTGTCGCCGCTGTTCGTGGCGCGGCTGTTCGACCTGCTTCTCGAACTCAATCGCGACGGGCTGGCGATCCTGCTCGTCGAACAGAACACCACCATGGCGCTCGAGATCGGATCCCGGGCGTACGTCTTTGAACTCGGTTCGGTCGTGCTGGAGGGCACGGCCGATGAGCTCCTCACCGACGACGCGCTGACCGAAGCCTATCTCGGCGGCGCCTCGACGGGGCAGGGGGAGCGCCACGCCGAAGCCGGTTGAGGCACTGAACCGGAAAACTGCCCGCAGCGAAGAAGGGGAGCGCGGAATGAACACGTTTGGATCACGTCTCGTACTGACAGGGGTGGCGGCCGCCTTCGGTCTCGCCGCGTCGCTCACGCCGGGCGCCGCCCAGGACACCATCAAGATCGGCAACATCGTCGCCACCGCCGGACCGCTGAAGAGCGCGGCGGAGCCGACCGTGGTCGCCGTCGACATCGCGGTGGAGGAGATCAACGCGTCCGGCGGCATCAACGGCAAGCCCATCGAGATCGTCCGCTTCGACACCGGCTCCGATCCCAAGCAGGCGTCGGTGGGCGCCCGCAAGCTCATCCAGGATGACGACGTGCTGGCGATCGTCGGCCCGTTCTCGTCGAGCGAGACCCGCGTGGCGCTGAACGACGCGGAACGCCTGAAGACCTTGATGCTGCCGACGTCGTCCTCGGCGCCGGGGCTGGTCGACGGCAAGACCTACGTCTACCGGCTGTCGGAGGACGAGGCGGTCCAGTTCGGCCGCCTGCTCGACACCATCAAGACCGACGGCATCAAGGCCGAGACGGCCGAGATCGTCTACATCTCCGACGACGTCGTCTCCAACATCGCCGGCACCAAGCTCTATCCGGCGCTGCTGGAAAAGGCGGGCATCAAGGTCGGCGACCCGATCCCGGTCCAGTTCAAGAGCTTCGACATGTCCGCCCAGGCGGCGCAGATCGTCCAGGAGAACCCCGACCTCGTCGCCATCGCCGGCCTGCCGGACCAGGCCTCCAAGGTCATCAAGGAACTGCGGCGTCAGGGCTACGAGGGCCGCATCATCGGCTCGCAGATCTTCGCCGATCCGAACGTCGTGGAGCTGTTCGGGCCGGAAGGCGACGGCACGCTGCTGGTCGCCGGCTTCTGGAAGGGGCGGACGGAGCAGTCGGCCGCGTTCAACGAGAAGTTCGTCAAGGAGGCGGAGACGCGGGGCATCCACAAGCTCGGCGCCCACCACTCCGACGCCCAGGCCTACGACATCCTGTTCCTCCTGAAGCAGGCGATGGAAGCCGCCGACGTCACCGGCGATCCGGCGAAGCTCGACGAGGAGCGGCAGGCCATCGTGGACGCCATGGACGGCATCGTCTTCACCGGCATCATCGGCGACGACATCTGCTTCAAGGGCCACGACGCGCAGCTGCCCGGCTACATCATCGAGATCAAGGACGGGGCGTGGACCAAGTTCGACGAGGTCCCGGCGGACCCCTGCGAGTAGACACCGGGGCCGGCCGGTGGCCGGCCCTTCGTTTCACCCCGCCCGTCGCACGCGGCTCTGACCCGCGCCCGACGGACCCGGTCCACGAGAGGAATGTCCCATGCTGAAGTCCTTCGCCCTTGCCGCCGTCGTCACGGCCGTGTCCCTGAGCGCCGCATCCGCGCAGACCGTGGGGATCGGCACCACCCAGGGCGGTGCCACCAACCAGCTCGCCACCGCCATCGCCAACGTCGTCTCGTCGGACGGCGAGGTGCAGATGCGCCCGCAGATCGCCGCCAACACCTCCCAGTACATCCCGCTGGTCAACGCCGGGAAGCTGGAGTTCGGCGTCGCGAACTACCCGCAGACCTGGTACGCGATCGAGGGCACCGGCATGTCCCGCGAGCCCAGCGCCAACCTGCGCATGGTCTCGTCGCTGTTTCCCTTCGTCGCCGGCCTGGTGGTGACGGAGGACTCCGGCATCAACAGCTTCGCCGACCTCAAGGGCAAGGGCGTGCCGCGCTTCCCCGACAACTCGCTTGGCGATTACGTGATCCGGCTCGGCCTCGGCGCCGGCGGGCTCACCTATGACGATGTCGTCGAGGTTCCGGTCGCCAACTTCCCGCGCATGTACGAGGCGCTGAAGCAGGGCCAGACGGTGATCTCGATCTCGGCGCTCGGCGCGCGCCCGACCTTCGACCTCGAGGCGTCGCTGGGCGACATCAAGTTCCTCTCGTTCACCGAGGAGAACCTCGCCGGCATGAAGAAGCTGATGCCCGGCATCTTCCTCTACAAGGTCGACGCCAGCGACACGCTGCCGGGCCTCGACGAGGGCGCCACGGTGTTCGCCTACAACTACCTCCTGTGGGCCAACAAGGACGTCGACGACGCGACCGTCGGGAGCGTGGTCAAGTCGATCTACAACAACGCCGAGGAACTGAAGGAATCGAGCCCCATCTGGGCCGGCTTCGACAAGCAGGAGATCTGCGCGAAGCTGGAGATGGAGTACCACCCGGGCGCGCTGGCGGCGTGCCAGGAACTCGGCCTGCGTTGATCGGAACGGGCGACCATGAGCAAGACCGCCATTAACGCCATCCAGTGGGCGCTTTGCCTCACGGTCGCCCTTCTCCCCGTCGCGTGGGCACTCAACCTGCCGCTCCGCGCCGGGCTGCTTCTCTATCCCGAGCAGGTCGCGGGACTGATGCTCGGCCTCGCCGCGGCATCGGTCTATCTCCGCGACATCCTTGAGGCGCGTGGCCTGCGGCTGGTCATCGACCTGCTGCTCGCCGCCGTCAGCCTGTGGGTCGGGATCCACATCCTGCTGCGCTTCCCGGTCCTCTCCGAGGGCTCGTTCTTCCATCCCGAGGAATCGCTCGCCCTCGGGGCGGGCATCGCGGTGGTCTCCATCGAGGGCCTGCGGCGGCTGGGCGCCCTCAGCCTGGTCATGATCCTCGGCCTGCTGGTGCTCTACGCGCTGTTCTCCGACCTCGTGCCGGGCCAGCTGCAGGGCAAGCCCATCGCCTTCGACGAGATCGTCCGTTTCATCGGCGTCGACAGCGCCGCGACGCTCGGATCGGCGCTGCAGGTGGCCGCGTTCGTGGTCATCATGTTCATCATCTTCGGACGCCTGCTGGTGGTCACCGGCGGCGCCGGCGTGCTCACCGACGCGGCCCGGGTGCTGGCCGGCGAGCGCCGCGGCGCCACCGCCAAGATGGCCGTCATCGCCTCGGCGTTCATGGGGTCGATCTCCGGCAGCGCCGTCTCCAACGTCATGTCGACGGGGGTGATCACCATTCCCGCCATGAAGCGCGCCGGCTTCCGGCCCCAGACGGCGGCGGCGATCGAGGCGGTTGCCTCCACCGGCGGCCAGATCCTGCCGCCCGTCATGGGCGCCGCCGCGTTCCTGATGGCCGAATACCTGCGGCTGCCCTACCGGGAGATCGTCATCGCGGCGGTGATCCCGGCGCTGCTCTACTTCTATTCCGTCTACCTGCAGATCAGCGTGCTGGCCGAGAAGCACAATCTCGGCGCCGGCGACCAGGAGCCGCCGAAGCCGCTCGCGGTCATCGGCCGCCATGCCGTGGTCGTCGTGGTGCCGATGCTGACGCTGCTGGTCGGCCTGTTCGCCTTCGACGTGTCGGCCGAAGGGGCGGTGGTCTGGTCATCGGTCGCGCTGATCGTCATCGGGCTCCTGAACCTCGGTGGCCCGCACCGGGTCACGCCGGGCGAGATGATCGAGGCGGTCTACAAGGCCGGCCGCGACTCCGCCGAGATCCTGTTGATTTGCGCCGTCGCGGGCATGATCATCGGCCTCATGTCGAGTTCCGGGCTGTCGTTCGGCCTCTCCTTCGTGCTGCTGGAGCTCGGCAAGGATTCGCTGCTGCTACTGCTGATCCTCACCGCAGTCGTCTCTATCATTCTGGGCATGGGCCTGCCGACCACCGGCGTCTACCTGCTGCTGGCGACGCTGGCCGCCCCGCCGCTGGTCCAGCTCGGCATCGGCCAGCTCGAGGCCCACTTCTTCGTCTTCTATTTCGGCCTCTTGTCGATGATCTCGCCGCCGGTGGCGCTGGCCGCCTTCGCCGCCGCCTCCATGTCCGGATCGAAGCCCATGGCGACGGCGATGGAGTGCGTGCGGTTCGGCTGGATCGCCTTCATCCTGCCGTTCGCGTTCGTCTACCACCCGGGCCTGCTCATGCAGGGAAGCGCCTTCCAGGTGGTCGAGGCGGTGATGTTCGCGCTGATCGCGGTGCCGCTGGTGACGGCGGCGATGCTGGGCTACGGCGTCCGCCGCATCGGCCCCGCCGAGCGGCTCCTGGCCGGCGGCCTCGGCCTCGTCTGCATCCTGCCGACCGGCGGGGTGGAGTGGCTGGTGGTGGCCACCTGGGCCTCGGCCGCGGCCGGGCTCGCGGCGATCGTCTGGCACTGCCGCCAGCGCGTTCCGGCCCCCGTCGGCGAAGAGGCCTGAGCCGCCCTGCGGCTTGGCGGGCTGCGCCGCCCGCGATCGATCGAACGACCGTCAGTCGAGCCGCGCGGACCCGGGTCCGCGCGGCTTGTCCCGTTTCGGGCGTCCGCCGGCCTACTCCGGCAGGTCGAGGGCGATCAGCGCCTGCTGGCCGCCGTCGACCGCCGTCAGCGCCCGCTCGACCAGGCCCGGCAGCGCGGAAAGGTCGCCGGTCGCCTCGGCGTGGGCGCCGTGGGCGCGCGCCAGCCCTACGTGGTCGACCGACGGCGACAGGTCTGCCATGAACATGCCGTCGTCGGCCGCCGATGCGCCCTGCGCGTACATGGCGAGCGTCGAGTTGCGCACCGCGCCCCAGCGGCGGTTGTTGAAGATCACCGTCAGGATCGGCAGGCCGTGGGCCTCGGCCGCCCAGTGGCAGGCGGACGGGTTGTTGAACATGTAGGCCCCGTCGCCGAGCATGGCGACGACCGGCCCCTGAGGCGCCGCGTTGCGGATGCCGAGCGCGGCGCCGAAGCCCCAGCCGAGCCCGCCCGCCGGGCTCGCGCCGTAGAACGCGCCGGGGCGGGTGAAGCGGCCCTGGGGCATGCGGAAGGAGTACTCGTTGACGATGGTCGACGCGCCCGGCAGCAGCGCCGCCAGCGCCCGGCTGGCGCTCGCCGCCGTCATCCGGTCGCCCTCGGCCTCCGCCGCGATGGCGCCGTGGCGGCGGGCGTGTTCGCCGGCGAGCCGGCGCCGGCGCGCCTCGACGCGGGGCGCGGCGTCGCCGACCGGGCCGAGCGCCTCCAGGAGCGCCGCGAGCGCGCTCGCCGGCGCCGCCGTGATCGCCTCCTCGGCCTGGAAGCTGCGCATCGGATAGCGCGTGTGGAGCGGATCGACGCCGATCTCCACCATCGCCGCGGTCGGCCGCGGCCGGGTCACCGACGGCACCCACGGCACGTCGACCGAAAGCGCGACGATCAGGTCGGCGTCGCCGAGCGCGGTGCCGGTCTCGTAACCCAGATGCATCGGATGGTCGGCCGGCAGGTTGACCACCCGCGGATTGAACTCGATCACCGCCACCGCCCAGCGCTCCGCGAGCGTCGCGAGCAGCCCGACCGCGGCGTGGTCGCGGCCGGCGTTGGCGGTGACGATCACCGGCGCCTCGGCGGCGCGGATGCGCGCGGCGAGCCGGTCGATGGCGTTGGCGTCTGGCGCCTGGGGCGCGGCCGGCGTCGGGCGCCGGTCCGGCCGCTCGGACCGCACGGTCTCCGCCAGCATCTCGCGCGGCAGCGACAGGTAGACCGGTCCGGCCGGCGGCGCCATCGCCACCTCCAGCGCCCGCGCCAGCCCGTCCTCCACCTGCTCGCCATTGCGGATCTCGTAGTCCCACTTCACCGCCTCGCGCAGCACGCCGGCCTGGTCGAACATCTCCTGCGCCCAGTGGATGAAGCGGCTGCGGGTGCCGTGCGGGCCTTCCTCGGTGACGGGGGTGCGGCCGGCCGACAGCAGGATCGGGATGTTGTCGCGCGCCGCGTTCATCGCCCCGCACACCATGTTCGCCGTCCCGACGGACACGTGCACCATCGCCGCCTGGGCGCGGCCGGTGACCAGCGCGTGGCCGTGCGCCATGGCGACCGCGAGGTTCTCGTGCGGGCAGATCAGCGGGCGCGGCAGGGCGGAGAAGTCGCCGCCGGCGCGGCCGTAGGCCTCGACGATCGACGGGAAGTCGGTCCCGGACACGGAGTAGAGCGCGTCGACCCCGAAGCGCTTCATGGCCCGGAGATAGGCCTCGGCGGCGAGCGTCTCTCGTTGGTCGTGCATCCGCTTTCCCGTCCCTCGATGGTGGCTGATAGCGCGGCCGCGGGCTCCCGCGCGGGAGCGGATGGCGGACCGTCGTCCGAACATGTCCGACAGACGCGGCGAAATGTCCAGACAACCGGACGTGATTCTGTCGATTTGTCCGGAAATGCGGCGCCGGATGAGGGGGGCGGGGACGGCCCCGCCCGCGCCGCGGGGCCGCAGGGTGCCGGATATGTTGGTAACCGGCCGGCGGATCCCCGCCGCCGTTGTCCGGTTCATGCTGGGGCGCCGAGTGTGATATGACACACTGGGGAAGACGGGCAACGGCCGCTGATTGCGTGGTGCGTGCCGGACAAATGAAGGATACAGGCAGCCGATGGAGCCGCGAAGCGACGACATTGGAGGGGGTGCGTATTCGGGCGGCGCCGAGCGGAGCGAGCTGTCCAGGAAGCTCCAGCTCACGACGATCGCCCTGGGCTGCCCGACGAGCAAGGAGCTCTGCGCGCGGTTCGCCGCCGTCAATCCCAACACCGCCTTCACCGCCCAGAACGCCTACAAGTGGATGCGCGGCAAGGCGACGCCGCGGCTCGCCAGCGTCTACGACGACTGGGCGCGCGTGCTGGGCGCCGACTTCACCGGCGCCTTCGTCGCCGCCTCGAGTTTCGAGGAGTTCGCCGCCCACGTGCAGCGGTGCCACCGGGTGCCCGAGGCGGCGCTGGCCAAGCTCGCCACGCCCCCCGCCGTCGATCCGGCCGGCGCGGACGACCAGGTCGGCGCGCTGGTGCCCCTCGTCTGGCAGTCGAGCCACGTCCTGTGCGGGCGCTACCTGGCGGTCTCGTTCGCCTGGTCGCGCGGCGAGGCGGGCCGGCTGATCCTCGGCAGCATGGACATCTCGCCGGCCCAGGACGGGGCCCTGGAGGCCCGCTACAACGAGTATCTGTTCGGCAAGCGCGTGGCGATGACCGGGCTCGTCTCCGGCGACGGCCGCGCCGCCCAGTCGGTGCTCCAGTGCACCTACAGCCGCCGGCTCTACTTCCTCGCGCTGCAGGTGCCGTCGCCTCCCGCCAACATCGTCGGGGGCATCCTGGCCGGCTGCGCGCTGCACGATCCCAACACGCGCGCGATCACCGGGCGGATGGTGTTGGTCCGCGACCGCTCGGCCTCCAGCGAGCCGCAGCACGCCGTCGACTACCTGGACGCCACCGTCGAGGCGCTGGAGGCGGAGATCGCCAACCTCGGCTATCTGCCGTCGCCGCAGCGCACGCGCGCCACCGAGGTGCTGCTCGATCTGCTGCGCCTTCCGTCGAAGTCGCCGGAACTCTACGAGGTCGACCCCGAGACGGTGGCCCTGCTGGGGCTCGCCTTCGACCGCCTCAAGGTCTCCCAGGACGATGCGTTCGCCGAGATCAGCTGACGCGGCTTGCCGTCGGGCGGCACCGCCCGTTCGGTCGGCAACGGCTCGGCAAGCCGCCGTCTAGCGCGCGGCGCGGGGCGCGACCGTGCCCACCCGCCTGAGCGGCACGCCGCCCAGCACGTCCTTCTCGATCGCCTCCAGCGGACGGTTCTTGGTCTCCGGCACCAGCAGCAGGCCGACCACCAGCGCGATCACGCACATGGACAGGAACAGCAGGATCACGGCGGACAGCCCGAGCGCCTCGACCAGCGACAGGAACGTGAACGCCACCAGCATGTTGAACAGCCAGCTCATGGCCGAGGCGGTGGCGATGCCGGCCTCGCGGATGGTCGACGGGAACAGCTCCGACATCAGCACGTAGGGCAGGGGCCCGAGGCTCAGCGCGAACGCCACGATGTAGATGCCGAGCCCGATCAGGCCGAGCAGCGGCAGCCCGAAGTTCGACGACGCGACCACGGCGGCAAGGCCCAGCACCATCACGGCGCTGCCGACGATCATCAGCGGCCGCCGGCCGGCGCGGTCGACGAGCCAGAGCGCCGCCACCGTCGCCAGGAAGTTCAGCACGCCGAGCCCGAACGTCGCCGCCAGCGCCGACATGCCGGCCTCGAAGCCGAGCTGCTCGAAGATGCGCGGGGCGTAGTAGAGGATGCCGTCGATCCCGCTCAGGTTCTGCAGGATGAACAGCACGCTGCACAGCACAAGCACCGACATCGTGCTGCCGCGCCGGATGGTCGCCCAGATCCGCGCCGGCGGCCCGTCGTGGGCGGCTGGCATCATGTCGGTGAGGTCGCTGCCGAGGCCGAGCCGTCCGGCGGCGGTCTGCGCGTCGGCGTTTCGGTCCTTGCCCAGGAGCCAGCGCGGGCTCTCCGGCAGGCAGTAGACGATCAGCACGCCGAACAGCGACGGCAGGATGCCGAGCCCGAGGATCAGCGACCACGACTGTTCGCCGGGCAGCAGAAGCGGCGTGGCGTAGGCGAGCAGGATGCCCGCCGTCACCGCGAGCTGGAACGAGGCGACCACCGTGCCGCGCCAGCGGGCGGGGGTGATCTCCGCGCCGTACATTGGCGCGATCATCGACGACAGCCCGACGGCGAGCCCGACCAGCATCCGCGCGGCGACGAGCAGGCCGTAGCCGGGCGCGGTGAGCGAAATGATGTTTCCGACGACCGCCAGGCAGAACGCGGCGATCAGCGTCGTGCGCCGGCCGGTGCGCGCGGTGGCCGGTCCGGCGGCGATCGCGCCGATGAAGCAGGCGGCCGGCACCGACGCCACCAGAAGCTGTTCCTCGATGAGGCTGAGCGAGAGATGCGCTTCGATCTGCTGCAGCGCTCCGGCGATGGCTGCGGTGCTGTAGCCGAACAGAAGACCGGAGACTGCGACCATGGCGGCGGAGAGGAGAAGTGCCGAGCCCAGCATCAGAAGCGGTCGCTTTCCATTGAATTCCAAAAGTAGCGGGAGTGAGCTATACGTATCGCCCGCGCGAATGTGTAGTGTCTCCCAATGCGGGAGGCGCAAAATACATCATTGCCGCGATAATATAAGTAGTCATTTTCGGTTGTTCTGATGGTTGGGGGGAGGTCGCTGTGAGCGTGTCCGAAGAATCGGCGCAGCATACGCGCGCTAACAGGCTTGCAATCGAAGGAGGGGTTCCCGTTCGGACTGCCCCTCTGCCCTGGGAACTTCCGGGTGCGCACTATATCGGCGAGGAAGAGCTGGAGCTCGTCTCGCGGGTGGTGCGCGCAAGAAGCCCGTTCCGCTTCTACGGCCCCGATCCTCAGCACATGGTCGACACGCTCGAAAAGGAGTGGTGCGAAACCTTCGGCCACAAGCACGCCCTCGGCGTCTCCTCCGGAACAGCGGCGCTGTCGATCGCCATGGCGGCGCTCGACGTCGGTCCGGGCGACGAGGTGCTGGTGCCCGGCTATCTCTGGGTCAGCTGCGTGTCGGCGGTGGTGCGCTCCGGCGCGATCCCGCGGCTGGTGGATATCGATGAGACCTTCTGCATCGATCCGGCCGACCTGGAGCGCAAGATCGGCAAGCACACCCGGGCGGTGCTCTGCGTCCACATGAGCGGCGCGCCGGGCCGCATCGAGGAGATCGCCGCGATCTGCCGCAAGCACGGCCTCGGCCTCGTCGAGGACTGCGCCCAGGCGGCGGGCGCGCGGGCCGGCGGCAAGTCGGTCGGACGCTTCGGCGACATCGCGATCTTCAGCTTCCAGCTCAACAAGAACATGACCTCCGGCGACGGCGGCCTGATGGTCTGTGAGGACGATGCCCTGTTCCGGCGCATCGTGGCCCTGCACGACCTGGGCTATGCCCGCACCCCGGCCGGCCGGCTCGATACCTCCGACGAGGCGTGCCAGCTCTGGGGCGTCGGGGCGCGCATGTCGGAGCTGGCGGGCGCCATGGCGCTCGCCCAGATGCGCAAGCTTCCGGCCATCACCGGCGCCATGCGCTCCTCCAAGTGGCGCATCCGCGACGCGCTGGCCGACATCAAGGGGCTGGACTTCCGCAAGGTGCCCGATCCGTCGGGCGACACCGGGCCGTTCATCCTGATGATGCTGCCGGACGCGAAGACGGCCGACAACTTCGTCGCGGCGGTGCGCGCCGAGGGGATCGCGGGGCCGTCGGGCAGCCTCGCCTGCCTGACGATGCGGGAGTGGGGGCTGCACTGGTACTCCAACATCCCGAGCCTGGTGCAGAAGCGGTCCAACTCGCGCGACGGGTTCCCGTGGACGCATCCGGCCAACGCCTTCGCCAGCGACTATTCCTATGCGTTCGGTGCGCTGCCGGTCTGCGACGACCTGCATCATCGCGGTGCGATCCTGACGGTCGCGTCGACGCTGAGCGAGCAGGACGAGCGGGACATCATCGTGGCCATTCGCAAGGTCGCGGACGCACTTCTGCGCTAGGGCCGCCGCCAGCCGGGCGCCAGCGCCCGGCCGGTCGGACGTGCCGGGACAGGAAGCCTGAGCATGGCCCGTTCGGACCGTTTCGGTCCGGGCGGCAATTGCTTTAGAATACGTGATGTCGGGGGGACTTGCTGATGATCTACTTCGTTGCCGCGGTAGCGGGCATTGCCGGATTCCTGTTCGGTTTCGATGAGGGGGTCATTGCGGGCGCTCTCCACCTCCTGAGGGCGCAGTTCCACATCACCTCGACCCAGGAAGGGTTGATGACCGCGGCGGTCCCGTTCGGGGCGCTGTTCGGCGCGCTGGCCGCGGGCCGCGCGGTCGAGAAGTTCGGGCGCCGGCCGATGCTGCTGTTCGCGGCGGTGCTGTTCGCCATCGGCGCGCTCTGCGCGTCGCTGTCGCTCGGTGCCCTGATGCTGACCTTCGCCCGGCTGCTGCTGGGCTTCGCCATCGGCATCGCCGGCCTGGTCGCGCCGCTCTACATCTCCGAGAGCGCGCCGGCGGAAAAGCGCGGCATGCTCGTCTCCATCTACCAGCTGGCGATCACGCTCGGCATCCTCGGCGCCTATCTGGTCGGCTACGCCTTCGACGAATCCTGGCGGATCATGTTCGCGATCGGCATCATCCCCGGCGTGGCGCTGTTCGCCGGCATGTTCATGCTGCGCGAGACGCCGCGCTTCCTGGCGATCCGCGGCAAGCCCGCCGAGGCGCGCACCGCGATCGCGAGCCTGCGCGGCATCTCGCCCGGCGATCCGCGCATCGAGCAGGAGCTTGAGGAGATCTCGGAGACGGCGGAAGCCGACAAGGGCCACCGCGGCTGGGCCGAACTGTTCGGCCCGGTGGCGCGTCCGGCCCTGGTGGTGGGCATCGGCCTCTTCTTCCTGCAGCAGCTCAGCGGCATCAACGCGGTCATCTACTACGCCCCGGTGGTGTTCCAGGAGGCCGGCTTCACCGACGCCTCCACCCAGATCCTCGCGACCGTCGGCGTGGGCATCGTCAACGTCCTGATGACCCTCGTCGGCATGGCGCTGATCGACCGGATCGGCCGGCGCAAGCTGCTGCTCGGCGGCTTCCTGTTCGCGGCGCTCGCCCTCGGCATGATCGCCATCGGCGCCGCCACCGACGTCCAGTCGATGGATGTCGTCGCGTTCGTGGGCCTCGTCGTCTACATCGGCGCGTTCGCCGCCAGCATCGGCCCGCTTCCGTGGGTGATGATGTCGGAGGTCTTCCCGCTCAATGTCCGCGGCCGCGGCATGAGCGTCGCCTCCGTCACCAACTGGGGCTTCAATTTCCTGGTCGTGTTCTCGTTCCCGATCCTGGTTGCCGACATCGGGCTCGGCGCGGTGTTCGCGATCTACGCGCTGGTCTGTGCCTTCGGGATCCTGTTCACGTTCCGCTACGTGCCGGAAACCAACGGCATCCTGCTAGAGGACATCGAGCGTCACCTGCGCTCCGGCCGTCCCTTCCGTGACCTCGGCAAGGCGCTGGCGGGCACGCCAGGTGCCGCCGCGGCGGCGGGCGGAGTGCGGCCATGAGCGTGAAGCTGACCAACGAGGACGGCGCGGCGATGATCGCCGCGATCGTCGCCTTCTCTCCCTACCGCCGCACCCTGACGCCGATGCTGCCGGACATCACCCGGATCGCCCTGGCCAACAACCAGATCCGCAGCGCGCTTGCGGCGGTGGCGGAACGGAGCAACTTCGCCGCCACCCGGGTGATCGCCAGGCGCGATCTCGGCCCGGAGCGCGCGACGCTCCTCTCGTTCCTCGAATACATCTACTTCGCATCGCCGAGCTTCCTCGATTCCGTCGGAGAAGGTTCCCAGGGAGGATCGTCCGATGGCCGCTAGAGCCGAACACTGCGACGTCGTCATCGTCGGAACGGGCGCCGGTGGCGGCATCATCGCCCACAAGCTCGCGAAGGCGGGGCTCAACGTCGTCTCGCTGGAGCAGGGCGGGACCCTGCCCGACGACTATTTCACCAAGACCGCGCCCCCCGGCGCCAAGCTCGACTTCGGCATCGGACCGTCCACGGTCTGGCCGGCGGACCCGCACGACAGCCTGTTCGTGCACCCGCTGTTCGCCGACGGCGTCCACGGCGCCACCACCCGGCCGGCGGGCGGCTTCCGGCACTTCCAGATCCTCAAGCTCAACGGCCTCCAGAACCTCTGGAACGGCGTGAGCGTGCGGTTCTCGAAGGACGATTTCGCCGGCTGGCCGTTCGGCTACGACACGCTTGCCGACGACTATTCGGCGGTGGAGAAGCTGATCACCGTCTGCGGCACGAAGGAGGGCATCCCGGAGCTCCCCGACGGCGAGTTCATTCCGCCGAAGCCGCTGCGGCCGGCCGACAAGATCATCGTGTCGGCGGTCAACGCGCTCAACGAGCCGTTCTCCCACGCGATCCCCAACCGCAAGGCCATCATCACCACCCCCGGCCTTGCCAGCTCCTGCATCTCCACCGGCATCTGCACCTCCGGCTGCCCGGTCGGCGCCGTCTACAAGTTCTCCGCCCGCCTGCTCCCGGAGATCGCCGGGCTGGACAACTACGAGCTCCGCACCAACGCCAAGGTGACCCGCGTGCTCCGCGACGAGGGCGCAGACCGCGTGTCCGGCGTGGAGTACATCGACACCGAGACCGGCGAGCGCCGGACGCTGTCGGCCCGGTTCGTGGTGCTCGCGGCCGGCGCCATCGAGACGCCGCGCATCCTGTTCAACTCCGCCGACGAGGCGGATCCGGCGGGCCTCGCCAACCGCCACGACCGGGTGGGGCAGGGGCTGCAGGACAATCCGAAGGCGGTGCTGTCGACCTCGCTGCTGCGGCTGTGGGGCAAGAAGCGCGACTACGACATCGGCTATGGCGACCTGCTGATCCTGATGTCGCAGGGCAAGCTGCCCGACGGGTCCAGCTTCCCGTTCATCGGCCACGCCATCCACGGCCTGCCCGACGTGCCTCACTACCTGTCGGGCTTCTCCGGCTTCCCGCCGCAGGTGAAGACCCGCCTCGCGCGGATCATGTTCCATTCCTACGTCACGCTCGGGCTGTTCTGCGCCGGCGAGGCGCGGCCGGAGAACCGCGTGCGGCCAGGCACCACCACCGATTCCGACGGCGTGCCGCAGGTGGCGGTGGACTTCACCACGCCGCCGGCGGCGAGGCTCCAGATGGAGTCCATGCTGAAGTGGGGGCGGAAGATCCTGCGCCGGGCGACGGCCACGAAGATCTACGAGAGCACCGACAACAACGGCACCGGCATCCACTACGCCGGCACCACGGCGATCTCCGACGATCCGTCGACCGGCGTCGTCGACCGCGACCTGCGCTGCCACGGCCTCGACAACCTCTACGTCTGCGACGGCGGCGTCATTCCCAACCTGCCCGACAAGCACCTGACGCTGTCGATCATGGCGCTCTCCTATCGCCTCGGCCGCCACCTGGAGGCGCGTGCCCGTTCCGAGGAAAGCATCGCCGCCTGACGGCGTTCTCGGCCGAAGGGGAGGGGCGGCCCGGCCGCCCCGGCCTCCCGCCGCCGCGTCAGGTCGCTTGCGCGAACGCCGCGGGCGGCGCTTCCGGCATGGTGTCGAACACCGGCCGCGAGCGGTCGACATGCGCCCAGCCCGGCGCCCGGCTCGCGTAGACGGTCATCTGCGGCGCGACGAGGTCCGGGTCGTCGAGGGCGGAGGCGCGGAGGAAGGCCAGGTGCGGAATGCCGGCGTTCGTCGAGTAGAGCGGGCTGCCGCAGGTGCCGCAGAAGCCGCGGCGCACCATGTTGCCGCTGTCGGCCGCGCGTTCGTAGAATGTCACGTCGCCCGACACCTCCAGGGCGTCGGCGGAGACCATCACATGGGTGCAGTGGGCCGTGCCGCTGGATTTGCGGCAATCGATGCAGAAGCAGTCGCCGACGATCTCGGGCTGTGCCGAGCAGCGAAACCGGACCGCCCCGCACAGGCAGCCGCCGGTCAGGTCGACGGATTCCATGGTCTGTGTCTCCCCCGCCATCGCGCCCGTCACGATTTCGGGCGCCTGCACCTCGATCGGAGCAGTCTACGCGTGTAGACTTGTTACTTGCAATTCAAAAGTAAGTCAGTCGCCATGAAGCCCGAGTTCCGATCGCCGTGCCCGATTGCCACCACCCTCGACATCGTCGGGGACCGGTGGTCGCTGGTGCTGGTCCGCGACATGCTCACCGGCAAGTCGCGCTACTCGGAGTTCCTGCAGTCGCCGGAGCGGATCACCACCAACATCCTCGCCGACCGGCTGGGGCGGATGGAGGAGATGGGGCTGATCACCCGCACGCTCTACCAGGAGCGCCCGAAGCGCTACGCCTACGCGCTGACCGACAAGGGGCGCGGGCTGATCCCGGTCCTCCAGGCCATCTGCCGGTGGGCGAACCGCCACGAGCCGGGCACCTGGACCCCGCCGGAGAGCTTCATGACGCTGACGGTCGAGACCGGGCCGGACGGATCCTGAGCGCCCGCGTCCGCCCGCAGGCCTTCCCCCGCCGCGAACCCGCCTAGCCCCCGGCCGGCGTCTCCCGCTGGCCGCGCCGGCGTTCGGCGGTGATCTCGGCCAGGATCGACAGCGCGATTTCCTCCGGCGTGATGGCGCCGAGGTCGAGCCCCGCCGGCGCCTTCACCCGGGCGAGCGCCGCCGCGTCGGCGCCCTTGGCGAGCAGCTTGTCGGTGAGCGCGGCCATCTTGCGCCGGCTGCCGACGAAGGCGTGGTAGGCGGCCGGGCAGGCGATGGCGGCGGCGAGCGCCGCCTCGTCGCCCTTGCCCTGGGTCGAGACGACGACGAAGCGCCGCGCGTTGGACGGGGCGATGTCGAAGCCGTCGCGCAGCGCGTCGGCCTCGGCGCCCGACGGCCGGTCGCCCGGCGGGCAGGCGAGCGTCACGTGGTAGCCGAGCGGCCGGGCGAGTTCGCACAGCGCCGCGGCGATCGGGCTGCCGCCGAGCACCACCAGCGACGGGCGCGGCAGCACCGCCTCCACGAAGATGTCCATGGTCCCCTGGCTCGGGCACATGTTGCTGGCGTAGCGCACCCCGTCGCGCGCCGCGCCGGGGGCAACGCCGAGTTCCGACAGCAGGTTCTCCGGCTGCACCGACACGAGGCGGGACTCGCCGTCGGCGAGCGCGTCGCGCGCCGCCTTCAGCACCGCGCCGCGGGCGCAGCCGCCGCCGATCCAGCCGCCCGCGATGCTGCCGTCGGCGCGGATGACCGCCTTGGCGCCGGCCTTCGCCGCGGTCACCGAGACGGTGCGCACGACGGTCGCCAGCACGAACGCCTCGTCCGCCGACTTGAGGCGGGAGACGATGTCCATGATGTCGGGTTGAACGGTCATCGGGGAGACCTCACAGCCGGGCGAGATAGGGTTCGAGCGCGGCCAGGCTCGAAAGCGTGTGGGCCGGCGCGTAGAGATCGACGTGCGGCAGCGCCGCCTGGATGCCGGCCGCCTCGGGGGCGTAGCCCTCCCAGCCGATCATCGGGTTCAGCCAGACGATCCGCCGGCAGCGGCGGCCGAGCGCCGCCATCTCGCGGCCGAGCTTCGCCGCGTCGCCGGTCTCGTAGCCGTCCGACAGGATCATCACGCAGGTGCGCGAGTGCAGGACGCGGGCCGCGTGGTGGCGGTTGAAGTCGGCCAGGCAGTCGCCGATCCGCGTGCCGCCGCCCACCCCCTGCGCCATCATCGACAGCCGGTCGAGGGCGCGGCCGGCGTCGCGCTCCCGCATGGCGTCCGACATGTGGGCGAGCCGGGTGTGGAACAGGAACGCCTCGGCGTCGTCGAAGGCGCCCAGGATGCCGTGCACGAAGCGCAGGAACACGCTGGTGTACATGGACATCGATCCCGACGCGTCGAGCAGCACCACCAGCCGCAGCGGCTTCTGCTTGCGCTGGCGGCGCACCAGCGTCAGCGGCACCCCGCCGTGGCTGATGTTGCGATGGATGGTGCGGCGGAGATCCAGCCGGTAGCCCCGTCGGCGGGCCAGGTCGCGGCGCGTCATCCGGGTCCGCATGGCGCGGGCGAGCCGCTCGGCGGTGGCGTGGGCGGCGGCCATCTGGTCGGGATCGTCGATCTTGCGCAGGTCCGTCTGGGCCAGCTCCTCGGCGCCTGAGGCCCCCTCCATCCGCCCTTCGCCGGTGCCGGCCCCGTCCGGCGCGTCGCCCGAGGGCACCTGGTCGGCGACGGCGTCGCCGCCCCTGGGTGCGTCCATCAGGCTCTTCAGCGACGGGCTGTTGGGCCGGCTCGTCGAGCCGGCGGCGATGGAGCGCGAGCGCACCCGCTTGCCCAGGAAGAACGCGTCGAAGATGCCGTCGAAGGCGTCCCAGTCCTGGCGCCGGCTGGAGACCAGGTGCTTGAGCGCCGAACGCAGCGTCGCCGGCCGCGCGGCGTGGCCCGCCTCCACCAGCCGCGCCGCGTCCCGTCCCTCCGCCAGCCCGACGGCGAAACCGCTGTCCCTCAGCGTCTTCAGGAACGCCGCCAGCCGGCCGGCGACGAGGCGGGAGACCGCGTCGGCATCGTCCGGGGAGAGGGGGGCGCCGCAGCAGCTCATGCGACCTTGCCCAAAAGCCGTGCCGACACCTCGCGGGTCACCCGGGCGCGGTCCTCCCGCGTCTTCAGGAGGCACATCAGCGTCTCGTGGACGACCTCCGGCTGGTCGCGCAGGTCGCTCACGTCGAGCCCGAGCAGCGCCGCGGTCCAGTCCAGCGTTTCGGCGACGCCCGGCACCTTCTGCAGGTCCTCCTTGCGGATCGCCTCGACCATCCGGGCGATCTGCAGCGACAGCGTCGCGCCGGCCTCCGGCAGGCGGGCGAGGATGATGCGCGCCTCGCGGTCGACGTCGGGGAAGTCGACGTAGTGGTAGAGGCAGCGCCGCCGCAGCGCGTCCGACAGCTCCCGGGTGCCGTTGGAGGTCAGCACCACGTGGGGGATGGAGATCGCGGTGATGGTGCCCAGTTCCGGGATGGAGACCTGGAAGTCGGAGAGCAGCTCCAGCAGGAACGCCTCGAACTCCTCGTCGGCACGGTCGATCTCGTCGATCAGCAGCACGGGTGGCGTCGCGCGGCGGATCGCCGCCAGCAGCGGCCGCTCGAGCAGGTACTTCTCGGAGAATATGTGGTCCTCGATGTCGGCCACCATGCCCTGGCTGGCCTGGATCGCCAAAAGCTGGCGCTGGTAGTTCCACTCGTAGAGCGCGCCGGCCTGGTCGAGGCCCTCGTAGCACTGCAGGCGGATGAGCTCGGTGTCGTGCACTGCCGCCAGCGCCTTGGCGACCTCGGTCTTGCCGACGCCGGCCTCGCCCTCCAGCAGCAGCGGCCGGCGCAGGAGCTGCATCAGCGACAGCGCCGTCGCGAGCTCCGCATCGGCGATGTAGCCGCTGTCGGCGAGGCGGGTGGCGATGTCGGTGCGGGTGAGGGCGGTCATGTCATGCAAAACCTGCTGACCCTGGAGCCGGGCCGGGCGCCGTCTCCCCCGCGACACGGGCCGCGGGGGACGCGGCGGATCCGGCGATCCGCGCTAGCCGAGGGCGCCCAGGTCCCTGGCCGCCTTCCAGTTGCGCCAGTAGTCGTGGGGCATCTGGATGTGGGTCGATCCGAGGAACGCGAAGGCGTCGTTGACGGCGTTGGAGAAGGCCGGCACGCCGCCGACGTTCGGGCTCTCGCCGACCCCCTTCGCCCCGATCGGGTGGTGCGGGGAGGGGGTGACGGTGAAGTCGGTCTCCCAGTGCGGGGTCTCCACCGCCGTCGGCATGAAGAAGTCCATGAACGACCCGGTCACCACGTTGCCGGTCTCGTCGTAGCGGATCTCCTGACCCATCGCGATGGCGAAGGCCTCCGTCAGGCCGCCGTGCACCTGCCCCTCGATGATCATCGGGTTGATGCGGGTGCCGCAGTCGTCGAGGGCGTAGAAGCGGCGGACCTTGTAGACGCCGGTGTCGACGTCGATGTCCATGACGCAGACGTAGGCGCCGAACGGGTAGGTCATGTTCGGCGGGTCGTAGTAGGAGACCGCCTCCAGGCCCGGCTCCATGCCCGGCGGCACCGAGTTGTAGGCCGCCCAGCAGATGTCCTTCATCGACTTGAACTTCTCCGGCAGCCCCTTCACCCGGAAGCCGTCGATGTCCCACTCCAGGTCGTCCTCGTGGACCTCCAGGTGATAGGCGGCGATCATCTGGGCCTTCGCCTTGATCTTGCGCGCCGCCATGGCGATCGCCGCGCCCGCAACCGGGGTCGAACGCGAGCCGTAGGTGCCGAGACCGTAGGGCGCGGTGTCGGTGTTGCCTTCCTCCACCATGATGTTGTCGGCGGGGATGCCGATCTCGGTGGCGATAATCTGGGCGTAGGTGGTCTCGTGCCCCTGGCCCTGGCTCTTGGTGCCCATGCGGGCGATGCCGGCGCCGGTCGGGTGCAGGCGGATCTCGCAGGAATCGAACATCGCGATCCCCAGGATGTCGCAGTTCTTCGACGGCCCGGCCCCGACGATCTCGGTGAAGAAGGACAGCCCGACGCCCATGATCTCGCGCGTCTCGCCGCGCTTGAAGGCCTCGCGCTTCTCCGCCTGTTCGCGGCGGAGCCCCGCGTAGTCGACCGTCTCCATCGCCTGGCGCATGGCGGTGTGATAGTCGCCGGAATCGTACTCCCAGCCGAGTGCCGAGTGGTACGGGAACTGCTCGGCGCGGATGAAGTTCTTGATCCGGAGTTCCGCCGGATCCATCCCCAGCTTCTGGGCCAGGATGTCCATTCCGCGCTCGATGCAGTAGGCCGCCTCGGTCACTCGGAACGAGCAGCGATAGGCCACCCCGCCGGGCGCCTTGTTGGTGTAGACGCCGTCGACGGCCAGGTGCGCCACGGGGAAGTCGTAGGACCCGGTGACGATGTTGAAGAAGCCGGCCGGCCACTTGGACGGGTCGGCGCAGGCGTCGAAGGCGCCGTGGTCGGCCAGCACGTGGACGCGCAGGCCGGTCACCTTGCCTTCCGCCGTCGCCGCGATCTCCGTGGTCATGTGGTAGTCGCGGGCGAACGAGGTCGAGGTCAGGTTCTCGATGCGGTCCTCCACCCATTTCACCGGCTTGCCGGTGACGATGGAGGCGACCGCCGCGCAGATGTAGCCCGGATAGGCGCCGACCTTGTTGCCGAAGCCGCCGCCGATGTCCGGCGCGATCACGTGGATCTTGTGCTCCGGGATCTGCGAGATCAGCGCCACCACGGTGCGGATCACGTGGGGGGCCTGGAAGGTCCCCCAGATGGTCAGCTCGCCCTTGATCTTGTCGAACGAGCAGACGCACTGGCAGGTCTCGAGCGGCGAGGGATGGGTGCGGTGATAGGAGATCATCTCCTTCACCGTCACCTCGGCCTTGTCGAAGGCCGCGTTGGTCAGGTCCCGGTCGCCCACCGTCCACTCGAAGATGTGGTTGTGGTGCTTGCGCGGCCCGTGGGCGCCCTCGGTCTTGCCCTCCAGGTCCTCGCGCAGCACCGGCGCGTCGGCATCCATCGCCTTGAAGGGATCGACGAGCGCCGGCAGGTCCTCGTAGTCCACCTCGACCGCGGCCACGCCGTCCTCGGTGGCGTAGCGGTCGGTGCCGACGACGAAGGCCACTTCCTGGTTCTGGAACAGCACCTTGCCGTCGGCGAGCACCATCTGCACGTCGCCGGCGAGCGTCGGCATCCAGGCGAGGTTGACGCCCTTCAGGTCCTCGGCGGTGAGCACCGCGAGCACGCCCGGCACCTTCAGCGCCGCCTCGGTGTTGATCGACTTGATCCGCGCGTGGGCGTGCGGCGAGCGCACGAAATCGCCGTGCAGCATGCCCGCCAGCTTCACGTCGTCGACGTAGTTGCCGCGCCCCTGCGTGAAGCGGACGTCCTCGACGCGCTTGCGCTTGCAGCCCATGCCTTCGAGGGCGGCTTCGCGCTGTTCCCGTGTGGGAGCCATGTCGTTCATTCGGCGGCCTCCTGGAATTCCGTGCCGTTCAGCTTCGCGGCGGCGTACTGGATGGCCCGCACGATGTTCTGGTAGCCGGTGCAGCGGCAGAGGTTGCCGGAGATCCCCATGCGGATCTCCTCCTCGCTGGGCGACGGGTTCTCCTGCAGCAGGCGGTGGGCGCGGACGATCATGCCCGGCGTGCAGAAGCCGCACTGGAGGCCGTGCATCATCCGGAAGCCCTCCTGGAGGGCGGAGAGGGTGCCGTCGGCGTTGGCGATCCCCTCGATGGTGGTGATCTCGGCGCCCTCGGCCTGCACCGCGAACATGGTGCAGCTCTTCACCGACATGCCGTCGATGTCGATGGTGCAGGCCCCGCAATGGGTGGTCTCGCAGCCGATGTGGGTGCCGGTGAGCGCCAGGTTCTCGCGCAGGAAGTGGACGAGCAGCGTGCGCGGCTCGACGAGGCCTTCGACCTCGGTGCCGTTCACCTGCATGGTGACGTGTGTCTTTGCCATGTTCGATCTCCTCAGCGTGCGCGTTCGGCGGCGCGCGCGAGGGCCCGCTTCACCATGATGCCGCCGACGTGCTTGCGGTATTCGACCGGCCCGCGGCTGTCGGCGGCGGGCTGCATGATCGCCTCGGCCGCCTTCGCGGCCGCGTCGAGGGCCGCCGCATCGAGGCTGGTTCCAATGACGGCGTTGGCCGCGTCCTCGGCCAGAAGCGGCGTGTCGCCGAGATTGGTGAGGCCGATGCGGCAGGTGGCCACCGTGCCCCCCGACATGGTCAGCATCACGCCGGCGGCGGCGGTGGCGTAGTCGCCGACCTTCCGCTTCAGCTTCTCGTAGGCCGCTCCGTTGCCCTCCGGCGGCACCGGGATGGAGATCGCCGTCAGGATCTCGCCGGGCTCGCGCGAGGTGAAGTAGGCGCTCTGGTAGAAGCCGTTCGCCTGGCACTCGCGGGCACCGTCCGGTCCCTGAAGGCTGTAGGTCGCGTCCAGCATCATCATCAGCGCCGGCATGTCGTTGCCGGGGTCGCCGTTGGCGACGTTGCCGCCCACGGTGCCGCGGTAGCGGATCTGCGGATCGGCGATCAGCCGCGCCGCCTCGATCAGCACCGGCAGGGTGCGGGCGATCTCGTCGGAGCCGATCAGCTCGTGCTGGGTGGTGAGCGGGCCGATGACGATGCGGTCGCCCTCGCGGCGGACGCCCTTCATCTCCGGCAGGCCGCCGATGTCGACCAGGTGTTCGGGCGCCGCCAGCCTGAGCTTCATCATCGGGATGAGGCTGTGACCGCCGGCGACGATTTCGACATCCTCGCCCAGCGAGGCGAGCAGGCCGACCGCGTCGTCCACCGACGTGGGTCGGTGATAGGTGAATGGAGCTGGGATCATGCGTGTCCTCCATCCGTCCTTTTTGAGTCTCGCAAACACGCGATCTCGGGACGTTGATGGAAAGGCTCGGCTTCCCTCGCCGGGGTGGCAAGATCAGCCCGCCGTCTGGGGCACGAGGCGCGGGAAATTGCACGAACGGCGGCTTCCGCCGCACGAACTGCGTCAGGGTTTCAGACCCTTTCGGGCTCCGCGGCGGCGCTCTCGGCGGCCTTGGCCAGCCCGAGGCGGGACTTCAGGTCGGTGACGCGGGCGCGGCTGACGGGGACCAGGTGCGGGGTCGGGCCCTCGAGTTCCACCACCGCGCCGTCGCCCTCCTTGCGCAGGAACGCCACATGCGCGAGCGCCACGATGTGGCTGCGGTGGACGCGGATGAAGGCCTGGGGGTCGAGGTGGGCTTCCGCCTGCGAGATCGACCACGGGCTCATCCGCTCGCGCACCCCGTCGTGCACCAGCGTGTAGTGGGCGTTCGCCTTGATGCTGCGGATCTCCGACGCCGCCACGAAATAGGTGCCGCTCGACCCCTCCACCGGAACCCGGGCGGCATGGGCGGCGGCGGGCGGCGCGTCGGTCGGCGACGAGGGGCGGGCTTCGGGCGGCTGGCTGTCGGTCCGGTCCGTCTCGCCGGGGTCGAAGGCGGTCGCCACGTCGAGGCCGGAGGGCCCGCCCGCCACCAGCGGCGCGGCGCGCGGGCGCGGATCGGGTATGAGGAACAGCAGGAAGCCGGCCGCGATGAAGAAGCAGAGCAGCGCCAGGATCGGCGAGAGCACGGCCTCCGAGACCGTCAGCCCGCCGACGGGATCGCCGACGGCGCAGACCGGCAGCTCGGTCATCCCGTACATGGCGGTGTAGTGCATGCCCGAAACGGCGATGCCGAAGGCCACCGCGCTGCCGGCCAGCCGCATGCCGGCCTGGGGCCGGACGAACATCCGCAGCGCCCCGAACGCGGTCACCACCGCAATCACCACCGCGGCCGCCATGATCGCCGGGTCGTGAACGGGGTGGTCGCCGGTCATCAGCCCGCGCATGCCCACGTAGTGCATCGACACGATGCCCGTCCCGAGGAGCAGGGCCGACGCCGCGACGCGCCCGTCCGACGGCTCGCCCACCGACACGAAGAACAGCGAGACCCCGACCACCAGCGCACAGATGAGGAAGGACACGATCGTCGGCAGGACCAGGAACGTCGCCCCGTCGGACACCGGCGAGGCCATCATGCCGACGAAGTGCATCGTCCAGATGCCGACCGCCAGGAAGCAGGCCGCTCCGGACAGGAGCAGGCGCCGGTTCGCGCCGGGCGTTCCCCGGACGCGCGCCGCGAGCCCGAAGCCGGTGTAGCCGCCGAGGATCGCGACAATCACCGAGAGCGCGACGAGGTAGGGGTCGTGGCCTGTGACCATCCCGCAATCGGCACACGGCGGCATCTCCGTGTGCGCTCTCCCTGAGGTGTTCGTCTTCTTGTTTAGAAAGACTACATGCGGGCTACGGTCGTTGACAACGTTGGCGCGAGCCGGTCGTCCAGGCGCGCCATCCGGCCCGCGCGGGGTGCGCGTCGGCTGCCGTGCGCGAACGCGCAAAAAAGCGCAGAAACGCGCAGAAACGCGCAGTTTGGCGCGGCGGAATCCGCGCGCACCGACAACGGCGATTCTCCGCGCGCCGTTTTGCCGTTATCGTCGCCCACCGAGTCGGCCGTCATGCCGGCAACGGCAATTGTTTCGGGGGTTTCAGTGACGAGCGTGCGTGATCTGTCCGAGGAGGCCGGGCTGCCGGTCGACACCATCAACAGCGACTACAATGCGCGGGCCACGGTCTCCGCGGAGGTCTTCGAGGAGACCGTCAAGCGCTACCGGGAGGGCTCCGTCGCCGCCCGCAAGATCGCCACCGCGCTGGACGTCGTCTACGACGAGGCGAGCGGCCAGACCGTCGACATCTTCGGCGGCGGCGAGGAGCCGCGCGCGGCGTTCGTGTTCATCCACGGCGGCTACTGGCGGGCGCTGTCGAAGAACGAGTCGGCGTTCATGGCGGAAATGCTGGCCCGCCACGGCATCGCGACGGTGGCCGTCGACTACCAGCTTGCCCCGGAAGTTTCGCTCGAGGAGATCGTCCGGCAGGTGCGGGCAGCCATGGCCTTCCTGCACCGAGAGGGCCGGCGCTACGGCATCGATCCGGAGCGGATCTACGTCGGCGGCAGTTCGGCTGGCGGCCATCTGACGGGGGCGGTGCTGGCCGGCGGCTGGCACGCGGATTTCGGCGTGCCGGAGACCCTGGTGAAGGGCGCGCTGCCGGTCAGCGGCCTCTTCCACCTGGCGCCGATCGCCAGGTCGTTCGTCTCGGAATGGCTGACGCTCACCGACGCCGACGTCGCGGCGCTGAGCCCGGCGGAGAACATTCCGCAGGTGGGCTGCCCGATCGTGGTCGCCTACGCGGCCAACGAGTCGGTCGGGTTCGGGCGCCAGTCGGAGGCCTTCCACAAGGCCTGGCAGGACGCCGGTTTCCCGTCGACGCTGATGGAAATCCCGGATCGCCATCACTTCGATGTGGTGCTCGATCTCGCCTCCGACCGCACCGCGCTCGGCCATGCGCTGCTCGACCTGATCGGCGGACGGCAGGCCGGCTGAGCGCTTCCCTCGATCCCGGCCGGTCGTCGGGGCCTACTGGAAGGCCGGCTTCAGGCGCTGGATGCAGCGCCGCAGGATCGGCGTGAAGGCGGCCACCGCCGGCGACACCGACCGTCCGCTGGCGTGGATCAGCTGGATCTCGCGGGCGATCGTCGGGGCGACCAGCGGCCGTCCCGTCAGCGCGCCGTTGCGCGCCGCCGCGAGCGCGTAGGTCGGCAGCACCGCCACGCCGAGGCCGGCTTCGACGAGCGCGATCGCGGTCGTCACGTGGCTCACCTCGTAGCTCGGCACCAGCCCGACGCCGACCGTCTCAAAGCCCACTTCGGTGAGGACGCGGATGCCGCTGCCGCGGGTGAGCGTGACAAGCGCCTCGCCGGCGAGGTCCGCCCATTCGACGCGGTCCTGGCCGGCAAGCCGTGAATCGCGGCGGCAGAACAGCATGAGCTCGTCGCGGGCCAGCGGCAGCCGCTCGATCTGATCCCCGCCGGGCGGAAAGGTCCCGAGCCCGCATTCGGCGCGGCCCGACCGCACGTTCTCGATGATCGCGTCGGTGCTGGCATCGATCAACTCGACACTGATGCCGGGAGCCTCGCGGCGGAAATCGGCAATCGCCTCCGGCAGCACGGACGCGGCCAGCAGCGGCGGCGCGGCGATGCGGATTCGGCCCCGGCGACGCTCGGCCAGCGCGTTGAGATTGGTGACGGCGTGTCCCAGATCCTCGACGATCTTCTCCGCGGATGCCTGGAATTCCCGGCCGGCGTCGGTCAGCTCGACGCGCCGGGTGGTCCGGTCGAAGAGCCGGACCCCGAGCTCCGTCTCAAGTTCTTTCACCGCCTGCGAAACCGCCGGCTGCGCGGACTGGAGCCGCGTCGCGGCGCGGGAGAAGTTTCCGCTTTCGGCGACGGCGAGAAAGGACTCGATCTGTTTCAGGGTGATGCGCATCGGGCCGATTTATAGGAATTTCAGATTAATTTATCACGTAATGCTGCCTTCACATATAGGTGGGGCGATGCTTCCCTGTTGCCTGCAGATTGGTCAATTCCGCCGTTGCGCAGTCGGGAGGCAGCTTGGGCGTTACGTCCGCATCCGTAGAGACCATGCCCTGGCTCGGCCGCAGCATGCTGCGGCGCGAGGACGACCGCTTCACCAGCGGCCGGGGCACCTACGTCGATGACCTGCAGCCGAACGGCTGCCTGCATCTCGCCTTTGCCCGCAGCCCCTACGCCCACGGCCGGATCGCCGGCATCGACTGCGAGGCGGCCCGCGCCACCGACGGTGTGATCGCCGTCTTCACCGCCGCCGATCTCGGCCCGCTCGGCCGCAATGCCATCAATCCCATCATCGCCGATCTCGTCGAAGTGCCGTTCGAGGTGCTTGCCGGCGACACCGTCGGGGCGCTCGGTCAGCCCGTCGCGGCCGTCGTGGCCGAAACCGCCGCGGTCGCCCGCGATGCGGCGCTGCTGATCGAGATCGACATCGACGCGCTGCCGGTCGAGAGCGGAGCGCAAGGTGCCCGGTCGGTCGAGCAGGCCCTGACCGCGGGCGATGCCGAGGCCGCCTTCGCCGCCGCCGATCACGTGGTGTCGGTGCGGATCGAGCACGCGCTGGTCGCGCCGACGCCGATGGAGCCGCGCGCCGCCCTTGCCGTCTGGGGCGAGGACGGACTGACGGCCTGGTGCTCCACCCAGACGCCCTACCGCGTGCGCGAGGACCTCTGCCGGATCCTCGACCTGCCGTCCGACCGGGTGCGGGTGATCGCGCCCGATGTGGGCGGGGCGTTCGGCGGCAAGGCCTCGATCTATCCGGAAGACGTGATGGTCGCGTTCGCGGCGCGTGCCGTGGGTGGCGCGGTCAAGTGGTGCGCCCAGCGCGGCGAGGACCTGCTTGCGGCGACCCAGGGCCGCGGCGCCACGACGACGGGCGAGATGGCGTTCTCCGCGGACGGGCGGGCGCTGGCGCTGCGGGCCAGGCTCGTCTTCCAGCAGGGGCACTGGATGACCTACAGCGCCGTGGTGCCGCCCAACAACGCGCTGCGCATCCTTCCCGGTCCTTACCGGATCGGCGCGCTGGACGTCGCCGCGCGCTCGCACATGACGAACCGCGCCGCCGTCGGGATCTATCGCGGCGCCGGCCGGCCCGAGGCGGCCATGCTGCTCGACCGGCTCATGGACGAGGGCGCCCGGGCGACCGGCATCGATCCCATCGAACTTCGCCTGCGAAACGTCGCCGATGTCAAGGCGATGCCGCTCGCGCGCCTGACCGGCGCCGACGTCGATTCCGGCGATTTCGCGCGCCTTCTCGACACGCTGCGCGCGCGCAGCGACTACGCGCACCTGTGCGCGGACAAGGCCCGTCGGCGCGCGGCTGGGGAGATCGTCGGCATCGGCGTGTGCCTCTACATCGAGCCCTGCGGCCAGGGCTGGGAAAGCGCGGCCGTCACCCTGCGCGCCGACGGCACGTTCCTGGCCACGACCGGAGCCAGCGCCCAGGGGCAGGGGCGCGAAACCGCATTCGCCCAGATCGTTTCCGATGCGCTCGGCACGACGCCCGAGGCGGTCACGGTGCGGCAGGGCGATACATCGCAAGCGGCGTCCGGTCTCGGTGCGCTCGCCAGCCGCTCCACCGCGATCGGCGGCAGCGCGATGCTGCGCGCCTGCGAAGGGCTCAGGACGCAGCTCGCCGGCGCCGCGGCCGAACTGCTGCAGTGCCCGGCGGACATGATCCGGTTCCAGCCGAGCCGACTTTACGGCGGCGAGACGGGCGCCTCCATCGGGCTCGCCGATCTCGCCCGCCAGCTTCACGAGCGGGGCGAGGCGGGCGCCGCGACGCTCACCTGCTCCACCGTCTACCACGCGGAAGGGGAGGCCTGGGCGAGCGGCGCCTGCCTGGCCGCGGTCGCGATCGATCGCGACACCGGAGAGACCCGCATCGAGCGGCTGGTCTGGGTCGACGATGCGGGTGTCGTGGTCAATCCGCTGCTGGCGCGTGGCCAGATGCTCGGCGGGCTTGCCCAGGGGCTGGGCGAGGCGATGCTGGAGCGGCTGGTCTACGACGAGGACGGCCAGCTGCTGACAGGATCGTTGATGGACTACGCGCTGCCGCGCGCCGACGACATGCCGCCGGTGGAGATCGAGAAGATCGTCACCCGGTCGCCGTCGAATGCGCTCGGCGCGAAGGGGGTCGGCGAGGCGGGATGCATCGGCGTTCCGGCCGCGATCTTCAACGCGGTCTGCGACGCCGTGGCGCCGTTCGGGCCCCACGATCTTCAAATGCCATTGACGAGTGAAAAGGTCTGGCGTGCCATCGCGGGCAGGCCGACGAACGCGCGAGGCGGAAACGACCGATGAAATACGCAAAGAAGGACGCGAAGGCCTACGCGTTCGAGAACATGAAGGGCATCTGGGCCGCCGCCCTGACGCCGTTCACCGACACGCTCGCGATCGACGAGGACGGCCTCAGGGCGAACATCGATCACTGGATCGAGGATCTGAAGATCGACGGCTTCTTCATCGCCGGAAAGCAGGGCGAGTTCTTCTCGATGTCGCTCGACGAGCGCAAGCGCACCTTCGACCTGGCGGTCGACGCCTGTGGCGGACGGGCGGCGACGATCATGTCGTGCTCGGACCAGAACATGGACACGGTGATCGAGCTTGCCCGTCACGCGCAGTCCTGCGGCGCCGATTACATCGTCGTGCACGCGCCGATCCTGCACTTCTACGAGGCGCAGGACGAAACGCTGCTGAACTACTACCGGACCATCGCCGACAAGGTCGACATCGGCATCGCGCTGTGGAGCCACCCCGACAGCGGCTACCTGATGAGCCCGGAACTCTGCAACAAGCTCGCCGACATCGAGAACGTCGTGGCGATCAAGTACTCGGTTCCGCGGGAGATGTATGTGGAGCTGACCCGGCTTGCCGGCGACCGGATCATCGTGTCGACGGCGTCCGAAAAGGAATGGCTCGACAACATCCTGGAACTCGACTGGCGGCTCTATCTCTGCTCGTCGCCGCCTTACCTGATCCAGACGAAGCACGACCTGCGCATGCGCGAGTACACCGACCTGGCCTTTGCCGGCGAGGCGGACAGGGCAAGGGCTGTGAGCGCCAGCCTCGATCCGGTGCGGGCGGCGCTGAAGTCGACGCGCCCCCCCGAAAAGCCGCAGGCCCAGCAGAAATACTGGCAGGACCTGCTCGGCCAGGTGGGCGGCAAGGTACGGCCTCCCTGCCTGGAACTGACCGAGGCGGAGAAGACCGCGATCCACACGGCATTCGAGGGCTGCGGGCTGAAGACGGCGGGTTAGGCCGGCCGGGCCGGCATCGCGAACATGGAAGCAGTTGAGAGGACGAAGGGCATGAGCACGGGACGACGACTTTCCGCTTTCAACTTCCAGAACTGGATCGAGGAGCACCGGCACCTGCTGCAGCCGCCGGTCGGCAACCAGCAGGTCTGGGAGGATGCCGACCTGATGGTGACGGTGGTCGGCGGCCCCAACAAGCGGACCGACTATCACGACGATCCGGTCGAGGAATTCTTCTACCAGCTCGAGGGCGACATGGTCCTCAAGGTGGTCGACAACGGCGAGTTCTACGACGTGCCGATCCGCGCCGGCGAGATCTTCATGCTGCCGCCCCACGTGCGCCATTCGCCGCAGCGGCCGCAGGTCGGCTCGGTCGGCCTGGTGGTCGAGCCGAAGCGCGCCGCCGACCAGCTCGATGCCTTCGAGTGGTATTGCTTCGAGTGCCACGCGCTGGTGAAGCGGGTGGAGGTGTCGCTCAAGAGCATCGTGCGCGACCTGCCGCCGATCTACGAGGCGTTCTACGCCAACGAGGCGGAGCGCAAGTGCCCGGAGTGCGGCGCGATCCACCCGGGCAAGGCACCGCCGGAAGGCTGGGTGAAGATCTGAGCGATCCGGAACACGACATCCTTGCACCCAGCAGTCTGGAACTGCCTTTTTTGAAAGTAGTGGCATGAAATTTGGTCAAGTTTGTCTGGCGGCGGGCGTGTTTGCCGCCGCCATGGGCGGCGCCGGCGCGATGGCGCAGGATCCCCTGAAAATCGGCTTCATCACCACCCTGTCGGGGCCGGCCGGCTATCTGGGGCAGGACGTCCGTGACGGCTTTCAGCTGGCGGTTGACATGGAAGACGGAAATCTGGGCGGCGTTCCGGTCGATCTGATGATCGAGGACGACGGCCTGAAGCCGGCGAACGGCCGCCAGATCGCCGATCGCTTCCTCACCGACGAGGACGTGAAGCTGTTCACCGGGCTGATCTTCTCCAACGTTGCCGGAGCGGTCGTGCCCGAAGTGGTCGAGGCCGGTGCCATCATGATCAGCCCGAACGCCGGGCCTTCGGAGTTCGCCGGCAAGGACTGCAACGCCAACTACTTCGTCGTCTCCTGGCTGACCGACACCATGCAGGGCAGCGCCGGCCAGAACGCCACCGACCTCGGCTACAAGCGGGCCTTCGTCCTCGCGCCGAACTATCAGGCCGGCAAGGACGCGATCCAGGGCTTCAAGCGCTACTTCAAGGGCGAGATCGTCGGCGAGATCTACACCAAGCTCGACCAGTCGGACTTCGCGGCGGAAATGGCGCAGATCCGCGCGGCCGCTCCCGATGTCGTGTTCCAGTTCCAGCCGGGCGGGCTCGGGATTGCGTTCACCCGCCAGTATCAGCAGGCCGGACTGCTCGACACCATCCCGATGGTCGTCTCCGAGCCGTCGATGGACCACGTCATCCTGAAGGCTGTCGGGGAAGCCGCCGAGGGCCTCAACGTGTCCGGCGCCTGGAATACGGACCTCGACAACGCGGCGAACAAGGAATTCGTCGCCAAGTTCGAGGAAGCCTACGGCCGCACGCCGACCATGTACGCGGCCCAGGGCTACGACACGGCGCGCGCCATTGCCGCGGCTTTGAAGCAGACGGGCGGCAGCGTCGACGACACCGAGGCGTTCCGCACCGCCATGCTGAAGGCCGACTTCGAGTCCGTCCGCGGATACTTCGCGTTCGGAAAGAACCAGCACCCCATCCAGGACTGGTATGCGATGACGGTCGCGCCCGGTGACGACGGCGCGATGACCCTCAAGACACGGGCCAAGATTCTCGAGCATCACGGCGATCCGTTCGCCGCGGAATGCGGCCTCTGATCCGACCCATGAAAGTCGTGCGCAGGCAGCTCAGCACTCTTGGAACGAGCGTCGACCGGCTGGAAGCCGGTCCGATCTCGGTCACCTGCATCCCCGAGCCCGGCAGCATCGTCTGGCCGGCCCGGGCGATGTTTGCAGGTCTCACCGACGCGGACCTGGAACGGGCGAAGCCGCACGTTCCGCGGGGAACGCTCGAGCCGGAGACGGGCAGCCTGCGGCTCAACTTCAACGTCTATCTGATCGAGACGCCTGACTTTGTCGCGCTTGTCGATGCCGGCATCGGCAACGACAAGGATCGGCCCGATCGGCCGGCCTGGCACCGACGGGCAGCACCGTTCCTGGAGACGCTGTCGGCGCTGTCGATCGAGCCCGGCGACGTGGACCTCGTGGTGACGACGCATCTTCACGCGGACCACGTGGGCTGGAACACGATCTGGACCGGGACGTCCTGGCAGCCGACGTTCCCCAATGCGCGCTATGTCGTTCCAGGGCGCGAGCTCGCCTTCTGGACCGCCAGGGCGGAGGCGGACGGCGGCACCATGCTGCTGCATGGAGCGTATTCCGACAGCATCGCTCCGATCATCGAGAGCGTGGGATACGAGGCTTTGGACTCGCCGGGAGAGATTGTTCCCGGCCTCCGCTTCGAGCCGGCACCCGGTCACACGGATGGGATGTCGATCGTCCGGCTGACGGCGGGAACGGACGAGATCCTGTTCCTCGCGGACGTTATCCATCATCCGTTGCAGATGACGGATCTCGATCTCGTCTCGAATTTCTGCCTTCGGCCCGACGAGGCGCGCGCCACCCGCCGGCGGATCCTGTCGCAAGCGGCCGCTGAGGGCTCCGTGCTCGCTCCCTACCACTTTCCCGTGCCCGTGTTCGGCCACGTGGTGCAGGACGATGGCGACTTCTGTTACCGTCCGCTGAACGTTGAGGCGGGCAGGGAGCCTGTATTCGGCGACATCCAGACCTAAGAAGCAGCAGTGAGGGGTAACTACCAATGAACATGAAGAGAATTGGCGCCGCGCTGGCGCTCACGGCGTTCGCCGCCGCACCGGCACTGGCCCAGGATTCGGTGAAGATCGGCCTGATCACCACGCTGTCGGGGCCGGCCGGCTATCTCGGCCAGGACATCCTGGACGGCTTCAAGCTGGGCATGGAAGACGGCAAGCTCGGCGGCGTGCCGGTCGACCTGATGGTCGAGGATGACGGGCTGAAGCCCGCCAACGGCCGCCAGATCGCCGACAAGTTCCTGAACGACGACGACGTGAAGATCTTTACGGGCATCGTGTTCTCCAACGTTGCCGGCGCCACCGTGCCGGACATCCTCGACGCGGGCGCCTTCTACGTGAGCCCGAACGCCGCGCCGTCGACGTTCGCGGGCGAGGGCTGCAACGAGAACTATTTCGTCGTCGCGTGGCAGAACGACAGCCTGCATGAGAGCGCCGGTCAGAACACCACCAACCTCGGGTACAAGACGGCCTTCGTGCTGGCGCCGAACTACCAGGCCGGCAAGGACGCGATCACCGGCTTCAAGCGCTTCTTCAAGGGCGAGATCGTCGGCGAGGTCTACACCCAGCTCGGCCAGACCGATTTCGCCGCCGAGATGGCCCAGATCCGCGACGCGAAGCCGGATGCGGTCTTCCAGTTCGAGCCGGGCGGCATGGGCATCGCCTTCATGCGCCAGTACAAGCAGGCCGGCCTGCTCGACACGATCCCGATGGTGGTTGCCGAACCCTCGATGGACGGCGCGACGCTGGCCGCGCTCGGCGATGCCGCGCTCGGCGTCAACGTGTCCAGCCACTGGAACGAGGACTTCGACAACCCGGCCAACAAGGCCTTCGTCGAGGCCTGGAAGAAGACCTACGACCGGCCGCTGACCTACTACGCGAGCCAGGGCTACGACACGGCGAAGCTGATCGCTTCCGCGCTGAAGGCGACCGGCGGCGACGTGGACGATGCCGATGCCTTCCGCGACGCGATGCGCAAGGCCGACTTCGACTCCGTCCGCGGCAAGTTCAAGTTCGGGCCGAACCAGCACCCGATCCAGGACTGGTACGCGCTGAAGGTCGTCGAGGGGGACGACGGCAAGCCGGTGATCAAGACGATCGGCACGGTCTTCCAGGACCATGGCGACGCCTACTCCGACCAGTGCAAGATGTAACGTCCTGACCTGTTCGACCGGCGGCGGCCCGTTCGCCGCCGGTCATCCTTCCGATCGCGACCGGGGCTGACGCGCGCATGACGTTGTTTTTCGAACAGCTCCTGAACGGCCTCCAGCTCGGCTTCATGCTGTTCCTGATGGCCGCCGGGCTGACGCTGATCTTCGGCATCATGGGGGTCATCAATCTGGCCCACGGCTCGATCTACATGATCGGTGCCTATGCCGGCAGCTACGTCGTGCTGACGACGGGCTCGTTCTTCCTCGGACTTCCGGCCGCGATCCTCGGCGCGGCGGTCGCCGGCATCGTGATCGAGTACGTCGTCATCCGGGGGCTCTACCAGCGCGACCATCTCGACCAGGTGCTCGCGACCTTCGCCCTGATCCTGATCTTCAATCAGGGGGTGACGATGCTGTTCGGCCTGCAGCCGCTGTTCGTGGCGATGCCGCCGATCCTGTCCGGTTCGGTCGAACTCCTGCCCGGGCTCATCTATCCGGTGTTCCGGCTCGCGATCATCGTGCTCGGCATGCTGGTGGCGCTCGGGCTCTACGGGCTGATCAACCACACGCGCATCGGCATGCTCGTGCGGGCCGGCTCGACCAACCGCGAGATGGTGCGGGCGCTCGGCGTGCGCGTCGGCGTGCTCTACACGCTGGTGTTCGGGCTGGGCGCGCTGCTGGCCGGGTTCGCCGGCTTCATGGCGGGTCCCATCCTGGCGGTGCAGGTCGGCATGGGCGAACAGATCCTGATCACCACCTTCGTCGTGGTCGTCATCGGCGGCGTGGGGTCGATCCGCGGCGCGTTCTTCGCGAGCCTGCTGGTCGGCGTCGTCGACACCCTCCTGCGCGCCTACCTGCCGGGCATGCTGCGCGAGGTGATGGTCGGTCCCGAGGCCGACGCGCTCGGCGCCGGGATCTCTTCCATGGGCATCTACCTCCTGATGGCGGTGGTCCTCCTTATCCGGCCCAAGGGCCTTTTCGTGAAAAGCGCTTGAGGACGGCCGGATCCCGCATGGCAAAACCCGTCAAAGTCGCTCTCCTCGTCGCGCTCGCGGTGGTGCTCCTGGCGCTGCCGTACATCGCCGATGCGGCCGACAACACCGCCTTCACGTCGCTCGCCACGCGGGCGCTGATCTACGGCATCGCCGCCGCGAGCCTGAACCTGGCGCTCGGCTACGGCGGCATGATCTCGTTCGGCCACGCCGCCTTCTACGGCGTCGGCGGCTACGTGGTCGGCATCCTCGCCTATCACTACAACGCCGGCGAGGCGCTGTTCGGCGTCATCCCGGGCACCAACCAGCTCATCATCACGCTGCCGCTCGCGATCCTGGTCGCGGGGCTGGTCGCCGCGGTGATCGGAGCGCTGTCGCTGCGCACCAGCGGCGTGCAGTTCATCATGATCACGCTCGCCTTCGCGCAGATGGTGTTCTTCCTGTTCGTCTCGCTGGAGGTCTACGGCGGCGACGACGGGCTGATGATCCGCAGGACGAACGTGTTCTTCGGGCTGAACCTGCGCGACAAGGCGACGATGTACTATCTCTGCCTGGCGCTGGCGGCGATGGTGCTGTTCGTCATCTGGCGCGTCGTGCGCTCCCGCTTCGGCGCCGCGCTCGTCGGGATCCGCCAGAGCGAGCGCCGGATGGCGGCGATCGGCCTCGACACCTACCGCTACAAGCTCGTCGGCTTCATCATTTCCGGCATGGGTGCCGGTCTCGCCGGAGCACTGACCGCGAACCTTCTGCGCTTCGCGAGCCCCGACATGCTCCACTGGACCAAGTCCGGCGAGCTGATGATCATGGTCATCCTGGGAGGGGTCGGAACGCTGTTCGGCCCGTTCATCGGGGCGGCGGTCTACATCGTCCTGGAATCCATGCTCGCCTCGTGGACCGCCAACTGGCAGTTCCCGCTCGGGCTGATCCTGCTGGTCGTGGTCCTCTTCACCCACGGCGGCGTGCAGGGCCTCGTCGTGCGTCTGGCGGGAGGCCGCAAATGACCGAGCCGATCCTTGTCGTCAGCGGGCTGGTGAAGCGCTTCGGTGGCCTCGTTGCCACCGACCACGTGGATCTCGATGTCCTGCCGGGAGAGATTCACGCCCTGATCGGCCCGAACGGGGCCGGCAAGACGACCCTGATTTCGCAGCTGTGCGGGGAGCTGTCCCACGACGCCGGCACGATCTCCCTCGACGGCCGGCCGATCGACGGGGTCAGCGTCGCGGGGCGGGTGCATCTCGGCCTGGCGCGGTCGTTCCAGATCACCTGCCTGCTGCCGGACTACACGGTGCTGGAGAACGTCGCGCTGGCGGTCCAGGTGCGCGAGGGCCACAGCTTCCGCTTCTGGAAGCGCGCCGGAAACGACGAGCGGCTGCTTGATCCGGCGCGCGGCTACCTCGCGCAGGTCGGTCTTGCCGGACGGGCTGATGCGCTGGTGGCCAACATCGCGCACGGCGAGCGCAAGCAGCTCGAACTGGCGGTGGCGCTCGCATCGCGCCCCCGGCTGCTGCTCCTCGACGAGCCGATGGCCGGTCTCGGCCCGGTGGAGAGCGCGGAGATGATCGAGATCCTCTCCGGCCTCAAGTCGCGCGTGGGCATGCTGCTGGTGGAGCACGACATGGACGCCGTTTTCGCGCTCGCCGACCGCATCTCGGTGCTGGTGTACGGGCGGGTGATCGCCAGCGGCACGCCGGACGAAATCCGCGAGAGCGAGGAGGTCCGCACCGCCTACCTGGGCGAGGGCGACGAACTCCGCGAGGAGGATCTGGCATGCTGAGTGTCGCGAACCTCCAGGCCGCCTACGGCCAGTCCCAGGTTCTGTTCGACGTCGCGCTGGAGATCGGCGAGGGCGAGGTCGTCACGCTGCTCGGCCGCAACGGCATGGGCAAGACGACCACGGTGCGCTCGATCATGGGCGCCTGCCGCGTGCTCGGCGGCGACATCCGCTTCGACGGCAGGCAGATCACCGGCGCCGTGCCCGAGGCCGTCGCGCGGCTGGGGGTGGGGCTGGTGCCGGAAGGCCGGCAGGTGTTTCCGACGCTGACGGTGCGCGAGAACCTGGTGGCCACGGCGGCGAACCGGCTGAAGCGCGCGAACCCCTGGACGCTCGAGGGCGTCTACGCGCTGTTCCCGCGGCTGAAGGAGCGGGCCGGACAGGGGGCGGGCACGCTCTCCGGCGGCGAGCAGCAGATGCTGGTGATCGGCCGGGCGCTGATGACCAATCCGCGGCTGCTCATCCTGGACGAGGCGACGGAAGGACTGGCGCCGGTCATCCGCACCGAGATCTGGCAGTGCGTCGTGCGGCTCAAGCGCGAGGGGCAGTCGATCCTGCTCATCGACAAGAACATCGGCGTGCTCCGCCGCCTCGCCGATCGGCATCACATCCTGGAGAAGGGCCGCACGGTCTGGAGCGGTACCGGGGCCGACCTTGCCCGGGATGCGGACGTCGTCGAGCGCTATGTCGGCATCTGAGCGCGCGCCGCCTCTCCCTCGCTAGACCGGCCCGCCCGGGCCCGGTCCCTCTCCAATCTCCCCATCCCTGCGCGGTGGCCCTTGCCGCCGGCGGCAGAGGCTTGCTTCCCGCCCGATGAACGGACCCGACCATGACGACCATCACAGTGACCATCAACGGTGCCGAGGTGCGCGACGAGGTCGAGGACCGCACGCTGTTGGTCGACTTCCTGCGCAACCAGTGCCGGCTCACCGGTACTCATGTCGGATGCGACACGAGCCAGTGCGGCGCCTGCACGGTGCATCTCGACGGCAGGTCGGTGAAGGCGTGCTCGGTGCTCGCCGCGCGCTGCGACGGATGCACGGTCACGACCATCGAAGGCATCCGGACGGGCGACGATCCCCATCCCATGCAGGCGGCGTTCCACGAGAACCACGGCCTGCAGTGCGGCTTCTGCACGCCGGGCATGATCATGGCGGCCATCGACATGGTCGCCCGCCACGGCCCCGGGCTCGACGAGGCCACCGTCCGCGAGGACCTGGAGGGCAACCTCTGCCGTTGCACCGGCTACGAGGGCATCGTTCAGTCGATCCTGGCTGGTGCGAAAAACATGGGCTGAGCGATCAGGTCGCGCCAGATTGTCCTTTTCCCGTCAGGGCGGCACGCTAAGGTGTCAGGGAGGCTGATAAGAATTTCTGACATTCAGGGAAGGCGGACATCGTGATTTCGATCGAAGGACGGGTTGCGATCGTGACGGGCGCCAGCTCCGGCATCGGACGGGGCATTGCGCTGGAACTGGCGAAAGCGGGCGCGCATGTCGCCGTCGCCGCGCGCAGCGCCGACAAGCTGGACGCGCTGGTCGCCGAGATCGAGGCGGCCGGCGGGCGCGCCATCGCCGTACCCACCGACGTGACCAGCGAGGAGGAGGTGGTCGCGCTCTTCCGCGAGACGGTCCAGCGGCTCGGCAGCCCGGCCATCCTGGTCAACAATGCCGGCATCGCGGATGCCACGCCTACCGATGAGCTGAGCCTCTCCCGCTGGCGCGAGATGATCGACACCAACCTCACGTCGGCGTTCCTGTGCAGCCGCGAGGCGATCCGGCTGATGAAGCCGGCCGGCCGCGGCCGGATCATCAACATCGGCTCGATCTCGGCGAAGGGGCCGCGGCCGAACTCGGCCGCCTACACGGCGAGCAAGTTCGGGCTGGAGGGTTTGACGCGCGCGCTGGCCCTCGACGGGCGGGACTTCAACATCGCTGCGTCGGCGCTGCATCCGGGCGCCACGGTTTCCTCGCTCGTTCCGGGCGTCACCGACCAGCCGTCTCCCGACCGCATCCAGCCCGACGACGTCGGAAAGATCGTCGTGCTGATGGCGAGCCTGCCGGACGAGGTGACGATGATCGATTCCACCATCGTCCCGATCCGGGTGCCGTTTTTCGGTCGGGGGTGATCGGCGGGACCCGCTCCGCCGGGACCGGGCCCCAGCTCCTCAGAGCCTGAACAGACGTTCCGCGTTGCGGCCGCGCACCAGGTGGCGGGTTTCGCCGGCGAGCGAATCCACCCGGGCGAGGCAGCCGGTCATGTCGCCGATGTTGTGGGGGTAGTCGGAGCCGTAGAGGACGTTCTCCGGCCCGCATACGTCGACGCACATCTGCAGCGCGTCCTGACGGTGCACGACGGCATCGACGTAGATCCGCCGGAGGTACTGGGTCGGCCGCTCCTCGGCGTTGGCGGCGCAGGTGGGGATCCTGTCGTAGCAGATGTCCAGGCGACCGGCGATGAACGGCAGCGCGCCTCCGCCGTGGGAGGCGATGATCTTCACCTTCTGATAGCGGTCGAAGAAGCCGTCGTAGATCATGCGCGAGATCGCCATGGTGGTGTCGAAGACGAAGCCCACCGGCGGCACCATGTTGTGCTTGCGCATGTCGAGCTGGTCGACGGCCGGAGGCGCCGACGGGTGCACGAGCACGGGCAGGGCGCGGTCGTCGATCGCCTGCCAGATGTCGGCGAACAGCGGATCGGTCAGCGACTGGCCGTCGATGTTGGCCAGCACCATGACGCCCACCGCGCCGGCATCGAGGCAGCGCTTGAGTTCGGCCCTGGCGAGCTCCGGGTGCTGCCAGGGCAGCGAGCACATCCAGCGGATGCGGTCGGGAAAGGCGCGCTGGGCCTCGATGAAGCAGTCGTTCATCGTCCGTGCGGCCTCGATGCTGACGTCCGGGTCGCCGAAGTAGGCGTTCGGCGAGGTCAGCGACACGATGGCGATATCGACGCGGGCCTGGTCCATCGCCTTGATCCGCATGTCGTAGTCGAGCATGGCGGGAAACAGCGTGAGGAACGGGGACCCGTACATGTCCACCACCTCGCCGCCCTCCGGCAGCGTGCGGAAGGTGTATTTCGGCGCGCCCTTTTCCCGTACCAGGTCGAGGTAGGGCTGGCTCATCATGTGGGTGTGGACGTCGATCACCGGGCTCGTCACGCGGATCTCCCTTGCTGCATCGAAACGGTTGGAAACGGGTCAGCCGGCCTGGCCGAGCTTGCCGGGGTTCATGATCCCCGTGGGGTCGAGCGCGGCCTTGATCGCCTTCATGGAATCGATGGCGTCGCCGTGCTCCTTGCGCAGGTACTTGAGCTTGGCGAGGCCGATGCCGTGTTCGCCGCTGGCGGTGCCGCCAACCTTCAGGGCGCGCTCAACCAGCCGGTCGGCGAGGCGCTCCGCCTCGGCCAGCTCGGCCGCGTTGTCGGGCTCGATCAGGTAGGCGATGTGGAAGTTCCCGTCGCCGACGTGGCCGATGATCTTGCCGATCAGCGGCGAGGCCTCGATGTCTTCCCGGGCCGTCAGGATGCTCTCGGCCAGCCGCGAGATCGGCACGCAGATGTCGGTGGTGTAGCAGTCGCAGCCGGGTCGCAGCGCCTTGTTGGAGTAGATGGAATCGTGGCGCGCCTGCCAGAGCCGCGAGCGCTCCTCCTCCTTCGTCGACCAGGCGAAGTCGGCCCCGCCGTTGGCTTCGGCGATCTCCTGCACCGTCTCGGACTGCTCCTGGACCCAGCGGGGGCTGCCGTGAAACTCCAGGAACAGCGTCGGCGTCTCCTTCAGGCCGAGCTTGGAATAGAGGTTCGTGGCGCGGATCGCCGTGTCGTCGAGGAACTCGACGCGGGCGATCGGCACGCCGAGCTGGATCGTCTCGATCACGGTGTTGACGGCGCCCTCGACGGTCTCGAAGGCGCAGATCGCCGAGGCGACGCATTCCGGGATCGGGTGGAGGCGGACGGTGACCTCGGTGATGACGCCGAGGGTGCCCTCGGCGCCGACGAAGAGGCGGGTGAGGTCGTAGCCGGTGGATGACTTGCGCGCCCGTGTGCCGGTGGTGATGACGGTGCCGTCGGCGCGCACCACCCGCAGCGCCAGCACGTTCTCGCGCATGGTGCCGTAGCGCACGGCCGTGGTGCCGGAGCCGCGCGTCGACGCCATGCCGCCGAGCGAGGCGTCGGCGCCCGGATCGATGGGGAACGTCAGGCCGGTGTCGCGGATATGCGCGTTGAGCTGCTTGCGGGTGACGCCGGCCTCGACCACCGCGTCGCCGTCCTCCGGATGGATCTCGACGATGCGGTTCATCCGGCTCATGTCGATGCAGACGCCGCCCTTCACCGCGATCGTGTGGCCCTCCATCGACGATCCGGCGCCGTAGGGGATCACCGGCACGGAGTGGCGGAAGCAGGCCGACACCACGCGACGGACCTCCTGTTCGCTCTCGACGAAGACCACCGCGTCCGGCAGCGCCGCCGGCAGCCGCGACATGTCGCGGCCATGCTGCAGGCGGATGGCTTCGGTGGTGGCGAGGCGGTCGCCGAAATGGTCCTTGAGCTCGCCGACGACGAGGGCTGTCTGGGACTGGACGATGGTCATGTCACACGGTCTCCCGTTGGGCCTGGGGCGTCAGACGGCCGGATACTTCGACGCGGCGAGTTCCTGGGAGGTGATGAACTCCAGGAGCACCGGGATGCCCGCTTGGGTCTTCTCGATGCCGCGGCGGATGGCCGGAACGATCTCCGAGGGGTCGGTGATGCGCTCGCCGTAGCCGCCGAGCGCCTCGGCGAAGGCGGCGTAGTTCCCGGAGATGTCGGTGGCTCGGTACTTGTCGGTGGACACCCCCATGATCGGGAGCTCCATCGCCATGGAGAAGTTGTTGAGCAGGATCGACAGGATCGGGATCCGCTCGCGCACGGCGGTCTCGAAGTCCATGCCGGTGAAGCCGATCGCAGCATCCCCCCAGACGTTGATGCAGAGCTTGTCGGGGCAGGCGAGCTTGGCGCCCATCGCGAGGCCCAGCCCGTAGCCGAGCTGGGTCGACTTGCCCCAGCCGATGTAGGTGAGCGGCGCCTTGGTGACCCAGAACGGCGAGAGCTGGTCGCGCGGGCTGCCGGCATCGTGGGTGATGATCGTGTTCTCGATGTCGACGGTATGCTGGAGGTCCCAGAGGACGCGGTAGGGCGTCATCGGGTTTTGGTCGGAGGTGAGCTTCGGCAGCCATTCGGCGAGCCACTCCTCCCGCACCGCGGCGATCTCCTCGGCCACCGCATCGTGGGGCCGTGCGCCGATCTCGCGCCGGTCGATTTCGGCGATGAGCGCGTCGAGGGTGAGGGCGGCGTCGCCGATCAGCGCCGTCGTCGCCTCGTATTCCTTGTTGACGTGATCCGCGTCGAGGGTGCCGTGGATGACCGTCTTGCGGGCGAGCGGCATCTGCACGCCGAACGGCGTCTGGGTGAAGGAGCAGCCGATGCCGAAGATGACGTCGGCCGCATCGAGGAAGTGCCGCACCGTCTTCGGGATCGCCGCGCCGCCGGAGCCGAGCGCCAGCGGATGGTCCTCGGGAAAGGCGCTCTTGCCCTCCAGGCTCGTGCACACCGGGATGGCGAGGCGTTCCGCCAGCGCCTTCAGCTGCGGCCAGGCGCGGGCATAGTGGATGCCCTGGCCGGCATAGATGACCGGACGCCGGGCGTTCACGAGCGTGTCGACGGCGTCGCGGACGGCCTCGGGGTCGGGGCCGCTGCGGGTCGAGAGGACCGGCCGGTAATCGAGCGGCTCCGGGACCTCCTCCGACCAGATGTCGGCCGGAATCTCGATCAGCACGGGGCCGCCCCGGCCGTTGCGCAGCTTGGAGAAGGCGCGCCGGAAGATGTTGGGGATCTCGGCCGGCACGTTGATGGGCTCGGCCGACTTGGTTATGTCGCGCATCGCGACGGTTGCGTTGTAGTGCGGGTCGATGTGGGCCATCCGCCGGGCGTAGCCGCCGGGCATCACGAGGATGGGCACGGATTCCGAGTAGGCCTGGGCGATGGCGCCGTAGGAGTTCTCCGTGCCGGGCCCGCTCTGCATCACGAAGACGCCGATCTTCCGGCCCGAGGACATCCGCGAGATGGCGTCCGCCATGTGGATGCCGGTGCGCTCCTGGCGCACGATGATCGGACGGATGTCGGCGACGGCGGCGTGCTCGATCACGTGGTTGACCGGATAGCCGAAGACGAGTTCGACGCCCTCGCGCTTCAGGATCTCGGCGATCGCGTCTCCGACTTTCATGGTGCGTGTCCTGTGTCCGGGCTGGCGGGTCCGCGGGCCGCGAAATCGGCGGCGGACCAGGCGTGGGGATGATGAATGGTGGCGGACCGGGCCGCGTCGGCGGTGAGGTGGCCGGATTGGGCGAGGGCGAGGGAGAACTCCTCCATCAGCGTGCTGGCGACGTGGTGGCCGCCGAGCGGGCCGAGCGCCGCCAGCCCCAGCATGAAGGCGCGGCCGGCAAGCACGGCATCGGCGCCGCAGGCAAGCGCCTTGAGGATGTCGACGCCGTACATGACGCCGCTGTCGACGAGCACCCGGGCGCGACCGCCAACCACCTCACGGATGGCCGGCAGCACGTCGATCGGCGCGGGTGCGGCGTCGAACTGGCGACCGCCGTGGTTCGATACGATGATGCCGTCGACCCCGAGCGCGACGGCGCGTTCCGCGTCGGCGGGGTGCAGTATGCCCTTGACCAGCATCGGGCCGCTCCACTCATCGCGTACCCGGGCGACGAGCTCCCACGAGAAGGCACCTGCCCGCTCGCGCTGGACGAAGGCGGCGAGGTCCTCGCGGCTGGGGGAGGGACCGCAGTAGGCGGCCATATTGGCAAAGCGCGGCATGCCTTCGCGGCGGATGGCTGCGAGCCAGTGGGGGCGGGTGGCGGCCGCGGCCATCATGCGCGGCCGGATGCGGAAGGGGATCGACAGGCCGTTCTTCAGATCGCGGTTGCGCTTGGCCGGCCGCGGGATGTCGAGGGTGACGATCAGGGCGTGCGCGCCGGCGGCCTGGGCGCGGCGCACGAGATCGAAGGTGGTGCGGTGGTCGCCGCCAGGCATTCCGTAGAGCTGGAACCAGAAGGCGTCCGGCGCGGTGCGTGCCAGGGATTCCAGGTCCACCGTGGCCATCGTGCTGGTGGAATAGGCGATCGTGTGGGTCTGTGCCGTGCGGGCAAGCGCCGTCCCGGCTCCTGGCCAGATCATGCCGTCCATTCCGATCGCGCCAATGGCGAGCGGCGCCGCGTAGCGTCGTCCGAACAGTTCGATCGAGGTGTCGACCCGGGCGACGTCGATGCCGTAGCGGGGGGCGATGGTGATGTCGCCGAAGGCGGCGATGTTGCGGGCGCGGCAGGTCTCCGCACCGGTGCCACCCTGCAGGAAGTCGTAGGCGAAATAGGGCAGCCGGCGGCGCGCGGGTGCCTCCAGCTCAGGCAAGGTGGGGTAGGCCTTGCGCCACGCGGCAAGCTTCGCGGTCAGGCGGTCGTCGGCCTTGGTCACCGCCGGTGCTCCTGCCGTCACCTCAGCCGCGCTTCGGCTGTGCATGGGTGAGACCATCGGGCGCCTCGGCGAGCGGAGCCGTGTCGTCCGGCACGACGACCTGCCCGCCTTCGCTGCGGATGCCGGGCAGCGACACACGCGGAAGCAGGAAATAGATCCCGAAGCCCACGGCAGCCACGGCCAGCGTCAGGATCGACTCCGGTCCCGCCCAGACTGGTGCCGAGACGATGGCGACGACCATCGCGGCGGCGACCAGCGCCATCGCGATGCTCGCGGGGTTGGGATGCTCCAGAAGGCGTGACACCCGGCTGATGAGCAGGATGGCCGCCAGCGTCGTGCAGATGACGGTGACGATGGCCTGCGGCGTGCCGTCCATCAGCAGGGCGGGATCGTAGGCCCAGACGAACGGCAGGATGAACGCCATCGAGGCGAAGCGCATGCCGATCCAGCCGGTGCTCCACATGCCGGCGCGGGCGAGGCTCGCCGCCACGAAGCTGGAGACGCAGACCGGCGGGGTGAGGAAGGACATCACCCCGAAGTAGAAGATGAAAAGGTGCGCTGCGAGCGGGGTCAGGCCCATGTCGATGAGCGACGGCGCGATGACGGTTGCCAGCACGATGTAGATCGCCGTCACCGGCATGCCCATGCCGAGGATGATCGACAGGATGCCGGTCAGCACCAGCATGGCGAACAGGCCCCAGTTGGTGCCCACCTGCATGACGATGAACGAGAGCGACTGGCCGAGGCCCGACACGTTCATGACGCCGACCACGGCGCCGGCACCGCCGGCGATCAGCACGATCGGGATCATCGCCTCGCCGCCGCCGAGCACGAAAGCGCGCCACTCGGAGAAGGTCCGGAAGCGGCCCATCACGAAGGCCAGCAGCAGCAGGGTGCCGCCGGCGGTCAGCGCTGCGGCCGCGGGTGCCATGTTCGCCCAGAACAGCAGGTAGATGAGCAGCATCAGCGGCAGGACGAAGAACCAGCCCTTGCGGAACACCGCGCCGATCCGCGGCAGTTCGCTGCGCGGCAGGCCGACGAGCCCGCGCCGCTCGGCGATCGCGTCCACCTGAACGAACAGGCAGATGTAGTAGAAGACTGCCGGCAGGAGGGCGGCCAGCACGACCTGGTAGTAGTCGATCTGCAGGAACTCGGCCATCAGGAACGCCGCGGCGCCCATCACCGGGGGGGCGATCTGGCCACCCGTCGACGCCACGGCCTCGATGGCCGCGGCCTGGGCCGCCGTGAAGCCGGTCCGCTTCATCAGCGGGATGGTAACGACACCGGTCGACATGATGTTGCCGACCGGCGAGCCGGAGACGCTGCCGAACAGGCTGGAGGCGATCACGGCGACCTTGGCCGGTCCGCCGCGCCGATGGCCCATCATCGACATCGCCAGATCGGTGAAGAAGTTGGTGGCGCCGCCCACCTCCATCAGCTTGCCCAGCACGATGAAGGCGAGGACGAGCGACGCGACGATCGACAGGACGAGACCCGGGATCGCGCTGGTGTCGGAGTAGAGATACATGACGATGCGCTCGGGCGGCAGCCGATCCGCCTCGAACGGTTGCGGCAGCACCCAGCCCAGGAATGCGTAGGCGATCAGCACCCAGACGAGAACGGCGATGCCGGTTCCGCAGACCTTCCGCAGCGCCTCCATCATCAAGACGATGCCGACAATGCCCGGCACGAACTTCTCCGGCGTGGTGCCCATGAAGTCGAAGAGCCAGCCTTCGAAGTTGTAGGACATCCAGCCCCAGCAGCCGATGGCGGCCAGTCCGAAGACGATCTCCAGCACGCCCGGCTTCTTGGCATACGGCCGCTGCAGGAAGCCCGCCGCCACGGCAACGCCGAGATAGGGCCCGAGCCATTCGGAATCGACGAGATTGATGCCGAGCCTCAGCGGCAAATCGACGGCCCAGCAGACGCCGCCGATCAGCAGGAAGGCGTAGTAGAGCTTGAGAAGGCCGGACGTGACGCGCGACATGTATGGGGTGCCGAATATTCGTCACCGCCCCTGTTTTGGAGGCGGGATATCACGATCTCGAAGGCCCGGGCGGTGGCGCGCTCTGCGGCGGCCTGCTGCCCGGGCGGCTGAGGTGCGTCGGGGCGCTACTTCTTCAGGAACGCCGCCTGCTGCGCGTCGTGCTCCGGCGTCCAGAGGCCGATTTCCTTGAAGTAGCGGATCGCGCCGTCCTGGAACGGATGGCTGATCTTCTGCGGCAGGATGTCGTCGGCCTTCATGCCGCGCAGCGCCGGCACGGCCTTCTGCAGTTCAGCCCAGTTTTCGTGCGTCGTCTTCACGACCTCGTAGATGTCGTCAGCGTTCGCGTGCGCGCCCGTGTTCAGGTACGAGTCGTAGATGGCGACCTTGGTCGGCTCCTTGACGCCCACCGACGCCGGCCCCGGCTGCATCATCCCGACATGGAAGCTAGGAAGCGCGTTGACCGGCTCGTCGTTGGGTCCGAGCCCCAGAACCCGCGTTCCGCCGGGAATGGCGGCGTCAGCTTCGCGGTGGGCCGGAATGCTGAGGATCGACGCGGTAACGTCGACGCGGTCCTCGGTCAGCGCCTTGAGGGCGGACGGAACGTTCGTCTCGGCCACCGGCGTGACGTCGGCTTCGGTCAGACCCGCGGTGGCGAGGATCGCGCGGTTCACGTCGTCGAAGAGGGCGAGCGTGCGGTAGCTGGTGATGACCCGCTTGCCCTTCACATCGCCCACCGTGTTCATGTCGCTGTCGGCGCGGACGATGAAGCTGTACTTGGCCTGGGCGATCACCAGGACGGCGCGGATCTGGTCCATCGCCTGGGGATAGGGCTCCTTGCCGAGAAAGGCGGAGTTGGCGTCGAGGCCGGAATTGATGCCGAGCAGGACTTCGCCGCGGTGGAGCTGCGGCAGGTACTGCGACGTACCGCCGTGCGGACGCGCGGTCGACGGAATGCCCGTCTTTTCCTGAATGAGCGTCGACAGCGCGGTGCCGAGCTGGGCGTACAGCGTGCCCGCCGGACCGGTGGCGACCGTGATGCGGTCCACCGACATCTCTGCCGATGCGGCATGGCCGAATGCAATGCTCATCGCGGCTGCCGCGATGACCGACCTGAAGACGGATTTCGCCTGTATGGACATGATATCTCCCCTCGCGTTTCACCCTTGATCGCCGGCCATCTCGAGGCGGCCGCATCCCCGTTTTCGGGGAGTCATTGTCAGATCAGGGACCCTTATATAGGCCGCACGGTACGTAGGCCTCCCTTGCGGGTCAAGGGGAAAGGCAGGCGATATTTCAGGCAGGCCGCGGGACAGCAGCGCCTGCATTCGCCCTGCTCGGATCACCATCGGGTCCGCCGCGGGATGTGCCCCCGCGGCGGGCTTGCTGCGGCGGGGCGCCACCCGCCTGCGCCGTCACTGCTTCAGGAGCTCGGCCTGCTGCGCGTCCTGCTCGGGGGTCCACAGGCCGATCTCCCGGAAGTAGCGGATCGCGCCCTCGTGGAAGGGATGGCTGATCCGGGCCGGGACCATCTGTTTGGCATCCATGCCGCGGAGCGCCGGCACCGTCTTCTGCATCTCGCCCCAGTTCTCGTAAGTGATCTTGGCGATCTCGTAGATGTCGTCGGCGTCGGCGTGCGCGCCGGTGTTGAGATAGGAATCGTAGATGGCGATCTTGGTCGGCTCGGTAACGCCGACGCTGGCGGGCCCCGGCTCGATCATCCCGACATGGAAGCCGCGGAGGGCATCGATCGGTGCCGGGTCCGGACCGAGCGCGACGACGCGGGTTCCGCCGGAGATGGCGGCGTCGGCCTCGCGGTGGGCGGTGATGCCGAGGATCGCGGCGGTGACGTCGACACGGTCTTCGGTCAGCGCCTTGATGGCCGACGGCACGTTCGTCTCCGCAACGGCGGTCACGTCGGCTTCGGTCAGGCCGGCGGTCGCGAGGATCGCGCGGTTGACGTCATCGAAGAGGGCGAGGGTGCGATAGCTCGTGATGACGCGCTTGCCCTTCACGTCGGCGACCGTCTCGATGCCGGAGTCCCGCCGGGCGATGAAGGAGTAGTTCGCCTGTCCGATCACCATCACGGCCCGGATGTTGTTCATCGCCTGGGGATACGGATCCTTGCCGGAATAGGCGGCGTTGGCGTCGAGCCCCGAGTTCATGCCGAGAAGCACCTCGCCGCGATGCAGCTGCGGCAGGTACTGCGACGTGCCGCCGTGAGGACGGGCGGTCGCGGCAATGCCGGTCTTCTCCTGAATGATGGTCGTGAGGGCGGTGGCGATCTGCGAATAATAGAGCCCCGCCGGACCGGTGGCGATGGTCAGCCGGTCGACGGACAGCTCCGCCGATGCGGAGCCGGCGACGGCCATGCTCATCACCACGCCGGCGGCAACCGAACGCAGGACGGACTTCGTCTGCAACGTCATGGAAACGTCCTCCCCTGTTTGTTTCTTCCCCGTCCGTCGGCCGTCTGGCGGCCACATCCCCTTTGCGGGGTGTACTTTTCAGATCAGGGTCCCTTATATCTTTGAGCGTACGAACGCCGTTCTGGCCCGTCAAGGGCGGGTGCGGCGACGGTATGTGACGCAACAAGAACCCTGGAGGGCGGGCGTGGTCTGCGGAGCCGAGATGGAAGTCTGGCGCGGGAGCGTGAACACCTGGGAATGCGACCAGATGGGGCATCTGAGCGCGCGCTACTACAACGCTCTCGTGCGCCAGGGACTGGTCGGAATTGCCGCGAAGCTGGGGCTGTCGGGGGCCTTTCGGAGCGATGCCGGCGACACGCTGATCGTCACCGAGCAGCATCTGCGCTTCCTCCGCGAGGCTCGGCTGGCCGCGCCGCTGCACATGACGGCGGGCGTCCTGTCTGTGACCGACGAGCGCATGGTGGTGCAGTTCCTGCTCCATCACACCCGCACCGGCGACCTGGCCGCGACCATGCGCACCACCGTGGTGTCCGTCGATGCCGTCACCGGCGCGGCGGGTCCGATGCCGGCCGATGTGCGCCGGCAGGCCGAGGCGCTGACGATCACCGTCCCGGAGAAGGCGGAGCCGCGCAGCGTCTCCCTCGATCCGGTCGAGACCATGGCTTCCCTGGATGCCGCCGACCGGCTCGGGCTGATGTGCGCGAGCCGCGGGGCCTTCGGCGTGGAGGCGTGCGATGTCTTCGGCAGAGTGCGGCTGGAGGGCTTCCTGGCGGCGGTCACCGAGGGCATGCCGCTGGTCGGCTCGACTCTGCGCGGCGACCTCGCCGACTACCTCGACATGCCGGCCGAGCGCATTGGCGGGGCAATGATCGAGTATCGGCTGCTCTATCACCGCTATCCGAAGGCGGGCGACCGCTTCGAGCTGCGCTCGGGCCTTGCCGGCTTCGATGCGCGGACGATGCGCATCGTTCACTGGCTGCTGGATCCCGAGACCGGCCTGCCGTGGTTCTCGGGAGAGGGCGTCACGTTGTCGTTCGACCTGGAGGCGCGCAAGGCGCTGTCGATCCCGCCGGAGGCGCAGGCCGCCATGCAGAAGATCGCGACGCCCGGTCTTAGGCTTTGACGCCGTCTCGATCCCGCGCCGGCCCGCGGACGGGTGGCGGCTGACGGCGCCGCGTCCTCAGGTGACCTTGAGGCCCATCAGGCCGGCGATCAGGTTGCGCTGCATCTGCGAGGAACCGGCCGCGATCGTCGCGCTGCGGGAGTCGCGGTAGTGGCGCTGCATCGGAAACTCCATCGAGTAGCCGAAGGCGCCCATCACCTGCATCCCCATGTTCGCCACCTTGGCATAGGTCTCCGAGGAGAACAGCTTGGCCATGGAGATGTCCGCCAGCGCGTCCGCTCCGGTGGAGACCTTCCAGGCCGCCTGCCACATCAGGGCGCGCGCGGCTTCCACCTCGGTGCGCATGTCGGCGATCATGTGGGCGATCGCCTGGTTCGATCCAATCGGCCTGCCGAACTGGGTGCGGGTCCGGGCATAGTCCGCCGCCATGTCGACGACCGCGCGCGCCGCCCCGCAGTTGCCGGCGGCCGACACGATCCGCTCGACCTGCAGGCCGGACAGGATGCAGTCCCAGCCCTTGTTGAGGCCGCCGACGATCCGGTCGTCGCCGACCTCGACCCCGTCGAAGCGGATCTCGTAGGTCCCGGTCGACGTCCGCCCGAGCATGTCGAGCTTCTTCAGCTCCACGCCGGCAGCGTCGTTGTCGATGAGGAAAAGCGACATGCCCTTCCTGTGGGACACGCTGGGGTCGGTCTTCAGGTAGACGTTCAGGAGGGTGTTCTCGACGCCTGCGCCCGTGCACCAGAGCTTGTCGCCGTCCACCCGCCAGGTGTCGCCAGCCTTTCGGGCCGTGGTGCGCATGGCACCGACGTCCGACCCGGCCTCGGCCTCCGAGATCGAGATCGCCATGCGCAGGTCGCCCGACATGAGCGGCGGCAGGAACCGGGCCTTCTGCTCTTCGCTGCCCTTGCGGGCGATGTTCAGCCCGCAGAAGACCCCGCCAGCGTAGGCCATGTAGAAGTCGGCGCTGGTGTAGGCGATCTCTTCGCCGACGATGGCCATGTCGATGACGGAGCCGCCGAGACCACCGTGCTCCTCGTCGAAGGGCAGGGCCATCAGTCCCGCTTCCGCCCACTCCTTGTGGAGGGCGTACGGATAGCTGCCCTCCCGGTCGTGGCGGGCCACCATGTCGGGCGGCGCATGGCGATCCATGAGCTTGCGGACGCTGTCGCGCAGCATCCGCTGCTCTTCGGAGAAGCCCATATCCATCGCGTGTTCCCCCCGGGTCGGTCGCGTCAGCTTTCGCTGATGAGCTTGACGTCGAGATAGGCGTCGAGACCCTCGATGCCGCCTTCGCTGCCGTAGCCGCTTTCCTTGACGCCGCCGAACGGCGTTTCCGGCATGTTGATGAGGAAGTTGTTGATGCCGAGCATGCCGGTCTCGACCTGTTCGCCGAGGCGGATCGAGTGCGCGCTGGAGCGGGTGAAGGCATAGGCAGCAAGGCCGTAGGGGAGGCGGTTGGCCTCCGCGATGGCCTCGTCGACCGAGCCGATGCGCCGGATGACGGCGACTGGCCCGAACGGCTCCTCGTTCATGATGCGCGCGGTGTCGGGCACGTCGGCGATCACCGTGGGCTGCCAGAAGAAGCCCTGGTTGGAGCCGCGCTCGCCGCCGGCCACGACGCGGGCGCCGGCGGAGACGGCATCGGCCGTCAGCGCTTCCATGGCAGAGACGCGGCGCGGGTTGGCCGTCGGCCCCATCTGGGCGCCTTCGCTGACGCCGTCGGCGACGGTCAGCGCGTCGGCCTTCTCGGCGAACGCATCGACGAAGTCGTCATAGACTCGGTCGTGGACGTAGAAGCGCGTCGGCGAGATGCAGACCTGGCCGGCGTTGCGGAACTTGGAGGCCGCGCTGGCCGCGGCGGCGGCCACGGGGTCGGCGTCTTCCAGCACGAGCACCGGCGCGTGCCCGCCGAGCTCCAGCGTCGTGCGCTTGACGCCGTCGGCCGCGAGCCGGCCGATCTCGCGCCCGACCGCAGTGGAACCGGTGAACGAGACCTTGCGGATGATCGGGGAGGCGATGAGGTAGGTCGAGATCTCGGACGGGTTGCCGGTGACGACGGTGAGCACGCCTTCGGGCAGGCCGGCATCGGCGAGCGCCCGGGCCATCGCGAGCATGGTGCCCGGCGTCTCTTCCGCCGGCTTGATGATGCAGGTGCAGCCGGCGGCCAGCGACGCGGCGACCTTGCGGGCGGGGATCACCGCCGGGAAGTTCCACGGCGAGAACGCCGCGACGGGGCCGACCGGCAGCTTCAGCGTCAGGAACCGGGTGCCCGGCGCGCGGGACGGGATCACACGGCCGTAGGCGCGCCGGCCCTCCTCGGCGTACCAGTCGATGATGTCGGCAGCCGCCGAGACCTCGACGCGCGATTCCGCCAGCACCTTGCCCTGTTCCAGGGTCATGGTGAGGGCGATTTCCTCCAGCCGCTCCCGCATGAGCGACGCCGCCTTGCGCAGGATCTGGGAGCGCGCCAGGACGGGGGTCGCCTTCCACGCCGGAAATGCCCGCGACGCGCAGGACAGCGCCGTGTCGAGATCGTCGCGCGAGGCGATCGGCAGCCTGGCGAGCGTCTCGCCGGTGGCGGGATTGACCACGAACCGATCGCCCGCGCCGCTGCCGGGGACCAGCTTGTTGTCGATGAAGAGACCAAGCTCGGGATAGCCGGAATGGGACATGGTCAGGCCTTCTTTGTTGCCAGAACGTCCAGGCTTCGCACGCCCTTGCCCGTCGGGTAGATCGCCAGCGGATTGATCTCGACCTCAACCAAGCTTGGGTCGTCGAGCAGCAGCCGGCCGAGCCGGTAGAGTGTGTCCACCACGGCATCGACGTCGAGGGTCTCGCCGCCGCGATATCCGTGAAGCAGCGGCGCACCGCGCAACTTGTCGATCTCGGCGCGGATGCGCTCCTTCGAGAGCCCGGCCGGGAACATCCGGATGTCGTGCATCAGCTCGGTGAAGACACCGCCGAGGCCCGCGATCACCACCACGCCCCAGGCGGGGTCGCGGCGGGCGGAAACGACCATCTCGAGCGGGAACCGGGGTGCCATTTCCTCCACGAGAATGCCGTCGATCCGGACCCCGGGCGCGGCCCGCGCGACCGCGGCCTCGATGTCGGCGAAGGCGGTCCGCACCGAAGCATCGTCGGCGAGGCCCAGCTTCACGCCGCCGACGTCGCTCTTGTGGGAGATCGCCGAAGCCTGGACCTTGAGCGCCACGGGAGCGCCGATCTCGCGGGCGATCGCCAAGGCGTCGTCGGCGGTCGTCGCGAGCCGGCCCTGCGGCACGCCGAAGCCGGCCTCTTCCAGGCAGGCCTTGCCCCGGTATTCCGGGAGCATGTCGGCCGCCCCGGCAACCGATGGCGAACCGGGCATCGGCAGGTCGTCGACGAAGTCGAGCCTTGCCACGTTGGCGAGCGCCCGCATCACCCGTTCCGGCGAGCGGAAGAACGGCACGCCGGTCTCGCGGATGTCGTCCATGAACTCCGCCGGCATCGGCAGCTCGTCGGCGAGAAACACCAGCGACACCGGCTTTTCGGCGTTGGCGAGCACCGGACGCAGCGACTTCCACTTCGCCATCACCTGCTGCGGCGCGCCGCCCATCGCCGCCACCAGAAGCGCGTCGATGCCGGGATCGGCGAGCATGGCCGCCGAGGTGTCGCCGAAGAGGCTCGGCTTGCTCATCCCCATGGCGGTGATGTCGAGGGGATTGTCGATCACCGCGAAATCCGGCAGCAGCTCCGAAAGGGCCTGCCCGGTCTCCGCCGCAAGCGTCGGCAGCGGCAGGCCGATGCTCTCGTTGAAGTCCAGGCAGAAGCCGCGGACGGCGCCGGAGTTGGTCATGATGCCGAGCCCCTCGACCCGCGACTGCGGGTAGCGGTGGCGCAGCACGGTGGTGTCGAACAGTTCGTCGAAGCTGTCGGCCAGGGTGACGCCGCAGGCGCGGACGAAGGTCTCCATGACGGCGTGGTCGCCGGCCATGGCGCCGGTGTGCGATTGGGCGGCCTCGCGCGACCGCTCGCTGCGGCCCGGATGCATCAGCACGACGGGCTTGTCGAGCGCCCAGGCCCGTCGCGCGCACTCCATGAAGAGGCCCGGATCGCGGATCTGTTCCACGAACACCGCGAACGATCCGACGGACGGATCGTCGACGAGGGCCGACATCACCTGTTCGGCGGCGGTGACGGCCTCGTTGCCGGTCGAGATCGCGTAGGCGACGGGGACCGCGCGGCTGCGCAGCGCCTCGCGGATGTTGCCCGTCATCGCCCCGCTCTGTGCGATGACGGCGACGCCGGTTCCGGACGCCACCTTCGGCGAGATCCGCTCGAAGGTCATCGGCACGCCGTCGACGAAATTGGTGAAGCCGAGGCAGTTGGGGCCGAGGAGGGCGATGCCCGCGTCGTCGGCGATCCGTGCCATCTCCGCCTGGGCGCGGATGCCGTCCTCGCCGAGCTCGGCAAAGCCGGAGGCGAACACCACGACGCCGCCGACGCCCCGTTCCGCGCATTCGGCCACCGATTGGGTCACGACGCTCGCCGGAACGACCAGCGCGACCAGATCGATGCCCGAGGGGAGCTCGGAAATCGAGCCGACACAGGGGCGGCCGTCGATTTCGGTGTTCTTGCGGCTCACAAGGTGCAGCGGGCCGTCGTAGGCGAAGGTCGCGAAGTTCGACAGGACGTTGTTGCCGAGGCTGAACGGCTCGGGCGACGCGCCAACGATGGCGATCGACCGCGGGCGCAGCAGCCTCTCGATGCTCGAACGGGACTCACTCATGGGTAACGGATGCCTGCAGCACGATGGCCCGGATCGCCGCGATCCGAGACCATGCGGGTGATCGATGTGTCATCGGGTTCAAGCGGCCATGGGGGCGGCGCGCCACCCCCATGGCTCCGGAGCCTGCCTCGGCCAGGCGGTGACGCCTGACCGAACGGAGACGGCTCCGGCTTCGGTTCGTTGCGCGATTCCATTCCGCCCGGAGCGAACCGATCCGGACGGAACGCGACCTAGCGGTTGCGATCGTAGGACTGCAGGCCCGGCCGGTAGGTCTTGTCGTCGAGGAACTGCTTCATTCCCTTCTGGTCGCCGCGCTCGGGGTCGCGATACTTGGTCTGGTCCGACTTCGCCATCAGGTACTCCAGCGCAGTGTCCCACGGCATCGACTTGACGTGGTGGTAGGCGGTCTTCGCCGAGCGGAGCACGAACGGGTTCTTCTCCTTGAGCGTGTCGGCGAGCTTCTTGGTGCGCGCCTTCAGCTCGGAAGCCGGCACGGCCGTGTTGACAACCTTCATCTCGGCCGCCTGCGTGCCGGAGAAGGTTTCGCCGGTCATGATGTAGTACATCGCATCGCGCTGGCTCATCACCTCGGCGAGCGACTTCGTCACGATGCCGGCGGGGATGATGCCCCAGTTGATCTCGGAGAGGCCGAAGGTCGCGTCCTCGGACGCGATGGCCAGGTCGCACCCGATGAGCACCTGGAACGCACCGCCGAAGCACCAGCCGTTGACCATCGCGATGGTCGGCTTGGGGAAGTACATCATCCGGCGCCACTGCCATGCGGCATTGGCGCGGTACAGGCGTTCGCGGTCGAGCGGCGGGCCGGCATCGGGTTCGCGGAAATATTCCTTCAGATCCTGTCCGGCGGAGAAGGCGTCGCCAGAGCCGGTGATGACGACGACCTGGACCGCGTCGTCCTCCTCGATGGCGTCGAGAACCGCGTTCATCTCCCAGACGATGCCGGGATTGATCGCGTTGCGCTTGTCGGGCCGGTTCAGCGTCACCCAGGCAATGCCGTCCTCGATATCCACGAGAACGTTGTCACCCCACCCCTTGGCGCGATCCTGTGCGGAGGGGTGCATTTCCCCCGGGTTGCCTGTCATTTTCCGGCTCCTTGAGCTAAACACTGTACGTGATGCTTAAATAAGGGGCCCTGATATTGTCAAGCGATGCTGATGGCCGGTCCGAGCGGATATCGCTCCGGCCGCGGACAATGTATCTGCTGAACCAGGCGAACCAGGCGGTTCGCTCGCAGCTCGAGCAGGCGCTCAGGGGACTGAGCCTCACAGGCATCCAGTATACGGTGCTGTCGATCGTCGGATCGCGGAACGGCATCTCCTCGGCCGAGCTTTCACGCCGCTTCTTCGTGACCCCCCAGACCATGAACGAGATCGTCACGGGCCTCGAGAAGCGAGGGCTGCTGCAGCGCGAGGCGAGCGCGGAGAACAAGCGGATCCTGACGGCATCGCTCACCGGCAGTGGCCAGGAGACGCTGAAGGAGTGCGACCGGATCGCCGACGAGATCGAGAAGTCGGCATTCGCGGACATGTCCGACAAGGACTTCAACGACCTGCGCCGGATCCTGCGCGGACGGCTGGTCTCCCTGCGCGGCGGCTGAGCCGGCAGGTCAAGCAATTCACGGATGAAGGACTGGGTATGAGTGCGACGAACGACGCGCGAGCGATCACGCCACCCGAGATCGCGGCGCGCAAGGGCGGGACCCCGCTGGTCTGCCTGACGGCCTACACGACTCCGGTTGCGCGGCTCGTCGACCTCCACTGCGACGTGGTTCTCGTCGGCGACAGCGTCGGCATGGTGCTGCACGGCCTGGAATCGACGCTCGGCGTCACCCTCGAGATGATGATCATGCACGGCAAAGCCGTCCGGCGCGGGTTGTCCAGGGCGCTGCTGGTGGTCGACATGCCGTTCGGAACCTACGAGGAGGGGCCTGCCCAGGCCTTCCGCAACGCGGCCCGGCTGATGGCGGAGACCGGCTGCGCGGCCGTGAAGCTCGAGGGCGGCGTGGCAATGGCGGAGACGATCCGCTTCCTGAGCGCGCGCGGCATTCCGGTGATGGCGCATATCGGGCTGACACCCCAGGCGGTGAACACCTTCGGCGGCTACAAGGTGCAGGGGCGCGGCGACGCCGGCGAGCGGGTGCTGGAGGATGCGGTCGCGGTCGCGGAGGCGGGCGCCTTCGCGGTGGTTCTGGAGAAGATCCCGGCGCCGCTCGCGCGACGGATCACCGAACGCATCGCGATCCCGACCATCGGCATTGGGGCGTCCGCCGATTGCGACGGGCAGGTGCTGGTGATCGACGACATGATCGGTGCCTTCACCGACTTCAGGCCGAAGTTCGTCAAGCGGTACGCCGCCGTCGGAGAGACCATCTCCGGCGCGATCGAAGCGTACGCCGCCGACGTTCGTGCGCGCCGCTTCCCGGCGGATGAACACGTGTTCGGCGATGCGTCGAAGGCCGTGGGGCGGGGAGACGCCGCATGAGCCTCGACATCATCCGCACGGTGGCGGACCTGCGCGCGCAGGTGGCGGCCTGGCGCGGCGAGGGATGCCGCGTCGCGGTCGTCCCGACCATGGGCGCGCTGCATGCCGGCCATCTGAGCCTCGTCGAGGCGGGGCTCGCGGTGGCCGACCGGGTGATCGTGACGCTGTTCGTCAATCCCAAGCAGTTCAACAATCCGGGCGATCTCGCCGCCTATCCGCGCACGGAAGAGGACGACGCGCGCAAGGTGGTCGGTGCCGGGGGGCATGTCCTTTATGCGCCCGACGCCGCGGAGATGTATCCGGCGGGGTTCGCGACGACCGTCTCGGTTTCCGGCATAACCGAGGGCCTGTGCGGGGCGTTTCGGCCCGGCCATTTCGACGGGGTCTCGACCGTCGTCTCGAAGCTTTTCCTGCAGACCGGCGCCGATGTCGCCATGTTCGGGGAGAAGGACTTCCAGCAGCTTCACGTGGTGCGCCGCATGGCGCGCGACCTCGACATTCCGATCGAGGTGATCGGCTGCCCGACGGTGCGCGAGGCGGACGGACTGGCGATGTCGTCGCGGAATGCGCGGCTGTCGCCGTCGGAGCGGGCGATCGCGCCAGAACTGGCCCGTGCGTTGACGGACGCGGCCGCGCGGCTGGGGCGCGGCGACGCGCCCGAAGCCGTTCTCGGCGAGGCCCGCGCTGCCATCGTCGCGTCCGGCTTTCGCGAGGTGGAGTATCTGGAGGTGCGCGGGGAGGACGACCTGGCGCCGCTGGTCCAGCTCGACCGTCCGGCCCGGCTGCTGGTGGCCGCCTGGCTCGGCGACGTCCGCCTCATCGACAACGTCGCGGTGGCGGCGCGCTCGACGAGCGCGTAGCGGCGGGTGAAGCGTCCGCACCGCGCGAGGCGCGCGGTGCCTACATCAGGTTGGGCAGCACCAGCGAGATCTGCGGGAAGGCGATCAGCAGCCCGATCACCACGACCTCGCAGGCCAGGAACCAGCCGATCCCGCGGAAGACGGTGGTCAGCGGGATGGCGTCGCCGGCCACCTGCTTGACCACGAAGGCGTTGATGCCGACGGGGGGCGTGAGCACGCCGATCTCCAGGAACTTCACCACCAGCACGCCCATCCAGATCATGTCGAAGCCGGCCGCCCTGAAGATCGGCAGGAAGATCGGCAGGGTCAGCAGCATCAGCCCGATCGCGTCCAGGAACATGCCGAGGATGATGTAGATCACCGCGATGGCGAGGATCAGCGGGATGCCGCTGATGCCCGAGTCGATGACGAACGCGGAGAGAAAGCGCGGCACGCCCGACAGGGCGAGAAAGCGCGTGAGCAGGATCGCGGCGATGGCGATGATGAAGATCGAGCCGGTCGTGCGCACCGCATCGGTGATGCTGTCGCGCAGCACCGCGAACGACATCCGGCCCTGCACCGCGGCGATGACAATGGCCACGAACGCGCCGAACGCGCCGGCCTCGGTGGGGGTGACCACGCCCCCGTAGATCCCGCCGATGATGGCGAAGATCAGCAGCGGGATCGGCCAGACGCGCGCGAGCTGGCGCCACTTCTCGTTCGGGTCGGACGCCGCCGGCGCCGGCGGCGCGAGCGACGGATTGGCGCGGCAGCGCGCGACGATCATGCCGGCGTAGATCGCGGCGGTGAGCAGACCGGGGAGGGTGCCGGCGATCAGAAGCCGACCGATCGGCTGTTCGGTGAACCAGCCGTACAGGATGAAGAGAATGCTGGGCGGGATGAGCGCCCCGAGGGTGCCGGCGGCCGCGACGGTTCCGGCGGCAAGCGCCTTGTCGTAACCCCGGCTGAGCATTTCCGGGATCGCGATACGGCCCATGGCGGCGGCGGTGGCGACGCTCGATCCGCACATGGCAGCGAACCCGGCGGAGGCGAAGTTGGTGGCCACGGCAAGGCCGCCCGGCAGCCAGTTCAGCCACACCCGGGCCGCGGTGTAGAGCGCACCGGTTATGCCGGTCCGGTAGGTGACGGCCCCCAGCAGCAGGAACATCGGCACGGCCGACAGCGACCAGTTGGCCGCAAAGTCGTAGGTGAGGGTGCCGAGCGAGCCGAAGGCGGCGACCGGCCCGCGAATGACCCACATCCCGCACAGCGACACCAGGCCGAGCGCCACGGCGATCGGCACGCGCAGCATGAGGAGAACCACCACACAGCCGAGGCCCGTGAAGCCGACTTCGAGCGAGGTCATGGACGGACTGCTTCCGGGCGCAAGAGGGCCATCAGAATTCCTCCTGGGCGGCGGCGGGGACTTCCGGGTTCCGCTCGCCGATCCGCCGCAGATAGATCACGCCATGCAGGAGCCACATGAGCGCCAGCAGCCCGGCTCCGAGCGGAACCAGCCAGCGGGTCGGCCAGATCGGAATGGTGTAGTAGACGGCGTCGATGATCTCGCCGGACCGGGTGCGCCGCAGCGCCTCGATGGTGCTCATCCAGGTAATGGACCCGGCGAAGATCACGCCGAGCAGGCAGCCCATCGCGTCGAGGCCGAGGATGGCGCGCGGCGCGAGCTTGGCGGTGAACAGTTCCACGAACAGATGGCCGCGGCGGCGTTCCACCGCCGCGAGCGGCAGGAAGATCGCCGCGACCATGTAGTAGTGGGAGACGATCTCGAGCGTGCCGACGATCGGCATGTTGAGAAGATACTTCGTGAGCACGTCGGTCGTGACGTGCAGCATCATCAGCAGCACTGTCACCCCGGCGACCACCGCAAACGCGCGCGACACGAGGCCGAGCGCTGCCTCGACGGCGCCCGGCGCATCCGGGGTTTCGGTCCGGGTCATGCTCAGAGCTTCGAGTAGATCTCGTCCTGCAAGGCCTTGGCGTATCCCGCCTGCTCCTTGCCAGGACCGGCCACGATGCCTTCCCACTTCTCCAGGAGACCCGTGTAGGTGTCGAAGAGCGCCTGGGCCTGATCGACGCCGGCCGCGTTCGCCTTCTCCACGATGCGGGTGATCTCGTTCTTGCGGAACGTGTCCAGCGCCTGCTTCATGTTATCGCCCATCGGATAGACCTCGGCCCCTTCGGCCTTCGCGGCCGCCAGCGCCTTCTCGCTTCCCGCGTTGTAGTTGAAGGTGATTTCCGCCAGCGTCTCCGCCGTCCGGTCGATCATCGCCTGTCGCTGTTCATCGGTCATGCCGTCCCAGACGGATTTGTTGACCGCCAGGTGCAGAAGCCCGCCGATGGCGCCGAGCGGCGTTTCCACCAGGTTGTCCGCCACTTCCTTCAGGTTGTTGGTCTCCAGCCAGTCGAAGGGCGCGGCCGCGCAGTCGATCTGGCCGCGCTGCAGGCCCTCGTAGACCTCGTCGCTGGTGAGGTTCACGGGCACCATGTTGAAGGTCTTGGCGATCAGCGACAGCGAGCCGACGGCGCGCACGCGGGTGCCCTCGGCATCCTCCATCGAGTGCATGGGCTTGTTGCAAAGGAGCTGGAAGCTCGGCACCGCGAAGCTCATGATCGGCACCGCGTTGACCGCCGCCAGCTCCTCGGTGCAGGCGGGGCAGTGCAGGTCGACCATCTCGTTCATCGCGCCGACCAGCACCCGGGGATCGGCCACCATGAGCTCCGAGAGCAGCGATTCCACCTGAAGCTGCTTGGGCTCGTAGACCGGGTTGAGCATGCCGGCGTCGGACAGTCCGTCGCGCAGGATGCTGAGGAGCGCGTTGCCGCCCCCGAGCGCGCCGCCGACGTACATCTGGAAATCGAGCTCCCCGCCGGTGGCATCCTTCACGGCGGCGAAATACGTCTCCATCGCGCGGTTGACGGGATGCTGCGGCGGAAGGTGGTTGTCATAGGTCAGCTCGCGCGCCGAGGCGGCGAAACCCGAGGCGAAAAGGGCCGTTGCGGCAAGGCACGTGGTGGCAAGGCGTTTCATCGTTCGAATCCTCCCTCGGTTCGTCTGTGTGGCACCGGCCCTTTTCGGGCTCATTCAAAGCCGTAAAGCGTCCTCGCATTGTCGCGGGCGATCGTCGCGCGGACCGCCTCGTCCGGGACCCATTCCGCCAGCAGGTCGACCAGGAGCCCGTCGTTCGGCATCGTCCGTCCGATCATGTTCACGTGCGGCCAGTCCGTTCCCCAGACGAGCCGTTCGGGTGCGTGGTCGACCAGCGCGTGGGCAAGCGGCGTGACGCTCGGATAGGGCGGCTCCTCCTGAGTGCAACGCATCGGACCGGAGAGCTTCACCCACACGCGCCCGGTGTCCATCATCTCCAGAACGCGCCTGAAGGCGGGTTGATCCGTTCCGCCGGCCGCCGGGATGTTGGCGAAGTGATCGAGGACGATCGCCGCGTTCGGGAGGTCCAGCAATTGCTGCGACACCTGCAGGATCTCGTCGCCGTGCGGATAGAACTGTACGTGCCAGCCCAGCTCGTGGGCCATCGCGGCCATGCGCGGCGAGATCTTCGGAAGCCCGCCGCCGTGGGACGGGCCGACGAAGCGCAGCCCGCGCACCCCGAGCCCGTCGAGCTCAGCCATCTCCGCGGAAGTGGACGTTTCGGCCAGAAGGGCGACGCCGCGCAGGCGGTCGGGGAAGCGCGCCAGCGTGTCCTTCAGGTGGCGGGTGTCTGTGCCGTAGCCGCCGCCGCTGACCAGAACTGCCTTGTCCACGCCGAGCACGTGGGCGACCTCGAAATAGGTCTCGGGCAGCAGGTCGTCGGACACGTACTTGCTCGTCGCGCTGAAGGGATATCGGTCTGCCGGACCGAAGAGATGCATGTGCGCGTCGATCGCTCCGTCCGGCAGCGCCACGCGCGGTGTGCGCGGATGCAGATCCGGCAGCGGATTCCGGGGCTTCTGCTCGGGACTGGCAGCCGCTTGATTCATTTTTCCTCCTTGGCGCGCGCCGGCATCCGAAGCTCCGGTGCGGCTCTGCGGCAGGGAAAGTTAGGAAACGCGCTGAGAATTATCCAAGAACTTCTGGCGCCCCTTCCATAAGTTTTGGCTATTCTCCCGATTGCCCGTCGCCGAAGAGAGAGCCCCGCACGATGGCCGCCGACGTCCACCGCGTGAACCTTCGCCATCTCCGGCTGCTGGATGCAGCCGCACGGGCGGGCACGGTACATGGAGCCGCCAGCGCCACCGGGCTGACGCAACCGGCGGTCAGCCAGGCGATCACCCGCCTGGAAGCGATCTTCGGCGCCAGGCTGCTGGTACGCGGACGCAACGGGGCGCGCCTGACGGAGGAAGGCGCGCTCGTCGTCCTCCGGGTGAGGCGGATCCTCGAGCTCCTCCGCCGCATGCAGGTGCGGGTCGATACGGGCCGGCGCCGCGGCGCCGCGGTCCTGGCGCGCGTGGTGACCTTCTCCCAGCTCGAGGTCCTGCTGGCGATCGACAAGGCCGGCGGCTTCTCCGGAGCCGCGGCGGCGCTCCACGTGGCTCAGCCGACGGTGCATCGCGCCGCCCGCCAGTTCGAGCGACTGATCGGCCACGACCTGTTCCGCAGTGACGGCTTCGGCATCACCGTCACGCCGCTGGCGCGCGATCTCGCCCGTCTTGCCGGTCTCGCCTTCAAGGAGATCGAGATGGCGTTCGCCGATGTCGACGGTCTGCATGGGCTTCGTCACGGGCGGCTGGTCATCGGCTCGCTGCCGCTCATCCGTGCCGATCTGCTCCCCGCCGCGATCACCGAACTGTGCCGGCGCTATCCCGGCTGTTCGATCGACGTGACGGAGCTTGACTACGAGAGCCTCGTCGATCGGCTGAAGCGGGGCGATATCGACATGATCATCGGGCGCCTGCGCGGACACCCCGAGGGATCCGATCTCGCCGAACGGCCGCTCCTGCGCGACAGCCTTGCGGTGATCGCCCGCAAGGGTCACCCCCTTTCGGGGCGGGCGGATCTCCGGACGGACGACCTGCGCCGCTATCCGTGGGTGATGACCCGCGCCGGTACGCCGATCCGGCATCACTTCGACGTGCTTTTCGGCGAGGAGCTGCCGGACTTCGGCCTGATCGAGTGCTCGTCGCTGTCGATCCTGCGCGCGCTGCTGGTCCAGTCGGACAGGCTGGCATTGCTGTCTCGCCGGCAAATCACGTTCGAGGCGGAACTCGGATTGCTGGCGGCCCTGCCGATGGTGCTTCCGGAGACGTCGCGCGAGATCGGCGTCACGACCCGGCGCGACTGGAAGCCGGCACCGCTGCAGGCAGCCTTCCTGACGATCATCGAGGAGGTCGCGAGGACGGGCACTGCCGACGTTTCGTCCGCCGTTTCGGCCTCGCTCTAGGTCCGAGGACGGGCGCGAGGCTCCTGTGCTCCGCGGGCTGGCCGGGGCGGATCGACACTCGCCGCGGCCAGTCCGCATCAGATGACGCCCTTCGCGCGCAGCTTGGCGATGCGCTCCGGGTCGACGCCCGCGGCGCAGAGCACCTCGCGCGTGTCGGCACCCAATTCCGCCGGAGGGCGGCTGGGGTGCGCGTTCGCGCCGTTCGCCTTGAAGCTCATCGTCGGCACGTGGATGCCGCCCTCGTGCCCGTCGATCCGGATCTCGCTGGTGAGGGCCCGGGCATGGACCTGGGGCTCGGCCATGACCTCGTCGAGCCCGCGGACCCGGGCAGCCGGGACCGCGGCGCGGTCGAGGATCTCCTCCCATTCAGCCGCCGGACGGGTCAGGAAGGTCTCCTGAAGCGTCTTGCGCAGGCTGGCGAAATTCTCGCCCCGCACGGCCTCCTCCGCCCAGCGCGGATCCTGCAGGATGTCGCCGCGGCCGATCGCCTGGCAGAGATTGCGAAACTGCGTGTCATGGTTGGCGGCGAGCATCAGCATGCCGTCGGAGGTGTCGAAGGCGCCGGAGGAGGGGCTCGCGCTCCACGCCTCGTTGCCGTACTGGGCCGGCTTCCAGCCGGTCGTCAGGTGCTGGGTCATCAGCGATGCCATCAGCATCAGCGCCGTATCGAGCATGGCGACGTCGATCTGCACCGCCTTGCCGGTGCGGTCCACCTCCCGCAGTCCGGCCATGATGGCCATCGCGGCATTCATGCCGGTGGCGTAGTCGACATAGGGCGCGCCGACCTTGTTCGGGCCGCTGCCGGCCTGGCCGGTGGTGAGCATGATGCCGCACATGCCCTGGATCACATGATCGTAGGCCGGCCGGTGGCTGAGCGGGCCATCCTGGCCGTAGGCGGAAATCGAGCAGTAGACGATCTTCGGGTTGAGTGCCCGCACCACCTCGAAGCCGAGGCCCAGGCGGGCCGCGACGCCGGGCTTGAAGTTCTCCACGAACACGTCGGCCGTTGCCGCGAGCGTTCTGGCAATCTCCAGGCCTTCGGGGGTCTTGAGGTTCAGCGTAACGGACTTCTTCCCCGCGTTGTGGGTCAGGAATCCCAGGGCCATGTGGCGCTCGGCGAGTTCCGGAAGGGCGCCTCCGACGCGGGTCCAGTCGCCGGTTCCCGGCTGCTCGATCTTCAGGATCTCCGCGCCCATCAGCGCCAGCTGGTAGGTCGCATACGGCCCGGCGAGGACCTGGCTGAGATCGAACACGCGCACGCCTTCGAGCGGCTGGAACATGATGGCCTCTCTTGAATCGACACAAAAAGCGCCGCGGACCGGGCGGTCCGCGGCGTGTGGCCGGCCTACTCGGCCAGACCGGCGCCCTTCATGATTTCCTTGTTCTTGGCGTAGGTGTTCCGCATCTCCGCGTAGGCGTCGTCGACGCCCAGGTACATGATCGGAATGCTTGCCGCCTCGGTCACCTTCTTGAAGGTCGGGTCGGTCTGGGCCGCCTCCAGGGCGCCCGCCAGCCTGTCGAGGATCGGCCGCGGCGTGCCCTTGGGCAGGAACAGCGTGGTGCGGGAATCCATGCCGAGCGCGAACCCGTCCTCCTCGATCGTCTTCACGTCCGGGTCGGAGGGGTGGCGGAAGGTGGTCAGCGCGCTGATCATCTTCATCTGGTCGGGGTACTTGTTGTGCAGCCCGCCCGAGAAGGCGAGGACGACCTGGTTGCCGAGGATCGCGTTGATCATCTCGCTGCCCCCCTTGAGCGGAACGATGTTGGCCTTGAGCCCCTCCTTCTTCGCGATCTCCTCCATGTAGAGGCGGGCCTCGGGGCTGAGCGCGCCGTAGCTGAAGCCCGGGTTCTCCTTCGCCCAGGCGATGAACTCGGGAAGCGTGTCGAAGGGGGCGTCCTTCTGGGTGGCGAGGCCGACCTGGTAGGCGGTGATCATGCCGGCGTACTCGAAGTCGTCCGGCGTGAAGTCCACCCGTTCCATGATGAAGGGGGCGGAGTTGACCACGGTGTTGGAGTGGAAGAGCAGCGTGTAGCCGTCCGGCTTCGCCTGGGTGAGTTCGCGCGCCGCCACCGCGCCGCCGGCGCCGGGCTTGTTGACCACGTTGATCGGCACGCCGAGCTGGTCCGACATCACCTTTGCGGCGGCGCGCGCCACGAGGTCGGTCTGCCCGCCCGGCGCGTAGCCGACCAGCATGGTGATCGGCCCCGTCGGATAGGCGTCGTCGGCGCTGGCCGGCAGGGCAAGGCCGGCTGCGAGGGAAAGGGCGGCGAGGGCGCCAACCACGCCCCTTCTGGTCATGCGTGTCATCGATGTTCCTCCCATCAGATTTCGATTGTCGTGCTTTCGGATGAGCGTCCCGCGGCCCGTCTTCTGCGGGGCCTTGCGGCCGCCATCCGGTAGTTGCTGGCACCCAGCCACGCCACGGTCGCAACCGTCAGGATGACGAAAGCGACCGCGATCGGGTGGTGGATGAGGTTGACGGCGCGGTGATCGAGGATCTGCAGCGACTGTCGGAAGGTCAGCTCCAGGTTGGGGCCGATCACGAAGCCGATCAGAAAGGTCACGAACGAGAAGTCGAGCTTCCGCGCGAAGAAGCCGACGAGCGCGAAGAACAGCATCAGGTAGATCGAAAAGACGCTGTTGGTCTCCATGTAGGCGCCAACGCAGCAAAGGAGCAGCACGCCGGGAATGATCAGGCGCAGCGGGACCTTGATGATCTGGGCGAACACGCGCTGGCCGGTGTAGCCGATGACGAGCAGGATCACGCTGGCGCAGAGCATGGCAGCGTAGACGTCGGCGACGAGACGCGGCTGCTGCTTGAACATCAGCGGTCCGGGCGTCAGCCCGTGCAGGATGAAGGCGGCGATAAGGATCGCGGCGATCACGCTGCCGGGGATGCCGAGCGCGAACAGCGGGATGAGGCTGGACGGGACTACGGCGTTGTCGGCGCTTTCGGCCGCGGCGATGCCCTCGATCATCCCGGTGCCGAACTTTTCCGGCGTCTTCGACGCGCGCTGGGTGGCGCCGTACGAGAGGAACGAGCCGACGCTGGCGCCCAGGCCTGGCAGGATGCCGACGATGGACCCGATGAACGTTCCGCGGGCGATCACCGGCAGGCAGCGCCGCCACTCAGGCCCGGTCACCACCCGATCCTCGCGGCGCGTTCCCTGGGTAATCTTGCCGGTCTCGTGGTCGAGCGTCCTGAGGTTGCCGGCCTGCACGACCATCTCGGCGACCGCCAGCATGCCGATCGCCATCGGCACCAGCGAGATGCCGTCGTCGAGTTCCAGCAGGCCGAAGGTCATGCGGGGAATGAAGGTTTCGGTCTCCATCCCGATCGTCGCGAAGAACACGCCGAGCGCGCCGGCGATCAGCCCCTTGATCAGCGAGCGCCCGGAGAGCCCGCCGATGAACGTCAGCGAGAACAGCAGGATCGCGCAGAGCTCCACCGGGCCGATGAGGAGCGCGTATCGGGCGAGGGGAGCCGCCAGCCCGATCAGGATCAGGGTGGAGACGAAGTCGCCGATCACCGACGCGTAGAGCCCCATCTTGAGGGCCTTCTGCGCCTTGCCCTGGCGGGCGAGCGGGTAGCCGTCGAGGGCGGTCGGCGCGGACGAAGGCTCGCCCGGCGTGTTCAGCAGGATCGCCGACACCGCGCTTCCGGCGGCGCTGCCCTTGGCGATGCCGATCAGCATGCCGAGGGCGGCGGGAGGGCTGAGATAGAAGGTGAGGGGGATGGACACCGCTACTCCGGTCGCCTTGCCGAGGCCGGGCAGCGCGCCGAGGACGTAGCCGAGCGTCACGCCGAAGGCGACCCAGAAGAGGGTCAGCGGATTGAGGACGTCCTGGAAGCCGAGGAGGAGGTGTTCCATGGCCGGATCACATGATCGCCGTGCCGAGGAGCTTGTAGAACAAGATCCACAGCGCGAGCAGGAACCCGGCGGGCATGATGAGAAGAACGAGCGGCCGGCGCTCACCAAGCGCCAGCAACGATCCAGTCACCAGGGCGAATCCCGCGGCAAGCGGCCCGACGAACTCGAACAGGACGAGAGAAACGGCGAAGACACCGCCGATCCGGAGGACCGCGTACATCTCGTCGCGGGAGAAGGGAGACGGTGTCTCCGCATCGTCGCCGGCGTGCTGCTCGCGCCAGTTCAGGGCCGTCAGCAGGATCGCCAGCGCGACGACCACGGCCATCATGATCTGAGGGACGAGGCGCGGCGACATCATGTCGGCGGGCCCCTGGTCGATCTGCCACGGGATGACCAGGAACAGCATTGCGAGCCCGAACAGGCTCAAGATCAGCCCGGAGACCACGTTGGCGCGTCTCATCCGATCCTCCCCGCGCCGCAGACGACGCCTTTCTTGCACGGCAAAGTGCCGTGTGCCGCGGTCCGGGCCAGGCAATCGATCGCCGAAGGGCGGAGTTGCTGCAGGCCGAAGGGTGCGGCGGGTGAACTTGCGTCACCCTAGACGCCTATTCGTAGTCCCCTGCGGCTATCACAAGTAGTCGAAAGTCTCTTGAACGTGATAAGCTGGGCTTATGTCTTCCTCCCCCCAGCATCTCGACCGGTTGCGCCTGCGTCATCTGCGCCTGCTGGAGCTCGTCGACGCGCATCGCTCGTTGCGCGCCGTGGGCGGGGTCCTCAAGCTGACCCAGCCGGCGGTCTCGCAGATGGTGAAGGACCTGGAATACGCGCTCGGCGTGGTCCTGTTCGAACGCTCGGCGCGCGGCGTCACGCTGACGCCGGCCGGCGAACTGGCGCTGCAGCGCGCCCGGGCGGGGCTGGCGGCGTTCGATCACCTGGCCGAGGAACTCCACGCGGACCTGCCGCCGGTCGTGCGGGTCGGCACCAACCCGGCGGTGATGTTCCAGCTGCTTCCATCGGCGATCGCCAGGCTCGAAGCCGGCGGTGCACCGCTGCGGCTCAGCGTTCGGGCCGGCATGGTCAACGACATGCTGGACGCGCTGTGGAGCGGCAGCCTCGACTGCTACGTGGGCCGCGTCGACTGGGACCGGCTCCCCGGCAACATGATCGAGGTGCTGCGTCTTGCGCCGCTGGCGGTCACCGACCTGGTGGTCGCCTGCTCCCTCACCCATCCGCTCGCCGACCGGACGGACCTGTCGGCCGCCGACCTTCTCGCCTGGTCCTGGGCCCTCCCGTCGGCGGGCTCCAACAACCGGGTGATCTTCGAGGCGGCCTTCCGCAACCTCGGCCTCGCCGGCCCCGTGCCGGTGGTGGAAGTGGAGTCCGATCCGAACGCGCTCGTCCTGCTGGCGCGCCAGGTCGGCCTGCTGGTGTGCATTCCGCGGCTCGCCATGGAGGCGGAAGGGGCGAGGGAGGCGCTGCGCGTCCTCGACCTTCCGGACCTCCGGCTTCCGCCGATCCAGGTTGGTTTCGTCACCTCGGTGCAGAACGAGATGATGGTGCCGGTGCAGACGTTCCGCCAGGCGCTGATCGAGGCCGCCGCCGAACGACCGTCATGAGGGTGCTGTCCCAGCGAAATTTGGGCGATTGCTTCCGAGTGATCACGGCTGCTTATCACCTTGAAGAGACTTTCGTCTCCTTGCGACGGCGCGGCCGGGGCTAGGTATGGTGGCGACAAGCGGCGGAACCGGCGATCGGGCCACCGCCATCTCATCATCAGCGCGGGTTCACCACAGACATGGCAATGACGTTCGAGGATCAGGTCGCGATCGTGACCGGAGGGGGGCGGGGCCTTGGCCGCGGCTATGCGATGGCATTGGCCGAACGCGGGGCACGCGTGGTCATCGCCGATCTCGGCGAGGATGCGGACACCACCGCCGCGGCGATCCGCGATCGCGGAGGGCAGGCGAAGGCGTTCAAGGTCGACGTCTCTGACTTCGCGCAGGTGGAGGCGATGGTCGCCAAGGTCCTCGCCGACTGGGGGCGCGTCGATATCGCCATCGCCAACGCCGGCATCCTGCGGGACCGGACCTTCGCGAAGCTGGACCTCGACGACTTCCGCGCGGTCATGGACGTCCACCTGATGGGCTCGGTGCACCTGTCCAAGGCGGTCTGGCCGGCGATGCGCGCGCAGCAGTACGGCCGCGTGGTGTTCACCACGTCGTCGTCGGGCATGTACGGCATTTTCGGGCAGGCGAACTACGCCGCCGCCAAGGCCTCGATGATCGGGCTCATGAACGTCCTCCACCTGGAAGGCGAGCGCAGCGGCATCAAGGTCAACTGCATCATGCCGAGCGCCGCGACCAAGATGACCGAGGGGCTGCTCAGCCCGGACGCCGAGCGACTGCTGGTGCCGGAAGCCGTGGCGCCCGGCGTCCTCTTCCTCGTCTCCCGGGAGGCGCCGTCGCGGGTGATCCTGTCGGCCGGCGCCGGCGTCTTCGCGCGGGTCCACATCACCGAGACGGACGGCATCGTGCTCGCCGGCGACGAGCTGTCGCCCGACACGGTGGCGGCGCGCTTCGACGAGATCTGTGACCGGACGGGGGAACATGTGCTCAACTCCGGCTTCGAACAGGCAGAGAAGCTGACCGCGTCCGCCCTCGGCGCAGACGCCGGCTGACCAAGAGCGGGAAGGGAGACTCATGGAGAGATCCGTCGTCATCGCGTCGGGCGTGCGCACGGCCATCGGAACCTTCGGCGGGGCGTTGCGGGCGGTGCCGCCCACCACGCTCGCGGCCCAGGTGGCGCGCGAGGCGATCGCCCGCAGCACGCTCGAAGCCGGCGAGATCCAGCATTCGGTGTTCGGAAACGTCATCCACACCGACGCCCGGGATGCCTATCTCGCGCGGGTCGCGGCGGTCGAGGCGGGCGTTCCGGCCTCGGTGCCGGCGCTGACCCTCAACCGGCTGTGCGGCAGCGGCCTGCAGGCGGTCGTGAGCGCGGCGCAGATGATCCTGCTGGGCGACGCCGACGTGGCGCTCGCCGGCGGCGCGGAGTCCATGAGCCGCGCGCCCTTCGCCTCCGAGGACGTACGCTTCGGCAAGCGGATGGGCGACGCCGAGCTCACCGACGTGCTGGTTGCCACGCTCCACGGTCCGTTCGGCGAGGGGCACATGGGCGTGACTGCGGAGAACGTGGCGGGCGACTACGACATCGGCCGCGAGGTACAGGACGCTTTCGCGATGGAAAGCCACCGCCGTGCAGCGCGCGCCATCGCCGAGGGACGTTTCGTGGAGCAGATCCTGCCGGTGGACACGATGCGGCGGGGTGATTCTACGCCGTTCGCGGTCGACGAGCACGTGCGCGAAGGGACGGACATGACATCGCTGGCCAAGTTGCGTCCCGCCTTCCGGGCCGACGGATCGGTGACTGCCGGCAACGCGTCCGGCGTCAACGACGGGGCGGCTGCGGTGGTGTTGGTGGAGGCGGAGGTCGCCAGGCAAAAGGGCCTGGCGCCGCTCGGCCGGCTCGTCGCTTACGGGCACGCCGGCGTCGACCCGACGCGGATGGGGCTTGGCCCCATTCCGGCGGTGAAGTCGGCGCTTGCCCGGGCCGGACTGACCATCGCAGACATGGACGTCATCGAGTCCAACGAGGCGTTCGCGGTGCAGGCCTGCGCGGTTGCCCGGGATCTTGGCTTTCCCGAGGAGCGGACCAATCCCAACGGCGGCGCGATCGCGCTCGGCCATCCGATCGGCGCCACCGGAGCCATCATCCTCGTGAAGCTGCTCTATGAGCTCCGCCGCGTCGGTGGGCGCTATGGTCTCGCCACCATGTGCATCGGCGGCGGGCAGGGCATTGCGGTGATCGTGGAGCGCGACGCGGGCTGATCCGCGCACGGCCCCCATCAGGCATCCGGTCTCAGGCGGAGGCGGCGAGGTGGTGGCGGACGAGCCACTCCGCCGCCAGCGCCGGCTTCGGATGCCCCTCGATCTCAATGGTGACGGCCAGCGTCGCCTGCACCTGCGCGGTCGAGAGGACCTCGAAGGCCTGCAGGACGAAGCGGCCGCGCACGCGGCTGCCGGACGGAACCGGCGACAGGAACCGCATCCGGTTCATGCCGTAGTTGACCGACATGGCGACGCCGGTGAGCGGCGGGATGTCGCGCAGCATTTCCGAGAGCAACGAGAGCGTCAGGAAGCCGTGGGCGATGGTGCCGCCGAACGGCGTCGCCTTGGCGCGTTCCGGGTCGGTGTGGATGTACTGGCGGTCGCCGGTGCACGCCGCGAACTGATCGATCTGTTCCTGCGTGACGTCGAACCACCGGGACAGGCCGACCTCCTGGCCAACCATGGCGGCGTAGTCGCCCGGAGCAATCGGGCTCTTGCTGTCTGTCATGTCTCTCCGGAGGTCTGCGGACCGGCGGCTGCCGGGCGACGACTGAATGCAACGACGAATGGTAGCACGGCCTGGTCTGTGGCACTGTTCGTCATTGGGAGGCGGCAAGTCTTCCAACTGCTTCCTTGTACGGTTGCAAGTTCAAGCGTGACAGTACTTCCGGACGGGGTGTTGGCAACAACCGCTTGAGACGGACCGCCCCGACGACGACCAGCGAAGATCGAACGCAGCTGAGCCAAAAGGCCGTCTTGGGCGGATGATGGAGGTGACGTTCGTCCGATGATCGATCGCAAGCCCTTCAATCCGCCTCCCCCCAAAGAACGGAAAGAGGCGGGCGTCGTTGCTTTCCGGAAGTTCTATCGGATCCATTCCTGGGCGGTTTACCGAGCCAGTAGGCTGGATCCGGACGGGATCGACGCGGACCATCCGCCCGATCTGGACGACGCTCAGCTCGGCGCGGCTGCCCATGAAGCGCTCCTCGCCAGCCGCTTCATTGGTCCGGATCACCAGGATTGGGACCGTGTTCGCGCGTTTTTAAACCGCGAGGAGCTGCGCGTTTTGGAAGAACGCCTGAGAGTGCGGGCAGGAGTGAAAACCAACGGAGCGCTCTACAGCGGCGTTGGGAATGTCAGCCTGACGCTGAAGGATGGAATGATCAGCCTGATGCCCTGGAAGTACGAGGGCCGGGGAGGGTTCGGCCCGCTCAGGGGGGCCGAGCCGGTGGAGTTACCAGAGACGGCTTCGGACGAGGAACTGGGCGCGACCATCCGCCGGCTGATCGGGATCAGCCGGAAGCCGTGGACGCGATGACGGAGCTCCTGGTTACCGCACCCGAAAGCCTCGGCATCGCAATAAAAGCGACATTCGTCCGATGACAATCCAAAGGGAAAGCAATCCCCCACCCCCCGAAGATCGCAAAGAAGCCTGCGTCACTGCCTTCAAGAAATTCTACCAGATCAGCTCGTGGGCTGTTTACGGGGCTTTAAAACTGGACCCTGACGGTATCGATGCCGATCACCCTGCCGATCTGAACGATCCAGGTCTCGGCGCAGCCTCGCGCGAAGCACTTCTCGCCAGCCGCTTCATCAGCCCCGATCATCCGGACTGGAATCGAGTACGGGCGTTCTTGAGCCGTGAATATTACGATCGTCAGCTTGAACGCCTCAAGGCGCGCGCCGGCGTGAAGACCCACGGAGCGCTCTATAGCGGCGTCGGGAGCGTCAGCCTGATGCTGAAGGATGGATCTATCACCTTGATGCCCTGGAAGTACGTCGGGCGTGGCGGTTTCGAGCCTCTCAGGGGCTTCGAGCCAGTGGAGCTGCCCGAGACGGTTTCAGACGAGGAACTCGGTGCAACCATCCGCCGGCTGATCGGGATCAGCCGGAAGCCGTGGACGCGATGACCCTGGGGCCGCCGGTCACGCTTCACGCATGGAGCGAGAGGTAATGTTCGTCCGATGACGATGCGCGAGCCCTTCAAGCCGCCCGCTCCTGCCGAGCGAAAAGAGGCGCGTGTTACTGCCTTCAAGAAGTTCTATCGGATCCATTCCTGGGCGGTGTATCGAGCCAGCAAGCTGGATCCGGACGGGATCGACGCGGACCATCCGCCCGATCTGGACGACGCTCAGCTCGGCGCGGCTGCCCATGAAGCGCTCCTTGCCAGCCGCTTCATTGGTCCGGATCACCAGGATTGGGACCGTGTTCGCGCGTTTTTTAACCGCGAGGAGCTGCGCGTTTTGGAAGAACGCCCGAGAACGCGAGCAGGAGTGAAAACCAACGGAGCGCTCTACAGCGGCGTCGGGAATGTCAGCCTGACGCTGAAGGATGGGATTATCAGCCTGATGCCCTGGAAGTACGAGGGCCGGGGAGGGTTCGGCCCGCTCAGGGGCGCCGAGCCGGTCGAGCTGCCCGAGACGGTTTCAGACGAGGAACTCGGCGCGACCATCCGACGGCTGATCGGGATCAGCCGGAAGCCGTGGACGCGATGACAGGGGTGTCCATCGTGACGCTCCGGCAGGCGTCATGGCAGCAGGCGCAAGCACCAGCGGGTTCGCTCTCGGAGTATATGAGATCGTATGCGCCGGCTTGGCAGAGGGCTGCTTCCCGAATGGCGCCCCAAACCGCCTGAAGTTCTCATCCAGTACAGTTAGGCCAGCCGCCGAGCGCCTTTCTGCAGCCCCTGCGATGGGCGGCCAGTTTATCCTCCCTCTCTCCAGGACCCGCATACTTCGTTCGGTGAACGGAGCATGAGATGGCGATGCGGGTGGAGGATGGGAAGCTTCTGAGCCTGCAGATGGAGATGGCGGCAATCCGCCTCCACTGTCATGCGGCTAGAAGCCATTGGTTGGTGGCCAAGGGTGTAGACCTTGCCTCCGACCGCGCAAGGTTCGCCGCGCGCCTGACGTCTGAGGCCGAGGCCAACAGCCGGATGCTTCTGGCAGCGCTGCGCGCTCTCGACCTTTCGGAAGGTGACCTTCCCGAGATTTCGGCCGCGCGCAACGACGTGCTGGCGGAGTGGAAGCAACGAGCCCTCCGCATCGCGGACGTCTGGGACGGCGAGCCCGAGCGCCGGGCGGCGGCGCTCGATCTCTTGGAAGAACAGCTGACGCGGCGGTTCGCCGGGCGGATCAACGCCGAGCGCCAGCACGCACTCGGGATAGACCGATATGTCTGGCGAAGCCGCGACGACAGGCTGGTGCGGCCGCTTCACGCGGCTCACGACGACCAGGTCTTCTTCTGGGATGAGCCGCCGGAGGGCGGTCACCCCGGCGAGGCCCCGAACTGTCGCTGCATCGCCGAACCGGTGCTGGTCGACGAGGCGGATTGGCGTCCCATCATCGACGGCAGCTACGGCCGGGCAGTCGACCTGGCCATACTCGAAGGCGCATTCGACGCGGCCGTGGACTTCGTTGCCGAGTTCGTCCCCTCGGTGGGCGATTTGCGGGCGCTGCTCGACGCCCTGGCCTGGCTTGTGGATGTCGGGGGCGAGGCCGCGGAACTCGCCTATCTCCTCGTCAGGGATCAGTTGGTCGGCCTCGCGGAGAGCGAGCGCACACGCCGGGACGCACTAGTCGGAGACGCCGGTTCCTGGGCCAAGGGTCTTGCATCGGCTTTGGCGGATGCACCGGCTCTGGCGCGTGGATTGCTCGACTACGTCAGAGCGATCGAGGCGCGTCCGTCGGCGCTCGACCAGGCGTACCGGCGCGGCTACGCCACGCGGGCGGATGTCGAGGACGCCTATCGCGAGCGCAGTTATCTCCGCGCGTCGGCGGCGCTCTACGGGCTGACGACTGTTCTCTCGGCACGCACAGCGGCGAAGGGGCTCACAGCCCGGCTTCTCGGGCGCTTCGGCCGCAGTGCGGATCTCGGTGACAATGCGACCGGTTGGACGTTTGCGAACCTTGCCGGTCGGGCCCGGGCGCTGTCGCCCGACGCGGACTGGCAGCGGATAGACAATCCCGGCATCGTATGGGGCAAGGGGATCAAGGATCAGGGCGGCCCCTGGGAGCGGCATTTGGCGGAGCGCGGCGATCTCGGGGATTGGATCGAGCAACAGGCCCCGAACTTCAAGACGTTCGACTTTTTCGACAAGGTCAAAGGCGCGGCGACAAGCGCAAAAACGCTAGACACGCGAGCCCTTGGCTACGTGCACCAGCCGAGGCGAGTTTTCATCACGCTCAGGAGCTACATAGATCGCGCACATACATTCGATGGTCATATCGTTAAAGAGTATACGATTAAGGTGAGCGAAATTGAGCGCCGGCGACTTGCTGTAGCGATACCGTTTGGAACCACAGCAATGCAGATCGCTGAGATCAACCGTGCCCGGGCCTATGCCGAGCGCTTCGGTGTGGAGATGGAGGTAATGTTCGTCCGATGACGATGCGCGAGTCCTTCAATCCGCCTCCTCCCAAAGAACGGAAAGAGGCAGGCGTCGTTGCTTTCCGGAAGTTCTATCGGATCCATTCCTGGGCGGTCTACCGAGCGTTGCTTCTCGACCCCGACGGGATCGATGCCGACCATCCGCCCGATCTGGACGACGCGAGTCTCGGTACGGCTGCTCGCGAGGCGCTCCTGGCCAGCCGGTTCATTGGTCCCGATCACCCGGACTGGAAACGTGTCGATGCCTTCTGGAGCCGTGAGAAGGGTGATCGGCTGCTTGAACGCTTCAAGGCGCGCGCCGGTGTGAAGACCCACGGAGCGCTCTACAGCGGCGTCGGCCTAGTATGTCTGACGCTGACGGATGGGATCATCAGCCTGATGCCCTGGAAGTACGAGGGCCGGGGAGGGTTCGGTCCGATCAGGGGTGCCGAGCCGGTGGAGTTGCCCGACACCGTTTCAGACGAGGAGCTCGGCGCGACCATCCGCCGGCTGATCGGGATCAGCCGGAAGCCGTGGACGCGATGACCCGGGGGCTGGCGGTGACACTGGGCGAGCGTGGTCCGATGACAATCCGAGATCAGCGCAATGGCGCGCCCCCTGAAGTGCGGAAAAAAGCCAGCGTTACCGCTTTCAAGAAATTTTACCGGATCCACTCCTGGGCCGTTTACGGGGCCTCCCAGCTCGACCCTGACGGAATCGACGCCGATTATCCGCCCGACCTGGATGACGTTTGTCTCGGCGCAGCCGCACGCGAAGCACTTCTGGCCAGCCGCTTCATCGGTCCAGACCACCCTGACTGGAACCGCGTTGATGCCTATTCGACAGGGTTGCCGGCAAGCATCTTGGTCGATCGGTTCAAGGCCCGTGCCGGTGTGAAGACGCACGGCGCGCTCTATAGCGGCGTGGGCCATGTTCGCCTGATGCTCAAAGGCGGGCGCATCTCCGTCGAGCCTTCCAGGTACGTCGGGCGTGGCGGTTTCGAGCCTCTCAGGGGCTTCGAGCCGGTGGATCTGCCCGAGACGGTTTCGGACGAGGACCTCGGCGCGACCATCCGCCGTCTGATCGGGATCAGCCGGAAGCCGTGGACGCGATGATCCGGGGTGCTCGCCACCCTCCATGCGACGCGGCGCTCTTTGCGGCACATGCAAATGCACCGCGACCGGTCACGGAGCTTCCGTGCCGGATGCGATACCGTCTGTCACCGAGGAAGGAATTTTTGGTAGCGGAGGAGGGACTCGAACCCCCGACACGCGGATTATGATTCCGCTGCTCTAACCAACTGAGCTACTCCGCCCCAAGGGGGCCGGTCAGGTCGTCGTGTCCGCAGGCGGCTGGCCGCCCGCACTTCTCACTTGGTCCTGGACCGATAGATGCGCGACCGCGGCTGGGCCAGCGTGTCGTGCGGCGCTAATAAGGCGATCAGCTGCCCGCTTGTCAAGGCGCCGGCACACCCCTGTGGATGTTCCCGGGCCGGCGCGGTTCGACCGCGGCGGTGGGGCCGTTCTCGGCCGATCGGCGAGAGGGGTGAGGGGGGCGATCGGCGGCGCAATGGCGACCGACCGGCGAATCGGCAAGGGCAGCCCACGACTGGCGGGGCGCTGTCGCGAGGTCTGAAAATCACGTCGTCCGGATCGGACCGTGTGGCCTGATCCGTCGAGCGGCCCCGCCTTTGGCCAAGGTGCGGTCCGGTCCAGGCGTGTGTCGGGTCGGGTTCGCCTGCCGCGAGGCGATCCCCGTCCGCTCCGGAACGCGCTACCGCTTGCGGAACGTGAGCAAGTCGAACAGGCCGGCCGGCTTGGCGTCTTCCCGCGACACCAGCTCGAGCTGGTCGCAGCCGAGCACGCCGTCGATCTTCATGGACGGGTTCCAGCCCAGCCGGGTGGCGAAGGGGGTGAGGATCCGGTCCGTGACGGTCCACGGGAACCGCTCGGCGCGGAAGTGGCTGCAGATCACCACGTGGCCGCCCGGACGCACGACGCGGGCGAGCTCGTCCATGACGCGGGCGGCGTCCGGAACCGCGGTGATCGTGAACATGCAGACGGTTCCGTCGAACGCACCGTCGGCAAACGCGAGGTTCGTCAGGTCCATCTCGTGGACGCCGGTGACGTTCCTGAGCCGCTCCTTCTCGATCTTCTCGTTGGCCCGCACCAGCATGTCGTGGGAGAGGTCCACGCCGGTGATGGTGACGTTCGAGGTGTAGTCGGGAAGGGCGAGGCCGGTGCCGACGCCGGCTTCCAGGAAGTGGCCGCCGATGGAATTCACCTTGGCCACCGCCGCCTTGCGGCCGAGCGCGGTGGGGGCTGCCAGCAGCGTGTAGACGGGCGCCCAGCGGGCGTAGGCGCTGCGCACCATGTCGCCGTCGATCGCGACCTCACGGCCCCCGGCGCCGGCGGCGACGGGAGATGCGCTGCGGGCGAAGACGGGGCGGCGGTCGGGGTCGGTCATGCGTCGGGTCCTTGAGTGAACATGTGGCGGATTGCGTAAGGGAAACCGAAGAGGCGGCGGAGCGTTCCAGTCTTCAGGTCACGTAGGCCATGGCGCCGGCCGCCAACCGCGACGCCTCGGTGGGGGCGCGTTCGATCACGCCGCCGCCCAGCACGCGCGACACTCCGTCCGGGGCCTCGTAGAAGACGCAGGCTTGGCCCGGAGCGACGCCCGACTCAGGCGTCATCAGCTCAACGGCGAGACGCCCGTTTTCCTCGATCAGCTGGGCCGCGACCGGCGGCCGGGTCGAGCGCACGCGGGCGTAGACTTCCATGCCCTCGGCGACGGCCTGGGCGAGGGGCGCGTCGCCGAGCCAGTTCACCTCGCGCAGATACACACGGTGCGTCTCCAGGGCGCTCTTGGGGCCGACGATCACCCGGTGCGTGTCGGCATCGAGACCGACGACGAAAAGCGGTTCGCCGACGGCAAGGCCGAGGCCCCTGCGCTGGCCGACAGTGTAGCGGATGATGCCTTCGTGGCGCCCCATCACACGGCCGTCGATGTGGACGATGTCGCCGGGCATCACGGCGCCGGGCCGCAGCCGCTCGATCACGTCGGCGTAGCCGCCGGTGGGAACGAAGCAGATATCCTGACTGTCCGCCTTGTCGGCAACGGGCAGCCCGAGTTCGGCAGCCAGGCGACGCGTCTCCGGCTTTGTCATCCGGCCAAGCGGGAAGCGGAGATAGTCGAGCTGCTCCTGGGTCGTCGCGTAGAGGAAATAGCTCTGGTCCCGATCGGCGTCCTTGGGACGGAACAGCGCGCGGTGCGCACCGTTGGCACGGCTGTCGACGTAGTGGCCCGTCGCCAGCGCCGCCGCATCCAGCGTCTTCGCGGTGTCGAGGAGATCGGAGAACTTGACGCTCTGATTGCACGACACGCACGGCACCGGCGTTTCGCCGTGCAGGTAGGAATCGGCGAAGCGCTCGATGACGCTCTCGCGGAATCGGTCCTCGTAGTTCAGCACGTAATGCGGGATCCCGAGGGTCTCGGCGACACGGCGCGCGTCGTGGATGTCCTGGCCGGCGCAGCAGGCGCCCTTGCGGTGCGTGGCTGCGCCATGGTCGTAGAGCTGCAGCGTGACGCCGACCACGTCGTAGCCCTCGCGCGCCAGCAAGGCGGCGACCACGGACGAATCGACGCCGCCCGACATCGCGACCACGATGCGGGTGTCCTCGGGGCGGCCCGGCAGATCCAAACTGTTCGTCATGTTCACGAACCCGTATTTCTCGATCAGGCTGCGCCGGATCTCTCGCGAACCGCGCAGAAACTTTGCTCGGTCATTGCCGTCCGGACCATCCGGATGCAGCTCCGACAACCGGATGTCGGCGTCTTGGTCGACGACCGCCCGGCTCCCGGCAGAATTGGGGTGCCGGAGATCACGCCATCCCGCCGTCCCCGCTGACTGCAACCGGTCGAACGGCGCTTGCGGGCATGGAAACCGGCGCATTCCGGCCGTCAGACCCAGCACATAAGCATCAATTCGGTCCGCGCAAAGCCCGCATGTCGGACAACGTCTCCGACGTTGCTTGCCTGTCATAGCGGATGCGCGGGGCTGTCGAAAGACGGTGCGAAGGGAAGGGGGCGTCGCGCCCTGGACGGGGCGGCCATTGCATGCCTTGGCGCGCGCTCTCCGGTCTCCTCAGTAAGTATTAGTTATCGTTACCGTTTCCTTAGCGACGGCTTAGCTGATTTTTAAAGAGGTGCAGGTCATATCGACACTCAGTTGGGTCAGGTTTGTGTGAGTACGAGAGTCGAATGACCGAACATATTTCACCGCGTTACCGGTATGTCATTGGCCCTGACGGGACGCCTTTGACGCTGGCAGATCTTCCGCCGCCGAACACCAAGCGATGGGTCATCCGTCGCAAGGCGGAGGTGGTGGCCGCCGTACGCGGCGGACTTCTGTCACTCGAAGAGGCCTGCGAGCGCTACACGTTGACGGTCGAGGAATTCCTGTCGTGGAATTCGCTGATCGACCGCCACGGTCTCGCAGGACTGCGTGCCACCAAGGTCCAGACGTACCGTGTTTGAACGGCGCTCTGCGCGCTACTTGCGCATCGCCAGAACCGTCGCACCCGTTGCGGCCTTCAGGGCCGCCGGGTCGACGGCAAACACGGCCTGCGGCGTCCCCGCCGCGGCCCAGACCACATCGTGCGCCAGAAGGTCGGCGTCGATGAACACCGCCAGCCCGGCCCGGTGGCCGATTGGCGGAATGCCGCCGATCGCGTACCCCGTCTCTTCGCGGACGTAGCGCGCGTCGGGCCGCTCGATCTTCTCACCGATCTGACCGGCAACCGCTTTCTCGTCGACCCTGTTCGAGCCCGAGACGAGAAGCAGGTAGGGCGCCCCGCTGTCGCGACCGCGAAACACCAGTGACTTGACGATCTGCCCCACGCCGGTTCCGCACGCTTCGGCCGCCTCTTGGGCGGTCCGCGTGGAGGCGGGCATTTCGCGAACCTCGATGGTCAGTCCGGCGACTTCCGCGGCATCGAGCACCCGCTGGGCGCTCGGTGGAAGAGGGGTGTCGGTCATCGGTCAGGCCTCGCGGGCATCGGTTTCGGCGGCCTTCGCGCCAGACGTTGTCGGCGCGCCCTGGATCCGGCCATCCTTATAGAGAAACCGCCGGTCGATTTCGCGCACCGGCTCTGTCGGACCCGTCAGGCCCCGTTCGATCATTTCGCAGTCCCATTTCCCGGCCTCGCCCGAAATCCGGAACAGGTTGAACGCCGAGCCGTGGCGGTGCGCGGCGTTCGAGGCGGCGGGCACGCCGATGACCGGCACGTCGTCGATCCAGTTGATCGACCGCTTGTGGGTATGGCCATGCAGGACCAGTTCGGCCCCGGCCTCGCGGATGACGGCGCGAAAGCGCGATCCGCCGAGCAGGCGCTTGTGCCAGGCGGTGGAGTTGTGGATCGGCGGGTGGTGGATCAGCACCACGCGGAATGCACCGTGATGCCCGAGCTTCCTGAGGCTGTCGTGCAGCAGCTGGGCCTGGATGGCCCCGAACGAGCCGGTGGCCATGAACGGACCCGTGGCGACGGCGCTCGATGTCCCGACGATCCCGAGCGGTCCGCGGCGGCGGATGAACGGAAACCGCTCGCCGGCACTCGAAAGCGGGCGTTCGTCGTCCGTCATGTAGTCGGACCACGCCTTCCAGGCCCGCTTCAATGCGCCCGGCACGTAGGCGTCGTGGTTGCCGGGGATGACCGACACGTCGTCATGGTTGCCGAGTGCCGCCAGCCACTCCCGGGCCGGCTGCAGCTCCGCCTTGAGCGCCAGATTGACGAGGTCGCCCGTCACCGCGATGTGGTCGGGCTCGTTGGAAAGCAGATCGTCCATCAACCGGACCAGCGGTTCCTCCAGGTGGAGCTTCACCCGGTTGCGCTGCCAGTTGACGAACCCGATCATCCGCTTCGACGCCAGTTCGCGCATTCTCGGCTGCGGGAGAGGCCCAAGGTGCGGGTCAGACAGGTGGGCGAGTGTGTAGAGAGAGCTCATTTCAGACGTCACTTCGGCGCGTCCCTGTCCCACAGGATGGTGTTGGATTGGCCGGGCGGGGCCTGATCGATCACCAGGAGCTTGACCGGCGCGTCCTCCGTGACCCCGGAGTGCCACTCGTCGATCACCTCGACGATGACATCGCCCGCCACGTAGTGATGCCTCTCACCGCCGCGGACCTCGACCGTGATGGCGCCGCTCAGGACGTAGGCGTACCGCGCATAAGGATGCTTGTGGAGCGCGAGGCGCGTGTGCGGGCCGATCTCGTAGGTGCTGACAGCAAGCTCGGGATTCGCCGGCACCGTGATCGGCTTACCCGATGCCGTCTCCGTGGTACGGAGGATGGTGTCGACGGACACGGACTCGGCCAAGACAGGTGGTGTGATGAGGACAAGCGCAAGCGCGATGGGCCATGTCTTCAAGAGAGGGTTCCTCAAGTCGGGACGATGGGATTTATTCCTGGAGCACGTGAACCCAGCGTCGGGTGCGATGGTTCCGGGACCGTCGCCCGCATGCCAAGAGCAGGGTAGCCGTCAATCGGTCATCAAGTCGAGGACGCTGGCCTGGTCCGGCCCCGGAATCGGAAGGCAGCAATCGGCGTCGATTGGGCCGCGGCCGCCGGCGAGCGTCCACGTAGCGGAGTACCGTTCATGAACGTGACCGACGCCGGTTGCCTGCGGCCCCGGGCATTCTGGTCGTCCGCAGGAGGGCCGGGCGCCTTGCTGAGTTGGCGACTTCATTCCTTTGCTGGCAAGGCCATTCTCAGAGTGCGCCACCGGTTGAGCACGGGTGTTTCGCTCGGGGTGAAGGGCATGGTGCTGACGGCGCGGGACGAGGTCTTTCTGGTGCGCCACAGCTATCTGCCAGGCTTCCATCTGCCGGGCGGTGGCGTCGACCCCGGCGAATCCGCCCATGATGCCGTCACGCGCGAGCTGAGGGAGGAGGGCAACCTGGAACTCGCCTCCCCGGCGCAGTTGTTCGGTGTCTACTTCAACGAGGCGCTCGACCGTCGCGACCATGTCCTGCTGTTCGTCACCCGCGATGCGCACCAGCCGGCGCCGGCGCGCGTGCCGAATGCGGAAATCCTCGAGGCCGGGTTCTTCCCCGTCGACCGCCTGCCGGCGACGACGACACCGGCGACCCGGCGACGCCTCGACGAGGTCCTCGGCGGCGCGGCGCCCGCAACCGTCTGGTAGTGGCGTCAGAGCAGCTTGATGCGTCCGTCGGTCGCCGGTGCGAAGCGGGGCCGGCCCTTGAGATAGTCGGCCACCACGTTCACCAGCAGGTCGCCGTCGCGGGCATCGATGATGATCTCGGAGCTGCGCAGCGCCGAATAGCCGTCGCCGCCCCGGGCCAGGAAATCGTTCGTCGCCAGCTTGTAGAGCCGGCCGGGCTCGAGCGGTTCGCCGGCTATGGTGACCGCGGCTACCCGCGAGCCGGACGCGCGGGACAGATCCACCTCGATGTCCATGCCGGCGATCTGCGGAAAGCGCCCCGAGCCGCTGTCGACGAGGGAAAAGCCGTTCTCCAGCGCGCGCACGAGGTCGGTGCCGGTAATTTCGATCAGCACGACGGTGTTGGCGAACGGCAGCTCGGTCATCAGGTTGCGGCGCGTGAACGGCGTACCCGACGGATAGACCCGGTCGCCGCGGATGCTGCCGCCGTTGGTGATCGCGACGTCGGCGTCCGTCGCGGCCAGGAGCGCGTCGGCCACGATGTTGCCGAACGCGGATTCCCGGGTCCTGACGGTCGCGCGCCGGCTGTCGAGCTCCGCCTGCAGCGTGCAGATCGGCTCGTCCAGTGCCGCATCGAGGCTCGCCAGATAGGTCTGCACCTGCTCCGAGATGGCCGGGTCCGGTGCCAACGAGGCGGTGTCGACGATGCGGAACGACGGCTCCCAGGAGACGGTGCGGCTGCCGTTGCGCTCGCCCACGTCGAATGCCACGTCGACGATGGCGATCAGCTCGCCCTGTTCGCGCGATTCCACCAGCGCGGAGCGGCCGTCGTAGGTGACCGTCAGCACGTGGTCGTCGCCCGAGACCACCACATCGAAGGCGCCCGAGCGGGCGAGCAGAAGGTCGCGGGAAATGTTGTCGTGCACGACGGCCACGATGAACTCGGCTCCCTCGCTGCGCAGGAATCGGGCTTCTTCGAACGCGGTCTGGATGGTCGGGGAGAAGACGAGGTCGCCGGTGGTGGACACGATGCGCGCCCGGTCGCCGATGACGCCGAGGATGCCCACTTTGACGCCGGAGATCTCGCGGATCACGTGATCCTCGAACCCGCCGATCGGCGCGCCCTCGGGGTCGCGCAGGTTGGCGGCGAGCTTCGTCGCGTCGAGTGCGGCCATCCGCTCCAGGAAGACCTCCTTGCCGAAGTCGAACTCGTGATTGCCGGGCACGAAGACGTCGAGGCCGATCCGGTTCAGCAGATCGACCATGTGCGCGCCGCGGTCGATGCTCGACATGATCGACGGCGACAGCGCATCGCCGGCATGGACGACCAGGACGTCTTCTTTCGAGGCGCGTTCGCCCGCGATCACCGCGGCCACCCTGTCAAGGCCGCCGCGGCTGGTGTCGCTGGTCATCTGGTCGATGTCGTTGACGACGACGAGCGAAAAGCCTCCAGCAGGCTCGGCGACGGCAGGGATCGCGGCGGCGAGCAGGATTCCCGCCAGGCCCCAGCCCAGGCCGGTCCGCAAAATCGCCAACAGGCTCGACGTCCTCATGACTGTCCCCGATCGATCGCCGCCCGGTGCAAGTCCTGCAACAGTGCCACCGTTGGCCGCCGGACGCGAGCCGCAACGGCGCGGCTTGCGGGGACCGCGCCGATGGGCCACGGGGGCGGTCGCGGTGGACGGGTGGGCAAGATGCATTAGAACCGTCTACGGAAGATGACCGCGGTCTCCGCGCGGCCCCCAGACCTGTCGAGGCGTCATGAACGACCAGTCCGAATTCCGCCGTCCACACGTTGCGACCGTCCTGCCGGCCGATCATCCGCCGGTCCGCTTCGGTCGGGTCGGCGTCCTGATCGTCAATCTCGGCACGCCGGAGGCCACCGACTACTGGTCGATGCGCCGTTATCTGAAGGAGTTTCTCTCTGACCCGCGGGTCATCGAGGTGCCGCGGCTCGTCTGGTGGCCGATCCTCAACCTCATCATCCTGACGACGCGTCCGAAGAAGTCGGGCGAGGCCTACGAGGCGATCTGGAACCGCGAGCGCAACGAGTCGCCGCTGAAGACGACCACGCGGGCGCAGGCGGACCTCCTCGCCGAGGCCTTCGCCGGCACCGACGATCGGATCGTCGTCGACTGGGCCATGCGCTACGGCAAGCCGCCGATCGCGGAGCGTCTCGCGGCGCTCCAGGAGCAGGGCTGCGAGAAGATCCTCGTGGTGCCGCTCTATCCGCAGTACGCCGCATCGACCACGGCCACCGTCAACGACAAGGTCTTCGAGGCGTTCTCGAAGATGCGCTGGCAGCCGGCGCTGCGCACGGCGGCGCCGTGGCACGACGATCCGGTCTACATCGACGCGCTGGCGACCTCGCTCACCCGGCATCTCGAGAGCCTCGACTTCGAGCCGGAAGTGGTCCTTGCCTCGTTCCACGGGCTTCCGCAGTCGTATCTGCTCAAGGGCGACCCGTACCATTGTCACTGTCACAAGACGGCGCGCCTGCTGCGCGAGCGCCTGGGCTGGTCGGAGGATCGGCTCCGCATCACCTTCCAGTCGCGCTTCGGCAGCCAGCCCTGGCTGCAGCCCTACACCGACGAGACGGTGAAGGAACTCGCCCGCAACGGCGTGAAGCGCCTGGCGGTCGTGACGCCCGGTTTCGTCGCCGACTGCGTCGAGACGCTGGAGGAGATTGCCATCCAGAACGGCGAGTTCTTCCACGAGGCAGGCGGCGAAAAGTTCGCCGCGATCCCCTGCCTGAACGACAGCCCGGAGGGCATGCGGGTGCTGGAGACCGTGGTGGCACGCGAACTCCAGGGCTGGCTCTGAGGCTCACGGGTGACGCCGGGTGAGGGGCCGACCGGCGACCCGGTGGGCACGGGGATAATCCCTCATCCATGTTGCCAGTCTGGCCGCCAACCCCTACTTCGGATGCGCACGGAGGCGTTCCGTGCGTGGGGAGACAGCCGCCATGCCGATCTCGTTTGGGCCTGACATCGTTCTCGGCGTGCTCGCGCTCGTCGTGATCCTGGTCATCTTCGCCGGCGTGAAGACGGTGCCGCAGGGACAGCAGGTGACCGTCGAGCGGTTCGGCCGCTACACGCGCACCCTGACACCGGGGCTCAACTTCATCATCCCGTTCATCGATCGCATCGGGCGGCGGCTGAACATGATGGAGCAGGTTCTGGACGTGCCCTCCCAGGAGGTGATCACCCGGGACAACGCGACGGTGGTCGTGAACGGGGTGAACTTCTACCAGATCCTCGACGCGGCCCGCTCCGCCTACGAGGTCACCAATCTGGAGACCGCGATCCTCAACGTCACCATGACCAACATCCGCTCGGTGATGGGGTCGATGGATCTCGACGAGCTGCTGTCGAACCGCGACGAGATCAACATCCGGATCCTGCGGACGGTCGATGCGGCGGTGGAGCCCTGGGGCGTGAAGATCACGCGCATCGAGATCAAGGACATCGAACCGCCGCGCGATCTGGTCGAGGCGATGGGACGGCAGATGAAGGCCGAGCGCGAAAAGCGCGCGGCGATCCTGGTTGCCGAAGGCGAGCGGCAGTCGGCGGTGCTGAAGGCCGAAGGCGAGAAGCAGGCGCTGATCCTGTCGGCCGAGGGGCGGCGCGAGGCCGCGTTCCGCGACGCCGAGGCCCGCGAGCGTGAGGCGGATGCGGAAGCGCAGGCGACCCGCGTGGTGTCGGAGGCGATCGCCGCCGGCGATGTCCAGGCCATCAACTATTTCGTGGCCGACAAGTACGTGAAGGCGCTCGGGCAGTTCGCGCGCTCTCCGAACCAGAAGCTACTGCTGCTGCCGATGGAGACGAGTTCGATCCTGGGTGCGCTCACCGGCATCGGCGAGATCGCCAAGGAAGCGTTCGGCGATGACGCCCAGAAGCGGCGGCCGTCCGGCGCCGTTCCGGCAACCGGTCGACCCGTCGCACCGCGCGACCCGTCGGACCCGCCCACGTCATGATCGCATCGCTCTACGCCGCGATCGGTCCGTGGTCCTGGCTGATCCTCGGTCTCTGCCTGCTGGCGGCGGAGATCCTGGTGCCGGGGATCTTCTTTCTGTGGTTCGGACTGGCCGCGATCGCCGTCGGGGTTCTCGCCATCGGCGTGTCGATCGCCTGGCAGTTGCAGATCGTGCTCTTTCTCGCGGCGTCCTGCCTGGCCGTCCTGATCGGACGGCTTCTGACGCGGCGCGGCGACAAGCCGACGGACGAAGCCTTTCTCAACCGCCGGGCCGAACGCTTCGTCGGCCGGACCTTCATCATCGACGAGGCGATCGTCAACGGCGAGGGCAAGCTGAAGCACGGCGACACGATCTGGAACGTTGCCGGTCCCGATGCCGCGGCGGGATCCCGTGTCGAGGTGACGGGCGTCGATGGGCCGCGGCTGCTGGTCCGGCCCGTTCCCCCGGCCGTCTAGGCGCTGACGGGCAGGACGGAAGTCGCTTCTACAGCCTTAGTCTTCGAGATCGGCCGTCTCGGCGACGGCCGGATAGGGCGGCCTGGCAATCGCCAGATGCGCCTGGCGCAGCGCCGTCGACCACTGTTCCCTGAGGTTGTGGAAGTAGGGTTCGTCCGCCTCGATGCGCATGTTGCGCTCCGCCCTCAGCGCATCGCGCTGGACGGTGAGGATGTCGATGGGCAGGCCGACCCCGAGGTTCGAGCGCATCGTCGAATCCATCGAGATGAGGCTGAGCTTGAGCGCGTCGAGCAGCTCGGTTTCGTACGTTACCGCACGGTCGAGGATGGGCTTACCGTACTTGTGCTCGCCGATCTGCAGATAGGGGGTGTCCTCGGTCGTCTCGATGAAGTTGCCGGCCTGATAGATCATGAATAGCCGCAGCCGCCCGTCGCCGATCTGTCCGCCGAGCAGGATCGAGACGTCGAAGCCCGAGGCGCTCAGTTCCAGCGACGGCCCGTCGATCATCCGGACCTTGCGCACCGCGTCCCCGACGAACTGCGCCGTCTTGAACATCGACGGCATGTCCATGATCGTCTGGACCTGCCCGGTTTCCGGATCCTCCAGACCCTCCGAGAGAAAGCTCAGGACGGCCTGGGTGACCGCCAGGTTACCGGCCGCGGCGAGTGCCACGATCCGGTCGCCCGGGTTCTCGAAGACGTGGAGCTTGCGATAGGTGGCAATGTTGTCGAGGCCCGCGTTCGTTCGCGTGTCCGCGATCATCACGAGGCCACCGCGCACCAGAATTCCGCAACAATACGTCATGTTCCAAGTCCCAGATCCGGCCTTACGGGTGCCCACTCTATCATCGGGATCCGATTCGGAACCGTGGGCATTCCGGATAAGGGTCGCGGACGCCGACACGCATCCGAATGCGCGTGTCCTTGCCGTTCGGGGTGGCCACGGTCAGCCCGGGAGGGACCACCGCGGCCAACGGCGATCGGCATGTTTGTGCGGCGCTGCGAAGCAATCAAGTGGGCTTTTTACGTACGTGGCAAAGCTCACATGATTCCGCCGGGGCCGCTCAGCGATTTGACGCTCACATTGACGTTGAGCGTCTCGGTCAGGCCGCCGTATCGCGTCCCGCGAACAGGAGCCGCGCCGAGATAGTCCAGCCCCGTCGCCACCCGCACGTGGGCCTCCGTCGCGGCAATTCCGTGGGCGGGATCGAAGCCGACCCATCCGAGGTCCGGAACGTAGGCCTCGACCCAGGCATGGCCAGCATCCTGCTCGACCAATCCGTCGGTGCGGCACAGGTATCCGCCGACGTAGCGGCTGGAATAGCCGAGGCTGCGGGCGGCGGCGAGGAAGACGTGCGCCAGATCCTGGCAGACGCCGTGGCCTTCCTCGAAGGCGGTGCTGGCGGGCGTCGTGACGCTCGTCGCGCTGGTGTCGAAGCGGATCTTCTCGTGCACCGCATGATTGAGCCCGTGCAGGACGTCCAGCGGCGTGCCGTCGCCGGCCGCCGCCAGGTCCTGTGCGAATTCCTTGATCGCCGCCGTCGGCTCGGTGAGCGGCGTCTCGCGCAGATAGAGCCCCCGCGGCAGCCGGTCGATCGCGCCGTTGATCACGCCATGCGTCTCTTCCGTCTCGACCTCGCCGGCTGCGGTCACGGTGAGCTCCTCGATCGGACCCTCAGCCGTGAAGGTGTGGACGATGTTGCCGAACGGATCCTCGCTCTTCTGCAGGCGGGCGTCACTGGAAACGTCGATCCGCCAGTCGGAGACGAACAGCCCGGCATGGCCGCGCGGGGTCAGGCGAAGGACCTGGATGACCAGGTTCGCCGGCACCTCGTAGCGGTAGAAGGTCTCGTGGCTGATTCGAATTCGCATCTTGCGCCGGCCTCAGGTCAGATACTGGTCGGCGATGGCGGCGCCCAGGCGGTTGTTGTCCGCGATGATGGAGAGAAGGAACTCGTGGAGACCCTCGGAAAAGACCGTATCGATGTCGGTATTCTGAAGCCTCGCGAACGTTCCCCGCGCCAGCCGCTGGCTGGGACCGGGCTGCCCGTAGTCACGGGCAAGCTCGTCCAGGAAGCGGGTCACGTTCTCGCAGCAGCTTGAAAGCGACCGGGGCATCTCGCGCCGGAGAATCAGCAGGTCGGCCACGAGCCAGGGCCGAAGGTTCTGGCGGTAGACCCAGTGATAGGCGGTGAGCGCGGAGACGGAGCGCAGGATCGACGACCACTGGAAGTAGTCGAGGCTGCCGCCGACCCGCTCGCCCTCCGGCAGCAGCAGGTGATACTTCACGTCGAGGATCCGCGCCGTGGCGTCGGCCCGCTCGATGAAGCTGCCCAGCCGCATGAAATAGTAGGCGTCGTTGCGCAGCATCGTGCGATAGGCGCTGCCGTCGAAGCGCAGCGACGCTTCCTTGACGAAGCCAAGGAGCTCGTTGAGCCGCGGCCGGGTCAGTCCCTCCGAGCGGAACTGCTTCATCTCCAGCCAAGCGCTGTTGATGGAGTCCCACATCTCGGCCGTCAGCGCGGTGCGCACGGCGCGCGCGTTGGAGCGCGCGATCTCGATGCAATTGCGGATGCTGGAGGGGTTCGCCGGCGAAAACGCCAGGAAATCGATGACCGCGTGGTGGCTTTCGTCGTCCCCGTAGAGCTCCTTGAAGAGGTCCAGTCCTCCGGTCGCGGCAACGGCCGACGTCCATTCGTTGGAGCTCCCTCCATACCCGGCGGGCAGCGACGAGAGGCGCGCCGCCGCATCCAGGATGCGGGCGGTGTTCTCGGCGCGCTCGACGTAGCGTGCAAGCCAGAAGAGAGTGTCTGCGGTGCGTGCAAGTAGCATGTTTGCCGTGCTCGTTCCTGTCAGCTCTGGCTCTGGCTTTGGCTTTGCGACCGGGTCTGGTCGTTGATCTCCGGCTCCTTGGACGTCACCTCGGCGGTGCTCGAGGGCGTGCCGTGGGGCGAATCCGCGGATGTCGGATCGTCCAGCACCCAGGTGTCCTTGGTGCCGCCGCCCTGGCTCGAGTTGACCACCAGGGATCCTTCGCGCAGCGCGACGCGCGTCAGCCCGCCGGGGACAATGCGCACCTGGTCGGCGCCGGTCAGAACGAACGGCCTCAGGTCGACGTGGCGGGGCGCGACACCGGTCCCGACGAACGTCGGACAGGTCGACAGCGCCAGCGTCGGCTGGGCGATGAAGTCTTCGGGCTTGGCCTTCAGCTTGGCCCGGAAGATCTCGATCGTCTCCTTGTCGGCGGTCGGACCGACCAGCATGCCGTAGCCGCCGGATCCGGACACTTCCTTGACCACCAGCTCCGGCAGGTGATCGAGGACATAGGAGAGCGCTTCCGGCTCGCGACAGCGCCAGGTCGGCACGTTCTTCAGGATCGGCTCCTCGCCGAGATAGAAGCGCACGATGTCCGGCATGTAGGTGTAGATCGCCTTGTCGTCGGCGACGCCGGTGCCGACGGCGTTGGCGAGCGTCACGTTTCCGGCCCGGTAGGCGCTCATCAGGCCCGGAACGCCCAGCGCGGAATCCGGACGGAAGGCGAGGGGGTCCAGGAACTCGTCGTCGAGACGCCGGTAGATGACGTCGACGCGGCGAGGGCCCTGGGTGGTGCGCATGTAGACGATGGAGTCGCGCACGTAGAGGTCGCGCCCTTCCACCAGTTCGACGCCGAGGCGGTCGGCCAGGAAGGAATGCTCGTAATAGGCGCTGTTGTACTGGCCGGGCGTCAGCAGCACGACCGTGGGTTCGCCAGGGGCGGATTCCGGCGCAAGCGACTGCAGCGTCAGCAGCAATTCGTCAGGGTAGTTCTCGACCGGCGCGATGCGATGCTCCGAGAACAGGTCCGGGAACAGGCGCATCATCACCTCCCGGTTCTCCAGCATGTAGGAGACGCCGGACGGCGTGCGCGCATTGTCCTCGAGCACGTAGAAGGTTTCCGCGTCGACCCGGACGATGTCGATCCCGGAGATCGGGACGTAGACCGATCGCGGCACCTTGATGCCGATCATTTCGGGCCGGAAATAGGGGTTCTGGTAGATGAGATCGGCTGGGACGATGCCCGCCTTGATGATCGCGGCAGGGCCGTAGATGTCGGCCAGGAAGGCGTTGAGCCCCCGCACGCGCTGGGTCAGTCCCTGCGACAGCCGCTGCCACTCTCCCGTGGTGAGCACGCGCGGCACGACGTCGAACGGGATGATCCGTTCTTCGGCCTCGGCCTGCCCGTAGACGGAGAAGGTAATTCCGATCCGTCGGAAGAGAAGCTCGGCTTCCTGGGATCGGTGTCGCAGGCTTTCGAGGTCGTTGTTGTCCAGCCAGGCCTTGACCAGTTCATAGGCCGGCCGGCATCCGTCGCCGGCAATCGTCATCTCGTCGAAGGGGATCGCCATGCAGTCTCCGAGCCGAAAATACGTGCGTCGATTAAATCCGTCGGCTTCCTCGAACGCAACCCGTCTGGTGAAAGTGTATGCAGGATCCTCTTTGGGTCCAGTCAGCCTAAAACTTAGGCAATGGGGCGGCGCGTGGCCTTCTCAGTCCAGAAGTCGCAGCGCCCGGAAGCTGGCATGGCCCTGCCGTCCGACGATGATGTGATCATGGATGGTGATGCCGAGCGGCGCCGCACTGTCGACGATCTGGCGGGTCATCTGGATGTCGGCGCGCGACGGCGTCGGATCGCCCGACGGGTGGTTGTGCACCAGGATGATCGCGCTCGCGGACAGCTCCAGCGCGCGCTTGACGATCTCGCGCGGATAGACCGGGGTGTGGTCCACCGTGCCGGTCTGCTGCACCTCGTCGGCGATGAGCGCGTTCTTCTTGTCGAGAAACAGGATGCGGAACTGCTCGCGATCGGAGAACGCCATTGCCGCGCGGCAGTAGTCCAGCACCTCGTTCCAGGACGACAGCACCGGCTTGCGTGTCACCCTGCCGCGCGCGAAGCGCTGGATCGCCGCGTGGACGATCTTCAGGTCCTGGACGACGCCGGGGCCGACCCCTTCCACCTCGAGCAGGCGGGGCGTCGGGGCGGAGAGGACATCGGCGAACGAGCCGAACCGACCGATCAGCCGCTTGGCGATCGGCTTGGTGTCGCGCCGCGGGATCGAGCGGAACAGCAGCAGTTCGAGGAGTTCGTAATCCGCGAGGCCTTCGGCGCCCGCCTGCTCGAACCGATCACGAAGACGCTGCCGGTGACCATCGCTGCCGATGCCGCGGCTCGCGTCGGAAAACCCAGCGGCCTCTTCCGGCATCGTGTCCTCGACCGTGCTGGATCAGGATGACGCCGGATCGCAATCCGGCGTCCCGACCTTGATCGACAAGTGGAGGGCGAGAGCAGAGCATCGCTCAGCCAGGGGAAGGGCGATAACCGAGACGTCAGTCCCGACGCCTCCTGGCCGCTTCAGCTGCCCTGCCGCTCGCATCGCTTCTTCCCCGCCCTAGGTGCGCGCCGTCAGCGTCGGGTCGTAGCCGCCGGGCGACAGGGTGAAGATCTCCCGGCCGGTCTCCGTCACCCCGATGCTGTGCTCGTACTGCGCCGACAGGGAGCGATCGCGCGTGACGGCGGTCCAGCCATCCGACAGAACCTTCACATGCGGCCGTCCCAGATTGACCATGGGCTCGATGGTGAAGATCATGCCCGGCTGGAGGGCAATGCCCTCGCCGGGGCGTCCGTAATGCAGGATGTTCGGCGTGTCGTGGAAGATCTGCCCGACGCCATGGCCGCAGAAGTCGCGCACCACCGAGCAGCGCTCGCTTTCGACGTAGGCCTGGATCGCCGCGCCGATGTCGCCGGTGGTCGCCCCCGGTCTGACCGCGTCGATCCCGTGCAGCAGCGCCTGGTAGGTGACCTCCAGCAGGCGTTCCGAAGCGCGCTTGATGGTGCCCACGGCATACATACGGCTCGAGTCGCCGTACCAGCCGTCCACGATGTAGGTGACGTCGATGTTGACGATGTCCCCCTCGCGCAGCGGCTTCGCCGACGGAATGCCGTGGCAGACCACATGATTGATCGAGGTGCACGTCGACTTGCGGTAGCCGCGATAATAGAGCGTGGCCGGAATTGCGTCGTGCTTCATCCCGAAATCGTAGACGAACGCGTCGATTTCGTCGGTGGTGATGCCCGGCTTGACGATCTCGTTCAGCCTGTCCAGGCATTCGGCCGTGACCTGGCTCGCCTTGCGCATCCCCGCAAAGCCCTCCTCGTCGTAGAGGCGGATCTGGCCGGTGTTCCTGAGCGGTGCCTGCGCGGCATCGACATATTCGATCATTCAAGGCTCCGTGGATCGGTTCCTTCGAAGAGAAGGCTGTTGGGCGATACATAGCAGTTGTCGTCGGCAATTTCAGCGTCCGCAATTTAGGCGTGTCACCTTGCGTGTCTCCGCCCATGGGTGGGTCAGAGCGGACCCGCCCCGCGGATCTCGTCCGTGAAGGCAATGCGGTCGGCGATGCGGACGGCGTCGTGGGTCACGGTGCATCGGTACACATAGGCCTCGACGCCGGCCCGCCGCGCTTCTTCGAAGGCGCGCGCGTAGGCGGGGTCGATGTCGGAGGCAAAAGCGAACCGGTCGCAATCGCCCCGTTGCACGACATAGAGCATGACCGCGCGATGTCCGGCGCCTGCCACCTCCGCCAGTTCCGCCAGATGCCGGGCGCCGCGTACCGTCACGCTGTCGGGAAACTCGGCGAGGCCAGGCTGGCGCATCAGGTGGACGTTTTTGATCTCGACATAGCAGGGCGGACGTCCGTCGCCTTCCAGCAGGAGGTCGATGCGGCTCGCCTTGCCGTAGCGCACTTCGCGGCGTGCGGTGGCGTAGCCGGCCAGCTCGGGAATGGTCCGGTCGGCGAGCGCCTGCGCAACGATGCGGTTCGGATGCGTGGTGTTGATGCCCACCAGCGTCCCGTCGGCATGGATGAGCTCCAGCGTGTGCGGAAGCTTCCGCTTCGGGTTTGCGGACAATGACAGCCAGACAGCGCTTCCCGGCGCATCGAGGCCCGTCATGGCGCCGGGGTTCGGGCAATGCACGGTCACGGTCGATCCGTCCGGCAGGACGACGTCGGCGAGAAAGCGCTTGTAGCGGCGGATCAGCGTCGCCTGCACCAGGGGCTGGGGGAGTTTCATGTCGGACTGCGGCCAGGGAGGGGATGGCGGGACGCGTACGGCGCGGTGGACATCTCTATACCGCCTGCGCCCTCCGGGGCCAGCCGCTGGGCCGGGGCGATTGCCCGAGACCGATGAGCTTCTCGCGATTGCGCGCAAGGGCGCCGGGGGCATACCCCGAGTTCAGCTCTTTCCGTCCGGATTCACCCCGACGGGCGCCATGCGTGTTCTGGCGACGCCTCGGCACATCGCAGGCGGCTAGACGGGGGAGGTGGCGGCCGGGTCGGCCCGTCGCGCAGTGACGAGGAGCGGGTGGCGAAGACGGGGGAAGGCATTCGAGGCTTGGGGCCGGGCCGTCCACCGAAGGCGTGCAGACAAAAAAAGAGCAAGGCTTTCGCCTTGCTTCTTTAGTTCCGCGTCCGTCCCTCCGAGCGCTTCAGCCGACATTCGTCGACCGTGCGCGGCAGCAGCGTGGTACTGCGCCAGAGGGTCTTCCTCCCAAGACTCAGACCGCGAAGCCTTTGACACCGATACAATCGCCGGTGCCGTTGCTTTATGTGAAGACCTTATCAACTCCGCGAGCCGCTGTCATCATTTTGTGCAATTGCCGCCCAACTTTTTTGCTTAGGGGCTTAATAGGTGGCGCTCATTTGCGCGTCCTGTGGCGTTTGGCCACGGGTTTCCGCGCTTTCCGGTCACGTCTTCGCCAGAGCGCGCTGTCAGCCGTTGCTGCCGGTCCATAGGCACTTGTCATTTGCGGCCGGTACAGGTTCACTCCGCGCACCCGACGCTGCGCCCCCCATGAAAGACCCGCTCTCCATGCGCCTCTCTCGCTATTTTCTGCCGATTTTGAAGGAAACGCCGAAAGAGGCGGAGATCGTCTCGCACCGGCTGATGCTGCGTGCGGGCATGATTCGTCAGCAATCCGCCGGGATCTATTCCTGGCTGCCGTTCGGCTATGCCGTCCTGCGCAAGATCGAGCAGATCGTGCGCGAGGAGCAGAACCGCGCAGGGGCCCAGGAAGTGCTGATGCCGACGATCCAGTCGGCGGACCTTTGGATGGAGTCGGGCCGCTACAACGACTACGGCCAGGAGATGCTGCGCATCCAGGACCGCCACGAGCGCCAGATGCTCTTCGGGCCGACCAACGAGGAGATGATCACCGACATCTTCCGCAGCTACGTGCGCAGCTACCGCGAGCTGCCGCTCAATCTCTACCACATCCAGTGGAAGTTCCGGGACGAGGTGCGCCCCCGGTTCGGCGTGATGCGCGGCCGCGAGTTCCTGATGAAGGACGCGTACTCCTTCGACATCGACCAGGAAGGCGCCCGCAAGGCCTACAACCGGATGTTCGTGGCCTACCTCCGCACGTTCCGGCGGATGGGGCTGACGGCGATCCCGATGCGGGCCGAGACGGGACCGATCGGCGGCGACCTCTCGCACGAGTTCATCATCCTCGCCTCGACCGGCGAAAGCGCGGTCTATTGCGACAAGGACCTGCTGGACCTGCCGATCCCCGGCGAGGACACGGATTTCGCCGGCGACCTGACCCCGATCGTGGATGAGTGGACCGGCAAGTACGCCGCGACCGACGACATGCACGACGAGGCCGCGTTCGCCGAGATCCCCGAAGAGCGCCAGGTGGCCGCCCGGGGCATCGAGATCGGCCACATCTTCTACTTCGGCACGAAATATTCCGAGCCCATGGGCGCGAAGGTCGCCGGTCCCGACGGGGTCGAGCGTCCGGTTCACATGGGGTCCTACGGCGTGGGCGTGTCGCGGCTCGTGGGTGCGGTCATCGAGGCCAGCCACGACGATGCCGGCATCGTCTGGCCGGACGCGCTGAGCCCTTTCAACATCGGTCTCATCAATCTGAAGCCGGGCGATCATGACACCGACCTCGCGTGCGAGGGGCTCTATCAGCGGCTGACCGCCGCCGGAGCCACGATCCTCTACGACGATGTCGACCAGCGCGCCGGCGCCAAGTTCGCCGCGATGGACCTGATCGGGCTGCCCTGGCAGCTGATCGTCGGTCCGCGTGGGCTCGCCAACAACGAGGTCGAGGTGAAGCGGCGGGCGACCGGCGAGCGCGAGACGCTGTCGCTCGATGCCGCGGTCAACCGCCTCGTCGAGGCGTGCTGTGGCTGACCAGTCCGCCAAGCCGGCTCCTCTCGACACAAGCGGCAGCGTCGGGCCCTTCTCGTCGCTGGAGTGGCTGATCGCCGGGCGCTACCTGCGCTCGCGGCGCCGCGACGCGTTCATTTCGGTGATCGCCAGCTTCTCCTTTCTGGGAATCCTGCTGGGCGTCGCGACCCTGATCATCGTGATGGCCGTGATGAACGGCTTCCGCAACGAGCTTTTCACCAAGATCCTCGGGGTGAACGGTCATTTCCTGGTCCAGCCGATCGGCAGCGACCTGACCGATTACCTGCCGGTGGGCCAGCGGATCGACGGCGTGAACGGCGTTCGCCTGGCGATGCCGTATGTGGAGGGCCAGGCGCTGGTGTCCGGTCCGGGCAACGCGACGGGCGCGCTCGTGCGGGGCGTGTCGCCGGCCGACTTCAAGCGCCTCGATCTGGTGTCCGGCAACATCCTGCAGGGCGATCTGTCCGGCTACGACGAGAACCACGGCGTGGTCATAGGCTCGCGGCTCGCGGCCACCCTCGGCGTGACGGTGGGCGACTCCATCCAGATCCTGACGCCGAAGGGGACGGTCACGCCGTTCGGCGTCACGCCGCGAAGCCAGAGCTATCCGGTCGACGCGATCTTCGAGATCGGCATGTCGGAGTACGACAGCTCGATCATCTACATGCCGCTGGAGGAGGCGCAGGCCTTCTTCAACATGGAAGGCAAGGTCTCGGCCATCGAGGTGTTCGTCGACGACCCAGACGCGGTCGATGCCCTCCGACAACCGATCATCGACGCCGCCGAGCGGCAGGTCTACCTGATCGACTGGCGGCAGCGGAACACCACCTTCTTCTCCGCGCTCGAGGTCGAGCGGAACGTCATGTTCCTCATCCTCACCCTGATCGTGCTGGTGGCCGTCCTGAACATCATTTCGGGGCTCACCATGCTGGTGAAGGACAAGTCGCGCGACATTGCCATCATGCGCACCATGGGGGCGACGCGCGGAACCGTGCTCCGGGTGTTCATCCTCGCAGGGCTCTCGATCGGCACGATCGGCACGCTCGCCGGGCTCGGGCTCGGAACGCTGGTGTGCCTGAACATCGAGGAAATCCGCCAGGCGATCTCCTGGGTGACCCGGACCGAGCTGTTCTCCCCGGAACTCTACTTCCTGAGCCAGCTTCCGGCCGACATGGACACGGGGGAGACGATGTCGGTCGTCGTGATGGCGCTGGTTCTGTCGTTCCTGGCGACGCTCTATCCCGCCTGGAAGGCCGCGGCGGTGGATCCGGTCGAGGGATTGCGCAGCGAATGACCGACACGGCAGCCACTACCGTTCCGGCGCTGGCGCTGGCCGGCGTCGAACGCAGCTACCGCGAAGGCGAGGGGCGTCTCACAGTCCTGCGCGGCATCGATCTGGTCCTTCAGCCGGGCGAACTCGTGGCGCTGGTCGCCCCGTCCGGCGCCGGCAAGTCGACACTGCTCCATATCGCGGCGCTCCTCGAGCGCGCCGATGGCGGCACGGTCTCCATCGGCGGGGTGGACACCACCGGGCTCGGCGATGGCGCGCGGACGGATCTGCGGCGGTCGTCGATCGGGATGATCTACCAGTTCCATCACCTGCTTCCGGACTTCACCGCGCTGGAGAACGTGACCCTGCCGATGCGGCTCGCCGGTGCCGGCAAGCGCGAGGCGGAGGCGGCCGCGATGGCGCTGCTCGAAGAGCTGGGCGTGGCGCCCCGCGCCAGCCATCGTCCTGGCGAACTGTCTGGTGGCGAGCGGCAGCGGGTGGCGATCGCGCGCGCGGTGGCAAACCGCCCGGCGGTGCTTCTCGCCGACGAGCCGACGGGCAACCTAGATCCGGCCACAGCCGAGCACGTCTTTGCCGCCTTCGTGCGGTTGGCCCGCTCCACCGGACTGGCCGCGCTCGTCGCGACCCACAATCACGAACTGGCCGCACGCATGGATCGTCGGGTCACGCTCGTCGACGGCCGCTGCGAACCGATGTGAGTGCATGTCATAGGTTTCTCGCATGTGCGTGCCTATGAGAACATTCAAGCAACAAATTCTTAACGATGGCGGCGATGCTGGCGCGAAGCACGCTTGACGAGTGGAACGAAGGAGGAACATAGTCACCCCAGAACAAAGGCGGAACGGCAGCGCGCATCGAGCGAGCGGGTTCCCCACAACGGAGGTGATCATGGTCCGCTTCTTCTACGATCTCGCCACGCTCGTTGCTCTCGCGCTGTTCGGTGCCACCATGCTCGTTTGGCTCAACGCGCTGTCCCAGTTCGCCTGACCTGGATTCCTCTTCAGGCAGGGCCGCGCCTCGCGCGTCCCTGCGCCGCTGACCCGATGGGGTGAGCAGCAGCAGCCGTCAGCCTCGGTTCCCGATGATCGTCTGTGGACCGGCGGTCGCCAGTGTCGACGCCGGTCCGTTTGACGGGCACACTCCCGCCCGGCGCGTTCCCATCGCAAAGTTGCCGGGCCATTTGGCCGGTTTCTGCGGGATACGCGCCGAATCGCCCGGCGGGGACAGACGGTTCGTTCGAGCCTCGGCCGCACGGGTGCGGCAGGGCACGAGGATACATGAGCGCAACCGACGCCGGCCCCGGCTTCGTTCATCTGCGGGTGCATTCCGCGTTTTCGCTTCTCGAAGGCGCCTTGCACATCAAGGACCTGGTGAAGCTCGCCAAGGCCGACAAGCAGCCGGCCGTTGCCGTCACGGATTCGGGCAATCTGTTCGGGGCGCTGGAATTCTCCGAAAAGGCCGTCGGCGACGGCATCCAGCCGATCGTCGGCTGTCAGGTCGCGGTGGCCTTTGCCGAAGAAGAGAACGCGCGCCGGCAGACCGATGCGACGATGCCGACGCTGGTGCTCATCGCGGCGACGGCCGAGGGCTACGCCAACCTGGTCAAGCTGGTCAGCCGGTCGCACCTCGATCCGGTCCCCGGCACCCGGCCGCATGTACCCGCCGACGCGCTCGCCGAGCATGCGGGCGGGCTGATCTGCCTCTCGGGTGGCGTCGCCGGCCCGGTCGGCCAGGCGATCGTGCGTGGCTCCGAAGCGCTTGCGCAGCGCCGGTTCGACTGGCTGGCCCAGACGTTCGGCGACCGCTTCTATTGCGAGCTGCAGCGCCACAACCTGCCCGACGAGGCTCTCTGCGAACCGATCTTCATCGACTTCGCCTATGCCGCCGGGGTGCCGCTGGTCGCCACCAACGAGGTCTTCTATCCGGCGCGCGACGACTTCGAGGCCCATGATGCCCTGATCTGCATCGCCGAGGGCCGTCGCCTCAACGAGGACGACCGGCGCCGCTTGACGCCGGAGCATTACTTCAAGAGCCGCAAGGAGATGGCCGAGCTGTTCGCCGACCTGCCCGAGGCCCTTGCCTCGACGGTCGAGATCGCGCGGCGCTGTCATCACCGGCCCCTAAAGCACAAGCCGATCCTGCCGCGCTTCGCCACCGGCGACGACGTCGACGCCGCCGAGGCGGAGGCCGCGGAGGCCATCGCGCTCAAGGAACAGGCGGAGGCCGGGCTCGTCGCCCGTCTGGCCGCCCACGGGCCGGCGCCGGGCATGACCGAGGAGGACTACACCAAGCGGCTCGCCTACGAGCTCGACGTCATCGTGTCGATGCGCTTCCCCGGCTACTTCCTGATCGTTGCGGACTTCATCCAGTGGGGGAAGGCGCAGGACATTCCGGTGGGACCGGGGCGCGGTTCCGGCGCAGGCTCGCTGGTCGCCTATGCGCTTACCATCACCGATCTCGATCCGCTCCGCTTCGGGCTGCTGTTCGAGCGCTTCCTCAATCCCGAACGCGTGTCGATGCCTGACTTCGACATCGACTTCTGCCAGGACCGGCGCGAGGAGGTCATCTCCTACGTCCAGTCGAAGTACGGCCACGACCAGGTCGGGCAGATCATCACCTTCGGATCGCTGCAGGCCCGCGCGGTGCTGCGCGACGTCGGGCGCGTGCTCGAGCTGCCCTACGGCCAGGTCGACAAGCTCTGCAAGCTGGTGCCCAACAATCCCGCGAACCCGGTCACCCTGAAGGAGGCCGTGGACGGCGAACCCAAGCTGCAGGAGGCGCGGGACGAGGAGCCAATCATCGCGACCCTTCTCCGGATCGGGATGAAGCTGGAGGGCCTTTACCGCCACGCGTCGACCCATGCGGCCGGCATCGTCATCGGCGACCGCCGGCTCGACGAGCTGGTGCCGATGTATCGCGATCCGCGCTCGGACATGCCCGTCACCCAGTTCAACATGAAATGGGTCGAGCAGGCGGGGCTGGTGAAGTTCGACTTCCTGGGCCTGAAGACGCTGACAGTCATCGACCAGGCCGTGAAGCTGATCGCTCAGCGCGACATCCACATTGACCTGGAAGGGTTGCCGCTGGACGACGCTCCCACCTACGAGATGCTGGCGCGCGGCGAGACGGTCGGCGTGTTCCAGCTGGAAAGCGCCGGCATGCGGAAGGCGCTGATCGGCATGCGCCCCGACCGTTTCGAGGACCTGATCGCCATCGTGGCGCTCTACCGGCCGGGTCCGATGGACAACATCCCCAGCTACAACCGGCGCAAGCACGGCGAGGAGATCCCGGACTACCTGCATCCCATCCTGGAGCCGATCCTGAAGGAGACCTACGGGATCATCATCTACCAGGAGCAGGTGATGCAGATCGCCCAGGTCCTGTCCGGCTACTCGCTCGGCGACGCCGACCTTCTGCGTCGCGCCATGGGCAAGAAGATCAAGGCCGAGATGGACGTGCAGCGCGAGCGGTTCGTCGATGGCGCGGTGGCGCAGGGCGTCAAGAAGTCCGATGCGTCGACGATCTTCGATCTGGTCGCAAAGTTCGCCAACTACGGCTTCAATAAGTCCCACGCCGCGGCCTACGCGCTGGTCGCCTACCAGACGGCCTGGCTGAAGGCGAACTACCCGGTCGAGTTCATGGCCGCGTCGATGACCCTCGACATGGGCAACACCGACAAGCTGTCGGACTTCCGCCGCGAGGCGATGCGGCTGGAAATCCCCGTGCTGCCGCCGTCGGTGAACCAGTCCGACGCCATGTTCTCGGTCGACAACGGCTCCATCGTCTACGCGCTGAACGCCATCAAGGGCGTCGGCCGCCCGCTTGTCGAGCACGTCGTGTCGCTGCGCCGGGAGCGCCCGTTCCGCGACATCACCGACTTCGCCCACCGAATCAATCCGCGCGTCGCCAACAAGCGCGGCCTGGAATGCCTGGTCGCCGCCGGCGCCTTCGACAAGCTCGAGCGCAACCGCGCCCGGCTGATGGAGGGTCTCGACCGGGTGCTGGGCATCGCCCACCGCAACGCCGACGGCATCGCCTCGGGACAGAACGATTTCTTCGGCGGCGAGCCGCAGCCGGTCGAGCTGCCCGACATCCTGAATTGGGCGCCGGCGGAGACGCTGCAGCGCGAGTACGCCGCTATCGGCTTCTACCTCTCCGCCCATCCCCTCGACGACTATCGCCAGGTCCTGGAGCGCATGCGCGTGCAGATGTGGTCGAGCTTCGTGGAGGCGGTGAAGCGGGGCGCCACGGCGGGCCGCCTCGTCGGCACCGTCACCCAGCGCCAGGAGCGGCGCACCAAGTCCGGCAACCGGATGGGCATCGTGCGGATGTCCGATCCGACCGGCCAGTACGAGGCGGTCATCTTCTCCGACGGCCTCGCCCAGTTCCGCGACCTTCTCGAGCCCGGCCAGTCGGTGATCCTGATGGTGCACGCGGAAGAGCGGGAGGAGGGGGTCTCCGCCCGCATCCAGTCGGTCGAACCGCTCGACGAGGCGGCGCTCCGCCTCAAGCGCTCGCTGCGGGTGTTCCTGCGCGATGCCGGCCCGATCGAGAGCCTGTCGCGCCACCTCCCCAAAAAGGGCGATGCGGACGTCTCGATCGTGCTCTTGGTCGACGGCGGCAAGCAGGAAGTCGAGGTGAAGCTCCCCGGCCGCTACCAGGTGACACCGCCGGTCGCCAGCGCGCTCAAGCAGCTTCCGGGCGTCGTTCAGGTCGAGTTCGCCTGACCGTCCGGGCCCGTAGGCGCCGGAACGGCTTGCAGAACCGGGTTCGAGGCCGTATATCGCGCCTATTCCACACGCGGGGATAACCACAGGGCGCCCACACAGGCGTCGTGAGGATCCGGTGTCGCTCGGCTAGATCCGCCGGCGGCATACCCCGCGGAGGCCAAACCGGATCGACGAGGAGTGGCAAGCCATGGCTCTGCCCAATTTCACTATGCGTCAGCTCCTGGAAGCAGGCGTTCACTTCGGCCACCAGACCCACCGCTGGAACCCGAAAATGGGCCCGTACATCTTCGGCGCCCGCAACAACATTCACATCATTGACCTTGCGCAGACCGTGCCCCTGCTCGACCAGGCGCTGAAGGCGGTGTCCGACACCGTCGCCGGCGGCGGACGCGTGCTGATGGTCGGCACCAAGCGTGCGGCGCAGGAATCGGTTGCCGAATCGGCGCGCCGCTCGGCCCAGTATTTCGTGAACGCCCGCTGGCTCGGCGGGATGCTCACCAACTGGAAGACCATCTCGGTCTCGATCCAGCGGCTGCGCAAGCTCGAGGACACGGTCGCCAACGACCCGCACGGCCTCACCAAGAAGGAACGCCTGTTCCTCGACCGTGAGCGCGAGAAGCTCGAGCGCAACCTCGGCGGCATCAAGGACATGGGCGGCGTTCCCGACCTCGTGTTCGTGATCGACACCAACCGCGAGGCGATCGCGGTGCAGGAAGCCCGTCGTCTCGGCATCCCGGTTGCGGCGATCGTCGATTCCAACTGCGATCCCGACGGCATCACCTACCCGGTGCCGGGCAACGACGACGCCGCCCGTGCGGTCACGCTGTACTGCGACCTCATCGCCCGCGCGGCCATCGACGGCCTGTCGCGTGCCCAGGGTTCGGTCGGTGCGGATCTCGGCGCCCAGGAAGCTCCGTACGAGGAGACCGACCTGGAAACGCCGACCGATACCGGCCCCGAGGAAGTCGCGGTCGAGGATCTGACGCAGGCGGCTCCGGCCGAAGCGGCGGCCCCGGAAGCGGCTCCCGCCGAGGAAGCCGCCAAGTCCTGAGGTTCTCATCGACCCGCGGATTGGCGCGGTCGAGCGGAATGGACTCCATGCCCGGATCGCCGGGCATGGACCGAGGCTCCCGGACATCGGATCCGGGCGCGTCGGACGGCCATCGGAACATCACTTCGAGACGGGGCGCGGCGCGATCCGCGCCCTGACCAAACGACTACCTTCACCGCGGCGATCGGTTCTCGACTTCCGGGCACCGATCGCGCATTTAGATCGCGCCCGCGACAGCCGGACGATGTCTGGCCGGGCCAACCGTTGGTGAGCCGACGGTGCGGCCCGACTGCGACGGCAGCGACCAGTAACAACTCAAGCGAGGACAGTGATGAGCATTTCAGCTCAGCAGGTCAAAGAGCTCCGCGAGAAGACCGGCGCAGGCATGATGGACTGCAAGCGGGCGCTGACCGAAACCGAAGGCGACATGGAAGTCGCCATCGACTGGCTGCGCAAGAAGGGCCTCTCGAAGGCCGCCAAGAAGGCTGACCGCGTCGCTGCGGAAGGTCTGATCGGTGCCGCGCAGGGCGACAAGGCCGCCGCGCTCGTCGAGGTCAACTCCGAGACCGACTTCGTGGCGCGCAACGAGCAGTTCCAGAAGATCGTGTCGGCGGTCGCCGCCGAGGCGCTGGCCAGCGCCGGCGACCGCGACGCGCTGCTCAATGCCGCCTTCCCGGGAACCGGCCGCACGGTCGGCGACGAGATCACCGAGGCGATCGCGACGATCGGCGAGAACATGGCGCTGCGTCGCGTCGCCGTTCTCTCGGTCTCCGAGGGCGTCGTGGCGACCTACATGCACAACGCCGTGGCCGACGGTCTCGGCAAGCTCGGCGTGATGGTCGCGCTGGAGTCCGCCGGCAAGGCCGATGTGCTCAACGACCTCGGTCGCAAGATCGCCATGCACGTCGCCGCCGTGAACCCGCTCGGCGTCACGCCGGACGAGATCGATCCGGCCGTGATCGAGCGCGAGCGCTCGGTCTACTCCGACCAAGCGCGCCAGTCGGGCAAGCCGGAGAACATCATCGAGAAGATGGTCGAAGGCCGTCTGCGCAAGTTCTACGAGGAAGTCGCGCTTCTGAAGCAGGCCTTCGTCGTGGATCCGGACAAGACCGTCGAACAGGCGGTCGAGGCCGCCGCGGCGGAAGCCGGAGCGCCCATCAAGCTGGTGGCGTTCGTTCGCTTCGCCCTCGGCGAGGGGATCGAGAGGGAAACCTCCGACTTCGCGGCCGAGGTTGCGGCTGCGGCCGGCAACTGATCGACCAAATCGCGCCCGGGACCAACGTCCCGGGCGTTTTCTTGTCTGCCGTGCGAGGTGCGCGGGTCGGATGATCGTTCCGGCTGCATCGTATGAGGGGCCCTCGGCTCCCTTCCGCGCATCGGCTAAAGTGTCGAACGGCCGTGCGCGGGCGTTTCCATCTCGGGGCAAGATGCTCTAGAGAGTTCGACCGACCATCGTTTCCGCCCGTCGGTCGGTTCGATCCGACTGCTTCAACTCAGACAGGCCAATCCCCATGCCCACCGACCTCCGCTGGCGCCGCGTCCTCCTGAAACTGTCCGGCGAGGCGCTGACGGGTGCGGAAGGCTTCGGCATCGCACCGGCAACGGTGGGGCGCATCGCCGACGAGATCGGTGAAGTCGTCGCGCTCGGGGGCCAGGTGGGCGTCGTGGTCGGTGGCGGCAACTTCGTTCGCGGCGCACAGATTTCGGCGACCGGCATCGACCGGGTCAGCGCCGACCACATGGGCATGCTCGCGACCGTCATGAACGCCCTTGCGCTCAATGCGGCGCTGTCGGCGCGCGGCGTGCCGGCGCGGGTGATGTCGGCGCTTCCGGTCCCGACCGTCTGCGAGACCTTTACGCAGCGCGTGGCGCTCGCCCACTTCCAGGCCGGCCGGGTCGTCCTGTTCGCCGGCGGCACCGGCAACCCGTTTTTCACGACCGATACCGGGGCGGTGCTCCGCGCCACCGAAATGGGCTGCGACGTCGTGCTCAAGGGCACGCAGGTCGACGGGGTCTACAGTGCGGACCCGAAGACCGATCCGACCGCCACGCGCTATGAGCAGCTGACGCATCAGGAAGTGCTGTCGCGCGGGCTTTCCGTGATGGACGCGACCGCGATCGCCCTTGCTCGCGATAACCGGATTCCGGTAATCGTGTTTTCCATCGGAGCGCCTGGAGAATTCGTTGCCGTGGCTCGGGGCGCTGGCCGCTCGACGCTGGTGACGGTGGACGAGGGGGCCGAAGCCTGATGGCGCGGCCCCTCCAGCATCCAAGCCGATAAGAGGATAGAATGGCTAAGACCGCGTTGGATATGGACGATCTGAAACGCCGCATGCAGGGCGCGCTCAGCTCCCTGAAGCACGATCTTGCCGGCTTGCGGACGGGTCGGGCGTCAAGCTCCATGCTCGATCCGGTGACCGTCGAGATCTATGGCAGCAGGATGCCGCTCAACCAGGTGGCCACGATCACCGTTCCGGAATCGCGGATGATCTCGGTCCAGGTCTGGGATCGGTCGTCTGCTCCGGCCGTCGAACGGGCCATCCGCGAATCCTCTCTCGGGCTCAACCCGGTGGTCGAGGGCGCGATGATGCGCATTCCGATTCCGGAGCTCAACGCCGAGCGGCGCGCCGAGCTGGTCAAGGTCGCGCACAAGTACGCGGAGCAGGCCAAGATCGCCGTGCGCCATGTGCGCCGCGACGGCATGGAAGACCTCAAGGTCCTGGAGAAGGACGGCGAGATCAGCCAGGATGATAGCCGGTCCATGTCCGACGCCGTGCAGAAGTTGACCGACGCCACCGTCGCCGAGATCGACGAGATCCTGAGCCAGAAAGAACAGGAAATCACGCAGGTCTAGGCGCAGCCCTGACTTGTGCCCGTCAGCCAGCGAGGCCGCATTGATGTCCGTCCTTGGAGACGTGTCGGCACGCCCGCTTCCCACGGCAGGCGATCCGCGCATTCCGGCTCATGTTGCCATCATCATGGATGGCAACGGCCGGTGGGCGAAGGCGCACGGCCTTCCGCGCGCGGCCGGCCATCGCAAGGGCGTGGAATCGCTGCGGCGGACGGTGCGGCATGCCGCCAAGCTCGGGGTCGACTACCTGACCGTCTTCAGCTTCTCGTCGGAGAACTGGTCTCGTCCGGCGCAGGAGGTGGCCAGCCTCATCGGGCTCCTCCGCCGCTTCATCGAGCAGGATCTGATCGAGCTCCACGCGGCCAACGTGCGCGTTCGTCCCATCGGCCGCAGGGACGATCTGTCTGCGGAAATCAACGCGCTGCTGCGGAAGGCCGAGGACACCACCCGTGCCAACACCGGGCTGACGCTGCTGGTGGCGTTCAACTACGGCGGCCGCGACGAGATCGTGCGCGCCTGTCAGTCGCTTGCCGAGGCGGTGAAGGCCGGTGAGATCAGCCCTGCCGACATCGACGAGGACATGCTCGCCTCGCGCCTCGACACCGCCGGCATCCCGGATCCGGACCTGATCATCCGCACGAGCGGCGAGAACCGCCTGTCGAACTTCACGATGTGGCAGGCCGCCTATTCCGAGTTCGTCTTCGTGCCCCAGCACTGGCCGGATTTCGACGAAGCGGCACTGGAGGCCGCGCTTCAGGAATTCTACAGCCGTGACCGTCGGTTCGGGGGAATCGCCGCCGGTATGACCGGCGGGTAAAGATGAAAGCCCCTGTGGCGAACAAACCGCAATCAGGACCCAGCCGAAACGCCGACCTGATGCAGCGCACTGTGTCGGCAATCGTCCTCGGCCCCGCAGCACTCGTGCTCGCATGGATCGGCGGAGCCACGTTCCTCGTGGCCGTGGCCGCGCTCGGGCTTGTCGTCGTGGTGGAGTGGTTCCGGATGGTCGATGTGCCGATCCGGACCCTGTCGTTCGGCTTCGCCGCATGCGGCCTCGTCGCCGCATGCCTCGCGATGTACGTCGCGGGCGCCGTGCCGGCGATCGGCGTTCTGGCGCTGGCCATGGTCCTGTCTTCCGCGACGGTCTCGAAGACTGCAGGCTCCCGTCCACCCGTAAAGGGCGCGCGCGGCTGGATCGCGGGCGGGATCGCCTACACCGGCCTCGGTACGCTGGCGTTCATCGGCCTGCGCGCCGAAGCCCATGGCCTGGCTGCTGTCCTGGTCGTCTTCCTTGTCGCCTGGTCCACCGACGTCTTCGCCTACTTCGTCGGCCGCAGCCTGGGCGGTCCGAAGCTGTGGCCGCAGGTTTCCCCGAAGAAGACGTGGTCCGGAACGCTGGGCGGGCTCGTCGCCGGCTGCATCGCGGGCGCGCTGGTGTTCGTCTGGCTGGGCGATCCCGTGGTCGTTGCGACGATCGTCGTCGCACTGGTGCTCTCGATCGTGGCGGTCCTCGGCGACCTTCTGGAATCGGCCGCGAAGCGGAAGTTCGGGATCAAGGACGCCGGCAAGCTCATTCCCGGCCACGGTGGCCTGATGGACCGGGTCGACGGTCTCCTGGCCGCGGGCATGGTGGCGGTGGTGCTGGGATTTGCCGCCGGCAACGGCCATGACATCGCGGGCGGACTGCTGGCGGCGATGGGAGCCCTCGGATGACAACGCCGGACGGCCGTCCCCTGCGGGTCGTTGTCCTCGGTGCGACCGGGTCCATCGGCCTTGCGGCCCTGGATCTGATCGGACGCGAGCGGGATCGATTCCAGGTCGTCGGCCTGGCCGCCAATCGCAACGCCGCGGCCCTCGCCGATCTCGCTCGTCTTCACAAGGCACCGCGCGCCGTCGTGGCCGATCCTTCCGCCGGCGCGGCGCTCGCCGACGCGTTGGCGGGCTCCGGCATCGACACCGCGGCGGGGGAGGCGGCCGTCGTCGAGCTTGCCGAGGTGCCGGCCGACATCGTGATTGCCGCGATTTCGGGGGCCGCCGGTCTTGCCCCGACGGTGGCGGCGATCCGGACCGGCACGCGCGTCGCCATCGCCAACAAGGAGTGCCTCGTCACCGCCGGAACGCTGGTGATGGACGAGGCGCGACGCGCGGGGGCAACGATCCTGCCCGTCGATTCCGAACACAACGCCATCTTCCAGGTGTTCGAGGATCACGCGTCCTCCGCCGTGGAGGAGGTGATCCTCACCGCCTCCGGTGGCCCGTTCCGCACCTGGACCCGGGAGCAGATGGCCGCGGCCGGGCCCGAACAGGCGCTGAAACATCCGAACTGGTCTATGGGCGCGAAGATCACCATCGATTCCGCAACGATGATGAACAAGGGCCTCGAACTCATCGAGGCGTTCCATCTCTTTCCCATCACCCACGACCAGCTGTCGGTCGTGGTGCATCCGCAGTCGATCATCCACGGGATGGTCCGCTATTCGGACGGATCCTGCCTCGCGCAGCTCGGGATGCCGGACATGCGCACCCCGATCGCTAACTGCCTCAACTGGCCCTCGCGCGCGGCCACGCCGGTGGAGCGACTCGACCTCGCCAGGATCGGCAGCCTCACGTTCGAGGCACCGGATCTCGAGCGCTTCGAATGCCTCGGGCTGGCGATGGCGGCGATGCGTCGCGGAAACGGGGCCCCGACGCTGCTCAATGCGGCGAACGAAGTGGCCGTAGCGGCGTTCCTGGACAAGCGTATCGGCTTCCCGGACATCGCTGCGACCGTCGAGAGGGTTCTCAACACGGCCGAGCGTGACCATATGGTGTCTGAGCCGGCTTCCCTTGATGATGTCGCGGCCCTCGATTCCTACGGGCGTCGGGTGGGGCTTGATGCCGCCCGTTCACGCGAGGCGCGCCGCGGCTGATCGTGGGTGCCAGCGGTTGCCACGCAAGGCGTGCACCGTCCTCTCTGCTATAATGTGCCGTGCTGGGACGAAAATCCCGCCCGGGCACGCTGGAAAACGACAAGGGTTGCGCGACGATGGAGTTCATCAGTGGTCTCGGCGGGACGGCGCTGTCCTATATCCTTCCGTTCCTGTTCGTCCTGACCATCGTCGTCTTCTTCCACGAGCTGGGCCACTTCCTGGTGGCGCGGTGGTGCGGCGTGGCCGTCGAGACGTTCTCTGTCGGCTTCGGTCCGGAACTGTTCGGCCGCTACGACCGGCACGGCACGCGGTGGCGCGTCGCCGCTATCCCGCTCGGTGGCTACGTGAAGTTCGCCGGCGACGAGAACGCTGCCAGCGTTCCCGATCACGACGCGATATCCCACATGACGCCCGAGCAGCGGGCCTCCAGCTTCTATCTGAAGCCGCTGTGGCAGCGCGCCGCCGTCGTCGCCGCCGGCCCCATCGCCAATTTCATCCTCGCGATCGTCATCTTCACCGTGCTGTTCGTCTCGTTCGGCCGGCCCATCACCGCGGCCCAGGTCGACGGTGTGCAGCCGGATTCGCCGGCTGCCGCCGCCGGCTTCGAGCCGGGTGATGTGATCGTGGCCATCGACGGCAACGCGATTGAGGCCTTCTCCGACGTGCAGCGCGCGGTCAGCGGAAGCGCCGAACGACCGCTGGTGTTCACCGTCGAGCGGTCCTCCGGTACTGTCGATCTCACGGCGACGCCGGAATTCCGGGAGGTGTCGGACGGCTTCGGCAACACCCACCGGGTCGGCGTCCTCGGCATCAGCCGGGCCGCCGATGCGGCGGCGGTCAGCACCAAGACCTACTCGCTGCCCGCCGCCTTCACAGCCGGCGTCCAGGAAACCTGGTTCATCGTGGCGCGCACAGGGGCCTACGTCGGCGGCATCGTTTCCGGACGCGAATCGGCGGATCAGCTCGGCGGCCCGATCCGTGTCGCCCAGGTGTCCGGTCAGGTGGCGACGCTCGGGATGGTGGCATTGATCAATCTCGCCGCGATCCTTTCGGTCTCCATCGGCCTCATCAACCTGCTGCCGGTCCCGATGCTGGATGGCGGCCACCTGGTGTTCTACGGGATCGAGGCCGTGCGCGGCCGCCCGCTGAGCGAGCGGTCCCAGGAGATCGGCTTCCGCATCGGCCTGTCGCTGGTGGTCATGCTGATGATCTTCGCGACCTTCAACGACATCCGACAACTCGCCGGGTCCTGACCGGGGCAGGGGGCGCTTCCGCCTGTCGCGGCGCCCTGAGGGTGCCGGCGCGTCCGATTCTCGGACCTGCGGTCGTGCGGCCAACTGCCTCGGCGCTTCAAGGCAACCCCGACCGCGCAGAATTGTATCTTAAGCTTAAGAATTCCCTAATGCGCCGCCGCCTCGAGGCCAAAACGGGGCGGGGAGGGCGGCGCGCCTGCCCATTTGCGGCTGCCCGAGGCCTTCGCGAAGCTTGCGCCACCACCCCGGCCGGTGCCGGGAAACCTCACAATTCTTAACGAGCGTGGCTGGCGGGACACGGTCCCTGCGGAATCGTGGCGGCGCTCTCCGCCGTCGGGTTGCCTCTGCTCCAAAACCCTGCAATACCAACGGCAATACCTAGATTGTGACGCGTAGGCACGCCGCTGCCAGGCGGCGGAAGATGCGGAGCACCAGAGGGCAAATCCCCCGCAATGCACGCTTATTCCAACTTGATCCGTAAGCTCCTTCTCGTTCTCGCTGTTGCGATGATGGGGGCAGTCACCGTACCCGTGGCCTCGTTCGTCGCGCCAAGCGCGGCGGAGGCGGCCAGCGTGCGATCGATCTCGGTCGAGGGAAACACCCGCGTCGACCCGGAGACCGTCCGCGCCTATCTCACCATCAAGCCCGGCCAGAATTTCGGCCCGAGCGACATCGACGAATCGATCGCGACCCTGTTTGCGACCGGCCTGTTCGCGGACGTCCAGATCGTCCAGCGCGGCTCGACCCTCGTCGTGATCGTGAAGGAGAACCCGATCATCAATCGGGTGAACTTCGAAGGTAACCGGGGCATGTCCGACGAATCCCTTCAGGGCGTCGTGCAGTCCAAGCCGCGTTCCGTGCTGACCCGCGCCCGGGTCCAGAGCGACGTCGAGCGCATCCTCGAGACCTATCGGCGTCGCGGCAACTACGAAGCCAGCGTGACGCCGCAGATGATCGACCTGCAGCAGAACCGCGTCGACCTCGTCTTCGAGATCGATGAGGGCGGCAAGACCCAGGTCGCGCGCATCACCTTCATCGGCAACAAGTCGTTCAGCGACGGTCGTCTCCGCGACATCATCAAGACCCGCCAGTCCGGCTACCTCGGCTGGCTGCGGACGACCGACACCTACGATCCGGACCGCTTCGCGGCGGACCAGGAACTGCTGCGCCGCTTCTACTACAACCACGGCTACGCCGATTTCCGCATCGTCTCCTCGGTCGCCGACTTCGACCGCGAGCGGAACACGTTCTTCATCACCTACACGCTCGATGAAGGTCCGAAGTACACCTTCGGCGAGGTCAACGTCGACACGACCCTCAGCGATCTCAATCCGGATCAGCTGCGCGGTACGCTCGATACGCGGGCCGGCAAGACCTACAGCTCCGAGCTGGTCGAGAAGACGATCGAGAACCTGACGATCGAGGCTTCCAAGCGCGGCTACGCGTTTGCCCAGGTCCGGCCGCGCGGTGACCGCGACTTCGAGAACCACACCATCTCGATCAACTACCAGATCGACGAGGGGCCGCGCGCCTACATCGAGCGCATCAACATCGTCGGCAACACCTCGACCCGCGACTACGTCATCCGCCGCGAGTTCGACATCGTCGAGGGCGACGCCTACAACCGCGTCCTCATCGATCGTGCCGAGCGGCGCCTGAACGATCTCGGCTTCTTCGAGACCGTCCGCATCACCAGCGAGCAGGGCACGTCGCCCGATCGCGTCATCGTCAACGTGTACGTCGAGGAGAAGCCGACCGGTAAGGTGTCGTTCGGTGTCGGTTACTCGACCTCTGACGGCATCATCGGCGACGTGTCGATCGAGGAGCGCAACTTCCTGGGTCGCGGCCAGTACGTGAAGGCCCTCGTCGGTGGCGGCGAGAACACCACCAACGTGGAGTTCTCCTTCACCGAGCCGTTCTTCCTCGGCCGGCGCATCGCGGCGGGCTTCGACGTCTACAACCGCACCAACGACGCCGACAGCACCCAGTCGTACGACCAGACGCTGACCGGCGGCGCGATCCGCTTCGGGTTCCCGGTGAACGACGACACGACGCTGCAGCCGTTCTACCGGATCTACAACCGAGAGATCGACATTCCGGACTTCACGACCGAGCAGAACTGCTTCCAGAACCAGACCAACATCTCTGACGCGGTCTGTCAGTCGCAGGGCACCACGCTCACCTCGCTCGTCGGCGCGTCGATCATCTACAACACGCTCGACAACTCGATCTTCCCGCGTGACGGCATCTACGCCAAGTTCACCCAGGAAATCGCCGGTCTCGGTGGTGACACTCACTTCAGCCGGACCAGCGGCGAGGCGAGCTTCTACCACGAAGTGGTTCCGGCATGGGGCGTCGTCGGCTTCCTGAAGGCGCAGGGTGGCGTGATCCAGTCGCTGAAGGACGGACTGTACCTGCAGGACCAGTACTTCGTCGGTGGAACCGTGATCCGCGGCTTCGAGACCTCGGGTATCGGTCCTCGCGACGCTTCGACGGGTGACGCGCTTGGTGGCCGCTACTACGTGGCCGGTACGGCGGAAGCCAGCTTCCCGCTGCCGCTGATCCCGGAAGAGATTGGCTTCTCCGGTGCGGTCTTCACGGACGCTGGATCGCTCTGGAGTGCCGACCCCGACGCTCTTCCGAGCGGGACGAACGTGGTCTCCGACGACTTTGAACTGCGCTGGACGGCCGGCTTTGGCATCCTGTGGCGGTCGCCGCTGGGGCCGCTCCGCGCCGACTTCGCCTGGCCGATCGTGAAGAACGAGGCCGACAAGACCCAGGTCTTCCGCATCGGCGGCGGAACGCGCTTCTAGCGTCTTCCGGACCACGGGCTGATTTGATCGACCTGCATTCACCCGAATGCAGGTCGATCGTTCTTTGTGGCCATGTTCGTCTATGGCCATGATTGTCTGCCACTGATGCGCAAAGTCCGCAGGACGGCGTCCGGCCAGTGCTGGCGTGTCATCGCCCTGGACCGGATGGATCCGATCCGGCGGACATCATGTCGATTCGGGAGTGCGCAGCTGTCATGACAGAGCCGGTTTTCTTCCCCGTCCCCACGCCGCTGCCGCTTGCCGATGTCGCGGCCCTCACCGGCGCGGTGATGGCGGACGATGCGCCCGCGCGCCACATCGCCGGCGTTGCGCCGCTCGATCTCGCCGGGCCAGACGACATCAGCTTCATCGATGCGAAGAAGTACCGCTCGGCGCTTGAGGCGACCCGGGCGGGCGCCGTGTTCTGCCGGGAGGCGGATCTGCCCCATGTGCCGGCCGGCGCGGTCGCGCTCGTCGTCGCCGCGCCCTATCGCTGCTTTGCGGAAGTCGGTGGCCGGCTCTTTCCGGAGGCCGTCGCCGCGGCCCCGCTGACGCGGGCGGGGGTGTCCCCCGGAGCGCATTTGGATCCGAACGCGCGCCTGGAAGACGGTGTGACGGTCGAGCCCGGCGCGGTGATCGGTCCCGACGTCGAGATCGGCTCAGGAACGGTGATTGGTCCGAACGCCGTCATCGGCCGTTCGTGCCGCATCGGCCGGAACTGCCGGATCGGGGCGGGGGTGACCATCCAGCACGGGCTCATCGGCAACCGGGTCATCCTTCACCCGGGCGTTCGCCTCGGACAGGACGGCTTCGGCTATTCCATGGGGCCGAAGCACGTGAAGATCCCGCAGCTCGGCCGGGTCATCGTCCAGGACGACGTGGAGATCGGTGCCAATACGACGGTGGATCGTGGATCGCTGCGCGACACGACGATCGGCGAGGGCACCAAAATAGACAACCTCGTGCAGATTGGGCACAACGTGATGATCGGCCGTCACTGCGTCATCGTCGGCCAGGTCGGAATCTCCGGAAGTGCGGAGCTCGGCGACTACGTCGTCCTTGGCGGCAAGGCGTCCGTGGGCGAGCACATCAAGCTGGGCATGGGTGCGCAGATCGGTGGGACCAGCGCGGTCAACAACGATGTACCGGCGGGCGAGCGCTGGATCGGCAGCCCTGCGCGGCCGGTGCGGGACTGGATGCGATCCCACCGGGCGGTGCTTGCGCTGTCGAAGGAAAAGCGGCCGGCCAATCGACCGGACGAGGATCAGGAATGATCGTGTTTGAGGAGGCGTCTGAATGAACGCAATGGGTGAGGGTGGGACGCTCGAGACCGCGGATATCATGCGTGTTCTCTCGTTGCTGCCCCATCGGTACCCGTTCCTCATGGTCGACCGTATTATCGACATGAATGGCGACGAGTCCGGTATCGGCATCAAGAACGTCACGTACAACGAGCCGCATTTCCAGGGCCACTTTCCGGGCCAGCCGGTCATGCCGGGCGTCCTGATCGTGGAGGGCATGGCCCAGACCGCGGGCGGCCTTTGTGTTGCGGCGCATGGCGAAAACAAGCCGAAGATCGTCTACTTCATGACGATCGACAAGGCGAAGTTCCGCAAGCCGGTCGTGCCGGGCGACGTGCTCGAGTACCATGTGAAGAAGATCAAGAACCGCCAGAATATCTGGAAGTTCGCCGCTGTCGCGATGGTTGGCGAGACCAGGGTGGCCGAGGCTGAGATCTCGGCAATGATCATAGACGAGTAGGTTTTATGGCGAGTATCCATCCCACCGCGATCATTTCCGATGGTGCGGTGATCGGCGACGAGGTGTCGGTTGGCGCCTATTCGATCGTCGGACCCGAGGTCGTCCTGGGTGACAACGTGTGGGTCGGGACGCATGTCGTCCTCGATGGCCACACCGAGATCGGATCCGGGACGAAGATCTATCCGTTCGCGAGCCTGGGATCGCCCCCCCAGGACCTGTCCTACAAGGGCGAGCCGACCCGAATCGTGGTCGGCCGCAACGTCATCATCCGCGAGCAGGTGACCATCAATCCCGGCACCGCCAAGGGGCACCTGCTCACCTCGATCGGCGACAACTGCTACCTGATGGTGTCCAGCCACGTCGCCCACGACTGCCAGCTCGGCAACAATGTCATCCTGTCGAACAACGTCATGCTGGGCGGCCACGTGAAAGTCGGTGATCATGTGATCATGGGCGGCGGCTCTGGCGTGCACCAATTCGTGCGCATCGGCGATCATGCGTTCCTGTCGGGCATGAGCGCCGTCGGGGATGACATCATCCCGTTCGGCAACGTGCATGGGAATCGCGCCCGGCTGGTGGGGCTCAACCTGGTTGGCCTCAGGCGCCGCGGGTTCGACCGGGAGCAGATCCACACCCTCCGCAAGGCCTACCGCTATCTGTTCTCTGAAGAGGGGACCCATCGCGAGCGGATGGAGGATGTCGCCACCATGTTCGGCGGCGAGCCGCTGGTCGAACTCATCCTCGACTTCATCCGCACCGGCGGGGAGCGGGCCCTGTGCACGCCGTGGGGCGTGGGTCACCTTTGAGCGGAGGCGCGGCGGTCGATCAGACGGCTGCGCCGCCCGAAGGCCCCGTGGGCGTCATCGCCGGGGGCGGACGGTTGCCCATCGAGGTCGCCGAGGCGATCGAGGCCGCCGGCGGCGAGGTGGTCGTTGCCGGCATCGACGGGGAAGCCGACGCCGTGCTGAGCCGGCCGGACGTCCGGTCCTTCCGATGGGGACAGATCGGTGGTGCCATCGACTATTTTGCATCCCGCAATGCCAGGGACCTCGTCATCGTCGGGACCATCACCCGTCGCCCGGACTTCAAGGCGCTCAGGCTCGATGCCGGGACATGGCGGCGGCTGCCGCGCATCCTGCAGGCGATCGTGGGTGGCGACGACAGCGTTGTGCGCAAGGCGCTCAGACTGATCGAGGCGGAGGGGTTTCGGGTGCGGGGAATCGGAGAAGTCGCCCCGGCGCTTCTTGCGGGACAGGGAACGCTCGGCCAGCACCAGCCTGGCGCGGCCGCCATTGCGGATGCCGAATTCGCCATGCGCGCGCTGGCGGCCCTCGGACCGTTCGACGTGGGGCAGTCGGCCGTCGTCATCGACAGGCGCATCGTCGCCCTCGAGGCGGCCGAGGGCACCGATCGCATGCTCGCCCGGGTGGCGGAGCTGCGGGAGACCGGCCGCATTCCCGGCAAGAGAGGCGGCGTGCTGGTGAAGCGTGCCAAGCCCGGCCAGGAGACGCGCACCGAGCTCCCGACGGTCGGCCCCGTGACGGTCGCCGCCGCCGTCGCCGCCCAGCTGTCCGGCATCGTCATCGAGGCAGGCCGCACCATCATCGTGGACCGCACGGAAACGATTGCCGCGGCCGATGCCGCCGGCCTGTTTCTGGTCGGCATGCCGGGCGAGGGACCCGTCTCGTGACGGTCGAGCTGCATCGCCCCCTCAACGTCTTCCTGATCGCCGGCGAGGCGAGTGGTGATCATCTCGGCGGCGCGCTCATGGCGGCGCTCAGGGCACGCACCGAGGGCCGTGTGGTCTTCTCCGGGGTCGGCGGGGAGACGATGCAGGCCGAGGGGCTGGAGCCGCTGTTCCCGTTCTCCGACATCACGGTGATGGGCATCGACGCAATCGTGCGCCGTCTTCCGCAGCTTCTTGCCCGCATCGACGAGGCGGCCACGGCGGTGGTCGCGGCGCGCCCGGACGTTCTTGTGATCATCGACGCGCCGGACTTCACCCACCGCGTCGCGCGGCGGGTGCGCAGGCGGGATCCCTCGATCCCCATCGTCGACTATGTCAGCCCGTCCGTCTGGATCTGGCGGCCTGGGCGGGCACGTGCCATGGCGGCCTATGTGGACCGGCTCATGGCCGTCCTCCCGTTCGAACCCGCGGTGCACGCGCGTCTTGGCGGCCCGCCGACCACCTATGTCGGTCATCCGATCCTGGAGACGCTGGCACCGGCGATCGAGGCCAGCGCGCCGGATGCCGGCGCATCGCCTTCGGACGAACCCGTTCTCCTGATCCTCCCCGGAAGCCGCTCGTCGGAGATCAAGGCGCTGCTTCCGGTCTTCGGAGAGACGCTGGCGGAGATCCAGAAGCGCGTCGGACCGGTTCGCGCGATCCTGCCGGCCGTCTCCCACCTTGCCGACCGCATCGAGGCGGAGGTGGCGACGTGGCCCGTCCGGCCCGTGGTGGTGCGCGGCAAGGATGCCAAGCAGGCGGCATTTCGCGAGGCGACGGCGGCGCTTGCGGCTTCGGGGACGGTGACCCTGGAACTCGCGGTGTCGGGCGTGCCGATGGCGGTCGCCTATAAGCTCGATGCGGTCTCGCGCGTCCTGCGGCAGGTGAACCGTGTCGTCCGCTTCCTCAAGTACACCACCATGGTGCTGCCCAACATCATCCTCGATGATCGCGCCATTCCCGACTTCCTCGAGGAGGACGTGACGCCGGACAAACTTGCGGACGCGGTGGTGCCGCTCCTGTCCGACACGTCCGAGCGCCGACGGCAGGTCGAGGCGTTTGCCCGTCTCGACGGTCTCATGCGCCTGGAGGACGGGGCGCTGCCGTCCGAGAAGGCGGCCGAGACGGTGCTCGAGGTCGCCCGCTCGGGACGCCCGGCGCTGGCGCCTCCCAAGCCCTGACGGGCGCGTCCTGGGCATGCCGCAGGTATTGGCGCTCCGGTAACGAAAAAGCCCGCGGAGATCGCTCTCCGCGGGCTTTTTCATTGGCGTGCGACCGGATCAGCTGCGCTGGGTGATCGGCACGTAGTCGCGGTGGTCGGCGCCGGTGTAGAGCTGGCGCGGACGGCCGATCTTCTGATGCGGATCCTCGACCATTTCCTTCCACTGGGCGATCCAGCCGACCGTGCGCGCGACGGCGAACAGGACGGTGAACATGGTGGTCGGGAAGCCGAGCGCACGAAGCGTGATGCCCGAATAGAAGTCGATGTTCGGGTACAGCTTCTTCTCGACGAAGTAGTCGTCGTGCAGCGCGATCTTCTCGAGCTCCATGGCCACGTCGAGGGCCGGGTCGTCCTTGATGCCGAGTTCGGCGAGGACTTCGTGGCAGGTCTTCTGCATGATCTTGGCGCGCGGGTCGTAGTTCTTGTAGACCCGGTGACCGAAGCCCATCAGGCGGAACGGATCGTTCTTGTCCTTCGCCCGTTCGATGAACTCGGGGATCCGGTCGACCGACCCGATCTCATGCAGCATGTTCAGGGCCGCCTCGTTGGCGCCGCCATGCGCGGGCCCCCAGAGACAGGCGATCCCGGCCGCGATGCAGGCGAACGGATTGGCACCCGACGAGCCGGCGAGGCGAACGGTCGAGGTCGACGCGTTCTGCTCGTGATCGGCATGCAGGATGAAGATCCGGTCCATTGCCCGCGACAGGACGGGGTTGAACTTGTAGTCCTCGCACGGGACGCCGAAGCACATCTGCAGGAAGTTCGCAGAGTAGTCGAGGTCGTTGCGCGGGTACACGAACGGCTGGCCGATCGAGTACTTGTAGGCCATCGCCGCGATCGTCGGCATCTTCGCGATCATGCGAAGGCTGGCGATCATCCGCTGCTGCGGATCGGTGATGTCGGTGGAGTCGTGATAGAAGGCGGCAAGGGCGCCGACGACGCCGACCATGACCGCCATCGGGTGAGCATCCCGACGGAAACCGGTGAAGAACCGGTTCATCTGCTCGTGGATCATCGTGTGATAGGTGACGCGCTGGACGAAATCGGTCTTTTCGACCGACGTCGGCAGGTCGCCGTAGAGGAGGAGGTAGCAGGCCTCCAGAAAATCACCGTGCTCGGCGAGCTGGTCGATCGGGTAACCCCGGTAGAGCAGGACCCCCTTGTCGCCGTCGATGAAGGTGATTTTCGATTCACACGCGGCAGTGGACGTGAAGCCCGGATCGTACGTGAATCGGCCGGTTTGCTTGTAAAGCGACTGGATGTCCAGGACGTCCGGTCCGACCGAACCGGAGTGCATGGGGAATTCCCAGCTCTCGTCGCCGATCGTCAGTTTCGCATTAGTCCCATCTGCCATAAGCACACCCCAATCTTGGCAAGATCGCAGGGCGGACCGATCCGTGCGGGAGGGCACGATCGCCCATTCACCGCACGCAGACGGCGCCTTGCGATGGGTGGATTGTCGACGCTTGACTATCCCATTTGGGTGAGTGCCGCAAGCACGCCACCCCCGCGTGCGCCGGGGCGCGAGGGATTGCGCGCGGGTGCGCGCGGGAATTGCGCGCGGGCCTGCGCGAAACTGCGCGAAAGGCTGCGCACGCTGCGCGATTTTGCGCGCGAACGCGCGCGCCGGATTGTCCGGACATTGCTCATTCGCTGGTGTCGGCGTTGGCCGCGCCCCGGCGCCAATAGGCGACCGCCGTGCGGTCGGTCTTGGCGAATCCGCGCTCCTTGTCGAGGAAGCGGCGGATCTTGCGCGCGGCCGTCTGTTCACAGGCACACCAGACGTGGGTGCTCGCGGGAGCCGAGGCCCAGTCGAGCTCGCGGATGGCGGTCTCCAGCAGGTCCGTGGTGCCGGCCGGCGCGCCGTTGCGGGGCAGCCAGGCGATATCCAGCGCCGCCGCCGGGGAGGTGAGGGCCTGGGCCTCGTCCATGTCGGCGATCTCGATGCGGACGAGGGCGCGGGCGGTGGCGGGGAGGCCCTCCAGCATCCGCCCGATCGCCGGCAGGGCGGTCTCGTCGCCGGCGAGGATGTTGAGGTCGGCCTGGTTGGGCAGGCCGCCGCCGCCGGGGCCGAGAACGCCGACGATGGAGCCCGGCTCGGCCGTCATCGCCCAGTCGGAGCCCGGCGCGCCTTCGTGCACCACCACGTCGATGGCGACCTCGTCCCGGGCGAGGTCGACCGACCGGATCGTGTAGACGCGCGCCAGCAGTTCGTCCTCGCCCGTCGGCCAGACGGTGCGGCCGTCGACGGCGGCTGTCGGCCAGACTGGCGCCCGGCCCTTCGGCGGCACCAGCACGCGGATGTGGAAGCTGTCGGTGTCGTAGTAGGCGGCGTCGCCCTTCAGGATGACCCGCTGCATGCGCGGCGTCAGCGGCTCGCTGCGGACCACGGAGGCCTCCCGAAAATAGGGAATGGCCGAAGCGGTCGCTTCATCGCCCTGCCACGCGAAGGCCGGCAACTGTCCTTCGCAGAAGGCATGGAGGTGCTCGGCGATCGTCGATTTCATGACGGAGAGGTGGCTGGCCGTCGCGCTCTCGACGCGAAAGCTGAGGGCGGTCGCATCCGCTTCCACGACGGCCGCGCCGTAGTGGGAGGAGATGTGGAACGCCTCCCCATCTTGCGAAACCTCCGCGTGCTCCTTCAGGTGGTCGCAGAGGCGGACCATCATGGCTGCGGGGTCCGTGAGGGGGACACGGGTGCTGGTGACCAGGGGGGCGCTGCCGGACATGGGCTCTCCGTGCTGTGACGAAGAGCGCGGGACCGCGGGTGCCGTCGCCGGGCCAACCGGGCTTCAAGGCCGGCCATCCGACCTGATCTGAAACAGCCGCGCTCTGCCGTCGTCTGCAATGGCGATGGCGTTTCCACGGCTCATGCCACGGATGACGGCAGTTGGCGACATAAAAATGGACTAGATTAGTCCATTTTTATGGGCTGGGGAGATTTCCCCTAGTGTGGCGTCCGCAAACCGCCGCCCGGCAACGGGCTGGAGCCGGGCGCGTTTGTCAGAATCCGGACCGTTTCTACTGCGCCTGCTCGCGGATGCGGGCGAGGCTTTCGTCGCGGCCGAGGGTCTCCAGAACGTCGAACACCGGCGGCGAGGTGGTCTTGCCGGTAAGGGCGCAGCGGAGCGGCTGGGCCACCTTGCCGAGCTTCAGCTCGTGCGTCTCGGCGTAGGCCCGCACGGCGGCCTCCGTTTCCGCGGCCGTCCAGTCCGGCAGGGCGGCGAAGGTGTCGGCGAGGGCGCCCAGATGCCCGCGGGCCTCGGCGTCGAGGACCTTTGCGGCCTTCTCGTCGACCGCCAGCGGCCGCGTCGCCCAGACGTAGGCGGCGGAGTCCAGAAGGTCGACCAGCGTCTTGGCGCGCTCCTTCAGGCCGGCGAGGGCGTGCATCAGCCGGGTCCGCATGTCGGGGGTGAGCGCCGCCTGGACGTCGGCGCCGCCCTCGATGTGCGGCAGCAGCGCATCGATCGCGGCCATCAGCTCCGCATCGGACGTCGTCCGCAGATAGTGGCCGTTGATGCTCTCCAGCTTGGCGAAATCGAAGCGCGCGGCGGAGCGGCCGATCTGGGCGAGGTCGAACCATTCGACCATCTCCTCGGTGGAGAAGATCTCGGTGTCGCCGTGGCTCCAGCCGAGCCGGACCAGGTAGTTGCGCAGCGCCGACGGCAGATAGCCCATCGCGCGGTAAGCCTCGACGCCCAGCGCGCCGTGACGCTTGGAGAGCTTGGCGCCGTCCGGTCCGTGGATCAGCGGAATGTGCGCCCATGTCGGCACGTCCCAGCCCATCGCCTTGTAGATCAGCGTCTGGCGGCCGGCGTTGGTCAGGTGGTCGTCGCCGCGGATGACATGAGTCACCCCCATGTCGTGGTCGTCGACCACGACGGCCAGCATGTAGGTGGGCGATCCGTCGGAGCGCAGGATGACCAGGTCGTCGAGGTCCTTGTTGGGGAAGGCAACGCGCCCCTGCACCTGGTCCTCGATGACCGTCTCGCCTTCCTGGGGCGCCTTGATGCGCACGACGAAGGGGGCGCCCGCCGGTGCCTCGGACGGATCGCGGTCGCGCCAGCGGCCGTCGTAGCGCGGCGGACGGCCCTCGGCGCGGGCGGTCTCGCGCATCTCGGCGAGTTCCTCGGCGGTGGCGAAGCAGCGATAGGCATGACCGCTGTCGAGGAGCGCATGGGCGACCTCGGCGTGGCGCTCGGCGCGCGCCGACTGGAAGATCGGCTCGTCGTCCCAGTCGATGCCGAGCCACGACAGCCCATCGAGGATCGCGGCGATCGCCGGCTGGGTGGAGCGTTCCTTGTCGGTGTCCTCGATGCGCAGCAGCATCTTGCCGCCCGTGTGGCGCGCATAGAGCCAGTTGAAGAGCGCGGTGCGGGCGCCCCCGATGTGAAGGAAGCCGGTCGGGGAGGGGGCGAAGCGCGTAACAACGGGCGCCGACATTCTTACCTCTTTCGGTTTTTCAGTTTTCGCGCATTCTACCAGAGAGCGAGCGCGCGACGTGCTCGGGCGGGGCTCGTGTAGCACGCCCGCGCGGGCGCACCAAAGCGTTGGGAGGGCTCAGGTGTCGTGGCAGGCGGATGCCACGGGCGTCCGCCGCCGCGGCGCCCTGAGAAGACGGGTCGGCCGGCCGGTGCCCGGCGCGCCGCTGCCCGTCCGCCTGCGCGTCCGCGCAGGGCGGTTTCGCGACTGGCTGGCCGACAGCCTGCGCACCGATCTCGACCATGGGCGCGGCTTTCTCTGGATCCCCGTGGCCTTCGCGCTGGGCGCCGCGCTCTATTTCGCGCTGCCGCGCGAGCCCCACTGGCAGACGCTTGCCGCGCTGGGCATGGCCGCCGCGTTCGCAGCCGGCAGGGCCCGCAGCACGCCAGCCGCGTTTCCCGTCCTCGTGGTGGTCACGGCAACGCTGGCGGGCCTCGCGCTGGCCGCTGCCCAGACCGCGCGCGTCGCCGCTCCGGTGATCCGGGGGGAACGCACCGTCGAGCTCGACGGCTGGGTCGAGGCGAGGGAACCGCGGCCGGATGGCGCCGTGCGGATGATCGTCCGCGTCCATCGCATCAAGGGGATCGGCCCGGCGCGCACGCCTCTGCGCGTCCGCTTCACAGCGCGGGGCAAGGGGCCCATGCCCCGGGTTGGCGACGCGATCACGGCGCTTGCCCGGCTCGCCCCGCCGCGCGGGCCGGTGGAACCGGGCGGGTACGACGCGGCCCGCAGCCTGTTCTTCGAGGGGATCGGGGCGACCGGCTTCTCCTACGGCATGCCAAGGTCGGCCGATCTCGGAGCGCCGCCCGCCGGCATCCGGGTAAAGGCGGTTGTCGCCCGCGTGCGGGACGGGATCGGGGCGCGGCTGCGCGCGGCGCTTCCGGGCGAGAACGGCGAAATCGCCGCGACCCTGCTGGTCGGCGATCGCGGCGGTATTCCGGAGGAGACCCAGCAGGCGATCCGGCTGGCCGGTCTCGGCCACATCCTGGCGATCTCGGGCCTGCACATGGCGCTGGTGGCGGGGACGGTGTTCGGGGCGGTGCGGTTCGCGCTCGCCGCCATTCCGGGGCTGGCGCTGCGCCGGCCCATCAAGAAGTGGGCGGCGCTGGCGGCCCTCATGGCGGGACTGGTCTACCTGATCCTCTCCGGTGGGGCGGTGGCCACCATCCGCGCCTTCGTCATGGCTGCGGTGGCGCTGGTCGCCGTGCTGGTCGACCGGCCGGCGCTGACGCTCAGGTCCGTGGCGGTGGCGGCGCTTGTGGTCATGGTCCTCGATCCGGCGGCCGTTCTCAGCCCGGGCTTCCAGATGTCGTTCGCGGCGGTGATCGCGCTGGTCGCGGCATACGAATGGCAGGCGGGGCGCGAGCGCACCGGCACCGTCGACCGGAACGCCGGCCGGATGCGGCGCATCCTGCGCACGGGCGGGCTGTGGATGGGCGGCCTGGCGCTCACGTCCTTCGTGGCCGGCCTCGTCACCGCGCCGATCGGCGCGCTCCACTTCCACATGCTGGCGCCGCTCGGGCTGCTCGGAAACCTGCTGGCGATGCCGTTCGTCACCCTGCTGGTCATGCCGTTCGGGGTGGTCTCGGTGGCGCTGATGCCGCTGGGCCTCGACCCGCTGGTTTTGCCGGTGATGGGGCTCGGCCTCGACGCCGTGGTGGGGATCGCGACCTGGGTCGCGGGCCTCAGCGGAAGCGCCGGGGCGGTCGGGCGTATGCCGGCGGCGGCGGTGCTGGCGATGGCGGGCGGCCTGCTCTGGCTGGCGCTCTGGCAGGCGCGCTGGCGGGTGCTGGGGGTGGTGCCGATGGTGGCAGGCCTCGCGATCGCGCCACTGGGGTCGAGCCCGGATCTGCTCGTGTCCGACGACGGGCGCGCGGTGGCGGTCAGGGGAGCGGATGGGCGGCTCGCGATCGCCACGGCCAAGGGCGGGGCGTTCGCCGCCGCCATGTGGCTCCGCGCCGACGGCGACGCGCGCGATCCGGAGGACCCGTCGATACGCAACGGGGTGCGCTGCGACGGCCTCGGCTGCACGCTGGCGCTCGCGGGACCCGTCGGGGACGCGCGGGATATGCGATCCGGGCCTAACTCAGTGGGGAAAGGCCGTGTCGCGGCCGCGACTGCCCGGCCGCCGCCGGTCGTGGCCTTCGCCGAGGACCCGGCAGCCTTCATCGAGGATTGCGGGCGCGCCGAGATCCTGATCACCCGCCACGACGCGCCGCCGGCCTGCGACCGCCCGCGCCTCGTCGTCGACCGGGCGCTGCTGCGCCGGAGCGGGGCGATTGCGCTCACCTGGCAGGCCGACCCGCCGTTCTACCGGTTGCGGCAGGCGCGGCCGGCGGTCGCGCGGCCCTGGACGGCGACGCCGGTGGTGACGCGGTGAGCGGTCGCCCGGCGCCGAGCGGGTGCCCGGGCGCCAGCAGGCGCTAGTACTTGCGGAACAGCGCCACGAGCTTGCCCTGGATGCGGATGCGATCCGGGCCGAAGATGCGGGTCTCGTAGGCCGGGTTGGCGGCCTCCAGCGCGATCGACGCGCCCTTGCGGCGCAGGCGCTTCAGCGTCGCTTCCTCGTCGTCGACGAGGGCCACCACGATGTCGCCGCTGTCGGCGTCGTCCGAGCGCTTGATGAGCACCGTGTCGCCGTCGAGGATGCCGGCCTCGATCATCGAGTCGCCGTGGACCTCGAGCGCAAAGTGCTCGCCGCCGCCGATCAGGTCGGCCGGCACGGTGATCTGATGGCTTTCCTGCTGGATGGCCGCGATGGGCACACCGGCCGCGATCCGGCCCATGACGGGGATGCTGTGGCCGGACGAGCGGCCACTGTCGACCGGGGCCGGCGGCGGGGGCGCCTTGCCGCGCGATCCCTCGATGACCTCCGGCGAGAAGCCGCGGGAGCGGTTGGCGCCCAGCGACGGGTTCGACGATTCCGGCAGGCGGATCACTTCCAGCGCGCGTGCCCGGTTGGGCAGGCGGCGGATGAAGCCGCGTTCTTCCAGCGCGGTGATCAGCCGGTGAATGCCGGATTTCGACCTGAGGTCGAGCGCGTCCTTCATCTCGTCGAATGACGGTGGAACGCCGCTCTCCTTCAGCCGCTCGTGGATGAACATCAGAAGTTCATGTTGCTTGCGGGTCAGCATGAAATCGGCCCCACCCCTTGGGTCAGCGACGCATGACGTATGCGGTACAAATCAGGAACGAACGCTACACGTTCCATATGTGTTCTGCAATGGTTAATGTTCGGTTTGCGATACGCCGGCCCAGAGCGGGAACAGGTCGCGGCCGGATCGTGGCGGCGGTTGCGGGTTGCGCAGGCGCGCAGACGGTTGCGCGCGCCGCCGGGGGGGCGGGAGGCGCAATCTGTGCGATTCGACGCGGTGCGGGAAGCGCGAAAGTCCTGGAGGGACGACGTCGAAGCCGCCGGCCCGCTCTCAGAGACCACACGGTGAGGGTGCCGCTGGCCTGATCTGGCAGGCGCGCCTGCCGGGCGTCTGGGTGTTCGGCGGAAGGCCTAGAGCCGGAGGATCCGGCAGACGCTGCCGGCGGGGGCGGCCGGCGCGTTGGGCGGACGGACGATCAGCGCGCCGGAAGCGGCGAGCGTCGACAGCATCGAGGAATCCTGCAGGGAGAACGGATCGGCGTCCGGCAGGCCGTCGTCGCGCTCGGTGAGGCGGGCGCGGACGTAGTCCTCGCGGCCGTCGTTGGCGGGCATGTCGTGGCTCAGCCGCGCCGCCGCGTAGGCGGGGCCGGGCGCCGCGTCGCCCTGCAGCGCGCGCACCAGCGGCACCAGGAACAGCATCGCGCAGACCAGGCTGGAGACGGGGTTGCCGGGAAGGCCGAGGATGCGGATGTCGCCGAGGTGGCCGAAGATCAGCGGCTTGCCGGGCCGCATGGCGATCCGCCAGAAGCCGAGCTCCATGCCGACATCGGAGAACGCCTTGCGCACCAGGTCGTGGTCGCCGACGGAGGCGCCGCCCAGCGTGACGAGGATGTCGACGGCGCGGTCGCGGCCGTCGGAAAGGGCCGCGACGGTCGCCTCGGCGTTGTCGCGGACGATGCCGAGGTCGATGGCCTCGCCGCCGGCGGCGGTGATGAGGGCCGCGAGCGCGGGGGTGTTGGAGGCGACGATCTGGTCCGGACCGGGCTCCTCGCCGGGCGCCACCAGCTCGTCGCCGGTTGCGATGATGCCGACCTTCGGCGCGCGGCCGACCGGCAGCGTCGCGTGGTTCATGGCGGCGGCCAGCGCGACGTGGCGCACGTCGAGGCGGGTGCCGGCGGCAAGCAGTGCGTCGTCGGTCTGGAAATCGAGGCCGGCGCGGCGGATGTGGCGGCCGGGCTGGGCCGGCACCGTCACCCGGACGGTCTGCGCGTCCACCGTCTCGGTGTTTTCCTGGATGAGGATGGTGTCGGCGCCGTCCGGCACCGGGGCGCCGGTGAAGATGCGCACCGTCTCGCCGGGCGCGAGCGTGCCGGCATGGCGGCGGCCGGCGACCGAGGCGCCCACCAGCCGCAGGGTCGCGCCGGCCTCGGCCGCGTCGACGGCGCGCACGGCGTAGCCGTCCATGGCGGAGGCCGCGAAGGGCGGCTGCTGCCGGGTGGCGGCGATGTCTTGCGCCAGCACGCGACCGACGGCCTCCGCCAGCGGCGCGTGGTCGACGCCGAGCCGGGCGGCGCCGGCGAGCACGCGGGCGCGCGCCTCCAGGACGGGGAGCAGGCTCACGTGGCGGGCTCCGCGCGGTAGTCGCCCGAGCGGCCGCCGGACTTGGCGACGAGGCGGATGTCGCCGATCACCATGGAGCGCTCCACCGCCTTGGCCATGTCGTAGATGGTCAGGCAGGCGACGCTCACCGCGGTGAGGGCCTCCATCTCCACCCCGGTCTTGCCGTCGACGCCCACGGTGGCGCTGACGCGCAGGCCGGGGAGGGCCGGGTCCGCCTCGATGTCGACCTTGACCGAGGTGACGGGCAGCGGGTGGCAGAGCGGGATCAGCTCGTGGGTCCGCTTGGCCGCCATGATGCCGGCGATGCGCGCGGTGGCGAGCACGTCGCCCTTCTTCAGGTTGCCGGTGCGGATCAGCTCCAGCGTGTCGGCGCGCATGGTGACGCTGCCGGTGGCGGTGGCTTCGCGCCGGGTGGCGGATTTCTCCGACACGTCGACCATGCGGGCGGCACCGGTCTCGTCCAGGTGGGTGAGGGTGTCGCCGCCCATGTCCCGCCGCTACTCGGCCGCGAGCCGCACGCCGACGGTGGCGCCGTCGAGCAGGAAGCGGGTGGCCGTCTCGACGTCGGACTGGCGCATCAGGCTTTCGCCGACCAGGAACGCGTCGACGCCGACGGCGGTCAGCCGGGCGATGTCGGCGGGCGTCGAGATGCCGGACTCCGCGACGATCATCCGGTTGCCCGGCACGTGCGGCGCCAGCGCCTCGGTGATCTCCAGCGACGTCTCGAAGGACCTGAGGTCGCGGTTGTTGATGCCGACGACGGCGGCCGGGATCTCGGCGGCGCGCGCCAGCTCGGCGGCGTCGTGGATCTCGATCAGCGCGTCCATGCCGAGGTTGTGGGCCGTCTCGACCAGCCGCAGCGCGGTGTCGTCGTCGACGGCGGCCATGATCACCAGGATCGCGTCGGCGCCCCAGGCGCGGGCCTCGAACACCTGGTAGACGTCGAACATGAAGTCCTTGCGCAGCACCGGCAGCTGGCAGGCGGCGCGGGCGTCGCGCAGGAACTCCGGCGCGCCCTGGAACGACGGCTCGTCGGTGAGCACGGACAGGCAGGTCGCGCCGCCGGCCTCGTAGGCGGTGGCCAGCGCGGAGGGATCGAAGTCCTCGCGGATGAGGCCCTTGGAGGGGCTCGCCTTCTTGATCTCGGCGATCAGGCCCGGCCGGCCGGATTTGATGGTGGCCTCCAGCGCGGCGCGGAAGCCGCGGGGCGCCGGTGCGTCACGCGCCAGGTCCTCCAGCGCGGCCAGGGGGCGCACCTCTTTCGCGGCTTCGATCTCTTGGCGCTTGTACGCTTCGATTTTGCTCAGGATATCGGTCATAGGTCACTCGTTCGATGACGTCACCAGCCTGCCGAGAACGTCCAGCGCGCGGCCACTGTCGATGATCTCTGCCGCGAGCGCCGCTCCCTCGCGGAGCGTGTCGACCCGGTCGGCGACGATGAAGGCGGCGGCCGCGTTCATCAGAACGATATCGCGGTACGCGCCGGGCTTCCCCTCAAGCACGTCGCGCAGGGCTGTGGCGTTTTTGTGAGCATCGCTGCCGATGAGCTGGTCGAGCGGCCAGCGCGGCAGCCCGGCGTCCTCCGGCGTGACGGTGAACGTGCGGACCTCTCCGTCCTCCACCGCCGCGACGTGCGTCTCGGCGGTGACGGTCACCTCGTCGAGCCCGTCGGCGCCGTGGACCACCCAGACCTTCTCCGATCCGAGCTCCTTCAGGGCGTGGGCGATGGGCTCCACCCAGCGCCCGTCGAACACGCCGACGAGCTGGCGCTTCACGCCGGCCGGGTTGGAGAGGGGGCCGAGGATGTTGAAGATCGTGCGGGTGCCCAGCTCCACGCGCGTCGGGCCGACGTGCTTCATGGCGGCGTGATGGGCGGGCGCGAACATGAAGCCGACGCCGGCGTCGCGCACGCAGCGGCCGATGGCGTCGGCGCCGAGCTCGATGTTGATGCCGAGCGCGGCGAGCACGTCGGCCGCCCCCGATTTGGAGGACAGCGCGCGGTTGCCGTGCTTGGCGACGGGGATCCCCGCGCCGGCCACCACGAAGGCGCTGCAGGTGGAGACGTTGTAGGTGCCCTTGGCGTCGCCGCCGGTGCCGACGATGTCCATGGCGCCCTCGGGGGCGACCACGCGCAGCATCTTCTCGCGCATGGTCTCCACCGCGCCGGCGATCTCGTCGATCGTCTCGCCGCGCACCCGCAGGCCCAGCAGCAGGCCGCCCATCTGCGACGGCGTGGCCTCGCCCGACATCATGATGTCGAAGGCGCGGCGCGCCTCGGCGCGGTTCAGCGCGTCACCCTGGGCCACCTTGTTGATCAGGCCCTTCAAATCGGACATCGACCGCTGTTCCCTTCGTGGTTGTCCGCGCGGGAAATCAACCGGACCCCCGTCGATCCGGCGCAAGCGCCCGATCGACGGGAAACGGCTCCAGTTTCACTACCTTGAGCAGTTCCGTCTCGTCGAGATCGTTTCGATCCGACCGGGAAGTGCCCTACGAGCCGGCGCCGCCGGCGGGCACGCCGACGATCTGGTTCAGCATCTGCTGGTTGACCGTCACGCCGCGTTCGCGCTCCAGCGCCGTCACGTATTCGCTGACGAGGGCATCGCCGAGCGAGCGCTGCAGCCGCTGACGGGCAGGTTCGTTGTCGGACGCCTCGGCGAAGAACGCCGGCTTGTTCACGGCGGTCACCTGCAGCACCAGGTGGCTCTGGTCGGCGGCCACGACGTCCGCCACGTGACCCTGCGGTCCCTCGAACGCGGCCGAAACGGCGCTCGCGGGCAGGCCCTCGGGGGTGTCCTGGCGCTTGAACGGCTGGGAGGTCTTCACCTCGGCGCCGACCGACTGGGCCACCGCATCGATCGCCTCGCCGCCGCGGATGCGCTCGGCGGCCGCCTTGGCCACGTCCTCGGCCTGGGTCTTCAACTGGTCGACCGTCCAGGCGGCGATCACCTGGCCGCGAACCTCGTCCAGCGGACGATCGCGGGCAGCGGTGATGTCGGCGACGCGGTACCAGACGTAGTCGCTCTGGCTGACCTGGATCGGCGGATTGTCGACGCCGACCTCGGTGGCGAAGGCGTCGGACAGAAGCTCGTCCTTCGAGGGCAGCTCCACCGGGGTGCCGTCGGGGGCGTTGCCGGCCTGGTCCACGCTCTCGACCTGGGTCAGCGGGATCCTGAAGCGCTCGGATACCTCCGCCATCGTCGCACCGCCCGCGAAGGCATCCTCGACGGAATCGTAGAGGTCGAGCACCTCGCGGCGCGCGTTGTCCTCGGCGATCTCCTTGCGGATCTGGTCGGAGACTTCGGCGAAGGGCTGACGGTCGGCCGGCTCGATCTGGGTGACCCGGACCAGCACGGTGCCGAACCGCCCGTCGACGAGTGTTTCGCCCGGCTCGGACATGGCAAAGGCCGCGTCGGCGACCGCCGGATCGATGATGGCGTCGCGGGAGACGGATCCGAGGTCGACGTCGGCCATCGTCCGACCGGCGCCGGCGGCGATCTCCTCCATCGGCGTGCCGGCCTGCAGGGCCTGCTCCGCCGCCTCGGCCTTCGCCTTGTCGTCGAAGACGATCTGCTGCACGGCCCGCTTCTCGGGCGTTCCGAACCGGGTGGTCTGGCGATCGTACTCGGCCCGCGCCTGGTCCTCGGTCACCGCCGAGGGGTCGGAGAGCGCCTGCGGATCGAGCCGCAGCAGCGTCAGGGCGCGATACTCCGGCGCGGCGAACCGGGCCTTGTTGGCGTCGTAGAAGGTCGTCAGCTCCTCGTCGGTCGGATCGGCGAGGGCGGGAAGGTCGTCCCGGTTGACGGCGAAATAGGTGATCGTGCGCTCCTCGTTGCGGAACTCGTTGACCGCCTCGAGGTAAGGGGCCGGCACCGCGAGACCGCCGAACAGCCCGTCGACGAGCTGCCGGCGGTCCATCCGCTTGCGCTCGTCCTCGATGTAGGCGTCCTCCGTCATCCCGTTGCTCGCCAGCAGCTGCTGGAAGCGGCTGCGATCGAACTGGCCGGAGATGCCTTGGAACGACTGCTCGGAGCGGATCTGCTCGGCCACGCGCTCGTCGCCGACGTTGATGCCGAAGGTGTTGGCGGCATCCGTCAGCAGGGCGTCGGTGGCCAGCGACGACAGGATCTGCTGGGGCAGGCCGTACTGGATCGCCTCGTCCGCCGGGATCGGGCGGCCCAACTGCTGGCTGAGGCGCTGGACGGCGCGCTGGTAATCCCGCTGGAATTCGACCGCGGTGATCTCGGTGTCGCCGACCTTCGCGAGCTGGTTCACGCCGAACCCGCGGAAGATGTCAGCGATTCCCCAAATGCCGAAGCTGACGACGAGGAGGGCGATGAAGATTTTGGCGACCCATGTACCGGCGCCGCGCCGCATTTGCGTTAGCATTTGGAAAAGGTGACCGTTTGAGGGTTCGAAGGGCTTCGTCGAGGTCGCGGATCATAGAAAGCGCGACACCGCCCGGCAAGCGTGTGGACTTTGCACGGCCGAGGGTTTTTCCTGACGTCCGGATGTGGGCCGCTCTCTGGCCCCACACAAGGCATTGGTAGGAGAGTTCCGCGTGACGTCCACGCTTATCGCCGGCAATTGGAAAATGAATGGTCTCGCCAGCTCGATCGGAGAGCTCGAAGCCGTGATCGCGGGCCGGGCCGACGTGCCCGAGACGGTCGGCATGCTGCTGTGCCCGCCGGCGACGCTCGTCGCGGCGTTCGCGAAGCGATGCCGCGATACCGGCGTCTCGATCGGCGGCCAGGACTGCCACACCGCCGAAAAGGGCGCCCATACGGGCGATATCTCGGCTGAGATGCTGGCCGACGCCGGGGCGGATCACGTCATCGTCGGGCATTCCGAGCGCCGCGCCGATCACGGCGAGACCGACGCGGTGGTCCACGCGAAGGTGGAGGCGGCCTGGCGCGCGGGCCTCGTGGCCATCGCCTGCGTTGGCGAGACGGAGGCCCAGCGCGATGCCGGCAACACGCTCGACGTGGTGGGTGGCCAGCTCGCCGGCTCGCTCCCCGACGGGACGACCTCCGGCAATCTCGTCGTCGCCTACGAGCCGGTCTGGGCGATCGGCACGGGCCGCACGCCCACCGTCGACGACGTCGCCAAGGTGCACGCCGCGATTCGCGCCGCGCTGGAGGATCGATTCGGATCCGACGGGTCGGCGATCAAGATCCTCTACGGCGGCTCGGTGAAGCCCGACAACGCGGCGACGCTTCTGGCCGTCGAGCACGTCAACGGCGCGCTCGTCGGGGGTGCCAGCCTCAAGGCCAGCGACTTCCTGGGGATCGCCAGGGCGGCGTGACCGGGCAGGGCGGGCGATCCGGGACCCGGTTCTCCGCCCTTGTCCCGCCTTCCAGCCGCACACAGGTGTTAGAAACGAACGCGCGCGTGCGTTGAGGTCGATGGGACCCAGGGCACCGGCATCCAAGGGAGCGACCACGCCATGCTCGGACCCCTCGTCCTGATCCCCGGGCTCGCCTGCACCGACCTCCTGTTCGAACCGGTGGTGCACGCGCTCGAAGGGCGCACCGACATCCACGTCGCGGACATTCGCGGCCCCGACACCATGGACGGCATCGTCGACAAGGTGCTCTCGGAGGCGCCGTCCTATTTCGCCCTGGGCGGCCTCTCGATGGGCGGCTACATCGCGCTGGAAATCGCCCTGCGGGCGCCGGACCTGGTCAGCAAGCTGGTGCTTCTCGACACCAAGATCCGGCCCGATACCGAGGCGGAGAAGGATGGCCGGCGCGCGTTGATCGAGAAGGCGCGCAACGGCGAGATGGACGACGTGGTCGAGACGCTGATCCCGCGCCTGCTGCACCCCGACCACGTCAACGACGCCGATCTCGGACGGATCATCCGGATCATGGCGGAGGAGACCGGCGCTGAGGACTTCATCGCCCAGGAGACGGCGCTGCTCGGGCGTCGCGACGTCTCGGGACTGGTCGATGCGATCGAGACACCGACGCTCATCGTCGTGGGAGACAGCGACGCGATCACGCCGCCGGATGCGGCCGAGGAGATGAACGAGGCGCTGTCCCAGAGCCAGCTGGTGACCATCCCCGGCGCCGGCCACCTGACGACGCTGGAACAGCCCGAAGCGGTGGCCGAGGCCATCGCGGAATTCCTGAAGCTGCCCCGCTTCTGAGGGGCGCCCCTGGCCTTGCGGAAAGAGCGCCGATGGACTGGCGGCACCTGTCGACGAACGAAGCCGAGAGCCACCCGCTTTACGGGGTGAAAGGCTGGCTTCGCGTCGTTCTGGTCCTGCTGGTGCTGGGCGGGCTTGCCGCCCTTGTGGAACTCGTGCTGCCCGTTCCGGCCGGCTACGCGGCGATGTTCGGCGCGCATGCGCGGGAGGTCGCCCGCTTCGACGCGGTCGCCGCCCTGATGCTCGCCGGGGTGGCGCTCATCGGGTTCGCCCGGGCGCCGATCTTCGGTGCGATCATCGTGCCGGCTCTCGTCGTCCGGTTTCTGGCGGTCGTGCTGGCCGCCGCGACCTTCCATCTCCGCGGGCCGACCGGACAGCGCCTGTCGCCGACCTTCGGCGACGACGTCATGACCGGCGCGGTGGTCGCCTCCGTGATCCTCGGCGGCGTCGCCTGTGCGCTGCTGTGCGGCTACTTCGTCCGCTCGACCCGGGTGAACGTCACCTTCCGGCACCGCGCGCCCGCCCGGGCGGACGATCCGGCCCGGCCGGATCCATGGGCCCGGATCATGGACGCGGGCCCGCCGGGCGGCTGACCCGGATCAGACGTCGAGGGCGTCGAGGTCGGCGAACTCGGCGTGTTCCTGGATGAAGGCGAAGCGCGCCTCGGCCTTGTTGCCCATCAGCCGGTCGACCAGGTCGGTGGTCTCTTCCAGGTCCTCGTCCACGACGACGCGCAGCAGCGTGCGCGACTTCGGATCCATGGTGGTGACCTTGAGCTGCGCGGGCAGCATCTCGCCAAGACCCTTGAAGCGGCCGATGTCGACCTTCTTCTTCGGGTCGAATTCCTCTTCCAGCAGCTGGGCGCGGTGGGCGTCGTCGCGGGCGTAGAGGGTCTTGGTGCCCTGGGTCATGCGGTAGAGCGGCGGGGCGGCGAGGAACAGCCGGCCGCCGTGGATCATGCCCGGCATCTCCCGGTAGAAGAAGGTGATCAGCAGCGCCGCGATGTGGGCGCCGTCGACGTCGGCGTCCGTCATGATGACGATCCGTTCGTAGCGCAGGTCCTCGAGCTTGAAGGCGGCCCGGGTGCCGCAGCCGAGCGCCAGCATCAGGTCGGCGAGCTGCTGGTTCTGGGCGAGCTTGTCGCGGCCGGCGCTGGCGACGTTGAGGATCTTGCCGCGCAGCGGAAGCACGGCCTGGGTGGCGCGGTTGCGCGCCTGCTTGGCCGAGCCGCCGGCCGAGTCGCCCTCGACGATGAAGATCTCGGTGCCAGCCGCCTGCCCGGCGGTGCAGTCGGCGAGCTTGCCGGGGAGGCGCAGCTTGCGGGTTGCGCTGCGGCGCTGGACGTCGCGCTCCTGCTTGCGCTTGAGGCGCTCGTCGGCGCGCTCGATGGCGGTGTCGAGCAGCTGCGCGGCGCGGGTCGGGTCCTCGGCGAGCCAGTGGTCGAACGAGTCGCGGATGGCCTGCTCGACGATCCGAACGGCCTCGCCGGAGGCCAGCCGGTCCTTGGTCTGGCCGACGAATTCCGGCTCGCGCACGAACACCGACAGCATGCCGGCCGACAGCGACATCAGGTCGTCGGCGGTCACCTGGGCGGCCTTCTTCTGGCCGATGCGCTCGGCGTGGGCCTTCAGGCCCTTCAGCAGCGCCGCGCGAAGCCCCTGTTCGTGGGTCCCGCCCTCCGGCGTCGGCACCGTGTTGCAGTAGGACTGCAGGAAGCCGTCGAACAGCACGAAGCCGACGGCCCATTCGACGCCGCCGTGGCGGCCACTCTCGCCGGCGCGACCGGAGAACACCCCGTCGACGGCGCGCCGCTCGCCCTTGATGCGCTCTTCCAGATAGTCGGACAGGCCGCCGGGGAAGCGGAACACCGCCTCCTGGGGCACGTCGTCGCCGCGCACGAACTCCGGCGCGCAGCTCCAGCGGATCTCGACGCCGGCGAACAGGTACGCCTTGGCGCGCGCCATCCTGAGGACGCGGGCGGCGTCGAAGTGGAGGCTGGTGCCGAAGATCTCGGGATCGGGGAGGAAGCGGACGGTGGTGCCGCGCCGGTTCATGACCTCGCCGCAGTCCTCCACCGGACCGACGGCGTGGCCGCGCTCGAAGCTCTGGCGATAGAGCCGGCGGCCGCGCGCGACCTCCACGTCGAGGCGGGACGACAGGGCGTTGACGACGGAGACGCCGACGCCGTGCAGGCCGCCCGAGGCCTCGTAGGCCTTGGAGCCGAACTTTCCGCCGGCGTGCAGGGTGGTCAGGATGACCTCCAGCGCCGAGCGGTCGGGAAAGCGCGGATGCGGCTCGACCGGGATGCCGCGCCCGTTGTCGGTCACCGACAGGCTGCCGTCGGAGTCCAGGTGCACCTCGATGCGGGTGGCGTGGCCGCCGACGGCCTCGTCCATGGAGTTGTCGAGGACTTCGGCGAACAGGTGGTGCAGCGCCTTGGCGTCGGTGCCGCCGATGTACATGCCGGGGCGGCGGCGCACAGGCTCCAGCCCTTCCAGGACCTCGATGTCGGCCGCCGAATAGCTGGCGTCGGTCTCCTGCGGCAGCGGCGTCGTGCGGCGCGCGCTCGCCGCGGGCCGTGCGGCGGTCCGGCGTGGCTGGGCCGCCGCCGGCGCGGGCTGGCGCGGCGCGGGGTTGGAAGGCACGCTGTTGAACAGGTCGTCGCTATTCGACATGGGCAGTCGGATCCAGTTCGAAAGGGGCGTGGTCCGGGAAGCGAATCACGTCGTCGAGTTTCGCACGGTACGCGCCCGAGTCGAACCGATGCCGATGCTTCGTCGACCCCAGGCGGCGTGCCGGCCCCGGATGTCGCCCGGCGAGCGCCCGATGACAAGCCCGCGCAGGGAATATGGGATGGCCCAGGGAGGCGCCGCGGCTCCGGGAGGGCGCGTCAGCGGTGCGCGCGCCTGGGGGACGCATACGCGCAAAATCCCGCCATGCATCGGGCGGGCGACCACGAAGTTGCCGCCGCGCGGCCACAGCTTGTGATGTCTTTGCAACAGCTCCCCGGCCGTGATGCAGAGCGAGGCCGACCCGAGTGGTATTCGCCGCCTTTGTGCCACAAACCAAGCCGACCGGTGATGGCGAACAACGGCCGTACTTCTTCGCGGAGGAAAACGAGCCGGCGGAACGACTCCCGTTTCGCAAGACGAACGAAGGTCTGGGTGGTGTCGGTCGTACGCAACGAATGGATGGAGCGCCGTGCAGGCCGCCGCGAGGCGGCCGGGCAAGCACGCGCCCTGGCGTCGGCCCCGGCCGCGACCGGCGCATCGGGTGCGCTCGGCCGCATATTTGCCGAAAACCCGCGCCATCAATCGGGAAAGCGCCAGGCGCCCCTCCGGGAGGGCGGCTTCGGCCGGCTCTCCGGGCCGGCGCGCTGGCGCCGTTCCGGCCTGGGGCCTTGTGCCCCGGCGCCGTGCGCCGAGGGCGCCGCCGGGACATCGACTGCAAGTGGGGGGACGCCTTGGTTTGACGAGCGATCGCTGAGATCGCCTGGGGAGCGGCGCGGCCACTCTCCGGTGTTGAGTCGGAAACGGGTTGCCATGCGCACCTATGAGTACGTCGCCTGCGCGTTCTTCGCGGGCGTGTTCCTGACATTGCAGACGGCCGATCTCCACGCGGCCGACCCGAAGGTGCCCGAGCCGGCGCCGAAGACGTCGATGATCGACACCTTCAAGGACGGCGTGCGGGCCTACTACCGGGGCGACAAGGCGGTGGCGCTGGACAAGCTGCGCACGGCGGCCGAGAGCGACCACACCATGGCCCAGTGGAAGCTCGGCCGCATGTACGCCGACGGCGACGGCGTCGACGAGGACGACCTCAAGGCGTTCGAATATTTCAGCCGCGTCGCCAACGCCCACGTGGACGAACTCCCGAACTCGCCGCAGGCGCCGTTCGTGGCGGACGCGCTCATCGAACTCGGCGACTACTACCTGACCGGCATCAAGGACAGCGCGGTCAAGCCGAACGTCGAACGGGCGCGCAACCTCTACACCTACGCGGCGTCCTACTTCGGCAACTCCCAGGCCCAGTACCGCCTCGGCCAGATGTATCTGGAAAACGGCGTTGCGGAGCGCGACCCGCGCCTCGCCGCGCGCTGGCTGAAGCTGTCGGCGGAGAAGGGGAACCCGAGCGCGCAGGCGCTGCTGGGCGACCTGCTGTTCTTCGGCGACGAGCTGCCGCGCCGGCCGGTCACCGGCCTGATGTGGCTGACGGTGGCCCGCCAGACCGCGAGCGGTCCGGACAGCGAGTGGATCAACGAGCGCCAGGAGAAGGCCTTCGCCCGCGCCTCCGACGACGAGCGCAAGCGCGCCACCCAGCTCGCCGACGCGTGGCTGGGCGCCCGGAAGGGTCAGTAGGCCGGCGCGATCCGGGGCGCTGTCTCGGGGTTGGATTTCGCTTCAGGTTCTGGTCAATTCGATAAAATTGACAAGAGTTTGCAGGGATTCGTTAACCTTAAAGGTGAGCGTTCGCCTGCGGCCATGGGGTGACCATCGGGCCCGGCGACGTGGCCGCCGTCGGGCAGCCCTCCGACAGGGTGCGCCAGGACGTGTTGTTCTGGACGCGCTCGCAGCGCACCAGGCGTTCCTTGTCGCCCACGCGCATGCAGAGGATCGTTCCGAGCGGGTGCTGGCCGGCGTTGTCACGGCACCAGCAGGGAATGTCCGACTGCGCATCCGCCGCCGTCGCGAGGATGACCGCCACCACAGGAACGAGGATCAGCCGGGTCCACATCCGAAGAGTGTAGCGCGATTTTCGTCAATCCGAAGGGGTTTCTTGGGCCAGGTCCGGAAGCTCCCGGTCGAACCCTTTCATGAGGCGGAGACGGGACTCCGTCCAGATGTTCCGGTCCGCCGGAGCCGCATCCGGGTCGTCGAGGCTCGCCACCGTCACGTCGATCATGGCGTCGCCGTCGAGGTCGAAGGTGAGGGAGGTTCCGCAGGTGGGGCAGAAGGTACGGGTCGCGGACGGGCTGGAGCGGTAGGCCGCCGGCGCGCCCGTGGTCCACGCGAAGGCGTCGCGCGGCACGGAGGTCCAGGTCACCAAGGTGGCGCCCACCGACCGCTGGCACATGCGGCAATGGCAGTGGGCGGTATCGTGGAGCGCGTGGGAGAGGACGTAGCGCATCGCCCCGCACTGACAGCCCCCGGTATGGGTCTCGCTCATCGTAACCCTCCTGAACGCGCCGCGCCGCCCGGCGGCGGGGCTAGACCGACAGCGTGACGATCACCGGCACATGGTCCGACGGCTTTTCCCAGCCGCGGACGTGGCGGTCGATCGTGACCCCGTCGAGCTTGTCGGCCGCCTGGGGCGACAGCAGCATGTGGTCGATCCGGATGCCGTTGTTCCGCTGCCAGGCGCCGGCCTGGTAGTCCCAGAAGGTGTAGCTCGGCTCGTCGGTCGTGGCGCGCACCGCGTCGACGAAGCCGAGCGCCTGCAGGCGCCGGTAGAACGCGCGGCTTTCCGGCTGGAACAGCGCGTCGTTCACCCAGGCCTCGGGGTTCTTGGCGTCGATCGGCTCCGGGATGACGTTGTAGTCGCCGGCGAGCACGGTGAACTCCTCCAGCGCCAGCAGCGCTTCCGCGCGGGCGATCAGCCGCTCCGCCCAGGCAATCTTGTAGGGAAATTTCTCGGTGTCGATCGGGTTGCCGTTCGGCAGGTAGATGCTGGCGACCCGGACGATGCCGCCGTTCTCGGTCGGCACAACGCCTTCCAGGTAGCGGGCCTGAACGTCGTCCGGGGCGCCGTCGAGCCCCCGCACCGCGTCCTCGAGCGGGCGCTTCGACAGGATCGCGACCCCGTTGAAGCCCTTCTGGCCGTGGGTGGTGACGTTGTAGCCGAGCCGCTCGAAGGCCTCGCCCGGGAAGCCCTCGTCGACCGACTTGATCTCCTGCAGGCAGACGACATCCGGCTCCGCCTCGCCCAGCCAGCGCACCGCGGTGTCGAGGCGTGCCTTCACGCCGTTGATGTTCCAGGTCGCGATCTTCACGGAAGCCCCGCTGTTTCAATAGGCGCGCCCGACGGCGCCGAATCTGTCGGCGCAAGGGTGGCGCGCCGCCATGCTCTCGCGCAAGACCGCGCGGTGTTCCCGAGAACCCGCCGGACGCGCGGAAGGTTCAATGGCGGGCGCGCCCGAGACCGGGTGTCGCGCCCAGCGCTTGGCGAGCGGGCCCTGGCCGCCTACCAGCCGCCGCCACCGCCGCCGCCACCGCCGCCCCCGGAGAAGCCGCCGCCGAACGAGCCCGACGACCCCGAGCTTGCCGAGCGGATCGACGAGATGCCCTGGTTGACCGTGTGGGAAATGCCGGAGCCGATCCCGTCGGAGACCGAACTCAGCGCGGCGGGCGTCCAGGCGCCGCCATGGTAGCCGTGGTACCAGACCGGGGCGACCATGGTGCCGGCCGCGACCAGGTGGGCGAACTGGTTGGTCCAGGCGGTCTCCACGCCCAGCGCTACCGCATAGGGCAGCAGCGCCTCGAAGTGCTCGAAGGTGCGGTCCGGCGGATTGTGGAACTTCATCCGGTCGGCTTCCGCCACGGTCAGATAGAGGCGGGTGCCCTCGATCTCGCGGATCGCGTCGATGCCGGCGCTGGTCGGCCGCTGCATCAGCCGGAAGAAGACCGGCGGGACGATGGCGGTGACGATGAGCGCGAGACCGGCGACGAGGCCGGCCTCGCCGATCAGGAGCAGCCCGCCGCCGAGCGAGAAGACCAGCGCGACGGCGGTGAAGAAGCTGAAGAAGAGCGCCGGCGGCAGGCTGGTCCACTTGCGCCGGAACACCTGCCACCAGCTCTTGAGAGCCAGCGTGCCCGCCACGACCAGCCCGATGATGGCGGCCAGCGCGAACAGCCTGAAGCCGGCGCCCGCGACCGGATCGGCGCCGGTGATGTCGCTGGCGATCCAGGTGACGGCCGCGATCGCCACGCCGACGATCCACCAGCCGAAGTTGGTGTCGAAATGCCGGCGCAGGAAACGGCCCGAGAGGAACGAGCTCAGCGTCGTGTTGGCCTTCGCCAGCACCACGGAATCGGTCTTCGACAGGCTGACGGAATCGCCGATCTCGGCGAACAGCTTGGCCAGCACCTTGGCCTCGCCCGGGCTCGGCTCCGCCCGCCCCGGACCGACCCGGGTGAGCGTCAGCGTCTTGCCGCCTTCGCCCTCGGCGAATTCGACGTGGCCCTTGACGGCGAGATCGAGAAGCGCCGCGACCAGGCACTTGGTGTCGTAGGCCAGGTTGTCGAGATAGCGCATCGCGTGGGGCGGAATGGTCGGCCGGTAGACCGGGATGATGGGTCCGAGCGGCGGATCGCGGCCGACCTTGTTCCACGCGTAGAGGAAGTAGGCGAGCGTCGCGAGCATGCCGACGATGCAGATGATGGCCGTCAGCGGATCGCCGAGCAGGCGGGCGAGGGCGGACGGTGCCGGCACGATGCCCTTGGGGAAGGCGACCGCGACGGTCATGCCGGCCTGCGCAGGCAGCGGGCGGGTGGTGGCGAAGGTCGCCTCGCCGGGGCCGGTGGAGACCGTCGCGTCGTGGTCGCTGTCGCCGAAGCCGCCGGTGTAGACGGAGGTGGAGATGACCTCGGCGCTGTCGGGCAGCGTGACGATGGCCTGGGCGGTATCGATCGGGAAGGCCCACTCGTCGCCGGTCGCGTTCCAGTAGAGCTCGTCGTAGGTGTCGAAGAAGCCGACCTGCTTGGTCATCCGGTAGACGAGCCGATAGGTGTAGACGCCCGGCTCCAGGTACACGTCGGCGTCGCCGATGCGGATCTGGGCCTTGCCCTCCTCCACGGTCACCGAGTAGGTCGCCGGCGCGCCGTTCTGGGTCACGGACTTCAGGTCGAAGTCGGCGCGGACCCGGCCGAGGCCCATCGTGCGGGTGAGCGGGATGACGCGGAAGATGCCGCGGCGGATCTCGTCGCCCCGCGCCACCACCTGGATGGTCTCGGTCACGTCGATGGCCCCGGTGTCGTCGAGCGCGATCTCGCTGCGGAAGAAGCGGATCCGCTCGGGGCCGCTGGCGGGGCCGGAGGGCAGGGGCGCCAGCCCGGCCGGCGTGGCCGCCCGCGCGGGTGTCACGATCGACGGAACGCCGGCCACGAGGCGGGAGGCGGCGCCGGCCCAGGTCGTTTCCCCCTGCAGCAGCGGCCGCCAGGCCTGCGGCTGCAGGGCGACGAGCGCGAGGACGGCGACGGCGAGGACAATCAGGCGGCGACGCGACACGGGCGGTCCCTCTCGAGCAGCGTTGCGGATGGTCGGGAGCGGTCGGTCAGGACCTGCCGAAATCGACGGCCACCGGCTCGGCCACCTTCGGGTCGTCGAACTCCAGGAACTCGCGTTCGGAAAAGCCGAGGGAGCGGGAGAACAGGTTCGCCGGGAAGGACTGGATCATCACGTTGTAGGCCTTCACGGAGCCGTTGTAGAAGCGCCGCGACCGCGAGATCTGGTCTTCGGTCTGGGTCAGTTCGTCCTGGAGCTGGCGGAAGTTCTGGTCGGCCTTCAGGTCCGGATAGGCCTCCGACAGGGCGAACAGCTTGCCCAGCGCCCCGGACAGGATGTTCTCCGTCCGCGCCTGGCTCTCGGGAGAGCCGGTGTTGGCCGCCGCCTGGTTGCGGGCCTGGATGACCGCCTCGAGCGTCTCGCGCTCGTGCGACGCGTAGCCCTTCACCGTCTCCACGAGGTTCGGGATGAGGTCGTAGCGGCGCTTCATCTGCACCTGGATGTCGGACCACGCCTCGTCGACCTGGGCGCGGGCGGCGACGAGCCGGTTGTAGAGAAGGATGGCGAAGATCGCGAGAAGGGCGATCACGCCGACGACGATCCAGGTTCCCATAAGCACGACCCCACGGCTGTTGGCCGGATGCGCGTGCCGGCTCGCCCGGCCGGGCGCCGTCCGGCTCCGGTCTGTCCCGACGGTTGTAGGCGATGGCAGGTCCGGCCGGAAGCCCGGAAGCCGGCGCGCCGCGAAAGAGGGGCGGGAAGGAACGCCTCCAGTTTGGAAGCGTTACACACTCATCAAGCCCCACCTGACGGAACCGGGCAGCGCCTCGACAGCCGAGTGTGGCGCCGGTTTCCACGACATCAAACTCCACGGAGGTCGAACGTGAGCGCCACCAATCCAGCGCCTCCGCCCGAGCGGATGACGGTTGCGGTCCGCATCAACGGCAGCGAACGGCGCCTCGAGGTCGCGCCGTGGACGACCCTGCTCGACCTGCTGCGCAACACCCTGTCGATGACCGGCACGAAGAAGGGCTGCGACCACGGCCAGTGCGGCGCGTGCACCGTGCTCGTCGACGGGCGGCGCATCAATTCGTGTCTCACGCTGGCGGTGATGGCCGACGGCGCGGAGGTCACCACCGTCGAGGGGCTGGCCGACGGCGACGAGCTGCACCCGCTGCAGGAAGCCTTCATCGAGCGCGACGCCTTCCAGTGCGGCTACTGCACGCCCGGCCAGCTCTGCTCGGCGGCGGGGCTCATCAACGAGGGCAAGGCCACCACGCGCGCCGAGATCCGGGAACTGATGAGCGGCAACCTCTGCCGCTGCGGCGCCTACGTGAACATCGCCGATGCCATCGAGGACGTGATTGCGCATCAGCGTGAAGGAGACGGGCGATGAGGCCGTTCAGCTACACCAAGGCGCGGGACGTGGGCGAGGCGGTGGCCGAGCTTACCCGCGACGAGACCGCGCGCTTCATCGCCGGCGGCACGAACCTTCTCGACCTGATGAAGTACGACGTTGAGCGGCCGACCCGCCTGGTCGACATTACCGGGCTGCCGCTCGACCGCATCGAGGAGACGGCGGACGGCGGCCTGTCGATCGGCGCCCTCGTGCGCAACACCGACATCGCCTACGACGCTCGCGTCGAGGCCCGCTATCCGCTGCTGTCCAGCGCGCTGCTGGCGGGCGCCTCGCCGCAGCTGAGGAATTCCGCCACCACCGGCGGCAACCTGCGCCAGCGCACCCGCTGCTCCTATTTTTACGACACCGCCACGCCGTGCAACAAGCGCGAGCCCGGCAGCGGCTGCCCGGCGAAGACGGGCTTTGCCCGCTATCACGCGATCCTCGGCGCCAGCGAGCGCTGCATCGCGACCCATCCGTCCGACATGTGCGTGGCGATGGCGGCGCTGGACGCGACCGTTCGGGTCGAGGGCCCGGACGGCGCCCGGTCGATCCCGCTCGACGCGTTCCACGTGCTGCCGGGCGAGACGCCGCAGATCGAGACGTCGCTGGAGCACGGCGAGATGATCGTCGCCGTCGACCTGCCGGCGGCGGGATTTCCGGAGCATTACAGCTATCTGAAGATCCGCGACCGGCTCTCCTACGCGTTCGCGCTGGTCTCGGTGGCGGCGGCGCTGGAGATGGACGGCGACACCGTCGCGGAGGCGCGGCTCGCCATGGGCGGCGTCGCCGCCAAGCCGTGGCGCGACCAGGAGGCCGAGGCGGCGATGCGCGGCAAGCCCGCCACCGCGGAGACCTTCGCGGCCGCCGCCGACATCTTCCTCGCCGGCGCCGACCCCGTGCCCGGCAACACCTTCAAGGTCGATCTGGCGCGCCGCGCCATCGTGCGCGCGCTCTCCCAGGCCGCCGCCGGGACGCCCCAGAGCCAGACCGACAAGCGCATCCAGTAGAGGTTTTCCGATGACCCAGTCCGTTCCCTTCGTCGGAACCGCCCAGCGCCGCATCGACGGCCGCGCCAAGGTCACCGGCAGCGCGACCTATGCGGGCGAGTTCGCGGCGCCTGACCTGCTGCACGGCGTGGCGGTGTCGGGGGCGATCGCCCGCGGCCGGATCCGCGCCATCGACATCTCGGCGGCCGAGGCGGTCGCCGGCGTGGTCCGAGTGTTCACCCACGAGAACCGGCCGCAGGAGGACTGGTTCACCTCCGACTTCAAGGACATGGTCGCCCCCGACGGCACGCCGTTCCGCCCACTCCGCGACGACCGGATTCAGTTCAGCGGACAGCCGGTCGCCCTGGTGGTTGCGGAGGATTTCGAGACGGCGACCTATGCCGCCGCGCTGGTGAAGGTGGACTACGAGCTCCAGCCGCACCAGACGGACGTCACCGCGGTGACCGGGCAGGCGTACGACCCCGACGACGGCGAGGGCGACATCGTGCGCGGCTCCGCCGAGAACGAGCTCGCGAAGGCGCCGTCGAAGGTCGACAATCGCTACCGGATCGCCATCGAGCACCACAATCCGATGGAGCCGCACGCCACGACGGTGGCCTACGAGGGGCCGCGGACGCTGACGGTCTACGACAAGACGCAGGGCGCGCGGAACAGCGCCGACCTCGTCGTCAACGTCTTCGGCCTCGCGGAGGACAAGGTCCAGGTGCTGTCGCCCTTCGTCGGCGGCGCTTTCGGCTCGGGCCTCCGGCCCCAGTACCAGCTGTTCCTGGCAGTGATGGCGGCGCTCTCTATGGAGCGGTCGGTGCGGGTGACGCTGACGCGCGACCAGATGTTCACGCTCGGCTATCGGCCGGACACCCTGCAGCGCGTGGCGCTGGGCGCGGACCGGGATGGCCGGCTCACCTCGGTGATCCACGATGCGCTCGCCGGCACGTCGCGCTACGAGGACTTTACCGAGACGGTCGTCGACTGGTCGGGGCTGCTCTACCGGTGCGCCGACGTGCGGCTCGCCCACCGCCTGACCCAGATCGACACGGTGACGCCGCTGGACATGCGGGCGCCGGGCGGCGCGACGGGCATGTACGCGCTGGAGACAGCGATGGATGAGCTCGCCTACGAGGTGGGTCTCGACCCCGTCGAGCTCAGGCTCCGGAACTACGCCGAGCGCGACCAGAACGAGGACAAGCCGTTCTCCAGCAAGGAGCTGAAGGCCTGCTACCGGCAGGGCGCGGAACGGTTCGGATGGTCGAAGCGGACGGCCGCGCCGCGCTCCATGCGGGAGGGCAGGGAGCTGATCGGCTACGGCATGGCGACGGGGTGCTGGGAGGCGATGATGTTCCCCACCAGCGCCCGCGCCGCGCTGCGTGCCGACGGAATGCTGGAGGTGGGCACCGCCACCGCCGACATCGGCACCGGCACCTACACCATCCTGACCCAGATCGCCGCCGACGCGTTCGGCGTGTCGATGGACCAGGTGGAGGTCAGGATCGGCGATTCCCGGCTGCCCAAGGCGTTCGTCGAGGGCGGCTCGGCGACGGCGGCCTCGGCGGGCTCGGCGATCGTCAAGGCGTGCGAGGCCCTCAAGGAGGAGCTCGTCCAGGCGGCCCGCCGCATCGAGGGCTCGCCGCTCGCCAACGTCGGGAGCGAGCAGGTGGTGTTCTCCGGCGGTTCGCTGCGGCGCGCGGCCGACACGTCGGAGGCGGTGAGCCTCGAGGCGATCGCCGAGGCGGCCGGGCGCGAGATGTCGGTGGAGGTGGACTTCTCACCCGACGACAGCCCGAACTCCGGCTACGCCCATTCGGCGGTCTTCGTCGAGGTGCGGGTCGATGAGGAGGTGGGCGTGGCCCGGGTGACGCGGGTGGTGAGTGCCGTCGCGGCGGGGCGGATCATCAACCCGAAGACGGCGCGCAGCCAGATCCTCGGCGGCGTGGTGTTCGGCCTCGGCCAGGCGCTGCACGAGGAAGCGGTGATCGACCACGCGCTGGGCCGCTTCGTGACCCATCACCTGGCCGACTACCATGTCCCGGCCCACGCGGACGTCGCCGACATCGACGTGGTGTTCGTCGAGGAGCATGACGAGCTGAACCCGCTCGGGGTGAAGGGCGTCGGCGAGATCGGCGTGGTCGGCACGGCGGCCGCCGTCGGCAACGCGATCTTCCATGCGACCGGCGTGCGGGTGCGCGACCTGCCGATCACCGTGGACAAGATCTTGGGCGGTTCCGCCGGGCACTGACCCGGCGGCGCGGTCACGCCCAGGGATCGTAGGTGCCGATGTTCCAGAGGTGACCCTCCGGGTCGAAGAAGGAACAGCCGCGCCCGCCGTAGTCCTCGTCGCGCGGGGGAAGGGCGATGCGGGCGCCCAGGGCTTCCGCCTTCACCGCGATGGCGTCGACGTCGGCGACCACCAGATAGGCGCTCTGGGTGACACCGCCGAGCCGCGCGGGCGTCGACTGGAGCTTGCCGAAGGCGTTGTCGGCGTCGCTCCCGAGCATGATCATCCCGTCGCCGAGGACCAGCTGCGCGTGGGAGATCCCGCCGCCTCCGTCCTCCACCACGAGTTGCTTCCGGAATCCGAAGACCTGGCAGAGCCAGTCGATCATCGCGGGCGCGTCGGCGTAGCGCATGGTGGGAATGGCCGTGCCTGGCATTGTCCTGAACCCCTGATTTTTCACCCGCAGGCAGGGTGACGGAGCATTTCGCATCTGGCAATTTTCCCGTCGCACCCAACTTGGTTCATGTAGAAGCGTGTCCTGCGGCCAGGGGCCGTTGGGTGGTCTGATGCCGTGCCGGGGGGCGGACGAATGCAATGTCGTGTTGCGCAAGGTTGGCGGCTGGTGCCGCGCACGCTGGGGCTGGACGAGCTCGCCGGCCGCGCACGCGGGTTCGTGATCGCGCAGTTTCGGCGCCCCACCGGGAAGTTCGGCAAGACCGCCGGTCTCGTCATGGGGTTTCGCCCCTCCAACCGGAAGCGGATCCGCTGGGCGGTCGAGCAGCTCGCGCTCGACGCCGGTGACCGGCTGCTGGAGTTCGGGTGCGGACCGGGCGTCGGCGTGCGTTTCGCCCTGGAGGCCGGGGCCGGCCAGGTGCTGGCCCTCGATCATTCGATCGAGATGATCCGCCAGGCCGACTGGCGCAACCGCCGCGCCGTCGACGACGGGCGGGTGGTCTTCCGGCTCGGCGGGCTGGAGACGCTGCGGCGCGAGGACGGCCCCCTGGACGCCGCGATGATGGTCAACGTCGTCCACTTCCTGCCGGACCGCATCCAGGCGTTCGACATGATCGGAGAGCTGCTCGCCGAGGGCGGCCGGCTGGTCGTCGTCTACCAGCCGCGCCTGCGCAAGGTGGGCGACGCCGAACTCCTGGGCGGGGCCGAGGAGCTCGCGGACGAGATGCGGGAGGCGGGGTTCGTGGACGTCGCCTGCCACCGTCTGGAGCTGTCGCCGAACCCGGCGCTGTGCGTCGTCGGCCGCGCCGGCGCGGCCGGTCCGCGCGCCTTCGAGCGCACGTCGCGCAGGATGCCCCCGTCGCCCACGCCCGCTCGACCCGTGCTTCGGCTGGTCTCGGGTGGCGCGCCGGCGGAGTAGGCGCCCCTGCCGTCCGATCGATCCGATGGCCGAAGGGGCGCCTTGAGCGCTATTCCGCCGCGACCGGCCGGTCGAGCTCGGAGATCATCCGCAACGCGCCGTCGATGCCGCTGCCGCTCTCGTCCTTGAGGGCGATCTCGCGCAGCCGGCGCAGCCAGTCGGCGCCGTCCTCGCGGTCGAGCAGCATGGGCACCGCGGAGAGCACCCGGTCGTACTTGGAGACGCCGCGGGCGTGGGTGTCGCTGTAGCCCTTGATGAGCCGCCGGCACTTCAGGATCTCGACCGCGAGCGCGTAGTTCTGCGCAACGGTGGCGCGCACGGTGTTCAGCCACGCCTCCATGTGCGCGCTCTCGTGCCGGTGACGCAGAAGTCCGCGCCGGAACCTGCGCATTCCGCCCAGCAGATAGAGCATCACGAACCACGACACGGTGTCGGTGCGCACGCGCCGGCCCTTGTTCACCCGCCGGTCGAGCCAGGCGAGGGTGGCCGGGCGGGCCTCGATGGCGGCGCCTAGGCGGGCGGGCAGCATGCCGCAGACTTCCTCGCCGCGCGGATGCATGTACTCGGTGATCGTCAGCACCTGGTCGTCGGTGGCGCGCGCCTCGGCCCGCACCCGCTCGAAGCGGGCCTTGCGGGTCTTCAGGTCGGCGACGCGGATCACGTCGTCGTAGGCCATGGCGTTGGCGATGTACTTGGCCGCGGCGATCGTGAGGTCCAGGCCGCCCGACGCGTCGTCGAGGCGGGCGATGTCGGCGACCCGGTCCAGATAGTCGGCGCCGTAGGCGATGTCCTGATAGTCGACGACCTTCTGGAGGCCGGCGAGGAGCATCGGCCGGGCGGCGGACGCGAACTCAGTGTCGACGCGGCGAAGCAGCCGCGTGTAGGCGTCGACTAGGTCCGACGGGCCTGACGGACCGGCGTCGAAGGCGGCCGGTGCCTGGCCCGACGGCGCGTCGGCCGCGGCCTCGTCGCGGGGCGCGCGGGCGATGTCGTAGCCGGCGGCAAACGCCCTCAGGCTGGCGGCGACGCCCTTGCCGCTCTCGCGGATGGTTTCCTCGTAGCTTTCGCGCGGGAAGGGCAGCGCCTCGGATCCGGCCAGCGCGCCGAACAGGCTCGCCGAAATCACCGATCCGCTCTTCTGGGCGACGGTCTCCATGTCGTCGAGAATGAGCCGGCGCGCCGCATTTCTCAGGACGCCGGACACCGCGCCGCCGTCGCCGATCCCGTCGCCGGGCGCGGACTTCTCCAGAATGCCGAAGGCCCGGTGGGACGAGGCGATCAGCGTGGTGCGGTCGGGGGTGACGAAGCCGCGCTGGACGGCGCGGCCGGCTTCCATCAGTTCGGCGGCGACGACGATGTCGATGTCGCCGGCGGATGGCGACAGCGCCAGCACGGGCTGGCGCCCGTCGGTGCGGGTCATCTCGACATAGTAGATGGTGGCGCCGGTCCGCTGGGCGACGCCCGGCACGCTGGTCGCCTGGGCGACCCAGCCGTTGCGCTCGGCGGTGGCGACCACCCAGTCGGTGACCACGCCGCCGCCCTGGCCGCCGATCGCCAGGATGGCGAGCTTGATGACGGCGGCGTCGACGGGAGGATCGACGATGTCGCGGTTCATGGCGTTCATGTCAGGCGACCCTCTCGAACGTCAGACGGCCGCGCGCGCGGCGCTCCTGGAGCCAGCCGACGATCTGCGTCCTGAGCCGCGCGATGCGGCGTTCCAGCCGGCCGGGGTTGTGGACGATGTCGCCGCGCCAGAAGGAGGGACACAGAACCGCCGCCTCGGCGACCTCGCCGCAGTTGCCGCAGCCGACGCAGTTCTGGTCGATCGCCGCCACCGGGTCGTCGCGCAGCGGATCGTCGAGGCGCTTGACGGAGAGGGAGGGGCATCCGGAAAGCCGGATGCAGGCGTGGTCGCCGGTGCACACGTCCTCGTCGACGCCGAACTTCTGCTTCACGGTGCGCGTGCCCGACGCGATGGCCTTCTGCGCCAGCGGACGCTCGCGCCGCTGCTTGTTCAGCATGCATTCGGACGAGGCGACGATGACCTTCGGACCGGGGTCCTGCGAGGACAGCGCCTCCTTGAGGGTCGCGCGCATTTTGGTGACGTCGTAGGTGCGGTCGAGGGTGCGCACCCAGTTGACGCCGACGCCGCGCACGGCCGCCTCGATCGGGTGGTTGGTGGAGCGGCTGCGGTTCTCGGCGCGGCTGGACGGGATGTCCTGGCCGCCGGTCGCGGCCGAATAGTAGTTGTCGACGACGAGGATGACGTTGTCGTTTTCGTTGTAGACGGCGTTGGCGATGCTGCTGGACAGGCCGTTGTGCCAGAAGCCGCCGTCGCCCATCACCGAGATCGAGCGCTTGTCGGCCTTCACGTTGAAGGCGGAGGCCGACGCTGGGCCGAGCCCGTAGCCCATGGTGGTCGCCCCGATGTTGAAGGGCGGCAGGGCGGCGAACAGGTGGCAGCCTATGTCGGCCGCGATGTGGTGTTCGCCGAGTTCCTGCTCCACCAGCTTCATGGCGGCGAAGATCGGCCGCTCCGGGCAGCCGATGCAGAAGCCGGGCGGACGGGCCGGCAGGTTGTCGGCGAGGATCTGCTCCTGGTCGCTGGTGTCGGGCTCGTTGGGGGCCCGGTAGCGGTCGGACAGGAGGCTGGGCGCATGGTCGGACACGAACCGGCGGAGGGCTGCGACCATCACGCTGCCGGTGTATTCTCCGGCCATCGGGAAGGGGTCCTTGCCGGCGAGAACCGTGCCGAGCCCGGCCTTGTGCAGCATCGCGCCGAAGGCCTGCTCGATGTGGTTCGGCTGGCCTTCCTCCACCACCAGGACCGCGCGCTTGGTGCGGGCGAACTCCAGGAACTCGTCGTCGATCAGCGGGTAGGTGACGTTCAGGACGTAGAGGGGCACGTCGGTCTTGCCGTAGGCATCGGCCAGCCCGAGGCGCTGCAGGGCGCGGATGACGCCGTTGTACATGCCGCCCTGCAGGACGATCCCGACGTCGCCGGTCTCGGGGCCGAAGACCTCGTTGAGCCCGTTGCGCTTGATGTAGTCGACGGCGGCCGGCCAGCGGACCTTGATCTTGTCCTGCTCGTGGCCAAAGCTCGCCGGCGGCAGCACGATGCGCTGGGTGTCCCGGCGCGGGGCATTGAGCGCGTCGGCGGTGGTCATCGCCGTGCGCACGTTGTCCTTGGCGGTGAAGTGGCCGGTCAGGTGGCAGGCGCGGATCCGCATCTCCAGCATCACCGGCGTGGCGCTCGCCTCCGACAGCTCGAAGCCCTTCTCCACCATGTCGACCAGCTTCGGCAGGTTCGGCCGCGGGTCGAGCAGCCAGATCTGCGACTTCATCGCGAAGGCGTGGCTGCGCTCCTGCATGATGGAGGAGCCTTCGCCGTAGTCCTCTCCGACGATGATCAGCGCGCCGCCCTTGACGCCGCCCGACGACAGGTTGGCGAGCGCGTCGGAGGCGACGTTGATGCCGACGGTGGACTTGAAGGTGACCGCGCCGCGGATCGGGTAGTGGACGGAAGCGGCGAGCGTCGCCGCCGCCGTGGCCTCGTTGGCGCTGGATTCGAAGCGGATGCCGAGCTCGGCGAGGATGTCCTGGGCGTCCGCCAGCACGTCCATCAGGTGCGAGATCGGCGCGCCCTGATAGCCGGCGACGTAGCCCACGCCGGACTGGAGCAGGGCCTTGGTGACCGCGAGGATGCCTTCGCCGGCAAAATCCTCCCCGGCACCAAGACGGAGCTTTTCGACTTCCTTGGCAAACGACCGTTCAGCCATCAGCGTACCCCGTCCTGCGAATTATCTGCATATGCATATAATCAGGCAGTGTCTGGAACCTGTCAAATCTGAATTGTGGACAGGCTCGAGCGCAAGCCGGCAATCAGAACGGGTGGTGACGGACGTTCGCCAGCACCTTGTTCAGGAGCGCCAGGAACTGGGCGCGCTCGGTCTCGCTCAGGCCGGCGAGAAGCGCGTCGTAGTGGGCGTTCATGGTGGGCCAGAAGGCGTCCAGGGCGCGCTGACCCTCGGGCGTGATGTAGATCTCGCGGGCCCTGAGGTCGTCGGACTTCGGCACCCGGCGCACCAGTCCCGCCTCTTCCATGGCGTCGAGGTTGCGGCTCATAGTCGACTGTTCGCTGACCGCGAGCACCGAAAGCTCGTTGATGGTCAGGCCCGGCCGGTCGGCGAGCGTCGCCAGCGCCCGCATCCGCATGGTGGTGAGATCCGAGCCCTTCAGCGCGTCGCGGATGGTGGTGTTCCACCGCTCGGAGATTCGGTTGATCAGGTAGGGCGCGAAGCGCTCCAGGCCGAGCTCGGCGAAGGTCGGCGGCCCCGCCGGCGGGGCGTCGCGATCGTCAGTCTCCGGAGGTGTCGGCATCGGGGCCCATCCACATGCCTCAGTTCATGAGGTGGGGTAGAAAGAGCGCGATCTGAGGGAACAGCGCAAGGAGACAGATCAACAGCAGCGTGCAGCCGATATAGGGCGCCGCGGCGCGCGCCACCTCGCCGAGCGTGGTGCCAGGCGGGCCGACGCCGACCATCAGGAACAGCAGCATGCCGAACGGCGGCGTCGCGAGGCTGAGCTCCAGCGCCAGCAGCATGACCACGCCGAACCAGATCGGGTCGAGGCCCATCGTCGCCACCAGCGGCATGAAGATCGGCAGCGTCAGCATCATCATGGAGAGCTGGTCCATGAACATGCCGAGCACGATCAGGGTGATCAGCATCGCGAGCAGCATCACGTTCGGCCCGACGTCGAAGCTGGTGGCCCAGCCGAGAAGGCCGGTGGTGGCACCGGAGAACGCCAGCACCTGGGAGAAGGTCGACGAGCCGAGGATGATGAGGAACATCATCGCGGTGACGGCCAGCGACTCCGTCAGCGCCTTGACGATCGCCGACCAGGTCAGCGAGCGGAAGCACAGCGCCAGGATGACGACGGACAGGACGCCGAAGGCCGCACTTTCCGTCGGCGTCGCCCAGCCAAGCAGGATCAGCCCGATCACCGAGAAGACGACCAGCCCCATCGGCAGGACGTTGATGGCGAAGGCCTTGGCGATCTCGCCCAGCGGGGCCCGCTCGGCGGCGTAGCCGGGGGCGGCGTCCGGGTCGCGGGCGATCTGCACCCGGATCAGCACGACATACATGATGGCGAGGATCACGCCGGGGATGATGCCGGCGATCAGCAGCCCGCCGACGTCGATGCGGGCGAGCGAGCCCAGCAACACCGCAAGCGTCGACGGGGGAATGATCATGGCCAGGCCGCCGGTCGCGAGGATCGGCCCCATGATCATGTGCTTCTTGTACCCGCGCTTCAGCATCTCCGGCATCATCAGCGAGCCGAGCATGGCGGTGTTCGCCATCGACGAGCCGGAGAGCGTAGCGAACAGGGTGCCGCCGCCGACGGTGAGATAGGAGAGCCGGCCGCGGATGCCGCCGAGGCACTTGTCGAGGGCGTCGAAGACGCGCATCGCCAGTCCGGTGTGGAAGAACAGCTCGCCCATGATCATGAACAGCGGCACCGGCACCAGCGTGAAGGTGGTGATGGTGCCCGACGCGTTGTCGACCAGCTGGTCGATGCCGGCCATGCCGCCCATGAAGATGAGCACGCCGACGATGTTGATGGCCAGGAAGGCGAAGGCGACGGGCACGCCGGCCGCCATGAGGATGACGATGCCGCCGAGCAGGATGAGGGCAGCCTGGGGCCAATCCATGGTCAGGCTCCGCTGCCGTGCTGGGCTTCGACGTCGCTGCCGCGCAGGATCAGGAGCCGCAGGAACTCCGTCGCGCACAGGATCAGGCCGGCCGACAGAAGCGTGTAGGCGACCCAGCCCGGGATGTTGATGGAGCGGATGTCGACGGCGCCACGGGCGATCGCGTCGGCGGCGAGCATGGCCGCGCGCCAGCCCAGGAAGGCGCAGACGAAGATGGAGAGCAGCATGCCGCCGACCACGAAGGCGCGGTAGATCGCCGGCGGAAACTGACCGATGAGACTGTCGACGGCGACGTGGCCCTTGCGGCGCACCAGCCAGGGAGACCCGCCGGCCGTTGCCGCCAGCATCGCGTATTCGACGAGGGCGCTGGCCGACTGGAAGGGCGTGAAACCCAGATTGCGCAGCAGCACGTCGAGGACGATCAGGACCGTGGAAACCGCGAGCGTTGCGGCGCCCAGCCCGGCGAAGCCAAAGATGAGGAAGTCGTAGAGGCGGGTCAGCGCACGCATGGGGTCACCGGATCGTCGCGGGGTGGTCGACGAACCGGCGGCCGGGCGCGGCGTTCAAAGTCAGCCGTGTCCGACCGCCGGTAACGCTGGCGAAGTCCGGAACTATTCCTGGTAGTAGCCCTTGCGCAGGGCTTCGTACTTGTCGCTTCCGCTGGCCTTCAGACGGTTCCAGGCGGTCTCGAACGCCGTCTTCAGGAACTTCTCGCGGGCCTCGCCGGTGATGTCGATCACCTGCATGCCGTCGGCGCGCACGACCTTGTCGGTCTCCTTGATAACCTCCTGGTAGTGGTCATAGGATTCCTGCTCGTACTCGGCGGCGGCCTTGGTGAGGATCGCGCGGGCCTCGTCGGACAGGCCGGCCCACTTCTCCTCGTTCATGATGACCACGAGGTCGGTCTGGAAGAATGGCGGATCGATCCGGTACTTCAGGAACTTATCCCAGGACAGGTCCTTGATGCCGACAAGCGGCCAGCCGATGCCGTCGACCACGCCGCGCTCGAGGGCCGTGTAGACTTCCGGAACGGGGACCGAGACGCTGGTGGCGCCGAGGGCGTCGAAGAACTCGCGGTAGATCGGCTGGCTGCGCAGCTTGAGACCGGTGAGGTCAACGCCGCCGTCGGCGGTGCGCTTGGGTTCTTCGGTGAGGTAGATGTGGAAGCCCACGCCCGTGTCGTTGTGCGCCAGCAGATAGGCGCCGAGCTTCTGCTTGTAGACCTCCTGCATCACCGCGAAGCCGCCGTTCTTGCGGGCTTCCATCGCGCTGACGGTCGAGCCGACCCAGGCGTCCACTTCCGGCATGTCGCCCAGATAGTAGGTGCCGGGCCCGTACTGCATGTCGATGACGCCGCGGCGCACGGCCTGGGCCTGCTGCGGCGGGGGAACCACCTCCGGGCCGCCCATGTACTGGATCTTGACCACGCCCTTGCCCTCTTCGTTCACCTTGGCGACGAAGCGCTGGAAGCTCTGGGCGAAATCGAGCGAGGCGGGGAAGGCGGTGACGGCCTTGAGGACCACTTCCTCGGCGCGCGCCGGAGCGGCCATGAGCAGGCCCATCAGGGCGCCCGCAGCGACGGTTTTCAGGAACGGCTGAAGGTTCATGTGACATTCTCCCTCTGGCGGCGGGCGCGCCGCGCCCGATGATGGATGGTCGGAAAGGCGGGTGCTGTTCTTGGTCTTGCCCGCCGTCCGCCGCGTCTCCTCACGCGGGCGGACGAACGAGATCGAGCAGTTTGAGCTGGTCCACGAAGCGGCCGAGGCGCTCCTTGCGGTAGGCGGCGACGTCGCGGTCGGCGTAGTCGAAGAAGCCGATCCCGTCGCGCAGGCCGTTGCGGCCCTCCTTCATGTTCCGGTCGATGATTTCCGGGGCGGCGAAGCGGTCGTCTTTCATCGCGCCGGCCATGTAGCGGCTCGCATAGTACAGGATATCGTTGCCGCCCCAGTCGATGAATTCCAGCAGGCCGAGCACCGCGAAGCGGAAGCCGAAGCCGTAGAGCAGCGCCTTGTCGATGGCCTCCGGCGTGGCGACGCCCTCCTCGACCATCCGGGCGGCCTCGTTCATGGCGAGGGTCTGGACGCGCGGCACGATGTAGCCGGGCGACGCCTTGAGGCGGACCGGCACCTTGCCGATGCCCGTCAGCACGGTCTCAAGCGCCGCGACGGCCTCCTCGTCGGTGCGTTCCGACGGCATCAGCTCGACCAGCGGAACCAGATAGGCCGGGTTCAGCCAGTGGGCGTTCAGGAAGCGGCCCGGCCGGGAGACCATGTCGATCAGCTCGTCGACCAGGATGGTCGAGGTCGTGGAGGCGACGACGGCATCGGGCGAGAGGTGCGGATCGACCAGCGAGAAGGCGTCGGCCTTGGCGTCCTTGCGCTCGGGCACGCCCTCGAAGACGAAGGCGGCCGAGCCGACGGCTTCGGCCACCCGGCTGCGCGGCATCACCGTGATGCGCGCCATGATGCGGTCGATGACCGAGGGATCGAACAGCCCGAGGGCCGCCAGCGTCTCCAGGCCGGAGCGGATCTCGGCGAGCGAGTCGGCTTCGAGCTTCGCGAAGTCCTCGGCCGGGCGCTCCTTGGCGTCGAGCAGGACCACCTCGGAGCCGGCGTAGGCGAAGACGTGGGCGATGCCGCGTCCCATCCGGCCGGCGCCGATGGCGCAGATGCGGGGCGCCATCTCAGATGCCCTCGCGCAGGAGTTCGGCCATCTGCGGCGGCGTGAGGGACGCCAGCCCCAGCGTTTCCAGGCTTCGCCCGGTCGCCGTGAAGTCCTCGCCGACGATCGCGCCGCCGATGGCGAACAGGCCGGCGGCCACCGGCACGGGCGCACCGATCCAGCGGCCGACCGACACGATGAAGCCGAGGCCGAGGGCCAGATCCTCGCGCATGTAGCGGTGTGTCTTCAGGACGAGGTGCTCGCGCCAGTCGCCGCTGTCGGTCAGCTTGTCGTGGGCGAGCGCCCCGTACATCCACTCGTCGCCATCGGACGTGTAGTGGTCGGCGAGCGGGAAGTGGGGAGCGGCGTAGCCGAGCGCCTCGCGCACCGCCATGCGTTCGGCGTCGAGCGCGTTGGTGACGGCGCGGATCGACGGCTGGGTGCCTTCGTTGTGGATGTCCCAGTGCTCGAAGTGCTCGATCGGGCCGGCGTTCATGATGATGAGCGGCGGATGGATGATCGGGCCGGCGTTCATCAGGGCGCCGGACAGCGCATCCTCGACGGGCTCGATGGCGCCCGGAAAGGCCTCGGAGATGATGGCGAGGGCGCGCTCGGTATGCCGGGCCGGAAAGACGCCGGTCGGCAGGCGCGTGGCGCGGGTGGTGATGGCCACGGTGTTGTCGCCGTGCTTGCGGCAGAGCCAGGGGAGGGTGCCCGTCTCGGCGATCGCCACGTCCGCGGTGCAGCCCGCGTCGCGCAGCGTCTTCATCATGAGGTAGCTGCCGAAGGTGCCCGGCGGCAGGTAGATCACCTGGCCGTCGGTCAGGTGCGGCGCCAGCGCCCTGGCGAGCTCGACCTGTCCGAAGGCGGGAATCGGAGCGACGATCAGCTCGGCGCCGGAGACGGCTTCGCCGAGGTCGGCGGTGACGGTGTCGACGGGAACGAAGCGGGTCCCTTCGAAGTCCTTCACCTCGATGCCGCCCGCGGCCCGGGTCGGCTCAAGAGCGGCCGCGTCTCTCCGCCAGAACCGGACGGAATGGCCCCGGAGGGTGATGTCGGCTGCAGCGGCAAACGAGCCGTTCCCTCCACCGATGACCGCTGTTTTCAAAAGCTACCGTCCTCTTTTCAAGCAGGGGAAATGGCAAGTGACGCTCAATTCGGCGCGTCCAAAATCTATGCATATTCATGGAAACCGCGCAAGCGGCCACATGGGCCGACGCCGTGTTGAAACGCCGGGGATGAATATTAGATTTCTCTCATGTAATTGATCTTGCGCATCGCGGACGTCAGTCTGCGGAGCGAAGGTCGGATAAACGATTGGGGAGAAGCGACCATGACCAACTATCCCGTCGACATGTCGGTCAAGCCGGAGGTGACGGCCTTCTTCGATCCGGCGACGAACACGATCAGCTACGTCGTCAAGGATCCGGAATCGTCCGCCTGTGCGGTCATCGATGCGGTGATGGACTTCGACTATTCGTCCGGCCGCACCGCCTTCGAGCACGCCGATGCGATGATCAGCTTCATCGAGGAGAACGGCCTGTCGCTGGAGTGGCTGATCGAAACCCATGTCCACGCCGACCACCTTTCCGGCGCGCCCTACATCCAGAAGAAGCTCGGCGGGAAGGTCGGCATCGGCCGCAACATCACGGTGGTCCAGGAGACGTTCGGCAAGGTGTTCAACGAGGGCACCGAGTTCCAGCGCGACGGCAGCCAGTTCGATCGCCTGTTCGACGACGGCGACACCTACCGGATCGGTTCGATGACGGCGTTCGCCATGCACACGCCCGGGCACACGCCGGCCTGCATGACCCATGTGATCGGCGACGCCGCGTTCGTGGGCGACACCCTGTTCATGCCCGACGGTGGCAGCGCGCGGGCCGATTTCCCCGGCGGCGACGCGGGCACCCTCTACGATTCGATCCAGAAGGTGCTGGCGCTTCCCGACGAGATGCGGCTGTTCATCTGCCACGACTACGGGCCGAACGGCCGCGAGATCCGCTGGGAAACCACCGTCGCCGAGGAAAAGGCCAACAACATCCATGTCGGCGGCGCGCGCTCGCGCGACGAGTTCATCGCCATGCGGCAGGCCCGCGACGCGCAGCTCGACATGCCGAAGCTGATCATCCCGTCGCTGCAGGTGAACATGAAGGGCGGCGAGCTGCCGACGCCGGACCAGAGCGGCCGGCGCTTCCTCAAGGTCCCAATCAACGCGCTCTGATCGCCGGCATCACCCCCGGACGGGGCGGACAAACGCCGGCAGCCCGTCCTTCGGCGTCAGCGTGATGCGCGCCTGGGGAAACACCGAGCCGGGGTCGGCAAGCTCGTAGCGGAACGCCGGCAGGATCCTGGCCATGACGGTCAGGATCTCCTGCACCGCGAAGCGCTGGCCGATGCAGATGCGCGGGCCGAGGCCGAACGGCAGGAAGGCGCCGCGCGCGATCGATCGCCCTTCCTCGCCGAGGAAGCGTTCCGGGCGAAACACGTCCGGCGCGTCCCACAGCATCCTGTGCCGGTGAACGACCCACGGCGAGATGACCACCTGCATCCCCTTGCGCACCTCCTGGCCGTTCAGGTCGTCGGCCTCGATCGCCTCGCGCGCCATGAACGGCACCGGCGGATAAAGCCGCAGGGTCTCGTTGATGACGGCCCGGGTGAAGTCGAGCCGGTCCAGGTGGTCGCGCTCAACTGGCCCGTCGCCGACGGTCTCCGCGAGTTCGGCGCGGACCTGGTCCTGCGCCTCGGGATGCAGCGCCAGCAGATAGAAGATCCACGCGAGCGCGTTGCCGGTGGTCTCGTGACCGGCGGCCAGAAACGTCAGGACGTTGTCGGCCACGGCCGCCTTGTCGAGGGTGAGGCCGGTCTTCGGATCGCTGGCGTGGAAGAGCTGGTCGAGCAGGTCGTTCCCCTCGCGCTGCGGCTCGGACAGGCGGCTCGCGACGGTGCTGTCGACGATGTCGCGGAAGACCTTCAGGGATCTCGCGCCGCGCAGCTTGCCGAGCGTCGGCCACCATTCGGGAAGATCGAGCAGGCTCGCGAGGTCGATGCGTCCGAGCGTGTCGAAGTAGATCGCCATGTTGGCGTGGATGGCCGCGCGGTCGGCATCGAGGGCTCCGGAAAACACCGTGCGAGAGACGATCTCGTACGTGAGGCGCTGGAACTCGGCCGTGAGGTCGAGGGGCGCCGGATCGTCGCCGCGTGCCTCCCAGCGGTCCCGCATCGCCTCGGTCGCGACCTGCATGTCTTCGAGGACCAGCCCGACGGCGCCCGGGCTGAACAGCGGCGCGGTGATCCGCCGGGTGCTGCGCCAGATGTCTCCCTCGGCGGTCAGGAGCCCGTCTGCCAGGGCGGGGCGGAGCCGGCGCTGCTGCTGGGGGCTCTTGCGGTAGTTGGCGGCGTTCTGGACGAGGACGCGCTCGATCATGTCCGGGTCGGACACCAGCAGCGCGCGGCCCGGCCGGATCAGGTCGATGATCGGCTCCTCGTAGGCGCGCTCGGACAGGGCGGTGATCGGGTTGTGGCGCATGGCCAGGTAGGCTTCGAGGAAGCTCGGCGTGCGGGGGCGTGGCAACGGCGCTGCCGGGCGCGTGGATGCGGGCATGACCGAACCGAACGTGGACACCGCTGACATGAGACCGAACTCCCTTGTGCTTCTGGCCGCGACCGGCGACCGGGTCCGTCCAATCTGGGGGTCGGGTTTCACGCCCGCATTGCCGTGAAACATTAAATCTTGGTAACGCGTCTCCGCTCTGTAACGCTGCGTCACAACCCTGCCGGCGGATTCCTCCCGCCGGCGGAGGGTCGCTCTGAGCGCTTGCGCCGGCCGGCGGAATGCCGGAAAAAACCTCCATGAGCACACCCGGCACGACACTCCTGATCGTCGAGGACGACGCGGAAATCCGCGGCCTCGTCGTCGAGATGATGCGCCGCGAGGGTTACACGGTGGAGGAGGCCGAGGACGCCCAGGGCATGGACGCGGTGCTGTCGCGCTGCCGTCCGGACCTGATGATCCTCGACCTGATGCTGCCGGGAGAGGACGGGCTTTCCATCTGCCGCCGCATTCGCGCCCGCGATGCCATGCCGATCCTGATGCTGACGGCCAAGAGCGACGAGATCGATCGGGTGCTCGGGCTGGAAATGGGCGCCGACGACTATCTGGTGAAGCCGTTCGGGCCGCGCGAGCTCCTGGCGCGGGTGCGTGCGATCCTGCGGCGCGGGCAGGGGATGTCGATGACGCCGCCGACGCGCCGCTTCGCCTTCTCCAGCTTCGTGGTCGACCTCGATGCCCGCCAGCTCAGCCGCGAGGACGGCCGCGACATCGCGCTGACAACCGCCGAGTTCGACCTGCTCGCCTGCTTCATCCAGCGGCCGCGACGGGTGCTGACGCGCGACCAGATCCTCGAGTGGACCCATGGCCGTTCCGCCGATCCCTTCGATCGCACGGTCGACATGATCGTCTCCCGCCTGCGCAAGAAGCTGGACGCGGTGAACCCCGGCGTCGACCTCATCTCCACCGTCAGGAATGGCGGCTATCTCTTTGTCGCACCTGTGAAACCGGTTTCCTGACGGTGCGGATCTCGCTCTCCGCGCGGATCACCGCCACGGTGCTGATCACCGTGCTGGTGATCTGGATGATGGCGCTGGCCTCCTACTATCTTCGCGACCAGGACCAGCGCGAGACGGCGCTGATCGAGCCCGCGACGCTCGGGGCCATCGTGGAGCTGGCGGAGCAGGCATCGCCGCAGGAACGCGCGCTCCTCGTCCGGGCGATGGACACGCCCGGCCTGCAGATCCGGATCCTGCCGGCCGCCGAGGCGCCGCTCCAGCCCGGGGCGGCGGTGAACGAGGAGATGGCCGAGCGCTATGCCGCCGTGCTGGGCGACCGCCGGTTCTCGATGGCGGCCCTGTCGGACGGCGGATTGCAGGATCGCTTTCCGGTGATCTTCGGCAGGAAGGTGCGCGCGCTGCAGGTCCGCGTCGCGCTGTCCCCGCAGGAAACCCTCGTCGTCGATTCTCGGACGCCGCTGCTGGTCTCGCGGTTCGGGCTTCCCATCGGCTTCGGGGCCGGCCTGATCGGAACGGTGATCGCGCTGATCGCGCTCGTGATCATGCAGCGCGAGACCCGGCCGATCGCCCGGCTGGCGGAGGCGGCGGACCGCATGGACTTCACCGGCGATCCCGTGCCGCTGCCGAACGTGCGCACCAGCGCCCCCGAGATCCGCTCGCTGGTCGAGGCGTTCAACCGGCTGCAGACGCGCCTCTCGGGCCTCCTGAAGACGCGGATGGCCATGCTTGGCGGCATTTCCCACGACGTGCGCACCTTCGCGACCCGCCTGCGGCTGAGGGTTGAGGAGCTGCCGGAAGGGCCGAGCCGCGACCGCGCGATCGCCGACATCGCCGACATGATCCGCCTTCTCGACGACGCGCTGATTTCCAGCCGGGCCGGGGCGGGGCAACTGTCGGAGGAGCTCGTCGAGCTGGCCGACCTGGTCGCCGAGGAGGTGGCGGACCGGCAGGCGGCCGGCGCGGCGGTGGATGGACGGATCAGCACGGAGGCACGGGCCGCGAGCGTGCTCGGCGACCGGCTGGCGCTCCGGCGCATCGTCGCCAATCTCGTCGACAACGCGCTGCGCTACGGCTTCGTGGCCCACGTCTCCCTGGAGGCCGACGAGGCGGCGATGGTGCTGGTGGTCGACGACGAGGGCGCGGGCGTTCCCGAGGATCTGCGCGAGGCGCTGCTGGAGCCGTTCGTGCGGATGGAATCCTCGCGCAGCCGGCTCACCGGGGGCGCCGGGCTGGGGCTGGCCGTCGTCCGCAGCCTGGTCGACGCGCACGGCGGATCGCTGACGATCGGCGACGCGCCGACGGGCGGCGCCCGCTTCACCGTCCGGCTGCCGCGCTTCCGCATCTCCTGAGCCGTCGGGTACCCGACCCTGCGCACAAAAATCCCGGCCCTCGAAAGGGCCGGGAGGAAAGGCGTTGGAGAAGAGAGAGTTCTTATTGGTGCGCTTGCGAAGGCGCGGCGTGACGCGGAGTTGGGCGGGTGACCGCCCGCCGTCACCCGTGGGAGAACCGGGGCGGGGTGCTCCACCGGGGTGCCGGCAGATGCTGATCCGAAGAACGCACGGATCAGCCGTGGCGGTCCTCCGCGTCGGACGTACCGCTACTTCGCAAGGACCTCGGAAAGCGTCTGCCTGCAGGGCGCCGAGAGCTTGGCGGCGTTCTGCTGCAGGCACTGGCCAATCCGTCCGCCACCCGGCTGGACGCCGGCGCAGAGCGTCTTGACGTCGCTCTTGCAGGCCTTGCCGACGGCGCGCATCTGGGACTGGCTGAGCTCGGGGGTCTGGGCGGCTGCGAGGCCGGCGGATCCGATGAGGGCGAAGCCGAGCACGGCGGCCGTGGCGGCGGCCTTCATCGACGGGGCGGACATGCGCATGGGTGCCTCCTTCAGGCTGGTGCGTGGGGGATAGGCGGGCGCTGCCTCTCGGCCGCGCCCGCCGCAGACACCTGCCGCACGCCGCCGGGCGGGGCGGCGCGAGCGGGCGCTGGTTCGGTGCAGGCGCACGGCGGATGCGGCGCCTGCAGAGTTCGGGAATTCGCAACGGGTCCGTCTCGATCGGGCGATCGTCCGCCCGATCGGACCGGGGAATGCGCTAGCGGTTGACCGACCAGGAGCGGCTGGCGGTTCCGCCGCGCGGTCCGGCGACGCTCGCCGACCCGGAGCAGCCGTCGCGGCAGGCGCCGCGGGCGGGGCCGCGATAGGGAGCGGCGTAACCGCGCGGCGGCGGGGCCCGGTAGACCGGAGCGCGGTACGGGCCGTAATAGGCCGGGCCGCGGGCGTACCAGGGATAGGCGGTGTAGTAGCGGTTCCAGTAGACGGTCGGCGAATAGGTGACGACGGGGAAGCCCACCTGCGGAGTGACCACGACCGTCGTTCCGCCGACCACCGTCGTCAGGTAGGCGGCCGACACCCAGCCCCGGGCCTGGCCGTAGCCGACATCGCACCACGAGTAGTCCGCGACGCAGCCGTAGCTGACGACGCCGGCCCCGGCCGGCACGATCCGCACCGTCGGATACGCCGTGCTCGGACCGGCCCGCATGTTGACGTTGGCGGTGGCGACGGCGGAGTTGGCGGCGGACGCCGCGACAGGCGCCAGGGGAAGCGCCGCAAGCGCGGCCGCTGCAAACAGGGTGGTCCGGTTCATGATGCTCTCCACAGCTTCGTTGCCCCGTCGGCGCGGTCCCGGCATGGGACCGTCGGTTGGGATCGGTGCGCCGACGACGATAGAGGTGGGGAGTGAATGTCTCGGGTGTGTCGCGCCCGCATGGCATCGCGTCCTAACGTGTGCGCGTCGTGTAACGGATTGTGTCAGGGCCGGGGGGCGGCACCCGTTCCGTCGGCCGGAATCGCAGGTCGTGAGATTGCGCGCGCGGCGGGCGGCGCGGCGGTCAGGGAGACCCGCCCAACTCCGGCGGGCCAAGGGTCAAGCCCTTGACGGCGCTTACGGCTTGCCTCCACTCTCGATTGAGAAACGACGCGTCGCGGACCGTGAAATGCGGCCCGCCGAACGGCCTGAGCCTGCCCGCCGGGCGAGCGCGGCGCAGGCCTTCGAGGGGGCGGGCGGCCGGTGCGCTTCGGCGCGTTCAAACGATCAGAAGAGCCGGGCCTCAAGCGGAGGGCCGCGGCCTCCAGGGAGGAAGACATGCGATCCGAGCGCTGGTTCATGGCTGCCGCATGCGCGGTTGGAGTGGCCCTGTCGTCGCCGGCCGCGCAGGCCCAGGGTCAGGTGGAGGTGCTCCACTGGTGGACGTCGGGCGGCGAGGCCAAGGCGGTCGGCGAGCTGAAGGACGCCTACGAGGCGAAGGGCGGCACGTGGATCGATTCGCCCATCGCGGGCGGCGGCGGCGATGCCGCGATGACGGCGCTCCGGGCGCGGGTCGTGGCCGGCAACCCGCCGGCGGCGGTGCAGCTCAAGGGCCCGGGCATCCAGGAGTGGGCCGACCAGGGCGCGCTCGCCGACATGGAGGCCGTGGCGGAGGAAAACAACTGGGACGCCGAGCTCCCCGAGGTGCTGGCCTCCATCATGAAATACGACGGCGACTATGTCGCCGCGCCGGTAAACATCCACCGGGTCGACTGGCTCTGGGCGAACCCGGAGGTGCTCGCCAAGGTCGATGCCGAGATGCCGACCACCTGGGACGAGTTCAACGCGGTGGCCGACAAGCTGAAGGCCGCCGGCATCACGCCGCTCGCCCACGGCGGACAGCCCTGGCAGGACGCGACGCTGTTCGAGGTGCTGGTGCTGGGCATCGGCGGGCCGGACTTCTACCGGGCGGCGCTGGTCGACCTCAATCCCGAGGCGATCGAGAGCGGCACGATGGTCGAGGTCTTCGACGAGCTCCGCAAGCTGCGCGGCTACGTCGATCCGAATTTCTCCGGCCGCGACTGGAACCTCGCCACCGCCATGGTGATGAACGGCGACGCGGCGTTCCAGATCATGGGCGACTGGGCGAAGGGCGAATTCCTCGCGGCCGGCAAGGTGCCCGGCAAGGACTTCATCTGCGCCGCGGCGCCCGGCAAGGGCTTCATCCTGAACTCCGACTCCATCGCCTTCTTCCAGGTGAACGACGAGAGCCAGCAGGAGGGCCAGAAGGTTCTGGCCACCCTGATCATGTCGCCGGACTTCCAGAAGAGCTTCAATCTCGCCAAGGGCTCGATTCCGGCCCGCACCGACGTGCCGCTCGACGACTTCGACGCGTGCGCCCAGAAGTCCCGCGCCGACCTGGACGCGGCGATCGCCTCCGACAGCCTGGTGCCGTCGATGGCCCACGAGATGGCGGTGCCCCGCTCGGTCCGCGGCGAGTTCATGGACGTGGTCACGAACTTCTTCAACTCCGACATGAGCTCGCAGCAGGCCGTCGAGACCCTGTCCGAGGCGATCGAGCGCGCCCAGCTCTGAGGCCGGGTGCGGAGGGGGCCGCGCTTTCGGCGGCCCCCGGTTCGGAGGTCCGATGAGGTCTCGGGGATCAGGGTCGCGGGGGCGTGGCGGCGGGGCGCGCCTGGAGCGCTGGCTACCGCAGCTCGTGGTCTCGCCGATCTTCGCGATGAGCCTGTTCTTCGTCTACGGGTTCATCGCCTGGACGGTCTACATCTCCTTCACCAAGTCGCGGATGATGCCCGTCTACGACTTCATCGGGCTCGCCCAGTACGAGCGGCTTTGGGCGACGCCGCGCTGGTACGTGGCGCTCGACAACCTCTTCATCTTCGGCGGCCTGTTCATCGCCGGCTGCCTCATCATCGGGCTGCTGCTGGCGATCTTCCTCGACCAGCGCATCCGCGCCGAGGGGGTGCTCCGGACGATCTACCTCTACCCGATGGCGCTCTCCTTCATCGTCACCGGCACCGCCTGGAAGTGGATCCTCAACCCCGGCCTCGGGGTGGAGAAGCTGGTCCGCGACATGGGCTTTCCCGATTTCTCGTTCGGCTGGCTCGTCGATCCGAAGATGGCGATCTACACGGTCGTCATCGCCGGGCTCTGGCAGTCGTCCGGCTACGTGATGGCGCTGTTCCTGGCGGGCCTGCGCTCGGTGGACGACGAGATCCTGAAGGCGGCGGCGATCGACGGCGCCGGGCCGGTCCGCACCTATGCCGGCATCGTGCTGCCGATGCTGGGGCCGGTGCTGCTCTCCGCCGTCATCATCCTCACCCACCTGGCGGTGAAGAGCTTCGATCTCATCGTCGCGCTGACCGGCGGCGGTCCGGGCTACGCGACCGACGTGCCGGCCACCTTCATGTACGCCTACGCGTTCCAGCGCAGCGAACTGGGCATGGCGGCGGCGAGCGCGGTGATGATGCTCGCCACCATCCTCGCGATCATGGTGCCGTACCTCTATTCCGAACTCAGGGAGACGAACCGGTGAGCGCGCGCGCCGACGGCATCGTGCGCTCCAGCGGGGTGGGCAACCGCATCCTGCGGGTCCTGCTGTTCGCGCTGCTGATCCTGTTCGCGCTCTACTACCTGCTACCGCTGTTCGTGATGCTGTCGACCTCGCTGAAGACGCTGGACGAGATCCGCACGGGGTCGCTGCTCAGCCTGCCGTCGACGTTCACCTTCGAGCCGTGGGTGGAGGCCTGGTCGAAGGCGTGCGTGGGCGTGCGCTGCGACGGGCTGCGGCCCTATTTCTGGAACTCGGTGGTGATCGCCATCCCGGGCGTGGCGATCTCGACGTTCCTCGGCGCGATTGCCGGCTACGCGCTGACCAAATGGCGCTTCCCGGGCGCCAACATCATCTTCGCGCTGATGCTGTTCGGCGCGTTCATCCCGTACCAGGTGGTGCTGCTGCCGATGGCGCGCACGCTGGGCCTGCTCGGGCTCGCCGGCACGCTCGCCGGCCTGATCCTGGTGCACGTCGTCTACGGGCTGGCGTTCACCACGCTGTTCTTCCGCAACTTCTTCGTCAGCGTGCCCGACGCGCTGGTGCACGCCGCCAAGCTCGACGGCGCCGGCTTCTTCGCGATCTTCTTCCGGATCCTGGTGCCGATGGCGATCCCCACCTTCGGCATCACCGTGATCTGGCAGTTCACCCAGATCTGGAACGACTTCCTGTTCGGCGTGGCGTTCACGGTGGGCGATTCCAATCCCGTCACCGTGGCGCTGAACAACGTGGTGAACACCTCCACCGGGGTGAAGCAGTACAACGTCGACATGGCCGCGGCGATCATCGCCGGCCTGCCGACCCTCCTCGTCTACGCCGTCGCCGGGCGCTACTTCCTGCGCGGGCTGGCGGCCGGCGCGGTGAAAGGATGACCATGACCGGCGTCACCCTCGACAACGTCTGGAAGCGGTTCGGGGCGACCGAGGTGCTGAAGGGCATCGACCTCGCCTTCGAGCCCGGCGAGTTCGTGGTGCTGGTGGGCCCGTCGGGCTGCGGAAAGTCGACGCTGCTGAACATCGTTGCCGGGCTGGAGACGCTGAGCGAGGGCGAGGTGCGGATCGGCGACCGGGTGGTCAACGACGTGCCGCCCAAGGACCGCGACATCGCCATGGTGTTCCAGTCCTATTCGCTCTACCCGACCAAGTCGGTGCGCAAGAACATCACCTTCGGCATGGAAATGCGCGGCATCGACAGGGCCCGGCGGGAGGAGAGCGTGCGCGACGTGGCCGCCCTGCTGCACATCGAGGCGCTGCTCGACCGCAAGCCGGCGCAGCTTTCCGGCGGACAGCGCCAGCGCGTCGCCATGGCGCGGGCGCTGGTGCGCGATCCCGATCTCTTCCTGTTCGACGAGCCGCTGTCGAACCTCGACGCGAAGCTGCGCATCGAGATGCGCACCGAGATCAAGAAGCTCCACCAGCGCATCAGCAAGTCGATCATCTACGTCACCCACGACCAGATCGAGGCGATGACGCTCGCCTCCCGCATCGCCGTCATGGACCAGGGGCGGGTCCGCCAGTTCGCGACGCCGCAGGAGATCTACGAGGAGCCGGCCGACCTGTTCGTCGCCGCCTTCATGGGCTCGCCGCCGATGAACATCCTGGACGGAACGGTCGTGGACGACGGCGGGCCGGCGATAGAGGTGGCGGGCGAGGGCGGATCGGTGCGGTTTCCGCTGCCGGGCAAGCTCGCCGACGCCGTCCGGGGCCAGGCGGGGCGGTCGGTGAAGCTGGGCCTGCGTCCGGAGACGGTGACCGCGCGCGACGGCCAGCAGGCGTCGGCGCACACGTTCGCCTTCGAGCGCCCGGTCGAGGTGATCGAGCCGACCGGCCCGGACACCATGCTGATCACCTCGCTCGGCGGCGCGGAACTGATTGCCCGCGTCCGCCCCGAGGACAGGGCGCGCGTTGGCGAACCGTTCGGCTTCGAGGTGAACATGGCCAAGGCAAAACTGTTCGACGCCGATACCGGCAAGCGACTCTGATCGACCCCTGTTTCCGGGCTATATGCCCGCATCTGGATTGTCGCTGGGCGCCAGCGACGTCGCCGAGGACCCGCCCATGAGCACCAGCGCCTACAATCTTGGCCTCGACCGTCGCACGGCGAACTTCGCCACGCTGTCGCCGCTCGGCTTCCTGGAGCGCTCCGCCAGCGTCTATCCGGATCGGCTTGCGGTGGTGCACGGCGAGCGCCGCTACAGCTGGGCGGAGGTTTACGCGCGGGCGCGGCGGCTTGCCTCGGCGCTGGCGGCGCGCGGCATCGGCGAGGACGACACGGTGGCGGTGATGCTGGCCAACACGCCGGAGATGGTCGAGTGCCACTTCGGCGTGCCGATGACCGGCGCCGTGCTCAACGCCCTCAACATCCGCCTCGACGCCGAGGCGATCGCCTTCATGCTCGGCCACGGCGGGGCGAAGCTGATCATCTGCGACACCGAGTTCGCGCCGGTGATGGCGGCGGCGCTTGAGCGTCTCGGGCGGCCGATCCCGGTGGTGGACGTCGACGATGTGCTGGCGGCGCACCGGCACCCGCGGATCGGCGAGACCGACTACGAGGCGTTCCTGGACGGCGGCGATCCGGCGTTCGACTGGGCGCCGCCGGACGACGAATGGAAGGCGATCGCGCTCAACTACACCTCGGGCACCACGGGCGACCCGAAGGGCGTCGTCTACCACCATCGCGGGGCCTACATGACCGCCATGGGCAACGTCCTCGCCTGGGACCTGGCGCACCACCCGGTCTATCTCTGGACCCTGCCGATGTTCCACTGCAACGGCTGGTGCTTTCCCTGGACCATCGCCGCGCTGGGCGGAACCAACGTCTGCCTGCGCCAGGTGAGCGGAGCCGCCATCCTGGATGCCATCCGCACCGAGGGCGTCACTCACTTCTGCGGGGCGCCGATCGTGCTCGGGCTGGTGGTCGACGCGGTGCTGTCGGAGGCGACCGCGCTGCCGCATCCGGTCAAGGCGATGACGGCGGCCGCCCCGCCGCCGGCCGCCACGCTGGAGGCGATGGAGCGCGCCGGCTTCGACGTCACCCACGTCTACGGGCTGACCGAGGTGTACGGGCCGGCGGTGGTGTGCTCGTGGCACGAGGAGTGGAACGGGTTCCCGGCCGAGGAACGGGCGCGGCTGAAGTCGCGCCAGGGGGTGCGCTACCACGTGCTCGCCGACCTGAGGGTCAAGGATCCCGAGACCATGGAGGACGTGCCTCATGACGGGGAGACCGTCGGCGAGATCATGTTCCGCGGCAACGTGGTGGCCAAGGGCTACCTGAAGAACCGCGAGACCACCGACGCGGCGTTCGCCGACGGCTGGTTCCATTCCGGCGATCTGGCCGTCGTGCATCCGGACGGCTACCTGCAGATCAAGGACCGCTCCAAGGACATCATCATCTCCGGCGGCGAGAACATCTCGTCGGTGGAGATCGAGGACGTGCTCTACCGGCACCCGGCGGTGGCCGCCGGCGCCGTGGTCGCCCGGCCCGACGACAAGTGGGGCGAGACGCCGTGCGCCTTCGTCGAACTCCGGGCGGGCGCGGCGGCGAGCGCGGACGAGATCATCGGCTTCTGCCGCGAGCGGCTCGCCCACTTCAAGTGCCCGCGCACGGTGGTGTTCGGGCCGCTGCCGAAGACCTCCACCGGCAAGATCCAGAAGTTCGAGCTGCGCACCCGCGCCCGGGAGATCTGAGGGGCGGCGCCTTTCTCCGAAACCGGGTTCGCGGCGCGCCGGGCCTGCGCGGGGCTATCCCGCGACGTCGGCCGTGGCCGGGGTGGGCGCGGCGCCCGGCCGGAACTCGGCGGGCCGGCGGAAAGGCCGGCCGAGTGCGATCCCGGTCGCGGTGAGCACGATGGCGACCACCAGCGCCACCTCCGACGGCACGATCGCCAACACCGCGGCGGGAATGTAGAGCGCCGCCGCGAGCAGGCGGCTCTCCCGCACCGTCGTTCCAGACAGGAACAGCGAGGTTGCCAGCACCAGCGTGGCGCCGGACAGGGCCGCCTCGGCGATCGCGACCGGCGTGCCGGACCAGAGCATCCCCGGATAGGAGAGGAACATGAACGGCACCACGTAGGTGACGGCGCCCAGCCGGACCGCGTTGAGGGCGGCGGGCCACCAGTCGGTCTTGGCGATGGAGGCGGCCACGAACACCGCGATGCAGACCGGCGGCGTGATCACCGAGATGGTGGCGTAGTAGAAGACGAACATGTGGGCGACCAGCGGCTCGATGCCGATGGCGATGAGGGCGGGGGCCATCACCGCCGCGACCAGCACGTAGGCCGCCGTCGTCGGGATGCCCATGCCGAGCACCAGGCATGCGACCGCCACGATCAGCCCGACGAGGACCGAGCTCTCGCCGCCGATCGCGACGGTCAGCGAGGAGAGGGTGACGCCGACGCCGGTGAGGTTGATCAGCGACACCAGGATCTGGGCGCCGGCCAGCATCAACGCGATGATGACGATGCCGTTGCCGGCCTCCACCAGGCCGCCGAGCAGCCGCTTGGCGGTCTCGGCCGGCCGCCGGGTGATGGCGAGGTCGGCGATGACGAACGGCACCACCATGCAGATGACGCCGGTGGCCGCCGACAGCGCCACCGATCGCCCGGAGATCAGCATCCAGAGCAGCCCGCCGAGGCCCAATACCACGGGCACCAGGCGCACCGGGGCGAGCGCGGTGCGGGCCGAGGGGATCTCCTCCGGCGGCACGTAGCCGATCTTCTGGCGAAGCGCGATCAGGTGGATGCTGAGGAACACGCCGGCGTAGAACAGCACCGCCGGGATCAGAGCCGCCAGCGCGATGCGCAGATAATCGAGGCCGATCATCTCCGACATGATGAAGGCGGCGGCGCCGAGGATCGGCGGGGTGATCTGACCGCCGGTGGAGGCCACGGCCTCGACCGCCGCGGCGATCGGCGCCGGGTAGCCGATCCGCTTCATCAGCGGAATCGTCATGGTGCCGGTGGTGGCGACGTTGGCCACCGCGCTGCCGTTGACCGTGCCGAACGAGGCGGAGGCGACGGTCGCCATCTTCGCCGCGCCGCCGATGGTGCGGCCGGAAACCAGCAGCGCCAGGTCCATGAAGGTGTCGCCGCCGCCGGTGCGCAGCAGCATCGCCCCGAACAGCACGAAAGCCGCGATGATCGTCGAGGCGATGCCGGTGAGCGAGCCCCACACGCCGATGTCGGAGAGGTAGAGCGTTTCGGTGACGAACAGGATGTCGTAGCCGCGGTGGCCCAGGCGGCCGGGGATCAGGTGGCCGAGGAAGACGTAGGCGAAGCCGACGAGGACGAGGATCGGAAAGGCGATGCCGACGGTGCGGCGCGCCAGCTCGAGCAGCGTCACGACGAGCACGGCGGCGAGCGCGATCTCGACCGGCCCGGCCATCGGCAGGCTGGTCATGATCCAGTTGGCGCTGAAGGTGACGTAGAGGCAGGCGGCCATCGTGCCGGCCCACAGGGCCAGATCGATCGCCAGCGAGACGATGCGGGCGCGTCCGGAGAGCTTGAGCGGATAGGACAGGAAGCCGAGCGTGACGACAAGCGCCACCATCACCGAGCGCTGCACCAGAGCGTCGAACGGTCCGGCGGTCGCCGTGTAGAGGACGAAGACCCCGATGACGAGGGCGACGGCACGCTTCAGATGGTCGCGCATTCAGGCCTCCGAAAGCTCCCCGGCGTCGACCCCGCCGTGAGGTGGAAGGACCGGCGGCGGACCAGGCCCGCCGCCGGCACCGCGGACTACTGGGTCTTCGGGATCAGCCGCTCGGGGACCTCGACGCCGATCTCCTTGAAGTAGCGGATCGCGCCGGGATGCAGCGGCGTCGTGGCCAGCTCCATCGTCATTTCCGGAATGGCGGAGCCCTTCAGGCCGGAGAAGGCCGCGGCCTGGGCCGTCTCGTCTTCCACGACCGCCTTGGTGATCTGATAGGCGGTCTCCTCGTCGAGGTCGGGCTTGGCGAGGGCGGCGACGCCGAAGGCCCAGGTCTTGTAGGTGGGATAGCCCTGACCGGCCTGGTTCTCGCCGATGGACAGCACCGAGAGGTTCGGGAAGTCGGCCTTGACCGTCTCCACCTGGGCATCGTCGAGGCCGATGATGGAGATCGGGGTGAGGGTGGCGATGTCCACCGACGAGGCGTCGAGGCGCTTGCCGGAGCCGCTCTTCACGTAGCCGACGACGCGGTCGTCCTTGATCTGGTTGACGATGTCGCCGGTCGAGCCGCGCGCCCAGTCGGGCTCGATCCCGATCGACTTGAAAACCGCCTCGGAGGTGGCCTCGGTCGCCGATCCGGTGATGCCCGGGTTGAACTTCTTGCCCTTCAGGTCTGCGAGCGTGGAGACGCCGGCATCCTTGCGGACCACCACGTTCTGCGGCGCGGAGGCGTAGACCCACAGCGTCAGCGGCTGGTAGGCCTGCCCCTCGAACTGGCCGCGGCCGTTGTAGATGTCATAGGCGACGTTGGTGGTGACGAGGCCGAGATCGACCTGGTTGCGGCGCAGGCGACGGAGGTTGTCCAGCGTCGCGCCCGTCTCCACGACGTTGGCCTCGACGTCCGGCACCTTGTCGTTGATGAGCTGGGACACGGCGACGAAGTAGCCGTAATGGCTCGACGACGACGACGTGGTGCCGATGGCGAGCTTCTGCTGGGCGAGCGCGGGCGTGGCGACGAGCGTCGCCGCGATGAGCGCGATGGCGGTTCTTTTCATGATGGTCCTCCCGTTTCGGTTTCAAGTTCGCGCGGCTGTCTCTGCAGCGTTTCGGCAAGCGCGGCCGGCACCTCGATTTCCATCGACAGGAGCCGGAACGCGTTGGTCTTGCCATGCGTGTCGAGGGCAAGGGCGGAGTTGACGCCGCCCTCGAGGGCATCCTCGATGACGAAGTTGAGGGCCTGGAGATTGGGGAGAGCGTAGCGCACGACCGCGCTGGCGCCGCGGTGGCTGAACAGCGCCAGCACGCGGGCCTCGGTCACTTCGCTGAGGAGCACCGGCCAGGCCTCCGCCCGATAGGCGATGACGGAGATGTTCTGGCGGTTGCCCTTGTCGCCCGAGCGCCCGTGCGCCAGGCGGTGCAGCGGCATGCGGACCGTCTCGCTCACCCGTCCTCCTTCGGTCGTCGCCTCGGTTCCGTCGCCGGACCGGCGATCGCGTCCCTCGTCTGCGGAGGGGTTGCGCGGCTCGCATTCGGGCCGCGACAGGCGCCGGATCACACCCAAGGCTGACCGCGGCGCTCATCTGGTGCAAAAATCATCGTGACTATTATCGATAATGTCAACGATGATTGTCGGAGGCCGAGGGGTGGGCTACATTCGGGCGATGCGAGCGAACGAACCGATGTCCAAATCCGCCGACCGTCGGGCCCCCTCCGGACCGGAGACGACGCCCTCCAGCCGTCGCCCCCAGGCCTGGAGCGAGGTCTACGAGGCCCTTCAGGGCGCGATCCTGCTCGGCCGGCTCCGGCCGCGCGAGCGGCTGGTCGAGGACGATCTGATCCTGCGGTTCGAGGTGACCCGCCACGCCGTGCGCCGGGCGCTGGACGAGCTGGAGCGCGAAGGGCTGGTGCTGCGCCAGCCGAACCGCGGCGTGCAGGTGCGCGACTACTCCCACAAGGAGGTCGAGGACCTCTACGAGATCCGCACGGCGCTGGAGACGCTGGCCGCCGCGCGCGTGCGGGTGCCCGCCGACCCGGCCTTCCTGGCGGAGCTCCGCGCGCTCGCCGAGACCCACCGCGCCGCCTCGCGGGCGAAGCGCTATCTGGAGCTGTCCCGGCTCAACAACGCCTTCCACGAAAAGCTTTATTCCGGCGCGGGCAACCCGGAGCTCTCGGCCGCGATCCGGCATTATTCGGTGATGACGCAGCCGATCCGGACCCGCGGCTTCGCCAACATGACGCTTCGCGAAACGGCGATCGATGAGCATTTCAGCATGATCGCGGCCATCGAAGGCGGCGAGCTGGACACGCTCGTCTCGCTCTGTCGCGACCACATCCGCTGGCCGAAGGACTTCTACCTCCGCTCCAGCGAGCCGGGCGAGGGCGACGACGAGGTGCCGGGTCTGCCCGCCGGCGTTGCCCGATGAGACCAGCCACCCAGGGGAGGCCTGCATGACCTATCGCATCGGATCCGGGGCGGGCTTTTCCGGCGACCGCGTCGACGCCGCCGGCCCCGTGGTCGAGGCGATTGCCCGGGCGGGCGCGGGCGGCGCCATCATGTTCGAGACGATCGGCGAACGGACCCTGGCGCTCGGCCATCTGGCGCGGCAGGCCGATCCGTCGGCCGGCTACGAGCCGCTTCTCGCCGAGATGGTCGGCCCGATCCTGCGCCGCTGCGTCGAGGCGGGCATCGTCATCGTCGGCAACTTCGGCTGCGCCAACCCGGACGGGGCCGCCGCCCTGATCGCCGCCCTCGCGGAGCAGCAGGGGCTCGCGGGCCTGCGGATCGCCGTCGTCGAGGGCGACGACATCCGGGCCGGCCTCGATCTGGACGCGATGCTGCCCTGGGACGGCGACGGCGGGCTCGCCACGCCCAGCGAGCCGCCGATCGCGGCGAACGCCTATGTGGGCGCCGAGGCGATCGCGCAGGCGATACGGGCCGGTGCCCAGGTGGTCGTTACCGGGCGCGTGGCCGATCCCGCGCTGGCGCTCGGTCCGCTCGTCGCCCACTTCGGCTGGGACTGGAACGACCTCGACCGGATGGCCGACGGCACGCTGGTGGGCCACCTGCTGGAATGCGGCTCGCAGGTCACCGGCGGCTATTTCGCCGACCCCGGCTGCAAGGACGTGCCCAGCCCGGAGACGATCGGCTTCCCGATCGCCGAGGTGCAGGCCGACGGCAGCTTCGTCGTCACCAAGCCGGAGGGCACCGGCGGCCTCGTCGACCTGCGCACGGTTCGCGAGCAGCTGCTCTACGAGATCCACGATCCCGCCGCCTACCTGACCCCCGACGTGGTGCTCGACATCACCGGTGTGACGCTTGCCGAGGACGGTCCGGACCGTGTCGCGGTGCGCGGCGCCAGGGGCAAGCCGCGACCCGACCGGCTGAAGGCCACCGTCGGGTTCCCGGGCGACTGGCTGGGCGAGGCCGAGATCTCCTACGCCGGACCGAACGCGCTCGCCCGCGCGCGCCTCGCCGTCGACGTGATCGGCAAGCGGCTGGCGCTGCGTGGGCTCGATCTGAAGCATCGGCTCGACATCATCGGGCTCTCCAGCGCCTTCGACAGCGACGACGGCGCCCTGCGCGAGGAGATGCGCGGATCGTTCGGCGAGGACTACCGGGTGCGCCTGGCGGTCCGCGACGCCGACCGCCGCCGCGTGGAGCAGGCGGTGCAGGAGATCACCGCGCTCTACTGCTGCGGCCCGGCCGCCGGGGGCGGCGTGCGCACCCGCGTCACCTCCCGCATCGAGACGCGCTCCTATCTCGTGCCCCGGGCGCTCGCGCCCACCGGCTACCGCCTGATCGGAGCCCCGCAGGCCGCCTGAGGTCTCGCGCCAAGAGGTCTTTTCCTCCGGCGCCTTCCCGGCGCGTCGGTGCATCCGTGCGCGCTTTTCGTTGACAACGCGGGGCGACGGCGGTCCGTTGGGCGTCCCACCAGATGCCGAACGTCAATCGGCACATCCTGATCACGAGGAAACGAGACATGCCGCATATGACCGGTGGCGAGGCAATCGTCCGCGAGCTGGAACTGCATGGCGTCGACACGGTCTTCGGGCTTCCGGGCGCGCAGATCTACGGCCTGTTCGATGCCCTGCACGGCTCCAACGCCATCCGCGTCGTCGGTGCCCGCCACGAGCAGGCGTGCGGCTACATGGCCTTCGGCTATGCGCGGGCGAGCGGCCGACCGGGCGTCTACTCCGTCGTGCCGGGTCCCGGCATCCTCAACACCGGCGCGGCGCTGATCACCGCGCTCGGTGCCAACGAGCCGATCCTCTGCCTGACCGGGCAGGTGCCGAGCGCGTTCCTGGGCAAGGGCAGGGGGCACCTGCACGAGATGCCCGACCAGCTCGCGACCCTCGAAGGTCTCACCAAGTGGGCCGGGCGGATGGATCACCCGAGCCTCGTGCCGATGCAGGTGACCCGCGCCTTCCAGGAGATGGAATCGCTCCGGCGCGGTCCGGCTGCGCTGGAAATGCCGTGGGAGCAGTTCGGCGCCCGCGCCCCGGTCGATCTCGCCGATCCGCTGCCGCATCTGGCCGCGCCGCCGGTGGACAGCGACCGCATCGCCGAAGCGGCAAAGCTGATCGCGTCCGCCCGCGCGCCGATGATCTTCGTCGGCTCCGGCGCCATCGAGGCGGCCGGCGAGGTGCGTGCGCTGGCCGAACGCCTCGGCGCGCCGGTGGTGGGCTTCCGCTCCGGGCGCGGCATCGTGTCGGACCGGCATCCGCTGGGCCTCACCATCGCCGACGCCTACGAACTGTGGGCCGACACCGACGTCGTCATCGGCATCGGGACGCGGCTGGAGGTGCCCGGCTGGCGCTGGTCCACCCGGCCGGACGGCCAGAAGACGATCCGCATCGACATCGACCCCACGGAATTCCGCCGGGCGCCGGGCGACATCAACGTGCTCGGCGGGTCGGCGGCGGCGGTCGGCGTGCTGATCGAGGCGCTTGAGGCGGCCGGCGCCGATCTGCCGGACCGCTCGGAGGCGATTGCGGCGGCCAAGGCCAAGGCGGCGCGGGAAATCCAGGACATCCGCCCGCACACCCAGTATCTGCAGGCGATCCGCGACGTCCTGCCCGACGACGGCATCCTCACCGACGAGCTCTGCCAGACCGGCTTCACGTCCTACTACGCCTTCCCGGTCTACCAGCCGCGCACCTTCGTCTCGTCGGGCTATCAGGGGACGCTAGGTTCCGGCTTTGCCACGGCGCTCGGCGCCAAGGTGGCCAAGCCCGACGTGCCGGTGGTGTCGGTCTGCGGCGACGGCGGGTTCATGTTCGCGGTGCAGGAACTCTCCACCGCCGTCCAGTACGACATCGCGGTGACCGTGCTGGTCTTCAACAACGCCTCCTACGGCAACGTGCGCCGCGACCAGCAGCAGCATTTCGCCGGGCGTGAGATCGCCTCGGCGCTGGAGAACCCCGACTTCATGAAGCTGGCCGACGCGTTCGGCGTCGAGGGCGCGCAGGTCCGCACGCCCGAGGAGCTGCGCCCGGCGCTGGAACGGTCGTTCGCCAGCGGCCGCACGACGCTGATCGAGATCCCGCTGGAGCTGAAGGACGAGGCCAGCCCCTGGCGGTTCATCCACCGCTGACACGGTCGGCGCGATCAGGCCACGAAAGTCCTTGAAGGGAAATTGCCCACAATCTCCGTGGGCAACATTCTCTTTGACTTCCCGGCCCATCTGAAATCCAATTTCCGAAAGCAGGAGCGACGCCGGCCGCAACCCGTACGGGTGCAAGGCCGGCGCCCGGACGTTCGACCGATGGCGGCAGGCCCGCCAGCGGACGCGGCGGCCGGATCCGCATGAAGGGCATCACCTGCGTCAGAAGGCGCGGGATGCTTTGGAGGAAACGACCGGCTCGCGGGCCGTCTCGCCCGGATCGAACCGATCCGGCGCATCAGGGACCGCTCGACGGGCCGCAGCGGGAGCCGACACGTTCCGATCCGGTCATCCGGCCCGATCGGACAGGCTCCGGCCGGATGAGGATGGGCGCGTGGACACCAACCAACTCGTCGCTGACATCACGCGCTTCTGTCGAAGCCGCGAGATGGCCGAATCCACCTTCGGCAGGGTCGTCGCCAACGACGGCAAGCTCGTCGCCCGCCTGCGCGACGGCAAGAGCATCACCTTGCGCACCCTGAAGAAGGTCGAGGACTACATGGCCGCCGAAACCGGCGAGGCGGAGCCGGCACCGGCGCCTTCGAACGGCGCCGACGCGGGGCCCGCACCGGCCCCGGCTCCGGCCGTGGCTTCCGACCCGGAGGCCGCCGCATCGGGCCGCAACTTCCGCTTCTTCGATAACCGCCAGAAGTATCTGCTTTTCGTGAACACCTGCTCGGAGAAGTGGGTGGTGGCGAACCGCGTCTCCATGGAGCTCGCGAACATCCATCCCAAGCCGCCGTCGATCCGCCTGTTCGACGCGGGCGTGGGCGACGGCACGGTGCTGACCCGCGTGATGCGGTCGATGCACGCGCGCTACCCGACGATGCCGCACCTGATCGCCGGCAAGGAGATCAGCCTGGAGGACATCCGGCTGACCATCGAGAAGATGCCGGACCGCTTCTACGAGCATCCGGCCAGCGTCATCGTGCTGACCAACATGTTCTATTCCGAGGCCCCGTGGCTGCGCGTCCACGCGCCGGCGGCCGCCAACAGCCTGGTGTGGGAAGAGGTGCCGCTGCGCGGGTCGTCGTCGGCCGATTTCGAGGAGCAGCTGACCGCGCTCGAGCCGTTCCTGGCGGAAAACTGGAAGGCGAAGGCCCACCCGCGCACCGGCAACCCGATCTACGAGCGCCCGGTGGTGCTGGTGCTCTACCGGGAGGACCACCGCTTCCTGCTGGATTCAGTCATCCCGAAGCCGGGCGCCATGCGCGCCGACTACGACCTGATCATCGCCTCGCAGCCCTACCGCCTGCGGGTGCCGGCCGAGTTCAAGGCCCAGAAGGTGATCGCGCCGCTGGCGCGGGCGCTGGGCCCCGGCGGCCGCCTGATCGGCATCCATTCCCACGGCGACGATCCCGGCCTGGACATCGTCCACGGCGTCTGGCCGGACGAGAACCCGTTCGTCAACAACCGCCACGACATCCTGAAGGCGACCAAGGACGCGCTCGGCCCCGCCGGCCGCGACCTCAAGTTCAACGCCTATTCCGACGCCCGCTCGATCTTCCGCTACGACATGCACACGCTGCCCAACGAGCTGGAGGGGCCGATCGGCACGTCGACGCTGTTCGCGGCCTGGAATGCGGCGATCTACGTCAACCAGATCGAGGACGAACGGCTCAACGACGCCGTCAGGACCGGCCTCTATCTCGATGCCACCCGCGACGTCCTGAAGAAGCACGGGGGCCTCTGGTTCAACGACGAGAGCTTCGTCATCTCGCGCAAGATGGGGTAGGGAACATGGCGCAGTCCGATTACGTCTTCACCAGCGAATCCGTTTCCGAGGGCCATCCGGACAAGGTCTGCGACCGGATCTCCGACGAGATCGTCGACGCCTTCTTCCGCGAGGGCGTCGCCGCCGGCTGGAACCCCGCCGACATCCGCGTCGCCTGCGAGACGCTCACCACCACCAACCGCGTGGTGATCGCCGGCGAGACGCGCGGCCCGGAGACGCTCACCCGCGACTTCATCGCCCATGTCGCCCGGCTGGCGATCCGCGACATTGGCTACGAGCAGGCCGGCTTCCACTGGGATACCTGCGATATCGAGGTGCTGCTGCACGCCCAGTCCGCCGACATCGCCCAGGGCGTCGATTCCAGCGGCAGCAAGGACGAAGGGGCGGGCGACCAGGGAATCATGTTCGGCTACGCCTGCCGCGAGACGCCGGAGTTCATGCCGGCGCCGATCTACTTCGCCCACAAGATCCTCGAGCGACTCGCCAAGGCGCGCAAGAGCGGCGAGGCGCCGCTGCTCGGCCCCGATGCAAAGAGCCAGATCTCGGTGGCCTACCAGAACGGCCGGCCGGTGCGGGTCACCCAGATCGTGCTGTCGACCCAGCATCTCGACGAGACGCTGACCTCGGCCGACGTGCGCGCCATCGTCGAGCCGTTCATCCGCGAGGTGCTGCCGGCGAACTGGCTCGACAAGGACACCGTCTGGCACGTGAACCCGACCGGCAAGTTCGTGGTCGGAGGGCCGGACGGCGACTGCGGCCTCACCGGCCGCAAGATCATCGTAGACACCTACGGCGGCGCCGCGCCGCACGGTGGCGGTGCGTTTTCCGGCAAGGACCCGACGAAGGTCGACCGCTCGGCCGCCTATGCCGCGCGCTATCTCGCCAAGAACGTCGTCGCCGCCGGGCTCGCCCAGCGCTGCACCATCCAGCTCGCCTACGCCATCGGCGTCGCCGAGCCGCTGTCGCTCTATGTGGACTTCCACGGCACCGGCAACACCGAGGAGGCGAAGGTCGCCAAGGCGCTCCGCCACGTCATGAAGCTGACGCCGCGCGGGATCCGCGAGCATCTCGGCCTCAACCGGCCGATCTATGCGCGCACCTCCGCCTACGGGCATTTCGGCCGCGAAGCCCAGGCCGACGGCGGCTTCTCGTGGGAGCGCGTCGATCTCGTCGACGACCTCAAGTGCGCGCTGCACTCGGACCACGTGATGTCGGGCCTGCTGCGCCAGCCGGCGGCCGTGGCGAAGTGAGCCGGACTGCGCCGCCTTCACCGGTGGGTGGCGACCGCGTGGCGCACGGCCTGCTCGCGCGACCCGTGTCGCTCGAGCTGGCGCCCGGCGAGGTGGCGGACTTCGCGCCCGATGCGCGCGTGTTTCCGGCGGGCTCGCCCGTCTTCCTCTCCCACATCGCCGGCAAGTCGCTCGAGGCCCAGGCGGAGGCGGCGCGCGTTCTCGTCGAACGCGGCTTCCGGCCGGTCCCGCATCTGGGGGCGCGCAACTTCGAGAGCGAGGCGGCGTATATCGCCCATGTGGCGCGCCTGGCGGCGGCCGGGGTCGAGGACGCGCTGTTCGTCGGCGGCAATCCGGCGACGCCGCACGGGCCGCTGGGCGAGGCGGCCGACCTTCTCGGCCATTCCGTGCTCGCCGACACCGGCCTCCGCACCGCCTATCTGGCGGTCCATCCCGAAGGCCACCCGGCCGTCCCGCGGGCGGCGCTCGACGCTGCGTTCGCCCGCAAGTTGGAGCAGTGCGCGGCGCGTGGCATCCGTCCCGCCGCGGTCTCGCAGTTCGGTTTCGATGGCGACGGGCTCGGCCGGTTCGCGGCGGGCTTCGCCGCCGCGTATCCGGGCATGGAGCTGCGCCTCGGCCTTGCCGGCGTGACGTCGCTGGCCAAGCTCGTTGGCTTCGCGGTGCGCTGCGGCGTCGGGCCGTCGCTGTCGATCCTGCGCAAGTCGCCCGGCGCGATCTTCAGCGTCGCCTCCGACCGCGACCCGGCCGATGTCCTCGCCGGCATCGACGCGGCAGGTCTGCTCGACAGCGCCGACGTGTACGCCCACTTCTTCGTCTTCGGCGGCTGGCGGAAGACCCTTTCCTGGCTGGCGGATCGCCGCGACCTGGCCGCCTGAGAACGGGCCGCAACGCGGGCGTTCATGGGGGGCAGGCAGGGCATGCCGCCGCCCGGCGGCGCTCCTAGCCCGCCGTCTTCAGCGGGGCGCGGCTGTGGTCGTTGGCGGCGGCGGTGGCCTTGGTGAGGAGCCGAAGGAACACCTCGCGTTCGTCAGGGTCCAGCCCCTCCAGCATCCGCACCTGGGCGTGCCGCACGGCAGGCGTCGCCTTCTCGACCGTTTCCTCGCCCGCGGCGCTCAGCGCCAGCTCCCGGGCGCGGCGGTCGCGCGCGCTGGTGCGGCGGCGGACGAACCCCTTCTGCACCAGCCGGTCGACGACGCCGCCGATGGTGACGCGGTCGTAGGCGATCAGGCCCGCGAGCGTCGCCTGGTCGAGGCCGGGATTGGCGCGTATCGCGCACATGGCGGCGAACTGAACCGGCGTCAGCGCGTGTCCGGCCGCCCCCACTTCCTCCAGGAACAGCGACACCGACGCCTGATGCAGGCGGCGGATCAGATGGCCGGGCATCTCCCAGAGTTCAAGCATCGGTCGTCCCCGTCTCGCTGATGGCGCGTGCCACGCCAATTGACACGTATACTAATGATAAGTATACGACTTAACAACATCCCGCACGGGATGATCCAATCAGAACGCGCGCGGGGAGGGACGGACATGCCCGAAGACAGGCCCATTCTCATCGTCGGGGGCGGCATCGGCGGCCTTGCCACCGCGTGCGGCCTCGCCCGCAAGGGGTTCCGGTCGCTGGTGCTGGAGAAGGCGCCGGAGCTGTCGGAGATCGGCGCCGGCATCCAGCTCGGCCCCAATGCCTTCCATGCCTTCGACTATCTGGGCGTCGGCGAGGCGGCGCGCGCGCTTGCGGTCTATGTGGACAGCGTCCGCTTCATGGACGCGATCTCCGGCGAGGAGGTCATGAACGTGGCCGTCGACGACGAGTTCGTGCGGCGCTTCAAGGACCCATACGCGGTCGTCCATCGCGGCGACCTGCACCAGGTGTTCGTGCGCGCGTGCACGGCGAGCGATCTGGTCGAGGTGCGCACGAACGCGCAGGTGGTCGACTACGCGCAGGACGCAACGTCGGTCAGCGCGATTCTGGCTGACGGCACCCGCGTCACCGGCAGCGCGCTCGTCGGCGCCGACGGGCTCTGGTCGAAGATCCGCAAGCGGCTGGTCGGCGACGGTCTGCCCCGCGTCTCCGGCCACACCACCTATCGGTCAGTGATCCCGACGGAACGGATGCCGGAAGACCTGCGCTGGAACGCCTCGGTGCTGTGGGGCGGCCCGAAGTGCCACATCGTGCACTATCCGCTGCAGGGCGGCGAGGCGTTCAACCTCGTTGTCACCTACCACAACCACGCGCCCGAGCCGGTGATGGGGCTTCCCGTCGACACCGAGATGGTGCGGCGCGGCTTCGACCACGTCCATCCGCGCCCGCGTCAGGTGATCGAGCGGGGCGAAAACTGGAAGCTCTGGGTGCTCTGCGACCGCGATCCGGTGACCAACTGGACCGACGGCCGGGCGACGCTTCTGGGCGACGCGGCGCATCCGATGATGCAGTACATGGCCCAGGGCGCCTGCATGGCCATGGAGGATGCGGTGTGCCTGTCGGCCGAGATGGAGGCCGCGTCCGGCGACGCCGAGCGGGCATTTCCGGCCTATCAGGCGAAGCGGGGACCGCGCACGGCGCGCGTCCAGCTGCAGTCGCGCTGGGTGGGCGACTACATCTTCCATCCCGACGGCGCACACGCGCACCTGCGCAACCTGCTGATGCGGTCCAAGACCCAGAGCGAGTGGCTCGATGCCATGGAATGGCTCTACGGCGCCAACGGGCTGGAGGGCGGGGCCGCCGGGATCGGCGCCGGATCGAAGCCGATTTTCTGATCCGGCCGACGGCGCGTTCCGCGTGACCTTGGGGCGCGCCGGAGCGGCGCGCGTCTTGCCGTCGCGCCGGTTTCGCATCATATCCGCGGGAGATCGGGCCCGCATTCGCGCCGAGCAGGGTGGCGGGCCGTGCCTCTTTTGGTTCCGCGACCCAGCCTCGCTGCCGCTTCGATCGGACCGCACTGCAACACCCGCCGGAGGTGCCGATGAGCGACCAGACCACCAAGCCGCGCACGACGGTCCGTCCGAAGGTCGAACGCCCGCGGCTCTACAAGGTGATTCTGCTGAACGACGACTTCACGCCGCGCGAGTTCGTGGTGATGGTGCTGAAGGCGGAGTTCAAGATGACCGAGGACGAGGCGCTGCGCGTGATGATCACCGCGCATCAGAAGGGGTCCTGCGTGGTGGCCGTCTTCCCGCGCGACGTTGCGGAGACCAAGGCCACACGGGCCACCGATGCGGGCCGGCAGATGGGCTATCCGCTCGCCTTCACCACCGAACCCGAGGAATAGGGCCGGCCTGACCGAAGGTGGCTACTTGATGTGTCGGTGGCTGAAAAATTGGCTGGGGCGCCAGGATTCGAACCTGGGATCACGAGACCAAAACCCGTTGCCTTACCGCTTGGCCACGCCCCAACGCTGCGGCGCCTCGGCGCCGAGCCGGCCGACCGCGCGGCGGCCGGCAGCTGTGTGACAGCCTTCTAGCGGGTCGCCGGGCGGGCCGCAACGGGCGAGACGGAGCCGCCGTCAGTCCGGCGCGGCGGACGCCTTCGTCGTTCCGGCCCTGCGGTGCGCGAGCGCGCGCTCCAGCGACGGCGCGGCATCCAGCAGCGCGCGCGTGTAGGCATGGCGCGGCGCGCCGAACACCTCGTCGGTGGGGCCGGCCTCGACGATTTCTCCCTCCTTCATGACGCAGACGCGGTCGGTGACCGCGCGCACCACCGTCAGGTCGTGGGAAATGAACAGCAGGGCCAGGTTCATCTCCAGCCGCAGGCGGGCCAGCAGGTCGAGCACCTGGGCCTGCAGCGAAACGTCCAGCGCGGAGACCGGCTCGTCGGCGACCACCAGCGCGGGACGGGTGACGATTGCCCGCGCGATCGCGATCCGCTGGCGCTGGCCGCCGGAAAACTGGTGCGGGTAGCGCGCGGCGTCGGCCGACGACAGCCCGACCTGCTCGAGCGCCTCGACGATCCGCCGCCGCCGCTCGTCGGCCGGGCACGACGCGCCCAGGAGATGCAGGGGCTCGCCGACGATGCGGGCGACGGTCTGGCGCGGATCGAAGCTGCCGTAGGGATCCTGAAACACCGCCTGGATGCCCGGACGGACGGCGCGCAGGGCGGCCGGGGTCAGCGCGAAGAGGTCGGTGCCCCGGAACCGGACCGTCCCCGCCTGTGGCCGGTCGAGCGCCAGGATGGTGCGCGCCAGCGTCGACTTGCCGGACCCCGATTCGCCGACCAGACCGAGGCTTTCCCCGGCCCGGATCGCCAGCGACACGTCGTGGAGCACCCGCGCCTGGCGACGCGGCCCGAACAGCGAGGTGCGGGGACGGGGATAGGCCCGGGCGATGCCCTCGGCGGCCACCAGGATCGGGGCGTCGGCGGGCGGCGGAGGGACGGTGCGCGGTGCCGCGGTCGTGGCCGCGATCAGCCGGCGCGTCTCGTCGCTCTGCGGCGCGTCGAACAGGTCGAGCGTCGCGGCCTCCTCCACCACGCGGCCATCCTTCATGACCGCGATGCGCTCGGCGGTCTCCGCCACCACCGCCAGGTCGTGGGTGATCAGCACCAGCGACGCGCCGTCGGCCGCCGCGATGTCCTTCAGGAGGGCGAGGATCTGCGCCTGCACGGTGACGTCCAGGGCGGTCGTCGGCTCGTCGGCGATCAGCAGCTTCGGATCGGCCGCGATCGCAATGGCGATGACGACGCGCTGGCGCTGGCCGCCGGAGAGCTGGTGGGGATAGCGGTTGGGGTCGACCTGCTGGGCCGTAAGCCCGACCCGGTCGAGAAGCCGGGCGACCCGGGCCTCGATGTCGGCGCGCGAGAGCGGCAGGTGCAGGCGCACCGCCTCGGCGATCTGGTCGCCGATGGTGTGCACCGGATTGAGCGCCATCATCGGCTCCTGGAAGACCAGGCCGATCCGGCGCCCGCGGACGCCGCACATGGCGCGCTCCGACATCGCCAGCAGGTCCTCGCCATCGAGGCGGATGGACCCGCCGAGACGGGCGTCGACGGGCAGCAGCCGCATCACCGACAGGGCCGTCATCGACTTGCCGGATCCCGATTCGCCGACGATGCCCAGCGTCTCTCCGGCGCGCACGGTGAGGCTCACGTCGTCGAGGATCCGGTGGGAACCGATGGCAAGCGTCAGCCGGTCGATCTCGAGCAGCGCCACGGCCTATCGTTCCCGGTCGAGACGCGGATCGAGGACGTCGCGCAGGCCGTCGCCGAGGAGGTTGAGGCCGAGCACCGAGGCGACGATGGCAAGCCCCGGCACGATCGCCAGCCACGGCGCGATAGTCATCAGCGTCTGCGCGTCGGCGAGCATCTTGCCCCAGCTCGGCATCGGCGGCTGGGTGCCGAGACCCACATAGGAGAGGCCGGCCTCGGCGAGGATCGCCAGCGCGAACTGGATGGTCCCCTGGACGATGATCAGGCTCGCGACGTTGGGCAGGATGTGCTCGACGGTGATCCGCGCCGGCGTCTTGCCGGCGACGCGGGCGGCCAGCACGAATTCCCGGCCCCACAGCGAGCGGGCGGCGCCGCGCGTGACCCGCGCGAAGACGGGAATGTTGAAGATCCCGATGGCGATGATGGCGTTGATGGCGCCGGGCCCGAAGATCGCGGTGATCATCACGGCGGTGACCAGGGCGGGGAAGGCGAACACCAGGTCGCTTCCGCGCATCAGGATGCCGTCGACGATGCCGCCTTCGGACGCGGCGACGAGCCCGAGCGGCACGCCGATCCCAAGCCCGATGGCGACGGCCACCACGGCCACGCCGAGCGAGTTCCGCGCCCCCACCAGCACCATGGAGAAGACGTCCCGGCCGAACGCGTCGGTGCCGAGCCAGTGGATGGGGCCGGGCGCCTGAAGCCGGTCGCGGATGACGACCTCGGCCACCGGAAACGGCGTCCACACGAGGGACAGGAGCGCCGCACCTACCAGGACGGCGGTGATGACCGCGCCGATCAGGAAGGACGGGTGGCGCAGGGCGCGCTCGAGCGGGCCGCGCCGGGAGGTGGCGAGGAGGCTCGCGTCGCTCATCGCCCGGCCAGCCGCAGGCGCGGGTCGACCGCCGCGTAGGCGAGGTCGACCAGGAAGTTGACGATCACCACGGTGGCGACGAGGAGCACGGTCAGGCTCTGTACGACGACGAGGTCGCGCTGGGCGACGGCCTGGAAGATCAGCCGTCCGAGGCCCGGCAGGTAGAAGACGTTCTCGATGATGATCGTGCCGGCGATCAGGAAGGCGAATTGCAGGCCGAGGATGGTGAGCACCGGGATCAGCGCGTTGCGCACGCCGTGTCGCCAGACGGTCGCCAAGAAGGGCAGGCCCTTCGCCCGCGCGGTGCGCATGTAGTCCTCGTGCAGCACGTCGAGCAGGGCGGAGCGCATCACCCGCGCCAGGATCGCCGCCTGGGGCAGGGCGAGCGCCACCGCCGGCAGCAGCAGCGAGCCGAGGGCGGCGCCCGGTCCGGCGTCCCAGCCCGCGAACCCGCCGGCCGGAACCCAGCGCAGCGTGATGGCGAACAGGTAGACCAGCAGGATGCCGAACCAGAAATTGGGGATGGCGATGCCGAGCTGTGCGAACCCCATTACCGCGGAGTCGGGCCAGCGGTTGTGGGCGGTGGCCGCGACGGTGCCGAGGGGAATGGCGATCGCCGTGGACAGGATCAACGCCATCACGGCCAGCGGCAGGCTCACCAGCGCGCGGTCGGCGATCAGTCCGGCCACCGGCACGCGGTAGGTGTAGCTGATGCCGAAATCGCCCGTCAGCATCCCGCCGATCCAGTGCAGGTAGCGCAGCAGGGCCGGCGCATCGAGGCCGAGCTCGGTGCGCAGCGCGGCGATGGTGTCGGGCTGGGCGTTGACGCCCAGCATCAGGCTCGCCGGGTCGCCGGGCAGCAGTTCCAGCACCGCGAAGACGACCATCGTCGCGACCAGGATGGTCGCGACGAGGCCTCCGAGCCTGCGGATCAGGAAGAGGAGCACGGGACTGCTCGCTCCCGCTGCCGGACGACCGTCACTTCGCCCAGTAGGCGTCCGTCAGGTCGTTGGCCTGGATCGGCGCGTTGGCCCACAGGCCCTTGAGGTCCTTGTTCCAGACGCCGGCCTTGGGGAGCTGGAACAGGAAGCCGTTCACCGCGTCCTTGGCGATGATCTCCTGGGCCTGGCGGTAGAGCGCGTTGCGGGCATCGGTGTCGGCCTCCGACGACAGCTTCTCGATCACCGCTTTGAACTCGGGATTGTCGTAGCCGAAATAGTAGTCGTCGCGGGCGTAGATATCGATGTCGAGCGGCTCGGTGTGCGAGATGATCGTCATGTCGAAGTCGTGGCCCTTGAACACCTCTTCCAGCCACTGGGCCCATTCGAGCGGGATGATCTCCACCTTGATGCCGATCTTGGCGAGGTCGGACGCGATGATTTCGCCGCTGCGCCGCGCGTAGGTGGTCGGCGGCAGCTTCATGGTCGCCTCGAAGCCGTCCCCGTATCCCGCCTCGGCCAGCAGCGCCTTCGCCTTCTCCAGGTCGAACGGGTACATGCCGGTGAGGTCCACATAGGCCGGATGATGCGGCGCGAAGTGGGAGCCGATGGGCGTGCCGTAGCCGAACATCGCGCCATCGATCACCGCCTGGCGGTCGATCGCATGGCTGATCGCCTGGCGCACCTTCAGGTCGGAGAACGGCTTGTCGCGGTTGTTCATGGCGAGGATCGTCTCGCCCTCGGTGGTGCCGACGACCACGTCGAAGCGGGGATCGGCTTCCAGCTGCGGCAGGTTCTCGGTCGCCGGGAAGCTCGGATAGGCGTCGAGGTCGCCGGCGAGCATGGCGGCGAGGGCGGCGGCCGGGTCGCCGACGAACTTGAACGTCGCGCCGGCAAGCTTGGCGGGCTCGCCCCAGTAGCCGTCGAAGCGCTCCAGCACCACGCTGTCGCCCTTCACCCAGCGCACGAACTTGAACGGGCCGGTGCCGACCGGGTCGGTCTTGTCGGTCTCGGCGCTCTCCGGCGCGACGATCACCGCGTCGCCCCAGCCGAGGTCGAACAGGAAGCTGCCGGCAGGCTTCGAGAGATGGATCTCCACGGTGGTCGGATCGACGACGGTCACCGTGTCGATCGGCTCGAAGATGCGCTTCTGGGCGTTGGTCGAATCCTCCGCCTTGGCGCGCTCGAACGAGAACTTCACGTCCTCGGCGTCGAAGGTGGTGCCGTCGTGGAAGGTGACGCCGTCGTGAAGCTTGAAGGTGTAGGTGAGGCCGTCGTCGGAGATGGTCCAGCTCTCGGCGAGGCCCGGCTTGACGGTGCCGTCCGCGTCGACGCGCGTGAGACCCTCGAAGACGTTCTGGTAGACCACCTCGTCGATGGCCGCCGCGGCACCCGCGGTGGGGTCGAGATGGGGCGGCTCGAGCCGCATTCCGATGGTTGCGGTGGTCTTCTGGGCGAGCGCCGGCCCGGAGAGGGCAAGGGCAAGCACCAGGCCGGTAGCAAGGGCGTGGAACGGTCGTCGCATCGCGGCTCATCCTTCCTCTGGATCGGATCGCGTCCGGGCGGATCCGGCCCGGACGGCGATGGCATGCTCAGGCGTCGGAAGACCGGAGCCGGACTGTTCGCCCTGGCGCGGACGCGCCGTCGAACCGGTCTCGGGTCTTCAAGGCGATCCTCGTGCCGGCGCGAAGCTGTGCCCCGGCCGGCCGCGTCTATTCGTGCTCAGGCCCTGCCGGCGGTCAACAGCCCATGTGCGGCCATCGCCATGACCTTCGCCGAATCGACCATGTCGTCGATGCCGACGTATTCGTCCGGCTGGTGCGCGAGATCCAGGATGCCCGGGCCGTAGGCGATGCAGTCGTGCAGGTGGCCGATGCGGGCGATGTGCTTCTGGTCGTAGGTGCCGGGCGAAATGACGTACTCGGGATCCTTGCCGAGGACCGCGCGGATCGCCTCGGCGACGCCGAGCACCACCGGCGCGTCCCTGTCGGTCATGGTCGGCAGCGCCTCGAACAGGTCCCGGATGGAGTAGCGGAAGTCGGGGCGCGTCGCCGCGAGCCGGTCGAGGAGACCGATCACCTCCGCCTTCACCGCCTCGATCGGCTCCTCGATCAGGAAGCGGCGGTCGATCACCAGCCGGCATGAATCCGGCACGCAGGCGCTCGGCAGCCCCTCGTAGTCCTCGTCGAGGCCGCCGTGGATGGAGTTGATGTTCAGCGTGGAGCGCCGCGCGCCCTCCGGCGCGATCGGCATCTCCGTGCGCCGGCCGGCGAGCGCCGGAAAGAGCTCCGCCTCGAAGGCGCCGAGCACGGCCGCCATGTGGCGCACGCCGCAATCGCCCAGGAAGGGCATCGAGCCGTGGGCGATCCGCCCCTCCGTCTCGATCTCGGCCCACCAGACGCCGCGGTGGCCGAGGCAGATGCGGTCCTTGTTGAGCGGCTCGGGGATGATGACGTGGTCGACCCTCGGCCGGGAGAAGAAGCCGTTGCGGGCAAGATGGGCGACGCCGCCGAAGCCGCCCGATTCCTCGTCGACCGTGCCGGAGATCTCCAGCGTGCCGGGCAGGTCGGGGAACGCCTCGATCAGCGCCTCGACGGCGATCACCGAGGCGGCGAGCCCGCCTTTCATGTCGCAGGTGCCGCGCCCGTAGATCCGGCCGTCGCGCACCACCGGCTCGAACGGCTGGGTCGACCATCCGTGCCCGGCGGAGACGACGTCGATGTGGGAGTTGAAGTGCACGCACGGACCCGGCCGGCTGCCTTCGCGCCGGGCGACGACGTTGACGCGCGGATACCGGTCGCTGTCGCCGGGCGTGTCGTGGCCGCGGATGTAGGCGACCTCGAAGCCGCGCCGGCGCAGCCGTTCGCCGAGCAGTTCGGCGCAGGGCGTGTAGGCGTCGCCCGGCGGATTGACGGTGGGAATCGCGACGAGGGCGCACGTCAGCGCGACCAGATCGTCGCGCTTGCTGGCGATTCGGGAGTGAAGCGTCTCGAGCATCGAATCGTCCGCGACTCAGGGACCTAGACGAGAACCGTCGGGCAGGGACCCCAGTCTAGCCGAAGGGGACGGGCGCTTGAAACGGGGAAGCCCGGCGGGGGCGGCGCTGTCGCCGTGTCCTGTCTGCAACGGGCCCAACAGAGTTAACGAAAACCTTCGAAAATCCGCTCAATCGGGGCGTTCGGGGGCCGTTTGGTTAGGAACTGTTAACCATAACGGCGCGAGATACGCAGCATGGCTCATGTGTTCGACCTGTGCCGATCCGGAAAACCGGGTCGGTCGGATGAGCCCAAAAAAACACTGAGGCGTCTAGGCGACCAGCGGCCGGTCCACCGTCTGCAACCATGAGCTTGGAGTTAAGACTATGAAGACCAACATCCTGATGCTGAGCGCCGCGGCGACCGTCGCCTGCGCCACGGGCGCCAACGCCGCCGATCTGCCGGTCGCTCCGGAGCCGCTCGACTACGTTCGGGTCTGCGACGCGTACGGCGCCGGCTTCTACTACATCCCGGGCACCGACACCTGCCTCAACCTGGCCGGCCGCGTCCGCGCGGAATACCGGGTGTTCGACTACGACCGCAGCTTCCGCGCCGGCAGCGGCAACGATGTCCACGACCGCAACTTCGACAGCACCGAGTTCCGGGCGCGCGCCTATGTCTACATGGACTCGCGCACCAACACCGAATTCGGCCTGCTGCGCACCTACACGAACATCTACTTCACCAACGACAACGGTGGCGGCACCGACCTGACGATGGATGACGCCTACATCCAGTTCGGCGGCTTCACCTTCGGTCGCGGCCAGTCGTTCTACGACTTCGCCAACTATTCCACCTATGCCTCGGTGTTCACCCCGCAGCTGTCCGACCAGAAGATCAACCACGCGGCCTACACCTTCGCCTTCGGCAACGGCTTCTCCACGTCGGTGTCGATCGAAGACGCGGAAGAGCGCCGCACCTCGATCGGCGGCGACTACGGGATCGGCTACGGCGGCACCAAGTACCCGGATCTCGTCGCCAACATGCGCGTCGACCAGGGCTGGGGTTCCGCGCAGCTCATGGGTGCCCTGCACCAGGTCTGGCCGGGCTACAACTCGGGCGGCCCGACGGCCTCCAGCAAGGTCGGCTTCGCCGGCGGCGCGGGCGTGGTGGTCAACCTGCCGTTCGGCGTGAACACGCAGATGAACCTGACCGGCACCTACGCCCAGGGCGCCACCGACTACGCGTCCTCCGACATCACCGGGTTCTATTCGCCGCGCGGCTTCCTCGTCGAGGCGACCGACGCCACCTACAACTCGGCGACCCAGGACATCGAGACGACGCAGGCCTGGTCGGTTTCGGGCGGCATGGGCACCCAGGTGAGCCCGGAGATCGGCTTCGCCGTCCAGGGCGCCTACTTCAACCAGGAAGACCAGGTCGACGGGAACAACTCGTTCTCCAACGTCGACCTCCAGGGCGACGTGACCTATTCGCCGGGTAACATCTCCGGCTTCGAGATGGGCGTCGGCGTCGAATATCGCTACGTCGACCCGAACGAGGCGGCTGCGCCGTCGGCCAATGCCTACGCTGGCTATTTCCGCGCCGAGCGTACGTTCTAGTCCACTCTCGTGACCGGGCGCACGCGCCCGCTCATCGTACAACGACAGTCGACTTGAATGGTGTGGCCCCGCTGGATCTCCGGCGGGGCCATTTTCTTGTCAAGTTGATCTGTCGTAAACGTGCGTGAAGGTCGACGCATGAAGCGATAAATGCTTCCGTGATTTTCATATTACTGCAGCGCAAAAAAGTAATTTTAGAAACTCTAAAAGTGTTCATGCCCAATCGGGAACTTGAACAGTTTTAAGTTGTTGTTATTTCGTCACATGGACGCAGGAATGCGTCGTCAGCCCGGTGCGTTGCAGCATTTCGGGATTGAGGTGCGCGGCCGGATGCATAGTCTCGTTCGCAACCGGTCAGTTGGGGCATTCCTCCGGACCATCGGCGCCGATCCTTCCTTCCCGCGCCGAAAGAAGAACACGCCACTCCAACTGATCCGAAAGCAGCATCAACCGGCCGTCGCGTCACGGCGACGTTCCCCTTGGAGATTCGTGATGTCCGTAAAATCCGTTCTGCTGGCATCTGCCGCCGGAGTCCTGGCGGTTTCCTCGGCCCAGGCCGCCGACCTGCCGGTCGCGCCGGAGCCGATCGATTACGTCCGCGTCTGCGACGCCTTCGGCGCGGGCTTCTACTATATCCCCGGCACGGACACCTGCATCTCGGTCCGCGGCCGTGTCCGCGCCGAGTATCGCTACTTCGACGCCGATCCCTTCACCCATTCCCGCGACGAGGACTCCACCCAGTTCCGCGCCCGCGGCTACATCTATATGGACTCGCGTACCAACACCGAGTTCGGCCTGCTGCGCGCCTACAACGAAATCTACGTGACCTACGATTCGCCGGGTGGCACGGCCATCGATCTGGAGAACTCCTTCATCCAGTTCGGCGGGTTCACCTTCGGTCGCACCCAGTCCTTCTACGACTTCGTCGCCTATCCGACCTATGCGTCGGTGTTCACCCCGCAGCTCTCCGACCAGCGCCAGAACCTTGCGGCCTATACCTTCGCCTTCGGCCAGGGCTTCTCCACGACGCTGTCGCTGGAAAGCGCGGAAGAGCGCCGGGTCGGCATCGACGGGATCGGCTACGGCGGCACCAAGTATCCTGACCTCGTCGCCAACGTGCGCATCGACCAGGGGTGGGGCTCGGCGCAGGTCATGGGCGCGCTCCATCAGGTCTGGCCGGCATACAATGCCTTCGGCACCACGCCGGACAGCGAGCTCGGCTTCGCCGTCGGCGGCGGCGTGAGCGTGAACCTGCCGTTCGGCACCGACGTGACCGCCAACCTGTCGGGCGCCTACACCCGCGGCGCGGTGGCGTATGCCACGTCTTCGGCCGACGGTCCGGACATCGAGGACGCGGTCCTGGATACGGCCGGCGATCTCGAGCTGACCTCGGCCTGGTCGATGTCGGGCGGCTTCGGCTTCGCCTTCACCCCGACGGTGAGCGCGGCGATCCAGGGCGGCTACCTCGACTACAAGAACGACGCGGCATCGGCGAACGACTTCAAGAACTACGACCTGCAGGGCAACGTGTCCTGGACGCCGGTCGACGGGCTGCTGTTCGGCGTCGGCGTGGAATACCGCTACGTCGATGTGGACGCCGCGTCCGGCTTCAGCGACGAGGACCTCTGGGTTTCCTACTTCCGCGCCGAGCGCACCTTCTAGAACCCGTGGATGGGGGAGGGCGCCGACCGGCCCTCCGCAACCACATCGCAAGCGCTACGGAAAGCCCGCCGGCGACGGCGGGCTTTCTCGTTTGCGCGCGCCGCGACACGCCGACGACAGCCACGCGCACGAATCGTCATGTAGGATTGCTAGCGTCTGGTCGAGCCGAAGGCTGTCCGAGGGCTTTCGCAGGTCCGTATCCAGGCCGCCGCGACACGCGATGGTTCAGGCATTGAACGCGTGTTCCCCGGTGGAGCCGAAGGAGTGGTGTGTTGATGATCAAGTGTCTTGTCGCCGGCCTTGGGGCCGGCTTTCTCTTGTCGACCGCGGCGCAGGCCGCGGATCTGCCGGTCGCGCCGGAGCCGATCGACTACGTGCGCGTCTGCGATGCGTTCGGCGCCGGCTTCTACTACATCCCGGGCACGGACACGTGCATCTCCGTCCGCGGTCGAATCCGCACCGAGTACCGCTACTTCGCCAGCGAGTACGCCGATCACGCGCGCGACTACAATTCCACGAGCTTCCGGGCCCGCGGGTACATCTACATGGACTCGCGCACCAACACCGAGTTCGGCCTGCTGCGCGCCTACAACGAGGTGCGCCTGACCATCGACAGCCCCGGGTCCACGAGCCTCTCGCTGGAGCATGCCTTCGTGCAGTTCGGCGGCTTCACCTTCGGCAAGACGCAGTCGTTCTACGACTTCCTGGAGTACACGACCTTCGCCTTCGCCTGGGTCCCGAGCGTCGACGACACCAAGACGGCCGTCGCCGCCTACACCTATGCCTTCGGCAACGGCGTCTCCAGCACGCTGGCCATCGAGACGAGCGACGTCCGCCGCACCGGGATCGGCGGCTACGCGCCGGACTACGGCGGCACCAAGTATCCCGACCTCGTCGCCAACGTCCGGATCGACCAGGGATGGGGCTCCGCCCAGGTGATGGGTGCGCTGCACCAGGTCTGGCCGGGCTACAATGCGTTGGGCGCGACGCCCGACAGCGAACTCGGCTGGGTTGCGGGCGCCGGTGCGACCGTCAATCTGCCGTTCGGATCGGGCGCCAGCATCAACTTCCAGGGCAGCTACTCCCAGGGAGCGGTCGACTACGTGTCGTCTCAGCCCCAGAGCCCGACCGGCGACGTCTATGACGCCTACCTCAATTCGGCCGGCGATCTGGACCTCTCCACCGCCTGGTCGTTGTCCGGCGGCTTCGCGTTCGACCTGACGCCCAGCGTCGCGGCGCACGTGATGGGTGGCTACCTGGACTTCCAGAACGATGCCTGGGCCGATGGCGACTTCAAGAACTACGACCTGCAGGGCAACCTGACCTGGTCGCCGGTGGCCGGCCTGCTGCTGGGTGTGGAGGTCGACTACCGCTACGTGGACGCATCGTCGTCCCTCTACGAGGACGGCAGCGTCTGGGCGGGGGACTTCCGGGTTCAGCGCACCTTCTGAGGGCGGCGCTCCCTTCTTTCCTGACGTCTGAACGCTTGCGAAAGGGCGAGGGGCCAACCCCCTCGCCCTTTTGTCATGAGTCGGACCCTCGCGTGGCCAGACCGGGCCTTCGCGTGGTCAAAGTACGGCAAGTTGGTGGCAGGAACTCAAAGAGACGTCTGGACAGAAAAATATTCCATCGTCGATATTTGCAGTATTCGATGTCTGACCGCGTTTCCGTTTGCTGGTCGGAAATCATATGAATCTCTCGGATTCGCTTGGGAATCCGCGTGTCTGCGTGCTCTCGGAAATTCCAACCGGTTTTTGGATATATTTTCCGACCGTCATCTAGAATTTACTGTGATATTTTGGTCATAGGCGACTTCGACATCTTCGATACAGTTTTGGGCGACCGGGCCGGTGAATGCCCGGCAGGGGCGCGTACGTCGCGCCTCTAAGGAGTGGCGGCCCATCGCGGTGGGCCATGCGTAACTGGTCAACGTCCCGGTCAGGGACGGAGCTTGGAGTTCCCAATCATGTTGAAACGCATCCTTCTGGGTGCCGCGGGTGGTCTTCTGGCGGTTCCGGCCGCCTATGCGGCCGACCTGCCGGTGGCCCCTGAACCCCTCGACTACGTCCGCGTCTGCGACGCCTTCGGTGCGGGCTTCTATTATATCCCCGGTACCGACACCTGCCTGTCGGTCCGCGGCCGTGTCCGCGCCGAGTATCGCATCGGCGAGAGCGAGCTGGCGCAGAACTACGGTGCCCACTGGCGGGACATGAACTCGTCGCAGTTCCGTTCGCGCGGCTACATCTACATGGACTCGCGCACGAACACCGAATACGGCCTGCTGCGCGCGTACAACGAAATCTGGGTGACCTACGATTCCTCCGGCCTGTTCGGCTTCAACGGGAACGGCGGCGGCTCCTCGCTCACGCTCTGGAACTCGTTCGTCCAGTTCGGCGGCTTCACCTTCGGTCGCACCCAGTCGTTCTACGACTTCGTTTCCTACCCGACCTGGGCTTCGGTGTTCACGCCGCAGCTCTCCGACCAGCGCCAGAACCTTGCCGCCTACACGTTTGCGTTCGGCAACGGCTTCTCGACCTCGCTGTCGGTGGAAAGCGCCGACGATCGCCGCAGCGACATCGAAGGCTGGGGCTATGGCGGCACCAAGTACCCGGACCTGGTTGCGAACCTTCGCATCGACCAGGGGTGGGGTTCCGCCCAGCTCATGGGTGCCCTGCACCAGGTCTGGCCGGCGTACAACTCCGTCGGCACGACGCCGGATAGCGAAGTCGGCTGGGCCGTCGGCGGTGGCGTGAAGGTGAACCTGCCGTTCGTGGCGGGCGCCACGGTCAACCTGCAGGGTGCGTACACGAAGGGCGCCTACGCCTACGCGACCTCCAGCTCCACCGGTCCGGGCAATGCGTTCGGCTACACCGGCGGCAACGGCGGATACGACGCCGCGCTGGATTCGACGGGTGATCTGGAGCTCTCCGAAGCGTGGACCGTTTCGGGTGGTTTCGGCTTCGCCGTCACGCCGACCCTGCAGGTCGCGGTTGCGGGTGGCTACCTCGACTACTCCAACGACGCCAATCCGCTGAACGACTTCAAGAACTACGATGCCCAGGGCCAGATCGTCTGGTCGCCGGTCGAAGGCCTGATCATGGGCCCGGCCATCGAGTATCGCTACGTGGACGCCGACGACAGCGTCTACGAGGACGGCAGCATCTGGACCGGTCTCTTCCGCGTCCAGCGCACGTTCTAAGTCGCAAGGGCTTTGGGCCGTACGGTCCAAAGCCCGGCGGACCTGACGTCCGACCTTCTGGAGCGGGGTGTGCCGGCAACCACCCGGTCATCCCGCTTCAAGGGGCCATCTCCATGGTGCCGCGCCCAGCGCCACCGACCCGGGAGCCCCGCCGCCTCCCTCCCTTCCATCCGCGGCGCAAGCCCGGACCGATCCGCGTCCGCACCAAGACGCGCCGGGATTCGGCCTTACGAGAGGGCTGTTGACGCGAGTCAGCGAAACCGCGTGCAAATGCGCCACACCTCTCGCCGAACGCCCTGCGGCCGATGACATTTCCGGCCATCCTTTATTGATTATTAAGAGAATCTGAGGTCGGAACCGTTCGAATCGCGGTTTCCGAGGGCCTCCGGCACCCCGATTGTGTCGTCGATGCAACAGCGGTTTCCAAATGCGGGTCGGGAAAGGCTCCGAACGCATGGTTGCGATTGAACCGGCAGGCCTAATCGATATGGTCACCCTGCAACCGGTCGCTGGCCGGGAGTGACTTGGGAGCCGACAACGAAACACGAAGTTTCAACAACGGTAACTCGGGTCGATCAGGGATAGGCCGATTGAAACCAACGGCCGCAGTCTTTGGGTCAATTAGGTCAGTCTCTTATCTGACAAGCTTGGAGGTCAGGACATGAATATGAAGAGCATTCTCTTCGGTACCGCTGCCGGCGTGCTGGCAGTTACTGGGGCCCAGGCCGCCGATCTGCCGGTCGCTCCGGAGCCGATCGATTACGTCCGCGTCTGCGACGCGTTCGGTGCGGGCTTCTACTACATCCCGGGCACCGACACCTGCCTTTCGGTTCGTGGTCGTGTTCGTGCTGAATACCGCTACGGCAACTCGAATGCGGCTGGTCACTATCGTGACACGAACAACACCCAGTTCCGTGCCCGCGGCTACATCTACATGGACTCGCGCACCAACACCGAGTTCGGCCTGCTGCGTGCCTACAACGAATTCTGGATCACCTATGACTCCCCGGGTGGTTCGACCGGCCTGACCCTCTGGAACTCGTTCATCCAGTTCGGCGGCTTCACCTTCGGTCGTACGCAGTCGTTCTACGACTTCGTGGCTTACCCGACCTGGGCGTTCTTCTACACCCCGCAGGTCTCCGACCAGCGTCAGAACCTCGCCGCTTACACCTTCGCGTTCGGCAACGGCTTCTCCGCCTCGCTGTCGCTGGAAAGCGCCGAAGAGCGTCGCACGGACATCGGTGGCTATGCCCCGGGTTACGGCGGAACGAAGTACCCGGATCTGGTCGCGAACCTTCGCATCGACCAGGGGTGGGGTTCTGCTCAGGTCATGGGTGCTCTGCACCAGGTGTGGCCGGGCTACAACTCCTTCGGCACCACGCCGGATAGCGAAGTCGGCTACGGCGTCGGCGGTGGCGTGAAGTTCAACCTGCCGTTCGGCGCTGGCGTGACCGCCAACCTGTCGGGTGCCTACACCCGCGGTGCCGTTGCTTACGCCTCGTCCTCCACGACGTTCCCGACGGGTTCGTTCGTTGACGCGGTGCTTGATGCCTCGGGCGACCTCGAGCTCTCCTCCGCTTGGAGCGTGTCGGGTGGCTTCGGCTTCAACTTCACGCCGTCGGTCGGTGCCGCCATCCAGGCTGGTTACCTCGACTACCAGAACGACGCTGCCTCGGGTCTCGACTTCAAGAACTACGACCTTCAGGGCAACGTCACCTGGACCCCGGTTTCGGGTCTCCTCCTGGGCGTCGAAGTCGACTACCGCTACCTCGACGCCAAGCCGGCTTCGGGCGTGGACGACGACAGCTACTGGGTTGGTGCCTTCCGCGTGCAGCGCACCTTCTAATACCGGTTGATCTTCGGATCTTCCTGAGGGACCCGGCGGGCAACCGCCGGGTCCTTTCTTTTGTGCGGGTGGATCCCGCTTCCGGCGCACACCGATCGCGGCTGTTCCGCCGATCGAACGTCGCCACCGCCTTCCGCCTCGGCTCCCTCTCGGGAGCCATTTGCGTTTTTGGGGGGCCGTACGACCGCCCGAAACGCGGTCTCTCGGCCCGCGACGGGGCAACCGTCGGGCCTTTTGTGCCGCCGCGCGCCCTGAGAGCGCGGCCTCGGGGGCGAAACCGGGGCAACTTCGGTGAATATCTCGCGCTCGGGAGGGTGCGGGCCGTCCAAATTTGGCTGCACTTCGAAAGGGTCTAGGATAGGGTCCCGTTCAAGTTCGGCAGTGGTTCAGCTGGGGAGTGGTCTCATGTTTCGTTGGGTGGTCGCGGCGATCGTCACCATCGTGGTCCTGGTCGTCGTCGGGTCGGTGGGGGATCGGGCCGCGACCGATACGGAGCTCGCCGTCCGGGTCGGCGACCGGCTTGCCGCCGAGGGCATCGGCTGGGTCGAGACCGAGGTGACGGGCCGCGACGTGCGGCTCTCCGGCGGGGCCGCCTCGCGGGAGGAGCATGACAAGGCGCTCACGGTGGTGCGGTCGACGCCCGGCGTGCGCGAGGTCACCGACGAGACCGAGGTTCTGGCCGCCGCGTCACCCTATGGCTTCGCCATCGCACGCGACGGCGACCGCACGATCGTGCGGGGTTATCTCCCGAGCACGCCGGCAGTGACGCGAATCAAGGAAGAACTGGCGTCGACCTTCCCGTCGGGACTGGACGATTCCGGGCTGTCGGCGGCGAGCGGCGCGCCGGCCGGTTTCGAGACGGCTGCCGAGACGACCATCAGCGCGGCCGAGCTTCTCTCCTCCGGCACGGCGTCGATCGACGGTACGGTCGTGAAGGTGGAAGGTGTCGCCAACGACGAAGACGACTACGAGGCGCTCACCGGCGGCGGCGGCATCACGGTCCCGCAGGGCTACACCCTGGCCTCGGAGAACGTGACCAAGCCCGACGCGGCCGCGGCCGGCGACGGTGGCACCCCGTCCGGGGAAGCCGCGCCTGCCTCGCAGTAGGTTCCGTGCCCCGACTTCGGGAGCAAAACGCTTTCTGGATCAATGGATTGGGGCGGCTTTCTGGGCCGCCCTTTTTTATTGCCTCTGAGGGCCGTTCAGTCGCTGAACCGTGGCGGCCAGCGCCGTTCGTCGGCGGCCATGAGGAACTCGGCGATCCGCTGCTGGGTCGGGATGTCCCAGAGAAGCGGCGCATGGCCCTGATCCGGCACCAGGTGCGGGCTCAGCCTCGGATGGGACTGTCGCATCGCCTCGAGCGTTGCCGTGGACAGGATGTCGGAGAGGCCGCCGCGGATCACCATGACGGGCACCGCGCGCAGCGCGTAGAAGGCCGGCCAGAGATCCGGGAGCGGCGAATCGGGGCTGAATGCCTCGAATGCCTGTTTCATCGCCGGGTCGTAGTCGTAGACCGGACGCCCGTCGTCTTCGCGGAAGACCTGGCCGGCAAAGCGCCGCCATTCATCCTCCGCCAGCGTCGGGAAGGCGGTCGATTGCGAGGCCTTCAGGGCGGCGATCGCCTCGTCCCAGTCGGCCGGGCTTTCTTCGCCCACGTAGCCGGCGATCCGGGCAAGGCCCTCGCGGGTGATGCGGGGACCGATGTCGTTGAGGACCGCTGCCGTCATGCGGTCGATGGCGGTCACGGCCATGCCCATCATCACCAGGCCGCCCCGCGACGTGCCGATGAAGGCGGCCTTGGTGATGCCGGCGGCGTCAAGCCCCCGGAGCGTGTCGTCCAGCTCGGTCTGCGGCGTGTAGGTCTGCCAGGAGGCATAGCCGGAGCGTCCGCGACCACGGAAATCCATGGCGATGACCCGACGGGCGCGGGGGGCGCGCTGAGAGAGGTAGCGGGCCAGCAGATCGAAGTCGCGGCTGTTGCGCGTCAGCCCCGGCAGGCAGACCACCGGCGGCAGGGTCGTTGCCCGCGTCGGTGCATAGTCGCGCGCGAACAGGGGCGTTCCGTCGCCGCCGGACCAGGTGAGTTCGGTCCATGCACCCTTGCTCGGGTCGCTCGTCATCGCCGCGTCTCCGTCAGGGGCAGGACCCGCTAGGGGATATGGTCGGTGATCAGGTGATCGCAGAAAGGCCGGCGTTGTCAAAGCCCATCCGGGCAGATTGTGCCTGGCCGGGAGCGCCCGGCGAACCGCGCGGCGGGCCCGTCGCCCCGCGCCTTCGCCGATCGGCCTGTGGTGTCTCTCGGCCAGGAAATGTCTTTTAAATCAATGCCATGTCGGGCGCGTTTGCCGTTCGGGTGGGTGCCGTCTGCGCGGCAGGACGGCCTAGCCCGGCCGGCCGCGCTTCAGATCTTCGCTGATGGTCAGACGTCCGCTTCCGAGACGCTCGCGATAGACCTGCACGTTCTCCATGACGCGCTGAACATAGTTGCGCGTCTCGGTGAACGGGATCGATTCGACCCAGTCGATGGCGTCGACGCGCGGGTCGCGCGGGTCGCCGAAGCGGCGGACCCACTCGTAGGCGCGGCTGCGTCCCGCGTTGTAGGCGGCGAAGGTCAGCACGTAGGAGCCGTTGAACTCGTCGATCAGCTCCTGCAGGTGCGCGGCGCCGAGCGTCGCGTTGTAGGAGGCGTCGCTGGTGAGCTTGCTCGGCTGGTAGGCAAGCCCGAGATTGCGGGCCGTGGCCTTCGCCGTTCCCGGCATGAGCTGGAGCAGGCCCAGCGCGCCCGCGGGGCTCACGGCGCCGGTGTTGAAGGTGCTCTCCTGGCGCGCGATCGAATAGACCACGGCGCGGTCGAGCCCGGCCGGCATGCGGGTCGACTGTGGGATGCCCTCGATGGGGAAGGCAAGGCCGCCGACATCGAGACCCCGGTTCAGCCCTTCCTTGGAGACCAGCAGCGCCACGTGGGGCAGCCCGGCACGGTTGGCGAGTTCGGACAGCAGGGCGATCTGGCCCGGCGTCGTCAGCGTTTCCGACAGATTGTCGAACAGCGGCCACGTGCGGTGGGCATGGCCGGTGGCGATGAGCCGGTTGATCGCCACGACCTGGTCGTTGCGCGTGAAGGCCGCGGTGTCGCCGATGCTGGCGTGCGCCGGACGGCCGACGCCGGCCGTGTTCTGGCCGAGCTTCTCGCGGGCGAGCTGGCCGTAATAGGTCATGCCGTAGCGGCCCGCCTTCTGGTAGTAGGAGCGCGCGCGACCGCCGTTTCCGGCGGCTTCCGCCGCGCGGCCCTGCCAGTAGTAGGCGCGGGAGAGGGTGATCGGCGTGGTGCCGAGCTTCTCGATGCGGTCGAAATGGGCGGCAGCCCGGCGCGGATCGTTCAGGTAGCGCAGCGCGTACCAGCCGGCGTGGAATTCGGCCTCCGCCTCGAAGCGGGGCGATTCGGCGGAATGCGCGGCGACGAGCGCGTAGGCCGTGCGCGGGTCGCCTTCCTCGATGAGCCCGCGCGACACGATGCGCCGCTCCACCCACCATTCGTCGGGATTGATCAGGGCGGACTGGCTGCGGGGCGACCTCTGCAGCAGCGCAGCCGCCTCGCGGTAGTTCTCCTGGCGCCGGTTGTAGGCGATCTGGGCAAACATGTAGCCCGGCCGGTTGCGGGCCGAGCCCGGCACGCGGGAGAGCTTCGCCGCGGCATCCCCGGCGCTGCGGGCAACCGCCGCGCGCGCGTCGATGTAGGCGCGATCCCCGTCGGACACGTACGGCTTCAGCGCTTCCGCTTCGCTCAGCTGGTCGCGGTAGAGAAGCATCTCGGCGCGCTGCATGTGATCGTCGGCCCGCAGCAGGCCCGAGAACTCGCTCAGGATCTGCTTCTGGTAGCCGCTGCTCATCCGCTTGTCGTGCCAGACCGGCCGGATGACACTCGCCGCCCGTCCGCTGTCGCCCGTTGCCAACAGGGCCCGTGCGTAGATGATGGCGCCAGGCGTCGAGATCGGCGGCGAAGACGAGAACGTGCGGATGACCTCGTTGGCCGGCGGCTTCTCGCGATAGAGCGCTTCTTCGGCGTTCGAGCGGATGAGGTCCGGCTCGGGCCAGCCGGGCGCCGATGCGGCGTACTCCGCGATCATCCCGGAGGTCACCTCGGGCGACCCTGAGCGGGCGAGGGCGAAGTCGACGATTTTCCGGTCGAGCGGATCGGACAGGCCGTTGCGATAGGCGAAGGTGGTCGAATAGTCGTCGCGGCGCAGCGCGTCGAGGGCGTCCTTGAGCGTTCCCGACTTGCGGGCGTAGGCCGAGAACGACGGGCTGGTGGCCACCGTCGGCGCGCCGGTGCGCGCCGCGGTGGAGGCGGGCGCCGGCGGGGCCGCGGCTGCGACGGGCGCGGACTGGGCGGCCGGAGCGCTGGCGAAAGCGGAGCCGCCCCCGCCGGAGCGCAGCGGGCGTGCCTTCGGAACCGGCGCCTGGGCAAGGATGATGGATGCGGGCGCGTCGGTGCGCGGCCTCGACGCCGCCGGCGCGGCCGCGTCGTCGCGCGCCGGATTCGCCGCAGGAATGCCCGCGGTCAACGTGACCGGCTGGCGCGGCGCGAGCGCCTGCGAGGACGCGAGCGGCATCATGCCGAGCGGCGCCGCCACCGGCGCTTCCATCCCGACCGCAGTCGTCGCTGCCGCCGCTGCCAGCGAGATCCGCCACGTTCTTGAAAACTGCATGCCAAACCTGTTTGTCGGCGCCCCGCACCCACTTTAGCAGCGATTGTACCGCGTCAACCTGACAACCTGGTGAGGTCGCGGTCGCTGCCGGAGTCTCACCTTCTCCTATGCGAAGGTGGTGAAAATTCCGTATCCGGAGAAAAAGACCGCGGGTCGAAATCGACCCAATCGCGTGCTTGTGAGCGGAGGGTCGCGCGACTATTCTCCCGGCTCTTTCCGGCGATCCGCCGGTCCCGTCCCAGAAGACACCTCAAGGGTGCCCCCATGTTGCAAGGTTCCATCGTCGCGCTGATCACACCGGTTCGGGACGGAGCCGTGGACGAGAAAGCGTTTCAGGACCTGGTCGAGTGGCAGATCGCGGAGGGCACCCATGGCCTCGTGCCGGTCGGCACGACCGGTGAGTCGCCGACGCTCTCCCACGCCGAGCACAAGCGCGTGGTCAGCCTCTGCATCGAGTCGGCGGCCGGTCGTGTGCCCGTGGTCGCGGGGGCGGGGTCCAACAACACCGCCGAGGCGATCGAGCTTGCCCGGTATGCGGAGAAGGCCGGCGCCGACGCGCTGCTGGTCGTGACCCCTTACTACAACAAGCCGAACCAGGCCGGGCTCTACGCGCACTTCAAGGCGATCGACGCGGCCGTCGGGATTCCGATCCTGATCTACAACATCCCCGGCCGCTCGGTGATCGACATGACGCCGGAGACCATGGCGCGGCTCTACAAGGACTGCCGCAACATCGTCGGCGTGAAGGACGCCACCGCGAACATGGCGAAGGCCAGCCTTCAGCGCGCGGCGTGCGGGCCGGACTTCATCCAGCTCTCCGGCGAGGACGCGACGGCGCTCGGCTTCAACGCCCACGGCGGCACCGGCTGCATCTCGGTGACGGCGAACGTCGCGCCGAAGCTGTGTTCGGCCTTCCAGACCGCGTGCTTGGCCGGCGACTACGCGGAGGCGCTTCGGCTCCAGGACCTGCTGATGCCGCTGCATCAGGCGCTGTTCCTTGAACCGAACCCGACCGGCACCAAATACGCTCTTTCGGTGCTTGGACGCTGCGCCAACGAACTCCGCCTGCCGCTCGTGCCGGTGGAGCCGCAGACGGCCAAGGCGATCGACGCGGCCATGGCCCACGCCGGGATCGTCTAGCGCGTCCGGGCGTCCTTAGCGCCGGCGGCCGCCTTCGGACGGCGAGCCGGTATCGGTTTCCCTTCGACGGGATGTGTTCAATGATTGCCGGGGGCGCGGGCGCGCCCCCGTTCGCGGGAGTGTCGACATGAATACGAAGAAGAAGGGGCACGACCCGAGCACGAAGCCTGTGGCCGAAAACCGCAAGGCGCGCTTCAACTATGAAATCACCGAGACCTTCGAGGCCGGCATCCAGCTGCAGGGCACCGAGGTCAAGTCGCTGCGCCAGGGGCGCAGTAACATCTCGGAGGCTTATGCCGCCGAGTACGGTGGCGAGATGTATCTCTACAACGCCTACATCCCGGAATATCTGCAGGCGAACCAGTTCAATCACGAGACCCGCCGGCCGCGGAAGCTGCTGCTGCACAAGCGCGAGATCGCCAAGTTCGCCGGGGCCGTGCAGAAGGACGGCATGTCGCTGGTGCCGCTGCGCGTCTTCTTCAACGCGCGCGGCTTCGCCAAGGTCCTCATGGGGCTGGGTCGGGGCAAGAAGACCCACGACAAGCGCGAGACCGAGAAGGAGCGGAGCTGGAACCGCGAGAAGGGCCGGCTGCTGCGCGAAAAGGGCTGATTCGCCCGATCACCCGCCGCCGGACAGCGCCCGCCGTTCCGCCTCGAGCTCCGCGCGCCACGGAAACACCGCGCCCGGGCGGCGGCAGACATAGGCCGCCACGTCCTGCGCGGTCTCCAGTGCCGCACCGAGGCTCGCTTTGTCGAGGCCGGCGAGGCCCTCCGCGGTCACCGCGCCCATCTCCCACAACCGTGCCAGCAGTCCCGTCATGAACGCATCTCCGGCGCCGACGGGATCCTTCAGGGCGACGCGCGGCGCTGGCAGGCGCAGGTGGTGCGACCGGGTCGCCGCGATCACGCCGTCGCCTCCGAGCGTCACGATGCCGAGCGGGACGCCGGCGGTCCGCCAGCGTTCGAGGAAGGTCTCGGGCGGCGTTCCGGGCTCCAGGAAGGCGAGATCCGCATCGCTCGCCTTGACGATGGTGGCGACCGCGACCAGCCGGTCGAGACGCGCCCGGTAGGCGGCGAGGTCCGACACGCTCGGCGGCCGCACGTTGAAGTCCAGCGAGATCGAGACGCCGTCGGAGGCGGCCTTCACGAACGCCTCGATGGCCGCGCCGCCCGGCTCCAGCGACAGGATGGCCGAGCCGGTGTGCAGCACGCGGGCGCCTTCGGGAAGCCGGCCGCTGGCGGCTGGATCGAACGTGCTCATGATGCGGCCGGCATCGACGATCTGGAAATGCGGCTCGGGTCCGGACAGGTCCACGAAGGCCAGCGGCGAGGGGCGGGGGCCACGGGCGAGGCAGTCCAGCGCCACCCCGGCGGCCTCGAGCTCCCTGGCGAACCATTCGCCGAACGGATCCGTCGACAGTTCCCAGAAATAGGCGGCGGGCACGCCCAGCCGGCCGAGGCCGAGTGCGACGTTGAACAGTGAGCCGCCGAGAACCGGCCGGAAGAGCCGCTGCCCCTCGGGATCGGTTTCGGGGAGGAAGTCCACCACCGCTTCGCCGCAGGTCACGATCATGGCGTCGAGGCTTGCTCCGTTTTCAGCCGACCTTCGACCCGCACATGCGGTTGCCGTTGCGTCGGCGAAGGTCGCGAGACTATAGACCGCACTGATGGCCGCAACCGACACCCCCAATGCGATTTCCCCGCTGATCGCGGCGTTTCACGCCCGCTCGCCGATCCGTGCCTGGTCGCTGATGATCACCATCTACGGGGATGCCGTGGCGCCGCGCGGCGGCGAGCTGTGGCTCGGCACGCTGTCGCGGATCGTCGAGGCGATCGGCATCGACGACCGGCTGGTGCGCACCGCCATGTCGCGGCTTGCCGGCGAGGGCTGGCTGGAGCGCACCCGCATCGGCCGCAAGAGCTTCTACCGGCTGTCCGACGGCGGGAGCCGGGCCTTCGCCGACGCCACCCGCCGGATCTACTTCGCCGCGCCGCCCGACTGGGCCGGCAACTGGCGTCTGGCGATCCTCACCGCCTCCGGCGAGATCCGCACCGCCCAGCGCGACATGCTGAAGGGGCACGGGTTCGGCCAGCTGTCGCCGACCGTGTTCCTGGCTCCGGCGACCGCGGACGGTGACCTGTTCTCCGGCAACGCGCCCGCCTTCGCCGGCATCGTCTGGATGGATGCCGCCGGCAGTGCCGCCGACGCCCAGGTGCTGGCCGGCGAGGCGTTCCAGCTGCAGGCGGTGGCGAGCGGCTATCGGCGCTTCGTCGAGGTCTTCTCGGCGCTCGATGCGGCGCTGGAGCGGGGGGAGCCGCTCGCCGACCTCGACCGGCTGGTCGCCCGCATCCTGCTCATCCACGAATTCCGCCGCCTGGTGCTGCGCGACCCGCTGCTTCCCGGTGCGCTCCTGCCGGAAGACTGGCCCGGCCATGCCGCCCGGGCGCTTGCCGCACGGATCTATCGCCGGCTGGTGGAGGGTTCGGAGCGCTGGCTCGACCAGCACGGCGAGTGCGTCGACGGTCCACTGCCCCCGCCAGAACCTGATTTCTACAAGCGATTCCAGGATCTTAAGAAGCCGTCCGCAGAACCCGCGCGCTAGGGTCGCACGCGGAAGAGGAGGTCTGTTGCACCGCAATATGTGACAGAAAACGACTTGACGAAGGAGCTTTCTGTCACATATAATCGTTCCAGATAGGACGCCGATGGTGGACCCTCGTCCGCAGGCGGAACCGTCAGGGAGGTCTTTGGCATGTACACCCAGGCACTCAACAACCTCGACATCGAGACCGGCACCGACGACGCCGCGCTGGAAGCCCGCTTCCAGAAGCGCGTGGACGACGAGGAGCGGATCGAGCCGAACGACTGGATGCCGGAGGGGTACCGCAAGACGCTGGCCCGCCAGATCGCCCAGCACGCCCATTCCGAGATCGTCGGGATGCTGCCGGAGGGCAACTGGATCACCCGCGCGCCGACGCTGCGCCGCAAGGCCGCGCTGCTCGCCAAGGTTCAGGACGAGGGCGGCCACGGCCTCTATCTCTACGCCGCTGCCGAGACGCTCGGCAAAAGCCGCGAGGAGATGGTCGAGGAGCTGCTGTCGGGCAAGGCCAAATACTCGTCCATCTTCAACTATCCGACGCTGACCTGGGCCGACATCGGCGCGGTCGGCTGGCTGGTGGACGGCGCGGCGATCATGAACCAGATCCCGCTCTGTCGCTGCTCCTATGGCCCGTATTCCCGCGCGATGATCCGCGTCTGCAAGGAAGAGAGCTTCCATCAGCGCCAGGGCTACGAGCTGATGATCTCGCTCGCCAAGGGCACGCCCGAGCAGAAGGAAATGGCCCAGGACGCGCTGAACCGCTGGTGGTGGCCGTCGCTGATGATGTTCGGCCCGCCGGACGGCGAGTCGATCCACTCGGGCAAGTCGATGGCGTGGAAGATCAAGCGCTTCACCAACGACGAGCTGCGCCAGAAGTTCATCGACGCCACGGTGCCGCAGGCCCACTTCCTCGGCCTCGAGATCCCGGATCCCGAGCTGAAGTTCAACGAGGAAACCGGTCACTGGGACATCGGCGAGATCGACTGGGAGGAGTTCCAGCAGGTCGTCGCCGGCAACGGCCCGTGCAATCGCCAGCGGCTCAAGCAGCGCCGCGCGGCCCACGACAACGGTGCCTGGGTGCGCGAGGCCGCGATGGCCTATGGCGACAAGCGTCGCGCCCGCAAGGCCGCCGCTGCGGCAGCGACCGAGAAGCAGGCGGCCTGATCGGCCGGGGCAGTCCGCGCCGCCACGTTCACTGGTTCTGAAAGGGCAGCCCGAGCGAGGGCGCCCAGGAGACATCGTCATGGCTGAGAAGAAGATCCCGCTCTGGGAAGTGTTCATCCGCTCCCGCAACGGCATGGCCCACCGGCACGTCGGTTCGGTGCACGCCGCCGACGCCGAGATGGCGCTGCAGGCCGCCCGCGACGTCTACACGCGCCGCAGCGAGGGCCTGTCGATCTGGGTGGTGCCGTCCACCGAGATCATCGCGTCCGATCCGGACGACAAGGGCATGCTGTTCGAGCCCACCGGCTCCAAGATCTACCGCCACCCGACCTTCTACGAGATCCCGGAAGAAGTCGGAAACATGTGACGGACGACCGCTTGCACCGCGTCGAAGACGGTGGAAGCGGGGAGGAGACCACGATGACCACCCTTCATATCGACGACGCCTCGCCGCTCGTCCTCTACACCCTGCGGCTCGCGGACAACGCGCTGGTGCTTGGCCACCGCATCTCCGAATGGTGCGGCCATGCGCCGATGCTGGAGGAGGACATCGCGCTGACCAACGTCGCGCTCGACCTCATCGGCCAGGCGCGCGCGCTCTATGCCTACGCCAGCGAGGCGGAGGGCAAGGGGCGCGACGAGGACCAGTTTGCCTACCTGCGCGACGCCGAGGGCTTCCGCAACGTGCTGCTGGTGGAGCAGCCGAACGGCGATTTCGCCGTCACCATCATGCGGCAGTTCCTCTATTCGGCGTTCATGCTGCCCTACTGGCGCAAGCTGATGGGCTCCAAGGACGAAACGCTGGCCGCGATCGCCGCCAAGGCCGAGAAGGAGGTCGCCTACCACGTCCGCCACTCGGCCGAATGGGTGATCCGCCTGGGCGACGGCACCGACGAAAGCCACGAGAAGATCGCCTCGGCGCTCGAGGACCTGTGGATGTACACGGGCGAGATGTTCGAGGTCGACGACGCCGACCGGGCGCTGATCGAGCGCGGCATCGCGGTCGATCCGGCGGCCCTCAAGGCCGAATGGGAGGCCGCCATCGATGCGGTCTTCGCCGAGGCCGGCCTCACCCGGCCTGCGGGCGGATGGATGCAGACGGGCGGCCGCGGCGGCCGTCATTCCGAGCATCTGGGCCTCATCCTGGCCGACCTGCAGTTCCTGCAGCGCGCCTATCCGGGCGCGAGCTGGTAGGGCGGGAGGCCGCGACATGGCGAGCGGACCGATGACTGCCGATCGCACGGAGCTCGAGCGCCGCGCCTGGGGCGCCGCCTCGACGGTGACCGATCCGGAGATTCCGGTGCTGACGATCGCCGATCTCGGCGTCCTGCGCGGCGTTCGCGTCGACGGCGAGGGTGCCGTCGTCGCCGACATCACGCCCACCTATTCGGGCTGCCCGGCGATGAACATGATCGCGATCAACGTCGATGTCGCGTTGCGCAACGCCGGCTTCTCCGACGTGAAGGTCAACACCGTGCTGTCGCCGGCCTGGACCACCGACTGGCTGACCGACGAGGGCCGGGCGAAGCTGAAGGACTACGGCATCGCGCCGCCGTCCGGGCAGACCGGCCGCCACGCGCTGTTCGGCGAGGACGAGGTCGCGTGCCCGCGCTGCGGGTCGCATGAGACCGAGCGGCTCGCCGAGTTCGGCTCCACCGCCTGCAAGGCGCTGTGGCGCTGCACCAGCTGCGGCGAACCGTTCGACTACTTCAAGTGCCACTGAGGCTTCGCTGAGGCCCGGGACGGGCCGGAACAGGCTTCCGTCCGGCCTTGCGCTGACAACAGATCGAGATCCGCGCGCTCCGACGTGCGCCGCGGGCAGGGGAGAAACCGGGAATGTCGCCTCGCTTCCACACGCTGACCGTCAAGGACGTCCGCCGCGAAACCCCCGACGCGGTGTCGATCGCGTTCGACGTTCCGTCCGATCTCCAGGACGCCTACCACTACGAGCCGGGCCAGTACCTGACGCTCAAGACCGACATCGACGGCGCGGAAGTGCGCCGATCCTATTCGATCTGCTCCGGTGTCGACGACGGCGAGATCCGCGTCGCGGTGAAGAAGGTCGATGGCGGGACGTTCTCCACGTTCGCCAACGACGGTCTCGCCGCCGGCACCAACCTCGACGTGATGACGCCCATGGGCCGCTTTGTGGTGCCGGTCGATCCGTCCCAGTCGAAAGTCTACGTGGCGATTGCCGCCGGCTCGGGCATCACGCCGATCATGGCGCAGATCAAGACCATCCTCGCCCGCGAGCCGAAGAGCCGCTTCTTCCTGTTCTACGGCAACCGCTCCGCCCAGAGCATCCTGTTCAAGGACGAGATCGAGGACCTGAAGGACCGCTTCCTGGACCGCCTGTCGGTGGTCCACGTGCTGTCCGGCGAGGCGCAGGACGTGCCGATCCTTTCCGGCCGCCTGGACCCGGAGAAGGTGAGGGCGTTCCTCACCCACGTCATGCCGGCCGCCGAAGTCGACCATTTCCTGGTGTGCGGCCCGGGGCTGATGATCGAGGGCGCGCGCAAGGTCCTCGCCGACATGCACGTGCCGGAAGACAAGCTGCATGTGGAGCTGTTCACGCCGGCCGGCAGCGAGATCACGTCCGCGCCGCCGGTCCGCAAGACGCCGGTCGAGGACACGGCCGAATCGGCCTCCGCCGACGTCATCGTCGACGGAACCACCACCACGCTGTCGGTGAAAGACGGTGAAACGATAATTGATGCCGCAATTCGGGCAGGTCTGGACCTCCCATATTCGTGCAAGGGCGGCATGTGCTGCACCTGCCGGGCCAAGGTTCTGGAAGGCTCGGTGACGATGGATCTCAATTATTCTCTAGAGCCTTGGGAGCTTGAGGCGGGTTTCGTGCTGACCTGCCAGTCGCACCCGACGACGCCGAAGGTGGTGCTCGACTACGACGCCATGTGAGCGAACGTGGCGAGAAGGCGGCGAAAGCGGGGCGGGCCGGACGGGCTGCCCTCTCCCCGTCCGCGAAAGCCTGTGTTAGGCACCGCACCATGGTTAGTCCCCTACGCGCCGGCGTCGTGGGCGTCGGCTACTTCGGCCGCTTCCACGCTCGCCATTATGCGCTCAACCCTGATGTGACCCTGGCCGCCGTCGTAGACGCCGATCGCACCCGTGCGCAGGCGATCGCCGACGAGCATGGCTGCGAGGTCTTCACCGATCCCGCCGACCTCGTCGGCCGCGTCGACATGGTCTCGATCGCGGTGCCGACGCCGTACCATCACCGGACGGCGCGCATGCTGCTGTCCGCGGGTATCCACTGCCTGATCGAGAAGCCCATCACCTCGACGCTTGAGGAGGCCGACGATCTGATCGCGCTCGCCGATGCGCGCGGCCTGGTTCTGCAGGTCGGGCATATCGAGCGGTTTTCCGCGGTCTACCGCGCGCTGGCCGCGCGCGTGCGCAAGCCGCTCTTCATCGAGAGCGTGCGCACCGGCCCGGTGCGCGAGCGCGCCAACGACGTCGACGTGGTGCTGGACCTGATGATCCACGACATCGACATCGTTGCGGGGCTGGCGGGCGCACCCATCGAGAGCATCGAGGCGGTCGGCACACCGGTGGTCAATCCGACCTCCGACATCGCCAATGCGCGCCTGACCTTCGCCAACGGCGTCGTCGCGACCGTGACGGCCAACCGGATCGGCGAGAAGGTGGAGCGCATCACCCGGGTCTTCGAACAGGACCGCTACACGGTCTGCGATTTCGGCCAGTCGGCGATCTTCGAGTTCGACCGCACCGGCGACCTGAAGACCGACGGCCTCGCCGCCGTGCGCACCCAGGCCCACGAGATCGAGCGCGAAGACAGCCTCGCCAACGAGATCGCCCACTTCGTGGACTGCGTGCGGACAGGCGCACGCCCGATGGTCGACGGCCGCGTCGGACGCGAGGCGCTCGAAATCGCCCAGGGCGTGATGGAGAGCGTCGAGGGACGTCTCGGCCGCTTCGCCCTGCCGGGCCACACCCCGCCGCCGGTCGATGGCCGGTCGGCGCCGGAGATTCTCTAGAGCCCCAGTCGCCCGGGTGGGATCACCAGGGCGGCCGGACAAGGCTCCGGACCCAATGCCAAGAGCAGGCCGGACGGCGCGATGGTCGCGCCGGATCCGAGCCTGAAGCCCCGTGTTCTTGCGCCCTTTCGCATTATCCGGCGTCTGGGCCTGTGAAGGAGGATAGGTTGTTGCGTAGCAGTGAAGCTGTCGTCGCCGCGTCTGCCCCGGTCCGCTCCGTGCCGCTGTTCGACCTGAAGCGCCAGCAGGCGCGTCTGAGGGCGGACATCGACACTCGCATTTCCCGGGTGCTCGACCATGGCCAGTTCATCCTCGGCCCGGAGGTCGACGCGCTGGAGCGCGAACTGGCCGGCTTCGCCGGCGCCCGCCACTGCATCGCCGTCTCCTCCGGCCGCGACGCCCTCATCATGGCGCTGATGGCGCTGGGAGCAGGACCGGGCGACGCGGTCTTCGTGCCGGCCTTCACCTTCTCCGCCACCGCCGGCGTCGTCGCCTCGGTCGGCGCCTCGCCGGTCTTCGTCGATGTGGACGAGGCGACCTTCAACATGAACCCGGCGGCGCTCGACGCCGTGGTGAGCCAGGTCGTCGCCGACGGCATGCTGCGGCCGCTCGCGGTCATGCCGGTCGATCTCTACGGCCGGCCGGCCGACTATCCGGCGATTTCCGAGGTCGCGGCCCGCCACAACCTTCAGGTCGTCGCCGACGCCGCCCAGAGCTTCGGCGGCAGCCTCGGCGAGACCTCGGTCGGCGCGCTGGCGCCGATCTCGTGCACGAGCTTCTATCCGACCAAGCCGCTGGGTGCCTTCGGCGACGGCGGCGCGGTCTTCACCGAGGACGACCAGCTGGCGGAGGCCGTCAGCCAGATCCGCACCCATGGCCGTCAGGGCGACGGCGACGAGGCCCTTCGCCTCGGCATGACCGGCCGCCTCGACACCATCCAGGCCGCGGTCCTGCAGGCCAAGCTCTCGGTGTTCGCCGACGAGCTTACGCGCCGCCAGGAAGTCGCCGAGCGCTACAACGCGGCGCTCGCCGATGCCGTCGCCACGCCGATGAACGAGCAGGGGGTCGGCTCCGCCTGGGCGCTTTATACCGTCCGGCTGCCGAACCGCGACGCCGTGCGCGCGACGCTCCAGGCCGACGGCGTCTCGACGGCGCTGTTCTACCGCATTCCGCTCAACCGGCACCCGGCCTTCGCCAAGTACCTGACGGGCCGCGAGGACCTGCCGGTGTCGGAGCGCCTCGCGTCCGAGGTGCTCAGCCTGCCGATGGGCCCGGACATCACCGACGACGAGGTCGACTACGTGATCGAGCGCCTGCTCGCCGCCGTCGCCTGACCCAATCTGATCGACGTGCTCTGCAATCGCCGCGCGGGCCAGCCTGCGCGGCGATTTGCGTTGGCGATCACCATTCCGTGCCGTGGCACGCGATTGTGCCGGCCGGCGCGGGGGATTATGTGTGATGGCAAGCGTTGGCCGGCCGCACGTCCCATGCGCTTCGCCCTGGCCGGCTGACAGAGCCGCTCGCCACCGGTCTTGCCGGCGGCGGGCGCCGGGGCCTTTTCCGATCGGGTGGCGCTGCCGGCCGGCCGGGAGCGGGCTTCGGGTTCACGTGTCTTGAGCCGTTTTCCCACCCGGACCGCTATGGTCCGGACGGGAAATGCTGCAGGCTCGGTTCCAGGAAGCGCGCAACGGACCGGAGACGTCCCCCATGGCTGCCACTCAGACCGCCCCGCTCGAGCTCTACTACTGGCCGACGCCGAACGGCTGGAAGATCACCATCATGCTCGAGGAGCTGGGCGTTCCCTACAACGTCAACTTCGTCAACATCGGAGCCGGCGACCAGTTCAAGCCGGAATTCCTGGCGATCTCGCCGAACAACCGGATGCCCGCCATGGTCGATCCGGAAGGGCCGGACGGCAAGCCGATCTCGATCTTCGAATCGGCGGCGATCCTCATGTATCTCGGCCGCAAGTTCGGGAAGTTCTACCCGGCCGACGAGCGCAAGCGTGTTGCCGTGGAGGAATGGCTGATGTGGCAGATGGGCGGCTTCGGCCCGATGCTCGGCCAGAACCACCACTTCTCCAACTACGCCCCGGAGAAGATTCCCTACGCCATCAAGCGCTACCAGGACGAGACGCATCGCCTCTACGGCGTGCTCAACAAGCGCCTCGAGGGGCGCGATTTCGTCGCCGACGAATACTCGATCGCCGATATGGCGATCGTCGGCTGGGCGCGCTCGTGGAAGAACCAGCACATCGAGATCGACGAGTTCCCCAACGTGAAGCGCTGGTTCGATGCGATGATGGAACGTCCGGCGGTGGCCAAGGCCGTCCTCGTCGGCAAGGAGGAGCGCGAGAAGATGCAGCTCGCCTCCGACAAGAACGCCCAGTCCGTTCTGTTCGGCCAGCGCGCGCGCTGACATTCCCGGAGATCTGCCTGATCCAGACGGCGCCGGACCTTCGGGTTCGGCGCCGTTTTCATGTCGCGCGCCTGTGGGCTCCGTCGAGCGGCAGGCCGCTGCCTGCCCGGCAAGGGCCGCCATCGCGCCGGTTGACGGGTGATGCCCGGGCGTCGTGTAAATGCGACTGGAGGTCAACAGGGCGGCGGGCGACTTCGGATGCAGACGCGTCGGTCCGTTGACCTGATCGCCTTCCAACGGCAGCCAGATTCGGGGCGGACCGCGTGAAGAAAGAGCTCATCGTCAACGTGGCGCTCCCCTACGGCACCTATCTGGTGCTGTCCCATTATTTCGGCCTGTCGACGGTGATGGCGCTGGCGATCGGCGCGCTGTTTCCGGTTGCCTCGATCATCGTGACGGCGCTCGCCGAGCAGCGTGTACAGGCGATCGGCATCATCGTCCTGGCGGCGACCGGTGCGTCGATCCTCGGATCGTTCGTTCTCGACGATCCGGTGCTGCTCCTTGCCAAGGGCTCGCTGATCACCGGGATCGTCGGCCTCGTCTTCGGCGTCTCCCTCATGCTGAAGCGCCCGCTGGTCTATTACATCGCCACCTCCGACAGCGCCGAGGCGCGGAGCGAGGGCGAGGTGCTGTGGGAGATCGAGCCGCGCTACCGCCGGGCGATGCGCACGCTCACGTTGGCCTGGACGATCGCGCTCTTCGTCGAGGCAATCGTCCGGCTGATCCTCATTCCGCTGCTGCCCCTGGAGGTCTTCCTGCCGGTCAGCGAGACCATGTGGATCGCCGTGTTCGGGCTGATGACGGCGTGGAGCTGGCGCTACGGGCGCCGCGTGATCGGCCCGATCATGGCGGAGCGGGGCGTAGGCACGCCCCCGGGCGACGCCGCGACGTCCACCCACCCCTGAATGGGACTTCCGAAGGTCGGTCGTTGCGAACGGCTCGATGTACGCGCGGTTCTGCGCGTGAGATGATCGGTCGCCGGAAGAAGGGCGGATTCGCAGGGAAGGGACGAGGACATGATCAGGGAGTTTCGGGACTTTATTGCCAAGGGCAACGTCATGGACCTTGCCGTCGGCATCATCATTGGCGCCGCGTTCACAGCGATCGTGCAGAGCCTGGTGAACGACCTGATCAACCCGGTGATCGGACTGATCATCGGCGGCATAGATTTCACGTCGATGTACGTCGTCCTGTCCGGCGACGTGCCGGCGGGCTCCAGCCTCGAGGCGGCCCGCGAAAGCGGCGCGGCGATCTTCGCCTACGGCGCGTTCCTGACGGCCTGCATCAACTTCCTGATCATCGCGTTCGTCGTCTTCATGCTGGTCAAGGCGGTGAACCGCATCCGCGCCGAGGCGGAACGTCCCAACGACGTCGAGCCGTCGGTGAAGACCGGCCCGTCGCAGCTCGACGTTCTCATCGATATCCGCGACCAGCTGAAGTCGCGCCCGGCTCCGTAGCCGGTCGCCTCTGGACGGGCAAGGCCTCCTGATCGCGCCCGTCAGGGGCACACCGCCGGCCGATGTGCCCCGGGTTAGCCGGCCGCCAGCCGCCGCTCGATGACGCGGGCGAGGATCGAGGCGCCAACGGGCAGGATGCCGTCGTCCAGGATGAACGCCGGATTGTGCAGGGGCACGTCGCCGGCGTGGCCGACCCAGCAGTAGGCGCCGGGCACCATCCGCAGCATGTCGGCGAAGTCCTCGCTGCCCATGACCGGCCGCGGCGTGGTGTCGACACCGTCCGTGCCGACCACGTCGCCGATGGCCTCGGCCAGCGCGTCGGTCTCGTCCGGGTGGTTCTCCAGCACCGTGAACACGTCCCGGACGTCCACCTCGATCGCCACGTCGAAGCTCAGGGCGAAGCCCTCGCACATCCGGGCAAGCCGGCCCCGCACGAGGTCGCCGACGGCATCGTCGAAGTAGCGGATCGTGCCGGCAAGCAGGGCTTCCTCGGGGATGACGTTGTAGGCCGTTCCCGCCATGATTTTGGTGATGGAGAGGACCGCGGCCTTCAGCGGGTCGACGTTCCGGCTGACGATGCTCTGCAGGCTCTGGGCGAGTGCGGTCGCGACGACCACGGGGTCCTTCGCATCGTGCGGGCGTGCCGCATGGCTGCCGCGGGCCCGGATGCGGATGTCGAAGAACGACGCCCCGGCCATCGCCTTGCCGGGAAACACCGAGACCTGGCCCGGCGGCAGGTCGGGCGCGTTGTGCAGCCCGTAGACCTCGTCGCACGCGAAGCGGTCGAACAGCCCGTCGGCGATCATCGCCCGGGCGCCGCCCAGCCCTTCCTCGGCCGGCTGGAAGATGAACACCGCCGTGCCGGAGAAATCCCGCGTCTCGGCCAGATAGCGCGCCGCGCCCAGCAGCATCGTCGTGTGGCCGTCATGTCCGCAACCGTGGAACCGGCCGGGATTGGTCGAGCTGAACGGCAGGCCGGTCTGCTCGTCCATCGGCAGCGCGTCCATGTCGGCGCGCAGGCCGATCCGGCGGTTTCCCGGATGGCGCCCCTGCAGGATGCCGACCACCCCGGTGCCGCCGATCCCCGTGTGGGTCTCGATGCCCCAGGCCGCAAGGCGCTCCGCTACGATGGCCGAGGTGCGCGTTTCCTCAAAGCCGATCTCGGGATGGGCATGCAGGTCGTGGCGGATGGCGACGAGATCGTCGGTGAAGTCGGAGATGCGGGAAATGACGGTCATGTCCGGGTCCTTCGTGGGCTGTGCGCGGCGCGGCGGGCGCTCAGTCGGTATCGGGGTCGGCCTCGGGGCCGGACGGCTTGGCCCCGAGCATGGCGATCGCATCGGCGAATGCGTTGAGCTGCTCCATCAGCGCCTGCCGGCCATCCTCGCCCAGCGGTTCGAGGCGCTGGGCCTGGGCGGCGAAGACGATCGGAATGACCTCGTTGATGACGTCCTCGCCGGCGGCCGTCAGCTGGATGCGGACGGTGCGCCGGTCCGACGGCTCGGGCAGGCGGGCGACGAAGTGGAGATCTTCGAGCCGGTTCAGCCGGCTCGTCAATCCGGCACCGCTCAGGAGGAGATGCCGGGACAGCACCTTGGGGGTGAGGCAATAGGGGGCGCCTGCGCGCCTCAGCGCCGTCAGGACGTCGTAGGTTCCGCGCGCCAGCCCGTAGGGCGCCAGCACGTCGTCGATGAACGCCGTCGCCTGCAGGTGGATCTGACCGATCAGCCCGTAGATGCGCACCGGGGTGGGGTCGATGTCCGGCCGCGCCGTCTGCCACTGCCGGAAGATCTCGTCGACCTGCTCACGCGCCGCGCGGGTTTCCGCCGACCGCCGGCGTGGGCGGCGGGCCGGTCCCTCGGCCGCCGCCGTCGTCCCGTGTCCATTCTGGTCCGGGCGGTCTTCAGCTGCCATGACGGTTTCCCTCGCTCGCTCCGGCGGCGTTGCGCATCCGCCCGCCGGTCCTCACGTGGTCCAGCCCACGACCCTGCGCTGCACCAGCTCGATGGCGCCAAATAGCACGACGCCCATCAGGGTGAGGACAATGATCGCCGCGAAGGCAAGCGGCGTCTGCGACTGGGACGTGGACATCAGGATGAGGTAGCCGAGCCCTTCCTGGGCGGCAACGAACTCGCCGATGACCGCGCCGATGATGGCGAAGGTGATCGCCACCTTGCAGCCGGTGAAGAGATGGGGCAGCGCGTAGGGCATGCGCAGCCGGCGGAAGATCATGATCTCGGAGGCGCGCAGCGAGCGCATCAGGTCGAGCATGCCCTTCGGGGCCGATTCCAGCCCCGCCACCACGTTCACCAGGATCGGGAAGAAGCAGACCAGCACGACGATGACGATCTTCGGCCATTCGTTGATGCCGAACCAGAGCGTCACCAGCGGCGCGATCGCCACCTTCGGGACCGACTGCAGCGCCAGGACCAGCGGATAGATTACGCGCCGGGCGCGCGCGCTGAAGGCGATGATCATCGCAAGCGGCACCGACAGCACCAGGGCGAGCACGAAGCCGACCACGGTCTCCCGCAGCGTCACGATGGTGTTGAAGGCGAGCTCGGGCGCCCACAGGACGGCCGCGCTCCAGATCTCGCTGGGCGCCGGCAGGATCCAGGTCGGCACGTCGAAGGCCTGCACGCCGATCTCCCACAGGGCCAGCAGCGCGATGTAGATGAGGGGAGTGGTCGCCCGGTCGGCGATGCGGGAGGACGTGCTCACGAGCCCGCCTGCCGCCGGTCCTTGCCGAAGAACATGGCTCTCACCGTCTGCATGATTTCCTGAAAGCGTGGGTGGTTTTCGGTCTCGATGGTGCGCGGGCGGGGCAGATCCACCTCGATGTCGGCGCGGATGACGCCCGGCCGCGCCGACATGACGATCACCCGGTCGCCGAGCAGGATCGCCTCGCCGATGTCGTGGGTGATCAGGAGGGCGGTGCGCGCGAGCTCCTGCCAGAGGCGGGAGAGCTCCAGCGACAGCTCCTCGCGGGTCAGTGCGTCGAGGGCGCCGAACGGCTCGTCGAGAAGCAGCAGCTGCGGATCGGACAGCATCGCCCGGCAGAACGCGGCGCGCTGCTTCATCCCGCCGGACAGCATCTGCGGCTTGTGGTGGGCGAATTCCTTCAGGCCGGTCAGCTCCAGCAGCCGGAAGGCGCGCTCGCGCGCCTCGTCCTTCGCCATGCCGAAGACGTCGGCCGGCAGCAGCACGTTCTCCAGCACGGTCGCCCACGGGAACAGCACATGGTCCTGGAACACGATGCCGACGTCGCGGGACGGGCCGTCGAGCGGCGCTCCCGCCCGCGTCATGGTGCCGGCGCTCGGCGCTTCCAGGCCGGCGATCAGCCGCAGCAGGGTGGACTTGCCGCAGCCCGACGGTCCGACGACCGACACGAAGCTGCTGGTCTCGATGGTGAGGTCGATCGGGCCGAGCGCGTGGACGGCCTTGCTGTCGGCGCCGTAGGTCTTGGTGACGCCCTTGAGGTCGATCATGGCAGGGCAGGTGCCTTCGCTTGCAGGAAAGCCGCCCCGGCCGGATGCCGGGGCGACAGGCGGGCGGGTGCCCGTGGATGGATCGAGGCTCACTCGACGAAGCCGGGGGCGTAGACGTCCTTCGCCTCGACCGGGTTGTTGAGCTGGAAATTCTCGGAGATCACCTCCACCGTGCTCTCGACCCGGGCCGGATCGATCTTGCCGAGCGGCTGGCCGGGCACCTGGGCGAGCTCGGCGACGGCCTCCGTCTCGCCCTTGCCGACTTCCGGCGCGATCTGCTTCTGGTACTTGGCCAGGATTTCCGCCGCCTCCTCGGGGTCGGCGAAGGCGTCCTTCATGCCCTTGATGGTGGCGCGCACGAACGCCTTCACCATCTCCGGGTCCGTCTCGATCGTCTCTTCGGTGGCGATGATGCCGTTGCCGTAATAGTCGAGGCCGGCATCCTTGTAGGCAAGGCGCGCCAGCTTCTTCGGCGCGGCGGTGGCGGCCAGCAGCGGCTCGCCGACGATGAACTGGCCGATGGCGTCGACGCGGCCGTTGGACAGCAGCGAGGGCAGGGAGCCGCTTTCCGCCGCCACCCACTCGACCTTGTCGGGATCGATGCCGGCGGCCTTGGCGTAGGCCGGGAAGAGCAGCCGGATCGAGCTCGACGCGGTGTCGGCGACCGTCTTGCCCTCCAGGTCCTTGGGGCTGGTGATGCCGCTGTCGGCGAGCGCGTAGAGTGCCTGCGGCGGGGAGGCGTAGACGATGGAGACCAGCTTAACCGGAACGCCGTCATTGCCGCGCGCCAGGATCAGGGAGCCGGCGTCGGCGAACCCGATGTCGGCGGCGCCGGAGGCCACCTTCTTGATGGCGTCGGCCGATCCCTGTCCGCGCAGGATCGTCACGTCGAGGCCTTCGTCCTTGTAGTAGCCCTTGTCCAGCGCGACGTAATAATAGGCGTGGCGGCCGTTGAAGCCGAAGTCGGTGATGAAGTTCACGTCCTCGGCCTGCGCCGACTGCGCGGCGCCGACGATCAGCCCGGCAAGGGCGGCATGCTTCAGGATGTTCATGGTCTACCTCGATTGCTGAAGGCGCTGGTCCTGCGAAGAAGGTCGATGCGTGGGGCCGTCAGGGGCATCCATCCCCCGAACCGCCGGTACCCTCCCGCTCCGAGCTGTCCGGGCAGGGTCCGGAATATCGTTCGCTATCGAATGAAATGAGCCTATGGGCGCCCCGGTTGAGGGTCAACGCGGCGGCCTCGCAAATGATAGGCAGATTGACCGCTTCTCCTGCCTAATCGGTCGGCTGACTGGTCAATTTTGATGCAGATGCGGCGGTATCAGTTGGGCCTGGCCGGTTTCGGGTCGCCGTCGCTTGACACGGTCGATCCCGCCTGAATACCGTTATTCATTCGCTATCGAACGATTTGGTTTGACGGTGCCCGCCGGTTCCAGGCGGGCCGGGTGCGGCGGCTTGTTCTGCGCCGCACCGGTGTCGTTCCTGCAGTCAGAAGGTCGAGCAATGGATCTCGGAACCAGAATCGCGGTCGTGGGCGGCGGGCTTGGCGGTCTGAGCGTGGCCGGCCTCCTCCAGCGGCGCGGCTATGCCGTCACCGTCTACGAACAGGCGGAGACCTTCTCGCGCATCGGCGCCGGCATCATCCTGAGCGCCAACCCCGTCAAGGTGCTGCAGCGGCTCGGGCTGGAGCCGGGGCTCGTCGGCCGGGGCATCAAGCCGGACGCCTATGTGAGCCGGGACTGGGAGACCGGCGAGACCACCTACGAGATCGAGTTCGACGCGGCCTCTGAGCAGCGCTACGGGGCGCCCTACTTGAACATCCACCGCGCCGACCTGCACGACGTGCTGCAGGAGCCGCTCCGGCCCGGCTCGCTGCTGTTCGGCCACCAGCTTGCCGGCATCGAGACGCGCGGCGACGCGCTCCGCCTGCGCTTCGAGAACGGCGCCACGGCGGAGGCCGATCTGGTGATCGGCGCCGACGGCATCGACTCCCGGGTCCGCGAGGCGCTGTTCGGCGCCGAGCCGCCGCGCTACACCGGCCGAATCGCGCCGCGCGCGGTGTTCCCGAGCGCGCAGATGGACGGCCTGGCGATCCGCGACTGCACCAAATGGTGGGGCCCCGACCGGCACATCCTGACCTATTACATGACCAAGCGCCGCGACGAGGTCTACGTGATGGGGTCGACGCCGGCGCCCGACTGGGACCTGGACCAGGGCGTCGTCCAGGGCACCCGGGACGACTTTCTCGACACCTTCGGCCACTTTCATTCCGACCTCGTCAGCGTGATCGAGAAGGCCTCGAACGTCACCGTCTGGCCGATCTGCGACCGCCCCCGCAACGACCGCTGGAGCGACGGGCGGATTGTGCTCCTGGGCGACGCATGCCATGCGATGCGGCCCTACATGGCGGCCGGCGGGGCCATGGCCATCGAGGACGCGGCCATTCTCGACCGCTGCATCGCGGGCTTCGACGACCCGCGGACCGCCTTCGCGGTCTACGAGGCAACCCGCATCCCGCGGGTCGGGGAGGTGCAGCAGATCTCCATCGACAACACCTGGATGCACGGCCCGACCGAGGTCGACTGGTTCTTCTGCTACGACCCGTGCACCGCCGAACTCGCTCAGCCCGTCGCCGCCTAGCGCCGTTTCCGGTCGGGGGGCCGCTCCCGGTCGTGCTACCGGCCGGCACTTCCCTCCGCTCAAGATCCAAGGTCCATCAGCGATGCCCCTTCTGCCCCCTGACCCGATGATCGAGCGCGACCTCGTCGGCTACGGCGAAACGCTGCCCGATCCCGCCTGGCCGGGCGGCGCCCGCATCGCGGTCAACTTCAACCTCAACGTCGAGGGCGGCGGCGAGGCGAGCCTCGCCAACGGCGATCCCATCTCGGAGGGAATGCTCAACGACATCGGCGTGGAGACCAAGACCGGCAAGCGGGTGCCGCTGGTGGAGTCGCTGTTCGAGTACGGAGCGCGGCGCGGCGTCTGGCGGGTGCTGGAGATCTTCCGCGAACACGACATCAAGATCAGCGTGCTCGGCGTGGTGCGCGCGCTGGAGCAGAACCCGGCGCTCGCCCGCGCCTTCGTCCGCGACGGACACGAGGTGGTCAGCCACGGCTACCGATGGATCGACTACGTGGAGGTGCCGGAGGACCTCGAGCGGGAGCACGTCCGGCTGGCCGTCGAGGGCCTGACACGCCTGCTCGGCGAACGGCCGCTCGGGTGGATGACGGGCCGGCCCGGCCCCAACACGCGGCGGCTCGTGGCGGAGGAGGGCGGGTTCCTCTACGACCGGGATTCGCTGGCCGACGAGCTGCCGTACTGGGTCCGCATGCCGGCCGGCCCGCATCTGGTCATCCCGTATTCCTACGAGACCAACGACAACCGCTTCAACGAGAACAGCGGCTTCTCGACCGCCGACGACTTCTTCCACTACATACGCGACGCCTTCGACCTGCTCTACCGCGAGGGCGAGCAGGGTTCGCCCAAGCTGCTCTCCATCGGCCTGCACGACCGGCTGATCGGCCGCCCGGGCCGCGCCGTCGGGCTCATCCGGCTGCTGGAGCACATGCGCGGCTTCGACGGCGTCTGGTTCTGCCGCGGCATCGACATCGCCCGCCACTGGCGCACGACGTTCCCGCCGGAAGGCTAGCGCGCTCCCGTCCCGCTCACGCGCTCGCCCGCCGCAGGATGTCGAACCCGGTGTCGGACGTGGCCGGAAAGTCGATGGCGGCCTCAGGCCGCCAGGACGACCTGGTCGCGGCCACCGGCCTTGGCTTCGTAGAGAGCCTTGTCGGCGCGCTGGATGGTGTCGTCGATGTCGCGGTCGGTGTCCTCGGCGAGCGCCGCGCCGATGCTGACGGCCACCGACATCTCGGGATCGATGGTGTCGAACCGGATGGCGGCGATTTCGGCGCGGATGCGATTGGCCAACGCCTCGACGTCGAGCTCCCCGATCTCGCGCAGCAGGACGACGAACTCGTCGCCGCCGAAGCGGGCGACCTTGTCGGTGTCGCGCATGTGCGTCAGCGTGACCTCGCCCACCCGGCGGATCACCTCGTCGCCGGCCGCGTGTCCGAAGGTGTCGTTGACCTGCTTGAAGTGGTCGATGTCGAACAGCAGCACGCCGATGTTGCGGCGATAGCGCTTCCAGTAGTCCATCGCCTCGTTGGCGGCGAACAGGAAGGCGCGGCGGTTGAGCAGGCCGGTGAGGGGATCCGTGTCCGCGAGCTTCCGCAGCGTCTGCAGGTCGCCGTCGAGAATGCGGGTCGCCTGTTCCACCGCGGCCTGGCGCGCCTCCGCCTCGCGGCGCAGGTCGTTGACCTCGTCGTGGGCGCTCGCGCTCCTGGCCTCCGCCGTGCCGATCCGGCGCAACAGGGAGCGGATCGACGACGACAGCTGCACGATGTCGCGCGAGCCGTTCTGCCGCCCGATGATCGTGACCGTCGGCTCCCGGCCCACCAGATCGACGTTGCGCGACAGCTTCGCCAGCGGCTTCGTGACCGTGCCGGCCAGGAACCAGGCCAGCAGTCCGGCTGCGATGGAGATGCCGATGCCGGCGATCATGATCTTCAGGCCGAGCGCGTTGGCCGGCGCCTCCACCACCGCCCGCGGACGCTGGGCGGCGACGACCCAGCCGAGGCCCGGGTAGCTGCCCTGTCCGGCGGTGGTCGCCAGCGCGGTGATGATCGGATCGCCGGGGTTCTCGATGACGACCGGGCTCTGCGTCCGCACCGCCTCGATGAGCGCGACGGTCCGCTCGGACTGGTCACCCGGTCCGATCAGCACGCGGCCGTCCCGCGACAGGACCCGCAGGTCGGTGGTGTCGGCCACCCCGGCGCGGGTCAGGATCGACGCCTGCACGTCCTGCGCCCACCGCCAGCTCAGATGGGCGCCGACCACGCCGGCGAGCGTCCCGTCGGGCGCCAAGACCGGCACCGCAACGTCGACGAAGCGAAACGGCTCTTCCTCGGGCGACTTGCGGAGATAGGAATCGAGCAGCTTGGCGTCGTGGACGTCCTGAACCGTGATCCCCTTCAGACCCTCGATGAACCAGGGCCGCTCGGCGACCGATACCCCCTCCAGCAGTCCGCCGGTTGCGACCTTGACGACCCCGTCGGGCGTCGCAAGGCCGATCCAGGCATAGTCCGGCACCGTGTGCTGCAGGTCCTGCAGGACGCTCCGCGCCTCTTCCGGGCGGCTCGTCCAGATCGGCCGCAGCACCTGCAGTCCAGCGATGTTGCCGATCTCGCGATACCGCTCGAACATGTGCTGATCGAGCCGCTCGGCCAGTGTCTCCGCCAGTTGGACAAGCTCGTGCTGGCCGCTTTCGATCGCCACCTGACGGGCCACGCTCGCCGACCAGGTGGCCGCCAGCATCACCGCGGCCAGGCACAGGGTGGCCGTGAACAGCGCCATCTGCTCGCGCAGGCTCAGCCTGTTGCGCAGCACCCGGAACGGATTGACGATGGTGTCGATCATCAGCATGCGGGGGCAACGCGGACCGAGGCGGCGTCGAGACGCTCGCCGACGCCGGCGCGCGGCTTCGAGGAGGCGTGGTCGCGATCGCTTTGCTGCACTTTTGCGTCAATCCGGCTCGCCAGCGCGCAGCGTGCGCTCGCATTCATCGGGGGATCGGACGAGAGGCCGCCGGGGATCCACTTCGGGTCCCCGCATAGTCGGTCGGCATGCTTGCGACAAGCTTGCAGATGCAATCGACGTCGATGCGGCACCGCGCTCCCGATCAGCTTTGTCCGCCTCACCCGGAGCGGGACCCGGCTTCCGGGATGGGAGGTGCGGCTTGCCCGAGATTGGCCCGTTGTCCGGACTCGATGAAGTCCTTCAGCGCGGACAGGGGCATGGGCTTGGCGAGAAGATAGCCCTGGATCTCGTCGAACCCGCCGGCGGCCAGCGCCCGACACTGCTCTTCGGTCTCCACGCCTTCGGCCGTGACCGACATGCCGAGCGCGTGTCCGATCCGGAGCACCGCTTCCACGATCGACCTGGCGCTCGCGGAGTCTTCCGATTCCCTCACGAAGGACTGGTCGAGCTTGATCTTGTCGAACGGGAACCCGCGGAGGTTTCCGAGCGAGGAGTAGCCGGTGCCGAAATCGTCCAGGGCGAGGCGTATCCCTCTGGCCTTCAGTTCGTCGAACAGCTCGCGGCTTTCGGCGATCTCCTCCATGAGCGCATATTCGGTCAGTTCCAGCTCAAGCCTGCTCGGCTCCAGCCCGCTCTGCTGCAGCACATGGGACACCGTTGCCGAAAAGGCCTCCTGGTGCCGGATCTGGACGGGGGAGACGTTGACCGCGACCCGGAGATCGTTCAGCGGTTCGATCTCGCGGCATGCGGTTTCCAGCGCCCAGGCGCCGATGGCGTCGATGATGCCGCTTTCCTCGGCAGCGCCGATGAAGACGGAGGGCAGCACCAGTCCGTGGACCGGGTGGTTCCACCGGATGAGCGCCTCGACGCTGGTGGGTTTCAGCGACCGCGCGTCGAACTGCGGCTGGTAGTGAAGGACGAACTGGTTCTCCGCCATGGCCGTGCGGAGGTCGGAACGCAGCTGAGCCCGTTCGGTCGCGGCCTGATCGAGATCTTCGGAAAAGAAGCAGTAGCTGCCGCGCCGCCGGCGCTTCGCCTCGACCAGGGCGATATCCGCCTTCCGAAGGAGATCGCCGGTCGACGTCGCATCCTTCGGGAAAAGGGCGATGCCGGCCGTCGCCCCCAGTCGAAGCGTATCCCCATCGAGGTCGAGGGGGATCTCGAGCGCGGACAGGAACGTTTCGCACCATCCGGACACGTGGAGCTCGTCATTGACGCTGAGCGCCACGGCGAACTTGTCGCCGCCCAGGCGGGCCAGGAACGCCTTGGGGGGCAGGATCGTCTGAAGCCGGTCCGCGAACGCCGCCAGCGTCATGTCTCCGGCCGAGTAACCCTTGCTTTCGTTGACCGACTTGAAGTCGTCCAGGTCGAGGCAGATCAGGGCGGACGGCTGCGGCCGGACGGCGTCGACCAGGCTGCTGACGTAGTCTTCCAGCATCGGCCGGTTGGCCAGGCCGGTGACCAGGTCGTGGCGGGCAAGGCGATCGATCTCGTTGAGGGCGGCCATCTCGTCGGTGATGTCGGTGACGGTTCCGCGGTAGCCCGAGATGACACCCTCCTGGGTAAGGACGGGCTTGCCGCAGATGCGGCCCAGCCGGCTCAGGCCGGCGCTGTCCAGATAGGTGCAGACCAGGTCGGGCAGCTTTCCCGGCGCGGCCTGCTTCCACAGCGCGGAAATTTCCTCTAGGTCCGCGAGCAGGAAATCGCCGAGCGGCTGGCCGAAGAGTTCGCGCCTGTCGCGGCCGGTGATGATGGAGAACCGATCCGAAAGGTAGGTGGTCCGGAGCTCCGAATCGGTCTCCCACATCCAGTCCGACGCCGCCTCCGCGATGTCGCGAAAGCGGGCCTCGCTTTCGAACAGGCTCTTGCGTCCCTCGTCGATGGCCCGCGCCGCGATCATCGCGTGGCGATAGGCGAGGAAGGTGGTGAGGGCCAGCAGCACCGTTCCTGCCGCGAGCCACGGCAGGACGGCGGTCAGGAGATCCATGCCCGGCCGCGGCGGGGTCCAGGCGAACGCGACCGGCTCCCCCGTGAGGCTCGGCACGGTCAGGTGCACGTCGGAGGTGGGTAGGGACGCGGCGCGAAGCGCGGGGACGGCGAACTGGTCGCCCAGCTCGAGAAGCTTCGCGGCGTTCAGCGAGTCGACGAAGACGAGGACGGACGCGGCGCCGGGCAACGGTTCGACCTGCGAGTCGTCTGCGGTCGAGAAGGCCGCGGCGGCAACCAGCTGGTTGCCCGTGCCGACCGAGACATAGCTGGAGACGGGAACGGTCTCGTTCTCCGGCGCCGACCGCGCGCGTTCCACGAGCTCGATCCCGGTCTGGCCAAGGACGGACTCCAAGGTGACGTCCGCGGGCTGTCCATCGACGAGCGCGTAGGTCGTCCGGCCCGCCGGATCCACGACCAGCACCCCGTTGATCTTGAAATCCGAATAGAGGCTGCCGCCGAGATTCCCGCGCGTGAAGGCCCAGTCCTGGTTGGTCGTGGCGCTGAGGTTCTCGTACGCCGCGCCCCAGGCGCCGTAATCCACGATGGTGCGCTCAAGCGTCGCCTGGCGGGTCATCAGGGCCGTTTCGACGGCCTTCGTCGTCCGCTCGACGGCTTCCCTGTCCAGGGAGATCGAGATCTCAAAGAGGGCGGCGAAAACGACAGCGATCGTGAAGGCGAGGAGGCCGGCACCCACGAGCGCAAGCCGGCCACCTATCCGGGAAAATACGCCAGGCCTGGGCGGCATGATCTCTGCCTGTCTGTGTTGATTAGAACGTGTCTAGCCAACCATCACACGCCAATTGGTAAGTGGGCCAGATATTTCAGCGGCGGCGGCCGACGGCGGAGACCACCCGCTCACGGGAGGCACGCTGATACTCTGCTTCCGGTCTTTTCGGAAGCGAAGCTTGCGCGAGGCTTGCATGGGCGAGGGCGCCCGACTTTCGCCGAGCCCCCTGGGACCCGCGGCCGCTCCCTCCGGAACGGCCGGGCCGATTCCACGGCAACCCGCCGGAAACGTCATCTGGCAGAGCGTCGAGAGCCTCCGGCGCTTCGACAACGCGCTGAGGATGCTCGGGACCGAAGAGGCGTGCGGTCGCGAACAGTGCTGTGAACCCGGTCGGAAGCGCGATCTGGACCCCCAGCTGTGCCGAGCCAGCCGGTTCACGGTCCGGCCTCAATAGGTTGAGGTTGGGACCACGCACGACGGAAGGGTCGCTCAAATCCCCTCAGCCCCGAAGCCTCTCGGGCGATGCCAGATAGCCGGCCACATCGCTTGCAGGCATCGGCCTTCCTAACAGGTAACCTTGCCCGAGGTCTCGACGACGCGACGCTGCAGGAATACTTGGACAAGGCCGCCGGCCTGGCGGGCCTGAGCGGTGTCAGCGTCTCTGAAAGCCTCGCCGGCATCGCGCGCGACCATTGGTCGGCCGAGGGAGAGAGCTTCCCGCATCTAGGCCAGCGACTGGCGCGCGAACTCGGCGCCACCTTGAAGATCCGCGGCGACAGGGCGGTGATGAAGGAGAGGGGCGCCGGCCGGGCGCCGTCCGGAGAAGTGCTTCCGACAGTCTTCGGCCGAATTGATGATGATGGCAACGTCTCCAATTGGGACATCTCGCCATTCAAGGGGCGTTCCGCATCCGCCGCGCCAAGGTCCGCTACTTCAACCGCGAGGATGCGGCCTTTCGGGAAGAAGAGGTTGACTTCGAGCTGGAGCGGGAAGGGCCGGACGCCACCAATCTTGTTCGCCTTCCGGCGGACGACCGTGACCAGGCCCGTCAGGTTGCTTCTGCCCGCAAGCGCGATGCCGAGCGCGATATGGGTGGCGGTCTGTCGAGCTCGCTCTCGTCGAGACGGCCTATGCCGAAGCGGACTTCGTGTTGACCGGCGCCCGACCCGGAATTGACGGCACCTACCGGATTGTCGCGGACGCACCGCGCGAACAAGAATGGCGGTGCGGTGAGGGCAGTGGAGATCAAACAGCCAAAGGATGGGGAAGGGGCGGATGGGAGAGTTGGCGAGTAGTCGGTTCAGGTCTACGTTGCCATACAGGAAGTGGCAAGGGAGGCTCAAATGCTGGGATCCGCGTTGAGGATTGTTGCTGTGCTTGGCGCGATGACACTGGGGGTCAGCACCTCCTACGCGCAGTGGACGACAGATGTGACTGACGATCTGTTCTCCGACAACAAGAATGCGTCCATGGTTGGCATGATTAATTTCAACAGCGGCATGTATCTCTCATGTTCGGGGCCGGAGAAGCTTACATTCTCTTATATTGAGCGCGGGGACTGGGAACCGGGTATGGACGGTGTTCCTGCCAAGTTGATTGTGCAGGTGGATGGCGGCGAGAAGCACGCGCTGCATGGCGTGTTCTACGATCACAACGCAGATTTCTATGGGGTAGAGTCTGACGAGGTTGATAAGATCAGGCCAATCGTCGCCGCCATTAGGGATGCTAAATCGAAAATCATGGTTGGTCTGTTGATTGAGTCATCTGGTCGGAGCTATTCGGCTTCCGTCTCTGTGAATGGATCGACCAGAGCAGCAAGCCGCTTCATAGAAGCATGCAATATCGATCTATCGGATCCTGGATCTTAGCTGACTGCTGAATCTTGCAGCTGCCGCTGGTGGTGGTTGCATTCTAAGTGACTGAAAAGCCCCGCCCTCAGCGGGGCTTTTTGTTTCCAGGAGACACAAGTGAGCATACCCGCCTCGTGGCTTCCGGCCGCGACGATGACGCGCATCTTCCTTCACTGGTCGACCGCGCGCACACCGCTTCGGCCTTCGACCGCGCCACTATCACTTCATCATCGAGGGCGCCGAAAACGCCGTCCCCGGCGATCGTTCGATCAGGGACAATGAGGGGCCGATCCGCGGCAACTACGCGGCCCACACCCGGGCCTGCAACACCGGCTCAATCGGTGTTTCGCTCGCCTGCATGGCCGACGCCACGGAGAGCCCTTCCGGTCTGGCCGCTATCCGATGACGGAGACGCAGTGGGACGCGATTATCGACTTCGTCGCCGATCTCTGCCGCGCCTCCGATATCGAGCCGACGCCCGAGACGGTGCTCTCCCATGCCGAGGTCGAGGGCAACCTGGACATCTGGCAGCGCGGCAAGTGGAACGACACCCGGCTGTCCTTCGACGAGTCGATCAAGGGCGCGCGGGAGATAGGCGACCGCATCCGCATGGCCGTTACAGATCGTCTGGCGGTAGGCATCGTTGATCGCGAGATCGAGGAGCCGCTGGGCGGAGGTCGTGCCGAGCCGGTCGCCTTGGCCCTTCATGGCTTCACCACGGCGCCGTGGCTTAACTTCCGCCGGGCACCCGTGGGCGACATCATCGGCGGTCTTCCACTCGGAACCGTGCTGACGATCCAGGACGTCGACAACGGCTGGTACCAGGCCCGCACGCCGGCCGGTTACCTCGGCTGGGTCAGCGCCCACTGGCCGTGCGGCGAAACTCTGAAACGCTTCGAGACGCACGAGGATGGAGATGGCAGGTGGAAACTTGGATGACGATCAGATCACTAAGGCAGCCCTTGGCGCCTTGGGGGAGTGCGTCTCGAGCATAGAGGCGATGACGAAGGAAGCACGGACGGATCGGAGCCGCATGGAGCTCGAGATCCGTGAGCTTCGTCAGGAGGCCCGCAAAGCATTCGGCGAGTTCCGCAAGGCGCTGATGCCGCTCGTGACCATGGCATTGGCAAACAAGATGCTGCTCGCTCTGATGGTTGCCGGAATCACTGCTGCGGGCGTTCTGTTTGCGATAGCGGACCGCGTTTGGGCGTGGACTGCAGAGAGGTCAGTGGCCATCTCATCCTTGACTTGCCGCTTGAGCTTGGTCTCAACTCAACCACAATGAGGATGGGCGTCAAAGACTGGCAGCATGAGGACGGATATGTGCTTTGCACGTTGCTCTTTCCATACTTCGCCTTTTTCAAACATCGCGAAATTTGGAATCGTTCTTGTATCCCTCCAAGTTGGATTCTCAATTCCCTCTCACGCCAATGACGATCTTCTTCGAAGCATTTTGGGACTCGGAAGTGCCGTTGTTCAGAATGAGATTAATCGCCAACAGGCCTATCCGGCTCGTGGCCAGCCAATAAAGGTCTCGGAGCCAAGGTTAACGCCCGATCAGATATTTGCTCTGCAGATCCGCCTCAATGCACTGGGTTACGATACCGGCACGCCCGACGGCGGGCTGGGAAGGAATACCCGACAAGGTATTAGGCAGTGGCAGAAGGCCACTGGCCAGCCGGCAACGGGGTACCTCACGAACGAGCAAGCATCGACGTTGCTGCAGGGTGCCGATGCTGCGATCCGAGCGGCCGCAAACCGAGATGGTCAGCTCCTACCTTCCGAGGTCCAGCAACTGCAACGCCGGCTTAACGAGCTCGGCTACGATGTCGGAGAGCCGGACGGTGTCGCCGGTCCGCGAACAGACAGAGCTCTCTCCCAATTCCTTCGCGATCAAGGCCGTGATCCCAAGACAGTTTCAGCCCGCTCGGCATTGAGCTTGGCGAGCGCTGGAGGATCGGAGCCGGCGCCACAAGCAACACCCCTTAATGCCGGGGCGGGCCAGGGTGTTAGGGTCGCAAATGTCGACGTTTCAGGCATCGAGTTCGAGCGACTGGTACTCGATAGGGGAAATGCAAACCGTCAACTTATTCGGATGATGGTTGCCGCACGCCCCCAGGTTCTCGACAACAAAGACAATCTGTCTCGCCTATTTAGGATTGAAGGCAATCGACACGGCTCGACTTATAGAGTTGATGAAGATCTCGACAAATTCAAAGCGGAGTATCTGGCCAGTCCGGTTCCTGAAAGCGCAAACGTTACTCTCGTTGATAGTTATACTTTGGAGAGATCCGCGTATTCGCGCGAAAAAGGAATATTTCCATTCCGTTCATATTCAATGGTGACGGAGGGTCTGGCTAATTACACGAGTATTGATGGTGGTCCTATAAGGGGGTCGGCCATTAATTTGCATATTCCTGACCTTCCTGCGCTGAGCGGTATCCCCATGACATTGGAGGAGGCGGAGAGTTTTGAGCGCAAATTTGGATACGCAGAGGCTTACTTTATAAGTGTCGAGGCTCAGGTTCAAATATATGATCTTAAGTACAATCCGGAGCGAAGGTTATTTGAGGCCGAGGCACGCCTATTCTCTATTGAGGCGCGGTCATTAGGCAAGCGCCGTGAAGCTGAACCGATTTTCGTTTGGCCCCTTGAAAACCGCGCAACAAGTGCGGTTTCCCAAGGTGATCCGCCCCAAGTCATGGGCACAACTGGAGCAGAAGTGCCCGGCGTAGTTGAGACGAACGGGCATATCGATTTGGCTCGACTGAGCGATGTCGGCGGCTTGGCAGCATCGTTGATGCTAGCGAGCTACCCTAGTGCAATCGACGACGATTTGCTCCTTGCAGCAGCGGGAAAGGCGCTGCTTTCGCGGGCGGAGCAGCTTGAAATTTGGCGTGGCAATGAGCCAGACGAATGGGGAAGGGGGCGACTTCGTGACGAAGAGCTTCAGAGTATTTCCTATTTCGCATCCGAGATTAGGAAGCGATTTATTAATTCTCTTTCTGTGAAGGTGATCGATCCAAACATAAAAATAGTTGAAAAGATCAACGTTCGGCTTGGGGATCCCGACGCGCCCGGGGACGCGATCCCTCTGAACTACGAGTATAAGCAACCTGCCTTGATAAGGGACACTTACGATTTTGCTGAAATTAGGTGGGGTCATTCGGGGGTCGTGCTGCCTCGTAAACTGCCATTGGATGGCGGCCTTTCTCGTGCGTTGATTGAGCGCTGGGGAAACAAGCTCGCCGGACAGGAACTCTACTTGGCAATATATTCGGACGTTTCGGGGGTGGCTGCGGAGCCATTTGATACGCGCAGTGGGTTCTATTCTGTCGAGCTGACGCCGATTGTCACCAGAATTGCTTTGTACTTTGACGATGGTCTGGAGGATCTTGCATATGATTTCTACGAGGGGTCTGACGGATATCTGTTGAGTGAGCAGCGTGAGCAGAGCCGGATAAGCTCACTATTGAGCGAAAAGCGAACTGGAGTGGACGCTCTTCATTCCTTGTACGGTCAGTTGTCTGCGGACGATGGTTATTTAACCGAGCTGATTGTCGGCGTAATCCGCCAGGAGAGCGTCAATGAATTTGCTCGGGCAAAAGCTGAGCGCGAATTGATGAATGCTCTTGAGGCCGCAGGGGATAGCGCGAATATTGTTTTCGACTGGGAGATGAAGCTCGGAAGATACGATATGGCCCGCAATGCATTTGCGGTAATCGGATCTGATGACGGGTCTGATGCCGGATCTTTGACATTCTCGGAGAGTGACCAGGGACTTGGTCTTGAATCGCTCACCGTTGATATAGTCAACCAGCCCAAGTGGCTGGAAGTGTCCCGGAGTGCTGCGCAGCAGTTTGTGGAGCGTTTTGAAGCTGAAGATAGAAGGCGGGTTGTCAGGGCTGTCGTCAACGCGGACGCGGTGAGCGCCAAAGTGACCGCTGATCGGCACGACAGAGTTCATCATCACCTGGGCGTGTACGTGCGCCAGATGGTGCTTCTTGCCCGCGATTCAACCAGCCTCACCGGCTACGAGATTCTTGGCGAAGTCGACTACGGACCCTACAGAGCGTCAGAGATTGTGGACGTCGAGGTAGCAGGGAATTGGGGGCCTTCGCCGCAACTCGATCAGGAGATGGCTGCAATTCTTTCCCTCCGAATTGGGAATGACGGCTTCACTGACTCGGATCTTCGCCGGCTGTACGCTGATCGGTGGCTTCGCGAACAAGAGCGCGGCTTCCCCGCGAGTTCTGCCGCCTCCATCTTCAATGGTGGCGGTCAAGTCCCGACGATCTCTGATTTTGAGAAATCTCGATCCTCGTTTCTGCAGTGGATGGAAATGCAAGCTCAGGCCGAGCTTCCGGAGGTTGCCCAGATACGGATGGCGCTGCCCGGGTGGGGCGGGCAGCAGTTGAGGGCAGGGCAATGCTCGGACATGCGTGCCGTCACTGGCGGAAGCGACGCTGGCGACATCGCCGCGGTCAAATCCGCTCTCGGCATCTCGCTTTGGGACTACGAAAACGAATTGAGGAAGCAAATGGGTCGCGGCGCCGCTGATAAACCGGCTGTCCTCGAAAATGTAATGTTCACGTTCGTATATCCGTCCATTACCGATTGCGCAGTCCCTGAGGCTGTTGATGTTGCACGCTCTGTCTCTGGAGGGCGCGACGCTACGAGGCACGTCGCTTATTTGCTCGTCGACCGGCTGCCAATCCCGCGCAATTACGTTGAGGAGGGCTACAGTTACGGCACCGTCGAGTTCACCATCGAGGAGGTCTCACCGCTTAGAACGGATGACGGTGTGAGCGGCGTCATCGTGCGTGGAAGCTTCAGGGATGTCTCCTACACAAAGGAGGATGACCGTAGCGAGAATGCAAGCGCCAATGGCCTGCGTTGGTCTACTGATGACATTGTCCGCGAGTCGATAGACCTAGACATTCTTGGTTTGCGCCTCGGTATGGCCGAAGCGGAGGCTGACAAACTGGCGCGAGAGTATCTCGGTGAAGACGTGATTGTCCTGAAATCCCGTCCTGACCAATCCCCTGCAGTGCCTGCATTTACAGATACCGTCTTTTATTTGAAGGCGGATCTGAGGGAACGTGTGGCGCTCTTCTATGAAGAGGGGAAAGGATCAAGGGACGTTCTTGCGATTCAGCGAATTGTTTCTTCGCCAAATTGGGCTCTGCCTCGTGATCAGGTCGCAAAAGGCCTAATTGCCAAATACGGTGAACCGATCCACGCCGAGTATGGTCAGTATCAGACGATGCTCGCTTGGGGCCCCGGGGCGGGAACATATGAGTGTCAACGGTTCGACAACGGTGGTGGGCTGGTCGAGAATTGGGTCGATCAGAAAGGTGATTCAGTAAGCATAACGGACTTCATGGATTGGAATCTTGCTCGCGATTCCACGATGGCTTACGTCCCGGAACCTTTCACTCCGGAGTCCACAAAGCATTGCCTCGGTATTCTGCTGGCTGATCAAAACTCGAACCGGCTAAGCATGTTGCTGGTCGACCCGGCCGAGTACATTTCCGCGTGGCGGCGAACTCAGGCGCTGAATGAACCCGGTCGCAATGCACCCACGGCCGCTGCGGGAAGTTCTGGAGGTACCAGCTTGGGTATTCGCTTTTAGCTGCGCCCCGGAGCCAACTGCGGGTTCGGTGAATACTCTTTCTGGGGTGTTATTCCGCGAAAGGGGCGACGGCGGCGCTGCTGGGTCAGGGAACGTTTGGCTTACTCGACTGGATCTTTCCGAGCTCTGTTTGCCACACGATCCGTAGTGTGTCGTTTGCCAACGGCGGTTGCAGCAATTCGGCTTCTGACCATTCCGCCCGCATTCACGCATCCATTTCCTCGGCGGTGGTCAGGATGACCGGCATGGCCTTCGGATGGATCGGCGCGACGAGTGCATTGGGGGCGCATGTCGGGAACGAATAGAGCTGATGCTCGCCTTGGACCGGCTCAGCCTCGGTGCGGCGCGCGCCGGTCCAGGTGCACCACATGCCGGCGAATACGAACAGCGGGCGGCTCTCGTCGAGTCTAAACCAGGCAGGTGTCTTCCGCGGCTTGGTGTCTCGTATTCACAGAAGGATGTCGCTGGCACGAGACACCCGTGCGCCGGGCCTAGCCATCTCCGCCAGTGCGGGCTCTTGGTGTTCCGAATATTGGTCACCGGCCGCTCGCGGAATCGCTTCGGCCCTGGCATGCCCCGACGCATCATGACCAGCTCGCGCTCGCCGTTCCTGGCTGTGCGGGCCACCGGATCTAGATAGTCCGCGAAGATCGCGGGGAGGGACGGCAGGTTGCCCGTTCTGTCGCCGATAGCCTGTGTGAAATCCCGGATGGCCTGCTGGCCTTGGGTGAGGCTATAGGGGTTGCACATGGTGCCGAGCATGGCTGACGCCCGTCGGGTCCGGAAGCGGCGCAGTCCTTATATTCAGCGTGCCAATCGGGAGACAGCTGCCTCGAACGGGCGCCGGCTTCCTCCTCGGCAATGTCGAGCAGGGAGGGAATGAAATCGAGCCCTTGATACCTGGCGATAGAATTGAGCCGGGCGCACTCCGTCTCAATGTTCTGCGCCTCTTGCCGAGCAACATCCTCAGTGGCGGGGAATGCACGACATTGCCGCCTTTACTCACGGTTCATCAGCCTCGGGGTGTCAGTGCCTCTCTCCGTGCAATTCGTCGTCTGCGGAAGGATGGGCCATGCCCAACATGTAGGCCAGAAATCCCAGATTCGCCGCATGCGCCATTTGATCCGGTTAGTGCGACATCGTCCCCACGTGGTCTACGATTTCGGCTTTTTGGCATGTGGTCCCGTTCTTGCCGATCTTCGTCGTGTCCGCCAGTTGCCGCTTCAATATCGCAACACTAAAAGCCTGTGTCAGGCTGGGGTGAAGGCCGACTAGCGCCTGCTCCAGCCGATGCCGCGATGCGATGAACGTTTCAAGAACATCGTGTACGGGATTTGTACGAGCGCGACCGCATTTGCACCGCATGTTCCGACATCGTTCGCATTTCGTCGCCCTATAGGCCGCCGTGGATTGGTGCGCCTCTGCCGCCCAAATCCCTTGACCCACTGCGGGTTCGCCGCTACCCAGCCCACAACGGAGACGTGGCCGAGTGGTCGAAGGCGCTCCCCTGCTAAGGGAGTAGATGGCAAAACCGTCTCGTGGGTTCGAATCCCACCGTCTCCGCCATCGATGGCCGTGCGCGGCCGAGCCCCGGACGGTGCGTCCTGGGTTGTCAGGTCGAGCCGCCGTCCAGCCGGTCCGCCATCTCCCCAAACGAACACGTCATCCGCCGAGCTCGATCGCGTAGATGCGCTGGTCCACCGGCCGCGCCAGCTGCCCGTACAGGCGCTGGGCGTCGACGTTGCTGCTGTCCGTCACCCAGTAGATCTTCCGCCAGCCGTTGAGGCGTCCCGCCTCGGTGATTGCCTGGATGAGCGCGCGTCCGATGCCGCGCCCGCGCGCGGCGGGCACCACGAACAGGTCCTCCAGGTAGCAGACCTGCTTCAGCGTGAAGGTGTGCGGATGCAGGATCGTGTGGGCGAGGCCGATCGGGCCGGCGCTCTCGTCGTCATCGGCAAGCCAGGCATCCATCGGGTGCGCCGGGTCGAGGATCCGCGCCCACAGCGCGTCGACGGTGAGGGCGTCCATGGCGGGGGCCGAGAAGTGGCGGCAGTTCTCCGCCCAGATGGCTTCCCAGCCCGCCCGGTCGCCTTCCGTCGCCTTTCGCAGCCTGTGCATCGCGCCCGCGTCCCCCTGAGCCAAAATCGCCGGTCCGGCGGACCCCATTTCGCCGGAATCGGTGCGATCGGACCAGCGAAATCTGCGCGTCCGGAACTGCCGGTGGGAACGGCCGGGAGAGGCCGTCCTGCGGTGCGATCGGGGAAGGTAATTCGACCCGGTGCGCGGGCGCTATCGCAGGGTGGGAAAGGGGCGCCGGAGGGGGCCGGCGCCCGGTGCGTCTGGCCAGTGTCGCTGGCCGCCACGGCGAGCCTCGCCGGCTCACTGCATCTGGTTGGCGAGCATGCAGAGGTCCTGCATGGCGCGCGTGCTGCGGTTCTGGTTTTCCAGCACCGCCACGCACTGGGCGAGCAGGGCCTCCCGCCGTGCCGGCGTCATCGAGGCGATCTGCGCGTTCACGGTGTTCACCGACCGCGGCGCGGGCGCGGCGAGGCCGGACACGGAGCTCTGGGTCGCCGTCGGCGCCGAGTTGGACGCCAGGCTGCGGTTGCCGCCGAACAGGCCCGACAGGAAGCCGCCCTGGCCGACGCCCGACGTGCCGCCGCCGGTGCCCGCGACGTCGGTCGATCCGGATCCGCCGTTGCCGCCGACGCCGCCGACCGTGCCGCCGGTTCCTCCCGTCCCGCTCACACCGACGCCGCCGGAGGCGCTGCTGCCACCCACCGACGCGCCGACGCCTGCGCTGGCGACCTCGTTGGCTCCGCCCACGGACGCGGTGGCCCCGGCATTGATGCCCTGGGCGCCTCCGACCGAGGCCCCGATCCCGGCGCCCGCCACGCCGCTGGCGCCGCCGACGGACGCGGTGGCTCCGGCGGTCACGCCCTGGGCGCCGCCGACCGACGCGTCGGCGGTCGCGCCGAGCCCGCCGGTTCCGGTGCCGCCGACGCCCGCATCGGCGCTCACCCCGCCGAGATCGGCGCTCACGCCGATGCCGCCGCCGCCGATGCCCACATCGACCCCGCCGACCGACGCGCCGATGCCGTCGCCGCCCAGCCCTCCGCCCCCGATGCCGCCGACACCCTGCGCCATGGCGGGGCTGCCCGCATGCGCGAAGAGGGCCACGACGGAGGCGGCTGCGATTGACTTCAGGTCGAGAGAAATTCGGTTGATCCGAGGCATGGTTGCTTCCCTCCTTCTGGTACGTTCCGGTTTTCTTTTCTTCCGGATACTGAAGGGGTACGGGGGCACATGAGCGCCGGATCTTTGGTTGTATTCACGAATCTGTGAGCCTGGGGGTTGTGCGCCGCAGCAGAAAAAGGCCCCGCCGCAGGTGCTGCGGCAGGGCGATGGGAAGGCCCGGGCGTTTCCGGCTTCCGGTTGACGGGTCGCTGTTCCGGCCCCGGGCGTCAGGACAGGTGCGGCTCCAGCGGGTCGGGTCCGTAGGCGTTCGGTCCGCGGTCGCCGCGCTGCACGTGGAAGACCAGCAGGACGATCATGCCGATCAGCGGCAGCAGCAGGATCAGGTACCACCAGGCCGAGCGGCCGATGTCGTGCAGGCGGCGGAAGCCGGCGGCGAACGACGGGAGGATGTGCACCAGGCTGATGATGCCGGCGACCGGCCCCGTGCTGCCTTCGTCCCAGTGGAAGCCGAGAATGCCGTCGACGAGGCCGCCGATCAGCATGAGGATGAAGTAGGCAAGCACGTACCACCAGTAGTCGGACCGGGCGATGCGTCCGCTGAACGTCACGTAGTTGCGCATCACGCCGAGATAGCTGTCGATCATTGCCCCGTTCCCCTGTCAGGTCTCTCGCCCGCTCCCGGGTCGGGGCGGTGCAGTCGGCATCATGAGCGCGTCCCGCGGGATTCGTCCATAACCGGCCTGCCGAGACAAACGCGCGGAATTGCGCATGATGGTCGGACCAACGCGCCGGCGCGGAGCCGGTGGCTCACCCGACCGGAGCGCGGACCATGACCTCGCTGTTGTCCTCCTGGCAGATCTGGGCCGTGCTTGCCGCGGTCTTTGCGGCGCTGACCGCGATCTTCGCCAAGATCGGCGTCGAGAACGTCGGCTCCGACTTCGCGACATTCGTCCGCACCATCGTCATCCTGGCGGCGCTCGCGGCCATTCTCACCGCCACCGGGGGCTGGCAGAGCTTCCGCTCCATCGCGCCGCGTTCGGCGCTGTTCCTGGTGCTCTCGGGGCTGGCGACCGGCGCATCCTGGGTCTGCTATTTCCGCGCGCTGAAGATCGGCGATGCCGCCCGCGTCGCGCCCGTCGACAAGCTGTCGGTGGTGCTGGTGGCGATCTTCGGGGTGATCTTCCTGGGCGAGAAGCTGTCGAAGCTGAACTGGCTCGGCGTCGCGCTTATCGCCGCAGGCGCGGTGCTGGTCGCCTATCGCTGACCCCGGCCCGGCAAGGCCGTGCCGTCCGGTCTTCGCCCCGGCCGGTGCCGACGCGCGAAAGCCTCTTGCGTCACATCGACTTGAGGGCCGCCGCTCCGAATTCGGTGATGGTGGCCTGTTCCCGGCCGTTCAGTTCGACGAACTGCTTGCGGGCGAGGCCGTGGAGCACGTTGGAGACCACCGTGGCGTCTTCGCCGGGCAGCGCGCTGGCGATGGCATCCGCGCCCACGTACTCGCCGTGGTCGGAGTGCAGGCGCACGAGGGCGTCGAGCACGGAAAACTCCTGGTCCGACAGGTGCATTGATCGACTCCGTTTCTCCGCTTGTCCCGCAGGCTCCACCCGGAACAATTGCCGGCGGCTGAAGGTTTCCTGGCCGGCCCCGCCGAAGCAAGGTCCGATCGGGTTGCCACCTGCGGACGGGATGGGCTGTCAGCGTGAGAGTATTTCAGTCGAAACGGAGCGAGATCATGGCGGACGGAAGCCAGTTGCCGCAGGAGCGCGTGCGCGAAAGGGCCTACCAGATCTGGATCGAGGAAGGCCGGCCCGACGGGCGCGAGGCCGACCATTGGGAGAAAGCCTGTGAGCTCGTCGCCATGGAGGAATCCGGTGACGGTGCCCTCCTGCCGCTCGAGACCGGGGCCGGCGACGTCGTCGAGCCGCCCGAGGCGCTGGAAAATCAGGGCGACTTCCCGGAGATGGTTGATCAGGGCGAGGGGGTGCGGGTTCCCCACCGCGAAGCGGCCGCACAGACCCTCAAGGAACCCACGCGTCGTCGGCGCTGAGGTTTTGGCCGGGAGCAATCCCGGCCTCGCTTCCCGGTGATCGAACGACCCTCGGCGTCGATCGGGCGCATCCGCCCGATCGGCAAGGCCACGCGCTAGTGCGTGTAGCCCTTGTCGGTCAGCATGCGGATCACCTCGTCGGCCAGGTCGTCGGGCGAACGGACCGACGTGTCGAGCCGCAGCTCGGGGTTTTCCGGCGCCTCGTAGGGGCTGTCGATGCCGGTGAAGTTGGCGATCTGTCCGGCGCGGGCTTTCTTGTAGAGCCCCTTCGGATCGCGCGCCTCGGCCACCTCGATGGGCGTGTCGACGTGGATCTCGATGAACTCGCCGTCATCGACCAGCCCCCGGGCCAGCTCGCGCTCGGCGCGGAACGGCGAGATGAACGACACCAGCACGATCAGCCCGGCATCCACGAACAGCTTCGCCGTTTCCCCGACCCGTCGGATGTTCTCCACCCGGTCGGCCTCGGTGAAGCCGAGGTCGCGGTTGAGGCCGTGGCGGACGTTGTCGCCGTCCAGCAGGTAGGTGTGGCGTCCGCTGGCGGCGAGCTTCTTCTCCACCAGGTTGGCGATCGTCGACTTTCCGGCGCCCGAAAGCCCGGTGAACCAGAGGATCGCCGGCTTCTGGCCCTTCAGCGCGGCGCGCGCCGGCTTGTCCACGTCCAGCGCCTGCAGGTGCACGTTCGAGGCGCGCCGGAGGCCGAACTGGATCATGCCCGCACCGACCGTCCGGTTCGTCAGCCGGTCGATGAGGATGAAGCCGCCCGTCTCGTGGTTGTCGGCGTAGGCGTCGAACGCGATCGGCTCGGAGAGGGCGAGGTTGACCACGCCCACTTCGTTCAGCGACAGCGTCTTCGCCGCCAGCTGCTCGAACGTGTTCACGTCGATCTTGTGCTTCAGCTCGGTCACGGTGGCGCTCACCGTCCGCGCGCCGCACTTCATCAGATAGGGCCGCCCCGGGATGAGCGGATGGTCCTCCTGCATCCAGATCAGCCGGGCGGCGAACTGGTCGGAGACCTCCGGCCGCTCGGCGGCCTTGGCGAGAACGTCGCCGCGCGAGATGTCGATCTCGTCGTCCAGCGTCAGCGTCACCGCCTGGCGCGCATAGGCGACGGGCAGGGGGCCGTCGTGGGTGATGATGGCCTTCACCTTCGAGGTGCGGCCGGAGCGCGCCACCACGATCTCGTCGCCGGGACGTATCGATCCCGAGGCAAGCGTGCCGGAGAAGCCGCGGAAGTCGAGGTTCGGGCGGTTGACCCACTGCACGGCCATCCGGAACGGGCGCGCCTCCAGGTCGTCGGTGACCTCGACGGTCTCCAGGTGCTCCTTCAGCGTCGGGCCGTCGTACCAGCCCATCCGGGCGGAGCGCTCCATGACGTTGTCGCCGAAGCGCGCCGAGATCGGGATCGCCTGCAGCGTCTCGAAGCCGAACCGATCGGCGAACGCCCGGTAGTCCGCCGCGAGCCGCTCGAAGGCCTCCCGCGAATGGTCCACCAGATCCATCTTGTTGACCGCCAGCACGACGTGGCGGATGCCCAGCAGGGACGCCAGGAACGAATGCCGCTTCGTCTGCGACAGGATCCCGTTGCGCGCATCGACCAGGATCACCGCCAGCTCGGCGTTTGAGGCGCCGGTCGCCATGTTGCGGGTGTACTGCTCGTGGCCGGGGGTGTCGGCGACGATGAACTTGCGGGCTTCGGTGGTGAAGAAGCGGTAGGCGACGTCGATGGTGATGCCCTGTTCCCGCTCCGCCTCCAGCCCGTCCACCAGCAGCGCGAAATCGATGTCGTCGCCCGCCGTGCCGTGCTTGCGGCTGTCGCGGGTGAGCGCCGCCAGCTGGTCCTCGAAGATCAGCTTGGAATCGTAGAGCAGCCGGCCGATCAGCGTCGACTTGCCGTCGTCGACCGAGCCGCAGGTGATGAACCGCAGCAGCCCCTTGGCGGACTGTTCGGCCAGATACTCGGCCGCGAAGGCGGCGGTGGCGGGGACGTTGTTCATCAGAAGTAGCCCTCGCGCTTCTTGCGCTCCATCGAGGCGGCCTCGTCGGCGTCGATCAGCCGTCCGGACCGCTCGGAGGTGCGGGCGATCAGCATCTCGCCGACGATCTCCTCCAGCGTGGCGGCCGGGCTCTCGATGGCGCCGGTCAGCGGGTAGCAGCCCAGGGTGCGGAAGCGGACGATGCGCTGGCGCGGCGTCTCGCCGGGATGCAGCGGCAGCCGGCCGTCGTCGACCATCACCAGCGTTCCGTCGCGCTCGACGATCGGTCGCTTCGCGGCGAAATAGAGCGGCACGATGGGGATCCGTTCGGCCAGGATATACTGCCAGATGTCGAGCTCGGTCCAGTTGGACAGGGGAAAGACCCGGATCGATTCGCCCTTGTTCACCCGCGTGTTGTAGAGGCTCCAGAGCTCCGGCCGCTGGTTCTTCGGGTCCCAGCCGTGGCTGGCGGTGCGGAACGAGAAGATGCGCTCCTTGGCGCGGCTCTTCTCCTCGTCGCGCCGCGCGCCGCCGAAGGCCGCGTCGAAGCCGTACTGGGTCAGCGCCTGCTTCAGCGCCTCGGTCTTCATCACGTGGGTGTAGTGCGACGATCCATGGTCGAACGGGTTGATGCCCTGCGCCTGCCCCTCCGGGTTGGTATGGACGATCAGGTCGAGCCCCAGCCGCTTCGCCGTCGCGTCGCGAAACGCGATCATCTCGCGGAACTTCCAGGTGGTGTCGACGTGGAGCAGCGGAAACGGCGGCCGGGACGGATAGAACGCCTTCATCGCCAGGTGCAGCATCACCGAGGAATCCTTGCCGATCGAATAGAGCATGACCGGATTGCGGAACTCCGCGGCCACCTCCCGCATTATCCGGATCGACTCCGCTTCGAGACGCTGAAGGTGGGAAAATCGCTCGGATGACATCGGTTGTGCGCTCTCGTCGACCGACGGCTCCGCCGCGGCGGCGGCCGCTGTGCGGAGTGTCGATCCAGTCCCGTGCAATCGAAGCGCCTGTGCTCCGACCGGTTCGTTCTCTCGAACCGCCGGCAAGACTATGGCACGAGTGGAGGGCATCCAAGAAAACCGCTGCCCCGGTCCGGCCCCGCCGTGAGAAAACAAATGCGGCATATGTCGTGCCGGCGAGGATGGCGAACCCGCCCGCCCCGGCGGGGCGTGTCGCGGAGAGAAGGGGCTTGCATGGCGTGTAGCAAGGAAACCGCCAGCGACTTCCTGGTCGAAATCGGCCGCGCGCTCGGCGGTGCCGCCATCTTCTCCATCCCCATCTTCATGACGATGGAGATGTGGGAGCTGGGCGCCACCATGGACCGCTACCGGCTGGCGCTGCTGGTCGGCATGCTGCTGCCGCTGCTGATGGGCATTTCCCGTTATATCGGGCTGGAGAAGACCCGGAGCTGGAGCCAGGACATCGCCGACAGCTTCCTGGCGATCGCCGTCGGCTTCGTCTGTTCCGGCGTCATCCTGCTGCTGCTCGGGGCCATCGGCCTCGGCATGGGGATCGACGAGATCGCCGGCCAGATCGGGCTGCAGACGGTGCCGGCCAGCATCGGCGCCATGCTGGCGCGCAGCCAGTTCGGCCAGAAGGACGAGGACGACGGGGAGCAGGAGGAGCGCCAGACCTCCTACGGGTCGGAAGTCTTCCTGATGGCGGCCGGCGCGCTGTTCCTGAGCTTCAGCGTGGCGCCGACCGAGGAGGTGGAGCTGATCGCCTCCCAGACCACCGTCTGGCATCTGGTCGTGCTGATGCTCCTGCTGCTCGTGGCCATGCACGCCTTCGTCTATTCGGTCCGCTTCCGCGGCCAGGAGGTCGGGCGCGTCGAGGGCGTCGGCTTCCTCAGCATCTTCCTGCGCTACACCCTCGTCGGCTACGCGGTGGCCTTTGCCATGAGCCTCTACGTCCTGTGGACGTTCGGCCAGATCGACGGCGAGGGGCTGCAGGCCGTCGTGGCCACCACCGTCGTGCTTTCCCTGCCGGCCGCCCTCGGCGCGGCCGCGGCGCGGCTGATCCTGTAAGAGAAGGGCCCGTGTGGGCGGTCCGCCCCGCACGGCAAGAAGACACAGACCCCAGGAGGCAAGGCAGCAGCCCATGGCGAACGAAAGCGGCAAGCGGTCGCGGTTTCACCCGGTCTACCCCACGCGGCTGCACTGGATCGCGGCGGGCTTCGGCGCGGTCATCTTCGTCGGCGTCATCGCGATCCTCGTCGGCTACGGGGTCAGCGAGGGCGGCACGCCGCCGGTGATCACCGTGCATGCCGCCCCTCCGATGCGAGTCGCCGAGGGCTATTCGGTCGTGGTCACCGTCGAGAACATCGGCGGATCCACCGCCGCCGACATCGAGATCGAGGGACGGGCCGGGGCCGCCGACACGGAATGGGCGGTCGCCCGCGCGCGGCTCGACTACCTGCCCCCGGGCTCCGACCGCGAGGCGACGCTGATCTTCACCCACAACCCGGACGCCGGCGACCTCCGCGTCCGGGTGCTCGGCTATCGCACGCCCTGACCGGCGCGCGGGTCGCCGGCTGCCGGCGGCCCCGGATCGGCGCGTTTGGCGGGAACGTTCGCCGGCTTCCGGAGTTGTGAAGCCGGTCCCGGGCGTTGCGTGGTCAGACCGATCTGGCGGAGCGGGAACGGGCCGGGAATTTCCATCTGAAGCCGTTCCCTCGATCGGGTGCCTTCCCCGATCGGACAGGCTCCTGCCATCGAGGCTCCGATGAAGTCGCGCATCGACACCACCCAGCTCGCGCCTCCCGCCCCGCACGCCTCCGCGAAGGCGGCCGAGCTGGTCTACATGAGCGACGACGTGCCGGGGATCGTGCGGCGCCGCGCGGGCCGCGGCTTCTCCTACCGGGACCCCAAGGGCGTGCTGGTGAAGGATCCGCTGACGCTGTCGCGGATCCGCGGCCTCGCGGTGCCGCCGGCCTATGTCGACGTGTGGATCTGTCCCCTCGACACCGGCCACATCCAGGCGACCGGCCGCGACGCGCGCGGGCGCAAGCAGTATCGCTACCATCCGCGCTGGACCGATGTCCGCGATCAGGCCAAGTACGACCGCCTGATCGCCTTCGCCAACGCGCTGCCGGACATCCGCGCCCGCGTCGAGACCGACATGCGCCGCCGCAACCTCGATCGGGCCAAGGTGCTCGGATCGATCGTCTGGCTGCTGGAACACACCTTCATCCGCATCGGCAACACCGCCTACGCCCGCGAGAACAAGAGCTTCGGGCTGACGACGCTGCGCTCGCGCCACCTGAAGCTCGAGCCGTCGGCGATGCGCCTGAAGTTCACCGGCAAGTCCGGCAAGGCGTGGAACCTGTCGCTCACCGACCGCCGGATCATGAAGGTGGTGCGTGCCTGCCACGAGCTGCCCGGCCAGCACCTCTTCCAGTATCGCGAGGACGGCGAGGTCCGTCCGGTCGCCTCCCACGACGTCAATGCCTACCTGCGCGAGATTTCCGGGGCCGAGTTCAGCTCCAAGCACTTCCGCACCTGGGCGGGCACGGTGCTGGCCGCCACGCTGCTGGCGGAGGCCGAGCCCCCGACCAGCAAGACCGACGCCGCCCGCAAGATGAACGCCGCCATCGACCAGGTCTCCCAGACGCTGGGCAACACGCGTGCCGTCTGCCGCAAGTGCTACGTCCATCCGAAGGTGTTCGAGCGCTTCGTCGACGGCACGCTCAAGGCGCGGCTGCGCGCCGCCCGCCGGATCGACCCGGACAGCGGTCTCGACGAGGACGAGCAGCGCGTTCTGTCGTGGCTCACCCGCGAGCGCCGGGACGGCAACGGCGTCTAGACGACGTTGGGATGGGGCAGGGGCGATGCGATCGCGAGGGTCACCAGCTTCCGGCTGTTCGGCAACGCGGCCGGTATCGGCGCGACTTGCAAACGGCAGGGAGAGACTTTTCGCGGCGCCGGGTTCACGACACACTCACGGAGGCGTGCTTTCGCACCCCCCGATCCGTGCAGATCGCCCTAGGATTGTAGGCGATCGACCCAATAGGCGGAGCGGAAATCGTGCGGCGGTTGGCCGATTTCGCAAGAGGAGGCTGGGAAATCTGAGCAATCCTCAATTGTATTTAAGTAATTCTATTTCTGAATCTGGTATATACATTCGTATGTGTCATTTTTTAAGTCAGTTAGCATATGTTAAGTGAGGTTCTTCGAATACACGTGTGAGATTTATTTCGAGATCGCGGAACCGCGACTTGTCGCGTGCGTTCATCCCCGAAGGTTTCTTGCCGTTGGGAGGTTTGCATGTCCGCAGGTCATCGCTCGCCCGTTCTCGCCCACCCCGCCGTCCCGCTGTCGGTCGATCCGGCAACCGCCCACATCGACGGTGATCTGGTGGCGCTGATCCCGGCTCTGCGGATGTTCGCGCGCACGTTCTGCAAGAACACGTTCGACGCCGACGATCTGGTGCAGGAGACGCTGACCAAGGCGATCGCCAACGCCACCAAGTTCCGCCCGGGCACCAACCTCAAGGCCTGGCTGTTCACCATCATGCGGAATTCGTTCTACACCTCGGCCAAGGTGCGGCGGCGCGAGCAGCCGGGCCAAGAGGACTGCGTCGCCGACGTTCTCTCCGTCGCCCAGTCCCAGGACTGGTCGGTGCGCGGCACCGAGATTCGCTCGTCGCTGGATGCCCTGCCGCCCGAGCAGCGCGAGGTGCTCGTCCTCGTCGGGATTCTCGGCGTCTCTTACGAGGAAGCCGCCGAGATGACCGGCTGCGCCATCGGCACCATCAAGAGCCGCCTCAACCGCGCCCGCCACCGCATGCTCGAGCTGCTGCACGCCGAGAACGTCGCCGAGCTCTTCGAGGGCCGGGTCCACTGATCCTCGGTTGCGCTCGCGCTGGCTTCGCCTCGCCGAGGGTGGCCGGACGCCGCGCTTCTCCGGTTCGGCCGTCTGTTTTCTGCCGCTCCGAAGCCTCCCGCCTTCCTTGATGTACTGATGTCCCTCCGCCCGGGCGTGCCCAGGCGGAGGTTTGTTGCGTGTGCGGATGGGCAGGGCTACGGCGCCGATCCGCGGGCTGCGAAGCTGCGAGGCGTCAGCATCCCGGCGAGTGGATGTTGCGGCCCTTCTGGATCTCGCCGTCGCGATACGGCCAGATCGTCGTCTTCACGCACTCCGCGCTCAACGACCAGCTGCTGACGAGTTCGCGGTTGCGCCCGTCCCAGGCGAGGCTGCCGGCCAGGCTCTCGTCGGTGGTCTGGCCCTCGACGACCGTCGGCAGCTCGGCGGGGGCCGCGGGCGCATCCTTCTCGGCCATGATCGCGATGGTGGGGGCGTTGTTGCCCGGCCGGCCGCACGGCAGCAGGTAGAGCGTGGTGTCGGCGTCGAGCGCGACCGACGCCGCGTCCGCCTCGCTGAACGAGGTGTCGTCGATCCGCCCGCACTGGTCGGCGGACGATTCCCACAGCTTGGCGACGTCAGCGGGCAGGGCGCCCGGTGCCGCGATCACGGTGGCGGCGGGCCCGTCGACCGGCGGGGTGTCGCCCGGTCGGGCGAGTGCTGTCGTCGTCCCGGTCCGGTTCTGCCGGTCGTCCAGCCACAGCGCCAGCGCGGTAAAGCCGCTGGCCGACACCGTCGCCGGCGTCTCTCCGCCGACGAGCTCCGCCGCGCTCGTCGCCTCCAGGGCTTTGGAAACCTCGGCCGTGAAGGGAACGGCGTGGACGCACGGGGTTGCCCCGACGCCCGCCAGCTTGCGGGCGAACGCCGCCAGCGGAGACGCGTCGGTGCCTGCGGCGAGGTCGGAGAGGCCGGGCGTCAGGCGGTCGGCGTCCGCGCTGCCGAGCACGGCTCGGCCGTCGATGGTCAGCGACCAGTCGGCGGGCGCGTCCTCGCCGATCGGCAACAGGCAGGCATAGGCGGCGTCCGCCGCGTTAGGGCCGCGGAAGATGGACAGCAGCCCGTCACCGGCCGCGGTGTAGATGGTGCACACGCCGGAGCTCAGGCAGTAGCCGCTCCAGTCCTTCGAGGTCTTGTAGAACGGCGGCGAATCCTCGGCCTCGGCCGGCATTCCGGTCAGGCTCATGGCGGCGGCAAATGCGATCGGCAGCGTCAGTCGCATCGGGTCCCTCCCGGTTCGGTGCCGCCAGCCCCCGCATCACTGATAGGCGCCTTCTGCGTGCGTCGCCAGCGGAACCGCTCTCATGGTGCAATGCAGCAAAATCATCGATAATCAGAAAGGCGTGGATCAAATCGCCGCAGACTTGCGCCGAGAACGCCTAGATTGCGCGGCTGAGTCTCGTCGCGAGCCATCCAGGATTATCGATTATTCGTTGACAGCCTCCGGACCCCTCTGCGATGGTCGGACACCGATGTAGTTCCAACGAAATGGATCCGCCGTGCAGCTCGAACAGCACAAAGACTACTACCGGGAAATGATCGGCCTCGTACCGCCGAAGGTCTCCAAGCGGCTCGACTTCGCCGCCTCGGTCGATCCGGAGGGCCTCGACCAGCTCGAGGCCATGCGCAAGAGTGTCTTCGAATCGAAGCATCTCGACGCCAAGCAGGTGCAGATCCTCGCCTACACGATCCTGCTGACGCAGACGTCGCCGGCCGCCGAGTTCCATGCGCGTGCGGCGATCAAGGCCGGCGCGACGAAGGAAGAACTCTTCGACGCCGCGAAGATCGCGTTCCTGTTCCGGGGCCTGTCCGCCATCAACCATGCCGGCGACGTGCTCGCGAAGATCTACGGACCCGACGAAGCCGACAAGGCCTGAAGCCCGGTCCACGGGTTCTTCAAAAACCAACGGAGGAATTTATGCTCAAGCGTTCACTCATCCTCGCGGCCGCGCTCGCGATGACCGCCGGTGCCGCCCATGCCGAATATCCGGACAAGGGCCTCACCTTCATCGTGCCGTTCCCGCCCGGCGGGGCCAGCAACTTCATCGGTCGCGCCATCGCCACCGAGATGGCGACCGATCTCGGCCAGGACATCACGGTGCTGAACAAGGCCGGTGCGGCCGGGACCGTCGGCGGGGCTGACATCGCGCGCGCCACGCCGGACGGCTACACCATCGGCATCCTCACCTCGACGCCGCTCCTGATGAAGCCGCACACCGCCGAGCTTCCCTACGACCTGTCGAGCTTCGACGTGGTCTGCCGCGCCTTCGACAATCCGCTGATCCTGACGGTCAGCGCCAAGTCGGACATCACCTCCTTCGAGGATCTGATGGCGAAGGCCAAGGAGCGTCCCGGCGCGGTGAAGTACTACACCGAGGGCCCGGGCTCGCTGCAGGACATCGCCATGAGCGATCTGGAGAGCAAGGCCGGCTACAAGGCCATCGGCGTGCCGATGAAGGGCCACCAGGCCGCCGTCCAGAACCTGCTTTCCGGTGTCATCGACGTCGCCCCGCTGACCGCCGAGGCGGTGCTCGGCAATCCCGATCTGCTGCGGCCGATCGCGATCATGTCGGAGGAGCGGGTGGAGTCCCCGGACGTGCCGACCATCGCCGAGCTCGGCTATCCGGACGTGGTCTACAGCCTGACCGGCGCCATCGTCACGCCGAAGGGTGTCGAACCGGCCGTCTACGACCGGCTCGTGAAGGCCTGCGGCGCCGCCCAGAAGTCGGCCGGCTTCACCGAGACGCTGACCAAGTTCTCCATGCCGAAGGTGTCGGAGACCGGTGAGAAGTCTGCCCAGTCGATCGAAAAGCAGTACAACACGATCGGCGCCTACATCCAGAAGAACGGCCTCGGCGCGAAGTAGCGCCGGCGCGGATCGGACCGACCCATGTCGAAGGAACTCAAGACCGTCTCGGCTGGCTTCGCCCTGCTCGTGTTCTGGGGCTTCCTCGCCGTGTACACCTCGCAGATGTCGCTGCCGGAGTTCGGCGGCGGCATCGCCTACGATCCGCTCTTCTTTCCGCAGATCCTGATCGGGGCGGGGGTGATCCTCGCCCTCGTCCTCATCCTTCAGGGCGGGCGGCCGCTGCTGGCCGGTCTCCGGTCCGGCTCCGACGACGAGCCGCAGAACGTCGGCCGCATCATCGCGGTCATGGCCATGGTCGGCTGCTACTTCGCCGCCATGCCGGTGCTCGGCTTCCCGATCTCCACCGCGGTCTTCCTGCTCGTCTTCATCCTGGCGCTCGGCTACCGCAATCCGATCGGGATCGCGGCAACCGTGGTGCTCGGGCCGCTGGTGATCTGGTACGTCTTCACCGCCGGCCTGGAAGCACCGCTGCCCGCATGGCCGTCGTTCTAGGGGAGGGCGCCTGTCTCCCGGGCGGTCGGGTTCGCCGCCGGGCAGATGCCGGCGGGGAAGCGCCGTTTCCGACGAGGCGGTCTCGCGCGATCGACACGAACCGGCTTTTGAATCAGACTCTTGGGCAGCGTTCTTCGCTCCGGTCGCTTCGATCTGAACGGGGCGTGCTCTAGCATCGCGGTCCAGCTGCGAACGGGCATTCCGCCCGGTCGGCACCTGGATCTTTCTCGCCCCGCGCGGCAGCCGATTTTTCCGGCGCGCCGCCCGGAGGGCTGTCAGGTCCCGCCCCGGACAGGGGTCGGTGACCGCGTCATTCAGGTCTTCCGATGGATATCCTGGTTTCCGCCGCGGACATGATCTTCACCCTGCCGACGGCGCTCGCCATTCTCGGCGGCACGCTGCTCGGCGTGGCGATCGGCGTCCTGCCGGGTCTCGGACCCGCCGTCGGCGTGTCGCTGGCGCTGCCGCTCACCCTCGGCCTCGACCAGGTGCCGGCCATCGCCATGCTGCTCGGCATCTACGCCGGCTCCATCTACGGCGGCTCGGTCACCGCGATCCTCATCAACACGCCGGGCACGCCGGCCTCCGCCGCCAGCTGTCTCGACGGCTACGCGATGACGCTCAAGGGCAAGGCGGGCAAGGCGCTCGGCATCGCCGCCGTCGCCTCGGTGTTCGGCGGGCTCTTCTCCGTCGCCATCCTGGCGCTGTTCGCGCCGCGCCTCGCCGCCTGGGCGCTCAACTTCGGCCCGGCCGAGATGCTGGCGCTGGCGCTGTTCGCGCTCACCTGCATTGCCGCCGTCTCCGAGGGCTCGATGGTGAAGGGCCTGATGGGCGGCGTCATCGGCCTGTTCATCTCGGTCATCGGCCAGGACACCTTCACCGGCCAGGTGCGCTACGATTTCGGCATCTTCGAGCTCTCCGCCGGCCTCTCGCTGGTGCCGGTGCTGGTCGGCCTGTTCGCCCTGTCGGAGGTGTTCACCCGGCTCGGCGGCGCCTACGGCCCCACCACCACGACCACGGCGGCCGGCTTCCAGATGCCGACGCTGCGCGAGTTCCGCACCCTCACGCCCACCTTTCTGAAGGGCGGCGTCATCGGCACCATCCTGGGCATCCTGCCCGGCATCGGGCCGACGGCGGCGTCGTTCGTCAGCTACGCCGAGGCGCGCCGCTCCTCCAAGGAGCCGGAGACTTTCGGCAAGGGCAACCCGCACGGGCTCGCGGCGAGCGAAAGCGCCAACAACGCCGTCACCGGCGCCGCCCTGGTGCCGACGCTGGCGCTCGGCGTGCCGGGCGATCCCATCACCGCCATCCTGCTCGGCGCGCTGGTCATCAAGGACATCGTGCCCGGGCCGCGGCTGTTCATCCAGCACGCCGACACGGTGGCAGCCCTCTACATCGTGCTCACCATCATCAACATCCTGCTGCTGCCGATCGCGGCCGGCTTCGGCGGCGTCTGGCGGCGCATCCTGGCGCTTCCCGAGGCGCTCTTGATGGCGATGGTGGTCGTGCTCGTCACCGTCGGCATCTACACCCTCAACAACTCCGTGCTCGACCTGGTGACGACGTTCGTCGCCGGCGTGGTCGGCTATCTGCTGCGCCGGGCCGGCTTCCCGTTGGCGCCGATCATCATCGGCTTCGTCCTCGGCGGCATGGTGGAGGAGAACCTCCGCATGGGCATGATCGTGTTCGAGGGCGACTGGACCAACTTCTTCACCCACCCGATCGCCGCCGTGCTGCTCGTGCTGTCGGTGGTGCTTTTGGCCCGGCCGCTCTATTCCGGGCTGTGGGGCCGTTACGTCACCGCCCGCAAGTCCCGCTGAAGGTCCCCTGACATGCGTCCCTGCCTCGCTCCCGATCCGAACCCGCATCCGCCGCGCATCGCCGCCCCCGCCGGCACCTGCGACACCCACTGCCACGTCATCGGGCCGCAGAGCCGCTACCCGTTCTCCGAGCCGCGCAGCTACACGCCGCCGGATTCGCCGGTCGAGGCCTACCGGCGCCTGCGCGAGACGCTGGGGATCGAGCGGTCGGTCATCGTCCAGCCCGGCGCCCACGGCTTCGACAACACCGTCACCACCGACGCGATCGCGGCGCTGGGCGACAGCGCGCGCGGCATCGCCGTGGTGCCGCCGGACATTTCCGACGAGGAGCTGGCGGACCTCGACGCCAGGGGCATCCGCGGCCTGCGCCTTTCCACGTTGCTGTCGGGCGGGGTGGGGACCGAGAACATCGAGCGCATGGCCGAGAAGGTCGCGCCGCTCGGCTGGCACATCCTGCTGCACCTGAAGAGCGCCGACGAGCTGCCGGACCTGATGCCGATGCTCCGCCATCTGCCGGTCGACGTGGTGCTCGATCACATGGCCCGGGTGACCGGCGTCGAGGGCGTCGACAGCGCGCCGTTCCGGGCGCTGCTGGAGCTGCTGACCAGGACCGACACCTGCTGGACCAAGGTCTGCAGCTGGTACCGGCTGTCGGGCGAGGCGGCGCCGTTCGACGACATGCGGGTAATGGCCGAGGCGGTGCTCGCCGCGCGGCCGGACCGCGTGCTGTGGGGCACCAACTGGCCGCACCCGCTGCTCTTCGACGGCCCGATGCCCAACGACGGCGACCTGATGGACCAGTTCATGGGCTGGGCCGGCACCGACGCCGTCCGCCAGGCCGTCCTGGTCGACAACCCGGCCCGCCTCTACGGGTTCTGACGAACACGGAGCCCGGTGCGGCGCGCGCCGCACCGCCATCGATCAGGTCTCGGGCAGGCGGCCCGACCGCTTGGCGGTGGCGTAGACCCGCTCGATGTGGCGCTCCAGCAGCAGCGCCGCCATCTCCGCGTCCTTGTCCAGCGTCGCTTCCAGGATGCGCTCGTGATCCCTCTGGATCTCCGGGTTGATGCGCCGGCCGTCGGAATAGAGGCGCCGATAGCGGTCGGCCTGGTCGAACAGGATGCCTTGGAAACGGATCAGCCACTCCGAGCCCGAGCCGGCGATGAGGGCGGCGTGGAACAGCCGGTGCTGGTTCTCCCAGGCGATGTAGGCGCCTTCCTCGCCCCGGCTGCGGCCGGCGTCGAGCTCCGTCATCTTGGCGTAGGCGTCGCGTAGCGCGCCGTCGAAGGCCTTGCCGCCGCGGGCGATCGACAGCCGCAGCGCCTGGGCCTCGATCAGCTTGCGCTGGTCGGTGATGTCGCGCAGCCGGGCCAGCGACATCGGCGGCACCCGGAAGCCGCGGTTGTCCTCGCCGATGACGAAGCCGTCGGCGGCCAGCCGCGCCAGCGCCTCGCGCAGCGGCGTCGGGCCGATCTCGTAGCGCTTCTGCAGGAACTGGATGGTGATGCGCTGGCCGGGCGCGAAGGCGTTCGACAGGATGTCCTGGCGCAGCCGCGCGTAGGCCTCGGCCGTCCGGGTCATCGGTGCCGGCTGGCCGGCGTCGTGGACCGGGAAGGGGGCTTGGGCGGTGTCGGCCAAGAGCTGTGGACCTTCTGCTGCGCGAGGGACGCCCTCAGGTCTAGAGCATTTCGAGGCAGGGTGGAATCGCCGGGCCGACGCGATCCGTCCTGCCCGCGTCAGCCGTTCACTTTTTGCGCGATTGCCTCTGGCCCGCGAAGGCCCCATGCCGCTATACCGAAGCCAGTGTCCCCGTAGCTCAGCAGGATAGAGCACAAGATTCCTAATCTTGGGGTCGCAGGTTCGAATCCTGCCGGGGACACCACGCTTTCTGCCCTCCCAAATTACGGCTCAGGCCTCCGGGGCCGGGTCCTCGCCGGCCACCACGAAGGTCGTGCAGCGGCTGCTCTTGGCCCGGTACATCGCCTCGTCGGCCCGCCCCAGCAGCGCGTCGCGGGTCAGGCCGTGGTCGGGATAGGCGGCCACCCCGATGCTGACGCCGACCCGTTTCCCCTGCCACGACAGCTCCCGGATCGCCGTCCCGAGGCGCCGCAGCATGCGCTCGGTGGCCTGGCGGTCGCGGGCGTCGGGAAACAGGACCACGAACTCGTCTCCGCCCATGCGCGCGGCGAGGGGAGCGGCCGCGCCGGCATCCTTGCCGCGCCGCGGTCCGTAGGGATCGTACGCGCGGATGTTGGCCTCGATGCTCTGGGCGATCTCGACGAGGGCCTCGTCGCCGACGTTGTGGCCGAGCTCGTCGTTGATCGCCTTGAACCCGTCGATGTCGAGGAACGCCAGCACGATGCGGGCGTCGCCGTCGCGGGCGCGGGCGATCTCGATGTCGAGGCGCTCCTCCAGCGACCGCCGGTTGGCGAGCCCGGTCAGGCTGTCGAACAGCGCCAGCCGCTCCAGCATGCTGCGGTAGTGCTTCGCCTCGGCCAGCGCGAAGGCGGCGCCCGTCGAGCCCAGGAAGCACAGCGCGACGACCAGCCCTCCGTAGAAGAGCACCGCGCCGGACGGCTCGCCGATCGCCTCGTCCAGGGTGGGCGCGTCGACGAAGGTGCCGACGTACCAGCGCTGCTGGCTGTCGGTTCGTCCGGCCGCGGCGCGCGGCGGGACGAACCCCTCGAAGTCCCGCACGCCGGTCATGATGTCGCTGACCGGATCGACGACGCTGTAGCTGAACAGGCCCTCGGACGTCAGGATCTGGCGCGATCCGCCCGCCTCGATCGCCTTCCAGGTGAGCGGCATCAGCACGGGCATCCGTTCGTCGCTCTCGTCCGGGAACATGAAGCCCCAGGTGGGCGGCGGGGTGCGCGAAACCAGCCAGAAGCCGTCCGAATTGAGCATCATCGCCGCGCCGGTCGAAAGGTCGGCGGCGCTTTCCACGGCGGTCAGCATCGACGTGGCGAGATAGTTGAGGATCAGGATGCCGACCCGCTCGCCGCCCGCCGTCTCGATCGGCGTCGAGATGCGGATCGTCGGCTTGAACGGGCGCGAGACGACGCCGTCCTCGACGTTGAGGTCGAGCGGCGAGACGTAGACGTCGTCGTACGGCAGCTTCATCGCCTCGCTGAAGTACGGCCGGTCGCTCTTGTCCTGAAGGCGGTCGGGCGCCACGCTGATCGGCGAGCCGCCGTTGTAGTTCACCCGGATCCCCTCCATCCCCGAGGGCCGGATGATGCGGATCTGGTCGTAGATCCCGCGCGAGCGCGAGAAGTTCTTCAGCTCCGTCTGGGTGATGCGGTCGATGTTCTCAGGGGTCTGGCCCGGCGTGTTCAGCAGATACTCGTACTCGGCGCGCAGGAACATGAGGTCCGAGCGGACGAGGGCGAGCCGCTCCCTGATCGCGCCGAGCTGCGCGAAGACGATGCCCTGCTCCTCCGCCTTCAGCTCGTAGAGGCGGCGGCTTTCTTCCTGGTTCTTGACCGCGTAGAGGCCGGATGCTGTCACCACCAGCGACCCCAGGAAGAAGATGCCGAACCACTTCAGCACCGACCGGCGAAACGCCGCGTCGGCGCCCTTGCGCGCGAACATCCCCCTCCGCGGGCGGGCGCCCGCGTCATCGGCCGTCGGCGGGCCGGGCCGGGGGCTCTTGTCGCTCGCTCTGGTCCCGCGGCTCATGCCACCTTCCTCGGTCGGGTCGTCGGCGGTCTCCCGCCGCCGCAATGCCGGGGGAACGGAACCACCCGGGGGCCGGTCGCGGCATTGATCACGGTCATGCCCGTCAGGTTCCGATCGGCTCTGACGCGGGCGTTTTCTCGGCCAGCAGCTCCGCCAGCGGCTTGGGACGGGAGAGGTAGAAGCCCTGGGCCCGGTCCACCCCGAGCCGCTTCACGACCTCCAGCGTCTCCGCATCCTCCACCCATTCCGCCACCGTGGCGATGCCCAGCGCCTTGCCGACGCTGATCATCGCCTCGACGATCTGCGTGTTCGCCGGGTTCTCGGAGATCTGCCGGATGAAGCTCCCGTCGATCTTCAGCTCGTCCACCCGGAAATCCTTGAGGTAGGAGAACGAGCTGAGGCCGACGCCGAAGTCGTCGAGGGAGATCCGGCAGCCGTGCTTCTTCGCCGAATGGGCGAAGAAGGTCGCCGCCGTTAGGTTGTTGATCAGCGCGGTCTCGGTGATCTCGAAGCAGATCCGGTGGGGGGCGATCTCGGCATAAGAGAGCTGGTCGTGCACGAACGGCCAGAGCAGCGGGTCGTCGAGCGAGTTGGCGGACAGGTTGATCGAGACCGACAGCTTCGGATCCCGACTGAACGCGTCCGCGTTGCCCTGAAGCACCTCCACGATGACCCAGCGGTCGATGCCGGCCATCATGCCGTGGCGTTCGGCTGCCGGGATGAACGCGCCGGGCGACAGAAGCTCGCCGCTTTCGCCGCGCATCCGGATCAGGATCTCGATCTGCCGTTCGTCCGAGCCTGGCGCGGCATCCAGCGAAACGATCTCCTGGCCGAACAGCGTCATCCGGTTGGAATCGATCGCCATGCGCAGCTTCGCCGCGACGTTGATCTCCCGGTGGTTGCGTCCGGCGTCGCTCTTGTCCGGATGGTAGATGGACACCTGCCCGCGGCCCGCGGCTTTCGCCGTGTAGCAGGCGACGTCCGCCTCCTTCATCAGCTCGGCAGGGTTCGGCTCGGGCCCGCGGATCTCGGTGATCCCGATGCTCGCGCCGATGTCGTAGACGTGACCGTCCCAGTGGAAGACGAAGTTGCGGATGACGTTGACGAGTTCCTCGCCCACTTCGCGCGCGCGCTCCTGGGAGCAGTCCGGCAGCAGCAGCGCGAATTCGTCGCCGCCGATCCGCGCGACGAGGTCGCCGGTGCGCAGCGTGGAGGTCAGCAGCATGCCGATGTCGACGAGAAGCGAGTCGCCGGCGGAATGGCCGGCTGAATCGTTGACGATCTTGAAGCGGTCGAGGTCGATGAAGCAGAGCGCGTGACGCACCGACTTGGTGCGGGTCTCCGCGCAGAGCGCGTTCAGCGCCTGCTCGAAGGCCAGCCGGTTCGGAAGACCGGTCAGGCTGTCCGTGTGCGCCGCGTAGATGAGCTCCTTCTGGAGCATGCGGGTGCGGGTGACGTCCTGGAAGATGAGCACCGCGCCGATGACCGTTCCGTCCGGCGCGCGCACCGGGGCGGCGGAATCCTGGATGTGCAGCCGCGTGCCGGACTTGGTGAGCAGGATGGCTCCGTCCTGCAGATAGTACGGCTCCATGCTCGCGATGCAGGCCTCGACCGGGCTCGGGATCGGCTGGTTGGTCTCGTCGTCGAAGATCCGGAACACATCGCCCAGGTCCATGCCTTCGGCCTGCGCCAGGCTCCAGCCCGACAGCGACTCGGCGATCGGGTTCATGAAGGTGATCTTCAGGTCGGCATCCGTGGTGATCACGGCGTCGCCGATCGAGTGGAGCGTGATGCGCAGCCGCTCCTTTTCCTCGAACAGCTCTTCCGCGAGCGCCCGGTCGTCGGTCGTGTCCCACTGGGTGCCGATCACCTTGATCGGCTGCCCGCTGATGTCGCTGATCACCTCGGCCAGGGCGCGGACGTAACGGGTCGCCCCGTCCGCACGGATGATCCGGAAATCCAGCTCGATGCGGCCGCCGTTCTGCAGGCCCTCGTTGAACCTCCTGGAGGCTTCGGCCCTGTCTTCGGGATGAAGGAAGGCGCCCCAGGTTTCGCGGGTGCCGTCGAACGTCCCTGGAGCCATACCGTAGAGTTCGTACATCCCCTGCGCCCAGGTGATCGCCCCGGTCGCGGTGTCGAGTTCCCAGATGCCGACCCCGCCGGCATCGACGGCAAGCGCGGTCCGCTCGTTGGCGAGCCGGATCTCTTCTTCGCGCTGCTTGCGGCGGGTGATGTTGGTGTGGGTGCCGATGATCAGCACCGGCTCGCCCATCTTGTCGTATTCGGCGATGCGGCCGCAGTCGAGGACCCAGACCCAGTGTCCGTCCTTGTGGCGGAAGCGCACCTCGACCTCGCTGACCGGGCTGTGCCCTTCCAGCATCGCCCGGTCGGAGGCGATCAGCTTCTGGCGATCCTCGGGATGGATGAGCTTGAGGAAATCCTCGGCGCCGGTCGGGATGTCGCCCTTCTCGTATCCGAGCATCGAGTACCACTCCGGCGAGCGGTAGGTCTTGCCGGTCTTCAGGTTCAGTTCCCAGACGGCCTGCCGGCCGCTCTTGAGCGCGAACCGCCAGCGGTTTTCGCTTTCCGCGATCGCCTCTTCGGCGAGCTTGCGGGCGTTGATGTCCTCCACCTGGGCGACGAATTGGAGCGGCGCGTCGGTTTCCTCGTCGCGGATGAGGGACACCGCGAGCATGCACCAGATCACCGAGCCGTCCTTGCGCAGGTATCGCTTCTCGAACTTGGCGCTGGCCGTCTTGCCGGAAAACAGCGACTTCAGCACGGCGGCCGAGGCGGCCGCGTCTTCGGGAAGCGACACGTCGCGGAAGGTCATCGTCAGGAGTTCTTCCTGGTCGTAGCCCAGGATGGTGCACAGGACCTGGTTGACCCGGGCGAACCTCCCGGTGAGGTCGACGATCGCCACGCCGATGGCGGAATCCTGCATGGCCCGGCGAAACAGCGTCTCGCTGGTCTTGGCGTCGTGTTCGGCGAACACGAGCGCATCCCGCTGCAGCGCGTAGAGGAAGGGGGGCAGGACCGCCACCGCGATGCTGACGTAGCCGGCGAGCATGGTCTCCAGGCCGGTGACCGTGTCGCGGAAGAGCGCCTCTTCGATCAGGTAGGTGATGATCGTGACGACGATCACCGCGGACGTGCGGCACGCTCCGAACAGCGCCGCGGCCAGCAGGATCGGCAAGGCGATGTAGACGTAGGGATAGGGAAGGAAGTGGATCGAAACGACCGTGGTGCAGACCGCGAGCGCGAGAAGTCCGAGAAATTCCGGTGTCGCGCAGTCCGACATCTTCATCGGTTCGCCCGAGAGCGAGGTCCGGAAGGTCAGCGTCATGGGCAGCACACAGATGCCGCTGATCAGGCCGGCGCACCACCAGATGCGGAAGAAGGCGGTCCAGTCGTCGCCGGCGAGAAGCCCGGTCGCCACGGCAGCGCCGGCAATGGGCACCAGGATCGCGGTGATGATCAGGGCAAGGCAGAACGCCCGGATCGTCGGGACCCGGTCGTAGCTCCAGCCGGCCATCTTGAGGCCGACGACGGCGGCGGCGATCTCCAGCCCGAGCGCGGCGCTGATGACGAGCGGCGCGACGAGCCCGGGACCGGCGATGAGGGAGGCAACGGCGATCGCGGCGACCGCCGCGGCAATGCGGGTGACAAGCGCCTCGTAGCGCCAGCGCAGGATCAGCCCGGTGGCCAGCGCGCCGCTCGCCGAGACCATCGCCAGCCGACCTGGCAGGTCGACGAACGCCATGCTCGCAAGGGCCAGCACGAAGCAGCCGGCGGCCAGGCTGAGCGTGCGCGCCGTGCGGCCGTCAAGCCGATGAAAATGGTCTGTCGCGCCGGTCACCAGTAACGCTTTCACCTTCCGAGACGTGCTGTGACCCAGCGGCAACCCGAAGCCTGTCCAGGCGCGTCCGCCGTGGTCTGTCGCGAACCTGCTTCCCCGCCGGCCTTCCGTTCATTCGCCCCGCTGCGCTGGCCGACGCGAAGCAATCCAGTCGGGTAGAATCATCTGCGGGTCGGGCGAACACAAGTCCTCCCTCTCATTTGCGCGGCGATGGGAGGGCGTGGCGCGTTGCTCGGACCGGGTTTTTCGGCATCACAGTATGCCTCCGGAACTGGCGCCAGGCTGGCTGTGGATGTGTCGTCCCCGAGCCTCGCGGAAGCTCCATGGGTAGCACGCCACGGCCGCCGCGTCTGGTCCGCACGCGGATTGCGATGCAAGCCCATGGCTGGCCGGCCCGGTTTGCCTGTAGTGTCGGCCGGGATGCGGCCGGCCCGAAGGCTCCGGATCCCGCTCGCTTTCTGCCGAATTGACGACCGCCGGCGCGCTCGAGGCCGGCCTTCATGCGCGGAGCGCAGGCCCCAGGGGCCCGTGCCCCGCTCTCCCATCCGCGCCCGACGGAGGTTGCCGGCGGTGAAGACCTATCTGCTCCTGTTCGCCGCGATCGTCGCCGAGGTGATCGCCACGACGGCGCTTGCGCGCTCGGAAAGCTTTACCCGGCTCGCACCGAGCCTCATCGCCGTGGTCGGATACGCCGCCGCGTTCTGGTTCCTGTCGACGCCGCTGAGGACGATGCCCACCGGCATCGTCTACGCCATCTGGTCCGGCCTCGGCATCGTGCTGATCGCGCTGGTGGCCTGGGTCTGGGCGAAGCAGCCGCTCGACACCGCGGCCATCGCCGGTCTCGGCCTGATCCTGGCCGGGGTGATCGTCGTCAACGTGTTCTCCGACACCGTGAAGCACTGAACGAGGCAGCCGGGGGAGGGTGTCCCGCCCCCGGGCAGCGCATGCGGTGTCCCGAAACGCCCCGGCCGGACAGTACCGCGCCGCGCCCTGTTGCCCGCCCGCAGAGCTTCCTCCGGAGGACGCGATAATGTATGATGCATCATCTTGAGGCGCTGCGCCTCTGGAACGGGTGCTGAGCGGGGCGCTTCCGCCCCGTCAGGGGCGCGTGGCTGTGGCCCGGCGCCTGTCGCCGTCGCGCAAAGGCGTCACAATGACGGGCTACGGCCGGGGAGGAAAAGCGGGTGCCGACGTCCCGCCGCATCCGCCCTGGGAACTGCCGGCTTCAGGAAATGCGGGGACGGATTTCCCGCCCGCGTCCGACCCCGGAAAAATTCCGGATGACGAAGGGCCCTTGGCGGCTTTTCGCCGGCATCCGGGTCTAGACTGTGTAAATCGATCACGCTTCACGGCCTCCGATCGGACGATCAGGAGCCGGCGTGATCTCCGAGAAGGTCCGGCCGCAACGCGCCGGGCGGCGCTTTCAGGCAGAGGTTAGCTGAGCGATGACCGTTTCCCCCAATTCTCCCGAGGCGCGCGACGTCGCGTTCCACCTGCATTCCTACACCAATGCCCGCAAGCATCTGCAGGACGGCCCCCTCGTCATCGAGAAGGGCGACGGCATCTACGTCGAGGACAACCAGGGCAAGCGCTACATCGAGGCGATGTCGGGGCTGTGGAGCGTCGGGCTCGGCTTCTCGGAGAAGCGGCTCGTCGAGGCGGCCACGCGGCAGATGAGCAAGCTGCCCTTCTACCACACCTTCTCCCACCGCTCGCACGGGCCGGTCATCGATCTCGCCGAGAAGCTGATCGCGCTGGCGCCGGTGCCGATGTCGAAGGTCTACTTCACCAATTCCGGCTCCGAGGCCAACGACACCGCGCTGAAGCTCATCTGGTACCGCTCCAACGCCATGGGCGAGCCCCAGCGCAAGAAGGTGATCGCCCGCCAGCGCGGCTACCACGGCGTCACCATCGCCTCGGCGAGCCTCACGGGCCTGCCCAACAACCACCGCTCCTTCGACCTGCCGATCGCCAACGTGCTGCACACCGGCAGCCCCCACTACTGGCGCAGCGGCCGTCCCGGCGAGAGCGAGGAGGCGTTCGCCACCCGTCTCGCCACCGAGCTCGAGGAGCTGATCGTCGCCGAGGGTCCGGAAACCATCGCCGCCTTCTTCGCCGAGCCGCTGATGGGCGCGGGCGGCGTCATCGTCCCGCCGGCCACCTACTGGGAGAAGATCCAGCCGGTGCTCCAGAAGTACGGCATCCTGCTGGTCGCCGACGAGGTGATCTGCGGCTTCGGCCGGACCGGCAACATGTTCGGCACCGAGACCTTCGGCCTGAAGCCCGACATCATGGTGATGTCGAAGCAGCTGTCGTCGTCCTACCTGCCGATCTCCGCGCTGATGATCAACGACCGCGTCTTCGAGCCGATCGCCGAGGAGAGCAACCGCATCGGCGTGCTCGGCCACGGCTACACGGCCGCCGGCCATCCGGTCGCCGCCGCCGTCGCGCTGGAGAACCTCAAGATCATCGAGGAGCGCGACCTCGTCGCCCACGCCCGCGAGATGGGCGAGCGGATGCACGCCCGCCTGGCGCCGCTGAAGGATCACCCGCTGGTGGGCGAGGTCCGCGGCCGCGGCCTGATCGGCGCCGTGGAGCTGGTGGCCGACAAGTCGCTGGAGGTGCCGGCCGAGCCGACCGGCAAGCTCGGCGCGGCGATGAACGCCATCCTGATGGAGAAGGGCCTCATCTCGCGGCCGATGTACGACGCGCTGGCGCTCTGCCCGCCGCTCATCGTCACCGAGAAGGAGATCGACACCATCGTCGACATCATGGCCGCCTCCCTCGACGAGCTGCAGCGCTCCGACGCCGCGGCCGCCTGAGGCCCGGCCCCGCGCCGGCGGGGCTCGGCATCGCCCGCGTCTCGCGGTATGCGTTGGGCGTCAGCCCAACCATCGGACCGCGAGGCCAGCGATGACCGTTTCCCCGCCTGCGCCTCCGCTTGAGCTCCGTTCCCGCCGCGTGGCGGGGACGGTCGAATTCCCGGTCCATCACATGCGCGGCGGCACCTCCACGGGGCTCGTCCTGTGGGAGCCGCTGGTCCCCGCGGACCCGGCGCTGCGCGAGGAACTGCTGCGCCATCTGATGGGCGTGCCGCTTGCGGGCGACCGTCCGGGCAACCGCCAGGTCACCGGCCTCGGCCGCGGCATCCCCACCTCAAACAAGGTCTTCCTCGCCGGCGTCGAGGAGGCCGGGGGCATATCCCGCATCGTCAGCACGCTCGCCCAGCTCGCAGCCGACCACGCGGCCATCGACTGGAGCGTCAACTGCGGGAACATGTCGTCCTCCCTGCAGCTCTGGGCCCTCGACACCGGCTTCGTGCGCGCCGCCGCGCCGGGCCCGTGCGAGGTCGACATCCGCAACACCAACACCGGCGTCCTGACCACCTCCCGCATGAGCCTGGAGGAGGACGGGCGCTTTGCCCTGGCCGAGATCCCCGGCGTCGACGGGGCGTTTGCAGGCGTCGACCTGTTCCTGCACGACCCGGTCGGTTCGAAGACCGGCGCGCTGCTGCCGACCGGCTCGGTCACCGACCAGGTCGCCGGCCACACCGTCTCCTGCGTCGACGTCGCCGTGCCGATGCTGATCGCGGAGGCCGCGAGCTTCGGCAAGACGGCGCGCGAGCCGATGGCGGAGCTCGTCGCCGATGCGGCGTTCATGGAGGCGTTTCGGGCGGTCTGGATCGAGGCCGGGCTGCTGATGGGCCTGAAGCGCCGCGACGGCGGGACGATGAGTGCGGAGGAGATCGCCCGCAGCGAGACCGTCCCGAAGGCCTGCATCGTCGGAACGCCCGAAGGCGCAGGGTCCATCTCGGTGCGCTATTTCACGCCGCAGACCGGCCACCCCTCGATGGCGGTCTCCGGCGGCTGCTGCCTGGCGGCGGCCGCGCTGGTGCCGGGCTCCGTCGCCCACCGCGTGGCGCGCGGTCTGGCCGAGCCGGGAGCGGAGTTCGGGGATATCGAGGTGGGCATCGAGAACCCGGCCGGCATCCTCGATGCCACCGTGGTGGCGCGCCGCGAGGGGGAGGGCATCGCCATCCGCAGCGCCGCCTACCGCCGCAGCACCCAGATCCTGCTGCGCGGCCATGTCCCGCTCTATCGCGCGTCGGAGGCGCTGGAGCGGGCGCTGCTGGCGGCAGACTGAGGCGCCGCCGCCGCCGGGCTCAGGTGCTCCAGGCGCAGTAGAGCTGGGTCGGCGCGCCCGGTGCCTGGGTGTTGCGCTCGATGCCGATCTCCAGCCCGTCGCCTTCGCCCTGCAGCACTTCCTTGACGCGCTGGCGCGCCGCCTTGAGGTCGTCGGCGAACACCTTCGCCACGTCCTCCTCCGGCGCGTCGAAGCCGACGGCCCAGAACGAGAAGCCGCATTCGCAGGGCAGGCTGAGCGAATAGGAGACGATCGGCAGCGACTGGTAGGTGCCCTGGGCCTTCACCGTGACGGCGCCGATCTCGGTCTGCGGGCCGGGCTGCTCGGCGGTGACGTTCTCGGCCGGCGTGTTCAGGACGCCGGCGATCGCGTCGCGCACCTCGGCGGCGGGGGCCTGGCTCAGGTTGTTGTCGTCGGACAGGTAGCGGTTCTGCACCACCTGCATCGCCTCGGCGTCGTCCAGGCAGCCGCCGAGGATGCTGTCCACCAGCCCCTGCAGGTAGGGGTCCTTGGTCTCGACGGACGCGGCCTGGGCCGTGGCGGTCGAGGCGATGAGGGTGAGGGCAAATGCCAGGGGTTTCATTGACGGATCACACGCCTCCTGAAGACACCGGATTCAGTCCGACAGAGTTCGCCTCAACAATGCGATCACCTTATGGCGCCGCGGGTGCAATCGTCCTGCGGGGACGGTCCTGAGGCCTTCATCCGCGTCCGGCCCGGTCGCGTTCGCAACCGGGCCTCGACGGATCATTTCACCGCGACCGCTCCCTGGGGAAGCGCCCCGCCGGTGGGCGGCGCCGTGCGCCAGACGTCGCCGGCCAGCGCCCGCTTGTAGCCGTAGTCGTAGAGCGCCTGCATGTAGACCGGGTCGAACGGCGACGGCAGGTCCTCCACGAAGTCCAGCCCGACATAGGTCACGAAGAAGTCGAAGCCGCGTGCCTTCGTGAGGTCGTACATGATCTCGATGGACTGGATGCCGTGGCGCTTGATGATGGTCGACAGCGAGCGCCCGGCGATCGAGAACGTCTTCGGCTTGGTCTGCTCGAAGCGCGGCCGCATCGTGTTGTTCATCAGGATGTACAGCGCGCGCTTGCGCTTATCCATCCGCCGCCGCGGGTCCTCCTTCGCCTGGATGGTGGTGGGCAGCGTCAGGATCTGCATGGTCGACCCGCCGTCGACGTGCATTTCCTCGAAGGTCTGCCCGTCCGCCTGCGCGGTGATGAAGACCGGCGGGAAGATGCCCGGAATGCTGGCGGAGGCCTGCAGCACGTCGAGGAACAGCTTGCGCTTGTTCGGCGCCGGGCTCGCGGCGATGGCGCCCATGTCCCATACCACCGGGCGCTGGGCGTCGAGGTCGGTGGTCACCACGTAGAGCCGCCGGCCGAGCCGGTGCTGGGCAGCGATCTCCTCGATCACCTTGTCGGAGACCTTCTCCTCCATCGTCGCCCGCAGCGGCGCGGAGCTTGCCGCCGCCATGCCGCCGAGGATGCCGCGCAGGCCGAGGATCTTGAAGATCTGGTTCTTGTTGATGTCGGTGTAGATCGACTTCAGCTGCGGATCGTAGGAGGGGCCGAGGAACACGAACGGCGCCATCAGCGCGCCCGTCGAGACGCCCGAGACGAGGTCGAAGTCCGGCCGCTTGCCGGCCTTGGTGAGCCCGACCATGACGCCGGCGCCATAGGCTCCGTCCTCGCCGCCGCCGGAGATCATCAGCCAGTCGGAACGGCCCTTCTTCAGGATGCCCATCCCGCCGACCTGCACCTGGTTCATCACCTGGGCGAACACGTGGTCGCGGAAGTTGGTGCCGTCGTCGTCGGCGTAGAAGCGGATGTTGTCGAAGCCCGGAACGACCGGATTGGCCTCTTCGGTGAGGGTGAACTCCGGCCGGTTCGGCCCCGACGCGCACGCCGCCAGCATCAGCGTCACGGCGACGACGCCGGCCAGGCTCTGCAGGCGTCGGATCTGTTCTGGATATGCCAAGGTGTGCCCCCTCGCGTCGCCGGTCGTGCGTGGGAGCACCCCGAACGGCAGATCGCATCGTCTTCCCAGCCGTTCGTCGTTGCGCCGCTTCGGCGCGACGGACGGTCCCCTGCCGTCCGTCAGGATCCGGCGGCCGGCGAGGGCCGGGCGCCGGACCGAGGGGTCGGTCTTACTTGCCGGCCTGCTGCAGGGCCGTCTGGCAGGCCTGCGAGAGCTGCGGCTTGTTGGCTTCCAGGCAGGCCAGAACCTTCTGCTGGTTCGGAATGGCGCTCGCGCACAGCTTCTGGGCGTCGGCGGCGCACGCCTTGCGCGGCGACTCGGCCTGGGCGGCGGCGAAAGCCGAACCGGCGAGGAGAATGCTCAGGGCAAACACGATCGGCTTCATGGTCGTCTTCCTCCAGGGGCGGAAATGCGTTCCGCGGTCAGTCGCTTTGTGTGCTCAAGGCTATAGAGGTGCGGCCATGCGGCGGCAACGGAATTGCCGCGGCGGCACCGCTTGCCGGTCAGGTTCGCGACAGCCCCGGCGCGGTCCGAAGGTGCGCCCTCAGCGCGGGGCCCCGAGCCAGAGCCCGCGGGCCGACCAGGCCAGCAGCGCGGCCACGAGCGCGGAGGCCGCCGACAGCCCGGCCGCCGCGCCGAACCCGAACAGCGCGTAGGCCGTCCCCAGCACGATCGGACCGATGAAGATCGCGGTGTAGGTCACCGTCGTCTGCCATCCCATCAGCACGGCCCTGGCTTCGGTGCTGCGGCGCGACAGCAGCAGGATGATGAGGTTCACCGCGACGTGGTTGGCCGCTCCCCAGAGGAAGACGGCCGGCACCGCCGTGACGAACCGCTGGGTCGCCGCGTCGAGGCCGAGATAGAGGAGGGCGAGCACCAGGAGGGCCGCCGGAAGCACCTGGCGCGGGCCGAAGCGATCGACGGCACCCATCGCGAAGCTCGCCGCGCCGAAGCCGGCGCCATAGCCCAGGACCACTAGCCCCGCCTGGCTGGCGCTGGCGCCGAAGGCGGTGCGGACGTGGTCGCCCAGATAGGCGAACAGCCCGTAGAAGGCGATCATGTAGAACAGGCAGATGCTCAGCGTCCGCACCGCTCCCGGCAGGCGCAGCGCCTCGAGGCGCCGCATCGTCGGGCGCGGGCCGCTCACCGCTTCCGGCAGCGGCAGCTGGCGGAACCCCAGCGACGCCAGCGCCGAGAAGCCGGCCAGCAGCCCGTAGACGGTGCGCCAGCCGGCGAGGTCGGACACGAACGACGAGAACGGCACGCCCAGCACCAGCGCGATGCCCCATCCGCGAATGACCCGGCCCAGCACCTGTCCGCCCTTGCCCTCCGGCGCGATCGACGTTGCGACGCCGTAGATGGTTGGCAGCATCAGCCCCACCGAGGTGCCGATCACCGCCTGGCAGGCGGCGAGCTCGATCCAGGAGCGGCTGGCCGCGCTGCCGGCAAGCGCCGCCGCCATCGCCAGGCTGCCCAGGCTGAGCACGCGCCGGGCGCCGATGCGCGCCGCGGCGCCCGCGAACAGGAACGACGAGATGGCGGTCGCGGCGCCGAACGCCGACACCGCCCGCGCCACCTTCACCGGAACGGTGTTCAGGGAGGCGGCCACGTCGGTCAGGATCGGCGTCAGCACGAACGAGTTCGAGCCGATGATCATGATGCCGAGCGTCAGCAGCCAGATGACCCGGTTCGCCGAGTGATCTTCGGTCATCCTGGTGGCTTGCCTTGTTCTGCGGGGATGGGTGCGCGGGACGGGAGACGGATCAGTCTAGGCCCTGGCGCGCGGGACATCCATGGATGGCAGCCATGCGCATGGCGTCGAACCTCGTTGGGCGCCCGCCGTCCGCCATGAAGAGGACCCGCCGGGGAGGGCGCGACAGGGGCGCCCGGCGCGCCGCGGATGGCTGCTCTGCGGGCCGGAACGGTTTCGCAGCGGCCCCGGCTCGGCTATGCCTCTCGGGTCCGTGAACCCCGGGGGCTTGACCCCGGGCGCGGAAGGCTCAGCTATGACGGACGGGGGCGTCTGGTCGCCCCGCCTTGATTCAGAGCGTCCGGCGCTCGACAATAGGTCATCATGGTAACGCTTCTCGATCTCAACGACCGCCCCCGCCCGGCAACGGCCGAGGCGCGCCCGCGCCATCCCGAAAAGGCCCGCCGTCCCGAGACGCCGATGCTGCGCAAGCCCGACTGGCTGCGCGTCAAGGCACCCGGCTCGCCGGTCTACCGGGAGACCCAGGCGATCGTGAAGGACAACGGCCTCGTCACCGTGTGCGAGGAGGCGGGCTGTCCGAACATCGGCGAGTGCTGGTCGAAGAAGCACGCCACCTTCATGATCATGGGCGACACCTGCACCCGCGCCTGCGCCTTCTGCAACGTGCGCACCGGGATGCCCGAGGCGCTCGACCCGGCCGAACCCCAGAAGGTCGCCGAGGCGGTCGCCAAGCTCGGCCTCAACCACGTCGTCATCACCTCCGTCGACCGCGACGACCTCGCCGACGGCGGTGCGGAGCATTTCGCCCAGGTCATCGAGGCGATCCGCGCGGCCGCCCCGGGCACCACCATCGAGATCCTGACGCCGGACTTCCTGCGCAAGCCGGGCGCGCTGGAGCGCGTCGTGGAAGCGCGTCCCGACGTCTTCAACCACAACCTGGAGACCGTGCCGGGCCTGTACCTGACGGTCCGTCCGGGCGCCCGCTACTACCACTCGATCCGGCTGCTCGACCGGGTGAAGCAGCTCGATCCGGGCATGTTCACCAAGTCCGGCATCATGGTCGGCCTCGGCGAGGAGCGGAACCAGGTGCTCCAGCTGATGGACGACCTGCGCTCCGCCGACGTCGACTTCCTCACCATCGGCCAGTACCTGCAGCCGACCCGCAAGCACCACGCCGTCATCCGGTTCGTGACGCCGGAGGAGTTCAAGTCGTTCGAGACCATCGCCTACACCAAGGGCTTTCTGATGGTCTCCTCCAGCCCGCTCACCCGTTCGTCCCACCACGCCGGCGAGGACTTCGAGCGCCTGCGCGCCGCCCGCGACGCGAAGATCGGCGCCGCCTGAGCCGCGGCTTGGGGCGGGACCTCCTCGCTCCCGGTTTCAGGGCGCGGCGGACCCGCCGGCGCTAAGCCGGGCAGGGCGCACGCGCCGACGAATGTGCCGATCCCCGCGCCGACCGGCACGCGGGTTGCACGCCAAATCCCCGCCCCGGGTGGACTCTTGCCGCCCGGGGCTCGTAAATCGACGAAGGACACATCGGGCATCGCGCCGGCGCGCCAGGGCCCTTTCCGACCGCGCCGACCGGCCCGGTCGTCGCGGAAAGGGTGCGGGGTCAATCGGTTGGGCACGCCTCTTCGGCCGGGTTTCGGCCGGAACGGAACATGCTCACCGCCGGCGGGTTGCTCCAGGGATCGTACAGGAACCGCTGCCGCCCCATGCCGCACTTCGAGACCACACGCCGCGTCGCCCACTCCGCCGAGGACATGTTCGACCTCGTCGCGGACGTCGACAAGTATCCGGGCTTCGTGCCGCTGTGCCAGTCGCTCACCGTGCGCGGCCGCCGCGAGCAGGACGACGGCACCGAGCTGCTGATCGCCGACATGACGGTCGCCTACCGCTTCATCCGCGAGACGTTCACCTCCCGGGTGGTGCTCGACCGGGCGAACCGGACGATCTCGGTGGAATATCTCGACGGCCCGTTCCGCCACATGGAGAACCGCTGGACCTTCAAGCCCATCGACGAGGGCCATTCCGAGGTCGGCTTCTTCATCAGCTACGAGTTCAAGAGCCGGGCGCTGTCCGCCGTGATGGGCTCGGTCTTCGACCGCGCCTTCCGCCGCTTCGCCGCCGCCTTCGAGGAACGCGCCGACCAGGTCTACGGCACCTGACGGAAGCGGGCTCGGCCGGTTACCTAGGGGATAGGGCAGGGCACATGAGGCCCGCCCGTGTGAGGAACCCGAAACCGGAGTCCGTCAGGCGGCCAGGGGTCGGGTCATCCTTGCCTGCGCGCTACGTGCAAGGGCCGGGAGGGACGGGTATCTGACAGTCGTGGGATTGAGGTTGGTGGACGACGCCACCTGAGATCGTGAGCCCCCGAGCACGGGGTGCCCGTACCCGAGAGCCGCCGTGCTCAAGGAGCGCGCTGACTAGGACTATGGCACCTGATGGCATTGGCTGGGGCCGAGGCGCGCCAGCACCTGAGAGCCGCTTGCCCTATGCCAGGGCGGCACCTTAGGGCGATGAAACCGGCCGAGAGGGTCGGGCCCTGCCTACCGTTGGGTCAGAGGCCCTGCATCGCGAGGCCGTCGGGATCCGAGCCGCCGTCGGCGCCGAACGCAGCTCAGCCCTTGTGGACGCGTGCAGGCCGGCCACCGCCGGACCCGCGGACTTTCCACTCCCCCGCAGAGGGCAAACCTCAGCGCCTGTGATCGCCGGCCCTGATTGGGCAGCACCGTTCGCTCGCCGGCCTGTTCCGCCCCGCCTTCCGGCGCGTTGTCGATGACGAAGGTCTCGAGCGCGTGGGAGGTCGCGACGGCATCAGAGGCCGGTCGTGCCGGATGCTGCGACTGAAGCCCTCTGGAGCGGACACCCGTCCGGCACTCTTTCCGTTGGCGATGGCGACGGCCCTCGGACGCGCTCCCGCGCCCTTCATTTCGGCGCCGAGGCGCCGCGCACGCGGTCCTCACGCCGTTCGCTGTGCACGCCGACCTCCGTGCGCAGTTTCGCGCAAATTCGTGCACGATCGCGCAGTCAGGTGCGCGCGCCAGCGCGGTGCGCATGGGCGGGCACAAGCGCGCGTGCATGCGGCTGCGAAGGGAAGTGCAGGGACCCGCCCGCCGGCCGGCCCGGCAGCAAGGTGCCCGGCGGCAGGTCGTCCATCAACGCGGCGTCCGTCCGCAAGGCGGTCCCCCGCAAGGGGCCGGTTGGCCGGGCGCCCATATCTGCATTGCCGACAGCACTGCCCCAACAGCATTCCCCGACAGTACTCCCCCCGGCGGCAGGACGCCCGTCAGCAGGTCGCCCGTCGGAAGGTCGTCCGGCAGCAAGGCATCGTTTGCACGACGGGTCCGCCCGACCGTCCTCCCGAGCCCGGTCGGGCGGGGCGGGCGTCGTTGGTGGCGCCGCACGAGACGCTCGCAAGATCGCCCGCAAGCCTGCCAACATCGCTCGCAGGCAGGCCACTCTGCCGGATGGCATCGGCCCATCACCCGCGCGAACAGAGCCGCCGGTTCGGACGATCGGAGCGGCCAGTCACCCGTCTCGTAAAGCCGCGGCCGGGACCTCCGTTCGCCGGAAGGTAAGCCGGCAAAGCAACTCTCTTCGCCGCGAACCTGTCCGCCGGTTCCCACCCCGACGCCGCGCCCCCGGTCGCAGCCGGACGTGGACCAAAGTCATTTCTGCCGCCGCCTTCGGCGCCGGGATGATCGCGAGGAACAGCCGACCAGAATCGACCGTGAAACACATCAGGGACAATCTTATATTCCGAAATAATATTGTTATTTTTCAATAATTTATATGGTTAAATTCACGTTTACCATAAACTTGAGCGTCGGCCCGTCCGACCCCGGGGTCGGCGGGACGCGGGGGCGTCTCAGGCGGCGATCGCCATGCGCGGGCCCGCCTGCCGGTAGGCGAGTGCCTCGGCCAGATGGAGCCGGCCGACGGTCCGCGCGCCCTCCATGTCGGCGAGCGTCCGGGCGACCTTGAGGACGCGGTGGTAGCCGCGCGCCGACAGGTGCATGGCGTCGGCGGCGTCGCGAAGCAGCCGGGCGCCATCCGGGTCGGGCGCCGCGATCTCCTCGATGAGGCGGGGGCCGCACTCGGCGTTGGTGCGGGCGCTCACCCCGAGCTCGGCGAAGCGGGCCCGCTGGATGGCGCGGGCGGCGGCGACCCGGAGGGCGGCCTCGCGGGAGCCTTCGGCCGGCGACGGCATCGCCATGTCGGAGGCGGTGACGGCGGGCACGTCGATGCGGACGTCGATGCGGTCGAGGAACGGGCCGGAGAGGCGGGCCTGGTAGTCGGCCGCGCAGCGGTCGCCGCGCCGGCACTGGTGGCCGGGCTCGCCGTAGTAGCCGCAGCGGCACGGGTTCATGGCGCAGACGAGCTGGAACAGCGCGGGGTAGCTGACCCGGTGGTTGGCGCGGGCGATGACGGCGCGGGCGGTCTCCAGCGGCTCGCGCAGCGCATCCAGCACCGGCGGCGCGAACTCCGGCAGCTCGTCGAGGAAGAGTACGCCCAGATGGGCGAGCGACACCTCGCCGGGACGCGCCCGGACGCCGCCGCCGACCATCGCCGCGGTGGAGGCGGAATGATGGGGGGCGCGGAACGGCCGCCGCGCCGACAGCCGGCCCTCGCCGAGCTGGCCGGCGATCGACTGGACCATCGAGACCTCCAGCAGTTCGCGTGGCGCCAGCGGCGGCAGGATCGACGGCAGGCGCTGGGCGAGCATCGACTTGCCGGAGCCAGGCGGCCCGACCATCAGGAGGTTGTGGCCGCCGGCGGCGGCGATCTCCAGCGCGCGCTTGGCGGTCTCCTGGCCCTTCACGTCGGCGAGGTCGGGCAGGGGAGCGCCGTCCTCGCGCACCTTCGGGTCCGGCCGCGACAGCACCTGGGTGCCCTTGAAGTGGTTGGCGAGCGCGATCAGGCTGCGCGGCGCCAGGATCGCCATGTCGCCGGACGCCCACGCCGCCTCGGGCCCGCACGCCGACGGGCAGATCAGCCCCTTCGAAAGCGCGTTGGCGCCGATCGCCGCCGGGAGCACCCCGGCCACGGGCGCGATCGTGCCGTCGAGCGAGAGCTCGCCCAGGACCACGTAATCGAGCACCTGGTCGGCCGGCACGACACCCATGGCGGCCATCAGCCCGACCGCGATGGGCAGGTCGTAGTGGCTGCCTTCCTTCGGCAGGTCGGCGGGGGCGAGATTGACGGTGATGCGCTTGGGCGGCAGCGACAGGCCGGAGGCGATCAGCGCCGAGCGCACCCGCTCGCGGCTTTCCGCCACCGCCTTGTCGGGCAGGCCGACGATGGTGAAGGCGACGGTGCCCGGACCGATCTGGACCTGCACGTCCACCGGCACGGCCTCGACCCCCTGAAACGCCACCGTCGTCACGTGCGAGACCATCTGCAACCCTCCCGGCCGATCCGCAATCAAAAGTAGCGGATGGCCGAAAGTCGCGCAAGAACATTATGAGAACAACCGCGGATGGCTGGGATCGGGAGGATCGTGCCGCGCGGCCGGGATCACCTCGGATAGGCCGTCCGGCAGACGGACATGACGGTGTCGCGCAACCAGCGATGCGCCGGGTCGGCGTCCACGCGGGGATGCCACATCGCCGAGACCTTGAATTCCGGCGTGGGGACGGGGAGGTCGAAGCTTGCGAGGCCGTCGAGCGCGCCGTGGTCGGTCGTCAGGCGGTTGCCGAGGCACGAGCGGGGCACGATCGCGACGAGGTCCGAGGCGCGCGCGATCCGCATGGCGTCCGGGTAGCCGGGCACCACGACGCGGATGCGCCGCGTCAGGCCGAGTGCCGAAAGCGCGCCGTCCACCGGCTCGATGACGTCGCCCGTCCGGGATGCCACGACATGGCCGCAGGCCGCATAGCGCTCCGCCGTGACCCCGGCGCCCGTCAGCAGCGGATGCCCGGCACGCGCCACGCCGACGCGCCTGTCGTCGAGCAGGAACCGGGTGCGGATCTCCGGCGCGGCCGTTCCGAGGACGCCGATCTCCAGATCGATCAGGCCTTCCCGAAGCGGCGCCGCGTCCTTGTTCGGCTTGGGCGCGAAGCGGAGGCGGACGCCGGGCGCGGCCTCGACGACGGCGGCCACGACGGGCGTCGCCAGGAATTCCAGGAACGCTTCGCTGGCCCGCACGGTGAACGTCATTTCGAGCGAGGCGAGATCCAGCTCGGCGACCCGCGGCTGGAGGACCGCACGCGCGTCGCGCGCCAGCTCATGGACGTGGTCGCGCATCTCGGCGGCGCGCGGCGTCGGCACGAGCCCTCTGCCGGCGCGCACCAGAAGCGGGTCGCCGGTTGACGCGCGCAGCCGGGCGAGCGTCCGGCTCATGGCGGAGGTGCTCAGGCCGAGGCGGCGGGCGGCGCCCGTCACGCTTCCCTCGGCAAGCAGCGCGTCCAGCGCGACGAGCAGGTTGAGATCGACCTCGGTCATGACGGTGGCTTCCCGGGCGCGGCGCCAGGCATGGCGTTTGATGCAACTATTCTTTGCCTGCCGTGCGTCTGGCGCAAGCCGGGTGGCGACGCCTATCTCCGGCGAACCGCAGAAACGGAGACATCAGCCATGCAGACCGCAGCCGATTCCATCGCCCCCGCCGGCACAATCCTTCTTATCGGCGCGTCCCGCGGCCTGGGCCACGCCATGGCCGCAGAGTTCCTGAAGAAGGGCTGGCGCGTCGTCGGCACGGTGCGCGGCGATGCCCGCACCAGGCTGCACGACCTGGCGGATGCGTTCGAAGGCCGGGTGGAGATCGAGAAGGTCGACATCTGCGTGCCGGACCAGGTCGCTGCGCTCCGCGACCGCCTGTTGGGCAGGGCGTTCGATATCCTGTTCGTCAACGCCGGGGTCAGCAACGATCCGTCGGAAACGATCGCGGAGGTGACGACGGACGAGTTTGTGCGCGTGATGGTGACGAATGCCCTGAGCCCCATGCGGGTCATCGAGAGCCTCGAGGACACCGTCGCCGCGACCGGGCTGATCGGCGTGATGTCGTCCGGGCAGGGCAGCGTCGGCAACAACGAGACCGGCATGCGCGAGGTCTATCGGGGCAGCAAGGCGGCGCTGAACATGTTCATGCGGAGCTATGCGGCGCGCAAGGCGGCGACGGCGCGCCCGATGGTGCTGATGGCGCCCGGCTGGGTGCGCACCGATCTGGGCGGCCCGGACGGCCGGCTCAGCATCGAGGAGAGCGTGCCGAGCCTCGTCAACGTCCTGCTGTCGAAGCGCGAGAGACCGGGCCTGGACTATCTCGACTATCTCGGCCGCACGGTTCCCTGGTGAGCGGGGGCGCGGGGCTCAGTCCCCCTTGAGGAGGGCGCCGGCGATGAGATCGAACAGGCGTTCGGCGCGGGGCGCGAGCGCCCGCTGATCGCGCATCCAGGCGAGTGCCCCCAGCAGGGCGAACAGGTCCGTGCCGTCGATGTCGGCGCGGGCGTGGCCCTGTTCCTGGGCGCGGACGAGAAGGCGCGTCCCCGCCGCCCGCATGGTGTGGCAGGAGGCGTGGAGCGCGGAGCCCGGGTCGGCGATGGCCGCCACCATGGAATCGATCGCGCCCCTGTAGGCGTGCGCGACGGCCACGGCTTCGTGCAGCCACGCGATCAGCGCCTCGTCGGGAACCTTCGATCGCTCCAGCTCGCTCGCCCGCACCGTCAGTTCGTCGAAGCGGGCGCGCAGCAGGGCGTCGAGCAGCGCCTCGCGCTGCGGAAAGTGCCGGTAGAGCGTGCCCAGACCCACGCCCGCCCTGCGCGCGATGTCGCGCAGCGAGGCGTCGGCGCCCTGTTCGGTGATCACCTCCCGCGCGACGTCCAGCAGGTGCTCGTAGTTCTTTCTGGCGTCGGCGCGCACGGTAGCCTCTTGAAAAGCGGAGCAGTGATCCGGATATTCGGATCACTGCTCCGGTATGAGCATAGGGCAGGCGTGTCAAAGGGGAAAGCGATGGCGACTGAGACGATGATGGCGGTGCGGCAGCATGCGTTCGGCGGGCCCGAGGTGCTGCGCTACGAGGCGGCTCCGATCCCCCGGCTGAAGGCGGGCGAGGTTCTGGTCCGCGTCCGCGCGGTCGGGCTCAATCCGCCCGACTGGTACCTGCGCGAAGGCTACAAGGCGCTTCCTCCCGAATGGCGGCCGCAGGGCGACTTCCCCCTGATCCTGGGAACCGACGTGTCGGGGGAGGTGGCCGCCACGGCCGACGACGTGACGGATCTTGCCGTCGGCGACGAGGTCTACGCGATGGTCCGCTTTCCGGACGGCATGTTCGGCGAGAGCCGGGCATACGCCGAATACGTGACCGTTTCCGCGTCGGAAGCCGCCCGCAAGCCGGCCGGTCTCGACCACGTGCACGCCGCCGGCGCCCCGATGTCGCTGCTCACCGCGTGGCAGTTCCTGATCGCGCTGGGCCACGACGCGCCGAACCCGCTGCAGCCGTACCGGCACGAGCCGGTGCCGCTTCAGGGCAGGAGCGTCCTCGTCAATGGCGCGGCGGGCGGCGTGGGTCACTTCGCCGTGCAGCTCGCCCGGTGGCGGGGGGCGCGTGTGATCGCGGTGGCCTCGGGGCGTAACGAAGCATTCCTGCGCGATCTCGGCGCCGGCGACTTCATCGACTACACGACGCGCGTTCCCGAGGAGGTCGTCCGCGACGTCGATCTGGTGGTCGATGCCGCGGGTGGCCCGACGACCGGGCGCTTCCTGCAGACGCTCAAGCCAGGCGGTGCCCTGTTCCCGATCTTTCCGCTCGGCTTTTCCGCCGCCGAGGAGGCGAAGAATCTGGGCGTGACGGTGTCGGCGACGCAGGTTCGCTCCAGCGGCGCGCAGCTTGCTGAGGTCGGGCGGCTGCTGGCCGACGGCACCGTCCGCGTGGCGATCGACAGCACCTATCCGCTGGCCGAGGCCGGCAAGGCGCACGAGCGGGCCGAGCGTGGCCACATCCAGGGGAAGATCGTGCTGACGGTGGACTGAAAGACGGGGACCCGGATCTCCCTGATCCCTCACCGGTTGCGGCGGGGGCCGGCCGCGGCGCGAACCGCCGCGGCCGCCGGGAGAAGGGACTAGTCCTTGGCCCGATACGCCTCGGGAATGACGAACACCTCGTCGGCGCGGCCATAGCCGCCGTCGGGCACCTCCTCGATCAGCACCATGCAGTGAGGCCGGGCGGCCTCGCTGAAGTAGTCGACGAACAGCGCGGTGACGCGGTGGACGATCTCTTCCTTCTGGGCACGGGACAGGGCGGCCTGGGGAACCTTGATGTTGGCGAAGGGCATGGAAGTCTCCTTTTGGGGTTTGCGGTGGCTAGGAGTGTCAGGGGCGGGGACTGGCCGGTCGGCTAAGCGACCGGCAGTCGATCGGCGGATGGTGCGGCGTGCTCAGACGACGCCGCCGTTGGCGCGGACGACCTGGCCGCTCACCCAGCGGCCCTCGGGCCCGGCCAGGAAGGCGACGACCTCCGCGATGTCGTCCGGCTGCCCGAGGCGCTTGAACGGGTTCATGTTGGCGATGGCGCGCACCTGCTCCTCGCTCTTGCCGGCCAGGAAGAAGTCCGTCTCGACCGGCCCGGGCGCCACGGCATTGACCGTGATGCCGCGGGGTCCGAGTTCCTTCGCCAGCACGTGGGTCAGCGCCTCCACGGCCGCCTTGGTCGCGGCGTAGACGCCGTAGCCGGGCTGGTAGAGGCCGACCACGCTGGAGGAAAAGCTGACGATGCGGCCGCCGTCGCGCAGGCGACGCGCCGCTTCCCGCATGCCGCGGGCGACGCCCAGAAGGTTCAGGGCGACCTGGGCCTCGAGGTCGGTGTCGGCGACCTCGGCGATCGGGCCGAGGGTCATCATGCCGGCGTTGTTGACCAGGACGTCGACGCCTCCGAACGCCTGCTCGGCGGCGTCGAAAAGGCGGGCGGCCCCGTCCGGCGCGCCGATGTCGGCCTGCACGGAAACGGCCTGGCCGCCCGCCGCCTCGATGTCGCGAACAACGGCCTCGGCGGCGTCGCGGCCCCTGACGAAATTGACGACGACGGCGAACCCGTCGCCCGCGAGCCGCCGGGCTGTGGCGCCTCCGATGCCGCGCGACGCCCCGGTGACGATGGCGACGGGGTGTGGGTGGTTCGTCATGGCACTCTCCATTGGCTTCGGACAGGAGATAGCCACCTGGCCCGGAGAGATAATCACCCCGGTCTTGCCATCAGTATTCCGGTTCTGCGAACAATGGCGCATGGACCATCTCGATCGCATCCGCCTGTTCGTCCGTGTCGTGGAACGGGGCAGCTTCACCGCGGCGGCCGCCGATCTCGGCGTGCCGCGCTCCACCGCGACGGCGGCCATGAAAGCGCTCGAGGCGCACCTGGGCACGCGCCTGCTCGACCGCACGACGCGCCACGTGGCGCCGACGCTCGACGGCGAGGCTTACCATCGCCGCTGCCTCACCATCCTGGCCGACCTCGACGAGGCCGAAAGCGCGCTCAAGGGCGCCGCGCCGCGCGGGCTCCTGCGCGTCGACGCGCACGGGCTGCTCACCCGCACGTTCCTGCTGCCGGGGCTGCCGGCCTTCCTCGAGCGGTATCCGGAGATCGATCTTCACCTCGGCCAGGGCGACCGGCTGGTGGACATGGTCCGCGAGGGCGTGGACTGCGTGATCCGGGCGGGCGATCCCGGCGACAGCGGCATGATCCAGCGCCGCCTCGGGCTGATCGACGAGATGACGGTGGCAAGCCCCGGCTATCTGGAGCGATACGGGACGCCCCAAACGACCGACGACCTCGATGGCCACAAAATGGTGGGCTTCGTGTCCTCCAGGACGCGCGAGGTGATGCCGCTGGAGTTCACCGTCGGGGGCAAGGTGCGCCATGTGGTGCTCGGCGGGCGTGTCACCGTCAACGATTCCGACACCGCGCCGGAGCTGGCGCGGCTCGGCTTCGGGCTTTTCCAGGCCCCGCGCTACCGCTTCGCCGACGATCTCGCGGCGGGCCGGCTCGTGGAGGTGCTGCCGGACTTTCCGCCGCCGCCGACGCTGCTGTCGGCGCTCTATCCCCAGAACCGCCAGCTCGCACCCCGGCTGCGCGTCTTCCTCGACTGGGCCGCGACGCGGTTCCGGGAGGCCGTGCTGTAGCGGGCGATCCGGCCACGAGCGGTGGCCGGACCGGGGATCGTGGCCGGCGGCGTCTAGCCCCGGTCGGCCTCGATCTTGTCCCAGATCATCGCCGCGACGTCCGGGCCGCCCAGGCGGGCGATGGCGCGGATGCCGGTGGGCGAGGTGACGTTGATCTCGGTGAGGTTGCCGTCGATCACGTCGATTCCGGCGAACAGGATCTTCTCCTCGCGCAGCGCCGGGCCGACGGTGGCGACGATCTCGCGTTCGCGCTCGGTCAGCTCGGTCGCCGCCGCGGCACCGCCGCGCACCATGTTGGAGCGCAGGTCGCCCTTCTGGGGGACTCGGTTGACGGCCCCGGCGAACTCGCCGTCGACCAGGATGATGCGCTTGTCGCCTTCGCTCACCTTCGGCAGGAAGCGCTGGATCACCCAGGGCTCGCGGAAGGTCGCGGCGAAGAAGTCGTAGAGCGAGCCGTAGTTGAGGTCGTCGGCCGTCAGCCGGAACACCGCCTGGCCGCCGGCGCCGAACAGCGGCTTCATGACGATGTCGCCGTGCTCGGCCCGGAAGGCGTCGATGGCGGCGCGGTCGCGGGTGATCAGCGTCGGCGGCATTAGCTCCGGAAAGCGCATGACGAACAGCTTTTCCGGCGCGTTGCGCACGGCGGCCGGGTCGTTGACCACCAGCGTGCCCGGATGGATGCGCTCCAGCATGTGGGTCGCGGTGATGTAGGCGAGGTCGAAAGGCGGGTCCTGGCGCATCAGGACGACGTCGACGTCCTTCAGCGAGGTGAGCACCGGCGCGCCGAGGGTGAAGTGGGCGCCGACCTCGTCCTTGACGGTCAGCGGCTCAAGGGCTGCGACCAGATCGTCTGCCGTCTGGGCCAGCCGGTCGGTGGTGTAGTGGAAGAGGGCGTGGCCGCGGGCCTGGGCCTCCAGCAGCATCGCGAAGGTGGAATCGCCTGCGATCTTGATCGTTTCGATGTGGTCCATCTGGACCGCGACCTTGAGGGTCATGCTGGTCTCCAAAACGCTGTCAGGGGCCGCGCGGGCCCGGTTGGGTTCTTGATGCGCCAGATTGGAGGGCGGGTCCAGACGGCGAGTGCCGGGACGCGACCGGCTAGCGGCTCGCGTCGAAGGCGCTGACCAGGTGCATCGGCCAGCGGGCCGGCCGCACCACGACGATGTCGAAACGGATGGTGTGGTTGCCGTAGCGGGGATTGCGCGCCAGCCAGGCGGCCGAGGCGCGCACGAGCCGTGCCTGCGATCCGGGGCCGACGGCCTCCAGCGCGGCGGCGGTCTCGGCGCGCGCCTTCACCTCGACGATGGCGACGGTGGCGCCGCGCACGGCGACGAGGTCGATCTCGCCGGCGCCGGTGCGCACCCGCCGGCCGATGATCCGGTATCCCTTGACCATCAGCGCCAGCGCCGCGCGGGTCTCCGCCGCGAGCCCCAGGCGGTAGGCCCGCCGGCGGGACGGCGCGGCGGCCATTCTCAGGCCTCGCCGCCGCTGCTGCCGGCCGGCGCGTCCTTGAAGGACAGCGCCAGCCGGAACAGCTCCTGGCGATCGCGGCCGGTGATGCGGGCGACCTCGGCGGCGGCCTTGCCGGCCGGCAGCCGGGCGAGGGCGGCCTTCAGCAGGTCCTCCGCGTCGGCCTCGCTGACGGCCTCTTCCTCCGGCGGGGAAATCACCACGGCGATCTCGCCCTTGATCTTGGTGTCGGCGGGATAGGTCTCGCACAGGCTGCCCAGCGTGCCGCGCGAGATGGTCTCGAAGCGCTTGGTGAGCTCGCGGCAGACCGCGGCGGGGCGCTCGGAGCCGCAGATCTCGGCCGCCTCCACCAGTGCTTGGGCGAGCCGGTTCGGCGATTCGTAGAAGACGAGGCTCGCCGGCTGGCGCGAAAACGTCTCAAGCCGGCGGCGGCGCGGCCCGGATTTCGAGGGCAGGAAGCCGAGAAAGACGACCGTGTCGGTGGGCAGGCCCGCCGCCATCAGCGAGGCGGTCAGGGCCGACGCGCCGGGAATCGGGAACACCCGGTGTCCGGCTTCCGCGACCTCCTCCACCAGCCGGAAGCCCGGATCGGAGACCAGCGGCGTGCCGGCGTCGGAAACCAGCGCGATCGCCTCGCCGGCGGCCAGCCGTTCGAGGATCTTCGGCCGCTGCTTGACCGCGTTGTGCTCGTGGTAGCTGGAGGTCTTGGTGCGGATGCCGTAGCGGTCGAGCAGCACCCGGGTGACGCGGGTGTCCTCGCAGTACACCACTTCCGCGGCGGCCAGCGTTTTCAGGGCGCGGAGGGTGATGTCGTCCAGGTGCCCGATCGGGGTTGCGACGATGTACAGCCCCGGGTCGAGCGGCGGGGCATCGAAGCGGGCGCTGTCGATGGAAAAGTTCGGCGTTCGTCGCGATTCGGTCATAGGGCTTTGTAACTATTGGAAGACGAACCCCTTGCGGATCCGCATTCACCGGTGTTTGGTGGGGCCAATCCCCCAGAGACCCTGCGCCGGGTTCGGGGGGACGCGCAAGGCTCGGGAGAGGATCCGTTCGTCATGACTAGCCTCCGGTCGCACCGGTTCGCCGTTCTCGCCCGTCTCGGGGCCGTCGTCGGCGTCGCGGCTCTGGTCGCCGCGTGTGTCAGCTCGCCCACCGGGCCGCAGACGCCGGTTCAGCCCACCCAGCCGACGGCGCAGCCGCGTGGCGAGGTGCTGGGTTCCGGCTCGGTGCCGGTGGCGCTGCTGCTTCCGATGTCGGCCGGCGGCGAGGCCTCGGGCCTCGCGACCGCGTTCCGCAACGCCGCCGCGCTGGCGATGAACGATTTCCCCAATTCCGACATCCGCATCCTCGTGCGCGATACCGGCGGTACCGACACGGGTGGCCGCGATGCCGCCCAGGGCGCCATCGGCGAGGGCGCCAAGCTGGTGCTCGGACCGGTGTTCTCCTCCGCGGTGGCCGGCGCCTCGGTGCCGGCGCGCCAGGCGGGCGTGCCCATCATCGCGTTCTCCACCGATGCGACCGTCGCGCGCCGCGGCGTCTACCTGCTCAGCTTCCTGCCGCGCCAGGATGCCGACCGCATCATCTCCTACGCCGCCTCCCAGGGCCGCACGTCGTTCGCCGCCCTCGTGCCCGACAACGGCTACGGCCTGGTGATGGAAGCCGCCTTCCGCGAAGCCGTCTCCCGCACCAAGGGTCAGGTCGTCGCGGTGGAACGCTACAAGCCGGACCCGGCCGACATGGCCGCCAAGGCGCGCGCCATCGCCGCCAAGGGCTCGGTCAACGCGGTGTTCATGCCGAACGGCGGTCAGGACCCGCAGATCCTCGCGGCCGCGCTGTCGGAAGCCGGCCTGTCGAGCGCCAAGCTTCTCGGCTCCGGCCAGTGGGACAACCCGAACGTCCTGCAGGCGCAGGCGCTGACGGGGAGCTGGTATCCGGCGCCCCAGCGCAAGGGCTACGAGGCGTTCGCCGCCAAGTACCAGCGCCAGTACGGTTCGGCCCCGCCGCGCACCGCCTCGCTCGCCTATGACGCGACGAGCCTGGCCGCCGGGCTGGTCCGCGCCCGCAGCGCCGGTGCCTTCACCGACGAGATGCTGACCAATTCGGACGGCTTCCTCGGCGTCGACGGCATCTTCCGCTTCCTCGCTGATGGACGCAGCCAGCGTGGGCTGGCCGTGTACGAAGTCGGCGGCGGGAACAGCCGCGTCGTCTCCGCCGCGCCGCGGAGCTTCACCAGCGGCGGCTTCTGACCGGGTTTCGCGTCGTGTCGCCCGAGGGCCGAACCATGCTTGCCGGCAAGCGCATCCTGCTCGTCATCGCCGGCGGCATCGCGGCCTACAAGGTGCTCGAGCTGATCCGTCGCCTGAAGGAGAGGGGGGCGACCGTCGTCCCGGTCATGACGCCGGCCGCCGAGGCCTTCGTCACGCCGCTGAGCGTCGGCGCCATCGCCGGCGAACCGGTCCACCGTGATCTCTTCGACCTCACCCGCGAGAGCGACATCGGCCACATCCGCCTGTCGCGCGAGGCCGACCTCCTGGTGGTGGCGCCGGCGACCGCCGATCTGATCGCGAAGATGGCCGGCGGCCATGCCGACGACCTGGCGACGACGGCGCTGCTGGCCACCGACAAGCCGGTGCTGATCGCCCCGGCGATGAACCCGCGCATGTGGGAGCACCCGGCTACCCGCCGCAACATGGACCAGCTCCGCGCCGATGGCGTTCGCATCGTCGGGCCGGGAGTGGGCGCGATGGCGGAGCGCGGCGAGGCGGGCGTCGGGCGCATGGCGGAGCCCATGGACATCCTCGCCGCGATCGAAACGGCGCTCGGGTCCGGGCCGGCGCTGATCGGCGCCCCGAAGCGGCTTTCCGGCCGGCGCGTGCTGGTCACCTCCGGGCCGACCCACGAGCCCATCGATCCCGTGCGCTATCTCGCCAACCGGTCGTCCGGCCGCCAGGGTCACGCGATCGCCGCCGCCGCTGCCGCGGCGGGCGCCGACGTCACCCTGGTCAGCGGCCCCGTCGAGATCGCGCCGCCCGCCGGCGTCTCCGTCGTCAATGTCGAGAGCGCCGCCGAGATGCTGGCGGCTGTCGAGGCGGCGCTGCCGGTTGACGTGGCCGTGATGGCCGCCGCCGTCGCCGACTGGCGCGTCGCAAGCTCGTCCGAACGGAAGCTCAAGAAGCAGGCCGATGGCGCGCCGCCGACCCTCGAGCTCGTCGAGAACCCCGACATCCTCGCCTCGATCGGCCGCCACCACACCCTGCGTCCGCGCCTCGTCGTCGGGTTCGCCGCCGAGACCAACGACCTCATCGACAACGCGCGCGCGAAGCTCGCCCGCAAGGGTGCCGACCTGATCGTCGCCAACGACGTGAGCCCCGCGACCGGCGTGATGGGCGGCGTCGACAACACCGTGCGCATCGTCAGCGCCGAGGGGGTCGACCCGTGGCCGAAGCTCTCCAAGGACGACGTCGCGACCCGTCTGGTGGCGCTGATCGCGGACCGGCTGGCGGCCCGAACGCTCACCGAGTGATGGATTTCGCATGAGCACCCCTCCGAGCCTCGTCGTCCGCCGGCTGCCCCATGCGGCCGGCCTGCCGCTGCCGGCCTATCAGACCGCATCGGCCGCCGGCCTCGACCTGGTGGCCGCGCTTGCCGTGGACGCCCCGCTGACGGTGGCGCCCGGTGCGCGGGTGCAGGTGCCGACCGGGCTGCAGATCGCCCTGCCGGCCGGAACCGAGGGCCAGGTCCGCCCGCGCTCGGGGCTGGCGGCGAAGCACGGCCTGACCGTGCTGAACGCCCCCGGCACCATCGATGCCGACTATCGCGGCGAGGTGGGGGTGCTGCTGGTCAACCTCGGCGCCGAGCCGGTGACCATCGCGCGCGGCGACCGCATCGCCCAGCTCGTCGTGGCGCCGGTGCTGCAGGTGCCCATCGAGGAGGCAGACACGCTGCCGGACACGGCGCGCGGCGGCGGCGGCTTCGGCTCGACCGGCGGTCTGTCGTCGCGATCCTGAGCGCCGTTCGCCTCTCGGTTAAGCTTCGCCTTTTCAGATACTTCTACCGAAATTCTGAATCTGTGCGACAGCAGCCGGGCTCGCGGCGCGCTTGACCCGGGCGGCCGGCGTGGTCAGATCAGGGCATGAGCTTTTCCCCGGACGAAATCGAACGCTATGCCCGCCACCTGGTGCTGCCCGAGGTCGGCGGCCCGGGTCAGCAGAAGCTGAAGGCCGCGCGGGTGCTGGTGATCGGGGCAGGCGGGCTCGGCTCGCCGGTGATCCAGTACCTGGCCGCCGCCGGCGTCGGCACCATCGGCATCGTCGACGACGACACGGTGGCGCTGTCGAACCTGCAGCGGCAGATCCTGCATGGCACCACCGACGTTGGCCGCACGAAGGTCGCCTCCGCCACCGATGCCGTCGCCGACCTCAACCCCAACGTCAGCGTCGTGGCGCATGTCGTGCGGCTGACCGACGACAATGCCGGGGAGCTGGTGCGCGGCTACGACATCGTCGCCGACGGGTCGGACAACTTCGCCACGCGCTACGCCGTCTCGGACGCATGCTGCCGCGAGGCGCGCCCGCTGGTGACGGCGGCGGTCGGCCGCTTCGACGGATCGCTGACGACGCTGCGACCCTTCGAGACCGCGCCGGACGGCACCCCGAACCCCACCTACCGGTGCCTGTTTCCCAAGGCACCACCGGCCGGCATCATCCCCACCTGCGCGGAGGCCGGCATCCTCGGCGTGCTCACCGGCCTTGTCGGCACGCTGCAGGCGCTGGAGGTGCTCAAGGAGATCCTCGGCATCGGCTCCGGCCTGGTCGGAAAGCTGCTTCTGGTGGACGCGCTGTCGCTGCGCTTCGAGACGTTCGGCTACGGCTTCGATCCGTCCAATCCGCTCACCGGCACCGCCGCCAGCCTGGCGAAACCGGCCATCTGACGCGCCGGTTCGTGACGCTGGTGACACTATCGCCATGCAGCGCGGGTGGGGGAGCAATCCGGTGCGCGCATGGCGAGAATGCCGGAGACCGGGTATCAGAACCTATGCGAAATCCTGAAACATCCGCCGTCGACCCGCTGGAAGCTGCCCGCCGGCAGGCCCGCGAGGCGCTCGGCCTGCCGTTCGTCGAATTCATCGCGATCATTGCCCTGATGATGGCGCTGACCGCCTTCTCGGTCGACATCATGCTGCCGGCGCTGCCGGAGATCGGCGACGCCTTCTCCGTGAGCGACGTCAATCACCGCCAGCTGGTGGTGGGCGTCTACATGATCGGCTTCGCGCTTGGGCAGATCATCTACGGGCCGCTGTCCGACCGGTACGGCCGCAAGGCGATCCTCTATCTCAGCCTCGGAATCTACCTTCTCGGCACCGTCCTCTCGATGCTGGCGCCGGAGTTCGGCTACCTGCTTGCCGGGCGGCTGGTCCAGGGCATCGGCTGCGGCGGACCGCGGGTGATCGCCATCGCCATGGTGCGCGACCGCTTCGAGGGCCGGGCGATGGGCAAGGTGATGTCCTTCGTCATGATGGTGTTCATCATCGTGCCGGTGATCGCGCCGTCGGTCGGCGGGGCGATCAGCGCCTTCGGTCCGTGGACCTGGATGTTCGCCTTCCTGCTGCTGGTGGGGGTGACGCTGCTCATCTGGGCCGGCATCCGCCTGCCGGAAACCTGCCCGCCGGAGGACCGCACGCCGCTGTCCGTCACCGGGCTCGTCGGTGCGTTCAAGGTCGTGCTGACGACGCGCCAGACGGTCGGCTACGCGATCTCGCTGGGCTTCATGTTCGGCGCGCTCATCGGCTACGTGAGCTCCGCCCAGCAGGTCTACCAGGGCGTGTTCGGCCTCGGCGGCTCGTTCCCGATCTTCTTCGGCGCGGTGGCGATCTTCATGTCGGCCGCCTCGCTCACCAACGCGACGATGGTCGAGCGGCTCGGCATGCGCCGGCTGTCCCACGGCGCGCTGGTGGCGATGGCGCTGATCATGTTCGTCTGCATGGTGGTGGACGAGATCTCGCCGCTGTCGCTGGTGGCGTTCACCTGCTTCTTCGGCGCCGCGTTCTTCTGCGTCGGGCTGATCCTGCCCAACTTCAACGCCATCTCCATGGAGCCGCTCGGCCACGTGGCCGGCATGGGCTCGTCGCTGATCGGCGCCTACATGACCGGCATCGGTGCGGTGCTCGGCACCCTGGTGGGCCAGAGCTTCGACGGCACGGTGCAGCCGATGATCCGGGGCTTCGCCGGCTTTGCCGTCGCCTCGCTGGTCGCGGTGCTGATCACCGAACGCGGGCGGCTATTCGGGGTGGGCGAAAACCGCCGCCACTAGCGCCGGTTTCGGCCGGATCCGGCACCACTAGACCAGGTCTTCCTTTCTCTCGTTTTTGCGCTGCGGCATTGCGCCCCGCCCTTGATGCCAATCAAGGCGGGGCGGCCGCGACGCGCCCACATTGCCGGAAGAGCCGCGTTCGGGCTCGGGGCGGGCCGAGAGATTGCGAAGGTTATGACGATGCGTGTCGATACATCGGGTGGCGGAGCGGCTGGCGATGCACCCATGTACGTGGCGGCGAAGAAAATCTATCCGCAGGCCGTGCACGGGCGCTTCCGGCGCATCAAGTGGGGCGTGCTCGCCGTCACGCTGAGCATCTACTATTTCCTGCCGTTCGTGCGCTGGGACCGGGGCATCAACGCGCCCGACCAGGCGCTGCTGATCGACCTGGACGGACGCCGGGCCTATTTCTTCTCCATCGAGATCTGGCCGCAGGAGGTCTACTACGTCACCGGCCTGCTGATTCTGGCGGCCCTCGGCCTGTTCCTCATCAACGCCGTCGCCGGGCGGATCTGGTGCGGCTATCTCTGCCCGCAGACGGTCTGGACCGACCTGTTCATGCTGATCGAGCGCTGGATCGAGGGCGACCGGCGCGAGCGCATGATCCTCGATGCCAAGCCGATGTCGGCCCAGAAGCTCGCCAAGAAGGGGATCAAGCACATCCTCTGGCTGGCCATCGCCATGTGGACCGGCGGCGCGTGGATCCTCTATTTCGGCGACGCGCCGACGATGGTGGTGAACCTCTTCACCGGCCAGGCGTCGATGGTCACCTACGTGTTCGTCGCGGTCTTCACCTTCACCACCTACGCGCTCGCCGGCATGATGCGCGAGCAGGTCTGCATCTACATGTGCCCCTGGCCCCGCATCCAGGCGGCGCTGACCGACGAATGGGCCCTCAACGTCACCTACCGCACCGACCGCGGCGAGCCGCGCGGCTCGCTGAAGGAGATGGCCAAGCGGGCGGAGAAGGGCCTGCCTGCCGGCGACTGCATCGACTGCTACCAGTGCGTCCATGCCTGCCCGACCGGCGTCGACATCCGCGAGGGGCTGCAGCTCGACTGCATCCAGTGCGGACTGTGCATCGACGCCTGCGACACGGTGATGGAGAAGATCGGCCGGCCGACCGGGCTGATCGGCTACGACACCGACATGAACCTGGAGCTGCGCGCCGCCGGCAAGCCGCCGATCTACAAGATGGTCCGTGCCCGCACGGTCATCTACGCGGCGATCATCGCGCTGGTCGGTTCCATCATGCTCTACACGCTCACGTCGCGCTCGTTCTCCGACATCAGCGTGCTGCACGACCGCAACCCGGTGTTCGTCGAGCTCTCCGACGGCGGCATCCGCAACGGCTACACGGTGCGCCTCCTCAACAAGCGGCCGATCGAGCGGACGTTCCTGCTGCGGGTCGCCGGCCTGCCCGCCGACGCGCGGCTGGAGGCGGTCGGCGTCGACCAGTCCATCGACGGCAATCCGCTCATCACCGTCGGTCCAGACCGCAGCCGCGAGATCCGCGTGCTGGTGTTCATGCCGACGGGCGAGGACATCCCGCCGGCGACCGACGTGACGTTCCAGATCGTCGACGTGAAGGACGGCGAGCGGGCCACCGCCGTGGACACCTTCAAGACGAAATAGGCAACCGATAGGGTGTGCCGCCGATCGGCGGCACGGAAACGGCTTCCCATGGGGACAACGACATGACGACGGCTTCCGCGGACACCGCCACCGGCTTCCGGCTCACCGGCCGCAAGGTCTTCCTCGGGCTGGTGGGCTTCTTCGGGATCATCACGGTGGCGAACGTCGTGCTGATCTGGCTGGCGGTCGGCACCTTTCCGGGCGTGGTCACCAACAGCGCCTACCAGGCGGGCCGGGAGTATCCGGAACTCCTGGAGGCGGCGCGGCTCCAGCGCGATCTCGGCTGGGAGATGGACGAGAGCGTCTCGGCGGGCGGACCGACCGACCCGGTCGCGATCCGCCTCGACGCGAACGACCGCGACGGCGCGCCGCTCTCCGGCCTATCGGTGACGGCGACGCTGGCGAGCCCCACCCACACCGGGCTCGACCGGCAGGTCAGCCTGTCGGAGGGCGAGGTCGGCCTCTACGGCGGCCTCGCGGACCCGCTGCCGGCGGGGCAGTATGATCTCACGATCGATGCGCAGGCCGGCAACGGCGCCACGTTCCGTTCGGTGAACCGCATCGTCATCACGGGGAACGGCCAGGTGCGATGACCATCGCCGCGCGCGACTGGACCGCCTTTTCGCAGGCCGAGGCCGACGGCCGGCGCTCCATGGAGCTCGCCGTCGACGGGATCCACTGCGCCGCCTGCATGAGCAAGATCGAGCGAAGCCTGGGCGGCGTGCCGGGCATCGAGCGCGCGCGGGTGAACCTCTCCAACCGGCGGCTCGCGGTCACCTGGCGCCCCGAGGAGGTCGACGGCGGGTCGATCGTCTCGACGCTCGCCGACATCGGCTACGAGGCGCGACCGTTCGTCCGCGGCCAGATCGACGACAGCTTCCGCCGCGAGCGCAACGCGCTGCTGCGCGCGCTCGCGGTCTCGGGCTTCGCGGCGATGAACGTGATGCTGTTCTCCGTCTCGGTGTGGTCGGGCAACGTCACCGACATCACGCCCGAGACCCGGCTGCTGTTCCACTGGCTGTCGGCGCTGATCGCGCTACCGGCGGCGGCCTATGCCGGCCAGACCTTCTACCTCAGCGCCTTCAACGCCATCCGCCACGGGCGGGTGAACATGGACGTTCCGATCGCGCTCGGGGTGATCCTGGCGCTCGGCCTCTCCTTCTACGGGACGCTGACGGCCGGGTCGGACACCTATTTCGAATCGGCGCTGATGCTGCTGTTCTTCCTGCTCCTGGGGCGGGTGCTCGACCACGTCATGCGGCGGCGGACCCGGACGTTCGCCGAGAACCTCGCGGCGTTGCGCGCCGACACGGCGGTGCTGGTGGCCGACGACGGCTCGCTGCGCGAGGTTCCGGTCACCGAGGTCGGCGCCGGGGCGCTCGTGCAGGTGGCGGCCGGCGGGCGCGTGCCCGTCGACGGCACTGTGATCGGCGGGACCTCCGAGATCGACCAGTCGCTGGTGACCGGCGAGACCATGCTGCAGCCGGTGGGCGTTGGTGACCGGGTGTTCGCCGGAACGCTCAACGGCGAAGGCCTGCTCACCGTGCGGGTCGCGGCGGCGGGCGAGGGGACCTTGCTCGACGAGGTCAACCGGCTCCTCGACAAGGCGATGACCGCGCGCTCGCGATCGGTGGCGCTGGCCGACCGGGTGGCGCGCTGGTACGCGCCGTTCGTGCATGGCGCGGCGCTCGTCACCTTCCTAGCCTGGCTGGCGCTCGGCGCCAGCGTGGAGCGGTCGCTGGTGGTGGCGATCACCGTCCTCATCATCACCTGCCCCTGCGCCATCGCGCTCGCCGTGCCGGCGGTGCAGGTGACGGCGGCGGGCGCCTTCTTCCGCAACCGCCTGCTGCTGCACGCGGGCGATGCGTTGGAACGTCTGGCGGTGGTCGACACCGTCGTCTTCGACAAGACCGGCACCCTGACCACGCCCTCGGCCCGGATCGCCAACGCCGGCGACGTGCCCGACGTGGCCCTGGAGGCCGCCCGGGCGCTGGCCTTCGGCTCGCGCCACCCCGTCTCGCTGGCGATCGCCGGCGACGGCAGGCCGACGAGGGTGGCGACCGACGTGCGCGAGGTGGCGGGCACCGGCGTCTCGGGCCGGATCGACGGCCTTGAGGCGCGCCTCGGCAAGCCGGCCTTCGTCGGCGCGGAGGCGGAAGCGGCCGCTGTCGCGCTGCGCTATCCCGATGCGACGCTGGTGGGCCTGAGCATCGAGGGGCAGCGCCCGGTCGTGCTGGCGCTGCAGCAGGTGCTCCGTTTGGATGCCGCCGAGACGGTCGCCGCGCTGAAGCGGCGCGGCCTCGACGTGAAGATCCTCTCCGGCGACCGCGGGCCGGCGGTGGCCCGGGTGGCCGGACAGCTGGGCATCGAGGACTGGCAGTCGGGTCTGAAGCCCGCCGACAAGATTGCGGCCCTGGAGGCGCTGGAGGCGCGGGGGCGCCGGGTCCTGATGGTGGGCGACGGCCTCAACGACGCGCCGGCGCTGGCCGCCGCCAGCGTCTCCATGTCGCCCGTGTCGGCCGTGGACCTGAGCCAGGCCGCCGCCGACGTGGTGTTCCTGGGCGACCGGCTGGCGCCGATCCTGCTGGCGCTTTCCATCGGCCGGCGGGCGCGGCGGATCATGTCGGAGAATCTCGGCCTCGCGCTCGCCTACAACCTGATCGCCGTGCCGATCGCCGTCACCGGACATGCGTCGCCGCTTGTCGCCGCCATCGCCATGTCGGGATCGTCGCTGCTGGTGACCGCCAACGCGCTCCGCGCCCAGTCGGTCCCGCGCGCCGCGAAGGACGACGTGGCGGAACCGGCGGCGGGCGGAGAGGCGGTGCCGGCATGAACATCCTGCTGATCCTCGTGCCGGTGGCGCTTGCCCTCGGCCTGATCGGCCTCGCGGCCTTCCTGTGGTCGCTGCGCGCCGGCCAGTACGACGACATGGAGGGCGCGAAATGGCGCATCCTGTCGGATGACGACCTGCCGCCCGACCACACCCCGGACGACGGCAAGGACTAGGACATTCGGCCGCAGATCGGTTCTATCCTGCCGCTCGGGCGTTTCCGGCGCTCGCTCGATCGTGAGGGGATCGCGTGGAACGTTCGCGGCCCCTCGCGACTTATCGCGCTGAGAAGGCCGGGCCTTCGCCCAAAGGAGAGCACCGTGATCGATTCCAGCCGCGATCATCCGATCACCATCACCCCGTTCGACGGGCACATCACCGTTACGGTCGGCAACACCGTCGTCGCCGATACCAGGCATGCGCTCGCGCTGCAGGAGGCGAGTTATCCCGTGGTCTATTACGTGCCGAAGGCGGACGTGGCGTCCTCCTTCCTGGTGCCGTCGGACCACTCCACCCACTGCCCCTACAAGGGCGACGCCAGCTACTGGTCCATCGCGCTCGCCGGCACCCGCATCGACAACGCCGTCTGGAGCTACCAGCGGCCGCTGAACGGCGTGGCCGCCATCAAGGACTATCTCGCCTTCTATCCGAACAAGGTGACGATGAGGGTCGATCCGGTCGCCGGCGCGGCCTGACGCAGGGCGTTCGTCGCGTCGTGTGGCGGGGCGGTCCCCTCCGCTCCGATCACTCCGATCTGAACGGGTGATCGGCCGGCCGTCCGCTATCCTCCGTCCTTCCAGCCGGTCAGGGAGGACGGGACATGCCGATACGCCAGGAAATCATCCAGCTCTTCGACGCCTTCACCCATGGAGGCATGAGCCGCCGCAGCTTCATGACGCGGCTCGCCGGCCTTGCCGGCGGGACCGCCGCGGCGGCCGCGCTGCTGCCGCTTCTCGAAAACAACTACGCCCAGGCGGCGATCATCGCCGAGGACGACGGCCGCATCGAGACGGAGCGGGTGAGCTTCGACGCCGGCGGCACCGAGGTCAGCGCGTACCTCGCCCGTCCCAAGGGCGCGGAGAAGCGGCCCGCCGTGATCGTCATCCACGAGAACCGTGGCCTCAACCCGCACACCGAGGACGTGGCCCGCCGCCTTGCGGCCGACGGGTTCGTGGCGCTCGCCCCCGATCTCCTGTCGGTGAAGGGCGGCACGCCGTCGGATCCGGACCAGGCGCGCGACCTGATCGGCCAGCTCGACGACGCGGATGTCGAAGCGGGGCTCAAGGCGGCCGTCGCCTGGCTGGCGGACAACCCGGCGACCAACGGCCAGGTGGGGGTGGTCGGCTTCTGCTGGGGCGGTGGCTGGGCCAACCGCCTGGCCGCGGCCGGCACGCCGCTCGCCGCCGCCGTCGCCTATTACGGCCGCCAGTTGCCGGCCGATCAGGTGGGCAACCTGTCGGCCCCGCTGCTCCTCCACTACGCCGGGCTGGACGAGCGCATCAACGCGGGCATCGCCGCCTACACCCAGGCCCTCGACGCCGCCGGAAAGCCCTACGAGGTGTTCGTCTACGAGGGGGTGAACCACGCCTTCAACAACGACACCAACGCGGCGCGCTACGACAAGGCGGCGTCGGACCAGGCATGGGCGCGCACGACGGCGTTCCTCAACGAAAACCTCGGCGGGTAGGAGGCAGGGCGAGCAAGCGCTGTCCGCATCCGGTGTCGCCGATGCTGCGGACAGTGGCCCTGGATTCCCGCCTTCGCGGGAATGAGCGGAGTTTGGGGTTGGCGCTGGGATTTTCGACGACTTTGCGGGATCTCTCCCGTCAGCCCGCGAAGGCGGGGAGGGCACAGGGCCGCCCACCCGGAGCCGATGCGCGGAGCGCACCCAGCGTGAGGGCATAGCTCATCTAGTGCTCGACGTTGAAGCCGGCGCGCTCGATGGCGAGGATGAACCGTTCCAGGGGGGCGGGGGTGTCGATGTCGACGCGGCCCTCTTCGATGTCTACGTCGACATCGGCCGCGGGATCGACGGAGTGAACCGCTTCGCGCACCGCGCCGCCGCAGCTCCTGCAGTCCATCCCGCTGACGATCAGGGTGATCACGCGTTCCGCCTCGTTTGCCCGAGAGACAGCCACGGCACACTGCCAAACCGCCTCATGACGCGCGTTCCGGCCCGATTCGTCAAGCTGCGGTGCGGCACGCCGGGCGCCGCACCGCCGTTGTCGGTCAGGTCCCGGACGGCCCGACGGTGACGAAGGTCGGTTCGCCGTTTCCGAGCACCCGGGCGGCGACGCGCTTCACGTCGTCGAGCGTCACCGCCTCGATCAGGGCGTTGCGCTTGTCGACGTAGTCGATGCCGAGCTTCTCCAGTTGGATCTGCAGCAGCTGGGCGGCGATCGAGCTGGAGGAATCGAAGCGCAGCGGATAGGCGCCGGTGAGGTAGGCCTTCGCCTCGTCGAGCTCCGCCTGGGTCGGGCCGCTCTCCGCCATCCGCGCGATCTCCGACTTGATCAGCCCGACCGTCTCGTCGACGCGGTCGGCGCGGGTGGCGGTGCCGCCGCCGAACACGGCGGAGTGGTCGAGCGGCACCAGGTAGGAATAGACCGAATAGGCGAGGCCGCGCTTCTCGCGGATCTCCACGAACAGGCGCGAGGAGAACGAGCCGCCGCCGAGGATGTAGTTCATCACGAAGCCCGGGATGAAGTCCGGATCGGAGCGGTCGAGGCCCGGCCCGCCGAAGCGGATGGCCGTCTGCGGCACGTCCATGGTCTCCGTTGCCGTCTCGCCGGACTTCGGCATCACGTTGGCCACGGGCTGCAGCGTCGCGGTGGCGGGCAGGCCGGAAAAGGCCTCGTCCAGCAGCGGTTTCAGGGTCTCCGCATCGATGGCGCCGACCACGACGACGTGCAGGTTGTCGCGCGCCATGGTCGCGTCCTTGAACGCCTGCAGGTCGTCGTGGGTGATGGCGGCGACGCTGTCCTCGGTGCCCTCCAGCGGGCGGCCGTAGGGATGGTCGGGATAGGCCTTGCGCGACCAGATGTCGGCGGCGACCTCCATCGGATCGCGCTGGTCCTGCCGGATCCCCGAGATGATCTGGTTGCTCATCCGGCCGATGGCCTCGTCGGCCAGGTGCGGCTCGCCGAGCGCCACCTTCAAGAGCTCGACACCCTCCTGCGGGTTGTCGGCGAGCATCTGCAGGTTGCCGTAGAAGTTGTCGCGGTCGGCGGAAAACGACATGCGGACCGACTTGTCCTGCAGCGCCGTCTGGAACGCCTCGGAATCGTAGGGACCGGCGCCCTCGTCGAGCAGCGCGGAGAGCAGGTTCGCCACCCCCGGCTCGTCGGCGGGGTCCTGGGAGGCGCCGGCGCCCTGGAAGGCGAAGTTCATCACCACCACCGGCACGGTGTCGTCGGAGACGAGCCAGGCCTGGATGCCGCCGGGGCTGGTCACCGGCTCGATGGTGATGGCTTCGGACGGGGTGGTGCCGGCCAGCACCGCCGCGGCGGTGAAGCCGACGGCGGCGAGCGACAGGCGGGTGCGGCGGGCGAGAATGGTCAGCATGAAGAGATCTCCTCTCCTTCAGGGGCGCGCGGGAAGCGTGCGCGGCGCCCCAAGACGGGCGAACACGGGCGACGGGACGGGGCAGGCGGCGATCCGGGCGGGCACGCGCTCATGGCGGTCCCGCCCGGATCCGTCAGGAGTCCTTGCCGGGCGCCTTCTTCTCCAGGTAGCCGGTGACGCCCTGGTCGGCGGGCAGGTAGGTCCGCGCCGCCGCCTGCACCTGGTCGGCGGTGACGGCGGCGATCCGCGACGGCCAGGTCTGCACGTCCTCGATCGTCTGCCCGGTGGTCAGCGCCAGCCCGAAGATGCGGGCCAGCCTCTGCTGGCTGTCTTGGGCGAACAGGGCGCCGGCGACGAGGGCGCGCTTGGCGCGCTGGAGCTCCTCGTCGCTCACGCCGTTCTGGGCGATGTCCTCGATGGTCTTGCCGATGGCGGCCTCGATGGCCGGGAACGCCACGCCATCGCGCGGCACGGCGTAGACCATGAAGGTGTCCGGATCGAGCGCGTTGCCCTGGTAGTAGGAGCCGACGGAGGAGGCGAGCCCGTCGGTGCGCACCAGCGTGTCGTAGAGCCGGCTCGTGGAGCCGCCGCCGAGGATCTGGGAGAGCACGTCGAGGGCCTCGGCCTGGCCGGGCTCGGCGGTGGCGTAGCTCGGCACCACCCAGCCGTGGCGCAGCGACGGCTGGCCGACGCGCGGGTCGTCGTAGCGCACCGTGCGCAGCGCGTTGAGCGCCGGCGTCGCGGAGCGCACCCGCGGCTTCACCTCGGCCCGGCTCTTCACCTCGCCGTAGGTCTTCTCCGCCAGCGTCTTCACCTCGTCGGGCGTCACATCGCCGGCGATCACCACCACGGCGTTCTCCGGCGTGTAGAAGCGGTCGTAGAAGGCGTAGGCGGCCTCGCGGTTCAGCGCGGAGACCTCCTTCGGCCAGCCGATGACCGGGTCGCCGTAGGGGCTGTTGACGTGAAGCGTGGCGTCGAAGGCCTCGCCCAGCAGCGACGACGGGTCGTTGTCGACGCGCATGCGGCGCTCTTCCAGCACCACGTCCAGCTCGCGGGCGACCTCTTCCGGCTCCAGCGAGAGATGGGCCATGCGGTCCGCCTCGAGCTCCATCATGCGGCCGAGGTGTTCCTTGGCGATCTGCTGGAAATAGGCGGTGTAGTCCTGGGAGGTGAAGGCGTTCTCCTGGCCGCCGAGCTCGGTGACCACCTTGGAGAAGCCGTCCGGGTGCGCCTCGGTGCCCTTGAACATCAGGTGCTCGAGGAAATGCGCCGCGCCCGATTCGCCGGCCGCCTCGTCGGCGGCGCCGGCCCGGTACCAGACCATGTGGGTGACCACGGGGGAGCGGTGATCCGGGATGACGACCACCTGGAGGCCGTTGTCGAGGGTGAAGCTGGAGGTGTCCGGGGCGATCTTCAGATCGGCAAACGAGGTCTCGGCCGCGCTGGCCGGGACGGCGAGGAGGCTGGCGCCGAGAGCCGCGACGAGCGCGTATCGTGCCTTCATCCGCTGCAATCCTTCCGTTGTGGTGGTCGGTCCGCGCGGGCGATGCGGGTGCCGCGTTCGGATCGGGACCGTTCGGTCCGGCCCGCAATCCGGGCCATCGTCCATTCGAGCGGAAGGTACAGGAGGCGTCGCCGGGGGCGCCACTGAACATTCCGTAATGTTGGCGCGAGCGTCGGGACGGGCCGGGGTGACGGGCGTCCGGCCCGGGGAGCCGCCGTCAGGCGGCACCCGAAAACGCGAATGCCGCGCGGGGGCGCGGCATCCGGAGTGGGTTCGGTGAGGCGGAAGCGACCGTCAGTTGACGGTGTCGTAGACCGGGTTCGACTTTTCCTGGCCGCCGTAGAGCTGCTTGCGCGCCCACTTGCTGTTCTTGATTTCTTTCTTCTGCGGGAGCTCCGCCGTCTCCGCCGGCTGGCGATACTCGTCCGGCGGCTGGATCAGGTACTGGCGCGGCTTCGCCGCGCCTTCGGCCGTCAGCACCTTGCCGGAATTCTTGCCGTCGGGGCTGGAGAAGCCGGCCTTCATCTCGGTCGGGCTGAGCGCCACGTTGCCGGTGTCGCGCAGGAACCGCTTGTCGTAGCTGAGCGACCCGTTCGTCGTCGGCATCCCGCCGGCGACGCGGCCGGCCTGGATCTCTTCCGGCGTCAGGCGCTCGCCGTTGAGCGTCGACGAGGCGGACGGGACCGGCTCGGAGGCGGCGGCCTTGTCCGGGTCGTTCGGCCAGTCGACGGCGGCGATCGCCTTGCCGCCCTCGGGCTCCGGCGGCGGCAGCTCGTTGGTGGGCGGCAGCGCGATCGGCGAGCGCTGCTTGTAGTCGATCTCGGTGGCCGGGCGGTTGACCATGCCGGTGGATTCCAGGATGCCGCCGAACAGGCCGACGTCGCGCTGCTGGCTCGGCTGCTTCTCTTCGTAGAAGTAGCTGCTGCTTGTGTTGCAGGCGGCGGTTCCAGCGGCGATGAGCGTCAGCGTCAGCAGCCGGGTTGCCGTTGCGAACGAATGCGAACGCTTCACCACAGTTGTCACCCTTCGGTTATGCGCCGCGCCGGCGCCAGAAGGCACCGTGACGGGCGAAGCTTCAGTCTATCACAAGATGTCGAACCGCCCGCCATCGTTCCTGCGCGTCGAAGCTGCACGAACGGCGACACGGACTGCCGGATCAGTATGGCCGACATATGTCCATGTCAGCTTTCACGGGACGTTTCCTTTGCGGCATTATTACGACGCCCGCCCACCGCATCGACGAGCAGGCCGATCACGCCCAGCGCGATGGCCGCATCGGCGATGTTGAAGACGTACCAGGAGAACGTTCCGACGAAGACGTGCACGAAATCGGCGACCGCGCCGTAGGCGATTCGGTCGATGGCATTGCCCACCGCGCCGCCGACGATCAGCGCCAGGCTGGCCGAGGTCCAGCGGTCGCGCGCCACCGCCAGCCAGTAGCCGAGGAAGAGCGTGATGATGCCGGTGAACACCACCAGCAGCCATCGGCCGAGGTCGGTTTCCTGCTGGAACATGCCGTAGCTGATGCCCTGGTTCCAGACGAGCACGAGGTCGAGGAACGGCGCCACCCGGATCGGCCCGGTCGCGGCGAGGTCGACGACGTTCAGGAGCCAGAGCTTGATCGCCTGATCGACGACGAGCACCAGCGCCGCGACCGTGAAGCCGAAGCGCCAGTGCGCGTGTCTGGCGGGGAGGGGGCGCGTGGCCTCGGTCATGGCGTCAGTCCTCCTCCCGCCCCGGTCACGCCGACGCCGTCCGGCCGTCGAGCTCCCGCATCGCTTCCGCATCGCGGATGGTCAGGTCCGGATAGTCCGGATCGCTGCCGACTTCCGGCAGCACCTTCCACGACCGGGCGCATCGCGTGCCTTCGGCGAGCGTCACCACGACGGCGACGCCGGGCACGTCGTCCAGGCGGAACGCGTCGGCCGGGCCGTTCTCGTGGGTGAGCGTCGCCTGGCTGGTGATCGACACGTCCGCCAGCTCCAGGTCCGCCACCGCGGAATAGAGTGCCGGGTTGGTCACGTAGACCGTCACGTGCGCCTCCAGCGAGCCGCGGATGCGCTTTTCGCGCCGCTCGATCTCGATGGCGCCCAGCACCACCCGGCGCACCTCGCGGATCTTCCCCCACTTCTCGGCAAGCTGCGGGCTCTGCCAGGTGGCGTCGATCTCCGGGAACAGCTCCAGGTGGATCGACCGGCCGTCATCCGCGCCGTGCAGCGACAGGTGCGCCTCTTCCATGGTGAAGGGGAGCATCGGGGCCAGCCAGCGGGTCAGCGCCTGGAAGATGATGCCGATCACCTGCAGCGCCGCCTTGCGGCGCACCGAGGAGATCGGATCGCAGTAGAGCGCGTCCTTGCGGATGTCGAAGTAGAAGGCCGACAGGTCGATGGTGGTGAAGTTGATCAGCGCGTGGGCGATCCGCTTGTAGTCGTAGTCGCGGTAGCCCTGGCGGACGAGCGCGTCGAGCTCGAACAGCCGGTGCAGCATCAGCCGCTCCAGCTCCGGCATGTCGGTGAGCGCCACGGCCTCGCCGTCGGCGTGGGCGAGCGTGCCCAGCATCCAGCGCAGCGTGTTGCGCACCTTGCGGTAGGTCTCCGACGTGCCCTTGAGGATCTCCGGGCCGATGCGCTGGTCGTCGGCGTAGTCGCTGGTCATCACCCACAGGCGCAGGATGTCGGCGCCCGACTGGGCGATGACGTCCTGGGGCGCGACCGTGTTCCCGTCCGACTTCGACATCTTGCGGCCGTCCTCGGCCATGGTGAAGCCGTGGGTCACGACGGTGCCGTAGGGCGCGCGGCCGCGGGTGCCGCAGGATTCCAGCAGCGACGAGTGGAACCAGCCGCGGTGCTGGTCGGAGCCTTCCAGGTAGACGTCGGCCGGCCACTTCAGGTCGGGGCGCTGCTCCAGCACGAAGGCGTGGGTGGAGCCTGAATCGAACCACACGTCGAGGATGTCGGTGACCTGGTCCCAGTTCTGCGGATCGTCGACGAACGCGCCGAGGAAGCGCTCGCGGGCGCCGTCCTCGAACCAGGCGTCGGCGCCTTCGGCCTGGAACGCGTCGGCGATCGCGGCCACCAGCGCCTCGGAGGCCGGAAAGTCGGGCCCGGGCGCGAGGCGGCCGTTTTCCTTGTGGCGGAACACGGTGATCGGCACGCCCCAGGCGCGCTGGCGCGACAGCACCCAGTCGGGGCGGTTCTGGATCATGCCGCGCAGGCGGTTCTGGCCGCCGGCCGGCACGAAGCGCGTCTCGCTGATCGCCTTAAGCGCGCGCTCGCGCAGCGTGTCCTCGCCGGCAGGCGCCTGGCCGTCGGCAAGGCCGTAGCCACCCAGCGGCTTGTCCATGTGGACGAACCACTGGGGCGTGTTGCGGAAGATGACCGGCTTCTTGGAGCGCCAGGAGTGGGGATACTGGTGCTTCAGGCGGCCGCGCGCGAACAGCAGTCCCCGTTCGATGAGCGCCTCGATGACGGCCTTGTTGGCGTCGCCCTTCTTGCCGTCGACGGTGTAGACCGCGCGACCCTCGAAGCCCGGCGCGTCGCTCGTATAGGTGCCGTCGCCGTCCACGGTGTAGGGGATGGCCGTGTCGATGCCGCGCGCTTCCAGCTCGCGGCGGCGATCCATCCAGACCTCGAAGTCGTCCGTGCCGTGGCCAGGCGCGGTGTGCACGAAGCCCGTACCGGTGTCGTCGGTGACGTGGTCGCCGGCGAGCAGGGGAACGTCGAAGGTGTAGCCGCCATTTAGCCCGCTCAGCGGATGCGCACAGCGATACGGAAAGTGCTCATCGGGGTCCAGATCACAGAGCCGCTCAAACTGAAGCTTCGCTTTGGCGAAGCTCTCCTCGGCCAGTGCATCGGCGAGGATGAGCTTTTCACCCGGCTGCGGACCGAAGTCGTTCTCGGCAGCCGTGACGCGATAGAGCCCGTACTTGATACGGGGAGAGAAGCAGATCGCGCGGTTGCCGGGGATGGTCCAGGGCGTCGTGGTCCAGATGACGACGAAGGCGTCGGTCAACGGTTCGCGCTCGTTGCCTTCGCTCACATGGGCAGCCGTCACCGGGAACTTCACCCAGATCGTGTCGGACTCGTAGTCCTGATACTCGATCTCCGCCTCGGCGAGCGCCGTCTTCTCCACGACCGACCACATCACCGGCTTGGAGCCGCGATAGAGCTGGCCGGACACGGCGAACTTCATCAGCTCGCGGGCGATCTGCGCCTCGGCCGGATAGCTCATGGTCAGGTAGGGGTTGGCGAAGTCGCCCTCGACGCCGAAGCGGCGGAACTCCTCCGACTGGACGCCGACCCAGCGCTCGGCGAACTGGCGGCATTCCTTGCGGAACTCCACCACCGGCACCTCGTCCTTGTCGCGGCCCTTGGCGCGGTAGCTCTCTTCGATCTTCCACTCGATGGGCAGGCCGTGGCAGTCCCAGCCCGGCACGTAGTTGGAATCGTAGCCCAGCATCTGGTGCGAGCGGGTGACGACGTCCTTGAGGATCTTGTTCAGCGCGTGGCCGATGTGCAGGTGGCCGTTGGCGTAGGGCGGGCCATCGTGCAGCACGAACTTGTCGCGGCCGGCGGAGGCTTCGCGCAGCCGGCGGTAGAGGCCCATGTCCTCCCAGCGCGCCAGGAGCTCGGGCTCCTTCTTGGGCAGGCCGGCCCGCATCGGGAATTCGGTCTTCGGCAGGAACAGGGTGTCGGAATAGTCGCGCGCCTCGGGCTGCGCGGTCGTGGTGTCGGTCATCGGTTCGATTCCGCTCGGCGGTTGTTGCGGGGCATATGTGCTCTGGCGGATGGCGGCGGAAACCCGCACGGCCACGACCGCAATCCCGGTCCGCCGCGCTCTGTCATCGCACGGCGGCCGGGCCGCTAATTCGCCGGATCTGGACCAGGAGGCAGGATTGTCTGCGCATGGGCGCCTTCTAGCAGCGCGCGCCGCCAGGATAAAGCCTTCCGCGGGCGTCGGAACGCCGCGGAAGGCAATGGCGAAGGCGCGGGGTGTCGGGCCTCAGAGGGCTTCGAGGACGGCGGCCGCACCCGAGGTCACCGCCTGGCCGGGGGTGTCCTCGATGGCGAGCGTCTCCACGACGCCGTCGTTGACGATCATCGCGTAGCGCTTGGAGCGCAGGCCCATGCCGAAGCCGGAGGCGTCCATCTCCAGGCCGGTCGACTTGGTGAAGGCGGCCGAGCCGTCGGCGAGGAACACGATCTTGCCCTTGGCGCCGGTGGCTTCGGCCCAGGCGTTCATCACGAACACGTCGTTGACCGCCACGACGGCGACGGTGTCGACGCCCTTCTCCTTGATGATGTCGAAGTTCTCGAGGAAGCCGGGCAGGTGGTTGCGGTGACAGGTGGGCGTGAACGCGCCGGGCACCGCGAACAGGACCACCTTCTTGCCGGAAAACAGTTCGTCGGACGTGATCGGGGTCGGGCCGTCGCTTCCCATGGTGGTGAAGGTCGCGCTCGGGATCTTGTCGCCAGGTTGAATTGCCATTCGTATCTCTCCATGGCTCGTCGCAGGCTTTCGGTCCCCATGTAGCGGCTTGTTGGCCAAACGTCCAAGCCGAACCGCGTTCGGCGGAGGGCTCGCGCGGCCGAAGCGAGCGAGAGCGTTAACAATCGGCCCCGGGCGCATTACGTTTATGGGAACGCGCGGGTTCGGCGGCGGTTGATCCGCGCACGTTCGACGTCAGAGTAGTTGGTAAGGGTGCGGTCGATGAGTGGCACGAGCATGGACGGCTATCTGGAGGGACAGCTCCTGGTGGCCATGCCGGGCATGGGCGACACGCGCTTCGAGCGCGCCGTCATCTTCATGTGCGCGCATTCGGAGGAGGGGGCGATGGGGATCGTCCTCAACCATCCCTCCGAGGAGGTGTCGTTCTCCGATCTCCTGGTGCAGCTCGACATCGTCCCGGACGGCGAGCCGATCCGGCTGGCGGTGCCGGAGGGCGAGGTGACCGTGCACCGGGGCGGGCCGGTGGAGACCGGGCGCGGCTTCGTGCTGCACTCCGGCGACTTCTTCATCAGCGATTCCACGCTGACCATCGACGACGAGGTCTGCCTGACCGCGACGGTCGAGATCCTCAAGGCGATGGCCGAGGGGCGGGGGCCGAAGAAGGCGCTGCTGGCGCTCGGCTATGCCGGCTGGGCGCCGGGGCAGCTGGAGGCCGAGATCCAGCGGAACGGCTGGCTGACCTGCCCGGCCGACCCGCGGATCGTGTTTGCGCCCGACCTCGATCAGAAATATGACCTTGCGCTCAAGAAGATCGGCATCGACCCGCGGCTCCTGTCGGGGCAGGCCGGGAACGCCTGACGGACCGCGCGGACGCGGCCCCCGGGACATCCTTGTCGAAGGGTCGGGGGGCGGTTAGGTTCGCCGGCAATTCGGACGATCCAGCAAGCTGCGACGCCGCCGGCGGTCCCGGCTGGCGAACACAGAAGGAAATGCCCGCGTGAAATATGTCAGCACCCGCGGCGAAGCGCCGGTGCTTGGATTCTCGGACGTCCTCATGGCGGGGCTCGCCGCCGACGGCGGCCTCTACGTGCCCGAAACCTGGCCGACCCTGTCGCGGGAGGAGATCGCGAGCTTCGCGTTCCGTCCCTACGCGGAGATCGCCGAGCGCGTCATCGCCCCGTTCGTCGGCGACGACATCGAGCGGTCCGCGCTGTCGGAGATGATCGCGGCGGCCGCCGGTACCTTCCGGCATCCGGCCACGACGCCGATCGTCCAGATCGCGCCCAACCACTTCCTGCTCGAGCTCTTCCACGGCCCGACGCTCGCCTTCAAGGACGTGGCGATGCAGCTGCTCGCGCGCCTCGTCGACCGGCGGCTCGCCGAGACCGGGCGCCGCGCCACCATCGTCGGCGCCACCTCCGGCGACACGGGCGCCGCGGCCGTGGAGGCCTTCCGCGGCCGGCACAACGTCGACGTGGTCATCCTCTATCCCCACGAGCGGGTCTCGCCGGTGCAGCGCCGGCAGATGACCACGGTCGGCGACGACAACGTCCACGTGCTCGCCATCGACGGCACGTTCGACGACTGCCAGACCATCGTGAAGGACATGTTCGCCCACACCGCCTTCCGCGAGGCGGTCGGCCTCACGGGCGTGAACTCCATCAACTGGGCCCGCATCGTGGCGCAGGTCGGCTACTATTTCGCCGCCGCCGCCGCCCTCGGCGCGCCGGACCGGCCGGTCTCCTTCACCGTGCCCACCGGCAACTTCGGCGACATCTTCGCCGGCTACGTCGCCAAGCGGATGGGGCTGCCCATCGAGCGGCTGGTGATCGCCACCAACGTCAACGACATCCTGGTGCGGGCGCTGTCCAGCGGCGACTACCGAACCGACAGCGTCACGCCGACGGCTTCGCCGTCCATGGACATCCAGATCTCGTCCAACTTCGAGCGGCTGCTGTTCGAGGCCTACGGCCGCGACGGCGCCGCGATCTCCAGCCTGATGGGGCGCCTGAAGCAGGGCGGCGGGTTCGAGATCGATGCGGACGCGCTGGCGAAGATCCGCGCGGAGTTCTCCGCCGCCTCCACCGACGAGGCCGCGACGGCAGCGACCATCGCCAGCATTCACAAGGCGACCGACCTCGTCATCGATCCGCACACGGCGGTGGGTGTGGCGGCGGCCAGCTCCTACCTCGCCGACGGCGTGCCGATGGTGACGCTCGCCACCGCGCATCCGGCGAAGTTCGCCGAGGCGGTGGAAAAGGCGACCGGCCTCTCGCCGCGCCTGCCGGACTGGCTGGCGGACCTGGAAAGCCGCCCCGAGCGGATGACGCGCCTGCCGGCCGACTCCGCCGCCGTCGAGGCCTTCGTGACCGAGCATGCCCGCGCCACGCGCAAGGAAGCCGCCCAATGAGCGTCGAAATCACCAGGCTCGGCAACGGCCTGACCGTCGTCACGGACCATATGGGCCATGTCGACAGCGTCTCGCTGGGGCTGTGGGTGGGGCGCGGCTCGCGCTCGGAGAGCGAGGCCGAGCACGGCATCTCGCATCTGCTCGAGCACATGGCGTTCAAGGGCACCAAGCGCCGGACCGCCCGCGGCATCGCCGAGGAGATCGAGGCGGTGGGCGGCGAGCTCGATGCCGCCACCAGCGTCGAGACCACCGCCTACTACGCCCGGGTCTTGCGCCAGGACGTGCCGCTGCTGGTCGACATCCTCGGCGACATCATGCGCAACTCCGCCTTCGACAGCGAGGAGCTCGCCCGCGAGAAGCACGTGATCCTGCAGGAGATCGGCGCGGCGCGGGACACCCCCGACGACTACCTGTTCGACCTCTTTCCCCAGGCCGCCTGGCGCAGCCAGCCGATCGGCCGGCCGATTCTCGGCACCCCGGAAACGGTGATGGGCTTCGATGCCCATGCGCTGCGCAGCCACCTTGCCAGCCACTACCGCGCGCCCGAGATGGTGTTCTCCGCCGCCGGCGCCATCGAGCACGACGAGATCGTCCGCCTGGCGAGCGAGCAGTTCGGCGACTTCGCGGCCGACGCGGGCCCGCAGGTTCCGGCCGCAACCTATTCCGGCGGCTCGATGATCGAGGCCCGCGACCTGGTCGAGACCCAGATCGTGCTGGGCTTCCCCGGCGTCGGCATGCGCGACCACGACTATTTCGCCGCTCAGGCGCTCGCCACCCTGCTCGGCGGCGGCATGTCGTCCCGCCTGTTCCAGGAAGTGCGCGAGCAGCGCGGCCTCTGCTACTCGATCTACGCGTTCCACTGGGGCTTCTCCGATACCGGCGTGTTCGGCATCCATGCCGCCACCGGTCCGGAGGACGTGGCGGAGCTGATGCCGGTGGTGGTCGACGAGATCGTCCGGGTGCAGGACGACGTGACCGAGGCGGAAGTCGCCCGGGCGCGTGCCCAGCTGCGCGCCGGCCTGCTGATGGCGCGCGAGCGCTCGTCGGCCCGCGCCAGCCAGATGGCGCGCCACGTGCTGACCCACGACCGCGTCATCGGACCGGACGAGCTGGTCGCGCTGATCGACTCGGTGGACGTCGCGGCGGTGCGCCGGGCGGCCGGGCGGCTGCTCTCCGGCGGCGCGCCGACGCTGGCCGCCGTCGGCTCCGTCGATCAGGTTCCGAGCGTCGAGTGGATCTCCGACCGCATTGCCGCGCCCGCCCGCGAGGCGCCGCAGCGCAGGCTTTGCACGACGGGATAGGCAATGGGCTTCTTCACCCACGGCGCGGCAGGCAGTTTCGGACCGGTCCTGAGGGGCGAGCGGGTCTATCTGCGCCCGCCGACCGCGTCGGACTATCCGGCGTGGGCGCGCCTGCGGTCGGAAAGCCGGGAATTCCTGAGGCCCTGGGAGCCGACCTGGCCGGCGGACGATCTGACGCGGATCGCCTTTCGCCGCCGGCTCCGGCGCTATCAGCGCGACATGCGCGAGGACGACGGCTACGCCTTCTTCCTGTTCGACAGCTCCGACGACGCCATCGTCGGCGGGCTGACGCTCGCCCACATCCGCCGCGGCGTGACCCAGTCCTGCTCGCTCGGCTACTGGACCGGCCAGCGCTTCGCCGGCAAGGGCTTCATGACGGCCGGCGTGCGCCTCGCCATCGGATTCGTCTTCGACACGCTGCACCTGCACCGGCTGGAAGCGGCCTGCCTCCCCAGCAACGGTCCGTCGATCCGCCTCCTCGAAAAAGTCGGGTTTCAGCGGGAAGGCTATGCGCGCAGTTACTTGTGTATTAATGGGGCTTGGCAGGATCACCTGCTGTTTGCGCTCGTAAGGGGCGACCTTGGGGGGGACAGGGGCGCCAAGGGCATCCGACTCGTTGCCGCGAGTTAGTCGTGTCGATCGGCGTCCGGCCGCGGGAGAGGTGTCTCGCGGCGCCACGCCGGGCGATGTCAGCTTCCCGTTTCGGGTGCGCACGCGCGGCCATCGGCCGTGTCCCCGGATGCCCGAGCGATTGCCGAACGACCTGGTCCGTTTCCGACCATGGCGAACCGGAGAGATGTGTGTGTTTCGGCTGGAACTGATCGTCGCGCGCCTGCTGGCCCTGATCGTGATTGCGTTTGCAGTGGTGCCGGCCCATGCCCTCGAGGCCGTGCCGGTCTCGCGCGATGCCTCGGTCATCAACCTGATGCCCGACGTCGACATGTATCTCGACGTCGAGGACCGGCTGCAGGTGTCCACCGCGCCCGGGCCCGACGGCATCGTCCGGCGCATCGAGGTGCGCGCCATCTCCAAGGATCACCGCAACTGGGCGGTGTTCGCGCTGGCCAATCCGAGCGACGAGCAGATCGACCGCATCCTCGTGGTGCCGCACTTCCGGCTGGTCGGCTCCGGCATCATCTGGCCCGATCTCGGCTCCGAAAGGATCGCCGCCATCACGCCCAGCCAGGGTTTCCCGCCCGAGCGCGAGGCCAGCCAGGACGCCGACGTCTTCCGCATCACCCTCGATCCCGGCGCCGTCGTCACCTACATGGCCGAGCTGTCGTCGCCGCGCCTGCCGCAGCTCCGGCTCTGGGAGCCGAACGCCTACAAGGACTCCGTCAACGCCTACACGCTCTACAAGGGCATCATCCTCGGCATTTCCGGCCTGCTGGCGCTGTTCCTGACGATCGTCTTCGTCATCAAGGGAACCGTCCTGTTCCCGGCGACCGCGGCGCTCGCCTGGGTGGTCCTCTCCTACGTGATGGTCGACTTCGATTTCTGGGGGGAGGTGCTGCAGGTCGCCCCCACCGATGACAGGGTCTATCGCTCGGCGACCGAGGTGCTTCTGGCGCTGATGCTGGCGGTCTTCCTGTTCGCCTACCTCAACCTCAACCGATGGCACGTGCGCTACAGCCACACGATGATCGGCGTCTTCCTGCTGTTCCTCGGCGTGCTGGGCATCGCCATCGCCGATCCGCCGATCGCCGCCGGCATCGCGCGCATCGCGCTCGCCGTCATCGGTGTCGCCGGGCTGGTCATCGTCGGCATCTTCGCCGTGCGCGGCTACGACCGCGCGATCATGCTGATCCCCACCTGGTGCCTGTTCCTCGTCTGGCTGTTCGGCGCCGGGCTGACGGTCACGGGCCGGGTCGACAACGACATCGTGCAGCCGGCGCTGGACGGCGGCCTGGTGCTCATCGTGCTGCTGATCGGCTTCACCGTGATGCAGCACGCCTTCGCCGGCGGCGCCATCGCCCAGGGGCTCATCGGCGACGTCGAGCGCAGCGCGCTGGCGCTGGTGGGTTCCGGCGACATCGTCTGGGACTGGGACGTGGCGCGCGACCGCATCGTCGTCGGCAAGGAGGCCGAACAGCGCCTCGGCGCCGAGGCCGGCGCGCTGCAGGGTCCGCCGCAGGACTGGTTCGCGCTGCTGCATCCCCAGGACCGCGACCGCTTCCGCGCCACCCTCGACACCATGGTCGAGCAGCGCCGCGGCCGGATCTCCGACGCCTTCCGCCTGCGCGGCGTCGACGGGCATTTCCGCTGGTTCCACCTGCGCGCCCGGCCGGTCATCGGCTCCGACGGCGAGGTGATCCGCTGCGTCGGCACGCTGCTCGACGTCACCGAGGGCAAGACCCGGGAAGAGCGGCTCCTCCACGATTCCGTCTTCGACAACCTCACCGGCCTGCCGAACCGGATGCTGTTCCTCGACCGGCTCGACATGGCGATGGGCTGGGCCGACGAGGAGACGCGCTCGCGGCTGTTCGTCGTGCTGGTGAATATCGACCGCTTCTCCGACGTGAACGACCAGTTCGGCCTGTCGGTGGGCGATTCCGCGCTGCTCACCATCGGCCGGCGGCTTGCCCGCATCCTGAAGCCGCACGACACCATCGCCCGTCTCGGCGGCGACACGTTCGCCGTGCTGCTCTACTCCGATGCCTCCGACCTGCGCGGCTTCATCGACCACGCCCGCCGGCTGATCCGCACCGCCATCGAGTTCGGCGAGCGCGAGATCTTCCTGTCCGCCTCGATCGGCATCGCCGCGCTGCGCGCGGAAACCTCGAACGGCGAGGAACTGGTGACCGACGCCGAACTCGCCATGCGCCGGGCCAAGCGGCTGGGCGGCGACCGCGGCGAGATCTACGATCCGCTGATGCGCAAGCTGTCGGTGACCGGCAAGTCGATCGGGGTCGACCTGCGCCAGGCCATCCAGCGCGACGACATGGCGCTCACCTACCGGCCGATCGTGCGGCTGGTCGACAAGGGGATCTCGGGCTTCTCCGTCGAGGGCTCCTGGCGCCATCCGATCCAGGGCCAGTTCACCTGGTCGTCGCTGCTGCCGCTCGCCGAGCGCGAGGGCCTGTCGACGCCGCTGGTGCTGTCGGTTCTGGAGCGCGCCGCCCAGCAGATGCGCGAGTGGCAGTCCACCAATCCGGACGCCGCCCCCGACTTCGTCTGCGTGCCGATCCCCGTCGGCGGTCCGTTCCGCTCGGAGCTGGTCAACGACGTGAAGGCGGTGATCGTCCGCAACCAGCTTGCGCCCGGCGCGCTGAAGCTCGCCATCGCCGAACAGGTGGTGGCGCAGAATCCGGAATTCGCCGCCCAGCTCATGCACCGCCTGCGCGACGTCGGGGCCTCGCTGGCGTTCGACCGCTTCGGGGCCGGCTCCACCTGGCTCGGCTATCTGGAGCGCATGCCCATCGACACCATCCGCCTCGAGCCGAGCTACGTGCGCGGCAACGGCAAGGGCCGCCGGTCGCTGCTGCTGCGGTCGCTGGTGAGCGTGGGCCACGATCTCGGCCTGCAGGTGCTGGCCTCCGGCGTGGAGACCGACACCGACGCGCTGGACCTCCTGCAGCTCGGCGTGGAGATGGCGGAGGGCGACCTGTTCGGCCGCACGCTGGCCGCGCCGGCGGCGACGCGCATCCTTCAGGACAGCGCCGCCCAGGCCGCCGAGTAGGGCCGGCGGGCGCCGCGCGCGCCACGGTGTTCCGCTCTAGGGCACCAGGATGGGGATCGGACGCGGGCCGGGCTCGATCCTGACGGGGGTGGTGGCGAACCGGTCGCCGTCGATCTGGCACGGCACCGGCGCCATCGCGGCGAGGGTGACCCGCAGCGCCGGCCTGATCACCACGTCCGGCTGATGGGCGATCCGGCCGGCCAGCAGCGCGAGGCCGATGCGCACGATCGACAGCGGGTCGTCCTTCCGCAATCCGATGAAATGCAGCCCCGGATCCGTCGCCGCCGCCTCCGGGCAGATGACGAACGGACCGCCGTAGCGCGACACGTTGGTGACCGCCGCCAGCCGGCAGGTGATCGTCTCGCCGTCGACGGTGGCCAGCACGTCCGGCGTGCGTTTGCCGAAGACGTGCCGCATCGCCACCAGCGCATACGCCAGCTTGCCGAAGCGGCGCTTCAGGCTCGCCGACAGGGCATGCACCACGGCGGCATCGTACCCGGCGGAGACCACCAGCACGAACGGATGGCCGTTGGCGCGGCCGTAGTGGAGCGGCACCGTGCGGCCGGCCGAGATCATCGCCGCGAGCGTCTTGGGGCGGCGCGGCAGCTTCAGCTCGAGCGCCAGCACGTTGGCCGTGCCGAACGGGATCACCGCCAGGTCCGGCGGGTCGCTCACGCGCTGGAAGCCGTCGAGCGCCTCGTTCACCGAGCCGTCGCCGCCGGCGATCACCACCAGGTCGAAGCGGTCGGGAAGCGCCTGGCAGGTCTCGCGGATGTCGCCGGCGCGCCGCGTGAGCTGGACCGTCACCTGGTGGCCGGCGCGGCTCAGGTGCCGCGTCACCGCGTCGAGCTTCACCCGGCGGTAGGCGCCGGCGGTCGGATTGGCGAGAATCAGGATGCGCCGGAGCGCGGTCGCCGCGGATCCTGCCGCCGCGTCGCTCCGGGCGGAGGCGGGGGCGGAAACGAGCCCCGGATGGGACGGCTGAGAGCGATACAGAGGCACGGCCGGTCTCGCTTTCGACGTCTGGGATGAGGGCGCGGCGCTATCTGACCTTGGCGGCCCGGACGGAGTCCACGCCCTCGCGGGCCAGTTCGTCGGCGCGCTCGTTGCGCTCGTCGCCGGCGTGTCCGCGGACCCAGTGCCAATGTACATCGTGCTGCTGGGTCAGTTCGTCCAGGGTCTTCCAGAGATCGGCGTTCTTGACCGGCTTCTTGTCGGAGGTGCGCCAGCCGTTGCGGCGCCAGTTCTTGATCCAGCCGGTGATGCCGCCGCGCACGTACTGGCTGTCGGTGAAGATATCCACCGAGCTCTTCCGGGTCAGCGCCTTCAGCGCCTCGATGGCGGCGGTGAGTTCCATGCGGTTGTTGGTGGTCTCCCGCTCGCCGCCGTTCAGCTCGCGGACGTGGCCCTGCCATTCCAGGATCGCGCCCCACCCGCCGGGACCGGGATTGCCGCTGCAGGCGCCGTCGGTGTGGACGATGACGCGGCTGCCGTCCTTGGCGGGCCCCTTGGTGTCGCTCATCGGTCGAGTCCATAGTCGCGGGTGGAGGTGACGGCGTGATGAAAGCGCAGGCGGCGGAGATACTCCACCGGGTCCTTCGGCGTCACCAGCGCGCCCGGAGGTACGCGCAGCCAGTCGTGGAGGCGGGTGAGCAGGAAGCGGATCGCCGCGCCTTCGGCAAGCAGCGGCAGCGCCGCGTACTCCGCGTCGGTGAACGGCCGCACCTCCTCGTAGCCGGCGAGCAGCGCCCGGCCCTTGGTCACGTTGAAGGAGAGGTCGGGCTCGAAGCACCAGGCGTTCAGGCAGATCGCCACGTCGTAGGCGAGCGCGTCGGTGCAGGCGAAATAGAAGTCGATCAGGCCGGACAGCTTGCGGCCGAGAAAGAACACGTTGTCGGGAAAAAGGTCGGCGTGGATCGTGCCGGTGGGCAGTTCGCCCGGCCACCGCGTCTCGATGCGGTCGAGGGCGTTGCCGATCTCGCCGCCAAGCCCCGGAAACACCTCGTCGGCCCGGTCGGCCGACTGGGCGAAAAGAGGACGCCAGGCCTCCACGCCCAGCGCGTTCGGGCGGGTCATCGGGAAGTCGCTTGCCGCCGAATGCAGCCGCGCCAGCGCCCGGCCCAGCTCCGCGCAGTGATAGGCCTCCGGCCGGCGCCGCCACATGCCCTCCAGGAAGGTGATGATCGCCGCAGGACGTCCCGCCACCTCCGACAGGGCCGCGCCGTCGCGGGTGTGGACCGGCGTCGGGCAGGGCACGCCGCGGCTCGACAGGTGATCCATCAGGCCGAGGAAATAGGGCAGGTCGGACCGCTCCACGCGCTTCTCGTAGAGCGTCAGGATGTAGGGGCCCTTTTCGGTGCGGATCAGGAAGTTGGTGTTCTCGACGCCTTCGGCGATCCCCTTGGAGGAGAGCACGGTGCCCAGATCGAACTGGTCGACGAAACGCGTGAGCTCGTCGTCGGAAACCTCGGTGTAGACCGCCATCTTCGAACGCTACTCGGCCGCGACGGTGCGAAGTTCGCGCGGAAGGTTGAAGGAGATCGTCTCCTCCGCGGTGCGCACCGTTTCGACGTGCACGTCGTAGCGTTCGGCGAAGACGGAGATGATCTCTTCCACCAGCGTTTCCGGGGCCGAGGCGCCGGCGGTGATGCCCAGCGTGCGGACTCCCTCGAACGCCGTCCAGTCGATCTCTGCCGCCCGCTGCAGGAGCACCGCCACCTTGCAGCCCGCGCGCTCGGCGACTTCGCGCAGCCGCTGGGAGTTCGACGAGTTCGGCGCGCCGACGACGATCATCGCGTCCACCGACGGCGCGACGGCCTTCACCGCTTCCTGGCGGTTGGTGGTGGCGTAGCAGATGTCGTCCTTGTGGGGGCTGACGATCTCCGGGAAGCGGGTCGTCAGCGCCTCGACGATGGCGCGGGTGTCGTCGACCGACAGCGTGGTCTGGCTGACCCAGGAGAGGTTCGCCGGGTCGCGCGGCTCGAAGCGCGCCACGTCCTCGATGGTTTCCACCAGCGAGATCGCGCCTTCCGGCAGCTGGCCCATGGTACCCACCACTTCCGGATGGCCGGCGTGGCCGATCAGCACGACCTCGCGGCCGCGCTTGAAGTGGATCTGGGCTTCCTTGTGGACCTTGGAGACCAGCGGGCAGGTGGCGTCCAGGTAGAACATGTTGCGGGCCTCGGCCGCGGCCGGCACGGCCTTGGCCACGCCGTGGGCGGAGAACACCACCGGCGCGTCAGTGTCGGGGATCTCGGAGAGCTCCTCGACGAAGACCGCGCCCTTCGCCTTCAGCGAATCCACCACGAACCGGTTGTGCACGATCTCGTGGCGCACGTAGACCGGCGGGCCGTAGCGCTGCAGCGCCAGCTCGACGATCTGGATCGCCCGGTCGACGCCGGCGCAGAAGCCGCGCGGCGCGCACAGCTTGATGTCGAGACGGGGCAGGTTGCTCACGGAGTGCATTCCCAGTAGCTGAATCCAGGTCGTCGTGCAGCGCTTGCCGAACGCCGGCGCGCGCGTCAATGACCTAACACGTAATGACCCCGGCCTGCGAGTTGAAGTGGGCAGCCCCGGTCCGAGGCCGCCGGAGAGCCGCGCCGGAGGGGCGAGGGGCCGCGCGGAGGAGCGTTTGAAGTGGCAACCGATCCCGCACCGACCGCCCCGCGCCTCAGGCCGGCCGAGGCGCGCGATCTCGCCGCCGTCACCGCCATCGTCGATGCGGCCTATTCCCCTTACGTCGCGCGGATGGGGAAAAAGCCCGGCCCGATGCTCGACGACTATGCCGGCCTGATCTCCGCCGGGCGCGTGACGGTCCTCGACACCGCCGGGGAAATCGCCGGCCTCGTCGTGCTGGTTCCCGAGGCGGAGGCCATGCTGCTCGACAACGTCGCCGTCGCTCCGCATGCCCACGGGCGCGGCTTCGGCCGGATGCTGATCGATTTCGCCGAAGCCACGGCGCGGCGCGCCGGATACACCACAATTCGGCTCTACACCCATGAAGTCATGGTGGAGAACGCCCGGTTGTACGTCCGGCTGGGCTACGTCGAGACCGGCCGCCGCGAGGAGCGCGGCTATCGCCGGATCTACATGGAGAAAGCGCTGTGACGGCGCGAATGAGGGGCGTCTCGCGTGCGGCGCGCTGCCCCCTTCGCGTCCGGCGCGGCTCAGTGATATAGAAGCCTCGTTTCGTTGGGAGCCTTTGTCATGCGTCTTACCCGCCGCCTCGGCCGTATCGCCGTCATCTCGATGCCCGTCGTCGCCCTCCTCGGCCTCGGGGCGTGTTCGACGATCGACGCGATCACGCCATCCGCCCAGAGCGGGATGGGCAAGTTCCTGCGCGGCACGACGGCCGAGCCGACCACCATCGACCTGGAGGACTTCCGCAAGACGGTCTCGTGCCCGCCGGTGCAGATCCTGCCGGATACCCAGACGCTGCGGGTGACCACTGGCAAGAGCGAGTACGAGGAAGGCGTCGTGCGCTACCAGGCGACCCTGTCGCAGACGGCGCGCGAGTGCACGCCGGGCTCGGAAGGCAAGCAGGCCCGCGTGGGTCTCGCCGGCCGGGCGCTCTCCGGTCCCAAGGGCCCCGCCGGCACCATCAAGCTGCCGCTGCGCGTGGTGGTGCGCGAGGGCGATTCGGTCACCTACTCGAAGCTGCACGTGGTGACGGTCGACCTGACCGCGGCCGAACCGTCCAAGGACTGGGCGTTCGTGGACTCCGACATCGTCATCAAGGATCCGGAAATCGCCAAGATCCTCGTGGGCTTCGACGAAAAAGGCCGGTGACAAGCCGAGCGCCCGGCGCGCCGCGATTTGACATCGCGGGGCCCACGGCCATAATCGCCACCGTTCACCGGGCAGGTAGTCGCCGTCCGGTGGCGGCGGAGCGGCACTCGTTTCGCCGCTGAACTCAGACGTTGCGGGAGAGGCCGATTGAATTCGGCGCCGAAGGAGCAACCGCCCCGGAAACTCTCAGGCAAATGGACCGCAACGTCCTTGCGACTCTCTGGAAAGCAGCCGGTCGGGACTGATCCGATCTGCTCACCGAAGGGGTAACCGGCACGGTCTGCCGGGAATTCTCTCAGGTCATGTGACAGAGGGGGCACACAGTTGGCTCAGTGCGAGCCGGCGGCGTGTGTGTCCCTTTGTCGACGTGAGAGAACATGACCGAATCCACCGACACGACACTTCTCGAAACGCCGCTCGCGGACCGTCACCGCGCGCTCGGCGCGCGAATGGTCCCGTTCGCCGGCTACGCCATGCCCGTCCAGTACGAGGGCATCATGGCGGAGCACCAGTGGACCCGCGCCCACGCCGGGCTGTTCGACGTCTCGCACATGGGCCAGGTGGTCCTGAGCGTGCCGGGCGGCAGCCACGAGGTGGTGGCTGAGGTGCTGGAGGCGCTGCTGCCCGCCGACGTGCTGGGCCTCGCGCCCGGCCGGATGCGCTACAATTTTCTGGTCAACGACGACGGCGGCATTCTCGACGACCTGATGATCACCCGCCCGGGGGATCCCGCCGAGGCCGGCTCGCTGATGATCGTCCTCAACGCCGCCTGCAAGGACGCCGACATCGCGCACCTGCGCTCAAAGCTGCCGGACGCGGCGACGCTCGCAACCCTCGACGGCCGCGCGCTGCTGGCGCTGCAGGGGCCCGACGCCGAGGCGGTGATGGCCGCCCACGCCCCCGAGGCGACCGGGCTGTCGTTCATGGGCGCGATCGCCACCGCCTTCGACGGGATCGACTGCCACATCAGCCGCTCCGGCTACACCGGCGAGGACGGCTACGAGATTTCGGTGGCCGCCGCCGACGCCGGCACCGTGTGGGATGCGCTGCTCGCCGACGAGCGGGTGAAGCCCATCGGTCTCGGCGCCCGCGATTCGTTGCGGCTGGAGGCCGGGCTCTGCCTCTACGGCCACGATCTCGATACCACCACCAGCCCGGTGGAAGCCGGCCTCACCTGGGCGATCGGCAAGCGCCGTCGCGAGGAGGGGGGCTTTCCCGGCGCCGCGCGCATCCGGCGCGAGATCGCCGACGGTCCGGCCCGCCGCCGCGTGGGCATCCGGCCGGAAGGCCGCGCCCCGGCGCGCGAAGGCGCTCCCATCCTCTCCGAGGACGGCGCCGCCATCGGCGTGGTGACCTCCGGCGGCTACGGCCCCACCGTCGAGGCCCCCGTCGCCATGGGCTACGTCGCGCCCGCCTTCCAGGCTCCCGGCACGAAGATCTTTCTCGAGGTTCGCGGCAAGCGGCTCGCCGCCGAGGTCGTGAAGCTGCCGTTCGTTCCCAACCGCTTCAAACGATAACCCGGAAGCCCGCCTCCCGAAGCTTCCCCTTCCAGACGAGAGACCCATCCCGATGACCAAGCGCTACACCGAAGACCACGAATGGCTCGACATCGACGGCGACGTCGCGACCGTCGGCATCACCAGCTACGCCCAGTCGCAGCTCGGCGACGTGGTGTTCGTCGAGCTGCCGGAGACCGGCGTGCAGATTGCCAAGGGCAAGGAAGCCGCCGTGGTGGAATCCGTGAAGGCGGCCTCCGAGGTCTATGCCCCGATCTCCGGCGAGGTGATCGAGGTGAACACCGCGCTGCCCGACGCGCCGGACACCGTGAACACCGATCCGGAAGGCTCCGGCTGGTTCATGAAGATCCGCTTCGCCGACGAGGCCGAGGTCGCGAGCCTGATGGACGAGGCCGCCTACAAGGCCTTCCTCGAGACCCTCTGAGCGTTTCGCCCGACCGATCCACCCCATCGAAGCGGAGGCGACGCCGATGCGCTATCTCCCCCTGACCGATACCGACCGCGCCGACATGATGGCGGCGATCGGCATCGACACCATCGACGAGCTGTTCGTCGACATCCCGTCCGACAAGCGGGTCGAGGCGGCCCTCGACCTGCCGCCGCACCGCTCCGAGCTCGGCGTCGAGCAGGCGCTGAAGCGGCTGGCGGCGAAGAACGTGTCGGCCGACAGCGTGCCGTTCTTCGTCGGTGCCGGCGCCTACCGGCATCACGTGCCGGCAACCGTCGACCATCTCATCCAGCGCTCCGAGTTCCTGACCTCCTACACCCCGTATCAGCCCGAGATCAGCCAGGGCACGCTGCAGGTGCTGTTCGAGTTTCAGACCCAGGTGGCGGAGCTGACCGGCATGGAGGTGGCCAACGCCTCCATGTACGACGGCTCCACCGCCACTGCCGAAGCCGTGCTGATGGCGAACCGGGTGACCAAGCGCCGCAAGGCGGTGCTGGCCGGCGGCCTCCATCCCCACTACCGCGACGTGGTGCGCACCGTCGTCGACATGGCCGACGACACGCTGGTGTGCCTCGACGCCGACCCGGCCGGGACCCAGGACATCATCGCCGCGATCGACGACGACACCGCCTGCGTCGTCGTGCAGACGCCGTCCTTCTACGGCCACCTCATCGACCTCAAGCCGATCGCCGAGGCCGCCCACGCGAAGGGCGCGCTGCTGGTCGCCGTCTTCACCGAGGTGGTGGCGCTCGCCGCCATCGAGCCGCCGGGCCGCCAGGGCGCCGACATCGTGGTGGGTGAGGGGCAGTCGATCGGCAATCCGCTCACCTTCGGCGGCCCCTATGTCGGCCTGTTCGCCACCCGCCAGAAGTTCCTGCGGCAGATGCCGGGCCGGCTGTGCGGCGAAACCATCGACGCCGACGGCCAGCGCGGCTTCGTGCTGACGCTGTCGACCCGCGAGCAGCACATCCGCCGCGACAAGGCGACGTCGAACATCTGCACCAACTCCGGGCTCTGCGCGCTGGCCTTCACGATCCACGCGACGCTGCTCGGCGGGGCGGGGCTGACGAAGCTCGCCGCCCTCAACCACGCCCAGGCGGTGAAGCTGGTGGAACGCCTCGACACCGTGCGCGGCGTCGAGGTGCTCAACGACACCTTCTTCAACGAGTTCACCATCCGCGTCGACCGCAACGCCGAAGGGGTCGTCGACGACCTCGCCGCGCGCGACATCCTGGCCGGCGTGCCGGTGTCGCGGCTCCTGCCGGGGGCGGAGCTCGACGACCTGATCGTGCTCGCCGTCACCGAATGCGTCACCGACGACGACATCGAGGCGCTCGCCGCCGCCCTTACGGAGGTCCTCTAGTCATGATGAACCAGACCGGACGTCCCACCCGCGCCGAGGAGGCCGTGTCGGCCCCGAGCGTCCACACCTTCACCGGCAACGCCGCCCTCGACATCGAGGAGCCGCTGATCTTCGAGACCGGGCGGCTGGAGGCCACCGGCGTCGATCTGCCCGAGCCGACCCAGGTGAAGTCCCGCCTGGGCGGCCACGCCCGCAAGACCGCGGTGCAGCTTCCCGGGCTGACCGAGCCGGAGACCATGCGCCACTACGTGCGCCTGTCGCGGCAGAACTACGCGATCGACCTGGGCCTCTACCCGCTCGGCTCGTGCACGATGAAGCACAACCCGCGCCTCAACGAGAAGATGGCGCGGCTGCCGGGCTTTTCCGACATCCATCCGCTGCAGCCGACCGCCACCGTGACGGGGGCGCTGGAGCTGATGTCGGAGCTGTCGCGCTGGCTCATGGAACTGACCGGCATGGCGGCCGTGGCCCTGTCGCCGAAGGCCGGCGCCCACGGTGAGCTCTGCGGGATGATGGCCATCAAGGCGGCGCTGAAGGCGCGTGGAGAGACCCGCACCAAGGTGCTGGTGCCCGACTCCGCCCACGGCACCAACCCGGCGACCGCCGCGCTGCTCGGCTACTCCGTCGTGGGCATCCCGGCGCGGGCCGACGGCACGGTGGACGTGGAGGCCGTCAAGGCGCGCCTCGACGAGGACGTCGCCGCGATCATGCTGACCAACCCCAACACCTGCGGGCTGTTCGAGCGTGACATCGTGGAAATCGCCGAGGCGGTGCACGCGGTGGGCGCCTACTTCTACGGCGACGGCGCCAACTTCAACGCGATCATGGGCAAGGTCCGGCCCGGCGATCTCGGCATCGACGCCATGCACATCAACCTGCACAAGACCTTCTCCACGCCGCACGGCGGCGGCGGGCCGGGGGCGGGGCCGGTGGTCCTGTCCGACAAGCTCGCGGCCTTCGCGCCGCTGCCGTACCTGCGGCTGGAGGACGGCGCCGTCACCCTGGTCGAGCATCCCTCGGAGACGGAAGCGGACGCCCACCCGTTCGGCCGCATGACCGCCTTCCACGGCCAGATGGGCATGTATGTGCGGGCGCTCGCCTACATGATGTCCCACGGCGAGGACGGCCTGCGGCAGGCGGCAGAGGACGCGGTGCTCGCGGCGAACTACGTCAAGGCGCGACTCGCCGACGTGATGACGGTTGCCTATCCCGAGCGGCCCTCCATGCACGAGGTGCTGTTCAAGGACGACTTCCTCGACGACACCGGCGTCTCCACCCTCGATTTCGCCAAGGCGATGATCGACGAGGGCTTCCACCCGATGACCATGTACTTCCCGCTGGTGGTGCACGGCGCGATGCTGGTGGAGCCGACGGAATCGGAAAGCCGGGCGAGCCTCGACCTGTTCATCGCCACCCTGAGGGATCTGGCCCAGTCGGCGGCGCGCGGCGAGACCGAGCGCTTCAAGCAGGCGCCGCAACACGCGCCGCGCCGGCGCCTCGACGAGACCCGCGCCGCGCGCAGCCCGAGCCTGCGCTGGACCCCGCCCGAGCCGCGCTCCATCGAGCCGGCGGAAGCCGCGGAGTAGGGGCTTGGTCCCACCGCTGAACGGCACGCAAGAAAAAGGCCCCGCGTTCGATCCGAACGCGAGGCTTTTTCGCAGGGGGATCCCGTCAGCCAGCGCGCCATTTTCTCGCTCCCGCGGATCTGCGATAATCCCCCCATGGAAACCGTGGATGTCACCAGCGAAACCCTCGCCCGACTGGCGGGGCATCGGGCGGCGCTCGAGGCGCTCGGCGTACGGCACATCGCCGTGTTCGGCTCGGTGTCGCGCGGCGACGCTGGCCCCGGATCCGACGTCGATGTCTTCGTCGAGTTCGATCAGAAGTCTCGTCCGAAGGGCCTCGCCTATTTCGGGCTGCTTGACCGGCTGACGGGTGTCCTCCGGGGCCTGCTCCAAAAGAACGTCGATCTGGTCGCCGGTCCGGTGTCGAACCCAGCGCTTGCCGCCCGCATCGACAAAGAAGCCCGGCGTGCCTTCTAGCCGGCCGCTCCAGCGCTTCCGGGACATCCTGGACAACATCGAAGCGATCGAATTGTACGTCGACGGCCTGGACGGGGCGCGCTTCCGCGCCGACCAGAAAACCCGCGATGCCTGCGAGCGATGCCTGATGCGGATCTCGGAAGCCGCGGCGAAGCTCGGCGCAGAGGCGGAAAGTCTGGGGCCGGATTTCCCATGGGCCGACGTTCGGGGGCTCGGCAATCATCTGCGCCACGCCTACGACCGGGTGGATGCGCAGATCCTCTGGGAAGTGATCTCCGGGGACCTGCCTCGGCTGAAGGCTGTCTGCCGCTCGGCGATCGCCATTCTGGAAGATCGGCTCACCTAGACGGCGTTCGCCTACTCCTCCAGCGTCCGGAACAGGCCCGTCTGCTCGGGCGGCTCGCGGGTGGGGGCGGCGAGGCCGAGGTGGCGGTAGGCGGCGGGCGTCATCATCCGGCCGCGGGGGGTGCGCTGCACGAAGCCCTGCTGGATGAGATACGGCTCGACGATGTCCTCGATGGCGTCGCGCGGCTCCGACAGGGCGGCGGCGATGGTCTCGATGCCGACCGGCCCGCCGGAAAAGCTCTCGGAAATGACCCGCATGTAGCGCCGGTCCAGCGCGTCGAGGCCGGCGCTGTCCACGTCGAGGCGGGTCAGCGACTGGTCGGCGAGCGTGCGGTCGATGGCGTCGATGCCGGCGACGCTGGCGAAGTCGCGTACCCGGCGCAGGAGCCGCCCGGCGATGCGCGGGGTGCCGCGGGCGCGCCGCGCGATCTCCACCGCGCCGTCCGGCGTGATCGCCATGCCCATCAGCCCGGCGCCGCGGGTGACGATCGAGGTCAGTTCCTCCACCGTGTAGAACTCCAGCCTGAGCGGGATGCCGAAGCGGTCGCGCAGCGGCGTCGTCAGCAGCCCGAGCCGGGTGGTGGCGCCGACCAGGGTGAATTTCGACAGGTCGATGCGCACCGAGCGGGCGGCCGGGCCTTCGCCGATGATCAGGTCTAGCTGGAAGTCCTCCATCGCCGGATAGAGGATTTCCTCGATGGCCGGCGACAGGCGGTGGATCTCGTCGATGAACAGCACGTCGCGGTCGCCGAGATTGGTCAGGAGGGCGGCGAGGTCGCCGGCCTTGGCGATCACCGGGCCCGAGGTGGCGCGGAAGTTCACCGACAGCTCGCGGGCGACGATCTGGGCGAGCGTCGTCTTGCCGAGGCCGGGCGGGCCGACCAGCAGCACGTGGTCGAGCGCCTCGCCGCGCGAGGCGGCCGCCTGGACGAAGATCTGCAGGTTGGCGCGCGCCGCCGCCTGGCCGACGAAGTCCGCCAGCCGCTGCGGCCGCAGCGGCGCCTCGATGTCGTCCTCGCGCTCCTCCGGCGTGATCAGTCGTTCGCTCATCGGTTCCGATTTCCGTGGACGGTCGCCTGGCTCATCGTGTCGACAGGAGCTTCAGCCCCGCGCGGATCAGCTCGGCGGTCTGCGCCGCGTCGCCGGCCTCCTCGCGGGCCTTCGCCACCGCCTTGCGCACCTCGATCTCCGCATAGCCGAGATTGACCAGCGCCGAAACCGCATCGGCGACGATCGGGTCGGAGGGCCTGCGCGAAAGCGGCGTGGCGACGAACGTCTGGTCGGCGCCGCTCGCCATCACGCTGCCGACCTTGTCCTTCAGCTCGGAGACCAACCGCTCGGCGACGCGCCTGCCGACGCCGGGCGCGCGCATCACCGCGGTGGTGTCCTCCATGGCGATCGCCTCGGTCAGCTCGTCGCCCGACAGCACGCTGAGCACGGCCAGCGCCACCTTGGCGCCGACGCCCTGCACGGTCTGCAGCATGCGGAACCACTGCTTCTCGGTCTCGCTGGAAAACCCGTAGAGCCGGATCATGTCCTCGCGCACGACCGTTTCGATGGTCAGCGTGACGGCCTCGCCGGTGCCGGGCAGGTTGGCCAGCACCCGCGCCGGGCAGTAGACCTCGTAGCCGACGCCGTGCACGTCGATGATCGCGGCATCGTCGCCGATCGCCTCGACGACGCCCTTCAGCCGGCCGATCATTGCGCCGCCTCGGCGTAGCGGGCGGCGAGTTCGCGCGCGCCGCGATGCTGGGCGTGGCAGAGCGCGATCGCCAGCGCGTCGGCCGCGTCGTCGCTGTCGAACTCGGCCTTCGGCAGCAGCACCTTCACCATCATGCGGATCTGCTTCTTGTCGCCGTGCCCGACGCCGATGATGGTCTTCTTGACCAGGTTCGGCGCGTATTCGGCGACGGGGATGCCCACCTGCGCCGGTGCCAGCAGGGCGATGCCGCGGGCCTGGCCGAGCTTCAGCGTCGCGGAGGCGTCGCGGTTGACGAAGGTCAGCTCCACCGCCGCCTCGTGCGGGGAGATGTCCCGGATGATCGCCTCCAGGCCGGCGTGCAGCATGGTCAGGCGCTCCGCCAGGCTCTCCTTGGCGTCGGAGGTGACGGTGCCGGCGCCCAGGAACGAGACCGCGTTGCCGCGGCAGGCGATCGCGCCCCATCCGGTGCGCCGGAGGCCGGGGTCGATGCCGAGGATGCGAATCGGATGATCTTGCATGGAACATGTGTAGAACGGATGCGGCGGCGCGCCTAGGGCGTAAGCCGGTCCTGCGGCATTTTCCGCGGATGCAAAGTCGCGACCAAGCCGTTGATAAGGTGAGGAGTTCCGGCGGCTTGCGGCGCGTTTACCAGACCGGCCGATTGCGGCGAGGCCCGGCGATGCGCGAACCGGCGCGCAAGCGGGCTGCGAAAGCCGGCGGCTTGCGATAGACTGGCGCTTCTGCCTTGAGGCCCGCCGCACCTTATCCAGCGTGAGCGCCGCCGCTGCCGGCCGCGCACCGTTGCGGGGCGGGCCCAAGTTCCGTATTGCAAACCGTCCGAACGCAAGGGCGGACCAGTCGAAAAAAGAACGGTTGGACGATGGCCGGACATTCACAGTTCAAGAACATCATGTACCGCAAGGGGGCCCAGGACGCGAAGCGTTCCAAGGTGTTCTCCAAGCTCGCGCGCGAAATCACGGTGGCAGCCAAGGCCGGCGCGCCGGATCCGGACGCCAACGCGGCCCTTCGCCTGGCGATCCAGAACGCGCGCGCGGAAAACATGCCGAAGGACAACATCGAGCGCGCCATCAAGAAGGCGTCCGGTGGCGACGGCGAGAACTACGAGGCCGTGCGCTACGAGGGCTACGGCCCGGGCGGCGTGGCCATCATGGTCGAGGCGCTGACCGACAACCGCAACCGCACCGCCAGCAACGTGCGCGCAGCGTTCTCCAAGCACGGCGGGGCGCTCGGCGAAACCGGCTCCGTCGCCTTCACCTTCGACCACGTCGGCGAGATCACTTATCCGGCCGACGCCGGCGACGCCGACAGCGTCATGGAAGCGGCGATCGAGGCGGGTGCCGAGGACGTCCAGTCGGACGAAGGCGGCCACGTCATCATCTGCGCCTTCGAGGACCTCGGCGAAGTCTCCTCCGCGTTGCACGGCTCGCTCGGCGAGGCTGCCTCGGTGAAGCCGGTTTGGCGTCCGCAGACCATGTCGCCGGTCGACGAGGACAAGGCCGAGACGCTGATGAAGCTGATCTCGGTGCTTGAGGACGACGACGACGTGCAGTCGGTGTTCTCCAACTTCGAGGTCTCCGACGAGGTCCTTCAGAAGCTCACCGCCGCCTGATCGCCTGATCGGCCGAAGACCACCGCCGGCGGGCTGAACCGCCGGCGCCTCCCGCGCGTATCCTGGGCAGCACGCGCCGATCCCCCGGCGTCTCATCCGCGCGGGAGCCCGCCTTGTCCGTCCTCCGTCTCGTCCTCGGCGACCAGCTCGACCGGGAGATCTCCGCCCTGGACGGCCTCGACGCGGCCGCCGACACCGTGCTGATGGCGGAGGTCCGGGACGAGGCGACCTATGTCCGCCATCACAAGCAGAAGATCGCCTTCGTCTTCGCCGCCATGCGCCATTTCGCGGCGGAGCTGGAGGAGGCGGGGCTGTCGGTGCGCTATCAGCGCCTCGACGACGCCAAGCGGGCCACCAGCCTGAAGGACGCCGTCCGCACCGCGCTCAACGCCACCGGGGCCGCCTCGGTCGTCGTCACCGAGCCGGGCGAGTGGCGCCTGCTGCGGGAGATGGAGGGCTGGGAGGCGGACCTCGGCGTGCCGGTGGAGATCCGCGCCGACACCCGCTTCTTCTGCAGCCGCGCCGAGTTCGAACGCCATGCCGAGGGCCGCAAGTCCCTGCGCATGGAGTATTTCTACCGGGAGATGCGCAGGCGCACCGGGATCCTGATGGACGGCGACGCGCCCGCCGGCGGCGCCTGGAACTTCGACGCGGAGAACCGCAAGCCGCTGCCCTCCGGCATCGCCGTGCCCGACCTGCCGGAGTCCCGGCCGGACGACGTCACCCGCGCCGTTCTGGCCCTCGTCGGAGAGCGATTCGCCGACCATTTCGGCGATCTCGACGGCTTCGCCTGGCCGGTCACCCGCCGCGCGGCGCTGGTGGCCCTCGACCGCTTCGTCACCGAGCGGCTGCCGGAGTTCGGCGACTACCAGGACGCCATGGCCGCCGGCGCGCCGTTCCTCTTCCACGCCGCCCTGTCGCCCCTCATCAACGCCGGGCTGCTCCGGCCGCGTGAGGTCTGCGCGCGGGCCGAGCAGGCCTGGCGCGACGGCGATGCGCCGCTCAACGCGGTGGAGGGCTTCATCCGCCAGATCCTCGGCTGGCGCGAGTTCATCCGCGGCGTCTACTGGCTGAAGGGGCCGGACTACGGCGGCGAAAACGCGCTGGACGCCACCCGCGACCTGCCGTGGTTCTACTGGAGCGGCGAGACCGACATGGCGTGCGTCGCCGACGTCATCGACGTGACCCGCCGCCACGCCTACGCGCATCACATCCAGCGCCTGATGGTGGCCGGCAACTTCGCGCTCCTGGCCGGCGTCGACCCGCGCCAGGTGCAGGAGTGGTTCCTGGTCGTCTACGCCGACGCCTACGAATGGGTGGAGCTGCCCAACGTGCACGGCATGGCGCTCTTCGCCGACGGCGGCGTCTTCGCCTCCAAGCCCTATGCCGCCTCGGGCAGCTACATCGACCGGATGTCGGACTACTGCTCCGGCTGCCGCTACGACGTGCGCAAGCGGCACGGCGAGGATGCCTGTCCGTTCAACCACCTCTACTGGGACTTCGTGGCGCGTAACGCGAAGCGGCTGCGCTCCAACCGGCGCATGGCGATGATTTACAAGACCCTCGACCGGATGGACGCCGACAAGGTCCAGGCCATGCGCGCCAGCGCGAAGCGGTTCCTGGACGCGCTGGAGACGTGAGGGCCTAGCCGCCCGGGCGGCGGGGCGACAGCGGCAGCGGACCGTTGGTCTTGGCGGTGCGGATCGCGAAGTTCGAGCGCACGTCCTCGATCATAGGCTGGGTCAGGAGCCGTTCGGTGAGCAGTGCCTCGTAGGCGGCGAGATCCGGCACGACGATCTCGGCCAGGAAGTCGGCCTGGCCGGAGACCATGTGGCAGGCCACCACCTCCTTCATCCCGGTCAGCACGGCTTCCAGCCCCGCGGCATTCTCCCGGCTGTGGCGGGCGACCTTGATCTCGACGAACACCGTCAGCCCGAAGCCGGCCTTCTGCCGGTCGACGATCGCCCGGTATGCGGCGATGAGGCCGGCCTCTTCCAGCCGCCGCACCCGGCGCAAGCAGGGCGAGGCCGACAGGCCGACCTTGTCGGCGAGCGCGGCGTTGGTCGTGCGCGCGTCGTCCTGAAGCACGGTCAGGATGCGCAGGTCGATTGCGTCGAGGGTCTGGTCCGGCATCTTCTGCCCCTGAGTGCCATTCTTGCGGCAGAATATTGCGGAATCTTCGCAATCCGCGACCACCTTCGCAAGGACATGCGCGCCGCGTGGTGGCAAGAATTCATCACCGCCAACGACGAGATGGATGCCCTCATGAGTGCGCTGCCCGGCGATCCCGCCGACCCGCCCGCGGCGGGGCGGGACACCTCCTCGCGCGACACGCTCGTCGGGGTGGCGGCCGCGCTGGTGGTGGTGACGATCTGGGGCGCCTGGATCGTCGGCACGCGGTTCGCGGCGACGTCCGACATTCCCGTCGCCTGGCTCGCGCTGTTCCGCTACGGCATTCCGGCGCTGGTGCTGGCGCCGGTCTGGCTGCGCTCCGGCCCGCTGCCCATGGGGGTGCCGCGGCGGCTGATCCTGGTGATCGTCTGCTGCTCGGGGGCGCCGTTCTTCGCCCTGGTGGCAGTCGGGCTCGGCATCGCGCCCGCCGCGGAAGCCGGCGTGCTGCTGCCGGGCACCATGGGCCTGTGGGCGGCGCTGCTCGCCAAGCTCGTCTTCAAGGAACGCTTCGGCATCGACCGCGCGATCGGGCTCGCCCTGTCGGTGGCCGGCGTGGTGCTGATCGCCATGCCGACGCTCGCCGGCGGCCACCTGATGGAAGGCGCGGGGCGGCTGCTGCTGCCGTTCGGCGGCTTCCTGTGGGCCTCCTACACGCTCGCCTACCGCCAGACGGGCCTGCCGCCCATGGTCGGCGCCGGCGTCATCTGCTTCTGGTCGACGCTGATGGTCATTCCGTTCGTGGTGGCGACCGGCGTCGGGCCGCTGCTCAGCCAGCCGACCGGGCAGGTGCTGGTCCAGGTGGTGATCCAGGGGCTGCTGTCCGGGCTCGTGTCGCTGATCGGCTACGGCGTGGCGGTCTCGCGCCTCGGCGCGTCGCGGGCGGCGGCGTTCTCCTCCCTGGCGCCGGCGCTCGCCGCGCTCCTGGCGATCCCGGCGCTCGGCGAGATCCCGCCGGCGGTCGTCGTCGCCGGTGTCGCCGTCACCGTCATCGGCGTCGCGCTGTCGAGCGGGGCGCTCCGGGGGGTGGTGGCGCGGGGAAGGGCGCGCGTCCGGGCGCGGGCGAACGCCGGGTAGGACCGCTGGGCCACGCGCACTGCGGGTGCGGCGACCGTAGGAACGTGCGCCGCCATTCGTTCGCCCCATGTGACGGCTTGAGTGCCGGAAACGCCGGCCGCGTAGTGTTGCGGCCGGGCCCTCAGTGTCCCGCGTAGCTTAAAGGGGTCCCATGTCCGACGATTTCGATTGCGATCGCCTCGCCACCTTGCGGTGGCGCGATCCCGCCGACCACCGTCTACCGAACAACCCGCACGTCGTTGAAGGCAACCTGCGCGTGGCGCTTGCCGCCTTCGCCCGCCTCGGGCGGGACGAACAGGCGGAGGCCACCGTCACGATCGCGCCGCAACCCGGCGACTGGTCCGCCACCGTGCTGGACGCGCGCGAGCTTCGCCGGTTGGCGAGGCGGCACCCGGCCTCGCCGGCGCGCCGGCTCTTCGCGGCCGTCCAGCGGCGGCAGAGAACCGCGATGGAGCGCTTCTCCGACCGGCTGGACCCGCGGCCGTGCGACGTGCGGTTTCGCTCCGCGAGCTAGATCCAGGATCGGCCGGGTGGCAACGCCCGGCCGCCGGCCTGTGCTCAGGCCTTTTCCAGTTCCTTGGCGTGCAGCCAGTCGGCGTGCCGGGGCGCCTTCTTGGTCCGCGACCACTCCTCCAGCATGTCCCACTTCACCGCGTCCAGGCGCTTCAGCATCGCCTCTTCCTCCGGATCCGGGCAGGCCAGCTCGATGCGGTGGCCGTTCGGATCGAAGAAGTAGATGGAGTGGAAGATCGAGTGATCGGTGACGCCGAGCACGTCGATGCCGTTCGCCTCCAGATGCTCCTTGAACGCCACCAGCGTGTCGCGGTCCTTCACCTTGAAGGCGATGTGCTGGACCCATTTCGGCGTGTTCGGGTCGCTGCCCATCTCCGGCTTCGTCGGCAGCTCGAAGAAGGCCAGCACGTTGCCGTTCCCCGCATCGAGGAAGAGATGCATGTACGGGTCCGGCTCGTGGGTCGAGGGGACGTGGTCCTCCGCGATCGCCAGCACGAAGTCCATGTTGAGCATCTTCGTATAGAACTCGACCGTCTCCTTGGCGTCCTTGCAGCGGTACGCGACGTGATGGATCTGGTCGATCTTCAGGGTCGGTGCGGTCATGGCGCGGCCTCCTATTGGTTGCGTTTGTAACTAATTTGAGCGCATCCAAATCGGAGTGCAAGCAAAATCATTTCATTTGAAACGATTTCGGCGTGGCAAGCCCACGGCGGTCCTTCCGGCGCTCGGCCGGGGCCGCCCGCAGCGTGTGCGAACGGGCCTTTGGGGAGGGGTCTACAGAACCGGAAGCGGGGTGTGGGCGCCGGCCGGCAGCTCGATGCGGACCGGGTCGCCGGGCCGCACGGTGCCGCCCGCGAGCACCACGCTCATCACGCCAGCCTTGCGAACGAGGTTGCCGTCGGCGTCGCGGTCGAGCACCGCCTGGACCAGGCCCTCATGCAGGTCGTTGATGTACTTGCACGGGCTGCGCAGGCCGGTCAGCTCCACCGCCGCCGCGTCGCCGAGGTGCAGCACGGTGCCGAGCGGCAGGGCGAGCAGGTCGATGCCCGTGGTGGTGACGTTCTCGCCCATCTGGCCGGGTTCCACCGTGAAGCCCTTGTCCTCCAGCTCGGCGAACAGCTCCGACTGGATCAGGTGGACCTGGCGGTTGTTCGGCCGGGTCGGGTCCTTCCGCCGGTCGTAGCGATGCATGACCGTCGCGCCGGCATGCGCGTCGCCCTCCACGCCGAGCCCTTCCACGATGCGGATCTCCGCCACCGTGGGCTTGGAAAACGTATGGCCGGCGGACTTGTGCACGGCGAGGACGGTAGCGGGCATGGCGATCCCTTCGGCTTGGCGGACGATTGCGCGACACTACCACGCCGGCCGATTCCCGGGAGCCGGTCCGATCGCCACAGGAGAGCCCCGGTGTACGTCCTGCGCACGCCGAACTGCCGCAAGCGGGATCTCGCGAAGCGCTGGGCGCTGCCGGACCGCGTCTTCTTTGCCTGCGGCGCCTGCCACATCCTCGCCTACGCGTTCCTGGAGCGCCACGGCACGCCGGCCATGCGGGCGCTGTGGATCAGGCCGGCGGCGGGTCATACGGGCAACCACATCTTCGTCGAGGACGGGGCCACCGTCTTCGACTTCCACGGCTGTTCCGACCGCGCGCGCTTCCTCGATCACTACTGGCGCCGGGCGCGCTTCCACCATCCCGGCTGGGACGCCACGCTGGTGGAGCTGCCGCCGGAGATCCTCGTGGCGGGCCCGGCGTCGCGGGCGATCGACGGGCTGTGGCTGAGGGGGCCGGACGAGTATTTCGCCGACGCCCTGCCGCGGGCCCGCGCCTTCGTCGCGCGGTTCGATGCTGCGACGGGCCGACGCGCCGACCTCTCGGGCTGACGGGGCTTCTGGCGCGTCAGAACGCCTTGAAGGTGATGATCGTCCGCGTGTCGCGGATCAGCGGGATGGAGTGCAGCTTCTCGTTCATGAACTTGCCCACGTCCTCGCCGTCCTCCAGATAGAATTTGACCAGGAGGTCGTAGTCGCCGGCGGTGGAGTAGATCTCGGAGGCGATCTCGGCGTCTGCGATGTCGTTGGCGACCTCGTAGGCCTTGCCGAGTTCGCATTTGATCATCACGAAGAACGGTTTCATAAGCGGGCTCCAGGCGGGGCGATCGAGCGGGACGGCGAGCCGTGTGTGCCGGCCTTGCGCCCGCATCCCGCTCTGGATGACGTGTGGGGATCACGGTGGGGAGCTCGGGTCGGGTCGATCCGGAATTCCGCGCGATCGGGCGGCGAATTGAAGCCGATCGCGGCACCGAGGGCAAGGCCGGGGCGGGCGCGACCGCCACGGCGGACTTGACCGGACACCGGCCGATAGCCCAGACCCTTTTGCGAGACGCGGCACGCCGCCGCGGCGACGACGGAAATCCGCCCGCGAGCCGACCATCCGGCGCGGGCACCGGCCAGGACGGTAGACGGTACGATGAACGAAGCGGTGCGCGAGACGAGGCGCGGCTCTGTGATCAAGGGCGCGACGGGCGACTGGGAAATCGTGATCGGGCTCGAGGTCCACGCCCAGGTCCAGACCGAATCGAAGCTGTTTTCGGGCGCCTCCACGGCGTTCGGCGGCGATCCCAACAGCCACGTCTCCCTCGTCGACGCGGCGATGCCGGGCATGCTGCCGGTGATCAACGCCGAATGCGTCCGCCAGGCCGTCCGCACCGGTCTCGGCCTGAAGGCGCAGATCAACCTGTTCTCGCGCTTCGACCGGAAGAACTACTTCTACCCGGACCTGCCGCAGGGCTACCAGATCTCCCAGTACCAGTACCCGATCGTCGGCGAGGGCATCGTCTATGTCGACATGCCCGACGGCTCGACCGTCGAGGTCGGCATCGAGCGCGTGCATCTGGAGCAGGACGCCGGCAAGTCGCTGCACGACCAGCACCCGACCAAGAGCTTCGTCGACCTCAACCGCTCCGGCGTCGCGCTGATGGAGATCGTGTCGCGCCCGGACATGCGCTCGGCCGACGAGGCGAAGGCCTACATCTCCAAGCTGCGCACCATCCTGCGCTATCTCGGCACCTCCGACGCCGACATGGAGAAGGGCAACCTGCGCGCCGACGTGAACGTCTCGGTGCGCCGTCCGGGCGAGCCGTTCGGCACGCGCTGCGAGATCAAGAACGTCAACTCCATCCGCTTCGCCGGGCAGGCCATCGACTACGAGGCCCGGCGCCAGGTGGGTATCCTGGAGGACGGCGGCACCATCGACCAGGAGACGCGCCTCTACGACGCGCGCCTGGGCGAGACGCGCTCCATGCGCTCCAAGGAAGAAGCCCACGACTACCGCTACTTCCCCGATCCGGACCTGCTGCCGCTGGAGATCACCCAGGCCGACGTCGACGACCTGCTGGCCCACCTGCCGGAGCTGCCGGACGCCAAGAAGGCGCGCTTCGTCGCCGACTACGGCCTGTCGCCCTACGACGCCGGCGTGCTGATCTCCGACCGCGCCTCCGCCGTCTACTTCGAGGCGGTGGCCGAGGGCAGGGACGCCAAGCTCGCCGCCAACTGGGTGGTCAACGAGCTGTTCGGCCGCCTCAACAAGGAAGGCCACGACATCGAGACCAGCCCCGTCTCGGCCGACCAGCTCGGCGGCATCATCGACCTGATCGCCGACGGCACGATCTCCGGCAAGATCGCCAAGGACCTGTTCGAGATCGTCTGGTCGGAGGGCGGCGATCCGGCGAAGCTCGTCGAGGAGCGCGGCCTGAAGCAGGTGACCGACACCGGCGCCATCGAGACCGCCGTCGACGAGGTCATCGCGGCCAACCCGGACAAGGTCGAGCAGGCGAAGGCCAAGCCGTCCATGGCCGGCTGGTTCGTCGGCCAGGTGATGAAGGCGACCGGCGGCAAGGCCAACCCCCAGGCCGTCAACGCCATCGTCAAGGCGAAGCTCGGGGTGGAGTAAAGCAATCCCAGCAAAAGTGCTCTTGCGGTTTTGCGCCCGGGATTGCGGGAACTGAAGCAATCCCAGCAAAAGTGCTCTTGCGGTTTTGCGCCCGGGATTGCGGGAACTGAAGCAATCCCAGCAAAAGTGCTCTTGCGGTTTTGCCTCCGGGATTGCGGGGCCTCTATTTCGGCGGGCCAGGGAACCTCCGGGCCCGCTGAGAATTTCCTTAGCAGTTCGTTCGTCGGGGCACCGGGTGGTGCCCGGGGGGCGGTCGGACAGCAATGTCAGCTAAGGAAGGACTGCCCCCATGTCTGGTGTGAAGTCTGGTCTGAAATGGGCTCTGATCGTGGCTGCCGGCCTCGCCGTCGCCCCGGCCGCCGCGCAGGCAAAGGACTCCTTTTCCATCGTCGTGAACCCCGCTCCGCAGGCGGCACCGCGCTATGCGCCGCCGCGTGAGGACTACCGCCGCTATCGCGATCGCCAGGAATCGGCCTATCGCTACCGGGACGACCGGTACCGCGACGGCCGCTACCGGCAAGACGCGCGCCGCGGCCCGCCCGCCCATGCGCCGGCCTACGGCTACCGCCGCAATCGCGAGCAGACGCAGCAGCTCGCGCCGGGCATCTATCTGGTCCCGCCGCGCAACTGAGGCGGCTCGCCCCACGGCCATCTGACCGCGCATTCGAAGGCGCATCGGGCATTCCGCCCGGTGCGCCTTTTCTCTTTTCGGGCGCATCGCGTGCGAACGGGTCTTGGCGCGTCCCCGGCGCGCGCGCATAAAGCGGCCATGACCATTCTCTACATCGACGCCGACGCCTGTCCGGTGAAGGACGAGACGCTCAAGGTCGCCGAGCGCCACGGGCTGGAGGTCGTCATCGTCTCCAACGGCGGCATCCGGCCGAGCCGCGACCCGATGGTGAAGACGGTGGTGGTGCCGGAAGGCCCGGACGCGGCCGACATGTGGATCGCCGACCGGATCGGCCCCGGCGACATCTGCATCACCGGCGACATCCCGCTCGCGGCCCGCTGCCTGGAGGCGGGCGGCCAGGCGCTCCGCCACAATGGCGAGGCGTTCACGCCCGCCAACATCGGCAACATGCTCGGCATGCGCGACCTGATGGCGGACCTGCGCGCCGCCAACCCGCTCGGCGTCGGCGGCGGCCCCAAGCCGTTCTCCCGCGCCGACCGCTCGCGCTTCCTGGAGGCGCTGGAGCGCATGGTCCGGCGGGCAATAAAGGAAGGGCAGGCCAGTGGTTGATCAGGTGCACACAAGTCCCCTCGGCCAGCCGATCGGGGCCGAGGTCGCCGGCTGGGAACCTCGGCCGCGGCCGCCGCGCGTGGCGATCGAGGGCCGCGCCTGCCGGCTGGAGCCGCTGGATCCGGCCCGCCACGGCGCCGACCTCCACGCCGCGTTCGCGGCCGATCGCGACGGCGGCATGTGGACCTACATGCCCTACGGCCCGTTCGCCGACGAGGCGGCCTATCTCGCCTGGGCGCGCGACGCGGCCGTCTCCGAGGATCCGCTGTTCCACGCCATCGTCGACAGGGCGACCGGTAAGGCCGTAGGGGTCGCCAGCTATCTGCGCATCGACCCGAAGAACGGCGTGATCGAGGTCGGCCACATCGCCTATGCGCCGGTGCTGCAGAAGACGGTCGCCGCCACCGAGGCGCAGTACCTCCTGATGCGCCGCGCCTTCGACGAGCTCGGCTACCGCCGCTACGAGTGGAAGTGCCATGCGCTCAACGGGCCGTCGCGGCGCGCGGCGGAGCGCTACGGCTTCACCTACGAGGGCACCTTCCGGCAGGCGGCCGTGGTCAAGGGGCGCAACCGCGACACCGCCTGGTTCTCCGCCATCGACGCCGAGTGGCCGGCGGTCCGCGCCGGCTTCGAGGCCTGGCTCGATCCCGCCAACTTCGACGACGGCCAGCAGCGCCGGTCGCTCGGCCACCTGATTTCGGCGGCGCGGGGCCGGCTGGAGGGGGAACATGACTGATCGATCGCGGGTCAACATCCGGCCGCTCGCCCCGGACGACCGGTCCGCCTGGGCGCCGCTCTGGGAGGGCTACAACCGCTTCTACGAGCGCACGATCCCGGCGGAGGTGACGGAAGTGACCTGGACGCGCCTGATGGCGCCGGACGAGGACCCGCGCGGGTTCGTGGCCGTCGACGGGGACGGGCGCCTGGTCGGCTTCACCCATTATCTCTTCCACCTGTCCACCGCCTAGGTGGGCCCAGTCTGCTACCTGCAGGACCTGTTCGTCTCCCCCGATGTCCGCGGCAGCGGCGCCGGCCGGGCGCTGATCGAGGCGGTCTACGAGGCGGCCGACGCGGCGGGCGCGGAGCAGGTCTACTGGCTGACCCAGACCTTCAACGAGACCGCGCGCCGCCTCTACGACCGCGTCGCGTCCGTCACCCCCTTCATCAAGTATCGGCGATAGGATCGCCATCGGCGCTGGTCCCGGGCCGAACCGGGGCTATGGTCGGCGATGGACGAGAGACCGCATCGAGCGGCGACCTGGGAGGCCTTGCATGATCGACCGTGCCGTTCCGCGCTTCGAGCCGCGCAACCCCGACTACGAGGCGCGGATGCGGGAGAGTTTCGCGCGCCAGGGCTTCATGGCGACCCTCGGCGTCGAGATGGTGCACATCGCGCCCGGCGAGGCGGATCTCGTGATGCCCTACGCGCCGGGGCTGACCCAGCAGCACGGCTACTTCCACGCCGGCACGACGACGTCGATCGCCGACACGGCGGCCGGCTATGCGGCGCTGTCGTTGTTCCCGGCCGGCACCGGCGTGCTCACCAGCGAGTTCAAGGTGAACCTCCTCAATCCGGGCGAGGGCGCGCGGCTGATCGCCGAGGGCAGGGTGGTGAAGCCCGGCCGCCGGCTGACTATCTCCCGCGCCGACGTCTACGGCGAGAAGAACGGCAAGACGGTGCACGTGCTCACCGGCCTGTTCACCCTGGTCTGCCTGGAGAACCTGGACGGCTGAGCGCCTCCGGGCGCTGAACCCGCGCAAACCGCTTCCAGGCGAGGCGGGCGCGGGTCCGCCGAACGTGGCTAGTCCTCGGACCGGCCGGTTCGCTCGCGGTTGCGGTCGTATCGATGGGGCAGCGGGAAGGGCGGCAGCCAGGCCTCGCGCCGCACGGTCCAGTTCTCGTAGGTCGGGACGAGCTGGTCGGGGGCGTCCAGAGTGCCGAGATGCACCTCGGTCTCGTCGCCGCTGCGGGCGAACACCGACGAGCCGCACCGCGGACAGAAGTGCCGGCCGGCATAGTCGCGCGTCTCGCCCTCGATGGTGACCGCGGCCTCGGGAAACACTGCCGCCGCGTAGAACAGCGCGCCGTGGTGCTTGCGGCAGTCGAGGCAGTGGCAGAGGCCGACGCGATACGGCCGCCCCGTCGCCACGAGCCGGACGGCGCCGCACAGGCACCCGCCGGTGAACCGGTCCATGTCGCGTCTCCCTTTAGCTGACTGCCGAGACAGTCGCAGCCAATCCGCGCCGGGGCAATCGCCGGCGGCGCGTCGAGCGAGGGCGCTTCTGGAAATCTAGACGGCGGAAGGAAAGACGGCCTGGCCGACGCGCGGCGAGGCGATGCCCACGTGGTGGAAACCGAGCACGTCGGGCACGCCGTGCAGGGAGCCCTGTTCGACGCAGTCGATCTCGAAGCCGGCGCGTTCCAGCAGCCCGACCGGGTTCCGGTCGAGCCGGCAGCCGCAGGCGATCGGGCGCCAGATCGGCGTGAGCCGCTCCTGCAGGCGCCCGGTGGAGGCGCGGGTCGAGCGGCCGTGCTCGCAGAAGAGCACGTGTCCGTCCGGCTTCAGGATGCGCCGGGCTTCCGCCAGCGCCGCCTTCACGTCGCCGATCGAGCAGAGGGTGTAGGTGAAGACGACGGTGTCGGCGATGCCGGTCGGCAGGGAAAGCGCCTCGGCCGATTCCTCGACGATGTCGACGGGCAGGCCGTCCGCCCGGGCCGCGATGCGGTCGGCGTGGCAGAAGCCGTCGGCCGGGTTCACGCCGATCAGGCGCTCGACCTTGTCGCGGTCGTAGAAGGGAAGATTGTAGCCGGCGCCGATGCCGATCTCGACCACGACGCCGCGCGCCTTGGGAATGATCCGCTGGCGCTTCTTGGCCAGGATCGGCAGTCCGCATCCCGCGGACACCATGCGCGCGCCGATCAGCCGCTGATAGATGCTCATGTCGGTTGCCCCCGAAACGCCTTCGCCCGAAGCAAGGCAGCACCTGCTGAACGCTGCTTGCTTCGGGCTTTGGTCGTCGCAACACACAACGTAGATCGTGAGGCCCATCCGGTTCGCAACGGGCCACCCGCCAAAGCGTGATCCCCGTCACACTCTTTCTTCGATCGGGTGACGGCGGCCCTTCCTATTGCAACTGCAGGGCGTCGAACGGCATGCTGCGCGAAACCCGAACCGGCCGGAACCCACCGCCGGTCGCAGCGAGGAACGCCCCATGCGCAACGATCTGCCCGTCTTCGATTTCGGTCTCGGCGAGACGGCCGACATGCTGCGCGACAGCGTGCGCACCTTCTCCGACGACCGGATCGCGCCGCTCGCCGCCGAGATCGACAGCACCAACGAATTTCCCCGCCATCTCTGGCCGCAGATGGGCGAGCTCGGCCTGCACGGCATCACCGCGGACGAGGAATACGGCGGCTCCGGGCTCGGCTACCTGGAGCACTGCGTGGCGATGGAGGAGGTCAGCCGCGGCTCGGCGTCGGTCGGGCTCTCCTACGGCGCCCACTCCAACCTCTGCGTCAACCAGATCAACCGCAACGGCACGCCGGAGCAGAAGGCGAAGTACCTGCCGAAGCTGATTTCCGGCGAGCACGTCGGCGCGCTCGCCATGTCGGAGCCGGGTGCCGGGTCCGACGTGGTTTCCATGCGCACCCGCGCCGACAAGCGCGGCGACCGCTACGTGCTCAACGGCTCCAAGATGTGGATCACCAATGGCCCCGTCGCCGAGACGCTGGTGGTCTACGCCAAGACCGATCCGGAGGCGGGGGCGCGTGGCATCACCGCCTTCCTGATCGAGAAGGGCATGGCGGGCTTCAAGCCGGCCCAGAAGCTCGACAAGCTCGGAATGCGCGGCTCCGACACCTGCGAGCTGGTGTTCGAGGACTGCGAGGTGCCGGAGGAGAACGTCCTCGGCGAGGTCGGGCGCGGCGTGAACGTGCTGATGTCGGGGCTGGACTACGAGCGCGTGGTGCTGGCCGCCGGGCCGCTCGGCATCATGCAGGCGGCGCTCGACGTGGTCGTGCCGTACCTGCACGAGCGCAAGCAGTTCGGCCGGCCCATCGGCGACTTCCAGCTCATGCAGGGCAAGCTCGCCGACATGTACGTGGCGCTGAATGCGTCCCGGTCCTACGTCTACGCGGTGGCGCGCGCCGCCGATGCCGGCCGTACCACCCGCGAGGATGCCGCCGGCGCCATCCTCTATGCGGCGGAACAGGCGACGAAGGTGGCGCTCGACGCCATCCAGTGCCTCGGCGGCAACGGCTACACCAACGAGTACCCGACGGGCCGGCTGTTGCGCGACGCCAAGCTCTACGAGATCGGCGCCGGCACCAGCGAGATCCGCCGCATGCTCATCGGCCGCGAGATCTTCGAGAAGACGGCCTAGCAATCCCAGGAAAAGTGCCCTTGCGGTTTTCCGTCCGGGATTGCGGGCTGAGAAAGCAAACCTGGGAAAAGTGCCCTTGCGGTTTTTCCGTCGGTCCCGCGCGCTCAGAAGATCCCGAACCACCACGCGGCGAGGCCGAGGAAGGCGAGGAAGCCGATCACGTCGGTGAGGGTGGTCAGGAACACGCTGGAGGCGACCGCCGGGTCGGCGCCTACCTTGTCGAGCAGGATCGGCGTCACCACGCCGAAGAAGCCGGCGCAGAAGACGTTGAAGACCAGCGCGCTGGCGATCACCACCCCGAGGTCGGGGTTTTGGAACCAGAATCCCGCCACCAGGCCGACGATCACCGCGATGATGCTGCCGTTGGCGAGCGCGACGAGCACCTCGCGGCCGATGACGCGGGCGGTGTTGCGGCTGGAAATGGCGCGCGAGGCGATGGCGCGCACCGTCACCGTCATCGCCTGGATGCCGGCGTTGCCGCCGATCGAGGCGACGATCGGCATCAGCACCGCCAGCGCCACCATCTCCTGGATCGTGCCGTCGAAGAAGGCGATCACCGAGGCGGCGAGGAACGAGGTCGCCATGTTGATGAGCAGCCACGGGATGCGCGTGCGCGCCGTGTAGTAGACGGTGTCGGAGAGCTCCGCGTCACCGGCACCGGTCAGATAGCGGATGTCCTCTTCCGCCTCTTCCTCGATGATGTCGACGATGTCGTCGATGGTCAGCACGCCGACCAGCCGCGCGCTCTCGTCGACCACCGCCGACGAGACCAGGTTGTAGCGCTGGAACAGGCGGGCGACGTCTTCCTGGTCGTCGGTGGCGCGCACCGTGTGGTGCGCCTCGTGCATGATCTCCGAGACGCGGGTGGTGCGCGGCGTGCGCAGAAGCTTGTCCAGCGCCACGGTGCCGAGCAGCCGGAACGCCGGGTCGACCACGAAGATCTGGTAGAAAGAGTCCGGCAGGTCGTCCTCTTCGCGCAGCGCGTCGATCACCTGGCCGACCGACCAGAACGGCGGCAGCGCGACGAAGTCGGACTGCATGCGCCGGCCGGCGGTCTCTTCCGGATAGTCCAGCGAGCGGGCGAGGCGGTGCCGCTTGGCGAACGGCAGCCGCGCCAGGATCGCCTGCTTCTCGTCCTCGTCGAGGTCTTCCAGGATGTAGACGGCGTCATCGGAATCCAGCGCCGCCAGGCCCTTCGCCACGGTGTCGGGCGGCAGGTTGGCAAGGATCTGCAGCCGGATCGGCTCCTCGACCTCGGTGAGCGCCGTGTAGTCGAAGTCGGTACCCAGCGAGGCGACGAACCTCACCCGGTTGTCGGGGGCGAGCGCGGTGAGGAGTTCGGCGACGTCGACCTCGTGCAGGTCCTCCGTCAGCTCCTCCAGCCGCGTCCGGTCGCCGGCGTCGAGCGCGGTCTCGACGGACCCCAGATAGTCCGCGTCGAGGTGCCCCTCCTCGTTGCGAAACGCGGGGCGCACATCGGTCTGGACGTCTGGCTCGGCGGCGTCTGCCATGTCGCGCGACCCTTCCTGGGCGACCCTGCGGGTCGAAAACTCGGCCAACGGCGGAAAAAGCGGGCGGATTTCTGCGTTTTAGAGCACTTCGAACGAAAGGGGACGACACTTTCCCGTTCGAAGTGGAGGATTAACGATCTGTGGCTTGGATCGTTGCGACGCAGCACCGTTTCGAAAAAGCGGCTGCGGCTCCGGCGCACGACGCGAGACTGTTAGACCATCCCGACGCCGAACGAAATCACCCCACGGCGAAAAGACGCCCACCGTTGCCGCCGATCCACGCAATCCCGCGCGTGGGCGGGGACAGCCGGGCGGGTTGCCGCGGGCTGCGACCCTCGCGCGATGCCTCACGGTCCATTCCGGGACGCGAGAAGACTGCTGAACTCCCCGCCCGCGATTTGGTATGATGCGATGCGGTCAAGCCGACCGCGTCCTGCGCTTCGAGACCGCCATGCCGCTCTCATCGCTTCTCTGGCTCGCCACCGCCGCCTACGCCGTCCACATCCTCGAGGAATTTCAGCTCGACTGGCGCAACTGGGCTCGCGCCGTCGTCGGGCTCCCGGTGGAATGGCCGGACTTCTACGTCGTCAACGCGATCGTCATCGTGCTCGGGATCGCCGCCGCCAATCTCGCCGTCGCGTCGCCGGCCATCGCGCTCGGCTTTCCGGCGCTGATGCTGATCAACGCCACCTTCTTCCACGTGCTGCCGTTCGCGCGAACGCGCGGCCGGTTCTCGCCCGGCCTGCTGACCGCGCTGGTGCTGTTCTATCCGATCGGCATCGCCTGCTACTACCAGGCGGCGGCCGACGGAACGCTCGACGCCTTCGCGCTCCTCGTGTCGGTGCTGATCGGCGCGGCGCTGATGGCCGCCCCGGTGGTGCTTCTCCAGATCAAGTCGCGCCCGTACTTCCGGCAGGAGTAGCGTCTCGCCGGTCGGGACGGGGCGGCGTCCGCCAGCCGAGCCCGGGAATGCCGCTGCGCCATCGACCGTGCCGGAGGGGGCCCTCAGCGCGGGACGTCGTCGAGGCGGAGCTGCACGAACACCAGGTCGAGCCAGCGGCCGAACTTGGTGCCGACCTCGGCGAGGCGTCCGCCCTCGGTGAAGCCGAGGCTCGCGTGCAGCCGCAGCGAGGCGGTGTTCTCCGCTTCCACGGCGCCGATCAGCACATGCATGCCGGCCTGTCGGGCGCGCGCGATGAGCGGCAGCATGATGGTGCGGCCGATGCCGCGCCCGCGCGCGTCGTGCTGGACGTAGATGGAGTTCTCCGCCGTGTGGCGATAGCCCTCGTGGGGGCGGAAGGGGCCGTAGGTCGCGTAGGCGAGCACGGCGTCGTCCTCGACGGCCACCAGCACCGGGAAGCCCGCCGCCTGGCGCTCGTTCAGCCATGCGCGGCGGTTCTCCAGGTCGACCGGCGTCCCGTTCCAGATCGACGTCGTGGTGCGCACGGCGTCGTTGTAGATCTCGACAATGCCGGGGAGGTCGTCCTCGGTGGCGTCGCGCACGATCATTGCACGCCTCGATGTCTGTGATTATAGTGACAATATGTCGAATATAATGACAGATCTCGATGCGTGTCTAGGGGCTTCCATCCGCGCGGAGCGGGAGGCGCGCGGCTGGAGCGTGAGCGAGCTCGCCGACCGCTCCGGCGTCTCGCGCGCCATGATCGCCAAGGTCGAGAAGGGCGACAGCAGCCCGACGGCGGCGTTGCTCGGCCGGCTGTCGGGCGCCTTCGGGCTCAGCGTCTCGACGCTGCTCGCCCGCTCGGAGGCGATGTCGGCGCGCGCCGTCCTGCGCGCGGCGGACCAGCCGACGTGGCGCGATCCGGAAACCGGCTACCTGCGCCGCCAGATCGCCCCCGCGCCCGGCTCCGACCTGCCGCTGGACCTGGTCCGGATCGAGTTGCCGGCCGGCGCCGAGATCGCCTACCCGGCCAGCGCCTACGCCTTCGGCCGCCGGCTGATCTGGGTCGTGGAAGGAACGCTGGGCTTCGTCGAGGGCGACACCGAGCACAGCCTCGGCGCCGGCGACTGCCTGGAGCTGGGCACGCCGGCCGACTGCGTCTATCGAAACCGGTCGGAGGCGACCTGCGTCTACCTGGTCGCCGTGCTCGGACGCTGAGGACGGTCCTTGCGGCCGTCGAGGCGGCGGTTCAGGACGCGTCGGCGGCGGCGGACCGGCGCCTCGACGGGGCGGGCGAGGAGGGCCGCGACGTGATCTTCCGCCACAGCGGCAGCAGCAGCGCCAGAAGCCCGACGATCAGCACCCAGAAGGCCGGGCGCGGCGCCGGATCCAGGCTCAGGTTCGCCGAAAGCACCGCCTGCCACGGCACCCGCGTGGCGACGCCGTACCAGACCGCCTCGAGCAGCGCCGTCGACAGCGCGGCCAGCACGGCGACGCCGGCGAGCGTCAGTGGCGAGGTGAGCGACCTGCCAAGCTTGTGGGCGAGCCGCCATCCCATCAGCAGCAGCCAGAACCCCATCATCAGGGCGGCCTCGGAGGCGTCGATCTTCGACTGCATGAAGAAGTGCAGGATCGCCAGCGCGGTCAGCAGGTAGGCGAACCGGTGCAGCCGGTGCCAGCGCGGGCCCATGCGCCGGATCGCGGCGTCGGTGGACGTCGCGGCCAGGACGCCGAGCCCCACCAGCGTCACGAAGCCGACGGTGAGGTAGATCCGCGACACGATCTCGGTGACGACCCTGAGCGGGTTCCAGTTCTGGTCGGCGGCATAGAGGGTGAGGTGGGCCAGCGCGAAGCCGAAGGCGGCCAGTCCCAGCAGCCGGCGCACGATCAGCAGCCGGCCCCAGCCGGTGATCCGCCGCAGCGGCGTCACCGCCAGCGTCACCAGCAGCAGGCGGACGGCCCAGTCGCCGGTGCGGTGGATGGCCTCGGTGAGGGGCTTGGCCCCAAGCCCGCCGGTGGCGGCATCGATCGCCAGGATGAGCGCCGGAATGACGATCAGCAGAAGCGCTGCGATGCGCAGCGTGCTGACGCGGCCGGCGCGATCGTTCCAGGGCATGTCCATGATCATGGGTCCCTGCGCCAGAGGTCGAGGAAGCCTCTGGCCGGTTGCGATCGGCTCGCCGGGATCGAAGGATCAGAAGTAAAATGGTGCGGTCGAGAAGACTCGAACTTCCACGGGTTGCCCCACAGCGACCTCAACGCTGCGCGTCTACCAATTCCGCCACGACCGCACTCAACTCGACGGGCGCGGACGTGGCCGGCACCGATGAGCGAGACGGCATGTAACAAATCGGGAAGGGGGTTTCAAGCAAGCCGCGCGTTCCCCATCATGAGATTGCAAACTTCCTGTGGGTGAGTGACGAAATGCGGAGCCTGAGCGACGGCGCGGACGCGCTTCTGGAGGGACTGACGGCGGGGCCCGGCGCGCCGCCGGTCGAGTGGGTGATCGCCGACGGCCTCGTCGCCTATGAGGACGCGCTGGCCGAAATGGAGGCGCGCTCCGCGGCGATCGCCGAGGGCCGCGCCGCCGAGCGGGTCTGGCTGGTGGAGCACCCGCCGCTCTACACCGCCGGCACCAGCGCGCGCATGGAAGACCTCGTCGCCCCCGACCGCTTTCCGGTCCACACCACGGGGCGTGGCGGGCAGTTTACCTACCACGGGCCCGGCCAGCGGGTGGCCTACGTGATGCTCGACCTGTCCCGCCGCCGGAAGGATGTCCGCGCCTTCGTCTACGGCCTCGAGCAGTGGCTGATCGATGCATTGTGGGAGTTTCACGTCCGCGGCGAGCGCCGCGCCGACCGCGTCGGCGTCTGGGTGCGGCGGCCGGAAAAGGGCGCGGCGGTCGAGGACAAGATCGCCGCCATCGGCATCCGCGTCCGCCGCTGGGTGACGTTTCACGGCGTCGCGCTCAACGTCGATCCGGACCTCGATCACTATGACGGCATCGTCGCCTGCGGCGTGCGCGAACACGGCGTCACCAGCCTCGAGGATCTCGGCATTCCGGCCACCATGCCCGATCTCGACATCGCGCTGCGCGCCCGATTCGAGGCGCTGTTCGGGCCGACCGTCTCCGTCGCTTCCCTCGACCGGTCGTCCACCGCCGCCTGAGCGTGCTGCCCCGAAGGGAACGGAACCCGACGTGCCGCGGTGAACGCCGCCGAGCCTTGTTCCCGCGGCGCTGCCCCGTTGGCGTAGCCCCGCCGCCCCGTTAGTGTTGCACCGCACACGCTGCGATGTGCGGTGAAAGGGGAACGACGCGATGGCCATTTCCAAGATCCTGGTCGCCAACCGGTCCGAAATCGCCATCCGCGTGTTCCGGGCCGCCAACGAGCTGGGATTGCGGACCGTCGCCATCTTCGCCGAGGAGGACAAGCTCGCGCTGCACCGCTTCAAGGCGGACGAGGCCTACCAGGTCGGGCGCGGCAAGGGTCCCATCGAGGCCTACCTCGATATCGAGGACGTCATCCGCGTCGCGCTGGAATCGGGCGTCGACGCCATCCACCCGGGCTACGGCTTCCTCTCCGAGAACCCCGATTTCGCCGAGGCCTGCGCCACCGCCGGGCTGATCTTCATCGGCCCGAGCCCGGACACGATGCGCGCGCTGGGCGACAAGGTGTCGGCCCGCGAGATCGCGGTAGAGGCGGGCGTTCCGGTGATGCCGGCGACGGTGCCGCTCCCCGACGACCCGGCCGAGATCCGCCGTCTGGCCGACGAGATCGGCTTCCCGGTCATGGTGAAGGCGTCCTGGGGCGGCGGTGGGCGCGGCATGCGCGTGGTCACCGATCCCGCCGCGCTGGTCGGCGAGGTCACCACGGCCAAGCGCGAGGCGAAGGCCGCCTTCGGCCGCGACGAGGTCTACCTGGAAAAGCTCGTCGAACGCGCCCGCCACGTCGAGGTGCAGATCCTCGGCGATGCTTTCGGCGGTCTCGTCCACCTGTTCGAGCGCGACTGCACCGTCCAGCGCCGCCACCAGAAGGTGGTCGAGCGGGCCCCCGCGCCGTACGTCGACGAGGGCACGCGCGCGCTGCTCACCGACTATGCGCTGTCGATCGGCCGCGCCGTCGGCTATCGCGGCGCCGGCACCGTCGAGTTCCTGATGGATGCCGACACCGGCGCGGTCTACTTCATCGAGGTCAATCCGCGCATCCAGGTCGAGCACACGGTGACCGAGGAGGTCACCGGCATCGACATCGTCAAGGCGCAGATCCACATCGCCGACGGCGAGCGCATCGGCGATCCGGCCTCCGGCGTGCCGCGCCAGGACGGCATCGTGCTCCACGGCCACGCCATCCAGTGCCGGATCACCACCGAGGATCCGGAGGCGAACTTCATCCCGGACTACGGCCGCATCACCGCCTATCGCGGCGCCACCGGCTTCGGCATCCGCCTCGACGGCGGCACCGCCTATTCCGGCGCGGTCATAACGCGCTTCTACGATCCGCTGCTGGAGAAGGTGACCGCCTGGGCGCCGTCGCCGGAGGAGGCGGCGCGCCGCATCGACCGGGCGCTGCGCGAGTTCCGCATCCGAGGCGTCGCCACCAACCTGACCTTCCTGGAAGCCGTCATCTCGCACCCGACGTTCCTGTCGGCGAGCTACACGACCCGCTTCATCGACGACACCCAGAGCCTGTTCGAGCAGGTGGGCCGCCGCGACCGGGCGACCAAGCTGCTCACCTACCTGGCCGACGTCACCGTCAACGGCCATCCGGAGGTGCGCACCCGCCCGCAGCCGGACCCGCAGGCCGCGCATCCGGTGCTGCCGCAGTTCCCGGGCGAGCCGCCGGCCGGCACCAAGCAGCGGCTCGACCGCGATGGGCCGGAGGCGTTCGCCCGCTGGATGCGCGAGCAGGAGCGCGTCCTCATCACCGACACGACGCTGCGCGATGCCCACCAGTCGCTGCTTGCCACCCGCATGCGCACGTTCGATCTGGCTGAAGGCGCAAAGGCTTACGCGCGGGGGCTGCCACAGCTCCTGTCGCTCGAATGCTGGGGCGGCGCGACCTTCGACGTCGCCATGCGCTTCCTCACCGAGGACCCGTGGGTGCGCCTGTCGCGGATCCGCGAGGCCGCGCCCAACATCCTCCTGCAGATGCTGCTGCGCGGCGCGAATGGCGTCGGCTACACCAGCTATCCCGACAATGCCGTGCGGTTCTTCATCAAGCAGGCGGCCGAGGGCGGGGTCGATCTGTTCCGTATCTTCGATTCGCTCAACTGGGTGGAGAACATGCGTGTGGCGATCGACGCCGTCCGCGAGGCCGACAAGATCGCCGAGGGCACGATCTGCTACACCGGCGATCTCCTCGACCCGTCCCGGCCCACCTACGATCTCGCCTACTACCTGAAGCTCGCCGAGGAGCTCGACAGGGCCGGCTGCCACACCATCGCGATCAAGGACATGGCGGGCCTCCTGAAGCCCGCCGCCGCCACCGTGCTGGTCAAGGCGCTCCGCGAGGTCAGCGACAAGCCGATCCACCTCCACACCCACGACACCTCCGGCGCCTCCGCCGCGACGCTGCTGGCGGCCGTGGACGCCGGCGTCGATGCCATCGATGCCGCCACCGACGCGCTGTCGGGACTGACCTCGCAGCCGTGCCTGGGCTCGGTCGTGGCGGCGCTTTCCCGCAGCCCGCGCGATCCGGGGCTCGATGCCGACGCGATCCGCCGGATCTCCTTCTTCTGGGAGGCCGTGCGCAACCAGTACGCGGCCTTCGAGGCCGACCTGAAGGCACCGGCCTCCGAGGTCTACCTGCACGAAATGCCGGGCGGTCAGTTCACCAACCTGAAGGAACAGGCCCGCGCGCTTGGCCTTGAGCATCGTTGGCACGACGTCGCCAAGGCCTATGCGGCGGTCAACCAGATGTTCGGCGACATCGTGAAGGTGACGCCGTCCTCCAAGGTGGTCGGCGACATGGCGCTCGCCATGGTCGCCTCGGACCTGACGCCGGAGCAGGTCGCCGATCCCGCCCGCGAGGTGTCCTTCCCCGATTCGGTCATCCAGTTCTTCCGGGGCGACCTCGGCCAGCCGCCGAACGGCTTCCCGGCGGCGCTGCAGAAGAAGGTGCTGAAGGGCGAGGCGCCGATCACCGAGCGTCCCGGCGCGTTGCTGGCGCCGGCCGACCTTGACGCCGCCCGCGAGGACGCGGCCGAGAAGGCTGGCCGCCCCATCAGTGACGCCGATCTCGCCAGCTACCTGATGTATCCCAAGGTGTTCGCCGAGTTCGCCAAGGCCGAGGCGACCTACGGGCCGACCGACGTGCTGCCCACCCCGACCTACTTCTACGGGCTGGCGGTCGGCGAGGAGGCGATGATCGAGCTGGAGCCGGGCAAGACGCTGGTTGTGCGCTGCCTGGCGATCGGCGAGGTCGACGACGAGGGCAAGGTGCGCGTGTTCTTCGAGCTGAACGGCCAGCCGCGGACGATCCGCGTGCCGGACCGCGCCCACGGCGGCGCGGCGGCCGGCGGCAAGCGCAAGGCGGAGGAGGGCAACGCCGACCACGTCGCCGCGCCGATGCCCGGCGTGATCGCGACGCTCGCGGTGAAGCCGGGGCAGGCGGTCGCGGCGGGCGACGTGCTTCTCTCCATCGAGGCGATGAAGATGGAGACGACGCTGCACGCCGAGCGCGAGGGGACGGTGGGGGAGGTGCTCGTCGCGCCGGGTGCCGCCATCGACGCCAAGGACCTGCTGCTCACCTACGCGGCCTAGGATGGCCGCTGCTCGGCTGGGCGGACCCGCGGCGGGCCCTCAAAGGCGGAATTACCCGATCGCGGGTCGGAAATCGTCCCGGATTTCCGACCGTGCATTAGCGATGCATAAATGCATCGCCTCCACACTACGTTGCGTTTCGTCCCCGACGAGGCTGGCAAACGCATGGGTTGACGGGCATAAATTGCCGTATCGGCCAGACCGTTCATCGGAGCGGCCGGCCCAGACCTGAATGCGATTGCCGAATGCGAACCGGAAGTGCTGCTGTGATGCGTAAATCTCCCCTCCTGCTTGCCTCGCTTCTGGTCGTGTCGGCCGGCAGTGCCGCGGTCGCCCAGGAAAAGCTGACGGCCGAGCAGGCCGGCACCAAGGACATCGTCTTCGATCTCGGCGTCGGCGCCCGTGTGCAGCCGAAGTTCGCCAGCTCCGACGACTACATCGTGCTGCCCTATCCGCTGTTCGCGGTGAGCTACCTCCGCCTGCCGGTCTTCGGCGAGGTGGTCTCGGCGCCGGCCAAGGCGTTCTCCCTCTACCCGTCGATCAACTTCGTCGGCTCGCGCTCGTCCGACGACGCGTCCTACCTGAAGGGCATGGACGACGTCGACTTCGCCTTCGAACTCGGCCCGGGCGTCGCCTACCGCTATGGCATGGTCCGCGGCTTCGTCGAGGCGCGCTACGGCATCACCGGCCATAACGGCATCGTCGGCGAGGCGGGTGTCGACCTCGTGCTGAACCCGTTCGACCGCATCCAGGTGTCCGCCGGCCCGCGGGTCGGCTTCGCCAACGACGAGTACGTCGAGACCTACTTCGGCGTCAGCAACAGCGAAGCGGCGAACTCCCAGTTCTCCGCCTACAACCCGTCGGGCGGCTTCACCGACGTCGGCGTCGGCGCGCTGGTCAGCTACGACTGGACCCAGACCGTCAAGCTCCACCTGCAGGCCGACTACAGCCGCTACATCGGCGACGTCGCCGATTCGCCGGTGGTGAAGGCCGGCAGCGAGGATCAGTTCTCGGTGGGCATCGGCATCACCTACCGCTTCGGCGCCGATCTCTACGACTGATCGACACGCTGACGACCCGTCGGCTGACGATTTCCCGGGCGTCGATCGAGGCTGCGCGTTCCCGCGCAGCCTTTTGCGTTCTGCGGGACCGAAAAGCGCACAAACGCGCAGAATCGCGCAGAACCGCGCAGCACGTCCCGCGCGCGGATCGGTGCGCGTTTGCGCGGGAATAAATTTCCTCAGAAGAAATCTTGTATCTTAAAAAGCAATATGCTTGTGTGCGGCAACCGTTCACGCACACCAGCAAGGCACGTCACCATGTGCGGCATCGTTGGCCTCTATCTCAAGAATCCCGGGCTCCGGTCGGAGCTTGGCACGCTGTTCTCGCCCATGCTCACCGAGATGTCCGACCGCGGTCCGGACTCCGCCGGCATCGCCGTCTACCGCGAGGGCGGGGCCGGGGAGGCGAAGGTGGTCGCCTATCATCCGGACCCGGAATTCGGCTGGGACGACATTGCCTCCGGGCTGGCGGCAAAGGTCGACGGGCCGGTCTCGGTCGAGCCGGTCGCCAACCACGCGATCCTGTCGGGCGGGGCATCCGCCATGGCGCTGCGCGACGCCCTTTTCGCAACCTACCCGGACGTCCGGGTGATGAGCGCCGGCACGTCGCTGGAGATCTATAAGGACGTCGGCCTGCCGAAGGACGTGCTCGCCCGCTTCAACGTCGGCTCGATGTCCGGCAGCCACGCCGTCGGCCACACCCGCATGGCCACCGAGAGCGCTGTCTCCACCGAGGGCGCGCATCCGTTCAACACCGGCGAGGACCTCTGCCTCGTCCACAACGGCTCGCTGTCCAACCACAACGGCCTGCGCGAGTACCTGTCGACCCACAAGGGCATCACCTTCCAGACCGACAACGATTCCGAGGTCGCCGCCGCCTATCTCACCTGGCGGATGTCGGAAGGCGCGAGCCTCTCGGAGGCCCTCGAGGCGGCGCTCAAGGACCTCGACGGCTTCTACACCTTCGCCATCGGCACCCGGGACGGCTTCGCCGTGCTGCGCGACCCGGTCGCCTGCAAGCCGGCCGTGATGGCCGAGACCGACGACTGGGTGGCTATGGCCTCGGAATTCCGGGCGCTGGCCGGCCTGCCGGGCATCGAGGCCGCGACCGTCTGGGAGCCGAAGCCGGCCACCGTCTACAGCTGGGGACGCGCCTGAGACCATGGAAGCCATCGATCTCGCCACCACCACCACCCGCGACCTCAACGCCCGCCTGCAGGGTCAGGCGGCCGGCTCCAACGCCGCCTTCGAGGTGCATCATCCGGGCGGCCGCCACGCGCTCGCCTGCGGCCTGACCGCACCCATCGCGGTCACGCTGAACGGCCACGTCGGCTACTACTGCGCCGGCATGAACCAGAACGCGACCGTCACCGTCCACGGCAACGCCGGGGTCGGCGTCGCCGAGAACATGATGTCCGGCCTCGTCCGGGTGAAGGGCGACGCGAGCCAGTCGGCCGGTGCCACCGGCCACGGCGGCCTGCTGGTCATCGAGGGCAGCGCCTCGGCGCGCTGCGGCATCTCGATGAAGGGCATCGACATCGTCGTCAAAGGCTCCGTCGGCCACAACTCGGCGTTCATGGCTCAGGCCGGCCACCTGGTGATCTGCGGCGACGCCGAGGACGGCCTCGGCGATTCCCTCTACGAGGCGGTGATCTACGTCGCCGGCAAGACCGGCACCCTCGGCGCCGACTGCGTCGAACAGGAGATGTCGGCGGACGACGTGGCGAAGGTGCGGGAGCTTCTCGCCCGCGCCGGGATCGACGCCGATCCGGCCGCCTTCCGCCGCTATGGCTCGGCGCGCACCCTCTACAACTTCAAGATCGACAACGTCGGCGCCTACTGACGCGCTGCGTCGTCCCCGACCGTCCTCGCACACGTTTCATCGGCCGGCGATCGCCGGACTGCTCCGGAAGGACCGAAGATGACCAAGCCAGCGCCCCACTTGCGGGAATCCCACATCTTCGACCGCGCCGCGATCCACGAGATCCAGCGCGCGGCACGGGAAGGCATCTACAAGATCCGCGGGTTCGGCGCGAAGCGGGCGGTGCCCCACTTCGACGACCTCGTGTTCCTCGGCGCGAGCATGTCGCGCTATCCCCTTGAAGGATATCGCGAACGCTGCGGCACCGACGTGGTGCTCGGCTCGCGCTTCGCCAGCAAGCCGCTGCATCTGCAGATCCCGATCACCATCGCGGGCATGAGCTTCGGCTCCCTGTCGGCCCACGCCAAGGAGGCGCTCGGGCGCGGCGCCAACGAGGTCGGCACCTCCACCACCACCGGCGACGGCGGCATGACGGACGAGGAGCGCGGCCACTCCAACAAGCTCGTCTACCAGCTGCTGCCGTCCCGCTACGGGATGAACCCCGATCACCTGCGCAAGGCGGACGCGATCGAGGTGGTGATCGGGCAGGGTGCCAAGCCCGGTGGCGGCGGCATGCTGCTCGGCCAGAAGATTTCGCCGCGCGTCGCCGGGATGCGCACGCTGCCGGAGGACATCGACCAGCGCTCGGCCTGCCGGCACCCGGACTGGACCGGGCCGGACGACCTGGAGATCAAGATCGAGGAGCTGCGCGAGCTGACGGGATGGGAGAAGCCCATCTACGTGAAGGTCGGCGCCTCGCGCACCTACTACGACACGCTGCTGGCGGTGAAGTCCGGCGCCGACGTCATCGTGGTGGACGGCATGCAGGGCGGCACCGGCGCCACCCAGGAGTGCTTCATCGAGCATGTCGGCATCCCGACGCTCCCCGCGGTGCGGCTCGCCAGCGACGCGCTGAAGGAGCTCGGCGTGCACCGGCGGGGCGTCCAGCTCATCGTCTCCGGCGGCATCCGCACCGGTGCCGACGTCGCCAAGGCGATCGCGCTCGGCGCCGACGCCGTCTCCATCGGCACGGCGGCGCTCATCGCGCTCGGTGACAACCGCCCGGAGCTCGCCGAGGAATACGAGAAGCTCGGCACCGCGCCCGGCTTCTACGACGACTGGCAGGCGGGCCGCGATCCGGCCGGCATCACCACCCAGGACCCCGAGCTGGAGAAGCGCCTGGATCCGGTGGCCGGCGGCAAGCGCCTTGCGAACTACCTGCGGGTGCTGACGCTGGAGGCGCAGACCATCGCGCGCGCCTGCGGCAAGAGCCACGTGCACAACCTGGAGCCGGAAGACCTGCAGGCGCTGACCATCGAGGCGGCCGCCATGGCCCGGGTGCCGCTCGCCGGAACCGGCTGGATTCCCGGACAGAATTTCTGAGCCTCGGCCCGAATCCTGCAACGCCGGCACCCCAGCCGGCCGTTGCGCCCCGCGCTTCAAAAACAATGACACCGACACCAGAAGGGACCCCGCAGCCATGAGCGATCTCGCCGACTTCGCCCGCGAGACGGGCGTGAAGTACTTCCTGATCAACTTCACCGACCTCCGGGGCGTCCAGCGCTCCAAGCTGGTGCCGGCGACCGCCATCGCGACGGTGCAGAAGAACGGGGCGGGGTTCGCGGGCTTCGCCACCTATCTCGACATGTCGCCGGCCGACCCGGACATGTTCGCCATTCCGGACGCCTCCACCGCGATCCAGCTGCCGTGGAACCCGGATGTCGCCTGGGTCGCGAGCGACCTGGTCATGGCCGGCGAGCCGGTCGCCCAGGCGCCGCGCGGGGTGCTGAAGACGCTCATCGCGGCGGCGGCCGAGAAGGGCATGAACATGAAGGCCGGCATCGAGGCCGAGTATCACCTCATCGACGAAAGCGGCCGCAACATCTCCGATCCACGCGATGTGGACGCCAAGCCCTGCTACGACCAGTCTGCGATCATGCGCCGCTACGAGGTGGTGTCGGAGATCTGCGACGCGATGATCGCGCTCGGCTGGGGCCCGTATCAGAACGACCACGAGGACGCCAACGGCCAGTTCGAGATGAACTGGGACTTCGCCGACGCGCTGGTGACGGCCGACCGCCACGCCTTCTTCAAGTTCATGGTGAAGTCGATCGCCGAGAAGCACGGGCTGCGGGCGACCTTCATGCCCAAGCCGTTCACCCACCTGACGGGCAACGGCTGCCACTCGCACGTGTCGATCTGGAGCCTCGACGGCGCCACCAACATGTTCGAGGGCGACGCCCACGCGCTCGGCCTGTCCGGCACGGCGCTGGCGTTCATCGGCGGCGTGCTCGCCCACGCCGAGGCGATCTGCGCGCTGACCAATCCGACCGTCAACAGCTACAAGCGCATCAACGCGGCGGTGACGGCGTCGGGCGCCACCTGGTCGCCGAACGCGGTCACGTGGACCGGCAACAACCGCACCCACATGGTGCGCATTCCCGATCCCGGCCGGTTCGAGTTCCGCCTGCCGGACGGCGCCGCCAACCCGTACCTGCTGCAGGCGGCCCTGCTGGCCGCCGGCCTCGAAGGCCTGGAAAAGAGCGCCGATCCGGGCGAGCCGCTCCTCGACGTCAACATGTACACCGACGGCGGCTCGGTGAAGGCGCGGCGGTTGCCGCTCTACCTGGTCGACGCGATCCGCGCCTTCGATGCGGACAACGCCCTGAAGGCCCGGCTCGGCGCGGGCTTCTCAGCCTCGTACGTGAAGATGAAGATGGCCGAGTGGAACGACTACTCCCGCCACCTCACGGACTGGGAGCGGCAGGCGACGCTGGACTGCTAAAGCCTCTGAGTCGCGCAAGTCCCTGCCGCGCCGCTCAGTCGCGGCTTTCCAGATGCTGGATGCGGCGCAGCTCGGGGAAGGCCTTCGCCCAGATGGCGGCGACCGCCATCGTTCCGGCGCCGCCGACCGCCACCGCAGCCACGGTTCCGATCAGCGCCGCCATGACGCCGGCGCGGAACTCGCCGAGTTCGTTGGAGGCACCGACGAACACCATGTTGACGGCGTTGACGCGTCCGCGGACCGCGTCGGGCGTCCAGAGCTGGATCAGCGTCTCGCGGACGAACACGCTGACCATGTCGAGGGCGCCCATCATCGCAAGCGCGACGATGGAGACCCAGACGGTCTCCGACAGCCCGAAGACCACGGCGAACGCGCCGAAGCCGAACACGCAGATGAACATCATCAGCCCGGCGTGCGACCGGATTGGCCGCATCGCCAGGAACACCGCGACGGCCACCGCGCCGACGCCCGGCGCCGACCGCAGCAGGCCGAGACCCCACGGCCCGAGCTCCAGGATGTCGCGCGCGTAGACCGGCAGCAGCGCCGTCGCCCCGCCCAGGAGCACGGCGAAGAGATCGAGCGAGATGGCGCCGAGCACCACCTTCTCGCGGCGGATGTAGCTGAGGCCCGCCATGACCTCCGACCAGCTGACCGGCGTCTTCACCGTCTTCTGGTCAGGCTGGGGGATCATCAGCACCAGGCAGGTGGCGGCGATGAACATCGCGCTCGCCACGCCGTAGGCGGCGAGGGGGCCGACGCCGTAGAGGAGACCGCCGGCGACCGGCCCGACGATGGCGGCGACCTGCCAGGCCGACGAATTCCAGGCGATGGCGTTGGCGAGCTCCGACTGCGGGATCAGATTGACCACCAGCGAACTCTGGGCCGGATTGAAGAAGGCACGCGCGCTGCCGAACACCAGCAGCGCGGCGAAGATCGGCAGGACGCTTTCGGCTCCGTTCAGCGTGTAGACGATGAGGAAGAGCGCGCAGAGCGCCTCTGCGGCGGCGGCGATCGCCATGATTGACCGCCGCCTGTAGCGATCCGCCGCGGCGCCCGTGACGAACACAAGCAGCAGCGCAGGCAGGAACTGCAGCAGCCCGACGAAGCCCAGATCGAGGGGATTGCGGCTGATGTCGTAGACCTGCCAGCCCACCGAGACGCTGACGACCTGCACCGCGAACGTCGAGGAAAACCGCGCCGCCCAGTAGAGGGCGAAGCTGCGGTGGCGGAAGGCCGCGAACCGGGAGGCTGGTCCGCCGCTGGCGTCGGCTGGGAACATGGTCGTTTCGCTTGGCGGTGCGGTGTGCGTCGGCAGCCGACGCATGGATCGGTCACCGCGGCCAACGGCCATCGGTGGGGGAACGTCGGAGGCGCGCCGGCTCAGGCCGCCTTGTAGGCAATTCGGCGCGGTCCGGAAAGGTCGATGTCGGTCAGCTGTCGCCGGGCGAGGCGATGATCGAGAGGTAGCGTGCCTCGGCGGTCAGAAGTTCCGCCGGCCCGTGCGGTGCGATGGCATCGAAGAAGAGCGAATCGCCGGGGGAAAGCTGGAAGGACCGATCGCCGTGGCGGTAGGTGACCTCGCCCTCCAGCATGTAGATGAACTCCACCCCTTCGTGCTGGAACTCGGTGAACATCGCCGACTGCTCCGTCAGCGTGATCAGGTAGGGCTCCACCGACACGCTCGAGCGGATCATGTGGCCGAGCAACTGGTACATGTGACCGGCCCGCGTGCCGCGCCGGTCGATCTCAAGCCCGCGTCCGGCCGGAACATAGGAGACGTCGCGGCTTTCCTCGAACGAGCGGAAGAACGCCGAGAGCGGCAGGTTGAACGCGTTGGCCAGCGTGGTCAGCGTCGACAGCGACGGGGAGATCTGCCCGTTCTCGATCTTCGAGACCATACCCGGCGACAGGCGCGTCGCCTGGGCGAGATCGGCGAGCGTCATCTGCAGCCGTTGCCGCTGGCGGCGCACCTCGCGGCCGATATAGCGTTCGATGGATCGGGGTTCCCGATCCGGCTGACCGTCGTCGGCGGAGTCCATGGCGGGCTGAGATCACTCCTGGCCGGGATCGCGCCGTCGTCAGACGGCCTTCGGATAGGTGACGGTCTCCTTGCGCCGCCAGCTCGACACGCACGGGATCTTGGTGCGGTCGCAGCGGTCGGCATAGGTCCGCGCGATGTCGGTGACTTCGCTCATCAGGCCCTTTTCCAGGGTGATCGGCGTGAGCCCCATGCCGAGGAAGCGGTCGTTGGCCACGTGAAGGTCGTTCTCCTCCGCCTCGTTGCGCGGATTGGGAACGTACTCGACGGGGACGTTGGTCATTTCCGAGATCATCTCCGCCAGCTTCCGGATCCGGTGGGTCTCGGTCATCTGGTTGAGGATGTTGACGCGCTCGCCGGCCTGGGGTGGGTTGTCGATCGCCAGCTCGATGCACTTGCAGGTGTCGCGGATGTGGATGAAGGCGCGGGTCTGCCCGCCGGTGCCGTGCACCGTCAGCGGATAGCCGATCGCCGCCTGCATGAGGAACCGGTTGAGCACGGTGCCGTAGTCGCCGTCGTAGTCGAACCGGTTGATCAGCCGCTCGTCCATCGAGGTTTCGTCGGTCTGCGTGCCCCAGACGATGCCCTGGTGCAGGTCGGTGATCTTCACCCCGTCGTTCTTGTTGTAATAGTGGAAGAACAGCTGATCCTGGGTCTTGGTCATGTGGTAGACCGAGCCCGGGTTGGCCGGGTAGAGGATCTCGTGATCGACGAGGTCGGCGCCGGTGTCGATCTTGATCTGCAGATAGCCTTCCGGAATCTTCATGCCCGCGGTGCCGTAGCCGTAGACGCCCATGGTCCCGAGATGAACCAGGTGGACGTCCAGGCCGGACTCGACGATGGCGCACAGCACGTCGTGGGTCGCGCAGAGATTGTTGCGGACGGTGTAGCGCTTGTGGTGCGGCGACTTCATCGAGTAGGGCGCGGCGCGCTGCTCGGCGAAGTGGATCACCACGTCCGGCTTCTCGGTCTGCAGCAGCGTCAGGAGCCGGTGGTAGTGCTCGCCGACCGAGAACGATTCGTGGCGAATGCTCTTGCCGGTGAGCTCCTTCCAGACGCGCAGCCGCTCGCCCAGCGGACGGATCGGCGTCAGCGATTCGACCTCGAGCTCGACGTCGATCTTCCGGCGGGACAGGTTGTCGACGATGACGACGTCGTGGCCCCGTTTGGACAGATAAAGGCTGGTCGGCCAACCGCAGAAACCGTCGCCGCCAAGGACCAGAACCTTTGCCATAATGCGTGCACCCGCTTGCCTCTGCCCCGTCCCGATCGACATGGCGGCCGATGGTGACGAGGCGCTCTCATCTGTGATGCCGGGAGCGGCGTGCACCGTTCGGAGGGGCACCGCGTCCCGGGTTCGGCTCATCGCAAGTCGCCGCACGTGCGGCGAAACACCAACGTAAAAGGTTGGTTTTGCCATGTGGCTTAGCGCATCCGTCCGGACGACGCCAGACGTTGAAATCCCGGTCAGGTCGGGCGCGAGGCGCCCCGACTTGCGGCCAGCAGGGCGGCCGTCCGCATCTCCGTCTCCCGGCGTTCGCGGCGGCGCGTCGCTTCCGCGTCGGCGCCCCACAGCGAGATGTTCCAGTCCTCGTCGACGTGGGCCGCGCTCCAGGCCTCGTCGACCGTCAGCCGGCCGTCCTGGACGGCCAGCGCGATCAGCACCGAGCCGGTGAGGGTGGTCATGGAGTGCAGGGCGGCGAGGGCGAGCGGATCGTCCGTCGGCAGGCGGTTGCGCACCGCGGCGAGCGTCGAGGCGGGCTGCGCGACCGGCATCACGCCCTCGGCCAGCATGAAGCGGGCGCCGAGCGTCGACTCGGCCCACGACAGGATCGGGTCCCAGACTTCCTTCTGGCGGGCGACCAGGCCATCCGGCATGCCGGCGCGGTAGCAGAGCAGGTCGGTGCCGGCGAAGGCCGCGATGTCGTCGGCGACCGCGTCGGGCATGTCGGCGACGCCGTCGATGGCGGCGTTGAGCAGGCACGTCATCGGCATGCGGGCCGGGTTGATCTCGGTTTCCTGGGCGTCCCATTCGGCCGCGACCGTTTCGGCGAGGGCGGCATCCGCAACCGAAAGTGGCCGTCGCTTCGGCGTACGCACCGGCCGGCCGTCGAGGACGATCTCGAAGCCGCTCTCCGCCGGGCGCGTCCCGACCGTTTTGTAGAAGCGCTTCGGAAGCTCCGGCCGCATCATCTTGCGAGCCAGGCCGACGGGGTCGTTGGCGGCGGGTGGGGTCTGGTCGGCGGTCATCATGCCGTCCTTTCGCTGAGAAGCTCCGCGATCGCGCCGGGCACGTCCGCGAAGCTGTCGATGATGCGGTCGGCGCCGGCGGGCACGAGGGTTTCGACCGGATGATAGCCCCACGACACCCCGAGCGCCGAGACGCCCGCCGACTTCGCCATCTGCATGTCGAACGTGGTGTCGCCGATCATCACGGTGGCGGCCGGGTCGGCGCCGGTTTCCGAGAGCGCCCGGAAGATCATCTCCGGGTGGGGCTTGGAGGCGGCGTCGTCGGCGGTCTGCAGGGTGGCGAAATGCCGGTCCAGGCCGAACCGCTCGATGATCGCGTCGACACCGCGCCGCGACTTGCCGGTGACCATGCCGAGCAGCAGGTCGTCGCGCCCGGCGAGTTCGTCGAGCACGCGCGCCACGTCCGGATAGAGCGGCTCGTGATGCGCCTCGCTCGTCCGCAGGTCGCGGAAGGAGGCCTTGTAGGCTTCGACCACGAGGGGAACGGAGCCGACGAAGTCCGGGCCGACCAGCTGGCCGATCGCCTGGGGCAGCGAAAGCCCGACGATGCCGAGGATCGCCGCGCGGGGCGGCGGTGCCAGCCCCTCGGCCCGGAACGCGTGTTCCATGGCGGCGACGATGATGTGCTGGCTGTCGACGAGGGTGCCGTCGCAGTCGAACAGCACCAGCTGGAGCTCGTTCGAGGCACCGGGCGCGGAAGCCTCCCCGGCGGGGAGGCGGGAATCGGTTGTCGACGTCACGATGTGTCCTGTCCCTGCCGCATGCACGGAAGCGTGCCGCGGCCGCGGGCGTTATGTGGAGATCGGCCTGCTGCCGGTGAAGGGATAGACCGGCTCGCTCCTGCGGATCAATCCAGGGCGCGGCTGCCGGCGACGACGATGCGCGCGGCGATGGCGGCATAGTCTTCCCGGCTGACCGGGCCGGATGGCCTGAACCACAGATAATGCCAGTTCAGCATCCCGAACAGCGACATGGTGACCGGCTTGAGCAGGCGCGGGTTGGCGCCGAGCTCGGGATTGGCCTCGGCCAGCGCGCCGGCGAACACGTCGACCAGGTCCCGCTCCATCCGCTTGAGGATGTCCTGCTTGTCGGCGGGAAGGCGACTCAGGTTGTTGATCTGCACCTTGTGCTCGGCGTCGGCGTCCCGGTAGGCCTCCAGGATCACCGTGCAGAGACGCACCAGCCGGTCCTCGGGATCGGGGCCAGCCTCCACCTCCCGCACCGCCGCGACGAGGTCCTCCAGATGGGCCTCGATCACGTCGAAGAGCAGCTGCTCCTTGTTGGCGTAGTAGTGATAGAGGAGCGCCTTGGACACGCCGCAGGCGAGCGCGATCTGGCTCATCGAGGCGCCGTCGAAGCCGGTGTCGGCGAAGGCTCGGGCCGACGCCGAGAGGATCGCATTGCGTTTGTCGTCGTAGTCGACAGCACGCGGCCGCGCCATGTCACCGCTCCTTCACCCGCCGCCGCGCAGCCGCGGCGGCCGTCGCACGACACTCGCTGCCGCATCCATGACCAGACAGTCCCGGCGCACCCGGGCGTATGCCGGGTGCGCTCTAGTCCTTCGGCCGGCGGTCGACGACGCGCCTGGCCTTGCCCATCGACCGCTCGAGGCCGCCGGGGTCGGCCACCACGATGCGCGTCGACACGCCGATATTGTTCTTGATGTGCGCCCGGAGTTCGGCCGCGTGGGAGGCGCGGCTGGTGTCGTCCGCAAGGCCCTGACGGGCCTCGACATGGACGGTCAACTCGTCCATGCGACCTTCCCGGGTTACCTCAATGAGGTAGTGCGGAGCAAGGCCGGCGCAGCGCAGCAGCTGTTCCTCGACCTGGGTGGGGAACACATTGACGCCGCGGATGATCAGCATGTCGTCGGAACGCCCGGTGATCTTCTCCATGCGCCGCATGGAGCGCGCCGTGCCCGGCAGCAGCCGCGTCAGGTCGCGGGTGCGGTAGCGGATGATCGGCAGCGCTTCCTTGGTGAGCGAGGTGAAGACCAGTTCGCCGACTTCGCCGTCCGGCACCGGCATGCCCGTCTCCGGGTCGATCACCTCCGGATAGAAGTGGTCCTCCCAGATGTGCAGCCCGTCCTTGGTCTCCACGCACTCGTTGGCGACGCCGGGACCCATCACCTCCGACAGGCCGTAGATGTCGACGGCGTGGATGTCGAACGCCGTCTCGATCTCCTTGCGGACCGAGTTCGTCCACGGCTCGGCGCCGAAGATGCCGACCTTCAGCGAACAGGTGGCCGGGTCGATGCCGCGCTGGCGGAACTCGTCCAGGATCGCCAGCATGTAGGACGGCGTCACCATGATGATTTCCGGCTGGAAATCCTGGATCAGCTGGACCTGGCGCTCGGTCATGCCGCCGGAGATCGGCACGACGGTGCAGCCGAGCTTCTCCGCGCCGTAGTGGGCGCCGAGGCCGCCGGTGAACAGGCCGTAGCCGTAGGAGATGTGGCAGATCATGCCCGGACGGCCGCCGGAGGCGCGGATGGAGCGCGCCATCACGGTCGCCCAGGTGTCGATGTCGCGCTTGGTGTAGCCGACCACGGTCGGCTTGCCGGTCGTGCCGGAGGAGGCGTGGATCCGAACCACCTGCTCGCGCGGAACGGCGAACATGCCGAAGGGATAGTTGTCGCGCAGGTCCTGCTTCGCGGTGAAGGGGAACTTCGCGAGATCTTCCAGCGACGTGAGGTCGTCCGGATGGACGCCGGCGGCATCGAAGGCGCGCCGATAGTGCGGCACGTTCTCGTAGGCGTGGGCGAGCGACCACTTCAGCCGTTCGAGCTGCAGGGCGGAGATCTCGTCGCGGGAGGCGATTTCGATCGGCTCGAGACTGCTCGGGTCCGGACTCAGATCCAGCATGGCATTTCCTCCAACTGGCCGGGCGCGGGAGCGGCATCGGCCGCTTGCCCGCGTCACCGGCTTGAAACGCAGTCGCGCGCGGCTATTCAGCTGCCGTTGGCGCGTCCGTTCCCTCCAGGAGCCGGCCCGCGATGGTGCGCGACTGGCCGCGGAACTCCGCGACCGTCGTTCCGGCCTGGTCGGTGACGGTGATGTCGTAGATGCCCGAGCGTCCCTCGCGCCAGCGTTCCTCGGCCACCGCCGTCAGCGTGTCGCCGAGGCGCGCCGACTTGACGAAGCTGATGGAGCACGACTGGGCGACGGTGCGCTGGTCGTAGGTGTTGCACGAGAACGCGAAGGCGGAATCGGCGAGCAGGAAGATGTAGCCGCCGTGGCAGATCGCGTGGCCGTTCACCATGTGGTCCTGCACCGCCATGGTGAGCACCGCCTTGCCCGGCGCCACGGAGACGATCTCCATGCCGAGGCCGCGCGAGGCCTTGTCCTCGGCCCACATGGCGTCGGCGCACGCGCGGGCTGTTTCCTGAGCGTCCATGGTGTCCGCCCTCAGCCCTGGCGGCCGGTGAAGGCCGGCGGCCGCTTTTCCATGAAGGCGCGCACACCCTCGGCGTAGTCGGGATGCCTGCCGGCCTTGCGCTGGAAGTCGCGCTCCAGAGCGAGCTGGGCATCGAGGTCGTTGGTCTCGGAGGCGTCGAGGATGCGCTTCTGCAGCGCCAGGCCGTCGGTCGGCGCCTTGGCGAAGGCTTCGGCCATGCGGATGGCCTCGTCCAGCAGCGCTTCGTCGTCGACCGCCTTCCAGATCAGCCCCCAGGCTTCGGCCTTCTCGGCCGGAATCGGCTCCGCCAGCAGGCACATGCCGCGGGCGCGCGCCGCGCCGACCAGCCGGGGCAGCACCCAGGTGCCGCCGGAATCCGGCACGAGGCCGAGCTTGGCGAAGGCCTGGATGAACTTCGCCGAGCGGGCGGCGAGGACGATGTCGCAGTTGAGCGCGATGTTGGCGCCGGCACCCGCGGCGGTCCCGTTCACCGCGGCGATGATCGGGAAGGGCAGGGCGTGCAGCCGGCGGATCAGCGGGTTGTAGTAGGTCTCGATGGTGTGGCCGAGATCCGGCGCCTCGCCGCCCTCCGGCCGCACCCGGTCCGAGAGGTCCTGGCCGGCGCAGAAGCCGCGGCCGGCGCCCGTCAGCACCACGGCGCGGCACGCGCGGTCGGCCTCGGCCTCCTCGAGCGCGGCGGCGAGGGCCTTGTGCATGGCCTCGTTGAAGGAATTGAGCTTGTCGGGCCGGTTGAGCGTGATCAGCCGGTAGCCCTCGCGCACCTCGGAAAGAACCGGGGTCTCGTCCATGGCGTGTCTCCCAAAACAAAGGTCGATCATCGGAGGGCCGGACATAGCATGCCGTTCCTCCGTGTCGCTTCTTCGTCCGAAAATCAGGGCTTGACTGACCGGACGGTTAATCAATTAGTATGAGCCAAAAGAAGGGCTGTCAACGCGGTCGATTTCGAGACGCGGCGGCCCTCCACACCGGGGGCGGCAAGCCCGCGGGACGCACGGGAGAGACGAATGTCCGAGCTGTTCGACCGCCATCGCGAGACCCTCCAGCACGCCGTCGAGGCGGCGCGTTCGCGTGGCTACTGGACGCCGTATCCCGAGATGCCGTCCGGCCGGATCTACGGCGAAACCGCCAAGGCGGACGGCGAGGCCGCCTTCCAGGCGCTGCTGAACGCGCCCTTCGAGATCGACCAGCCGACCACCGGCGGCCGGGTCGGCAAGGAAGAGAGCCCGTACGGTTTCGCGCTGGGTACCACGTACCCGGCGACCGATCCCGTCGCCCTCGTCGCCGCGGCCAAGGCGGCCGGCAAGGCGTGGGGCGCGGCCTCGGTGGAGACCCGCGTCGGCATCTGCCTGGAGGTCCTCGACCGGATCAACAAGCAGTCCTTCCTGATGGCGAACGCCGTCATGCACACCTCCGGGCAGGCCTTCATGATGGCCTTCCAGGCCGGCGGCCCGCACGCCCAGGATCGTGGCCTCGAGGCCGTCGCCTACGCCTACGACGAGATGAGCCGCATCCCCGGCGCGGTGCGCTGGGAGAAGCCCCAGGGCAAGCAGCCCCCGGCGGTGCTCGACAAGACGTTCAAGGTCGTGCCGCGTGGCGTCGCGCTGGTGATCGGCTGCGCCACCTTCCCGAACTGGAATTCCTACTCGGCCTATTTCGCGGACCTGGCGACCGGCAACGCCGTGGTGGTGAAGCCCCATCCGATGGCGATCCTGCCGCTGGCGCTCACCGTTCGCATCACCCGCGAGGTGCTGGCCGAGCAGGGCTTCGATCCGAACGTGGTGGTGCTGGCGGCCGACGAGATCGACGCGCCCGTCACCCAGGCGTTCGTCAGCCACCCCGACATCGCGATCATCGACTTCACCGGCTCGCGCGGCTTCGGCGAGTGGATCCGGTCGAACTCGGCGGGGAAGCAGGTGTTCACCGAGGAGGCGGGCGTCAATTCGGTGGTCGCGCTGTCCACGGACTCGTTCCGCGGCCTGTGCGGCAACCTGGCCTTCTCGCTGTCGCTCTATTCCGGCCAGATGTGCACCGCGCCGCAGAACATCTTCGTGCCGCGCGCCGGCATCGAGACCGATGACGGCCACAAGAGCCCCGACGACGTCGCCAAGGGCATCGCCACCGCGCTGGACAAGCTGCTCGGCGATCCCGACCGCGCGCTCGGCATCCTCGGCGCCGTCCAGAACCCGGACACCATCGATCGGATCGATCACGCCCGCGCGCTCGGCAAGGTGGTGCGCGACTCCGCGCCAGTGACCGGCGGGGCCATCCCGGAAGGCACACGCACCGCGACGCCGCTGCTGGTCCAGATCGATGCGGCTGACGAGGCCGCCTATCTGGAGGAGCGCTTCGGTCCGATCGCCTTCGTGGTCGTCGCCGACGACGCCGAAGACGCCATCTACCGGGCCGCCGCATCGGCGAAGACCAAGGGCGCCATCACCGCGGCCATCTATTCCACCGACGAGAGCCAGATCGAGATGGCAGCCGAGGCCTTCGCTGAGGCCGGTGCGCCGCTCTCGGTGAACCTGACCGGCCCGATCCTGGTCAACCAGTCCGCCGCGTTCTCCGACTTCCACGTGACGGGCGCCAACCCGGCGGGCACCGCGAGCCTGACCGATGCCGCCTTCGTCGCCAACCGATTCCGCGTCGCCACGGTCCGCCGACAGGGGACCTAGATCTCACGGAAACTGGGATCGAAGAGCGCCGGGAAGAGTGCTCGTCCAGCCTGACCAAGAAAATCGAACGGGAGGAAAACCATGACGAAACTTCAACGCCTGTCGCGTCTCGCCGCGGCGTCCGCCGCCGTGCTGGCGCTTGGACTGTCGGCCGCTTCGGCCGCCGATCCGATCAAGATCGGCTCCGTGCTGGCCGTCACCGGCCCGGCGTCCTTCCTCGGCGATCCCGAGGACAAGACCCTCAAGATGTACGTGGAGAAGATCAACGACGCCGGCGGCGTGCTTGGCCGCCCGCTCGAGCTGATCGTCTACGACTCCGGTGGTGACGCCAACAAGGCGCGCACCTTCGCCACCCGCCTGATCGAGGACGACGAGGTCGTCGCGATCGTCGGCGGCGCGACCACCGGCACCACCATGGCCATGGTCCCGCTGGTCGAGGATGCGGAAATTCCGTTCATCTCGCTCGGCGGCGCGGTGGTCATCATCGACCCGGTGAAGAAGTACGTCTTCAAGACGCCCCACACCGACCGCATGGCCTGCCAGAAGATCTTCGAGGACATGAAGGCCAACGGCTACACCAAGATCGGCATGATCTCGGGCACCGGCGGCTTCGGCAAGTCGATGCGCGAGCAGTGCCTCGACGTGGTCGGCGAGTACGGCATCGAGGTCATCTCCGACGAGACCTACGGCCCGGCCGATGCCGACATGACGCCGCAGCTCACCAAGATCAAGAACACCGAGGGCGTCCAGGCCGTGATCAACCCGGGCTTTGGCCAGGGCCCGGCGATCGTCACGCGCAACTATCGCCAGCTTGGCATCGACGTGCCGCTCTACCAGAGCCACGGCGTCGCCTCGAAGAGCTTCATCGATCTCGCCGGTGACGCCGCCAATGGCGTCCGCCTGCCGGCCGCGGCGCTTCTGGTGGCCGAAAAGCTCCCCGACAGCGACCCGCAGAAGTCCGTCGTGGTCGACTACAAGACCATGTACGAGGACAAGACCGGCGAGGACGTGTCGACCTTCGGTGGTCACGCCTATGACGGCCTGATGATCCTCGTGAACGCGATCGAGAAGGCCGGGTCCACCGATCCGAACGCCATCCGCGACGCGATCGAGGGCACCACGGGCTTCATCGGCACCGGTGGCGAGGTCAACATGACCCCGGAAGACCACCTCGGCCTCGATGTGTCGGCCTTCAAGATGCTGGAGATCAAGGACGGCGACTGGACCATCGTCGACGCCAAGTGATCCTCTAGCTGCTGACTTCGGGCGCCGCCGGTCGGGTCATCCCGGCCGGCGGTCCTGAAGGCGAAAATGAGCCCCTCCCGCGGGCGACAGGCGACGCCTCGTTCGCCGGGTCGACGTGACACCTGGGCGGACCGATGTCGGAATTCCTGCAGTTTGCATTCTCTGGCCTGACGGTCGGCGCGGTCTACGCGCTCGTCGCCATCGGCTTCACGCTGATCTACAACGCCTCCGGCGTCGTGAACTTCGCCCAGGGCGAGTTCGTGATGATCGGCGGCATGGCGACCGTGTTCATCATGGCGGCCGGCATTCCGCTGCCGCTCGCGGCCGCCTGCGCCATCGTCATCGCCATCGTCGTCGGCCTGCTTTTGCATCGGCTGGCCATCGAGCCGGCGCGCGGCGCCGACGCCGTCACCCTGATCATCATCACCATTGGCGCCTCGATCTTCCTGCGGAGCGGCGCCAGCATCGTCTTCGACAAGCAGTTCCACACGCTGCCGCCGTTCACCGGCGACGCGCCCATCGTGGTTGGCGGCGCGGCGATCCTGCCCCAGAGCCTTTGGGTGCTGGGCGGCGGGGTGGTCATCGTGACGCTGTTGTGGGCGTTCCTGACCCACACCATTCTCGGCAAGGCCATCCTGGCGACGGCCGCGAACCGGCTGGCGGCGCGCCTCGTCGGCATCAACACCAGCTACGTGGTCGGGCTGTCGTTCGCGGTCTCCGCCGCCATCGGGGCGATCGCCGGCATCCTCGTCTCGCCGATCACGCTCACCCGCTACGACGTCGGCACGCTGCTGGCGCTCAAGGGCTTCGCCGCGGCGATGGTCGGCGGCATGGGAAGCCCGATCGGTGCCATCGTCGGCGGCCTGCTGATCGGCCTGCTGGAGGCCTTCGGCGCCGGCTACATCTCGTCCGACTATAAGGACGCGATCGCCTTCATCGTCATTCTCGGCGTCCTGTTCTTCATGCCGACCGGCCTGTTCGGCCGCCCCAGCGTGGAGCGGGTCTGATCATGGCGCGCGTCTTTTCCCACCCGTTGATCACCCCGCTGCTGATCGCGCTCATCGTTCTGGCGTGCGGGTTCGGCCTCGGGTCCAGCTTCTATCTCCGCGTCGCCTCGCTGGTGTGGATCTCGGCGCTTGCCGCGATCGGGCTCAACCTGCTGATGGGCTTCGCCGGCCAGGTCAGCCTCGGTCATGCCGGCTTCTTCGGGATCGGCGCCTACGCGGTGGCCGTCGGCCCGAACGTGCTGCCGGTGTCGCCGCTGGCCGCCCTCGTCCTCGGCGTGCTTGCCGCGGCGCTGATCGCCTATCTCGTCGGCCGCCCGATCCTGCGGCTGAAGGGTCATTATCTGGCGGTCGGCACGCTCGGGTTCGGCATCCTCGTCTACATGGTGCTGTCCAACGAATCCGGGCTCACCGGCGGTCCGGACGGGATGACCGTCGCCCGGCCGGAACTGCTCGGCTTCCGCCTGAAGGGCGTCGACACCTGGTACTGGATCAGCGGCACGGTGCTGGTGCTCGGCGCCTGGATTGCCGGCAATCTGGTCCGCTCGCCCACCGGCCGCGCGCTGCGTGCGCTGCACGATTCCGAGGTGGCGGCGCGCGTGGTCGGCATCGACGTCGCCCGCTACAAGCTGGTGGCGTTCGTGGTGTCCGCCGTCTACACGGCACTCGCCGGCGCGATGCTGGCGCTCTTCAACGGCTTCATCACGCCGGATGTCGCCGGCTTCATGCACTCCATCGAGTTCGTGGTGATGGTGGTGCTCGGCGGCATGGGCTCGATCTTCGGGTCGCTGGTCGGCGCGGCGATCCTTGTGGCGCTGCCCCAGGCGCTGTCGGCGTTCCAGGAATACGAGCACCTGGTGCTCGGACTGATCCTCATGGTGTTCATGATCTTCCTGCGCAAAGGCATCGTGCCGAGCCTCATGGCGCTGGTCGGCGGGAGGGGCAAATGAGCGCGCTCTCGGTCCGCGACATCGGCATTTCGTTCGGCGGCGTGAAGGCCGTCGACACCGTCTCGTTCGACGTGGAGGAGGGCTCGATCTTCTCCATCATCGGCCCCAACGGAGCGGGCAAGACGACGCTCTTCAACCTGATCTCCGGGGTCTACGTGCCGATGACCGGCAGCGTGTCGCTGTTCGGCGAGGACGTCACGTCGGTGGTGCCGGAAGGCTTGGTGGCCCGCGGCCTGTCGCGCACCTTCCAGAACCTGCAGATATTCTTCCGCATGACGGTGGCGGAAAACGTCATGGTCGGCCGGCACCTGAAGGAGGCGAGGGGCATCGTCCCGCACCTGCTGGCGCTGCCGTCGGTCATTCGCCAGAACCGCGAGAGCCGGGCCGAGGCGATCCGGCTTCTCGACCGCATCGGACTGGCCGGGCGCGCCGACGACCTTGCCGCGAACCTGCCCTACGGCGAGCTGAAGCGCCTGGAGATCGCCCGCGCGCTGGCGACCCAGCCGAAGGTGCTGCTGCTCGACGAGCCCGCCGCCGGCTGCAATCCGCGCGAGACCGAGGACATCGAGCACCTGATCGAGGACATCGCCGCCGACGGCGTCACGGTGGTGCTGGTGGAGCACGACATGAAGCTCGTCATGCGCATCTCCAACCGGCTGCACGTGCTGGACTACGGCCGGACCCTGACGGAGGGCAACGCCGAGGAGGTCCGCTCCAACCCCGAGGTCATCAAGGCGTATCTGGGCACCCATGGCGCAGAGGAGGCCGCCCGTGCTCACCGTTGAGAGCCTGAAATCGGGTTACGGCCGCATCGAGGCGCTGCACGGCGTCTCGCTGGAGGTGAATGCCGGCGAGATCGTCTCCCTGGTCGGGGGCAATGGTGCCGGCAAGACCACGCTCCTGCGCGCCGTCTCCGGCGTCCAGCCGGTCAACGGCGGTTGCGTCGTGTTCGAGGGCACCGACATCACCCGGATGTCGCCGCACCGGCGCGTCGAGCTCGGCATCGCCCAGGTGCCCGAGGGACGGCAGATCTTCAGCCCGCTCTCGGTGGAGGACAATCTCCGGCTCGGCGCCTACCGCCAAAAGCACGGCGCGGCCGAAGTCAACAAGGATCTCGAGCGCATCCACGCGATGTTCCCGATCCTCGCCGAACGCCGCCGCAACGCCGCCGGTGGCCTGTCCGGCGGCCAGCAGCAGATGCTGGCGATCGGGCGGGCGCTCATGGGGCGGCCGCGGCTGTTGCTGCTCGACGAGCCGTCGATGGGCCTCGCGCCGATCCTGGTCGACCAGATCCTCCAGGCGATCGTCGACCTTCGCAAGGACGGCGTCACGGTGTTCCTGGTGGAGCAGAACGCCTTCGCGGCGCTGTCGATCGCCGACCGCGGCTACGTCATCGAGACCGGCGCGATCGCCAAGGAAGGCACGGGCAAGTCGCTGATCGCCGACCCTGCGGTGCGCGAGGCCTATCTCGGCGTCTGACTTGGGTTGGAGAAGGGGCCGCGACCGCGCGCGGCCCGGTCAAACGCCGTCCTATCGCGAGCTCGACAGCACTTCCTCGGCCGTCGGCTCGATGGAGCCGTCGTCGTCCGTTGTCGCTTCGTCGACGCGGCGCGGCGCGGCCGGCGGCAGGAGGTCGTCGTCCCATTCGCCTTCCTCGCGCTGTCGGTTCCACATCTGGGCGTAGATGCCGCCGCGCTCGATCAGCTCCACATGCGTTCCGCGCTCGACGATGCGCCCCTGGTCGAGGACCAGGATTTCGTCGGCCCGCACGACGGTGGACAGACGGTGCGCGATGACCAGGGTCGTGCGGTTTTCCGACACCCGGTCGAGGGCCGCCTGGATGTCCTGTTCGGTCCGGCTGTCCAGCGCCGAGGTCGCCTCGTCGAGGATGAGGATCGGCGGCCCCTTCAGGATGGTGCGGGCGATGGCGACGCGCTGTTTCTCGCCGCCGGACAGCTTCAGCCCGCGCTCGCCGACCTCCGTCTTGTAGCCCTTCGGCAGCGTCTCGATGAACGGGCCGATCTGCGCCATGTCGGCGGCCGCACGGACCTCCTCGTCGCTGGCGTCGGTGCGCCCGTAGCGGACGTTGTAGGCGATGGTGTCGTTGAACAGCACCGTGTCCTGGGGAACGATGCCGATCGCCGCCCGCACCGACTTCTGGGTGACCGAGCGGACGTCCTGGCCGTCGATGGTCACGCGGCCGCCGGTCACGTCGTAGAAACGGTAGAGCAGCCGCGAGATGGTCGACTTGCCGGCGCCGGAGGGCCCGACGAGCGCGACGGTGTGGCCGGGCGGAACCTCGAACGAGATGCCCTTCAGGATCTCCCGGTCGGGATCGTAGTGGAACAGCACGTCCTCGAAGCGGATGGCGCCATCGGTGACCACGAGGTCCGGCGCGCCGTCGGCGTCACGGATCTCCGGCTCCACGTCGAGGACCTTGAACATCGCCTCGATGTCGGCCAGCGCCTGCTTGATCTCCCGGTAGACGAACCCGATGAAGTTCAGCGGGATCGACAGCTGGATCAGCAGCGCGTTGATCATCACGAAGTCGCCGATGGTCTGGGTGCCGGCCATGACAGCGCGCGCCGACATCACCATGCAGATGGTCATGCCGATGGCGAAGATGACGGTCTGCCCCAGGTTCAGCCATGCGAGCGACGTCCAGATCCGGATGGCAGAGCTCTCGTAGCGCTCCATCGACTGGTCGAAGCGGTTGGTCTCCATGACCTCGTTGTTGAAGTATTTCACCGTCTCGAAGTTGAGCAGCGAGTCGATCGCCTTGGAGTTCGCCTCGGTGTCGGAATCGTTCATCTCCCGGCGGATCTTGATGCGCCAGTCCGAGGCAACAAGCGTGAAGGCGATATAGGCCGCGACCGTCAGCGCGATCACCAGCAGGTACCAGACGTCGAACTGGTAGGTGACGACGGCGGCGACGAGCGCGAATTCCAGGATGGTCGGCAGCGAGTTCAGGATCGTGAACCGGACGATCGTCTCGATGCCCTTGGTGCCGCGCTCGATGACCCGCGACAGGCCGCCGGTGCGGCGCTGCAGGTGGAAGCGCAGCGACAGCTCGTGCAGGTGCACGAAGGTGCGGCGCGCCATCCAGCGCACGGCATGCTGGCCGACACGGGCGAACAGCGCGTCGCGGATCTGGTTGAAGGTCATCGCCAGCACCCGGGCGACGCCGTAGGCGATCACCAGCAGGATCGGCACCGCGAGGAAGCCGGGCACGCCGGCGCCCCCCTCCGACGGCGGCGCGGTCAGCGCGTCGGTCACCCACTTGTAGGTGTAGGGCGTCAGCACGGTGATGACCTTGCCCAGCACGAGGGCCATGACGGCGATCACCACTCGCCGCTTGAGGTCGGGGCGGTCCGCCGGCCACATGTAGGGCCAAAGCGCCCGGATGGCGCGGAAGGTCTGGCCACGGTCTGCCGTGACGCGGTTCATGTTGTCTCTGCTCGGTGCCATGCGCTCGCGCTGCGGAACGAGTGGAGGGCCCGGGGCGTGCCGCGGCGCGCTCTCGGACCGTCGACCATCATTGGGGCGGGGCTGAAAGCGCATCCCGTCGCGCGTTCCGGAGGGGATGCGTGTGAAGCCATTCTAAACAAGGATATACGGTGCGCGCCCGCCGCATCAAGGAAGCGCCGGCGGCGAAATCGCCGCCGGGCTCTATTCCGCGGGTGTTGGCAAGGCCGGATCCGGGGCGGCCGACCGCCTGTTGCGGCGGCGGATGCGCCCCCACAGCGTTCCCGCCTTGCGCCGCCAGACGCTGGGCGCCGCCAGCGCCACCGGCACGACCACCAGGGTCAGCAACGTCGAGAAGCCGAGCCCGAAGATGATGGCCGTCGAGAGCTGCACCCACCACATCGACGTGATGCCGCCGATGGCGACCGTCCGGTCGAAGAAGTCGAGATTGATTTCGGTGGCCATCGGGATCAGGCCGGCGATGGTGGTGATCGTCGTCAGCATGATGGGGCGCAGCCGCTGCGCCGCCGTCTTCAGCACGGCGGTGAGCGGATCGTCGACGTCCTCGCGCATGCGGTTGTAGGTGTCGATCAGCACGATGGCGTTGTTCACGACAATGCCGGCGAGCGCGACGACGCCCGTTCCGGTCATGATGATCGAGAACTTCTGCCCGGTGAGCGTCATCCCGATCAGCACGCCGATCACCGACAGCACCACCGTGGAGAGGGTGATCGCCGTCTGGTAGAACGAGTTGTACTGGGTCACCAGGATGATGAACATCAGGAACAGTGAGCCGAGCATCGCCTTCATCAGGAAGGCGCCGGATTCCTGCTGGTCCTCGTCGGCGCCGCGGAACGTGAACGAAACGCCGCCCGGCCAGTCCTGGCTGTCGAGCCATCCCTGCAGCTCGGCGATCTTCTGGTTGAGGTCGTAGCCCTCGGCCTCGATCACGTCGGCCTTCACCGACATGGCGTAGAGCCCGTCCTTCCGCGTGATCGACGACACCCGCTGCGACGGGTTCACCTTCACGAAGTTGGCGATCGGCACCATCCCGTTGGCGGTCTTCATGCGCAGGCTCTCGAACTGGTCGAGGGTGCGCTGGTCCTCCGGGAAGCGGACGCGGATGTCGATCTCGTCGTCGGAATCGTCAGGGCGGTAGTTGCCGATGAGGACGCCGGTGGTGACGAGCTGCACCATGGAGCCGACCGACGCGATGGCGGCGTTGTAGCGGCCGGCTTCCTCGCGGTTGATGTCGAGCTGCCATTCGATGCCGGGGAGGGGACGATCATCCTCCAGGTCGCGCAGCCCGGCGACGGTCTCGACGTGCGCGCGCACGCGCCCGACGATCTGCTCGACGGTGTCGTAGTCGTTGCCGGCGATCTGGAGCTGGATGTCCTTGCCGGTAGGCGGGCCGCCCTCGATCTTGCGGACCTCGGTCTTGATGCCGGGGATCTGGGCAGTGCGGGTGCGGATCTCCTCGAAGATCTGGGCGGCGCTGCGGCGGCAGCAGTAGTCGGCGAGGTCGAGCTGCAGTTCGCCGATCACGTCGGCGGGCTTGTCGTTGACGCCGTCGATCTTGAAGCCTTCGCCGCTCGACCCGCCGCTCGGGTGGGCGTTCATGACGACGTTTTCGACGCCTTCGGTGGCCAGCACCTCGCGTTCGACCTGGGCCACCAGGGTTCGCGCCTCGTCGGCGGACATGTTGCCGCGCGCCGACACCAGCACCACCGCCACGTCGGGTTCCTCTTCGACGAAGAACTCCACGCCGGTGGCGTGCTGGGCGAACGTCATGATGACGAACGCGCTGACACCCACTACGGCCGCGACCGTCACCAGGTTGCCTACGACCGTGCCGGCGAGCCAGTGGAGCCCGCGCACATAGATGCCGGTCAGGCCCGGAATGGAGTCCGGGTCCAGCTCCTCGGCGGCCGACAGCCGCTTCGCCGCCTCCTGTTCCGCCGGCGATGCCTTGCCGCGGCCGAAGATGCCGCCGGCCACCGGCAGGAAGATCATCGCCGTCACCAGCGCCGCCGAAAGCACGATGATCACCATGATCGGCAGGTAGCTCATGAACTCGCCGGCGACTCCCGGCCACAACAGCATCGGCAGGAAGGCGGCCAGCGTCGTGGCGGTCGAGGAGGTGATCGGCCAGAACATCAGACGCGCGGCGCGGATGTAGGCCTCCTTGCGCGGCATGCCCTCGACGATCTTGCGGTCGGCGTATTCCACGATGACGATCGCGCCATCGACGAGCATGCCGACCGTCAGCACCAGCCCGAACATGACCATCATGTTCACGGTCATGCCGATGGTGGACAGGATCAGGAAGCCGAGGAGGAACGTCGTCGGGATCGCCAGGCCGACCAGCAGCGCCGAACGGATGCCGAGTGCCGCCACCACCACGATCATCACCAGGCAGATCGCGGTGATGATCGAGGATTCCAGCGAGCCCAGGACCTCGAAGATGAAGCTCGACTGGTCGAGCAGATAGTCGACGCGGATCGTCGACGGCCAGTCGGCGATCTCGCGGTCGACGACGTCGCGGACCGCCTGGTTGTTGTCGATGATGTTGGTGCCGAGCCGCTTCACCACCTCGATGGCGATCGCCGGCTTGCCGTTGACGCGGGTGTAGCTCGACGGGTCTTTGAAGGTGCGGCGGACGTCGGCGATGTCGTCGAGGGTGACGACGCCCTCGGCGTTCTGTTTGATCGGCAGCGAGAACACGTCCTCGCGGTTCTCCAGAAGGCCCGGGACCTTCACCTGGAAGCGGCCCTGGCCGGTGTCGATGAAGCCGGCCGGGACGAGCTGGTTGTTGCTGGTCAGCGCGGAGAGGAGCTCGTCCTGGGTCACCCCGTAGGATTCCAGCGCCGTGCGGTCGATGATGACCTCGAGCAGCTCCTCCCGGTGGCCGGAGAGGTTGGCCTCGCGCACGCTCGGGATCGCCTCGATCTCGTCCTTGAGCTGTCGGGCGCGCTTGTAGAGGGTGCGCTCGGGCACGTCGCCTGAGAGCGCGACCGTGATGGTCGGGACCAGCGAGAAGTTGGTCTCGTGGATGACCGGTTCCTCGGCCTGCTCGGGCAGGTCGGCCTTGGCCTGGTCGACCTTGTCGCGGACGTCGGCGAGCGCCTTGTCCTTGTCGAAGTCGGCCTCGAACTCGAGGACGATGCCGGCATGGCCCTCCGAGGCGATGGCGGTGAGCTCCTTCAGCCCGTCCAGGCTGCGGAGATCCGTCTCCATCGGCCGCACCAGCAGCCGCTCGGCGTCCTCGGGCGAGATGCCCTGCTGGACGATCGAGACGTAGAAGACCGGCACGTCGATGTCCGGATTGGCCTCCTTCGGGATCGACACGTAGGCCAGAATCCCGGCGGCGACGCTGACGATCATGATCGTCAGCACCGTGCGGGTGCGCCGGATGATGCCTTCGAGGGCGTCGATCACGAGCGGACTCCCGGCGTGCCTTCGACAGGCGTCACGGTTTCACCGTCGACCACGTAGTCCTGGCCGACGGTGATGACCGTCACCGTTTCGGGAAGCCCCGTCACCCAGACGCCGTCCGTTCCCTGGTCGACGATGGTGACCGGGTGGAAGCCGACGGTTCCGTCGTCAGTGACCGTGCGCACGCCCACGGCCCCGCTGTCCGCCAGCGTCAGGACGGCGGGCGACAGGTGGTGCACGCTGATCGGCTCGAGGGGGATCTCGGCAAGCGCGGTGACGCCGTCGCGCAGTGCCCCGTCCGGATTGGGGACCTCGATCTCGACGGTAAAGGTGCGGGTGTCGGGGTCGGCGGCGCGGGAGATGAAGGCGATGGTCCCGTCGACCTCCTCGCCGGTGACGAGCGACACGTGTGCCTTCATGCCGGACTGCAGCTTGCCGATGTCGCGCTCCGACACCTGGCCGGTCACCGTGATCGGGTCGACGTCGATGATCGTCACGCAGATGTCGCCGATGGCGAGCATGCCGCCGATGTCCGTCATCGGGTCCTCCACCGTGCCGGTGACCGGCGCGGTGATGGTGGTGCGGTCGAGCTCCAGCTGCGCCTCGGCGACAGTGGCCGTCGCGGCATCGAGCTCGGCCTTCGTCGCGGCGACGCGGGTTTCCGATTCGAACTGGCGGGCGCGCAGCTTGGTGGCCGCCTCGAAGTTGAGCTTCGTCTTGGCGGCTTCGGCCTGCGCCTTGAGGAGCTGCGCTTCACGGGCACCGCGATCGAGCTGGCACAGCACGTCGCCGGCGGTGACCTCGTCGCCGGCCGAGACGAGCCGCTTGTCCACCCGGCCGTTGGTTTCCGCCCGCACCGCCACCCGCGCTTCGGCCTCGGTCCGGCCGCGGATCTTCAACGACGTGCGCCGGTCCTCGGCGGAGAGTGTGCTCACCTGCACGCGGAATGGCTCGGCCTCCTTCTCGGCCGCGCGCTCGGCCGGCGGGGGCGCCGCGTTGGGGGAATCCGCCTGTCCGCCGATCACCACGTCGCCGGTGCTCATCCAGCCGGCGATCGCGGCGGTGATGACGATGGCGGCAACCCAGGAGCCGTTGATCTTGAAACGCATGGTCGTGACCTTTCTCCGGTCGGTCAGGCCGAGACGCGCTGCGGGGAGGAAGCGGCGTCGTCAGAAGCGAAGGATTCGAGTTCGGCGCGGCGGGTCTTCAGAAAATCAAGCGACGCCGCCGTGCAGTTGCAGCCGTACTGGGCGATCCACTGGAGGCCGCCCGGTTCGGCGCCCTCGACGATGCCGCCGAGGCTCTTCAGTTCGTGTTCGAGGTGTTCGATCCGCGCGTCGATGGCCCGGACGATGTGCTCGCGGGAGAGCAGCCCCGCGTTCATCGCGACCAGCAGGAACGGCGACCGGAAGACGTCGGGATCGGTCTGGCCGGACAGTTCCTCGATGAGCGCGGCGCGTCCCTGCTCGGTGATCGAGTAGACCTTACGGGCTGGCTTGCCCGGGTGCGTTTCCTCGCGAACCGTCACGCAACCTTCCGCCTCCAGCCGCGCCAGGGCCGGGTAGATCGAGCCGAAGCTCGCATCGACGAAATAGCTGTACTCGCCTTCCACCGACATCTTCTTGATCTCGTAGCCGGTGGCATCTCCGTGCTGGAGAATGGCGAGGCAGAGCGTGCGAACGTTCATGTCGATCCAATCATCTCGGCGAGTCGGACCCGAGGCCCGCCATGTGTTCGGTTGCTATATTCACGTCCGATATATGTCCGGAGACCATATGACGGGTCGATATAGGCTGCGCAAGCCTTTTTCCAACCTCAGGACGCAAAAATATCGCACTGCGGCATCGCGGACACGCAGGACTGGCCGGTTCGGCTCGGCGCGGCAAAGTTGCCCCTACCCGAACGGCATGCGGAGCCCTACCTTCAGTTCACAAGAAAATGGGAGACGTCGCGATGGACCACTCGAACGGTCAACTGGTTCGGTTTCTGGTCAGGCACTGGCTGGTGGGGGCAGGGGCGACATTCGTGGTCGTCGCCACGCTGTTTGCCGCCGACATCGGTGGTCTGAGGGGGCTGGTCATGAGCGCCCAGAACCCGGTTCTGCCGGCCACCATGCTGTTCTTCGGCTTTCTCGTTACCCTCACCAGCGCCTCGATGGGCGCCGCTCTCATGAGCCTCGGCAACGGCCGGTCGCCGAGAGGACCGCGGGGGCGGGGCCTTTTCTCCCAGCCCGAGCTGGTGCCGATCCCGGTGCGCGCACGACGCCGGACCTAGAGGCGCTCCCTGCCGGCGCCGAAACTTCGTCTCGGCGCCAGAAATCGAAAAGCCGTTCGGACCACCCCGTCCGAACGGCTTTTCTCGTTTCTGCGTCTGTACTTATCGCGCTATTGGCCCGGCCGGTCGCCCGGCGGGCCCTGACCGAGGCTCAGGCCACGTCGGCGTAGGCGGCGCGGCTTGCGGCGATGTCCTCGAGAGTCGGGATGCTGCGCTCGTTGCCGAGGTGCTGGATCGCGTGGGCCGAGGCGGAGCGCGCGAAGTCGAAGTGCTCGGCCCAGCTCTTTTCCGGATTGGCCATCGCCGAATACATGTAGGCGCCATGGAAGACGTCGCCGGCGCCGTTGGTGTCGACGACCTTGTCGTGGGGGACGCCGAGGGCGGCCATCCATTCCGGGGCGCCGTCGTCCTCGTACCAGACGAGGCCGCGCTCGCCGAGGGTGATGCCGCCCACCTTGACGCCCTTGGAGCGGAGGTAGTCCAGCATGCCCGTCTGCGAGAGCCGCATCTGCTCGCACATCCGCTCCGACACCACTGCGACGTCGATGTACTCCAGCAGCTCGTCGGTGTTCGACCGCACGGCGCCGCCGTCGAGCGACGTCAGAATCCCGGATTCCCGGCAGATCTTGGCGTAGTGCAGGGCCGCGTCGGCCATGTGGCCGTCGAGGTGGAGGCCCTTGCAGCCGTCGAGGTTCAGGTTCGGGTAGGGATGCAGATAGTCGTCGTCGCGGCAGCGCACGATGGCGCGCTTGCCGTCGTTCGGCATGATGAAGGACAGCGAGGATTCCCGCACCTTCCGGCTGTGGATGGTGATCTGGTACCGGTAGGCCATTTCGCGGAACATGCGCGACAGCCAGTCGTCGGACATCTGGCAGACCACGTCGGGGACCACGCCGAGCTTGGCGGCCGTGAAGGCCGCGGTTACGGCGTTGCCGCCGAACGACACCGAGTAGTCGTCGGCGATGGTCTTCTCGTCGCCGCTCGGGATCCGGTCCGTCAGGAACGTGATGTCGATATACGCCTGCCCTATGAACAGAGCGTCCATCTGCCATTCTCCATGGGTTTGGACTGGTGGGTCTGGATTGCGTCGCCAGGGTCGGGGGCCGCCCCGGGTGGCCATTCAGCAACAATCCGTGAGTTCGAGGTCGGCACTGCGAAGGCGCCTTGGATTGTTGAACCAAATATTTGAATTTACCGTATGGTTCTAAAGTCGTATTTCGTCAACGTGGCGAAGGGAGTCATAGGAGCGGTTATGAGAATTCTCGTTGTTCCGATCATCATCGGGCTCATGGTTGGTGCGTGCACCGAAACGCAGACGCAGCGCGGTGCCACCGGTGCACTGATCGGTGGCGGACTTGGTGCTGCGACCGGCGCGATCGTCGGCGGCGGTGACGTCGGCTCCGCGGTAGCGGGCGGTCTGATCGGTGCAGCGGTCGGCGGCGCCGCAGGCGTGGCGACGGCTCCGAAGGAAGACTGCTACGTGCGCAACCAGTACGGCGAGCTCGTCCGGGTTTCGTGCTGATCACGTCTGGTCTCACTGTCTGAAAAGGGCGCCTCCGGGCGCCCTTTTTTTGTGCGTGGCGCCGGCGGCCCGCCCGTGCGGCGACATCCGCCCGTTGCGGGGACGGGCCGGAATCGCGATGGTTCGCCTGTGCCTGTCGGCAGGATCCAGAAGGAGGCCTCAGATGCCCCGCGTCCCCACCCTCGTCCTTTCCGCCGCCTTCGCCGTGGCGCTCGCAGCCCCTGCGGCGGCCCAGAGTTTTGCGTGCGCGAACGCCGGAAAACCTGACGAAAAGGCGATCTGCGGCAGCCGCGAACTCGCTAATCTCGACGTGAAGAATGCCACGCTCTACGACGTCGCACGCAACCTCGTGGCCATGGGCCAGCGCGGCGACCTGCAGGACAACGAGGCGGCTTTCCTGACGAAACGCGCGGCCTGCGGGGCGGACGTGTCGTGCATCGCGGCCGCCTACCAGGCCAACATCGCGTCGATCCAGTCGGTGCTGGAGAGGATCTACAAGAACGGGCCGTACTGAGGCTCAAACGACGGATTTCCGCGCTCGAGCGGTGCGCGCGCGCAGGCGAACGGCGTGCGCGCAAGCGGGTTGATCTGCTGCGCGATTCTGCGCGTTTTTGCGCATTTCCGCGCGCGGCGCGCATCGGGCGCGCGCACGCGCGCCGGCTTGATGAGGACGAGGACGAGATGGCGAAGACATCGGCGGGAACGATCCGGGTCGGCATCGGCGGATGGACCTTCGCGCCCTGGCGCGGGGTGTTCTATCCCGACAAGCTGCCGCAGAAGCGCGAGCTCGAATATGCCGGCGAGCACCTGACCTCCATCGAGATCAACGGCACCTATTACGGCAGCCAGAAGCCGGCGAGCTTCATCAAGTGGCGCGACGAGACGCCGGACGACTTCGTCTTCTCGCTGAAGGCGCCGCGGTTCGCCACCAACCGGCGGGTGCTGGCGGAGGCGGGCGAGTCCATCGACCGCTTCTTCGACAGCGGCGTGATGGAGCTCGGCGACAAGCTCGGGCCCGTCAACTGGCAGTTCGCCACCACCAAGGCGTTCGACCCTGAGGACTTCGAGGCGTTCCTGACGCTTTTGCCGAAGGAGATCGGCGGGCGGGCGATCCGGCACGTGGTGGAGGTCCGCCACGCGAGCTTCCAGGTGCCCGAGTTCGTGGAGCTGGTCGGCAGGCACGGGGTGGCCGTGGTGATTGCCGTCGATTCGGAGTTTCCGCTGATCGCCGACGTGACGGCGCCGTTCGTCTACGTGCGGGCGATGGGGACGCAAGAGGGGGAGGCGCAGGGCTATCCGGCCGCCGGGCTCGACCGCTGGGCGAAGCGGGCCGAGGCCTGGGCCGGCGGCGGCGCGCCCGACGACCTGGAGACCATCGCCAAGCCGGCGAAGGGGGCGGGGCCGCGCGACGTGTTCCTCTACTTCATCTCCGGCCACAAGCCGGCCAATCCGGCCGCCGCCATGGCGGTGATCGAGCGGCTGGGCTAGCCGCCGCGCGACGGCGACCGGTCACGCGCTGAGCGCCTCGACCAGCAGGGCGCGGAGCGCCAGCGCCGGGGGCGCGAGCGCGTCGCGGCCCTCGTGCAGGCAGAGGGCGACGTCGCCGAGAGCGGGCAGCGGCGCCGACTGCGGCAGGACGGCGAGCCCCGCCGGCATGCCGTCGGTGGTGCGGGCGACGACGCCGAGCCCGGCGCGGGCGGCCGCCCAGAGCCCGGCGACGCTGGGGCTCATCACCGCCTGGCGCCAGCCGATCCCCTCGCGCTCCAGCGCGGCGAGGGCGGCGCTGCGGAAGGCGCAGGGGGCGTCGAAGGCGACGAGGGGCAGCTCCCGGCCGGCCTCCACCGCGTAGCCGTCCGCGGCGATCCAGACGATCGGCCGCGCGGCGACCACGAGGGCGGGGGCGCGCTCGGGCGCGTGCCAGACGAGGGCGAGGTCGAGGCCGCCGTCGGCGCATCCCTCCATCAGCCGCGCGCCCCGGTCGACCCGGAGCTCCACCCGCGCCTTGGGGTGGGCGCGGGCGAACCGGCCGAGCAAGGCGGGCAGCCAGCTTTCGGCGAAATCCTCCGGCACGCCGACGCGGACGCGGCCCTCGATGGCCGCGCCGAGATCGTCGAGGCGGGCGGCGGCCTCGTCGTTGAGGTCGAGGATGCGGCGGGCGTAGTCGAGCAGCACCGCGCCCGCCTCGGTGAGCGCCAGTCCGCGCCCCTGCTTCAAAAACAGGACCTGCCCGCTCTGCTCCTCCAGCTTGCGCAGCTGCAGGCTGAGCGCCGAGGGCGAGCGTCCGAGCCGCTCGCCGGCTTTGGCGAAACTGCCGAGATCGACGCCGGTGACGAAGCTGCGCAGCACGTCCATGGAGAAGTTCGGGCGGTGGCCGATCATGCAGTTTTCCTGAATGGATCGCAAGAAATTCCAAATTTTCCAAATGATCGTGCCGTGCGACACCTGCGTCGTCAAGGCCGGTGGTCGGCCCGGGAGATGCAAGATGCCCTTCGTTCACGTGCGCATTCATGGCGAGCCGCTGTCGGCGGACCAGTCCGGCCGCGTCGCCGCGGAGATGACCCGCCTGATGGCGGAGGTGATGGGAAAGAAGAAGGAGCTCACCGCCGTGTTCGTCGAGCCGGCGGCGGGGACGTGGACGGTGGGCGGCGCGCCGGCGCCGCGGGCGGCGCATGTGGAGGCGGCCGTCACCGAGGGAACGAACAGCGAGGCGGAGAAGGCGGGCTTCATCGCGGCGGCGGCGGCGATGCTGCGCGACGTGCTGGGCGCGGCGCTGCCGATCGCCACCTACGTCATCGTCCGCCAGCTCCCCGCCGACGCCTGGGGCTACGACGGGCGCACCCAGGCCGACCGCCGGGCGCGGGGCTGAACGGGCAGGGCGCTGGCCGCTGACCGACCCGGAGACACGGAAAAGGGCACCGAACGCGGCCGGGAAATCCCGGTGGTTCGGTGCCCTTTTCGCGGGGCTCGCTTTGGGGGGAGAGGCGGGCGGTCGCCCTACTTCTCCTTGCGAACGCCCTTGAACGGCTGGTCGTCCTGCTTCTGGTCCATGAACTGGCCGGTCTCGGCGTCGCGCTTGGTCCAGACGTCCTGCGGGTTCTTCACCTGGGAGCGGTCGCGCACCGCGCCGTTGCGGTGTCCGTCGCCGACGGGAGGGTTCGTAGCCATGGGATTGTTCTCCGCTAACTGATTGCCTGCGTTGCATATTATCAACGCGCAACCGGCGGGATTGTTCACTGGGAAGGAATTTTTTCGGACTGCCCGTGGATTGTCCCCACCCAACGATCGCCGGTGCATACTGTCATCCCGCCGGGTCTGCTGCGCGTCCGGGGGACGCGCACGGGCCGCTCATTGGCCGCTTCAAGGGGCGCGCCGGCGGGTGCCGGGAGGGGGAGCGATGGGGCTGCTGTTCAAGGACGACCTGCACGACGAGTTCGGGACCTGGCCGCTCGGCTACATCCCCACCGGCGGCGCCGACTATGGCGAGGTCCGCGCGGTCGCGGCGGCGGTCGGCGACGGCGACGACGACGCCTTCTGCGACGCCTGGTGCGCCGCGGGCGACCGGCTTGCCGCCGAGGCGGCGGAGAACGAGGCGGCCGGACGGCGCGCCAGCGCGCGCGAGGGCTGGCTGCGGGCGGCCTGCTTCTACGGCGCCGCCTATCACCCGATCTTCGGCGCCCCGGTGAACCCGCGGCTGCTCGCGGCCTACCGCCGGCAGATGGCCGCCTTCGACCGGGGGCTCGCGCTCGGCGACCCGGCGGTGACGCCGATGGGCATTCCGCTCGGCGATCTCACCATGCCCGCCTATCTGCTGCGGGCCGAGGGGCGGGCGGACGAGACGCGGCCGCTGCTGATCCTCACCAACGGCTACGACGGCACCGTCACCGACATGTATTTCGCCTCGGCCGTGGCGGCGACGCGGCGTGGCTATCACGTGCTGGTCTTCGACGGGCCGGGGCAGGGCGGCCTGCTCTACGAGCAGAGGGTGCCGCTGCGGCCGGACTGGGAAACCGTGATCGCCGCCGTGGTCGACGCGGCGCTGGAGCTGCCCGGGATCGATCCCCGGCGCATCGCGCTCTCCGGCTGGAGCCTCGGCGGGCATCTCGCCGCGCGGGCCGCGACGGGCGAGCACCGGCTGGCGGCGCTGATCCTCGACCCGGCGCTGTGGAGCATGCTGGCCGGCTTCACCCCCCTTGCGGCGAAGCTCGGCATCGCGGTCGATGCCTCGACCAATCTCGCCGACCCCGACGATGCCATCATCTCCCGGCTGAACGATGCGATCGAGGGCAATCGCCAGCTGCGCTGGAGTTTCGTGCAGCGCGGCTACTGGGTGCACGGGGTCCGGGACCTGCGCGGCTATCTCGCGTCGGCGGCGGCGTTCACGCTGGACGGCCGGGCCGGCGAGATCCGCTGCCCGACGCTGCTGGCGGCGGCCGGCGACGACACGCGCTCGGCCTCGGCGCAGAGGGTGATGGACGGGCTCTCCTGCCCGAAGACGCTGATCCGCTTCACCAGCGCCGAGGGGGCGGGCGACCACTGCGAGATGATGAACCGCTCGCTCCTGAATCGCCGCACGCTGGATTGGCTGGACGGGGTGCTGGGGGTGGGCCGAAATTAACGCCCAACGGTTGGAAATCGTTCTTTACACACCTTACAATTGTGAGATGATCTCCTATCAACCAGCGGTCGGGGTGGCGGCGAGATGGGCAGCAAGAAGCGTGCAGCGTCGGCGACGGACGTCGCAAACTATGTTGGCTCGATCACGTGCGAGCTCCGAGACATGTCACTGGATGCCGACCTGACGTTCCTCTCCTACCTTCTCGGGATGGCGCATCTGGTCGCAAACGAGCACCCGGAGCGGGCTCCAGAAGCGAAGGCGACTACGCAGGTGCAGTGAAAGGTCTCCAGCTGCGACAGTTGCGTGGCACACGCCCGCCGGACAAAGTGCGGCATGTGCAACCTTTACAGCATCACCAAGGGCCAGCAGGCGATCGTCCAGTTCACGCGCTCGATGCGTGATCGGGTGGGGAATTTGCCGCCGCTCCCGGCGGTATTCCCGGACATGTTCGCCCCCGTCGTTCGGGCCGGCGACGACGGTGAGCGGGAACTCGTGATGCTGCGATGGGGAATGCCGACCCCGCCGCGGTACCTCAAGGGCCCGGTCGACCGAGGCGTTACCAATATCCGCAACGTCGCCTCGCCGCACTGGCGGCGCTGGACGGGGCCGGAATCGCGCTGCCTGGTGGTGGCGACTTCCTTTTGCGAGCCGAGCGACGAGCCTGGCCCGGACGGACGCAAGGTATGGACCTGGTTTGCTCTGTCTGAGGAGCGTCCGCTCTTTGCCTTCGCTGGCATCTGGGGCCGCTGGACGGGCACGCGCGGCACGCAGAAGGCACCCGAGGAGGGCGAGCACGAACTCTTCGGCTTCCTCACCACGGAGCCGAATGAGGTAGTATGCCCGGTCCACTCCAAGGCGATGCCGGTGATCCTTACGAGCGAAGAAGAGATGGACGTCTGGATGTCGGCGCCGATGAAAGAGGCCCTAGGATTGCAACGGCCGTTGCCGGAGGAGATGTTGAAGATCGTGGGTACAGGAGAAAGATACGACCGGCCCATAGGCGACCCGAAGTTAAATGGCTGAAGTCTAGTCTTGCCGCGAAAATTCCATGACGCTTTGCCGTGGATCCAACATAATCCAGAACACCTCTGGTCGAAATGGAGAGGCAATGACCCACTACTTATTTATTGATGGCGAGTGCCTTCGAGAGCGATTGCGAAGTATTTCAGATCGATATTGTGGCGGGCGAAAGTTATCGATCCAATGGAGTCAATTCCATATTAAGTACGATAAAATATACTACTATGATTCACTGCCTGCGCGGCGCCCGAAACAATCAGCCGATGAGTACAACCAAGAGAAAGATGAGGCGACCAAGCTTCATGCGCAGATATCGACGGTTGATCGATTCCGGGTGAATGAAGGTGACGCAAGATACCGGAGCGGGCGCGGCCTTGAGCAGAAAAAGGTTGATGTCATGATCGCTGTAGACATGCTCGTCCACACAATCCGAAGAAACATGACCGAAGCAACGCTGCTTTCTGGGGACGGCGATTTCGCGCCGCTACTAACTGCGCTTTCAAACGAAGGAATGTTTGTAAGATTGCTGCACCCACCCATTTCATCAAATGATTTGCGCTCAGCAGCCGACGCTCGGGAGCGAATAACCGTAAGAATGGTATATGAGCTACTTGATGACGGATCCCGTGAAATACTTGGTTATGTGCCGTGCGCGTCAACTGGAATGAAACGGCTTCGGCCTGACGATATTCTGGTCTGGAAAAGTGAGAAAATTGAAATTTACTGGCGACCGGAGTTCGACGATTACATTTCTTTCTTTAGATTTCAACAATATAATAAGATTCTAGGCTGTAAGGACTTGGAAAGATTGAGAATGGTTCTCAAGGACGACTTTGATATTGTTGTTCCGTTTCTTGATGAATCCAAAATAGGTGATTAGCTTCAATCGTTGCTAGCCCTCCCAGCCCAATGCCCCCGGAGGCCGTCACGATCAGAACACTCATCGATCCGGCACGTCTCACATTCGCGCTCTATAATATTCCCAAGCTCGGATTACTTCGTTTGTTTTTGAATGACTTAGGGCTGCCCGCGGATCTGGCGATCGGTGGAGTCGCAAGGGCGGCGTAAGTTTGGTTGGCAGTCCGGACCGTCTGGACAGGGAACTATGTGCGAGCGCTAATCCTGCTTATGTCGTTGAGATTACGTCGGTTTCCGCGTGATTCCGGCAAATCCCGGTTGATCCCGCCAAACCTAGGCCTATGCCAACCGACCTTGTGCGTTGCAGGTCGCGGGTTCGAATCCCCCCCCTGAAACGCAGAACGGCCGGGCATTTCTGCCCGGCCGTTTGTTTTTGTCGCGCAGGCTGTAAGGATCAGCTGCAGCCGCTGGTGGAGCCGCAGGTGTCGCACTTCAGGCAAGTGCCGTTGCGGACCATGGTGAAGTTGCCGCATTCGCCGCAGGCTTCGCCCTCGTAGCCCTGCAGGCGGGCCAGCGCGACTTTGCTGGCCTTCTGCTTGCGGGCGTTCTTGTCCTTCGTGGCCGGATCGGCGTCGTGGAGGCCGTGGACGTCGCGGTGGACCTCCTCTTCCTCCTGCACCTCGACCTCCACCTCGCGGTGGAAGGCGGTCTGCACGTCGGTGCGGATCGCGGTCACCGTGGCCGCCACATGGGCGGTGGCGCCGGCACCGGCCGCGCCGCGCGGCTCGCCCTTCACCACCTGGAAGCGCTGGGTCTGGCCGCGGACAAGGCCATGGGACACCGGGGCGATGTTGTTGGGCTTGTCGCCCTCCACGCCGCGGCCGATGGTCGTGGAGCCCATGTCCTCCGGCTGCACGTGCGCCAGGTCGTGGCGGTCGAGATAGGAGACCGCCAGCTCGCGGAACACGTAGTCGAGGATCGACGTGGCGTTCTTGATCGCCTCGTTGCCCTGGACCATGCCGGCCGGCTCGAACCGGGTGAAGGTGAAGGCGTCGACATATTCCTCCAGCGGCACGCCGTACTGGAGGCCGAGCGAGATGGCGATGGCGAAGTTGTTCATCATCGCCCGGAAGGCCGCGCCCTCCTTGTGCATGTCGATGAAGATCTCGCCGATGCGCCCGTCGTCGTACTCGCCGGTGCGCAGGTAGACCTTGTGGCCGCCGACGATCGCCTTCTGGGTGTAGCCCTTGCGGCGGTTCGGCATCGGATCCCGGTCGCGGACGGCCCGCTCGACGATCCGCTCGACGATCCGCTCGGCGGCGACCGCCGCGCGGGCCTGGGCCGGCTGGGTGGCGGCCATCGCCTCGGCCTGCTCCTCCGCCTCGTCCTCGTCGTCGGAGAGGATCTGGCTGTTGAGGGGCTGCGAGAGCTTGGAGCCGTCGCGGTAGAGGGCGTTCGCCTTCAGGGCCAGGCGCCAGGAGGTCATGTAGGCCTGCTTGCAGTCGTCCACCGTCGCATCGTTCGGCATGTTGATCGTCTTGGAGATCGCGCCGGAGATGAACGGCTGGGCGGCGGCCATCATGTGGATGTGGCTCGACACCGAGAGGTAGCGCTTGCCGATGCGGCCGCACGGGTTGGCGCAGTCGAACACCGGCAGGTGCTCGTCCTTCAGGTGGGGTGCGCCCTCGACGGTCATCGCGCCGCAGACGTAGATGTTGGCGGCCTCGATCTCGGCCTTCGGGAAGCCGAGCTCGGCGAGCACGTCGAAGGACGGGTCGTCGAGCTTGTCGGCCGGGATGCCGAGGCTCTCGGTGAGGAAGGCCTCGCCGAGCGACCACTTGGTGAAGGCGAAGCGGATGTCGAACGCCGCCTTCAGGCCGGCCTCGATCGCGGCGATCTTCTCGTCGGTGAAGCCCTTCGCCTTCAGCGCGTCATGGCCGAGGGTGGGCGAGCCCACCAGCGTGCCGTTGCCGACCGCGTAGGTGATGACGTCGGCGATCTGCGCCTCGCTGTAGCCGAGCCCGCGCAGCGCCTGCGGCACCGCCTGGTTGATGATCTTGAAGTAGCCGCCGCCGGCGAGCTTCTTGAACTTCACCAGCGCGAAGTCGGGCTCGATGCCGGTGGTGTCGCAGTCCATCACCAGGCCGATGGTGCCGGTCGGCGCGATCACCGTCGACTGGGCGTTGCGGTAGCCATGGCGCTCGCCGAGCTCGAGAGCGCGGTCCCAGGCGGCGCGGGCATGCGCGACGAGCGTCTTGTCCGGGCAGGAGGCGTGGTCGAGCGGCACCGGCAGGGTGCTGAGCGCCTCGTAGCCGGCGGCCTCGCCGTGGGCGGCGCGGCGATGGTTGCGGATGACCCGCAGCATGGAGTCGCGGTTGTTGGCGTACTCGGGGAAGGGCCCGAGGTCGCGGGCGATCTCGGCGGAGGTGGCGTAGGAGACGCCGGTCATCACCGCGGTGATGGCGCCGCAGATGGCGCGGCCCTCGTCGGAATCGTAGGGGATGCCGGAGGTCATCAGGAGGCCGCCGATGTTGGCGTAGCCGAGGCCGAGCGTGCGGTAGTCGTAGGAGAGCTTGGCGATCTGCGGCGAGGGGAACTGCGCCATCATCACCGAGACCTCCAGGACGAGGGTCCACAGCCGCACGGCGTGCTCGAAGGAGTCCACGTCGAAGACGCCGTCCTCGGCCCGGAACTGCAAGAGGTTCGCCGAGGCGAGATTGCAGGCCGTGTCGTCGAGGAACATGTACTCCGAGCACGGATTGGAGGCGCGGATGTCGCCGCCGGCCGGGCAGGTGTGCCAGTCGTTGATGGTGGTGTGGAACTGGATGCCCGGGTCGGCCGAGGCCCACGCGGCGTGGCCGATCTTCTCCCACAGCTCGTCCGCCTTGATGGTCTTGGCGAGCTTGCCGTCGGTGCGGCGCATCAGGTTCCAGTCGCCGCCGGCCTCCACCGCGTTGAGGAACGCATCGGTGACGCGGACGGAGTTGTTGGAGTTCTGGCCGGAGACGGTGAGGTAGGCCTCGGAGTCCCAGTCGGTGTCGAAGATCGGGAACTCGATCTCGGAGTAGCCCTGGCGGGCGAACTGCATGACGCGCTGGATGTAGTTGTCCGGCACCATCGCCTTCTTGGCGGCGCGGATCTCGCGCTTCAGGGCCGGGTTCTTCTCCGGCAGGAAGCAGTCGTCGCCCGAGCCCTCGCAGTTCACGCACGCCTTCATGATGGCGGCGAGGTGCTTCTTCACGGTCTTGGAGCCGGTGACGAGCGCCGCCACCTTCTGCTCCTCGCGGACCTTCCAGTTGACGTAGGCCTCGATGTCCGGGTGGTCGACGTCGACGACGACCATCTTGGCGGCGCGGCGGGTGGTGCCGCCGGACTTGATGGCGCCGGCGGCGCGGTCGCCGATGCGCAGGAAGCTCATCAGGCCGGACGAGCGGCCGCCGCCGGAGAGCGGCTCGCCCTCACCACGCAGCATGGAGAAGTTGGAGCCGGTGCCGGAGCCGTACTTGAAGAGGCGCGCCTCGCGCACCCACAGGTCCATGATGCCCGAGTCGTTGACGAGGTCGTCGGTGACCGACTGGATGAAGCAGGCGTGCGGCTGCGGGTGCTCGTAGGCGGTCTTCGAGCGGGTCAGCTCGCCGGTCTTGTGGTCGACGTAGAAGTGGCCCTGGCTCGGGCCGTCGATGCCGTAGGCCCAGTGCAGGCCGGTGTTGAACCACTGCGGCGAGTTCGGCGCCACCTTCTGGGTGGCGAGCATGTAGGCGAGCTCGTCGAAGAAGGCGCGGGCGTCCTCCTCGCCGTCGAAGTAGCCGCCCTTCCAGCCCCAGTAGGTCCAGGTGCCGGCGAGACGGTCGAACACCTGGCGGGCGTCCATCTCCGGTCCGGCGCGCTTCTCCTTCGGCAGCTTGGCGAGCGCCGCGGTGTCGGCGGTGGAGCGCCACAGCCAGCTCGGCACGGTCTCTTCCTCGACGCGCTTCAGCGCCGTCGGCACGCCCGCCTTGCGGAAGTACTTCTGGGCGAGCACGTCGGTCGCCACCTGGCTCCAGGCGGCCGGCACGGCGATGTTCTCCAGGCGGAACACGACCGAGCCGTCGGGATTGCGGATCTCGCTCGTCGACTGACGGAATTCGATGCCGTCATAGGCCGACTGGCCAGCCTTCGTGTAGCGTCGTTCGATCCGCATCGTTTCGTGTCCCTTGAAGCTGTCTGGCGCGGCCGGGGCGCCCGAAATGTCACCCGGCGCACCGCACGGCGAAGGTTACATCAAACCTCCGCCGATTGGAATCGCCGATTCTCTATGTAGTACGCACGAGGGGTCGTTAACACTATATGAAGTGTCGGCGGCCCCGATCGCGACGAGTCGATGCACCCTCTGGAAAATCGCGCGCACCATCCCCCATCGCCGACGCATATCGCGCCGTCGCCGCTGAAATTTGCTATATGAGGGGTGCCCGCACTGACCGTTCGGATCGGGCTGTCGATGGGTCTGAGACTAGTGCGAGTCGGAACCGACGGTCAAGGGAGCTGACGCTAGCTATTGTGTGTCCATCCCTATTATCGACCATATGTTGGTGCGGGCTGTGAATAGCGGGGACGAACCCCGGGCGGCCCGCGGAACCCCGCAGTTTCCGGTTCGTTTAAGCGGGACGACAGGTCCGCGCGGCGGGACGGATGGGTGCCGACAGGTGGAAAAAACGGTGCGGTGCTTCGTGGTCATCAATCCGCGGTCGGGGGCAGGCCTCGACCAGGAGGACTTTGCCGGCCAGATCCGGACGCTGTTCGCCGAGGCGGGCATCGACGCCGTCTACGCCAGCGCCGGCGCCACCGACATCGCGGCGCAGTTGCAGGAGGCGCGCGACAGCGGCATGGGCACCGTGGCGGTGGCCGGCGGCGACGGCACCATCATGGCCGGCGCCGAGGCCTTCGCCGGCACCGACACCGTGCTGGCGGTGATTCCGGCCGGCACCATGAACGTGCTCGCCCACGAACTCGGCCTGCCGCTGGCGATCGCCGACGCGATTCGCCTGATCGCCGACGGCGAGGTGCGGGCCATCGACGTGGGCGAGGTGAACGGCCGCATCTTCATCGGCAGCTCCATCCTCGGCGCGCCGTCGCGGCTGGCGCGGCGGCGGGAACGGTTCCGGGGAAAATCCACCGGGCTCTCCTATGCGCGGCTGCTACGTGCCGGGATTCGCGCGCTGGTGCGCTATCCGGCGGTGGGCGTCACCATCCACGCCGGCGGCGAGCACAAGCCGGTGCGCACCCGCGCGCTGGCGGTGGTGGTCAACGACTACGCGGAAGGGTTCGGCAAGGTGCTCACCCGCTCGTCTCTCGACGGCGGCAAGCTTGTCCTTTATGCGCTGAAGCCGATCACGCCGTGGCACCTGATCGGGCTCGTCGTGGCGATGGTCATGGGGCGGTGGCGGCACGACCGGCACCTGCAGCGCCTGTCGGTGGAAACGGTGAGGATCACCGCCCATCGCAAGAGCGTCCGACTGATGAATGACGGCGAGAGCTTTCTCGTCTCGCCGCCGCTCGAATATCGTATCCGGCCGAAGGCGCTGCGCGTCATCGGCCCGAAAAGGTCCGTGGAGACAGACGTGCCCAGTGAACCGGAGGAACCCGCCGCCGAGGTCGCCGCCGCCAGATGACGGTTCTCGCGCATATCTCGGACCTGCATTTCGGCCGCGTCGACGAGAAGGCGGCGGAAGCGCTGATCACCGACCTCCAGGACCACAGCCCCGACCTGATCCTCGTCTCCGGCGACCTGACCCAGGGCGCCCACTATTCGGAGTTCCTGGCGGCGCGGCAGTATCTCGACAGCCTGGACGTGCCGTGGCTCTCGGTGCCCGGCAACCACGACATTTCGCCCTACCGGCTGTTCGAGCGCTTCACCGATCCGTTCCGCGCCTACCGCACCTTCATCCACAAGACCACCGAGCCGGTGCACGTGGGCGACGACGTGGTGGTGGTGGGGGTGAACACCGCGCGGCGGATGGCGCTGGAGCTCAACTGGGCGCACGGCCGCATCAGCCGCCGGCAGATCCGCCGGGTGGAGCAGGAGTTCGCCCGCGTACCCGAGGACCGGGTGAAGATCGTCGTCGCGCACCATCCGTTCCAGGCGCCCGAGAATGAGCCGCGGACGCGGCTGGTGGGCCGCTCGGTCGAGGCGCTGGAGCGCTTCGCCAATGCCGGCGTCCGGCTGGTTCTGGCGGGACACCTCCATCGGGGCTATATCCGGGTGGTGACGCCGACCGAAGTGGCCCGCACCGGGGACCTGAAGGTGGTGCAGGCGGCCTCGGCCATGTCGACCCGGCTCAGGGGCGAGCCGAACGCCTACAACATCATCACGGTTGCCGGCGGCGACCTCGACATCCGGACCCGGATATTCGAGGGTAGGAAGTGGCGCACGTCCGACGCCGACGTCGTGATCCCGGCACGCGGCCAGGCTCCGATCGGCGCACCCGACTGACGGCTCGCGCATCCGGCGCCGGCGGGACCGCCCGCCGGGCCGACGCGGCACCGCTTCATCCCGTCACGGCCGCACCGGCGGCCACGACCAACCCGCCGCCGACCGAACGGTCGCCGGCCGGCATCAAACAAGGGACTGTCTCCGCATGGACGCTGCCCTCGAGAGCAAGTCCGCCTCCGGCGGGCTCGAGGCCGAAATCGCCACCCGGCGCACGTTCGCGATCATTTCGCATCCGGACGCCGGCAAGACGACGCTGACCGAGAAGCTGCTGTATTTCGGCGGCGCGATCCGGCTTGCCGGACAGGTGCGCGCGCGCGGCGAGCGGCGGCGCACCCAGTCGGACTGGATGGCCATCGAGCAGCAGCGCGGCATCTCGGTGACGAGCTCGGTGATGACCTTCGAGCGCGACGGCATCACCTTCAACCTGCTCGACACGCCGGGCCATGAGGACTTCTCCGAGGACACCTACCGGACGCTGACGGCGGTCGATTCCGCCGTCATGGTGATCGACGCGGCGAAGGGCATCGAGACCCAGACGCTGAAGCTGTTCGAGGTCTGCCGGTTGCGCGACGTGCCGATCATCACGTTCATCAACAAGGTCGACCGCGAGGGCCGCGATCCCTTCGAGCTGATGGACGAGATCTCCGAGAAGCTCGCCCTCGACGTCTCGCCGGTCACCTGGCCGATCGGCATGGGGACGCAGTTCCGGGGCTGCTACAACCTGCTCGACAACACGGTGCTGAAGCCGAAGAAGGAAGGCGCCGGGTTCTTCGACGTGGAGGAGCGCGTCAACGGCGTGATGGATCCGAAGTTCGCGGAGATCGTCGGCGACGACGCGATCCTGGAGAACTTCCGCTCCGAGGCCGACCTCGCCAGCTCCGCCTGTTCGCCGATGGACATCGAATCCTACCGGGAAGGGCACCTGACGCCGGCCTATTTCGGCTCGGCGCTGCGCGACTTCTGCGTTTCCGACCTGCTGGACGGGCTGGCCGCCTGGGCGCCGCCGCCGCGGGTGCAGCCGGCCGAGCCGGAGCCGGTGGTGCCGACCGAGGAAAAGGTCACCGCCTTCGTCTTCAAGGTGCAGGCGAACATGGATCCGAATCACCGCGACCGGATCGCCTTCACCCGCATCTGCTCGGGCCGCTTCAAGCGCGGCATGCGGCTGAACCAGGTGGGCACCGGCAAGACGCTGGCCGTGCAGGCGCCGATCTTCTTCTTCGCCCAGGACCGCGACATCGCCGAGGAGGCCTATCCGGGCGACATCATCGGCATCCCGAACCACGGCACGCTCCGGGTGGGCGACACGCTGAGCGAGCGCACCGACGTGAAGGTGACGGGGCTGCCGCGCTTCGCGCCGGAAATCATGCGCCGGGTGCGCTCGGGCGATCCGATGAAGGTGAAGCAGATCCGCCGCGCGCTGCACGACCTCTCCGAAGAGGGGCTGGCGCAGGTGTTCCGCACCCGGCTCGGCTCCGACTGGATCGTCGGCGTCGTCGGCGCGCTGCAGCTCGACGTGATGATCGATCGCATCAAGGCGGAGTACAAGGTGGAGATCGGCTTCGAGGCGTCGCCCTATTCGGCGGCGCGCTGGATCCACGGGCCGAAGGACAAGGTGGAGGACTTCCTGTCGAAGAACTCCTCGCAGATCGGCGAGGACAACGACGGAAGCCCGGTCTACCTGGCCAAGAGCGCCTGGGAGCTGAACTACACGGCCGAACGCTGGCCGGACCTGACGTTCGGGTCGACCAAGGAACTGGTCTGAGCCGATCGCCCGCGACGCTTTGCGCCGGGACGGCGCGGCGCGCGGGCGCTGGACACGAGGCAGGGCGGACGCCATAGTCCGCCGCAACGCACACGACTGACCCGAGCCGGCGGGCGAGAACCGGCACACGATCGACAGAGGCTCTTGCCGTGCTGAAACGCTTCTTCCTCGACCTGTTCACCTGGTGGCATTCCGCGACGCTCGGAACCCGGCTTCACACGAGGCTGGCCGGCGAGTTCGTCGGCGAGGACGAGTTCGGGAACCGCTACTACCGGTCCCGCGGCGGCAAGATCGACCCGACACTCGGCTTCCAGCGCCGCTGGGTGATCTACAACGGCGTGGCCGAGGCAACGAAGATCCCCGCCGGCTGGCACGGCTGGATCCACCACAAGGACGGGCCGGCGCCGAGCGAGATGACCTATACCGCGCGCGCCTGGGAAAAGCCCTCCAGGCCGAACATGACCGGCACGCCGGCCGCCTACCGGCCGAAGGGCTCGATCCTCCAGGAAGATCCGCACCGCCCGGCGGCCACCGGCGACTACGACGCCTGGACGCCCGGCCAGTAGGCTGGGCTTCCGCCTCGTCGGGCGGTTTCGAGACAGGTCCGAAAGCCATAAAGGCGCCCCGAAAGGGCGCCTTTTTCAATGGGTTGGCGGAAAGTCCTCAGGCGCTCGAACGTTCACTTCCGGTCGAGGCGGGCGATCAGGCTGGAGGTGTCCCAGCGCTTGCCGCCCATCGCCTGCACGTCGCTGTAGAACTGGTCGACGAGGGCGGTGACGGGAAGCTGGGCGCCGTTCCGGTTCGCCTCGGCGAGGCAGATCGCCAGGTCCTTGCGCATCCAGTCGACGGCGAAGCCGAAGTCGAACGTGCCGTCGCGCATGGTCTCCCAGCGGTTCTCCATCTGCCACGACTGGGCGGCGCCCTTGGAGATGACGCCGATCACCTTTTCCACGTCGAGATCGGCCTTGCCGGCGAAGTTGATGGCTTCCGACAGGCCCTGGACCAGCCCGGCGATGCAGATCTGGTTGACCATCTTGGTGAGCTGGCCGGCGCCGGCCTCGCCCATGTGGCCGATCATCTTGGCGTAGCAGTCGATCACCGGGCGGGCGCGGCCGAAGGCGTCCGCGCCGCCGCCGACCATCACCGTCAGCGCGCCGTTCTCCGCGCCGGCCTGGCCGCCGGAGACCGGCGCGTCGAGGGCGGCGAACCCGCGGGCATCGGCCTCGGTGGCGAGCTCGCGGGCGATCTCGGCGGAGGCGGTGGTGTTGTCGATGAAGATCGCGCCCTTCGCCATGCCGTGGAAGGCGCCGTCGTCCCCGAGTGTGACCTCGCGCAGGTCGTCGTCGTTGCCGACGCAGGCGAACACGAAGTCGGCGCCTTCGGCCGCGGCCTTCGGGGTCGGGGCGGCCGTGCCGCCGAACTCGGCAACCCACTTTTCCGCCTTGGCGGCGGTGCGGTTGTAGACGGTGAGGTCGTGTCCGCCGCGGGTCTTCAGGTGCCCGGCCATCGGATAGCCCATCACTCCGAGCCCGATAAAGGCGACCTTGGCCATGACGCGTCTCCTGCTGTGGTGTGTGAACGGCGCCGGGTCGGTTCGCCCGGCGCGGGTGGGTCTGGGGGGAGCCTAATGCGAAGTGCTGCGCCTGTCAGGCATGCGGGGCGAGCGCCTGGCCGAGATCGTCGAGCAGGTCCTGGATGTGCTCGATGCCGACCGACAGCCGCAGCAGGCCGCCGGGCATGTTGGTCATCGGATCCTCGACCGACCGGCGGTGCTCGATCAGCGTCTCGATGCCGCCGAGCGAGGTGGCGCGGATGATCCGGTTCAGCCGCCCGGCGACCCTGAGCGCCGCCTCCGCGCCGCCGCGGACGTCGAACGACATCAGGCTGCCGTAGCCGCCGACCATCTGGCGGCGGGCGACGGCGTGCTGGGGATGATCGACGAGGCCGGGATAGCGGACGGTTTCCACCGCCGGGTGGCCGGCGAGGTAGCCGGCGATCGCGCTGGCGTTGGCATTGGCGGCGTGGACGCGCACGCCGAGGGTGCGCATGCCGCGGATCAGGAGCCAGGCCTCGAACGTGCCGAGGACGGCGCCGGCGTCGTGGCGCTCGCGGCAGATGGCGGCCCAGAGAGCCGAGTCGACGTCGTTGGTGGCGATGACGCCGGCCAGCAGGTCGGAGTGGCCGTTGAGCGACTTGGTGGCGGAGTGGACGACGAAGTCGGCGCCCAGCGTCAGCGGCGTGGTGACGATCGGGGTGGCGGCGGTGGAATCGACCGCCAGCTTCGCACCGTGGGCGTGGGCGATCTTCGCGGCGGCGGCGATGTCGAGGACGGTGAGCCATGGGTTCGACGGGCTCTCGCCGAAGACCAGGGCGGGCGCGCCGTCCTTCAGCGCCTCGGCCAGCGTGTCGAGCCGGTCGGCCTCGAACCAGCGGACGTCGACACCCTTCTCGCCAAGCGCCCGCAGCGCGAACATCTGGGTTCCGTAGTAGATGCCCTTCTGGACGACGATCGGGCGATCGGAGGCGGCCCGCAGCAGCGTCGCGATGGCGGCCATGCCGGAGGCGAACAGGCGCGCGGTGGCGGCCCTTTCCATGGCGGCGATGATCGCCTCGGCCTCGCGGACCGTCGGCGCGTCGTCGCGGGCGTAGACGTTGCCCGGCACCATCAGGCTGTAGTCGGTCTCGCGGGCGAAGGTGGTCGACGGCTGGATCGGCGGCACCACGCCGCCGGTGACGCCGTCGATCGCGCCCAGCGCCTGCACGGCGATGGTCTCGGGGTGGGAGGATCCCTCGGGCCTGCGGTGGGTCATGGCGGAACCTGCATGGGTGGGGGGCGTGCGGCCGGCCGGCCGACGGGCGCCTGGGGATACGCGGGCAGTGGGGCGCCGCCGGTCCGCAGTCAGCCGGGGCGGCACGGCGCGGGCGCCGGTTCGGTGCGCCGGCACGATGCCATCGATCCGCCCGCCGGCGCCAGAGGATTTCCGGCCGGGAGGGCGCTAGTCGACGGTGGCGTCCGGGCGGCCGGCGGCGGCTTCCTGCGCGGTGGCGCTGGGCGCCGCCTGGGTGGGGCGCCGCAGATGGCGGGTCAGCCGCCGCTCCAGCACCGTCCAGATGCGGCTCACCGTCTCGACGATCGAGAGGTAGAGCAGGGCGGCCCACATGTAGGCCTGGAAGTCGAAGGAGCGGGAGAAGGCGCGCCGGGTCTCGCCCATCAGGTCGTAGACGGTGATGATCGAGGCGATGGCCGAGCCCTTCACCATCAGGATGATCTCGTTGCCGTAGGGGCGCAGCGCGATGATGAAGGCCTGGGGGAGGATGACCCGCAGGAAGATCACGTGGCGGGGCAGGCCGAGCGCCTTGGCGCCCTCCATCTGGCCCTTCGGCACGCTGCGGATGGCGCCGCGCAGGATCTCGGCCTGGTAGGCGGAGGTGTTGAGCGCGAAGGTGAACACCGCGCAGGTGAAGGCGTCGCGGAAGATCCACCAGGCGCCGATGGACTTGAGTTCGGTGCTGAAGCTGCCGGCGCCGTAGTAGAACAGGAATGCCTGGGCGATCAGCGGCGTGCCGCGGAAGAAGTAGGAGTAGCCGAAGGCGATCGCCCCGATGAACGGGTTCTTCGACATCCGCCCGAAGGCCACCGGGATCGACAGCGCCGCGCCGATCGCCAGCGACAGCAGGACCAGCTGGATGGTGACGACGAAGCCGTCGAGCAGCTTCTGGCCGTAGCGGCCGAGGAAGTTCATGCCCGAGGCGTTGATCAGGAAATAGGCGGTGGCGAGCCCGAACACGATCCACAGCGCCAGGAGCGCGTTGCCGAGGATGCGCGCGGAGGTCCAGGGGCGGGGCGGCGTCCCGGGACGGGCGAGCGACAGGATGCCCATCAGCGCGACATCCCCCGCTCGGCCCAGCGCTCGATGCGCGAGATGCCGATCGACGAGATGACGGAGAACACCAGGTAGATCAGGCAGGCGACGCCGAAGAACAGGAACGCTTCCTTGCTCACCCGCGCCGCCACGCCGGCCTGGCGTAGCACGTCCTGGATCCCGATGACGGAGACCAGCGCGGTGTCCTTCAGGAGCACCAGCCAGAGGTTGGAGAGCCCGGGAAGCGCCAGCCGGATAAGCTGCGGGAACACCACCAGCCGCATCGTCTTGCCGCGCGGCAGGCCGAGGGCGGCGGCGCCTTCGTACTGGCCCGTCGGGATGCCCCGGAACGCCGACAGGAAGACCTCGCTGGCGTAGGAGGAGAACACCAGCCCGAGGGCGATCATGCCGGCCAGGAAGCCGCTGATCTGCACCTGCTGGTCGGTGAACAGGCCGGCCACCCGCTGCAGCAGCATCTGCGCGCCGAAGTAGATCAGGAACAGCGTGAGCAGCTCCGGCAGGCCGCGGAACACCGTGGTGTAGATGCTGGCCGCGGAGCGCAGCGAGGGTTCGCTGGAGTTCTTGGCGAGCGCCACCACGAAGCCCAGGAACAGCCCGAACGGCAGGGTGGCCAGCGCCAGGCCTGCGGTGACGAGGGCGCCCGCCGCGATCTGGTTGCCCCAGCCGCCGGGACCGAACGAGAGAAGATGGAGCCAGTCGGGCATGGGGGCTTGCGCTCTCGTGAGGGCCTGGGCCTGGGAAGGAAGCAAGAAGCGGGCCTATGCGGTCCGCTCGCTGCCGCGCGGTGTTCCGGCAGGCCGGCGGACCCGATGGACGCGGACCCCGGCGCGCGCCGGGGTCCGGAAGGCGGAGCCGGCGAGGGCTCAGTCGCCGTAGACGTCGAACTCGAAGTACTTGTCGTTGATCGTCTTGTAGGTGCCGTTCTCGCGGATCGCGACGATCGCCTTGTTGAACATCTCCACCAGGTCCTTGTCCTCCTTGCGGATGGCGATGCCGATGCCCTCGCCGAAGATCGCGGGGTCGACCGGCAGGGTCGAGACGATCTTGCAGCAGGTGCCGTCGCTCTTCACCCACTCGCCGATGACCACGACGTCGTCGACCGCGCCGTCGAGACGGCCGTTCTGGAGGTCGAGCTTGTACTCCTCGGCGGTCGGGTAGAGCTTCAGGTTGGCGTCCGGATACTTCTCCTCGACGTAGTTGGCGAAGGTGGTCGAGGCCTGGGCGCCGATGGTCTTGCCCTTCAGGCTGGCGGCGGTGCCCTCGGTCAGCTTGGAGTCCTTCGGGACCACCAGGGCGGGGGGCGTGTTGTAGTACTTGTTGGTGAAGGCGACCTCCTGCTTGCGCTCGTCGGTGATCGACATGGAGGCGATGATGGCGTCGTACTTGTTGGCCTTCAGCGCGGTGATCATGCCTTCCCAGTCCTGGGTGACGAAGGTGCACTTGACCTTCATCTCGTCACAGAGCGCGTTGGCGATGTCGATGTCGAAGCCTTCGAGCTTGCCATCGGAGGTCAGCGTGTTGAACGGCGGGTAGGCGCCCTCCGTGCCGATGCGGACTTCTTTCCAGTCCTTGGCGAGGGCGGGGCCGGCGACCAGGGCGGTCGCGATGGCGGCGGAGACGAGGAGACGGCGGAAAGGCATGGATCACTCCACGGGCTCTGGAAGGGGGGACGGGCCGCGCGTTCGTCGCATGGTCCCGGATTGAAGCCCCGCCGGCCGCCCGGCGAGGCGCTCGGGCGGGGCGGTCGATCCGAAAGTTTCCTTTAAATAATCGATGGTTGCAACGGGACCGTCGCGGCGCGCCGCCGAGCGGGCCGTCCACCCGGTCGGACGGGTGCTAGTCGCCGTAGATGTCGAAGGGAAAATAGGCGTCGTTGATGCGCCGGTAGGTGCCGTCGGCACGGATGGCGGCGATCGCGGCGTTGAACGCGTCCGTCAGTTCGGGGCTCGTCTTTCGCACGGCGATGCCGATGCCCTCGCCGTTGATGGCGGTGTCGACGGGCAGCGACGCCAGCACCCTGCAGCACTTGCCGGCATCGCTGTCGGTCCAGCCCCTCAGGAGGATCAGGTCGTCGATGGCCGCGTCCAGGCGGCCGTTCTGAAGCTCCTCCTGATAGGAGAGCGGGATCGGATAGAGCTTCAGCCGGGCGGAGGGGAACTTCGCCTCGGCGTAGTTGGCGTGGGTCGTGCCCGACTGGGCGCCGATGGAGCGGCCGGCGAGCCCGGCGTCGGTCGCCGCCTCGATGGGGCTGTCGCGCGGCACCACGATGGCCGGCCGCGTGGCGTAGTACCGGTCGGTGAATGCGACTTTCCGCTTGCGCTCCTCGGTGATCGCCATGGAAGCGACGATGGCGTCGTAGCGTCGGGCGATGAGGCCGGGAATCATCCCCTCCCAGTCCTGCACGACGAACACGCACTCCCTCTCCATGCGGTCGCAGAGCGCCCTGGCGATGTCGACGTCGAAGCCGACCAGATCGCCGTCGGCGGTGCGGGCGTTGAAAGGGGGATAGGCACCCTCGGTGGCGATCCGCAGCGGCGGCCGGTCGCTCGCGCAGACGCCGGTGACCACGGCGGCGAGACCGACGGCAGCAATGGCCAGTGCGCGGAGTCGAACCATGGGTGTCCCCCTGCGCCTCGACGGGATCGCAGGCGCCGTGCGCACCATGCGCAGCCTTGCGCGGCAATGCACGGGCGTTCGCTTCCTTGTCGCCCAGTGCCTTGCGGCTTGCAAGCGACATGCCGCTCTCGGCGATCAGTCCGTCGGCGGCTGGGCGGGCACGGCCTTGAGATAGGCGGCCACCGCCTCGCGGTCGGCGGCGGGCACGTGCGCCCAGTTCTGCTGGACGCCGGCCATCGCGCCGCCCACGGCGTCGTAGTCCGGGGTAAAGCCGGATTCCAGGTAATAGGCGATGTCGGAGGCGCTCCAGCCGCTGATCTCCTTGCCTCCGGGCGTGATGTTCGGGACGGTTCCGGTGCCCTCGAGCGCCGGTGCGCCGGCCAGCCAGCGGCTGGTGTCCATACCGAAGAACACCGTTCGCGGCGTGTGGCACTCGCCGCAGTGGCCCGGCCCGGTGACCAGGTAGGCGCCGCGGTTCTCGGTCTCGGAGAGAGCGGGATCGGGCGTGAAGCCGGGGTCGGTCACGTAAAGGTGCTTCCAGAGCCCGATGCCACGGCGGATCGAGAAGGGGAACGGCAGCGAGGCGGCGGCGACGCGGTTGTCGACGGCCGGCAGCGTGTCCATGAACGCCTTCAGGTCGATCAGGTCCTCCAGCGTGATGTGCTGGTAGGAGGCGTAGGGGAAGGCGGGGTAGAAGTGCTCGCCCTGCGGCGACACGCCGAAGCGCAGCGCGTTGACGAAATCGACTGTCGACCAGTCGCCGATGCCCGTCGCCTTGTCCGGCGAGATGTTGGGGACGGTGAACGCGCCGAGCGGCGAGCCGAGCTCGGCGCCGCCGCCGAGCTTCATGAGATCGTCGCCCTTGGCGCCAGGCGCGGCGTGGCACGACGCGCAGCCGCCCGCCCAGAACAGCGTCTCGCCGTTGGCGGGATCGGGCGTGTGGGCCGGCAGGTCGGCCGAGGCGAGGGTGGTGGGTGCGGTGAGCACCCAGAACGCCGCCGCGCCGACCAGCGCGAGCACGATCAGGACGAGGAGGATGCGCCGCATGGGGGCTCCGTTGCTGGTCCGGCCTGCACCGCTCGACCGGCGCCGGCCCGGACGGAACGCGGTTGCCCGGCCCGTCCGGCGACTGCCGGCCGGTCAGGCCGGGCGCTCACGAGGATGTGCCGTCCGGATGTCAGTCGGTGCGGAACTTCTCGTGGCAGCTGCGGCAGTTGCCCGCGGCCTTGCCGAACGCCGGCTTGAAGGCGTCGAGGCCACCGGCGGCCGCCATCTTGGCAGCCTCGGCATCCGTCGCGAGCGAGGCGGCGTGCGCCTCGAAATCGGCCTTGTCCTCCCAGATCGCCGGAGCGGCCTCGGTCTTGCCGCCGGTCTTGGAATCGTCGGGGAACAGCGTCGGGAACTGGGTGCCGACGTCGACCAGGGTCTGCATGGCTGCTTCCGCGGCGGCGGCATCCCAGGCGGTCTCGCCCTTGACCATCTGGCCGGCGGCCTTGGTGGCGCGGCCGGCGGACTTCATCAGCTCCTGGCGCTTCTCGATGGCCGCCATGCCCGTCGGGGCCTGCTGCGACCAGCTGGCCGTCGTCGACAGGGCGAAGGAGGCACCGAGCGCCACCGCAAGTCCGATCGCCAAAGTTCTCATCTGACACTTCCCTGATGCTGCCTTAGAATGGGTCCAACTCTAGCAGAGGCAACGCGCTGGACACATGACGATGGACGTGGCGCAGGGCGTTGTGGCGGCCCCGGCGATCACGTTTGCGAGAAGCTGCCCTGCAAAGCTGGGCCTTTCTCCGTGCGGCCAGCTGCGCTATGAGGCCTCCAGATTATCGATATTTTCCGATGGGAGCCGGCTGACGCTTCTTTCGTCGGGGCCGGATCAAGGAGAGACAGAATGCGTACGATCGGACACTTCATTGGCGGCAAGACCGTTGCCGGGGCCTCGGGGCGGACCTCGCCGGTCTACAACCCGAACACCGGCGAGGTGCAGGCCGAGGTGTCGCTGGCCACCAAGGCGGAAGTCGCCGCGGCGGTCGCCAACGCGGTCGAGGCGCAGCCGAAGTGGGCCGCGACGAACCCGCAGCGCCGCGCCCGCGTGATGATGAAGTTCGTCGATCTCCTGAACCAGAACATGGAGGAGCTGGCCGAGCTGCTGTCCTCCGAGCACGGCAAGACCGTGCCCGACGCGAAGGGCGACATCATCCGCGGCCTGGAGGTCGCGGAGTTCGCGATCGGCGTGCCGCACCTGATGAAGGGCGAGTTCACCGACGGCGCCGGTCCGGCGATCGACATGTACTCGCTGCGCCAGCCGCTCGGCGTGGTCGCCGGCATCACCCCGTTCAACTTCCCGGCCATGATCCCGATGTGGAAGTTCGCGCCGGCGATCGCCTGCGGCAACGCCTTCATCCTGAAGCCGTCCGAGCGCGATCCGTCCGTGCCGATCCGGCTGGCGGAGCTGATGATGGAGGCGGGGCTTCCGGCCGGCATCCTCAACGTCGTCAACGGCGACAAGGAATCGGTCGACGCGATCCTCACCGATCCGGACATCAAGGCGGTCGGCTTCGTCGGCTCCTCCGACATCGCCCAGTACGTCTACGCGACGGCGGCCGCCCACGGTAAGCGCGCCCAGTGCTTCGGCGGCGCCAAGAACCACATGATCGTCATGCCGGACGCCGACATGGAGCAGGCCGCCAACGCGCTGATCGGCGCCGGCTACGGCTCCGCCGGCGAGCGCTGCATGGCGATCTCCGTCGCCGTGCCGGTGGGCGAGCAGACCGCCGACCGCCTGATGGAGACGCTGGTTCCGAAGGTGAACGCGCTGAAGATCGGGCTCTCCACCGATGCCGAGGCCGACTACGGCCCGCTGGTCACCAAGGCGGCGCTCGACCGCGTGCGCGGCTACGTGGACCTGGGCGTGGAAGAGGGCGCCGAGCTGGTCGTCGACGGCCGCGGCTTCACCATGCAGGGCTACGAGAACGGCTTCTTCATGGGCGGCTGCCTGTTCGACCGAGTGACCCCGGACATGCGCATCTACAAGGAAGAGATCTTCGGCCCGGTGCTCTCCGTCGTGCGCGCCAAGGACTACGAGGAAGGCCTGGCGCTCGCCAGCGACCACGAATACGGCAACGGCGTCGCGATCTTCACCCGCGACGGCGACGCGGCCCGCGACTTCACGGCGCGCGTCAACGTCGGCATGGTCGGCGTGAACGTGCCGATCCCGGTGCCGCTGGCCTACCACACGTTTGGCGGCTGGAAGCGCTCGGGCTTCGGCGACCTGAACCAGCACGGACCGGACTCGATTCGCTTCTACACGAAGACGAAGACGGTCACCTCGCGCTGGCCCTCGGGCATCAAGGACTCCGCCGAGTTCGTCATCCCGACGATGGGCTGATCCCTCCGCGCCGGTCCCTGGAACGGGTTTCGGGGACCGATCGGGAGATTCGAGGCGCGTGCCGGATGCGGCGCGCGCCTTTTTCACGCGACGATCGTTAGCCGGCTCAGGTTCAGGCGTCGGCGAGCAGGAGCCGGACGGCCAGATGCTCCGGCCGTCCCTCGTCGGCGTCGTCGGAAAAGACGGCCGCGGTGCGCAGGCCGTCCGGCGCGTGCCAGCCATAGACCGCGCCGACGCTGCCCGGACCGCCGGCCGAATGCCCGAACACCGGCAGCGGGTCCGTGCGGTCATGGCCCGCCATGGTTCCGATCATCAGGCCGAGCCCGTAGCCGGTGGTGAGCCAGGGGCGCCCGGCGAGCGCGCCGCCGAGCGGCCGCGCCGCCAGCATGGCGGTGCGCGAGACCTTCGACAGGAGATCGGTCGCGAACAGGCGGTGGAGGGCGAGGGCGGCCTCCTCGACGGGCCCGATCACCAGCCCGTGGTAAACCCAGCCCGGATGATAGGAGCGGCCGCCGGGAAACCCGGTCGCGGCCATGTCGGCGCGCGAGGTGGCGACCCGCGCGGTGGGCAGCCCGAGCGGATCGAGGATCAGATCGCGCAGCGCCCGGTCGAAGGGCGCGCCGGCGGCTTCCTCCACAAGCTGGCGCAGCATCAGGTAGCCGATGTTGGAGTAGGCCCACCCCTCGCCGGGCGGATGGAGGAGGGCGTCGGCGTCGGCGCGCTCCAGAAGGGTCTCCACCGGCCACGGGTCGTCGTCGCGGGCGACGGCCCGGTGGTAGGCGTCGAGCCCGCCGTAGTCGCGCACGCCGGCGGTGTTCTGCAGCAGCTGCCGCGCGGTGAACGGCCTGGCCGGAAGCGGCGCGTCGAGCGACAGCGCGCCGCGCTCGGCGAGGCGCATCGCGGCGGCGGCGAGCAGCGTCTTGGTGAAGCTCCACCACGGCACGGGGGCGCCGGGCGCGATCGCCTCGACGTTTCCGGCCGGCCCGACGCGCGCGGCGACCGTCCGGCGGCCGTCATCGGCGGTAAAATCCGGGTCGTTCAGCTCCAAGGCACACTCCGCATTGACGCGAGGGGTTTGCGTGACGACATCGGGGGCACTACAAAACGACAGCACGACACGACAACGGTTTCGCGCCTGCCCAGGTGCGCCTCACCGACTTTCCCACACCGGATTGGACCAACATGCCTCAGGCCTACGTGACAGAGCCCCGCCTCGACGACGACGAGGACGAGGAGAAGATCAAGGCGCAGCAGTCGATCCCGGTCGACAAGCACCTGTTCGACGCCCGCACCGTGATGGTGATCGGCCAGGTGTCGATGGACATGGCCCGCGACGTGACCCAGCGCCTGCTGGCGCTCGCCCACGTGTCGAACGAGCCGATCAACCTGATCGTCTCCTCGCCGGGCGGCCACGTCGAATCGGGCGACATGATCCACGACACGATCCGCTTCATCGCGCCGAAGGTGAACATCCTCGGCATGGGCTGGGTCGCCTCCGCCGGCGCGCTGATCTACGTGTCGGTGCCGAAGGAGCGCCGCTACTGCACGCCGAACACTCGCTTCCTGCTGCATCAACCGTCCGGCGGTGCCGGCGGCGCGGCGACGGACATCGAGATCCAGGCGCGCGAGATGATCAAGATGCGCGATCGTCTCAACAAGATGTTCTCCGAGGCGACCGGCCAGCCGATCGAGCGGATCGCCAAGGACACCGACCGCGACTACTGGATGGGTCCGGACGAGGCGATCGCCTACGGCCTCGTCGGCAAGGTCGTGCAGACGGCCTCCGAGATCGGGTGAGGGCGCGATGCGTCTCGCCTCGATGGTCGCGGCCTGCGTGATCGGCGCCCTGCCGATCATTGTCGGCGAGGCGCAGGCCCAGGCGCCGAGCCCCTACGACATGACCTACTCAGCGCGGACGGAGGCAAAGCTCCGCTCCGCGATCGAGGCGAACGCCGCGACCGTCGCCACCATCCCCAAGGGGGCGGACGGCATCGTCCTGCGCTGGTGCCGCCCGGAAATGCCGTTCGGCAAGTGGCAGTTCGGGTCGCCCGCCGTCTGGCGCGCGCTCCTCGACGAGCGCGCCTGCGAGATCGGCTGGAACGGCAAGGTCGGCTTCGTCGACGGCACGACGCTCAACCCCGAGCGCTGACTCCGGTGGGCGCCTTCCGCGGCGCCGGCCACGAAACCTGTTGGGTTGCAACGCGTTGAGGGGGTGTCCTGAGACGCTTGCCGGGCCGATCCCGCCGCGCGTCACCGCGCGCCGGCGGGGCGTCCCGGTCCCGCGGCCGGGCGAGCGCCCCGGCATCTCCCACACGGTCGAACGAGGTTCTTCATGCACACCGTCCACGCCGCAGGAGCAGACATCCCGGCCCTCGGGTTCGGCACGTGGCGCCTCAGGGACGCCGAGTGCGAGCGCATGGTGGCGGCCGCCATCGGTGCCGGCTTCCGCCACATCGACACCGCCGAGATGTACGACAACGAGGAGGCGGTCGGCCGCGGGCTCAAGGCCGCGCGCGTCCCGCGCGACGAGCTGTTCGTGACCACCAAGGTGTGGCCGTCGCACCTGCGCGACGGCGCGCTCCAGCATGCCGCCGAGGAAAGCCTGAAGCGGCTGGGGCTCGAGTACGTCGACCTCTATCTGATCCACTGGCCGAGCGACGAGGTGCCCATGCAGGAGGCCATCGGCGCGCTCAACGAGGTGCGTACGCGCGGTCTCGCCCGGTCGATCGGGGTCGCCAACTTCACCGTCAGGCTGATCGAGGAGGCGGTCGCCGCCAGCGAGGCGCCGCTCGCCACCAACCAGGTCGAGTATCACGCCCACCTGGACCAGACGCCGGTGCTGGAGGCCTGCCGCCGCCACGACATGTCGGTGACGGCCTACAGCCCGCTCGGGCGCGGCACGATCCTCAAGGAGAAGGTGCTTATCGAGATCGCCGAGGCGCACGGCCGCACGCCCGCCCAGGTGCTGCTGCGCTGGCTGATCCAGCAGGACGGCGTCATCGCGATCCCGAAGACCGCCAGCCCGGAGCGGCTGGAGGAGAATCTCGGCGCCGACGGGTTCAGCCTGACCGACGACGAGATGGCGAAGATCTTCGCGCTGAAGCGCCCGGACGGCCGCATCGTGCGGATGGCGGGCGAGCCGGAGTGGGACACCTGAGCGCGCGAGGCGGCTCCGCGGCGGCCAGGCTTCTCTCCGCATTCGGCCCCAGGGCGTTGGCGCGCAAGGCGTTTTTCCGTTCAGGGCCGGCGCGGCCCGCGACGATCGGGGCCTAGGCGTCCATGCCGGACCTTCTCTCCGAAATCGTCTTCTTCGTGCTGCGGCCGTCGAACCTCCTGGTGCTGATCCTGTTCCTCGGGCTCGGCTGCCTGGTGGCGAACTGGCGGCGGATGGGGCTGGCGCTGGTGGCGCTTGGCACGGTCGGCTTCGTGATCGCCGGCTTCGCGCCGATGTCGACGCTGCTGCTGCATCCGCTCGAGCAGCGCTATGCCAAGGGCACGCCGCCGGCCGACGGTCCGACCGGAATCCTGGTGTTCGGCGGTGCGATCGACTCAGGCATCGCCCGCACCCGGCAGATCCCGGAGGTGAACGAGGGCGCCGACCGGCTGATCGCGGTCGCCGAGCTGGCGCGGCGCTATCCGGACGCGCTGGTGGCGATCTCCAACGGGCCGCCGGGCAGGGATGGCAGGACCGGCAACGCCGAGTTCGCGGCCCGGCTGTTCGAAAGCTTCGGCGTGGCGCGCGACCGGATCCGCATCGAGGACCGGGCCGGCTCGACCTGGCAGAACGCCGTGTTCCTCAAGACGCTCCTCGACCCGCAGCCGGGCCAGAGCTGGATCGTCGTCACCTCCGCCTGGCACATGCCGCGCACCATGGGCGTCATGGAGAAGGCCGGCTGGACCGGGATGGTGCCGTGGCCGGTCGACTACCGGACGCCCGGCGGCGACGACCCCTACGCCTGGACCCAGTCGATGGCGTTCGGGCTGTTCAAGACCAACCTCGCGGTGCGCGAATGGCTGTCGCTGATCGCCTACCGGCTGACCGGCAAGACGCCGGCGCTGGTGCCGGGACCCGCGCCCTAGAACCGTCCGGACGGCGCGACTCATCAGGCAGACGCGTCCGACGCATCATAAAGCTGCATTGGACGGCGCGGCCTTTGCGCGGGACACTGTCGGCCTGAGATGACGGTGGGGAGAGATGCGGATGAGCGTCGTACTGGTGATCGGCAACAAGGCCTACTCGAGCTGGTCGCTCCGGCCATGGCTTCTGATGAGCGAGCTGGGGATCGACTTCGACGAGATCCTGATTCCCCTCGACCAGCCCGACACCAAGGCGCGGATCACCCGCCACTCGCCGTCGGGGCGCGTGCCGTGCCTGCTGATCGACGACCTGTCCGTCTGGGAATCGCTGGCGATCATGGAGACGCTCGCCGAGCGCTTCCCCGACCGCGCCGTCTGGCCCGCCGACCCGGACGCGCGCGCGGTCGCCCGGGCGGTGTCGTGCGAGATGCACGCCGGCTTCTCGGCGCTGCGCTCGGCGTGCCCGATGAACCTGCGCAAGCGCTTCGCCTTCCGCGACTGGGGCGGGGCGGAGGGGCAGAAGGACGTCGCCCGCATCCAGGAGCTCTGGGCCGACTGCCGCGCCCGATTCGGGGCAGGCGGGCCGTTCCTGTTCGGGGCGTTCTCCGCCGCCGACGCCATGTACGCACCGGTGGTGGCCCGCCTCGACCGCTACGGCTGGGAGGTGACGCCGGAGACGCGCGCCTACATGGACGCGGTGCTGGCGCTGCCGTCGTTCCAGCGCTGGGCCGACCAGGGCGTCGACGAGCCGTGGATCCTCGAGCACGACGAGGTCGACGCGCCGGCGCTCTGATCCGGAGGCTTCCCGGCAGGGCGCGGCGCCGCTCGTGCGCTTTCGCCCGCCGGCGCGCGCCTTCGCGATGAGGCGGGCGACTTCGCGGCTTGCATGGATGCGGTCGGAGGGGCAAGAAAGCGGCCAACCAACGTCGCATCCCCTGCGATGCTCCTGCGACATCGGCTCAGCCGCGGAACGGGTCTCCCATGCGCATCACCATGATTGGCGCCGGCTATGTCGGCCTCGTCTCCGGCGCCTGCTTCGCCGACTTCGGCCACATCGTCACCTGCGTCGACACCGATCCCGAGAAGGTCGCCCGGCTCAAGCGCGGCGAGATCCCGATCTTCGAGCCGGCGCTGGAAGAGCACGTCGCGCGCAACCAGTCCGAGGAGCGGTTGTTCTTCACCACCGAGGTGGCCGAGAGCGTCGCCGCTGCCGACGTGGTCTTCATCGCGGTGGGCACGCCGTCGCGGCGCGGTGACGGGCGCGCCGACCTGACCTACGTCTACGCGGCCGCCGAAGAGGTCGCCCGCCACGTCGACGGCTACACCGTGGTGGTCACCAAATCGACGGTCCCCGTCGGCACCGGAGACGCGGTGGAGCGGATCATGCGCGAGGCGCGGCCGGACATCGACGTGTCGGTGGTCTCCAACCCCGAGTTCCTGCGCGAGGGTGCGGCGATCGAAGACTTCAAGCGTCCCGACCGCATCGTCATCGGCGTCGAGGACGATCGGGCGCGGGAGGTGATGGCGGAGGTCTACCGGCCGCTGTTCGTCAACCAGGCACCGGTGATCTATACGGGCCGGCGCACCGCCGAGCTGATCAAGTACGCTTCGAACGCGTTCCTGGCGACCAAGATCACCTTCATCAACGAGATGGCGGACCTGTGCGAGCGGACCGGCGCGAACGTCCAAGAGGTGGCGCGCGGCATCGGCCTCGACAACCGCATCGGCACCAAGTTCCTGCACGCCGGGCCCGGCTTCGGCGGGTCGTGCTTCCCGAAGGACACCCGGGCGCTGGTGGAGACGGCGCGCGAATACGACGTGCCCTGCCGCATCGTGGAAAGCGTCGTGCAGGTGAACGAGGAGCGCAAGACGCAGATGGCGCGCAAGATCGTCAAGGCCTGCGGCGGCTCCGTCGCCGGCAAGACGGTTGCGCTGCTGGGCCTCACCTTCAAGCCGAACACCGACGACATGCGCGAGAGCCCGGCGATCGCCATCGCCGACGCGCTGCGCGAGGCCGGCGCCACCGTGCGCGGACACGATCCGGAAGGCATGGAGCAGGCGAAGGCCGTGCTGCCGGACCTCCAGTATGCCGACACCGCCTACCAGTGCGTGGAGGGGGCCGACGCGATCGTGCTGGTCACCGAGTGGGATGCCTACCGCGCCCTCGACCTGCCGCGGCTGAAGGAGCTCGTCCGGGTGCCGGTGTTCGTCGACCTGCGCAACGTCTACCGGCGCGCCGAGGTGGAACGCCACGGCTTCACCTACGTGGACGTCGGCCGCGGCTGACCTCTTCGGCTGAGGCGGTAGCGCTACTCGGGCCAGGCGCCGAGCTTGGTGCAGACGACCAGGATGCGGGCGGGCTCGCTGCCGGCCGAGGCGTAGAGATGGCCGCGACGGCTGTCGAAGTAGATGCTGTCGCCGGCCGCCAGAACCTCCGGCGGGCGGTCCTCGAAATAGACGGTCAGGCTGCCGTCGAGGACCAGCAGGAACTCCTCGCCGGCGTGGCTGACGAAGCGCTCGAAGTTCATCTTCTCGTAGGGCTGCAGCGTGCCGAGCATCGGCACCATCGCCTTGTTCCACACGTCCGCAAACAGCATCTCGTAGACGTAGTTTTCGGTGACGTGGACGGCGAACTCGCCGCGTCGCGACACGGCGACCTGGCCGGGCTGGAAGCGCGTGCCGTGCTCGCTGAAGAGCTCGGCGAGGTCGACGCCGAGGCCGTCGGCGAGCTGGGTGAAGCGGTCGTAGGTGAGCGCCATGCGGCCGCGCTCGACCTTGGAGACCGTGGACACCGCGAGGCCGGCCTTCGCCGCCACCTCGGCCAGCGTCAGGCCCTGTTCGTGGCGGATGGCGCGCAGGCGCTCTCCCATCCGGATCCGCCGGTCGTCGGCCTGCGCCTTGCTGTCGATCGTCGCGCTCATGCCGGGAATCTACGGTCCGGGAGCGCCAGCGTCCACCAAAGATTTTCCGATCGGAAAATACCCGTTTTCCAATCGGAAAACCTTTGCTAGGCTCGCCCCCATGATCGACCAGGCCTCCTCCCATCCGCGTTTCGACATCGCCGTCATCGGCGCCGGTATCGCCGGCGCCTCGGTCGCGGCGGAGCTTGCCGCCGCCGGCCGGCACGTGCTGCTGATCGAACGGGAATCCCAGCCGGGCTACCACACCACCGGGCGCTCGGCGGCGCTGTTCAGCGAGACCTACGGGCCCCCGGCCATCCGGGCGCTGTCGCGCGCCTCGGCGTCCTTCTTCGACAACCCGCCGGTTGGCTTCTGCGCCAATCCGATGCTGTCCGAGCGCGGCGTGCTGATGGTGGCGCGACCCGACCAGATGGGCACGCTCGAGTCCCATTTCGCCGCCATCGGCGCGAAAAGCGGCGTCCGCCTGGTCGGGCCGTCGGAGGCGCGGGACATGGCGCCGCTGCTGCGCGAGGACTACGTGGCCGGCGGCATGGTCGAGCCCGGCGCGCGGGACATCGACGTGCACGGCCTGCACCACGGCTACCTGAAGGCCTTCCGCGCCGCCGGCGGCGAGATGCTCACCAACGCGACGGTGCGCGGGCTCGCCCGCGACGGCGCCGGCTGGGCGATCGACCTCGGCCAGCGGACGCTCAACGCCGACATCGTGGTCAATGCCGCGGGCGCCTGGGCCGACGAGATCGCCGCCCTGGCGGGGGCCGCACCCATCCATCTCGTCCCGAAGCGGCGCACCGCGGTGATCGTCGCCGCGCCCTCGGGGCTCGACCCGTCGTCCTGGCCGATGGTCGTCGACATCGACGAGGGCTTCTACATGAAGCCCGACGCCGGACGGCTGCTGATCTCGCCCGCCGACGAGACGCCGTCGCCGCCGTGCGACGCGCAGCCCGACGAGTACGACGTCGCCGTGTGCGTCGACCGGATCGAGACCGCGTTCGACGTGTCCATCCGCGCGATCGAGAACAAGTGGGCGGGCCTGCGCTCGTTCGTCGCCGACAAGACGCCGGTCGCCTGCTACGACCCGGCGGTCGCCGGCTTCTTCTGGCTGGCCGGGCAGGGCGGCTACGGCATCCAGTCGGCGCCGGCGCTGGCGCGGACCGCCGCAGCCCTTGTTCTGGGGCGCGCGCTGCCGCCCGACATCGCCGACGAAGGGATCGTCGAGGCGGATCTCGCCGCCGGCCGGCTGGACATCGCGGCATGATCGCGCTCGTTCCGGTCGCGGCGGTCATCCTCCTCGCGTCCGGGCTCGCGCTCGCCTACGTCATCGGCGGCTCCGCCGTCCTCGCCTTCCTCGCCACCGACAACGCCCGCTACCTGGCGATCCTGCCGCAGCAGATCTTTTCCAAGATCGACGTTTTCGCGCTGATGGCGATGCCGCTGTTCATCCTGGCCGGCGAGGTGATGAACCGCGGCGGCGTCACCCGCGCGCTCATCGACCTGTCGATGTCGCTGGTGGGGCGCCTGCGCGGCGGCCTCGGCCACGTCAACATCATGACCAGCGTGTTCTTCGCCGGCATTTCCGGATCGGCGGTGGCCGACGCGGCGGCGCTCTCCAACACGCTGGTGCCGGCGATGCGCCAGCGCGGCTACTCCGCCGCCTATGCCAGCGCGATCACCGCCGCCTCGTCGATCATCGGGCCGATCGTGCCGCCGTCGATCATCCTGATCTTCTACGGCGCGCTGATGCAGACGTCGGTGACGGCGCTGTTCCTGGCCGGCATCGTGCCCGGCCTGCTGCTCGCCTGCGCGCTGTTCGTCGTCAACGCCATCTATGCGTGGAAGGACGACCATCCCCGGCTGTCGCGCGCCGAGGCGCCCCCGCTGCTGCCGACGCTGCTGCGCTCGGCGCCGGCGCTGATCCTGCCGGTGATCATCGTCGGCGGCATCGTGCTCGGCTGGATGACGCCCACCGAGGCGGCGGCGGTGGCCGTCGTGGTGGCGCTGATCGCCGCCAACTTCTACGACGGGCTCACCTTGAGCGGCCTGATGGAGGGGCTGCGCCGCACGGTGACGCTCTCCGGCTCGATCTTCATGATCATCACGGCGATCTCGGCGCTCGGCCACCTGGGCGCGCTGGAGCGGCTGCCCGAGGCGATCTCCTCGACGGTCACCGGGCTGGGTCTCGGGCCGGTCGAGTACATGATCCTGCTGAACGTGCTGTTCCTGCTGGCCGGCATGGTGCTGGACGTGCCGGTGGCGCTGGCGCTGCTGGTGCCGCTGCTCGCCCCGGTGGCGCTCGCCCAGGGCGCCGATCCGGTCCACCTGGGCATCGTCCTGTGCTTCAATCTGTGCATCGGACTGGTGTCGCCGCCGTTCGGAGGCTGCCTGCTGGTCGTCTCCGCGGTGACGAAGACCGACTACTGGCAGCTCGCGCGGGCGGTCATCCCGTTCGTGCTGGTCGAAATCGTCGTGCTCGCGATCCTGGTCGCCTTTCCGGAGATCAGCCTGTTCGTGCCGCGCGCATTCGGAGTTCTCGGCGGCGGGTAGGGATTGGGAGATCCGCCCGCTGGAGCGCTTTCCATCCGACCGGAAAGGGCTGCAGGCCGCCAGGCGCACTTCAACAAGAGGGGAACTGGAACATGCATCTGTCCCGTATCGCGCTCGCGGCCGCGTTCGCCGCGACCCTGACGGTCTCCGGACCGGCATTCGCCCAGATCAAGGTGGCGCTCGACAGCCCGCCCGACCTGGAAGGCTCCGGCAGCTACGTCTGGGCCCACGCCTTCACCGAATACCTCAACGCCCACGGCGTCGCGGCGGCCGAATTCCAGCGCGGTGCGCTGGGCGGCGACGACGAACTCCTCGATCAGGTGTCCCAGGGGCTGCTGGAGGTGTCGATGTCGCCGCTGGCGATCACCGCCTCCATGGACGACCTCATCTACGGGCTGCGCCTGCCGTACTTCTTCAACGGCATCGAGGAGGTCGACAAGGCGCTCTACGACGGCGGGATGCTGGCGAAGATCAACGAGAAGCTCGCCTCCAACGGCGTGCGCGTGCTCGGCGTCGACGCGGTCGGGCAGGGTGTCGGGATCTTCAACACCAAGCATCCGGTCGCGACCATGGCCGACATGTCGGATCTCCGCATGCGCGCCCTCGACGAGAGCCAGATCGAGCTGTTCAAGGCGTGGGGCTCGACGGGCACCATCGTCAGCTGGGCGGAGGTTCCGAACGCCCTGCAGACCGGCGTCGCCGACGGCTACCTGAACCCGCCGATCGTGCCGCTGCTGTTCGGCCACACGGACTTCATCAAGTACTTCACCGACGCCGACATCTCGCCGTCGCTGCGCGTGGCGATCGCCTCGGAGGACTGGTACTCGGGGCTTTCCGACGAGGACCGCAAGACCGTCGACGCCGCCGTGGAGGCGGCCAACAAGGCCAACCGCGACTGGCTCGCCAACCAGGGCGGCGTCTACGACCGGCTGAAGGCGGCCGGCGTGGAGATCACCGAGCTGACGCCCGAGGCGCGCGCCGAGTTCGAGAAGGCCTCGCAGACGACCTACGAGGGCGGTCTCGTCACCGCCGAGCAGGTCGAGATGTGGACCAAGGCGAAGGGCCAGTAGTCCGGTGCGGGCGGTGACGGGTCTCGTCCGTTTCTCGGACGTCCTCAACAGGGTGGCCCTGGCCGCCGCCATCATCGCGCTGGTGGTGATGGCGGGGTCGGCCTTCTATCAGGTCATCGCCCGCTACATCTTCGACGCCCCGCCCATCTGGACGGAGGAGCTGGCACGGCGGGCGATGGTGTGGGCCGGCATGCTCGGCGCCTCCGTCGCCTTCCACGAACGCTCCGACCCGACGCTGTTTCCCGGCGTCGCGCGCAGGACCGGCGGCATCGGCCGGGTGCTCGCGCTGGTGCGCGCCGCCGGCGTGACCATCTTCGCGATCCCCATCCTCTACTACTCGCTGTTCGGCCCGAACTGGACGCTGGCCCGGGGCTTCCTCGGCCGCAGCCTCGGGCGCGAGGCGGAAATGCTGTCGATCCCGATGATCTGGTTCACCGCCGCCGTGCCGGTGGCGTTCGTGATCATCATGGTCCACGTCACCGCCACGCTGGCGCTGCACCTCTCCACCGGCGCGCCGCCGCCGGAACATCACCATCCGGAAGACGAACCCGCATGAAGCTGTTCATCGCCAGTCTCCACACGGAGACCAACTCGTTCTCGCCGCTGCCGACCGGGGCCATCAGCTTCGAGGAAGGCGGCATCGCCCACGGCACCGCCTCGCGGCTGCCGCTGCAGTACTGGTCGGGGCCGGCGCGCATCTGGCGCGAGGCGGCCGAGGCGAAGGGCTGGGAGGTGGCGGAAAGCCTGTCGGCAAACGCCCAGCCCGGCGGGCCGACGGTGCGCTCGGTCTACGAGGCGTTTCGGGCGGAGATCATCGAGGACCTGAAGGCGGCGATGCCCGTCGACGTGGTGCTGCTGTCGCTGCACGGCGGGATGATCGCCGACGGGTACGACGACGCCGAGGGCGACCTGATCGCCCACTGCCGGGCGGTGGTCGGGCCCGATGCGGTGATCGGCGGGCTGCTCGATCCGCACAGCCACCTGACCGAGGAGATGCTCCAGAACGCCACCGCGCTGGTCGCCTACAAGGAATATCCGCACGTCGACATCCCCGATCGGGCGCGCGACCTGTTCAGGATCGCCGCCGATGCGGCGGAAGGCCGGACGCGGCCGGTGATGCGGGACTTCGACTGCCGCATGATCCACGCCATGCACACGCCGTTCGAGCCGATGCGCGGCTTCGTGGACCGGCTGATCGCGCGCGAGAAGGAGCCGGGCATCCTGTCGCTCTCGCTGATCCACGGCTTCCCGTGGGGCGACCATCCGCGCGTCGGCGCGCGCATGCTGGTCACCACCGACGGCGATTCGGAGCGCGCCGCGGCGCTAGCGGAGGAGATCGGCGGCGAGCTGTTCGCGCTTCGCCACCAGATCGCGCGACCCTATCCCGACATCGACGGGGCGCTCGACCGCGCGGTCGCCGCGCCGGAGGGGCCGATCGTGCTGGCCGACGTGTCGGACAACGCCGGCGGCGGCGCGCCCTCCGACGCGACCTTCCTGCTGAAGGCCATCCTGGAGCGCGGGCTGAGCGACGTGGTGACCGGGATCTACTGGGATCCGATCGTCGTGCGCATCTGCCGGGAGGCGGGCGAGGGCGCGCGCCTCAAGGTGCGCCTCGGCGGCAAGTGCGGGCCGATGTCCGGCGATCCGCTGGATCTCGAGGTGACCGTGAAGAAGCTCGCGAGCGGTCTCACCCAGCGCTTCGGTGAACTCGCCTCCGGGCTCGGCGAGATGGTGTGGCTGCAGGCGGACGGCGTCGACATCGTCGTCAACGACAACCGCTGCCAGACCTTCCACCCGGAGGCCTACACCGGCCTCGGGATCGACCTTGCCTCGAAGAAGATCGTCTGCGTGAAGTCGTCCCAGCACTTCTACGCCGGCTTCGCGCCGATCGCGCGCGAGGTCATCTATGTCGCGACGCCCGGCTCCATCACGCCGGACTACGCCAACATCCCGTTCACGAAGCGCGCGCCGACCTACTGGCCGAAGGTGGAGAACCCGTTCGCATGACGAATGCGCTGATCGAAAGCCGCGACGCGTTCGCGCAAGAGCACCCGGAAGAGCGCGTGACGCTGAACGGGCGCGAGTGGGGCGTCATCGAGGTCGGCTCGGCGGGGCCGGTGCTGCTGCTGGTGCCGGGTACGCTCGGGCGCGGCGACATCTTCTGGCAGCAGATACGGGCGCTGGAGGACCGGGTGCGGATCATCGCCGTCACCTATCCGGCGCAAGGCGGCGTGGCGGAATGGGCCGACGACCTAGCGCTGCTGTTCGATCAGCGCGGCATCGAGCGCGCAACGGTGCTGGGATCCTCGCTCGGCGGCTTCCTGGTCCAGTATTTCGCGGCGACCCATCCCGACAAGGTGGTCCGGCTGCTGCCGGCCAACACGCTCGTCTCCACCGAGTCGGCGCGCTCGCGGCCGCCCTACACCGCGGACCTCGACACCGCCCCTATCGACGAGCTGCGCGCCGGCTTCGCCATGGGCCTCGGCGCGTGGCGCGAGGCGCATCCCGACCAGGCCGAGCTGGTGGAGCTGCTCCTGGCGGAAGTCGGCGGGCGCATTCCCGAGATAGAGCTGCGCGCCCGGCTGAACGGCCTGAAGAAGGCGCCGCCGCTGCCGCACATCGATCTGCCGAAGGGGAGCATCGCCACCATCGAGGGCGACGACGACCCGCTGATCACCAAGGAGATGCGGGAGGAGGCGCGGTCGGTGCTGCAGCCCGGAACGTCCTACCACTTCAGCTGGGGCGGGCATTTCCCCTACGTCGTGCGGCCTGACGACTACGTCTCGCTGCTGGAGACCGAGCTCGGGCTGCCGGTCACGGGAGAGGGCTGGGGCGACGCGGTGGTGCGCGTGAAATGATCGTTCTCTCCGAAAAGGACATCAAGGCGCTGCTGCCGATGGAGCGGGCGATCGAGGTGATCACCGACACGATGATGGCGGTGTCGCGGGGCGCGGCGACGCTGCCGCTCCGCCAGATCATGCCCGTCGGCGGCAACAACATGCTGGGCCTGATGCCGGGCGCGATGAGCGACCCCGCCTGCTTCGGCGTGAAGCTCGTCTGCCTGTTCCCGGAGAATCCGGAGTTCGGCTATTCGTCCCACCAGGGCGCGATGGTGCTGTTCGAGACCCGGCACGGGGCGGCGGTCGCGATGATGAACGCCGGGCGGCTGACGGCGGTCCGGACCGCCGCGGCGAGCGCGGTCGCCACAAGGGTGCTCGCGAACGAGGATGCCGCGACGCTGGCGATCGTCGGCACCGGCGAGCAGGCTGAGTTCCACCTGGAGGCGATGCTGGCGGTCCGCCAGATCCGCCGGGTGCGGATCGTTGGTCGCCGCTCGGAGCGGGCCGAGGCGTTCGCGGCGCTCGCCAGGGGGCGGTATCCCGGCGTGGCGTTCGACTGGGGCACCGACGTGAAGGCCGCCGTCGCTGGGGCGGACATCGTCTGCACGGTGACCGCCGCCGCCGAGCCGATCCTGTTCGGCGACTGGATCGCGCCGGGCACGCACCTCAACGTGGTCGGCGCCTCGGTGCCGTCGAAGACCGAAATCGACCAGGACCTCGTCGTGCGCTCGGCGCTGTTCGCCGACTACCGGCCGTCGATCTTCGCACAGGCGGGCGAACTGGTGGGCGCCATCGAGGCCGGCCGGGTGGGCAAGGAGCACGTTCTGGCGGAAATCGGCGAAGTGCTCTCCGGCGCGCATCCCGGCCGCACCGATGCGGACCAGATCACGCTCTACCGGTCCCTCGGCATCGCCGCCCAGGACCTCGCGTGCGCGCAGTTTTGCTACGAGACGGCGAAAGCGCGCGGCCTCGGCGTCGACGCGCCGCTCGACTGAGGAGCGGCGGGCTCCCCCGCCGTCAGTGGCGGGTGTCCTGGCCGGCAAGCGCGATCTTGATGCGGTCGCGGCCGGCCGCCTTGGCGTCGTAGAGCGCCCGGTCGGCGCGGGCGAACGTGTCATCTAGGTCTTCCCCGTCTTCCGCGCGCGTCGTCAGCCCCGCCGAGAGGGAGAGCGTCATGCCATGCGCCCGGGCGACGTCGGTGCGGGCCAGCGCGAGGCGCATGCGCTCGACGGCGGCGGCCGCCTCCTCGACGGTGCATTGCAGGAAGATGATGCAGAACTCGTCGCCGCCGAGCCTGCCGACCAGATCGGTGGGCCGGGAGTAGGTGGTCAGGATCTCGCCGAGCCGTTTCAGCACCGCGTCGCCGACGGCATGGCCGCAGGTGTCGTTGATGGCCTTGAAGCAGTCGAGGTCGATGAGCGCCACCGTGGTGGGCGCCCACGCATTCGCCTCCTTGGTCAGGATCGCTTCGGCCTTGCCGAGCAGCCAGCGTCGGTTTCCGATGCCGACCAGCGCATCCATGTTGGACAGCGTCTCGAGCTCCGACTTGGTGGCGATGAACTGGCGGATCAGCGTGTTCACGCTGTGCATCAGCGAGGCCGCCTCGTCCTTGCCGGCGCGGGGAAGCTCGGTGAATTCCTCCGTCTGCCGGTAGCGCTCCAGCTCCGCGGTGACCGCGGCGATCGGCGCCAGCATGGCGCGCACGCAGAAGACCGTCGCCGTCGCCGCGACGACCGTTCCCCCCAGCATGATCAGGATGATGGGCACCTCGGTGGAGGCGGGCACGTTGAGGATCAGAAGGCTCAGGACGACGGTGGCCAGCAGCGGAATGTGCGTGCCGACGAAGCACAGAACCAGGATCTTCATGTAGTACGACCGGGGCCAGCGGAGCGCCGACAGGGCGGAATAGAGTCGCATCCGGCCATGCTGGGTCTGCGTCGACATCGCCATGGGGTACCCCTCCCGTTCTTATCGTTGGTGGCGGCCTGCCGCGGCGGTGATGTCGTGCGCCGGGGGCCGTGGTCGATATCTCTCCCTACGCAGGCTGAAATTGGATGGATCGCTTTCGCCTGCACCGCTGGTTGCGTCGATCAGATCGCACCGCCGGGGCGGGCGCAACCGGGATTGACCGCGCGCGGCCGGGCGCACCCGGCGAGCCGGACCGTTGGTGGGGCGTTGCCGTGGCGAAAACGGCTCCGGGAGGGGCGGACTGTTGCGACGGCGCGTCAGCCGCGGGGCGGCACGCTCGGAACGGAGCTGCGGGTGCTGTCCATGTAGCGGGCGCGATCGGATGCGCTCCACTTGCTCATGTCGACGGACGGGGCACGAACCTCGCCGCCGGCGACCAGGGCGTCCATGCCGAGGGTCCGGCGCAACTCGTCTTTCTGCTTCTGGATGATCGAGGGGATCAGGAACGCGTCGACCACCCACCAGATGCCGACGATCGCCCACAGCAGGAAGCCGATACCGAACGCGGCGGTGGCGACGCCGCCGATCGTCAGAAGCAGCATCGTGAACGCCGTGCCGAGCCGCCCGAGATAGAAGCGGTGACCGCCGATCCCGCCGAGAAAGAACCACAGCAGGTAGGCGGCACCGGCCGACTTGGCGTCGTTGGCGACGCGCTGTTCGATCAGGATCTGCTGCTCGGTCGAAAGTCCCATCTCGGCCCCGATCGTCGTTGGCGGTGTCGCTCCGACCGCTGCAATAGGCTGCGCAGCCCGGCGCCGCAACCGGTCGGGGCCGTGGGGGCGCTACCGGTTGGCGACGCGCAGCTCGGCCACCTTGTCCTTGTCGGTGGCGAAGCCCGCCTTGCCGGCATAGCCGCCGACGATCGCCTGGCGCTCGGCGCGGGTCATCACGTCGTCGATCCGATCGAACCCGCCCGGCGCCCGCTTCTCGGCCTCGTCGATGACCCGTTCCGGCCCGCCCTTGCGGTTGAGCCGCACGACCTCGGCCGTCTTCGGCAGGCGGTCCTTCTCGTAGGCGAAGAGGGCCTGGCAGGGGTGCTCGGCCACGGCCAGCGCATCGGCGAGCGCGCGGGCGTCGAGGATCGCCTGGGAGGCGCCGTTGGAGCCAACCGGATACATGGGATGGGCGGAATCGCCGAGCAGGGTCACGCGCCCGAAGGTCCACTGGGGCAGCGGGTCGCGATCCGCCATCGGGTATTCGTAGGCCTGCGGCGTGGCCTCGACCAGGCCGATGTGGTCGAAGTCCGGGATGCGGAAGCGCTTGGCGTAGGGCAGCACCAGCGCGCGCTGGGCCGGGCGCGACCAGCTCTCCTTCGGCGGCGGCGACCGGTCGCCGTCGGCCATCTTGATGTTGACCACCCAGTTCATCAGCTGGCGGCCGTCCTTCTCCGGATGGGCGATCGGATAGAGCACGAACTTGGCGCCCATGCCGCCGCCGATCGCCATGGTGCGGCCGTCGCCCCAGGGCGTCCACATGGCGGCGCCGCGCCACATCAGGACGCCGGTCCAGCTCGGCGGGCCCTCGTTGGGATAGAAGGTCCGGCGGCCGACCGAATGGATGCCGTCGGCGCAGACGAGGACGTCGCCGGTGACCGTCAGGCCGGGGCCGCCGGTGACCGCGTCGGCGAAGTGGGCGGTGACGCCCCCCTCCGACTGCATGAAGCCGGCGAGCTGCAGGCCGGTCTTCACCGCGCCCGGACCCATCCGGTCGACGACCGCGTCGTAGATCAGCTTCTGCAGGCGGCCGCGGTGGATGGAGAACTGGGGAACCGGATGGCCGGCATCGGTGCCGCGCGGCTCGCGCCAGACCTCCTGGCCGAGACGGTTGTAGTAGACGAGCTCGCGGGTGCGGACGCCGACCGCGTCGAGCGCGGGGAGCAGGCCGATCTCGGCCAGCTCGCGGATCGCGTGGGGGAGGGTGTTGATGCCGACGCCGACCTCGCGGACCTCCGGCGACTGCTCGTAGACCTCGACCGGGATGCCCCGGCGATGCAGCATCAGGGCGAGCGTCAGCCCGCCGATGCCGGCTCCGACGACGATGACTTTCATGAACCCCTCCTCCTGAGCCGCTGCGGCGTGGCCCGGCACGGTGCGGGCCATGGGGCAGGCTCCCCAAATGCAGTCCAGATCCGCTTCAGGCCGCGCGGCGGATGGGCCGTGCGGCGGTGTCCCTGGCACCGGTGCGGCCGGGGCCCGGCCCCGACCGCAGGCCCGACGGGACGCGCCGGTCTATTCGGCGTCCGGCGGCGGCAGGAAGTCCACCTCGTGCTTGGCCGAGACGGCGACCACCTCCGCGGGATCCGCATCGGGCCCGAGATTGTGGAGCGCCCAGAACAGATCGTAAAGACGGGCGGTGGGCGACACCCAGAACAGGCACTTGAACTCGGCGTCGGTCTTGTTGAACAGGCCGTGCGGGACGCCGCGCGGCAGCTTCAGCGTGTCGCCCGGCTCGGCGACGCCCTCCTTGCCGTCCAGCACGTAGTCCAGCCGGCCGGAGAGCATGTAGATGAACTCTTCCTGGGTCGGGTGGATGTGCGGCGGCACGAAGGTGCCGACCGGGAACGTCGCGTGCCAGGAAAAGGAGCTCTCGCAGTTGTGCTTGGGCACGTAGATCTGGCCGAGAATGTTCCAGCGGATGTTGTCGATGCCGTCGCCGGCCTTGGTCAGGCCCCCCGTCAGGGTCGTCATGGCTTGCCTCGCGAAATGTCGGGATCCGTGCTGAACCCGGCCGGCGCGACGGCCGGCCGGGTCCGGTGTCCGCAGGCTACATCTTGCACTGGGACGCGTAGTTGTCGACGTAGTCGTCGAAGATCTTCTCGACGATCTCGGTCTGGTACTTGCCGTCGTCGCGCTTGGCGACCTTGACGAGGTAGAAGTCCTGGATCGGGAAGTGGTTGTGTCCGAGCTTGAAGTCGCCGCGCAGCGACTGGAAGTCGGCCTTCTCGAGCGCCGCGACGAGGCCCTCCTTGTCGGAAAGGTCGCCGTTCACGGCCTTCACGGCGGAGTTGATCATCTGGGCCGCGTCATAGGCCTGCATGGCGTAGGTGCCCGGCACGTAGCCGTACTTCGCCTCGAAGGCCTTCACGAATGCCTTCGACTGGGGAAGATCCGTGTTGGGGGCCCAGTTCGCGCCGCCGAAGAAGCCGATCGCGGCATCCTGCTGGGCGGGAAGGGTGGTCTCGTCGACGGTGAAGGCGGAGAGGAACGGGATGTCCTCCAGGCCCGCCTGGCGGTACTGCTTGACCAGGTTCACGCCCATGCCGCCCGGCATGAAGGTGTAGACCGCGTCGGGCTTGGCGGCCGCGATGCGGGCGAGCTCGGCGGAGAAATCGAGCTGGCCGAGCGGGGTGTAGACCTCGTCCACGACCTCGCCGGTGTAGGAGTGCTTGAAGCCGGCCAGCCCGTCCTTGCCGGCCTGGTAGTTCGGGGCCATCAGGAAGACCTTCTTGTAGCCCTTGTCCTCGGCGTACTTGCCCAGCACCTCGTGCATCTGGTCGTTCTGGTAGGACGACACGAACAGGTACTCGTTGCAGCCCGGACCGGCGAGCACGGAGGTGCCGGCGTTCGGGCTGATGAGGATGACCTTCTCGTCGGTGATCGGCTTGGTGATCGCCATCAGGATGTTGGAGAAGATCGGGCCGACGACGAAGTCGGCGCCGTCGCGCTCGACGAGTTCCTTCGCCTTGTTGACGGCGGAGTCGGGCTTCAGCTCGTCGTCGACGACGATGACGTCGGTGTCGAGGCCGCCGAGCTTGCCGCCCATGTCCTCGACGGCGAGCTGGAAGCCGTCGCGCGCCTGCTGGCCGATGACGGCGGCCGGGCCGGAAAGGGTCAGCATCAGCCCGACGGTGAGCTTGTCGTCGGAGGACTGGGCAAACGCCGTGCCCGCTAGGGTCGCGGCCATTGCGAGGCCAAGAACTGTGGTCCGGATGGATGGCATGGAACGGGTCTCCGCGGGTGGGTGCTGTTTCGGTCTGGAATGGCGCCGGCCCGATGGTGCAGGGGGCTTGCGCGCCGGGGCGGCGGTGTCGTTGGCGACGGACGATCGCGCATCCGGCGTTCTCCCGGGCCGGCGCACGCTCTCCGGCTGGGGCCCAGCGGTTCCGGCGACGAGGCGTCGCGGAGGTGCGGGGCCGGCAGCGAAATTATTTTATGCCTAAACTATCTCCGTCGACAACTGGCTCTGATCAATCGGACGACACGGCGCGCATTTGGGCAAGGCCGGAGCGCGGGGCGTGGCCGTGCGGCGACGGCGGGCGGGGCGCGTCGTCAGCCGTCGTTGGAGGCGTTGAGATCCTCCGGCCGGATGCCCTCGCAGGCCGGCAGCGGCGCGTCGGCGGCGCGCACGCCCGGGCCGCCGCTGTCGTCGGCGTCGAGGAACACCACGCCCTCGGCCTCGAAGGCCATCCTGAGCCGGTCCGCCGTGTCCGGATCGGCGTCGACGCCCTGTTCGAGCCGCTCGATCTCGCCCGCCTGGAGGCCGATGCGGCCGGCAAGTTCCTCTGGGGCCCAGCCGAGCGCGGCGCGCGCCATCCGGATCTGTACGGGTTTCATGCGGTCGTCACCTGTTCTGGAGGGCGTGCGGGCCGGTTTCCCTGAGGAGGGGACGTCGACTGCGCCCGGCCGGGAGCCTGCCGGCCGACGGAGCGGACCGTCGGTCGCGGGCAGGCGCGTCGGGGAGCCGGGGATCCTTCATCGCCGCGCCATCAGCCTCACCGTCGCCACGCGTCGGACGGGGTGACCGCGTCGACGTGAAGGTGGCCGATCCGGAGAGTGTGGATCCGTGCGTCGCCGATCTCGGCGCGGCGGACCGAAAGCCGGCCGATGGCGAAGGCGCCGACGGCGATGGCCCCGATGGCGAGGCTGCCCAGCGCCAGCGCGCCGATGGCGCCGGCCCCGACGGCGGCGGATTTCGCGGCGACGCGCCGGTGCTTGCCGACGGGGCCGCCGCGCACGGTCGCGGGCAGCGTGGATCGCGTCTCGCCCGCCTTCGATTTGCCCATGCCGCGCGCTCCACATCATCCCGTCGGATCAACGCTCACGGTAGTGCCGCCCCGGCGCGCGGGCAAGCCGGGTCGAACGGCGCCGGTTAAGGCGTCTGTTGCGGGTGGATCAGGCGTCGGCGGCGGCGTCGAAGCGGAGGCGGGCGGTCCGCACGTCGTCGTGGTGGTGGTTCGCCCAGTCGACGAGGGCGACCAGGGGAGTGAAGACGGACTGGCCCAGCGGCGACAGCCGGTATTCCACGCTCGGGGGCTTCGTCGGGAAGACGTGGCGTGTGACCAGGCCGTCGCGCTCCAGGGTGCGCAGGGTCTGGGTCAGCATGCGCTTGGAGATGTCGGGGACGGCCCTGCGGATCGCCGAGAAGCGGAGCGGCTCCTCCGCCAGCACCAGCAGGATCAGCGACGTCCACTTGTCTCCGATGTGGTCGAGCACGTCCCGCACCGGGCAGGTGGAGGCGTCGAACCCGTACGTTCGCCACTCGGCGAGGCGGGACGGGCGGCGCGGAACGTCGGACTGAGGCCGGGCGTCGGATGGCCCGGCTGCCGCAGCGGGGGCGCTGGCGTTGCGGGCGGGCCGCGCGGCGGCGCGCGTGGACACGGTCAATGCAGGTTCCCTCGACGTAACCATGGCACGAAATGATGCCTCCTTCCGGACGATGAGGGAGGTCTCTATTTGAGACCTTGACCCGGATCAAGTCCTGATCCGGCACGGTTCCGAATGGAGTTTCAAGATGTCGACATCCAACCGCACGATCCTGGTCACCGGCGCGAGCGGCGCGCTCGGGCGCCTGGTGGTCCAGCGCCTGCTCGCCCTCGATCCCGGCCGGCCGGTGGTGGCGGCGGCGCGCCGGCCCGAGGCCGTCGACGACCTCGTGCGCCTCGGCGCGGAGGCGCTCCTTGCCGACTACGAGCGGCCCGACACGCTGGCGCGCGCCTTCGAGGGCGTCCACACGGCGCTGCTGGTCTCGTCGAGCGAGATCGGCAAGCGGGTCGCCCAGCATCGCAACGTGATCGAGGCGGCGCGGGCCGCCGGCGTGTCGCTCATCGCCTACACCAGCCTGCTGCGCGCCGACACGTCGCCGCTTGCACTGGGACGGGAGCACAGCGAGACGGAAGCGCTGCTGCGCGCCTCGGGCGTGCCGTTCGTGCTGCTGCGCAACGGGTGGTACACGGAGAATTACCTGGCGTCGGTGCCGGCGGCGCTGCAGCACGGTGCCCTGTTCGGCGCGGCGGGCGAGGGGCGGATCGCCTCGGCGGCGCGCGCGGACTACGCCGATGCCGCGGCCGCCGTGCTCGCCGCCGAGGCCGACCAGGCGGGCCGGACCTACGAGCTTGCCGGTGACACCGCCTACACGCTGACCGAGCTCGCCGCCGAGATCTCCCGGCAGACGGGGCGGGAGATTCCCTACCGCAACCTCACCCCGGAGGCGTACGAGCAGGCGCTGCTCGGGGCCGGCCTTCCCGCTCCGGTCGCCTCCCTGCTCGCCGATTCCGACGCGGGCGCCGCCGCCGGCGGCCTCTATGACGACAGCGGCGACCTCCGGGGCCTCATCGGGCGGCCGACGACCTCCATGGCGGAGATGGTGGCGGCCGCGGTGAAGACGGCGGACGCCGCCTGACGCGACCCTGTCGGCCGGCGATCACGCCGGCCGGCGAGGGGCAGGGTGACACGCGCGGGTGCCACAGGAAGGCCTCAATAGGTGTAACGTTATTACACCGCCGAGAGGGCGCACGGCGGTCGTCGCCGCCCCCGGTCGGCGCGGTTTCGTGCAACTTCCCAGAGCGTTCCCATGACCCCACGCGCCGTCCTGTCGCTGATGCTGCGATGCGCCGCCCTTGCCGCCGTGATGTGCGTCGTCCCGCGCGCCGCCCACGCCCACATCATCCAGGGTGCGGCCGGCGGGTTCGGCAGCGGCTTCAAGCACCCGCTGTCGGGACCGGATCATTTCCTGGCGATGTTCGCGGTCGGCCTGTGGGGCGCCCAGATGGGCGGCCGGTCGATCTGGACGCTGCCGGTGGCGTTTCCGCTGATCATGGTGGTCGGCGGCATCGTCGGCATCGCAGGCATCCAGATCCCCGGGGTGGAGATCGGTATCGCGCTGTCGATCCTGGCGCTGGGGCTGGCGATCGCCGTCGACTGGCGGCCGGCCGAATGGATCGCGCTGGGCTTGATCGCCATCTTTGCCATCTGCCATGGCCACGCTCACGGCGCGGAGCTGCCCTACGCCGCCGATCCCGCCGACTACGCGATCGGCTTCGTCGTCGCCACCGGCTTCATCCACCTGGTGGGCATCGGTGTGGGCCTCGCGCTGCACAAGCCGTTCGACGGCAGGCTCTCGCGGGCGCTCGGCGGGGTCATCGCCCTCGGCGGCGTCTACTTCCTGGTCGCGGCGCTCGCGGCCTGAGGCGATGCGCGCGCTCCGCCTGGCCGGACCCGTCCTGATCCTTGCCGGGGCAATGGCTCTGGCCGTCGGGGTGGCGATGGCGCCGCCCGGCGACACGCTGATGACGCGGTGGCTGCTGACGCGCCTGCTCGCGCCGGAGCGGCTGCTGCCGCTGGTCGGGCTGGCGATCGCGATCGCCATGGCCGGGCCCCGGACGTTCGGCCTCGGGCTTGCGGCGTTCGCGCTCGGCGCCGTCGCAGGCTTCGAGGCGAGGGGCCCGATCCTGGCGGTGCTCGCCGGCCTTCCCCAGGCGGTCGCCCAGGACTTCATGACCGGCCCGATCCTCTGCCTGCTGGCCGGCCTGGCGCTGGTGGCCGGCGGGCGGCTGCGGCCGGTGGTGACGCCGGTCGCGGCCCTCCTCGGCGGCGTCGCGGCGGCGATCGCGGTGAAGGTCACCGACCCGAGCTTCCACGATCCGTCGTTCCCCATGGTCGGGACGGCGGTGGTCGGCTGGCTGGTGCTTTCGGTCAGCCTGACGGTGCTGGCGTTCCGCCGGACGTGGTTCGCCATCGGGGCGCCGATCCTCGGGAGCTGGCTGCTGGCGATCGGGCTTCTCTACGGCGGCGCGTCGTTCGCCCAGAAGCCGCCGTGGGTGGCGGCCCCCGTCCAGACGCCGCCTGCGCAGCCCCCGTCAGCGGCGGCGCGCGACGCGCCGCTGTTTCCCGAGACCGGCGACCGCACCCGCGACATCCTCAACTGGGGTCTCGACGCGCCAGGCGGCCCGCAACCCGCAGGGAGGCCCTGATCATGAGGGACACTCACCCCGGCCATCCGCGCACCCGGCGCGCGCGCCTCGTGGCCACCGCCCTTGTCGCCGGTGCGGCAATGGTCGGTGTCGGTCCGGCCGCCGCCCATCCCGACATCCAGATGAGCTACCGCATCCTGTTCGACGTGCACGACGGGATGCTCGACACCATCGGCGAATCCTGGACGTTCGACGGGACGTTCAGCCAGGAACTCTTGACCGATTTCGACCGCGACGGCGACGGACAGTTCAGCGCCGAGGAGAGCGCCGCGGTGGAGCAGGAAGTGCTGCCGAACCTCGAGGGAGTGCGCTACTTCACCTATGTCGACGTCGACGGGACGGACATCGGCGCGCTGACGCCGAGCGCCTTTCAGGCGGCCGCCCGCAACGGCATCGTGACCTTCGCGCTGGCGCTGGCGCTGCCGCAGCCCCTCGATCCGGCGCGCAAGACCCTGACGCTGGAGATCGAGGATCCCGATTTCAGCGTCTACGCCCAGCCGGTCGCGGGCGAGGCGGCCAGCGTGCGCTCCGACGGCTCGACATCGTGCGAGGCGAAGCTAGGCTCCGGCCGGAGCGAGGCCTCGGCGGACCCGACGCTGATCCAGACCACCATCACCATCTCCTGCCGCTAGGCCCGCGCAAGATCCGGCAGCGCAGGTGATACCACCCGACGGGAAAAGCCTCTAAAGCTGTCGCCAGGGGACGGCACGGGAGAGGGCATGGCGGTGGGTCGGGAACAGCGGTCTGTCAGGGCGACGATCGTCAGGCTCGTGCCGTTCGTGGCGCTGTTCGGCAATCTGGCGTCGGTCTTCGCGATGGCGATCGCCTTCTATGCCATCGTCAATCCCGGCGCGGTCTCCGACTATCTCGACGACATCGCGGAAAGCTCCGAGAAGTCGCCGCGCGGCGGGGCGCATGGGCGCGACCTTCTGCCGGGCGGCTCCGCCGTCGACCCCGCGGCGGGCGCGGTCGGACCCGCCTACTGGCTGGAGACCGAACGCATCGAGCGGACAGGGACGACATACGCGATCGATCTCAAGAACCGCTCGGCCGATGCCTTCGACGAGGTCCGCGTCTGGCTCGTCGGCGCCCAGGGCGCGCCCATCTGGACGTCCCGGGAGATCGTCCTGCCGCCCCACGAAGGCGTCAGCCTGCGGGCCGGTCCCGTGGCCGGCGACGCGGATGCCGCGGTTTACTGCGTGACCGGCTACAGCCGGGCGGCGAGAGAGACCTTCCACGAGGCGCGCGGGCTCTATCCCCCCGACGGCGACCGGGTCGGCCTGCAGGTCAGGTCGTGGGAGCTCGCCCGCGAGCCGCTGGATCCCTGCATCCCGCGTTGAGCAAGATGGTCCGCGCGGGGGCTTGCCGGCTGTCGGCGTGCCGGTCCCAGGCTGCGGCGAAGCCTCCTCGACTTCTCTCCGAGCGACGACCAGAGGCGGGGGGCTTGCCCGACGCTTGCAATCGGGGCGCGAAACGGTTGCCTGCCCTGTGGCGACGACTTAATCAGGAAGACTGGGGAGTTGGTTTGAGTCTCGCATCGACGCGGGCTGCCGGCATTCTGGGGGGACGGCATGCGAGACACGGGGACATCTGCCGAGGCGCAGGATACGGACGTCGGCAGCAGCCGCGATGCCCCTTCCGCCGCGGCTCCCGCCAGCGCCCCCAAAGCCCGCAGCCACCGCACGCGGATCCGGCGCGTCGCGTCGTCGCTCTTGTTCCAGTCGACCGCGCTCGCCGGCACCTTCGCCGGCATGCCCATCCCGGTCTATTCGCGCGCCTACGCGCAGGCGACGTGCAGCCCGTCGTCGACCGACAGTTTCAAGTTTCCCAAGTATGCCTCCGGCCCCCCCGGCATCCCGACGACGACGTTCGACTGCACCATCTCGTCCAGTTCGACGGTCACCACCCCGCAATACGCCTACGGCGGCGCACTGACCTGGTACTCCAATCCGCAGAACTACAAGCAGCAGTATCCATTCCCGCCCACCAGCGGCGTGCCCGGCCTCAATATCAAGGTCACCAACACGGCGGCGATCGACGTGAATGAGGCGGCCAGGGTGTCGCCGATGATCTCGTTCACCGGCTCCTATCTCTACGGAACCAACTATTACCACGCGATTCTGACGCACGACGAGGCCATCCGCGTGATCTCGGTCGGCGGCAACTCGAATTTCGGCCAGGGCGGCAAGAGCGACGACCGGTCGAAATATCCCGGCGGCGTAGGCGGCACCGTCACGATCGTCAACAACGGAGCGATCACCGGTGCTCCCGGCAGCGGGATCTATGCCGTCAGCGCCGGCGGCAGCGCCTATGTCGGCGCCGACGGCGGCGACGGCGGTGCGGTCAGCGTCTCGACCACAAAGAACATCTCGGCCGACGGCTTCGCCATCGTCGCCATCAGCCGCGGCGGCGCCTCGTGGGCGGAGACGGGCGGCAGCGGCGGGACCACGACCGTCACCGTCTCCGGCGACGTCTCGTCGATCGCCTCCACGAGTGCCGGCGGCGGCATCCTCGCCGCCTCCTACGGCGGCAACAGCCCGAACAACGCCGTGTTCACTGGCTCGACCGGAGGAAAGGGGGGGCAGGCTGGCGCCGTCACCCTGACGCTCGGATCGTCATCGACCCCGTTCGCCGGCTCCGTCACCACCACCGTGCCGGGCAAAGTGGGCAAGGAGTGGGGCTTCCTCACCCGCAACAGCGGAGCAGCACTTGCCGCCATCAGCTACGGCGGCCAGGGCACGGTGACCAACAACGGGTCCGGTGCGGGCTTCGACGGGGGCGACGGCAATACCGCGACGCTCAAGGTCTACGGGACGTCCGCCACGCTCCTGAAAACGGGCGGCGATTATTCAGTCGGCGTCCTGGCGGCCAGCTACGGCGGCACCAGCCTCGATGCGTATGACGCCTCCAGGTCCGGCGGCGGGGCAAGTACGGCCACCGTCTCGCTGTCCGGCGGCGGAGCGATCCAGACGGCCGGCAACCACTCCAGCGGCATCGTCGCCGTCTCTCTCGGCGGTCTCGGCAATCTCTCCTCGACGGCCACCTCGAACGGTTCCGGCAAGGGCGGCGTCGCCGGCGACGTGAAGGTCACCAACGACTTCGCCATCACCACCAAGGGCAACCATTCGCATGGCATCGCCGCCGTTTCGGCCGGCGCCGGTGGCGGTATCTTCATCTGGTCGAAGGACTCTTCCTTCCAATGGGGCGACGGCAATCCGGCGTCGAACACCTCAAGCACGGTGACCGTCACCAACACCGGCGCCATCAAGACCTACGGTGTCGATTCCCACGGCATCATCGCTCAGTCGATCGGCGGCGGCGGCGGCGCGCTGACCTCCTATTCGAACGTCTCGACCGACAGCTACGGCGCCGTTACCACCTCTTCCCCGACCCAGACCATCGGCGGCCCGTCCGGCAGCTCGAACGCCTACGGCGTCACCGTGATCAACCACGGCTCGATCACCACCTACGGCGGCTACGCCTCCGGCGCGGCGGCGAAGAGCGCCGACGGCACCAATGTCGACGCGGGCGGCGGCATCGCGATCCTCGCCCAGTCGATCGGCGGAGGTGGCGGCGACAACACCGGCCACGGTGCCATCGGCGGCATCGGCGGCAGCGGAAAGTCCGGCGGCAGCGGCTCCAATGGCGGCACGACTTACGTCCGCAACTACGCCGCGCTAACCACCTACGGCTCCGAGGCGCACGGCATCGTCGCCCAGTCCATCGGCGGCGGCGGCGGCACCGGCCGCAACCGCAAGGGCCTCTTCGTCGCGGTCGGCGGGACCGGCGGCAGCGGCGGCGACGGCAACACCGTCTATGTCCTCGACGAGGGCGCGATCACCCTGACCGGCGACTACGCCACCGGCATCGTCGCCCAGTCCATCGGCGGCGGCGGCGGCGCCGGCGGCAAGGCGACCGCCTGGGGCGTCGGCTTCTCCGATGCGATCGGCGGGTACGCCGGCGATGGCGGCTCGGGAGGCGAGGCGAAGGTCGTCACGTCTTCGGCAGGCTCCATCACCACCTCCGGAACCAACGGCGTCGGAATTCTCGTCCAGTCGATCGGCGGCGGCGGCGGCAGCGGCGGAGCCGCCAAGTCCTCGTCGGCGGGCAAAACCTTCGACATCTCCATCGCGAGCGGCGGCGGTGGTGGCGATGGCGGCGGCGGCGGCACGGCCTACGTGAAGCACAGCGGTTCGATCGCGACCAGCGGCTACGATTCGGCGGCCATCATCGTGCAGTCGATCGGTGGCGGCGGCGGTCAGGGCGGCGTCTCCACCGCCCATTCGCTCGCCGCCGGCCTGCCGTTCGACGAAAAGGGCGACAGCTTCGCCATGTCCGTCTCGATCTCCCACGGCGGCAACGGTGGCGGGGGCGGCGATGGCGGCGAGGCCAAGGCGATCATCGAGAAAGGGGCGTCGGCCACCACCAAGAATGACGGGTCGATCGGCGTCCACGTGCAGTCAGTCGGTGGCGGTGGCGGCGCCGGTGGCGACTCCACGGCGGCGGCGGCGACCGCCACGCTGCAGAGCGTGATCGACAAGGCGACCGCTGGCCAGGGCGAAGGCGCCAAGGGCGACTCCGTCACCACCACGCTCAAATTCTCCATCGGCGGCGGCGGCGGCACGCCCGGTGACGGCGGCACGGCATACGCCCACACCTACGGTGCGATCGCGACCTCCGGCGCCTTCTCCGACGGCATGCTGGTGCAGTCGATCGGCGGCGGCGGCGGCGCCGGCGGAACCGGCGAGACCGACAGCGTCTCGACCTTTGGCGATTCCACCGTCACGCTCGGCCTGTCGATCGGCGGCACGGCCGGCGGCGGCGGCGACGGCGGAACGGCGTCCGGCGGGATCGCCGACACCGGCTCCATCACCACCGGCGGCTCCACCTCGCCGGCCCTCGTCGTCCACTCGATCGGCGGCGGCGGCGGCGAAGGCGGCGGCGGTTCCGGCGACAACGACGCCGACAACTCGCTGACCGTGGGCATCGGCGCCACTGGCGGCAAGGGCGGCGACGGCGGCAGCGTCTACGCCTGGAACAACGGCACCATTACCACGACCGGCGATTCCTCGTCCGGCATCGTCGCCCAGTCGGTCGGCGGCGGCGGCGGCCAGGGCGGTTCCGGCACCAGTTCGATCGGCCATGCGTTCGAGTTCAAGAAGGAAACCGAAAAGTCCTTCAAGGACTGGGTGAAGCTGAATCCCGGCTTCGACGTGACCACGACGCTCACCGCCAACACGGGCGCATCGGGTGGCGCGGGCGGCGACGGCGGTCAGGTGGTCGTGGGCAATGCCAAGCTCGGCAACACGAACGTCTCCAAAGGGACGACGACCACGTCAGGCTCCTTCTCCGCCGGCGTGCTGGCTCAGTCGATCGGCGGCGGCGGTGGTGCCGTCTCGGTCTCCTCCAGCGTCAACGATGCCGACCTGGACCTCCCCGATGCCGATGTCGATCTCGACATCGCGACGATCTCCTTCGGCGCAAGCGGCGGCAGCTTCGGCCAGGGCGGCACGGTCATCGTCTATGCCGCCAACACCTACACGTCGGGTTTCTCCGCGCCTGGCGTGATCGCCCAGTCGATCGGGGGCGGCGGCGGCGTCGGCATCGTCACCGGCTACGCCATGGACAAGGTCAACGTGAAGCTGGGCGCCACGTCGGGAGCATCTGGCGACGCCTCGGCCGTGACCGTCAACACCCTGGCCGGCACCACGATCAAGACCACCGGCGACAATTCGAATGGTGTGATTGCCCAGTCGATCGGCGGCGGTGGCGGCATCGCCGGCATCGCGCTCGGCACCTACTATGCGGTCAACGACGACACCATCGCCGACGTCATCAGCGTGACGTTCGGCGGGGGCAGCGGCAACGGCGCCTCCCATGGCGAAGCGGTCACCGTCGATCATGCGGGATCGCTGACGACCGGCGGAATCCGGGCGGTCGGCATCGTCGCCCAGTCCATCAGCGGCGGCGGCGGTTTCGTCGCGGCCTCGGCCACCAGCTTCGACGCGGTCAGGTTCGTTCAGAACCAGGCGCCAAACAGCGCCAAGAGCGCCAGCGTGACCGTGGAAGCGGGCGCCACCATTGTAACCAGTGGCGACGGCGCCGTGGGCATCCTTGCGCAGACCGTCTCCGGCGGCGGCGGCGTCGCGGCCGACCTCACCTTGGCGCTCACGCCGATCTACGGCTACTACAACTCCAACCGCGAGACCCGCGGGACGAAATACTACTACAGCAACGGCACCGGCGTGGCGGAGAGCACGGGCACCGTCACCGTGAGCGTCGACGGATCCATCGCGACATCGGGCAAATACGCCCACGGCATCATCGCCCAGGCGGTCGCCGGATCTGGCGGCATCTTCACCCGCGACGGCAAGACCTACGCGGGTTCGCTCGGACGCTTCAACAATCCGCAGGACGACCAGGCCCTCGGGAACATCCAGACCGGCTCGGTGTCGGTCACCGTCAACGGCAGCGTCACGGTCAGCGATCCGACCGCCTGGGCGATCTGGGGCCAGGCGACGGGTACCGCGCTGACCGTTACCGTCGGCTCCGGCGGCGTGGTCACCGGCTCTCAGGCGGCCGGGTCGGGAGGCGTCTACGCGGGCGGCGCGATCTTCGCCTCCGGCGCGATCTCGACGTCGGTGAAACTCGACAACTCGGGCACGGTCACCGGCAACGTGGTGCGCTACAAGTTCGCCGACGCCTCCGAGCAACTCGACCCCGACACGGTCGCCAGCGTGACCCAGGGCCAGACCGCCGACTTCGCCGGCCAGGCGTTGTTCGTCAACCAGGGCACCGGAACGTTTGCGACCGGCGCGATCGCCGATCTCGACGCGGTGCTGAACGCCGGCACCATCAGTCTCGGCGGCTCCAACCGGACGATGACGACGACGGTCACCGGCGATCTCATCGGCATCGGCACGACCGACACCGGCAGCGCCTTCGATGTCGACGACGCCGGCATGGCGCGGACCTTCACGCCGGTCAGCTATTTCGACGGGACCGACCGGAAGGACTGGCGGACGGCCACCTCCAGTCGCGGCGGCCTGATCGACGGCCTCAACGTGGACATGGAGAAGCGCACCGGCGACCAGCTCGTCGTGCGCGGCGACTTCGCCGGCACCTGGGGCACCATCCTCAACCCCTACGCCATGCTGCCCAACGTCCGCACCGACTTCGTCCGCGTCGAGGGCACCGACCTCAGCGACCTGTCGGTGCTTCCCACGCTGGTCTACCGGTTCACCGACGTGACCACGTCCGACACCGGCTGGAAGGGCTTCCAGGTAAAGAGCGCCACCTTCGAGGGCACCGGCGTCGCCATGGGAAGCAACGCGGCGGAGGTCTCGCGCGGGCTGCAGAGCGCCTGGAACAACCTCGCCGACGGCAGCGCCTCGACGGTCGCGACCGGCGACGGCGGCCCGTCCATCGCCCAGGCGTTCGCGGCCTTCCATGCGGCCACGCCGTCGACCTTCGAGCAGATGCTGATCGTGGCGGCCTCCCAGACGACGGCGGCGGCCCCGGCCGGCGCCCCCCAGAGCGCCATGGCGGCGGCCAGCAGCGTGATGTCGTGCCCCGCCTTCACCACCGGCGCGACGATCCAGGAGGGCGAATGCGTCTGGGGCCGCTTCCTGGGAAGCCGCGCCGAGCAGGACCCGACCGTCGACACCTCCGGCTTCTCCCAGCAGACCACGGGCTTTGCCGCCGGCGGCCAGAAGGCGCTGGGCGACGGCTGGTTCCTCGGCGGCAGCCTGACCTACGAGGATTCCTGGCTGCGCAACGACGCCGGCACCGAGAAGGTGGAGGCCAACTCGTTCACCGCCGCCGCGGCGCTGAAGAAGGAGGTGGGCTCCTGGCTGTTCGCGCTGGCCGGCGGCGCCGGCTACACGTGGGGCGATTCCTCGCGCTACCTGGCGCTCGGCACGCTGTCGACGGTGGCCGAGGCCGAGCCGTCCTCAGCGTTCGCCTTCGGTCGGGCGCGCGCGTCCTACGAATTCGCATTCGACGAGCGCTTCTACATGCGGCCGATGGTCGATCTCGACGTGATCACGGTGCACCAGAAGGGCTACACCGAGACCGGCGCCGGCGCCCTCAACCTGATCGTCGACGACGCCACCAAGACGGTGTTCGCGGTCACGCCGGGGGTGGAGTTCGGTCGCCGCCTCGACATGTCCGCCGACCTGCCGGCGCGGCTGTTCGCGGGGCTGGGCGTGTCGTTCCTGTCCGACGACCAGTGGGAATCGAAGGCCCGCTTCGCCGGCATCACCGCCATGGACCAGTTCACCACCGTCATGCCGATCAACGACACGGTGGGCCGGGTCACCGCCGGCATCGACATGCAGAAGGTGCACGGCATGCAGCTCAAGCTGCAGTATGACGGCGCCTTCGCCGACGGCTACCAGTCCCACGGCGGATCGCTGAGGTTCGGCTACCGGTTCTGAGGCGCGGCGGCGCGCTCCGGGGGGCTCGTCGCCCCGCGTCTTCCGTGCGGTGGTATGTCGGGCCGCCGATCGGGCGCGGCTTGACGGGCCGACGATCGTCGCGACCGAGCACCAGGCGACGCCCTCCGGGGCATCGCCGGGGCTATCCGTCGCGCGCCACCCCGTGCAGGAAGATCGAGATGCACCGCCGCAGGTGACGGGCGCGGTCAGGGCCCACCGGCGTTCCCGGAAAGTCCGGCCCTTTCATCGCGAGCGCCCCGAAGATCATGTCCATCAGAATGCGGGCGCAGACGCCGGCGTCGTCGACCGCCAGTTCGCCGGCTGCAGTTCGCGCGGCGAGCCACGCCGCCAGATCGGCATGTGAAACGACGGCGCCTTCGCGCGTCATGATCTCGTGCAACTCGGGAAACTGCGCCGATTCCACGTGCACGAGCCGAAGAAGCGCCAGTCTCTCCATCTCCGCCTCGGGATCCAGATCGATCCGGAAGATGCGCTCAAGGGCCTCGCCGGCGGCCATCCCCTCGTAGTCGCCCGGAAGATCCAGCATGGACGGTCGGTGCATCCGCACGATCGCGGCGAACAGCTCGCTCTTGCCGGCAAACAGCCGGTAGATCGTCCGTTTCGAGACGTTACAGTGCGCGGCGATGTCATCCATCGTGGTCTGCCCGTAGCCCCTTGCCACGAACAGCGCCTGCGCCGAGCGGATGATCGTTTCGCTCTGTTCGCTATCGGGCCGCACCTTCGGCCGCCCGCGCGGACGCCGGCCCACGGTCTTCTCTGCAACGATTTCCGTTCTCCTCACCGTGCCCTGCGTAGGGCGCGTGCCCATCCGCGCGTTCCCACTCTCGATTGACTTGAGTGCATCCGAATATTAAGGGTACCCTTTAGTTTCGTAAATAGGTGCACATTGGTTTCATTCCTCACAAGATCGACGGCCGAGCGGGGCTCCGGGCGCTTTCCTCGCTGTCGTCGCGCGGCCCTTGTGGGGCTGCTGCTGACGGTTTCCGGGGCGCTTTCCGGATGCAACGACCAAACCGAAGGCGCGCCGCGCAAGGGCGAGATGGTGCATGAGGTCAGCGTCGTCGTCCTTCATCCGAAATCGGTCACGATCACGGCGGAACTGCCGGGGCGAACCGCGGCTTCGCTCGTGGCCGAGGTAAGGCCCCAGGTCGGCGGCATCATTCGCGAGCGCCTCTTCAAGGAGGGGAGCGAGGTCGAGGCCGGCGACGTCCTCTACCAGATCGATCCGTCAACCTATCAGGCGTCGTACGACGCGGCGAGCGCGGTGCTGCAGAAGAGCGAGGCGGTGGTCCCGAGCGCCCAGGCGAAAGTCGAGCGCTACGAAAACCTCGTCCGGCAGAGCGCCGTGTCGAAACAGGAGGTCGACGACGCGCAGTCGGAGCTTCTGCAGGCGAAGGCCGACGTGGCGTCCGCCAGGGCGGACGTCGAGACCGCCAAGATCAATCTCGACCACACCACCGTCCGGGCGCCCATCGGCGGGCGGATCGGCGTGTCGAGCGTCACCGTGGGGGCGCTCGTGACCGCCAATCAGGAGACCGAGCTGACGACCATCCGGACGCTCGACCCGATCAACGTGGACGTGACCCAGTCGAGCACGAACCTCCTGAAGCTTCGTCGGGCCGTCACGGAGGGTCGGATCTCCACGTCCGGCGAGGACATCGCGGTGAAGCTGAAGCTTGAGGACGGCTCGATCTACGACCATGTGGGCGAGCTGGAGTTCAGGGACTCGGTGATCGACGAGCAGACCGGCACCTTCACCGTGCGCGCCGAATTTCCAAACCCCGACCGGCTGCTTCTGCCCGGCATGTACGTGCGCGGAAGCCTCGAGGAGGGCGTGTCGGAGGGCAGCTATCTGCTTCCCCAGCGCGCGGTCAGCCACAATCGGAGCGGCGAGGCGACCGCCCTTTTCGTGGATGCCGATGGAAAGGCGGAGCGTCGAACGCTGAGCGTGCAGCGGTCCGTCGGCAACGACTGGCTCGTCGACAGCGGCGTTTCCGACGGTGACCGGCTGGTGGTGGAGGGCGCAGCCTCGGTCGAGGACGGCCAGACCGTGAAGGTGACCGAGGTCGAGCTGGATGAGGTGACCGGTGAGGTCAAACCCGTTGCCGGCGAGGCAACGTCGCCGCCGTCCGGCAAGCGTTAAGGATCTCCATGTCGCGCTTCTTCATCGAGCGGCCGATCTTCGCAGCGGTCATCGCGATCGTCGTGATGCTCGGCGGTCTGCTTGCCGTCTACACGCTGCCGATTTCGCAGTACCCGCAGATCTCGCCGACGACCGTCAGCGTCAGCGCCACCTATACCGGCGCCGATGCGGAAACGGTCGAGAACTCGGTCACCAAGGTGATCGAGCAGGGCATGACCGGCATCGACAATCTCGACTACATGACCTCGTCGTCGACCTCGACCGGCAGCTCGTCGATCACGCTGACCTTTACGAACGATGCCGATCCCGACGTCGCGCAGATGCAGGTGCAGAACAAGCTGCAGCTGGTGGAATCGCAGCTTCCCCAGGCGGTCCGCAACACCGGCGTGACGGTGACGAAATCCTCCGACAGCTTCGCGATGGTGATCGGCTTCGTCTCGACCGACGGGTCGATGACGTCGACCGACATCGCCGATTACGTGAGCGGTACGCTGGAGGACAGTCTGAAGCGCATCGCCGGGGTGGGATCCACACGGCTGTTCGGCTCCGGCTACGCCATGCGCGTCTGGCTCGATCCGGACAAGCTCGAAAAGTACGCGCTCATGCCGAGCGACGTGACGAGCGCCATCGAGGCCCAGAACACCCAGGTTTCGGCAGGCCAGATCGGCGGCATGCCGCAATCCAAGGGCCAGCAGCTCAACGTCACGCTGACGGCGAAAAGCCGGCTCACCACGGTGGCCGAATTCGAGAACATCATTCTCAAGAGCACGTCCGGCGGCTCACTCGTCCGCCTCAACGACGTTGCGACGGTCGAGATCGGCGCGGAGAGCTACGATACCGCGGCGAAGTTCAACCGCATGCCGGCGGCGGGTCTCGCCATCAGCCTGGCGACGGGCGCCAACGCGATCAGCACCGCCGAGGCGGTGCGCGCGGAGATCGACGCGATGGCCCGCACGATGCCCGCCAGCGTCGAGGTGGTCTATCCCTACGACACGACGCCGTTCGTCGAGCTTTCCATCGAGGAAGTGGTGCGGACGCTGTTCGAAGCGATCGTGCTCGTCTTCCTGGTCATGTTCCTCTTCCTGCAGAACCTCCGGGCGACGCTCATCCCGACGATCGCCGTCCCCGTCGTCCTGCTGGGGACGTTCGGGATCCTCTCGCTGGCCGGCTATTCGATCAACACGCTGACCATGTTCGCCATGGTGCTGGCGATCGGGCTGCTGGTCGACGATGCCATCGTGGTGGTGGAGAACGTCGAACGGGTGATGGAGGAGGAGGGACTGTCGCCGAAGGAGGCGACGATCAAGTCGATGAACGAAATCACCGGGGCACTGATCGGCATCGCCACGGTGCTTTCGGCGGTGTTCGTGCCGATGGCGTTCTTCTCCGGCTCCGTCGGCATCATCTATCGCCAGTTTTCGGTGACGATCGTCTCCGCGATGGTCCTGTCGGTCGGGGTGGCCCTGATCCTGACGCCCGCGCTCTGCGCCACGATGCTCAAGCCGGCATCGGCACGCCACAAGCAGACCGGCTTTTTCGGCTGGTTCAATCGGAACTTCGACCGTACGACGCGCGCCTATCAGTCGTCTGTCGGGGGCGTGCTCAACCGGCCGGCGCGGTTCCTGATCGTCTTCCTGCTGTTCGTGGCCGGGGCGGGCGTTCTGTTCATGGACCTGCCAAGCTCGTTCCTGCCTGAAGAGGACCAGGGAATCCTGCTGACCAGCGTGCAGATGCCCCCGGGCACCACCCAGGAGGGCACGCAGCGCGTCCTGGACAAGGTGACCGACTATTACCTCGATCAGGAGAGCGATTACGTCGACGGCATCCTGTCGACCGTCGGATTTGGCTTCGGCGGCCAGGGGCAAAACGTTGGCCTTGCCTTCGTGAAGCTGAAGGATTTCGACGACCGGACCGGCAAGGCAGCGACGGCCCAGGCGGTGGCGGGCCGCGCCATGGCGGCATTCTCGCAGTTCAAGGAGGGCCAGGTCTTCGCGCTCGCACCGCCGCCGATCCAGGGATTCGGAACCTCCGGCGGCTTCGATTTCTATCTCCAGGACGCCGGGGGTGCCGGCCACGCGGCGCTCATCGACGCGCGCAACCAGGTGCTCGGGCAGGCGGCCCAGAGCCAGCTCCTGACGAGCACCCGCCCGAACGGCCAGGAGGACACGTCCCAGTTTCACGTCGACATCGATCAGGAGAAGGCGAGCGCGTTCTCGCTGGCGCTGGCCGACATCGACGCCACATTGTCGACCGCGTGGGGCGGCAACTATGTCAACGACTTCATCTATGAAACGCGAATCAAGCCGGTCTACGTGCAGGGCGAGGCGGGGGCTCGCATGCAGCCGGAGGATATCGGCCGCTGGTATGTCCGCAACCAAGACGGGGCGATGGTCCCGTTCTCCGCCTTTGCGACAGGCTCATGGACCTACGGCTCGCCGCGACTGGAGCGCTTCAACGGGCTTTCGGCGGTGGAGATCCAGGGCTCGGCCGGAAGCGGCGTGAGTTCGGGCGACGCGATGGACGAAGTGACCCGCATCGTGAACAGCCTGCCGGAAGGCTTCAATTTCGAGTGGACCGGACTTTCCCACCAGGAGCAACTCGCCGGCAGCCAGGCGCTCTCGCTCTACGCCATTTCGCTCCTCGTCGTGTTTCTTGCGCTGGCGGCGCTTTACGAGAGCTGGACGACCCCGCTTGCCGTCGTCCTGACCGTGCCGATCGGAATTTTCGGTGCCTTGCTGGCGGCGACGCTGTTTGGCCAGTCGAACGACGTCTATTTCAAGGTCGGCCTCCTCACCACGATCGGTCTCGCGGCGAAGAATGCCATCCTGATCGTCGAGTTCGCGATCGACGGGCAGAAACAGGGCAAGGGACTGATCACCGCGACCCTGGAAGCGTCGCGGCAACGGCTCAGACCGATCCTGATGACCTCGTTCGCGTTCATCCTCGGTGTGACCCCGCTTGCCATTGCGACCGGCGCGGGATCGGGCAGCCAGAACTCGATCGGTATCGGCGTGATGGGCGGGATGATCGCGGCGACCCTGCTTGGCATCTTCTTTGCGCCGCTTCTCTTCGTGGCGGTGCGGCGGATGTTCGCCCGCCGGACCGACATGACCGGGGCTGACGCAAGCTAGACCGAGATACTGCCGATTTGCTCCTGGCACCCGACATCCCTTGAAGACGAGACACGGACCGGCATGACCCGCCCAGTAACAGTATCTGCTTCCGCTGCCCCGTCGCGGACGTCGCGCCACGCCCGCCGGCTCCTGCTCGTCGTCTCGGCCTCGGCTGCGCTCGCCGGCTGCGCGGTCGGACCCGACTACCAGACGCCGCTGCTGGCGGTGCCGGCCCAGTGGACGCACATCGGTTCGGTGACGACGGAGAAGCCGCCGGAGCTGTCGGAGTGGTGGACGCGGTTCGACGATCCGTTGCTGACCGCCCTGATCGAAGAGGCGGTCGCGAGCAATCTGGACGTGCGCACCGCCAAGGCGAAGATCCGCGAGGCGCGGGCGACCTACCGCCAGGAGGTGGGCACGCTGTTCCCGTCGGTCGACGGCTCGGGCTCCTACACCCGCGCCAAGAACGGGTCGAACGTCTCCAGCGGCGGCGACGTCACCGTGCGGGGCGCGTTCGACCAGTACCAAGCGGGCTTCGACGCCAGCTGGGAGCTCGACCTGTTCGGCGCCAACCGCCGCGCCGTCGAGGCGGCGAAGTACGGGCTGGACGCGGCATCCGAAGAGCTGCGCAACACGCTGCTGACCCTGATCGGCGATGTCGCCGAGAACTACGTGATGGCGCGCGGCTACCAGGCGCGCATCGCGCTCGCCCAGCGCACCGCGTCCTCCCAGCGCGAAACGTCCGGCCTGACGCGCACCAAGTTCCGCGAGGGAAGCGCCTCCGGTCTCGATGTGGCCAACGCCGAGGGGCAGGCGTCGAGCACGGAAGCCAACATCCCGACCCTGCGCGCCTCCTACGCCGAGACCGTGCACCGGCTCGGCGTGCTGCTCGGCCAGGCGCCGAACGCGGTTGCCGAACGGATGAAGAAGCCGAAGCCGATCCCGTCGCCCAAGCTGCCGGTGCCCACCGGCATCCCGGCCGACATTCTGCTCGCCCGTCCGGACGTGCGGCTCGCCGAGCGCCAGCTGGCGCAGTACACGGCGCGGGTCGGCCAGGCGCAGGCGGCGCGGTATCCGAGCGTCAGCCTCACCGGAGCGATCTCGACGTCTGGCGTGGAGATCGGCGACCTCGCGCAGAATTCCAGCATCAGCTGGTCGTTCGGGCCGTCGCTCTCCGTGCCGGTGTTCAATGCCGGTCAGCTGAAGGCCGCCGTCGATGCCGCGAAGGCGGTGCGCGACGAGTACTACCTCGCCTATTTCTCGTCGGTGCTGACCGCGCTGGAGGACGTCGAGAACGCCGTCGTGGCGCTCGCCCAGGAGCGCATCCGGCGGCAGAAGCTTGCCTCGTCGGCCGCCTCCTACCGCAGCGCCGCGTCGCTCTCCCAGTCGCTCTACAAGACCGGCGCGTCGAGCTTCCTCGACGTGCTGGACGCGGAGCGGTCGCTCTATTCCGCGGAGGATTCCCTGATCCAGAGCCGGGTTGCCATCGCCACCGACTACATCGCCCTCAACAAGGCGCTGGGCGGCGGCTGGAGCGGAACGGTCGACACGTCGACACCCGAAGTGGTCGACAAGAACACTGGGCCGCGCCTTGCGAAGCCGCTGCTGCCGCCGGTCGCGCCCGCCCTGCAGCCCGCGTCGGCCGGGAAGGGGGCGCCGCGGTCGATCCTTCCGGGACGGTCGTGATGGCGGCATCGCGCAGACCGCGCCGGCGGCGGCTTCTCTGGGTCCTGCTCGTCCTGCTGATCGCGGGCGGCGCGGCGGGCTGGTACCTCTATCCAAGGGTTTTTGCCGAGGAGGCGCCGACGGTGCTGAGCGTCCCGGTGACGCGCGGCGACATCGAGCTGACGGTGCTCGCCACCGGCACCCTCAAGCCCGTCAAGCTGGTGGCGGTCGGCGCCCAGGTCTCCGGGCGCGTGACCTCGGTCGACGTGAAGGTCGGCGACACGGTGGCCGAGGGCGACCTGATCGCGCAGATCGATTCCGTGACCCAGGAGAACGCCCTCAGGACCTCCGAGGCCCAGCTCGACAACATGCGGGCGCAGCTCGACGAGAAGACCGCCAACCTGACCTATGCGGAATCCTCGCTCGGGCGGCAGGAGCGGCTGTTCAAGCAGAACGCCACCTCGCGCGACGAGTTCGAGACGGCGATGGAGTCGCTCGCCGCCACCAAGGCGCAGATCGCCGCGCTGAAGGCGCAGATCTCCGAGGCCGAGGTGGCCGTCGAGACGGCCAAGGTCGACCTCGACTACACGCGCATCACCGCGCCGATTTCCGGCACCGTGCTCTGGGTGGTGACCCAGGAGGGGCAGACGGTCAACGCGTCCCAGTCGGCGCCGACCATCGTCATCCTCGGCCAGCTCGACACGATGCGGGTGCGCGCCGAGATCTCCGAGGTCGACGTTGTGAAGGTGCGGCCCGGCCAGCCGATCTATTTCACCATCCTGGGCGATCCGGACACCCGCTACGACGCGACCCTTTCGCAGATCGAGCCGGCGCCGGAGACGATCACCAGCGACAGCGCCGTCTCGACGTCGAGCAGTTCGGCCAGTTCGTCGTCGTCGTCCTCTTCGTCGGCGATCTACTACAACGGCATCTTCGACGTTCCCAACCCGGACGGCCGGCTCAGGACCTACATGACGGCGGAGGTGCACATCGTCGTCGGCGAGGCGAAGGACGCGCTGACGATCCCGTCCGCCGCCCTCACCAGCCGCAACGCCGACGGCACCTACCAGGTGCGGGTGCTCGGCGCCGACGGGCAGGTGAGCGCGCGCAAGGTCGGGATCGGCCTCAACACCAACGTCACCGCCGAGGTCATCTCCGGGCTTGAGGAGGGCGACCGGGTCGTGACGGGAGAGCTGGGTGTTGGCGCGGCCGGCGCGAGGGGCGGGGGCCGGCGCGGTCCCCGCTCGCCGATGGGGTTCTAGCTGCCGTGGGCGAGCCGCTGATCGTCGTCGAAAAGCTCAGGCGCGAATTTCCCGCCGGCGAGCGCATGCTCGCCGTCCTGAAGGACGTCGACCTGACGATCGACAGGGGCGAGATGGTCGCCATCATCGGCGCGTCCGGCTCGGGCAAGTCGACGCTGATGAACATCCTCGGCTGCCTCGACCGGCCGACCTCCGGCCGCTACTCGATCTCCGGCCGTGAAACCGGGCAGCTCGATCCCGACGAACTCGCCGAGCTCCGCCGCGAGCATTTCGGCTTCATCTTCCAGCGCTATCACCTGCTGGCCGAGCTGACGGCGCTCGGCAACGTCGAGATCCCGGCGATCTATGCCGGCCGCTCTCCGCGCGAGCGGGAGGAGCAAGCCGGCGCCCTGCTGGACCGGCTCGGCATGGGCGAGCGGACCGAGCACCGCCCCGGCCAGCTCTCCGGCGGGCAGCAGCAGCGCGTGTCGATCGCCCGGGCGCTGATGAACGGCGGCGAGGTGATCCTCGCCGACGAGCCCACCGGCGCCCTCGACAAGCAGTCCGGCGAGGAGGTCCTCAAGATCCTCGACGAACTCCACGCCGAGGGGAAGACGGTCGTCATCGTCACCCACGACGCGGCCGTGGCGGCGCGCGCCGACCGCATCATCGAGATCAGCGACGGCGAGATCATCTCCGACACCCGTACCGAGAAGGGCGCGGGCCGGTCGGCGGATCCGGCGCCGGCGGTGGCTCCGGCCGGCCCGCGCCGCCGCGGCGCCGGGATCGGCGCGCTCGCGGACCGGGCCCGGGAGGCGTTGCGCATGGCGCTGCTCTCCATGCGCGCCCACAAGCTCCGCACCTTCCTGACGATGCTGGGCATCATCATCGGCATCGCCTCGGTGGTGTGCGTGGTGGCGCTCGGCGAGGGGTCGCGCCAGAAGGTGCTGGAGAACATCTCCAGCCTCGGCACCAACACATTGGAGATCTTCCCCGGCGAGAGCTTCGGCGACGTCCGCTCTGGCAAGGTGAAGACGCTGGTGATCGCCGATTCCGACGCGCTCGCCCAGCAGCCCTACGTGGCGGCGGTCACGCCGACCGTGTCGACCAACAGCACCGTGCGCTACGGCACGCTCGAGGCGAACGCCCTGGTGAACGGCGTCGGCGCGCAGTATTTCGACGTGAAGGGCACGAAGCTCGCCCAGGGCCAGTTCTTCGACGCGAAGGCCTCGCGGGAGATGGCCCAGGACGTCGTCATCGACGACAACACCATGTCGACGCTGTTCGGCGACGGCACCGACCCGATCGGCAAGGTGATCCTCGTCGGCACCGTGCCGTGCCGCATCGTCGGGGTGATGCAGGCGCAGCAGGGCGGCTTCGGCTCGTCGAGCAACCTGTCGCTCTACATGCCCTACAAGACCGTGCAGGCCCGCTTCCTCGGCAACACCTCGCTCCGCTCCATCACCGTGCGGGTTGCCGACGACACCGCCACCGATCTCGCCGAGCAGGCGGTGGTGCAGTTCCTGACGCTGCGCCACAAGTCGAAGGACTTCTTCATTCTCAACACCGACGACATCCGCCAGACGATCACCTCGACCACGGAGACCCTGACGCTGCTGATCGCCGCGATCGCGGTGATCTCGCTGATCGTCGGCGGCATCGGCGTCATGAACATCATGCTGGTGTCGGTGTCGGAGCGGGTCAGCGAGATCGGCGTGCGGATGGCCGTGGGGGCGCGGCAGAGCGACATCCTTCAGCAGTTCCTCATCGAGGCGGTGCTGGTCTGCCTGATCGGCGGCGTGCTCGGGATCGCGCTGGCGCTGTCGATCGGCGTCGCGTTCTCCGCGCTCGGGACCAGCTTCAGCCTGGTCTACTCGCAGACGTCGATCGTGCTGGCGTTCCTGACGTCGACGGCCATCGGCGTGGTGTTCGGCTACCTGCCGGCGCGCAGCGCCTCGCAGCTCGATCCGGTGGTGGCGCTGTCGCGCGACTGAGGGGCGTTCCCGGCCCGGCGGCCCCGCCCGTCCTTCCCGAAAACGACTTCGGAAACAGGATCTTGCGCGCTTCTCCTCGTCCGCGACGCCGCCGCCCGGAACGGGAACGGCGTCAGCCGCTGGAGATCGCCGGCGCCCGCCACTCCAGCTTTCGCCAGAGCCACGGACTGAGGCTCGCCACGACGATCGCCACGGAGAACAGGCACCACACCGCGGGCATCTCGTTGGGATCGTCGGTGAGCAGGCTGACGAGGACCGGGCCGAAGATGGCGTGGAAGATCACGAACCGCCACGCCCCGTAGAAGAGCGGCAGGACGAAGATCGCGAGGGCATAGGTGGGGAAGGCCGCGTGAAAGCCCACGAGGCGCTCGAACGGCGCCATCAGCCCGTTGTACGGGATGTCCCAGCCGATGTGCCACGTGCCGGAGACGGTGCAGAGCGCCGGTCCGCAGAGCGTGCTGCCCGGCCTGCACAGGCCCGCCCAGTCGAAGGGATAGAGCTGCAGCAGCATCACGGCGGCCGACGCGGCGCACAGCAGGTAGACGGTCAGCCGGGCCCGGGCACGAACCGGCGCGGGCACCAGTTCCATCGCGAACGCGTTGATGACGAACGGCTGGAAGACGATGTGGAGGTAGGAGAGCAGGGTGATCGTCTGGTTCAGCGCGCTGCCGCACTGATCGACGACCAGGTAGCCGGCCACCTGCAGCCCCTCCATCAGCGTGAAGTAGCCGATGGTCAGCGGAATCGCGAGCGGCCTTCGGATCGTGGCGGCTGTCGCGAGCGTGCCGGCGCCAGCCATCACGATCGAAGCGGGCAATCCCCAGCACATCGGCATCGGGCCACAATTTCCCGCGCGGAACATACCGTGGGCAGCGGGTGGGCCCTTGTTGCATAAACTTTGGGTGGAGGCGAGGACGGGGGCGCATTGGCGCGCGGGTGCCGCCGAAGCCGTCTCCGTCTACGTCGTCCACCGGGTCCCGTCATTCCCCGAAAGCGGCGAGACGGAACCGGGCGGGAGGCGGCGCCACCCCCGCCCGGGTGTCGGTGCGGTCTACAGGTGGTTCACGAACACCTTGCCTTCTTTCATGACCAGCTTCGGCGAGCGCTCGGGATCCTCCATGATGCGGATGTCGTCGAGCGGGTTGCCGTCGACCACGATCATGTCGGCGAGGTAGCCGTCCTGCACCAGCCCGAGGTCGGCCTCGCGCCGGATCAGGCGGGCGCCGTTGATGGTCGCGGCGCGCACCAGGTCCACCGGCTTGACGACCTCGGCACGCAGGCCGAACTCGGTCAGCTGGCGCCGGTGCATGATGCCCAGCAGGTCGGTGCCGTAGGCCATCGGCACGCCGGCCTTGTAGGCCATCTCGACGGCGTTGATGCCGGCGTCCAGCACCTCGTAGGTCTTGTCGACGAGCTCCTCGGGGAGGCCGGCCTTCACGCCTTCCTCCACGAGCGCCCGGTAGATCGCCAGCGTCGGCACCAGGATCGCGCCGTGCTTCTTCATCAGCGCGATCGACTGCTCGGTGGCGAGGTTGCCGTGCTCGATGGAGCGCACGCCGAGCTTTACGCAGCGCTCGATAGAGCGCGCGGTGTAGGCGTGGACGGCGACGTAGAGGTTCGCCATCTCCGCTTCCTCGACCACCGCGGCGATCTCCTCCTCGGAGAACTGGTCGGAGGTGATCCGGTCGGTGGGCGAGGAGATGCCGCCGCCGCCCATGATCTTGATCAGGTGCGCGCCGCGGCGGACCTCGCCGCGGGCGGCGCGGCGCAGTTCCGGAACGCCATCGACGATGTAGCCGAGGCCGGGCTGGGCGTAGGCGGTGTCGTAGGCCTCCACGCCGGGAGCGCGGACGTCGCCGTGGCCCCCGGTCTGCGACAGCGCCTTGCCGCAGAACTGCAGGCGCGGCGCGTCGAACACGCCTTCCTCGACGGCCCGGGACAGGCCGTGGTCGGCGCCGCCGACGTCGCGCACGGTGGTGAAGCCGCGCTTCAGCATGCCGTTCATGATCTCGCCGGCCTTGGCGGCGACGTAGAAGGGCGAGGTGCGGGCGAGCTCGGCGAAGTTGGCGGTGAACGCGGTGACGTGGACGTGGCAGTCGATCAGGCCGGGCATCAGCGTCTTGCCCTTGAGATCGATGCGGGTCGCATCGGAGGCCGAGACCTTCGCGTCCGAGACCTCGGCGATGCGTCCGTCACGGACCAGCACGGTGCGGTCCGGCAGGATGTCTCCCGCCTCCACGTCCAGCACCGATGCGTTCTCGAAGATGAAGGATGTCACGTGAGATCTCCTAGAGTGTCTGGTCGGAAAGCAGCAGGGCGGCGGCCAGATGGGGCGCCATCAGGGTGACGAGCGCCAGGTCGCCCTCCGCGTAGGCGCCCGGCCCATCGAGCACGCTGATCACCCCGAGCGTCCGTCCGTCGAAGCGGACGGGGGCGTTGAGGATCGTTTCGCAGCCGAGCGACAGGATGAGCTCGTGATCGGGAAACGCCCAGCGGATGTCGTCGGCGGAGGCGCCGAACCAGGGCTTGCCGCCCTTCAGGACGACGTCGCCCCAGGGCGTCGGCCCCATCTTCTTGCGGCCGAGCAGCGGGTATTCCGCCGGCCGGCTGGAGTACATGCGCTCGACCTCGCCGGCCGCGGCGCGGAAGGCGAGGATGGTGAACAGGCGGTGGCCGAGAAGCTCGGCGGCGATCCGGTCGGCCGCCTCGAAGGCGGGCAAAGGCTGGCCGGGCGCGGCGAGGGCATCCGCGAGCTGCGCGGAGACGGCGAGGGCGTCGAAGGTCATGGTGGTCATGGCAAGCTTTCGGATCAGCCGTACAGCAGACGGGGCAGCCACAGCGCGATCTCCGGGAAGACGGCGATGATCGCCACGCCGAGGCACATGAGGAAGAAGAACGGCAGCGAGGCCCTGGCCACCCGGCCGATCGGATCGCCGGTCAGTCCCTGCAGCACGAAGAGGTTGAAGCCGACCGGCGGCGTGATCTGGCCCATCTCGGTCATGATGACGAGGTAGATGCCGAACCAGATCGGGTCGAAGCCCGCCTGCATGGCGAGCGGCAGGGTGATGGGCAGGCTCATCACCACGATCGAGATGCCGTCGAGGAACAGCCCGAGCACGATGTAGAACAGCGACAGGACGATGAGCAGGCCGATCGGCGACAGATCCAGCGCGGCGATCGCCTTGGCGACGTTCGCGGGGACGTGCAGGTAGCCCATCGCCGTCGACAGGAACGCCGCGGAAATGAGGATGATGCAGACCATGCAGCTCGTCCGCAGCGTCCCCATCAGCGTTTCGACGAACAGGCGGAACGTCAGCTGTCCCATGACCAGCGCGAGGACGAGCGCCGCCGCCACGCCGACGGCGGCCGCCTCCGAGGGCGTCGAGACGCCGCTGTAGATCGAGCCCAGCACGATCCCCATCAGCACGATGATCGGGAAGATGTTGCCGAGCCCCTTCACCCGGTCGCGCCAGGTGTAGGTCTCGGCGCCCTTCGGCGCGATCTCCGGGTTGATGAGGGCGCGGATCATGATCCAGCCGGAGTAGAGGCTGGCGATCATCAGCCCCGGCAGCACGCCGGCGGCGAACAGCCGGCTGACCGACACCTCCGCCAGGATGCCGTAGACGATCATCACGATGGAGGGCGGGATCAGCAGGCCGAGGCTGCCGGCGCCGGCGAGCGACCCGAGCGAGAGGTCCCGGTCGTAGCCGCGCCGGGCGAGCTCGGTTGTGGTGATCTTGCCGATGGTGGCGGCGGTGGCCGCGCTGGAGCCCGAGACGGCGGCAAACAGCGTGCAGCCGAGCACGTTGGTGTGCAGCAGGCGGCCCGGGATCTTGTCGACGAACGGCGCCAGCCCCCGGAACAGCCGGTCGGAGATGTCGGTTCGGAAGATGATCTCGCCCATCCAGATGAACATCGGGATGGCGGCCAGCTCCCAGGTGGAGGCGTAGCGGTAGCTGATCGACGCGGCGATCGTGCCGATGCGCGTCAGGTTCATGTCGAGGAGGAACGCCAGGCCGGTGATCGAGACCAGGAACAGGCCCGCGAACACCCAGATGCCGAGCCCGAGATAGATCAGGATCAGGGCCAGGACGACGGCGGCGGAGATCACGGCATCCATGAAGCTGCTCCGCTATTCCTGAGGGATGCCGGCATCGTCGGGCGCGACCGGCGGTGCCGTGTCGGTGACCTGACGAAGGAAGTAGGCGACGAGCTGCAGCCAGAACACGGCGAGGCCGACGAGCACGAGCCCCTCGGGAATCCACATAGGTACCTCGGCGATCGAGCTCGACACCCGTCCGCGCACCCAGTTGCGCTCGACGCTGATCCAGAAGAAGCGGATCAGCACGCTGACGACGAACAGCGCGCCGAGGGCGCTGAGGCATTCGAACACGCGCAGGGCCCGTCCCTCGAGCCGGCCGATCAGCAGGTTCACCCGGATCAGGCTGCCGTGCTCCAGCGCGTAGCCGAGCGACAGGAAGGTCACCGCCGCAACGCCGTATCCGACGAACTCGGAGAGCACGAACGTCGAGGTGGCGAAGAACGTCCTGAGGATGATCTCGAACAGGACGTGGCCGACCATGCCGATCAGGATGAGCGCGGCAAGCACCGCCGAGAGGCGGGAGAGGGCAAACACTCCGAACTGGAGAATGCGCATGATCGCTCCGGGTCTTCGGACGCCGTGATCGTGGCGGGACGGACGCGGCGCGCGGGACCTGAGGTCCCGTGGTGCGGTCGGTATCCGTGACAGCCAGGAGCAGGACGGCCACCAGGCGGGGACGTGCCGGCCAATGAAGAAGGGCCGCTGCGCGGGTGCGCAACGGCCCGTCTGGCTGCCCGGGCTACTGCTTCGGCCGGGCCGTCTCGTAGCTGGCCAACAGTTCGTCTGCCTGCGGGAACTTCGCCTTCCAGTCCTTCATGGACTCCTCGCCGGCCTTGGTCAGGGCGGCGATGTATTCCGGCGACACGTCCTCGACCACGGTCATGCCGTTGTCGCGCATGGTCTTGTAGTTGTTCTTCACCCGCTCGGCGAGGAGATCCCAGCCGTAGGTCTCGGCCGCCTTGGCGGCCTTGAGCACGGCTTCCTTCTGGGCGTCCGTCAGCGAGTCGTAGGTGTCCTTGTTCATGTGCATGATCTGCAGCGGCATCGCGTAGTTCACTTCCGTGAACACCGGCAGGTGCTCCCAGAGATGCGCGGCGGCGCCACCGTCGGCCGAGGTCAGGACGGCGTCGATGCCGTTGGTCGCGAGCTGCGGGACCACGTCGGCCCAGGACAGCTGGATGGGCGAGGCCCCGGCGGCGCGCATGGTCACCGTGCCGTTGGAATCGTAGGTGCGGATCTTAAGGCCCTTCAGGGCTTCCATGCTGTCGACCGGCTTCTTCGCCCAGATGCCCGACGGCGGCCACGGGTTGGCGAACAGCAGGACCTGGTTGTTCGCTTCCAGAACCTTGGCGTAATAGGGCTTGGCCGCCTCGTAGAGCGCCCAGGTGTCCTGGGTGGTGGGCGCCAGGAACGGCAGCGAGGGCAGCAGGAAGACCGGGTCGATGCCCGCCCAGGCGCCGATGTAGGACGTCGCCACCTGGACCGCGCCGTCGCCGACCGCGTCGAACTGGTCGACGGACTTGTAGCCGAGCGATGCGCCGTGGTGCGCCGTGACGTTGATCTCGCCGTTGGAGTCGGCCTTCAGTTCCTCGATGAACTTGTCGGACACCTGGGCGTGGATCGAGTTGGGATCGTACTCGTTGACGAGGTCCCAATTCAGCGTCTGGGCGAAGGCCGGCGTTCCGGCGAGAACGATGCCGACGGCGGCGAGGGTCGAAAGTGCCTTATATTTCATTGCTTTGAGTTTCCCTGGTTCTGGAAGGTGAAGCCCTGTTTTTGTTGGTCTGGCGAGCAGGTTAGCGCGTCACCCCCGCGTGCGGGTAGTGGCGATTCAGAAACTCGGTCGAGAACTTGCCGGAGCGGCCGTCTTCGGCCACCAGCGCGGGGTCGCGCCGGTCGGCCGGGCCGTAGCCGCCCGATCCCGGCGTCTCGATGACGACGACCTCGTCGGGGCCGATGTCGACCGACGACGGTTTGACGGGAAGCGGCTCCTCGCCGGCGGGCGTGCGCAGCGCAAAGCGCCCGGGCCGGCCCTCCTCGCCGCCGAAAACGCCCCAGGGCGCGTTCAGGAAGCGCTCGCCGGCGCCGTTGAAGGTGCAGGCATGATCGAGGGGCTGGATGACCCGGCGCAGGCCGCCGCCGCCGCGGTAGGTACCGGCGCCGCCGGAATCCTGGATGATCTCGTAGGCCACCACCCGCAGCGGATACTCGGTCTCGATCGCCTCGATGGGCAGGTTGGACGTGTTGGTGATGTGCACCTGGACACCGTCCTTGCCGTCGCGGTCGTCGCGTCCGCCGAAGCCGCCGGCCAGCGTCTCCAGGTAGAGATACGGCTTGCCGCTGCGCGGATCGATGCCGGAGAACACGGCGGTGGTGTTGGCGCCGTTGGAGGCGCCGACGGCGCGGTCGGGAAGCGCCGGGGCCAGCGCTCCGATGATCATGTCGATCAGCCGCTGCGAGGTGTGGGCACGAGCGGCGACCGGGGCGGGGGCCACGCAGTCGACGATGCTGCCGGGGTCGGTGATGAGCTCGCAGCAGTCGATGACGCCCTGGTTGTTGGGAATCTCGGGGTCGAGCAGCGCCTTCAGCGAGTAGGCGACGGCCGACTGGGTGGCGTTGATGGGCACGTTGATGTTGCCCTTCACCTGGGGCGACGAGCCGCGCCAGTCGAACACCGCGCGGTCGCCCGAAACCTCGATCCGGAGCCGGATCGGGATGTTCTGGGTGCCGAGACCGTCGTCGTCCATGACGTCCTCGAACGCGTAGACGCCGTCCGGGATCTCCGCGATGGCCGACCGCATCCGCCGGTATGTGCGGGCGATCAGGTCGTCGAACGCGGCGCGCATGGTCGGCAGGCCGTAGCGCCCGGCGATCTCCTTCACCCGACGCACGCCGAGCTGGGCGGCGGCGATCTGGGCGTAGTGGTCGCCGCGGCGCTCGTCGGGGATGCGCGCGTTCAGCAGGAACAGGTCGAAGAGGTCGGTCTGCAGGACGCCCTTGCGGAACAGGCGGACGACCGGGATCCGCAGGCCTTCCTGGTAGATCTCCGACATGCCGCCCGCCATCGAGCCTGGCGCCATTCCGCCGATGTCGGCGTGATGGGCGATGTTGCAGACGAAGCAGAACAGCTCGCCCTCGAAGAACACGGGGGCTGCGAAATTGATGTCGGGCAGGTGGGTTCCGCCGGCGACATGCGGGTCGTTGGCGACGAAGATGTCGCCCTCCTCGATCTCCTCGGGCTTCACCTTGGCGAGCACCGCCTTCATCAGGCCCGTCATCGAGCCCAGATGGATCGGCAGCGACATGTCCGCCTGGACGATCAGCCGCCCGTCGCGGTCGCAGATGGCCGTGGAGTGGTCGTGGCGTTCCTTGATGTTGGTCGAGTAGGCGCTCTTCATCAGCGCGATGAAGGTCTCGTCGACGACGGAGCGCATGGCGCTTGCCATGACCTCGAGCGTGATCGGATCGATCTGCGGGGCGGCGTCGGTCACTGAGCGATCTCCATCAGGATGTTCAGCGCATCGTCGACGCGCGCCACGTCGCCGGGGAAGACAAGCGTGGTGGCGTCGAACTGGTCGATGACGGCCGGCCCCTCGATCACCGTTCCGGCCGCGAAGGTGGCGCGGTCGTAGACCGGGGTGTGGACCGGGTCGGGATCGAAGAACCACACGTCGCGCACCTCGACCGGCGTGGGCGTGGTGGTGGCATCGTCGGCGGCGCTCGGCATTCCGGGCGAGGGCAGGCGGCCGATGGCGGTGAGCCGAACCGCGACCACGTCGACCGGGTCGTCGGGATTGTGGAAGCCGTAGGCCTGGTCGTGGGCGGCGAAGAACGCGGCCCTCAGCGTGTCGACCTCCGGCGGGCGGAGCGTCAGGCCGTCGGTCTCCACGGGCACGCGCAGCTCGTAGTTCTGGCTCGCGTAGCGCATGTCGACCACCGCCTGCAGGGAGCGGCGGTCGGTCGCCACGTCCTCGTGCGTCCACCAGGCCTCGGCCTCGGCCATCATGTCCTCGGCGAGCGCGACGATCCGCTCGCCTGCGGCGTCGTCGAGCCGGAACCGCTGGCCGCGGACCAAGTTCTCCGACAGGTCGGCGACCAGCAGGCCTTCGGCGCAGAGGATGCCCGGGGAGTAGGGCACGACGATCTCGCGGATGCCGAGGGCCTTGGCGCAGGCGTTCGCGTGCAGCGGGCCGGCCCCGCCGAACGGCATCAGCGCGAAGTCGCGCGGATCATGGCCGCGCTCCACCGAGATCGCCCGGATCGCGCGGACCATGTTGGCGGTCACGATGTCGAGCATGCCCTGGGCGGTGCGCTCCGGCGTGAAGCCCAGCCGCTCGGCCACCGGCGCGATCACCCGGCGCGAGGCCTCGGTGTCGAGGGTCATCGTGCCGCCGAGGAGGCCGCGCTCGGAGAGCCGGCCGAGCACGGCGTTGGCGTCGGTGACGGTGGGCTCTGTGCCGCCGTGGCCGTAGCAGGCCGGACCCGGGACGGCGCCGGCGCTCTTCGGTCCGACCTTCATCAGCCCGTCGCGGTCGAACCAGGCGACCGAGCCGCCGCCCGCGCCCACGGTGTGGATGTCCACCATCGGCAGGCGCACGGGGAAGCCGGCGACCTCGCGGTCGAAGGCGGTGCTCACCTGGTAGTCGCGGATCAGCGTGACGTCGGCGCTGGTGCCGCCCATGTCGAGGGTGATGATGTTGCCGCGCGATGCCTTCCGCGCGGTGCTGATCGCGCCCATGGCGCCCGCCGCCGGCCCCGACAGCGCGGTGCGGACGGGATATTCGCGAGCGCGCTCGGGCGACATCAGGCCGCCGCTCGACTGGTTGATGCCGACCCGGGCATCGGGGGCGAGCGAGGTCAGCTCCGACTGCAGGTGGCGCATGTAGCGGTTCAGGAGCGGCTGCAGGTAGGCGTTGAGCAGCGTCGTGGAGAAGCGCTCGTACTCGCGGAACTCCGGCTGCACGTCCGACGACAGCGAGATCGAGAGGTCCGGCAGGGCGGCGGCGAGGCTGGCGCCGACGGCGCGCTCGTGGTCCGGGTTGAGGTAGGAGAACAGGAAGCAGACCGCGCAGGCCTCGGCGCCGCTCTCCCGCACGGCTTCGACCGCCGCCGCGACGCTGTCTGCGTCGAGGGGCGTCACCACGCCGCCATCGGCGCCGACGCGCTCGTCGACCTCGAAGCGGTGTTCGCGGGCGGCGAGCGGGGCCGGCTGGTCGGCCTTGAGATCGTAGAGGCGGGGGCGGATCTGGCGGCCGATCTCCAGCAGGTCGCGGAAATTGCGCGTCGTCACGACCGCGACCGGCGCGCCGGTCCGCTGGATCAGGGCGTTGGTCGCAACGGTGGTCCCATGGGCGAGGACGCCGACGGTCGCCGGGTCGAAGCGGGCCTTCTCCGCCAGCTCGCGCAGCCCCTCGAGGATGGCGACGGCCGGATTGTCCGGGGTGCTCGGTCGCTTGTGGAGGGCCAGCTGGCCGCTCGCGCGCTCGAAGGCGTAGAGGTCGGTGAAGGTGCCGCCGACGTCGACGCCAATGATCCATTCCGGTCGCTGCATGAGATCTCGCGGCTGGGGCCCTCTGGGTTCACACAGCGTATGCACCAAGTATATAATCCGTCAACACGCGAACTCCGCACAGGCGGCAAGGCGAGGCAGGACCCATGACGGCGAACGATCCCAAGGCGGCTCCCGACAGCGTCTACCACCTGATCCGGGCGGCCATCCTGCGCCTCGACTTCGCGCCCGGCAGCGAGCTGGAGGAGGGGGTGCTGTCGCGCATGTTCGACGTCTCCCGCACGCCGATCCGCGAGGCGCTGATCCGGCTCTCCTCCGAGGGGCTCGTCTCGATCCAGCGCGGCCGCGGCGCGCGGGTGGCGATGCTCGACCTCTCCGACCTGCGCGACTATTTCGAGGGGCTGGATCTCCTGCAGCGGGCGGCGACGCGGCTCGCGGCCGTGCGGCGCACGAAGGAGGATCTGGAGGAGATCGAGATCCATCTCGTCGCCTTCGAGAAGGCGTCGGCGGCCTTCGACAGCATCGCCACCAACGACGCCAACCACGCCCTCCACACGGCGATCGGCGCGGCCGCCCATTCCGGGCGCATCTTCGCCGCCTATCACCAGATCCTCTCCGAGACCCAGCGGATCGCGCACCTGTGCTTCAGCGAGAGCGCGCGCGCCGACGAGCGGCTGGAAACCCATCTGGAGAAGACGATGGCCGATCACCGCCAGATGTACGAGGCGATCCGCGCCGGCGACGCCAACGCCGCCGAGCGCGTGGCCGGCGCCCACGTCGAGCTGTTCCGGCGCCGGGTGGTCGACGCGCTGATGTCGACGCGCCTCACCGAGCCGCTCTCCGTCGCCGTGTGACGGCAGGCGCCGGGTGGCGCCTGCGTCGCGTCCCGGCTGCGATCAGCCGCCGATTTCCTGGCGGTGCGCCTCGGCGAGGTCCGCCATGGAATTGAAGCGGAAGTCGTACCGCGGCATGTCGCCGGGGTTCATCGTCGCGCCGAATCCCTCCTGCTCGTAGCGCCGGTAGATCCAGCAGTTGGCGAGGCCGTGGCGGTTCGCCGGACCGTGATCGTGGAACATGCTCTCGGCGGTGTGCAGGATGTCCTGCTTCTCGATGCCCATGCGGGCGAGGTTCTTCAGCATGTAGTCGAAGTTGCGGTCGGCGGGCTTGTAGGAGCCAGCGTCCTCGGCGGTGTAGACGGCGTCGAACTCGACGCCGAGCTTCTGCTGGCTCGCCCAGAAGCTGCCATTGTCGACGTTGGAGAGGATCACCAGCTTGAAGTGCTGCTTGAGATAGCGCAGCGCCTCGGCAGTGTCGGGGAAGGCGGGCCAGGCCTGCACCGAGGCGCCATAGGCGAGGCACTCGCCCCAGCTCACCGGCACGCCCCATTCCTCCGCCAGCCGCTTGTAGACGACGGCGAGCAGCTCCGGATAGCGCTTGGCCGGCGTCTGCGCCTGGGTGGAGGATTCGTGGAAGGCGTGCGCCTCGAGGATGTCGTCGCGGCCGAGCGTCCGGGGGACCTTCGCCACCAGCGGCTGGAGGCCGGTGAAGATGCCGGTCTCCCAGTCGATCAGGGTTCCGTAGCAATCGAACGTGAGCGCCTTGAAGTCGGTGAGTCGCATGCCGGATACGTCCTTCCTCTGCGTTCCGCGACGGGCATCGAACGGTCCGCCGCACCGGGCCATGCAGCAAGTATACGCCGCGTATAATCCGGAGCCAATGCCGTTCGCGCCGGCGCCCCCGCGACCCCTCGCCACCGCCGGGCCCGCCCGTCACCGGATCGGCCGGGTTGGAGGATCCCCGGTAACCCCAGGCTTGCCGCGGTCACGGGAACCGCGAACCGTGCTGTCGGCCGACGGACGTCGGGTCGGGATCGAGGTGGAGCGCGATGAGCCCGATGAACAGCAGCGCTCCCACGAGGACCGGCCGACCGGATGGCGCCCGCCGCACCGTCCGCGGCGGAAGGCTCAGGCTTTTTGCGAAGGTGAGGGCGCTCGGTCTCGTCCTGATCGCCGCCACGAGCGTTCTGGGCACCGGCGCGACCGGAGCGCCTGCCGCCGATTATGCGGTCTAAGAGGAGTGCTCGCCGCAAACGAAGCCGATGCAGCCCGGGGCGAAACGCCGGGTCCTGAACCGGGTGGGGACCGAGGTGGGCGAAGCCATCCATCTCGATCCGGAAACCGGCATCGTTACCCTGAAGGCGGGGACCTGCCGGATCGTCGGCGTGTTGGTGCCGACCTACTTCGACGCCGAGGCGGACACGGACGGGCGGGTTCGGCTCAAGCCTGGCCCAACGCAGCCTACATCGGAAGGCGTTCCTGTCTCAGCCTGTGCGCCGAAGATATCCATCGGGCGCGACGGTTGTGAGCAGGCGCGTATTCATCGTCTCGTCGATCTCGAAGTTGGGATGCGTCTTCAGCCAGGCGTTCACAGCTGTTTTGGGGCTGTTGCCCTTGTCCCAGGGCCTGTCGGGAAACGAACCTTCCGGCAGATCTTCGATAATGGTGTCGAACACGACGCAGTAATTGCCGACGGTGGTGAGCTCGGCGTAGGCCTCGAGTTCCGCCATGACGTGGGCGTGGGTGTGATTGGAATCCAGGAAGACGACCACGCTGCCGGCACCCTTGGCGCGGCTGTGAACCTCCGACACGATATCCGGTGCAACGGACGATCCCTCAAGCATCGAAATGCGCTTGAACATCGGATGGGCTTCGATGGCGCTTCGGTTGTGGGCGCGGATGTCGATGTCGATGCCAAGGACCTGAGCGTCCGGATTGCCGCCGCAGGCTGCATTCAGTTCCAGCATCGCTGCCGAAAAAATAAGGGAGCCGCCATGCGCGATACCGGTCTCGATGATCAGATCCGGTTGCGCGGACCAGATGATTTCCTGCATCGCGACCATATCCTGAGGGTACTGGATGATCGGACGTCCGAGCCAGGAAAAATTGTAGGAATACTTGTCCTCGAGGGATCTGGTGATGAAATCGAGGCCACGAGGATCGATCATTTTCTTCTCAGGACTAGCATGCGCACCGGGCCATATTCACCTGCGAAAGGCAGGCCTGCGGCGTACTCATGATGTTTATCGAAATAGTCGGGGCTTTCATTGGAGTCTTCGCAAAGTTTGGAGTATATCACCCGACTAACTAAGTAGTATGTGCTGCTGATGTTCCGCTCGAACTCGACGTCGAATGATTCCTGGAGGAATTCAATCAGCCGGTCACGCTCGAAGAACGTGTTGTGGTCGCGGATCCCGATGGCAGGGAGTCCGAAGGATTCCCGAACCTCATTGAAATTCGCCTGACCCTCAACGAAATTCTCGACCATCACATAGTAGCCATTCGGCCGCACGGCGTCTCGAATGTTCGATATCGCCTGCTTCTGCAGGTCCCATCCGGGCAGATTGATGAGACAGCGACTGGTGTAGGCCAGGTCGACCGGGTCCTTGAGAGGAAGCGGCTCGAGAACGTCTGCAATCGACAGGGTCAAATTGGACAGCGATGCCTGGGAAACAACACGCTGTGCGTTCCCGATCATCGAAGCGGAATAGTCCATTCCCTCAAAAAGAACGTCGGGGAATGTGTCGGCGAGTTGACCAGTCGTACGCGCGTCGCCGCAACCGATATCCGCCACCCGTTTCGGTCCACGAGCTCGGATCTGCTCCATGATGGAGCGTGCTTCTATGCTCCGGAGAAAATGGTCCTGCGTGGTCGACTGGGAACTCGGGTCATCAGCTGCCCGCGTCTCCCAATATCGCTTGATCTCATCGACGTTCATGTACTTCTCGTTTGCTCTCGGTGGTCAGTCACGGCCCAAGCCGACCAAAGCAGGCCCACGGCGACCCTGTCTGGGAAAGCAACTTCTCACCGCTTCGACGACCCGATCCTGATCGTCGGTGGTCATGTCGTGGTAGCTCGGAATATTGACGGCTCGGCCGCATATGAGATGCGCGTTGGGTGTGTGCACGCCACTGCTCTCGAACAGGCCGGTCGATGACAGGGGATGGAAGAAGGGGCGCGCGTCGATATCGTGGGAGGCGAATTTGTCACGCGCCACATCCGAGGTCACGCCGGTGTCCTCGTCGAACACAACGGTGGGCATCCATGCTCCCATGGTGGCGTACCCGTCGCTCGGATTGAGCGTCACGGGGAGATCTCTCAAGGCGTCCCGATAGTAAGCAAGGATCTGCTTTTTGCGCGCGATGAGTTCATCGATGCGCTCCATCTGCGCCAGCCCCAGCGCCGCCTGGATGTTTGACATCTTGAACTTGTAGCCTACGGTTTCCGGCCAGAACTGTCTGGTATCGCCGCGGCGGCGGCCGTGGTTCGACAGCGTCAGCGCCCGCTCGAACAGGCCGCTGTCGTCAGTGACCAGCATCCCGCCTTCGCCCGTGGTCACGGTTTTCGTTCCGTGGAACGAGAAGCATCCGAAGGTCCCGATGCTGCCCGCCTTCTGCTCACCAAGTGACGAACCGATCGCCTCTGCGGCGTCCTCGATCACGGGGATGCCGTAGCGTCGGCCGATGTCGTTGAGCCTCTGCATGTCGCACATGTTGCCGTAGATGTGCACGGCGAGGATCGCTTTGGTTCGGGGAGTGATGGCGAGCTCTACCTTTTCAGGATCGAGGCACCAGGTGTCGGGCAGGATGTCGACAAAGACGGGTTTGATGCCGAGATGGACCAACGGCGCCACCGAGGCCACCCAGTTCGTGTCGGCCAGGATGACCTCGCTTTCGGCCTCTATCGGAAGCGCGGCGAAGCCGAGATGCAGAGCTCCCGTGCACGAAGAGGTGGCGATCGCGTGCTTGACGCCGATGTGCTCCGCGAAGGCGCGCTCGAAGCGCACGATGTAGTCGTAGCAGTGCTCGCCCCATCCGTTCTGGGCGGCATCAGTGGCATAAGCCACTTCGAGGGCGGTAATGGAAGGTTTGGTGTAGGGGATCATCCGTCACCTGATGGTGAGGTTTGGTATCGCAGTCACGAGTCGCGCACCCCAATCCCGCACGTACTCTAGCTGCGCCAATACCTCGTCCGCAATGTTCCACGGTAGAATGACAATAATATCAGGCTTGTCGGACAGAAGCCGCTCCTCTCCGACGATCGGAATTCGGCTGCCCGGCATCAGCTTGCCCTGCTTGAACGGGCTGCGGTCCACAACGTAGGGGATCAGGTCGGGCCTTACGCCGGCGAAGTTCAGCAACGTGTTGCCTTTGGCCGCGGCGCCATAGGCGGCCACACGCAGTCCGGCGCGCTGCGACTCAATGAGGAAGGCGAGAAAATCGTTCTTTGCTTTCTCCGCGCGGTGCTGGAACTCGGCGTAAAATGCCGCCTTGCCGATCCCCGCTCCGGCCTCACGGGCGAGAACCCGATCGACGTTCTCCGAGACGATCATCCGGCCCGCATCGAGCCGCTCCGCGAACACCCTCAGGCTGCCCCCATGGGTGGTGAGTTCCTCCACATCGATGATTCTCAAACCGTTCTGGTCGAAAATCCGCGCGACGGCGGTGAGTGACAGGTAGGAGAAATGCTCGTGATAGATCGTGTCGAACTGGTTGTTCCGGACGAGTTCCAGCAGGTGGGGAAACTCGAATGTCGCGACGCCGTGCGGCTTGAGCAGCATCGCGAAGCTTCGCACGAAGTCGTTGATATCGGGCACGTGGGCCAGAACATTGTTCGCCGTCATCAGGTCGGCGGAAATGCCTCGCCCGTTGAGCTCCGCGGCCATCTTCGTTCCGAAGAAGCCTTCGACGATCTCGATCCCTTTTTCGCGTGCAGCAGCGGCCGTACTCGCCGTGGGTTCGATCCCAAGGCAGCGCAGTCCCCGCGCCTTTGCATGCTTCAGGAGATAGCCGTCATTGGCCGCGACCTCGACCACGAGAGATGAGTGACCGAGCGAGAAGCGGTCGATCGCCATGTCGACGTAGTCGGCGGCGTGTTTGAGCCATGCGGCCGAATAGGAGCTGAAATAGGCATAGTTGACGTCGAAGAGTTCGGTGAAGTGCGGAAAATCCTCGGTCTGCACCAGCCAGCAGTTGGAGCAGACCCCAACCCGCAAAGGATACCATCGCTCGGGCAGATTGAGCGCTTCGTCGCTCAGATAGGCATTCGATGGCGGGGCTGCCCCAAGGTCGAGGAAAGGAATGTCGACCGGCATGGCGCAATGGCGGCACCTCAAGGCTCTATCCCATCAAAGTCGGCAGCCACATTCGGATGGGCACGGTCCCGGTCGGACATGTCGGTTATGTCGAGCGGCCAGACGATGCCCAGGGCGGGGTCGAGCGCGTTGAGGGCTCCCTCACATTGCGGTTGATAGGGTTCCGAATGGAGGTAGAGAAGCTCGCAGTCATCCGTCAGGGTCTGGAAGCCATGGGCGCATCCCGGGGGGATATAGAGACTCTGGAAGTTCTCCCCCGACAGGGTCTGGCCGTGCCACTGCAAGAAGGTCGGCGACGACCGCCGCAAGTCGACGGCTACGTCGAAAATTTCGCCCTTCAGGCAGGAGACCAGTTTTGCCTCCGCGTGGGGGCGGTGCTGGAAATGCATTCCGCGAATGGTGCCGCGCCGTCGCGTCCTTGACTGGTTGATCTGGCGAACGCTGGGCATCAAGCCCAACTCCCTGAACTCCTCATCGCAGAAGAGGCGCGCCAGGAGCCCGCGATCATCACCGACCGGCTTCCGCAGGAGTGTGACAACCCCCAGAATGGACGTCGGTTCGACATCGAATCGCTTCCTCATGGCCCTTCATATCCAGCGCACCAATCGTTGCCCAGCGTCCCACGCGACGGAGCACGCGCTTTCCCCACCCGTAACGGCTCGTTCAGGTCCATACCCTTATCGCTGCGTTGCGGGTTTGTTACGGTCAGAAATGCAGCGTGCGCCCTCTGAACAGCTAAGCTCGTCACGTGTCAAGCTGGTCGCGTTCCCTCCAGAAGAGCCCTTTCATGAACATCATCACCGTCGTCATTCCCACCTATAACAGGAAGGAGAAGCTGCAGAACGCGATCGAGAGCGTGTTGGCGGAAACCCGCGTTCCGTTGCAGGTGCACGTCTTTGACAATGCGTCGACCGACGAAACGGGGCCCTTCGTGACCGCGTGGGCAGCCGCCGATAGCCGGATCAAATATACCCGAAATGAGTATAATATCGGCGGGCACCAGAATTACGCTCGCGCCATTCAGCATATAGATACTGAATATTTTGTCCCGCTTGCGGACGACGATTGGCTGCTGCCGGATTTTCTCTTTGTGGCATATTCTCTTCTGGAAGAAAATGCTCAGGCCGGCGCCGCTATCTTTATGACCGAAGCCCGGAATGAGGCGGGCGACGTTCTTGAAACATACCCTCCGCATCCCGATAAGATTCAATTCGGATTGCTTGATCCGAAGACCCATCTTCGAAATTGGATGATCTACGGTCACTATTCCTGGACTTCAATCCTCTGGAGACGGCAGAGCTTGCTGGCTATCGGGTTCCCCTATCTTCACACGGGAATCACGAGCGACATGGATTTCCAGCTGCAGACGTTCTGTCGATTTCCCGTGTATCTCGTCAACAAGCCGGGGGCCGTCTATTCCCTGCACCCCGCTCAGGCGAGCCGGACGCTGGACGTGTCCGACGTCCCCGCGTGGAGCAAGGTATTCGCCCGGTTCAACCGGACCGTTGCCGACCTGCGCCTCTTCGAGAGCGACGATTTCGCGGGCATGCTCCGGATTGTCCAGGAGCGATACAAGGGCGCCTGGAACGCTCCCGTTTCGAAAGCCATTCCCGACGGCCGGCTCGTACCGCTTGCGGCCTTGGCCGCCGTCCGCCTGGGCGATTGGACGTTGGCATCCTCTCTTCTCGATCAGGCCGATAGGGGAGAGCCGAGGCGCGACGTCGGACTCCTGCACGCGCTCCTGCGATCGCTGAAAAGCGAGCGCGACACGGTTGCCGGCCTGCGGACGGAGGTTGTTGAGCTGAACATGAAGGTGCAGCAACTGACCGCGCTGGCCGCATCGAAAGAAGCCGTGGAAACGCCCCCGAGTGAACCGCTCGCGGCCAGGCGGCCCCTGATCACGCGCATACTCGAGAAGCTCGACAACATCAGGACGGGGGCCTGACAGCCGTCGGGTCGAGCCATCCGGCGAGGGGGGCGCCACGTGCGTCTCTGAACAGAAGGTGGTTTGGTGTGCCCGCTCGGACTCGAACCGAGGACCATTCGATTAAAAGTCGAATGCTCTACCAACTGAGCTACGGGCACCCAGGCCACCGCATCGAGGCGGGCAGGCCCGCGGCGGTCGCTCTTGGCCGGCATCCGGGGATGCCGGGCGCGCAGCAGGGCCGCGCATGACGTTCGGGTAGTGGGTTTGCCGCGTCGCGTCAACCGCGTGGACGCCGGCTCCGGGGCGGGGCTGTGCGCAGACGGCATGAAGGGAGGCGCGGGGGCGCCTCCCTCGTGTGGCCTGGTGGCGGATCCCGGGGGGCGGAGTGCCCGCCGGGCCTGCGTCCGCCTACATCGCCGGCAGGATCGTGATGTCGCGGATGGCGCCGCCGGCACCCTCGATCGCGCCCTTGCCGGTCGCCTTGCCGCTCGCGAGATCAACCTCGTAGAGCATGCCGCCGGTGACCAGCCAGGCGGTGTTGGTCATGTCGGCATCGGTGGCGATGTCGAAGGCGTAGGTGTCGCCCGGCTTGTCGATGCCGAGCTTGCCGATGGCGCCGAGCGTGCCGTCGTTCGGCGAGGTCTGCTGGATGACGGCGACGATGGTGGAATCGATATCGTACATCGCCGTCTTTTCCGGCTTGCCGAACGAGTTGATGTAGGCGGCGGCGACGATCGCCGGTGCCTCGCCTGCGTGCATGTCCTTCGCCTCGAAGGCGAGGCTGCCGTCGACGGTCACCGCGCCGGTGTCGACGTCGACCCGGTGGTTGGTCGTGCCGGTCATGTAGCGCAGCTTGTCGGCCATCGGGTTGAAGTCGACGATCACCGGCGCGTCGGTCATCGGCAGCGGCTTGTCCATGGTGGAGAGTTCGCTGGCCTTGCCGGTCTTCGTGTCGATGGTCACGACGACGTTGTCCGGGGTGACGCCCACGAGGGTCTTGTTGGAGGGACGCAGGTCGATGCCGACGAGGCTGTCGACGCCGTCGACGTCCATGCTGCCACTCACTTTCAGCGTCTCCGTGTCGAACATCACCAGCGTCTTGTCGCCGACGAGGCCGACGGCGGGAGCGGCGGCGACGGCGGCCGTGGACAGCAGGAAGGCGGTGGTCGACAGAAGGGCGAAACGGGTCATTGGAAGGTCTCCCTGGTTGCGGGCCTGAATGCGGCACCGCCCCTGAGGACACGGCGGCCAGCGGTTTGGATGCAGGCGGGCGAAACTTTTTTTGCATCCGTTTCGCCGTCGCCCGTGTCAGTCTCGTCATGAGACATCAAGCGAGTGGACGCGCGCCGCGCGCGCCGACGACGGGACCTGTCATGGACCAGACCAATCCCAGCGGGACGGCGGAGGGCGCCGCATCGGCGGAGGCACGGCTCAGCGCCGCGCTCGTCGCCTGCGGGCGCGGCGAGCGGTCCGGGATGGGCGACATCCTGGAGGTCGAGGGCCGGCAGCTGCTCGGCGTCGCCCGGCGGATGCTTCAGCGCCACGAGCTCGCCGAGGAGGCGCTGCAGGACGCCATGGTGCAGGTCTGGCGCAAGGCGTCCCAGTTCCGCGCCGGCGAGGGATCGGCCCGCGGCTGGATCTACGCCGTGCTGCGCAACCGCTGCCTCAACATCCTGCGCGACGACCGCCGGCTGTCCATCGTGCCGCCGGAGGACCTGACCGCCATGCAGGACGCCCGCCAGCACGCCGCCTCCGAGGAGGTCTGGCAGAGCCTGCCGGATTCGGAAGGGCTGCGCGGCTGCCTGGAGGCGCTGGAGCCGGAGACGCGGCGCTGCGTGCTGCTCGCCCATGTCGCCGGATACAGCCACGGCGAGATCGCGGCGCTCCGGCGCATCCCGCTGGGCACGGCGAAGTCGTGGATCAGGCGGGGGCTCCTCAGCCTTCGGGAGTGCCTGTCATGAGCCGGCCCATCGACGATCTGGCGGACGAGTTCGTCCTCGGTCTCCTCGACGACGGCGAGGCGGCGGAGGTGGAGCGCCGGCTGCCCGCCGAGCCGGCGCTGGCCCGGGCGGTGGCGCGGGCGCGCGACCGCTACCTGGCGCTCGACCTGACGGCCGCGCCGGAGGAGCTTCCCGACGGGTTCGCCGCGCGCATCGGCGCCGAGATCGACCGGTCGTCCGCCTCCGGGGGCGCACCGGCCCCGGGACTCAAGCCCGCCGCCAACGAGAACCGGCCGCGCCGGCTGGCGTCGCGCTGGGCTGCCGCGGCGGCGGCGCTGCTCATCTTCGTGGCGGGCGTCGGCATCGGCTGGCAGGTCAGCCAGAGCGAGCCGGTGGTGATCGCCGTGCTCCTCGACGACACCGGCACGCCGCGGGCGATGGTCGAGGACTTCGGCAACGACACCGCGCGCATCCGCTTCCTGTCGAACGTGGAGGTCCCGCAGGGCCGCGTGATGGAGGTCTGGACGCTGCCGTCGGCCGACCGCGGTCCGGTCTCGCTGGGCCTGGTGGAGGCCGCGCGCTCGGCCGTCCTGCACGGACCGGACCTGCCGGCGCCGGCGGGCGACCAGCTCTACGAGATCACGCTGGAGCAGGCGGGCGGATCGCCGACCGGGCGTCCCACCGGCCCGATCGTTGCGAAGGGCTACGCGGCGCGGCAGATCTGACCGCGGCGGGAGCGGGCGGGGGGCCTATCCGAAATCGGCGAGCGGCCGCTCCTTGGCGATCCAGTCGAACGCCATCAGGTCGGAAAGAAGCGCCTCCAGATCGTTCAGCGGCACCATGTTCGGCCCGTCCGAGGGCGCGCGGTCGGGGTCGTCGTGGGTCTCGATGAAGACGCCGGCGATGCCGACGGCCACGGCGGCGCGCGCCAGCACCGGCACGAAGCGCCGATCGCCGCCCGACGAGGTGCCCTGGCCGCCCGGCTGCTGCACCGAATGGGTGGCGTCGAAGATCACCGGCGCGCCCGTTGCCGCCATCACCGGCAGGCCGCGCATGTCGGTCACCAGCGTGTTGTAGCCGAAGCTCGCGCCGCGCTCGGTCAGCAGTACCCGGCCGTTGCCGGCGCTGGTGATCTTCTCCACCACGTTCGCCATGTCCCAGGGGGCGAGGAACTGGCCCTTCTTCACGTTGATGACGGCGCCGGTCTCGGCCGCCGCCACCAGCAGGTCCGTCTGCCGGCACAGGAAGGCCGGGATCTGCAGGACGTCGACCACCTCGGCCACCCGCGCGCACTGCTCGGCGGTGTGGACATCGGTCAGCACCGGCATTCCGAACGCCTCGCGGATCTCGGCGAAGATCGGCAGCGACGCGTCCAGGCCCATGCCGCGGGCGCCCGAGCGGCTGGTCCGGTTCGCCTTGTCGAACGAGGTCTTGTAGACGCAGCCGATCCCCAGCCGCTCGGTGATCTCCCGGATCGCCGCCGCCATTTCCAGGCCGTGGGCGCGGCTTTCCAGCTGGCACGGCCCGGCGATGAGGGCGAGGGGCGCGGTCTGCGCGAAGCGGACCTTGCCGACTTCGACGGTGGCGTCGGGTCGAGCAGCCTCGGGGGCCGTGGCAGCGGACATGTCTGGAACTCTCCTGGATGCGCGTGCGCCGTTCCTACCGCCTGGCGGCAGTTGCGTCGAGATGCAGGCGGGCGATCGCGTAGATCGGAACGCCGAAGACGCCCTCGACGACGGCGCTCCACACGGCCACCGGCGGCGGCAGCTGCTCCATCACGTCGCAGATCTCGTCCAGCTTCCAGCGCGGCTCGCCCCAGCAGTAGTCCGATCTTGTCTTCACGCCCGAGACGAACTCGATCGAGGGGTCGTCGCGGGCGAGCGGGCCGATGGACGGGTGATAGCGGGCCGTGCCGACCATCAGGTAGGAGAAGGTGTCGTAGACGAGCTCCACCTCGCGTCCCGCCAGGCCGTCGGCCAGCACCCGCAGCAGCGTGCCGATGGCCTCCGCCGGCAGGTAGGGCATCAGGCCCTCGGCGATCACCAGCGTGGGGGCCGCGGGCAGGGCGGCGCTGTCGAGCCAGCCGGCCTCGTCCAGCGCGGCGGAGACCAGGCTGCACCTCGGCGCCTCCGGCGAGACGCGGGCGCGCAGCGCGGTCACCGCGGGAAGGTCGACCGAGAACCACCGGGCGGGGTCCACGGGGTGCCGTTCGCAGGCGGTGGAGAGGCCGGCGCCGAGGTCGAGGACGATGCCGTCCGGGTGGGCGGAGAGGAAGCGCGCGACGTGCGCGTCGAAGATCTTCGCGCGGGTGATGAAGCCGAGGATGCTCATCGGATCGGAGACGACCGAGGACGCATCGATCCCGAGCTCGCCGACGATCCGCTCCGCCGGGGTGTCTGAGAAACCCGCGGCGGGAAACAGCCGCGCCGCCTGGGCGCGCGCGCACAGGGGAACCAGCAGGGTGCGCGCCACGCCGCTCAGTCCGAGATTTTCTCCCATAGGCACGACGCCCCTCCCGGACGGCCTCGGCGGGAACGCGGAGAACCGAGTCCCGTCGACCCCGCGCTTCTTCGTCCACGGGTCCACGCAGACGCGCTCGTCTGCGTGGACCCGTGTGGCGGTGTCTTGATCGCTTCCGAAGAGGAGCAGTGTGCCGCAGGGCGCGGCCGCCGTCACGCGGCTTGTCGGCCGGGCGGAGTCAGGCCGCGACGAAGCGGTAGCCGCAGCCGCCGCCGTCCTCCGCGGCCACGGTGAGCGTGTCGCCGGCGGTCTCGGTGAACGGCATCGCGCCGGCGGCCAGGGCCGCCCGGGTCGCCGACAGGTCCGCCACCGAAATGGTCATCGCGGCGAAGCGTGGCAGGATCTTGCCGTCGAACGCCTCGGACCCGTAGCGCTCGGCGAAGGTCGCGCCGTCCAGCACCTCGATCGCGGCGCCGTCGGCAAGCGCGATGCGGAGGCCGCCGTCGGCGTGGACCGGGACGGCGCCGACGACCGCGCCGAGCGTCCGGGCGGTGGCATCGGGATGCGGCGCGACCATGGTGATCGCGGTCATCGCCAGCGCGGTGTTGGGGTGGGCCTGGTAGGCGGCGTGCCAGAAGTTCTCCGGTTGGTGATGGGCAACGGCGAACACGCCGGCGCGGACGAAGTCCGGATGGCTGGCGAAGGCGAGGGTGAACGACACCGGAAGCTCGCGGCCGTCGGGGGCCTGGGCCGTGCGCTCGAAGGAGAAGGTCGGATGGCGCGACAGGCCCACCTCGGCCAGCCGCGCGGCGAGCGCGTCCGGATCGTCGGTCTTCAGCGCCAGCATGGAGATGCCGGCGCCTTCGCCGATCAGGAAGTCCCGGTTGAAGCTCGGAAACGAGAACGCGTCCGGCCGCTCCTCCGGAAACAGGCTCTCGTCCATGATCGCCAGGTATTCCAGGAAGCTGCCGCGCAGCTGCACCAGAGCGTTCGCCGTTCCGAACGGGTGGGTGGCCGGCGGGGTCGTGCGGAAGCCGAGCCGGCCGGCGGTGAGCGCGGCTTCGACCAGGCTCTCGGCGACGACGACGGTGTGGTCTATCCCGGTGATCATGGCGCCCCCGTCAGACGAGGCGGCTCTGCTCGACCGCTGCGGTGATGAACGAGGCAAAGAGCGGGTGCGGATCGAATGGACGCGACTTCAGCTCCGGATGATACTGCACGCCAATGAACCACGGGTGGTCGACGAGCTCCATCGTTTCCGGCAGCAGCCCGTCGGGCGACATGCCGGCGAACCGGACGCCCTGGGCGGCCAGCCGCTCGATGTAGCCGGAGTTCACCTCGTAGCGGTGGCGGTGGCGCTCGGAAATGTCGGTGGCGCCGTAGATCTCGGCGATCCGGCTGCCGGCGCTGAGGTGCGCCTCGTAGGCGCCGAGCCGCATCGTGCCGCCGAGGTCGCCTTCGGCGAAGCGGCGCTCGAGCTCGTTGCCGCGCATCCATTCGGTCAGCAGGCCGACCACCGGTTCGTCGGTCGGGCCGAACTCGGTCGAGCCCGCCTTCTCGATCCCGGCCATATTGCGGGCCGCTTCCAGGACGGCCATCTGCATGCCGAAGCAGATGCCGAAATAGGGGACCTTGTGGGTGCGCGCGAACGTGGCGGCGGCGATCTTGCCTTCCGCACCGCGCTCGCCGAAGCCGCCCGGCACCAGGATGCCGTGCACGCTCTCCAGCCACGGGCCGGGATCTTCCTTCTCGAAGATCTCCGATTCGAACCATTCGATCTCGACGCGCACGTTGTTGGCGATGCCGCCGTGCACCAGCGCCTCGCTGAGCGACTTGTAGGCGTCCTTCAGCCCCGTGTACTTGCCGACGATGCCGATCTTCACCGAGCCCTCGGGCGAGCCGACTCGCTTGGAGATCTCCGTCCAGCGCTCCAGATCCGGGTGGGGCGCGCCGGTGATGCCGAACGCCGACAGCACCTCGGTGTCGAGGCCCTCGTTGTGGTAGGCGATCGGCACGTCGTAGATGGACTCCACGTCCAGCGCCGGGATGATCGCCTCCTCGCGGACGTTGCAGAACAGCGCCAGCTTGCGCCGCTCGCCGGCCGGGATCGTGCGGTCGCAGCGCACCAGCAGGATGTCCGGCTGGATGCCGATGGAGCGCAGCTCCTTCACCGAGTGCTGGGTCGGCTTGGTCTTCAGTTCGCCGGCCGACTTGATGAACGGGACCAGCGTCAGGTGGACGAAGATCGCATCGTTGCGCGGCAGGTCGTTGGAGAGCTGGCGGATCGCCTCGAAGAAGGGCAGGCCCTCGATGTCGCCGACGGTGCCGCCGATCTCAACGAGCACGAAGTCGTAGTCCTCGTTGCCGGAGACCACGAACTCCTTGATGGCGTCGGTGACGTGCGGGATCACCTGCACGGTGGCGCCCAGATAGTCGCCGCGGCGTTCCTTGGCGATGATGTCCTGGTAGATGCGCCCGGTGGTGATGTTGTCCATGCGGTTGCATGGACGGCCGGTGAAGCGCTCGTAGTGGCCGAGGTCGAGGTCGGTCTCGGCGCCGTCGTCGGTCACGAACACTTCGCCGTGCTGGTAGGGCGACATCGTGCCGGGGTCGACGTTGAGATAGGGGTCCAGCTTGCGCAGCCGTACCCGATAGCCGCGTGCCTGGAGCAACGCGCCGAGAGCCGCCGAGGCCAGTCCCTTGCCAAGCGAAGAGACCACGCCGCCGGTAATGAATACGTACCGAGCCATCGGGCAGCTATCCTAGAGGTTCGACGGCGCTTTGGGAGAGGAGAACCGGGGGCCAGCGGCGCTGTCCCCGGTTTTCTCGTGCGAGTGGGCTGGAGCCCGTCCTCACTGGGAGGAGGGGACCTGCGGGCCGGCCGGCGCCGCGGGCGCGGCCGGCTGGCCGGTGCCCTGGGCGTCGCCGCCGGTGCCCGACGGCCGCAGCGTGTCCAGGATGCCCTGGCCGGAGCCGCGGGTCCGATCGGCGCCGGCGGGCGCGGTCTGCGAGGCCGGCTGGTTCAGGTCGTCGAGGATCGACGACGGCGTGCCCTGGGTGCGCGCCAGCACGGTGAGGCCCATCGACGTGGCGAAGAACAAAAGCGCGAACACCGCGGTCGCCTTCGTCAGCGCGTTGCCGGTGCCGCGCGCCGACATGAAGCCGCCGCCCCCGCCGCCGATGCCGAGCGCACCGCCTTCGGAGCGCTGGAGGAGGATCACCGCGATCAGCGCGACGACCACCATGAGATGAATGACGATGAGAACGGTTTCCATCGTGCCCTTCGAGGTGTTGTTCGAGATCCCGGCCGCTTTCGCGAATGCTCGAAACGCATCCCGCACGGCCGACGTCGGTCTTGCCTGCAACGAGGCGAAGATGACCATGAGGAGAAGCGCCGGCAAGATCGCTGCGCGGCCCGTTCGGACGCTCCCGCATGGGAACGACGGCGCGGTGATACACGATGATCGGTCGATCCGCCAAGCGCCGCGTTTCACTTGCACCCGGAGTTGGCAGTTGGGGCCTGCCGCGAACCTTGACAAGTGCCGGCCTGCGTGTCCTGTCTCGCCGCGATTTCAGAACACCCTGTCCCGCCGCAAATGGCGGACGAATGGGCGGCCTTTGCACCGGTCGCCCCCAGTATCGAGGCGATTTGATGCACCGCTACCGTAGCCACACATGCGGCGCGTTGCGCCAGGAGGACGTCGGAACGTCCGTGCGGATTTCCGGCTGGGTCCACCGCGTGCGCGACCACGGCGGCCTTCTCTTCATCGACCTGCGCGACCACTACGGCATCACCCAGGTGGTGGCCGACCCGGATTCGCCCGCCTTCAAGACCGCCGAGACGGTGCGCGCGGAGTGGGTGATTCGTGTCGACGGCACCGTCAAGGCGCGCACCGACGACACCGTCAACGAGCGGCTGCCGACCGGCCGCATCGAGCTGTTCGCCACCGAGATCGAGATCCTGTCGACGGCGGGCGAGCTGCCGCTGCCGGTGTTCGGCGACCAGGAGTACCCCGAGGACACGCGCCTCAAGTACCGCTTCCTGGATCTGCGCCGCGAGAAGATGCACGCCAACATCGTCAAGCGCTCGAAGATCATCGCCTCGCTGCGCCGGCGCATGACCGACTCGGGCTTCATGGAATTCCAGACGCCGATCCTGACGGCGTCGTCGCCGGAGGGCGCGCGCGACTTCCTCGTTCCCTCGCGCCTGCACCCGGGCAAGTTCTACGCGCTGCCCCAGGCGCCGCAGCAGTTCAAGCAGCTGATCATGGTGGCGGGCTTCGACCGCTACTTCCAGATCGCGCCCTGCTTCCGCGACGAGGACGCCCGCGCCGACCGCTCTCCCGGCGAGTTCTACCAGCTCGATATCGAGATGAGCTTCGTCGAGCAGGAGGACGTGTTCCAGGCGGTGGAGCCGGTGCTGCGCGACCTGTTCGTCGAGTTCGGCGGCGGCCGGCCGGTCACCGAGCAATTCCCGATGATCGCCTACGCCGATTCCATGCGCCTCTACGGCTCCGACAAGCCGGACCTGCGCAACCCGATCGAGATGGCCGACGTCACCGAGCACTTCGCCGGCTCCGGCTTCAAGGTGTTCGCCCGCCAGATCGAGGCCGACGCGCGCGTCCAGGTGTGGGCGATCCCGGCGAAGACCGGCGGCAGCCGCGCCTTCTGCGACCGCATGAACTCGTGGGCGCAGGGCGAGGGCCAGCCCGGCCTCGGCTACATCTTCTTCCGCGAGGGGGAGGAGGAGGGCGCCGGCCCGATCGCCAAGAACATCGGCCCGGAGCGCACCGAAGCCATCCGGACAAAACTTGGATTGATGGATGGCGACGCCGTCTTCTTCGTCTGCGGCGTGCCGAAGACCTTCGTCGACTTCGCCGGCCGCGCCCGCCAGAAGATCGGCTTCGACCTCGGCCTCGTCGACGAGAACCAGTTCAAATTCTGCTGGATCGTCGACTTCCCGATGTTCGAGTGGGACGACGAGAACGACAAGGTCGACTTCTCCCACAACCCGTTCTCCATGCCCCAGGGCGGGCTGGAGGCGCTGGAGACGATGGATCCGCTCGACATCAAGGCGTTCCAGTACGACATCGTCTGCAACGGCGTGGAGCTCTCCTCGGGCGCGATCCGGAACCACAAGCCGGACATCATGCGCAAGGCCTTCGCCATCGCCGGCTACGGCGAGGAGGTGCTGCAGGAGAAGTTCGGCGGCATGATCCGCGCGCTGGAGATGGGCGCCCCGCCGCACGGCGGGCTCGCCCCGGGCATCGACCGCATCGTCATGCTGCTCTGCGACGCGGAGAACCTGCGCGACGTGACGCTGTTCCCGATGAACCAGAAGGCCGAGGACCTCCTCATGGGCGCCCCGTCCGAGGTCTCCGCCAAGCAGCTCCGCGAGCTCCACATCCGGCTGAACCTGCCGGAGTAGGTTCTCGGGGTCGGCGATTGGTGCAGGGCGGTTGCTTCAGACTCCGCTCATTCCCGCGAAGGCGGGAATCCAGGGCGGCCGATCTCAGCGTGTCCTTTTACCCCTCGCGCCGAGTGCGCTTGCGTGCAACGGCTCCGTACCGGCGGCCTGACCGGCCGGCGCGCGGTCGCGCGCTGGTGGGTGCGGTCCGGCCGGGGCCAAGGCGGAAAGCGGGTTCACTTCGCGCTCGCTCCGCCCTCGGCTCAGCGTGAGTTGGCACAAGTGGCCGAAAGCGTCCTGACGGCAATTGATGAATCGATCGCCTGTAGCGGTCGTTCCGCCTTTTCGTTATTTCCGCTCGGTCAGGACGGCATCGAAAAGAAGCATCCCGAATGCTGGCTCGGTCAGGCTCGTCGGCGAGGCGGGGGCCGGACGGATGGCCTGGTTTTTCGTCCGGCTCTACCTGGCCGGCCAACAGACTAAGGCCAGATTTTTCGATAGCGATCACAAATAGGCGCGGATATCATCCGTGATGTTGCGGACGAAGGATGACCGCACGCGCAGCATGAGCATTGAAAAACGAGGGATGCGATCGAATGCATAGCTTCACAGTGGACATCAAAAATCAGGTGCAGGACGAGATTGCTGACACCTGCTCGATCGACACGCAGGTCGAGCCGTCCGTCGACGAGAAGATGATCGACACGGTCTTCATGCCCACTGCCAGCGCCCCCGGCCAGGGCACGTGCATTCATCAGTCGCGGTCGATCACCAAGGGCTGAGGTCCCGGTTCCGGCCCGCGCGCTGCGCGCCGGAACCTCCTTGGGACGTGAATGGTGCCACCCTGGGTTCTTGCAACGCTCAAGCTGGCGCGTGTCAGCGTCGCAACGGCGCTGGCGCTGATCGTTCTTGAAAAGTGCCTCTACTCCGCACTGCCACTGATCTTCGGTGCCCTGATCAATGCGTACGTGTCCGACGGGGCGGGCGCGCTGGTGGTTGCCCTTCTGATCGGTTACGGCGCGGCCGGATTCTTCGCCGTCGCGTCCGAACAGATCCGTGACCTCGTCTTTCTTCCCATCATCCAGCGGGCACAGCGGGTACTGGTCTCCAGCGCGCTGGTCGGCCTTCATGCCAAGCGCCCGGACTTCCACGCCGCGCACGCATCGCCGACGCTGACCCGGCTGATCGGTCGCGCCGCCTGGAGCATCGAGTCGGTCTTTTCGGTCGGTCTCTTCGATATCGTTCCCACGCTTCTCCAGGTCGTGATCGCCATCGGCATCCTCGCTGTGGCGGTGGACTGGCAAGTGGCGGCCATCCTTACCGTCATGGCGGGCGCCTACGGCGCCACGACCCTTTACGCGGTCAGCCGGCAAAAGGTGCTTTACCGGGACCGCCTGGATGCCGATGGACGGGTCAACGCGATCGTCGGCGACAGCCTGTTCAACCGCGACCTGGTTGCGGCGTACGGAAACGCGCCCGAGGAGGCGCGCCGGCTGGGGCTCGCCCAGGACACGCTCGACCTCGCCTGGTCGCGGCAGAAGCGCCAGCAGGCGACGATGCGGACCTGGCCCGGCCTGATCCTGCAGGCCGGTATCGTCCTGATCCTCCTGGCCACGATGAGGCTGTCGGGCGACGAACCCGTCACCGCCGGCACGCTGGTGATGGTGAACATGCTCGTTCTCAACGCCTTCATGCCGCTTCAGTCGGTCGGCCTGCTCTATACCGCCTTCATGCAGTCGCTGGCGGATCTGCGCGAACTCGAGCGGGTTCTCGGCGAAGCAGGGGCCCCAGAAAGGGCGGAAGCCGTTCCAATCCAGGCGCTGACCCGGGCGGTCACGGCCGACGGCCTGACGGCGACCACGGCAACGGGCGTCAGGCTGGTCGATGGCGTGAGTCTCGTCCTTGCCGCCGGTACGATCACCGCGGTGGTCGGGCCGTCCGGGGCCGGCAAGTCGACATTGGTGCGGCTGCTCGCCGGCCTCGCCGAGCCGGCGTCGGGGCGCATCGCCTGGGATGGCGAGCGGGTCGGGCAGGCCGCGCTCCGTGCCAGTTCCCTGTATGTGTCCCAGACTCCGGCCCTCCTGAACGAAAGCGTGCTCTACAACATCCGCTATGGCAGGCTCGCTGCCAGCGATGCGGAGGCAAGCGAAGCGGCTCACCTCGCGCGCCTTCGCGATGCCCTGCAGACGCAGTCCGCCGGCCTCGACCGGCAGGCGGGCGAGGCCGGCGTCAACCTGTCGGGCGGCGAGCGCCAGCGTGTCTGTCTGGCGCGCGCGCTGCTCGCACCACGGCCGCTGATGATCCTCGACGAGGCGACGTCGCAACTCGATTCCATTACCGAGCGCGACGTCTTCGCCAATCTCCACGCCACCCTTCCGGATGCGACCTTCGTGGTGATCACGCACCGCCTCGAAACCGTCAGCGGCGCGGACCGGATTCTCTACATGGAAGGCGGCTCGGTCCGGGAAGCGGGGACACATGACGAACTGGTCCGGCTTGGCGGGGGGTACAGCGCGCTCTGGGCCGCTCGCCGTCGCGAGATAGCAGGCGCCCATGCAGCGGGATGAATTCGCCGGGCTGATCGCGAGCCGCACGGAAACGCTCGACAACCGACTGACAGCGGAAGCGCCGTCCCGTATCCCGGACGCCGATGCGCTGGCGGTTGCCGACCGCCGTCTCGATCGCTGGCGCGCGCACCTGACCCGCTTCGATGCGCACGGCTTCGATCGCCGGCTGCGCCTGTCATGCTACGACCTCTCGATCGGCGAGCTTCGACACCGCCTGGCCCCCCGCGCCCAAAGTGACGACAGAGGCGCCCCATCGCCCTGGATCGCAGAGGCATGGGACCTCGCTGGGCACCTTTCCATTGCCCCGTCCGACCACCTTCACGACGATGCCGATCCGGTGCCGTTCGAGGATCTGTTCTCCGGGCTTGCGGAGAGGGAACGGCGGCGCCTCTGGGCCGAATGTCCCGACGCGGCGAGGCTTCTCTGCCCGGCGTCCGGGAACGCGCTTGCGCGCGGCCTGGTCGGGGAGCTCTCGGCCCTTCTGGCGGACTGCCTCGAGCACGAGTTCTCCCGGTTCCGCCTGCTCTATCAGACCGACCGTCAACCGACGTCGCGGACCGGGTACCGTGCCTTTCTCGACCTCCTGCGAGAGAGCCAGGCGCACAGCTTTCTGGTCAAGTACGCTGCGGCGACACAGGCGGCGGTCGAAGCGCTCGCTCAATGGCGCAGGAACCAGAGGGATCTCCTTCTCCGGTTCGCTTCCGACAGGCAGGCGATCGGGCGCGCCTTCGGCTGGGACCCCGACGACCTCCGCGTCGAGGGCGTCGCGTTCGGCCGGTCCGACCGGCACAACGGTGGTGCGCAGGTTCACCGGCTCGATCTCCCCGGGGGCCGCAGCCTGTACTACAAGCCGCGCGCCCTCGGCATCGAGACGGCGGTCGGCGAGCTCGTCGCCACCTTCGGCCGGGACGGCCCGGCGATCCTTCCGCCGATGGTCGACCGCGGCGGCTACGGCTGGTCGCTCGCCGTGCCGCCCGGACCGGCGGAGTTTGCCGACTACTACGCATCGGCAGGGCGGACCCTCGCGATCGCCTGGATCCTGGGCGCGACGGATCTGCACGACGAGAACGTCGTGCCGGGTCCGGACGGACCGGTCATCGTCGATGCCGAGACCTTCGCCTCGCCCGTGCCGCGGCTGTTTTCGTCGCGCCCCGAGGACATTCTGTCGTCCGCCGAGCAGGAGACCGTGCTCCGGACGGGGCTCCTGCACCGCCGGTTCGCCTACGCGGACGGGACGCCTGTGCAGACGAACGGGTTCGCCCGGGGAGCGATCGGCCCGACCAGGGTGCGGGCCCGCCGCTTCGTCAACGTCAACACCGACGCGATGGCCGTGGCGGAATGCGATGCGGCGCTCGATGCGGACACTGGATACAGTCTCCCTCCGCACGATCCCGGCCGCTACGCGGAGACCATCGCATCGGCATTCGAGGCCGCATGCGAGAGGTTCCGGTTTCCGGAGCCGGACGAGCTCGCTTCAGTGCTGAAGCAGGCCTTCGCGCGACGGCAGATCCGCGTCATCGTGCGCGACACGAACGCCTATGCGAGCCTGCTTCGACGGCTGCGCCTGCCGCAGCACAGCCTCATGACGATCGACGCGGAAATCGAGGTCGAGAGCCTGGCCGCCACGCTTGTCGCCAGCGACGCAACGCAGGAGCTTTGGCCGCTCTTTCTCAAGGAGAAGGCCGATCTTCTCCGGGGCGACATTCCCTATTTCTCCGTCCCGGCCGAGGAGACGGTCTGGCGCAATGACAGCGGTGACGAAACGCGGCTCTACGCCCGATCCGGCGTCGATCGGATCAGCGATACCATCGCATCCCTCGACCGGGAGGCGATCGAAATCCAGTGCTCGCTGATCCGGGCGTCCTTCCGGGGCTCTCGTCCCTGGCCGCAGCCGAACCCCGCCGGGTCCAGCCTCCTCTCCCAGAAGGACGCTGTCGCGGAGGCGTCTCGGATCGCCGATCTGCTTCTGGCGGCGGCCAGGCGCACCCGGGACGGAGACGGGCGGGACGTCCTGTCCTGGTTCGCGACGCGCCTGTCGCCGGGCGGAAGCGAAGCGCGGGTGGCCGCCACGACACCCGACCTCTACGACGGGCGGGCTGGTATCGGTCTCTTTCTCGCAGCACTGGCCTTCGTCCGCTCCGACTCCCGCTATCGGGCTGCCGCCCTGGGCGCGCTGCGTCCGCTCTGCGCAGGGCCGATCGCGCCGATGGGTCGGACCGGCGGGCTCCATGGCGGATGCGTCGGCCCGCCCTCCATTGCCTATGCCCTCCACCAGGCCGGCCGCCTGCTCGCCGATGAGGCCATCGAGACGGCGGGGAGGGCATGGGCCAGGGCGGCAACCGGCGGCCTGCGCTCCAACGGTCGACCCGACTGGATCGACGGCCTTGCCGGCGAGGCTATAGCGTTGCTTCCGTTTCGCGACCTTCTGCCGGGAGGATGGGCGGACGCCGTTTTGAGCCGGCTCGCCGGCTGCGAGATGACGCAGGCGGGCGCCGGTCACGGCATCGCCGGCGTTCGCCACGCCCTCCATCGTCTCGGCGGGCGCTTTGAGCGGTCCTCGGATGTCCCGCCGCCGTCGATCGATACGGTCGGCTGGGCCCACGGCCGGGAAGGGATCGTGATCATGGCGCAAAGGACGGACGATCCGGCGCCGTCCCTCTCCGCAATGTTCGATGCCATCGCCACAGACACCGCCTCTGACTGGGACACGCTCTCCAGCGGGATGGCGGCCCGGATCGAAATGTGGCTGACGGTCGGCGACGAACGCCGTGCAAGGGAGGCCGCCTTCGCGATTTGCGACCGAGCGGCTCGGGAGGGAGGCTACCGGGTCCCCGGGGGAGGCATTCCGAACCCGGGACTTTTCGACGGACTGGCGGGGATCGGATACTCGCTCCTGCGTCTTGATCATCGGACGGCGCTTCCGTCCGTGCTCCTGCTGGAGGATGCGGATGCGCCCTTATGATCCCGGTCACATTCTGGTCTCGGTCCATGTGCCGAAGTGCGCGGGGACGTCGCTCGCGGAGTGGCTCCGCGCCGCATTCGGCGGCCGGCTGCATCTGCACTATCCGGACGAAGTGCCGCCCGGCCGCGCGCCCGGCGAAGCCGGCTGGTGCGTGCATGGCCATTTCTATCACCATGCCTGGCCAATCGGCGTCCGCAACTATTATCCCGATGCCCGTCAACTGATCACGGTTCTGCGCGACCCGCTGGAGATGATGGTCTCCAGCTACTTCTTTCAGGTCGCCCAGGGCGACCGGCCAGCCGCCACGCTTCGCGACTGGCTCGCGGATGTCCTGACCTGGCCCTGCCTGTTCCCCTATCTCGGTCTTCCCGTCGACTTCCGCGACCCCGACTTCCTCGCCCGCCTCGCGCCGGCGCTCGTCTGGATCAGCACCGTCGAGCGGCTGCCGGAGAGCCTCCCGATCCTCGCCGATCGCCTCGGCGTTGCCGGTCCAGCTGTCGCGCGGGCCAACGCAGCCCCCCGCAGCGAGGCCGTCACCGATGCGGATGAGTATGGCGCGCGCTTGCGGGAGCGCTTCCCCGCCGAGTATCGGTTGTACGATTTCGCGCGGGAGACGGCGGACAGAGACATGGACGAACGAAATGCGTGACCCGTCGGACGCGGCGGTGCCGGACCTCGGCTCGCTTCTCGCCAGCCTTCGACGGGACGGCGTCGTCGTCCTTCCGGCCCTCCATGGCGGTGCCGTGGAGGCGCTGCTGGACGAACACCGGCGCGCGACCTCGGGTGCACTCGCGGCCATCAAGCCGCCGCACGAGATGGATGGGGAACGCATCTTCGCCGCGACCACCGCCGATCTCGCAACCGCCGGCCTGCGCCATCTCGTCGGCGCGCTCGCGCCCGACTGGTTCGCCGACCTTGCGGCGGCCTATTTCGGCCAGCCGGCGCCGCAGCGGGTCGAGTTCGTGTCGCTCGCGGTCGACAGCCCGAAGCGGGATGTGGATGGCGCGGGCAATCATCACGCCCACTGGGATCCGACGCTGTGCCTGCGGCTGATGCTCTACGTCAGCGACGTCGACGTCGAAAGTGGAGCACTGGCCGTCAAGCGCGGCACGCATCACGACAATCACCGCATCCGCCTCGCCGAATGGCGCGACGGGCTGGAGTACAGCGAACGTCCGGTGTGCGCGGGCGCCGACCTGCCGTTCGAGGACATCGATGGCCCGGCCGGAACGGTCCTGGTGTTCGACACTTCGATCACCCATCGACGGGGCCTGCTTGCCGAGGGGCGCTCGCGCCGCGTCGCCTTCGGTCATGCGCATTCAGATCTCGCCTGGCAGCAGCTGGAAGGCATCCCCTACGCCGCTGTCGATGTTGCTGCGCTCTGGCCCCACGTCCGCGAAGGCGACCGCCCATGAGTCCCGCCGAACGGCAGCTGCACGTCCTTGCCGGCTACACCGACTGGCTCGCGCCTGACGCGGTCGACATCACCGACTTCGGCGGCGACGTCTCACGCTTCCAGTTCCTCGAACGCAGCTGTCGGGTGGGCGAGGCGTTCACCGCCTACAACTTCCTGATGGGGCGCAATTCCTACTACCACTGCCGAACGCAGATGCCGAACAACGTGATCGTCGGACGGCATTGCTCGATCAACGCGCTGGCGCTCATCGGCGCGGTCTCCCATTCGCTCGACCGGCTGACGACCGGCCTGCTGGACATCGATGCGGAGGCGCGCGACGACCTCACCGAGGCCGAAATGGTCGCCGGGACGAGCCCGACCGTCATCGGCTGCGACGTGTGGATCGGCGCGAATGCGATCGTTCTGGACGGATGCCACATCGGTCACGGCGCCTGCGTGGCGGCCGGCGCGGTCGTGACCGGCGTGGTTCCTCCCTATGCGATCATGGCCGGAGTCCCGGCCCGCGTCCTCCGCTACCGGTTCGACGAGGCGACCCGCGAACGCCTTCTGGCCAGCCGCTGGTGGGAACTCCCGCAGTCCGTCGTGAGCACCCTGCCTGCCGGCGACATCGCCGCGGTTCTCGAACTCTGCAATCGCCATTGGGAACGACGCCCGTGAGCCTCCCGTCCGAACAGCACTTCCTCGATCTCATTGCCGAATGCGCCGTCGACGAGACGCCGTGCCCGCATCTCGTGATCGACGGGCTGTTCACCGCGGAAGACCTCGAGGGGCTGTACGCGCACCTTCCCGAGGAAGCGCAATTTGAAGATGTCGGCGGTGGTCTCCTGACGTTCCAGACCTGGCGGGACGCCGAGGATCTCGACAAGCTCGACCCGCCTCGGCGCGCCTATTTTGCCGAGCTGGAAGAGCGCGTGTTCACCCCGCGGGTGGGCGACGCCATCTATTCGAAGTTTCGCCCGGCCCTCGAAGCTCTGTTCGGTCGGCTGTTCGGTGACGACGCCGAGCGCCAGCTCGGGCGGGTCGATCTCGCCGACTGGGCGATGGCCGGCGCCCTCAACATCCGCGAACAGTCGAACGAACTCCCGATCCATCTGGACTGGCCGAACCGGCTGATCAGCATCGTCGTCTATCTGGCGCCGGAGGACGGCTGGCGGGAGGACTGGGGCACCCGCCTCTACGAGGTTCCACGGGATCTGTCCCCGGAAGACGAACTCGCCGTCCTGGCCCGCACCGGCCCTCAGGATCTGGTGAAAGTCGACGGCAATCGCTACCGGACGATCGGGTTCCGGCCCGGACGCGTGACGGCCTTCATGAACACGCCGTGGTCGCATCATGGCGCCTTTATCGAAGCCGCTTCCGGATCCGATGCGCGCCGCTGGTGCCTCGTAAAGGGCTTGAACCTTACCCTTCCGGCGACTGAAGCGATCTTCGGGCTACCGCCCGAACTCAGATAGGCGCGAACTGCGACGTGCGGATGGTGGCTAGAATCTCCATTTGAAATCGATGCGAAAGCGAGCTTCGGACACTTTTGCGAGTTGCCACCCAATGCCGCCGTCTGGGCCGGGATGAGGGCCGAGGACGATCTCCGTTAGCCTGCCAGGCAGCCATCACCGAGACGGGGTCGAAGCGGCCGACGGCAAGCAGGATTTCCAGCGGCACGTCGCCTTGGCGGGCCTCGACGATGCGGATGCGCTGCAGGTAGGCGCCGATCCAGTCGTGGATCACAGCGACATGGTCCGGCTCGACCAGGTCGACCTTGTTGAGGGGCTGTCCGCAGGGCATTTGTGTCGACTGGGGGCATTGGCTTCCCGGTCTCTGCCGTCGTTCAGAGTACCCGCCGCCACACTTGGCGAGCGCCTTTACCTATTCCGCGTCCTTCGGCTCCGTCGTTTCCTCGCGGGTGAAGACGTAGGTCTGGCCGTCTTCGAGCATCAGGCTGAGGCGGTTGGGTGCGCCGCTCGGGTCGATCTGGAACTGGGCGACCGCGAGCGGGTCCGGGCCGAGCGCCCTGGCGAGCGTCTCGAAGGCGCCGACGGGGGAGAGGGTGGCGGTGAAGACGCCGTCCTTCCACGGCGCCAGACGGATGACGGCCCCGGAGGAGAACGCCATCGCGAGGCCGTCTCCCTCGGGGCTGACGGTGACCCGGCCCATGGCGTCGCTCCGGTAGGCGCCCGTCTGGCGGGCGAGTTCGTCGGACGGTAGCGAAGCCGCCGGCGCGTCCCAGTGCGCGGCCGACGCCTCCGCCGCCGCCGTCGCGGCCTTCAGCTTGTCGGCGGCGTAGTCGGTCTCCGGATTGCCGAGGACCCGGTCGAGCATCCACAGGCCCACCGCATCCGGAAAGCCGACGTTGGCGGCGTTGGTGAGGACGACGATGCCGATGTCCTTCGACGGCAGGAAGCCCACGAAGGCGCCGAACGACAGCGTGCCGCCGTTGTGCCAGACGATCTCGCCGTTCGCCGTCTGCTGGAGGGCCCAGCCCATCGCGTAGGCGTTCTCCTCGTTGATGCCGATGCGCGCCGTGCGGGTCGCCGCGAGGTTCTGCGCCGAGACGATCTGGCGTCCCTCGACGGTGCCGTCGCCGAGCTGCAGCCGCAGCCACTGCGCCATGTCCTCGACCGTTGAGTTGATCGCGCCGGCGCCATCGACGTTGTAGGGGAAGAGGTCCGTGAACGGCACCTCGACGGTGCCGTCCGGCGTCCAGCGATGGCCGACCGCGTGGTTGGGCGCCGCCTCGATGGCGGCGGCGTTGGCCGAGGAGGCGGCCATTCCGAGCGGTTCGAAGATATCGGCGCGGAGCGCGTCTTCCCAGCCTGGCACGCGGGCCGCCTCGGCCACCAGGCGCCCGGCCTCCAGGTGGGTGACGTTGGTGTAGGTGAACGTCGAGCGGAAGCTCGTGCGCGGCTCCACGAACCGCAGCGAGCGGATCATGGCGTCGCGGTCGAAGCCCAGGAAGGCGTAGATGTCGTTGACGTAAGGGGGCAGGCCGGAGCGCTGCGCGACGATGTCGTAGACGCGGAATTCCCGGCTCACCCACGGATCCATCAGCCGGAACTCCGGATCGAGGTCGACGATCCGGTCGTCCCAGCGGAAGCTGCCCCGGTCGACGGCGATCGCCAGCGTCGTGGCGAGGAAGGCCTTCGAGGTCGAGCCGATCTGGAAGACGGTGCCCGGATCGACCGGTTCGCCGCCCTTGCGGCGCGCGCCGAAGCCCTTCGCGTAGACGAGCGTGTCGCCGGCGACGATGCCCACCGACAGGCCGGGGATGTCGAACGCGGCCATGCCCTGGGCGATATAGGTTTCCAGCCGGGGGATCAGCTCGAGCAGCGGGGCTTTCGGTTCGGGGCTGTCGGCGACGGCCTGGGTGGCCGCCGCGAGCAGCGCCAACGACAGGCCGACGAGGCCACGCGTCACGCCGGCGAACGCGCCGGCGGCAGGCCACCGGGAGGAAGATGCGCGCATGGACCCCGAACCCCTTCGATGTCGCAGCCCTGAACCGCCGAGACGGTGACACAACCCCAAAATGCGGTCCAGCCCATTGTCCCTGTGCGGTTGGGCGGGTACGCGCCCCGCGGGGCTGGTCGCGCCGGGCAGGGAAGCCGGGGCTACGGCACCTTTCGGCCCGCGCGGCGTTTACCACCCGGCGCCGTTCGCTCCGCCGACTGGCTTGCGGGGGTAACGAGGGCGCCTCCGCGGCGTTTGCTCCTTGTGCACCAGCCGCAGGCCATCCATATACCATCCAACGGGATGGAGGCGGTGATGACGGAACGGGCGGGGCTGGTGCGCGACAAGGGCGGGGAGACGGAGAAGATCACCGTCAACCTCGGCCATGTGGACCTGGGACGGATCGATCTGCTGGTGCAGGAGGGGTTTTACTCCAACCGCGCCGACTTCATCCGCACCGCCATCCGCAGCCAGCTTGCCGAACACGGCGACGTCGTCACCCGCTCCATCGAGCGCCACAGTCTGCAGCTCGGCCTCAGCGACTATCGCGCCGCCGATCTCGAAACGGCCCGGGACGCGGGCCACAAACTGCACATCAAGGTGGTCGGGCTCGCCCGCATCGCCCCGGACGTCTCGCCCGAGCTTGCCCGCGCCGCGATCGGATCGATCACCGTGCTGGGCGCGCTTCAGGCGAGCCCCGAGGTGAAGAAGGCGCTCGCCGACCGGATCAGCTAGCGCGGGATGAGGAAAAGGGCAGGTCGGCTTTCCGCCCGCATCCCGCGCCAGCAAGGAGCGGGATGAGGAAAAGGGGAGACCGGTTCTCCCCCCGCATCCTGCTTCGCGACAGCCGGATCGCCTAGGTTTTCGACGTTCGGCGGGCTGAGGCCCGCATGCGCGGCCCTCCAGCGCGGCGGCCCGCACCCAACAAGGACACGGTTCATGAAACCCGATTTTGCCACGGCCATGCGCTGGGCCACCCAGGCCACCCGGGCCGGCGACCCGAGCGCCGCGACGCGCATCCTGCAGGAGGCGCTGACCGGGCGCGCGCCCGCCGGGGGCGGAGCGGCGACGCCCGCGCCGGAGACGGCCGACGGCTTCGCCGGCCGCACACTCGACCTCAAGGCCAACGCCCCGCGGTCCGCATCCGAGGCGCCTGGCGTCGCCAGCGCGCCGGCCGACGCGCCGCAGTCTTCCCCGAAGGCCGCGACGGAGCCCGACCGGCGGACGGCGCCTCAGGGGGAGGCGTCGGAGCGGGCTCGCATGCCGCTCGGCGACGTGGTCCGTCTCCTCAGCCGGGCCCGCAAGTCCGGTCCGCACCCGCTCCCCAACGTGCCCGGCCGGCGCGGCGGCGCGAGCCGTGCCGAGGTGCCGGTGTCGGAGGGAGCGCAGTTCGCCGCCCGGTCGTTTTCCTGCCCGGCCGGCGCGCGCCAGTACAAGCTCTACCGGCCGGCGTCGGCGGCGGAGCGCCCGCGGGCGCTGATCGTCATGCTGCACGGCTGCCAGCAGGATCCGGACGATTTCGCCGTCGGCACCGGCATGAACGCGGTCGCCGAGGCCGAGGGCGTGCTGGTCGCCTATCCCGGCCAGCCGGGGTCGGCCAACGCGTCGAGCTGCTGGAACTGGTTCCAGCCCGGCCACCAGGCCCGCAACGCCGGCGAGCCGGCGATCATCGCCGGCATCACCCGCGAGCTGATGGACGAATTCGGCCTCGGCCGCGACCAGGTGTTCGTGGCGGGGCTGTCGGCGGGGGCGGCGATGGCCGTCGTGATGGGGCAGACCTATCCGGACCTCTTCGCCGCCGTTGGCGCCCATTCCGGCCTGCCGTACCGGGCCGCGAACGACGTGATCAGCGCCTTCGCGGCGATGCGCGGCCAGGCGGCCGATCGCGGCCGCTCGCCCACGGAAACCGGCAATTTCCGCGACCCGACCCGCACCATCGTGTTCCACGGCAGCGCCGATTCCACGGTCCATCCGAGCAACGGCGAGATGATCGCGGCGGCCGTCCGCGAGGCCGGCGAGCCCAGCACCTCCCACGGCCGCTCGCCGGGCGGGCGGGCCTACAGGCGGAGCGTCGCCACCGGCGCGGGCGGCGTGCCGGTGCTTGAGCACTGGATCGTCGAGGGGGCCGGCCACGCCTGGGCCGGCGGCTCCGCGGCGGGCTCGTTCACCGATCCGAAGGGCCCGGACGCGTCGCGCGAGATGATGCGCTTCTTCCTGGCGGAGCGCGCGCAGGCCTGAAAACGCGCAGCTCCGGCGTCCGTCCGGAGCTGCGCGTTTTTGCGCGTATGTGCGCGTTTTTGCGCGCGCGCAGCGGTTGGCGCCAGCGCGCGCGGCGGGCGAGGGGAACGCTTGGGTCGCGGTGCGGTTGTCCCCGGTCCCCAACCGGACGCCGCGCGTCAATTCGACGAGGGCGGCGGTCCACGACCCTGAATCGGAATCGCCGCCATGTTCGGACTGCCCCTCTACGCCGACGCGGTCGTTCGCGGTCTCGTGCTCGGATCCGTCGCCCTCATATTCATCATCGTGATGGTCCGATGCGTCGGGCTGCGGTCGTTCTCGAAGATGACCGCCTTCGACTTCGTCATCACCATCGCCACCGGCTCGCTGCTCGCCAATGCGGCGACGGCGACCGCGTGGGACGGGTTCCTGCAGACCCTGGTCGCCATCGCCGCGCTGATGGGGGTCCAGGTGGCCCTGGCGCTGGTCCGGCGCTCGTCGGAGGAGGCCAGCCAGACGATGGAGAACGCCCCGCTGCTCTTGATGCGCGACGGGGTGTTCATCGAGGCGGCGCTTGCCACCAGCCGGGTGAGGCGCTCGGACGTCTACGCCAAGCTCAGGGAGGCGAACGCGCTGGAGCTGGACCGGGTGCGGGCCGTGGTGCTGGAGACCACCGGCGACATCAGCGTCCTGCACGGGGACGGGCTGGACGGGGTGCTGCTCGAGGACGTGCGCTGAGGCGGCGCGTCCCGCCCGCCGCCGCGAGCCCGTGGTCCGGTCGCGGCGGCTGATAGGGTCAGGCGATCGACCGTCAGAGACTGGCGACGATCGCCTCGCGCTCGGCCCGCATGGGCGCCAGCCGCTTGCGGGCAAGGGCGAGGACCTCGGCCGGGGCCTCATGCGGGGTCCCGGAGGCGAACGGCGGCGCCGGCGCGTATTCCATCGCAAGCTGCACCGTCTGCGCCTCCACCTCTCCGAACAGTTCCGCCAGCACGGTCAGCCCGAAATCGATGCCGGAGGTGACGCCGCCGGCGGTGATCAAGTTGCCGTCGCGGACGACCCGGTCGTCCACCGGGATGGCGCCGAAGCGCGACAGCATGTCGTGGGCGTTCCAGTGGGTGGTGGCGCGCCTGCCCTTCAGAAGGCCGGCGGCGCCCAGCACCAGCGATCCGGTGCAGACGGACGTGACCAGCCGCGCCCCCGCCGCCTGCCGGCGGATGAAGTCCAGCACCTCGGCATCGGTCAGGAGCGGGTTGATGCCGCCGCCGCCGGGCACGCAGATCACGTCGAGGGCGGGGCAGTCGGCGAAGGTGACGGTCGGGGCGAGCGTCAGGCCGGTCGCCGAGGTGAGCGGCGCGAGATCCTTCCAGACCAAGTGCACCTGCGTCCCCGGAGCCGAGGCGAACACCTCGTAGGGGGCGGTGAGGTCGAGCTGCTGGACCTTGGGGAAGACGAGAAGACCGATCTGAAGCGGGCGGGATGGGGCGGTGGCGGACATGGAAGCATCTCCTGATTGACACCCTCACGCTAGCAGGCCCATGAATGGCCGGAGAGACAATCATCCCTCGGTTCAGGCCAAAATGATCCGCCGCATCGACGTCCTCGCCTTCGACAACTGCCAGCTCCTCGACGTCGCCGGGCCCCTGCAGGTGTTCGCCACCGCCAACGACCTGGCGCGGATCGAGGGCCGGGCGCGACCGTACGAGCCCGTGACGGTGGGCGTCGACGGGCCGGTGGTGACCTCGTCCGGGCTGAGCCTCGGGGCGGCGCCGCTGCCGGAGGCCGGCACGCCGGTCGATACGATGATCGTGGCCGGCGGATGGGGCGTCGAGCGGGCCTGCGAGGACGAGCGGCTGCTCGCCTGGATCCGCGCGCGGGCCGCCACGGCGCGGCGGGTGGCGTCGGTGTGCAGCGGCGCCTACCTGCTGGCGACGGCGGGGCTGCTGGACGGGCGCCGCGCCGCGACCCACTGGCAGCGGTGCGAGGAGTTCGGGCGGCGCTTTCCCAAGGTGCGGGTGGAGCCCGATCCGATCTTCGTGCGCGACGGCGACGTATGGACCTCGGCCGGGGTGACGGCGGGCATCGACCTGGCGCTGGCGCTGGTGGAGGCGGATCTGGGCCGCGAGCCGGCGCTGGCGATCGCGCGCCAGCTCGTCGTCTTTCTGAAGCGGCCCGGCGGGCAGTCGCAGTTCAGCGCGGTGATGGCCCTGCAGGGCAGCGACCGCCGCTTCGACGACCTGCACGCCTGGATCCTGGACAACCTCGACCGCCGGCTGACGCTCGCCGACCTGGCCGACCATGCTGGCATGAGCATCCGCAGCTTCACCCGCCACTATCACAGGGCGACCGGGCGGACGCCGGCGCGGGCCATCGAGGAGCTGCGGCTGGAAAGCGCCCGCCAGCACCTGGAGCAGGGCGGCAACGTCGCCCGGGTGGCGGCGCGCTGCGGCTTCGGCGCCGAGGAGACCATGCGGCGGGCCTTTCAGCGCCGCCACGGCGTCAGCCCTCAGGCCTATCGCGAGCGCTTCCAGTCGACCGAGCTCGCAGGCTGAGGCAGCCCGGCTGGAACGTTCGGGCCAATTGCCGCGCTGGTCGGAAGAACGGCCGCGCGTGGTTGATGGGGACGGACGACGGGAGTTAGGTCTTGGAGGGCAGGGACGGATGCCTGCCCGGGACCGGACCCGATGCCGTGGATCGAAGCGCGCTCCCGCGCGTTGACGAAACGGGTCGGGGTTCCCCACTGCCGGGATGGCCGGTCCGATACTGCGAGAATGTATCGGGCGGTGCTGTTAGGCTGGCGCATGGCCGGCCGACACGACCGCCTGCCGCAGGCGCGTCCGTCGTGCCCCGCCTCCGGGGTGCGGGCCGGCTCGCGCGGCGTCCGTGACGACCGCCGGCCACGGGTCGGCCGAACGAATCAATCACCGTCGGGGAGACGAACTCCATGTCCATTTCGAGCGAAAAAGCCGGTGCCAACGGGGCCTGGCTGCTGTGTCTCGCAGCCCTCGTCGCGCTGACCGTCTCGGTGATCAACGCCTTCAACAAGGGCAACGGCATCGCCTTCACGGCGGGCTCCTACCTGGTGGTCATCACCAGCGCGCTGCTGGTGGTCGGCGCGGTCGCGCTGATCTGGAGCACCAGCCTGCCGCGCGCCGCGGCGGTGGTGTTCGCTATCCTCGTCCTTCTGGACATTCTCGGGACCGGCTTCGCGGCGTGGCTCCTGGAGGCCTACGTGCTCTTCGGGGCCATCGTGGTCGCGGGCATCGCCTGGCTGATCTACCTCGTGTTCGATCCCGCCCGCGAGCGGTACGTCTACCGCGCCGTCCGATAGGAGCCTGAGCCATGACCTCCAAGTTCGCGTCTCTGGCGCTCTCGACCGCACTCGCCCTGTCGCTGGCCGGGTTGCCCGCCCACGCCCAGCAGAGCGACCCCGCCGCCCAGCCGTCCGCCGCGCCCGATGCGGCCCCCTCCGACACCGGTACGACCACGATGCCGGCCGGGCAGGGGGCGACCGTCGAGACGGGTCCCGCGGCAGCCTCCGCGCCGAAGAAGTCCGGCCCCGACGCCTGGATGGAGACGCCTGACACCTGGGCGACCTTCAACGGCGACCTGAAGGCGCAGAAATATTCCCCCGCCAGCGAGATCACGCCGGACAACGTCGGCAAGCTGGAGAAGCTCTGGGAATACCACACCGGCGACGTGTCGGACGGCTCCGGCGACGTGCCGACGAGCGTCTGGTCGGCGACGCCGCTGTTCGTCAACGACACGCTTTACCTGGGTACCCCCTTCTACCGGATCGTGGCGCTGGAGCCCGATACCGGCCGGGAGAAGTGGACCTACGATTCCCATGCGGTTCTCGAGGCGCTGACCCAGCCGGCGATGAAGAACCGCGGCGTCGCCTACTGGCAGGAAGACGAGCCGAAGGACGGCGAGGCCTGCCAGAAGATCGTCTACATCGGCACGATGGACGCCAAGCTGCACGGCGTCGACGCCGACACGGGCGAGCCCTGCGCCGCCTTCGGCAAGGACGGCGTCGTCGACGTGAACCAGTGGAACACGGTCAACGCCAGCTGGCCGCTGTCGCTGCTGCAGCCGCCGACCGTCTATCACGACACGCTGTTCCTGGGCTGGGCCGGCAAGGACTGGAGCGACAGCGCGGCGCCTCCCGGCACCGTGTTCGCGCTCGACGCGCGCACCGGCGCGCTGAAGTGGATGTTCCACGCGCTGCCCAACGAGGTGATCTCCCGCACCGGCACGTCCAACGTGTGGGCGTCCATGTCCATCGATCCGGAGCGCGGGCTGCTGTACCTCCCGGTGTCGTCGCCGAGCCCCAACTACTACGGCGGCGACCGGCTGGAGGAGCTGCCGCTGGCCACCTCGGTGACGGCGCTCGACACCGAGACCGGCAAGGTGGTGTGGAGCCGCCAGCTCATCCATCACGACATCTGGGACTACGACACGGTCGCCCCGCCGACGCTGGTCGACATCGAGAAGGACGGCGCGACCATTCCGGCGCTGGTCCAGACCTCCAAGCAGGGCTTCATCTACGTCCTCAACCGGGAGACGGGCGAGCCGATCTATCCGATCGAGGAGCGGCCGGTCCCGGCGTCCGATATCGAGGGCGAGCAGGCCGCGCCCACCCAGCCGTTCGTCGACAAGCCGGCGCCGGTGGTGGACGAGGACTGGCCGGGCGTGTTCTGGCTCGCCGACGCGGTGAGCTTCGGCGAGTGCTCGGCGCGCGCCAAAAAATACCGCTGGGAGGGCCGCTTCACGCCGCCCAGCCTGGAAGGCACCATCGCCTATCCGCCGACGACGGGCGGCGCCCAGTGGGGCGGCGGCGCCGTCGATCCGCGCACCGGCATCTACATCGTCAACGCCAACAGCGTGGTGCAGATCTACACGCTGATCCCGCGCGACGATTTCAAGGAGAAGGAGCAGCAGGGCGAGGTTGCCGGCTTCTACAAGCAGGGCGAGGTGCCCTACGGCTTCAAGCTGGAGACCTTCGTCAACTGGGCCGGCATGCCGTGCTGGAACCCGCCCTACGGGACCATCCAGGCCTACGACCTGAAGACCGGCGAGCGCCTGTGGCGCCGGCCGTTCGGAAAGGTCCAGCGCTACGGCTTCTACATGCCGGACTCCTGGGGGTCGGTCACCATCGGCGGTCCGGTGATCACCGAGACGGGCGTGGTGTTCATCGGCGCCTCGATGGACTCGCGCGTCCGCGCCCTCGACCTGAAGACGGGCGACGAGCTGTGGAGCGCGCTCGTCGACGCGCCCGCCGTCTCGCTGCCGGCGGTCTACACCTACAAGGGCCGCCAGTACGTGACCTTCGCCGTCGGCGGCAACACGATCCTGTCGCCGAACGTCAGCGACCAGGTGGTGACGTTCGCCCTGCCGAAGTAGGCGGGCCGCGCGTCCCTTCCACCTGATCGGGAAGGCTCAAGGAGCCCCGCGTCCGGCCGCCGGACGCGGGGCTTCGCCGTTTCAGGCCGCGTCGAGGAAGCCGGTCACGGAGGCGATCCGGCCGTCGGCATCGAGGCGGACGATGTCGGTCCCACCGACGACCGGGCTGGCGTCCGGGCCGACCAGCGTCCACGAGAAGCGGACGACGTCGCCGTGACCGTCCGGCGTGCCCTGGAGGCGGAAGCTGTGGCCGGGGAAGCGCTCCCGCGCGCCGGTGATCATCGTGGCGATGCCGTCGTGGCCGCAGCCCTTCATCATCGGGTCGATGTAGTCGGCATCCTCCGCCCAGCGATCGCGGATGAGCGCGTGGCGGCGGCTTCCGTCGGCCTCGTTCCAGGTGGCGAGGTAGGCGTCGGCAATGGCGTTGGGATCGTGCATGGGGCTCTCCATCGGTTCGCCGGCAGGTCCGGCAGGGCGCACCGTGGCGCGACCGGCGCGCGGCTTCCATTACCTCGGAGGTCATGGCCACCCCGACCGGCGTCGGCCATGATCGGCGCCATGAGACCGGACACCGAAGCCCACACCGTCACCCCCAGCGAAGCCCCGACCACGGCCGGCGACATGCTGCGCGCCTGGCGCCGCCGCCGGCGCCTGAGCCAGCTCGACCTGGCGCTCGGGGCGGAGATCTCGACGCGGCACCTGTCCTTCGTGGAGACGGGGCGGGCGGCACCGAGCCGGCAGGTGCTGCTGCGGCTGGCGGAGGAGCTGGCGCTGCCGCTGCGCGGCCGCAACGCGCTGCTGGTGGCGGCCGGGTTCGCGCCCGTCCATCCGGAGCGGCCGCTCGACGCCCCCGACATGACGCCGGCCCGCGAGGCGGTGGAGCGCATCCTGCAGGCGCACGAGCCGTATCCGGCGCTGGCGATCGACCGGCGCTGGACGCTGGTCGCGGCGAACCGCGCGGTGACGCCGCTCCTCGTCGGCGTCGATCCGGACCTGCTCAGGGCGCCAGCCAACGTGCTGCGGCTGAGCCTGCACCCGGCCGGGCTGGCGCCGCGGATCGAAAACCTTGGGGAATGGCGGGCCCACCTGCTGCACCGGCTGGGCCGGCAGGTCGACGAGACGGCCGATCCGGTGCTGACGGACCTGCTCGCCGAGCTGTCGGCCTATCCGTCGCGGGCCGCCACGGGCCCGGTCGCCGCGTCGTCGGCCATCGCCGTGCCGCTGCGGCTGCGCGGACCCGACGGCGGCCTGCTGTCGTTCCTGTCGACGACGACGGTGTTCGGCACGCCGACGGACGTGACGCTGGAGGAGATCGCGCTGGAGTGTCTGTTCCCGGCCGACGAGGCGACGCGGCGGGCGCTGCAGCAGGGCGCGGAGGGGCGGCGATGAGCGTGACCTATGCGATCCGCTTCACCGTGCGGCCGGCAGAGCGCGAGCGGTTCGCGCACCTGCTCGGCGGCGTGCTCGACGCCATGCGCCACGAGGCGACGTTCGTCGACGCGATGCTGCACGACAATCCCGAGGACCCGTGCGACGTGCTTCTGGTGGAAACCTGGGAGGACCACGACGACGTGGTCAGCGTGCAGCTCGGCCGGGACTACCGGGAGGCGTGGCACGCGGCGCTGCCGGAGCTGCTGGAGCGTCCGCGCGAGGTGTCGGTCTGGACGCGCACCCGGTCGGACCGCCGGCCGGGGGCGTAGCGGCGGCCGGGATGCCGGCCGCCGGGTCGCTTCGATCAGACCGCGCTGGCGGCTTCCGGGGCCGACGGCAGCACGATGACCTTGGTGCCGACGGGCACGCGGCCGAACAGGTCGATGATGTCCTGGTTGAACAGGCGCACGCAGCCCGACGAGACCTTGGTGCCGATGGTGCTCGGCTGGGTGGTGCCGTGCAGGCGGTAGAGGGTGTCCTGGCCGTCCCGGTAGAGGTAGAGGGCGCGGGGGCCCAGCGGGTTGTCCGGGCCGCCGTCCATGCCCTCGGAAACGGGGCCGTAGCGCTCGGGCTCGCGGGCGATCATGTCCTTGGTGGGCGTCCAGCGCGGCCATTCGGCCTTGCGGCCGATATAGGCCTCGCCCTGGAAGTTGAACGCCTCGGTCTTGCCGACGCCGACGCCGTAACGCATCGCCTTGCCGCCCTCGCGGACGAGGTAGAGGAAGCGCATGCCCGGATCGACGACGATGGTGCCGGGGCGCTCGTAGGTCGGGTAGTCGACCTCCTGGCGCAGCAGGCGCGGGTCGACCTTGGAGATGTCGACCCCGGGGATCGGCCACGGCTCCGTCGTCACCGGCCCGTACATCGCGACGTAGTAGGGATCGGGCACATAGGCGTTTGTGGCCGTCATGGCCGGCTGGCGCTGCGTGACGCAGCCACCGACGGCGAGAGCGAGACCGACGAGAACAGATCGTCTGCTGAGCGACATCATTCATCCAATATTCGAGTGGGGCACGACGGGGATCATGCCCAGGTGAACGGAATTAGGCTATGGTTATGACCGCATGGAACTCATAACCGGATGGCATGGATGGATCTGAAGACCCTTCGCGCGTTCGTGCGCACGGTGGAGCGTGGTTCCCTGACGGCTGCCGCCAGTGATCTCGCCATATCGCAACCAGCGGTAACAAAACATGTACGGAAGCTCGAGACGTACGTGAACGCGCGCCTTCTCGAGCGCACCTCGCGTTCGGTCCGGCCGACAGCGTCCGGACTGGCGCTGTACGAGGCCGGCCGGGATGCGCTGGCGCAACTCGATGCGGCGCTGGAAGGCGTGCGCAGAGAAATGGGCGAAATCGAGGGCACATTGCGCCTCTTTGCGCCATCGTGTGTCGGGGCGCGGCAATTTCACCGGAGTGTGTTGGCATTTCAACACGATCACCCGAAGGTGAGCGTCGATCTCGTGCTCGACAACCGCGAGGTCGACCTGGTCTTCGAGAACTTCGACCTGGCCCTGCGCTATGGCCGCCCGGCGGGCCAGGACACCATCGTGCGGCGGATCGGGGTGGTGCGGCGCATCCTGGTCGCGGCGCCCGACTATCTCGCCCGGGAGGGCGCGATCCGGACCCTGGCCGACCTGGCGACCCGTCCGCTGGTGGCGACGACGTCGATCCTGAAATCCGGAGACGTGCTGCAGATCACCGGCGAGGGGACAAGCGTGGACCTTCCGGTCTGCCCGAGCCTCAGGACCAACAACGCCGACGTGCTGGTGAACAGCCTAGTGGCCGGGCGGGGCCCCGGGCCGGTCCAGTCCATCCTGGTCGAGGCCGAACTGAAGAGCGGTGCGCTGGTGCGGATCCTGCCGGACTACGAGGTGGAGCCGGCCGACCTGTTCCTCGCCTATCCGTCGTCACGCTACATGCGGCCGGTGGTGCGCGCCTTTATCGACCACCTGGTGCCGAACCTGCAGGCCGTCGAGGGAATCGCCTGACGCTCGGCCGCGGCAGCCGCGCCCGGCGGGGCCGCCGGAGCAAAGGGGTCAGATGCGGATCTTCTCGACTGCGGTCGCCGGGTCGCCGGTGTTGGGCGTGCCGGCCGGCTCGATGAGCATGAGCTCGACCTCCTCCTCGGCCACTGGGCGGTGCTCCACCCCCTTCGGCACCACGTAGAGGTCGCCGGGGCCGAGCTCGACCGACCCGTCACGAAGCTCGATGCGCAGGTGGCCCTTCAGGACGTGAAAGAAGTCGTCGGTGTCGGGATGGGAGTGCCAGACGAAGGCGCCCTTGAGCTTCACCACCATCACGTCGTGGCCGTTGAACGAGGCGACGATGCGCGGCTTCCAGTGCTCGGAGAAGGTGGCGAGCTTGTCGGCGAGACGGACGGCTTCGGGCATGTCGGGTCCTCCAGGGTGGGGCTGTCGGTCGACCCTCGCAGGGCCGCGCCGCCCGGTCTTGAACGATCCTGCCCCCTGATCCCTGGCCCGGCCGGGGACGGTCCGGCCTAGCGGTCGATCCGGAGCTTGCCGGAGCGCGCGGCCTCGACCAACTCCTCGTGCTCGCGCTTCCGGCGCGCCTGGGCGATCACGATGATGGCGTGCAGCGACGGGATCAGCAGCAGGAAGGCGAACGTGAACAGGGTCAGCAGCGACAGCACGATGACCAGCACGATGAGGATCAGGTTGAACAGCGCCGAGAACACCTTGCCTTCCAGGAGGAGGGCGAGCGGCGGCAGGAAGAAGGCGAGTACGTAGATCATGGTCGTCGGCCTCCGCGGGCAAAGTCGCTTTGCTCCGCATCCGGCGGGACATGCCCGGTCGGAACGTCGCTCGATGGAAATCTGTCGGTCCGGCCGGCGGCCGCGCACCGATCACTCGGCGGCGCGCTCCGGCGGGTCCACGACGCGGGCGTCGAGGCTCCAACAAGATAGGATGCGTCTAGACGCGCTGCCACCCCTGAGGACCCAGGTGTTCCTGGGGCTGGAAGCGGACCTTGTAGTCCATCTTCGGCGAGCCTTCGACCCAGTAGCCGAGATAGACGTAGGGCAGGCCGCGCTCGCGGGCGCGCCGCACATGGTCGAGGATCATGTAGGTGCCGAGGCTGCGGCGGGTCTCGGCCGGGTCGTAGAAGGAATAGACCATCGACAGGCCGTCGGAGAGGACGTCGGTGAGCGCGGTCGCCACCAGCGGCCCGCCGCGGCCGGTGATGGCGGTGTCGGGGCCGGGCTTGCGGTATTCCACCAGCGTCGTCTCGACATGGGTGTCCTCCACCATCATGGCGTAGTCGAGCACCGACATCTCCGCCATGCCGCCGGTCGCGTGGCGCGAATCGAGGTAGTCGCGGAACAGCGCGTACTGCTCCGACGACGGCGCCGACGGGATCTCCTCGGCGACGAGGTCGCGCGAGGCCGCCAGGATCCGCCGGAACGAGCGCGTCCAGTCGAAGCCGTCGACGCAGACGCGCACCGAGACGCACGACTTGCAGCCCTCGCAGGCCGGCCGATAGGCGATGTTCTGCGACCGGCGGAAGCCGCCCTGGGTCAGGATGTCGTTCAGCGCCGACGCGCGATCCCCGACCAGGTGGGTGAACACCTTCCGTTCGAGGCGCCCCTCCAGATAGGGGCAGGGCGCGGCCGCGGTCAGGTAGAACTGCGGATTGTCGCTGTATTGCCGCGTCATTGCGTTTCAGTCCGGTCCTTGTTCTCCGCTGGCGGCGGACGGGAGGCGGGGCACCGCTCCCAGGCTCGCCGGTCAAGCTTGCCCGAACCCTGTCGCCCGGCGGAGGGTCAATCCGCTTCGTGTATCCGACTCGGACCGTTCCTCACAAACCGTAGTACCAAGGCGCTGCCAGCGAAAACGTCAGCCACAAGATAAGCACCAGTGGCGTTCCCGCGACAACAAAATCCCGAAACCGGTAGTGGCCGGGGCCCATCACCAGGAGATTCGTCTGGTAGGCGACGGGTGTGGCGAAAGAACAGTTGGACGCCAGGATGACCGTCACCACGAACGGTTCGGCGGGCAGGCCGAGCCGCGCCGCCACGCCGATGGCGATCGGGGTGAACAGCACGGCGGCCGCGTTGTTGGTGACGAAGTTGGTGGCAACCGCGATCACCGCGAACAGCGCGGACAGGATGAGCGCCGGCGAGCTGCCGTCCATGGCCGAGAGCACGGCGTTGGCGACGGCGGTCGCCCCGCCGGTGGCCTCCAGCGCGGTGGCGGAGGCGATCGCCGAGGCCACCAGCATGACGATGCGCCCGTCGACCACGCGCCCGGCCTGACGGATGTTGAGGCAGCCGAACACCAGCATGGCGAGCGCCCCGCAGAGCGCCGCGGCGACGATGGGCACCAGCTCGAATGCGCTGACCGCCACCATTGCGGCGAAGATCAGGAAGGCGCGCGGCGCCTTCGCCCGCTGATGGACGTCGCTGGCGGTCCAGTCGACCAGCAGCACGTCGTGGTTGGCGCGCAGGCGCTTGATGCGGTCGCGGGCGCCGGCGAACAGGAGGACGTCGCCGGCCTCCATGCGGATCTCGGTCATCGGCGTGCGCGGCATCCGGCTGCGGCGCTGGATGCCGAGGACCACGCACCCGGTGTCGCTGCGAAAGCCCGCCTGGGCGGTGGTGCGCCCGATCAGCCGCGAGCCGGGCGCGACGATCGCCTCGGCGAGCGTGACCACGCCCTCGATGCGCGGACCGCCGGCGTCGCCGGGTGGGCTGGCGGCGTCCGACATGATGGACCGGTGCTGGGAGAGCGTGCGCTCCAGCGCCGCCCGCGTCGCCGCGACGATGACCAGGTCGCCGGGCTGGAGCGTGACGTCCTCGAACGGCGGCAGGATGGCGCGTTCGCCGCGCTGGACGAGGCGGACGGTCATCTCGGCGAGCTGCGGGAACAGGCCGGCGACCGCCTCGGCGCCGACGAGCGGATGGCCGTCGCGGATCTGGATCTCGGCGATGAACTGCTTGCCGGCGCTGCTGCGCACCTCGTCGGCCATCGACTGCCGGGGCGTCAGGATGCGCGGCATCACCACCAGCACGTAGACCGCGCCGACCGCCACCAGGATCAGCGCGATCGGTGTGAAGGAGAAGAACGACAGGTCGGCGACGCCGGCCCGGCGGGCGACGTCGACGGCGAGCAGGTTGGTCGACGAGCCGATGACGGTGGTCATGCCGCCGAGGATGGTGATGAACGACAGCGGCATCAGCAGGCGCGAGCCGGGCCGGTTCACCGCCGCGCCGAGGGCGACGATGACCGGCAGAAACATCACCACCACCGGCGTGTTGTTCATGAAGGCGCTGAGCCCGCCGATGGCCAGAAAGACGCCGGCGAGCGCCACCGCGCCGTAGCGGCGCACCACGGTGACCATCATGGCGGCGGGGCGGTCGAGAGCATCGGTGTGGTAGAGGCCCTGGCCGACCACCAGCAGCGCCAGGATGGTGATCAGGCCGGGATTGGAAAAACCGGCGACGAGGTCGCCCGCCGTGAGCGACCGGGCGCCCGAGGGAAGGCCGGCGATGGGAAACATCGCGAGATAGGCGACGATGACGCCGAGGCTGATCGCCTCGATGGAGAAGCGCTCCGTCGCGTAGAGCACGACGGACACGGCGATGACGCCGAATGTCAGCCACATGGACAGGTCGGGCAGGGACATCATCGCGCGATCCGGACCGTGGGGCAGCCGCGGGCGCGGCCATGTTCCGGACGTCGGTCCGGCCGGTCGCAACCGGCCGGCCAGCGGCTCCGGAGTCAAATGCTCCCGCAAGCTTGCAGGCGTTCCGGGACCCGGTCGAGTCCGGGGGGAAACCTGCAGCCGGCGGGAGCACGGGTGGAGCCGTCAGAGTGCGCGAGAGCGGGCGCCGCCGGAAGCAATCCGGTTCTCAATCGCGGCGCGGAAAGAGCAAACGCGTTCGGGGCGCCCGGGGGCGGCGCCGGGCCGGATCAGGCCGGGGAGGCGGAGAGCTCCGTCTCGAGCTGACGGAGTGCCGCGGAATCCACCATCACCGTGCCGAGCACCATGTCGTGCAGCAGGCGCTTGCGGTCGGAGAAGAAGGCGACCAGCAGCACCAGCGGCGTGAGGAAGCTCACCGACGCGTAGAACAGCACGGCGTGGATGGCGGCCAGCAGCGGATAGACCTTGCCGCCGTGGAACAGCCGGAGCTCGATGCCCATGGCCCGCATGCCGGGCGTCGCCGAGTTGGAGCCGCCGAGGCTGAAGGCGATGTAGATGAGCGCGACGGCGGGCCACAGGATCGCGAACAGGATCCAGGCGAGGCCGAAGGTGATGATGCCGAGCAGCAGCACCGCCAGCGAGGCGGCGAACATCAGCACGGTGATCAGCACGCAGTCCATCATGAAGGCCACCGAGCGCCGCATCCGAAGCCCCGAATAGAGCTGCGGGTAGGCGAGGGGGTCGAACAGCGGGTGGTCCTCGGTGTAATCGGCCGCGGCGGTCATCAGGCAGTCTCCTCAAACGTCGATCTGTCGCAGATGGTGTGCGCGCCCGCCGATGTCAAAAGGCGGAAAGCCGCCGCTCAGAAATGGGATTCGGCGGCGTCGACGCGCTGGACGGTCAGTCCGAGCGACTCGATGCCGGCGACGATCTCGGCCGCGTGGGCGGCGTCGCGGGTCTCGATGGTGAAGTCCACCGAGGTGCCCTTCGCCGGGATGTTGAGGAACAGCCGGTGGTGCGACACCTCCAGGATGTTGCCGCCCAGCCGGCCGATGGCGGCGGCGATCTCGCCCAGCACGCCAGGCCGGTCGTGGATGACGACGCGGATCGCGACGATGCGCTCGCCGCGCGCCAGCTCCCGCACCATGATGGAGGCGAGGATGCGCGCATCGATGTTGCCGCCGCACAGCACGAGGCCGACCTTGCGGCCGGCAAAGCGCTCCGGCGCCATCATCACGGCGGCGAGGCCGGCCGCGCCGGCGCCCTCGGCCATCGTCTTCTGGAAGGTCAGGTAGGCGTTCACCGCCCGCTCGATGGACGGCTCGTCGACGAGGATGATGTCGTCGACCAGCTCGCGGACGATGGAGAGGGTGAGGTCGCCGACGTTCTTGACGGCGATGCCCTCGGCCAGCGTGTTGCCGCCGCAGGCCACCGTCTCGCCGCGCAGCGCGCCCCACATGGACGGGTAGAGCGCCGTTTCGGTGCCGACGATGGTGATGTCGGGCTTCAGCGCCTTGGCGGCAATCGCGATGCCGGAGATGAGGCCGCCGCCACCGATCGGCACGACGATGGTGTCGAGGTCCGGCTCGTCCTCCAGCATCTCCAGCGCGATGGTGCCCTGGCCGCGGATGACGTCGGGATCGTTGTAGGGATGGATGAGGGTGAGGTTCTGCTCGGCCTGGAGGCGCTCGCACTCGAGCTGGGATTCCGCCAGCGTCTCGCCCTTCAGCACCACCCGCGCGCCCCGCGACTGGGTCGACTGGACCTTCACGAAGGGGGTCGGCTCCGGCATGACGATGGTGGCGGAAATGCCGAGGCGGCTGGCGTGGTGGGCCACCGACTGGGCGTGGTTGCCGGCCGACATGGCGATGACGCCGTTGCGGCGCTCCTCCTCGCTGAGCTGCAGCATGCGCACCAGCGCGCCGCGGTCCTTGAAGGAGTTGGTGACCTGCATGTTCTCGTACTTGACGAGAATGTCGGTGCCGACGACCTGGGAGAGCTTCGGCGCAGCGAGGAAGGGCGTGCGGACCACCTCGCCGGCGATCAGCCGGGCGGCGTCGCGAATGCCTTCCAGGTCCGGCGCGGTGCGGGACGGCTTGGCGCTGGCGCTCACGGTCATGTCGGCATCCCCCATCCCGTTTGATCCGGCCGTCCGCCGTCGGCGGGCCGCCGCAGTCAGCCGCCCAGGCGTCTCAAGGACGGGCCTGCTTCAGCCGCTCGGCGACGCGGACGGCGAAGTAGGTGAGCACCCCGTCGGCGCCGGCGCGCTTGAACGCCTGCAGGCTTTCCATCATCACCCGGTCGCCGTCGAGCCAGCCGTTGCGGGCCGCCCCTTCGAGCATCGCATACTCGCCCGACACCTGGTAGGCGAAGGTCGGCACCTGGAAGGTGTCCTTCACCCGGCAGATGATGTCGAGATAGGGCATGCCCGGCTTGACCATGATCATGTCGGCCGCCTCGGCGAGATCCAGCTCGACCTCGCGCAACGCCTCGGCCGCGTTGCCGGGGTCCATCTGGTAGGTCCGCTTGTCGCCCTTCAGCGCCGTGTTGGAGCCGATGGCGTCGCGGAACGGCCCGTAGAACGCCGAGGCGTACTTGGCCGCGTAGGACATGATCTGCACGTGGGCGAAGCCGGCCGCGTCGAGGGTCGAGCGGATGGCGCCGACCCGGCCGTCCATCATGTCCGACGGCGCGATGACGTCGGCGCCGGCCTGGGCCTGGACGAGCGCCTGGGCGCAGAGCTGCGCCACCGAGGCGTCGTTGACGATCTCGTCGCCGGACATGAGCCCGTCGTGGCCATGGCTGGTGTAGGGGTCGAGCGCCACGTCGGTGACGATGCCGATCTCCGGCACCGCGTCCTTGATGGCCCGCACGGTGCGGCAGACGAGGTTGTCGCCGTTGAGCGCCTCGCTGCCTTCCGGATCGCGCAGCGCGCTGTCGGTGTAGGGGAACAGGGCGATCGCCGGGATGCCGAGCTTCGCCGCCTTCTCCACGTCGCGCACGACGTGGTCGATGGTCAGCCGGTCGACGCCGGGCATGGTGGCCACCGCCTCGCGGCGGTCGGTCCCGTCGATGACGAAGAGCGGCCAGATCAGGTCGTCGACGGTGACGGTGGTCTCGCGCACCAGCCGGCGGGTCCAGTCGTTCTGGCGCAGGCGGCGCAAACGCCGTCCCTGCAGGATGTCGCGCATGTCCGCCGATGTTCCCGGTGCGGGGCGGTCGATCTTCATCACGGGGCCTCGGGCGTTGATGTCGTTGGGAGGCGACACCCACGCGGGGCGGCGCCGTCCGGTGCGCCTTATTAGGCCCGTTCGGCGCGCGGGTCCAAGGGGTTGGCCGCGACGCAATGTTGCGCTTTGCCAGCGACGGTCGATTCACGGTAGGGAAGAAACAGGGGCGCGGCGCGCGCGAGCAACGAATTCGGGGCAGGATGAGCGACGAAGTCGTCTTCGAGAGGCACGGGCACACCGGGCTGGTGATCCTCAATCGACCCAAGGCCCTGAACGCGCTGACCCACGAGATGGTGCGCGCGATGTATGCCACCCTCAACGAGTGGGCGAACGATCCGCTGCTGCGCCAGGTGATCGTGACGGCGGCGGGCGACCGCGCCTTCTGCGCCGGCGGCGACATCCGCTACATCTGGGGCACGGGCCGCGAGCGCCACGCCGAGGCGGTCTCCTTCTTCCGCGACGAATACCGCCTGAACGTCCTCATCAAGCGCTTTCCCAAGCCGTACATCGCGCTCATCGACGGGATCTGCATGGGCGGCGGCGTCGGCGTGTCGGTGCACGGTTCGCACCGGGTCGCCACCGAGCGCACCGTCTTCGCCATGCCGGAAACCGGCATCGGCTTCTTTCCCGACGTGGGCGGCTCCTACATCCTCTCGCGGATGCCGGCCCACAGCGGCATGTACGCCGGCCTGACGGCGGCGCGGCTCGGCCAGGCGGACTGCCTGTGGGCGGGGCTCGCCACCCATGCGGTCGAGTCCGCCTCCCTCGGCGGCATCAAGGAGCGGCTGCTGGCCGGCGCCGAGCTGGAGAAGACGCTGGCCGAGGCGAGCGTCGCGCTGGAGCTGTCGCCGCTGCAGGAGCTGGAGAGCGAGATTGCCCACTTCTTCGCCAAGCCCAGCCTGGAGGAGATCCTGACCGCGCTGGCCGGCGCCGACGCGGGCATGTCGTGGGCCCGCGAGACGCTGCGGACGCTGCGCGAGCGCGCGCCGAGCTCGCTGGCGATCACCTTCAACGAGATCCGGCTGGCGCGCGACCTGTCGTTCGAGGAGTGCATGGCGATGGAATACCGGATCGTCTCGCGGATCCTCCAGCACGACGACTTCTACGAGGGCGTGCGGGCGGTGCTGGTCGACAAGGACGGGGCGCCGAAGTGGCGGCCGGAGCGGGTCGAGGACCTTGATCCTGCCGTGATTGCCGAGCACTTCGAGCCGCTCGGCACGGCGGAGCTGCGGTTTGACTGACGGCGGCGCGGTCCCGCCCCGCCCGACGGCCCGCGGGGCCGACAACCAGGTGCGTGACGGCGAATGATCGATATCGAGGGCCTCAGGGTCGAGACGGCCAAGTTCAGCTGGCGCACCGCCATGACCTGGTACATGCGCGCGCTGGGCATCGCCTGGATCGCCACCGGCATCGCCGACTGGGCACGCATCATCGGCATGCTGCAGGTGCGCGGCGTCTGGTTCTGGGACCTGCAGGTGGAGCTGCAGATCGCGGTGGTCTATTTCGCCGTGCTGAGCCTGGTTGCCGGCGTCGGCATGTGGCTGACGGTGTCGTGGGGCACGGTGCTGTGGATCCTCGCCGCCACCAGCCAGGTGCTCTGCCACACGGTGCTGACCGACCTGTTCGGATCCGGGATGCTGGTGATCGGCGCCAACGTGCTGACGGTGCTGGTCTATGTCGGGCTGGCGGTGCTGGTGGAGCGGGAGGAGCCGCGCTGAGGCGCGGGCGCGCGCCTGAAGGGGCGCGGCGAACCGGTTGATCTGACAGGCATTTCAGAAAAAGAAGGCGGCGCGGGACCGGCCCGGTGCCGCCAGACCAGCGAGACACTCGGCGAGGAGACCCTACTCATGGCGCGGATCGGCTTCATCGGACTTGGCAACATGGGTGGCCCGATGGCCGCCAACCTCCTGAAGGCGGGCCACACCGTCTCCGGCATCGACCTGGACGAGGGCGCGCTCGCCCGCTTCGCCGAGGCGGGCGGCCGCCGGGCGGCGTCGATCGTCGAGGTGGCGGGCGAGGCGGACGCCATCATCACCATGCTGCCGGCCGGCCACCACGTCCGATCGATCTATCTCGGCGACGAGGGCGTCGTCGCCCAGGCGCGGCCGGACACGATCCTCATCGACTGCTCGACCATCGACGTGGAGACGGCGCGGGTGGTCGCCGACCGGGCGGAGCAGGCGGGCATCGCCATGGTCGACGCGCCGGTGTCGGGCGGGGTGGGCGGCGCCGAGGCCGGCACGCTGACGTTCATGGTCGGCGGCAGCACGGAGGCGTTCGAGGCGGCCAAGCCGTACCTCGAGGTGATGGGCAAGACGGTGGTGCACGCCGGCGGCGCCGGCAACGGGCAGGCCGCCAAGATCTGCAACAACATGGTGCTGGGGATCTCGATGATCGCCGTGTCGGAAGCCTTCAACCTGGCCGACAGGCTGGGCCTCGATCGCCAGGCGCTGTTCGACATCTCCTCCAAGGCATCCGGCCAGTGCTGGTCGCTGACCACATACTGCCCGGTGCCGGGCCCGGTGCCGACCTCGCCGGCCAACCGCGACTACAAGGCGGGTTTCACCGGCGCGATGATGCTGAAGGACCTGAACCTCGCCCAGGAAGCGGCGCGCACGACCGGGACGGCGACGCCGCTCGGCGCCGGGGCCCAGCAGCTCTACACGCTGTTCGCGGCCGACGGGCAGGCCGACCGGGACTTCTCGGCGATCATCGAATATCTGCGCGGCGGCAAGGCCGACGCGGAGTAGGGCGCCGCCGGAACCTGGGCGCGGAGCCCGCGGCGGCGGGGGGCGAAGTCCCGACCCCAACCCCTTGATCCGAGACGGTTTATGCCCGGCGGGCCCGGTCCCTACTTCTCCGGTCCCTGGTGCAGGATGAAGCCGCCGGCGCGCCGCACGTCCTCCTCGGTGACGGGCCCGTAGAACTCCTCCACCGCGTAGTGCTTGCCCCGGTCGGTCTCGGCGAGGCCGAAGCCGTAGAGCGTCACGTCGGACTTGAAGATGTGCTTGCGGTGCTCGGGGCTGCCCATCCACTGCTCGTGGAGCTGGCGCACCGCGGCCTTGTCGGCCGGCGTCGCGCACTTGTAACAGCGAGCGATGTTCTCGGCGAAATGGCCGTACAGCGAGCCGCCGGCGCGCTTGTAGCGGTCCGGCGGCTCTCCGCCGGTCGGCGAGACGTGGGAATAGTAGTTGCGCCGCCGCATGTCGTCGGCGTGGGCCTGGGCCGCGGCGCTCAGCTTGGCGTCGAGGACCAGCGGGTGCAGGCCGGCCTTCGCCCGCTCCTGGTTGACCAGCGACAGGCTGTAGACGCGCAGCGTCTCGATGTTGCTGCTGGCGGCGCTGGCACCACCCGAGCCCGAGGCGCATGCCGCGACGACGCCCGCGACGGCGAACGACGCGAGCAGGCGCACCAGCACGCGCAGGCGCCGGGGGCGGAGCGGATCCGTGATCATCAGCGGGACCGCGCGATCACTTGCCGTCCACCGTCACCGGATCGGACGTGAGCCGCACGCGGCTGGTCTCCACCACGAACACCAGCGAGCTGCCGGCCTCGGCGCCGGCGGGCATCGCGACGGTGGTGTCCAGGGTGCCGTCGGCGGCGGTGGTGACGGTGTCGATCACCACCGGCTCGGTCTCGGGCGCACCGGCGCCGATCTCCACCTCGACGCCGCCGGGCAGGCCGCTGGCGGTGATGGTGATATCGGCGCCGGGGCTCGCCGAGGCGGGGGTCACGGTAAGGTCGGGGCCGGGGGCGTTGGGGGCCTCGACGCCGGGGATGCCGACGCGGGAGCCGGCATTGCGCAGGCTGGCGTCGAGTTCCGGATGATCCTTCAGGTACTCGGAGACCGACTGGCCGGCCTTGTCGGCGGCGTCGCGGATTTCCTCGCTGGCGCGGCCGCTGAAGTCGCGGAGCTTGTCGCCGGCCTGCTGGGCAGCGCCCTGGAGCTCGTCGCCGGCGCTCTGCAGCGCGCCCTTGGCGCGGTCGGCCCATCCGCCGCCGAGCGGGCCGGGCAGCGACACCTCGGTGCCGGGCAGGACGCTGCCGGGAACGAGCGAGGGGTTGGCGTCGGTGATCTCGTCGACGGTCACGTCGCAGCGCGCCGCCACATCGCTCAGCGTCTCGCCCTGCATCACGACGGTCTCCGAGCCGCAGTCGGCGGCGAACGCCGGCACGGCCGGGGCGACGAGGCAGGCCGCGAGGCCGCAGGTGAGGAGGGTGTGTTTCATCGGGGCAGCTCCTGACGGATGCGTCTTTCTGACGGATGGATACGCGAGTCGAACGGCGCGGCAAGCCCGGAGTTCCTGAAGCGGAGCGTGGCCTTATTGCCACAGATCGGCGATTCACCTCCGATTCATCTTATCCCTTAAGGAGGCCTTAGCGCGGCCAGCCGAGGGTTGGCCCTGTTGCACGCACCCGACCCAAGACGGCGCGGCACGACAGGAGGCTCAAACATGACGATGCAATTCGGAGCGCCGGCGCGCCCGGCGGCCCTTTCCGCCGAAGACCTGAAGCCGGTCTTTCTCGACGCCGTCAAGCTGGTGGAGCGCGTTCACCGCCGCTTCCTCGACGTCGTGAAGGACGAGTTCGACCGCCTCGGCCGCACGGACGTCTCGAACGTCCAGGCGGTGCTGATCTATTATATCGGCGACAGCGCGGTGACGGCGAGCGAACTGAAGACGCGCGGCTACTATCTCGGCTCCAACGTCTCCTACAACGTGAAGAAGCTCGTCGAGCAGGACCTGGTCCGCCAGGAACGCTCCGACAGCGACAAGCGCACCGTGCGGCTGACGCTGACGGAAGAGGGGCAGGAGATCGCCGGCATCGTGGAGGCGCTGTTCGACCGCCACATCCACACGATGACCGCCATCAGCGCCATCGAGCCGTCCGACTTCCAGGCGATGACCACCGCCCTGCAGCGTCTCGACCGCTTCTGGCAGGACCAGATCCTCTATCGCATGTAGCGCCTCACGGCCCGGATCCACGCGGTCCGGGCGCAAAGCCCGCCAGCGGGCGGGAGCGGCCGCGTGCGCGGCCGCCGCCTTTCTCATCCCTCGCGCGCAGTCGCCGGCGGCCAGGGCACGAACGCGCTGGTGCGCGCCTTGTAGGCGGCGAAGCCGGCGCGCGTGTCGGCCACGTGGTCCTCGGTCAGCCTGAGCGAGACCACCACGACCACGACGGTGAGCACCGCCGGGCCGAGGAAGGCCCAGAGGCTGCCGGAGAGCGCGAAGGCGACCAGCGCCAGCCCCCACCAGAGCAGGGCCTCGCCGAAATAGTTCGGATGCCGGCTCCACGCCCAAAGCCCGGTCTGGAGCACGGTCCCGGCGTTGGCGGGGGCCGCCCGGTGCGCGGCGAGCTGTGCGTCGGCGACCGCCTCGATCAGCAGTCCGATGCAGAATAGGCCAAAGCCGATCGCGGCGAGCGGCACGTCCGGTGCCGCCCGGGCGGCGGTGAGGGCGACGATGACCGGCGTGGCGATCAGCCACTGCAGCACCGCCTGCAGCAGAAAGATCGAAAACAGGCTCTTCCACCAGAACGTCGGGCCGCCCTGGTCGCGGAAGCGGCGGTAGCGCCCGTCCTCGGCCCGGGCCCGCCGGTGCCGCCGCACGACGTAGTGGGTGAGGCGGATGGCCCAGACGACGATCGCGACGACGAACAGCACCTGGAGGGTGCCGAGCGGCGGTGCCATCAGGGCCGTAGCGGCGGCGATGACCACGAAACCCGCAGCCCAGTAGTAATCGATGACGCTGGCATCCTTCAGGGTGACATGAATTCGCCACATCAGCGTGAACATCACCGCCGCAATCAGAAAGGTCGTCAGCAGAATCGTTCCATGGGATGCGGGCATCAAACCTCCGTGTTCCAGTGAGCTGCGACAGCGCTGAATTGCGGTTTTCACCAGGTTGCGAGGTCCCCGGGGCAAGGTTTCCCGTGGTCTGTGATCGTTGTTTGTTAATCCTCCGCGTGTTAACCCAAATGACCATTTCATCTGGGTGCGTGGGCTGAGTTTCTTGGAGAACTGACAATGACCGTACGTGCGGTTCGGACGCCTGGATCAGCCGCCTGTCGCGTGGCGATGCGGATTGTCGTCGGCATGGCCGTGGCGGGATCGGCGATGCTCGCCGGGCTGTCGCCGCAACCGGCACTGGCGCAGGGCGGATCCGCCCTGCAGGCCCTGCAGGACTACAAGTCCCGCGCCGAGTGGGCCGATCGCTTCGACGCGACGCTGCCGGCGGTGAACTCCGTGAAGTCGTCCGCCCCGACGCTGTCGCCGGAAACGGCCACCTACATCGAGCAGGCGATCCAGCGCTACAACATGATCGTCTCCCAGGGCGGATGGCCGATGGTGCCTCCCGGAGAGCCGACGCTGCGCCTGGGCGTGAAGAATCAGAACGTGCAGGTGCTGCGCCAGCGCCTGATGATCTCGGGCGATCTCAGCCAGACCGCCGGCTCCCCCCAGACCTTCGATTCCTACGTCGACGCCGCCGTGCGCCGCTTCCAGCTGCGCCATGGCCTCAACCCCGACGGCGTCGTCGACCAGAACACGCTGGCCGCGCTGAACGTTCCGGCCCAGGCACGCCTGCGCCAGCTCGAGACGAACCTGGTCCGCGTGCGCTCCATGTCGGGCGACCTCGGCTCCCGCTACGTGATGGTCAACATCCCGGCGGCCGAGATCGAGGCGGTCGAGAACGGCCGCGTCCGTTCGCGCCACACGGCCGTGGTGGGCAAGATCGACCGGCCGTCGCCGGTGCTCTCCAGCAAGATCTACGAGCTGAACTTCGGCCCCTACTGGACGGTGCCGGTCTCCATCATCAAGAAGGACCTGATCCCGAAGATGAAGGAAGACCCGGAGTATCTGACCCGCAACAAGATCAAGATCTATCGCTGGGGCAACACCGAGCAGGAGCTGCAGCCGACCGAGATCGACTGGAACACCGACGAGGCGGCCCAGTACATGTTCCGGCAGGAGCCGGGCGAGGGGAACTCCCTCGGGACGGTGAAGATCAACTTCCACAACACCCACCAGGTGTACATGCACGACACGCCGGCGAAGAACCTGTTCGGTCAGGACTTCCGGTTCCACTCGTCGGGCTGCGTGCGGGTGCAGAACGTCCGCGAGCTGATCACCTGGCTGCTGGAGGGCAACGGCTGGACCCGCGCCCAGGTGGACGAGACGATCCGCTCCGGCGAGCGGCTGGACGTGGCGCTGAAGGTGCAGACCCCGGTCTTCTTCAGCTACATCACCGCCTGGTCGACCTCCGACGGTGTGGTGCACTTCCGCCCGGACATCTACGACCGCGACGGCGCCGAGGGCCTGGCCCTGCGCTGAGACCGTTCCGACGGGCTCACATCGCCGACCAAAACGATGCGGCACCCTCCGGGGTGCCGTTTCGCGTTCCGGGGAGGGCGGTCCCTCCCGTGCGGCTTCCGGTCACGCCCGCCGGTCACGCCCGCGGCAGGCTTTCGGCGCTTTCCGGGGCGGGGCGTGCTGTTGCAATGCATCGTCGCCGACACTATCGTCCGCCGCGAGCGCGAGCGTGTCGCATCCGGGACCGCGGCCCTTGCCGGCCGGCTTCGAATCTCCGGCACCTCGCGATTGAAAAGGTCCCCAATCCGTCGACAAGGGCATCCGCCCTGGTCAGTTAGGGCGAGCGCCCGGAGCCGGCCAACCGGCCGGTTTTCGATTTTCCAGGCGCCATCCAGGTCCTCGACTCGGAAGATGAGAACATGACGACAAGCAGCTCTCCGTCCGCCGCCTTCGACATTCGCGAAGAAGGGTTCTTCACCGCCCCGCTCTCCGAGTCGGACCCGGAAATCTTCGGCTCCATCGAGAAGGAACTCGGTCGCCAGCGGCACGAGATCGAGCTGATCGCCTCCGAGAACATCGTCTCGCGGGCCGTGCTGCAGGCGCAGGGCTCGATCCTGACCAACAAGTACGCCGAGGGCTATCCGGGCCGCCGCTACTACGGCGGCTGCCAGTACGTCGACATCGCCGAGAACCTCGCCATCGAGCGGCTGACGCGCCTGTTCGACTGCCAGTTCGCCAACGTGCAGCCGAACTCCGGCAGCCAGGCCAACCAGGCGGTCCTGCTGGCGCTTGCCAGCCCCGGCGACACCGTGCTGGGCATGAGCCTCGACGCTGGCGGACATCTCACCCACGGCGCGCGACCGAACCTGTCGGGCAAGTGGTTCAACGCGATCCAGTACGGCGTCGGCCACAACTCCGGCCTGATCGACTACGACCAGGTCGAGGCGATGGCGCGCGAGCACAAGCCGAAGATCATCATCGCCGGCGGCTCGGCCTATTCGCGCACCATCGACTTCGAGCGGTTCCGCGCGGTGGCCGACGAGGTCGGCGCCTACCTGATGGTCGACATGGCGCACTTCGCGGGCCTGGTCGCGGGCGGCGTCGTGCCGAGCCCGCTGCCGCACGCCCACGTGGTCACCTCCACGACCCACAAGACGCTGCGCGGCCCGCGCGGCGGCATCGTGCTGACCAACGACGCCGAGATCGCCAAGAAGATCAACTCGGCCGTGTTCCCCGGCCTGCAGGGGGGACCGCTGATGCACGTCATCGCCGGCAAGGCGGTGGCCTTCGGCGAGGCGCTGCAGCCGTCGTTCAAGCTCTACGCGCGCTCGGTGGTCGACAACGCCAAGATCCTCGCCGAGACGCTGCGCGAGAACGGCTTCGACATCGTCTCCGGCGGCACCGACACCCACCTGATGCTGGTGGACCTGCGGCCGAAGGGCATCACCGGCAAAGCGGCGGAAGCGGCACTCGAGCGCGCCGGCATCACCTGCAACAAGAACGGCGTGCCGAACGATCCGGAGAAGCCGACGATCACCTCCGGCATCCGCCTGGGCACGCCGGCGGCGACGTCGCGCGGCTTCGGCACGGCGGAGTTCCGCGAGGTCGGCCTGCTGATCACCGAGGTGGTCGATGGGCTGGTCGCCGCTGGCGGCGACGAGAACGGCGCGGTCGAGGCCGAGGTCAACAAGCGGGTCCGGGCGCTCACCGATCGCTTCCCGATCTATCAGGGTCTCTGAGCCCCGATGCGGTGCCCGTATTGCGGCGGCGGTGAAACGCAGGTCAAGGACTCCCGGTCGACGGAAGACGACACCGCCATAAGGCGGCGTCGGGTCTGTCTGACCTGCGGCGGGCGTTTCACCACGTTCGAGCGGGTGCAGCTGCGCGAGCTGTCGGTGATCAAGCGGTCGGGCCGGCGCGTGCCGTTCGACCGCGACAAGCTAATGCGCTCGGTGCAGGTGGCGATGCGCAAGCGGCCGACGCCGCCCGAGCAGGTCGAGCAGATGGTCTCGGGCATCGTCCGCCAGCTGGAGAGCTCCGGCGAGAGCGAGATCACCGCCGAGGAGATCGGCAACCTGGTGATGACGGCGCTGAAGATGGTCGACGACGTCGCCTACGTGCGGTTCGCGTCGGTCTACAAGGACTTCCGCGAGGCCCGCGACTTCGAGGCGTTCATCGGCGAGCTCGCGCAGCCCGACGACGACCCCCTTCCTCAGGATCAGTGACGGCGCAGGTGGCTGGTGTGAGTGCCGACCGGCAGGCAGATCTCGATCGCCGGTTCATGGCCGCCGCGCTGGCCGTCGGTCGCCGCAACGCCGGGCAGACCTGGCCGAACCCGGCGGTCGGCACGGTCATCGTGCGCGACGACGGCGGCACACCCGTGGTGATCGCCCGCGGCTGGACGGCCGTCGGCGGACGGCCGCACGCCGAGGTGCGCGCGCTCGCCGATGCCGGCGAGGCGGCCCGCGGCGCGACCTGTTACGTCAGCCTCGAGCCGTGCGCCCACTACGGCCGAACCGGCCCGTGCTCCAACGCCCTCATCAACGCCGGCGTCGGCCGCGTGGTCAGCGCGCTGGAGGACCCGAACCCGCTGGTCTTCGGGCGCGGCCTGGCGCGCATCGAGGCGGCCGGCATCTCGGTCACCTCCGGCGTCATGACCGCCGAGGCGGCGCGCGATCACGCCGGCCACATCCGCCGCATGGTCGACGGCCGCCCGCACGTCCGCCTGAAGCTCGCGATCTCCGCCGACGGGGCGATCGGCCGCGACGGGGCGGGGCAGGTGGCAGTCTCCGGCGCCGAGGCGAAGGCGCGCACCTACGCGCTGCGGGCCGAGACCGACGCGGTGCTGATCGGCATCGGCACCGCGCTCGCCGACGATCCGCTGCTCACCTGCCGGCTGCCGGGCCTGGAGGACCGCTCGCCGGTGCGCGTCGTGCTCGACGCGGCGGCACGGCTGCCGCTCGCGAGCAAGCTGGTGCGCACCGCCTTCGAGGCGCCGCTGTGGGTGGTGGTCGGGCCCGACGCGCCGCGCGACCGGGTGACCGCGCTGGCGGAGGCCGGGGCGACCATCGTCTCGCGGCTGATCCGCCCGGGCGGCCGGCTCGACATCCACGACGTCCTGAGAGGCCTCGCCGACCGCGGGCTCACCACCGTCCTCCTGGAGGGCGGGGCGCGGGTCGCGCGCTCGTTCGTCGAGGCGGACCTGGTCGACGAGGCGATCCTCTACCGCGCGCCAACGGTGATCGGGGCGGGGGGCGTGGCGGCGCTCGGCGGGATCGAGCCCGACACGGTGTTCACCGCGCCGGCCTTCCGCGTTCTCGACGACGGACTGGTGGGAGCCGACCGCGTTACCCATTTCTGGCGGGCCGGCTAGGCCACGGCCCGGCGACAGCAGACCCAACGACGAGGCACGACGCGATGTTCACCGGGATTGTCACCGACGTGGGGCGGGTGGCAGACGTCACGCGCGCAGAGGCGGGGATCAGCGCCGCCATCGAGAGCCGCTATCCGGCCGACGGGATCGCCATCGGCGCGTCGATCGCCTGCTCGGGCGTCTGCCTGACGGTGGTCGCCCGCATGCCGACCAACACCGGCGGGTCACACTTCGCCGTCGACATCTCGCCCGAGACGCTGGATCGTTCGACGCTCGGCCGCTGGACGACCGGCACGCGGATCAACCTGGAGCGGTCGCTGACGCTTGGCGACGAACTGGGCGGCCACATCGTCACGGGTCACATCGACGGGGTCGCGGAGCTTCTGGAGCGAACGGAAGAGGGCGAGATGGCGCGCTTCGCGTTCCGCGCGCCGCCGGCGCTGTCGCGCTTCATCGCCGAGAAGGGCTCGGTCGCCCTCGACGGGACATCCCTCACGGTCAACGCGGTGGCGGGGGACGTCTTCACCGTGATGCTGATTCCCCACACCCTGACGGTGACGACGTGGGGCGATGCCAAGCCCGGTGATGCCATCAACCTCGAGGTGGACATGATGGCGCGCTACGTCGCGCGGCTGCAGGAAGCCTCGGCGCCGGCACAAACGCAGGGCTGATCCGCAGGCGACGACTGGACAATGACAGCGCCGCATGGTTCGTCTCTGCACTCGAATTGATCAGGGTGCCCCGTCTGCAACCAGCGGCGGTCGCCCGGCAGCAAATGACGTTTCAAACCGCCTCCGTGGCGCGAGGATTGCCTCGCCAGCCGGCGGGGCGGCTCAAGTGGCACAGTGACCGATGACCCAGACCGCACCCCATGCCCTCATCATCGAGGCACGGTTCTACGACGACCTCGCCGACGCGCTGTTCGACGGCGCCCGCAAGGTGTTCGACGCCCGCGGCGTCACCTATGAGCGCATCCAGGTTCCCGGCGTGCTGGAAATCCCGTCGGCGCTGTCGATGGCACTGACGGCGGCCGAGGAAGGGCGCATCGACTTCGACCTGGTGGTCGCCATCGGCTGCGTCATCCGCGGCGAGACCGGGCACTACGACATCGTCGCCGGCGAGGCCAACCGCGCCGTGATGGGCCTGGTGATCGAGACCGGCGTGCCGTTCGGCAACGGCATCCTGACCGTGGAGAACGGCGAGCAGGCCTGGGAGCGGGCGCACGTGGAGCGCCGCAACAAGGGCGGCAGTGCCGCCGAGGCGGCGCTGGCGATGTACGAGCTGGCTGCCCGGTTCGGAGGATGATCGAGACGATGGCCGATCCCGCTCAACCCGACGCCAAACCCGAACGGCCGGCGAACCAGCGCGGCGTCGCGCGGCTGGCCGCCGTGCAGGCGCTCTACCAGCTCGAAATCACCCGCGCGCCGGTCGCCGACGTGATCGCCGAGTTCGAACTCTTCCGCCTCAAGCAGGAGATCGAGGGCGCCGACTGGCGCGACATCGACCTCTCCTGGTTCCGGGGCATCGTCTCCGGCGTGGTCACCGACCAGCGCGAGATCGATCCGCGGGTGAACGAGGCGCTGGCCGCCGACTGGCCGCTGAAGCGCGTCGACGCGACGCTGCGCGCGATGCTGCGCTGTGGCGTCTACGAGCTGCTGCGCCGCGCCGACGTGCCGGCGCGCGTCGTCATCACCGAGTATGTCGAGGTCGCCAAGGCGTTCTTCGACGGCGACGAGCCGCGCATGGTCAACGGCGTGCTCGACCGCATCGGCCGCGAGATCCGTCCGTCCGAAATGTCCGGATCGCCACGGCCGCCCAAAACATGAGCGACGCGGAGCGCCCGGGCGAGTTCGAGCTCATCGAGCGCTATCTGGCGCCGCTGGCGACCGATGCCGGCGCCGCCGGCCTGAAGGACGACGCGGCGATCGTCCATCCGAAGAGCCGCACCGACATCGTCCTCACCAAGGACGCGCTCGCCGCCGGCATCCATTTCTTCGCCGACGATCCGCCCGGCGCGATCGCCTCCAAGGCGCTCAGGGTCAACCTGTCGGACCTCGCCGCCAAGGGCGCCGAGCCGTTCGGCTACCTGATGGCGCTGGCGCTGCCGGACGACTGGACGGAGGAGTGGCTCGAGGGCTTCGTCGGCGGTCTTGCCGCCGACCAGGCGCGCTACGGGGTGACGCTGCTCGGCGGCGACACCCTGAAGGCGTCGGGCGGCCTCACCGTGTCGATCACGGCGCTCGGCCGGCTGCCGGAGGGCGCCATCGTGCGCCGCTCCGGCGCGATGCCCGGCGACCGCATCTTCGTCACCGGTACCATCGGCGATTCGGCGCTCGGTCTGGCGCTCCGAAAGGAACCGGCCAGGGCGGATGGGTGGCGGCTTTCGCAGGAAGCGCGGACCCACCTGGTGACGCGCTATCTGACGCCGGAGCCCCGGACCGCCGCCGCACAGGCCGTGCGGCGCTACGCCCACGCCGCCATGGACATTTCCGACGGGCTCGTCGGCGACATGCAGCGCATGGCCAAGGCATCGGGCGTCGCGGTGCGCCTCGAGGCGCCGCAGATCCCGCTGTCGTCCGCCGTGGCGACGGCGGTCGCCGCCGACCCAGCCGCATTCGAGCTGGCGATCTGCGGGGGCGACGACTACGAGATCGTCGCCGCGGTGCCGCCGGACCTGGTGGGGGCCTATCTGGTCGAGCTGCGCGACGCGGGGCTGGCCGTGACGGAGATTGGCTCGGTGGAGGAAGGCGAGGGCGTCCGCGTCCTCGGGCGGGACGGTTCGCCGCTCGCATTCGGCGCCGGATCCTTCCATCACTTCTGAGGGGTGCCGAACGTCCGGACCGGATGCGATCTGGATGAACGAGGGCCTTCAAGGCCCTGAGAGCAAAGCGCTTTCCTGACGTGCAATCCGGCTGCCCGAGCGTGCGAGCCCGGAGCCGGAGGCGTTCGGCGCTTGCCCCCGAGCGGGCCGCCGCCGCATTGTGAGGCTCGATTCCGCCTGAGAAGGCGAGCCGGATCGTCCCTCCAGGCATCGATCGAGTTCCCATGACCAGTGCGTCCACCCCCCTGATCGACGACGGGCTCGCGCGCCGCAACGCGCGGCTGCTGGCGGCCGCCCAGGCGATCGGCGGCTCGATGACCTCGATCACCATCGCGACCGGCGGTCTGGCGGGCTTCTATCTCCTCGGGGACGACAAGTCGCTCTCGACCCTGCCGATCACCACGATGGTGCTGGGAACCGCGTGCGGAACGGTGCCGGCGGCGCTGCTGATGCGCTGGATCGGCCGCCGCGGCGGCTTCCTGGTGGGCTCCGCCATCGGCGCGACCGGCGGGCTGTCGGCCTGCCTCGCCGTGCTGTCGGGACATTTCCTGCTGTTCTGCCTGGCGACCTGGGTGACCGGCTTCTCGGCCGCGTTCGTCCAGCAGTACCGCTTCGCCGCCGCCGACACCGCCAGCGTCTCCTTCCGACCGAAGGCGATCTCCTGGGTGCTGGCGGGCGGGGTGCTCGCCGGCGTCATCGGCCCGCAGTCGATCATCCTCACCCGCGACCTGTTCTCGCCGATCCAGTTCGCCGGCGCCTTTGCGGCCCAGGCGGTGCTCTGCGTGCTGGCGATGGGGGTCCTGGTCTTCGTGTTGGTGCCCCGGCAGCCGCGCGCCCAGGGGAAGGGCGGCGGCCGGCCGCTGCTGACGATCCTGCGCGAGCCCAGAATCGCCATCGCGATCCTGTGCGCGGTGGCCTCCTTCGCGCTGATGAGCCTGGTCATGACGGCGGCGCCGCTGGCCATGGTCCAGTGCGGGCTGAGCCAGAACGATGCGGCGCTGGGCATCCAGTGGCACGTGATCGCCATGTTCGGCCCGAGCTTCTTCACCGGCTCGCTGGTCGCCCGCTTCGGCCGCGAGACGATCACCGCGATTGGCCTGTCGCTGCTGCTGGCGGCCGGCATCGTCGCGCTGATGGGCATCTCGGTGGCCCACTTCTGGGTGGCGCTGATCCTGCTGGGCCTCGGGTGGAACTTCGGCTTCATCGGCGCGACGTCGATGCTCACCGACGCCCAGCGCCCCGAGGAGCGGGCGCGCGTCCAGGCCGCCAACGACTTCTGCGTCTTCGGCGTGGTGGCGATGGCCTCGTTCTCCTCCGGCAAGATCCTGAACTTCGCCGGGTGGGAGATGGTCAACTGGGCGCTGTTCCCCGCCGTTGGCCTGACCATCGCGGCGCTCGGGTGGCTGATCCTGACCGGGCGCCACCGCGCGGTCTAGAAACGCATCACCGAGCGGTTGTGCTCTTGACGGCTTTCACCGCGACCGGCACCAATAAGCCGCTCCCGCCGCCGTTCCGGCGTGCCAAAACCAAAACAAAACAAAACGTCTGCGCCGCCAAGGGGGGCTGGCTGCGCGTCAGGGAGAAGCGGAATGGTTGGTGTTCTGATCGTAATTCTGTGCGGGTTGCTATCGGTGCTCTACGGCATCTGGGCGATCCGTTCGGTTATGTCGGCCGATGCCGGCAACCCACGGATGCAAGAAATTGCCGGCGCAATCCAGGAAGGGGCGCAGGCCTATCTCACCCGCCAGTACACCACCATCGCCATCGTCGGCGTCGTCATCTTCATCATCGTCGCCCTCCTGCTGGGCATCACCGTGGCCATCGGCTTCGCCATCGGCGCGATCCTGTCGGCGGCGGCCGGCTTCATCGGCATGCTGGTCTCGGTCCGCGCCAACGTGCGCGTCGCCCAGGCCTCCAGCCGCAGCCTCGCCGCGGCGCTCGACATCGCCTTCAAGTCGGGCGCGGTCACCGGCATGCTGGTGGCCGGCCTCGCGCTGCTCGGCGTGGCCGTCTACTACCTGATCCTCACCGCCGGCCTCGGCTATGCCAACGGCGACCGGGTGGTGATCGACGCGCTCGTCGCCCTCGGCTTCGGCGCCTCGCTGATCTCGATCTTCGCCCGTCTGGGCGGCGGCATCTTCACCAAGGGCGCGGACGTCGGCGGCGATCTCGTCGGCAAGGTCGAGGCGGGCATTCCCGAGGACGACCCGCGCAACCCGGCCACCATCGCCGACAACGTCGGCGACAACGTCGGCGACTGCGCCGGCATGGCGGCCGACCTGTTCGAGACCTACGCGGTGACCGTGGTGGCCACCATGGTGCTGGCCGCGATCTTCTTCGCCGGCACCGATACGCTCGCCGGCGCCACGCTCTATCCGCTGGCGATCGGCGGCGCCTGCGTGGTGACCTCGATCATCGGCACCTTCTTCGTGAAGCTCGGCGTCAAGCAGTCGATCATGGGCGCCCTCTACCGGGGCTTCATCACCACCGCCGTGCTGTCGCTCATCGTGCTGCTGCCGGTGACGTGGCTGGTCTTCGGCAGCCTGACCACGCCGATGACGACCGCGGGCGGGCTCGCCTACACGCCGCTGGCGCTCTACCTCTGCGGCGCCACCGGGCTGGCCGTCACCGGCCTGATCGTCTGGATCACGGAGTACTACACGGGCACGGGCTTCCGGCCGGTGCGCTCGATCGCGGCCGCGTCGCAGACCGGCCACGGCACCAACGTGATCCAGGGGCTCGCGATCTCGCTGGAGGCCACCGCGCTTCCGTCGCTGGTGATCATCGCCGGCATCATCGTCACCAACTCGCTGGCCGGGCTGTTCGGCATCGCCATCGCGGTGACCACGATGCTGGCGCTGGCGGGCATGGTCGTGGCGCTCGACGCGTTCGGTCCGGTGACCGACAACGCCGGCGGCATCGCCGAGATGGCGGACCTGCCGGCCGAGGTGCGCGTCACCACCGACGCGCTCGACGCCGTCGGCAACACCACCAAGGCGGTCACCAAGGGCTACGCGATCGGCTCCGCCGGCCTCGGCGCGCTGGTGCTGTTCGCCGCCTACAACCAGGACCTCCAGTACTTCATCGCCAACTCCGACCAGTACCCGTACTTCGCAGACATCGGTCCCGGCCAGCTCGACTTCTCGCTGGTCAATCCGTACGTCGTCGTCGGGCTGTTCTTCGGCGGCCTGCTGCCGTTCCTGTTCTCCGGCATTGCCATGACCGCCGTCGGGCGGGCCGCGGCCGCCGTCGTCCAGGAGGTGCGCCGGCAGTTCAAGGAGAACCCGGGCATCATGGAAGGCACGGTGCGCCCGGACTACGGGCGGGCGGTCGACATGCTGACCAAGGCGGCGATCAAGGAGATGATCGTGCCGTCGCTGCTGCCGGTGCTGTCGCCGATCGTCGTCTACTTCCTGGTGCTGGCGATCGCCGGCAAGGCCAACGCCTTCGCGGCGGTCGGCGCGATGCTCCTCGGCGTGATCGTCACGGGCCTGTTCGTCGCGATCTCGATGACCGCCGGCGGCGGCGCCTGGGACAACGCCAAGAAGTACATCGAGGACGGCCACTACGGCGGCAAGGGCTCGGAGGCCCACAAGGCGGCCGTGACCGGCGACACCGTCGGCGATCCCTACAAGGACACCGCCGGACCGGCGGTGAACCCGATGATCAAGATCACCAACATCGTGGCGCTGCTGCTGCTGGCGGTGCTCGCCCACTGACACCCGCCGCGGCTTCCCCCGAGGGGAGCCGCGTCCGGCCCGACGAGGGCCAAAAAGCAAAAACGCCCGCGTCCAGCCAGGACGCGGGCGTTTTCGTTGGGGAAGGGGCAGGGGCGATTCGCCGGCCGGTCCCGGTGTTTCGAAGGCGAGCCGGCGTCCGGTTCGCGCGGGGAGCTACAGCGACGGCTGCAGCACGCCCTTGAGCACCTGCGAGACGAAGCCGAGGTCCTCGCCCGTGGTCGGGGTCTTGCGGGCGATGAAGTCGAACACCTTGCCGTCCTTCAGGCCGTACTCGGCGATCTCGCGCACCCGCCCGTCGCTGTCGAAATAGACGGCGAGGATGCGCCGGTCGATGGTGCGGGGATTGAGGAAGCGCACCGGTTGCAACTCGGTCTGCGAGATGTAGTAGAACACCTCGTTGTTGGTGACGCCCGTCGTCGACGGCGTGCCGAGGGCGAGCTCCACCTGCTCGCGGCTTGCGCCGACGGGCGCCTGCTGCAATTGCTCCTGGGTGATCTTCTGGCCGTGAACGAACGTTTCGGACGTGCCGCAGCCGGACAGGCCTACGACGAGAAGAAGCGCCGCCAGACCTGCCTTGGTAACGGGCAGCGCCTGGAACGCGGAATGGGTGGCTCGGGAACGGGCTTTGGATGAGGTGCGCAAGGTCGGGTCCATCAGGGCCGGAGAAGCGCCGGAAACATCGGCACGTGTACGGAACATGGTTTTCGGATTTTTCAATCGTCGCAAGAGTGTTGACGTCGGGCCGCTGTATCTGTCGATCGTGGCGCAGGCGCGGCAGGCTGTCTTTTATCGCGACTTGGCCGTGCCGGATACCATCGATGGTCGTTTTGAGATGGTGGTCATGCATCTCGTCCTCGTCATCGAACGTCTGAGGGGCGAAGACAAGGCGATATCGGCCGTGGGGCAAGGGGTTTTCGACCTTTTCCTCAAGGACATGGACCGAAACCTGCGCGAGATGGGCGTCGGCGACATGTCCATCGGCAAGCGCATGAAGAAGATCGGCCGCTCGGTCTACGGGCGATTCGACGCGTTCGGGCCGGCGCTGAAGACCGGCGACCGGCCGGCGCTGGCGGCCGCCATCGACCGCAACGTGTTCGCCGGCGACCCGCATCCGGGAGAAGCGAACCGTCTGGCCGCCTACGCGTTGGAAACCGCGGGGCGATTGGCATCGCAGACGACATCCGATATCGAGGCTGGACGGGTGGACTGGCCCGTGCCGGATGACGTGCAACAAGGACAGGACGGATGACGGGAAGCTTTCCGCTCAGCCATCCCATATCGGTCGACGAGGTTCCGCCGGCCGGTGTGACGGTGAAGTTCAGCGCCGACGAGAGCGAACGCGCGGCGCTGGCCGAGGTCTACGACATCTCCGCGGTGAACGCGCTGGAGGCGGTGCTGACCGTGAAGCCCTGGCGACGCGACGGGCTGTCGGTGCACGGCACGGTGGTCGCCTCCGTCACCCAGCCCTGCGTCGTCACCCTGGAGCCGCTGGTGCAGCAGGTGGAGGAGGAGATCGATCTCCACTTCCAGCCTTCGATGCGCATCCGCAGCCAGGGCAAGGAAATCTCCATCGACCCGACCGGCGAGGATCCGCCCGACGTCTTCGACGGCGATTCGCTCGACCTCGGCGCCATCGCCGCCGAGCACGTCGCGCTCGGCATCGACCTTTATCCGCGCGCGCCCGGCGCCAGCTTCGACCTGGAGGTCGAGGAGGAGGAGGAAGAGGAGGCGGAGCCGTCTCCCTTCGCCGTTCTGGAGCAGCTGAAACGCGGTCGCGACGAATGACGCGCCCTCCCTCCCGAGGGCAGAATGTGGTTGTACGGAAAGTCGAAAAGGGTATTGTCCTGCGGCCACTCGGGACGGCATCAATCGACCGCCGCGACACATTCGGCCGGCCTTCGGCCTGCACGAAAAAGACGGCATCCGAGACGTCGGGCAGAGCGTTGTCCGTCCAGCCAGGAGCGAGGAGCGTGGCGATGCGGGCGATCACCATCGACGGGCCCAATGGACTGCCGCCGGCGCCCACCCGGGCCGCCGCGCCGGACGACGCGGGGCGCCTTCGGCTCCGCACGCGCGCCCCGGCTGCGATCCGGCCACCGTTTCCGGCCACACCTTCCATCGACGGGGTCATCCGTCGTGCATGAACACAGACCCTAGGTCCAACAAGGCAATGGCGAAAACCGTCTCGCTCTCGCTCGATGCCATGGGCGGCGACGGGGGCCCCGAAGTGGTGCTTCCCGGAGCCGAAATCGCGCTGACGCGATGCCCGGAGATCCGCTACCAGATCTTCGGCGACCTCCCGCGCCTCGAGCCCATCATGGCCAAGCTGCCCCGCCTTGCCGAGGCGAGCACCCTGCATCACTGCGAGGTGTCCGTCAGCATGGACGACAAGCCCAGCCAGGCGCTGCGCCAGGGCCGCTGGAAGTCGAGCATGTGGAAGGCGCTCGAGGCCGCCAAGAGCGGGGCCGCGGGCGCCGTCGTGTCGGCCGGCAACACCGGCGCGCTGATGGCGATGGCGAAGTTCTGCCTGCGCCCGATGCCGCACATCCAGCGCCCGGCCATCGCGGCGATCTGGCCGACGATCCGCGGCGAGTCCATCGTGCTTGACGTCGGCGCCACCATCGGCGCCGACGCCCAGCAGCTCATCGACTACTCCATCCTGGGCGGCGCCATGTCGCGCGCCGTGTTCGGCATCGAGCGTCCGACGGTGGGCCTGCTCAACGTCGGCGTGGAGGAGGTGAAGGGGCTGGAGGAGATCAAGGCCGCCGGCCGGATGCTGCGCGAGGCCGATCTCGCCTCCATCGACTATTTCGGCTTCGTCGAGGGCGACGACCTCGGCAAGGGCACCGTCGACGTGGTGGTGACCGAGGGCTTCTCCGGCAACATCGCGCTGAAGACCGCCGAAGGCACCGCCCGTCAGATCTCGGAATATCTGCGCAGCGCCATGAGCCGCACCATCCAGGCGCAGCTCGGCTACCTGCTCGCCAAGCCGGCGTTCGAGCGGCTGAAGGAAAAGATGGACCCGCGCAAGGTCAACGGCGGCGTCTTCCTGGGCCTCAACGGCCTGGTAATCAAGAGCCACGGCGGCACCGATGCGGAAGGCTTCGCCGCCGCCGTCGAACTCGCCTACGACATGGTCAGGAACGAACTGATGCATCACATCGCTACGGATCTCGCGGCTTACCACGCGTCCGGCGAGGCCGTGCTGGCGGACCGCGGGAAGGAGGCCGCTACGTGAGTTGTACCCGCTCGGTGGTGCTGGGGTGCGGGAGCGCGCTGCCTGACCGTGTGCTGACCAATGCTGACCTCGCGGTCATGGTCGACACCTCCGACGAATGGATCCTGCAGCGGACGGGCATCCGGGAACGGCGGATCGCCGCTCCCGACGAGACGACCGTGGACCTCGGACTGCGCGCCGCCCAGCGCGCGCTCGCCGAGGCCGGCGTCGCGCCGGACACGATCGACCTGATCATTCTCGCCACCGCCACGCCCGACAACACCTTTCCCGCGTCCTCCGTCACCGTCCAGGAGCGCCTGGGCATCACCACCGGGATGGCGTTCGACCTCCAGGCGGTCTGCTCGGGCTTCGTGTTCGCGCTGACCACGGCGGATGCCTACCTGAAGAACGGGCTGGCCCGGCGCGCGCTGGTGATCGGCGCGGAGACCTTCTCGCGCATCCTCGACTGGGAGGACCGGACCACCTGCGTGCTGTTCGGCGACGGCGCTGGCGCGGTGGTGCTGGAAGCGGCGACGGGCGACGGGACGGTCGCGGACCGCGGCGTGCTCGCCAGCAAGCTGCGCTCGGACGGACGCCACAAGGACAAGCTCTACGTCGACGGCGGGCCGTCCTCGACCCAGACCGTCGGACACCTGCGGATGCAGGGCCGGGAGGTGTTCAAGCACGCCGTGGCGATGATCACCGACGTCATCGAGTCGGTCTTCGAGCAGACGGGAACCACCGCCGACGACATCGACTGGTTCGTGCCGCACCAGGCCAACAAGCGCATCATCGACGCCTCGGCCCGCAAGCTCGGCATCCCCGAGGAAAAGGTCGTCTCGACGGTCGACCGGCACGGCAACACGTCGGCCGCCTCGATCCCGCTCGCCCTCGACGTCGCCGTCAAGGACGGCCGCATCAAGCGGGGCGATCTGGTGCTGCTGGAGGCGATGGGCGGCGGGTTTACCTGGGGCGCCGTGCTGGTCCGCTGGTGAGCGCGTAACATAAACGTCGCAACGGCGGTTTCTGGTCCCTGCCATGGACTTGCGCGGTTGACCATGGTTGCGCAGCGCAATACCTTGCCGGTTGTCTGTCGGGTGCCCTGTCGCACGCCGACCAATCCAGTTCGGCGAGGAGGCCATGGCGGGACGGACCGTTACGCGGGCGGACCTGTGTGAGGCTGTCTACCAGAAGGTCGGTCTCTCGCGTACAGAGTCCGCCGATCTGGTGGAAATGGTCATCCACGAAATCGCCGAGACCCTGGTCAACGGGGACCCAGTAAAGCTGTCGTCGTTCGGGACGTTCGCCATTCGGGAGAAGGGTGAACGCGTCGGCCGGAATCCGAAGACCGGTGAGGAAGTGCCGATCGCGCCCCGGCGTGTCATGGTCTTCAAGCCGTCGAACGTCTTGAAAAAGAAGATCAACGACTCGTTGGGCGCCGGGGTGCAGGCGAAATAAGAGCGATCAACCGATGGCGGAGCCTGTGAGCGCCGGTAGCGATCAAAAGGGACCCGAGGCCTATCGGACGATCAGCGAGGTCGCGGGCGACCTCGACCTGCCGCAGCACGTCCTACGCTTCTGGGAAACCCGGTTCGGACAGATCAAGCCGATGAAGCGCGCCGGCGGGCGCCGCTTCTACCGGCCGCAGGATGTCGAGCTGCTGCGCGGCATCCGCCATCTCCTGTATTCCGAAGGCCTGACCATCCGTGGCGTCCAGAAGGTGCTGCGCGAGCAGGGCCCGAAGCACGTCGCCGCGATCGGTCGCGGCGAGGCCGACGCCAACACGCCCGTCGAGGCGCCGCCGCCGAAACTGAAGCCGGCCCGCTTCCGCGAGACGGCGGACGAGGCGCAGGCGTTCTTCCCGTTTTCCGAAGCCTCCGCCGACCGCGGGCCAGAGCCGCCCGAGCGGGAACCCCGCCAGGCCACCCTCAGGGTCAGCGACGACGACTTCGATGACGACGATTTCCAGCCGGCCGCCTACGCGAAACGGCCCCGCAAGGATCCCCCGATGACGTCCGCCCCGAGCGATCCTGCGCCGTCGCCGTCTCAGGCTCCGTCACGGTCTCCGTCCCCATCTCCCGCGGCGGCTCCGTCACCGGCTCCCGCCGCGCCGCGCCGGGCCGATACGCCGCAGGTCAGGCCGCCGGAACCGCGCCTGCGCCCGAGCGAGGAGCCCGCCCGCTTCGAGGCGGACCGGGACGCCCTGGACGAGCCGCTGCCCAAGGGCATCCTGCCAGAGGACGAAATGCCGACCCCCGAGCCCGAGGCGCACCATTCCGGCTTCCGCTTCCTCGATCGCCTGAAGCGCGAACCGCACCAGCCGACGGCCAGCAAGGGCGACAGCACGCTGTCGCGCGAGGACGTGCGGGATCTGCAGGCGGCGCTGTTCGAGCTTCTCGAGTGCAAGCGGCTTCTCGACCGCACGCGCTAGAGCCCGCGCCCTCTGGGCCGGACGAGGATCGACCTTCAAGTCATTGGGAACGAGTGGTCTTCTGGCGGGCGAAAGCGCCCGGCGGGCGGCCGCATCGCGTCCTGTGCGACCCGGCTGTCGGCCGTGGTCCGCGCAAAAAAAAAGACGGCGAAGCCCCCAGCCGCACCGTCCAAGTTGCACGGACCCGCGGACAAGCGTCGTTCGCAGGTCCGAGCGGACGGATGAGAGGATCGCACCGGCAGGTGACGGGGGCATGACGGTGCCGGCGGACCCGGGCCGTTCCCGGGCAGGCGGACAACCGATTAGACCGCGACGTGCGCTAACGCAGGAAGGGCGACCGCGTGGCCGACGCCATCGACGGCGGCCGCTGCCGGGCGCGGGTGAGCGTGGCGCTCCAGTCGAAGACCAGCACCGACAGCAGAAGCAGGATCGTGCCGGGGGCTGAGGCCGGGAAGAACAGACTGCTTTCCAGGGTGTTGAGCAGCAGGATGCCGATGATCAGGCAGGCGACGCCGTAGACCGGCGCGATCCGGCCGAGGTCGCCCGGCGTCAGCCGGAAGATGCGCCTCAAGGCGGCGAACAGCGCCACGAGGTAGACCAGCACCAGGGCGATCCCGAGCATCCCGAGCTGGATCGCGATGTCCAGATAGCCGTTGTGGGACTGGTTGTAGCGCAGCATCAGCCAGTAGTTCCCCGACCACCAGCCGGCCTTGTTCAGCAGCGGATGCGCGGCGTCGGGGACGCTCCAGTGGGCGCCGAACCCGTCGCCCAGGAACGGCGACTGGTTGATGTAGTCGACGGCGGCGCGCCAGAGGTCGGTGCGGCCGGTGAAGCTGGCGTCGCCGCTGCCGGCCTCGATCCAGGTGTCGAGCGACCAGTCGAGCGCGCCGCTCAGCACGAACGCCAGAGCGAGGCCGGCCGCGAGCAGCGCCATGATCAGCGCGGCCGGGCCGCGGCCGGACCGCAGCAGCACCAGCGTCGGCAGGATGGCGAACCAGGTGATCGCGAAGCCGCCGATGCTGTTCTTCGACTGGGTCAGCAGGAGAAACACGATGCCGGCGGCGACCAGGCCGGCGATCGCCAGCCGCGTCAGCGTCGATCGGGCGACGAAGAACTGCGGGCCGATGAAGGCCAGCGCGATGAACGCGAAGCTGCCGGCCATGTTCTTGTGGAGATGAAGCGCCGCCAGCCCGATCGGCGTCCAGCTCTGGCCCGGAACCACCGCGGTCGCGACGAGATCGGCCACGAGCGCCAGGGCGGCGGTGACGGCGCAGACGGCCAGCAGGCGCGACGCCGGCCGCACCCATACGGTCACGCCGAGGATGATCACCAGATAGATCCAGTAGACGACGGACCGGCGGATGGTGAGGTGAGGGAAGCGCGACCAGAGCACGGACACGGACATCAGGCCGACGACCAGGAGAATCGGCCAGCACGTCTTCGCCAGCCGCAGCGCCTCCTTCGGCCGGGCGGCGCACAGGAGCAGGCCGGCCGCGAACATCGCGAGCAGGATGAGGCGCCGCCTGGCATCGCCGTCGGCCACCCCGGCGCTGCCCGCCTCCAGCCGCACGAACGGATAGATGCCGACCAGCTCGTAGACGAGCAGGGCCACGAGCAGCAGGGTGGCGACCCAGGTCATCAGCACGTCGAGGCGCTGCGAGGCGCGCATCCGGGGCGATGGCGCCGGACCCGAGCCGGCGGAAATCATCCGCGTCTGCGAGGACGCGCGGCCGGCGGGCGGGGGCTTCAGGAACGGGGAGGGGCCGGTGGCAGGGCGCGTTCGCATCGGCCCGGGGCCCTTGATGAACGTGACGACGACGGCGCCGAAGGTAGTCGATCGCCGCTGGCCCGCCAACAGCGGCGTGGCCGCCGCGCAATCCAGGAAGGGACCGATGCGGACTTGGCAGACGGAAGATGGTGGGGGGAGTGGTCGGAGCGGCGGGACTCGAACCCACGACCTCCTGCGCCCCATGCAGGCGCGCTACCAGGCTGCGCTACGCTCCGACGGTGCTCGCTAGGTATCCGTTTGATGCCGCGGGTTCAAGCGACAAACGGCGCGGAGCGGGTCGTGTCCCGATAATTCGGCAAAATCGGCCGTTCGGTCGGATGTGGACGACCCTGTTAACGGACGCCTTACGGTTGGTGAGCGACGATGCGTGTGTGGAGGACATCACGTAGCCATGCGCCGCCCGTCAGAAACCATCGACATCGCACCCAACGACGTGCACCGCCCGACGGCGGGGTTCCTGCGACGCTTGCCGTCGCTGGGCCTGACTGTGCTCGGCATTGCCGCGGTGTTCGCGACGGCGACGGCGCTGACCTCTCCCACCGAACATCGCGCCGAGATCGGCCTGTGGATCGCCCCCGGCGCCCCGGCAAGCCTCGATGCGCTGGCGATCGCCCCGCTCGCCCAGTCGGCCGCGCTCAAGGAAGCGACGCTGACCGAGCTCGGCCGCCACCACCGGGAAGACCGGCTGCGCGCGGCGCTGCCCGCGCTGTCGCCGGCCGATCCGTTCGCCCGCTTCGGCGCGCTCATCGCGCCGCCGGCCCGCTCCTCCGACGAGCGCCTGATCGCCGGTCTGTCGCGCCGCCTTGCGGTCGACGCCACCAGCCGCACGACGCTGGTCGTCTCCGTCACGGCCCGGGACGCCACCATCGCGGCCGATGCCGCCGGCGCCTTCGCCAACGACCTTTCCAACCGCCTCGAAGCCGCCCTCGGCGCCAATTCGCCGGTCCGCGTGACCAGCCGGACGGTCGAGACCGTGTCGCGCTTCGATCCCGCGACGCTGGGCATCGCCGGCGTGTTCATGTTCGGCGTCGCCGCCTCCGCCGCCTTCAGCCGGAAGGGGCGGGGCAGCCTGAAGGTTCGCGCCCCGATGATGCCGGTGACCGCGTCGCTGCCGTCGGCCGGGGCGGAATGGATCGTTACCCGGCGCGCCACCGACCGCGACCGCTTCCCGCGCCGCATCGGCAGCAATCTTCACGACGAGGCTCTGTCGACCGCCGTCTGGCAGGCGCTGGCCTCCCGCCAGGAGGCGCCGAAGCGGCTGGTCGTCACCGGCACCCGCGCCGGCCGCCAGCATCTCGCCAGCAACCTCGCCGCCGAGGTCGCCCGCTCCGGCGGGCGCGCGCTCATTCTCGACCTCGCCAACGATCTCGCCGCATCGGCGGACACGATCCGCGCCGGCTTCCGCGATTTCGCCGCCGGCTCGGTGTCCTGCGACGCGGCGATCGTGCGCAACGCCTCCTCCGGCGTGCACTTCATGGCCAAGGGATTTGCCGCCGAGGGCGCCGACGAGCCGATGGCCGGCCACGAGGCGATCGCGGCGCTCGAGGCCGCCTACGACCTGCTGATCATCCTCGCCGACGAGACCAGCGACACCGATCCGCTCGAGGCGACCGCCTACGAGGGGGCCGTGGCCCTGCTGGTCGCGCACCGGGCCGATTCGCGCATCTGGCCGCGCCTCGACCGGCTGACCGCCTGCGGCATCGCCGACGCGCTGCTCTGCCCGCTCGACCCCGGCACCTCGTCCGTCGACCTCGTCTGATCCCCGAAAGAAAGTGAGCCGGCGCCGCGGCGTTGCCGCGGGCGCTACTGCACGTCCGGGTCCGGCCGCGCCATCCAGCGAATCAGCAGGCCGGCGGGGATGACCCAGACCAGCCCGGCGATGCCGTAGAAGATCGTCTGCACCAGCGTGGACGCGCTGGAGACGAAGGTCGCGCCCATCAGCATGGCGAACAGGGCGTAGACGACCACGAAGATCGCCATCACGGTCGTTCCGATCAGCTTGCGGATGTTCTGGCTCATGATCGGTCCTGCGCGTCCTGCGTGAGAGTGGGGCCCGCCGGGGCGGGCATCGTCGTGGGTTACATCGCGCGTTCCGGACGCGCCGCCTCTGCGTCCGGTGGACGCAGCCGGCCGGGATCGTTGCGGTCATCGGGCCCGAGTGTTCTATATCCCCGATCAGTTTCCACGGCGAGTTGGCGGCCAATGTCCGAAAGCAGCCTACCTTCCGAGCAGCCGATGCGGGCAGCGCCCGCGATCCGCGCCTGGCTCCTCTGCGTGGCGGCGCTGATCGTCCTGATGATCGTCGTGGGCGGCGCGACCCGGCTCACCAATTCCGGCCTCTCGATCACCGAGTGGAAGCCGATCCACGGGCTGATCCCGCCGCTCAGCCAGGCCCAGTGGCAGGAGGAGTTCGCCAAGTACCAGACGATCCCCGAGTACCAGCTCATCAACAAGGGCATGAGCCTCGACGCGTTCAAGGGGATCTTCTGGTGGGAGTGGGCCCACCGCTTCCTCGGCCGGTTCATCGGCGTGGCGTTCTTCCTGCCGATGGTGTGGTTCTGGGCGCGCGGGCAGGTGCCCGGCTGGCTCAAGCCGCGCCTCGTGGGCCTGCTCTGCCTCGGCGGCCTGCAGGGAGCGGTCGGCTGGTGGATGGTGGCCTCGGGCCTCGTCGACCGGGTCGACGTCAGCCAGTACCGGCTGGCGATCCACCTGACGCTTGCCTGCATCATCCTGGCGGCCATCGTGTGGACCGCCGAAAGCATGCGGATCCGGGTCGCCGCGCGGCTGGACCCGCTGCCGGGCGGGTTGCGGGCGACGGCGCGCACCGGCCTCGGGCTGGTGCTGCTGCAGATCTTCCTGGGCGGGCTGGTCGCCGGCCTCGACGCCGGCATGGTCTACAACACCTGGCCGCTGATGGACGGCGCGCTGATCCCGTCCGGGCTGCTGTTCCAGGATCCCTGGTGGATCAACGCGTTCGAGAACACGCTGACGGTCCAGTTCGACCACCGGCTGGTGGCCTACGTCCTGCTGGCCTTCGCGGTCTTCCAGTGGTGGCTGGCGCGCCGGCTCGCGCCGGAGTCCAACGCGGCGCGCCGGGCCGGGATCTTCGCCGCCCTGGTGGTGTTCCAGGCGCTGCTCGGCATCACCACGCTGCTGGCGGTGGTGCCGCTGGAGCTCGGGCTGGCCCACCAGTTCATCGCCGCGGTGGTGCTGTGGGCGGCCGTCGTCCACGCCCGCTGGACCACGGCGGAGACGGGCGCCGCCGCGGCGTCGGGCCTAACCGCGGAAAGCGAAGTCCCCTCGCGGGCTTAACGCCGCCCGCCAAGCCTCTGCATCGACAAAAGAAAACCCCGGACGGCGATTGCCGTCCGGGGTCTGGATGACGTCTCGGGTCGCGGGGCCCGACGGGCGCCGCGCCGGCTTCGTCAGTGCGACAGCGCCTGATCGAGGTCGGCGATGATGTCGTTCACGTCCTCGATGCCGATCGACAGGCGCACCACGTCCGGTCCCGAGCCGGCGGCGACCTTCTGCTCGTCGGTGAGCTGGCGATGCGTGGTCGACGCGGGGTGGATGATCAGCGAGCGCGTGTCGCCGATGTTGGCGAGGTGCGAGAACAGCTTCACGTTCGAGACGAGCCCGATACCGGCCTCGTAGCCGCCCTTCAGGCCGAAGGTGAACACCGCGCCGGCGCCCTTCGGGCAGTAGCGATTCGCCATCTCGTGGTACTTGTCGCCCGGCAGCCCCGGATAGCTCACCCATTCCACCGCCGGATGGCTGTCGAGGAATTCGGCGACCTTCTGGGCGTTGTCGGAGTGGCGCTGCATGCGCAGCGGCAGCGTCTCGATGCCGGTCAGGATCAGGAAGGCGTTGAACGGCGACAGGGCCGGCCCGAGGTCGCGCAGGCCGAGGACGCGGCAGGCGATCGCGAAGGCGAAGTTGCCGAACGTCTCGTGCAGCACCATGCCCTGGTACTCCGGGCGCGGCTCCGACAGCATCGGATAGCGGCCGTCGCGGGACCAGTCGAAGGTGCCGCCGTCGACGATCAGTCCGCCGATCGAGTTGCCGTGGCCGCCGAGGAACTTGGTCGCCGAATGCACGATGATGTCGGCGCCGTGCTCGAACGGCCGGATCAGGTAGGGGGTGGCCATCGTGTTGTCGACGATGAGCGGCACGCCGGCCCGGCGCGCGATGTCGGCGATCGCGGCGATGTCGACGACGACGCCGCCGGGGTTGGCGATCGATTCGATGAAGATCGCCTTGGTCTTCGGTGTGATGGCCGCTTCGAACGACGCCACGTCGTCGGGATCGGCCCACACGACGTTCCAGCCGAAGTTCTTGTAGGAGTGGGTGAACTGGTTGATCGAGCCACCGTAGAGCTTGCGCGACGCGACGAACTCGTCGCCCGGCTGCATCAGGGCGTGGAAGACCAGCATCTGGGCGGCGTGGCCCGAGGCGACGCCGAGGCCCGCCGTGCCGCCTTCCAGCGCCGCGATGCGCTCTTCCAGGACGGCGACCGTCGGGTTGGTGATGCGGCTGTAGATGTTGCCGAAGGCCTGCAGGCCGAACAGCGACGCGGCGTGGTCGACGTCGTCGAAGACGAACGAGGTCGTCTGATAGATCGGCGTCGCGCGGGCGCCGGTGGTCGGATCGGGCTGGGCGCCGGCGTGGATGGCGAGCGTCGAGAAGCCAGGCTCGTGGGCGTCGGTCATGTGTTCTTTCCCCCCTGCGTGATTGGTGGCGACGAACGGCCGCGTTCAGGGAGGCGGCCGACAGCATGGGATGTTGTCGCCCATGCCCGGCGCCGGGTCAAAGGCGATTGTCGCCGCGAGGCCCGCTGACGGGGGCACGGCGTTGCCGCGCGGACGGGGGCGGAGGGAACGGCGTTTCGGTCGCCGGATGGCCTGTTCGGCGGGCGTCCCGGCCCGCGGGCGGGGCGTGGCCGGCCGCCGGTTGCAATCGAAACTTCACAAAACCGTCCGGTGCGTGTCGCCATCGCACGCGATAGTGTCCGCGAGGATCCTGTTCAACCGGAGACAAGCCATGATGAAACTCGGACTAGCTGCGATTGCAGTCGCCCTTGCGCTCGCGCCCACGCTGGCCCCGGCCCAGACCGCCGGCGAGACGCCGCTCACCTACGGGGTTCGGCCGTTCTACCTGATCGACAAGCTGCCCGACGGTGCGCTCAAGGAGAAGCTCGCGGCCTGTTCGATGCAGACGCCGACGCGGACCACGTTCAGCATCGGCCATCGCGGTGCGCCGCTGCAGTTTCCCGAGCACTCCGTGCAGTCGAACCTCGCCGCCGCGCGCATGGGCGCTGGCGTCCTGGAGTGCGACGTCGCCTTCACCAAGGACGAGGAGCTGGTCTGCCGCCACGCGCAGAACGACCTGCACACCACCACCAACATCCTGGTGACCGACCTCGCCGAGAAGTGCACCACGCCGTTCTCGGCCGCCGCCGGTGACACGAAGGCGTCGGCCGAGTGCCGGACCTCCGACATCACGCTCGCCGAGTTCGAGACGCTGAAGCCGAAGATGGACGCGTCGGACGCGACGGCGACCACGGCCGAGGACTACCAGGGCGGCGTGCCGTCCTTCCGCACCACCGAATACGCCGACGGGGCGGAGCTGCTGACCCACAAGGAGTCCATCGAGCTCTTCAAGAGCCTCGGCGCGAAGTTCACGCCCGAGCTGAAGGACCCGGCGGTGGAGATGCCGTTCAACGGCTTCACCATGGACGACTACGCCCAGAAGCTGATCGACGAGTACAAGGCGGCGGGCATCCCGGCCTCCGACGTGTTCCCGCAGTCCTTCAATCTCGAGGTGATCAAGTACTGGGTCGCCAACGAGCCGGAATTCGGCGCGCAGGCGGTCTACCTGGTCGAGCCGGCGGATGACTGGGACGGCGCCGACCCGTCGACCTGGGAACACAGCCCGGCCGACATCGCCGACCTCGGCGTGAAGTATCTGGCCCCGTCCTTCAACATGCTGCTGGACGTCGATGCCGACGGCAAGATCGTCGCCTCCGACTATGCGAAGGCCGCGAAGGACGCCGGGCTGAAGCTGATCACCTGGTCGCTGGAGCGTTCGGGCCCGCTGGCCACCGGCGGCGGCTGGTACTTCAACTCCATCACCGACGCGATCGACTCCGACGCCGACTACTACGTCGTGCTCGACGCGCTGGCCCAGGATGTCGGCGTGGTCGGCGTGTTCTCCGACTGGCCGGCGACGGTCACCTACTACGCCAACTGCTTCGGCCTCTGATCGGCCCGACGGGTCTGGACATGAAGGAGGGCGGCCCCGGCGGGCCGCCCTTTTTCGTGGGCGGGGGGCCGAGCTGACCGAACCGAACCGAACCTGGATCGGACCGGAAGCCATCCCCGATCGATCGGTGCGTGGAGCCGGCCGGATGAGAGCCTAGTCGTCCTCGCCGAGCCCGAGATGCTGGACACCCTGCATGAGCGCCGGCCGCCGCGAGGAAATCTGCCGCGAATTGACGCCGCTCCACGAGATTTCACCGGACAGCCGCGCGTACTCGATCTTCGGACAGCGGTTCATCACGACGGTGATGCCGGCGGCTTCCGCCTTGGCGGCGGCGTCGTCGTGGCGGATGCCGAGCTGCATCCAGATGACGCTCGGCCGCCGGGGCAGCGCGAGGATCTCGTCGACGACGGCAGGGACGGCGTCCGAGCGGCGGAAGATGTCCACCATGTCGATCGGCTCGGTGACCGCATCGAGCGACTGGTAGACGGTCTGGTCGAGGATCTTCTGGCCGGCCTTGCCGGGGTTGATGGGAAACACCCGATAGCCCTTCGCCAGCAGGTACTTCTGGACGAGGAAGGACGGCCGGATGGGATTGTCGCTGGCGCCGACGACCGCGATCGTCGAGACCGATTGCAGGACCGCCCGGATGTAGCCGTTGGGATAGCGGTCGTGGTTCACGTGCGGCGGGTGGTCAGGGGTCTGATCCATCGTTGCCTTCAGCGTCCTTCCCAGACGGGATCGCGCTTGTCGACGAACGCGGTCAATCCCTCCTGACCGTCGTGGGTGAGGAGATTGTCGACCATCACGGTCGAGCAATGGGCATAGGCGTCCTTCAGGCCCTTCTCGATCTGGGCGTAGTAGGCCTCCTTGCCAATCTTCAGGACGAGCGGCGACTTGGTCGCGACCCTGGCCGCGAGCGCCATGGTCTCCTCCGTCAGCCGCTCCTCCGGCACCACGTGGTTGACCAGCCCGATGCGCTCGGCGCGCTCGGCGGAGATGAGGTCGCCGGTGATCAGCATTTCCAGCGCCGCCTTGCGGTCGACCACCCGCGACAGCGGCACCATGGGGGTCGAGCAGAACAGGCCGAAGGTGACGCCGGTGGTGCCGAAGCGCGCGCCCTCGGCCGCAACCGCCATGTCGCAGGCCGCGACGAGCTGGCAGCCGGCCGCGGCGGCGACGGTGCGCACCTCGGCGATGATCGGGCGCGGGTTGCGCGCGATCCCGTACATCAGCTCGGAGCACTGGTCGAAGAGCGCCTGGAAATAGGCGCGTCCGCCGTCGGCGTCGCCGTAGCGCGCCGTCATGGCCTTGAGGTCGTGGCCGGCGGAGAAGGCCGGGCCGTCGCCGGCGATCACGACGCAGCGGATGCCGTCGTCCTCGGCCGCCCGCTTGAGGGCCGCGTCGAGGCTGGTCATCATGTCGATGGTCAGGAGGTTGCGGCGCCGGACGTCGCTCAGGGTCAGCCGGCGGACGTGCCCTTCGGTTTCCTCGCGGACGAGCGCGTCGCCGGTCGCGAGACCCGCCTCACTCGCCTGTGGGTGCGCACTCATGACTTCCGCTCCCTGTTCGCGGACTCGGGCGTCGGGCCGGCTTCCTCCAGCGACCCGCGCCACCGCTTTGCCCGACGGTGCCCCGGAACCGCGATCGTTGCAATATGGTGCCGACCACGTGCAGGTGAGGGGCCTCGGCAGGGGGCGGAGGGGATCCCGTCTCGCCGCGGTTGCGCGCGCGGCCGGGTTCGCCCAGAAAGTCGCCGGGATCGAACAGGAGAGACGGATGAAGACGGCCGGCGAGATCGCTGACTTCCTGGCGCGGGAATTCCCGGCGGTGTTCGGACCCGACCGTGGCTGCACCGTCGACCTCGCCGAGGACGGGCGCGCGATCTGCAGGCTGGTGCCGACTCGCGACCACCTGCGGCCCGGCGACATCGTCTCGGGCCCGACGATGATGATGCTGGCCGACGCGACCGCCTACGTCGCGCTGCTCTCCATCTATCCGCGCGCCATCCATGCGGTCACCACCAACCTCACCATCAACTTCCTGAGGTCGATGAAGGCCACCGATCCGATCGTGGCGGAGTGCACGGTGATCAAGTCCGGAAAGCGGCTTGCGGTGATCACCTGCGAGATGCGCAGCGAGCTGACGAGCGAGCCGGCGGCGCACGTGGTGATGACCTACTCGCTGCCGCCGGCATCCTGATCGGCGGTATCATGATACCAACAATGCAAGCTTATGTTTTTAAGGCATGTTTTGGTGCACGTGTGGCTTGACGGGCGCGCGGAACCGGCCTATGTCAGCGCCCACTCGCACGAAACCTCTGTCGACCCGACGGTGGGCGCTCGCGCCTTCCGCCCCGACGGGTTTTCGCCGACGAGACAGGTTTCAGATCAATCCGTGTTCGGCCGATCCTGACACGAGGTCGATCCAGGAAGGGTAATGCAATGAAAACTCCCTCGGTCAAACCGGCCGAAGTCGTCAAGGGCTGGATCGTGATCGATGCCGCCGACCTCGTGGTCGGCCGCCTCGCTTCCATCGTGGCCAACCGGCTTCGCGGCAAGCACAAGGCGATCTACACGCCTCACGTCGACTGCGGCGACAACGTCATCATCGTCAACGCCGAGAAGGTGCGTCTGACGGGCCGCAAGTACGAGCAGAAGAAGTACTACTGGCACACCGGCTATCCGGGCGGCATCAAGGAGCGCACCGCGCGTGCGACCATCGAGGGCCGGTTCCCGGAGCGCGTCGTCGAGGCGGCCGTCCGCCGGATGATCCCGCGCGGCCCGCTCGGTCGCCAGCAGTTCAAGAACCTGCACGTCTATGCCGGTCCCGACCATCCCCACGAGGCCCAGAAGCCCGAGGTGCTGGACGTTGCCGCGATGAACACCAAGAACCACAGGGAAGCGTAATGTCCGATCAGCTTCAGTCTCTCGAAGAGCTCGGATCGGCCCTCGGCGGCGAAGACGCCGCGGCTGAGATCCAGCACCCGGTTCACGTCCAGAAGCTCGACGCCCATGGCCGCGCCTACGCGACCGGCAAGCGCAAGGACGCGGTCGCCCGCGTCTGGCTGCGTCCGGGCACCGGCAAGATCGTCATCAACAAGAAGGACTTCACGGCGTACTTCGCCCGTCCGGTCCTTCAGATGGTGCTGCGTCAGCCGATCGTCGCCGCCGACCGCGACGGCCAGTTCGACGTCGTCGCGACGGTGTCGGGCGGCGGTCTCTCCGGCCAGGCCGGTGCCGTCCGTCACGGCATCTCCAAGGCGCTGACCTACTACGAGCCGGAACTGCGCGGCGTGCTCAAGCGCGGCGGCTTCCTGACCCGCGACTCGCGCGTCGTCGAGCGCAAGAAGTACGGCCGGGCCAAGGCTCGCCGGAGCTTCCAGTTCTCCAAGCGCTGAGTTCAGCCTTTCGCCTCCGCGGTTCGCCGCGCAGGCAACGCCTCTGCAAGCCGCTCGGACCTTCCGGTCCGGGCGGTTTTTGTTTGTGTGGAGGGTGGTGGAGCTGGCGGCCGGGCGAGGGGCAGTCCGGGGCAGCGGCCCCGAGGCGCACGACGACCGACGCCCGACGCCTGTTCACGCCGGCCCGAGGGCCGGCGTCCGGTTCGCGGACCCGGAACGGCCGGGCAGGGCGCGCGGCGTGCGCGCCATCGGCGCTGTGCTCAGGTCTTGATGTCGTCCGCGTCGTACTCGGCGCGCTCGAAGATCCGTTCCTCTTCCATGTAGCGGTCGAACTTGTCCTGGCTGAGCTTGCAGGAGAGCGCGTGCCGGAACGACCCGATCGCCAGGATGATGATGAGCAGCTGGTCCCATCCGAAGGGGATGATCCCCAGGCCATTGCCGAAATGGCCGAGCAGCGAGATGACCGCGATGCCGATCAGGTAGGGCACCAGCCACATGGCCTCGCGCAGATCCAGATCCATCTTGGTCTCGCGGGAGACACCCCAGCGCCCCACGGCGAACCAGATGAAGCCGGCGAGCAGCGCCAGCCCGAGCCGCCAGATCGTGTCCCAGCCGCTCCAGTAGACCACCAGCGTGGCGACCACGAAGGCGGCGCCGGCCGTCAGCGTGACGGCGGGGACCTTGAACGAGCGGGCATGGTTGGGCAGCAGCGAGCGCAGCGCCACCACAGCGATCGGCCCGACGATGAAGGACAGGACGATCGCCGCGCCGTTGAGGGCGATGATCTCGCTGAACGGCATGATGATGAAGAACAGCGAGGAGACGACGAAGTTGAGGAGCAGCGCCCGCAGCGGCACGCCGCGGTTGGAGATCTCCAGGAACAGCCGCGGGAACATGCCGTTCTGGGCCAGCGCCAGCGCCAGACGTCCGTTGGAGCCGGAGGAGACGAGGCCGGCCGCGAACGTCGACGTCACAGCGCCGACGTTGAGCAGGCTGACCAGCCACAGCATGCCGATCGCCGAGGCGATCGCGGCCATCGGGCCGAGCTCGTGGCCGAGCGACAGCTTGCTCCAGCCGCCGGCCAGCTCGCCCGGCTGCACGGCGCCGATGAAGGCGGTCTGCAGCAGGGTGTAGAGCACGAAGGCGATGGCGACGGCGAGGATCAGCGCGGCCGGGATGGTGAACTTGGGGTTCTTCGCCTCGCCGGCCATGTCGATGGCGTGGCGGAAGCCGATGAAGGCGAAGATGACGCCGCCGCTGGAGACCGCCGCGAGGATGCCCTGCAGGCCGTAGGGCGCGAACCCGCCGGTGGCGACGTCGGTGAAGTTTCCGCGGTCGAAGATGGTGACCATGATCATGCCGGCCAGGATCAGCGGGATGCCGAGCTTGGCCCAGGTGAGGGTGGAGTTCAGGTAGGCGAAGAACTTCACGCCGATGGCGTTGATGATGGTGAAGACCAGGAGCAGCGCGGTGCAGATGGCGACGCCCCAGACCGAGAGGTCCTGGTTTGCGCCGACGTAGAGCCAGCTGGCGTGGGGGGCGAGGTAGTGCATCATCGCCTCGACCTCTATCGGGGCGGTGGTGTTGTAGCCGACCCAGGCGGACCAGCCCATGGCGATGGAGACGACGTTGCCGTGGCTGAACTGCGGGACGCGCGCGATGCCGCCGGGGACCGGCAGCATGGCGGAGATCTCGGCGAAGGTGATGGCCAGGAGCAGCATGGCGATGGCGCCGATGCCCCAGGAGATCAGCGACGCCGGACCCGCGTACTGGCTTGCCTGGAGGGGCGCGAACAGCCAGCCCGATCCGATCATGCCGCTGATCGCGACGAAGGTGAGACCGATCAGGCCGATCTCGCGCTTCATGTGATGCATGCCATCCCCCCGCGTGTGGACCGGCCTTCATGGATGCCGGCACTGAACACTGAAAGCCCCTGCGGCGACCGTACGCGGATTCCGGGACGCCGTCAGGGTTGCAACGGCCTCAATCGCCAGAAAAAGCACGGCCGGCGCAGCGCTCCGGTTGCATGGCGTTGTCGATCCCGGGCAAAGCCGCTACATGGAGCGCGTTATTCGCTCGATGGCGCAGAGACCTTCAGATGGCCGATCCTTCGCTGCCGCGGCCGACCGACAACGCCTTCCTCGGCACGTCGGTCTACGGCGGTTCCCATGAGGCGACGTACGCCGGCGTGACGTCGTTCATGCGGCGGCGGCTGACGCGCGACCTCGACGGGGTGGACCTGGTGGTCTGGGGCATCCCGTTCGACGGCGCCGTGTCGAACCGGCCGGGGGCGCGTTTCGGGCCGCAGGCGGTGCGGCGCGCCTCGGCGATCTTCGACGGCGACCCGCAGTATCCGTTCAAGGCCGATCCGTTCGAGACGCTGGCGGTCGTCGACTACGGCGACTGCGCGCTGGATTTCGGCTTCCACACGGAAGTGCCCCAGCAGATCGAGACCCAGGCGGGCGCTATCCTCGACCGGGGCTGCCATCTGTTCTCCATCGGCGGCGACCATTTCGTCACGCTGCCGCTGCTCAGGGCGCACGCGGCGCGGCACGGGCCGCTCGGGCTGGTGCAGTTCGACGCCCACCAGGACACCTGGCCCGACAAGGAAGGCCGCATCGACCACGGCAGCTTCGTCGCGCGGGCCGTCCGGGAGGGGATCGTCGATCCGGCCCGGTCGATCCAGGTCGGCATCCGCACCCATGCGCCGGAGACGTGCGGCATCGAGATCATCGACGGCGACGAGGTCGCCCGGCTCGGGTGCGCGGCGGTGACCGAGCGGATCCTGGCGCGGGTCGGCGTCGGCGCCGCCTACATGACCTTCGACATCGACTGCCTGGATCCGGCGTTCGCGCCCGGCACCGGCACCCCGGTGGCCGGCGGTCTGTCGAGCCGGGAGGCGCTGCTGATCCTGCGCGGGATCGGCTCGCTCGACTTCGTCGGCGGCGACGTGGTGGAGGTCGCGCCGCCGTACGACCACTCCGACATCACGGCGATCGCGGCGGCAACGGTTGCGATGTCCTACGTCGGGCTTTACGCCGAGCGACGACGACACGAGGGTGCGCCGGCCGCCTGAGGTCCGTTCGCGCCATCGGCTCTCCCGGCGGGGGAGCTTTTCGGCGGCTGCGCACCCGCTCCAGCCATTCTCGTCCCGACATTCCCTTTCCGGCGCCCGCGCGCGGGCGCACTGCCTCAAGGAGGCCACCCATGTCCAAGTCCATCAACGTCGCCATCCTCGGCGCCTCCGGCTACACCGGTTCCGAACTCGTCCGGCTGCTGCTGCGGCATCCCGACTTCCGCATCGCCGCGCTGTCGGCGGACAGCAAGGCCGGCCGCTCCATGGCCGAGGTGTTCCCCCAGTTCGCCGGCGTGGCGCTGCCGCAGCTACAGAAGATCGAGGAGATCGACCTCGACGCCATCGACGCGGTGTTCGCCGCGCTGCCGCACGGCACCACCCAGTCGGTGATCGCCGACGTGCTGTCGCGGAAGCCTGGCCTGAAGATCGTCGACCTGTCGGCCGATTTCCGGCTCGCCGATCTCGACGCCTACGCGGAATGGTACGGCCATCCGCATAAGGCGCCGGAGCTGCAGACCGAAGCCGTCTACGGCCTCGTCGAGGTGCACCGGGAGGCCATCCGCGGCGCCCGGCTGGTGGCCAACCCCGGCTGCTACACCACCACTGCCGAGCTGCCGATCATCGCGCTTCTCGAGGCCGGCGCCATCGATCCGGACGAGATCGTCATCGACGCGAAGACCGGCATGACCGGCGCCGGGCGGGCGGCGAAGGAGGGCATGCTGTTCTCCGAGGTGTCGGAAGGCATCCACGCCTACGGCGTCGGCAAGCACCGGCACATGGCGGAGCTCGACCAGGAGTTCTCGGCCGCCGCCGGGCGGGAGGTGAAGGCCACCTTCACGCCGCACCTGGCGCCGATGAACCGGGGCATCTACGCGACCATCTACGTCCGCGCGGAAGGCAGCATCGATGCCGCCGGCCTGCACGAGATCCTGAGCCGGCGCTATGCCGACGAGGCGTTCGTCACGGTGCTTCCGTTCGGGGAGGTGCCGCAGTCGCGGCACGTGCGCGGGTCGAACATGGTGCAGCTCGGCGTGGTCGCCGACCGGCGGCCCGGCCGGGCCATCGTGATCTCGACCCTCGACAACCTCGTCAAGGGCGCCTCCGGCCAGGCGGTCCAGAACATGAACCTGATCCTCGGCCTGCCGGAGACCACCGGGCTCGAGCAGATCGCGCTGTTCCCGTAAGGGCGCAGGGACCATCCGACGACGACGGCCGGGAGGGGCGGGACCTCTCCCGGCGGTCAGAGGTGCTGGGCGCGCTCGCCGTCGTTGTCGACGAGCACGTAGATGCCGGCGACCAGGACGGTGATGTAGAAGCGGAACGCCGCCTCCTGACCGTTCCAAATCTCCGACTGCCACATGGCGAACCACTCGCCGCCGATCGCCATGAACCCCACGAACCAGGTGAGGAAGCCGAGCGTCACGCCGACGGCGGTGAACGACTTGGCGCGCTGGAAGGCGGCCTTGGACGCGGTGACCGAGCGCGCCATCATCACGGTTGCCACGACGAAGGCGAGGCAGGTGAGGCCTTCGGCCAGGATGATCAGCGCGTAGGCCGTGCGCTGGGCCTCCTCGCTGCGGATGGCCCGCCATTTCACGGTCGAGTCGGGAAGGATCGTGTCCATGGCGAGCACGTGGTGCATGAACATCCAGTTGCTGCCGTAATCGGTCAGGTTTCCGAACGTGACGAGAAACGCGAACACCGCGAGCCCCGCCGTCAGAACCACCTTGGAAATCCTCAGCAGTATCATCCCGCCACTCCAATCCTTCCGCTCGACGGGCCCGGGGTCCTGCGCGTCTCCGGGCTGGCTGCGCAGTCCAGCATGACGTGTCCGCGGCAACTGCGATCTGCGTCACGCGGGCGCGCATTGCATGGATCATGCCTGCCGCAACGATGCTCCAGACCGGGCCCGGTGATCAACGCCCGCGTGACGGGCGGCGCGGAAGCGGAGCGGGGCGAGACCCCGCGCCGGCCACCGTCCGGGATGTCTCAGCAGGGCGGATCGGCGCAGCATGGCGGACCGCCCGGGGCAGGCGCGTCAAGCTGAAAAGTCTGCGCCAAGTGACTGATGGAAAAGCCGTATCGCTCGTGGAGGCGCGTCAGTAACGCACCTTCACGAAGCGGCCGGGAGCGTCCTCGATCGGGTTGAAGGCGTCGCCGCCCGGCTTGCGGGCCGGCACCTCGTCGCCGATGGCGTGATCATCCATCCACGCCACCCAGTCGGTCCACCAGGAGCCGGGGTGCTCGGTCGCCTTCTCGACCCAGCTCTCGAAGTCGCCTTCGACCGGCGGGCCCGCCCAGTACTGGTACTTGTTCTTCGCCGGCGGGTTCACCACCCCGGCGATGTGGCCCGATCCCGCCAGCGTGTAGCGCACGTCGCCGCCGAAGTGGCGCGAGCCCTCGTAGACCGAGCGGGCAGGGGCGATGTGGTCTTCCCGGGTGGCGAGATTGTAGACGGGGATCTTCACGTCGCCGAGGCTGACCGGGACGCCGCCGATGGAGAGCTCGCCCTTGGTCAGCCGGTTCTCCAGATAGAACTGGCGCAGGTAGAACGAGTGGTTGGCCGCCGGCATGCGGGTGGAATCGGAGTTCCAGTAGAGCAGGTCGAACGGGAACGGCTCCTGGCCCTTGATGTAGTTGTTGACCACGTACGGCCAGATCAGGTCGTTGGAGCGCAGCATGTTGAAGGCCGAGGCCATGCGCTCGCCCTCCAGGTAGCCCTTTTCCCGCATCCGCTCCTCGAGCGCCTGCAGCCGCTCCGGATCGACGAACACCTTCAGGTCGCCGGCGTGGGTGAAGTCCACCTGGGTGGCGAGAAAGGTCACCGTATCGGCGCGGGTGTCGCCGGTCGCCGCCATGTAGGCGAGGGTGACGCCGGTCAGCGTGCCGCCGACGCAGTAGCCGATGACGTCGATCTTGTCCTCGCCGGTGGCCTTCTGGACGAGGTCGAAGGTCTCCAGGATCCCCTCGCGCATGTAGTCCTCGAAGGTCTTCTCGGCGAGCTTCTCGTCCGGATTGACCCAGGAGACCACGAACACCGTGTAGCCTTGGTCGACCATGTACTTGATGAAGGATTTTTCCGGCGTCAGGTCGAGGATGTAGAACTTGTTGATCCACGGCGGCACGATGACGATCGGCTTGCGCTTCACCGTCTCCGTGGTGGGGTCGTACTGGATCAGCTGGCGGATGTCGTTTTCCGCGATCACCTTGCCCGGCGTGGTGGCCAGCGAGGTGCCGACGTCGAATCCCTCCAGCGTCGTCTGGCGGATGCGCAGCGTTCCGCCGCCGCGCTCGATGTCCTCGGCCAGCATCTTCATGCCGCGCACCAGGTTCTCGCCGTTGGAGGTGGCGGTGGCGCGCAGCAGCTCCGGGTTGGTCAGGATGAAGTTGGAGGGCGACAGCGCGTTGGCGAGCTGCCGCATGTAGAACTCCGCCTTGTGGCGGGTGTGCTCGTCGATGTCCTCGGCCTCGTCGACGAGGTTCTCCGCCCAGCGGCTGGTGACCAGATAGAGCTGCTTCAGGAAGTCGAAGAAGTTGTTCTCCGACCATTCCGGGTCCTTGAAGCGCTTGTCGCGCGGATCGGGGGCGGCGGCCGGCTCCGCTTCCTCGCCGGCCATGCGCTTCAGGGTCGAGTTCCAGACCGCCATGTAGCCGGTCCACAGGCGATTCTGGGCGTCCATGGCGCGCGTCGGGTCGGACAGCCAGTACTGGCCCACGTGCGACAGCGTCTTGACCCAGTCGTTGATCTCGTCCCCATAGTCGGCCTTGACCGTGCCCTTCTCGATCGGCTCGAGATAGGCGGCGAGCGCCTTGCCGCCCTGTTCCAGGACGCGCGCGAGGTTCTCCGCGAAGGTCTCGGGATTGTTGACGATGTACTGCAGGATCGGGTCGGGTCGTTTATCGTCCATAGGGCGTATCTTCCCCGGCGTGTCTGAATGGGCCATTCATGGATAGGCTTCGGGTGTGGCCCGGGCGTGACGTGCAGCCCACGAATCGAACGGATCGCGCCGACGCCGTCCTTTCGCCCCGCTTGGTCGAAATCCTACGCCAGATCATGACGGTCTGTACAACTTGAGGCGAGTGCAAAGCCTGCGCAATGGTGAGCAAATTTCCCAACGTTCCGTTCCATGTGTCGGCCGTCCTGGCCGGCACGCTTCTTCTGTCGACGCTCGCCGGCTGCTCCAGCCAGCCGGGCGCGCCGCTGATCGGCGCCAAGACCACGCCGCCGGTGCCGCATGCCACCACCGGGACCGCGGTCCTCAAGAACGGCTATCCGAATCCGCTGGTCGATCCGGTGACGGTGGAAGGGACGCCGCTGACCGCCGCCGAGCAGGTGCAGCTGCAGACCGACCTGGAGGCCGAGCGTGAGGCGGCCAAGGCACGCGCCAACTTCTGAGGCGGGGCCCGGCTGCGCCGGGCTTCCGGGCCCGGATCGCTGTCCGAAATAATTCGCGCGGCCGGCCCGTACGAAGGGGATGCAGAGGCAAGCTTTGCCGACTATGGTGCGCGCCCCATGAACCGTTAACCATCCCGTGCTAATGTAGGCTATTCACACCGGGTCAGGGTCATTCCGATGACGAACGATTTTCACAAGATTCGACGTTTGCCGCCCTACGTGTTCGAGCAGGTCAACCGGCTCAAGGCCGCCGCTCGCGCCGAGGGCGCCGACATCGTCGATCTCGGAATGGGCAACCCCGACCTGCCGACCCCCCAGTTCATCATCGACAAGCTCGTCGAGACCGTCGCGCGGCCGCGCACCAACCGCTACTCCGCCTCCAAGGGCATCGGCGGGCTGCGTCGCGCCCAGGCGAGCTACTATGCGCGCCGGTTCGGCGTCCGGCTCGATCCGGACACCCAGGTCGTCGCCACGCTCGGCTCGAAGGAAGGCTTCGCCAACATGGCGCAGGCGATCACCGCGCCGGGCGACGTGGTGCTGACGCCGAACCCGAGCTACCCGATCCATGCGTTCGGCTTCCTGATGGCCGGCGGCGTGATCCGCTCCGTGCCGGCGGAGCCGGGGCCGGAGTTCTTCCACGCGCTGGAGCGCGCGGTGATCCATTCGATTCCCAAGCCGATCGCGGTGATCCTCTGCTACCCGTCGAACCCGACGGCCTGCATCGCCTCGCTCGATTTCTACAAGGACGTGATCGCGTTCGCGCGGAAGCACGAGATCTTCGTGCTCTCCGATCTCGCCTACTCGGAGATCTATTTCGACACGCCGCCGCCGCCCTCGGTGCTGCAGGTGCCGGGCGCGATCGACGTGGCCGTCGAGTTCACCTCGATGTCCAAGACCTATTCGATGCCCGGCTGGCGCATGGGATTCGCGGTCGGCAACGAGCGGCTGATCAGCGCGCTGGCGCGGGTGAAGTCCTACCTCGACTACGGCGCGTTCACGCCGATCCAGGTGGCCGCCGCGGCGGCGCTCAACGGCGGCGACGAGCCGATCGAGGAAGTGCGCGCGATCTATCGCAAGCGCCGCGACGCCCTGGTCGACAGCTTCGGCCGGGCCGGCTGGGACATTCCGCCGCCGGCGGCGTCGATGTTCGCCTGGGCGCCGGTGCCGGAACCGTTCCGCGAGCTGGGCAGCCTCGGCTTCGCCAAGCTGCTGCTGGAGAAGGCCGACCTGGCCGTCGCGCCGGGCGTCGGATTCGGCGAAAACGGCGACGGCTACGTGCGCATCGCGCTCGTCGAGAACGAGCAGCGCATCCGCCAGGCGTCCCGGAACGTACGTCGCTTCCTTGAAACCGCTGGGGAAACGTTGCACAACGTCATCCCAATCGGCATGCACCGATAAGTTTCCCAGCACTCGGGCTTTCATGGAACCAGTTTTGAAAGTCGGCGTCGCCGGCCTCGGTACGGTCGGAACGTCGGTCCTGCGCCTGTTGGAACGACGCCGCGACGAGCTCAAGGCCGCGTGCGGGCGTTCCATCGAGGTCGTTGCTGTCTGCGCGCGCGACCGCACGAAGGACCGTGGCGTCGATCTGTCCAATGTCGTCTGGTACGACGATCCCGTCGCGCTCGCGCGCGACGAGGAGATCGACGTGTTCGTCGAGCTGATGGGCGGCGAGGACGATCCGGCCGACGCGTCGGTTCGCGCGGCGCTCAACGAGAAGCGCGCGGTGGTCACCGCCAACAAGGCGCTGCTTGCCCGCCACGGCACCGAACTCGCGCGGCTGGCCGAGGCGAACGCCGTCTCGCTGTCGTTCGAGGCCGCGGTCGCCGGCGGCATTCCGGTGGTGAAGACCATGCGCGAGGCGCTGCTCGCCAACCGCATCGACCGCGTCTACGGCATCCTCAACGGCACCTGCAATTATATCCTCACGCGCATGGAGCGCGACGGGCTCGACTTCGAGGCCTGCCTTCGCGAGGCGCAGCGGCTGGGTTATGCGGAGGCCGATCCGACCTTCGACATCGACGGCTTCGACGCAGCCCACAAGCTGGCGATCCTGACCAGCCTGGCGTTCGGCACCGAGATCGACGGCGAGGCGGTCTATGTCGAGGGCATCCGCAACATCGAGACGGCCGACCTGAAGGCCGCCGACGAGCTGGGCTTCCGCATCAAGCTCCTCGGCGTGGCGCTGCGTACCGACGACGGCATCGAGTGCCGCGTGCATCCGACGATGGTTCCGAAATCGTCGGCGATCGCCCGCATCGACGGCGTGCTGAACGCGGTCGCCATCGACGGCGACGCGCTGGGCGAGATCATCCTGGTCGGTCCCGGCGCCGGCGGCGACGCCACCGCGTCGGCGGTGATCGCCGATCTCGCCGACGTGGCGCGCGGCTACGTCGTGCCGGCGATGGGCCGCGCGGCGCACAAGCTCGAGCCGTATCCGCGCGCCCGCATGCGCCGCCATGCCGGCAGCTACTACATCCGCCTTTCCGTCGCCGACCGGCCGGGCGCCTTCGCGGCGATCGCCGGGCGGATGGCGGAGAAGGGCATTTCGCTGCAGTCCATCGTCCAGCGGCGTCAGCCGGCCGGCGAGAACGGACGCCAGGAAGACGGGGAGCCGCTGGTTCAGCCGGTTTTCCTGGTCACGCACCAGACGACCGAGGAAGACGTGCGGGAGGCCCTTGCGGCCATCGCCGACGACTCGGTAATTGCATCCGAGCCGCAGGTCATACGGATCGAGCGTCTAGACGACACCACGCCCTCGGCGCGACGGGAGAAAAACAATGGCTGCTGAGAAAACCGGTCTTCACCATGGCGAGGCCGTTCTCGACCGTGTTCTGACCCTTGAAGTCGTGCGCGTGACCGAACGTGCCGCCGTCGCCGCCGCCAAGCTGCGGGGCCACGGCGACGAGAAGGCCGCCGACCAGGCCGCCGTCGACGCGATGCGCCGCGAGCTCAACCACCTCGCCATCGACGGCACCGTCGTCATCGGCGAGGGCGAGCGCGACGAGGCGCCGATGCTCTACATCGGCGAAGAGGTCGGCACCAAGAACGGCCCGAAGGTCGACATCGCCCTCGATCCGCTCGAAGGCACCACCATCTGCGCCAAGAACCTGCCGAACTCGCTGGCCGTGCTGGCGCTGGCGGAGGGCGGCAGCCTGCTCAACGCGCCGGACGTCTACATGGAGAAGATCGCCGTCGGTCCGGGCTATCCGGAAGGCCTCGTCGATCTCGACATTCCGCCGGCGGAAATGATGGCGAAGGTCGCCAAGGCCAAGGGCTGCTCGGTCTACGAAGTGACCGCCTGCATCCTCGACCGCCCGCGCCACGCCAAGCTGATCGAGGAAGTGCGGGCCACCGGCGCCGCCATCCGCCTGATCGGCGACGGCGACATCGCCGGCGTGATCCACACGACGAACCCGGAAGATACGGGCATCGACATCTACATGGGCATCGGCGGCGCGCCGGAGGGCGTGCTGGCGGCGGCCGCGCTGCGCTGCATCGGCGGCCAGATGCAGGGCCGTCTCGTCACCAACAAGGACGAGCAGCGCGAGCGGGCCGCGCGGATGGGCGTGACGGACTTCAACAAGAAGTACTCGATGGAGGAGATGGCCTCCGGCGACGTCTACTTCTCCGCCACCGGCGTCACCGACGGCAACCTGCTGCAGGGCGTGCGCTTCGGCCGCAACACCATCACCACCCACACGGTGGTGATGCGCTCGTCCACCAAGACGGTCCGCTGGATCAAGGCCGAGCACGCCAACTTCGAGAAGTTCAAGCTCGATTGACCGAATCGGCCCGGTTTGCGATTCGAAGAGGATGGCAAACGGGACCGGACTGAACGAGGGAAGCGGCGTCGCCGGAGCGGTTGCGCCGCTTCTTGGCGTCCGCACCTCCGCGACCGGGCGGTTCTGGCAGGCCCGTCTCGATCCGCTGCAGGAAAACGAGGCGAGGGCGATCTCCCAGCGCCACGGCCTGCCGGAGATCATCGGCCGCGTGCTGGCGGGGCGGGGCGTCGACAGCGACGGCACCGAGGCCTTCCTCGACCCCAGCCTGAAGGCGCTGCTTCCCGATCCTTCGACGCTCACCGACTGCGAGGCTGCCGCCGAGCGCATCGCCGACGCGATCGCGCGGGGTGAGCGCGTCACCGTGTTCGCCGACTACGACGTGGACGGCGCGACCTCGGCGGCGCTCGTCGTGCGCGCGCTGCGGGCTTTCGGGACCGAAGCGGCGATCTACGTGCCGGACCGGGTCACCGAGGGCTACGGCCCGTCCGTCGATGCCATCCGGCGGATCGGCCAGACCACCGACCTGCTGATCGCCGTCGACTGCGGCAGCGCCGCCCACGAACCGCTGGAGGAGGCGCGCCGCGCCGGCATGGAGGTGGTGGTCATCGATCACCATCCGGTTGGCGAGACGCTGGCGCCGGCCCATGCGATCGTCAATCCGAACCGCCAGGACGATCTCTCCGGCCAGGGCATCCTGGCCGCCGTGGGGGTGACCTTCGTCGTGCTGGTCGCGCTCAACCGGGCGGTCCGGCGACGCGGCGGCGCGGCGGCGGCACGATGCCCGGACCTGCTCGGGCTGCTCGACCTGGTGGCGCTCGGAACCGTCTGCGACGTGGTCCCGCTGTCGGGCCTCAACCGCGCCTTCGTGGTGAAGGGGCTGAAGCTGATGCGCAGCCGGGTCAATCCCGGCCTGAAGGCGCTCTGCGACCACGCGCGGCTGTCGGCGCCGCCCTCGACCTATCATCTGGGCTTCGTCCTGGGCCCCCGCATCAACGCCGGCGGGCGCATCGGCGAGGCGGGCCTGGGCGCGCGCCTGCTGACCACCGACGACGCGGAGACCTCGGCCGGCATCGCCGCCGAACTCGACCGCCTCAACCGCGAGCGCCAGAGCCTCGAGACCACCGCCCTCAAGGAGGCGGAGGCGATGCTGCTGCCGCTGGAGATCGAGGGGAGGCTGCCGCCGGTGCTGGTCGTGGCCGCCCCCGGCTGGCACATCGGCGTCGTCGGGCTCGTTGCCTCGCGCCTCAAGGAACGCTACCGGCGCCCGGCCCTTGCCGTCGCCTTCGACGTCGACGGCAAGGGCGTCGGCTCGGCGCGCTCGGTGCCGGGCGTGGACCTCGGCGCGGCGATCCGCGCGGCGGTCGAGGAGGGGCTGCTGCTCAAGGGCGGCGGGCATGCCATGGCGGCGGGTTTCACCGTCGCCTCCGACCGTCTCGATGCGCTGACGGAGTTTCTCGGTGCCCGCCTGGCCGACGACGTGGTCGGCGCGCAGGCCCTCGATGGGCTGTCCATCGACGGCGTGCTGGTGCCGCGCGGCGCGAACGAGGGCCTGGTGGAGCTGCTGGAGCGGGCAGGCCCGTTCGGCGCGCGCCATCCCGAGCCGCTGTTCGCCTTCGCCAACCTGCTGGTCGACACGGTCAACGAGGTGGGCGACATCCATTACCGGGTCGGGCTGAAGGCCGAGGATGGCGCCAAGCTCGACGCCATGGCGTTTCGTGCACGGGGCACGGCGATCGGCGACCGGCTGCTTGCCGCGCGCGGCGGCCCGGTGCACGTGGCGGGCGGGCTGATGCTCGATACGTTCCGCGGCGTGCCGAAGGTGCGGCTCCGGCTCACCGACGTTTCAGCCTGAGGCGACGGGCGCGCTTTGGGCAATGCTGGGTTGCCGCGGGCGCTCTTGCGCCTGCGCGCCTGCGGGGGGATGCTTCGGCCCGACACGCGGCGCGACGGGCGGGCTGCACGAACGACGAATTCCGGCGACAACTGGCTCGGGGCGCATGGTCCGTCCGATCGGACGGCGGACCGCGGTCGGCAGGCCGAAGGTCCGCACGGGACCCGGCAAGGGAGAGGGATGGGATGAACGGACGGATCGGAAAGCTGGCGGCGGCGGCGCTGCTCGCGGCGGGCCTGGGGACGGGCACGGCGCTGGCGCAGGACACGATCAAGATCGGCGAGCTGAACAGCTACAAGGCGATCCCCGCCTTCCTGGAGCCCTACCAGAAGGGCATGGAGCTGGCGGTCGCCGAGGTCAACGCGGCCGGCGGCGTGCTCGGCAAGAAGCTCGAGGTCGTGACCCGCGACGACGGCGCCAATCCGGGCGACGCCGTCCGCGCGGCGGAGGAACTGACCACCCGCGAGGGCGTGCAGGTCCTGGCCGGCACCTTCCTGTCGAACATCGGGCTCGCCGTCTCCGAGTACGCCAAGCAGCGCAAGGTGTTCTTTCTCGCCTCCGAGCCGCTGACCGACAAGCTGACCTGGGAGAACGGCAACAAGTACACCTTCCGCCTCCGCCCCTCGACCTACATGCAGGTCGCCATGTTGATGGATGCGGTGGAGGACTCCGGCGCCAAGCGCTGGGCGCTGGTCTATCCGAACTACGAGTACGGCACGTCCGCCGCCGAGACGTTCAAGGCGCTGCTGAAGGAGCGGGTGCCCGACGCGGTCGTCGTCACCGAACAGGCGCCGCCGCTGCGCGGCATCGATGCCGGCGCGGTTGTCCAGGCGATCGCCGACAGCCAGCCGGAGGGCATCTTCAACGCGCTGTTCGCCGGCGATCTCTCCCAGTTCGTCCGCGAGGGCCAGACGCGCGGCCTGTTCGACGAGATGCCGGTCGTGAGCCTGCTCACCGGCGAGCCGGAATATCTCGACCCGCTCGGCGCCGACACGCCGACGGGATGGGTGGTCACCGGCTACCCGTGGTACGGCATAGCCACGCCCGAGCACGACGCGTTTCTCACCGCCTATAAGGACCGCTTCGACACCTATCCGCGCCTTGGCTCGGTGGTCGGCTACGCCACCATAAAGTCGATCGCCGCGGGAATCGAGAAGGCCGGGTCGACCGACACCGACGCGCTCGTCGCCGCGTTCGAAGGGCTTCAGGTGGTGACCCCGTTCGGCGAGATCACCTACCGGGCGAGCGACCACCAGTCGACCATGGGCGCCTATGTCGGCAATCTCGACCTCGTCGACGGAACCGGCCAGATGGTCGATTTCACCTACGTCGCGGGCGACGCGGTCCTGCCGAGCCCGGAAGAGGCGGCGGCCCGGCGGCCGGCCGACTAGACGTGCCGCGCCACCACACGGATAGCTGGGCCGACTGAACCAGAGCCATCAACGGGATCAAATGGTTACAGGCGGGTCTTCAGTGTCCGGCAGGGGCGGATGAGCCTCGAAGCGCTCCTGTTCCAGGGCCTGAACGGGCTTGCCCAGGCCTCGACCCTGTTCCTGGTCGCGGCCGGGCTGTCGCTCGTCTTCGGCGTCACCCGTATCGTCAATCTCGCCCACGGCTCGTTCTACATGCTCGGCCTCTACGGGGCCTGGACGCTCGCCACGACGGTGGGCGGGGCGGTCGGCTTCTGGGGCGGACTGGTCGTCGCCACCCTCGGGGTCGGGCTGCTCGGCGCGGCGATCGAGGTGAGCGTCCTGCGCCGCCTCTACCGGGCGCCCGAGCTCTTCCAGCTCCTGTCGACGTTCGCCGTGCTTCTGGTGCTCAACGACCTGGCGCTCTGGCTCTGGGGGCCGGAGGACCTGCTGGGCCCGCGCGCGCCGGGGCTCGGCGGTGCGGTTACCATCCTCGACCGGCGCTTTCCGAGCTACGACCTCTTCCTGATCTGCGTCGGGCCGGTGGTGCTGGCGATCCTGCACCTGGTGGTCGCCCGCAGCCGGTTCGGCCGGCTGATCCGGGCCGCGACCGAGGACCGCGAGATGGTCGGCGCCCTCGGGGTGAACCAGGCGCTGCTGTTCACCGCCGTGTTCGCGCTGGCCGCGGCGCTGGCCGGCCTCGGCGGCGCGCTGCAGCTGCCGCGGCAGCCGGCGACGCTCACCCTCGACCTCGACGTGATCGCCACCGCCTTCGTGGTGACGGTGGTCGGCGGCATGGGGTCGCTCCCGGGCGCCTTCCTGGCGGCGATCCTGATTGCCGAGATCAAGGCGCTCTGCATCGGCCTGGGGCAGGTGACGCTGTTCGGGCTGACGGTGAACGCCTCGAAGTTCACGCTGGTCGCCGAGTTCGTCTTCATGGCCGCGGTGCTGGTGGTCCGGCCCTACGGCCTGCTCGGCCGTCCGCCGGCGCAGGTGCGCGAAGGCGGCGAGCCGGAAGCGCCGCTGCGCCCGAGCGCGTGGCGGATGAAGGGGGCAGCGGCGATCGCCGTCGTGCTTCTGGCGGCGCTGCCGCTCGCGACCGCCGGCTCGCCCTACACGCTGGTCATCGCCACGGACATCCTGATCGCGGTGCTGTTCGCCGCCAGCCTGCATTTCATCATGGGGCCGGCGGGCCTGCATTCGTTCGGCCACGCGGCCTATTTCGGGCTCGGCGCCTATGCCTCCGCCATTGCCGTGACACGGCTCGGCCTGCCCATGGGCCCGGCAATGCTGCTGGCGCCCGTCGCGGGCGGGCTCGGGGCGGCGCTGTTCGGCTGGTTCTGCGTGCGGCTGTCGGGCGTCTACCTCGCCATGCTGACGCTCGCCTTCGCCCAGATCGTCTGGTCGATCCTCTACCAGTGGGAGGCCATCACCGGCGGCTCCAACGGCATCTTCGGCGCCTGGCCGCAGGCGCCGTTCGACAGCCGCGCCGGCTTCTACCTGCTGGCGCTGGCGGTAACGGTGGCGGGCGTGCTCGCGCTCCGCGTCCTCTTGTTCTCGCCGTTCGGCTACGCCATGCGGGCGGGTCGCGATTCGGCCCTCCGGGCGGAGGCGATCGGCATCGGCGTGTTCCGCGTCCACTGGCTGGCGTTCATCGTCGCCGGGGCGGCTGCCGGACTGGCGGGGGCGCTGTTCGCGTTCGCCAAGGGCTCGGTGTCGCCGGACATCGCCTCGATCGGCAAGTCCGTCGACGGTCTCGCCATGGTGCTCCTCGGCGGCGTCCAGTCGGCGATGGGGCCGATCGTCGGCGCCACGGTGTTCACCTGGCTCTCCGACACCGTTGCGCGCACCACCAGCTACTGGCGGGCGGCGCTGGGCGGGATCATCCTGTTGATCGTGCTGGTGCAGCCGGGCGGCATCATGGGTGGCGTCGGCGCGCTCGGCCGCCTGGTGCGGAGGGGTGCGCGATGACGGTCCTGGAGGTGCGCTCGCTGACCAGGCACTTCGGCGGCGTGGCTGCCGTCGACGATGTGGATTTCCGCGTCGGGCGCGGCGAGGTTGTCGCGATGATCGGCCCGAACGGTGCCGGCAAGTCGACCTGCTTCAACCTCATCAACGGCCAGCTCGCGCCGGACCGGGGCGACGTCCTCTACGAGGGCGCCTCGGTGGTCGGCCTCGGGCCGCGCCGGCTGTTCCGGATGGGGATTTCCCGCACCTTCCAGATCGCCGCCGTGTTCCCGACCATGACCGTGGTGGAGAACGTCCAGATGGCGCTGCTGTCGGCGCGCGGCGAGATCTTCCGCTTCCTGCGCGGCGTGCCGGGGAGGGAGCGCGCGCCGGCGCTGGCGCTCCTGGACCGGGTGGGGCTGGCCGAACTCGCCGACGAGGCCGCCCGCAGCCTGGCCTACGGCGACGTGAAGCGGCTGGAACTCGCCGTGGCGCTCGCCAACCGGCCCCTGCTGCTGCTGATGGACGAGCCGACCGCCGGGATGGCGCCGAAGGAGCGCGCCGACCTGGTGGCGCTGACGCGCCGGATCGTCGACGAGGAGGGCGCCTCGGTGCTGTTCACCGAACATTCGATGGACGTGGTGTTCGCCTTCGCCGACCGGATCCTGGTGCTGGCCGGTGGCCGCCTCATTGCCGATGGCCCGCCCGACGCCGTACGCGCCGATCCGCTGGTGCAGGCGCACTATCTCGGCACGGCGGCCGACGAAGACGCGGGGGCGCCGTCATGACCGGTGCGGGGGGCACCGAGCCGGTGCTGTCCGTCGGGGGCCTGTCGGCCTGGTACGGCGCGGCGCGGATCCTGTTCGACGTGGACCTCCAGGTGGGGCGCGGCGAGGTCGTCGCGGTGATGGGGCGCAACGGCGCCGGCAAGTCGACCACGCTGAAGGCGATCATGGGGCTCGCGGAGCGGGCGGCGGGGGATGTCCGCTTCTTCGGATCGCCAATCCTGGGGCAGTCGGCGTACCGGATCGCGCGATTGGGCATCGGCTACGTGCCGGAGGACCGGCGCATCTTCACCGGCCTGACGCTGGAGGAGAACCTCGACATCGGCCGGCATCCGCCGCGCGCCTGGCCGGACGGCACGCCCGCCCCGAGCTGGACGCCGGAGCGGCTGTTCGACCTGTTTCCCAATTTGGGCCGCATGCCGGGCCGTCCCGGCGGCCAGATGTCGGGCGGCGAGCAGCAGATGCTGTCGGTCGCGCGCACCCTGATGGGCAACCCGCTGCTCTTGCTGCTGGACGAACCGTCGGAAGGCGTCGCGCCGATGATCGTGCGCGAAATGGCCCGCACGGTCCGGGACATGAAGGCGCAGGGGCTGTCGATCCTGCTGTCGGAGCAGAACCTGGCGTTCGCCTCGGAGGTCGCCGACCGGGTCTACGTGCTGGAAAAGGGCAGCGTCCAGGTCACCGGCACCATGGCCGAGCTTGCCGCCGACGCCGACGCGCAGGCGCGTTATCTGGGCGTCTGAGCCGCCGCGGCGCCGTCAGCCAAGGCCGCGCAGGATCGCCCGGAGGCGCGACGGCGTGACGGGAAGCCGGGTCACCGCGCCGGGCATGCCGATGGCGTCGTCGATGGCGGCGGCGATGGCCGCCCCGGCACCGCCGGTCCCCAGCTCGCCGACGCCCTTGATGCCGAGCGGCGTCAGCGGCGAGGGCGCGTCGTCGGTGATCAGGAACTCGATGTCGGGGATCCGGTCGGCTGTGGGCAGCGCGTAGTCGGTGAGGGTGACCGACAGCGGTTCGCCGGTGGCGGAAAACAGGAACTCCTCCGACAGCGCGCCGCCGATCCCCTGGGCCGCTCCGCCACCGAGCTGCCCCTCGATGAGCTTCGGGTTCACCGGATTGCCGACGTCGGCCGCCACCAGGTAGCGCTCGACGGTGACGGCGCCGGTCGCTTCTTCCACCCGGACCACCGCGACGTGCAGCGCGTAGGGGAACGTCGGTCCGTCGAGGGAGACCCACGCCTCGGCGGAGAGGCCGGCGCTGTCGGTGGAGTGGGGCACGTCGAGCATCGGCGCGCGGTCCGGGCGGAGCGCGCGGGCGACGGCGCCGAGCGGCAGGCCGGGCGCGCCGGCGTGCTCGATGGAGCGGACCTCGCCATCCTCCAGCATCAGCCGGTCGGCCGAGACGCCGATCATCGCGGCGGCGGCGGCCAGCACCTTCTCGCGCACCTTTTCGGCCGCCTGCTGCGCCGCCGTGCCGGTCATCACGGTGGCGCGCGATCCGTGCGCGCCCTGTCCGAAGCCGATGGCGTCGGTGCGCCCGTGCACGACGCGGACGTTGGTGTAGGGGATCGCCAGGATGTCGGAGACGATCTGCGCCACCGCCGTCTCGACGCCCTGGCCGAGGTCGGCGGCGCCGGTGATCACCTCGACGGCGCCGGTCTCGTCGACGGTGATCCGTGCCCCGTCGCCGCTGCCGCCGCCGGCCCGGTCGACGCAGAACGCCATGCCCAGCCCGACCCGCTCGCCCTTGGCGCGGCGGTTGGCGATGCGCTTGCGCAGGCGGGCGAGGCCGATCGTCTCGGCGGTGCGCTGGAGAAGCTTCGGATAGTCGCCGGAATCGTAGACGACCGGCTGCCCGGCGATGGAGACGCCGCGCGCCGCGGGCATCTCCTGCCGCGTCAGCAGGTTGCGCTGGCGCACCTCGGCCGGATCGAGGCCGAGCCGGTCGGCGACCGCGTCCACCAGCCGCTCGCGTACGAAGGCGCTCTCGTAGCGCCCGCCCGCCCGGTAGGTGCCGACCGGGGTCTTGTGGGTCAGCCGCACGTCGCCCAGCGCGCGGAAGGCATCGAGCCGGTAGGGCCCCGGCAGCATGGCGGCGGTCAGCTGCGCCGTCAGGAGGCCGTCGGGGCGCAGATAGGCGCCCTGGTCGAGCATGAAGGTGACGTCCATTGCGACCAGCCGGCCGTCGTCCTGGGCGGCGATGCGGGCGATGTGGCGCTGGCCGCGCGCGTGGGCGGCGGCGATCATGTGCTCGCTGCGGTCCTCGATCCAGGCGACGGGCCGGCCGAGGCGCAGCGCCGCCAGGCAGACCAAGACGTCCTCCGGACCGATTTCGCCGCGCACGCCGAAACCGCCGCCGACGTGGCTCTCGATCAGCGCCACGCGGGACGCCGGGCGGCCGATCTGGGCGGCCAGCATGTCGCGGTCGATGTGGGGGAAGCGGGCGGCGCCGAACACGTCGAGCATGTCGCGGGCGCCGTCCCAGCGGGCGACGAGGCCGCGCGGCTCCAGCGGGACCGCCGAATGGCGGCCGATCTCCAGCTCCAGCTCGACCACCAGGTCGGCGGCGGCGAAGGCGCCGTCCACGTCGCCGAACCGCTGCTCGACCACGGCGGCGGTGGCGCGGTCGCTGCTGCCGCCGAAGGTGCTGGTGGCCGGATCGACCGAGGCGTCGAGCAGGTCGGCGCGGAAATCGACCCGGTCGGCGGCGTCCTCGGCGGTCGCCGCGTCCTCGGCGAACACCACGGCGACCGGCTCGCCGACATAGCGCACCACGTCGCTCGCCAGGATCGGCTGGCGGTACGGGGCGAGCGCGTCGCTGCCGTCGCGGCGGTAGCCGATGGGCGGCAGGTCGCCGAGATCGGCCCAGCTCCACGCCGCCACGACGCCCGGCAGCGCGAGCGCCTCCGACACGTCGACGCTGGTGATGCGGGCGTGCGGGAAGGGCGACCGCACCACCCGCATCGACAGCTGGTCGCCCATGTCGATGGCGCCGACGAACCAGCCGCGGCCGGCGACCAGCGGGCTTGCTTCGAGGCGGGGGAGGGAGCGTCCGAGGTGCCGCATCAGGTCGACCGCCGGCCGGTCTTGGCCGCCTTGCGCACGGCGCGGCGGATGGGGCCGTAGCCGGTGCAGCGGCAGAGGTTGGCCGACAGCACCGCGTCGATGGCCTCGTCCTCGATGAACGGGTCGTTTTCCAGCGCGGCGGTGGCGAGCATCAGGAAGCCCGGCGTGCAGTAGCCGCACTGCACGGCGTCCTCGTCGATGAAGGCCTGCTGCAGCGCGCTGAGCTTGCCGTCCTTCGCAAGACCTTCGACGGTGCGCACCTCGGCGCCGTCGAGCTGGGCGGCGAACATCAGGCACGCCCGCACCGGTTCGCCGTCGATGATGACGGTGCAGGTGCCGCAGACGCCCTGGTCGCAGCCGACGGTGGTGCCGGTGAGGCGCAGATCGAGGCGCAGCATGTCCGCCACCGTGCGGCGGGGCTCGACCGTCACGGCGGTGTCGGAGCCGTTGAGGCGGAAGCGGACGGTCCGGGGCGCGGTCATCGGGTCGACCCCTGCAGCGCGCGCAGCACCATCTCGCCCACCAGTTCCCGGCGATGAAGGGCGTCGACGATCGGATCGTCGATGGGCTCCACCACCTCCGCCGCCAGCGCCGCGGCCTGCTCGAACCGCACCTTGCTCGGGGCCGCGCCCTCGAGCGCCGCCTCGACCTCGGAGAGCCGGCGCGGGACCCCCTCGACGCCGCCGACGGCCACGCGGACGCGGGTCATCCGGCCGCCCTTGAGCTCGTGCAGGGTCAGCGCGAGCACGGTGGCGAAATCGCCGGTGCGGCGGCTGAATTCGGCGAAGCCCCAGCGCGCGGTCGCGGGCAGGGCGGGGATGGTCACCGCCGTCAGCATCTCGTCCTCGCGCGCGGCGGTCATCTGCATGCTCTGGAAGAACTCCGCGGCCGGCACCGAGCGCGGGCCGTCGGCGGTGCTCTCCAGCGTCAGGTTCGCTTCCAGCGCCAGCACAGCCAGGCACCACTCCGAGGCGGGGTCGCCGAACGCGACGCTGCCGCAGAAGGTGCCGCGGCTGCGCACCGGCCAGGTGCCGATGTGCTCGGCCAGATGCGCGAGCAGCTCGCTCAGCGGCGTGCGCGAGGTTGAGCGGCGCAGGTCCTCGTGGCGGACCAGCGGACCGATCTCCAGCCGGTTCTCCTCCTCGGAGAGCCGCGGCGCGTCGGCAAGGCGGTTGATGTCGACGATGACGCCCGGCTGGGCGAGGCGGAACGCCATGGCTGGCACCAGGCTCTGGCCGCCGGCGAGAATGCGCGCGTCGCCGCCAGCCTGCGAGAGTAACCCGAGCGCCTCGTCGATCGTCCTGGGAGCGTGGTAGTCGAAGGCAGCCGGCTTCAATTGCAACCGTATCCGGTCAGAGGCGGTCATCGCTCACCGGGACCGTGCGAATCGCACGGCCGCGGCGCGCCTCCGATTGTGGCGCTGCGGGCCGGCATGGCAATGCGCAAACCGCCCGGGCGCCTTTGGCCGCGTCTATCGATTGCCGCCAGGGGGGCCACCGCATCCGGTGGACCGCGCCGCGATCAGGACTGGGCGGGCATCTTCAGGAGGGCGGAGGCTTCCACGACCAGCGGGTCGAGCTCCGCAGCGCCGCCGTTCACGTGGTCGAGGAGGCCGCGCCGCATCCGCGGATCCCAGAATTTCTGGATGTGATCGGCGATCCCCGCCACCGCCTCGTCGTGGCCATAGGCGGAGAAATAGTCGGCCATCTGGTTGGCCATGCGGATGAGTTCCGCCGAATCCATCATGTGCCCTTTCGTCTTGCCGGTGGCTGGTGCGGTGGATCCAGGGTCAGTCGATCAGCACGACGGCGCCGTCGGGACCCGCCGCCGCGAGCTTGATGCCCGCCTGGCGGGCGCAGTCGAGGGCGAGCGTCGTCGGTGCCGACACCGATGCCACCAGCGGCGCGCCGGCGACCGCCGCCTTCAGCACCATCTCGAAGCTGGCCCGGCTCGACAGCACGATGAAGCCGTCGACGGGCAGTCCGCCGGAACGCGCGAGCGACCCGATCAGCTTGTCGAGCGCGTTGTGGCGGCCGACGTCCTCGCGCGCCGCGCGGATCGTGCCGTCGGGGGCCGCCAGCGCCGCGGCGTGCACCGAGTGGTTCACGCGGTTGAGCGGCTGGTGTCCAGAAAGCTGTGCAAAAGCCGTGGCGATCGCCTCGGGCGCCACCGGCGGCCGGGCCGGGACGGGCTTCGGCGCCCGCACCGCGTCGCCGAGCGCGGTCACGCCGCACACGCCGCAGCCGGAGCGGCCTGCGAGGCCGCGCCCGCGCTCGATGCCGCCGGCAAGGGCCGCCTCGGCGATCGTCAGGTTCGCGACGAGCCCGTCCGCCTCCTGGGACAGATCCACGGTCTCGATCGCGCCGGCGGCGTCGACGATGGCCTCGGTGAGCGCGAAGCCGACCGCGAAGTCCTGAAGGTCCGACGGGGTCACCATCATCACCGCGTGCGGTGCGCCGTTGATCCGGATCTCCAGCGGGATCTCCTCGGCGAGCGCCCACACGCCTTCGGTGGGCGCCGCGTCAGGATGCCAGACGCGGGTCCGCACCCGCGGCGCGGGCGCCGATCCGCCGGGAATGGCGGCGAGGGGACGCGCCGGGTCCGCCATGATCACTCCGCCGCTTCGATCACGGTGCGTTCCGACCGCTGGCGGTCGTACTCGAGCTGCCAGTCGGACGGCTGGTTGGAGAGCGTCACCTGCACCGCCGTGACCTTGTATTCCGGGCAGTTGGTGGCCCAGTCGGAGTTCTCCGTGGTGACCACGTTGGCGCCGCTCACCGGGTGATGGAAGGTCGTGTAGACAACGCCCTGCGGCATCCGCTCGGTGATCCGCGCCCGCAGCGTCGTCGCGCCCTTGCGCGAGGCGAGGGATATCATCCCGCCGTCCTCGATGCCGCGCACGTCGGCGTCGTGCGGATGGATCTCCAGCACGTCCTCCGGATGCCAGACCGAGTTCTCCGTGCGGCGCGTCTGGGCGCCGACATTGTACTGGGACAGGATGCGCCCGGTGGTCAGGATCAGCGGGAAGAAGCGGTTGGTCCGCTCGTCGGTCGGCACGAACTTCGTCAATGAGAACTGTCCCTTGCCGCGCGAGAACCCGCCCACGTGCATGGTCGGTGTGCCGTCGGGGGCGGCGTCGTTGCAGGGCCACTGCAGCGAGCCCAGGCGGTCGAGCTTGTCGAACGAGACGCCCGCGAACGTCGGCGTCATGGCGGCGATCTCGTCCATGATCTCGGCGCCGGAGGTGTAGCTCATGGGATAGCCCATGGCGTCGGCGAGCCGGCAGATGACCTCCCATTCCTGCAGGCCGGTCTTCGAGGCCATCACCGGGCGCACGCGGTTGATGCGGCGTTCGGCGTTGGTGAAGGTGCCGTCCTTCTCCAGGAACGAGGTGCCGGGCAGGAACACGTGGGCGTAGGAGGCGGTCTCGTTCAGGAACAGGTCCTGCACGACGACGCATTCCATCGCCTCCAGGCCGGCGGTCACGTGCTGGGTGTCGGGATCCGACTGGGCGATGTCCTCGCCCTGGACGAGCAGCCCCATGAAGGTGCCGTCGACGGCGGCGGACAGCATGTTGGGGATGCGCAGGCCCGGCTCGTCGTCGAGCGGCACGCCCCAGCGCTCCTCGAAGAGCTGGCGCACGGCGGTCTCGCCCACGTGCCGGTAGCCCGGGAACTCGTGCGGGAACGAGCCCATGTCGCACGAGCCCTGGACGTTGTTCTGGCCGCGCAGCGGGTTCACGCCGACGCCCTCGCGCCCGAGATTGCCCGTCGCCATGGCGAGGTTGGCCATGGCCATGACCATGGTCGAGCCCTGGCTGTGCTCGGTGACGCCGAGGCCGTAGTAGATCGCGCCGTTGCCGCCGGTGGCGAACAGCCGGGCGGCGGCCCGGATCTCGTCGGCGGGCACGCCGGTCTTCTCGGCCATCGCTTCCGGGCTGTTCTCGGGCTGGGAGATGAAATCCTCCCAGCGGGCGAACGACACCGGATCGCAGCGCTCCTCGACGAAGGCGCGGTCGACCAGCCCCTCGGTCACGATCACGTGGCCGAGCGCGTTCATGATGGCGACGTTGGTGCCCGGCTGCAGCTGCAGATGGTGGGCCGCCTTGATGTGGGGCGAGCGGACCAGATCGATCCGGCGCGGATCGACGACGATCAGCTTCGCACCCTCGCGCAGCCGCTTCTTCATGCGCGAGGCGAACACCGGGTGCCCGTCGGTCGGGTTCGCGCCGATGAGGAGGACGACGTCGGTCTTCTCCACCGACTTGAAGTCCTGGGTGCCGGCGGAGGTGCCGAACGCCGTCTTCAGGCCGTAGCCGGTCGGCGAGTGGCAGACCCGGGCGCAGGTGTCGACGTTGTTGTTGTGGAAGGCCGCGCGCACCAGCTTCTGGACGACGTAGACTTCCTCGTTGGTGCAGCGCGACGAGGTGACGGCGCCGATGGAGCCGCGGCCGTACTTCGCCTGGATCGCCTTGAAGCGGTCGGTGGCGAATCCGATCGCCTCGTCCCACGACACCGGACGCCACGGATCCTGGATCGTGTCGCGGATCATCGGCGTGGTGATGCGGTCCTTGTGGGTGGCGTAGCCGAAGGCGAAGCGGCCCTTCACGCAGGAGTGGCCCTCGTTGGCGCCGCCGTCCTTGTAGGGGACCATGCGGACCACTTCCTCGCCCTTCAGCTCCGCCTTGAACGAGCAGCCGACGCCGCAGTAGGCGCAGGTGGTCAGCACGGTGCGGTTCGGCACGCCGTGGTCGACGACCGACTTCTCCTGCAGCGTCGCCGTCGGGCAGGCCTGCACGCAGGCGCCGCACGACACGCACTCGGAGGACAGGAAGTCGTCGAAGCCGGCGCCGGCCGACACCTTGGAGTCGAAGCCGCGTCCCTCGATGGTCAGCGCGAAGGTGCCCTGGACCTCCTCGCAGGCGCGCACGCAGCGCGAGCAGACGATGCACTTGGACGGGTCGAACTGGAAATAGGGGTTGGAGACGTCCTTCGGCTGGTCGAGATGGTTCTCGCCGGCGTAGCCGTAGCGGACCTCGCGCAGGCCGACGTCGCCCGCCATGTCCTGCAGCTCGCAGTCGCCGTTGGCCGAGCAGGTGAGGCAGTCGAGCGGGTGGTCGGAGATGTAGAGCTCCATCACGCCCTTGCGCAGCGCCTCCAGGCGCGGCGTCTGGGTCTTCACCACCATGCCCTCGGCGACCGGGGTCGTGCACGAGGCAGGGGTGCCGCGGCGGCCCTCGATCTCCACCAGGCACAGGCGGCAGGAGCCGAACGGCTCGACACTGTCGCTGGCGCAGAGCTTGGGGATCGACAGGCCGGCCTCGATGGCGGCGCGCATCACCGAGGTGCCCTCGGGCACGGTGATCTCGTGGCTGTCGACCCGGAGCGTCACCGTCGCCGGCGCCGTCTTCTCCGGGGTGCCGTAGTTCAGTTCCTTCAGGAGTGTCATCGGGTCCTCCCGTTTCCTGTGTCCGCCGGCGTCATTCGGCTGCGGCCTGCGCGGCGGCCCGGTCGAAGTCCTCCGGGAAATACTTGAGCGCGCTCATCACCGGCATCGGCGTCAGTCCGCCCATGGCGCAGAGCGAGGCGTCGGTCATCAGCGTGCACAGGTCCTCGACGATGGCGACGTTGGCGGCGACGTTCTGGCCGGCCATGATCTTCTCCATCGTCTCGCGGCCGCGCACCGCGCCGACGCGGCAGGGCGTGCACTTGCCGCACGATTCGATCGCGCAGAACTCGAAGGCGAAGCGCGCCTGGGCGGCCATGTCGACGGTCTCGTCGAACACGACGAGGCCGCCGTGGCCGACCATGAAGCCGGCCTGCGCGAACGCCTCGTAATCCATCGGCAGGTCCATCCGGTCGGCCGGCACGTAGGCGCCCAGCGGGCCGCCGACCTGCACCGCGCGCACCGGACGTCCGGTCAGCGTGCCGCCGCCGAAGTCCTCGACGAGCTCGCGCAGCGTCACGCCGAAGGCGAGCTCGACCAGGCCGCCGCGGGCGATGTTGCCGGCGAGCTGGAACGGCATGGTGCCGCGCGACTTGCCGACGCCGAACGCCTCGTAGCGCTCGGCGCCGTCGGCGAGGATGGAGGGGACGGCGGCGAAGGTCAGCACGTTGTTGACGACGGTCGGCTGGCCGAACAGGCCCTCGATCGCCGGGATCGGCGGCTTGGCACGGACGATGCCGCGCTTGCCCTCGAGGCTGTCGAGCATCGCCGACTCCTCGCCGCAGATGTAGGCGCCGGCGCCGACGCGCACGTGCAGGTGGAACCGCCGGCCGGAGCCGAGGATGTCGTCGCCGAGCGCACCGTCCTCAAGGCAGGCCGCGATGGCGGTGCGCATGGCGGCGATGGCGTCGGGATATTCCGAGCGGATGTAGACGTAGCCCGTGTCGGCGCCGACGGCGATGCCGGCGATCGTCATGCCCTCGATGAGCAGGAACGGATCGCCCTCCATCAGGATGCGGTCGGCGAAGGTGCCGGAATCGCCTTCGTCGGCGTTGCAGCAGATGTATTTCTGCGCCGCCTCGGTGCCGGCCACGGTGCGCCACTTGATGCCGGTCGGGAAGCCTGCGCCGCCGCGCCCGCGCAGGCCGGAGGCCAGCACCGCCTCGACGATGTCGTCGGAGGAGCGCGCCAGCGCCGCCTCAAGGCCCCTGAAGCCGCCGTGGGCGCGGTAGTCGGCGACGTCGGCCGGATCGATGACGCCGCAGCGCGCGAACGTCACGCGCTCCTGGCGGGCGAAATAGGGCAGCTGCTCGACGGGCCCGAGATGGAGCGGGTGGCCGGCTGCGTCGGGAAAGCCGGCGTCGAACAGCGCCGCCACGTCCTCGGGCGCGACGGGTCCGTAGGCGACGGATCCCGCCGCGGTCCGCACCTCCACCAGCGGCTCCATGAACAGGAGCCCGCGCGTGCCGGTCCGCTTGACGGTCAGCGGGATGCCACGGGCGCGGGCCTCTTCCGCGATGCGCGCGGCGACCGCGTCGGCGCCGACCGAGCGGGCCGCGGCGTCCTTGGGAACGGTGACGACGAGATCGGTCATGGCCTCACTCCGCCGCCTGGGTGGCCGCCGCATCGGCGCGGGCCCCCGCGATGATCCGGTCGACGCGGTCGCGGGTGAGGCGGGCGAGCAGCGTGTTGTCGGCGAGCGCCGCCGGACCCAGCGCGCAGTTGCCCAGGCAGTAGACCGGCTCGACCGTCAGCGCGCCGTCGGCGGTGGTGCCGCCCGGCTCGATGCCGAGCGTCGCGCAGACGTGGTCGAACAGCGCCTCCGCGCCGACGGACTGGCAGGCCTCGGCGCGGCACATCTTCAGCACGTGCCGCCCGGGCGGGGTGGTGTGGAAGTCGTGGTAGAAGCTGATCACCCCGTGCACCTCGGCGCGCGACAGGTTGAGCGCGGCGGCAAGCACGGTGGCGGCCTGGGGCGGCACGTGGCCGAAGTGGGCCTGCACGGCATGCAGGATTTCGATCAGCGCATCCGGACGGTTGCCGTGCGCCTCGCAGAGAACCGCAAGTTCCGTGGAAGTCTCGTCGGTTGGAATACTGGCTTCGACCCTGCCTCCGACAGGGTTACGCCCGTTCGCCGAGCCCAACATGCATTTCCTCCGACCCGCATTCTGGTGGGGCGCTCGTTTTCGCATGGCCAATTGGCAATGCGCACCGCTCCATCCTACCCTCCAAAGTCCCCGATTGTCTGGAAAAGTTCCAATCGATTGTGCGGATCGGATCATAGGGGGTGCCTATCGACGGGCGCCCGCCGCGCGCCGCGCCCGAGGCCTCCGGCGTGGACCGGTCCGGCGTTGCGGGTGAGGCCGCCGGTCAAATATGGATCGGCGCGCCGTTTCGTGCACTATCCCCTTCAAACCGCCTTGGAGAATCGACCCGTCGATGCCTGCTGATCTCGGATATGCGCTTGCTCAGGCAACCGTTTACTACGGGATCATGCTGGCGATGTTCCACTACCGGAAATGGCTCGGTATTGGGACTTTCTTCTGCGCGTTGTGCGCGCTGACCTTCGCCGAAAACTACCTGGCGATCACGGTCTTCGTCGGTCTCGGGCCGATCGTCTACACGCCCGGCTCGGTCATCCTCTTCACCGGCAAGCTTCTGCTGCTGCTGCTCGTCTATATTCGCGAGGACGCGCAGGTGGTGCGTCAGCCGATCTACGGTCTGCTGATCGGCAACTTCGTCATCATCCTGGTGGTGCTACTGGTCAGCCATCAGACGCGGATCGGAACCTCGGCGGCCGGCTTCGCGATCGACATGGTGGCGGAATCGACCTGGCTGTCGGTCTGGGGCACCGTGCTGCTGTTCATCGACTGCGTGGCGCTCGTGCTCCTTTACGAGCGGCTGTGCCGGGTCGCGTGGCTCAGCCTGTTCGCGCGCCTGTGGATCAGCGCGATCGTCGTCCTCGCCTTCGATCAGCTGGCGTTCTTCAGCGCGCTGCACATGTTCTTCGGCGTGCCCTATTCGGCCGGGGCGGGCGGGTTCTTCGGCAAGGTGATCGCGTCGGGCCTCTACAGCTTCGTCCTGTGGGCCTACCTGCGCTATCTGGAAGGCCACCTCGACAAGGCTGATCACCAGAGCCGGCTGAGGGACGTGTTCAGCGTCCTGACCTACCGGCAGCGGTTCGAGGAGATGCGCGAGACGGCGCGCCTCGATCCGCTGACCGGCGCGGAGAACCGCCGGTCGCTGTTCGAGAACGGGATGGCGCTGATCGACAGGTCGGTGGCCCGTGGCGATCCGGTCAGCCTCTTCATGATCGACATCGACAGCTTCAAGAAGATCAACGACGTCCACGGCCATTCGGCCGGCGACCGGGTGCTGAACCAGTTCGTTTCGCTGATGCACCAGACGATCCGCGACACCGATCCGATCTATCGGTACGGCGGCGACGAATTCGTCGTCATCGCGCCGGGGGCGGACCGGCTGCCGGCCGACCGGCTCGCCCAGGCGATCCGCGAGGCGGCCGCCGGCCTCCAGGTCGGTGACGTCGACGGAGAGTTCTCCGTCAGCATCGGCGTCGCCACGAGCCCCGGCGACGGCGCCACCCTCGGCGATCTCATCGAGACGGCCGACCGCTCGATGTACGCGACCCGCCACGGCCGGCCGTCGCACGGGTAGGGCGGCGGTCGCCACCGCGCCGATCGCACCTTCCGGACCCGCAAAAAATCTGCACCCTAGAAATGTGCCTTTCTGTCGCGCCAATCCTTGGTTGATAGACGGTGGCGATGACGAGATAGAAATTTTCTATTTTGCGGACCGCTAAGCTCGGCGTTCGATAGCGCTCATCGCTGTCGCACAAGAATTGCCCCCCATTCTCGTGACGAGCAACACCTCAAAGACTGAACACGCGGCGTTCCGTGCGGCCAGCGGAGGACAGAAGAAAGAATAAGGCTCGTGCACGCGGCCTCTCGGCTGGCCGTCGCGCGATCGGGAGGATGTATTTACATGGCCATACCGCGATTTCTCTTGAAAGAGGCGATCGTTGCGCCGGAAGGCTTCAGCCGCTGGTGGGTGCCGCCGGCATCGATCGCCATCCACCTGTGCATCGGCTCGGTCTACGCCTGGAGCATCTTCAATCCGGCGCTGATCCGCGAGTTCGGCGTCGTCGCCCCGGCGCCCGCCGACTGGTCGCTCAGTTCCGTCGTGTGGATCTTCTCGGTCGCCATCGTCTTCCTCGGCCTGTGCGCGGCGCTCGCCGGCAAGTGGCTGGAGGAGGTCGGCCCGCGCTGCGTGGGCGTCACCGCCGCCTTCTGCTGGGGCGGTGGTTTCGTCGTCGGATCGCTGGGCATCGTCACCCACCAGCTGTGGCTCGTCTATCTCGGCTACGGCGTGATCGGCGGCTGCGGCCTCGGCCTCGGCTACGTCTCGCCGGTCTCCACGCTGATCCGCTGGTTCCCGGACCGGCGCGGCATGGCGACGGGCATGGCCATCATGGGCTTCGGCGGCGGCGCGATGATCGGCGCACCGCTGATCGACTGGCTCCTCCACCTCTACTACGTCGCGCCGACCTACCTCGGCCCGATTGCCGACGTCGACCTGACCACCCAGGGCGGCGCCCAGTTCGCGACCGTCGCCGGCAGCCTCAGGGAGGTCGTCGTCGTCACCGCGGCGGAGGTGCCGCGCATGATCGTGCCCGGTCCGGAGGGCGTCTACGTCGTCGGCACCGGCAACACCGGCGCGGCGATGACGTTCCTGACCCTCGGCATCGGCTACTTCGTGGTGATGATGATCGCGTCCTTCATCTACCGCGTGCCCCGCGCCGGCTGGAAGCCGGTCGGCTGGACGCCGCCGAGCGAGGCGGAAAGCGGCCGGCGGATGATCACCTCCGGCAACGTCCACATCGACCAGGCGCTGAAGACCCCGCAGTTCTGGCTGCTGTGGATCATGCTGTGCTTCAACGTGACCGCCGGCATCGGCGTGATCGGCGTCGCCAAGACGATGATGACGGAGATCTTCGGGACGACGCTGCCCGGCCTCGTCGACGGGGCCTTCGCCGCGACCTACGTGCTGATGATCTCGGTGTTCAACATGGTGGGCCGCTTCTTCTGGGCCAGCACGTCCGACTTCATCGGGCGCAAGAACACCTATCACTGCTTCTTCGTGCTCGGGACGATCCTCTATCTGTCGATCCCGTTCACGGCGCAGGCGGTGAGCGCCAGCCCGGCGGTCATCTGGCTGGTGGTCTTCTACGCGGCCACGATGATCATCTTCACCATGTACGGCGGCGGCTTCGCCACCATCCCGGCCTATCTGGCGGACGTGTTCGGCACCATGTTCGTCGGCGGCATCCACGGGCGGCTGCTCACCGCCTGGAGCACCGCCGGCGTGCTGGGGCCGTTCGCGATCACCTATCTGCGGCAGATGTCGATCGGCAACGCCATCGACGACCTGGCGTCGAAGGTCGATCCACAGGCGTTCCAGCAGAAGTTCGGCGCCGGCCTCGACCAGCTCGACCAGCTCGTCGCGGCGAAGACGGTGACCGTCGGGCGGCTGATGGAGATCGCGCCGGCGGGCACCATCGATCCGACGCCCAGCCTCTACAACACGACCATGTACTGCATGGCCGCGCTGCTGGTGATCGCGTTCTTCGCCAACCTGTTCCTGAAGCCGGTGAAGCCGCACCACTTCATGGAGACGGAGCCGGAACGCGAGAAGGAACGCTACCAGGCCGACGCCGCGATCGTCGGGCGGCAGGCGCCGGCCGAATAGGCGCCCGCCCACTCGCCTGACCCGCCACCAAGACGGCGCCCGCGACCCTCGCGGGCGCCGTTTCGCGTCGGGGCGGTCTCTTCTCGTCAGAGCGTCATCTGATGGAGGCCTCGGCCGAAGCGGTGGCGATCGCCGGGCTGGGGCGTCGGGCGATCAGGCCGTGCGCGAGCGGCCGGGAACGGCCAGCGCGCCGACGAAGTCCGCCTTGCTGAACTCGTCGGCCCGGAGCGCCGCCCGGTAGACGGCATCGACCAGTGGCGAGAGCGGGTCGCGGTCCGGCACCACCAGCCCGACCGCGTGGTCGACGTGGGGCTTCTCCAGGGCGATCGCGGTGATGCCGTCGAGATGGCCGAACGCCTCCAGCGACAGTTCCGGCAGGACGGCGGCGAGCTGGCCGTCGCGGACGTGCGTCACCATGGCGATGATGGAATTCGTCTCGATCCTGGCGGTGGGGCTCACGCCTGCCTCCACGAAGGCGGCGTTGACGATGCGCCGGTTCTGCATGTCGGGTGTCAGCAGCGCCAGCGGGTAGGCGGCCGCCTCCGCCCAAGTGACCACCTTGCGTCCGGCGAGCGGATGATCGAGCGGCGTGATCAGGCGGAACCGCTCCCGGTAGAGCGTCGCCATGCGCACCTGGGCGATCGGCTCGTTGTCGAGATAGGTGATGCCGGCGTCGAGCTGGAAATTGTCGAGGCCCTGGCGGATCTCCTCCGACGACATCGACAGGATGGTGAAGGCGATGCCGGGGAATTCCTCGCCGATCTGACGGGTCAGGAGCACGACACGGGGCAGGGCGGACGGGATCACCCCGATGGTGACCTGGCCGCTCAGGTGGCCCTTCATCCGGCCGAGGTCCTGCTGCATCGCCTCCCAGTCCTCGAGGATCGAGGTGGCGCGCTTGACGATCTGTTCGCCTTCCGGCGTCAGGCCGTGGAACCGGTGTCCGCGCTTGACGATGGGAATGCCGAACTCTTCCTCGAGCTGGCGGATGCGGCCGGAGAGCGTGGGCTGGGTGATCCCGCAGATCGCGGCCGCGCGGGTGAAGTGCTTTTCGCGCGCCAGCACCACCAGATAGTTCAGTTGCCGAATGTCCACGGCCAGTCCTTCTTCCGTTCCTCCCAGACGGCCGCTGCCGGTCTGAACCAGCGCCGGGTTACGGCTTGTGTGCCCGATTGTCGAACCGTCTTGTGGCAGGATCGCGGAAACGCCCGGCGGGGTCTACCCGTGCGTTCAGTTTCGACGGGGACACGTAAAGGTTTCTCTTGCCGGGCCGTTCGCCTGCCTCAGCCGGTGGTCATGCGGGAGAAGATGCCGTCGCGGCGAATGAGGCCATGATAGAGCGCCGCCCCGACATGAGCGGCGACGACGGCGATCATCGTGAACCCGACCAGCACGTGCACGGTGGAGAGGCGGTCGTACAGCGCCTCGTTCTTTGCGATGACCGGCGGCAGGTCGACGATCCAGAAGAACGTCACCGAGCCGCCGTAGGCCGATTTCGTCACGTAGCCGAGCAGCGGATTGACGATGAGAATGGCGTAGAGGAGCGCGTGGTTGGCCTCGGCCGCGAAGCGCTGCCATCCAGGCATGTCCGCGGGATATCCCGGCGACGGCCGGGTGAGGCGCAGGGCGATGCGCCAGATCGCCAGCGGCAGCACGCAGACGCCCAGCGACCAGTGGAGAACATAGAGCGCATTCATCCAGGCGCCCGGCGGCACGTTGTTCATGGCGATGCCGGCGGTCAGCAGCAGGATCACGGCAACCGCGGTGATCCAGTGCAGGCACCGTTGCAGCACCGTGTAGCCCGGGGCCGGAAGCTGCCCATCCAACATGCCGTCGCGTCCCCTCCAGCCCCTGGCCGCGCGGCGCTCGCCGGCGTCAGCCAGGAAATCCTGTCCCGCGCCCGTGTCGGGACGCACCGATTCTGAGGATCGTGTGCCTATTTGGCGATGGCCGCAACCTGATCGAGCATATGTCCTGCCCGCTGTGCCTTGGTTTCAAGGTAGCGCCGGTTCTCGTCGTTGACCGGCGCCAGCACCGGGATCCGTCCGCCGACCTCCAGCCCCGCCGCGCGCAGCGCGTCGATCTTGGTCGGGTTGTTGGTGAGGAGCACGATCTTGTGCCAGCCGAGCTCGGTGATCATCCGCCCGGCGGCCGCGTAGTCGCGCTCGTCCTCGTGGTAGCCGAGGGCGGTGTTGGCATCGACGGTGTCGAGACCCAGGTCCTGCAGGTTGTAGGCGCGGAGCTTGTTGGCGAGGCCGAGCCCGCGACCCTCCTGATCGAGGTAGATGATGCAGCCACCGCCGAGCTGGTCGATGCGCTCGATGGCGAGCCGCAGCTGATCGCCGCAGTCGCAGCGCCGCGATCCGAAGATGTCACCGGTCGCGCAGGCCGAATGCACCCTGACCCGCAGCGGCTGCTTGGGGTCCGGCGTGCCGACGATCACGGCCACCGCGGTGCCGCCCATCATGTCCCGGAACACCACCACCCGGCTGTCGATGTCGCCGCGCAGCGGCACGGGAGCCTCGGCCACCCTCTGCAGGGTGCGCGCCACCTGGGCGCGGTAGTCCAGCGCGATGTCTGCGTCGACCCGGCAGACGCCCTCGTGGGCGCCGTCACGGGCGGTCACCCACACCAGGGCCGGCAGGATCTCGGCGCATTTCGCGATCTCCAGCGCGGCGCGCCCGGCGGGTCCCGCCTCCGCCGTCGTGTGACCGACGGTGACCTCGTAGCCGGCGGCGAGCGTCAGCAGGCTCTCGGGGGAGGTGTCGGTCGCCACCGAGACCAGCGTGGCGGGATAGGCGGTCAGCCCGATGGCGCTGGCGCGGCGGTCGGTGATCAGCAGCGACGTTTCGCCGTCGGCGAACCGCTCCTTGAAGAGGTCGAGCTTGGCCTGGTCCAGCCCGTCGATCGCCAGCACGGCCACCGTGGCGCCGTCGCCCTGGATCAGCACCGGGCGACCGGCGCGCAGCTCCGCACACGCCCGGTGGATCTCGACCAGTCCGGGATTTCCGAACGAAGCGGCGCCGGTGTCGGTTGCTGGCATCGTCGTGACATCTTCCTCGCGTCCCTCGCGAACGGGCGAGGCAATGGACGGATGGCCGAGGCGCTGATGCTGTGTCAATACGGTGCTCCTTCGGGCTTCCGAACCGAGGCTGCAGACATGCCACTTTCGAGGACGTCGTGACGCGCGAGCAAGCAGCAGGTACCGAACCGGACGACGAGTGGCGCGCCATGCTGCGCGTGGCCCGCGAGGGCGGGCCTGTTCCGCCGATTTGGGACGCGCTTTATGGACCCATCCTTAACGCCCGTCACGAAAAGTCGTTTCTCGTCGCGCAGTTGGGGCAGTCTCTCGACGGACGCATCGCCACGTCGACCGGCCGGTCCCGTTACATAAACGGCCGGGACTGTCTCGTTCACCTGCATAGACTGCGCGCCCTTGTCGATATCGTGATCGTCGGTGTCGGCACCGTGATCGCGGACGATCCGCAGCTCACGGTCCGGCTGGTGGAAGGCCCGGACCCGGTCTGTGCCGTCGTCGATCCGAACGGCCGGATGCCAGCATCCGCCCGTCTCCTCTCTGATACGCAAAAGACGGTCGTCCTGATCACTCGCGACACCACAAAAATTGAAATGCCGGCTCACGTACAGGTGGTTCGTCTGCCGGCGGATGCAAATGGCCAGCTGGATCCTGCACTTATCCGGCGCGCGCTACACGGGGACGGCTATCGCCGGATCCTGCTGGAAGGCGGCGCGACGACGGTTTCCTCGTTCCTGCACGCCGACTGCGTCGACCGGCTGCATCTGCTGGTCGCCCCGATGATCATCGGGGCGGGGCAGGTGGGCATCAGCCTGCCCGCCACCGACCGGCTGGAGGACGTGCGCCGGCCGGTGACGACGGTGCACACCCTCGGCCCCGAGGTCGTCTTCGACTGCGATTTCCGCGGCTGAACCGGGCCGATCGAAGCGACCGCTCGATCAGGCAAGCGCCTCCGGCCAGCGGCCCCTCAGGGGCGGGCCAGGAGGTCCATGTGGCCGACGCGGATCGTCAGCTCGCCCGCCTCGATGGCCTCGAGCCGGGCCTTCTGCCAGTGGTCGATGTCGGAGGGCGACACCAGGCCCACCTCCCGCACCGCCTCGATCCAGCCGGTGACCAGCGCCGCCTGGAGCGGCTGCTCGTCGGGTTCCAGCACCCAGTCGGAGCGGCCGCTGTCGATGCTGAAGCCGGCTTCCCGGAGTTGCTCCAGCGCCACCCGCGGCGCATCGGGCCCGAGGGCTGGGCCGAAGCCCTTGTCCAGATGCTGGTGCTGGTTGACCGCATGGGTGATCGCGGCGTCCAGCGGATCCGACGGCGACATGACCACCGTGCCGTCGTAGGTGAGGGCCGCGTAGATCGGCAGCTGCCGTTCCGACATCACCTCCACCAGCCGCTTCATCCAGGCCTCCGACACGAGGTCGAGCAGCGCCGAGCAGGTGACCAGGTCGACGGGCGTCTCCAGCGTCGCGTGGAGGTCGACGTCGATGTCGAGGATCCGCGTCTCGACCTGCGCCTCGGGCAGCGTCTTCGCGGCCTTCTTGAGAAGCTTCTTGTCGGCGTCGACCAGCCGCCAGAACGTGCCTTCTGGCAGGTGATGGTCGAGGGCCCGCACGGTCGACCCCGTGCCGGCGCCGAGGTCGACGATGGCCGGTGCCCGCTTGCCCACGAACATCGTCGCCAGTTGCCCGACGAGGACGCGGTTGCGCGCCCTGTGATCGGCGGGTTCGCGCAGGCGGAGCCAGTCGCTGGAAAAACTCATCGTCGCAGGTCCTCGAGCACCTGGTTGATCGTGCCGGCACAGTCGCGCCAGGTCGGCAGGCTGTGCGATGCGGTCTCCGCGCCGGCGCGGAGCCTCTGCCAGAGATCCCGGTCCTCCAGCACGCGCCGCAGCGCATCGGCAAGCGCCGCCGGGTCGTCGGGCGCCACCTTGAGCGCCGCATCGGCCGGAACGGTGTCGGCGAGCGCGCCGGCATCGGTCGAGACGATCGGCAGACCGTAGGCCAGCGCTTCGGCCGCGACCATCCCGTAGCCTTCATAGCGCGACGCGATGACGAACAGATGCGCCGATCGGTAGGCGTGCGCCAGCGCCGCGTCGTCCACCTGGCCGCGCAGGCGCACCCGGTCGGCCAGTCCCGCCTCGGCGATGGCCCGGGCAAGGTCCGCCGCCGTTGCCGGATCGCGGCCGGGATCGCCGATGATCTCCGCGTTCCAGGCGAGCGGCCGGATCTGCGCCAGCGCCTCCACCAGCACGTCGTAGCCCTTGCGCCGCACCAGCGCGCCGACGGCGAGCAGGGTCGGGGTCGGCGCCTCCGCGCGCCGGAAGGCGGCCGGCCGGTCGACGCCGGGCTCGGCGACGGTGATGCGCGCCGCCGCCACGTCCAGCTCCGCGCTGAGGGTGCGGGCGGTGGCGTGGCTGGTGACGATCACGTGGCGGCAGGCGGCGAGCGCGCGGCGTTCGCTGGCGAGCAGCGCGCCGCGCCGCTCCGCGTCGAGCCCGGTCTCCAGCCCCAGCGGATGGTGGACGAGCGCCACGACCGGCACGCGTGCGGCGAGGGTGGCCGCCTCGGCGGGCAGGATGCCGAGCGCCAGGCCGTCGATCAGGGTCGGGGTGCCGTCGGGGATCGCGCCGAGCGCGCGGCGGACGTACTCGTCATCGATCGCGACGGGATCGGGGAAGCCGCCGCCGAGCCCGACGATGGCCACGTCGCGGCCCATGTCGCGCAGTCCGGCGATGACGCGGCGGTCGTAGGCGTAACCGCCGGTGGCGGTGTCGAGGTCTCCGGGTATCGCGAACGCGATCCCGGTCATGAGTGGATCGACGCCTCGTACCAGGCGCGCGCCACATGGGATTCGGAGATCGTCACGCGGATGGCCGAGAGCTCCTCGGCCGGCCGCCCGAGCCCGCCGGCGAGGACGGCCTCCTTCATGCGGTCGAAGATGTGGCGGGTGAGGAACTCGGTGGTGGTGTTGAGGCCCTTGAACTCCGGCACCTCGTCGAGATTCTTGTAGGTGAGGGGCGCCAGCGTCTCCTTCAGCGCCTCCAGCGCCCGGCCGATGTCGACGACGATGCCGTTCGCATCGAGGCGCTCGGCCAGGAACGCCACGTCGACGACGAACGTGGCGCCGTGGAGCGCCTGCGCCGGGCCGAACACGTCGCCCTTGAACGAGTGGGCGATCATGATGTGGTCGCGGACTTCGACGGCGTGCATGGGCGGTTCCTTCAGGGCCTGGGCGGCGATGGGGTGCGGGTCAGCGGCCTGATCTCAGGCGGCGTGATCGAAGCGAAGGCGCGTGGCGCGATCCGGAGCATCCGTCACCCCTCGCTCGCGTCCCGCGCCGGATAGTGAACGACCGGGCAGCGGAAGCCGCCGCCGATGGCCAGCATGCCGGACAGGCGCGCCGGCAGGTCGGTGAAGGCGATCGGCGTGTCGAGCAGTTCGTCGAGAACGGGATCGCAAAGGAGCTCCAGCGCCTTGGCGAGCCGGCGCGCATGGCTCCAGCGCACGCGGCGGCCCGGCGAAACCGATCCCACCTGGCTCGACTGGAGGGTCAGCCGGCGGCTGTGGAAGGCGCCGCCCAGGGAGGCCAGCACCGGCTTGGTGCCGTACCACGACAGCTCCACGAGCTTCGCCTCGACGCCGCACAGGCGCACGGCGGTGTCGAAGCCGGTACCGGAGGCGCTGGTGTGGAAGACGATGTCGCGGTCGCCCTCGGCATCGCGCGGCAGCGCGAACGAGGCGCCGAAGCGCTCGGCGATCGCGTGGCGGTCCGGGTCGGCGTCCAGCACGGTGACCTCGGTTCCCGGCGTCCGCACCGCGAGGCGCGCCACCAGCAGGCCGAGCACGCCGCCGCCCACCACGGTGACCCTGTCGCCGGGGCCCAGGCCGGAGTCCCACACGGCGTTGAGCGCCGTCTCCATGTTGGCGGCGAGCACCGCGCGGTCCGTCGGCAGGTCGTCGGGAAGCGCGGCGACCGCGTCGGCTGGCACGTCGTAGTGCGTCTGGTGCGGATGCAGCGCGAAGACGCGGCGACCGAGCAGGGCGTCCGGCCCGGCCTCCACGAGGCCCACCGAGGCGTAGCCGTATTTCACCGGTCCCGGAAAATCGCCCGCCTGGAACGGCGCGCGCATCCGCTCGTACTCGCTCTCCGGCACGTCGCCCAGGAAGACCAGGCGCTCGGTGCCGCGGCTGATGCCGCTCGCCAGCGCGCGGACGCGCACGGCGCCCGGCGGCAATCCAGCGAGCTCCTCGGTGCGTATCTCCGCTTCGGCGGATCCGCTGTACCAGAGCGCGCTTGCGGTGGTGGGTGTGTCGCCTGTCATACGGCCCGGTCGGTGAGAGAGGTATCGGTCGGGCGATGCCTACCCCAGACCGGAGCCGGGGTCGAGCGTCGGGTCGGTCCGCCGCGAAATGGGAAAGTGCCGACATCGCAGGAAGTTGATGGACTTTGACGCCCGTCCGTCTTCATTTACTCCGAAAGTGGGGTTTGAAGGGCTGTGCACTGCACCAGAACTCCTCCGGTTGTGGTTTCCGTCTCCCGTGGTTCTGCGGATCTTATCGAGGCTGTCGAATGAGTGTATCGCCCGTGGCCGCGCCGCTTCGCCATGATGTCGAGGTGAGCCGGTCGATCAGGCTGCGCCGCTGGGCCATGGGGTCGGCGGTCGTGCTGACCGTCGCGCTGCTGCTCGTGCTGATGGTGGTCACGCTGTCGCCCGGCGGGATCGAGGCGGCGGACGTGGTGATGATCGCGCTGTTCGCGGTGACGCTGCCCTACACGGCCGTCGGCTTCTGGAACGCGACCATCGGCCTCATCCTGATGCGGTTCACGAAGAACCCGATGGCGATCGCCTGTCCGGCGGTCGCCGCCGACGATCCGGCCATGCCGATCACCGACCGCACCGCGCTACTCGTCTGCATCCGCAACGAGGAGGTGGATCTGGTGATCCGCAATCTCGAGGCCACCATCGCCGGGCTGGTCGGCAGCGGCACCGCCGATCGCTTCGACATCTTCGTGCTGAGCGATTCCAGCTGGCTCGACATCATCACCGCCGAAGAGCGCGCGATCGCCGACCTGTCGGCGCGCTACGGCGAGAAGATCTCCGTAACCTACCGTCGCAGAACGGAAAACACCGCCTACAAGTCGGGCAATATCCGCGACTTCTGCGAGCGCTGGGGCGCCGGCTACGCCTATGCGATCGTGCTCGATGCCGACAGCTTCATGGCGACCGACGCGATCCACCGGCTGGTGCGCGTGATGCAGGCGAACCCGCGCATCGGCATCCTCCAGAGCCTCGTGGTCGGGCTTCCCTCCACCAGCTTCTTCGCCCGGCTGTTCCAGTTCGGCATGCGGCTCGGCATGCGCTCCCACACCCTCGGCGCCGCCTGGTGGCAGGCCGATTGCGGCCCGTACTGGGGCCACAACGCGATCATCCGGCTCAAGCCGTTCATGGAAAGCTGCGATCTGCCGGTGCTGCCGGGCCGCCCGCCGCTGGGCGGCTGGATCCTCAGCCACGACCAGGTCGAGGCGGCGTTCATGCGCCGCGCCGGCTACGAGGTGCGGGTGATCGCGGAGGAGTCCGGCAGCTTCGAGGAAAATCCGCCGACGCTGCCGGAGTTCGTCCGCCGCGACCTGCGCTGGTGCCAGGGCAACATGCAGTACGGCCAGCTGATCGGCCTCCCGGGGCTCGCCTTCCTCAGCCGGGTGCAGCTGGTGCTGGCGATGCTGATGTTCCTCGGCTCCGCCGCATGGATCGGCCTGATGCTGGTCACCGCGCTTCGGGTGACGCTCGCCGCCACGCCGACCCAGATCTTCCGGCCGGACACCGGCGTGGCGCTGTTCGTCACCATCATGGCGATGGTCTTCGCGCCGAAGGCGGCGACCGTCCTCGACGTTCTGTCGCGCTCCTCGGCGCGTCGCTCGTTCGGCGGGGCCGGGCGCTTCCTGGTCAGCCTGGTGGGCGAGATCGTGTTCTTCATGCTGCTCGCGCCGGTGGCGGCCCTGTCGCACACGCTGTTCCTCGCCGGCCTGCCGTTCGGCGCGACGATCGGCTGGAATTCCCAGCGCCGGAGCGGCCACGACGTCTCGTTCGCCCTCGCGCTCCGCCGTTTCTGGCCGCAGACCCTCGTCGGCATCGCCGGGGTGGCGGCCTTTGCCGGCGTCTCCGCGACCGCGCTCTACGCGTCGCTTCCCCTCGTCGCCGGGCTGACGCTCGCCGTGCCGATCGCGGTGCTGACGGCCGCCGCCGCGCCGGGGCGGCTGTCCATGCGGCTCGGCCTCTGGAGCATCCCCGAGGAGGCGCTCCGGCCCGCGGCGCTCGCGCCGTTGCGGCTCGCGGCCCTTGCGCCGCATCCGGTGGACGAGCCGGTCGAGGAACACCCGGCGGTCGTGCTGTCCGAGGCCGCGAACGGCTAGTTTCGCCTCCGAACGTCGCGCCAGGTGACCGCCTCGGTCCGGCGGTCCATCCTGCCGGCGTCACGGGGAAGTGATGGCGCGCCGTGCGGGCGGATGCCGGCCCGTGCGCGACGGATCGCGCGGGCGCGCTACAACCGGCACGTTGGCACGAGCGAGGAGCACCCGATGACGCGGAGACGCAGCAATCTTCCGGCCGGACCGATCTGGTTCTCCGTGCTGGCCGTCGTCGGCGCGCTGCTGGCTTCGGGCGCGGCGATCGCCCGCGACGACTGCGGCCAGACCTCCGCCTGCAGCGTCGAGGGCGGCGAGTACCGCATCCACGCGCCCGCCGGCTGGGACGGCACGACGCCGCTGCCCGCGCTCTTCTATTTCCACGGCTGGCAGGGAACGGCCGACAGCGTGATGGAAAACGACGGCATCATGAAAGCCGCCGACGCGCTGGGCGTGCTGCTGGTGGTGCCGAACGGGCAGGGCAAGACCTGGTCGTTCCCCGGTTCTCCGGAGCGCCACCGCGACGAGATCGCCTTCGTGTCCCATGTGCTGGACGACGTCGAGGCGCGCTACCCGATCCAAGCCGGGCGCACGGTCGCCACGGGCTTCTCCATGGGCGCCTCGATGACGTGGTTCGTCGCCTGCTCGCTCGGCGAACGCTTCGCCGGCTTCGTGCCGGTCGCCGGCGCCTACTGGAACCCGATCCCCACCGACTGCCCGTCGCCGGTGCCCAACCTGATCCAGATCCATGGCACCAGCGACGATGTGGTGCCGATGGCGGGTCGCGCCATCGGAGAAAGCTCCCGCCAGTCGGACGTCAACGCGAGCCTGAAGACCTGGCGCGACCGGGCCGGCTGCGAGGCGACGCCTGAACCGGTGGAGATGGGCGAACTCGCCTGCCTGCGCTGGCGCGGCTGCGGCGGCAAGCTCCTGGAGCTCTGCACCCATCCGGGCGGGCACATGATCAAGCCGGAGTGGGTGGTCGACGGGTATCGTACCCTCATGCGCCATCTCGACGGCTCCGGCGACAGCCCGCGCGGCTGAGGCCGGGGCTTGCTTGTGCGCGGACGGGCGGTATGCGATGGCGGGTGACCGTCATCCTTTCGGGGGAACTTCATGACATCGACCGGCTCGGCTGCCGCCGACCCTTCCGCCTTCTCGTCGATCGGTCCGCTGGCGGATCTGAAGGTCGTCGACCTGACCCGCATTCTCGCCGGCCCGTCGGCCGCCCAGATGCTGGGCGACCTCGGCGCCGACGTCGTCAAGATCGAGCGGCCGGGCAAGGGCGACGACACCCGCGGCTGGGGCCCGCCTTTCGTCAAGGACGCTGCGGGCAATGACACCCGCGAGAGCGCCTATTTCCTCTGCGCCAACCGCAACAAGCGCTCGGTGGCGGTCGACCTCGCCTCGCCGGAGGGGCAGGAGATCATCCACCGGCTGGTCGCCGACGCCGACATCGTGCTGGAGAATTTCAAGGCCGGCCATCTGGCCCGCTACCGGCTGGACTATGCGAGCCTGGCGGCGATCAACCCCGGGATCGTCTACTGCTCGATCACGGGGTTCGGCCAGACCGGCCCGTACTCCGCCTTCGCCGGCTACGATTTCATGGTGCAGGGCATGGGCGGCATCATGAGCGTTACCGGCTTCCCGGACGAGGAAGGCGGCCGGCCGACCAAGATCGGCGTCGGCATCGCCGACCTGATGTGCGGCCAGTACGCGGTGACCGGGATCCTGTCGGCCATCCACGCCCGCCAGCACACCGGGCGCGGCCAGCACATCGACATGGCGCTGTTCGATTCCCAGATCGCCTGGCTCGCCAACCAGGGCCTGTCCTACCTGACCACCGGCGAGGTGCCGGGCCGGCTCGGCAACGCCCACCCGACCATCGTGCCCTACGAGACCTTCGAGGCCTCCGACGGCGAGTTCATCATCGCCTGCGGCAACGACGGCCAGTTCCGCAAGCTGATGCAGATCGCCGATCACGAGGAGCTCGCCGACGATCCGCGCTTCCGCACCAACCAGGACCGGATCGCCAACCGGGCCGAGCTGATCCCGCTGCTCAACGCCTACACCCGCAAGCGGCCGGCCGAGACGTGGATCAGCGCGCTGGAACAGGCCGGCGTGCCGTGCGGCCCGATCAACACCCTCGACAAGGTGTTCGCCAACCCGCAGGCCGTGCATCGCGGTGCGCGCATCACCATGCCCCATGCCGCAGCCGGCAGCGGCACCGTCGATCTCATCGGCAACCCCATCAAGATGAGCGACACGCCGGTGAGCTACCGCCACGCCCCGCCGCGCGTCGGCGAGCACACCCGGGAGGTTCTGATGGACGAGCTGGGCCTGTCGGAGGAGGAGTTCGCCCGGCTGACGGCGGCCGGCGTCGTGGGGGCGCTGTCATGAGCGGCACCGGCGCCGACCTGATCGCCGGCAAGCTCGCGGCCGCCGGCTGCCGGATGGCCTACGGCATTCCCGGCGGCGAGGTGCTGGCGCTGGTCGATGCGCTCGACCGCGCCGGCATCCGCTTCGTCCTCACCAAGCACGAGACGCCGGCCGGCTTCCTCGCCGAGGGCGGCTGGCACGCGACGGGCGCCCCCGGCATCCTGGTGGCGACGCTCGGGCCGGGGCTCGCCAACGCGGTGAACGCCATCGCGAATGCCCATCAGGACCGGGTGCCGTTGATCGTTCTCACCGGCTGCGTCGATGCCGCCGATGCCGATACCTACACCCACCAGGTGTTCGACCACCGGGCGCTGCTGGCGCCGATCGTCAAGGCGAGCTTCCGGGCGACGCCGGGCAGCCTCGACCGGATGATGGACAAGGTGCTGACGGCGCTGTGGGACGGCCAGCCGGGCCCCGTCCACATCGACGTGCCGATCGGCGTCGCTGAGGGCGCCACGGCGGAGACCGCCGGGCCGGTGCCGGCCCATCCAGCGCCGGCCATGCCTGCGCCCGGCGGCGACCTCGACCTCGCGCGCGGCTGGCTCGCCGGCAGCCACGCGCCCATCGCCATAGCCGGCGTCGACGCGGTCAACGAGGACGCGGGCGCGGCGATCGCCGACTTCTGCACGCGCCACGGCGTGCCGCTGATCACCACCTACAAGGGCAAGGGGCTGATCGACGAGGACCATCCGCTGGCGCTCGGCGGCGCCGGCCTGTCGCCGCGGGCCGACGCGGAGCTGAAGCCGCTCCTGGCCCAGGCGGACCTGATCCTGCTCCTCGGCTACGACCCCATCGAGATGCGCATCGGCTGGCGCGACCCGTGGCCGGAGGGCGCGCGCGTCATCGAGATCGCCGCCGCCACCCGCACCCACGGCATGCACGCCGCCCCGGTGATGCTGAAGGGCGCCGTCGCCCCGACGCTCGCCGTCCTCTCCGACGGCATCGCGCCGCGCAAGACGTGGCCCGACGGCGCGCCCGCCAGGGTCCGCCGGACGCTCGCCGGCATGTTCGCCGCGCCGGACGACTGGGGGCCGGGCCAGGTGTTCGCCACGGTGCGCGCCGGGCTGGCGAAGGAGGCGGTGATCACCGCCGATTCCGGCGCCCACCGCATCCTGCTCAGCCAGATGTGGACGGCCCATCATCCGCGCACCGTGCTGCAGTCGTCGGCGCTGTGCACCATGGGCTGCGCGGTGCCGCTGGCGGCCGGCTACAAGCTCCAGCATCCGAACGCCCCGGTGGTGGCCTTCGTCGGCGACGCCGGGCTGGAAATGAACCTCGGCGAGCTCGCCACCATCCGCGATCTCGGCCTGGCGCTGGTGATCGTGGTGCTGGTCGACGAGAGCCTGGCGCTCATCGAGCTGAAGCAGCGCGCCCAGCAGCGCCCGTCGGTGGGGGTGGATTTCGGCGGCACCGACTTCCCGGCCGTCGCCGAGGCGCTCGGCGGCCACGGCGTCTGGATCGACGATGCCGATACGCTGGCGACCGAGCTGGAAGCGGCGCTGGGGCGGGACGGCTTCACCGTGCTCGCCGCCCGCATCGGCCGCCACGCCTACGACGGAACGTTCTGAGCGGGACCGCAGCAAACCGCGGCTGCGTCAGGCCGGCTCGCCCTCCAGGATCGCGGCGGTCTGGCGTGCGATCATCGCCTCCTCGTCGGTGGGGATGACGTAGACCTTCACCGGCGAGGCGTCGGTGGAGATCGTCAGGGCGTTCTCGGCGTTGCGCGCGTCGTCGATGGCGATGCCCAGCCAGTCCTCGTCGTGCAGGATCCGCTGGCGGATCGAGGCGGCATGCTCGCCGATCCCGCCGGTCATCACCACCGCGTCGAGGCCGCGCAGCACGGCCGCCATGGCCCCCAGCTCGCGGCGCACGCGGAACACGAAATAGTCGATGGCGCCGGCGGCCTCGGGCGCGTCGCTGGCCAGCAGATCCCGCACGTCGTTGGAAATCCCCGACAGGCCCTTGAGCCCCGATTCGCTGTAGAGAAGCCGCGTAAGCGCTTCCAGCGACATGCCTTTCTCAGTCATCAGATAGAGGAGGACGCCGGGGTCGATCTGCCCGCAGCGGGTGCCCATCGGCAGGCCGTCGAGGGCGGTGAACCCCATCGTGGAGGCCACCGACACGCCGTGCCGGATGGCGCACATGGAGGCGCCGTTGCCGAGGTGGGCGACGACCAGCCGGTTGTCGGCCTCCACGAGACCGAGCTCGCGGGTGCGCGCCACGATGTACTCGTAGGAGAGGCCGTGGAAGCCGTAGCGCCGCACGCCTTCGTCGTAGAAGCGGCGGGGCAGCGCGAAGGTGTCGTTCACCCACGGGTGCCTGCGGTGGAAGCTGGTGTCGAAGCAGGCGACCTGCACGGCGCCGGGGAAGGCGGCGCGGGCGGCGGCGACCCCCGACAGGTTGTGGGGCTGGTGCAGCGGCGCCAGCGCACACAGCCGTTCCAGCCGCGCCAGGATCGCGTCGTCGAGCCGCACCGATGCCTCGAAGTCCGGGCCGCCGTGCACGATCCGGTGGCCGACGGCGACCACCGTCTCGTCCGGCCGGTGCCGGCGCAGCATCGCCAGGATTTCCGCCAGCGCGGCGCCGTGATCGGCGGGGCCGTCGCCGGGCGCGTAGACCGTGTCGGCGATGCGGCGGTCGCCTTCCGACGCCACCAGGCGCGGATGCGTGCCCAGCCCGTCGACCTGGCCCCTCAGCAGTTCGGCGGCGCCGGCCGCGTCGAACAGCGCGAACTTGATCGACGACGAGCCGGCGTTGATGGTCAGGATCAGGTCGCTCACGGGCGGGCCCTCGGGTCAGTCGGACGTGGCGTGGGTCTTCAGCCAGTGATCGTAGAGGAGGGCGAGGGCGGCAGAGGCCACCCGCGCCCGGTCGTCGTCGGCCCGGCTGGTCAGCATGATCGGCACGCTGGCGCCCATCACCAGCCCGGCCGATTCCGCGCCGCCCAGGAAGGTCAGGCCCTTCAGCAGGATGTTGCCGGCCTCGATCGACGGCACGACGAGGATCTCGGCCTTGCCGGCCACCGGCGAATGGATGCCCTTGCTGCGCGCGGCCTGCTCGTCGATGGCGTTGTCCATGGCGAATGGGCCGTCGACGAGCCCGCCGCGGATCTGGCCGCGGTCGGCCATCTTGGCGAGGATCGCCGCGTCGACACTCGACGGGATCGCCTCGTTGACGGTCTCGACCGCCGACAGGATCGCCACCTTCGGCTGGTCGATCCCCAGCGCGATCGCCAGATCGATGCCGTTCTGGACGATGTCGGCCTTGGTCGCGAGGTCGGGCGCGATGTTGATGGCGGCGTCGGTGATCAGCAGCGGGGCCGGGTGGCGCGGCAGGTCCAGCACGAAGATGTGGGAGAGGCGGCGCCCGGTCCTGAGGCCGCCGTCGCGGGCGACCACCGGGTGCAGGAACACGTCGGTGTGCAGGTGCCCCTTCATCAGGCAGCGGGCGCGGTGGGCGTGGACCAGCGCCACGGCCGTTGCCGCGGCGGTCGCGTCGTCCTCGGCCTCGACGATCTCGATGCCTTCCAGGCTGCGGCCGATCTTGCCGGCGGCGGCCTCGATGGCGCGCCGGGGGCCGACGAGGATCGGCACGATCAGCGCCCGGTCGGCCGCCTCCAGCGCCCCGGCCAGCGAGACGTCGTCGCAGGGGCAGACGACGGCGGTCGGCACCGGGTCGACGGTGGCGGCGCGGCCCTCGAAGATCTCGAAGTGGATGTGCTCGCCCGGCGTCCGTTTGGCGGCTGCGGTCCCGGTCATGCAGGTCTCCTCGATCGCGTGGGCGGGCGGTTCCGGGGTCGCTCCAGGGCCTTCGTTCAGATCGAGGCGACCTCAACGGGGCGGAAAGGCTCTAGCCCGGTCCGGTGACGATTGTGCAACGCGCACGGCGCCGGCGCATCCCCGTCGAATCGCAAGCGGCCGCGGGAGCCGTGCCGGCGGCCGCATAGACGCCGAAACGGCGCCGGGACGGTTTGCGATCGATCAATCCCCGGACGGCGGACCGTCCGGGGGCGTCGCGCATTCTCAGCCGGCGAGGCCGGCGTCCTTGCGGACCTGCGCGCCGAGCGCCCGGCCGCCCTTGGCGAGCAGGCCGAGATCGGTGCCGCAGGCCACGAACCGCATTCCGGTCTTCAGCCAGTGCACGGACTGGGCCACGTCGCCGATCAGGATGCCGGCCGGCTTGCCCGCCTCGCGCACCGCCTTGCAGCCGCGCTCGATGGCGGCCGTCACGTCCGGATGCCCCGGCTTGCCGATCAGCCCCATGTCGGCAGACAGGTCGGCCGGGCCGAAGAACACGCCGGTGACGCCGTCCACCGCGGCGATCTCGGCCACCCGGTCAAGCGCCGACATCGTCTCGATCTGCACCAGGATGGCGATCTCGTCCTCGGCGCGCTCCAGATAGTCGGTCGCCTCGCCGTAGCGGTTGCCGCGGTGGGTGAGGGAGACGCCGCGCACGCCGTGCGGCGGATAGCGGCAGGCGCGGACGGCCGCCTCGGCCTCTTCCGGCGTCTGCACCATCGGGAACAGCAGCGAGAAGCAGCCGAGGTCGAGCAGCCGCTTCACCATCACCGGCTCGTTCCAGGGCGGGCGGACGACCGGCGTCGTCTTGCTGCCGGCGTAGGCCTGGAGCTGCGACAGGACGGTTCCCAGGTCGTTCGGCGAATGCTCCATGTCGATCAGGACCCAGTCGAAGCCCGTCGTCGAGATCACCTCGGCGGCGAGATTGGAGCAGAGCGAGCTCCAGATGCCGACCTGCGGCTCGTCCGCCGTGATGGCCGCCTTGAAACGGTTGGTCTCGATCTTCATTCGGGCATCCCTTGTTCTTGGAAACGTGCTGGTCGCATTCGCCCCGGCCTCCTGGGTCGGAGCGTCGATGGGTGGGAGTGTTAGATCAATTCGCGGCCCGTCGGAAAGCCGGTTGCGCGGGCGCGGGGGATTTTCGGTTACGCCGGCGCGCCGGGCGGGCACAGGCTCCAGGGCGCGACGACCGCGTCCGTCAGGTCGTCGGCCGAGGGAACGCCCAGCAGCGCCAGCGTCCGGGCAAGGTCGTCCTTCACCATGGCGAGCGCCGATCGCAGGCCCTCCGCGCCGCCGGCGGCGATCGACATCAGCGGCAGCCGGCCCATCAGCACGAAGTCCGCCCCGAGCGCCAGCGCCTTGGCCACGTGCTCGCCCGACCGCACGCCGCTGTCCAGCAGCACCGGGAACTCGGGGCCGACGGCGCGGCGGACGGACGGCAGCGCGTCGATGGACGAAATGGTGCTGTTGAGCTGCCGGCCGCCATGGGTCGACACGACGATGCCGTCGGCGCCCGCGTCGCGGGCCCGCACGGCATCCTCGGGGGCGACGATGCCCTTCACCACCAGCTTGCGCGGCCAGCGGTCGCGGATGTGCTTCAGCACGTCCCAGTCCAGGCGGCCGGAGCTCTGGGTCGCCATGAATGCCGCAAGCTGGCCGGCGGTGGCGCCCGGGTCGGCGTAGCGTTCGATGTTCTGGAGGCGGGGGGCGCCGTCGCGCGCCAGCGCCAGGCACCAGGCCGGATGCATTGCCACGTCGGTCGCCAGCCGCAGCGACGGCCGCAGCGGCAGGCCGAGGCCGCTGCGCATGTCGCGCAGGCGCCGGCCGGGCACCGGCACGTCGACGGTGACGAACAGCACCTCGACGCCGAGCGCGTTGGCGCGGTCCATCAGGTCGTCGGCGACGGCTTCGTCCCTGGCCACGTAGAGCTGGAACCACGCATGGCCCTTGCTCTCGGCGGCGGCCGTCTCCAGCACCGTGGTCGCCGCCGTCGACAGGGCATAGGGCATGTCGGCCGCGATCGCGGCCTCCCACAGCATGCGGTCGGCGCCGGGCCAGATCAGGCCGGCCAGCCCGATCGGCGCGATGCCGAACGGAACGGCGTAGCGGCGCCCGAACAGCGTCTTGCTCACGTCGGTCCGGTCGACGTTGACCAGCGCGCGGGGGACGAAGCGGATCCGGTCGAGGGCGTCGACGGACTCCCGGAGCGCGATCTCGCTGCCTGAACCGCCGTCCAGATAGTCGAAGGCCACCCGGGGGATGCGCCGGCGGGCGGAGCGGCGGAAGTCCTCGTAGCAGGTTGCCAGCATCGCCACCCTCAGGCGTTCGGCTTGTCGAACAGGTCGACGAGGGCGGAGATGTCGTCGTCCAGGCTCATGCCGTCGCGTTCGGCGACGCTCCTGTAGAGATCGATCGTGTGGCTGGAGGTCGGCGTCACGGCCCCGGCCGCGGCCGCTTCCTTCTCGGCCATCAGCAGGTCCTTCAGCATCACGCCGATGCCGCCGAACTTCGGCTCGGTGGTGTGGGTGGCCATGCGCGGCCCGAAGATCTGCAGGGGAATGGAATCGGCGAAGCCGCCCTTCAGCGCGTCGGCCAGATGCGCGACGTCGACGCCGGCGCGGCGGCCGAAGGCGATCGTCTCGGCGATCACCATCATGTTGTTGGCGACGATCATCTGGTTGCACAGCTTGGCGAGCTGGCCCGAGCCGCTGGGTCCGAGGTGAGTCAGGCGGGCGGAGACGCGCTCGATCAGCGGGCGCGCCTTCTCGATGTCCTCGTCGCGCCCGCCGGCCAGCACGATCAGGCTCGCCTTCTCGGCCGCCGGCACGCCGCCGGAGACGGGGGCGTCGATCCAGCCGACGCCGTGGGTGGCGAGCTCGGCCGCGATCTCCCGGGCATCGGCCGGCGCGATCGAGGAGAAATCGACGATCACCTTGCCGGCCTTGTCGGCCGCGTTCACGAACCCGTCCGCGCCGAGCGCGATCTCGCGCACCGCCTTGCCGTCGAGAACGCAGACACCGACGATGTCGGAGCCGTCAAGGACCTCGGCGGGGGTCTGGGCCCGGCGCGCGCCCGCCTCGACCAGGCTGTCGGCCCGGCTCTGGGTCCGGTTCCAGACCGTCAGGGGACCGGCGGCCAGCAGGTGGCGCGACATCGGCACGCCCATGACACCAAGGCCGGCGAAGCCGAAACGGGGGGATGAGGCGGTCATGAGGATCTCCGGCGCACGGGATTCGGCAGGGGACGCCATGGAAGCCGCAAGCTGCTGCGGAGGCAAGCGATGAAGCGCGCTCAGTTCCGCCCCGCCACGGTGGCGGGCTGGGGCGCGGTCTTCGGCGAGAAGGGTTCGCCGGCCTCGGGCGTGTCGACGACGACCGTGTTCCGGCCCCGCGCCTTGGCCTCGTAGAGCGCCCGGTCGGTGCCCAGCAGCAGCTTGGACATCGACCGGTAGCTGCCGGGGTCGGCGCTGACGCTGAGGCTCACCGTGACCGAGATCTGCTGACCTTCGAACATCACCACCTCGCGTTCGGCGCGCGCCCGGATCCGCTCGGCGACGGTGTAGCCGCTGGCGCTGGTGGTGTGCGGCATCAGGAGGCCGAACTCCTCGCCGCCGGTGCGGGCGACCAGGTCCGAGCCGCGGGATTCCTCCAGCATGACCCGGCCGATGTGCTGGATCACCAGATCGCCGGCCGGATGGCCGAAGCTGTCGTTGACGCGCTTGAACTCGTCGATGTCGAGCAGCACGATGATGAAGCTCTGCGAGTACCGCTCCCAGCGCTTCCACTCCTTCGTCAGGTGCGCGTAGAACGACCGCCGGTTGGCGAGCCCGCTGAGTTCGTCGAGGTAGGCGAGCTTGCGCACCCGTTCCTCGGCGCTGATCCTGCGGTGGTGATCGAGCATGATGCTGCCGAGGAACAGGATCCCCAGGATCCGGGCAAGCGCCACCGGAATCGCGGTTTCGATGACGATAGCGCGGGCGACGTCCCAGGGGAGCAGCAGCACTCCGAGCCCCACCGCCGGCGAGGCGAGCGCCGCCATGGCGATGTGGCGGAAGCCCACCCCGCGCGCTCGCGCACGCGCGATGCAGTGGGCTGCGACGCCGATCCCGATGGAAATCGCGATGCCGACGAGCCCGGCCGCCAGGCCCACGCCTCCGCCGGCCAGGCGGCAGGCGCCGGCGACCCCGCCGGCGATGAGGGCGGCCACGGGTCCGCCGAAGACGCCGGCGAGGATGACGATGGACGCCCGGGAATCGACGAGAATGCCGGGCGTCAGTTCCACGGGGGAGAGCATCGACAGGCTGGCGCCGAGGCCGAACAGCAGGCCGAGGCAGACGTCGGCCATCAGCCCGTGCACGCGCGGCAGCAGGAAGCCGTAGGAAACGGCGACCAGCGCAAGCATTCCCGTGTTTTGCAGGAGGGGGATGAAGATGTCGAACACAGGGGTCCCTGGAACGGCTGGGGGGCCTTCTAGGCCGCCAGTCGAGGCAGGTCATGATCGCCGCAGGGGACCTGCGTCGATCTCCCGGGGCGCCTTGGTGTCCCGGGAACGTCCGTCGCGGGCGATACCGGATCCTCCCCCAAGGAGCCGGGTTCGCGTGGATCCGCTGAAGGCCGCATCACAGCATTTGACATGCGGGAAAGACGTCGCAGGCGCAAGCGATCCCTAAATTAAGCAGCGTCTTTTCTACGCGCACAGGTTAGGCGGGCGCGCGCGAGCGTTCTTCGGTTGCGCTTGGGCGGCGCGGGGAGCCCGATTGCGGCGAAAATCCGCACATATCCGGTGCGCGGTGGCCCCGAACCGGTTATGAGCGGCCAGCGGATGGGGGCAGATCACATGCAGCGGTCGCACGATGCGAGCTCGGATGCGCCAGACGGCTCTTCCCGGACGGCCCGGCGGGCGCGGCGGCGCGGCGTGAGGGCCGCCGGCTTCTCGCGGGACGGGGCGATCTACCGCCGCAGCGTGCGCGGCGCCGTCGATCATCCCGACTACATCCCCGGCCTCGACGGACTTCGCGCGCTGTCGGTGATGCTGGTCATCGTCGGCCACGCCGGCTTCCAGAACATCGTTCCCGGCGGCCTCGGCGTCACGATCTTCTTCTTCATCAGCGGGTTCCTGATCACCAACCTTCTGATCAGCGAGGCGGTGCGGGCCGGGCGCAACGACATCGGCCGCTTCTACATCCGCCGCTACCTGCGCCTGACGCCGGAGCTGTACGCCTACATCCTCGTCTGCCTGATCGGCTCGGCGCTGTTCTTCCAGGTCGAGATCGGCCGGTTCGTCGCCGCCGCCTTCTATTTCATGAACTACTACGCCCTGTTCGCCGGCGCGGAGCCTTCGGTGCCGCCGAACCCGTTCGTGCTCGGCCATCTGTGGTCGCTGGCGGTCGAGGAGCACTTCTACCTGGCGTTCCCGCTGCTGTTCTTCGGGCTGTTCCGCCGTCCGGCCGTGTTCGTCGCGGTGCTGGTGGCGATCTGCCTGGCGGCGATCGCGGACCGGGCGATCGCGCACGGCGTCTTCCACAACGCCGACTACGCCGCCTTCGCCTCCGACGCCCGCATCGATTCCATCATCTACGGCTGCCTGCTGGCGCTCGCCATGCGCCATCCGCTCGGCGAGCGGCTGGTGGCGAGCTTCGGCCGCAGCCCGGTGCTCGTCGCCGCGGCGGCCCTGATGGTTGCCTCGCTGCTCTATCGCGGCGAGCTCTTCCGCGACGTCTTCCGCTATTCCGCCCAGGGTATCGCGTTGTTCGTCGGCGTCGCCTGCCTCTACGCCAGCGTGCTCGGGTCCGCCGTGGTGCTGCTGCTGGAGACCGGCATCCCGCGCTTCCTCGGGCGGATCTCGTACGGCATGTACCTGTGGCATTTGCTGCCCAACCATGCCTTCTTCATCTGGCGGGGCGTTTCGCCGACGGAGACCGAGCTGGCGCCGCTGGCCGACAAGCTCGGGGCCGTGGTCGTCTCGACGATTGTCGCCATCGTGATGGGCTATCTTGGCCAGCGGCTCTTGCTGCGGCCGCTCGCCGGACTACGTCATCGGTTCGGGTCCCGCACCGCGGAAGCGTTCGCGGAGGAAGCGAACGGGTCGCGCGCCGCGCACGGTTAGGAAACCCCTGCAGGCCTGCCGGGGCGATTGGGAGGAAGGGTCGATGGGAATGCGGTCATTGCTGATGAGGAACGTCGCCGCCTGCGCCGTCGTGGCGCTGGGCGCCGTGTCGGTCGGGACGATGGAGGCCCGGGCGAACACGCTCTACGACATCACCGAGATCAAGAAGGCGACGCCGTCCTGCGAGGCCAATCCCGGCGCTCCGTGGGTCGGCCGCGTGTCGGGCAGCGTCCAGGACGACATGACCGACGAGATCATCCCGGTGTCGTTCGTCGGCTGCTTCAACAGCCAGCCGGTCTGCGAGGCCTGGAAGGAAAAGACCAGCGGCTTCATCACCGGGCCGATCATCCAGTACAAGTGCGAGCACCGTTGAGCCGCAGGACTTGAGCCGCAGGACGTGAGGGGCAGGGCGCGCTGACGCGGACGTCGGCGCGCCGCCCGTTGCCTCACACCGCCAGGTACTGCTCGCGCAGCTCGGCGTTGTCGAGCACCTCCCGCGACGAGCCGTCGAACACGACCTGGCCCATGTCGAGGATGATCGCCCGGTCGGCCAGATGCAGGGCGGCGATGGCGTTCTGCTCGACGATGATCGTCGTCAGGCCGATCGACTTGATCTGCTCCAGCGTCCGCTCGATCTCCTGGACGATGACAGGCGCCAGCCCCTCGTAGGGCTCGTCGAGCAGGAACAGCTTCACCTCGCGCGCCAGCGCCCGGGCCACCGCCAGCATCTGCTGCTCGCCGCCCGACAGCGTCACGCCCTCCTGGCGCCGGCGCTCGCCGAGCCGCGGGAACAGCTCGAAGATCCGCTCCTTCGACCAGCCGATGGGCGGGGCGATCTGGGCGAGGTCGATGTTCTCCTCCACCGACAGCCCCTGGATGATCCGCCGGTCCTCGGGCACCAGCGCGATGCCCTTGCGCGACGCCTCGTGGGCCCTGAGCTTGTGGACCGGCACGTCGTCGAGCCAGATCTCGCCCTTCTTGAGGTCCGGCGTGCCGACCCGGGCGATCGAGCGCAGGGTGGAGGTCTTGCCGGCGCCGTTGCGGCCGAGGAGGGCGACGATGTCGCCTTTCTTCACCTCGAAAGACACGCCCTGCACGATGTAGCTCTCGCCGTAGTAGGCGTGGATGTCGCGCACCGAGAGGAACGGGGCGCCGACGGCGGTCGGCTCGGCCCGATGGTCGAGGGTGTCGGTCGTGCTCACAGGTGCGCTCCTCCGAGATAGGCTTCCTGCACCTTGGGATTGCCTTTGATGTTTTCGGGCCGGTCCTCGACGATGACGGTCCCCTGGGCCATCACCGTCACGTAGTTGGCCAGCGAGAACACCACGTGCATGTCGTGCTCGATGACCACCATGGTCTGGCCGCGCCGCTCGCTGATGTCCTTCAGGAGGTCGATGGTCCGGTTGGTGTCGTGGCGGGCCATGCCGGCCGTCGGCTCGTCGAGCAGCAGCAGCTTCGGGTCCTGGCTCAGGCACATGGCCAGCTCCAGCCGCCGCTTGTCGCCGCGCGACAGGCTGTTGGCGATGACGTTCGCCTTGTCCGCCAGCGCCACGTCGGCGAGGTTCGACATGGCGTGGTCGCGCACCTCCGCCTCGCCGTCGAGCCGGCTCCACGGGTTCAGCTTGAAGGTGCCGTCGCGGTGGGCCAGCGACGGGATCATCACGTTGTCGAGCAGCGACAGCTCGCCGAAGATCTCCGGCGTCTGGAACACCCGGCTGACGCCGATCTGGTTGATCTCGTAGGGCCGCACGCCGATCAGCGAGCGGCCGTCGAAGGTCACCGTGCCGGAGTCGGGGATCAGCCGGCCGATCAGGCAGTTGAGCAGCGTCGACTTGCCGGCGCCGTTCGGACCGATGATCGCGTGGACGGTTCCCTGCTGCACCGACAGGGTGACGTGGTTGAGCGCCTTGAGGCCGCCGAAGGCCTTGTTGACGTCGTTGACCTCGAGGAGGCCCGTGCTCGCGCCCATCATCGTGCGGCCTGCGGCTGGTCGGCGGCAACGGCCGCGGTTTCCGGGCTGTCGGGTTGCTTGCGGCCGATCCGGACGAGGCGGCGCAGGCCCTCGATGATGCCGCCCGGCAGGAAGATCACCACGATCATGAACATCAGGCCGAGGGTGAGCTGCCAGCCGTCGCCGACGAACAGGCCGGTGACGGAGATCAGCGGTTCGCGCACCGCATCGGGCAGGAACGAGAGCGCCTGCTCCAGGGTGCGGTCGTTGAACGACGAGAAGATGTTCTCGAAGTACTTGATGATCGCGGCGCCGAGCATCGGGCCCATCAGGGTGCCCGCGCCGCCGAGGATCGTCATCAGCACGACCTCGCCGGACGCCGTCCACTGCATGCGTTCCGCGCCCGCCAGCGGGTCGGTGATGCACAAAAGCGCGCCCGCCAGCCCCGCGTACATGCCGGAGATGATGAAGGCGGAGAGCGCATAGGGCCGGGTGTTGAGGCCGGTGTAGCCCATGCGGTTCTGGTTGGTCTTCACCGCCTTCAGCATCAGGCCGAAGGGCGAGCGGAAGATCATCAGCGCCGCCCACGAGACGATGATCAGCAGCACCGCGCAGAAGTAGAAGCCCGCCATGCCGGTCAGGTCCATGCCGAACAGGTTGGCGACCAGCGGGCCGGTCTCGCTGCCGTTGCCGTCGAAGATGCGCGGGTCGCTGCGCAGCACGCGCAGGCCCGTCTCGCCGTTGGTGATAGGCGTCAGCACCGAATAGGCGAGGTTGTAGGACATCTGGGCGAAGGCCAGCGTCAGGATCGAGAAGTAGATGCCCGACCGCCGCAGCGACAGGAAGCCGATCACCAGCGAGAAGAGCGCCGCCGCGATGATCGCCAGGATCACCGCCGGGATCGGGTTCATGCCGAGCAGCTTGAAGCTCCACACGGCGGTGTAGGAGCCGACGCCCAGGAACGCGGCGTGGCCGAACGAGAGGTAGCCGGTCAGCCCGAACAGGATGTTGAAGCCCGTCGCGAAGATCCCGAAGATCGCGAACTTCTGCATCAGGTCGGGGTAGGCGGCGCCGATCGGCCCGAGCCAGAACGGCATCGTCAGGATGGCGACGGTGAAGATCGCCATGAGGACCAGGTCGCTGGTCAGCGAGTCTCTGTCGAAGAATGCCAGCATGTCAGCCCTCCATCACGCCTTTGCGGCCCATCAGACCGCGCGGCCGGACCAGGAGGATCACGACGGCCACGAGATAGATGATGATCTGGTCGATGCCCGGGAAAATGGACTTGATCTCGTTCATGGAGGCGAACGACTGCAGGATGCCCAGCAGGAAGCCGGCGAGAACCGCCCCGCTGAGCGATCCCATGCCGCCGACGACCACGACGACGAAGGACAGGACGAGGAAGTCCATGCCCATGTGATAGTCGGGTGGCAGGATCGGCGTGTACATCACGCCGGCAATTCCGGCGACGACGGCGGCGATGCCGAACATGATGGTGAAGCGCTTGCCGATGTCGATGCCCAGGATGCCCACGGTCTCGCGGTCGGCCATGCCGGCCCGCACCACCATGCCGAAGGTGGTGAACTGCAGGAAGGCGAACACCGCGCCGATCACCACCAGCGAGAACGCCAGGTAGACCAGCCGCCACCAGGGATAGGAGATGGCGTTCGGCGGAAAGCCGAGCGCGACGCCGATGTCGGCCGATCCGGACACCAGGTCCGGCGCCGGGATCGGGATCGGGTTGGCGCCGAACCAGACCTTGATGATCTCCTGGATGACGATCGCCAGTCCGAACGTCACGAGGATCTGCTCGGCGTGCGGGCGGCGGTAGAAATGCTTGATGAGGCCGCGTTCCATCACGATGCCGACCACCAGCATGATCGGGATGGCGATCAGGATGGAGAGCGGGACCGCGTAGTTCAGCAGCATCTGGCCCGTGTCGCCCAGCAGCGCCTCGATGTACGGCGCGCGGATCTCCATGGGCGTGCCCCATGGCGTCAGCTTCGTCGGATCCAGGGTGACGACGTCGAGGTTCAGGAGCTGGTAGATGCCCACCGCGCAGAACGCGCCCAGCATGAACAGCGCGCCATGCGCGAAGTTCACGACACCGAGGGTTCCGAAAATGAGGGTGAGGCCGAGGGCGATGAGGGCGTAGGCCCCGCCCTTGTCCAGCCCGTTGAGAACTTGCAGGAGAATCTGGTCCATCGCGATGGTCTTCTTCCAATCCGCGAACGCAAGACGGGCGACGGCCGGACCCGAGGACCGGCCGTCTGGCTTCGCTAGGCGGTTAGCCTAGGCGCCGCTGTTGCACTGACCGAGGTCTCCGCCGGCGAACATCTCGTTGTCGGGCTCGTACCAGACCTGCTTGGCCGGCACTTCTTCGACCACCTCGAGGAGGTCGTACTGGTTGGTCGGGTTTTCCGTACCCTTCACGACCAGGACCGGCTTGAAGCACTGATGGTCGGCGGCGCGGTAGAGCGTCTGACCGTTGCCCATGCCGTCGAACAGGAAGCCCTTGTTGGCCGGCGAGTCGATGCCGGGCAGCGAGTCGCTGCCCTCCAGCGCGGCCACGATGGCGCAGGGGTTGAAGGTACCCGCGCGCTCGGCCGCATCGGCGTAGAGCAGGGCCTGCACGTAGCAGGTCTGGGCGGCCTGCGACGGCGGCTGGCCGTACTTCTGGCCGAACGACTTGACGAAGGCCTGGGTGCCCGCGTCCTTCAGCTTCCAGTCCCAGTTGGCGGAGCCGAGGATGCCCTTCACCGCCTCGCCGGCACCCTGAGCCATCAGCTCGGAGTAGAGCGGCACGACGATCTCGAAGTTCTTGCCGTTGACCTGCTTGTCCTTCAGGCCGAACTGCACCGCCTGGGTGAGCGAGTTCACCATGTCCTTGCCGTAGTGGTTCAGGACCAGGACGTCGGCGCCCGAGTTCAGCACCGGGGTGATGTACTGGGAGAAGTCGCCGGCGCCGAGCGGCGTGCGGACGGCGGCAACGGTTTCCCAGCCCATGGCCTCGGTGGCGGCCTTCATCGACTGCTCCTGGGTCCAGCCCCAGGTGTAGTCGGCGGTCAGGTGGTAGGCCTTGCGGTCGGTGCCGTATTCCTTCTCGAGCACCGGCGCCAGCGCGGCGGCCGACATGTAGGCGTTGAAGAAGTGGCGGAAGCCGTTGGCCCGCTTGTCCTTGCCGGTGGTGTCGTTGGAGTGGGTGAGGCCGGCCATGAAGATGATGCCGGTCTCCTGGCAGAGCGACTGCACCGCCACCGCCACGCCCGACGACGAGCCGCCGGTGATCATGATGGCGCCGTCCTTCTCGATCATCCGCTTGGCGGATGCGCGGGCGGCGTCGGACTTGGTCTGGGTGTCGCCGGTGACGAACTCGACCTTCTTGCCGAGGATGCCGTTCCCCTTGAGCGCGGTCGGCTTCATCGTGTTCAGCATGCCGCCGTCGCCCTCGCCGTTGAGGTGCTCCACGGCGAGCTGGTAGGCGCGCAGCTCGTCGGCGCCCTCATCGGCGTACGGGCCGGTCTGTGGCACGTTGAAGCCGAGGGTAACCGTCGATCCGGTGGGGGCGTTCAGGTAATCCGCGGCCGTCGCGCGCCGAATGAACAGGTGCGGGGCAACCAGCGCGGTACCGCCAAGCACGGCGCCACCTTTGAGGATCGTCCTGCGGGACGTCCCGGTCTTCAGAATGCTCATCATTTCCTCCCGGAGCTTGTCGGAGCGGGCTGCAGGTGTGGATCCCTGCTTCTGCCCATAGAGATGGCTACGACAAGCTCCCCACAACCGGCAATGGCGAAGCGGGGGGCTTGCAAAGTTCTGTAAATTCCGGTCGCATGGCCACCATTGGCTGTTAAGAAATTTACAGAGCTCACAAGAGTCACCGCAGCCGGCCTGGGAGGGTTGAATGGTTCGTGTCCCCATCGGACAACGTATACGCGAGCGGCGCCGGCGCGCCGGAATGGCCCAGGCGGCACTCGCCAAGGTGGTCGACATCTCGCCCGCCTATCTGAGCCTCATCGAGCACGACAAGCGCTACATCGGCGGCAAGCTGTTGCGGCGGATCGCCGACGCGCTGGAGCTCGAGCTCGACTACCTGACGGCCGATCAGGACAGCCGACTGGTGGAATCGCTGATGGAGCTGTCGGCGGCGAGCGGGCTGGAAGGCCTCGACGCGGAAAGCGCCGCCAGCCTTGTCGGGCGCTACCCGGAATGGGCCCGCGCCTTCATCAAGCTGCACGGCAATCTGCGCGACGCCACCGAGACCGCGCTCGCCCTGTCGGAGCGCCTCAGCCGCGATCCGGAGCTGATGACGCTCAGCCACATGATGCTGACCCAGATCACCTCGGTGCGCTCGTTCTCCGAGATCCTCGCCGAGCACGACGACCTCGACGCCGCCGAGCGCCGCCGCTTCGCCGGCATCATCGCCAGCGAGAGCGATGCGCTCACCTCCAGCGCCCGCGCGGTGATCGACACGCTCGAGCACTCCGGCGACGCGTTCCGCCCGGCGTCGCCGTCCCGCGAGGTCGACGACTTCATCATCGACAACCGCAACTATTTCGCCCCCATCGAGGCGGCCGCGGCGGTCCTGCGCGACGAGCTCGGCGACGACCGCATCCTGTCGGAAAGCGTGCTGACGGAGCGGCTGTCCGCCCGCCACGGGATCCAGGTGGTGCACGGCCAGCCGCCGTGCGCCAGCGACCCCTCCGGCCGCCGTCTCGTGCTGGCGGAGGGTGCCACCTCGTCGACGGTGCGCTTCCGCCTCGCGCAGCGGCTGTGCCGGATCGAGTTCGGGGAGCTGTTCGAACGCATCGTGGAGACCGCCCGCGTCACCAGCGAGGAGGCCCGCGTGCGGGTGCTCCAGGCGCTCGCCCGCTATGCCGCCGGCGCGCTGCTGCTGCCGTACGAGCTGTATCTGCGCAGCGCCGAGGAACTGCGCTACGACCTGGAGGCGCTCGGCGCGCGCTTCGGCGTCAGCTTCGAGCAGGCCGCCCACCGCCTGGTGACGCTGCGCGAGCCGGGCAACGAGGGCGTGCCCTTCGCCTTCCTGCGCGCCGACCCGGCCGGCAACATCTCCAAGCGCTTCTCGATCCCCGGGCTGCGCATGCCGGAGTTCGGCGGCGCCTGTCCGCGCTGGCCGATCTACACGGCGTTCTCGTCGCCCGACCAGATCGTCAGCCAGCTCGCCGCGATCCCCGGCGGCGCGCGCTATCTCTTCATCGCCCGGCGGGTGACCAAGCCGTCCACCGTGCACGGCCGACCGACGACGGTGTTCAGCGTCATGCTCGGCTGCGACGCCCAGTACGCCGACCGGATCGTCTACGGCGACGCCTACTCGTCCCGCCGCGACAGTGTGCTGTCGCGGGTCGGCTTCGAATGCCGCTCCTGCCGGCGCGAGGACTGCGAGCAGCGCGTCCACCCGCCGATCTTCCGGCAGGCGTCGGCGCGCGGCGCGGACGCGCCGTACGGTCCGCCGGCCCGCGATCCGGCGCCGGTCGAGCGCACCCGCGAGGAGGCCTTCGCCGATGGCCGCTAGCATCCCGCCGGGCGACGGGGAGGGCGCCCGTCCGCTGATCCTGATCGCCGAGGACGAGCCGTTCATCGTGGAATCGCTGACGTTCCTGCTGGAGCGCCAGGGCTACGCGGTGGAAGCGGTGCGCGACGGCGCCGTGGCGCTCGCGCGCCTGTCGTCCGACCCGCCGGACCTGCTCATCCTCGACACCATGATCCCCAGCGAGAACGGCTTCGACGTGCTGCGCCAGCTCCGCCGGATGCCCCACGGCGGCGCCGTGCCGGTGCTGGTGCTCACCGCCAAGGGCCAGGACAGCGACCGCCGCCAGATGATGTCGCTGGGCGCGGACGAGTTCGTCACCAAGCCGTTCTCCAACCAGGACCTGCTGGCGCGGGTCGGGCGGCTGCTCGGCAACGGGGACGCACGCCGATGAGCCGGGGGCCCGCCCGCGATCCGGAGCGCATCGTCGACCTCAAGTGGGCGGTGCCGGTGGCGATGGTGTTCCTGCTGATGCCGCCGATGCTGACCGTGTTCGACAGCCCGGTGCTGATCTTCGGCATTCCGCTGCTCCACCTCTACATGTTCGCCGTCTGGTTCGCCGGCATCCTCGCCACCGCCTTCCTGTCCCACCGCCTCGGCCGCGCGGGAGACGGCCCCGGCGTGCCGCCCCGCGACGGAGGCTGAGCCATGCTCGAGCCGGGCGTCATCGTCGCGGTCGCGGGCCTCTATCTGAGCGGGCTGTTCCTGCTCGCCTTCATCTCCGACCGGCGCGCCGAGCGCGGGGTGAAGGGCATCATCAACTCGCCCGTCGTCTACACCCTGTCGCTGGCCGTCTACTGCACCTCCTGGACCTTTTACGGTGCCGTCGGCTCGGCGGCGCGCAACGGCGTCGAGTTCGCCACCATCTACATCGGCCCCACGTTCGTGTTCGTCGGCTGGTGGCTGTTCCTGCGCAAGCTGGTGCGCATCTCGCGGGCCCAGCAGATCACCTCGATCGCCGACTTCATCTCGGCGCGCTACGGCAAGAGCTCGGCGATTTCCGCGGTGGTCACGCTGATCGCCATCGTCGCCATCGCGCCCTACATCGCGCTGCAGCTGAAGGCCGTCGCCACCAGCTTCGAGGCGATCGCCCGGCCGTCGCCGTTCGTCGACGGCACCACCTCGCCGCCGGGCCTCCTCAGCGACACCGGCTTCTGGGTGGCGGCGTGCATGGCCGTCTTCGTGATCCTGTTCGGCACCCGCAAGATCGGCGCCGACGAGAGCCATCCGGGCGTCGTCGCGGCGATCGCGTTCGAGTCCATGGTCAAGCTGTGCGCGCTGATCGCGGTGGGCGTGCTGGTGGTGGCAGGGTTCGCCGGCGAGGACATCCCCGGCGTGCTGTCGGCCGACTGGACGCCGCGGGTCGCGCACCTGGCGACGCTCGCCGAATCCGACCGCAGCCGCTGGGTGGCGATCAGCTTCCTGTCGGCGGCCGCGATCATCTGCCTGCCGCGCCAGTTCCAGGTCGCCGTGGTGGAGAACCAGGACGAGCGGCACCTGAAGACGGCCGCCTGGCTGTTCCCGCTCTATCTGCTGCTGATCAGCCTGTTCGTCGTGCCGATCGCCATCGCCGGCATGACGCTGCTGCCGGTGGGCTCCAACCCAGACCTCTTCGTGCTCACCGTGCCGCTCGCCGCCGGCTACGAGTGGATCGCCATCCTCGCCTTCATCGGCGGGCTGTCGGCCGGCACCTCGATGGTGATCCTGTCGTCGATCGCGCTGTCGATCATGATCTCCAACCACCTGATCACGCCGCTCCTGCTGCGCACCCGGCTGATCGAGAGTCACGCCCAGGGCGACCTGTCGCGCACCGTGCTGCTGATCCGCCGCGTCAGCATCGTTGCCATCCTCGCGCTGGGCTACCTCTACTACCGCAGCACCGCCGGGCCGAGCGGGCTCGCCTCCATCGGGCTGATCTCGTTCGTCGGCGTCGCCCAGTTCCTGCCGGCGCTGGTGGGCGGCGTGTTCTGGCGGCGGGCGACCCGGGCCGGCGCGCTGTCGGGGCTCGTCATCGGCTTCCTGGTCTGGGCCTACACGCTGCTGATCCCGAGCTTCGGGGCCGGCGGCTGGTCGCTCGGCTGGCTGATCGACGGCGGCATCTTCGGCCTCAGCCTGCTGCACCCGACGGCGCTGCTCGGCCTCGCCGGCTGGGACCCGCTGGTCCATTCGATGTTCTGGAGCCTGACGCTCAACGTCGCCGCCTACGTGTTCGTCTCCATCGGCACCGTCCAGTCGCCGATGGAGCGGCTGCAGAGCGCGCTGTTCGTCGACGTGTTCGCGCGCTCGCCCGCCGCCGAGGAGCCGGTGCTGCCGCGCTCGGCGCGGGCGGAGGACCTCTACCGGCTGAGCGAGCGCATCCTCGGCGCCGAGCGCACCAGCACCGTCTTCGAGGCCCAGGCGGCGCGCCAGGGCAGGGCGGGGCGGCTGCCGCTGCCCGATCCCCAGTTCATCGCCCTGGTGGAGCGCCAGCTCGCCTCGGGCATCGGCGCCTCGTCGGCCGGGCTGATGGTGTCGCGCATCGCCAAGGGCGAGCCCATCGCCGTCGACACCGTGATGGCGCTGCTCGACGAGACCCGCGAGGCGATCCGCTATTCGCGCGAGCTGGAGAACAAGTCCGCCGAGCTGGAGCGCATCGCCGAGCAGCTGCGCGACGCCAACGAGAAGCTCACCCAGCTCGACCGGATGAAGGACGACTTCCTCAGCCGCGTCAGCCACGAGCTGCGCACGCCGATGACCTCGATCCGCTCGTTCGCCGAACTGCTGGTGCAGTCAGATCAGCTCGACGAGGAGCGCGCCCGCCGCTTCGTCACCATCATCGACGAGGAAAGCCGCCGGCTGACCCGGCTGCTGGACGAGATCCTCGACCTCAACCGCATGGAAAGCGGTCAGGTCAACTGGACGATGGTGACCATCGACGCCGCCGTCGTGCTGCAGCAGGCGATGGCGATCATGAGCGGGCTGGCCGAGCGGCGCGGCGTCCGGCTGATGATGGCGCCGCAGACCTGGCCGGCGCTGGTCGACGTCGACGCCGACCGGCTGAAGCAGGTGTTCGTCAACCTGCTGTCCAACGCCATCAAGTTCAACACCTCGCCCGACCCCGAGGTCCGGCTGTCGTTCTCCGTCCTCGACGACCTCGTCGACGTGCGGATCTCCGACAACGGGCCCGGCATTCCGGCCGACGAGCGCGGCCACCTGTTCACCAAGTTCTCGCGCGCCTGGAACGACCGGGCGGGCGACGCCAAGGGCAGCGGGCTGGGGCTGGCGATCTCCATGCAGATCGCCCGGGTGCTCGGCGGCGACATCCGCCTCGTCGCCACCGGCCCGGAGGGCTCGGAGTTCTCCGTCACGCTGCCGCTGTCGCGGCGCCGCCAGGTCGCGCCGCCGTTCGGCGAGGCGGCGAAGTAGGGCTCAGCCCCAGCCGCCGACGAGCCGGTCCACCGCCGCCTCGAACGCGTCGTAGTGGCTGATCACCACGTCGGGGCCGATCTCCGCCATCGGCGTGTCGGTGTAGCCGAAGTCGACGCCGATCACCGGGACGGAGGCCGCCCGCGCGGTGTCCACGTCGGTGCGGGAATCGCCCACCATGATCGCCCGCGCGGCGTCGCCGCCGGCGGCCTCGATCGTGCGCAGCAGGTGCGCCGGGTCGGGCTTGGCCATGCCGTAGGTGTCGGGCCCGGCGATCACCTGGAAGCGGCGGCTGAGGTCCAGCGCGTCGAGCAGCTTGTTGGCCAGCGGCGCGCGCTTGTTGGTGCACACCGCGAACTGCCAGCCGTCGGCCCCGAGCCGGTCGAGTGCCTCCAGCACGCCCGGGAACACGTGGCTCTCGTCGGCGATGTGCTCCACGTAGTAGTCCAGGAACTCGGCGAGCAGCCGGTCCAGCCGCGCATCGTCGGCCGGCTCGGAAATGTCGGTGAGCGCCCGGTGGATCATCGCCCGCGCCCCGTGGCCGATGGCGTTGCGGGCGCGAATCGGGTCGGCGCGGGGCAGGCCCTCGATCGCCAGTACCGTGTTGAGGGCGGCCGTCAGGTCCGGCGCGGTTTCGACGAGGGTGCCGTCCAGGTCGAACACCAGCGTGTGTGGGCGCGTCATGGGAAACTCCGGGTGTGCGGTTCGCCGCCCCGCATAGCAGGAAGCGCCCCGGCGGAACACCGCGGCGGGAGGCCCGGGTCTGCGGCGTTTCACCCGGGAAGCGGCCGCATCCCCGATTCCCCTTTGCCCGAAAATGCTCTAAGTGCACCGGTCAGGTTCGGGCACGGAACGCTTCCGCCCGCACGCAGGCTTGCAATGGGAACGATGGACGCATGAACGATCAGGCTGGCGCGGCATCGATGAAGGAGAAGGCGGCGGCCGCGGCCCTTGCCCACGTCGAACGCGGCATGCGGCTTGGCCTCGGCACCGGGTCGACGGCGGAAATCTTCGTGCGGCTTCTCGGCGAGCGCGTTGCGGAAGGGCTGACCGTCGACTGCGTCGCCACCTCCGAACGCACCGCGACGCTGGCCCGCGAACTCCGGATTCCCCTGTCGACGCTGGACGAACTGCCAGAGCTCGATCTCACCGTCGACGGCGCCGACGAGCTCGACGACCGGCTGCGGCTGGTCAAGGGCGGCGGCGGCGCGCTGCTGCGCGAGAAGATCGTGGCGGCCGCCTCGGCGAAGATGATCGTCATCGCCGACGCCTCCAAGCGCGTCGAAACGCTCGGCCGGTTCCCGCTCCCGATCGAGGTTGTCCCGTTCGGTCTGCAGGCCACGTTGCGCGCGATCGGGTCCCGCAGCCAGGCCCTCGGGCTTGACGGCCCGCTCACCGTCAGGCAAGCGGCGGGCGGTGGATCCTACCTGACGGATGGCGGCCATCTGATCGTCGATGCGGCGTTCGGGCGAATTCCCGAGCCCGAAGCGCTAGCCGAAACCCTCAATTCGGTGCCCGGCGTCGTCGAGCACGGATTGTTCATAGGACTTGCGAGCGCGGCGCTGATAGCCGACACCGATGCAGTCATTCACCTTGTGCCGGCCTGAACCCGTTCGGTCGGTGCGTCAACGAACCAACATGCGGAGATCGTTTATGCGCTTTATCTCCTTGAGCCGTACGGCGGGCGTGGCGATGGCCGCGGCACTCGTAATGGCCGGCTCTTCGAGCCTTTACGCCCAGACGTCGACCGGCTCCGGCCAGTCCGGCGAGCAGCAGACGTTCACGCAGGAGCATCTCCACGCTGCCCAGCGCGCGATCGATGCGTCGAAGGCGACGGAAGGGTTCGACCAGATCCTGCCGACGATCGCCGAGCAGACCACGGGCCTGTTTACCCGCAGCTATCCGGCTCTCGCCGGCCAGATCGAGGAAGTGACCACCCAGGTCGCCATCGAGATGGCCCAGCGTCGCCCGCAGCTCGACCGCACGATCCAGGAAATCTGGGCGCGCCGCTTCTCCATCGAGGAGCTGGACGAGATCACGGCGTTCTACACCTCGCCGATCGGCGAGAAGGTGGCCGACCTCAGCCCCAGCATCTCCGCCCTGTCGGTGGGTGCGTCCAAGCAGTGGGCCGATGCGCTGTCGACCGAGATGGTCGAGGAAGTGCGCCGCCGGATGCAGGCGCAGGGCGCGCCGCTCTAAGCGTGCAGTGACGGCCGGGTCACGCGCCCGGCCGGCTCGGTTTGCGCCAGCGCGCGCGAACGCCCATCTGAGCAGGTGCCCGCCGCCGGGATCGGTGCGATCCGGACCGGGCGGCCGGCGCATCCGGATCACCTGATCTGGAGGGGGATCCGGTCGGGAAACTCCGCGCCCGTGCGGTATCCTCCCGCTTCGGGATCGCAACGGACCGCGACCGGCGGCTGGCCGGTCGGACGGTGAGGGCACAATGGCCGAATTCGATTATGACCTGTTCGTCATCGGCGGCGGATCGGGGGGTGTGCGCGCGGCGCGCATCGCCGCCCAGCACGGCGCCCGCGTCGCGCTCGCCGAGGAGTTCCGCTACGGCGGCACCTGCGTCATCCGCGGCTGCGTTCCCAAGAAGCTCCTGGTCTACGCCTCGCACTTCTCCGAAGCGTTCGAGGACGCCGCCGGTTACGGCTGGAGCGGGCTGGACGGCGCGTCGTTCGACTGGCCGACCCTGATCGCCAACAAGGACCGGGAGATCGACCGCCTCGAGGGCGCCTACCTGCGCAACCTCGAGGGCGCCGGCGTCACCGCGATCCGCAGCCGCGCCACGCTGGAGAGCGAGCACCGCGTCTATCTCGAGGCGGAGGACCGCTGCGTCACCGCCGGCACCGTCCTCATCGCCACTGGCGGGCGCGCCAACGTCGATCCGAAGCTGCCGGGCGTCGAGCACGTCATCACCTCCAACGAGGCCTTCCACCTCGAGCGCTTTCCCGAGCGGATCGTCATCGCGGGCGGCGGCTACATCGCGGTCGAGTTCGCCGGCATCTTCAACGGCCTCGGCGCGGAAACCACGCTCGTCTATCGCGGCGAGGAGATCCTGCGCGGCTTCGACGACGACCTGCGCAACGCTCTTCACGCCGAGATGGAGGAGAAGGGCATCCGGATCATCCTGGGCGACGTCTTCAGCGACATCGAGAAGACCGACGCCGGGCTGATCGGCCGGACGCGGGCAGGGCACGTGCTCGCCGCCGACGAGATCATGTTCGCCATCGGCCGCCGGCCGAACACCGACGGTCTCGGCCTCGACAAGCTCGGCGTGGAGCTGGGCCCCGACGGCGCCATCGTCGTCGACGAATGGTCGCGCACCAGCGTGCCGTCGATCTACGCCGTCGGCGACGTCACCAACCGCATCAACCTCACGCCCGTCGCCATTCGCGAGGGCCACGCCTTCGCCGACACCGTCTTCGGCGGTCGCGAGGTGAAGGTCGACCACGCCTCCGTCGCCAGCGCGGTCTTCTCCAGCCCCGAGATCGGCACCGTCGGCCTGACCGAAACCGAGGCGCGCGCGGCGTTCCGGGTCGTGGACATCTACAAGACGTCCTTCCGGCCGATGCTCCACACCCTGTCGGGCCGCAACGAGAAGATGCTCATGAAGCTCGTCGTCGACGGCGACAGCGATCGCGTCCTCGGCGTCCATATCATGGGTCCGGCGGCGGCCGAGATGATCCAGTTCGTCGGCATCCTCATCAAGATGGGCGCCACCAAGTCGGACTTCGACGCCACCATCGCCGTCCATCCGTCGGCCGCCGAAGAGTTGGTGACCATGCGCATGAAGCCGGAACGGCACGTTCGCGAAGCGGCGGAGTGAGCATGGCGGCCGAGGCGGCCGCCGACGGCGGCGTCTTCCACTATTTCGGCTACGGCTCGCTGGTGAACTCGGCCACGCGGCCCCAGAGCCACGAGGTCATCCCGGCTCGGCTCAACGGCTTCCGCCGGGCGTGGCGTGTCTCCACCCGCCGCTCGCTGCTCTCCGGCGCCTGCTCGCTCACCATCCGCGCCGCCGAGCCCGACAGCGTCGTGCGCGGCGTGCTCGCCTCGGAGAACCGCGTGAGCCTGCCGACGCTCGACCGGCGCGAGCGCCACTACGACCGGCTGACGGTCGGCGCCGAGGGCGTCGCCCCGGAAACCGACTACGCCCACCCGGGCGAGGTCTACGTCTACCGCGTGAAGTCCGCCCACGACCGCTACGGCAGCCGCCGCTTTCCGGTGCTCCTGAGCTATGTCGACTGCGTCCTGCAGGGCTACCTGAAGGTGTTCGGCGAGGAGGGCGTCGCCGAGTTCATGGCCACCACCGACGGCTGGCACGTTCCGATTCTCGATGATCGCGCCGACCCGCTCTATCCCCGCGCCCAGACGCTGTCGCCGGCCGAACGCGTGCTGGTCGACGATGCGCTCGCCACCGCCGGCGCCACCCGCTTCAAGCGCCGCTGACGCCTTCCGGCCATCGCGCCGCCAGCGCCCGATCGACAGAAACTTCGAATTTTCAGATGGTTGGAGCGACTTCCTTGCGCGGGAAGCCGCCCCATTTGGCGTGCCATTTTGCTCCCGGCGTGCCGGGATCGCACGCACCGCTGCCGCCCCTGCGTCTCTTATGCATAGAATCTAGGCGATCGACTTAAGTGACGCTTACGTGTGCACGTCCCGGTTAGCGTCGGTGTCCTGTCTGCAACGAATAATCCGTTGTGGGCTCCGGCATGGGCCCCGACACTCCTGGCATCGACGAACCACCGGCCCTGTCCGGTTTCGCCCGAGCGCTGCGGAGTTGGTCATGAAGTTCGGTCTCTTCAATCTCATGACGCACCAGGACAATCCCGGCGGGATTGCCGGTGTCGTCGACGACACGCGGACGATGGTGGAGCTAGCCGACCAGGGCGGCTTCGACACCGCCTGGTTCGCCGAGCACCACTTCACCAACTACTCGCTCTCCGTCTCCCCCCTGATGATGGCGGCGCACCTGGCCGGCACCACGTCGCGCATCAAGCTCGGCCCCGCGGTGGTGGTGCTGCCGCTCCACAATCCGCTGCGTGTCGCCCAGGAGATCGCGCTGCTCGACCAGCAGAGCGGCGGCCGCGCCGCGCTCGGCCTCGGCAGCGGCTACCAGCGCTACGAGTTCGACCGCTTCGGCATCGACATCGAGCAGAAGAACGAGGTCTTCCTGGAATACTGGGAGGTGGTGGAGCAGGCGCTTTCCACCGGCCGCGTCGCGTTCTCCGGCAAGCACTTCTCGGCGCCCGAGACGGTGTTTGCCATGCGTCCGGCGCAGCGACCGATGCCGCCGCTGTTCATGACGTCGCTGCATCCGACGATCCTCGCCCGGCTCGGGCCGCTCGGCGCGGTGCCGTTCGTCTCCGGCGCCTGGGCCGGCAAGCCCGGCGCCTTCGCCGCCTCGCGCGCGCACGCGCTGAAGTCGTGGGCGTCGGCCGGCCTCGATCCCGCCACCATGCCGCTGGCGGCGCAGCAGTACATCGCCATCACCGACGACAAGGCCGAGGCCCTCGAGGCGGCGGAGCGCGGCCGCTCCTACGCGCGGATGGTGTACGCGCTGCGCGCCTCGATCCTCGCCCTCGACGGCGCCCGGCTGGCCCCGGTGCCGCTGCCCGACGAGGCGAGCCTGGAGGATTTCCGCGACAACTTCGTCATCGGCGATCCGCACCGCTGCGCCGAGCGCATCGTCGAGGACATCCGGACCCTCGATCCGATCCACTACAACTGCTTCTTCCAGTTCGGCGACATGCCCATCGCCCGGGCCCGCCGCTCGCTGGAGCGCTTCGTCACCGAGGTGATCCCGCTGATCGAGAAGGAAGTCGGGCCGCTCGAGGAGATCGGACGGCGCCCGCCGGCGGCGCCGCTGCCAGCCCGCGCCTACGCGTGAGCCCGTCGACCGGGGCGCGCCCGAGCCCCCGGATGGCATGTCAATTGCCTTGGAAAGCGTGGATGGAGTGCAGATGAGCTGGAGAGTGGGAGTGGATATCGGCGGCACCTTCACCGATGTCGCGATGGTGGAGGAGGCGACCGGCCGCATCGGCGTCGCCAAGGTGCCGACGACCCCGCTGGACTTCGCCGAGGGCGTGCTGGCGGGTCTCGCCGGCGGCCTGGCCGGCTCCGATATCGCGGCGGCGGACGTGGCGCTGCTCTCCCACGCCACCACCATCGTCACCAACGCGCTCCTGGAGGGGAAGGGCGCCCGCACCGCCTTCGTCGGCACCCGCGGCTTCCGCGACCTGCTGGAGCTGCGCCGCTCGACCCGCGTTGACCTCTACGACCTCTTCCAGGACCCGCCGCCGGTTCTCGTGCCGCGCCTCCACCGCTACGAGATCACCGAGCGCGTCGACGCGCAGGGCGAGGTGGTGACGCCGCTGGTCGAGGCCGAGGCGGCGCCGCTGGTCGCCGCGCTGCGCGCCAGCGGCGTGGAGACGGTCGCCGTGTCGCTGCTGTTCTCCTTCCTCAACGACACCCACGAGCGGCGTCTGGGCGAGCTCCTGCGCGCCGGCCTGCCGGGCGTCCAGGTGTACCTCTCCTGCGACGTGCTGCCGGAGATCCGCGAGTTCGAACGCGCCAGCACCACCGCCGTCTGCGCCTATGTCGGCCCGCTGCTGAAGAGCTACCTGGAGCGGCTGAGCGAGGCGGTCCGCGGCGAGGGGATGCCCGACCTCCACGTGATGGGATCGAGCGGCGGCGTCGTCGACATCGCCGAATGCCTGCGGATGCCCGCCCAGGCGGTGGAATCGGGGCCGGCGGCCGGCGTCATCGCCGCCGCGCTCGTCGGCAACCAGCTCGGCGAGGACCGCATCATCTCGTTCGACATGGGCGGCACCACCGCCAAGGCCAGCGTCATCGTCGACAGCGAAATCGCCGTGACCGCCGACTACGAGGTCGGCGGCGCCAGCCACGCCAAGCGCTGGATCAACGGCACCGGCCACCCGATCCGGGTGCCGGTCGTCGATCTCGCCGAGGTCAGCTCCGGCGGCGGCTCGATCGCCTGGATCGACCCCGGCGGTTCGCTGAAGGCCGGCCCCCACAGCGCCGGCGCGCTGCCGGGCCCGGTCGCCTACGGCAAGGGCGGGACCCTGCCGACGGTGACCGACGCCAACGTCGTGCTCGGCTATCTGAACCCGGTGGCGCTGCTCGACGGCGGCCTTGCCATCGACCATGCCGGCGCGGTCGCGGCGATCGAGCGCCACATCGGCGATCCGCTCGGCCTGACCGCGTCCGAGGCGGCGGCGCGCGTCATCGAGGTCGTCAACGCCAACATGGTCGAGGCGCTCAACATCGTCTCGGTCGAGCGCGGCCACGACCCCCAGGAATTCGTCATGATCGCCTTCGGCGGGGCAGGGCCGATCCACGCCATGGCGCTCGCCTCCGAGCTCGGCATCCCGCGCGTCATCATCCCGCCGGCGCCGGGGGCCTTCTCCGCCCTCGGGCTGGTCGCCACCGACCTCAAGCGCGATTATTCCCGCACCCTCTACGCCGAGCTCGCCAGCGTCGAGCTGGCGCGCCTCGCCGAAGCGGTGGCGGCGATGGAGGCGGAAGGCACCGCCATGCTCGACGCCGCCAAGGTGCCGGCCGCCCAGCGCCAGCTCCAGCGCTTCGCCGACGTGCGCTACCGCCGCCAGGCCTACGAACTCACCGTCCCGATGGTCGACGGACCGATCACGGCGGAAACCGTGGCGCTCCTCGCCGAGGCCTTCCACCGCAAGCACGAGCAGACCTACGGCCATTCCAACGAGGCCGAGCCGGTGCAGATCGTCAACATCCGCCTGACCGCGCTCGGCAAGCGGCCGGCGCTGACGCTCGCCCAGCCGGGGCGGCCGGAGGCGGCCCGCTCGGCGCGCCGCGACGTCTGGTTCCCCGTCACCGGCTTCGTGGAGACCGCGGTGCTGTGGCGCGAGGGCCTTGCCGAGGGCGCGACCATCGAGGGCCCCGCCATCATCGAATCGCTGGAATCGACCGTTGTGGTGCCGCCGGAATGGTCGGCGCGGGTCGATGCCAGCGGATTTCTCATCGCCGAGAAGCGGAGCCACATCCATGCTTGACCGGGCCGAGCTGGGCGTTGACGCCGCGCGCTTCGAGATCGTCAAGAACGCGCTTCTGTCGGCGGCGGAGGAGATGAAGATCGTCCTCGCCAAGACCGCCTATTCGCCGCTCCTGAAGATGGCGGGCGACTATTCCTGCGGGATCTTCGACGCGAGCGGCAACATGGTCGCCCAGGGGCCGGATCTGCCGGTCCACCTGGGGTCGATGCCGGACGCGGTGCGCAGCGTCGTCGCCGCCTTTCCGAACCCGGATCCGGGCGACGTCTTCATCCACAACGATCCCTACCACGGCGGCTCGCACCTGCCCGACGTCAACGTGGTGATGCCGGCCTACTGGGGCGACACGCTGATCGGCTATGGCTGCGTGCGCGCCCACTGGCCGGACATCGGCTCCGCTACGCCGGGCAGCTACGGCGCGGTCACCGAGATCTACGGCGAGGGGCTGCGGATGCCGCCGGTCCGCATCTACGTGAACGGCAAGCCGGACCCCAACGTCGAGGCGCTCATCTTCGCCAACGTCCGCGCCCCCGGCGAGCGTGTCGGCGATCTGAGGGCGCAGGTCGCCGCCAACCGCCGCGCCGTCGCCCGCCTGCAGGGGCTCGCCGAGAAATACGGCGTCGACGAACTCCTGAAGATCATGAGCCGCATCCTCGACTATTCGGAAACGATGATGCGGGCCGCCCTCGCGCGCGTTCCCGATGGCACCTCGTCCTTCGAGGACACCATCGACGGCGACGGCATCCTGGAGCCCGGCGAGACCGAGGACGCGCAGTTCCGGGTGAAGCTGAAGATCACCAAGACCGGCGATTCCATCGTGCTCGACTTCGACGGCTCCGATCCGCGCGTCTCCGGGCCCATGAACTCGCCGCTGACGGTCACCCGCTCCGGCGTGTTCGCGGCGCTGAAGATGATCCTCGATCCGGGCAGCCTCATCCCTCCGAATTCCGGGGCCTGGCGGCCGGTCGACGTGCGCGCGCCGAAGGGCTGCGTGGTCAACGCCCAGGAGCCCGCCGCCGTCACCTACGCCAACCACGAGATGTCGGTGCGCATCGGCGACATGGTGTTCGCGGCGATGTACGCGCTGACGCCGGGCAACGTGCCGGCCGGCTCCCACGGCACCGGCGGCGTCGTCATCTTCGGCGGCACCGACTACCGCACCGAGGAGACGTTCATCAGCTACGAGGTGACCAAGGGCGGTTTCGGCGCCCGTCCGGTGAAGGACGGCATGAACGCGGTCTCCACGCCGATCGGCAACATGATGAACACGCCGGTCGAGATCCTGGAGATGAGCTTCCCGCTGCGCGTCGAGGAATACGCGCTGGTGCCGGATTCCGGCGGCGCCGGCAAATGGCGCGGCGGCCTCGGCGTGCGCCGCACGTGGCGGATCCTGATGCGCGACGTCCATTGCGCGACGTGCTGCGAACGGGTGCTCACGCCGCCGTTCGGCCAGGCCGGCGGCAAGGCGGGGGCGACCTCGAGGATCGATCTTGAATTGCCTGACGGAACGTCCCGTCCTATCCGGGGCAAGGGCGCGTTCATCGCGCCGGCGGAATCGCGACTGGTCTTTCACGTGGCCGGCGCCGGCGGGTTCGGCCCGCCGTCGGAACGCGATCCGGAACTCGTGCGGCGTGACGTGGCCTATGGCTACGTCAGTGAGGAGGCCGCGCGACGAGACTATGGTGAGAACTGGGGGGAAGCGGCCGGGAAGAGCGCCGACGAGCAGCCGGAGGCTGCCGAATAGGACGCCGGAGGTCGCAGGCCTCCGGGGTTCGCCCGACACGCAGGGGAAGGTCCACGACCATGTTTCGCTTCAACCGACGCAGTCTGTTTGCACTCGCCGGGGCCGTTTCGATGGCCCTTCTCCCGGACGCTCCAGCCCAGGCCCAGTCACGGGCGGAGACGCTCCGCTACGTCACCGGAGGTACCGTCAACACCCTCGACCCGATGATGCTCGGCGCCACGCCGGCGGCGGTCTCGCTGAGTGCGGCCACCTACGACCGGCTCGTCGCCTTCGAGCGCAAGCCCGCCGACCCGGCCGCCGGCACCTACGTGTTCGATTTCGGCGCGATGCGCGGCGAACTCGCCGAGAGCTACGAGGTCAGCCCGGACGGCCTGACCATCACCTTCCATCTCCGTCCCGACGCCAAGTGGCAGGACGGCACGCCGGTCACGGCCGACGACGTGAAGTGGTCGCTCGACCGCGCGGTGACGGCCGAGACCATGTCGAAGGCCCAGCTCAAGACCGGGTCGCTGACCAGCCCCGACCAGTTCAAGGTGGTCGACGACAAGACCGTCGAGATCAGCCTGCCGAAGGTCGACCGGCTGACGCTCCCGAACCTCGCCTCGCTCTACGCGCCGATGTTCAACAGCAAGCTTGTCCAGAAGGAAGCCGGCCCCGACGATCCGTGGGGCGTCGAGTGGCTGAAGACCAACACGGCCGGCAGCGGCGCGTTCAAGGTCGAGACCTACAAGCCGGGCCAGCAGGTGGCGCTCGCCCGCAACGAGGACTGGACCGGCGGCGAGGCACCGGCGTTCGCCCGGGTCATCATGCAGACCGTTCCCGATGCCTCCACGCGTGCCAACCTCGTCGAGCGGGGCGACGCCGACATCACCATCGACCTGCAGACCGAGGACCTGATCGCGCTGCGCGAGAAGGGCACCGCGAAGGTGGTGTCCGCGCCGATGCCGACCGCCTTCACGGCGCTGATCTTCAACACGCGGATGGCGCCGTTCGACAATCCCGGGGTCCGCCAGGCCGTCGCGCTGGCGCTTCCCTACGACGACATGCTGGCGACCGCCGTATCCGGCCTCGGCGGCAAGCTCTACGGCGCGTCGTGGGAAGGCGAGCCGGAGACCTCCGGCTTCCCGCAGCCGCTGCCGCTGCACACCGATCTTGAGCTCGCAAAGAAGAAGCTCGCCGACGCCGGCTATCCGGACGGCTTCGAGACGACGCTGTCGTTCGGCGTGAACCGCGCCACCTGGGCCGATCCGGCGGCCTCGCTGGTCCAGGAGGCCCTCGGCAAGATCGGCATCAAGGTCACGATCGACAAGCTGCCCGATCCGCAGATGGCCGAGGCGGAAACCAAGAAGACGCTCCCGCTGCTGCTGGAGCGGTCCTACGCCATGTTCCCGTCGGCGGAGTACTTCTTCCGCATCTTCATGAGCGGCGAGTCGCGCTGGAACTTCTCGAGCTGGAACAACGAGGAGGTCAACGATCTGCTGCCGAAGGCGCGTTACGAGGCCGACCAGGCCAAGTACGATGCCATCGCGAAGAAGCTCATCGGCATGGCGGCCGACCAGGTGCCGATGGCGCTCCTGTGGCAGCCGACCCAGGACGTCGTCATGGGCAAGGACATCGACGGCTTCACGACCTGGTACCACTACTATGTCGACATCCGCGATCTGGAGCGGAAGTAGGGCGGTGAAGGCGCGCACGCCGCCGCGCGCGGGTGGATGCATCGGCCTCAATGGGCCGGTGCGTCGCCCGGGGCTGCGGCGGGCGTGTCCGACGGGGTGGGTCGAGCCATGACTTTCCTGAGATTCCTGCTCGTGGCCGTGCCGAGGCGTCTGGCCTCGGCGCTTCCGGCCCTGTTCGGGGTGCTCGCCCTGACGTTCGTCCTGATGCGCGTGCTGCCCGGCGATCCGGCCAGCCTGTTCGCCTCCTCGCCCTCGGCCGGCGAGGCGGAGATCACGCTCATCCGGGAACGGCTCGGTCTCGACCGGCCGATCCCGGAGCAGTTCGTCCTCTATCTCGGCGATCTCGCCCAGGGGGACCTAGGCCACTCCATGACCACCGGACAGCCGGTCGTCACCGACCTGTGGCAGCGGCTGCCGGCCTCCATGGAACTGGTGCTGACGGCGCTGATCATCGCGTTCGCGGTGTCGCTGCCGCTCGGCGTCGCGGCGGCGCTGCGTCCGGGCTCGCTGTTCGATCACGCGGTCCGGCTGATCGGCACGTTCGGGGTGGCGGTGCCGACCTTCGTGTCGGGCCTGCTGTTCATCTACGTCTTCTACTACCTCCTCGGCTGGGCGCCGGACCCGACCGGGCGGATCGACATCTTCATGATCACCCCGCCGCGGGTGACCGGCTTCCTGCTGATCGACACCCTGGTTGCCGGCGACTTCGAGGCCTTCCGCTCGGCCCTCGGCCAGCTCGTCCTGCCGGCGCTGACGCTGGCGCTGTTCGTCATTGCGCCGCTGTCGCGCATCACCCGCGCCTCGATGCTCGACGTCATGAAAAGCGACTACGTGCGGGCGGCTGAATCGGTGGGGCTCAGCCCGGCCCGGATTATCGTCGTCTACGGCCTGCGCAACGCGCTGATCCCGGTGCTGACCATTTCCGGCACGGTGATCTCCACCATGCTCGGCTCCAGCGTGCTGGTGGAAAAGGTGTTCGCCTGGCCCGGCATCGCCTCCTATTCGGTCGACGCCCTGATGGCCGGCGATTTCGCGCCGGTGCAGGGCTTCGTGCTCCTGATGGCGGTGCTCTACGTGCTGGTGAACCTCACCATCGACGTGCTCTACCGCGTCGTCGATCCGCGGGTGTCCTTGGCATGAGCGCGAGCGGAGACATCGGGGAGGGCGTCGCGGCCGATCCCGGCCGGCTCGGAGCGCGCCTGCGCCGGCTCAACCCGGTGACGGCCGCGGCCGGCGTCGGCACCGTGCTCCTGATCCTGATCGCGCTGTTCTCGCCCTGGATCGTGCCCTACGACCCGCTCGCTTCCGATGCCGCCGCCGCGCTGTCGCCGCCGAGCGCCGCCCATTGGGCCGGCACCGACCAGATCGGCCGCGACGTGCTGTCCCGGCTGATCGCGGCGGCCCGGCTCGATCTCGCCATCGCCGCCTCGGCGGTGCTGATCTCGTTCGCGATCGGCGCGGTGATCGGCGCCTTCTGCGGCTATGTCGGCGGCCTGCTCGACAAGATCGTCGGCCGCTGCGTCGACGTGCTGATGGCGTTTCCGCTGTTCATCCTGGCGATGGCGCTGGTCGCCGCGCTCGGCAGCGGCGTCTCCAACATCATCTACGCCACCGCCATCATCAACCTGCCGTTCTACATCCGCTTCGCGCGCGCCGAGGTGAACGCGCGGCGCGGCGCCGGCTGGGTGGAGGCCGCCCGGCTCGCCGGCAACAGCCACCAGCGGGTGGTGCTGTTCGTGCTGCTGCCCAACGTCCTGCCGGTGATGATGGTGCAGATCTCGCTCAACCTCGGCTGGGCGATCCTCAACGCCGCGGGGCTGTCCTTCCTCGGCCTCGGCGTGCAGCCGCCGACGCCGGAATGGGGGATCATGGTGGCGGAGGGCGCCCGCTACATCTCCTCCGGCAAGTGGTGGCTGGTGGCCTTTCCGGGCCTCGCCCTGATGATCGCCGTCCTCTGCTTCAATCTGCTCGGCGACGGCCTGCGCGACGTGCTCGATCCGCGAGGCCGCGATGACTGAGCGCCTCCTCGACATCCGCGACCTGAACGTGACCTTCTCGACGGTTGCCGGCGACGTGCGGGCGGTGCGCGACGTGTCGCTCGGCCTCGATCGCGGCGAGATCCTGGCGATCGTCGGCGAGAGCGGCTCCGGCAAGACGACGCTTGCCGCCGCCACGATCCGGCTGATGGCCCCGAACGCCCGCATCGCCGGCGGCAGCATCGACTTCCTCGGCGAGGATCTCGCGACCGCCACGCCGAAGCGGCTGCGGGCGCTGCGCGGCTCGTCCATCTCGATGATCTTCCAGAACCCGCGCGCCGCCCTCAACCCGGTGCGCCGCATCGGCCAGCAGATCGGCGACGCCATCCGCGCGCATCGGCCGATGCGCCGAAGCGAGGCGCGGGAGAGGGCGGTGGACCTTCTGGACTCCGTTCGCTTCCGCGATCCCGGCCGGCTCGTCGATGCCTACCCGCACCAGCTCTCCGGCGGCATGTGCCAGCGCGCGATGATCGCCATGGCGATCGCCTGCGAGCCGGCGCTGCTGATCGCCGACGAGCCGACCACCGCGCTCGACGCCACCACCCAGAGCGCCGTGATGTCGGTGCTGGAGACGCTCATCCGCGAGCGCGGCATGGCAATGCTGCTGATCACCCACGATCTCGGGCTGGCCGCCCAGCACTCCGACCGCGTCGCGGTGATGGAGAAGGGCCTGCTCGTGGAGACGGCGGCGCCGCGCACGCTGTTCCGCCATCCGCGGCACCCGTACACCCGCGGCCTCGTCGCCGCGACGCCGCTGCGCGAGACCCGCATCGAGGACCTGGCGGCCGAGCCGCTGCCGCCCGCCCGGCCGCCGTCGCGCCAGCCGGGGCGGGGGCTGGTCCTCGACGTGCGAAACCTGACCCGTCGCTTCGACGGCGTGGCGGCGGTCGACGACGTGTCGTTCACCCTGGCGCCGGGCGAAAGCCTCGGCCTCGTCGGCGAGAGCGGCTCCGGCAAGAGCACCGTGGCGCGGCTCGTCTGCCGGCTCATCGATCCGTCGGCGGGCACCATCCTGTTCAACGGCCAGGACATCGGCGGCATCCCCGAGCGCAGCTTCCACGCCGCGCCGGCGCGTCGCCGCATCCAGCTCGTCTTCCAGGACCCCACCGACAGCCTCAACCCGCGCCTGACCGCCTTCGACGCCATCGCCGATCCGCTCCGGCGCCTGAACGGCCTCGGCGGCCGGGCGCTTGCCGAGCGGGTCCGCGCGCTCTGCGACCAGGTGCGCTTCCCGCACGAGCTGCTCGGCCGCCGGCCGCACCAGCTCTCCGGAGGCCAGAAGGCGCGCGTCGGCATCGCCCGGGCGATCTCGGTGGAGCCGGACCTGCTGGTCCTCGACGAGCCCACCACCGCGCTCGACGTCTCCGTCCAGGCGGTGATCCTGGTGCTCTTGGAACGGCTGAAGCGCGAGATCGGGCTCAGCTACCTGTTCATCAGCCACGACCTCAACGTCGTGAAGATGATGTGCGACCGCACCGTGGTGCTGCGGGCGGGCAGGGTGGTGGAGGAGGCCGACAGCCGCGAGATCTTCGCCGCGCCGGCCGACCCCTACACCCGCGAGCTCCTGGCCGCGATCCCGCACCTGCGCTTCGAGGACGATCCGCCGGCCGGCGGTCCCGCCGCCGCGTCGTCCGGTCCCGTGCCGTTCCGCGCGAGCCGCCCGGAGCGCAAGGCGGCCGCTCAACCGCTTGAATCCGAGGCCGTCTCCGTCCGCCCGGGAGACCCCGGCTGACGGTGATGGCGCGCGTTTCGTTTTTTGGGAGATGACGATGCAGCCGAATTCCGCCCGCGCCCGCGACCGGGCCTACGTGGTCCACCAGCAGACCAACCTCGCGACCTTCGAGCGCGACGGCGGCACGCTGATCACCGGCGGCGACGGCATCTACGTCTTCGACGAGGACGGCAAGCGCTACCTGGAGGCGATGGCCGGCATGTGGTCGGCCTCGCTCGGCTTCAGCGAGAAGCGCCTCGCCGAGGTCGCCTACCGGCAGATGCAGGAGCTGCCGTTCTACCACGTGTTCCACGCCCGCGGTCACCTGCCGAGCGTCGATCTCGCCGACCGGCTGCTCGCGATCGCGCCCCGCGCGCCGGGCGCCGAACCGTTCACCAAGGTGATGTTCCAGTGCTCCGGCTCGGAGGCGAACGACACCGCCATCAAGCTCGCCTGGTACTACCACAACGCCATCGGCAAGCCGCGCAAGAAGAAGATCATCGGCCGCACGCGCGGCTACCACGGCTCCACCATCGCCACCGCCAGCCTGTCCGGCCTGCCGCTGATGCACGCCGACTACGACCTGCCGCTGCCGGTGTTCCGCCACGCCGACAACCCGCACTACTACCGCCTGCACGAGGACGGCGAGAGCGAGGAGCAGTTCTCCGAGCGCATGGCGCGCAACCTGGAGCAGCTCATCCTCGACGAGGATCCCGACACGGTGGCGGCGTTCTTCGCCGAGCCGGTGCAGGGCGGCGGCGGCGCCATCACCCCGCCGGCGCGCTATTTCGAGCTGATCCAGCCCATCCTGAAGAAGTACGACATCCTGTTCGTCGCCGACGAGGTGATCTGCGGCTTCGGCCGCACCGGCAACATGTGGGGCTCGGAAACCTACGGGCTGCAGCCCGACATGATCTCCTGCGGCAAGGCGCTGTCGGCCTCCTATCAGCCGATCTCCGCCCTGCTGCTCACCCGGAAGATCCACGACGCGATGGTGGCGGAGAGCGCCAAGCTCGGCAACTTCGCCCACGGCTTCACCTTCGCCGCCCATCCGGTCGCTTGCGCCGTCGCGCTGGCGACCCTCAGGATCTACGAGGAGGACGCCATCCTCGACCACGTGCGGGCGGTCTCGCCGGTCTTCCTCGATGCCCTCGGGTCGCTCGGTGACCATCCGATGGTCGGCGACGTGCGCGGCGTCGGCCTGTTCGCGGGCGTGGAGTTCGTCGCCGGGCCGGGCCGCACGGCGTTCGCCCCGGAGCTGAAGGTGGGCGATCGCGTCCAGGCCGAGTGCTTCCGCAACGGCCTCATCGTGCGCTCCATCGGCGACCGCATCGCCTTCACCCCGCCGCTGATCATCGACGAGGGCGGGATCGCGGAGATGACGGAGCTGTTCCGCCGGTCCGTCGCTACGGTGTTTTCGGAAATCGGGGCCAGCGCCAGCGCGGCGGAATGACCGCGCGCGTCGGCGGAACGGCGAACCGGGTGGAGGAGAGTGCGCGATGACCAGGCTCGGACTGTTCAACCTGATGGGTCTCTACGACCACAACACCTCGCCGATGTCGGTCCTCAGGATGACCGTCGACATGGTGGCGATGGCCGAGGATTTCGGCTTCGACACCGTCTGGTTCGCCGAACACCACTTCACCAACCACTCCATCTGCCCGTCTTCCCTGCTGATGGTGTCCCACTGCGCGGCCGCCACCCAGCGGATCCGGCTCGGGACGGCGGTGCTGGCGCTGCCGTTCCACAACCCGCTGCGGCTGGTTCAGGAAGCCGCCTTCGCCGACCTGCTCACCGGCGGCCGGCTCGTGCTCGGGCTCGGCACCGGCTATCAGCCCTACGAGTTCGAGCGCTTCGGCATCGATATGGAGACCAGGGTCGACCGGATGCTCGAGATCTGGGACATCCTGGAACAGGGCCTGACCACCGGCCGGGTCGAGCATCACGGCACGTTCTACGACATCCCCGCCAGCGAGCTGCCGATGCGGCCGTTCGGCATGGCGATGCCGCAGACCTTCGTCGCCAGCCGCCGCGCCGAGGTGGTGGCCCGGTGCGCCAGGGGTGGCCACACCCCGTTCATCGGCTTCGGCCATCGCGGCATCGGGCCGGCGCTCGCCGCCAAGCGCACCATCGCCGGCCACTGGGCCGCCGCCGGCGGCAACCCCGACACCATGCCGCTGGCCGTGCAGCGCTTCGTCTATGTGACCGACGACAAGGAGGACGCGCTGCACGCGGCGCGCTGCGTGCGCGATTTCGCCCGCGCCTGGGTCACCCTCAACGAGCGGGTCCTCGACAAGGAGGGGCCTTTCGTCCGCCTCATGCCGCTCAACGACGAACCGCCCCTCGACGACTTCCTGGAGACGGCGGTGATCGGCCCGCCCGACTACTGCGTGGAGAAGCTGCGGGAGGAGCTCGCCGCCCTCGCGCCCAGCCATCTGTGCTGCATGATGGGCCCCACCGGCATCGGCCGGAGCGAGACGCTCGCCTCGCTGGAGCGCTTCGGATGCGAGGTGCTGCCGAAGCTCGGCGAGTATCTCGATGTCAGCCCCGTCGACGAAATGGCGGCATAGAACATGAAGGATGTCGTGCAGTTTCCGCGAAAGGCCGTCGAGATGGATCGCCCCGCCGACACGACAAGGGAGCAGAGGCCCGCGTCCCGGCGCGGGCCGCGGCTGCCCCCGCTCAACCTCTTTCGCGCCTTCGATGCCGCCGCCCGGCACAACAGCTTCCGTCTGGCGGCAGACGAGCTCTGCGTCACCCCCTCGGCGGTCAGCCAGCAGATCCGCCAGCTGGAGGAGTTCCTCGACACCCGGCTGTTCCGGCGCCTGACGCGCCGGGTGGAGCTCACCCGCGAGGGCACCGTGCTCGCCGGATCGGTGCAGGAGGCGCTGGCGCTCCTGGCAGGAAGCTGCGAGCGGCTGCGCGACCCGAAGGTGCCGGCGGTGCTGTGCATCAACGCCGCCCCCGCGCTCGCTTTGCGCTGGCTGGTCTCGCGGCTGAAGCAGTTCATGGAGGAGAACCAGCACATCAAGGTGTCGCTGCTGGCGTCCTCCGACCCGCTCGACTTCGAGCGCCAGGACGTCGACATCGGCATCCGCTGGGGCAGCGGCAATTTTGCCGGCATGCGCGCCGAGCGGCTGGTCGACGAGCCGATCTTCCCGGTGTGCACGCCGGAGCTGCGCGACCGCATCGCCACGCCGGCCGACCTGCAGGCAATGCCGCTTCTGCAGGCCCAGAACGCCGTGCCGTGGGCGACGTGGTTCGAGGCGGCCGGCGTGGGCGGCGGACTGTCGGGCGCCGAGGCCGTGTTCTTCAACGACGCCGGCCTGATGCTGGAAGCCGCCGCGTACGGCCAGGGGATCGGGCTGTCGAGCTCCATCCTCGTCGAGGCCGACCTCAGGTCCGGCCGGCTCGTCCGCCTGTTCGACATCGACGTGCACGTGGAGGAGGGGTTCTACGTCCTCTCCTCCGAGACGCTGGGCGAGAAGCCGCCGATCGCCAGGCTGCGCGAATGGCTGCAGAGCGAGGCTTTCCTCACCGCCGAGATCGTCGCCGGCCGCGTTGCCTCGGTTTCCGGCGGCCTGTAGATCCTGTGTCTGGCCGGCACGCGGTGGTGCGCCGGCCGCACATCACCCAGGACGGCGCGACGCCGAACCCATTGAACCCTCCAGCGGACGGGCCTCCCAGATGCATCTGTTCGGTTCGCATTTCGGCACCTACGAGGTCGCGCGCGGCGCCTCCGGCGATCCGGAGCTGCATCCGTTCGCGGGCGATCCGGCGCCGTCCCCGGTGGGGGCCGCCTATCTTGACCTCGCCACCCATCCCGAGCGGGTGCTCACCCCCATGGTGCGGCGCGGCTGGCTGGAGGCGCGGTCGGACCTTGAGGCGCGCGGGCGCGGGCGCGGTCGCGACGATTTCGTGCCGCTCGGCTGGGACGAGGCGGCGCTGCTGGTTGCGGGCGAGATCGAACGGGTGCGCTCGGCCTATTCCAACGAGGCGATCTTCGCCGGCTCCTACGGCTGGGCGAGCGCCGGCCGCCTGCATCACGCCCAGAGCCAGCTCAAGCGCTTCCTGAACCTCTGCGGCGGCTTCGTCTCCTCCGCCCACACCTACAGCTACGGCGCCGCCACCGTGCTGCTGCCCCGCGTCGTCGGCGCGCGCGCCAGGGCGGAGGCCGACGCGCCGAGCTGGGACCTGATCGCCGCCCACGCCGACGCGCTGGTCTCGTTCGGCGGCTTCCGGCTGAGCAACGCCCAGGTGGGGGCGGGCGGCGTCGGCCGCCACCGGGCCGGTGAATGGCTGGGGCGCATTCTGGACAGGGGCGCGCGGGTGATCGTCGTGAGCCCGGTCGCCGCCGACGTACCGGACATCCCCGGCCGCGAGCGCATCGAGTACATCCGGCTCAGGCCCAACACCGACACCGCCGTGCTGCTCGCCATCGCCCACGAGCTGGTCGTCACCGGACGGGCGCGCACGGATTTCCTCGCCCGCTACGCCGTCGGCTACGAAGCTTTCGCGTCCTATCTCCTCGGCGAGCCCGACGGCACCCCGAAATCCGCCGAATGGGCCGCCGCCATCAGCGGCATGCCGGCCGACACCATTCGCATGCTCGCCGGCCTGATGGCCGAGGGCACGGTCGCCCTCAACGCGGCGTGGTCGTTGCAGCGGGCCCGCTTCGGCGAGCAGCCGTTCTGGGCGCTGGTCGCGCTGGCCGCGATCGCCGGACAGATCGGCCGCCCGGGCGGCGGCTATTCCTTCGGGCTGACGGCCACCAGTTCCATCGGCCAGCCGATCCGGCGCGTCTCCGGCCCGTCGGTGCCCCAGGGGCGCAACCCGGTGAAGACCTTCATTCCGGTGGCCCGCATCACCGAGCTTCTCGAGCGTCCCGGCGAAACGCTGTCGTTCGACGGCCGGGAGCTGCCGCTGCCGGACATCCGGCTGGTCTGGTGGGCCGGCGGCAATCCCTTCCACCACCACCAGGACCTCAACCGGCTGGCGCGGGCGTGGCGGCGGCCGGAGACGGTGATCGTCAACGAACCCGTGTGGACGGCCACCGCCCGCCACGCCGACATCGTTTTGCCGGCGAGCCTGCCGTTCGAGCGCAACGACATCGTCGCCGCTTCCCGCGACAACTGGCTCGTCGCCAGCCGGATGGTCTCGCCGCCGCCCGGGTCGGTGCTGTCGGACCGGGACATCTTCGCCCGCATCGCCCGCGAGTTTCAGCTTGAGGACACCTTCACCGGCGGGCTCGACGAGATGGGGTGGATCGAACGGATCTACGACGGCTACCGGACGAACCATCCCGAGCTTCCGTCCTTCGAGGCCTTCTGGGAGGCCGGATACGCGGCGCTCGACGCCGATGCCGACGCGCCGGCGCCGTTCGTGCCGCTGGCGGACTTCATCGCCGATCCCGACGGCGCGCCCCTCGACACCCCGTCCGGGCGGATCGAGATCGCCTCCGCGACGATCGCCGGCTTCTCTTATCCCGATGCGCCCGGCCATCCCGCCTGGCTGGAGCCGGAGGAGGGGGCCGGGGGCGGCCATCCGCTGCACCTCCTGTCCCCGCAGCCGGCCCAGCGTCTCCACAGCCAGTTGGAGGGTGCGTCGGTGGCCCAGGGCGCAAAGCGCAACGGCTGCGAGGTCGCCGACCTCAATCCCGCCGACGCGGCGTCGCGCGGCATTGAAGACGGCGACATCGTCGAGATCTTCAACGGTCGCGGCCGCTGCCTCGCCGCGGCGCGCCTCAACCCGGAGATCGCGGCGGGGATCGTCGTGCTGCCGACGGGCGGATGGTTCGACCCGGTCGCGCTCCCCGACGGCTCCATCGTCGATCGCGGCGGCAATCCCAACACGCTCACCTCCGACCTGCCGACCTCGACGCTCTCCCAGGCGAGCGCGCCGAACACCTGCCGGGTCGAGGTTCGTGCCGCGTCCGCCGAGCTCCGCCGTCTGCTCTGAACGGTCGGCGCGGCGCCGTCTCTCAGACCGCGGTTTCCGCAAGCGCGCCGACGGAGGCGAGGGAGCGCGCGAACGTGTCGACCGCGAGCATCAGGTCCGCGCGCGCACGGTCGTCGGCGATCGGCTCGTCGCCGGTGCCGAACCAGGTGTCGAGCACGAAATAGCCCGGCACCACGTGATGGGCGCCAAGCGACTGCAGCACCGGCCGCAGCGCGTAGTCGAGCGCGAGCACGTGGGCGAGGCTTCCACCCGTCGCGAGCGGCAGCACCGCCTTGCGCCTCAGGGCGAACTGCGGAAGCAGGTCCAGGAACGTCTTCAGGATCCCGGAATAGGACGCCTTGTAGATCGGCGTGACGATGACGATCCCGTCGGCGCCGGCCACCGCGTCGATTGCCTGGGCGACGGCCGGGTGGCGGACATCGGCGGTCAGGAGTGCCTCGGCGGGAAGCCCGGCAATGCGGATGTGCCGGGCTGCGATCGCCTGGCGGGCGAGCAACGCGTTGACGTGCTCGGCGAGGAGCGCGCTGCGGGAGGCCGGCGAAGCGCTTGCCGAAAGGGTGACGATGGACATGGGTGGCCTCGACGGCAGCGGTGGAAGGGCCAGCGGCGGCGCAGGTCGCCGGCTGAGGGCTCGACCACGAGTCTGCAGAGCCAACCCGCCGCCGACAAACGGCGACTTCTGGTCCGTTCGTTACCGCTGCTAATGCTTGGGGCGCGCGCTGCCGGGCCGTGCCTTCCGGTTCAGAACAGCCCGGCGAGGCCGACGCCGACACCGTAGGCGACGCCGGCGGCCGTCAGTCCGATCGCGAAGGTCTCCAGGCCGCAGATGGCCCAGTTGCGCGTCGACCAGCGGCTGCGCGCCGATCCGATGCCGAAGAACACCGCGCCGGTCAGCGCGGTGGCGATGGTCGGCGCCTCCGGCAGGCCGAGGATGAACGGCATCAGCGGCACCGAGCCGCAGATCACGAACGAGGCGAACGTCGCGGCAGCCGTCTTCAGCGGGTTGGCGATGACGTTCGAGCGGCCGTACTCCTCCGCCAGCATGGTGTCGATCCAGAGCTCCGGCCGGTCGGTGATCAGCGTCACCATCTCTTCCAGCGGATCGCCCTCGAAGCCCTTGTTGCGGAAGATCTCGCGGATTTCCTGGCGCTCGCCCTCCGGGTAGACCCGCACGTGCCGCCGCTCCACGCCGCGCAGCCGCCGGTAGTCCTCCGCGTCGGCGCGGTTGGCGGAATAGTTGGCGGCGGCCATGGAGAAGCCGTCGGCGCACAGGTTCGCCGCGCCGAGGATCAGCATCACCTTCGGCGAGAAGTCCGCGCCGATCGATCCGGCCACCACGGCGAACGTGGTGACGGTGCCGTCGATGCCGCCGTAGACCCAGTCGCGGAGATAGGAGACACTGGGGCCACGGGCGAGCCGGCGCCGGATCGCCTCGGGCGCGTGGCTGTGATCGATCTCCATGCCTCAATCCGCTCCAGGCCGTCGGCGCCATCCGGTGGCGCGCCCGCGGGAGACCCGAGACGGGGTCCTCCCGGGAGGGCGCCCCCATGATGGGTGGCCAATACACTGCCCGCGTGTGTATAACGGCGTCCCGCCGACGCGGCGGGGGTGAAATTTTGCCTTCTGGCGCCTCGATGAGGCAGCGACTGTTTGGAATGATACCGATGAACGAGCCGTGGACACCAGCATCTTGGCGGTCGAAGCCGATCGCTCAGGTCCCCGAATACAAGGACGAAGCAGCCCTTGCCGCCGCCGAGGATCGTCTGTCGACGTATCCGCCGCTCGTTTTTGCAGGCGAGGCGCGCCGGCTGAAAGCGGAGCTCGCCGGTGTCGCCGCAGGCAAGGGTTTCCTGCTCCAGGGTGGTGACTGCGCGGAATCCTTCGCCGAGCATCATCCCGACCAGATCCGCGACTTCTTCCGCGTCTTCCTGCAGATGGCGGTGGTGCTGACCTATGCTGCCGCCTCGCCGGTGACCAAGGTCGGCCGTATCGCCGGCCAGTTCGCCAAGCCGCGCTCCTCGGCCACCGAGAAGCAGGGCGACGTGGAGCTCCCGAGCTACCGCGGCGACATCATCAACGACATCGAGTTCACGCCCGAGGGCCGCGCCGCCGATCCGGCGCGCCTGGAGATGGCCTACCGCCAGTCGGCCGCGACGCTGAACCTGCTCCGCGCCTTCGCCCAGGGCGGCTTCGCCAACCTCGACAACGTGCACCAGTGGATGCTCGGCTTCGTCTCCGACAGCCCGCAGAGCCACCAGTACCGCACCATCGCCGACCGCATTTCCGAATCGCTGTCGTTCATGCGCGCCTGCGGCATCGATCCGAGCAACGCCCCGCAGCTGCGCTCGACCGACCTCTACACCAGCCACGAGGCGCTGCTGCTCGGCTACGAGCAGGCGCTCACCCGCGTCGATTCCACCACCGGCGACTGGTACGCCACCTCCGGCCACATGGTCTGGATCGGCGACCGCACCCGCCAGCTCGACCATGCCCACGTGGACTTCTGCCGCGGCGTGAAGAACCCGATCGGCCTGAAGTGCGGCCCGTCGATGTCGTCGGAGGACCTGATCCGGCTGATCGACGTGCTCAACCCGGCGAACGAGCCCGGCCGGCTGACGCTGATCGTCCGCCAGGGCGCCGACAAGGTGGCCGACCATCTGCCGGGCCTGGTCCGCGCCGTGACCCGCGAGGGCCGCTCGGTGGTGTGGTCGTGCGACCCGATGCACGGCAACACGGTGTCGATGAACGGCTACAAGACCCGGCCGTTCGACCGCATCCTGCGCGAGGTGGAGACCTTCTTCGCCATCCACCGGGCCGAGGGCACCCATGCCGGCGGCATCCATATCGAGATGACCGGCAAGAACGTCACCGAGTGCACCGGCGGCGCGCGGGCGGTGACGGCGGAAAGCCTGTCGGACCGCTACCACACCCACTGCGATCCCCGGCTCAACGCCGAGCAGGCGATCGAGCTGGCGTTCCTGGTGGCCGAGAACGTCCGCAAGGAACGGCTCAGCCAGGGCTTCCAGGTGCCGTTCGCCGCCGCCGAATAGGCGTCGGCCGCGCCATCGTTCGGGCTTCTGTGAACACTGCGTCTCCGGCAGCGCCCCTGCCGGAGACGATCGGCGATCCCTATACTTGAGGGAACGCCGCAGACCGCGCCCGACACGGGGGCCGCCGGTCCGGTCGCCACGGAGTTCCCGATGCTGCCCTCCCTGTTCGTCTCCCACGGCTCGCCGATGCTGATCCTGTCGGACACGCCGGCGCGCCATTTCCTCGCCGGCTACGGCCACGAGCTGCCGCGCCCCGACGCCATCGTCATCGTCTCCGCCCACTACGAGACGCGCCGGCCGGCGGTGCTCGGCGTCGCTGCGCCGCCGATGATCTACGATTTCGGCGGCTTCGACCCGAAGCTGCGCCAGATCGTCTATCCGGCGCCGGGCGACCCGGCGCTCGCCGAGCGGGTGGCGGGGCTCCTCGCCGACGCCGACCTGCCGGCCACCGTCGACACCCGCTGGGGCTACGACCACGGCACCTGGGTGCCGCTGGCGCTGATGTACCCGGACGCCGACATCCCGGTCGTCGTGGTGTCGGTCCAGCCCCACGAGGACGCCCGCCACCACTTCGAGCTCGGCCGCGCGCTGGCGCCGCTGCGCACCGACAACATCCTGGTCGTCGGCTCCGGCTCGCTCACCCACAACCTCGGCGCCATCCGCACCCAGCTCGGCCGCAACCCGGTCGAGGCGGACGCCCCGGAGTGGGTGGTGGCGTTCGCCGACTGGATGAACGCGAAAATCGCCGAGGGCGACGTCGAGGCGCTGCTCGACTACCGCGCCCAGGCGCCGTACGCGGCCGAGAACCACCCGACCGACGAGCACCTGATGCCGCTCTACGCCGCCCTCGGCGCGGCGGGCGCGACCGGGCAGGGCAGGCGGGTCCACACCTCCCACGAGTACGGCGCGCTGATGATGGACACCTACGCGTTCGGCTAGCATCAGACCTGCCGCCGCGCCGATTGCGGTTCCGGGGACCGCGCGCTAAGAGCAGGGGGCGCCCATGCCGGCGATGGCCCGCCCGACCCGGGGAGGGCCGCCGCGGCCACCGTCTCGTTCCCCCGCGCCCGAGCGCGCGCCCCGAGAGCAATGACGATTTCCATGCCCGACGCCGCCTCCACGGTCCGCATCGCCGTCGCGCAGCTCAATCCCGTCCTCGGCGACATCCAGGGCAACCTCGCGCTCGCCCGCGAGACGCTGAGGACGGCCGCTGGTGAGGGCGCCGACATCCTGGTGTTCTCCGAGCTGTTCATCTCCGGCTATCCGCCCGAGGACCTGGTCCTCAAGCATGCCTTCACCGACGCCTGCCGCGCCGCCGTCGAGGCACTGGCGGCGGAGACCACCGCCGACGGCCCGGCCGTGCTGATCGGCACGCCGTGGCGCGACGACGGCAAGCTCTACAACGCCGTCGCCTGCCTCGACGCCGGCGCGGTGACGGCGCTTCGTTACAAGGTCGCGCTGCCCAACTACGGCGTCTTCGACGAGATGCGCGTGTTCGCCTCCGGCCCGCTGCCGGGGCCGATTTCGGTGCGCGGCGTGCGCGTCGGCGTGCCCATCTGCGAGGACATCTGGGTCGAGGACGTGGTCGAGTGCCTGGCGGAGACCGGCGCGGAAATCCTGATCGTCCCCAACGGCTCGCCCTACGACCAGCTGAAGGCCGACACCCGCATGCAGGTGGCGGTCGCCCGGGTCGTGGAGAGCGGTCTGCCGATGATCTACGTGAACCAGCTCGGCGGCCAGGACGAGCTCGTCTTCGACGGCGCCTCCTTCGGGCTCAACGCCGACCGCTCGCTTGGCTTTCAGCTCCCCCAGTTCGAGGAGGCCGTCGTGGCCCTCGACTGGCGCCGCGAAGGCGAGGAGTGGCGCTGCGTCGACGGTCCGATCCACGCGCTGCCGGAGATCGACGAGGCCAACTGGCGCGCCTGCGTCTTCGGCCTGAAGGACTACGTGAACAAAAACGGCTTTCCGGGCGTCGTGCTCGGCCTGTCGGGCGGCATCGATTCCGCCATCTGCGCGGCGATGGCCGTCGACGCGCTGGGTCCCGAGCGCGTCCATGCGATCATGCTGCCCTACCGCTACACCTCGCCGGACAGCATCGCCGACGCCGCCGAGGTCGCCGGCCTGCTGGGCCTGCGCTACGACACCGTGCCGATCGCGCCGGGCGTGGAGGGGATCGGCACGTCGCTCGCCCCGCTGTTCGCCGGCCGCGAGCCCGACGTCACCGAGGAGAACGTCCAGTCGCGGGTGCGCGGCACCATTCTGATGGCCGTCTCAAACAAGTTCGGCGCCATGGTGGTCACCACCGGCAACAAGTCGGAGGTCTCCGTCGGCTATTCGACGCTCTACGGCGACATGAACGGCGGCTTCAATCCCATCAAGGATCTCTACAAGACCGAGGTCTACCGTCTGTCGGCCTGGCGCAACGCCCACCGGCCGCCGGACGCGCTCGGCCCGGACGGCGTCGTCATTCCCGAGCGCGTCATCACCAAGGCGCCGACGGCCGAGCTGCGCGAGAACCAGACCGACCAGGATTCGCTGCCGCCCTACGACGAGCTCGACGCCATCCTCACCGGGCTGGTGGAGGAGGAGCTGAGCGTCGCCGAGATCGTCGCCCGCGGCTTCGATGTCGAGGTCGTCCGCCGCATCGAGCGGCTGCTCTATCTCGCCGAATACAAGCGCCGGCAGGCTGCCCCGGGCGTGAAGATTAGCCGGCGCAACTTCGGGCGCGACCGTCGCTATCCCATCACCAACAAGTTCCGCGACCGGACATGACGGTCCGGCTCCGCTTCGCCCCGTCGCCCACCGGCTTCCTGCACATCGGCAACGCCCGCACCGCGCTCCTCAACGCGCTGGTCGCCCGGCGCGAAGGCGGTGCCTTCGTGCTGCGGCTGGACGACACCGATCTCGCCCGTTCCGAGGAGCGCTTCGCCACCGCGATCGTCGAGGACCTGGAGTGGCTCGGCATCCCGCCCGACGAGGTGGCGCGCCAGTCGGAGCGCTTCGAGCTCTACCGCGACGCCGTGGAGCGGCTGAAGCGGGCGGGGCTGCTCTACCCCTGCTACGAGACGCCGGAGGAGCTCGACATGCGGCGCAAGCGCCAGCTGGCGCGGCGCCTGCCGCCGATCTACGACCGCGCCGGCCTGCGTCTCGACGCCGCCGGGCGCCAGCGCCTGGAGGATGAGGGCCGGCAGCCGCACTGGCGCTTCCTGCTGCCCAACTTCGATGACGACCCGTCCCGCATCCGCCCGACGCCGGTCACCTGGGACGATCTCTGCCGCGGCGAGCAGAGCGTCGATCTCGGCTCGCTGTCCGATCCGGTGCTGATCCGCGAGGACGGCACGTTCCTCTACACGCTGCCCTCGGTGGTCGACGACATCGAGCTGGAGATCAGCCACGTGCTGCGCGGCGACGACCACGTCACCAACACCGGTGCCCAGATCCCGATCTTCCACGCGCTGGGCGCGGCCCCGCCGGCCTTCGGCCATCACAACCTGCTGGTCCGCGCCGACGGCGAGGCGCTCTCCAAGCGCTCCGGCGCACTGTCGCTGCGGTCGCTCCGGGAAGAGGGCTTCGAGGCCCTCTCGATCGCGTCGCTGGCGGTGCTGACCGGCACGTCCCAGGCGATCGAGGCGGTGCCGAGCCTCGACGCGCTCGCCGCCCGCGTCGACCTGTCCGGGATCAGCCGCTCGCCTGCCTCCTTCGATCCGGCGGACCTCAACGCCCTGAACGGCCAGATCCTCCAGCACCTGGACTACGCGGACGTGTCCGAGCGGCTCGCCGGTCTCGGCATCGGCGGCGGCGAAGCCTTCTGGCTCGCGGTGCGCGACAACATCGAGCTCCTGTCGGAGGCGGCGGACTGGTGGCAGGTGGTGACGGGCCCGGTCGTGGCCGACATCGCGCCGGAGGACCGGGCGTTCCTGGCCGAAGCGGCCGAGGTGCTCCCCGAGGAGCCGTGGGACGAGACGACCTTCTCCGTCTGGACCAAAGCGGTCGGTGCGGCCACCGGCCGGAAGGGCAAGGCGCTCTTCCAGCCGCTGCGGGTCGCCCTTACCGGGCGTTCTGCCGGGCCTGAGCTGCGCCGGCTGATACCGCTATTTGGTCGGCGTAGTACGTTGGACCGACTTTCCGGACATTGAGATCCTGCTCGGTGATCGGCCGGGCTTCCGACACGCCCGGCTCGTCGGCGGACGGCCGCGCGACGACGTCGACCACCGCCGCTCCGTCCGAGGAGGCGTCCTCGCTGCTGCTGGGCGGCCGGGCAACGGTTGCCGCCGGCGCGCCGCGCGAAGCCGATCCGGTGTCGCTGAGGCTGCCGATCGCCGTGAGCCCGGCAAGCTCGCTCGCGGCGTCCGTGGCCTTGTCGGCGGCGGTCGCGGAGGGCGTGTCGCCTTCGGTGGCGAACGCGGCGACCTGCACGTCTTCCGTCTGCTGGGGCTCGTCGGCGACCACCGCGTCGTCCGCCGAGGGATCGGCCTCCGCGTCCGCGGCGCTGGCCGACTTCACCTGCGGCGTCTTCAGTTCGCAGCCACAGTTGCCGGAGACCGTCGTGCGGTAGGCGAACGCCGTCGGCAGCTTGGTGTAGCGCTCGCCGGACACCGTCGAGACCATGTCCTCCGGGTCGAGGCTGGCCGGATGCGAGTACAGCGACACGTCGGCACCGGGGCAGCGGCCCTGGCAGATGGCCAGGTCGCGCTTGTACGAGCTCGAACTCGTCGAATAGCTGATCGGGAAATAGAAGCCGTCGCAGAGGCGGACGCACCAGGTCTTCATGCCGCCGCCGTGGTAGATGCCGTGCACGCCCTCCACGCCGCCGCTGACGGTGGCGCGGGTCGCGGTGCTCCGCACCTTCTCGGCGGGGTCGGTGGAGGCCTGCTGCACGCGGGTGCCGTCTTCGCGCAGCCGCTCAACGCGTCCGCGCCCGAACAGGGTGGAGAAGAAGCCGGTCTTCTGCTTCACCTCGGAGCCGAGGAAATTGTCGGGCCGCGTGCCGTGGATGATGACGCTGCCGTGGGTGGTCATCCGGTCCGGGTTGTAACCCCCGTCGTTGGCCGACGGTTGAGCCGCCGCCTGCTGGGCGCGGCTCGGCCGGGTCGCCTGGCGCTGCGGCTCGGGCTTGCCGCAGTTGGCGGCGATGGCGCGCTGGAGCTGGCGCACCCGGGTCGGATTGCTGGCTCGGGCGCCGCCCTGGGCCTTCAGTTCGGATAGGCGGGCGTCGATGCCGGCGCAGGCGCGCGGACGGCCCCAGCCGTTCTGGCCGCGGCAGCCGTTGGCCACAGCCTGGCGTTCGAGGGAGGCGATCTGGGATTTCACCGCGGCGCTGCCGCCTGCGCTCAGCCGGGCGAGTTCCGACTTCAGCGCCGAACAGCTCTGGGCCGCAGCACCGCCGACACCGAACGCAAACGCGCCGGTCGCGACAGCGACGATCGCGAGGGTTTTACGGAGCGGCATCCACATGTAGGCGCCTTTCGCGACACGATACGAACCGGTCCGGCAGCAGGTGCTGGGCACGCGTTGCCGGGGTCCCTTCGTTAGTCCCGTTGGCCCGGCACGATCAAATCAAATCGCCGAGCGCAGGCCCGGACGATTCGCGATGTGCCGCTCTTGCAACACGTAAGTTGCTCGCCCGGGGCAGCTTTCCGCAGCCCCGGCGGCTCTTAACCAATCCGCGCAATTATTTGAAACACATGGATTTCTTGCATTTCGGCAGGGCCGCGACCTCTAGTCGAGCCGGTCTTCCGCCACGGCCCGCGCCAGGTCCCGGGAGCGCGAGGTGAGCCGGTCCAGCATGGACCGGAGCAGCCGCTTCTCGTCGCCCGACAGCATGGACTCCAGGGCCTTGTTGAAGGCCCTGGCCGAGGGCACCAGCTCGCCGTAGATGCGGCGGCCCTCGTCGGTCAGCTGCAGCAGCGCCTCGCGCTGGTCGGCGCGGTTGCGCTCGCGCTTGACGTAGCCGCGGGCGGCGAGCGCCGACACCGCGCGCGACACCTTCGTCTTGTGCATCTGGGCGTGGCCGCCGATCTCGGTGGCGGTCATCGTGCCGCGCTGGCCGAGGTTGGCCAGCACCCGCCATTCCGGCACGCCGATCCCGTAGCGGTCGCTGTAGAGCCGGGAGAGCGACTGGCTCATCGTGTCGGCGAGGACGGCGAGCTGGTAGGGGAGAAACGCCTCCAGCTCGAGCACATCGGCCGCGTCGCCGGGTGCGGTGTGCCTGTTTGACGCATGGCGCGCTTCGGGGTCGAGGTTGGTTGCGTCTGTAACCAATTTCGCCTACCAATTTCACTTCGGATACCGTCGGCGGACGCCGAGAGCGAGGCCAGCGCGGATGTGCCCGTCGGGCAGGTCCGCACGCTCGTAAGAGCCCTGGCCGCTTTCTGCGCCGCCCTCCACATGTACCACAAGCCCACCGGCGTCGAGCCGATCCTTGTTGCTTTTGCAACCGGTTTGGTTCGAAACAGCACCTGACAGACCCTCGAAGGCGCCGCGCAAGATGGCGCCGCGACACACGGGAGATCGACCATGGCCGAGGACCGCGGGAGTGACGGCGCCTACGAGCGCGCCAGCGTCTTCCAGTTCGCCTATCGCCGCTGCGCCGACCAGGATGCGCCGTCGCCGGTGCGCCGGCCGGTGGTCATGGTGGGGGCGGGGCCCGTCGGTCTGACGCTCGCCATCGATCTCGCCCAGCGCGGCATTCCCGTGGTGCTCCTCGACGACGCCGACCGCATCGGCGAGGGCTCCCGGGCGATCTGCTTCTCCAAGCGCACCCTGGAGGTCTGGGACCGGATGGGCGTCGGCCAGCGGATGGTCGACAAGGGCGTGACCTGGCAGATCGGCAAGGTCTTCCTGGAGGACGACCTCGTCTACCAGTTCGACCTGTTGCCCGAGGCCGGCCACCGGATGCCGGCGTTCATCAATCTCCAGCAGTACTACGCCGAGCATTTCCTGGTCGAACGGGTGCTCGAGCTCGACGCCATCGACCTGCGCTGGCGCAACAAGGTTGTCGCCGTCGACCCCCGCGACGATGGCGTGCTGGTCTCCATCGACACTCCCGACGGGCCGTACCAGCTCGACGCGGAATGGCTGGTCGCCTGCGACGGCGCCCGTTCGCCGGTCCGCGCGATGATGGACATCGGCTTCACCGGCCACGTCTTCGAGGACCGCTTCCTCATCGCCGACGTGAAGATGACCGCCGATTTCCCGAGCGAGCGCTGGTTCTGGTTCGACCCGCCGTTCCATTCCGGCCAGTCGGCGCTGCTCCACAAGCAGCCCGACGACGTCTGGCGCATCGATCTCCAGCTCGGCTGGGACGCCGATCCGGAGGCGGAGAAGCGGCCGGAGCGGGTCATTCCGCGCATCGAGCAGATGCTCGGGCACCGCAACTTCGAGCTCGAATGGGTGTCGGTCTACACCTTCCAGTGCTGCCGCATCCCGCGCTTCGTCAACGGCCGCGTCGTGTTCGCCGGCGATTCCGCCCACCAGGTCTCGCCGTTCGGGGCCCGCGGCGCGAACTCGGGCGTCCAGGACGCCGAGAACCTCGCCTGGAAGCTGTCGCTGGTGCTGACCGATGCCGCGCCGGCCTCCCTCATCGACACCTACGACGACGAGCGCTCCGCCGCCGCCGACGAGAACATCGGCCACTCCACCCGCTCGACCGACTTCATCGCGCCGCGCTCGCCGTTCGAGCGGCGCCTGCGCAACGCCGTCCTCGATCTTGCCCGCGAGCAGCCGTTCGCCCGGCGGATGGTGAACTCCGGCCGGCTGTCGATGGCGAGTGTCTACGACACCGCGCTGTCGACCCCCGACGCCGAGCCGTTCGCGGGCTCGGCCCGGCTCGGCGCGCCGCTGCCCGACTGCCCGATGCGGACCGCCAGGGGCGAGGACACCCATCTCCTGAACTGCCTGGGCGACGGCTTCACGGTGCTCTATGTCCGCGACGGCGGCCGCCCCAACGCGGTCGAGGGGGCGGAGCTGCGGGTGATCGGCGAGGACGTCCTCGACAGCGAGGGCCTGTTCGCCCGCCGGATGGACGCGACGCCGGGCGCCACCTTCGTCGTGCGGCCCGACCAGCATCTCGCCGCCCGCTTCCGGTCGTTCGACGGCGAGCGGGTCGCCCGGGCGATCGCCCGCGCCAGTGGTCAAGCGTGAGGAGACGGCAATGAGCAATCTCGTGACGGAGTCCCGTTTCCCCAATCCCGACGCCGCCTACCAGGCCATCGTCGACGCCCACCGGGGCCTGTCGGACGCCGACAGCGCCGACCTGAACGTCCGCCTGCTGCTGGTGCTTGCCAACCACGTCGGCGACCTCGACGTGCTCCAGGAGGCGATCGCCGTCGCGAAGGCGGCGCTCGTTGACCCGGGCCGCACCGACCCCGCCTGATCCTCCGGCGGTCCGTTCGCGGGCGTTCCCGGCCCGCGCGCCCGGCGCGCGCAGAAGCGCGCACGAACGCGCAGAATCGCGCGGAAACGCGCAGCCGCGTCGCTGCGCGCGCGCAGGGTTTGTGGCGCGAACCTTACCGATTCGTCATGATTAAATCTTGTCCACGTGGTTGAAGTGCCGGTGACGGCCGCCATCTTCCGTGCCACAAGAGTATTCCCCGGGACCGCAGCATGTCTTTCGGCTGCATGATCTGTCTTCGGGGTGGGTGGGCGCGTTTTTCTGTAGTTCGAGTCTTGGTGTGATCCTGTGGTGCGTCGAAAATTGACGCCACCAGCGGGTTGCATGTGCGTTTCTTCGGTCGTTTTCGGGTGGACACATCCGAAAACGGGCGAGATGCTGTTGTTCTGGCCGTAATGCTGTCCGGACTTCGTGCAAGATCGCGAAGGCCGGTCGGGACCACGGTCACGCGCTTCCGGAGGGCGGTCCGGAGCGGATTGAGCGGACATCTGTCCGTCCATCGATGCGACCTGCGGCGGTGAGGGCTGCTGCGGGAAGGAGGCCGCCTTGACGCCGCGATCGTCCCGTTCCGCCTTTTCCGGCCTGCGCCGCACCTTCGTCGGCGTCGGCGCGTTCAGTGCCGTGGTCAACATCCTGATGCTGGCCGGCCCCATCTACATGCTGCAGGTCTACGATCGTGTGCTCACCAGCCACAGCGTCCCGACGCTGGTCGCGCTGTCGGTGATGGTCGGCTTCCTCTACGTGATGATGGGCGTGCTCGACGCCATCCGGCAGCGGGTGCTGGTGAAGATCGGCCACCGCATCGACGAGCGCGCGAGCCCGGCGGTATTCGCCAAGATCCTGCGCGGACCGCTCTCGGACGACGCCGAAACGGCGCGCCAGCGGCCGCTCTCCGACCTCGACCAGATCCGTCAGTTCTTCAGCGGGCCGGGGCTGTCGGCGCTGTTCGACCTGCCGTGGATCCCGGTCTACCTGGCGATCGTCTACCTGATCCATCCCGTCCTCGGCCTGGTCGCGACCGGCGGCGCGCTGATCCTGCTGGTCATCGCGATCGTCACCAACCAGCGCGCCCGCAGGCTGGCCGCCGTGGCCGCGTCGGCGGGGGCGGAGCGCGCGACGATGGCGGAAGCCGCGCGGCGCAACGCCGACGTGGTGGCGGGCCTCGGCATGGAGCAGGCGCTGGCGGTCCGCTGGGCGGCGGTCAACGACCGCTTCCTCGGCGCCAGCGCGCGGGCCGGCGAGGTCGTGGCGACCTCCAGCACGCTGACGCGGGTGGTGCGGCTCGGGCTGCAGTCGGCGGTGCTGGGCACCGGCGCCTATCTGGCCATCCAGGAGCAGCTGACCGGTGGTGCGATGATCGCCGCCGCCATCATCATGGCGCGCGGCCTGCAGCCGGTGGAGACGGTGGTCGGCAACTGGCGCGGCATGCTGTCGGCCCGCGCCGCCTTCGCCAACCTCAGGACCGAGCTCGCCGGCGTCGAGGCGCTGGCGCCCATCCGGCTGCCGGCGCCGGTGCGCGACCTCATGGTCGACCGGGTCACCATGATGCCGCCGCGCAGCCAGACGCCGGTGCTGCTGGATGCCTCCATGCGGGTCGCCGCCGGCACGATCGTCGGCGTGATCGGCGCCACCGGCAGCGGCAAGTCGACGCTGGCGCGTGCCATCGTGGGCGCATGGAAGCCCATGCGCGGCCGGGTCACCCTCGACGGGGCGCCGCTGGAGCAGTGGCCCCGCGCCGATCTCGCCCGCCATCTCGGCTATCTGCCCCAGGACGTGGAGCTGTTCGACGGCACGGTCGCCGACAACATCGCCCGCTTCGACGCCGATCCGGACGCCGATGCGATCATCGCCGCCGCCAGGGCGGCCGGCATCCACGAGCGCATCCTGTCGCTGCCCCGGGGCTACGCGACGGTCATCGGCGAGCGGGGCGTCATGCTGTCGGCCGGCCAGCGCCAGCGCGTCGGTCTCGCCCGCGCGCTCTACCGCGATCCGTTCCTGGTGGTGCTCGACGAGCCGAACGCCAACCTCGACGCCGAGGGCGAGGTGGCCCTGTCGGCGGCGCTGGCTTCGGTGCGGGCCCGCGGCGGGATCGCCATCGTCATCGCCCACCGGCCGGGCGCGGTGGTCACCGCCGACAAGATCGCGGTGATGGAGGCCGGCCGGATCGCCCGGTTCGGGCCGCGCGAGGAGATCCTCGGCAAGGGCGCGACCCGGGCGGCGCCCCAGCGCACCGAGCGGCGGCAGACCGGCGAAGCCCCGCGCGGCGCCCCGGTTGCTGCGCCGGCTAACAAACGTATCGTCGCGGAGGTGAAGTGATGGGCGTCGAGGGAGGATTCCAGCCGGTGTCGCGGCGCCTCGGCCGCGAGCTGGCGGTCGGCGGACTGGTCTGCGTGTTTCTGGTGGCCGGGGTCGGCGGCTGGGCCGCGACGGCGGAGCTTGGCGGGGCGGTCATCGCGCCCGGACAGGTGGTGGTGTCGTCGAACGTCAAGACGGTCCAGCACCGCGACGGCGGGATCGTCGGTGAGATCTACGTGGAGGACGGCACGCCGGTGAAGGCGGGCGACCTGCTGATCCGCCTCGACGCAACCGCGGCCCGGGCCCGCAAGGCGATCCTCGACGCCGAGCTGGTGGCCCTGGAGGCCCGCTACGCCCGCCTCGACGCCGAGCGCGAGGAGCGCGACAGCCTGCGACTGGGCGAGGCGCTGGCCGGCCGCATGGACGAGCCGTGGGTCGCCGAGGCCGTCGAGGGCGAACGGCGGGTGCTTGCGGCAGGCCGCGAGACGCTGGCCGGGCAGGCGGCCCAACTGGAGGAGCGGCAGGCGCAGCTTCGCCAGGAGATCGTCGGGCTGGAGGCGCAGCGCGACGCCAAGGACGCCGAAATCGGGCTCATCGGCGACGAGCTGGTCGGCCTGCGCTCACTGCTGGCGAAAGGGCACGTTCCCAAGACCCGGGTGATGGCGCTCGAGCGCAACGCGGTCCGGCTGCGCGGCGAGTATGGCGAACTGGTCGCCCGGATCGCCATGACGGAAGGCCGGATCAGCGAAACCCGGATGCAGACCCTGCAGCTGTCGCGCGACGCCCGCGAGGCGGCCCAGGCGGAGATCCGCGAGGTGGCGACCCGGCTCTCCGACCTGCGCGAGCGGCTGATCGCGGCCGAGGACGATCTCGCCCGCATCGACATCCGGTCGCCCAGCGAGGGCGTGGTGCACGAGCTCGCCGTGCACACGGTTGGCGGGGTGGTGGCGCCGGGCGAGGCCGTGCTGCAGATCGTGCCCCACGACGACCGGCTGGTGATCGATGCCCGCGTCGCGCCCACCGACATCGAACAGCTGAAGATCGGCCAGGCGTCGGTGGTGAGCCTGAACGCGTTCGACACGCGCGAGACGCCCCAGCTCAACGGCGAGGTGCTGCGCATCTCTCCGGATCTCAGCCAGGACCCGCGCACGGGCGCGTCCTACTACACGGTCCGGGTGGCGCTGAGTGAGGTGGAGCTGGCGCGCCTCGAGGGCAAGGAGCTGGTGCCGGGCATGCCGGCCGAGGTGTTCATGCAGACGCGCGCCCGCACCGTGCTCGGATATCTGCTGGAGCCGCTGCAGGCGCAGATGCGCCGGACCTTCCGGGAGGGGTGAGGGCGGACGGGTGCGCCCCAATGGGCCGGGAGGTCGGTCAAGCCACCGTAGATCGGCAGATGATCGGAGCGCGGGAAGGCGCCAGGTCATCCGGCAGGACGTGTGGCGGCCGGGTCGATCGAAGCGGCCAAGATGAAGTGACGGATCTGATCTGGATTAGGCTTGGTTTGCCCGGCGAAGGACTTCGGCAAGTGGCGGCCCGGGCAGCCGCCGTATTTGGACCATTTTCGAAAACCTGAATGCCCGATCTGAAGACGCCCGAATCTGCCGGCCGCCGTGGCCGGAAGCGAGGGGGCAACGAACTCCGGGGGGCGGCGACCAAGCCGGGCCCGGATGAGCGCGGATGGTTCCGGTGGGCGGACCGGACCTCTGCACCGAAAGGCCCGTGAGGAAATCCGAACGGGCTGACGCCGACGCCTGGCCGGACATGGGATCCGGGCGGCCGTTCGGTGGGACGTGGCGAACACGAGGAGGCTTCGAGGCTGCCATGGTTGACGTTGTCTGGAGTGAATTCGAGGGCGACCGCCCCGCCTATTTCAATCCCTACGGCCTGGGCTATCCGGTCGGTTCGCCGGAAAGCTGGGCATCGGGCGGCAACGCCGAATGGCCGGCCGGGAGCGGGCCCGACACGGGCACGATCTACGTCGTCGGATCCGACGACCTGAGCGGCTACGACCCCGCCACCGACATACTGGTGTTCGGTTTCCGGGACGGCGACGCCGTCACCGAGATGGGCGCGCACAACTACTGCGTCCTGTGGACTGCCGATCCGGACGGCACCTACACGCTGAACGTCATGCCGGTGAGCAGTTGGGAAGGTCAGGAGCCGATCGCCAGCATCGCCGGCATCGATCCGGCGGACCTGCCGACGCTGATCAGGAGCTGGGCCCCCACCAACAACCACTTCCAGGACGACCTGGTCGCCTCTGGATATGCGATCGATCCCGCCAGCGACTTCCCCGACAACCAGATCGTGGTGAAGACGGGCGTGGCCGGCGAGACGACGAGCTACGACTTCGCGGCCCTGCACGCCCTTCACGGCGACGACATCGTGCTCAATTTCACGACCTTCAGCGGCCGGGAAATGAAGATCGCGTACGACGACGCCTCCGACACCCTGACGATCTCCCATTTCGGCGACAGCTGGGGCGGCTACAACGACGCCTGGGGCAAGACCGTCATCACCAACGTCGAGCCCGCCGATCTCGCCGGGCTCGAGCAGCTGTGGCGCTACGATTCCGCGCTGGAGGACGGTCGGCTGCAGAAGGACCGCTTCAACACCTTCCTGGAAGACAACTCCGAGGGAGGCGACGGCGGAGCCGGCACCGATCCGAACCTCGTCCTGGTCATCGATTCGACCAGCGCCGGCATGGACCACGTGCACCTGCACGGGGCGGACGACTACATCCGCGTCGACGTGGACGCGGACGATCTCAGCACCTTCGTGGACGACGACGGCTATCTGAACCTCAAGGTGGATTCGACCGGCTTCGTGGCCATGGTGATGATGCCGGCGGCGGAAGAGCTCGTCGATACGCTGGGCGACCGCATCCGGTTCGCCGACGCCGATGCGCGCGCCGAGGTCGAGCAGGTCCTTTCGACGCTCGCCGGGACCGACGGGGGAACGGGCGGCGACACCGTCGGGGAGACCGGCGGCGACACGGGCGGGGGCACGCCGCCGGACCCGACGGCCGGCGAGATCCTCTATGCCGCCAGCAACGGCGATCTCGTCTACGAGGTGCGCTCGTCGTGGACCGGCGGGTTCGTCGCCGATCTGAGCTTCACGCCGGATTCGGCGGTGGGCAGCTGGCAGGTCGCCTTCACGCTCGACGCCGAGATCACCAACATCTGGAACGCCCGCATCGTCTCCCACGAGGGCAGCACCTACGTGGTCGAGAACGTCAGCTACAACGGGTCGCTCGGCGTCCGCCAGTCGACGGCGTTCGGCTTCCAGGCCTCCGGCACGCCGGACGCGCTGACGGCGGTCACGCTGAACGGCGCGGCGGCGCCGTACGACGGCGAGGGCACGACCGATCCCGATCCGGTGCTGCCGGAGCTGACGATCCACGACACCCTCGTCGACGAGGACGCCGGCACGGCGACCTTCTCCGTTCACCTGTCGGAGGCGTCCGACAGCGACGTCACGGTGGCCTTTGCCACCGCCGACGGCTCGGCCACGGCGGGCGCCGACTATGCGCCGCACGCCGGCAGCCTGGTGATCGCGGCCGGCGAGACGGAAGGAACCGTCACCGTCGAACTGATCGACGACGCCGACGTGGAAGGCGACGAGACCTTCACCGTCCAGCTCGCCAACGCCGACGGCGCGACGATTGCCGACGGAACGGCGGTCGGCACCATCCAGAGCGACGACGTCGCGCCGGTGGTGCCCGCCGTGTCGATCCTCGACACCAGCGTCGACGAGGAGAGTGGTGCTGCGACCTTCACCGTGCGCCTCTCCGAGGCAGCCGGAAGCGACGTGACCATCGACTTCGAGACGGTGGCGGGAACCGCCGAGGCGGGCTCGGACTTCGTCGCCAGGACCGGCAGCCTGGTCATCGCGGCCGGCGAGACCGAAGGCACCGTCACCGTCGACCTCGTCGACGACGCCGCCGTGGAGGCGGACGAGACGTTTCAGGTGCGGCTGACCGGCGCCGACGGCGCGACGCTTGGCGACGCGACGGCTACCGCCACGATCGCCAGTGGTGACGTCACCGCGCCCACCGATCCGCAGGTCACGGTGTCGTCCGGCCACAGCGTGTCGGAGGGGGCCGTGGGCGGCGGCGGCGGTGCGGCGACCTTCGCCGAAGGGCCGCTCTCGACCAGCGGCAATGCCATCGTCGATTCCGCCGGCAACGAGGTCGAGATCCGGGCGGTGAACTGGTTCGGGCTGGAAACCGACGTCTCCGCGCCGCACGGGCTGTGGGCGCGCAACTGGCAGGACATGATGGACCAGATGAAGGAGGAGGGCTTCAACGCCATCCGCCTTCCGTTCTCCGGCGAACTGGTCGCCACCGGGGGCACGCCCCAGGGCGTGGACTATTCCAAGAACCCGGACCTGGCGGGCCTGTCGGGCCTGGAGATCATGGACAAGATCGTCGGCTACGCCGATGCGATCGACATGAAGATCCTGCTGGATCACCACCGGGTCGACGCCGGCAACGGCGCCGAGGCGAGCGGCCTCTGGTACAACGACACCTACAGCCAGCAGGACTGGATCGACCAGTGGACCGAGCTTGCCGAGCGCTATGCCGGCAACGACGCGGTGATCGGCGCCGACCTGCACAACGAGCCGCACGGGCAGGCGACCTGGGGCGGCGGCGGCCCGACCGACTGGGCGCTGGCGGCGGAGACGGCCGGCAACGCCATCCTGGCGGTGAACCCCGACTGGCTGATCGTCGTGGAAGGCATCGGCGACTACCAGGGCGACAACTACTGGTGGGGCGGCAACCTGCAGGGCGTCGCCGACCGGCCGGTGGTGCTCGCCCAGGACGACAAGCTCGTCTACTCGCCCCACGACTATCCGGCGTCGGTCTATGCCCAGCCGTGGTTCTTCGACGGCTCGAACCTCGCCGAGGTGTTCTCCGAGCACTGGGGCTTCATCCACGAGCAGGGCATCGCGCCGATCCTGATCGGCGAGTTCGGCTCCCGGCTGGAGACCGACGTCGACCGGGCCTGGGCCGACGCGATCGTGCGCTATCTGGGCGGCGACTACGATCTCGATGGTGCCAGCGACCTTGCTCCGGGCGCGTCGGGCATGAGCTGGGCGTGGTGGTCGTGGAACCCGAATTCGGGCGACACCGGCGGCATCCTCAATGACGACTGGACGACGGTGCGCCAGAACGCCCTCGACGCGCTGGAGCCGCTGTTTCAGGACGAGGACGGTGGGGGTGACGGCGGGCCGTCGACGGTGACCTTCACCGTGGCGCTCGACCAGGCCTATTCCGACGAGGTGACCGTGTCGTTCGAGACGCTCGACGGGACGGCGGTGTCCGGCCAGGACTACCAGGCGGTCTCCGGCGAGCTGACGTTCGCGGCCGGCGAGACGGAAAAGACCGTGGCGGTAGCGATCCTCGACGACCAGGCGGCGGAGGGCGACGAGACGTTCCAGCTCTCGGTGACCACCTCGGGCGGCGACACCTCCGTCGGCACGGCGACCATCCGCGACGACGACGGCGGCAGCGGGCCGGTCGGGCCGGTCGACCCGGGCGATCCGGTCGATCCGTCCGACCCGCCGGTGACCGGCGACGGCGAGCTGTCGTTCGAGCTGAAGATCGTCAACGACTGGGGCTCCGGCGCCCAGTACGAGATCGCCATCGCCAACGAGGGCGACGCGGCGGTCGACGGCTGGCACCTGGGCATCGACCTGCCGTTCGAGATCACCCAGATCTGGAACGGCACGCTGGTGGCGTCCTCGGACGGCCACTTCGCCATCGAGAACGCCGAGTGGAACGGCGCGCTGGCACCGGGGCAGGAGGTGTCGTTCGGCTTCATCTCCGACGAGGGCAACTTCGACCTCGACGCGCTGCTGCGCGGCGCCGACGCCGAGCTGTTCGCGGCCTGACGCGCGACGTCGGCCGGCGCGGTCCGATCGCGGCCGCGCCGCCGGCGACGAAACGGCCGGGCGGGAAGCGGTGGGAAAAACGCCGCCGTTTCCCGCCTGCCGATTGATCGGCCGGGCTTTTCCCGGCACTGTCCGGTCCCGATCGGCAGCGGCAATCCGGACCGCGTTCCGCCATCGGGAGATCCCATGCTCGATATCGGTCACGACGTGCTCACCGCACGCCAGTTCGAACGCTCAGACCTGACCCGTCTCGCCGCCGTCGCCGACGCGCTGGAGCCGATCGCGCGGGGCGAAAAGGTCTGCCGCGTGCTGGAAGGCGCGGTGATGGCCAACCTGTTCTTCGAGCCGAGCACCCGCACCCGCATCTCGTTCGGCGCCGCCTTCGCCCGCCTCGGCGGCGCGGTGCTGGACACCTCCGGGCTGGAGACGACCTCGATCGTGAAGGGCGAATCGCTCTCCGACACGGCGCGGGTGATCTCCGGCTACGCCGATGTGATCGTGGTGCGGCATCCGACGCCGGAGGCCGCCAAGATCATCGCCGGCGCCGCCCTGGTGCCGGTGATCAATGGCGGCGATGGCGAGGCGGAGCACCCGACCCAGGCGCTCACCGACTTCTACACCATCTCCAAGGAGCTGAAGGCGCGCGGCAAGGAGATCGACGGGTCCACCATCGTCATCCTCGGCGACCTGCGCTTCGGACGCACGACCCATTCGCTGATCACCCAGATGTCGGTGTTCGACGACATCACCTTCCATCTGGTGTCGCCGGAGGCGCTGGCGATGCCCGAGCGCTACGCCGACATCGCCCGCGAGCGCGGCCATACGGTAAAGGTGTTCCGGACCCTGGAGGAAGGGCTCGCCGGCGCCGACGTGATCTACGCGACGCGCTACCAGAGCGAACGCTTCCAGATCGATCCGCAGGTGCGCGAGGCGGCCGAACGGCTGCGCCTCGACGCGGCGAGCTTCCGCGCCCACGCCCCCGAGGACGCGGTGATCCTGCACCCGCTGCCGCGCGACGAGGTGTTCGGCGAACTCGCCACCGACATCGACGCCATGAGCAACCTCGCGGTGTTCCGCCAGACCGACAACGGCGTGCCGGTCCGCATGGCGCTGTTCGTGACGATCCTCGGCGTGGCCGACACCTTCCAGGACATGGTCCGCGAGCCCACCTGGCCGCTGCGCCGCCGCCCCGCCAACCCCTGAGGGCCGCAACCCGTCACCCGGGCTCCGGGGCTCGGGCGGTCAGGCTCTGCCTGTAGAGGGGCCCAGCGCACCCGGTCGGTCGCTCAGGATCCCGCCGGGTGCTCCGGCGGGCGTCGGACGGCCCCCGACAGCTCCGCCTCAAGCGCGCGCTCGATGGTGGCGCGCGGGCGGGTGAAGCGGGCGAGCAGGTCGTAGAGCACCGGGGTCAGGAACAGCGTCAGCACGCTCGACAGCACCAGCCCGCCGACGATCACCGTGCCGATGGCGATGCGGCTTTCCGCGCCGGCACCGGAGGCCAGCACCAGCGGCACGGCGCCGAGCACGGTGGAGACCACCGTCATCACGATCGGCCGCAGGCGCAGCACGGTGGATTCCACCACCGCGTCGCGGACGCTCATCCCCTCGTCGCGCAGCTGGTTGGCGAACTCGACGATCAGGATGCCGTTCTTGGCCATCAGGCCGATCAGCAGGATCATCCCGATCTGGCTGTAGATGTTGAGCGACAGCCCCGCCAGCGACAGCGAGAACACCGCGCCGGCGACGCCGAGCGGCACCGTCAGCATGATGACCAGCGGGTGGACGAAGCTCTCGAACTGCGCCGCCAGCACCAGGAACACGATCAGCAGCGCCAGGCTGAAGGTGAGCAGCACGCCGCTGGCGGTCTCCTTGAACTGCAGCGACTGGCCGGCCAGCCCGATCCGCGCCTCGGCCGGCAGCGATTCCGCCGCCGCCTGCTCCATGTAGGCGATGGCGTCGCCGAGGGCGTAGCCGTCGGCGAGCGAGCCCTCGACCTGGATGGAGGGCAGCCGGTCATAGCGGCGGAGTTCCGCCGAGGCCGCGCCTTCCTCGACGCTGACGAGGGCGGACAGCGGCACCAGCGATGAGCCGTCGCCGGCCCGGATGAAGATGAAGTCGATGTCCGCCGCCGAGGCGCGGTCCTCGTCGGAGGCCTGCAGGAGTACCGGATACTCGCGGCCGCGGTCGATGAACGACGTCGCCTCGCGCGAGGCGAGCAGCGTCTGCAGGGTCGAGGCGATGGTCTCGACCGAGATGCCGAGATCGTCGGCGCGGGTGCGGTCGACCGTGACGTTCAGCTGCGGCTGGTTCTCCTCGTAGTCGAGCTCGACGTTGCGCAGCCCCGGGTTTTCGCGGGCCTTGGCGAGCAGCGTGTTGGCCCACTGCTTGACGCTCTCGAAGTCGGGTCCGCTGACGACGATCCTGAGCGGCGTGCTGGAGCCGCGCAGGCCGAGGCCGGCCGGGCTGACGGGGAAGCCGCGGGCCGCCGTCACCGAGCCCATGCTCTTCAACAGCTGGGCGACGATCTGGCGGAGCGACTTCTCGCGCTTCTCCCAGTCGGCGAGGCGCAGCACGACAAAGGCGCGGTGCGGACGGTTGAACGAGCCGGTGTAGGTGAAGATCGTCTCCACGTCGCCGGATTCCCGGAGCGGCTCGGCGATCTGCTCGATCTGCCTGGAGGCCTGGTCGGTGAAGGTGACGGTGCTGCCCTGGGGGGCGGTCAGCGGCACGAAGACGACGCCGCGGTCCTCGCTGGGCGTGAGCTCCTGCGGCAGCGTCACGAACACCATGGCGCCGGCGAAGGCGACGGCCAGCGCCACCGCGATCACCACCAGCGGCATCCGCACGCAGGCGACCAGCAGGCGGCGGAACCGGCGCAGCAGGAAGCCTTCGCGCGCCGTGTCGCCCGCGCTCTCGCCGGGCTTTGCGCGCTTGGCCCGCAGCACCTTGGAGGCAAGCGCCGGGCAGGCGGTCAGCGCCACGAAGGTGGAGATGATCACCGCGCCGGCCATCACCAGCCCGAACTCGACGAACAGCTTGCCGACCTGGCCCTGCAGGAACGACAGCGGCACGAACACGGCGACGAGGGTGAAGGAGGTGGCGATGACCGCGAAGGTCACCTGCCGGGTGCCCAGCGTGGAGGCGACCAGCGGGCTCTCGCCGAGATCGATGCGACGCTGGATGTTCTCCAGCACGACGATGGCGTCGTCGACCACGAGGCCGATGGCGAGCAGCAGCGCCAGCAGCGTCAGCACGTTGATGGAGAAGCCCAGCGCGCTGATCAGGATGAAGGTGCCGATGAGCGCGATCGGGATGGTGATGGCCGGCACCAGCGTGGCGCGCCAGGACAGGAGGAAGACGAGGATCACCAGCACCACCAGCACCAGCGAGATGCCGAGCGCGGTGACCACCTCCTTGATCGAGGCGGCGACGAAGATGGCGTCGTCGGACGACACCTCGATGGCCATGCCCTCGGGCAGCGTGCGCGACAGCGAGGCGATCTCGGCGCGCACCGCGTTGGAGATGGCGATGGTGTTGGACTGGCTCTGGCGGATGACGGCAAGGCCGACGGCCACCTGGCCGTTGTTGCGGACGATCGTGCTTTCGTCCTCGACGCCGCCGACGACCTGGGCCACGTCGGAGAGGCGGATCGGATAGCCGGCGACGCGGTCGATGACCACGTCGCGGAAGGCCTCGACCGACGGGATGCGGCTGTCGAGGCGGACAGTGAACTGGCGCGCCTCCGTCTCGATTTCGCCCGCCGGCAGCTCGACGTTGGCCTTCTTGAGGCCCGCCTCGACGTCGGCGACGGTGAGGTTGCGGGCCGCCAGCGCGCGCCGGTCGAGCCAGACCCGGACCGCGAACGGGCGCGCGCCGTAGATGTCGACGCTCGCCACGCCGTTCACGGTGGCCAGCCGGTCGATCACGTAGCGGTCGACGTAATCGGTGATTTCCGCAGCACTCATCCGGTCGCTGGTAACCGCCAGCCGCATCACCGGGTCGCTGTCGGAGTCGTTCTTGACGATCTGCGGTTCGTCGGCATCGAGCGGCAGGTCGGAGCGCACCCGCGCGACGGCGTCGCGCACGTCGTTCGCCGCCTCGTCGATTTCCCGGTCGACGTTGAATTCGACGGTGACGCGGCTCCGGCCGCGCCGGCTCTGCGACGAGATCGTCTTCACCCCGGCGATGCCGGCGACGGAGCCCTCGACGATCTCGGTGATGTCGGTGTCGATGATCTCCGGGGAGGCGCCGGTGTAGTTCGTCGAGACCGTGACCACGGCGGTGTCGATGTTGGGCAGCTCGCGGATCGGGATGCGGGTCAGCGCACCGATGCCGAACACGATGATCAGGAGGCTCGCGACCGCGGCAAGGACCGGACGGCGGATCGACAGATCGGAGAGCGACATCAGCCCCGATGCCCCTCCGTGCGCATGTCCGCGGCGCTGGGCCGGCCGGCCGGTTCGTCGGCCCCGTTCAGCACGTTCACCTTGCGGCCGTCGCGCAGCGACTGGATGCCGCGCGTGGCGATCACGTCGCCCTCTGCGACGCCCTCGGTGATCTCGACCATTCCCTTGCGGCGCTGGCCGGTTTCCACCTTGCGCTGGCGCGCCGTGTCGCCCTCGACGACGAACAGGTAGGTCGTCGGCCCCTGCACCAGCAGCGCTTCCTCCGGCACGACGACGGCCTGGCGCGACGAGAGGTTGAGGTCGAGGCGCATGAACATGCCGACCGGCAGGGTGCGGTCCTGGTTCGGCAGGCGGGCCCGCACCCGGAACGAGCGCGAGGTCTGGTCGATGCGGCTGTCGATCGCCTCCACCTGGCCGGTGAAGCGGCGGTCAGGGAAGGCGGCGCTGGTCGCCTCGATCGCCTGGCCGGCGGTGATCTGGCCATAGACGGTCTCGGGCAGGCGGAATTCGATCTCGACCTCGCTCAGGTCGTCGAGCGTGGTCAGCACGGTGTCGGTGTCGACGCGGGCGCCGAGATCGATCGAGGTGATGCCGAGCACGCCGTCGAACGGGGCACGGATGGTGCGGTCGGCGAAGCGGCGCTCGGCGCGGGCAAGCGCCGCCTGCGCCACCGCGTTGCCCGAGCGCAGCTGCTCCAGGCTCGCCTGGCTGATGGTGTTGGAGCGGATGAGGGTCTGGGCGCGCTCCAGCGCGCGCTGCTTCTCCTCGACGGCGGACTTCACCTCCTCGAGGGTCGCGATCTCCATCTCGTCGTCGAGGCGGGCGATCACCGCCCCCGCCTTGATCTCCTTGCCGGGGGTGATGTCGATTTCGGTGATGCGGCCCTCGGCGGACGGCACGATGTCGACGGACTGGAGGGCGCGGGTGGTGCCCACGGCTTCCACGTTGCGGTCGAGGGTGACGAGCTTTGCCCGCTCGACCTCCACCGACACCGGCTGCGACCCGCGCTGGGAACCGGCATCGGCCGTCTCTGCCGGCGGTTCAAGATAGGTCTGGTAAAGGATGTATCCGCCGTAGCCGAGGCCGGCGAGACCGATCACGATAAGAAGTTGCCGAAAAAGTCCCATCCGCCTCCGCCAGTCGCACTACAGACATCCTCGTTCCGCTGTGACACCAGGCGCGGGGCGAACACGTCATGCACGGTAGATCTCGAACAAATACCATACGTGCGGGCGCACTCCTCAGACCATTTATTGTGCGCACTCACTTTTGAAGCCGGCTGTCCGGGCTGCGGTCCGCTCCACCTGCCGCGATGAAGCGGGCTCCGCCGTCCTCGGAAACGCGTCAGCGCGCCGTCGAGCGGAACTGGTCGAGCAGCTGATAGGTGGTCGGGTTGTCGGGGCAGAGGCCACCGCCGCACTCCAGCACCGTCGAGACGCCGTTGGCGAGCACCATCAGGGCGAACAGACCGACGGCGAAACCGCCGAGCGCGCCGCGGCCGCCGCGACCGTGCCGGCTGTCGCTGAACTGGCTTTCCAGCAGCAGCATGATACCCGAGCCGGCCACCACCACCGCGAACAGGACGAACGCCCAAGTGTAGTAGTGCAGGCCGAGGAACGGGTCGCCGTAGGCGCCGGTGCCCGGCACGACGTGCAGGGCGATCTGGCGAAGCGCGACCGCCGCGCCGACGGCGGCGCCCAGCAGCATCAGGCCGTAGTGGGACGGACGCGGCGCGCACAGCACGTTGAGCGCCAGGCCGGCGCCGACGATGACGAAGCCGACCCGCTGGAGAAGGCAGAGCGGGCAGGGCAGCTCGCCGTAGACGAGCTGCCCGACGAAGGCCACCAGCAGCACGACGGAAATGGCGATGAGCCCGAGGGCGTTCAGGGGACGGGCGAGGGATCCGAGCATGGTGCCGCCCTACAGATCGATGTTGAGGGCGTCGGTCGCGTGGAAGCGGAACAGGACCAGCGTCAGCACGATGGTCGCGATCACCGTCCACACCGCCGGCAGGCGGGCGTTCATCCACGCCAGGATGCAGGCCAGCAGAATCCCGAAAAAGGGCAGCGCCATCATGGGATATTCCTCCCCCCGTCCTATATTGGGTCCAGCCTGGAACCCATCGCACCGTTCGTGCGTGATGACCTAAGCACCGCTTCCAGGCAGCCGCAACCAAAGGACTTCACATGGAAATGGACGACCTCGAAGCCCGCTCGGGCCTGCCGGATGCATTGCGGGTGCTGCTGGAGAAATATCCCCGGGATGGCTGGGCGAACGGCACGCCGATGGGCGGGCTCACCCAGTTCTGGCTGGAGCGGCACCTGATGTTCCGGCAGCTCCTGACCCAGCTCGTCGAGGACGGACAGGCGCTCGTCGACGCCGACATGGCGGCCGAGGACTACGGCAAGCGGCTGTCGCGATTCGGCGGCTTCCTGGTGAACCAGCTTCACGAGCACCATCACGTCGAGGACGCCCACTATTTCCCGCTGCTGGCGGCGAAGGAGCCGCGGCTCGCCCCGGGCTTCGAACTGCTGGACCGCGACCATGTCGCCCTCGACGGGCATCTGACGACCTTCACCCAGGAGGCGAACGCGCTCCTTCAGGCGCTGCAGGCCGGCGCCGCCACCGGCGGGGAGGACGGCCGTCTCCTGGCGACGCTCGGCCGGCTGAACGGTTTCCTCGACCGCCACCTGACCGACGAGGAGGAGATCGTCATCCCGGTGCTGCTCGAGTACGGCGAAGGATCGCTCGGCTGACGCACGCCGGCGGAGCGGTCATCGGTTCGGGGCCGGGCAGGCGGGTCGCGACCGGGGAGTTGTTCCGTCGAGATCGACTGAACGTTATAATATTACATCTTCGCCGAACTGGTGTTCGGGCGGGTTCGTCTCGGCTTTTCCGGGTGCGTACGGTGCCGAAGACTTGGCGCTGAAGTATTCGTCATTTCACTGTCATCGAACCTGCGCGCGACTGTCACGAACAGCGTGTACCTGCCGGCCGAGTAGTCCAGTCAGTGACTCGAAGCCCAGGAGCCTCCCATGCACCGTCACGTCCTTCTTTCGACCGTCGCGCTCGGCCTTGTGTCGACCGCAGCCTTCGCGCAGGAGCCGTCCATCGTCCAGAAGGACAGCCAGTGGTACACCGATGCGCAGTCCCGCATCGAGGAGATGGCCTCCCGCCAGGTCAACACCGGCAAGGCCAAGAACGTCATCCTGTTCATCGCCGACGGCAACGGCATCGGCACCAACTACGCCGTGCGCCTCTATGACGGCCAGCAGAAGGGCATGCTCGGCGAGGAGAACGTGCTTCCCTACGAAGCCTTCCCGAACGTCGCGCTGGTGAAGACCTACAACATCAACGCCCAGACGCCCGATTCCGCCCCGACCGCGGGCTCCATGAACACCGGCGTGAAGCAGCGCTTCAACACCATCAACCTGAACGAGAACGCCATCCACGAGGACTGCGCCTCGGAGAAGGGCAACGGCCTGACGACGTTCTCCGAGATCGCCAGCAGCGAAGGCAAGGCCGTGGGCGTGGTGTCGACCGCGCGCATCACCCATGCCACCCCGGCGGCGGTGTACGCCAAGACGGCGAACCGCGACTGGGAAGGCGAGGCGGACGGCGACTGCGCGGACATCGCCACGCAGCTGCTCCAGGCGATGCAGAACGGCACCGTGGACTTCGCCATGGGCGGCGGCCGCGCCTACTTCCTGCCGGGCGACGTGAAGGACGACGAGGGCAAGGGCGGCAAGCGCAAGGACGGCAAGAACCTCGTCCAGGCCGCCAAGGACGCCGGCATCCAGTACGCCTGGAACACCGAGACGGTGAACGGCCTCGACCTCGACGGCAAGACGCCGGTTCTGGCGCTGCTCGAGAGCAGCCACATGAAGTACGAGGTCGACCGGACCGACGCCGACGAGCCGTCGCTGACCGACATGACCAAGGCGGCGATCGAGTACCTGTCCAAGAACGAGGGCGGCTACTACCTGGAAATCGAATCCGGCCGCGTCGACCACGCCAACCATGACGGCAACGTCTTCCGCGCGCTCACCGACGGCGTCGAGTTCGCCAAGGCCGTCGCCGCCGCCGACGAGATGACCAACGACGAGGACACGCTCCTCATCGTCACCGCCGACCACGAGCACGCCATCGCGTTCAACGGCTACTGCGGCCGCGGCTCCGCCATCAACGGCCTGTGCATGGGCGTCGCCCGCGAAGGCATCAAGAACACCGGCGAGCCGGAGCTGGCCGCCGACGGCAAGCCCTACACGGTGGTGGGCTACCTGAACGGCGTCGGTTCGGTGCTGAAGCAGGAAGGCAACGACTACACCGGCTCGCGTCCGGAGCTCACCCAGGACGCAGCGCTGGACAAGGACTACATCCAGCAGGCGCTGATCCCGATGTCGTCGGAGACCCATTCGGGCGAGGACGTCGCGGTGTTCGCCAAGGGCCCGTGGGCGCACCTGTTCGACGGCATGATCGAGCAGAACTACATCTTCCACGTGATGAACTACGCCGCCAACGGTGGCGCGGCCCAGTAAGGCCGACGCCGCTTTCGAGCGGCTGCGACGGATCGGAAAGGCCCGCCTCGGCGGGCCTTTCTCCGTTCTGTCATGTGGATCGGCTATGGGCTGGGTGACTTTCAGATGAGGCGGGACCGATGAACCGGAGACACTTTCTCGCTGGACTTGCGGGCACGCTCGCGCTGCCGCGGATCGCCCGCGCCGCCGACGAGCCGCTGCGCATCCGTGCGCTCTACGACAAGGGGTTCGTGTTCTCCAGCGCCGCCGAGGCGCTGAACGGCGACCGCGTCACCTTCCGCGGCTTCATGGCGCCGCCGCTGAAGGCGGACTCGACCTTCTTCGTGCTCACGGCGCGGCCGATGGCGGTCTGCCCGTTTTGCGAATCCGAGGCCCAGTGGCCCGACGACATCCTCGCCGTCTACGCCAAGCGCGTGGTCGACGTGATCCCGTTCAACGTCGAGATCGTCGCCCGCGGGCGGCTGGAACTCGGCACCTACGAGGATCCGGAGACGGGCTTCGTGAGCCGCGTGCGCATCCTCGACGCCACCTTCGAGCGGGTGTGAGGTGGGGTTACCGCTCGCCATCGACGGGCTGAGGGTCACCGGCGAGGGCGGCCGCGCCATCCTGTCGGTCGACCAGCTGCGGGTCGCCGCGGGCGAGGCGGTGAGCGTCCGCGGACCATCCGGCGCCGGCAAGTCGACGCTGCTCAATGCGCTGGCAGGGCTGATGCCGGCGGCGGCCGGCGCGATCCGCTGGGGCGAGACCGACATCGCCGCGCTGTCGGATGGCGGGCGCTCGGCCTTCCGGCGCGACGCCATCGGCATGGTGTTCCAGGACTATCTGCTGTTTGAGGAACTGACGCCGCGCGCCAACGCGGCGCTCGCCGGCGCCTACGCGCCGCGCGGCCGGCGGGCCGACATCGACGCCCGCGCCGGCGCGGTGCTGGAGCGGCTGGGGATCGGCGCGCGGGGTAGGCGCGACGTGTCGAGCTTCTCCGGCGGCGAACGCCAGCGGGTGGCCGTCGCCCGGGCGCTTGCCACCGACCCGTCTATCATCCTGGCCGACGAGCCGACCGCGAGCCTCGACCGCGCCTCCGCCGACGCCCTCATCGACGATCTGGTGCGGCTGGCGCGCGACGGCGGCAAGACGCTGATCGCCGTCAGCCACGACCCGGCGCTGCACGCCCGCATGGACCGGGTCGTCGACGTGGTCGACGGGCGGCTGCTGGAAGGCGCGAACGATGCCTGACGCGCTCCTAGACCTGTGGGCGGGCCTGCCTGCCGACCTCCAGGACGCGCTCCTGCTCGTCGCGCTGCTGCTGCCGGCGCTTCTCGTCGGAGTGGGCGTCGTCGCCGGCTACCGGCCGTTCGCGCTGGTCCGGGCGCTGCTCTGGCGCTTCCGCTGGACCAATCTCCTGTTCGTGGCGCTGATCGCCGTGTCGATCGGCATCGGCGTCGGGCTGATCGCCCAGGAGCGCGGCCTGCGCCAGGGCACGGCGCGGGCGGCGGAGAAGTTCGATCTGATCGTCGCGGCGCCCGGCAGCGAACTGACCATGCTGTTCGCCGCCGTCTACCTGCAGCCGAGCGACGTGCCGCTGCTCTCCGGCGCCATCTACGACGAGATCGCCACCCACGAGCACGTGAGCCTGGCAGCACCGATCGCCTACGGCGACAGCTTCGAGAGCTCGCCGGTGATCGGCACCACGGCCGATTTCGTCACCCATCTGTCCGGCGATCTCGCCGGCGGGCGGCTGTTCGCGGCCCGCCAGGAGGCGGTGATCGGATCGCGCGTGCCGCTGGAGATCGGCGCCACCTTCGAGGCGGCGCACGGCGTCGGCGCGGCGGCCGAGCACGGCTCCCACGCCGGCTACGCCTACACCGTCGTTGGCCGCATGCAGCCGTCCGGCAGCCCGTGGGACCGCGCCATCCTGGTGCCCGTCGAGGCGGTCTGGGACGTGCACGGCCTGCCGCTCGGCCATGCGCGGGAACGCAGCGACCAGATCGGTCCGCCGTTCGATCCGGAGGAGTTCCCCGGCACCCCCGCCGTGCTGGTGCGCGCCGACGAGCTCTGGGCGAACTACGCGCTGCGCTCCGACTTCACCCGCGACGACACCATGGCCTTCTTTCCCGGCGCGGTGCTGGCGCGGCTCCACGGGCTGATGGGCGACGTGCGCGAGATCATGTCGGTGATGGCGATCGTCACCCAGGTGCTGGTCACCGCCGGCGTGCTCGCCGGGCTGGTCATCCTGACGCGGCTGTTCGCACGGCGGCTGGCGCTGCTGCGGGCATTGGGCGCGCCCCGCCGATTCGTGTTCGCGGTGGTCTGGACCTACGCCGCCTGCCTGATCGGCACCGGCGCGCTGGCGGGGCTGGCGCTCGGCGTGGCCGCCACCTCGGTCATCTCGCGGATCGTCACCGAGCGCACCGACATCCTGGTGCGCGCCGGCCTCGGCTGGCCGGAATTCCACCTGATCGCCGGCTTCGTCAGCCTCACGGTCCTGCTGGCGCTGACGCCCGCCTTCATCGCCTCGACCCGCCCGGTGGTCGCCGACCTCCGGGCCTGAGACCCCGTCAAGGAGCCCAGCCATGCTTCGCGCCATCGCCCGCGCCTGCCTCGTCCTCGTCGCCGCCACGTCGGTGGCGGTCGCCTCCGGGGACCATGACGAGGACCATCACGTCAGCGACCTCGGCGGCGTGCGCGCCGTCCATGCCTGGACGCGCGCCACCGACGGCGACACGGCGCTGGTGTTCGTGGAGATCGAGAACGGCTCGGACGCGACCGCGGTGCTCCAGGGTGCCGAGAGCGAGGCGGCAGGCTCGGTGGAGCTGGTGGGCTTCCGGATGAAGGACGGGCAGCCGACCTACGTCGTCCTGCCGCGGATGCCGATCGCCGCCGGCCGCGAGCTGGTGCTGGAGCCGGAAGCGCTGGCGCTGCGCCTCACCGGGCTGCGCGCGCCGCTCGCCAAGGGCGAGGAGATCGAGCTCGAGCTCCGGTTCGACATCGGCCACATGGACGTGCACGTCGCCGTCGAGGCCGAAAACGCCACCCGCCACAGCCACGCCGGCCACGCGCACTGACATCGCGCTGCCCGCCGTCCGCCAGGCTGTCGGGCGGATGCTGCCCGCGCGTCCCGGCAGCCCGGAACGCAAAAGATCCGCCGCCGGTGCCGGCGACGGATTGTGTGATCTCGGCCGGCCGCGCCGGCCGGCTTTCCGGATCAGTTCGACGCGGTGCTGAAGGGCTGGCCGGTGAGGGCGTGCAGGAGGTCATCCCGCACCTTCGGATCGGTCCAGCTCATCGTGCCGGACCTCATCGCCACCACGCGGTGGTTGGCGTCGAGGAGGACGGTGCTCGGCACGCCCTTCAGGCGGAAGATCCGCGGCGACCAGCCGTCCGGGTCCTGCCAGACGTCGAAGCCGGTCACGCCGAACTTCGAGCGCAGCGTTCCGGCGACATGCTCGTACGACATGCGATCGATGGAGATGACGACCAGGCGCTTGCCCAGCCCCTGCCGCTTCAGATCGTTTGCGAATGCCGCGACTTCCGGAAGCTCGCGCCGGCACGGGGCGCACCAGGTGGCCCAGAAGTGGACCAGGACCGGGCCCGAGGGCAGCGCGGCTTCGAGCGGCGTGTCGCCGTTCGGACCGCGCAGGTCGACGCGCGTGAAGTCGATGACCTTCGGGGCAACGGGCTGGAGCGTCTGCGCGCTCGCGGTTCCGGCGGTGAACAGAACGGCGAGGCAGGCAAGAGCTGGCAGCAAGCGGAAGCGCTTCATCGAATGTCCTTCTTCTGTGGAAAGACGGCGCCCCGCCGGCCTGGCGAGACACCTCATATACCATCGTGTTGCGCCGCGAAATGCTTGCGCCGAACCAAATCGATGGCGGGCTTTCAACGGATCGGAGCAGCTGGACTTACATATGTTGCATCCGCCCTCCGCGAACGGCCGCTGCGATACATGAGCATGCTTGCGTAAAGATCGCACACGGCCCGCTCACGCCGGTGTGTGGGGACGCGAGAGGGGCAGAACAGACGCCGGCATCTGCGCGCCGGGTGCCGGCCGAAGGCGGATCAGCGGCGTCAGCCGTGTCCGGTGACGCGCCGGGCAAGGGCGGCCGGATCGGACGGCAGCGCGTTGCCCCGCCACGCCACGTGCAGGTCCGGCCGCAGCAGCAGGAAATCACGACCGTAGACGTCCCTCGGATCCGCGTCGGAGAGTTCGAGGATCGCAAACGGCGCGCCGATGGCCGCGAACGCCGCGGCGAGGGGGGCGGGATTCGCCGATGCGCCGCCGAGCATCATGAGGGTGTAGCCGTCTCCGAGCCGGTCCTGGATGGGGGTGCCGTCGTCGAGCCACGTGTGGGGCAGGCGGAAGCCCGGCCAGGCCGACGGCTCGTACGCCATGAAGCCGGCATCGGGCGCCTCGCCGTCCTCCTCGGCGATCAGCGGCGAGCCCGCGTAGCGATAGCCGAGCTCGGCGCCGATCATCTCGTTGGTCTTGCGCTGCTCGACGTCGGCCACGGCGGCGAGGTGCTGGCGGGCGGCGGCGCCTTCCGGGGTGGCGTCACGGATCTCCGGGCGCCATTCGCCGCGCCACTTGCGCCGGCCCGCCGAGGCGTGGCGGGAGGCGGCGACGTTGCGCGCCCCGATCTGGCGCCGCTCGGCCTCGTAGGAGGTAAGAAGCTCCGGCCCGCCCCAGCCGGCCAGCGTCGCCGCCAGCTTCCAGCCGAGATCGATGGCGTCGCCGACGCCGGTGTTCATTCCGAGCCCGCCGGTCGGCACCACCAGGTGCACGGCATCGCCCGCCAGGAACACCCGCCCCGCGCCGTAGCGCTCGGCCAGCAGCAGGTTCTGCTTCCACTCGCCGACATAGAGCATCTCGTAGTCGACCGGTATGGCGACGGTCCGCTCGAACATGTCGGCCATCTCCGCGTCGGACTCGACGACGGAATGGAGGGTGAAATGGCGGGTGTCGTCCTGGGTGATCAGGAACGTCGCCCGGTCGTCGGCCACGTGGTAGTGGCGCCCCTTGCCGATCGGGATGCGCTCGAACAGGTCGTCGGCCCGGTAGAGCGCCTGCCGCAGCCGCAGGAGGTCGCCGTCGCCGGCAAGCTTGATGCCGAGGCGTTTGCGCACCAGGCTGCCGCCGCCGTCGCAGCCGACCATGAAGGCGGCCCGAAGCGTCTCCGTCGCGCCGTCGGTCGTCCGCAGCGTCGCGGTGACGGAGCCGGCGTCCTGCGTGAAGTCCTCCAGCGCGCAGCCGTAGCGCACGGTCACGCTCGGCAGCGCCTCGCAGGCCGCCTTCAGCAGCGGCTCGAGGGTGTACTGGGAGATCAGCTGGTAGGGCTCCAGCGCCAGCGAGCCGTCGCGGGTCTTCGCGATGGCCGCGCGCGCCTCGGTGACCGACGGGTAGGGCAGGTGCAGGAGCGGCGGCTCGACCAGGCTGGTGACGATGAACACGTCCATCGGCGCATCGGCCGGAAAGCCGGCCGCGCGGATGGCATCGGCCATGCCGAGGCGCCGGTAGATCTCCATGGAGCGGGCGTTGCAGCGCTCCATCTTCGGCAGGAATTCGGGCGCTTCCTTGCGTTCGACCAGCGTGCAGCGCACGCCGCGACGGCCGAGGTCGAGCGCCAGCGTCAGCCCGACCGGTCCGGCGCCGACGATGAGGACGTCCGTTTCCATGCTGCCGGACCCGGCGGCGGCGTTCAGCCGCCCAGCCCGAACAGGGCCTGGGCGTTGCGGAACGAGATCTTCTCCCGGTCCTCCTGGCTCATCTCGATGGATTCCAGCACCTTGATGGTGTCGCGGATGTAGCCCGGTCCGCCTTCCGGATCGAACGGGCAGTCGGAGGCGAAGACGGCGCGGTCGGGGCCGTAGAACTCCAGCCCGCAGACGGTCGCCGCGCGCGACCCGAACACCGCCGTGTCGGCGTAGAAGTCCTTGAAATAGTCGAGCGGCCGCTTCTTCAGCCGCTGCAGGACGGGGGCGAGGTCCTCGTCGGAGGTGCGCTTGCCGAGCTGGTCCCAGCCGGGGCCAACGCGGCCCTCGAAATAGGGGACCATCGCGCCGAGATGATGGGCGACGATCTTCAGATCCGGGATGCGGTCCATGATCCCGGAGAAAACGAAGCGCGCCATGGCCGCGCTGGTCTCGTAGGGCCAGCCGAAGGTCCACCAGATCTCGTAGGCGGATTTCTCCTCCGTGGCGTAGTCGGGCATCCGGTTGTTGCGCGACGGATGCAGCAGGATCGGCCGGTCGTGCCGGGCGCAGATCTCGTAGATCGGCTCGAAGCGCGCCTCGTCGAGCGGCGCGCCGTTGACGTTGGTGTGGATCTGGATGCCGTTGGCGCCGAGCTCGGTGAAGGCCCGCTCGGCCTCGCGGGCGGCGGCATCCGCATCGTTCATCGGCAGCGCCGCCACGTAGCCGGCGAAGCGGTCGGGATGCCGGGCCACGAGGTCGGCGAGGCCGTCGTTGGCGAGCTTCGCGAGCTCGATCGACACCTCCGGCGGTCCCATGGCCTCCAGCGGCGGCATGCCCAGCGAGATCACCTGGGTGTAGTCGCCGAACCCGTCCATCACCCGGAAGCGGGTGTCGAGGTCGAAGATCGCCGGCACGTTCTGCATGCGCTTGCCGATGCCGGCGCCGGCGCCCTCCAGCGACTGGATGCGCTGCCACAGGCGGTCGGGAAAGAAGTGGTTGAAGGCATCGATGTAGCGCATGGCGATTCCCCGGACGGCGGTCGGCCGGGCATGCGGGTGCGCCGGCGCGTTGATCTTGCCCGGAGCCTAGCAAGCGCTCGGCGCGCCTGTCCAGCCGATTCCCGTATTATGGGATTTTGTGCGTATCCGGTCGCTCCGCCGACACGGTGGGAAGCGGCGACGCGGCGGCCGCGGGCGTGCGGAGGCCGGCCGGGTCGCCGTCGGGCGGAGCGGCGGCGCCGTGCCAGGCAAGCATCAGTCCGCCGGCGATGACGCCCGCCAGCGCCGGCAGCATGAAGGCGGAGGCGAGCCGCACCACCAGGAACCGGGCCCCCAGCAGCGGCAGCTCGTAGCTGACCACCCGGTGGAAGGCGAAGATCGACCACGCCGCCAGCAGCGCCACCATCTGCGGCTGCCCGGCGCCGAGCTGCCAGATCACCAGCGCCAGCGGAAAGGTGAGCATCGGCCCGCCGGGAATGAAGGCGCCGACCGCGCAGGCGATCAGGATGCCCTGGAAGCCGCTGCCGGGGCCGATCCAGCTGGAGACGTGCTCGGTGGGGACCAGATGGGCGATGAACGTCGCCGCCAGGATCGCCAGCGGGATGCGGAAGATCAGCACGCGCGCCTGGCGCCCGGCGATGGCGAGCGCGGTGCGGATCCGGCCGGGATCGCGCACCGCCAGGTAGGCGACGATCGCCGCCAGGATGAGCGCTAGCAGGATCAGCGACGGATCCATGGCTCAGCCCTCCGGATCCGGTTTCAGCCGCAGGCCCGGATAGGCCCGGCAGATCATCCGCGCGAACAGCCCGGCCAAGAGCGGCAGCGGCAGGCTGGAGACGAACCGCAGCATGCCGAAGTCGAACCCCATGAACGGGATTTCCCAGATCAGCAACCGGCTCAGGCTGATGGTCGCCCAGGCCACCAGGAAGGCGATGAGCGCGCCCATGTCGGCTCCGGAGCGGGCCAGCGCGTAGACCAGCGGGAACGAGGCGAACGGGCCGCCCGGCATGACGATGCCGAACAGCGTGGCGAGCGTCAGCCCCTTGAGGCCGGATTGTTCGCCGAGCAGCCGGCCGACCTTGTCGCGGGGAACGACGACCTGCGCGAACGCGGCCACCAGGATGCCGAGGGTGAGCTGCGGCACCACGCCGGCCACCGTCCAGGCGGCGTCGCGGGCCTCGGCCGCAACCACCGGCGATCCGTAGAGCCACCAGCTGGCGCCGCCCGAGGCGAGGCAGAGGGTGAGGAAGAAGACGATCGACCAGTCGATCCGGCGCCGCTTCGCCGGAGGCGCAGGGGGCGAGGCGGCGGCGGACTGGGCGGTCGATGCGGGACCCGGCGCGGTCGGGTCGGGGCGCTCGGATGGGGTGCGGTCGTCGGCCATGGGTACGCGGGCCCGGACTGGGAACGATGACGGCGGACGGACGCGGCGATCCGGTCCGCCACCCGGGCGGCCGCGCGAACGGCCGACTCGGGGACAGGGGCGGGCGCGAGCCTACAGGAATCGCCCCGGCTGCGGCAGGGGCGCGGCCTCGGCGTGGCGACGGCCCTCCGACGACAAGCCTGATCTCATTATATGCGATTCATATTCGAGCGCGGTTGGACCCGTTCTCCGCGCGTCGCCCATTGATCTCCACGGCCGGAGTTCCCAGAGTGCCCGGACCAGCGCCCGCCGGAGGACCACGTGCAAAGCCATACAAGGATGCTCGCCATTCTCGACCTGTTCGACGAGCGGGCGGTGTCCTGGAGCGTGGAGGACATCCACGCCGAGCTCGGCTACACGCGCTCGACCCTCTACCGCTACCTCAAGGTACTGACCGACGCGGGCTTCCTCACCTCGATGCCGGGGCTCGGCTACGCGCTCGGGCCGCGCATCATCGAGCTCGACCACAAGATCCGCGTCTCCGACCCGCTGCTGCGCGCCGCCCGGCCGGTGATGGCGGAGCTGGTGGCCGACGTGCCCGGCGTGGCACTGCTCTGCCGGCGCTACCGCCAGAAGGTGCTGTGCGTGCATCAGGAGACCAGCACCGCCGCGTTCACCAGCACCTACGAGCGCGGCAAGGCGCGGCCGCTGCTGGAGGGCGCGGCGTCGGTGGCGATCCTGGCGTGGCTGCCCGCGCCCCAGATCGGCCGGCTCTACAAGGCGATGCCGGAGGCGTTCGCGGCGGCGGGGCTGGGGGAAAGCCTCCAGGAGGCCAAGGCGATGCTGAAGGCGCACCGCCAGGCGGGGTTCGTGGTCAGCTACGGGCAGGTGACGCCGGGGGTGATCGGCATCGCCGCGCCGGTGATCGATGCGCGGCCGGAGGTCATCGGCTCGCTCAGCCTCACCATTTCCGACACGCCGGCCGCCCGCGCGCGTCTCGACGCGATCGTCGCCAAGGTGACCTTCTGCACCCGGGTGGTCAACGGCGCGCTCGCCCGCTGACACGCCGAAAAGCCCGGCCTGTCGGGGCCGGGCTTCCGGTTGTTTCGATGCGGGGGTGCCCGGCGTCTGGCCGCCGATGCCGTCGCTATTTCTTCGGCGCGACCATGGCGAAGTAGGCACCCTGGGGGTCGAACCCCTGGACGATCCACATGCCGCCCGGCACCTCCATCGGTCCGTTGACGACCTGGCCGCCGGCCGTCTTCAGCCGCTCGATCGCCGCGTCGATGGCCTCGACGTTGATGTAGTAGCCCCAGGCGCAGACCGGCACCTGCGGCGGTCGGCGCATCATCGCGCCCACCATTGTCCCGGCTTTGCCGAAGATCTGGTAGACGCCCATGTCGCCCATATCCATGGCCTCCATCTTCTCCCAGCCGAAGTGCGAGGCGTAGAACGCGAACGCCGCCTCGGGATCGTCGGTGAGAAGCTCGTGCCAGCCGAAGGTGCCGGCGCTCCCGGCGGGCAGGGACGGCGGCGGCGCGCCGTCGCCGCGGAACAGGCAGATCACCGCGCCCTGGGGATCGCCGACGACGGCGAAGCGACCGATGCCCGGAATGTCCTCCGGGGCGTGGTGGATGGCGCCGCCCGCCTTGGCGAAGGTGTCCGCCATGGCGTCCACGTCGGCGACCGCGATGTAGCCCATCCAGGCCGGCTGCGCACCGGACTGGGCGGCGCGTTCCGGGATGCTCATCACGCCGGCGATCCGATGGGGTCCGACGCCGAGCAGCGTGTAGTCCATGCCCGGCATGCCGCTGTCGGTGGCCTCCCAGCCGATGGTGGTCGTGTAGAAGGCGACGGCGGCCTTCGGGTCGGACGTCATCAGTTCGTACCAGCAGAAATCACCCTGGGACATCGACATTCAGTCTCTCCTTGCAACGGGCAGGGCCCGGCGGTCGGTCGGGGGTCACGCACGCTCGTAGCGGGCGTGCATGATCTCGGTCCACGAGCCGTCTTCCGCCTCCATGTACGACACGAAGGTCCGGGTCGTCCCATCGAGAAGGGTGATGACCTCGCGGTAGCTGGCGCTCTTCGTCGGGTCGGAGAAGTCCGGCCCCTGGCAGTCGAGGGTCAGCGTGTTCGCGGCGCGGTCGAGGGTGCCCTCGTAGACGAACATGTACGGCATCATCGATCCGATCCACGAGCCGACGAACGACTTCACGCGGGTATCGTAGCCGAGGGTGAGCAGGCTGGTCACCGCCGTGCCGTCCGGCGCGACGCCGTGGCCTTCGCCGACGATCCAGAACCCTCCGACCGAGCGGACGGTTTCCCGGCCGGGCGGCATGGCGCCGCACTGCGGCGCGCTGGCCGTGTAGGACCAGTCTCCCACCAGCTGATCGAGCCACGCGTGCTCCTGGCCTGGTTCGAAATTCATTCTTTTCTCCCTGTTGGCATCCGCGCGGCCGCGGACGGGTTGATGACCGGGTCGTTGGAGCGGGCGAACACGACGCGGTTGCCGTCGGGATCGCGCACGACGGTGCCGCTCGTGGTCGGGCCGTCGAAGGTCCACTCGCTGTCGTGGCCGGCGGCGGCCAGCGAGCGTCGCGTGGCCTCGATGTCGTCGACCACCAGGGTGATCGACGACGTGCCGGCGCGGTCCGCGTCGACAAACACCTGGAGCCAGCCACCACCGTCGAACGACCACTCTGCCAGCCCCTCCATCGGGCTGGCGTCGTGGGGCCGGCCGAGCAGCGCGGCATACCATTGGATGGCGGCGGCGAGATCCCGGATGGCGATGGACGCCAGGACGTTGGTGACCGCCATCGGCCCGCTACTCGGCTGCCGCGTGGCAGCAGGCGGCGGCGGGCGCGTCCTCGTACTCGTCGTGGCGGCGGATGAAATCCATCGTCGAGTCCTCGTTGCGGCCGAGCGGCGCCCGGTCGAGGACCATCAGCGTTCCGATCAGCTCCTCCGGCCCGCGCGCGTAGCTCGAATAGGTGTGGTAGACGGTCCCGTCGGCGTCCTTCACGAAGGCGCTGAGGCCCGGCAGCTCGTCGAAGGCCCGGTCGGACGGGGTGTCGGTGAAGTTGTAGAAGACCGACCCGCTGGCGAGCTCCTCCTTGCTGAAGGAAACGCCGAAATCCTGGTTGAAGCGGCTTTCGAACGACGACACCCAGGGAAAGCGCCAGCCCATCCGCTGCTTGTAGGCGGCGATCTCGGCGAGCGGCGCCCGGGACACGGCGACCAGCGTGACGTCGTGGTGATTGAGATGGGGCAGGGTGCCGTCGAAATGGTCCGCCATGAACGAGCACCCGGGGCAGCCCGCCTCCCAGCCCGGCGCCAGCATGAAGTGGTAGACGATCAGCTGGCTACGCCCGTCGAACAGCTCCGCGAGGCTCTTGCGGCCCGCCGGCGTGTCGAAGACGTAGTCCGCGTCGATCCGGACCCAGGGCAGGGCGCGCCGGGCGGCGTTGACCTCGTCGCGCAGCCGCGTCTCGGCCTTTTCCTTGGCGAGGAGCGCTCGGCGGGCCTCCAGCCACGCATCCCGGGAGACAATCTGGTGATCGGTCATGTCGCATTCCCTTTCAGCCTCGAAGGACGATGATGCATCCGGTGCGCCCGCGCGCTGTGGGCCGCGCACGTCGCTCGCTGGCCCCTGCTGCGCGGTCCGGCGGCGCCGGATCACCTTGACAATTACATTGATATCAATATAAAAGGTCCATGTCAAACACAACCGACGTCCCGTTCTCGACGACGATCCTGGTGCGTGACACCTGCCTGTGCCTGCACGCGCAGCGGGCCGCCCGTGCGCTGGCGCGGCGCTTCGACGATGAACTGAAACCCTTCGGGCTGACCAACGGCCAGTTTTCGCTGCTGATGTCGCTGAACCGGCCGGAACCGCCGCCGATGGGGCCGGTCGCCGAGCTCCTGGCCATGGACCAGACGACGCTCACGGCCGCGCTGAAGCCGCTGGAACGGCGCGGGCTGGTGGAACGGCGGGCGAACCCCAACGATCGCCGCAGCCGGCTGCTGGCGCTGACCGACGAAGGCCGCCGGACACTCGCCGCCGCGGTGCCGGTCTGGAAGCGCGTGCACGCCGAGATCGAGGAGGGGCTCACCGATCCGGAGACGCTCAGGGCCGATCTCAGGGTGCTGTCGTTCGGACCGCCGCCGCCGGGCGACGGGGCGATCGAGGTGGCGCCACCCGAGGCGCGGCGGCGCCGAAACTGAGGCGGGCAGGGGCGCGCCGCCTCATCCCGGCGGTCCCAGACGATCTGGCCTGCGCCTGATTAGATCGCCCGCCCGGTGGAGGGCGGACCGCGCGCCTATTCCATCGCCAGGATCATGTTGCGCACGACGGGATAGATCTCGCGTTCCCAGCGCTTGCCGTTGAAGACGCCGTAGTGGCCGACGTTGGCCTGCAGATGGTGGCGTTTCAGGTGCGGGCGCAGCGACCGGCAGAGATCGTGGGCGGCCGCCGTCTGGCCGAGGGCGCAGATGTCGTCGCGCCCGCCCTCGACCGTGAGCAGCGCCGTCTTGCGGATGGTTCCGGGATCGACGATCCGGCCGCGATAGCCGAACTCCCCCTTCGCCAGCTCGTTGCGCTGGAACACCCGGTCGATGGTCTCGATGTAGAATTCGGCGGTAAGGTCGAGGACGGCGAAATACTCATCGTAGAAGGTCTTGATCTTCTCCGCCTCGGCCGTCTCTCCCTTGGCGAGGTGCTCGTAGAGCTTGCTGTGGGCGGCCTTGTGACGGTCCATGTTCATCGCCACGAAGGCGGTGAGCTGCAGGAAGCCCGGATACACCTTGCGCCCGCCGCCTGCGTAGCGTCCGGGAACCCTGTGGATCACCGACTGCTCGAACCACGACAGCGGCTTGGACGTCGCCAGGTCGTTGACGGCGGTCGGGCTCTCCTCCACGTCGATCGGGCCCGCCATCAGTGTCATCGAGCGCGGCGTGTCGGGATGGCCGTCCTCCGACATGATGGCGACGGCGGCGAGCGCCTGGACGCACGGCTGGCAGACCGCCAGGATGTGCGCGCCGGGGCCGATCTCCTCCAGGAAGCGGATCAGGTAGTCGATGTAGTCCTCGACCCCGAACCGGCCCGCCTCGAGCGGCACGTCGCGGGCGTTCACCCAGTCGGTGACGTAGACCTCGTGGTCCTTCAGCAGCGTCTGGATCGTTCCGCGCAAGAGCGTCGCGAAGTGGCCCGACAGCGGCGCGACCACCAGCACTTTCGGCTGCGCGGTGTCGATGTCCTTGGCGAACTTCAGCAGGGTGCCGAACGGCATTTCCAGCGCCGCCTCGGTGGTCACCGGCACGTTCCGGTTGCCCACCATCACGCTGTCGATGGCGAAGTCCGGTCGGGTGTGGCTGAGCTCGTAGCGCGACAGCATCTCCAGGCCGGCGTCGAGCCTGCGCCGGAGCTGGGCGGCGATCCCCCAGTCCATCAGCTCCGCCCACGGCGTCTGCGGCATGGCGCGGGCCAGCGCGCGGATCGGCGCGATGAGATCATCCTGAAGCTGATAGGCCTGATAAAGCATCTGTCCGTCCCGATCGTGACCGGCAAAATGCCGCGTTGCAAAAAAGTTAGTGTGGTTTTTCGCGCAGTGCGAGAGGATTGTGCCGGAAGCGCTGGCGGACCGGTCCTTTCCGGCCCGTCGATTGCAGGGATCCCGTCGAACGGGACAAGCATGTCCCGGGCCAAGCCGGGATCGCATGACGTTCGGGCCCGACGGGGCGACGGCGTCCTGCGGTTGCATGCGGGTTGGGCAGACACGAACAGGGGCTGATGGCACAGATGGCCGGTGCGAAGCTGACGATTTCCTCGAAGAACTATTCCTCCTGGTCGCTGCGCGGCTGGCTTCTCTGCCGGATGGCCGGGCTGGACTTCGACGAGGAGCGGGTCGGCATGGACGATCCCGACAACCGCCAGGAGCTGCTGCTCCTGTCGCCGTCGGTGCTGGTGCCGCGGCTCACCAACGGCGCCGTCACCGTCTGGGATACCCTGGCGATCGCCGAGTATCTGGCCGAGATCGCCCCCAAGGCCGGCCTGCTGCCGGCCGACCAGGCGGTGCGGGCGCACTGCCGCGCGGTGTCCGGCGAAATGCACTCCGGGTTCTACAACCTGCGCTCGGCGCTGCCGATGAACCTCAAGGCCCGCCACGAGCGCTTCAAGATCTTCTCAGGCGCGCGTCCCGACGTGGAGCGCATCAAGACGATCTGGACGGAGTGCCTGGAGACCTACCGCGGCCCGTATTTGTTCGGGAAGACCCCGACGGTGGCCGACGCCATGTACGCGCCGGTGTGCAGCCGCTTCCTCACCTACGCCGTCGAGCTCGACCCGGCACTTGCCGCCTACCGCGACCGCATCCTCGACTGGCCGCTGATGCAGGAATGGACCGAAGGCGCCCGCGCCGAGCCCGACGAGATCATCGAGCTCGAGGTGGAGTTCTAGGGCATCTGCCGGTCAGAAACGGCACTCCGTCAATGGATGTCGGGCGTCGGCATCGCCGAACCGTCGCCACGCGTCACCATCCACATGCCGCGCAGCGCGAGCAGCAGGGCGCCCGTTCCGATGGTCCAGGTGTAGATCCGGAGCAGGCCCGTCCAGACGGTCGGCAGCGCCATCCCGAGCATGATGATCTCCAGGGCGCCGAGAATGCCGATCGCGGCGAGGCGGATCAGGATGCCGGTCAGGTCGCGGGCGTGCAGGCGGTTGATGGTGACGTCGGAGCGGTAAAGATAGAACTGCGAGACGGCTGTCGCGGTGACCAGCAGGATGATGGTCGCAAGCGACAGCCCCCGCAGCCAGCCGGTGCCGATCGAACTCTCCGCGATCCCGAGCCCCAGGGCGATCACGAACGCCGCCAGCAGGCAGGCATACGCGGCCACGATCGGCCGCGACGGACGCGCGGCGGCGGGGACTTCCGGGAGAGCAGCGGTGATGCCGGCCATGAGCGGTGCTCCTCAGTCCGTCCCGTCGGGGTCGATGATGCCGGCGTCGAAGAGGTCGCGCAGGGCCTCCGACCGGAACACCATGTGATAGTCGGTCCGCGGGAAGATCGCCGCGAAGCAGAGGTCGGGAAACACATCCCGGGCGTCCGGCTCCAGCGCGGCGCGGATTTCGGCGTTGTAGTACGCGAAGATGGAGTCGTCGGCGACGATCGCGTCGGCGCGACCGTCGATCAGCATCTGGGAATGGACCCGCTGGTCGGCGATCTCGATGTAGCTGTTGAACGCCGGGATGCGTTGCCGGATCGGGTCCAGCACGGTTGCGGCGCCGCTGAAGGCCACCACGTCGAGGCCGTCGAGGTCGTCGGCGGCGAAGCCCGCCGGATGGTCCGCGCAGCGATAGCCGATGCCGTTCTGATAGGTGATGTAGCGACGTGACGGAAAGCCTTCGAGCGTCATGCCGTCGGGCACGGTCGCGACGGCGTCGAACCGGCTGTCGTTCAGGTAGCTGGTCCAGTGACGGGAGAAGGGCAGGACGAAGAACTCGATGTCCTCGGCCGCGTATCGCGCCTTGAGCGCCGCACGGATCGCGACGCTCTCCCGGCCTTCGCCCTCGGCGTTCATGTAGGGCGGAATCAGTCCGGCGACGATTCTGGCCGTCGGCGCCTTGTCGCTGGCGCCGGCCGAAAGGCTGGCCGGGTTCGACAGATGGCTGGACCGCGCCGCCAGCATGACGAGCAGCGCCGCGCCCACAGCCACTGCGAGGATTGCCAGCGGCGGGCCGGCCGGCCGCCCGTCACTCACGTTCGGGGGTCTCGACGAGGGGCCGCGGGACGGGAGCGCGGGTGCGAAGCACGTGCCGCGGTCGCCTTGCGCGACGGTTGTCCGGGCCTTTGCCGGAGTAGTCGACGTCCCATTCCACCTCCTCGAGCATCAGGTAGAACTTGCCCGTGTTCAGGAGGTCGAGGAGGCTGTTGATCAGCAGGATGGAGAGGATCCACAGCGCCGGCCAATAGACCATCCTGTCTTCCGCCGTGGGATCGAGCACGGGCACCAGGGCCTCGAAGACCAGCGCCGACGCGTTCGCGATGACCGCGGGGGAGGTCGGCGACGGCGCCAGGCCGGACGCGGTGAGGCTGGGCAGGGCCTCCAGGCAGTCGGTTTCGCGGGCGGACGGGGAGGCCGTCTCCGCCGGCAGGCAGCCGGCGCTGTTCTGGGCTTTGGCGATGAGGACGCAGTGGCCGGTGGCGGCGGGACAGATGCTGCCGATCGCCAGCGGACCCAGCGTGAGGAGCACGCACGCCAGATTGTTGCGCATCCAGAGGATGGAGCCGGGCGGCTTCAGGCTGACCGCGGTGTGGTTGGCGCTGCGGGCGAACCCCCGCTTGCGGTACTCGATTGCCGCGATCCAGGCGGAGTTCAGCAGCAGCAGGACGATCTGCATGGTGAACAGGCCGTACAGCGCGCTCTGCGAGAACGGCTTGCTGGACAGCATCAGGAAGCCGATGTGCTCGAACTCGGAGCCGATCAGGTAGAACAGCATCGCGTGCAGCAGAATGATGAACCAGTGGATCGAGATCTCGTAGTGCCTGAGCGGCGCCAGGTCGTGCATGTCCGGGTGGTGGCGGACGGTCTCGTGCACCAGCAGGCGGAAGTTGCGCGGCACCCAGAAGAACCGGATCCCGAGCAGGACGACGTTGAAGAAGACCAGCAGGAAGAGAAGCTTCTCGCTGTTCGTCTGGTCCGGCGAGAGCAGGACCGTGGTCATGAAGCTGTACGAGCCGGTGAACACCTCGCCCAGGCCGAGCGCCATGATGAAGGCGAAGACGGCCTGGAAGACCTCGATGCCGCGAACGGAAAGCTTGTATTTGAGGGTATATCTGGGGGCCACGGGCGGCTCTCGGCAATGACGTGTCGAAGGGTCGTGGCAATCCGCCGGAAGCGCGCCCGCGCGTGAGGCGATTCGCGGGCGGCGTCCCGCACAGCTTGCCTCGGGCAATGAGGCCAGGCAATCGTCTGCGCGGGCGGCACCGGTCGGAAAGTCCGCAATTCACCGGGGGAACGGGCGCGCGTGCCGCGCGTTCGCCCTACACTCATCATCCGCGGGCGGGCTGGCTGCGGGATGTCGGGACCGCCTCCACGGTTGCCGGATGTCCATGCCCGCGCCTCGACAGTCAGGGGAGACGTCATGGCGTCCGGCTCGAAGCATGTCATCTACGCCGCCCTCGCGGGCAACCTCGCCATCGCGGTGACCAAGTTCGCCGCCGCCGCCTGGACCGGCTCCAGCGCGATGATGTCGGAAGGCATCCACTCCACCGTCGACAGCACCAACCAGGCGATCCTGCTGCTCGGGATGAAGCGGTCCTCGCGGCCGCCGGACGAGCGCCATCCCTTCGGCTACGGCATGGAGATCTATTTCTGGGCGTTCGTGGTCGCGCTCCTGATCTTCGCGCTGGGCGGTGCGGTCTCCATCTACGAAGGCGTGCACCGGGTTCTCGCGCCCGAGCCGATCCACCAGCCCTGGGCGAACTTCATCGTCCTGGGCGTCGCCATCGTGATCGAGGGATCCGTGTTCAGGATCGCCTGGAAGGAACTGCGTCACCAGCAGCCCAACCGGACGATCTGGCGTGCGCTCAGAGCCAGCAAGGACCCGAGCGTCTTCGCGATCTTCTGCGAGGATTTCGCGGCGCTGGCGGGGCTCTCGGTGGCGCTGATCGGCGTGGGGCTGGCCTACTTCCTGGAGATGCCCATCTTCGACGGGATCGCCTCGGTGCTCATCGGCCTCATCCTGGTCGCGACGGCCGTCTTCCTCTCCCGCGAGACGCTCAGCCTGATGACCGGTGAAAGCGCCTCGCAGGGCGTGCTGACCGACGTCCACGCCGTGCTCAACGCCGACGACCGGGTCAACCATGTGGACGAAGTGCTGAGCATGCATCTCGGCCCGCGCGAGATCATGATCGCGGTCTCCATCGACTTCGCCGAACGACTGAGCGGCGAGGAGGTCGAGGCGACCATGCGCGAACTCACGCTCGCCCTGGAGGCCGAACGCGAGGAGATCAGCCGCGTCTTTCTGCGCCCGGTGCGCTCGGAGAAGCCGGAGCCGACGCCGGTGCTCCCCTGAGCCGCGCGGGGCGGGATTGCGCCTGCGCGCGGCCGCCCCGGCCGGATAGCCCTCAGTCGCCGTCGGTGGCGAGGGCTGCGACCGCGTCGGTGGCCGACATCTTGCCGACCACGCGCCCGTCGCCATCGACCACCACCAGCGGCGTCGTGTGGCCGGCATAGAGCGACAGCACGTCGGAGAGCACCTGGTCGTCGCGGGCGGTGCGCGGCGCCGGCAGGTTGCCGGGCGTGCGCCACCATTCGTCCGACCGGTCGCGGAATTCGTAGAGCACGGTTTCGCTGACGGCCGCGAGCGGCTTGTTGTCCCCGTCGACCACGATCACGTCGCTGACGCCGTCCCGGGCGATCACCTCCGCCAGCCCCTGGCGTGACACCTCGGCCACGCCCATCGTGGTGGCGTCCCGCGCGGTGCTGGCGAGCGTCACCACCTGGCCGCGGTTCACGTCGCGCACGAAGCGCTCCACGTAATCGTCGGCCGGGTTCAGCAGGATGTCCTCGCCGGTGCCCACCTGGCGCAGCTCGCCGTCGTTCAGGATGGCGATGTGGTCGCCCAGCTTCAGCGCCTCGTCGAGGTCGTGGGTGATGAAGACGATGGTCTTCTTCAGCTTCGCCTGCAGTTCCTTCAGCTGGGTCTGCATGTCGCCGCGGATCAGCGGATCGAGGGCCGAGAACGCCTCGTCCATCAGCATGATGTCGGCGCTGGTGGCGAGCGCGCGGGCCAGCCCGACGCGCTGCTGCATGCCGCCCGACAGGTGCCGCGGGTAGCGGTCCTCGTAGCCGGCGAGCCCCACCGTCTCGATCTGCTCCATCGCCGTCTCGCGGGCCTTGTCCTTCGCCACGCCGTCGATGCGGAGCGGGTACATGACGTTCGCCAGGATGGTCTTGTGGGGCAGCAACGCGAAGCGCTGGAAGACCATGGAGATCTTCTGGCGCCGCAGTGCCCTGAGCCGCTTCTCGTCGAGGGTCAGCACGTCCTCGCCGTCGATCAGGATGCGGCCGGCGGTCGGCTCGATCAGCCGGTTGATGTGGCGGATCAGCGTCGACTTGCCTGATCCCGACAGCCCCATCACCACGAAGGTCTCGCCCGGTGCGATCGAAAGGTTGATGTCGCGGATGCCGACGACGTGGCCGTCTTCTTCCAGGATCTCCCGCTTGGTGGCGCCGGCCTCGACGCGCGGCAGCACCGCCTGCGGATCGTCTCCGAAGATCTTGTAGACGTGCTCGATGGATATCTTGGGGTCCCGGGTCGGGGAGGATGTGCTCATCGGGACCTAGCTGTTGTGGAGGTGCTGCTGGGCGCGGCGGCCATAGGCCTGCGCGATGCGGTCGAAGATGATGGCGAGGAAGACGATGGCCAGCCCCGCCAGCAGGCCCCGGCTGACTTCCAGCCGCTGGATGCCCTGGAGGACCTGATAGCCGAGCCCGCCGGCGCCGATCATCGAGGCGATCACCACCATCGACAGCGCCATCATGGTCGTCTGGTTGATGCCGGCCATGATCGTCGGCAGGGCGAGGGGGATCTGCACCGAGAACAGCCGCTGGCCGGAGGTCGCCCCGAAGGCGGTCACCGCCTCGATCACCTCCGCGTCGACCTGGCGGATGCCGAGGTTGGTGAGCCGGATGACCGGCGGCACGGCGAACACGATGGTGGCGAGCAGCGCCGGGATCTTGCCCGGCCCGAACAGCATCACGAAGGGGATCAGGTAGACGAAGATCGGCATCGTCTGCATCACGTCGAGCACCGGCAGCATGATCGACTGCAGCCGGTCCGAGCGTGACATCAGGATGCCGAGCGGAATGCCCAGGATGATGGCGAGCCCGGTGGCCGTGATCATCAGCGCGATGGTCGCCATCGCCGGCTCCCACAGGCCGATGAAGCCGATCAGGAACAGCATGATCGCGATGCCCACGGTGGTCACCAGCGAGCGCGTCGCGGCATAGCCGAGCGCCGCGATCGCCAGGATGACGACGTACCAGGGCAGCCAGAGCAGGCCGTCCTCGATGTTGTTGAGGAGCCGGAGGACCGGCAGGAACAGGAGCTCGAGCTGGCGCCCCCATTCGATGACCACCCAATTGAAGGCGTCGTCGATCGCAAGGCGCAATCCGCGCGTGTTGATCAGGTCCGGAAACCCGGAGTCCATCGCTGTGTCCCTCTGGCTCTGTCGATCGTTCTGGCTGAACCGGCGGCGCGCCGTCCGTGCCGGTTACCGGTCTTCGGAGGCGTCTTTGCCCGTTCGAAACCGGCCGGGCGCGTGCGCCCGGCCGGAGCTTTGGAAGGCTTGGCGTGTGCCGCCGGTCCTTACTGCAGGGAGGCCTTCACGGCCTCGGCAACGTCATCCGGCACCCAGGCGGTCCAGACGTCCTCGTGGTTCTTGAGGAAGTAGTCGGCCGTGTCCTCGGCGCTCGCCGACTGCTCGTCGCCCCAGGCCAGGACCTCGTTCACGACGTCGTTCGGGATCTGCATCTTGGACAGGAACTCGGCGACCGGCTTCGCCTTGTCGCGCAGCGCCGTCGTCGCCGCCACGGCGACCTCGCCCTTCTGCCAGCCGGTGACCTGCGGATCGGCGCAGTTCATGTCGGTCAGGCACGTGAACTTGTCGGCGTCGAATTCCGGCATGTCGAGCCGCACGAGCCCGTAGCGGCCGATCACCGCCGTCGGTCCCCAGTAGTAGCCGACGATCGGCTCCTTGCGGGTCACCTTGCGGGCGATCGACGCCTTCAGGTTGGCGCCCGAACCCGGCGAGAACAGCTCGAACGTCTCGTCGAGTTCGAGGGCCTTGAAGAGGTTGTTGGTGATGATCTCGCAGCCCCAGCCCGGGGGGCACCCGTAGAGACGGCCCTTGTCGGGCGACGACGGCTCGGTGAACACCTTCCAGTTGGCCTTCAGGTCGGTGACCGACTTGATCTCCGGGTGCTCCTCGGCGACGTAGTCCGGGATCCACCAGCCTTCGATGCCGCCGGAGCCGAAGATGTCGCCGGCCTTGTAGACGTTGCCCTTGGCGATCGCCTTGTCCCAGATCGCCTCGGCGGTGGAGACCCACATTTCCGGGGCGATGTCGGGCTCGGACTTGGTCAGCATCGAGGTGGCGGTCGGGACGGTGTCGCCGGGAACGAGTTCGGCGTTGCAGCCGTAGCCGTCGGCCAGGATGTCCTTGGTCACCGTGGCGATGACGCTCGCCGACAGCCAGGTCATGTTGGCGATGCTGATGGTGTCCTTGGTGCCGCATTCGGTGGCCTGCGCGGCGCTCGGGATGAGGCCAGCGGCAAGCAATGCGATGCCACCGGCCGCAAATAGCGGTTTCATGCAGGTCATGGTGATGTTCCTTTTGGTCCGTTTGGGACGACGCTGATTGTGTGCAGCGCCGGTTCGGGCATCCCGCGAGCGCGGGACGCGGTTTAAGCCGAGCCGGAACCCGCCTCGGACGAGGCTGGCGCAATGGGATATTCAGGGCAACTTTAAAGTTTTGGCTCTAGCTTCAAATCGATTGAAGCTGCTGCCCCGTCGGTGATCAGTGTGCAATTCCTGTGCGGCCGGAGTCAAACCGGCCGCCCGGCCGTGCGCCTGCCACTCGGTGCCCGAGGCCGCACGAGCCGGGGAGGGGCCTCACTTCAGGAAGTTGTGGTCGAGCAGCGCCCAGACGTCGTCCAGCCGGCCGTTCAGAACCGCCTTCGCGCCGTAGACGGCGGTCGACACGACCTCGCCCGCGTTGATGGTCGGCGGCATGACGAGCTCCATCCGGTTGACCTTCACGTCGAGCAGCGCCGGCCCCGGCTGGGCCAGCCACTCGGTCATCGCGGCCTCCAGGTCGTCGGCGTTGGTGACCTGGGCGCCGTAGAACCCGCAGGCCCGGGCGAGGTCGCCGAAGTTCGGGTTGGTCATGCCGGTGTAGGTGTCGAGCAGCCCTTCGACCTTCATCTCCATCTCGACGAAGCCGAGCGTATCGTTGTGGAAGATCAGCAGCTTGACCGGCAGCTTCTCCTGCACGAGCGTCAGGATGTCGCCCATCAGCATGGTCATGCCGCCGTCGCCGCACATGGCGATCACCTGGCGGCCGGGATAGGCCTTGGCGCAGCCGAGCGCCTGGGGATAGGCGTTGGCCATCGTCCCGTGCAGCAGGCTGGTGAGAAAGCGCCGCTTTCCGGTGGCGCGGATGTAGCGCAGCATCCAGACGAACGGCGAGCCGCCGTCGGCGGTGAAGATGGCGTCGTCGGCCGCCAGCCGGTCCAGCGTCTTGGCGACGAACTGCGGATGGATCAGCTCCGGCGAGGGCTCCCGGGTCTGGTCGTCGAGCGTCTTCAGGCTTTTCCTGTGCTCGTCGAGCGCGCCCTTCAGGAACGTCTCGTCGGTCCGTTCGGCGAGCCGGGGTAGCAGCGCCTCGACGGTCGGCTTGATGTCGCCGACGACGCCCAGCGTCACCGGCGTGCGGCGGCCGATGTTCAGCGGATCGATGTCGATCTGCACGATGCGGCCGTGCTTCGGATAGAACTGGGTCCAGGCGAAGTTGGTGCCGAGGCACAGCAGCAAGTCGCAGTCCTCCACCGCCTCGAACCCCGATTTCATGCCGATGATGCCGGTCATCGAGACGTCGTAGGGGTTGTCGGGCTCCAGGAACTCCTTGGCGCGCGAGGTGTGGACGATCGGGGCCTTCAGCCTGGCCGCCAGCGCGACGACCTCGTCGTGGGCGTGCCGGCACCCGATGCCGCCGAAGATGGTGATCTTCCGCGCCTCGCCGATCATCGCGGCCACGGCGTCGAGCTCGTCGTCGCTCGGCCGGATCACCGGCTTCGGCCGCGAGACGGTCCAGTGATGGCTGTCCGTGGTCGTCGCCTTGGACATGTCGCCGTTGATGATGATGACGGCGACGCCGCCCTTGGTCAGCGCCGCCTGGGCGGCCATGACGGTGATGCGGCGCGCCTGCTCCGGGTGGGCGATGTACTCGCAGAACACCGAGAACTGCTCGTAGATCTTCCGCTGGTCGACGGCCTGGGGAAAGTTCAGCCCTTCCTGGACCCGGTCGATCTGCGAGGCGATCAGCACCACCGGGGCGCCGTTTCGGTGGCTTTCGAACAGGCCGTTGACGAAATGCAGGCTGCCGGGGCCGGTGGAGCCGGCGCACAGCGTCAGTTCGCCGGTCATGTAGGAGTCCGCGCCGGCGGCGAACCCGCCGACCTCCTCGTGCCGGACATGGATCCAGTCCATCCCCTGCCGGCGCATGGCGTCGGTCACGTAGTTGAGGGTATCGCCGACGATGCCGTAGCAGCGCTTCGCGCCGGCCTCCATCAGCGCTTCGACCATCACGTCGGCGACGGACTTCGACATCGGCTCCTCCCGTGAGCTCTCCCCGATCCTCGCCAGCGAATGTCCGCCCGAGGGGAAGGTCAAGTCAACGCACGCCGCGCGGAGGCCGCCGACGGCGCGAAGCCGCCGCCGCGCCCGGCCTACGAGACGTAGGCGTTGATCCGCTCCAGCAGCGCTTCCGGCACGTCGGTGCCGTCGCGCTCGATGCGGGCGCGGTTGGCGAAGCGCCGGCTGCCGGGAATGCGGGCGCCGTCCTGGGCCTCGATGGCCTCGACCAGCTCGGCGACGGAGCCAGCGAAGGCGCCGCCGGAGAAGGCGTCCGGGTCGACCGCGAAGAAGAACTGGCCGGTCTTCGGCGGCCCGCCGGCGGTGCCGGAGAAGGGGCTGGCGTTCTTGCCAAGCGTGGCGCCGGAGAGCGCCGCCGCGAAGATCTCCACCATCAGCCCCGCGCCGAAGCCCTTGGCGCCGCCCGACGGCGTCATCGAGCCCTTCAGCGCGGCGTCTGGATCGGTGGTCGGGTTGCCGTCGGCGTCGAGCGCCCAGCCCTCGGGGATCGTCTCGCCCTCGCGGGCCCGCATCATGATCTCGCTCTTGGCAACCGTGCTGGCGCTCTGGTCGATGAGCAGGCTGGGACCGTCGGGACCCGGAACGGCGAGGGAGAACGGGTTGGTGCCGATCACCGGCTTGCGGCCGCCGACCGGGGCGATCGAGGCCGGCGCGTTGGTGAAGCCGAGGCCGACCAGGCCTTCCGCCGCCAGCCGCTCGGTGTGGTAGCCGAGGACGCCGCAGTTGTAGGAGTTGAAGACCGCGAGGCCGGCGCAGCCGTTGTCGCGCGCCGCCGGCACCAGCTCGGCGAACCCGGCCTCGATCGCCGGATGGGCAAACCCGCTCGCCGCGTCGACGCGCACTGCGCCCGGCTTCGGCCGCGAGACCGTGGGGCGCGCCTGGCCGTCGACCTTTCCGCAGACGACGTGCTCGCAGTAGATCGGGATGTAGTGGAGGCCGTGGCTGCGGATGCCGTCGCGCTCCGCTCCCGCGCAGGCGCGCGCCATCGCCGCGGCCGCCGCCGGGCTTGCCCCGGCGCCGACGAGGGCGCGGGTGGCGAGGTCTTCGATCTCGGCGAGGCTGAGGCGGGTGCTGGTCAAGACGGGCTCCGTCGACGGTGGGAATGGCAACGCGAGGCGTGGGACCATCTGCGGTCGGATGAACGCACCCGGCCGATGGGGAATGGCCCCGGATTCAATGTCTTGAGCGGGTCTGCTCTAGTCGGTGTCGATGCGGCCGGCGCCCGCGCCGCGTTCGCGCGACGCGTCCGAGGCCGGCACCAGGGTGCGGGCGAACAGGCGGGCGATGATGTCGGACGCCGGTTCGGTCGGCACGCCCGAGGCGATCACCCGGGCCCGGTCGTCGGCGTCGCCGTAGACGCGCACCGGCTCCGACGGGACGGCCGGGTCGGCGATCTCGATCAGGAGGTCGGACGGCGACGTCCAGGCCGACAGGTCGTCGCCGCTGAGCAGCGCCACCTTCGGCGACACGATCAGCACGTGCGCCGCGCCATCCCCGTCGCCCAGCACCACCGACACGCCCGGCGCGTCGGTCACCGTCGCCAGCAGCGCCACCACCAGCACCGGCGACGACACGGAGCCCAGCCGGATCGTCGTGGATCCGGCGTTGATGAGGTCGGCGGCGACCACGCCCGCGTGGCAGGGGCACAGCGGCCGGTCGTCGACTGGCGCGATCGTCCATCCGGCGCCCGTGTCGGTGCCCCGGCCGACCGTCGTCGTCTTGTCGAGGCTCGCCTCCAGCGCGGCGGCACAGATCGTCAGCGCCGGCAGCCCGGCCAGCGCCAGCCATTCCGCGGCGCGCCCGGTTTCCTGGGCGATGCCGTAGGGCAGGCCGGCCCCGATGCTGGCCTTGCGCACGGAGACTTCGATTTCGTTCAGCGACAGTCGGGTCATGGCGGGCTTCCCGGCGCCAGCACGAACCAGTCCGGTCCGCCGCGCGTGAGTTCGTCGGGAAGCGGCGCCCCCGCGAACATGGTGATCCGCGTCCACAGGTCCGACTTCGGATCGAACTTGGACGCGCCGAAGAAGGACAGTTTACAGCGCAGCAAGTCGATCGGAAGGCATTCCTGGCCGATGAGATTGTCGCGGATCTCGCCGTAGGGAAAGCGGGCGACGGTCTGGATGCGCGCCGCCGTCTGGCGCACCTCCGGGTGGGCGAGGGCAGCCTCCACCAGCAGCTGGTCGTCGGAGAAGCCGTCGATCACCGCCGCCAGCGCCTGGACGTCGCGGGCGATCGCCAGCGGCATCTCCCGGTCGGCGCCGAGGTCGCTCGCCCGCTCGCCGAGGCGCGGTTCGAGCTTCTCCTCCGACACGTACCAGAAGCGCTGCTGCGACGGCGGCGCGCCGAAGTCGATGGCGATCGCCCACCCGTAGTGGGTGCGCAGGATCTCCCGGAACCGGCCGATGGTCATGCCCGCCTCGAAGCGCGGGGTCTCGTCGGCGCTCATGGTGGCCGTCAGCGGATCGACCAGCGCGCCGTGCGGCTCCAGCAGCAGCGTCACGGTGAGCTCCTGGGCCTCCAGGCCGAGGGTCGCCTCCGCGTGGCGGTAGATCGCGTCGAACGGCCGGGGACCGGCAAGCGGATCCGCCGCGTCGATCCACGCCGCGAGCGTTGCCAGATCCTCGCCGAGCCGGGCGATCCGGGCGCCCTGGCGCGCATCGTCGACGCGCCACTCCGCCACGTGCCGGCGCGCCTGGGCGAGGGCGGTGCGCACTCCTTCGGCCGTGTCGTGGGTGGCCGCCTCGAGGCTGCGCACCCGCGCCAGCGCCTCCTCGCGCGCGGCGATCCAGTTGTTGATCAGCACCGGCTGGTTGGCGAGGAACGGCGCCATGCCGAGGCCCGTCGCGTTGCCGATGCCGAGGCGGCGCCGCGTCGCGCGCGCCAGCGGCACGAAGCTCGCCGGCGCGCGGTTGCGGGCGATGTGCTCCACCAGGTCCAGCGTGAAGCAGCGGATCAGGTAGACGTTCAGCATCTCCGCCTGGAACGGGCCGGCGAGTTCGGGGCGGTCCTTGAAGCGGGCGCGGTCGGAGATGCCGAACTTGCCGTTGCCGTAGACCGCCGTCGTCCGCATCAGGTAGCCGACGCTTGCCACCAGCTCTGGGTCCGGCTGCCGCCCGGCCGCGAGGCTGTCGACCATGTGCTCGAAGAAGCGGACGCTGCGGTTCGCCCGCGACAGCACCAGCTCGCTCGACCGGTAGCGGCCGGCCTCCTGGTGCGGGGCGTTGCGGGACAGGCGGTCGATGTCGTCCGCCGTGGGGATTCCGTCGAACAGGCAGAAGGTCGCGTCCCAGGCGTCGGCGATGACCCGGTCGCTGCGCCGCTCCGGGTCGAGCTGGCGGGAGAACGCGATCAGCGTGTAGGTGCGCTTCGGACCCCGGGCATGATAGAGGACATGCCCATAACCCTCTGCGTCCAGGGCGTTTTCGCCGCGCTCGATCCGCCATTCCTCGTCGCGCAGGCGGCGCAGCAGGGTCGGCATGAACGACAGGCGCGACGGGAAGAAGCTGCCGATGCGCTCCAGCCGCATCACCGTGGAGGGCGGCCGGGGGCCGATGGCGGGGCGCGCCGACATGTCCGTGTCTCCGCTCGCCGCCATGGCCCTAGTCCTCTTTCGGGGCGCCGGGACCGGTGCCTCCCGCCGGCTCGAAGGCGTCGCCGTAGAAGGCGAGCCAGTTGCCCCCCATGATCCCGTCGACCTCGGCCTCGGAAAACCCGACGGTCTTCAGGCCCCCGGCGATCGTCATGAAGTCGCGGTTGTCGCGGAACCAGTCCGGCTGCGGCGGAAAGCCGGCGGCGGCCGCCGAGCCCTCGCCGAAGTCGAGGTCCTTGGTCCAGCGGCCGTTGCGCATCCATTCGACCACCGTGTCCGGCTGGTCGACGCACAGGTCGCTGCCGATGCCGAGCCTGTCGGCGCCGATCATGTCGGCGGTCCTCGCCACCATCTCGCAGAAGCTCTCCAGCGTGCAGTCCGACTTGTTCTTCAGATGGTGCGGATAGAGCGAAAATCCCAGCATGCCGCCGCTTGCGGCCAGCGCCTTCAGCACCGTGTCGGACTTGTTGCGCAGGCCGTCGTGCCAGAAGCTCGGGTTGGCGTGGGTGATGGCGATCGGCCGCGCGGAGATCTCGATCGCCTCCAGCGTCGAGCGCTCGGCCGAATGGCTCATGTCGACGGTCATGCCGACGCGGTTCATCTCGCGGATCACCTGGCGCCCCATGCGGGTGATGCCGGGGTCCTCGGCCTCGTAGCAGCCGGTCGCGAGCAGGCTCTGGTTGTTGTAGGAGAGCTGCATGAAGCGCACGCCGAGCCGGTGCAGGATCTCCACCAGCCCGATGTCGTCCTCGATCGGCGAGCAGTTCTGCAGCCCGAAGACGATCGCGGTGCGCCCCTCCGCCTTGGCGGCGCGGATGTCGGCGGCGGAGTACGCCGGGCGGATCAGCTCCGGATGCCGCTCGAACCAGCCGTTGAAGCGCTCCAGGTTCGCCACCGTCTCGCGGAACGTCTCGTGGTAGCAGATGGTCACGTGGACCGCGTCGACGCCGCCCTCCCGGAGCTGCCGGAACACGGCCTCCGACCAGTTGGAATACTGCAGGCCGTCGATGATGTAGGCGGGACGATGCATCCGGTCGCTCTCAGGTCTCGGGAGTGCCGGCCCGGATGTAGGCCGTCTTCACCTGGGTGTAGAATTCCGCGGCGTAGCTTCCTTGCTCGCGCGGGCCGTAGCTGGAGTTCTTCCGGCCGCCGAACGGCACGTGATAGTCGGTGCCGGCGGTCGGCAGGTTGACCATCACGCAACCGGTCTTCGCGTTGCGCCGGAAGTGGGTGGCGCGCGCCAGCGAGGTCGTGACGATGCCGGCGGTCAGCCCGTAGTCGGTGTCGTTGGTGACGGAAAGCGCCTCCTCGTAGTCGTCGACCGCGATCACCGCGGCGATCGGCCCGAAGATCTCCTCGCGGTTGATCCGCATGGCGTTGCTGGAGCCGGTGATCAGCGCCGGGCTCATGAAATAGCCTTCGGTCGGGCGCTCGACCCGGGCGCCGCCGCAGGCGATCTCGCAGCCCTCCTGGCGGGCGAGGTCGACGTAGGCGAGGTTGGAGGCGAGCTGCGCCTCGCTGGCGACCGGCCCCATGGTCACGCCGTCCTCCAGCGCATGGCCGACTTTCATGGCGGAAAGCGCGGCGGTGAGCTTGTCGACGAAGGCGTCGTGGACGGCCCGATGCACCACGAGGCGCGAGGAGGCGGTGCACTTCTGGCCGGTGCCGGAGTAGCCGCCCGCCACGGCGCAGGCGACCGCCACGTCGAGATCGGCGTCGTCCATCACCACCAGCGCGTTCTTCGACCCCATCTCCAGCTGCACCTTGGTGAGGTTCTTTGCCGCCGACACGGCGACCCCGCGGCCCACCTCTAGCGAGCCGGTGAAGGTGACCGCATCGACGCCCGGCGCCTCCACCAGCGCCTGGCCGACGCCGGAGCCCGAGCCCATCAACAGGTTGAACGTGCCGGCCGGCAGGTCCTGGCGGGCGATGATCTCGGTCAGCGCCCAGGCCGAGGCCGGCGTCAGGTTCGCCGGCTTCCAGATGACAGCGTTGCCGAAGGCGAGCGCCGGGGCGATCTTCCACGCCGCCGTCGCCGTGGGAAAATTCCACGGCGAGATCACCGCCACGACGCCCATCGGCTCGCGGGTCACGTCGACCTCGATGTCGGGGCGCACCGAGTCGGCCTTGTCGCCCTGCAGGCGCAGCACCTCGCCGGCGGAGTAGGTGAAGAACTGGCCGGCGCGGTAGACCTCGCCGACGCCCTCGGCGCGCGGCTTGCCTTCCTCGCGCGACAGAAGCTCGCCCAGCTCGGCGGCGCGCGCCATCAGCTCCCGGCCGATCGCGTCCAGCGCCGTCGCGCGCCGCTCCAGGCCGGTCTTGGCCCACGCGTCGGCGCCGGCACGGGCAGCCTCGACGGCGGCGGCCACGTCGCCGGCCGAGGCCTGGGCGTAGCGGCCGACGACGTCCGAGAGGTCGGACGGATTGACGTTGTCGACGGCGTTCGAGCCCGGCAGCCAGGCGCCACCCACGTAGTTGGCGAAGATGTCAGTCACTCGGGGCAACCCATTGCTTGACCGTCGGAGGGCGAAACTCCGGTCAACTTGCGGCGCGCCGCTACTTCAATCAAATCGAAACTTCTGTTACGAACTTCAGTGCAATTGGATTTGTGAGCGCCATGGCACTGACCCTCGGGCAGCTGCGCGTCTTCCTCGAAGTCGCGGATCTCGGAAACATCAAGGACGCCGCCGAGAAGATCGGCCGGACGCCCTCGGCGGTCTCCATGTCCCTGAAACAGCTCGAGGAACACCTGGGCGGCGCGCTCTTCGAAACCGACCGCAAGACGACGCTCACCTCGCTCGGCGAGTACGTGCTGACGGTGGCGCGCGCCGAGGTGAGGGGCTTCGACCGCTCCGTCGCCGCCGTCCACGCGTTCGCGCGCAACGAGATCGGCCGGCTGGAGATCGCCTGCGTGCCGTCGGTGGCCACCCAGCTCATGCCGATCGTGCTCAACAGCTTCCTCGCCGCGCGGCCGGACATCGAGCTCGACGTGCGCGACGCCGATTCGGAATCGGTGGAACTGGCGATCGAGCGCCAGCGGGTGGAGCTCGGCATCGCCGGCCGCCCGGCGAATGCCGGCATCGTCGCCTTCACGCCGGTGTTCCGCGACCGCTTCGTGCTGGTGTGCGCGGCCGGCAATCCGCTCGCCGCCACCAATGGCCCGGTGCATGCCCATGAGCTTGGCGACGTGCGCTTCATCGCCAACGGGGCGTCGGCGCGGATGCACGATCCGGAATTCCAGGCGATCTCGCGGGCCTCGCGCCTGATGGTCCGCAACGTCACCTCGCTGCTGGCGCTGGTGCGCGCCGATTTCGGCGTGACGGTGCTGCCGGCGCTGTCGGTCGCCGCCGACAAGGCGGTGTGCTGCCGGCCGCTGGCGGGGGACGACCTCTACCGCGAGGTCGGGCTGCTGTGGCGGGCCGGGCGCACGCTGTCGCCGGTCGCGGAGGCGTTCAGCGACGCCTTCCGCGCGGCGATTGCCACTTCGGGGATCGACGCGCGGCTCGACTGACACCGGCTCAGGCCTTCTCCATCACCACGACGATGTGGATGTAGTCCATGGCGTGGCCCTCTGGCGCCGCGGCCACGTGGTCCTCGTAGCGCTGGTAGAAGTCGTCGACGAGCGCCTGGGCCTCGTCGCGCGGCCGGGCGTCGAGGGCGGTCAGGTACACCGTCTCCGACCACGAGCGCATGGTGGGGATCAGCGTCTTGGCGAAGTCCGCGCCGGACATGGCGCCGGCGGACTCGGCGAACTTCGCCTCGTAGGGGCAGCGAGTGTAGGTGGAGAACGCCTCCACCAGCTTGAGGCCGGCCTTCGAGACCGGTGACGCCGGATCGGTGAACGGGGCGGTGAACTCCTCCAGCGTCCGGTAATACTGCACGAAGGTCGCGCGCTCGTACTCGGTCTTGGTGATCTTGCCCTCGTCGCGCAGCTCGCCCCAGAACCGGTCGAACAGGTTGAACATGTGGGCGCCGCCGGTGGTGCCCAGATGGCGTCCCTGTTCGTCGATACCGAAGTTCAGGCAGATCATCCGGCCGCCGGACTTCAGTTCCGCGGCGCGGGCGAGCAGGATGCGCTCCCAGTCGGCGCGCGCCTGTTCGGCGAAGGCGGCCGCCTCGTCGCCTTCCGCGCCCACCGCATGGCAATGGGTCGAGATCTCGCACGGCTTCTGGGAGAGGTAGTGCATCGCCGTGGCGGAGAAGCCGAGGTCGAGCGTTCCGGCGGGGAAGAGCTGGCTGTGGAAGCCGGTGCCGCAGCCGTAGACGAACACGTCGTCGACGTTCTTCTGGTAGGCGAGCGCCGGGTCCCCCTGCAGCCCCTGCATGGTGCGGAACAGCGTGGAGAAATCGTTCGAGGGAAGGTCGGTGTAGGTGATCGCGATCTCGCGGGTGTCGCCGCCCTGACGCAGCCCCTCGAACGCCTTGAACCACATTTCGCGGCTGGTGCCGCCATCGGCCGCGCCGTAATCGGCGACGCGCACGACGCCGGTCGCGCCCGGCTGCGGCTTCAGCGCGTCCTGGACGATCGGCAGCATCTTGTCGATCGCCTGCTTGGCGCCGTAGGTCCGCTCGGAATAGTAGCCTCCGCCGCGCATGGAGAGGACGGCCTGGGTGCTGATTCCGGTCTGGGAGGCGGTCATCTTGGTGTGTCCTTGAACAATCGACTGGCAATCGGAAAGGGCCGGCCGGAGGGCATCCGGCCGGCCGCGTCGCGGGTGTCCGGTCAGACCGGCCGGGCGTTGATGTAGGCGCCCTCGGAGATCGCGGTGTACGGCTTGATGGTCTTCATGAAGTCCTGGATGGACGCGTAGACCTTGGTCGCCAGCGGATCGGAGTCCGCCACCGTCTGGACGACGCCCGCCGACACCTCGGCGAGCTTCTTCAGGATGTCGTCGTTGAGGGTGCGCACGTCGACGCCCTCCGACCGCATCTGGGCGAGCGCCTTGCCGTTCTTGGCCACGAACTCGTTCAGCACGATCTGGTTGGCCATCACGTTGGCGCCGCGCACGATCTCCTTCAGGTCGTCGGGGAGCTTGTCCCAGGCGGCCGGGTTGATCATGCAGTCGAGCACGCCGCAGGGCTCCATCCAGCCCGGCCAGTAGTAGTATTTGGCGACCTTGTGCAGGCCGAACGCCATGTCGTTCATCGGGCCGACGAAGTCGGCGCCGTCGATCGCGCCGGACTGCAGCCCCTGGGGCACTTCGCCCAGCGGCATCTGCACCGGCGTCGCGCCGACCTCGGTCAGCACCTTGGCGCCGAGGCCGCCGGAGCGGACCTTGAGGCCCTTGTAGTCCTCGATCGAGTTGAGTTCCTTGTTGAACCAGCCGGCCGCCTGCACGGAGGTGTTGCCCGACGGGAAGAACTTCACGCCCAGCTTGCCGTAGACCTCGTCGGCCAACTCCTGGCCGCCGCCGTAGGAGAACCAGGCGTTCTGCTCCTGGGTGGTGAAGCCGAACGGCATCGGGGTGAAGAACTGCATCGCCGGCAGCTTGCCGGCCCAGTAGGCGGGATAGCCGTGGCCCATCTCCAGCGTGCCGTCGGCGACCGCGTCGAGCACCTGGAACGGCGGCACGATCTCGCCGGCGGCGTACAGCTTGACGGACATCCGGCCGCCGGAGGCCTTGGAGATGAAGTCGGCGACGATTTCAGGGCCGGTGGCGAGCAGCGGCGAGTTCTTCGCCCAGGTCATCTGCATGCGCCATTCGATCTTGCCCTGGGCGATTGCTGGGGCGGCGAGGCCGGTTGCCACCGCCGTTCCCGATGCCAGGCCCAGTCCGGCCTTGGTGACGAATTGTCTGCGGTCCATGTCGAGTTCCCCTCAGTGTTGCGACAAAGGTCGGTGTCGTCGATCTGCCGTCGTTGCGACGGATCACGCGCGCCTTGCCGGTCCCCTCGACCGGTTGTGCGGCGCGCGATTCCTCAGCCCGAGAGCAACCCGGGCAGCCAGTGGACCAGTCCCGGCCAGATCCACAGCACCGCGACGGCGACAAGCTGGATCACGACGAACGGGATCACGCCCCGATAGATGGTTGGAAGCGACAGGCCGCTCGACGCGCCCTGGAGGTAGAAGATGCCGAAGCCGAACGGCGGCGTCAGATAGCTCGTCTGGAGGATCACGGCGGCGGCGACGCCGAGCCAGAGCGGGTCGACGCCCTGCATGATCAGTCCCGGCGCGAAGATCGGGATCACGATGAAGATGATCTCGAAGGTGTCGATCATGAAGCCGAGCAGGAACATCAGGCCGAGCACGAAGATCGTCGCCCCGATGGCGCCGGCCGGCAGCGAATGCAGAAGCTCGATCACCACGTCCTCGCCGCCGAAGCCGCGGAAGACGAGCGAGAAGATCGTCGCGCCGATGAGGATCGCGAAGATCATCAGCGAGATGCTCATGGCGTCGCGGATCGCCTCGGCGAACGTCTCCCAGGTCAGCGACCGGTTCATCAGCGCCAGCAGCACCGCGCCGACGCCGCCGAGGGCGGCCGATTCCGTCGCCGTCGCGATGCCGGTCAGGATCGAGCCGAGCACCAGCAGGATCAGGCCCAGCGGCGGCACCATCGCGAACAGCACCCGCATCGGCAGGTTGGTCCGCTCGGCCTCGCTCATGGGCACCGGTGGGCAGCTTTCAGGGTCGGTGACGGCGCGGAAGAGGATCCAGGCGATGTAGAAGCCCACCAGCACCAGGCCGGGCAGCAGCGCGCCGGCGAACAGGTCCGTGACCGTCACCGGATCGGAGGAGAAGATCCCCATCCGGAGCTGCGCCTGGGTGTTGGCGTTCTGCAGCATGGTGCCGAGCAGGATCAGCACGGTGGAGGGCGGGATCAGCTGGGCGAGCGTGCCCGAGGCGCAGATCACGCCGCACGACAGCGACTGGCTGTAGCGGGCCCGCTGCATCGCCGGCAGGCTGATCAGCGCCATGGTGACGATGGTGGCGCCGACGATGCCCGTCGAGGCCGCCAGCAGCGCGCCGACGAGCACCACCGAGATGCCGAGGCCGCCGCGCATCCCGCCGAACAGCTGGCCCATGGTGATGAGCAGGTTCTCGGCGACCTTCGAGCGCTCCAGCACCGTCCCCATGAACACGAACAGCGGCACCGCCACGAGGGTCGGGTTGAGGCCGATGTCGAGGAGGCGCGAGGGCAGGGAGCCGAGCAGGATCGGATCGAACGCCCCGAACAGGCTGCCGATGCCCGCCATCAGCACCGCCGACCCGCCGAGCGCGAACGCCACGGGAAAGCCGGTGAGAAGCGCGATCACGACGCCGAGGAAGAGGAGGAGACAGGAAACGGCTTCCGTTTCCATCTCAGTGCGAGCCCCCGGGCCCGTGGACGATGACGTGCAGGCTGCGGAGCGCCGTCGCCACCCCCTGGATCGCCATCAGTCCGCAGAAGGCGACCACGGCGGTCTTCATCAGATAGAGGAAGGGCAGGCCGTCGATGGAGGGCGAGGCCTCCATCAGGTTCCACGACCGCAGCAGGGCAGGCCAGGCCTTCACGGCGATGACCGCCATCATCGGCCACAGGAACAGGACGGTCCCGATGAGGTTGGTCCAGGCCCGGCCGCGCGGGCCGAGCATCCGGTAGACGAGATCCACCCGGACGTGGCCGTCGCGGGCATAGACCGCCGAGGCACCGAGGAAGACGAGCGCGCCGTTCAGCCAGACGAAGCTTTCGGAGAGCCAGGGGTAGCCGATCGACAGGCCGTAGCGCAGCAGAGCGACGGCGGCGGCTAGGAAAACCACGACGGGGAGGATCCATTTGAGGAGTTCGCCGAACCCCGCCATCGCCCGGTCAATGGTGCCCGCCGCCCTCAGCATCCTTCACCACCTGCCGCGGTCGAAGGGGGCGGTCCGGGAGACCCTGTGCACCGCCGCGCGACACGCGCGCCATCGTATGGACATCAGCTGTCCCCCTGGCGGTCCGGCGTGGAAAGAAGGATCGATACAGGTCTTCATTTCAAGAAGCGTGCCAAGCGGCGCGGATTGAGGCAAACCGGAATTACTTGTTCACGCTTCAAAAAAACTGGAATGCAGTCATCCGTCGACCTCGCGCCGTGCCGATCGCTCTTCCGTGCGCACAAACGCGCACAAACGCGCACGAAAGCGCAAAATCGCGCAGCCAGATCACAAAGCTGCGCGCAGGTGCGCGCGCGCAGACCTTCCACCCCGAAATGTGTCGGCGGCGCAACTAGTTGCGGACGAGAATGCGCGTATTGGCTGCGCCGTTCGCCTGCACCAGGTCATAGAGCGCCTTCGCGTTCGACGGAGCCAGCCGCACGCAGCCGTGGGACGCCGGACGCCCGAGGCTCTTCACCGCCGTCGTCCCGTGGATGGCATAGCCGCCCCGGAAGAAGATCGAATGCGGCATCGGCGCGTTGTCGTACTTCTTCGAGTAGTAGCGCCGGTACATGCGGGTCGGCCGGTAGCTGCCGGTGGGAGTCCGGTAGCCCTTGCGGGCCGTCGAGACAGGCCACGCGTAGACGGGCGTGTTGCCGACACGCACGTACATGCGCTGCTCGGACAGATCGATCGTCGCCGTCACCGTGGCGGCCCGCGCGGCCGCCGGAAGCGTGACCGCCGCGGCCACCACCGCGAGCGCCAGCGTGGCGGCCCGCACGTTGCTCCAACCCCAGTTCAATCCGTAACGCATCTACGCCCCCGAATTTCCCCGGTCCGACAGCCAGATCGAGAAGGCCATCGCGACCGAACCCGGCCGCGATGTTAATCCTCGGATGGCGGAATGGCGCACCCCAAATCCGGCCTTCCGCGATGAAAGTGATGTGATCGGGGCGCTGCCGGCGGCGATTCGTGCACGGGGAGCTTCGCATCGGAGTATCCGTGCGCCGGCCCGGGCAAGCCCTGCGCGGCACACGGGCGTTTTCGCGGTCATCGCTTCGATCTCGCCTGGAAATGCTCTAGACATGGCGCACGAGCGCGATGCGGACGGAGCGGAGACGGCGACCATGTGGATCTTCATACTCGGGCTTGTGATCTTTTTCGCCACCCACCTCCTGCCGGCCGACACCGGCCTGCGCGCCAGCCTGCGCAGCCGAATGGGTGAGGGGCCTTACCGGGCCGTCTACTCGATCGTCGCCTTCGTCGGGCTCGTCCTGATCATCTGGGGCTACGGCGAGTGGCGCGATGCCGGCCCGGCGATTCTCTACGTCCCCCCTGTCTGGACCCGGCATCTGACGATGCTGATCATGCTGCCGGTCTTCGTGCTGCTGGTCGCCGCCTACGCTCCCGGGCGGATCTCGCGGGCCACCAAGCACCCGATGATCCTGGCGGTGAAGATCTGGGCGCTGGCGCATCTTCTGGCCAACGGCGACGTGGCGTCGGTGCTCCTGTTCGGATCGTTCCTGGCCTGGGGCGTCATAGCCCGCATTTCCCTGAAGCGCCGCCAGCAGGCGAACCCGCACGCCGTGCCGGTCGCCGGCTCTGCCCGCAACGACGTCATCGCTGTGGTGGTGGGCCTCCTTGTTTACGCCCTCTTTGTCTGGAAGGTGCACGTCTGGCTGATCGGTGTGCCCATAATCGCCTGATCTTCACTTCGTTTCAGCGGCTGCCCGAGCGCGCCAAATGGCTTGGCCCGCAGCCCGGAACGCGTTACACGGCGCGGACCGGGACCGGATTGGCAGCGGCGATGAACGCGGCAAGAGAACCGATGAGGATCGACGGACGATGACGGACATTTTTCACGAGGTCGAAGAGGATCTGCGTCGCGAGCGCATGCGGTCGCTGTGGGACCGCTTCGGGCTCTATGTCGTCCTCGTCGCCGTCCTGATCGTGGTCCTGACCGCGGGCTATCGCGGCTATGTCTATTTCCAGACGAAGGCCGAGCAGACGGCCGGCGACGAATTCCTGACGGCGCTCGACACCGCGGCCAACGGCGACAGCGCCGGGGCCGCCGAGGCGCTCACCAAGTTTGCCGAGTCCGCGCCTGGCGACTATCCGGTTCTTGCCCGTTTCCGGGCGGCAAGCGAAATGGCGCTGGCCGGCGAGACCGACGCGGCCGTGGCCGCCTTCGATGCGCTCGCCGCCGACAGCAGCCTGTCGCAGCGCCAGCGCGATCTCGCCCGGGTGCGGGCCGGCTATGTGCTGCTCGACACCGGCGACAAGGCCGGCATCGAGGACCGGCTGACCGGCGTCGCGACCGAGGTTGGCGCCTGGCGCAACTCGGCCCGCGAGATCCTCGGCATCGCCGCCTACCAGGACGGCGACTATGCGGGCGCAGAGAAATGGTTCGGCGAGATCGGGATGGATCCGTCCGCGCCGCAGGACCTCAAAGCCCGGGTCCAACTGTTCATGGGTCTGATCAATGGGTCCCGTGCCGCACCCGCGGCAAGCGAGGCCGCGTCGACGCAAGACAGCGGCACGGCAGCGCCACAGGATGGCGATGCGGCCGGTGCGGGGGCGTCGGAGGTGAGTAAATGATGAGTTCTTTGCGTCCGGTCGCGGCTCTTGTCGCGGTCGCAGTTCTGGTAAGCGGGTGCGGCTCGGTCGGCGACTCGGTGTCCTCGATCAATCCGTTCCGGAAGAAGGACACCATCCTTCCCGGCGAGCGGAGCCCCATCTTCACCAACCAGGACACCCCGGACGAGGCGAACACCGACGTGGCCTCCGTCTCGATCGGCGCCGCGTCGTCCATGGGCGACTGGCCGCAGGTTGGCGGCAACCCGTCGTCCAACACCGGGCATCTCGCCTTCAGCGGCAGTGGCGCCCGTGCCTGGAGGTCCTCCATCGGTCGCGGCGGCGGCAGCGTCATGCAGTTCGCCAACGAATCCCAGCGGATCGCGGCCCGCCCCGTGGCCGCCGGCGGCAACGTGATCATCTACTCGCCTGACGCGACGGTCACCGCATTGTCGGTGACCAGCGGCGGGCGCGGCTGGAGCACCAGCCTGCGGCCTGAGAAGGAGAGCGACGTCGCCAGCGGCGGCGGTGCGGCCATCGACGGCGGCAAGGTGTTCGTGGCGACCGGCTACGGCACGCTCGCAGCCCTGGATCTCGGATCCGGCAAGGTGCTGTGGTCGACCGAGATGTCCATCCCGGCGCGCGGCTCGCCGACGGCGACCGCCGGCAAGGTGTTCGTGGTCAACCAGTCCAACGAGATCGTCGCGGTCAACCAGGCCGACGGCACCGAGGTCTGGACCTATCGCGGAATTCCGGAGACCGCCGGCCTGCTGTCCACCGCCAATCCGAGTGTCTCAGGCGACACCATCGTCGTGCCGATGAGCTCCGGCGAGGTGATGGCGCTGACCGCGTCGAAGGGCGAGCCGAAGTGGATCGACTCGGTGACCCGGTCGACGCGCACCCTGGCCGTGGCCGGCCTGACCGACGTGTCCGGCAGCCCGGTGATCGATGGCGGCACCGTGTTCGCAACCGGCGTTGGCGGGCGTACGATCGCCGTCAGCCTGGCGACGGGCGAGCGGGTCTGGGAACAGAACGTCGGCAGCGCGTCGACGCCGATCGTCTCCGGCACCGGCGTGTTCCTCATCGACCTCGAGGGCCGCATGGTCGCGCTTGAGAAGTCGTCCGGCAAGATCGCCTGGCGCACCGCGCTTCCGCAGAAGAAAAAGGGTCGCTACGCCTGGAACGGGCCCATACTGGCGGGCAACTCCCTGTGGGCGATTTCCAACGAAGGCGAGCTCGTGGTCGTGAACCCGACGGACGGACAGATCAGGTCTCAGACGAACGTCGCGAACCACGGCTACACCGCGCCGATCCTGGCGTCCGGCAACATGATCTTCGTGTCCGACTCCGGCGAGATCTCGGCACTCCGATGAGGTCAAGATCCCGGCGCTCCGATGATGACGCTGCCGACCGATCCGGTAAACGGCAGGCGCGCGTCGCCATCGTCGGGCGGCCGAACGTCGGCAAGTCCACCCTGTTCAACCGGATCGTCGGCAAGCGCCTTGCGCTGGTAGACGACACGCCCGGCGTCACCCGCGACCGGCGCGAAGGGCAGGGCCGCGTCTCCGACCTGCGGTTTGTAGTCGTCGACACCGCAGGCCTGGAGGATGCCGGTCCGGACACGCTCGAAGGCCGGATGCGGCAGCAGACCGACACCGCCATTCAGGCGGCCGACGTGATCCTGTTCGTCGTCGACGCCCGCGCCGGCATCACCCCCGCCGACCAGGCCTACGGCGCGCTGCTGCGGCGCACGTCCCATCCAGTGATCGTGCTGGCCAACAAGGCCGAGGGACGCAGTGGCGACACCGCCGCCCTGGAGGCGTACAGCCTTGGCCTGGGCGAGCCCATTCCCTTCTCCGCCGAGCACGGCCAGGGCATCGACCTGCTCTACGACGCCCTCGACGCGGCGTTCCAGACGCTCGATCTTGGCGGCGACGCGGATGTCGACGACCAGGACGCGGTCATCGCCGGCGACCTGCTGGGCGAGGACCTTGCGCCGGAACACGATGCGCCCGCCGAGGACGACGCGGGCCCCGGCCGGACCCGCCCGATCCAGGTGGCGATCATCGGCCGCCCGAACGCCGGCAAGTCGACGCTCATCAACCGCCTGATCGGCGAGGAGCGTATGCTGACCGGGCCCGAGGCCGGCATCACCCGCGATTCCATCAGCGTCGACTGGACGTGGCGCGACCGCGCCTTCCGTCTGGTGGACACTGCCGGTATGCGCAAGAAGGCCAAGGTCCAGGCCAAGCTGGAGCGCCTGTCGGTCAACGATTCCATCCGGGCGCTGCGCTTCGCCGAGGTGGTGGTCATGACCATCGATGCGACCGTGCCGTTCGAGAAGCAGGACCTGCACATCATCGATCTGGTGGAGCGCGAAGGCCGCTCCATCGTGATTGCGCTCGACAAGTGGGATCTGGTCGAAGATCGCGACCAGACGCTCAGCGCGTTGCGCGAGGCGGCGGACCGGCTGCTCCCGCAGTTGCGCGGCCTTCGCCTGGTTCCGGTGTCCGGCCTTACGGGGCTGGGCCTCGACCGGCTCATGGAAGCCGTCGTCAGCACCGTCGAGCGCTGGTCGACCCGGGCGACGACGGGCCAGCTCAACCGCTGGCTCTTCAATGCCATCAACCGGCATCCGCCGCCGGCCGTTGCCGGCCGCCGCATCAAGCTGCGCTACATCACCCAGGTGAAGACGCGTCCGCCGCACTTCGTGGCGTTCTGCTCGATGCCCGACGACCTGCCGGCGGCCTACAAGCGCTACCTGGTCAACGGCCTGCGCGAGACCTTCAAGCTCGACGGCGTGCCGATCCGGCTGACCCTGCGCAAGGGCGACAACCCCTACGCCTGAAATCATTTCCGAGATGCATTATGGCCGGACCCGCTGATCGCGAGGCCCGGCTGGGGCCTTGAGCGAATTTACTTCGATCAGATTGCGTCGATCAGATCGGGAAACGCTCAGGCGATGCCCACGGTCCGTTCGCTGGCCGGGATGCCGTCGTCGGCAACGGGGTGGCCGAGCTCGATGAGGCTACCGTGCTCCAGGCAGGCGGGCGTGAGTAGCGCCATGATGGGCAGCGCGTGGGCGCTCGGCGGTGTCGCCGCATCCTTCGCTTCGCCCGGGAACGCCTTGCCGCGGAAGTGGGTGCGGGTCGGTCCCGGATCGACGAGGTTCACCCGAACGTTGGTGTGGCGCACCTCGTTGGCATAGGTGCGCACCAGCGCTTCCAGTCCGGCCTTCGACGCGGCGACGACACCCCAGAACGGCTCGGAGGTGCGGGCCTGGGCGGCCGTGAGGAACACCGCACGGCCGGCCTCGGACTGACGCAGCAGCGGATCGAGCGAGCGAAGCAGCCGCCAGTTGGCCGTGAGGTTGAGGCCGATCGCATCGTCCCAGACCTTCGGCGGGATATGCCCGATCGGCGACAGCTGGCCGAGCATGCCGGCGTTGCCGACCAGGACGTCAAGGCGGCCCCAGCGCTCGTACAGCGCCGCACCCAGCCGGTCGATGGCGTCGTAGTCGGTGAGGTTGATCGGCACGAGGGTCGGGGCGGGGCCTCCCGCGGCGCGGATCTCGTCGTCCAGTTCCTCCAGCGCGCCCACCGTGCGGCCGACGGCCACCACGTGGGCGCCGGCTTCGCCGAGCTTCAGCGCCACCGCACGGCCGATGCCGCGCGTCGCGCCCGTCACCAGGGCGACACGGCCTTCGAAGGCTCCCGACATGATCAGCCGACCTCGGCCAGCAGCGAGAGCTGCGGGTCGGTGTTGTTCTCGAGCCGATCGGTCAGGCGGGTCGGATAATCGCCGGTGAAGCAGGCGTCGCAGTATTGCGGGCTCTCGTTGGTCCGGCCGGGCTGGCCGGCGGCGCGGTAGAGACCGTCGATCGAGAGGAAGGCCAGGCTGTCGACCTTGATGTAGCGCGCCATCTCCTCGACCGTCATGCGGGCGGCGATGAGCTTGGACTTTTCCGGGGTGTCGACGCCGTAGAAGCACGAGTCCGTGGTCGGCGGGCTGGCGATCCGCATGTGGACCTCGGCCGCGCCGGCCTCGCGCACCATCTCGACGATCTTCAGGGACGTGGTGCCGCGCACGATGGAATCGTCCACCAGCACGACGCGCTTGCCCTCGAGAACCTCGCGGTTGGCGTTGTGCTTCAGCTTCACGCCCATGTGGCGGATGGCGTCGGTCGGCTGGATGAAGGTCCGACCGACATAGTGGTTGCGGATGATGCCGAGATCGAAGGGCAGGCCCGCCGCCTCGGCAAACCCGATCGCCGCCGGGGTGCCGGAATCGGGCACCGGCACCACAACGTCGGCAGGCACCGGAGACTCACGCGCGAGTTCGGCGCCGATGCGCTTGCGCACGTCGTAGACGTTCAGGTTCGACACGATCGAATCCGGCCGCGCGAAATAGACGTACTCGAAGATGCAGAAGCGGGAGGAGGGCGTGCTGGCGAACGGGTGCAGCGATTCGATGCCGTCGCTGGTGATGACCACCACCTCGCCGGGCTCGATGTCGCGGACGAACCGGGCACCGATGATGTCGAGCGCGCAGGTCTCGGAGGTCAGCACGTAGGAGCCGTCGAGATCGCCGAGCACCAGCGGGCGGACGCCGAGCGGGTCGCGCGCTCCAACGAGCTTCTTGTCGGTCATGCCGACGAGCGCGTAGGCGCCTTCGAGGTTGCGCAGCGCATCGATGAAGCGCTCGATGAAGGAGCGCCGGTCGCTGGTCGCCACCAGGTGGATCAGCGTTTCGGTGTCCGACGTGGACTGGAAGATCGAGCCGCGTTCGCGCAGCTGCCGCTGCAGCGTGCGGGCGTTGGTGATGTTGCCGTTGTGGGCGACGGCGAAGCCGCCGCCGGCGAACTCGGCGAACAGGGGCTGCACGTTGCGCAGCGCAGCGCCGCCCGTGGTGGAGTAGCGTGTGTGGCCGATGGCGCGGTTGCCGTGCAGCCGGGCGATCACCGCGGGCTTGGTGAAGTTGTCTCCGACCAGGCCGATGTGGCGTTCGGTGAAGAACTGGGCGCCATCGTAGGAGACGATGCCCGCGGCCTCCTGGCCGCGATGCTGGAGCGCGTGCAGGCCGAGGGCCGTCAGCGCGCCGGCATCGTCGTGGCCGAAGATGCCGAAGACGCCGCACTCGTCGTGGAAGTGGTCGTCCGCTTCGTCGGCGAAGGAGCCGGCGTTCGCGGGGCTCACTGAATCGTAAAGACGGGGCATTCGGGACCGGACCTCATTAACCCCCCAAGATCAACGCGGATGCGGCTGGGCTTACCCGACCGCACATAGGTTGATCCCTGACCAATATCCAGTGCACCCCGGCTGCTTTCATACAAGCCGTGGGTGCGGATGGATCTCAAAAGTAGGAACGCCGCCCTTGTCGACTAATTTCCCGGCGTTCCGGCGTCGGTACCGGCGGGGGCCTGGGGGGCCGGAGCCGCCTCGGAATTTCCCTCACCGGTGGACTGGATCAGCTGATCCATCTGGTTGCGTTCCTGCGATCCGTAGTCCGGCGTGGTCCGGGTCGGCGCAGTCGCGTTGTCGTCGACGGGAGCGCCGCTTTCGCGGGGCTTCACGGCGTCGCGGAAGGTGGCTTCCGGATCGTCGGGCAGGGCCGCCAGCAGGCGGTTGCCGAGGTCGTTGAGGGTCGGGCGCGAGGCCGACTGCACGACCCAGGTCGGCTGGTTCCGCTCCGGCACGAGCCAGTTGAAGAAGATGAGCGCGACGACGATCAGCAGCACGCCGCGGGCGACGCCGAACAGGAAGCCGAGGAAGCGGTCGACGAAGCCGGCGCGGCTGTCGACGACGAAATCGGAGAACTTCATGGTGATGAAGCTGACGACGATCAGCGTGACCAGGAAGATGACGGCCGCGGAGACCGCGAGCGCGATCGTCGGCTGGGTAATGTACTTCTCGATCGTCGGGACGAGGGAGTCGTGGAACATGTAGGCGACGAGGGCGGCGATCACCCAGGCGGCGATCGACAGCACTTCCCGCACGAAGCCTCGGATCATCGCCAGCAGCGCCGAGATCAGCACGACCGCGAGGACAAGGGCATCAAATGCGGTGAAGGACATGGATCGGGCTCCTCACGCCACCGCGCCGTTCTGGGCGCGTTTCAAGCACTTCTCAGGATGATGCGGATGGTTTGCGATCGGGCGCATCTTTGTCGCCGCCGCGGAGCCCGTCGGGAACCCCGTCTTCGAACAGACGTCCGATGAGATCATTGAGACTGCCGATCGCAACTGTTCGCAAACCCTTGGGTGAGTCCGTCGCCACCGCTTCCGGAACCACAGCCTGCCCAAACCCGAGTTTTTCCGCTTCCTTCAGCCGTCCCGCCGCATGGGCGACCGACCGGACACGACCAGACAGGCTGACTTCGCCGAAATAGACGCAATCACTGGGCAGAGCAAGCCCGCCCAGAGAGGAGATCAGCGCCGCGGCGACGGCGAGGTCGGCGGCGGGCTCGGTGATGCGCAGACCGCCCGCCACCGCCAGGTAGACGTCGTTGCTTCCGAGCCGCACGCCGCAGCGTGCCTCCAGCACGGCGATCACCATGGCGAGGCGGCTGGAATCCCAGCCGACGACGGCCCGGCGCGGGGTTCCGAGCGTGCTCGGAGCCACCAGCGCCTGGATCTCCACCAGCAGGGGGCGGGTGCCTTCCATGCCGGCGAACACGGCGGCCCCGGGGCTCGCGGTGTCGCGCTCGCCGAGGAACAGCTGGGACGGGTTATCCACTTCCCTGAGGCCGGCGCCGGTCATCTCGAAGACGCCGATCTCGTCGGTGGGCCCGAATCGGTTCTTCGTGGCGCGCAGGAGCCGGAAGGAATGGCTGCCGTCGCCCTCGAAGGTGATCACCGCGTCGACCATGTGCTCGACCACCCGGGGCCCGGCGATCTGGCCGTCCTTGGTGACATGACCGACCAGCACGACTGTCGCGCCGGAAGTCTTGGCGTAGCGGATGAGGGCCTGCGCGCTGGCGCGGACCTGGGACACGGTTCCGGGCGCGGATTCGGCGATCGACGTCCACAGGGTCTGGATGGAATCGATGATCACCAGGCCGGGCCGGGGGCCCACCTGCAGCGTCGCCAGGATGTCCTCGACGCAGGTCTCGGACGCAAGCGCCACGGGGGCGCCGCTGGCGCCGAGCCGCTCCGCGCGCATGCGCACCTGGGGGATCGCCTCCTCGCCGGAGATGTAGACGACGTGACCGCCGTCCATGGCGAGTCTCGCGGCCGCCTGGAGGAGGAGGGTCGACTTGCCGATCCCCGGGTCGCCGCCGACCAGCAGCACCGAGCCGGGTACGAAGCCGCCGCCGGTGACGCGGTCGAGCTCGGCGATGCCCGTCTGCAGCCGCGGCGGTTCGTCGCTGGTGCCGGCCAGGCTCTCCAGCTTCACCGGCCGGCCGCGCACCGACGAGAGCTTGCCGGTGCCAGCCAGGATCGGGTCGGTGACGGTCTCCTCGGAGATCGAGTTCCAGGCGCCGCAGGATTCGCACTTGCCCGCCCAGCGATTGGTGACGGTGCCGCATTCCTGGCAGACGAAGCGCGGTTGCCGCTTGGCCATCAGCGCGCGTCCAGCCCGACGTAGCGGCGGGCGTAACGGCGGGAGAGATCCGTCAGGAGTTCGTAGCCGATGGTGCCGGCGGCCTGGGCAACGTCGTCCACGGCGATGTGGGGCCCGAAGAGTTCGACCCAGCTCCCCCGGTGCAGGAGGTGCTCGGGGACGGCGCTCACGTCGAGCGTGATCTGGTCCATGGAGACGCGGCCGATATAGGGCACTCGGTGCCCGGCGATCCATGCCGTCGCCCCCGCGGCGCCGGGGCGCTCGCCGGCGCCGCGCAGCAGCCCGTCCGCATAGCCGACCGAGACGATCGCGACGCGGCCCGGCCGTTCCAGGTGACCGACGGCTCCGTAGCCGACGGTTTCCTCCCGGGACACCTCGCGCACCTGGAGCACCCGTGCTTCCAGTGTCACGACCGGTGCCATCGGGTTTTCGCCCTCGACCTTCGCCCGGCCGCCATAAAGCGCGATGCCGGGGCGCACGAGATCGAACAGGAAATCGCCGCCGGCGAGCACGCCGGCCGAATTCGCCAGCGAGGCGGGAATGTCCGGATAGAGCGCCTTTGCCGCCGCGAAGGCGTCGAGCTGCTTGCGGTTCAGCGGATGATCCGGCGTGTCTGCGCAGGCGAGGTGGCTCACCAGCAGCTTCGGCGCGACGCCCGGCTCCATGTCGACGCCGGCGAACGATTCCGCTTCGGCGTGGGTGAGGCCGAGCCGGTTCATGCCGGTGTCGACGTGGATGGCCGCCGGCAGCTCGCGCTCGACCGAGCGTGCGTACCGTCCCCAGTCCTCGATCTCGCCGGGGCTGCCGAGCACCGGGATGATCTTCGCCTCGCGATAGTCCGCCTCCGCGCCCCGGAACAGCCCGTTCAGCACATAGATCGTGGCGTCGGGCAGCACCTCGCGCAGCCGCATTCCCTCTTCGGGAAGGGCTACGAAGAAGGTCCGGCAGCCGGCGTTCCAGAATGTGTCGGCGGCCCGCTCCAGGCCGATGCCGTAGCCATCGCCCTTCACCACGGCCGAGCAGTCGGCCGGGCGGCTGCGGTCACGCAGCCGGATCCAGTTTCCGGCGAGCGCGGCAAGGTCGATGGTCAGCCGTCCGCCGGCATGCTGCTCGCGAGGGTAGGCGGGGGAGAAGGGGCTTCGAAACACGGCGCTCTGATCCAATCAGTCCAGGCGTGCGGGGAGATGGTCGTCCGGGGCAAGGCTGGAGAAGCGGGTGACCTGGGCGTCGAACTGCAGGTTGACGGTGCCGGTGGGGCCGTGGCGCTGCTTGCCGACGATGACCTCGGCGCGGCCGGCCACCTGTTCCATCTGGGCCTGCCACTCGAAGAACTGCTCGGTGCCTTCCTTCGGCATCTTGCTCTGCAGATAGTACTCCTCGCGGTACACGAACATCACCACGTCGGCGTCCTGCTCGATCGAGCCCGATTCACGCAGGTCGGAGAGCTGCGGCCGCTTGTCGTCACGCGATTCCACCTGACGCGACAGCTGCGACAGCGCCAGCACAGGCACGTTGAGTTCCTTCGCCAAGGCCTTGAGGCCTGTGGTGATTTCGGTGATTTCCTGGACGCGGCTGTCGGAGGAGCGCTTGCCCGAGCCCTGCAGCAGCTGAAGGTAGTCGATGATGAGGACGTCGAGCCCCTGCTGCCGCTTCAGGCGGCGGGCCCGGGCGGTCAGCTGTCCGATGGTCAGGCCGCCCGACTGGTCGATGAACAGCGGCAGCGTGCGCATTTCCTGCGCCGTCGCGGCCAGCCGCGCGAACTGCTCCTCGTCGATGTCGCCGCGTCGGATCTTCGACGAGGACACGCCCGACTGTTCGGCGAGAATACGGGTGGCCAGCTGTTCCGACGACATTTCCAGCGAGAAGAAGCCGACGACGCCGCCGTCGAGCGCCTTGATGGTCCCGTCCGGCTGGGTCTCCGGTTTGTAGGCGCGGGCGATGTTGAAGGCGATGTTGGTCGCGAGCGACGTCTTGCCCATGGCGGGGCGGCCGGCAAGGATGATCAGATCCGACGCCTGCAGACCGCCGACCTGCCGGTCGAGATCCACAAGGCCCGTGGAGACGCCGGAGAGGTGGCCCGAGCGTTCGAAGGCGGCGGCGGCCATGTCGACCGCCAGGGTCACCGCGTCGCCGAAGGAGCCGAACCCGCCCTCGAACCTGCCGCTCTCGGCGATCGAGAACAGCTTGCGTTCGACGTCCTCGATCTGGTGGCGCGGCGTGGCGTCGATCGGGGAATCGTACGCGACGTTGACCATGTCCTCGCCGATGGTGATCAGCAGGCGCCGGAGCGCGAGGTCCATCAGCGTGCGGCCATAGTCCTCGGCGTTGATGATCGTCGTGGCGTCGGCGGCGAGGCGCAGCAGGTACTGGGTGACGGGCAGGTCGCCGATCTTCGCGTCAGCCGGGAAGAACGTCTTGACGGTGATCGGCGAGGCGACCTTGCCGGCGCGGATCAGGTGGGCGACCTTCTCGTAGATCTGCCGGTGCTGCTCGACGAAGAAATGCGTCGGCTCGAGAAAGTCGGTGACGCGGTAGAACGTCTCGTTGTTCACCAGGATGGCGCCGAGGAGCTGTCGCTCGATCTCGATGTTGTGGGGCGCCGTGCGGGCTGCCGCCGTCTCGCTGGTCAGGGAAAGGGCCGAGGTGGCCATGGTTCGCCTCCGTCCCCGCTTCCGCGCCGGCGCCGGTCCCTCTGCGTGTCCGCCCGTCCGGAGGGCGTTCGTCGCGACGGAGTTGGCCGGACGGTCGTCGGACCGTGATCATCCGTAATGCATGGGCGATGCCCGCGCTGCCCGCCCGACGACGGCCGGGCGGATCCCGCATGATCCATAGCGGTGAAAGCCGGCGAGCGGGAGAACAAGCGTACCTGATTCGCCGCTTGTGCCCGCTATCCCCCGCCGCGAACGAAAAGCCGCGCCGGGGCTTGACGCGACCCTGTCGCTACTCTCCCGCCTCGCGGTACGAAATAGGCTCCCGGTCGATCTCCTTGAGCCTGGTCTCGGCCTCGATCATGTAGTCGCGGGTGAGGGGCAGGGCATGCTGGTTCCGGGTGATCTGGATCTGGAAGTTCATCATGTCCTGGAAGCGGAAGGCGGTCTCCGATCCGGCCAGGTAGAACTCCCACATCCGGCAGAAACGCTCGTCGTAGAGCGCCTTCGCCTCGTCCCGGCGGGCCATGAACCGTTCGCGCCAGGCCTTCAGCGTCTCCGCGTAGTGAAGGCGGAGGATCTCGATGTCGGTGATCTTGAGCCCAGTGCGCTCGATGACCGGGATCACCTCGGACGTCGCGGGGATGTAGCCGCCGGGGAAGATGTACTTCGAGATCCACGAGTTGGTGTCGCCGGGCCCATCGAACCGCCCGATCGAATGCAGGAGCATCACCCCGTCGTCAGCCAGCAGCGACCGGCACTTGCGGAAATAATCCTCGAAGTAGCCGACGCCGACGTGTTCGAACATTCCCACCGAGACGATCCGGTCGTAGGGGCCGTCGAGGTCGCGGTAGTCCTTGAGCTCGAAGTGGACGCGGTCGGACAGGCCCATCTCCGCGGCGCGCGCGTTGGAGCGCTCGTACTGCTCCGTCGACAGCGTCACACCCGTCACTTCGGCATCGAAATGGCGCGCGATGTAGAGGCCCATGCCACCCCAGCCGGAACCGATGTCGAGGACCCGCTGTCCGGGCTCGAGCGCCAGCTTGGCCGCGATGTGGCGCTTCTTGGCGAGCTGCGCCTCCTCCAGATCCGTATCGGGCGTCTCGAAGTAGGCGCACGAATACTGCGAATCGGCGTCGAGGAAGAGCCGGTAGAGATCGCCGTTGAGGTCGTAATGGTGGGCGATGTTGGAGCGCGCGCGCGAATGCGTGTTGTGCTGGCGCAGGCGGCGGGTGAGGTAGCGGTAGGTCTCCTCGGCACGCATCCACCAGCCCGGCCTTTCGAGACCGGTGTTGGAGAGCACGACGGCGAGGAAATCGTAGATGGCGCCCTGCTCGACGACGAGCGTCCCATCCATGAAGCATTCCCCGACCTTCAGGCCGGGGTTGAGAATGCAGCTTCGTTCAGCCCCGGGGGTCGTGAAGCGAACGCGGACCGGAGTTCCAGAACCGTCGCCGAACTCGTGCGTGGCTCCGTTGGCGCTCACGACGGTGAGCGCTCCCGTCTTCACGACGCGCGAGAGGAAGCTCTTGAGCAGCTTGTCCATAACGCCTCGGATGGCCAGCCGGTTGGAATGACCGGCGATTCTCCGTTCAAGTTGACGTTATCGTAAGCAAAGGAGCGCTTGAACCTCAAGCGCTCCTTGAACATAGGTCAGCCAATTGGATGCATGGCTTTTGCCGCTCCGCCCAAGCAGGCCGAAGCGGCAAAACAAGTCAGGCGTTGACGTCGTCTTCGGTTGCTTCCGGCTCTTCGCCAGCAGCTTCCTCGGCCTCGGCGGACGCCTCGGCATCCTCGTCCTCGTCTTCCTCGAACGCGAACTGGTCGTAGGAGAGAACGTCCTCGCCACGCGCCTGGCGGGTGGCCTCGTCCGGCGAGCGGGCGATGTTGACGGTCACCGAGACGGCCACTTCCGGGTGGAGGCGGATCGAGATGGTGTGCACGCCGAGGGTCTTGATCGGCTGGTTCAGCTCGACCTGGTTACGGCCGACCGAGAAGCCGCCGCCCTCGAGGATCTCGGCGATGTCGCGGGTCGAGACCGACCCGTACAGCTGACCGGTCTCGCCGGCCTGGCGAATCACCACGAACGCGCTGCCGTCGAGCTTCTCGCCGACCTGCTCCGCTTCCTGGCGACGCTCAAGGTTGCGCGCCTCGAGCTGGGCGCGGTCGCGCTCGAAGCGCTTCTGATTCGCCTCGTTGGCGCGCAGCGCCTTGCCCTGCGGCAGGAGGAAATTGCGGGCGAAGCCGTCGCGCACGCGCACGCTGTCGCCCATCTGGCCGAGCCGGGGAATTCGCTCGAGAAGAATGACCTGCATTGTCGGGGGTCCTTTCCGTCTGTCCCGCACGGTGATCATCCTGCCGTCGGGCGACTGCCCTGGCCGGCGCGGAAGATGATCGTGTTCGATGCTCTGGAGTGCGGCTCGGGCGCGACTGCGCTGCGGCGGCTTGCTCCAGGAGGCGGTTAGAGGCCGGTCGCGGGTTGCCCCGGCCGGTCCCAGCGGTAGTCCCGGCGGCGCGATTTAAAGGAACCGTCGCCGCCGGGGGCAGTCGAGATGAAGGCGCTGTCTACTTGATCACGTAGGGCAGCAGGCCGAGGAAGCGGGCGCGCTTGATCGCCTTGGCGAGCTCACGCTGCTTCTTGGCCGACACAGCCGTGATGCGCGACGGCACGATCTTGCCGCGCTCGGAGACGTAGCGCTGCAGCAGCTTCACGTCCTTGTAGTCGATCCGCGGCGCGTTCTCTCCGGAGAACGGGCAGGTCTTCCGGCGGCGGAAAAAGGGCCGGCGGGTGGGCAGCTGGGCGATATCGATCATTCTGCAACTCCACGACGGTCGTCACGGCGGTCACCGCGATCGCGATCTCCACGGTCCGGACGATCACCACGCTCGGGACGATCGCCACGCTCCGGGCGGTCACCGCGATCGAAGCGGTCGCCGCGGCGACGGTCGTCGCGCTCGCGCTTCTGCTTCATGACGGACGGACCGTCCTCGTGGGCTTCCACGCGGATGGTGATGTAGCGCAGGATGTCCTCGGAGAGGCGCATCTGGCGCTCCATCTCGGCGATGGCGGCCGGCGGCGCGTCGATGTCCATCAGCGCGTAGTGCGCCTTGCGGTTCTTCTTGACGCGGTAGGAGAGGTTCTTGAGACCCCAGTTCTCGATGCGCCCGACGGAACCGCCGAGGCCTTCGAGTACGGCCTTGTACTGTTCGATCAGCTGATCGACCTGCTGGCCTGAAATGTCCTGGCGAGCCAGGAACACATGCTCGTAAAGTGGCATGGATGTGCCTTCCTCTGTTGACTATCACACCCAGCGCAAAGCCTCGTCGAAGCCTTCGAGAAAGGCGTTCGAATACGCCTTCGCGAGCGGAGACACGGGAAAACGGCTTCCAGTGTGGAAAACCTGTCGTTCTCGGTCGACTACCAAGAGCGACTTTCCGTTCAGCCTCCAGCCGAATGTGATGTAGGTCGGTCTATCTATCCCCTTCGCGGAAAAATGCAACTGGTTTGAGCGGTTGCGAGCATCTGCACTTGACAGGCCGGCGCCGTCTCGTCTTTGTCCGGCCGCACACGAGACGAGTGACGCACTTTTGTGACGGTCGCTCTTCGGCCGAACCAGGTCGCTCGCAAGGAACGCCATTATTCAATGACGATCGCTTTCACGTTTCCGGGGCAGGGCAGCCAGACCGTCGGTATGGGGCGCGACCTCGCCGACGCCTATCCGTCGGCGCGCGCGGTCTTCGACGAGGTCGACGATGCGCTCGGCGAGAAGCTGTCGGCCACCATCTGGGACGGCCCGGCCGAGACGCTGACCCTGACGGCCAATGCGCAGCCCGCGCTGATGGCGGTGAGCCTCGCCACGATCCGGGCCCTCGAATCGGAGGGCGTGCGCGTCGCGGATGCGGCGACCTTCGTGGCCGGTCACTCGCTGGGTGAATATTCCGCGCTTGCCGCCGCCGGCAGCCTGTCGATCGCCGACGCCGCGCGCCTCCTGCGCCGCCGCGGACTGGCGATGCAGGAAGCCGTGCCGGTCGGCGTGGGCGCCATGGCGGCGCTGCTGGGTCTCGACCGCGACGCCGCCGAGGGGGTTGCCCGCGACGCGGCCGAAGGCGACGTGATCGCGGTTGCCAACGACAACGCGCCTGGCCAGGTGGTGGTCTCCGGCCACCGTGCGGCCGTCGAGCGCGCCATCGAGATCGCCCGCGAGCGCGGCGCCAAGCGTCCGATGCTGCTGCCGGTCTCCGCGCCGTTCCATTGTCCGCTGATGGCCCCGGCCGCGACGGTCATGGCCGCGGCGCTGGCCGACGTATCCCTGCAGGCGCCGTCGGCGCCGCTCGTCGCCAATGTGCGGGTGGCGCCGATCGCCAACCCGGACGAGATTCGCGCCTGCCTCGTCGAGCAGGTGACCGGCACCGTCCGCTGGCGGGAATCGGTCGAGTGGCTCGCCGCCAACGGCGTCGATACGATCGTCGAGATCGGCGCGGGCAAGGTCCTGACGGGGCTGGCCAAACGCATTGATCGCGCGCTCGACGGCGTTGCGGTAAACGGACCCGACGACGTGCGTGCTTTCGCCGAGCGTCTCGGCACCCGAAGCTAGGACAACCAAGATGTTCGACCTGACAGGCAAGATCGCGCTGGTGACGGGCGCAAGCGGCGGCATCGGCGGGGCAATCGTCCGGGCGCTGCACGCCCAGGGCGCCACCGTCGCCCTTTCCGGCACCCGGCGCGAGGCGCTCGACACGCTCGCCGGCGAACTGGGCGACCGCGTCCACGTCGTGCCGGCCGACCTGTCGGACCGCGACAGCGTCGAGGCGCTGGTTCCCGCCTGCGAGGAAGCCGCGGGCCCGGTGGACATCCTGGTGAACAATGCCGGCATCACGCGCGACATGCTTGCGCTGCGGATGAAGGACGAGGACTGGGACCGGGTGCTGGAGGTCAACCTGTCGGTCGCCTTCAAGCTCTCGCGGGCGTGCCTGCGCACGATGATGCGCAAGCGCACGGGCCGGATCATCAACATCTCGTCGATCGTCGGCGTGACGGGCAACGCGGGGCAGGTGAACTACGCCGCCGCGAAGGCCGGCATGATCGGCATGACCAAGGCGCTCGCGAAGGAAGTCGCGAGCCGAAACGTCACCATCAACGCAATTGCCCCCGGCTTTATCGAGAGTCCGATGACAGATGCGTTGAACGCGGACCAGAAATCGTCGATTCTCTCGGCTGTCCCGGCGGGCGTGCTGGGGCAGGGGTCCGACATCGCCGCCGGGGTGGTGTATCTGGCCAGCGACGAAGCGGGTTACGTGACGGGTCAGACGCTCCATATCAATGGCGGCATGGTCATGATCTGACCATCGCCGATGGGCCGCAAGGCCCGGAAATCCTGGACCGGATGGGCGGCGGCGCTTCTGGTCAAGCCTTTGAAAGTGTGTTACCTACCGCCGCGCCCTGAGGACGGACTTAGACCTGAGCGCTCCTGTTGAAAGGACGCCTGTGTCGAGGTCGTACGGTCCTGGATCATCCGCTGGGTCTTTCCTAAAAAGAAGAAACGCGGTCAGTGAGGCCGGGTCATCCCGGCAGGATAGTTTCGCCAAACACAATCGAGGAACCGAGAATGAGCGACATCGCGGAACGGGTGAAGAAGATCGTCGTAGAGCACCTCGGGGTCGAACCGGAGAAGGTCACCGACAATGCGAGCTTCATTGACGATCTCGGGGCTGACAGCCTCGACACCGTCGAGCTCGTCATGGCCTTTGAAGAAGAGTTCGCCGTCGAGATTCCTGACGATGCAGCAGAGACGATTCTGACCGTTGGTGACGCGGTTAAGTTTCTCGAGAAGAACACGCAGTAACAGCGCGTCCGAAACGGTCGGTCCCGCACGTGGCGGGACCGGTAGCCGGCATTTGGATTAAGAGGACGTGCCGAACAAAGAGGCGAGCGGCTAGTTGATGAGACGCGTTGTCGTAACGGGGCTGGGGACGGTCAACCCGCTCGGATGCGGGGTCGAAACAGCCTGGGCCAACGCGCTTGCAGGTAAAAGCGGCGCTTCGAAGGTCGATCATTTCGAGGTTTCCGACCTCGCATGTCAGATCGCCTGCCAGATTCCCCGCGGTGACGGGGCGAACGGTACGTTCAATCCCGACGACTGGATGGAGCTGAAGGAGCGTCGCAAGGTCGACGACTTCATCGTCTTCGCCATGGCGGCCGCGGAGCAGGCGCTTACCGACGCCGACTGGAAGCCGAAATCCTACGAGGATCAGACCCGTACCGGTGTGCTGATCGGGTCGGGAATCGGTGGCCTCATGGGCATCGAGGAAGGTGCGATGACGCTCCGCGATCGCGGACCGCGTCGTCTGTCGCCCTTCTTCATCCCGGGCCGGCTGATCAATCTCGCATCGGGCTATGTCTCGATCCGCTACGGTCTCAAGGGACCCAACCATGCGGTCGTGACCGCGTGCTCGACCGGGGCGCACGCCATTGGCGACGCGGCCCGCCTGATCGCGCTCGAGGATGCCGACGTCATGGTTGCCGGCGGCTCGGAATCGCCAATCGGACGCCTGTCGCTGGCGGGCTTTGCCGCCTGTCGGGCGCTGTCCACACATTTCAACGACACGCCTGAGAAGGGCTCGCGGCCATACGATCGCGACCGTGACGGCTTCGTGATGGGCGAAGGCGCCGGCGTGGTCGTGCTCGAGGAATACGAGCATGCCAAGGCCCGCGGTGCCCGCATCTACGGCGAAGTGATCGGCTACGGCATGTCCGGCGACGCCTATCACATCACCGCGCCGTCGGAGGATGGCGACGGAGCCTTTCGCTGCATGACCGCCGCGCTGAAGCGGGCGGGCATCACGCCGGCCGATATCGACTACATCAACGCCCACGGGACCTCGACGCCGATGGGCGACGAGATCGAGCTGGGCGCCGTCGAGCGGTTGATGGGAAACTCGGCGGGTGATCTCACCATGTCGTCGACCAAGTCCGTCACCGGGCACCTTCTCGGTGCCGCCGGCGCCGTCGAGGCGATCTTCTCGCTGCTCGCGATTCGCGACAACAAGATCCCGCCGACGATGAATCTCGACAACCCTTCGATCGAGACCACCATCGATCTCGCGCCGAATGCCATGCGGGAGCGGGAGGTGAATATTGCGCTCTCGAATTCGTTCGGCTTTGGCGGTACGAACGCCTCATTGGTGTTCCGCAGCGTCGACGCGTAGTCGCGCGCCGACGTGACGGGATCTGGCCATAATCGGCGGTCAGGAAACGATTGCGAGATCGTCTCCTTCCGCCGGTAGGGGCTGCGTGTGTCGCGGATCAGGGAATCAGAATGAGCAACGACGCGTCAGACAAGCCCGGTCCGGGCAATCGAAACCGGCCGAGGCCCGTTGCCGCGCGTCCGTCCCCCCGCAGCCCGCGCGAGGCGCTGCAGCCGGAGATCGCTCCGCCGCCGCCGCCGAAGGTGCGGTCGCGCCAGGCCCGGCACCCTGTCGTCATCGTCCTCAATTTCTTCCTCACGCTCGGCCTGATCGCGGCCTTCGCCGCGGGCGTCGGTCTCTACTGGAGCCGCCAGGAATATCTGTCGGCGGGCCCGAACGGCTCCGACGCGAACTTCGTCGTCGACCAGGGCTCGACCGTCGAAGGGATCGCGGCACAGCTTGAGGATCGCGGCCTGATCTCCAACCGCTGGATCTTCGTCGGCGCGGCGCAGATGATGAAGACGGCCACCAAGATCAAGGCCGGCGAGTATCTCATCCCCGCCCACGCCAGCATGGACTCCATCATGGAGAAGCTGGTCGAGGGCCGCTCGATCCAGCACGCGATCACCATTCCCGAGGGTCTCACCAGCGCGCAGATCGTCGCCCGCATCAACGAGAACCCGATTCTCGTCGGCGACATCGGCTACATCCCGGCCGAAGGCAGCCTGCTGCCGGAGACCTACAAGTTCACGCGCGGTGCCAACCGCCAGGATGTGCTGGAACGGATGCAGCGCGCGCACCAGAAGGTCGTCGACGACGCCTGGGAGCACCGCATCGACGACCTGCCGCTGAAGTCGAAGGCCGACGTCGTCACGCTCGCCTCGATCGTCGAGAAGGAAACCGGCCGCGCCGACGAGCGGAACCGCGTCGCCGCCGTCTTCCTCAACCGTCTGAAGAAGGGCATGAAGCTGCAGTCCGATCCGACGATCCTCTACGGCCTGTACGGCGGGGAGGCGTGGGAGAAGCCGCGCACGATCTACCGGTCGGACATGCAGCGTCCGAACGCCTACAACACCTACCAGATCGAAGGCCTGCCGCCCGGACCGATCGCCAACCCCGGCCGGGCCTCCATCGAGGCGGTGACCAATCCGTCGCGCACCGACGACCTCTATTTCGTCGCGGACGGCACCGGCGGGCACGCGTTCTCGGAAACGCTGGCCGAGCACAACCGGAACGTCGAGAAGTGGCGCGACATCGAGGCGGCCCGCCCGAGCTCGGGATCCTCGAACTGATGGGCGTCCCGACATCCGCTTGCCTGCAGGCCGGCGACGGGGAGGGCCGAACGTGAGCCTCTCGTCGATGACCGGCTTCGCCGCCACCCGCGGGACCAGCGGCAGCATCAACTGGCTGTGGGAGGCCCGCTCGGTGAACGGCCGCGGGCTGGACCTCCGGGTGCGCCTGCCCCAGGGCTGGGAACGCTTCGACCCGATCGTGCGCGAGCACGCCACCAAGCGCTTCAAGCGCGGTTCGGTCTCCATTTCGCTCAGCCTGTCGCAGGTCGACACCGTCACCCGCTACGCCATCAACGAACCGCATCTCAACGCGCTGCTGGAGCTGGTGCGCCCGCTGCAGGAGCGTGGCGATGTCGCGCCGCCGACCGCCGATGGCCTTCTGGCGATCAAGGGCGTGCTGGAGCCGATCGACGACGGCGCCAACGGAAACGGTGACAAGGAACTCGAAGCCGCCGTGCGGACCGGCATCGAACAGACGCTCGACGCGCTGCACGACAATCGGCTGTCGGAAGGCGCGCGTCTCGGCGAAGTCGTCGGTCAACAGGTCGCGACGATTTCCGGATTGTCCCGGTCCGCCCGGGCGCATCCCTCGCGCTCCTCCGAAGCGATCCGCGAGCGCCTCGCCGCCCAGGTGACGGCGCTTCTCGATGCCTCCGCCTCCTTCGACAGCGTCCGCCTCCACCAGGAAGCGGCGCTGCTTGCCGCCAAGGCCGACATCGCCGAAGAGATCGACCGCCTCGACGGACACGTCGACGCGGCGACCAAGCTGCTCCGCGAGGGCGGGGCGGTCGGGCGTCGGCTCGATTTCCTGGCCCAGGAGTGCCACCGGGAGGCCAACACCCTGACGGCCAAGTCGGTGCATCGGGACGTGACGGCGATCGGCCTCGACCTCAAGGTGGTGGTCGACCAGCTCCGCGAGCAGGTCCAGAACATTGAGTAGCGCGCCCGTGCCAGATACCGGAACCGCCTCGCGCCGCCGCGGCGTCATGCTGGTCCTTTCGTCGCCGTCCGGGGCGGGAAAGACGACGCTGTCGCGCGCCGTGCTCGATACCGACGACAACATTGAGCTGTCCATCTCGGCGACCACCCGCGCCAAGCGGTCGAGCGAGGCCGACGGCGTGCACTACCACTTCGTCACCCAGCGCGCCTTCGAAGCGATGCGCGACCAGGACGAGCTGCTGGAGTGGGCCGAGGTTCACGGCAACTACTACGGCACGCCGCGCGAGCCCGTGGAGAAGGCGCTCGGCAACGGCGAGGACATCCTCTTCGATATCGACTGGCAGGGCACCCTGCAGCTCTACCAGACCTGTCGCGACGACGTGGTCTCGATCTTCATCCTTCCGCCCTCGGGCAAGGAGCTGAAGGCGCGGCTGGAACGCCGGGCCGAGGACGATCCGGACACCATCGCCAAGCGGCTGGTGAACGCCAAGACCGAGCTCGCCCACTGGAACGAGTACGACTACGTCATCGTCAACGACGATCTCGAGCGTGCGCTGGCCGGTGTCCGGGCGATCCTGTCCGCCGAGCGGCTGAAGCGCACGCGCGCCGCCGATCTGGATGGCTTCGTGAAGCGCCTCATCGGCGATCTCTGAAGGCCTGCGGCTTCAAAAGCCGAGCTCAAGCCCCTGAGCAGAAATGATTTTCAGGCTCAGTCTGGGTTCGAGCCGCTCGTCTTGCGGGCCGCTTCGACGGCACGGGCAAGTGCGACGAACCCTTCCACGGAGACGTTCTCGGCCCGCTCGGTCGGCTCAAGCCCGGCGGCCTCGATCAGCGCCATGGTGTCCAGGTCGAGCGTCTTCAGGCTCTGGCGCAGCATCTTCCGCCTCTGGCCGAAGGCGGCCGCGGTCACCCGGCTGAGGATCCGGCCTTCGCAGGCGAGCGGCTCGGCGCGCGGCCGGATGTGGACCACCGACGACCACACCTTGGGCGGCGGCGTGAAGGCCTTCGGCGTCACGTCGAACATGATGCGCGCCTCGGCCCGCCACCCGGTGAGCACGCTCAGGCGGCCGTAGCTGTCGCTTCCGGCCTCGGCGACGAGGCGTTCGGCGACCTCGCGCTGGAACATCAGCGTCAGCGACTGCCACCAGGGCGGCCACGGATCCGTCTCCAGCCAGCCGACCAGCAGCGCCGTGCCCACATTGTAGGGGAGGTTCGCCACGACGGCGCCGGGACGTCCGTCGAGACGCGCTGCCATGTCGACCTGCAACGCGTCGCCCTCGACGATCTCCAGCCGGTCCGGATAGTGCGCGGCGATCTCCTCCAGCGCGGCGATGCAGCGGCGGTCCCGCTCGATCGCCACCACCTTTGCCGCCCCTTCCATCAGGAGGGCGCGGGTGAGGCCGCCCGGACCGGGACCGACCTCGATGATGGTCATTTGCGACAGGTCGCCGGCGGTGCGCGCGATGCGCCGGGTGAGGTTCAGGTCGAGCAGGAAGTTCTGTCCGAGCGACTTGCGCGCGGACAGCTCGTGCGTGCGGATGACCTCGCGCAGCGGCGGCAGCGGATCGTCAGACATCGGCGGTTTTCGCGCGGCGGCCGGCGGTCATGCGGTCGGCCATGGCGATCGACGCCAGGAAGCTTTCCGGGCGCGCCCGTCCGGTTCCGGCAAGGTCGAACGCGGTTCCGTGGTCGGGCGAGGTGCGCACGAAGGGCAGGCCGAGCGTCACGTTGACGGTTTCGTCGAAGGCCAGCGTCTTCACCGGGATCAGCGCCTGGTCGTGATACATCGCCAGGACCACGTCATAGGTCTTGCGGGCGGCGGCGGAGAAGATCGCGTCGGCGGGGAAGGGCCCGCGCGCATCGATCTTGCGGAGCTGCAGCTCCCCGACGGCCGGCGCCACGATCAGTTCGTCCTCATGCCCAAGGGCGCCTCCCTCGCCGGCGTGGGGATTGAGGCCGGTCACCGCGATCCGGGGATTCTCGATGCCGAAGCGGTCGACGAGGTCGCGGGCGACGATCTGGCCGGCCGTCACGATCATCGTCGGCGTGAGCATCGTCGGGACATCGCGCAGCGGAATGTGGACGGTGACGGGGACCGTGCGGAGTTCGGGTCCGGCCAGCATCATGATCGGCGTCGCGGTGACGCCGAACAACCGCTCCGCCAGCGTGCCGAGATACTCGGTGTGGCCCGGGTGGGAGAAGCCCGCCGCGTAGAGCGTGCGCTTGTGGATGGGGGCGGTGACGATGGCCCGGGCCGATCCGGAGCGAACGGCCATGACGCAGGCGTCGATGGAGGCGATCACCCCGTCGGCATCGGCGCTGCTCGGCTCCGCGGGTATTCCGCGCGCGGTGTGGCCCGTGGGCACCACGGGAAGGGCGTCGGGGAAGACGGCTGCCGTGTCGGTCTCGGCGCAGGTCTTGATCGCCACGTCGAGGCCGAGCAGATCGGCGCGACGGGCGAGGCAGTCGGGGTCGCCAGCAACGAAGAACGGCGGCAGACCGCGGGCCCGGCGCTGCAGCCAGGATTGGAGGATCAGGTCGAGCCCGATGCCGGCCGGCTCACCAAGGGTGATGGCCAGCGGCAGGGCGGGAGAGGGAGGCGAACGATCCACCATCCCTCAGCGCCGTTCGATCACGGCGTCCTTTCTGAGATTGCGGAGATACTGGCGCGAGAAAAGCGCCCCTTCCTCGCCGACGATCTCCGACTGAACCTCCTGGATGGCCGCCTCGGTGCTCCGGACGGTGTCCTTGGCACAGACCGCGTACATCTCCAGACCTTCGCTGGTCTTGTCGGGGGCGGACAGATGTCCGACTTCCGTCGCCTCGACGAGCTTGAGGACGTTCTCGGGGATCTCGTTCGACGTGCGCCGGCCGGCCTGCTTCACCACCACCCCCTTCGCCTGCCTGGCGAGGTCCAGACCGCTGTCGCAGGAGGTGAAGCGGGACCGGAGCTGGCGAGCCGTCGTCTCCGCGGACGAAATCTCGCCGCGCGACGCCGACTTCGGAATGACCACGATGACCCGCTCCAGCAGATACTGGGACGTTTCCTTGCTGGTCTCGGTGCCCTTGCCGCGCAGGGTGGCGATCAGGTCCTGCTCGGTGACCTTCTTGGAAGAGCGGAAGCGCGTGCCGACCACCCGGCTCCATGCGAGCTGGACGCGGAGGCGGTCCTTCAGCGTTTCCGGGTTGACGCCGTTCTGGCTGAGCGCCGTAGCGAAGTTGGCCGGCGACAGCTTCACGCGCGTGGCGATCTCGGCGAAGGCGGCGTTGACCTGCGCATCGGAGATCTCGACGTTGGCGCGCTTCGCTTCCTGGCGCTGCAGCACCTCGTCGATGAGCTGCTCGGTGGCCTCGTCACGCACGTTGCCCTTCGCGCCGGTGAGCTTCAAAAGCCGCGCGCGCTGATCGATCGCGTAGTTGGTGATCGCCTGGTCGTTGACGACCACCTCGATGCGCGTTGATGCCGCGCTCGGCCCGGCAAGCATGACGCAGATCCCGAGCAGTGCTCCGACACTCGCCAAGACATTCCGAACGGGTCCAGTCGCTGTCGCCACGAATATCCTCCTGCTGGGTGCGATCTTATCGATGCCGCACCCGCATCAAGTCGGAAACGGTCCAACGGTCCAAAGTCATTCTACCGGATCGATTGCCTACTTCGTAGGGCGAAAGCGTGGCAAAGCGGCGTCGCGCGGGCCCTGGCGGGCGTTAGTTGCTCAGATAATCGCTGAGCCCCGTCGACAGGTCGCTGTCGCCAAGGGTGCGCAGCCCGAAGCGGAGGTACACGGTGCGGTCGATCTCGGCGGTATTGCTCCGGTCCTCGGCGAAGGTGACGGAGACGGACAGCGAGTCGTCGTCGTAGCCGACGCCGAAGCCGTCGCGCACGATGCCGGAATCCTCCAGATCGTAGCGCACCCGGCCGAACAGCCGCCACTTGCGCATCAGCTGCAGGCTGGCAGCTCCCTGCACTTCGCTGCGGTCGTCGTTGATCCCCAGGTCCGGCTGCGCCCGCAGATAGGCGTAGATGGCCTGGGAGGTGAGAGGTCCGCTCACGCCGGTGGCCTGGGCCTCGAAGCGGTTCGTCTGCAGGTCCTCGTTGTCGAACCGTCCCTGGGCGCTCATCCGGACGCCCATGTTGGTGTCGAGGTAGAGGCTCGCGATGTAGTCGGACTGATCGGTCTCGAGACCGGAATACTGGGTGGCGTCGAGGATGCCCGGAACCTCGTAGGAGTTCGCCCCGGCGAGCTGGAACGACTGGCCGACGAGGCCGGAGATGAAGCCGCCCGAATAGGTGGCGACCGTGTACTTCATGCCGATGTTGGCGCGGGTGCCGCCTTCCACGCGGTCGAAGCCGGAGAACTTGTCGGCGTCGAACAGGGTGGTGTCGTCGAAGACGATGCTCTGCGCGTCTTCGTTGGGCAGCTTGCCGATGCTCGTCTCGTTGGGGCGCACCACGACCTGTCCGATCGGCTCGAACAGCTGGGTGCCCCAGGAATGCGCGCTGAGCCACGGGTAGCGATAGGTGATGCCCGCCGCCGGCATGGCGCGGCCGACCACCGTCTCACCCTGCAGGGCGGTGACGTTGTTATCGGTGGAGTTCAGGAAGAACACGTCGGCCTGCGCCGACAGGAACGGCGTGAACACCTGTCCGATCGGATCGATCAGCTGCCGACGCCATTCCGACTTCGCGGAGGTGCGCGTGAACGTACCCGCGACGCCGCGGAACCGCGCCTGACCCGATGGGGTGAAGATCGCGTCGGTCTCCTGGCGCGTCAGCGAGGTGAAGTTGGTGTCGAACGACAGCTCGCCGCCCAGCACCGAATGGCCGATCAGGCCATTGTAGTCGATGACCGGGTGGACGTAGGGCTGCTTCTCCTGCTGGTCGATGCCGGATCCGGTGAACGGCGAGCCGGCCGGCGGCTGGGTGGTGCCGCTGTAGACATAGTCCTCGCGCAGGATCTGGTAGGCATAGGCCCGCATGTCGAAGAAGTTGTTCCGGCCGAGGCCGGTCAGGAAGATCGACGAGGTGCTCGTCGACTGCCAGAGCTGCGCGTAGTTGTCGGCGAAGGTGACGTCGCTGAACAGCGCCGCGTCCCAGCCCCAGGTCCAGCGCGGATTGATGCGGAAGGCGCCGTGCGTGGTGACCACGCCGCGCCAGTCGGTATCGCCGGCATGGCCCGCGAACGCGCCGGGATCGAGCTGGTAGATGCCGGCGCCGCGAACCGTCATTTCACCCGACCGGAACGTCTTGCGTAATTCCACGTCCATCAGCAGGCCCTGCCGCGACAGCGGGGTGGCGATGAAGGTGACGTCGTAGCTCTCGGCCGGAGCCCAGAAATACGGGATCGACGCGCCGAAGCCGAGATCCTCCGAATAGAAGGCGCTCGGGCGCAGGAAGCCCGACTTGCGCTTCACGGTCGGATCCGGGTGGCTGAAATAGGGGAAGTACGCCACCGGCACGCCCCAGAATTCCAGGCGCGGCGAGGTGTAGCTGATCTTCTGCTCGGTCTTGTTGTGGACGATCTTGGTCGCCTTGATCTGCCAGGTCGGCGGCCGATCGGGATGGGCGAGGCAGGAATAGCAGGCGGTGTAGACGCCCTTGTGCATCGTCGTGATGTCGCCGTTCTCGCGCTCGGCGCTTTCAGCGGCGATGCGTGTCCGGTTCACCGCGTCGATGCGCAGCGCCTTCACGAAGCCGTCGCGGAAATCGTCGGTCAGCGAGATGGTCTCGGCGACGATGATGTTCTCGTCGGGTTCGGTGAGCTTGGCGCCGCCCTCGGCGATGAATCGCCCGGTCTTGCGCTCGAGGCGCACGGCGTTCGCGAAAAGGGTGTAGCCGTTGTAGTACATCTCGACGTTGCCGACGGCCGAGATGACGTCGTTGTCCTTGTCGTAGATGAGCTCGTCGGCCTGCAGCACCAGTTGCGCATCGGCGGGAGCGCTCACGCCGAACATGTCATCGCCGGTGGTGACCTGGGCGAAGCCGGCAGACGGTGCAAAGAGGAAAAGCACGCTGACCATCACGCACGTCAGCGCACGCGCATTCCGTCGCCTGGAACGACGACGAGGGTGCGAGCGCTTTGTGCCCGTCTGCAACATGCAACGGGTGCCCAGCCTCATCCGTCCTCCTGGTGCAGCAGGATAGAAACGCCCAACAAAATCGCAGCCAGACCGGGAGCCCACGCGGCAGCGGCCGGCGCGATCACCCCGGCGCCCCCTAGGTCACTCGTGATCTCTGCCGTAACATAAAGCACGAACCCGGCAGCGATGCCACTGGCAATGGCGCGCGCGATCCCGCCCAGTCGAGCGAGCCTTAACGAAACCGTAGCGGCGATCAGAACCATGGCGGCAAGCAGCACCGGGCGGGCGAGAAGGGACTGATAGCGCAGCCGATACCGGTAGGCCGGAAGGCCGGCGCGCTTGGTGAGCGTAATCACGGACGGCAAGCGCCAGAACGGAACGGCATCGGGCTGACCAATCGTTTCCCGCACCTCGGTCGGCGTGAGAAAGGTCGAGACCGAATAGGTGTCGTGATGCGTTTCCTCTCCATCGGTGGAGTAGGTAGTCGCATCGCGCAGAAGCCATTCCCCGTCACTGAGCACCGCCTCCTTTGCGTTGATCCGTTGCCGGAACGCGTTGTTGTCGCCGAACTGGTAGACCACAACTGCGAACAAATGCTTGCCATTCTCCACGACCTGTCCGGCATGGACGATGGATTCACCGTCTCCGCCGTCCTGGCGGAACCAGACGGACCCGCTGGTCTGGATCAGCGCCTTCTCCTCGCCGTCGAAAAGCGTCGCGCCGAGCAGGTTGGCGCGCTCCTTCAGCACGGCGGAAACGGGATTGTAGATTGTGGTGGCGGCGATGCCGATCACCACGGCGACGACCAGGGGCGGCAGGATGAACTGCCAGACCGAAACCCCCGACGCGCGCACGACGACAAGCTCCAGCCGACGGGAGAGGCCGATGAAGGCCGCGATCGAGCCAAAAAGGACCGCAAAAGGCAGGAATTCCTCGGTGAGGGAGGGGGTGCGAAGGCTGGAGATCAGCAGCGCGCGAAGCACGGTGACACTGTCTGAGTCACTTGTGCGGCGCAACAGTTCCAGAAAGTCGGCGAGCAGGATGATCGCGCTTCCCAACAGGAAAACCGCGGCAATCCAGCTGACGAATCGCATGGCCAGATAGCGGGGAAGGATCGTGCCGCTCATGATGCCGCCCTCTTGCGGCGACCCGCCAGCGGCTTGCCGCCCCGCGATTCGGTGAGCCGCTTGATCCAGTCGGAAATGGCCGCCGTCGCGCGGTCGTGGACGGTGATGGTGCGGTCGGTCAGGATGATCCAGAGCGACAGGATGCTGAACCCGATCGGGATGCCGTACATGGCGACGGTCGCGATGGGAAAGCGAACCGCCAGCGTCGTCGCCACGAACCCCAGGAAGCGCACGCTCCCGATTGCCACGATGGCGCCCATCACCGCCGAGAGGCGCCCCTGGCGCAGGGTCTGCGGATCGCCGACGAACAGGAAGCCCAGCAGAACCAGCGTGATCGGATACAGCGGCTGCGACAGCCGGTCGTGGAATTCCACCCGGAAGCGGTCGGCATTGTTCTTGGCATATTCGTCGTCCGGCGGCGGGTTCATGAGCTCGAACACCGTCCGCTCGCTCGGCCGGAACGTCGTCGACACGTTGTTGGGAAGCATGCTCGTCAGGTCGAACGCGTAGGCGTCGAACTGGACGATCGACATCTCGTCGTTGCGCCGGTCGAACCGCTGCATCGAGCCGTCGCGCATGACGAGCAGGGTGGTGTCGGGTGTCTCCACGATGCGGCCGGAGGCAGCGAGATAGGTCTGGCTGCGCTGCGGATCGCGCTCGTCGGAGAGCACCAGGCCCTGCAGGGACCCGTCGCGCAGCCGGTCGCGGATGTGAACGGTCAGCCCCTGTTCCATGGACATGAAACGGCCCGGCTGCAGCACCGTGGCGATCACGTCGGCGCGCACTTTGGTGATCAGCACGCGCACGCTCTTCAGTCCCATCGGCGCGACGTAGGTCGAGACCCCGAGCATGGCGATGGTGACGAGGACGCCGAGAATCATGCTGGGCTTCAGGAGCTGCCAGCGCGAGTTTCCGGCGGCGCTCATGACCACCAGTTCGCTGTCGCCGTTGAAGCTGTTGTAGACGGTGACCATCGCCATCACGAGCGCGATCGGCGCGGTGATCAGCATCAGGAACGGGATCGCCAGCAGGGTGAGCTCGAGAAACAGCCCGATCGTCTGCCCCTTCGACGTCACGACGTCGAGCTGGCGCAGCGCCTGGGTCGTCCACACCACGGCGGTCAGCACCAGCATGACGGCCAGGAAGCCTGTCGTCACCCGCCGGAAAATGTAGAGTTGGATCAGACGCATCTACTCGGAACCAGGATCGTCGCTTGCCGCCGCGCTCTTGTTACCGTGCCTTGGCCGTCCGTGCACCCGTGCATTTGAGCACATCCAGACTTGCCGCTCCTGCCGGTCCGGCAAGGGCCACTCGTCGCGTCGCCGATAGTCTGCATTTGCGGCCTCCACGAGACGACCGCCTTGCGGGCGGCTGCCTAGGGGTCCATTTTCCCGGTCTGTGCCCACCGTCACAAGTCCTCCCTTCCGCCGTCACTCCGCCAGCGAGGTTTGCGTTGTCATGACTGCATCTCCCACCATCCGTTTCGTCGATACCGCCCGTCCCACGAAAGGCTCCGTGGTGCTGTTCGTCGACGAGCAGCGTGCGTTCGGATCGATTGGACGCGCTCTCGATGACGAAGCTGGCGGCCTTCTGACACGGGCCATGGAGCTCGCCAAGTTCAAGGGCAAGCGGCTGAAGACGATGGAGCTGCTCGCTCCCGCCCATCTTCCCTATGACCGGATCGTGATCGCCGGCCTCGGGTCCGATACGCCAGCCGAAGCCGAATGGACGTCGCTGGGCGGCGCCGTGTTCGGCGCGCTCTCCGGCGGCGGCGCCGTCACCGTGGTCGCCGAACGCCCGTCGCACACCGCCATCCCGGCGGCCGATTCGGCGCGCCTGGCGCTTGGCATGATGCTCCGCGCCTACGGTTTCGACCGCTACAAGACGAAGTCCGACAACGGCGACAAGGACGCGCCCGGCGCCGATATCGCCATCGCCGTGGCCAACACGGCCGAGGCCGAGGAGGCCTGGCAGGCGGTGAAGGGGATCGGCGAAGGCGTCATCCTCGCCCGCGACCTGGTCAACGAGCCCGCCAACGTGCTGGGCCCCGTCGAGTTCGCCGAAAAGGCCGCCGCGCTTTCCGAGCTGGGCGTCGAGGTCGAGATCCTCGAGGAACCCGCCATGCGGGAGCTCGGCATGAACGCGCTCCTCGGCGTGTCGCAGGGCTCCGAGCGGCCTCCGCGCCTGGTGATCATGCGCTGGCAGGGCGGGGCCGCCGACGCCCAGCCGCTGGCCATCGTCGGCAAGGGCGTCGTCTTCGATACCGGCGGCATCTCCATCAAGCCGGCGGCCGGCATGGAGGACATGAAGGGCGACATGGGCGGCGCGGCGTGCGTGGTCGGGCTGATGCATGCGCTTGCCTCTCGCAAGGCCAAGGCCAACGTGATCGGAGTGATCGGCCTGGTCGAGAACATGCCGGACGGCAAGGCCCAGCGGCCGGGAGACATCGTGAAGTCCATGCAGGGCCAAACGATCGAAATCATCAACACCGACGCGGAGGGCCGCCTCGTTCTCGCCGACGCGCTCCATTACACCATCGACCGGTTCAAGCCGCGCTTCGTGGTGGACCTGGCGACCCTGACGGGCGCGGTCATCGTCGCGCTCGGTCACCTCAACGCCGGGCTCTTCACCAACGACGACGGGCTGGCGGACGAGTTCACCGCCGCGGGCATCGCCACGGGCGACGCCGTCTGGCGCCTGCCGGTCAGCGCCGACTACGACAAGCTGATCGATTCGAAGGTGGCCGACATGAAGAACACCGGCGGACGCACCGCCGGCTCGATCACCGCCGCGCAGTTCCTTAAGCGGTTCGTCGGCGAAACCCCTTGGGTGCACCTCGACATTGCAGGCACCGGCATGGGCGCGCCGTCCAACGAGATCAGCCGCACCTTCGGCTCCGGCTTCGGTGTGCGCCTGATCGACCGGGTGATCGCCGACCACTACGAGGGCTAGCGTTACTCAGCAAAGCTCGGCCTTGGTCCGGTCCGGAATTCTCCGGATCGGACGGAGGCCACATGTCGCTGAGAAACCGAAGCGGGCTGGATCCGGTCCGGGATGAGACGGGAAGGGCGGGTGATGGCGGAGGTGCTGTTCTACCATCTCGAGCGCCAGCCGCTCGAGCAGGTTCTGCCGACGCTCCTGGAGCGGTCGCTGCAGCGCGGCTGGCGCGTCGTGGTGCAGACCGGCGACGAGGAACGGCGCGACGCCCTCGACGGGCATCTGTGGGCGTACCGGGACGATTCGTTCCTGCCGCACGGCACAGCCCGTGACGGGTACCCCGATCTGCAGCCGGTCTGGCTGACCTGTCTCGACGAGAACCCAAACGGCGCGACGGTCCGGTTCCTGGTGGACCGGGCCACCTGCGCGGATCTCGCCCCTTACGAGCGGGTCGTCTACATGTTCGACGGCTTCGACCAGACCGCGCTCGCCGACGCGCGGCTGCGCTGGAAGGAGGCCAAGGCCGCCGGCCATGGCGTTACCTACTGGCGCCAGGGCGAAGAAGGCGGCTGGACCAAGATGGCCTGAAGCCGTTCCGGATCAACCGGTTGCGAGTGCTTCCTCGTATTCGGTCGAGAGCGCCAGCCAGTTTTCCTCCAGCTCCTGGATTTCTTCCACCGTGCGGGCACGATCCTTGGCGAAGCGGGCGCCCTTTTCGGGATTGCCCGAAAACAGCTTCGGGTTGGCGAGCGCAGCATCCAGCGTCGACAGGCGCATCCGGGCGGCCTCGATCTGCCGTTCGGCGGCGGAGATCTTCTTCTTCAGCGGCGCCAGCTCGGCGCGGGCCTGGGCGGCCGCCTTGCGGCGATCCTGTGCCTTGCCGCGGGCGCGGTCCTCGCTGCCACCCTTTGATGTCGTATCCCGCTTCAGCACCATGTCGCGGTACTCGGCGAGATCGCCGTCGAAGTCCGACACGGTCCCGTTGCCCACCAGCCAGAGCCGGTCGGCGCACGCCTCGACCAGGTAGGGATCGTGCGAGATCAGGATGACGGCGCCTGAATAGGCGTTGATCGCCTGCATCAGCGCCTGTCGGCTGTCGATGTCGAGATGGTTCGTCGGCTCGTCCAGGATGACCATGTGCGGTCCGTCGAAGGTGGCGAGCCCCAGCAGCAGCCGGGCGCGCTCGCCACCGGACAGGTCCGCCGCCTTGGTGTCCATGCGGGCGCCGGCCAGTCCGAACTGGGCCACGCGCGCACGCACCTTGGATTCCGCCACGCCCGGCAGGCGCCGGCGGACATGCTCGACCGGCGTTTCACCGCCGACGAGTTCGTCGAGCTGGTGCTGGGCGAAGTAGGCGACCTTCAGCTTGTCGGCCTTGACGATGCTGCCGCCCTGGGCCGCAAGCCGGCCGGCGAGCAGCTTGGCGAAGGTCGACTTGCCATTGCCGTTCGAGCCCAGCAGCGCGATGCGGTCGTCGTCGTCGATCCGGAGGTCGAGGCGGGAGAGGATCGGTTTGCCGGGCTCGTAGCCGACGGAGACGTGCTCCATGGCCACGATGGGCGGCGACAGCTTGCCCGGCGGTTCCTGCAGCCGGATCGGCAGGACGGTTTCGTCCACCACCGGGGCGATCTGCTCCATCTTCTCCAGCCGCTTCATGCGCGACTGGGCCTGGCGGGCCTTGGAGGCCTTGGCCCGGAAGCGATCGACGAAGGCCTGCAGGTCCTTTCGCTCAGCCTCCTGCTTGGCGATCCGCTTGCCCTGCAGCACGGCCTGCTCGGCGCGCTGGCGGGCAAAGGAGTCGTAGCCGCCCGTGTAGGTGGTGAGCTTGGCCTGGTCGAGATGCATGATCTGCGTGACGGCGCCGTTCAGGAGGTCGCGGTCATGGGAGATCAGGATGACGGTGTTCGGATAGCGGGCGAGGTAGGTCTCCAGCCACAGCGTGCCTTCCAGGTCGAGATAGTTGGTCGGCTCGTCGAGCAGCAGCAGGTCGGGGGCGGAGAACAGGATGCCGGCCAGCGCCACGCGCATCCGCCAGCCGCCCGAGAACTCGTGGCAGGGGCGCGCCTGCGCAGCGGTGGAGAACCCGAGGCCCGACAGGATCCGCGCGCCGCGGGATTCCGCCGAATGGGCGTCGATGTCCGACAGCCGCAGATGGATTTCGGCGATCCGGTTCGGGTCGGTGGCCGTTTCGGCCTCGACCAGCAGCCGGGCGCGTTCGGTATCGGCGGCCAGCACCCATTCTATGAGGCTGTCGTCCGACGCCGGCGCTTCCTGGGCGACCGCACCGATGCGCGTCGCATTGGGCAGCCGGATGCTGCCGCTCTCGGGCGAGAGCTCTCCCTGGATCAGCTTGAACAGCGTCGTCTTGCCGGTGCCGTTTCGACCGACGAAGCCAACCTTCGAGCGCGCCTGCACGGTGGCGCTGGCGCCGTCGAACAGGGTGCGGCCCGCAATGCGAAAGGTGAGGTCTGAAATCGTGAGCATGGGCGCGTTGTGACGGCAAAACGGGCGCGCGGCAAGCGGGCTTGGTGGCAATGCAGCATGGAATGCGTCAGTGCAGGCCGATCCCGGTCTCGAGGTTGAAGTAAACCAGGTCGAGCGACGGTGTATCGACCCCGAGCCGCGTCAGCAGCGCGGTTGCCTGGCCGCGGTGATGGGTCTGATGATTGAAGAGATGATGGAGCGCCGGCAGGAGCGGGTAGGCGACGTCCCTCGGCTGGGAAAGGGCCCGGTAATGCAGGACCGACGCGAGCGCATCGGCGTCCAGTCCGTCGACGTAGGCGATGATCCGCTCGTCCTCGGCGAGCCGTGCGGCACGCAGCGCGGCGAAGTCATCGTAGAGGATCTCGTCGAGGGCGCGGGGGACAGGGCCGGTTCCGGTGAATCGGGACAGCCAGACCCGGTCGCCCACGAGTATGTGATTGAAGGTTCCGTGGACCGACTTGAAGAACGCGCCGAGATCGGCACGGTAGTCGGCATCGGAGAGACGGGCAGCGGCGTCGTAGAGGCGCTCGTTGCACCAGGCATTGTAGCTTGCCATCATCTTGAAGTGGTCGCGCATGGTCTCGGCTCCGGTCACGTGCCGCAGCCATAGCATGAGCTCGACCTCGCGCGCAGGCGAATGGCAGGCCGGGCGCCAACGGGAACGGGACACATCTGAATGTCGATCATCCTCTACGATCTGTGCGGCGCCAACGACGTCCGCTTCTCGCCCTATTGCTGGCGCGTCAAGCTGGCGCTCGCCCACAAGGGCTTGGCGTTCGAGACGCGCCCGGTCCCGTTCACGGAGATTCCGTCGATCGCGGACGGCACTCAGAAGACGGTGCCGGTGATCGACGATGAAGGCCGTATCGTACGCGATTCCTTCGACATCGCTGTCTATCTGGAACAAGCCTATCCGGACCGTCCGAGCCTGTTCGGCGGACCGGGCGGGATGAGCGCCGCGCGCTTCATCGAGGCATGGTCCCGCGTCGTCGTGCACATGGGGCTGACGGGGCTGATCGTTGCCGATGTCCACTCCGCGCTGCAGGACGTCGACGACCGCTATTTCCGCGAAAGCCGCGAGAAGCGGCTCGGTCGCAAGCTCGAGGAGGTGCAGGCCGGGCGGGAGGATCGACTGGAGGCGTTCCGCGCAAGCCTCGCGCCGGCGCGCATGACCCTCGACTCACAGCCTTTCCTGGGCGGCAGCGCTCCGCTGTTCACCGACTACATTCTGTTTGGTGCCCTCCAGTGGGCGCGCGCCACCAGCCCGCTCCCGATGCTCGCGGACGACGATCCGCTCCACGCGTGGTTCGAGCGCTGCCTCGACCTCCACGACGGCCTGGGACGCGCACAACCGGCACGCGCGGCCTGACTCTCGGAAAATCGCGCGATCCGGGGCGTTTTCGGGCCAAATTCGGCCTTGATCGTGGGTGAGGCCCTTGCGGGCAATTCGTGCCTAAAGCTATAGCAGCGCGACGCCGCCGGCTTCCGCCGGCTGCCACGCATTCACCACCGACAGACATTCCGGAAGGAACTGACCACAATGGCGATCGAACGCACGTTTTCCATGATCAAGCCGGACGCCACGCGGCGCAACATCACCGGCAAGATCGTCGACCGCCTGGAGTCCGCCGGCCTTCGCGTCGTCGCCCAGAAGCGCATCCTGATGTCCAAGGCGACCGCCGAGGCCTTCTACGCCGTCCACAGCGAGCGTCCGTTCTTCCAGGAATTGACCGAATTCATGTCGTCCGGTCCGGTCGTCGTGCAGATCCTGGAAGGCGAGAACGCCGTCCTGAAGAACCGCGAAGTGATGGGCGCCACCGACCCGGCCAAGGCCGATCCCGGCACCATCCGCGCCGATTTCGCGGAATCCATCGGCGAGAACTCGGTCCATGGTTCCGACGCGGTCGAGACCGCCAAGGAAGAGATGGCCTTCTTCTTCTCCGGTTCCGAAATCACCGGCTGACACGGCGTGTGACCGTTCGGAGCGCAGCGACCGGGCTCTCGCGGGTCAGATCGCGCCGCTCCGAACGCAGCGCCTTGCACGACAAAGCCTGCCGCGGTTGCCGCGGCAGGCTTTTTTGTTGAAGTCTCATCGGGCCTCAGCCCTGGGCCGTCGGCCGGACGACGATCTCGCCGATCTCCACGTCCGCCGGCTGTTCGATGGCGAACGCGATCGCGCGCGCGATCGCCGCGGGCGCAATGCCGATCTTCTCCTGCATCGCCACGATCTCGGCCCTCAGACCGTCGTTGGTGATGGCGGCACCGAAGTCCGTCGCGACGGCTCCCGGCGAGATCACGGTCACCCGCAGGTTGGGGCCGGCCTCCTGGCGAAGGGCTTCCGAAACCGCCCGTATCGCATTCTTCGACCCCGCGTAGACACCCATGGTCGGCACGATCTTGATGCCTGCCGTCGACAGGACGTTGACGAACTGGCCGCTGCCCTGGGCCTGGAAGACGGGCAGGGCCGCCGCCATGCCATAGAGCGGGCCCTTCACGTTGATGTCGATCATCCTGTCCCAGTCGTCCACCCGGCGTTCGTCCATGCGCGAGATCAGCCCCACGCCGGCGCAGCTCACCAGCACGTCGAGGCGCCCGAACCGGTCGAGAGCGTCGTCGACGAGGCCCTGAACGTCAGCCTTGACCGTGACGTCCATGACCCGTGAGGCAGCGGCGCCGCCTCCTTCGGCGATGCGCCTGACGAGCGCCTCGAGCCGGTCCGCCCTGCGCGCGCCCAGCATGACGCTCGCGCCGCGCTCCGCCAGCAGCAGGGCCGTCGCCTCGCCGATGCCGCTGCTCGCCCCGGTGATCGCCACCACCTTGTCCTTCAGTCCCGTCATATCGACCGTCGCTTTCTCATCTGAGGCGGATGGTTTTCCGCGCCGGTCAGCAAGCTATGGTGCGAGCCTGGGATGATGAATAATCATCCGTCCCAGATACATTCGCGAAAGTACCGGAATGCACGGCGATCCGATCTCGGACATTCTCGCGCTCACCGATGCGCGCACCACCGTCTCGGGCGGCTTCACCGCCGGCGGCGACTGGTCCATCCGCTTTCCGCCGCCGGGCAGGATCAAGTTCTTCGCGCTCATCCGCGGCCGGTGCGCGCTGCGGATGGAGGGGAGCGACACCGTCGTCCCCATCGGCTGCGGCGACGTATTCCTGCCATCGGCGACCTCCGGCTTCGTGCTGTCGGGGGGCGCAGGCGCCGTTCCGATGGATGCCGCACCGCTGTTCGCCGACGCGCCGGAGACGATCGTCGCGGTGGGAGGCGGCAACGACTGTCTGGTGATCGGCGGCCACGTCCACCTGAACCCGGTGAGCGGCAGCCTCCTGTCGGAGATCCTGCCGCCGCTGGTACATGTGCCGGCGGCCGACGAACGGGCAGCGCCTATCCGCTGGCTGCTCGACCAGCTGATGGCCGAACGGGCCGCGGCCGCCCCCGGCGCCGACATCGCGCGGGCGCAGATCGCCCAGCTGATGTTCGTGCATCTCATCCGCGCGCATCTCGCCGGGGGCGGTGCCATCCCCATCGGGCTCCTGCGCGCCGCCGGCGATCCGCGACTGATGGCGGCGCTGCGGCTCATCCATGGCGACCCGGCCCGCAACTGGCGCCTCGCCGAGCTCGCGGCGGCGGCCGGCATGTCGCGGACGAACTTCTCCCTCCGGTTCAGGGAGGCGGCGGGCGTGGCTCCGCTCGCCTATCACACGCGCTGGCGGATGCGGCTCGCCGACCGGATGCTGCGGGAAGGCCAGGCGCCGATCTCGGCCGTCGCCCGGTCCCTCGGTTATGCGTCGGAGAGCGCCTTCAGCAGCGCGTTCAAGCGGGTGACGGGCAGCGCACCGCATCATTACCGGCGCGCGGCGGCGGGGCCGCGTTCGGGATCGTGAGGCCCGGCGCGCGCCGGACGCCGCGACACTGAACGGAAAACCATGAAAAAGGCCCCGGAGCTTTCGCCCCGGGGCCTCTTTTTCGTACGTCCCGTCTCAGCAGGAGATCAGGCGAGGCGTCCGCTCGCGTGGGCGAGCATCGTGTAGAGCTTGCCGGTCTCCGAGGTCAGGTAGGTCCGGCTGGTCGATCCCGTACGATCGGTCTCGGCCACGTCGGAGATCAGCTTCTCGAAGTCGTCGACGTACCGGTCCACCGCATCCCGGAAATCCCGGTCCCGCTGATACTTGCGGCGGATTTCGTCGAAGGTCTGCTGGCCCTCCATGGTGTAGAGCCGGCGGCTGAACACCTTCGATTCACCGCGGTTGTAGCGCGACCAGGCGTCCCGGTAGCTGTCCTCGTCGACGGCCCGTGCCATGTCGCTGGTCAGCACGTCGAGGCTCTCGGCGGCCGGCGTGGGTGCCTCGTCCGGCTGCTGGCGGCCGCGCGGACCACGGTCGTCGTCCTCGTCGACGGAGGCGCGGCGCAGGAGGCTGGCGACCCATCCATCCGCGTTGCCGGTTCCCTCGTCGGGATCGGGCAGGCGCATGGCCGGGTGGCTCTCGCGGCGTCCGCCGCCGCCGTTGCCGGCGTCACGCTGCGGCGCGGGCGCCCGGAACTCCGGCTCCGGATCGACCGGCGCCCGCTCCATCACCGCCGTGTCGGCCGGTCCCTGGGGCTCGCGTTCGCGGGCGACGGGCTCGGAGCGGGCCTCGCGGCGCGGTGCCTGCCGGGCGCCCTGGGGCTGCTCGGTGTGCACCGACACGATGTTGGCCAGTTCCTTCAACGCGTCGATCTGGTCGGTGACCGCGCGGCGCATGGCGGCGGAGTTTTCCGCTGCCTCTTCCGGCAGTTCCAGCACCCCACGCTTCACTTCGGCGCGGGTGGCCTCCAGGTCGCGCTTCATCTGCTCGGCCGCGGACCGCATGTCCTCGGTCGCGCTGGTGAAGCGGCTTGCGATGTCCTTCAGCGTGCGGGTCATCTCCTCCGACATCACGCCCTGGGCCTCGCGCACGGCTTCCCGTGCCTGGTTGCCCTGGTCGCTCGCCACCGACGACAGCGACGCGAGCTGGTCGGCCAGCGTCTGCGAGGCCTGCTCGACCGTCCGCTCGATGAGGGCGGAGGTCTCCTGCGCGCGGGCTTCGGCGGTCGAGATCGAGCGTTCGACGCGGCCCAGGAAGGACTTCATCAGGCCGTCGACGGTCTCGGTCTTGCTGGCCAGTGCCGAGGTGATCTCCTCGATCGTCGCCCGGTGCTCGGCAAGCGTTGCCTCGACCGACTGGTTGGCGACCTCGAAGCGCTCGGTGGCCGAGACCAGGCCGCTGGTGTGCTCGTTGACCTGGCCGTAGAGGCTCTGCAGGTCGCGCAGCGCGCTGCCCGTCAGGCGGCGCAGTTCCTCGGTCTGGGAGCTGAGCATGCGCCCGGTCTCCGAGGTCGAGTTGCCGGCCTGGGCGACGGTGGTCTCGAAGCGGGCCATCTGCTCGCCGAGCGCACCCTCGATCTCGGCCATCGTCGAGCCGATGGTGGAGAGCGTGGAGTGCAGCGAGCCGTTGCTGTCCTCAAGGTTGGCGACCAGCGTGCCCAGCTCGTTGCGCAGCGACTGCTTGAGGGCCTCGGATTCCCGGGCGAAGCGATCGGCGGTCTCCGACAGGATGTCCTGCAGGTTCGCGCCGTTGGCCGAGATCCGGTCGGCGAGGTCCGTGAGCGGGGTGATCGCGTTGTCGATGCTGCTGCGGACGACGGCCTGCAGGGCTTCCTGGGCGCGGTCGCTCTCGTCCTTGAGGACGGTCGCGATTTCGCCCGTGCCGTCCCGGGTGAGCCGGTCGATCTCCTCCAGGTGACCCTTGAAGGTCGCGGTGATCTCCGTCTGGCCGGTGTGCAGGCTGCTCGCCACGTCGCGGGCCCGGGTCAGCAGGGTGTCGCTCAGCTTCTCGATGCGGCCATCGAGCGCCTGCTCCATGGTCTCGATGCGGCGGCCGAGGACGGAGTCGATCTCCTCGCCGCGGGTCCCGACCGTCTCCACGAGGGAGGCGGCGCGCCCGTCGATGAGTTCGCTGAAGCTGCCGATCTGACCTTCGAAGGCTTCGTGCACCGAGTTGGCGCGCACCGTGAGCATCGTCTCGAGCCGGTCCAGCTTCTCTTCCAGGCCCGACTGCAGTCCGTCGCCGCGGGTGGAGAGCAGGTAGGACAGGCGCTCGGCGTAGCTCTCGAGCCGGGTGTCGATGCTGTCGCCGGTCTGGCCGAGCAGCATTTCAAGCCGTCCGAGGTTGCTCTCGAGCGAGCTGTGGATCGTGTCGCCACCGCTGGAGAGCAGGGTGTCGAGCCGCTGTGCGTGCCCGTCGAGCTGCGTGTTGATCTGGTTGCCGGACCGGGAGAACAGCTGGTCCAGACGGTTGATCTGCTGCTCAAGCGTGCCCTGCATGCCTTCGCCGCGGCTGGCGATGACCGTGGAGAGGTGCTCCGCGTGGCCGGCAAGCCGCGCATCGATGCCCTCGCCGGACCGGGCGAGCGCGGTCTCGAGGCGTCCGATGTTCTCCTCCAGCGAGGCGTGGATGCCTTCGCCGTTGGTCGACAGAACGTGGGACAGGCGGTTGGTGTGGCGCGTCAGGCGGCTGTCGATGGTCTCGCCGGACTGGGAGAGCAGGGCCTCCAGGCGGGCGATGTTCTCCTCCAGCGAGGTGTGGATACCCTCGCCGTTGGTCGACAGCACGTCGGTGATGCGGTCGGCGTAGCCGGACAGGCGGCTGTCGATGGTCTCGCCCGACTGGGAGAGCAGGGCCTCGAGGCGCCCGATGTTCTCTTCCAGCGAGGTGTGGATGCCCTCGCCGCTGGTCGACAGCACGTGGGTGATGCGGTCGGCGTGGCCGGTGAGGCGGCTGTCGATGGTCTCGCCCGACTGGGACAGCAGTGTCTCGAGGCGGCCGATGTTCTCGTCCAGCGAGGCGTGGATGCCTTCGCCGCTGGTCGACAGCACGTGGGCGATCCGGTCGGTGTGATCGCCGAGCTGGGTGCCCAGGTACTCGCCCGACTGGGTGAACAGGTTGTCGAGGCGGCTGATGACGGTCTCGATGGAGGCCTGCACGCCTTCGCCGCGGTTGGCCAGCACGTTGGAGAGGTGCTGGGTGTGCGCATCGAACTGGGTGCCCAGGGCTTCGCCGGTGTCGGAGAAGAGCTGGTCGACCCGGCCGATCTGCTCCTCGAGCGTGGCATGGATCATGTCGCCACGGCCAGCCAGCAGCTCGTCGATGCGGGTGACATTGCCGGTGAACGTCTGCTCCAGCCCGTCCTGGTGGACCGAGAAGACCTCTTCCAGGCGGTTTGCGCTTTCCTCGCTGGCAATGCGGATCTGGTTGCTGCGGTCGGACAGGAGGTCGCCGATGCGGCTGACGTTGTCGTCGACCGACGCGCGGATCTGCTCGCTGTAGGACCCGAGGAGGCTGTCCATGCGGCCGACGCTGTCGTCCACGGAGTAGCGGACCGTGTCGCTGTGGGAGGACAGGATCCCATCGAGGCGTCCGACGCTCTCGTCGACCCGGGCGCGGACTTCCTCACCCTGGGCGCCGATGCGCTCGGCGACGGTTTCGGCGCTCTGGGTGATCTCCTCGGCGATCCGGGAGCCGCGCTGGACGATCGCCCGCGAGATCTCGGCGCCGGCGGTGGCCAGCGTCTCGCCGAGCTCGGTCGTGCGGTGTCCGAGCGACGCGGAGGTCGTCTCGACCACCGTCTCGATGCGCGCGTTGAGGGCGTTGGTCTGGGCCTCCAGCGCCTCCGCCAGGGCGGCGGTGGAGCGCGAGAAGGTTTCGGCGATGCCGTTCGACGACCGGTCGAGGTTCTCCTCGAGCGAGCGGCCTTCCACGGTGATCGTCTCGTGGATGCGAACGGCGGTCTGCGAGAGCTTCTCCGCGAGTTCGAGACCGGAGACGGTGATCGCCTCGTCGAAGCGGGAGGCGGTGGTCTCCAGGTGGCCCGACAGGACATCCACCTGCTGGGTGAAGTCGGAGACGAAGGTGCTGCCGCTCTCCTGCAGGGCGGCGACCGCGCGGCCGGCTTCGCTGGAGAGCTGGTTGGTCACGCTGTCGCCGAAGCCCGTGAGCTGGCTGACGGCGCGTTCCGCCTCGCCGGACAGCTGCGAGGTGATCGTCTCGCCGAGGCCGGTGAGCGACGCCACGGCACGCTCGGCCTCGCCGATCATCTGCGCCGAGATGGTGTCGCTGAAGCCGGTGAGCGAGGTCACGATCTCTTCGCTGCGGGTGCCGAGGCGGCTGTCGATGGCGACCGTTGCGCCGTCGAGCGCTTCCTGCAGCTCGCGGGTCCGGATCTCGAAGGTCTGGTTCAGGGTCTCCTGGCGACCGGCCAGGATCGCGTCGGCCTTCTCCACATGGCCGAGCACGGCCTGCGAGAGTTCGGTCGAGCGCTCGTGGATGACCTCGCCGACGCGGCCGCCGAGGTCGGAGAGGGTCGCCTCGATCTCGCTCATGCGGCTGTCGACGCTCTCGCCGAGCGCAACGTTCGCCGCGCCGATCGTGCCGAGCAGGCGCTCGCCGGTTTCCGACAGCGAGTAGTGCAGTTCGCTGACCTTGCCGTCGATGGAGGAGACCAGCTGCGTGGCGGTGTCGGTGAGGTTGCTGTCGATCGTGCTGGCGCGATCCTCGAAGCCCTTGACGATGCGCTCTGTGACCTGGCCGAGGTTGTTCTCCAGGCCCGACAGCCGCTCGTCGAGATCGACGGTGAAGCGGCCGGCCGTGCCGAGGATGGCCGTGTCGATCGCCGACAGCCGCTCCTCGATGGACTGGCTGAGGCGCTCGCCGGCCATGGCAACGGTCGTGTCGACGGCGGCGAGCCGGTCGTCGATCGTCCCCGTGAATTGGGCACCGGCGCCGTCGAGCGAAGCCGTGATGCGCTCGTGGGCGGCATCGAGCGCCAGCAGGAGGGCGTCGGAGCGCTCTTCGACGCCCGAGGTGACGCGCTCGGAGGCCGCCGCGATGGTCCCGTCGAGGGTCTCCAGCCGGCCGTCGATGAGCGTGGTGAAGCGGCCGCTCGCGGTGTCGATGGCGTTGGTGACGCGGTCCTCGGTGGTGAACAGCATCTCGTGGAGGCCGTTGTAGCGCTCGTCGAAGGCCGACGAGAGGCGCTCGCTCGCCTGACCGACAGAGCCGTCGAACGTCTCGAGGCGCTCGTCGACGAGGGTGGTGAAGCGGCCGCTGGCGTTCTCGATGGCGTTGGTGACGCGGTCTTCCGTGGTGAACAGCATCTCGTGGAGGCCGTTGTACCGCTCGTCGAAGGCGACGGCGAGGCGCTCGTTGGCCTGGGTGACCGAGCCGTCGAACGCTTCCAGTCGCTCATCGAACATCGCGGCGAAGCGGCCGCTGACGCTGTCGACCGCCGCGGTGACGCGGTGTTCGGCGGAGGTGAGGGCCTCGTGCAGGCTGCTCGACCGCTGATCGAAGGACGTGGCCAGGCGCTCGCTCGCTTCGGCGAAGGTCGCGTCGAAGGTGCCGAGGCGGTCTTCGACCGAGCTCGACAGCCGGCTCGCCGCGGCGTCGATGGACGAGGTGACCTGATCTTCGGTGTTGAGGATCGCCTCGTGCATGGCGCCGGAGCGCTGCTCGAAGGTGGTGTTGAAGCGCTCGCTGGCCTCGTCGAAGAGGCTGTTGAACGTGCCGAGGCGCTCGTGCACCGCCAGCGTGAAGCGGTTCGACGCCTCGTCGATGGCGCCGGTCACCTGCTCGTGGGTGCCCGACAGCGTCGCATGAAGGTGTTCGGTGCGCTCCTCGACGGTGGCGCTCAGGCGCTCGCTGGCGCCGGTGACGGCGCCGTCGATCAGCGCGAGGCGATCGTCGATCGTGCCGGTGAAGCGGCCGGTCACGTTGTCCAGTTCGGAGGTGATCTTCTCGTGGGTTTCGGTCAGCGAGGCGCTGAGGGCCTCGAAGCGACCGCCGACGGATTCCAGGATCAGCTCGCCGGACGACGAGATCGAGGAGGTGAGCGTTTCGCGGGCGCTGTCGACTTCGCCGCGCAGCGACGAGACGACCGTCTGAAGCGTGCCGGTCAGCGTCGACTGGCTGCTGTCCAGCTGCTCCTTCAGGAGGCCGGCGTTGTTGGCCACTTCCTGGCGTTCGTTGACGAGTTCGTTGATCAGGCTGCGGATCGCCACCTCGTGCTCGCCGTACGAGCGCTCCAGGGCGGACACTTCGCGCTTCACCATGACCTCGAGCTCGCTGGCCCGGGCAAGCGCGCGCTCGATGCCGTCGCCCATGGCGGCGACTTCGCGGCGGATCGTCTGGCCGACACTGACCATGCCTTCGGCCGCGTGGACCTCCGGCTCGGACAGGCGCAGCGCGATGTCGGTCATGGAGGCCGCGGCGAGGCGGAATTCCTGCCCGCGGCGGATCATGTAGGCGAACGCGAACAGGCCGAGCACCGGGACGAGGGCCAGCGCGATCAGCACGAGGAACTCGCCGGTGGCGGTGAAGGCGGTGAACGACGCGGCGTCTTCGAAGGCACCCGGGAACTGCTGCTGCACGATCATCGCGCCGGCGCCGAGCCAGGCGAGGCTCAGGATGGCGGCGATCCACAGGGGCCAGTTGGACGGGCGCTGGGAGGCGGCGAGGGCACGACGGGCGTCGACGCGGTCGTCGTTCGCCGCCGAGCTCGGACGCGCCAGCTTTGGCCGTGCGCGGCGATCCTTGCCGGGCAGGGGAGCCGCATCGCCTTCCAGGCCGTCATTGGCCACCGACGGCGCGGCGCTGTCCGCCTCGCTCTCGTCGAACAGGGATGCGGTGTCCTCCGCCTGCGTGTCCGCAGCCTCTGCGGTGGCAGAGGACTGGTTGTCCTCGTCATCGCGCAGAGATGTCGTTCCGAGATCGAACAGGGCCTCTTCAACCGCCGACAGGGCAGCTTCCGCGGGATCGTTCGCCTTCGAAGATTGCGTGGCCATGGTGTGCGTCGCCTCGCGTCCGTACGCTTTACTCATCGGGACCGGCCGCTGCTCTCTCGAACACAGAGAACTGCCGGCGGGAAAAACCGTTTACGCATCGCTTCCGCTTCACTTTCGCCCCGGTACCGAGACGATGTCTCGCTGTTTCCAGGGAAACTGCGCGCATCATCAGCCGATAGGGCGAGAAACGGAATTTGTTAACGAATTGGTAATGACATATCCGGCGTCCCGGAACAAGGAAATGCCTTGGATGGACAAGGCTCTATGGTTAACGACTGCCGCAGTTCGGGCGTATATTTGGCGAAACCGTGGCGGCTGTCTTGAGCGGCAATTTGGAACGGCTCCGACTTGACGCGGCGCAGCAACCCGATATGTCGGTCGGACGCAGGCTCTCTCAGTGCATCGAAGGAATCCCATGGCGAAGATCACCTACATCACGGCTGACGCGGAAACCCACGAAGTGGACGCGGAGCCGGGCTCGACCGTCATGGAGAACGCCGTGCGCAACATGGTGCCGGGCATCGAGGCGGAATGCGGCGGCGCCTGCGCCTGCGCGACCTGCCACGTCTACGTCGACGAGGGCTGGCGCGAGCGCGTCGGGGATCCGTCGCCGATGGAAGAGGACATGCTCGACTTCGCCTACGACGTGCAGCCGAACTCGCGCCTGTCCTGCCAGATCAAGGTGACGGCGGAGCTGGACGGCCTCGTCGTGCGTGTGCCGGAGCGTCAGGCCTGAGGCGACGCCCGGGCTTCGGGATTATTGTTTCAACATAGATAGTTGAGGGCGGGCGTTCACGTTCCGCCCGGCCGACTTGGGTGGCGCCGAGGGGCGTGTGGACGCCCTTGCGCGGCGACGGCTTCGGGCCGGCGGAGGGCTGTGGACAGCTGCGCGCGCGCAGCCTCGGTGCGCGCGCACAAAGGCGCAGTCAGCCTGCGCGTTCTTGCGCTTTTCTGCGCGTTTCCGCGCGATTTTGCGCGCGCCTCCTACATGTTCGGATAGTTCGGGCCGCCGCCGCCTTCCGGCACCGTCCAGACGATGTTCTGGTTCGGATCCTTGATGTCGCAGGTTTTGCAGTGCACGCAATTCTGCGCGTTGATCACGAAGCGCGGGTCGGTGTCCTGGTCCACCCATTCGTAGACGCCGGCCGGGCAATAGCGCTGCGACGGGCCGGCATAGACCGCCCATTCGGACTCCTTCTGCAACGCCATGTCCTTCACCTTGAGGTGCACCTGCTGGTCCTCCTCGTGGTTGGTGTTGGACAGGAACACCGACGACAGCCGGTCGAAGGAGAGCTTGTTGTCGGGCTTGGGGTAGACGATCGGCTTGCACTCGGCGGCCGGTTTGGTCGAGGCCGCGTCGGTCTTGCCGTGGGACAGGGTGCCGAACGGCGAGAAGCCGAACAGCGACTGCATCCACATGTCGACGCCGCCGAGGCCGATGCCGAGCAGCGTGCCGTAGCGCGACCACAGCGGCTTGACGTTGCGCACCCGCCAGAGGTCGCGGCCGATCTCCGAGCCGCGCCAGGCTTCCTCGTAGCCGACGATCTCGTCGTTGGCCCGACCCTCAGACAGGGCCGAGTGGACGTGCTCGGCGGCCAGCATTCCCGACAGCATGGCGTTGTGGGAGCCCTTGATGCGGGGCACGTTGACGAAGCCGGCCGAGCAGCCGATGAGCGCGCCGCCGGGGAAGGTGAGCTTCGGCACCGACTGGTAGCCGCCCTCGGTGATGGCGCGGGCGCCGTAGGCCAGGCGCTTGCCGCCTTCCAGCGTCTCCGCCACCGCCGGGTGGGTCTTGAAACGCTGGAACTCCTCGAACGGGTTCAGGTAGGGGTTCTGGTAGTTCAGGTGGACGACGTAGCCGACCGCCACCTGGTTGTCCTCGAAATGGTAGAGGAACGAGCCGCCGCCGGTCTTGCCGTCGAGCGGCCAGCCGAACGAGTGCTGGACCAGGCCCGGCTGGTGCTTCTCCGGCGGGACCTGCCAGATCTCCTTGAGGCCGATGCCGTATTTCGGCGGCTCGCGGCCCTCGTCCAGGCCGTATTTGGCGATCGCCATCTTCGACAGCGACCCGCGCACGCCCTCGGCGAACAGCACGTACTTGCCGCGCAGCTCCATGCCGGGGGTGTAGCTGTCCTTGTGCTGGCCCTCGCGGCCGATGCCCATGTCGCCGGTGGCGACACCGATGACCGCGCCGGCGTCGTCGTAGAGGATCTCGGCGGCAGCGAAGCCGGGATAGATCTCCACACCCAGCCCCTCGGCCTTTTCCGCCAGCCAGCGGCAGACGTTGCCGAGCGACACGACGAAGTTGCCGTGGTTCGACATCAGCCGGGGCATCAGGAAGTTGGGCAGCCGGATGCCGCCGCTCTCGCCGAGGAACAGGAAGCGGTCGTCGGTGACCGGCGTCTTGATGGGCGTATCCTCGTCGCGCCAGCCGGGCAGCAGCTTGTCGAGCCCGATCGGGTCGATGACCGCGCCGGAGAGGATGTGCGCGCCCACCTCGGAGCCCTTTTCGAGCACCACCACGGAGAGCTCGGTGCCGGCTTCGGCCGAGAGCTGCTTCAGCCGGATGGCCGCCGAAAGGCCGGCCGGTCCCGCGCCGACGACGACCACGTCGTAGTCCATGCTCTCGCGTTCGACCGCTTCGTTCGTGTCGACCATACCTGTCCTCTGTTCCTGGTGCCGCCCGACGGCACGGCGCGAATCCGGAATTGCTCCAGAATACTTGCATCCCCCGGGCGTCAGGTGAACACTGTCTTCTCAACGCGCAATCGGACATCATGGATCCGACAGCCGTTGATCCACGGCGCCGCGTCGACCACTACGAACCGCCGGGCACCGTCCGGATGGCGCAGCCGGCCAGCGGTCCGGCGCGCACCGGAAGCACCGCTGGACCGACGCTTCAACGCGATCGTCAGCCATAGGGCAGGGCTGTCGAGGGTGCAATTCCAGGGTGCAGGAAACGCCGCGAACCGGGCGGCAGGGAGTTTGGGCTGGTGATCGAGGGACTGGGGGACAACCGGCGCGCGGCGGCCGAGGCGCTGCTGGGCTGGTACGAGGCGATCGGCGTCGACGCCGTCGTCCTGCCCGACGCCGTCGATCGCTTCGCCGCGCCCGTTGCCGCACCGCCCCAGATCGCAGCCCTGGAGCCCGAAGAGGTTCCTGCCGGCCGATACCCGGAGAGGCCGGCGTCCGCCCCGAGGCCGCGCCCGGCGCCGGCCGGCGAGGCCGACGACGAGATCATGCTAGCCCGCTCGGAGGCGGCGCGCGCTGAGAGCCTCGACGAACTCAGGGAAATCCTCGCAGGCTTCGACGGCTGCCAGCTCAAGGCGACGGCGCGCCAGCTCGTCTTCTCAGACGGCAACCCGGCCGGCCGGCTGATGCTGGTCGGCGAGGCGCCGGGGCGGGAGGAGGACGCGCAGGGCACGCCGTTCGTCGGCCGCTCGGGCCAGCTTCTCGACCGGATGCTCGCCGCCATCGGGCTCGACCGCTCGTCGGTCTACATCGCCAACGTGGTGCCCTGGCGGCCGCCGGGAAACCGCACGCCGAGCCCGCTGGAAACCGAAATCTGCAAGCCGTTCATCTCCCGCCAGATCGAACTCGCCGATCCGGACGTGCTGGTGTTCCTGGGTGGTGCCGCATCGAAGGCGATCACCGGATCGAGCGAAGGCATCCTGCGGGCGCGCGGCAAGTGGGCGAGCCACCAGACCGGCCAGCGCGAAATTCCCTGCATGGCGACCCTGCATCCCGCCTACCTGCTCCGCCAGCCGGCCCAGAAGCGGCTGGCCTGGCGCGACTTCCTGGCCATCAAGCGGCGTCTCGACGGGACAGACTGATGGGGCGTGGCTTTCCCCCGGTGTCGCGTGTCCGCTACAAATCGTCTCTAGGACTTTTGGCCGACTCGCGGGGCGCGGGCGGGCCGAGTAGACCAGATCGGACGGGGCGGGCTGACGTGACCGCCTGACATCGGGCTACGCGCTTGCGGTCGGGGTTGCCGTGGCGCGGTGTTTTCAGGAGGGCCTGTGATGGACTTCGATCCCGTAATTCTCGCCAGAATTCAGTTCGCGTTCACGGTGTCGTTTCACATCATCTTCCCGTCCTTCACCATCGGGCTGGCGGCATGGATCGCGACGCTCGAGGGGATGTGGCTCAGGACGAAAAACGAGCGCTACCACACGCTTGCGCGCTTCTGGACCAAGATCTTCGCCGTGTCGTTCGGCATGGGCGTCGTCTCCGGCATCGTGCTGAGCTACCAGTTCGGCACCAACTGGAGCGAATACTCCCGCATCGTCGGCAACGTGGTCGCGCCGCTCATCGGCTACGAGGTGCTGACCGCCTTCTTCCTGGAGGCGACCTTCCTCGGGATCATGCTGTTCGGCTGGAACCGGGTGCCGCCGTGGCTGCACTTCACCGCCTCGGTGCTCGTCGCGCTCGGCACGACGATGTCGGCTTTCTGGATCCTGTCGGCCAACTCGTGGATGCAGTACCCGGTCGGCCACGCCATGGAGAACGGCATCGCCGTTCCGGTCGACTGGCTGCAGATCATCTTCTCGCCGACCTTCCCGACCCGCCTGCTGCACATGGTCATCGCGGCCTACATCACCACCGCCTTCGTGGTGTTCGCCATCGGCGCGCGCTACTGGCTGCAGGGGCGCTTCATCGACCATGCCGAAACCATGCTGCGCATGGCCCTTGGCCTGCTGCTGGTGCTGGTGCCGCTGCAGATGCTGGTCGGCGACCAGGCCGGAACCACCGTCGCCAAGTACCAGCCGGTGAAGCTGGCGGCCATCGAGGGGCACTGGAATGGCGACGAGTCGCCGGTGCCGTTCGTGCTGTTCGCCTGGCCGAACCAGGAGCAGGAGCGCAACGACTTCGCGATCCAGATCCCCTATGTGGCCAGCCTGCTGATCACCCACACCCTGGACGGCAAGTTTCCCGGCCTGACCGACGTGCCGCGCGAGGACCGTCCGCCCGTCTGGCCGGTGTTCTTCTCGTTCCGCATCATGGTGGGCCTGGGCCTGATCATGCTGGCGACCGTGGTGGTCGGCGGGGTGCTCTGGTACCGGGACCGGCTGTTCTCCACGGGGATCTACCTGCGCGTGGTCTCGCTGATGTGGCCGATCGGCTTCGTCGCGATCCTGTTCGGCTGGTTCACCACGGAGATCGGGCGACAGCCCTGGGTCGCCACCGGCATCCTGCGCACCGCCGACGCGGCGTCGCCGGTTCCGGGCGGGTCGATCATCGTCTCGCTGGTGATGTTCGTGCTGGTGTACGGCGTCGTCTTCTCCGCCGGCATCTACTACATCAACCGCCTCCTGCGGCGTGGTCCCGACCATTCCGGCTCCGGCGGTGACGACAGCTCGAGCCGACGCCCGATGTCCTATGCCCAGGACTCCGGGCGCGAAGCCATCCACGCAGGGGAGTAAGACGCCATGGAAGCCTATCTTCCCGTCATCTGGGGCGGCCTGATCGCCACGGCGGTCACGCTCTACGTCATCCTCGACGGCTTCGATCTCGGGGTCGGCATCCTGTTTCCGTTCGGCCGCACCGAGGCCGAACGGGACCACATGATGAACTCCATCGCCCCGTTCTGGGACGGCAACGAGACTTGGCTGATCCTGGGCGGCGGCGGCCTGTGGGTGGCGTTCCCGACGGCCTTCTCCATCATCATGCCGGCCATGTACTTCCCGATCATCTTCATGCTGCTGGCGCTGGTGTTCCGGGGCGTGGCCTTCGAGTTCCGCTTCGTTTCCAAGCCGAACCACAAGATGTGGGACGTGGCGTTCTCCGGCGGTTCGTACACGGCGGCGTTCTGCCAGGGCCTCGTGCTGGGCGGCGTGCTGGACGGCATCACGGTGACCGACGCCCGCTTCACCGGCGGCCCGTTCGATTTCCTGTCGCCGTTCGCCATTGCCTGCGGCTTCGGGCTGATCTGCGGCTACGCGCTGCTGGGCTCGACCTGGCTGATGATGCGGGTGGGCGGGACCGCCGGCACCAAGGCGCGGGGCTGGGCGTTCCCGGCCCTGGTGCTCATGCTGGTGTTCATCGTGGTGGTGTCGGTGTGGACGCCGCTGATGGATCCGCACATTTCCGAGCGCTGGTTCTCGCGGCCGAACATCTACGTGCTCTGGCTGGTGCCGATCGCCACCGCGCTTCTGGCGCTGATGGCGATGCGCAGCATCGACTCCGACCGGGGCTTTCCGGCCTTCGCCGCCTCGGTGGGCCTGTTCCTGCTGTGCTTCCTGGGCCTCGGGATCTCCACGTTCCCGTACCTGGTGCCGCCGACGCTGACGGTGTGGGACACGGCGGCGGTGCCGGCGAGCCAGCTGTTCACGCTGGCGGGCGTGCTGGTGATGCTGCCGATCATCCTGCTCTACACGGCGTTCGTGTACTGGACGTTCCGCGGCAAGCTGATGGAAGGCGAGGGCTACCACTGAGCCGATCCCGCCCCGGCGGGCACGGTCCGGAGCCTGCTTCCACGGCGCTCAGCCCCTGCGACTTTCGGAGCGCGCATTGTCCCGATGCGCGCTCCTCCCATATCTGGAGCACGCCGCGCCACTTTGCGCGCCCCCTCGCTTGAAAGGATCCCATCGTGATCGACCGCATACGCTCGCTCCTTCCGGCCCGCTGGGCGAAGTCGAAACCGGTCGTTCCCGTGGTGCGCATTCACGGGGCCATCGGCCTCTCCACCCCGCTGCGACCGGGCGTCACCATGGCCGGGCTCGCGCCGGTGCTGGAGAAGGCGTTCAGCATCAAGAAGGCGCCGGCGGTGGCGGTCGTCATCAATTCGCCCGGCGGCTCGCCGGTGCAGTCGCACCTGATCTTCAAGCGGATCCGCGCGCTGGCGGAGGAGAGCGGCAAGCAGGTGCTGGTGTTCGTCGAGGACGTTTGCGCCTCCGGCGGCTACATGATCGCGGTGGCCGGCGACGAGATCTTCGTGGACGAGCACTCGATCGTCGGCTCGATCGGCGTGGTTTCCCAGGGGTTCGGCTTCGTCGGGCTGATCGACAAGCTGGGCATCGACCGCCGCGTGCACACCTCGGGCGACCGCAAGGCGATCCTCGATCCGTTCCAGCCGGAGCGGCAGGAGGACGTCGACCACCTGCTGCAGCTGCAGGAGGAGATCCACTCGGAATTCCGCGATCTGGTGACCGGCCGGCGCGGCACGCTGCTCTCCGACGACGGCGAGCTGTTCTCCGGGCTGTTCTGGACGGGCCGGACGGCGATCGGGTTGGGGCTCGCGGACGCGGTGGGCGACGTGCGCACGGCGCTGAAGGCGCGGTTCGGCGAGGACACCGTGCTGAAGCTGATTTCCACGCCGCGGCCGATCCCGTTCCTGCGGACGGCCTCGCCGGGCGTCGGCCTGTCGCTCGACGGCTGGTCGGCGGATCTGATCTCGACGCTGGAGGAACGGTCGCTGTGGAGCCGCTTCGGTCTCTGACCGGGGCGCGGAGGCCGGCCGACCGGGACGAAATGTCCCGCGACGCGATCCCTTCCATTTGCGCCGGGAATCCCTAGATTTGAGCCATGCCGGCTGGCGCGCGGGACGGGTGCGCGCGTGCCGCGAAGGGAGTATCGCATGCCTCAGCTCGTGTTCGTGGCGCTTGCCGCCGGTGCCGCCATCCTCGGATCCCGCTGGATGAAGCGCGAAATGGCGCGCGTCGAGGCGCGCATGCGGCCGCAGGAGGCACGCGACGATCGCGGCCGGCGCCTGGAGCGCGATCCCGCCACCGGCGTCTACCGTCCCGAGAAATAGGACGTCCGGACGGGCAGGGGCGGCCGCTCCGCCGTCTGTCGATTTCCCGCCGAAACCGAGCATCCATTCCGTCGGTTCGCCGTGCCGGTTCGGTGAACGGCGGGCCGCTCGATGAGGTGAACGGTCCGCCGCAAGATCTTCTTCCCAAATGCATTTCGGCGCCTCGCCATCGGCGCGTCCGCGTCAGCGGTAGGTGCGCACCACCTCGCCGCAGTCGCGGTAGACCAACATGCGCCCGTCGGCGAGCAGGTCCTGGCGCATGTAGCAGGCCTCGTTGGCCCGCACCGTTTCCGCCTTGCGCCGGCGGTTGGGGTTGCGGGGCACGTGGGTGACCACGGGTGCCGCCGCTGCCGCGCCGCCACCGTAGCCGTGGCCGCCGCCCTTGAGCACGCCGTCCTCGATGAAGGCGTTCGGGTCGGCGCAGCCGGTGCAGACGATCAGCCGTTCGCTGCCGCCGCCTCCGGGGCCGCCGCTGGTGCCGATGCCGCCGCCCTTGCCGCCGTTGCCGTTGGACTGCGCCAGCGCGCCGCCGGCGGCCGAGAACGCCACCGCGGTGACGACGAGGCCGGAGGTGATCAGGGTCGTGAGGGTCGTCCGTTTCATGTCAGTCTCCCATTCCGGTTGTGGATGAAGGCAGGCCCGCCGGCTCCGTTCGGGAGGCCGGGCGGGATGCCGCCACCAGCGGCGCGGACGGAGCGGCGTCCGGGGCCGGAGCTTCGGCCAGCCGGATGACGCGACGCGCGGACAGCGCGGCCCTGTGGCCCTTGCCGAGCACCCCGAAGATCGGAATGCGGACGGCGTCCAGTGATCCGTGATGCGTCATGTCGCTCCTCCCACCGCTTGCCCGTGTCGCTGGTGACGACCCGGACGTCGGCACGGGAGAGCCCGGCTTTAAGGGGCCGGGGCGGCGGGAACGGCGCGTATGTGACGGGGGACACGCGCCGGGCGACCGATGGTGACGGGCGTCACGCGCTTGACCGGAGGCGGGCGGCCTGCCTACCGTGCCGCCGCTTTCGCGCGGTGCCGCTCCGCCGCTCGCGCGCCTCCCGCATCCGACCGATCCTCCGCGATCGCCGGCGCCCGCTCCGGCGCCTCAACCGCTCGAAGTGCCCGATGACCGATACCGCCGCCGACCCGCTTTCGCCGAAGACCTCGTTCCAGGGGCTGATCCTGACGCTGCAGCGCTTCTGGGCGGCGCAGGGGTGCGTGGTGCTGCAGCCCTACGACATGGAGGTGGGGGCGGGCACCTTCCATCCGGCAACGACGCTCCGGGCGCTGGGGCCGCGCCCGTGGAAGGCGGCCTACGTGCAGCCGTCGCGGCGGCCGACCGACGGGCGCTACGGCGAGAACCCCAACCGGCTGCAGCACTACTACCAGTTCCAGGTGCTGCTGAAGCCGAGCCCGGCGAACCTGCAGGAGCTCTACCTGGAGAGCCTGCGCGAGATCGGCATCGACATGGGGCTGCACGACGTCCGCTTTGTCGAGGACGACTGGGAGAGCCCGACGCTGGGCGCCTGGGGGCTGGGCTGGGAGTGCTGGTGCGACGGCATGGAGGTGTCGCAGTTCACCTATTTCCAGCAGGTGGCGGGCTTCGAGTGCGCGCCGGTGGCGGGCGAACTCACCTACGGGCTGGAGCGGCTGGCCATGTACGTGCAGGGCGTCGACAACGTCTACAACCTGAACTTCAACGGCCGCGAGGGCGCCGAGCGGGTGAACTACGGCGACGTGTTCCTGCAGGCCGAGCAGGAATATTCCCGCCACAACTTCGAGCACGCCGACACCGAGATCCTGCTGCAGCACTTCCGTGACGCGGAGAAGGAATGCCACGCGCTGGTGGAAGCCGGCTGGACCGGCGAGGGCGAGGCGCGCCGCCACCTGATGGCGCAGCCCGCCTACGACCAGTGCATCAAGGCGAGCCACATCTTCAACCTCCTGGACGCCCGCGGCGTGATCTCGGTGACCGAGCGCCAGAGCTACATCCTGCGGGTGCGCCAGCTTGCGCGCGCCTGCGGCGAGGCATGGCTGGCGACCGCGTCGGGCGGCGCCGAGCCGGTCGCGGCCTGACCGGTCACTCGGAGCGGTAGACCTCGACGATCTCGACCCGGCGGTTCTTCGCGCGGCCTTCCTCGGTCCGGTTGGTGCTGACCGGCGACATCATGCCCGCGCCGGCGGCCGTCATGCGCTTGCCGTCGATGCCGTAGCCGGAGGAGAGGCGGGCGGCCACCGCCTGGGCCCGCGCCTGGGACAGGTCGAGGTTGTAGTCCATCGCGCCCTTGCCGTCGGTGTGGCCGACGATGAGGATCCGCAGCTCCGGATTGTCCTGCAGGAGCGCCGCCAGCTGCTCGACCTGGGGCTGGGAATCGGGCTTCAGGTCGGCCTTGTCGAAATCGAAATAGAAGCCGTAGACGGCGATCTTGCCGTCGCGGGCGAACGCCCGCTCCATCTCGTCGGCCTCGACCAGCGTGATCTTGTCGCTCTCCATCGCCTCGCCCTCGACGATGGTGGCCGCGAGCTGGGGTTTGCGCTCCAGATTGCCGCCGGTCTCCACGGCGAGGATCCCGATGGTGTCCTGGCGGCCGTCCTGGCTCCTGCGGGCGAGCAGGTAGATCGAGCTGCCCCAGTTGGAGGTGAGGCCGATCTTGCCGCGCCCGGCGTTCCAGATCTCGGCGAGGCTGACCTCCGAGCACTCCTTTTCGCGGCAGAAATAGGCGATCTCGAAGCCTTTCGCCTCGAGCGCCTTCTGGTAGTTGCGCATGACCTCCAGCGGCGACCGGCCGGGCGGCCCCTCGTAGCGGATGCGCGTCACCTTTCCGGCGACGTCGATCTGCCAGGCGCCCGGATCCTTGACGTTCTCGCGGGTGATCCTGGCCGCCGGCAGGGTGATCTCGTCGTAGGCCGACTGCATGTACTGGGTGATCTCGGCGCCTTCGTACCGCCCCAGGAGCGGGTGATCGGACGATCCCTTCACGTCCTCGGCGAGGGCTGCCGGCGCGACCGCGAGGAACGCGGCGGCGGCAAGCGTGGCGCGGGCGGATGTCGTGCGAGCGACGGGCATGGTGTGTCTCCCTCCAGTTGGGCAATCCCCCTGAACCCCGGTCGTCCAGCCTTCCAGCCGCAGCCTAAACCGGCAAACGCGGCGGATGCACGGGCGGAAAGCGGCGGAGAGTTGGCCCGCCGCCGCCAGCCTCGGACGCCAGCCCGGTTTATGTCCGCAGCCGGGATCCGGCTGTGCCGCCGGTCACAGTTTTTCGTCCCGCGTGCCGTTTCCGCGGGTGCACCAGCTCGCGCACGTCTACGGCGAGGCGGGGCTGCCGAGCGGGAGGCTGTGGGGGAGCAGGTCAGTCGTCGGTGAGGGTCCAGACGGGCGCCGGCCGGTCCGTCGACGCGCGATCCGTCGTTGCGCGCGACCCGTGGGCCAGCGAGGCGAGCGGCCCGGCCGCCGCGAAGATGGCCATGGCCAGGACCAGGCAGACCACCTGGGGCAGTTTCGCGGACATGGTGAAGCCCTCCACCGCAACGATCGCTCCGGGACCTGCGGTCTCGGGCGCCGTTCCCGTCTAGGTCCGCCGCCGCAATCCATCTGTGTTGCGGATCACACTTTGTCGCTCCGCGGGCCCGGTCGAGGATCAGGGTGCCCCGGAGGCGCCGCCTCGCGCCACGAGCGGGCCCAGCCCGTCGACCAGGGCGTCGAAGACGGCGCGGCAGGGCGCGCTGGTCCTCAGGTCCTCGTGCATCACCACCCAGACTTCCAGGTCGACCGTGAAGCGGTCGGCGAGAACCCGCAGGTCCGGCTGCCGGGCGGCGCGACGGCGTCGCGTTCGCCGCCTCTGGCCTCGGGAGCCAACTCGGTTTATGTCCGCAGCGAAGATCCGGCGGTGCCGCCGGTCCCCGTTTTCGTCCCGAGCCCGAGCGTCCGCGTCCTCATGCCCGAACTCCTGCTTGAACTCTTCTCCGAGGAAATTCCCGCGCGCATGCAGCGCCGTGCCGCCGACGACCTGAAGGCGCTGGTGACCAACGGCCTGGTCGAGGCGGGTCTCGTCTACGAGGGCGCCACGGCGACCGCCACGCCGCGCCGGCTCTGCCTGCACGTGATGGGCGTGCCGGGGCGCTCGCCGGAGCGCACGGAACTCCGCAAGGGGCCGCGCGTCGGCTCGCCGGAGAAGGCGCTGGAGGGCTTCCTGCGGGCCGCGGGCCTCGCCTCCATCGAGGAGGCGGAGATCGTCACCGACCCGAAGAAGGGCGATTTCTACCAGGCGAAGATCGTCACCCCCGGCCAGGACGCGGCCGCGGTGCTGACCGAGCTGCTGCCCGAGGTGGTGCGCAAGTTCCCGTGGCCGAAGTCCATGCGCTGGGGGGCGGCCTCGGCGGAGCCGGGCGCGCTGCGCTGGGTGCGGCCGCTGCATTCCATCGTCTGCACCTTCGGGCCGGAGACGGAGGAGCCGGAGATCGTCCGCTTCGAGGTCGGCGGCATCGCGTCGGGCGACGAGACGCGCGGCCACCGCTTCCTGGCGCCGGCGCCGTTCAAGGTTCGCCGGATGGACGACTACGTGGCGAAGCTGGAAGCCGCCAAGGTCGTGCTCGACCTCGACCGCCGCAAGCAGATCATCGTCAACGACGCCAAGGACCGCGCGCTGGCGCTGAACCTGGAGCTGGTCGAGGACGCGGGGCTGCTGGAGGAGGTGGCCGGGCTGGTGGAATGGCCGGTGGTGCTGATCGGCCGCTTCGACGAGCAGTTCCTGGCGCTGCCGGACGAGGTGATCCGCCTCACCATCCGCGAGAACCAGAAGTGCTTCGTGATGCGCGACCCGAAGACGGGCCGGCTCGCCAACGCCTTCGTGCTGACCTCCAACATCGAGGCGAGCGACGGCGGCGCGGCCATCGTCGCCGGCAACCAGCGCGTCGTCCGCGCCCGCCTGTCGGACGCGGAGTTCTTCTGGAAGACCGACCTGAAGACGCCGCTCGCCGACCACGCCAGGAAGCTCGCCTCGGTGACCTTCCACGAGAAGCTGGGCTCCCAGTCGGAGCGCGTCGAGCGCGTCGCGGCACTGGCGAAGGCGCTGGCGCCGATGGTGGGCGCCGATCCGGATGCCGCCGAGACCGCAGCCCGCCTCGCCAAGGCGGACCTGGTCACCGGCATGGTGGGCGAGTTCCCGGAGCTGCAGGGCTATGTCGGCCGGCGCTACGCCGAGGCGCAGGGCATCGACCCGGCGATCGCGGCGGCCATCGAGGAGCACTACAAGCCGGCCGGACCGTCCGACGACGTGCCGACCGCGCCGGTCTCCATCGCCGTGGCGCTCGCCGACAAGCTGGACCTTCTGGTGTCGTTCTGGGCGATCGACGAGAAGCCGACCGGCTCCAAGGACCCGTTCGCGCTCAGGCGTGCCGCGCTGGGCGTGATCCGGATCGTGCTGGAGAATGGGCTGCGGCTGGACCTGATGCGCGTCCTTCGGGCACCGGCGTCGACGATGCTGTCCATCGTGGGCGAAGGCTCGCCGCCGGCCGGCTCCGACACGGAGAGCAAGGCCGTCGCGGCCATCGAGACCGATCTCCTTTCCTTCTTCATGGACCGCCTGAAGGTCCAGTTGCGGGAGCAGGGTGCCCGCCACGACCTCGTCGACGCCGTGCTGGAAGGCGAAGCCGCGACAGGGACGCAGGCAAACGCCGACCTCCTGCTGATCACCCGCCGGATCGAGGCGCTGTCGGCGTTCCTGGCGACCGAGGACGGGGCGAACCTGTTGTCCGGCTACAAGCGCGCCGCCAACATCCTGCGCGCCGAGGCGAAGAAGGACGGCCGGTCGTTCGACGGCGAGGCCGATCCGGCGCTGCTGGCCGAGGCCGAGGAAAAGGCGCTGTTCGCGGCGATCGGTCCGGCCCGCGAGACCGCCGCGGCCGCGGTGGCGCGGGAAGACTTCGCCGGCGCCATGGAGGCGCTGGCCGGGCTGCGGCCGCCGGTGGACGCCTTCTTCGACAGGATCCTCGTCAACGCCGACGACCCGGCGCTGCGCGAGAACCGGCTGAAGCTGCTCAGCGCCATCCCGGCAGCTACGGCCGCGGTTGCGGACTTCTCGAAGATCGCGGGGTAGGGGCGCGTCCGGGGCCTGCCCTAGGCCGTTGATGGCCGGCTCCGTGCCGTGCCGCCCTGGATTCCCGCTTTCGCGGGAATGAGCGGAGGATGGGGAGGCGACTGTGCCATGACCTGTCGCGATGTGGCCGATCTCGGACACACGCATTCGAAGCCTCCGGCTTCTTGGGAGTTTCCAGGACGGAACAGAAACTCCGCTCATTCCCGCGAAGGCGGGAATCCAGGGCCTCGTGTCGCAGCCTGGGTTTGGTGTTTTGGCCGGGCGGATGCTGGCACTCCGCTCGTGTCTGCGGGACGAGTCACCGTGCGCCCCTTGCGATCATACCGGCTGCCTGGCCGAACGGCGAAGGTCGCGGTCGGCTGCGTGCGGAGGGCAACATGGCCGTCAGGCGTGGCGAGTGGGCTTGCTACCGCCCCTCTACGGCCGGCTCCGTGCCGTGCCGCCCTGGATTCCCGCTTTCGCGGGAATGAGCGGAGGATGGGGCTATCCCGGGGGACAAACTGTTGTTTGGACTATGACGCCCGACGGTTGGGTGTTTGCGACCGACCGGATCGGAGGAAATGGGCGACGTCTGCCCCACGACCGGTCGCTCTGGAGCGGGATATCCGTCTTACCGCAGCTTCCAAGCCTCGGCCTCGTCGGATTCTCCGGGTTTGGACAGAGACTCCGCTCATTCCCGCGAAGGCGGGAATCCAGGGCCCAGGGCCGCAGCCTGGATCTGGTTTGGCCGGCCCCTTGCGATCACGCCGGCTGCCTGGCCGGACGGCGAAGGTCGCGGTCCGTTGCGTGCGGAAAGGCAACATGGCCGTCAGGCGCGGCGAGTGGGCCTGCTTCCACCCCTTGACTGCCGGCGTCGTGCCGAAGCGCCCTGGATTCCCGCTTTCGCGGGAATGAGCGGAGGATGGAGCTATCGCGGTGGCAGACAGCAACCTGACTCAAGCAATCCGCCGATTAGGGCGGAACTTGGAGATGCAGGAGGATGCTTGCGGGTGCCGAACGTTGACGCGGTGTGCGAACTGGGAGGTGACGCGTTGAGGGTCCGGGGCGGTGCCCCGGCTTTCAGCTCAAGACGCCCGAGTCAGTGGTCCCGGCGGGTCCTGCCTGCGTCTCGGACGCGATGGACGCCTTCTTCAACCTGGGTGGCGACCAGGCAAGCCGCTTGCCTGCGGCGGGTGACTGGTCGGCACGCTTGTCGTCGGTCTTCTGCATGGTTCCACTCTCCGGCCCCCACTGTGCGGGGCACGCAACTCTCGGGCGGAATGTAGACCCCCGCGAGCCATGTTGAAAAGGGGGATGCGGGGAGGTTTGGCATGGTCCGTTCATGCGCGCGAAAGCGGGAATCCCGTTGCGGGGCCGCCACTTGCCCCTTGCGGGAGAGAAGATGGCCTGGCGCCCCCCGAGCCGGAATCCTCACCACGCCTCGAGCATCTACTCCATGCCCGGCCGCCCTGGATTTCCGCCTTCGCGGGAAGGAGCGGAGATTGGGCGGGAGCTCCGCGCGACGTCCCGTTCCGCCGGCAAAACAGCGTCTGAGCGGCGAGGCGCTACGCCTGTAGCCTGTGGCGATCAGCAGCCCGGCTGGCGCGAGACCGGCCGAACCGGAACAGGGGTTCATCCATGCCACGTCTGCGCCACTTCGCCATCGTCGTCCGCGATCTCGAGGCTATGACCGAGTTCTACAAGTCGGTCTTCGAGCTGGAGTTCGTCGGGTCGGAGACCATCGGGACCGGAACGGCGAACTACCTGACCGACGGCGTGGTCAACCTGGCGCTCCTGCATTTCACCGACAAGACGGGCGAGGAGCTGGACCGGATGGCCGGGCTCAACCACTTCGGCGTGCAGGTCGACGACGTGGCGGAGTACGAGCGGCGGGTCGAGGCGGCCGGGGGAAAATTCTTCTTCGAGCTCGCGGGCTCCAAGCAGGGCAACTCGGAGCGCAAGTACAAGGACCCCGAGGGCGTCGTGTTCGACATCTCCGCCCACGGCTGGGTCGGCACCGACGGCCGCGTGGAGGCGGCGGAGTAGCAGCCGTCGACGGGGCCGCGGCGCCATCGGCCCGGCGCGCCGGGCCTGAACTATCTGCATCAACGCTCTGAAACCACAGGCGAAACGCCGCGGGCGGCCTGCCGCCATGCGCCGCGCGCCTAGCCACCGCCGTCGCAAAGCGGCTATCCTCGTCGCAATCCGACCAACGACGGCGAGGCGCCCCGACATGACGCTCCTGACCACGGCCGAAGAGATCTCCGACATCGCCTTCGGCTTCATGGGGTCGAAGGCCCTGTTCGCGGCGCTGCACTTCGGGGTGTTCACGCACCTGGCCGACGGGCCGATGACGGCGGAGGAGCTGGGCAAGGCCGCCGGCCTGCCGGCGGAGCGGGCGCGCACGCTGCTCACCGCCGTGGCCTCGCTGGGGCTGGTGTCGGTCGAGGACGACCGCTTCGCCAACGCGCCAGCAGCGGAGTCCTTCCTGGTGCAGGGCGCCCGCCACGACTTCGGCGACTATCTGCGCCTGCAGGTCGACCGGCAGATGTACGGCCTGCTCGACCAGATCGAGCCGGCGCTGGCGAACCGCCTGCCGGACGAGGCGACGTGCAGCTACGCGGAGTGGTTCGACGACCCTGAGCAGGCGCGGATCTATTCCGAAAGCCAGCATGCCGGCTCGCTCGGCCCGGCGCGCGGGCTTGCCAAGATCGTCGACCTCTCCGGTGCGAAGACGCTGCTGGACGTGGGCGGCGGCACCGGCGCCTACGCGATCACGCTGTGCAACGCCTGGGCGGGCCTGACCGCCACCGTGGTGGATTTCCCCAACGTCGCCGCCATCGGCCGGGAGTACGTGGCGGACGCCGGCCTCAGCGACCGGATCGCCTACGTGGAGGGCGACGCGCTGGTGACCGCGTGGCCGGCCGGGCAGGACGCGTTGCTGATGTCCTACCTGTTCTCCGGCGTGCCGGGCGACGCCCACGAGGGGCTGATCGCCCGCGCCTTCGAGACGCTGGCGCCGGGCGGGCTGATGATGCTGCACGATTTCGTCGTCTCGGCCGACCGCACCGGGCCGAAGCTCGCCGCGCTCTGGCAGCTCCAGCACACGGCGTTCACGCCGACGGCGCGCAGCCTCGACGAGGCGACGCTGGCCGACATGATGACGTCGGCCGGCTTCGAGGGCGTGTCGGTCGGCGAGATGATCCCCGGCCTGACCATGTTGGCGACGGGCCGCAAGCCCGGCTGAGGCGCGCGCGGCGGACCGGCGCGCCTTTCGGGAGCGGCGATTCGCCGGCTTCCGTTGCCGTGTCAGGACGTTGCGTCAGAAACCTTCGAGCACGATCTTGCCGCGCGCCGTGCCGCTTTCGAGCGTCGCGTGGGCGGCCTTGAGGTTGGCGGCGGTGATCGGGCCGAGGCTCTCGGTCATGGTGGTGCGGATGCGGCCGCTGTCGACCAGCCCCGACACCTCGTCGAGGAGCGCCCGCTGGGCGGCCATGTCGGCGGTCTGGAACATCGACCGGGTGAACATGTACTCCCAGTGGATCGAGACCGACTTGGGCATGAAGGCGGCGAGCGGGATGTCGCCGGAACGGTCGATCATCCCGAAGCGGCCCTGGGGGGCGATCAGCTTGGCGATGGCTTCCGCGTGCTTGCCGGTCTGGTTGGTGGAGAACACGAACGCCGGGGCGCCGATGCCGAGGGCGGCGACCTCCGCGTCGATGGGGTTGGCGTGGTCGATGACATAATGGGCGCCGAGCTCGGTGGCCCAGGCCTTCGTCTCCGGCCGGGAGGCCGTGGCGATGACGGTGAGGCCCGTCATGGCGCGCAGGATCTGGATGGCGATCGAGCCGACGCCGCCCGCGGCGCCGACGACCAGGACGGCGTTGGCGGCGCCCGGCACCGCGCGGCGCACGTCGAGCCGGTCGAACAGCATCTCCCAGGCGGTGATGGCCGTCAGCGGCAGCGCGGCGGCCTCCGCCATCGAGAGGCTTTTCGGCTTGCGGCCGACGATGCGCTCGTCGACCAGATGGAACTCGGCGTTGGTGCCCTGGCGGATCACCGAGCCGGCGTAGAAGACGTCGTCGCCGACCTGGTAGCCCTCGACGCCGTCGCCGACCGCCGCCACCGTGCCGGCGGCGTCGTAGCCGAGCACCCGGACGGGCACGTCGATCGGCGCGATGCCACCGCGCACCTTGGCGTCCACCGGATTGACCGACACCGCCTTCACCTCGACCAGCAGGTCGCGGCCGGAGGGCGCCGGCCGGTCGAGGGTCACATCGACGAGCGCGTCGTCGCGGTCGATCGGTCCAGGCTCGCGAAACCCGACAGCCTTCATCTCGTCTCTCCCCGTTTCATGGTCTTGCACCCGCGCCGCGCCGGCGCGGGCGGATGGTCAGCCGATCCGCTTCATCAGGACGGCGAAGCGGGTGAGGCCTTCGGGCCAGGGGCCGTGGCCGCTTTCGTTGTTGAGGTGGCCGGCGTCGCCCGCGTCGATGAGCTCCGAGCCCCAGCTGGCGGCGAAGTCCTCGGCGCGCTCGTAGGAACAGTACGGGTCGGTCCGGCTCGCCACCATCAGCGAGGGAAACGGCAGCGGATCGCGCGGCAGCGGCGCGTAGGCCCTGGTCGCCTCCGGCATGTCGTCGCGCTCCAGGTCCGGAACGCCCACCAGGAACGCCCCGGCGACGCCGGGCAGCGACGTTTCGGCCGCCGCATGGACGGCGAGCGCCACGCCGAGCGAGTGGGCGATCAGCACCACCGGGCGCTTCGCCTCGGCCACCGCCGTGACGAGCGCGTGGGTCCAGCCGACGCGGTCGGGCGCGTCCATGTCGTCGAGGGCGATGCGGCGGGCGCTCTTCAACTGGGTCTCCCAGCGGGAGTACCAGTGCTCCGGCGTGCCGCCGCCAAGGCCCGGAAGGATCAGCAGTTCAACATCGGACGTCTTCATGCGGTGGCCCCGTCGGTGCCGAACACCCGGTCGAAGATGGTGTCGACGTGGGCCAGATGATGGTCGAGATCGAAGAGCGCGTCGATCTCCTCCGGCGTCAGCTTGGCCGCGACGTCCTTGTCGGCCTTCAGCAGCGCCTTGAAGTCGCCGCCCTGCTGCCAGACCGGCATCGCGTTGCGCTGGACCATCCGGTAGGACTCCTCACGCGACACGCCCGCCTGGGTGAGCGCCAGCAGCACGCGCTGGGAGTGGACGAGGCCGCCGAGCCGGTCGAGGTTGGCCTGCATGCGGTCCGGATAGATCAGCAGCTTGTCGATCATGCCGGTGAGGCGGGCGAGCGCGAAGTCGAGGGTCACGGTGGCGTCCGGGCCGATCATCCGCTCCACCGACGAGTGGGAGATGTCGCGCTCGTGCCAGAGCGCCACGTTCTCCATGGCCGGCAGGGCGTAGGCGCGCACCATGCGGGCGAGGCCGGTGAGGTTTTCCGACAGCACCGGGTTGCGCTTGTGGGGCATCGCCGACGAGCCCTTCTGGCCCTCGGAGAAGAACTCCTCGGCCTCCAGCACCTCGGTGCGCTGCAGGTGGCGCACTTCCGTGGCGATCCGCTCCACCGACGAGGCGACGACGGCGAGCGTGGCGAAGTAGGCGGCGTGCCGGTCGCGCGGGATCACCTGGGTGGACACCGGCTCCGGCGTCAGGCCGAGCTTCTCGGCGACGTGCGCCTCGACCTTCGGGGAGATGTTGGCGAAGGTGCCGACGGCGCCGGAGATCGCGCAGGTGGCGACCTCCTCGCGGGCGATCTCCATGCGCTTGCGGCAGCGCGAGAACTCGGCATAGGCCTGGGCGAGCTTCAGGCCGAAGGTGGTCGGCTCGGCGTGGATGCCGTGGCTGCGGCCGATGGTCGGCGTGTACTTGTGCTCGAAGGCGCGGCGCTTGATGGCGGCGAGCAGCTGGTCGAGGTCCTCGATCAGCATGTCGGCGGCGCGCACCAGCTGCACGTTGAAGCAGGTGTCGAGCACGTCGGAGGAGGTCATGCCCTGGTGGACGAAGCGCGCCTCGGGGCCGACGATCTCGGCGAGGTGGGTCAGGAAGGCGATGACGTCGTGCTTCACCTCGCGCTCGACCTCGTCGATGCGGTCGACGTCGAAGGTGGCGTTGCCGGCGCGTTCCCAGATGGTGGCGACGGCCTCCTTCGGGATCACCCCTTCCTCGGCCTGGGCCTCGGCCGCGTAGGCCTCGATCTCGAACCAGATGCGGAACTTCGACTCCGGCGACCAGATCGCGGCCATGGCGGGACGGGAATAGCGGGGGATCATCGTATGGACAGCTCCGAGGGGGAAGGAGGCTCGCCCATAGCAAAGCCCGCGCCCCGCGACAATCGGCGCCGCGCGCGCGCAGGCGCGTCCGGCGCGGCGGATTTCTGAGGACGCACGCCTAACCGGCTGGCGGACCTCGACATATCGCGTGCGCGGACGACCATGCGCGCGGGACGGGGTGTTTCGCTCGCCTTGCGGCGCCGGGGCGAGTTGCGCACTATCGGCGCAAGCCCCGATTGCACGGGGCGGGGGGACCGATCCGGGAGGACACGCATGACGGAGCGGGCGGACATCGTCGTGCTCGGGGCCGGCATCGTCGGCGTTTCGACGGCGCTGCACCTGATGATGCGCGGCCGGGACGTGCTGCTCGTCGACCGGCGCGAGCCCGGCGAGGAAACCTCCTACGGCAACGCCGGGGTGGTGGAGCGCGAGGGCCTGGTGCCGGTGATGTTCCCGCGCGGCTTCGACAAGCTGCTGCCGTTCGCCCTCAACCGCAGCGTGGCGGCGCACTACCGCGCCCGCGACCTGCCGAAGTTCGCCGGCTGGCTGGCCGCCCTGCGGGCAAATTCCACCCCCGAACGGGTCGACCACTATACCGCCGCCTCCAACGCGCTCAGCCGGGAGGCCGCCGCCGAGCACCATGCGCTCGCCCGCGCCGCCGGCGCGGAGAGCTATTTCCGCAAGACCGGCTGGCTGCGCTTCTACCGCACCGGCGAGAGCTTCGCCGCCGCCCAGGCCGCGCACCTGACGCGCGCCAAGCAGCTCGGCCTGCCGTTCGACATCCTGACGGCGGAGGAAACCGCCGAGATCGAGCCGCACCTGACGGCGGAGTTCCACCGGGCGGTGCTTTGGCCGGAGACCGAGAGCGTCTCCAGCCCCGGCCGGGTGACCAAGGCCTACGCGGCGCATTTCCTCGCCGGCGGCGGGCGGTTCCTGCTGCAGGAGGCGCGCGCCATCAAGCCGCTACCCAGGGGCTACGAGGTGATCACCGACGGCGGGACCGTGCACGCCGCGCAGGTGGTGGTGGCGATGGGGCCATGGGCGGGCGACATCGTCCGGCCGCTCGGCTACGCGCTGCCGCTGATGCCCAAGCGCGGCTACCACCGGCACTACCGGCCGCGCGGCAACGCCAGCCTGGGTCGCCCGGTGGTCGACATGGACAACGGCTTCGCCATCACGCCGATGATCGACGGCATCCGCCTGACCACCGGCATCGAATTCGCCGACCGCGACGCCCCGCCGAGCCCGGTGCAGCTCGCCAAGGCCGAGCCCATCGCGCGCCACCTGTTTCCGCTCGGCGAGCCGGTGGAGGCGACGCCGTGGATGGGGTCGCGGCCGTGCTTCCCGGATTCGCTGCCAGCGATCGGCCAGGCGCCGGAGCACGACGGGCTGTGGTTCAATATCGGCCACGGCCACCTGGGCTTCACCCAGGGCCCGGCGTCCGGCCGGCTGCTCGCCGAGCTGATGACCTGGACCCGGCCACTGGTGGATCCGAGTCCGTATTCGCCGAAGCGGTTCGGGTAGTTTTTCCCCTCGCGCCGAGTTCGCTCCGCTCACCGGCCGGGAGGGCGGCCTGACCGGCCGGCGCGCGGTCGCGCGCTGATGGGTGCATTCCGGACAGGATCTGGAGGGCTTTGCGGACTCGGCGTGAGGGCAAAGACCCTCCTCAATCCTCGCGGATCGGCAGGGCGGGGGTGTCCTTCACGGTGGCGATGACGATGCGCGACTGCACGTCGGAGACGAGATCGTTGTTGAGCAGCTTGAGGCGCAGGAAGTCGTCGTAGTCCTTGATGTCGTCGGCGACGATCTTCAGCAGGTAGTCAACCGCGCCGGTGATGCGCTCGCAGATCACCACCTCCGGCCAGCGGTTCACCAGCCGGTCGAACTCCTCCATGTTGTCGCGGCTCGGGATAGAGAGCTTCACGAACGAGTAGGAGGCGAACGTCAGCCCGACCTTCTCGCGGTCGACCAGCGCCGCGATCTGGCGCACGACGCCGCTGTCCTTCAGCTTCTTGATGCGGCGCCAGCAGGGCGTCTGGCTCATGCCCGCCTGACGGGCGATCTCGGCGATCGAGAGGGACGCGTCGCGCTGCAGAATCCGCAGTACGCGGATGTCCGCCGGGTCCAGGTGGGTTCTTCCGCTGCTGGCCTTCATTCCGGATGGTTCTTCCTACTGAGCCGCCCTTTGGTGTCACGATAGCAGAGATATTCCCGCTCAAGAGAACAAACTCTCCGCAAGTGGGGAGTCCGTCTCCCGTCCGCGTGCGGTCTGCCGCGCTTCATCGCCTGCCAGCGGGATCGCCCTCCCGCCCAAGGCGCCGAAGCAACCAAAGGCTGATCGGCGCGTTGTTCCGTCAAAGGCGCCGGGAGGCATCATGACCGCACATCCGACCAGCATTACGCTGCAGGACAAGTACAGGTTGGAGCGTGGAACCGTCTACCTGACGGGGATCCAGGCGCTGCTGCGGATCGGCCTCGACCAGATCCGCGCCGACCGGGCGCACGGTCACAAGACCGGCGGCTTCTACTCCGGATATCGCGGCTCGCCGCTCGGCGGGCTCGACCAGCAGCTCGGCCGCGAGAAGAAGCTTCTCGACGAGCACGACATCGTCTTCAAGCCGGGCGTGAACGAGGAACTCGGCGCCACGGCCGTCTGGGGAACCCAGAAGGTCGGGCTGCACGGGCAGGGCTCCACCCACGAGGGCGTGTTCGGCATCTGGTACGGCAAGGCGCCCGGCGTCGACCGGGCCAGCGACGCGCTGAAGCAGGCGAACGCCAGCGGCACCGCGCCGCTCGGCGGCTGCCTGGCGCTGTGCGGCGACGACCACCTGGCCAAGTCGTCGATCCTGCCCGCCCAGAGCGAGTTCTCGCTCCTGAATTTCGAGATGCCCGGGCTGAACCCCTCCGACCTGCAGGACGTGCTCGACTACGGGCTGCACGGCCTCGCGATGTCGCGATTCTCGGGGCTGTGGACCGGCATCCTGTGCCTGGCCGACACGATGGATTCCTCCGGCCTCGTCAACGTCGACCCGGAGCGGCTGGCGATCGTCATCCCCGACGAGCACGATCCGCGCCGCGAGGCCGACGTGAACCGCGTGCTCCTGCTCAAGAACCGGCTGGAGACGGAACGGGTGCTGCGCGAGCACAAGATCCCGGCCGCCCAGGCCTATGTCCGGGCGAACGGCCTCGACCGGGTGGCCTTCGGCTCGCACCGGCCGCGCTACGGCATCGTCACCACCGGCAAGGCCTACCGCGACCTGCGCCAGGCGTTCGAGCTGATGGGCATCGACGAGCAGGTGGCGCGCCGCATCGGGCTGGCGATCTTCAAGGTCGCGATGCCGTGGCCGCTGGAGCCGACCCGCGTCGCGGCGTTCGCCCGCGGCCTCGACCGGCTGATGGTGGTGGAGCACAAGCGCGCCTTCATGGAGCCGCAGATCAAGGACCTGCTCTACGGCTGGCCCGAGCACCAGCGGCCGCGCATCTGGGGCAAGAAGACGCCGGACGGCGCGCCGTTCCTGTCCGATCTCCTGGAACTGCAGATGCAGGAGATCATCGAATCCATCCTGGCGTTCGTGCCGGAGGTGCAGGAGGACGGCGCCATCCGCGAGGTGGCCGAACGGCTGGTGATGCGCTCCGCCTGGGCCGGCGGCCACGCCGAGAAGGCCCAGCGCAGCGCCTATTTCTGCGCCGGCTGCCCGCATTCCTCGTCGACCATGGTGCCGGAAGGCGCCCGCGCCCAGCCGGGCATCGGCTGCCACGCGATGACGGAGATCAACGGGCGCACCACGGACGGCCAGATCGCCATGGGCGGCGAGGGCGTGCTGTGGGTCGGCCAGGAGCCGTTCTCCAAGGACCGGCACATGTTCGTCAACCTCGGCGACGGCACCTACTTCCACTCCGGCATCCTGGCGATCCGCCAGGCAGTTTCGTCAAATGTTCCAATCACCTACAAGATCCTGTTCAACGACGCGGTCGCGATGACCGGCGGTCAGGAGTTCGACGGACCGCTGTCCCCTGCGCTGATATCCCGCCAGCTCGCGGCCGAGGGGGTCGAGAAGATCGTCGTGCTGTCGGAGCGCCCGCACCTCTACGAGGGCGACAAGGGGCTGGCGCCGAACACGCCGGTGCACGACCGCGGCGAGCTGATGAACGTGCAGAACGAGCTCGCCGCCTATCCGGGCGTCTCGGCGATCATCTTCGACCAGACCTGCGCGGCGGAGAAGCGCCGCCGCCGCAAGAAGGGCGGCTACGAGGACCCGGACAAGCGGCTGTTCATCAACCCGCGCGTCTGCGAGGGCTGCGGCGACTGCTCGGTGCAGTCGAACTGCATCGCGGTGGAGCCGCTCGACACCGAGTTCGGCGAGAAGCGCCGCATCAACCAGTCGAGCTGCAACAAGGACTTCTCCTGCGTGAAGGGCTTCTGCCCGTCCTTCGTCTGGGTGGAGGGGGCCGAGCTGGTCACCGCCGAGGACGCGCACATCGACATCGACGCGATGGTTGCCAAGCTGACGGCGCCGCGCCCCGACGTGCCGACCGCCACCCGCAACCTGCTGATCGCCGGCATCGGCGGCATGGGCGTCACCACCGTCGGTGCCGTGCTCGCCATGGCCGGCCACATCGACGGGCTGAACGTGACCACCCTCGACGTGACCGGGCTTGCCCAGAAGAACGGGCCGGTGACCTCGCACGTGCGCTTCGCGCCGAAGGGGCGGGACATCGAGGGCGCGCGGATCCCGACCGCCAGCGTCGACGTACTGCTCGCGGCCGACATGCTGGTCGCCTGCAGCGCCGACGTGCTGGGGCTCGCCGACTTCGGCCGCACCTCCACGGTCGCCAACACCCATGTGGCGCCGACGGCGGAGTTCGTCATGAAGCAGACGCTCTCCTACGAGGAGGCGCGCCTCAAGAAGACGCTTGCGGAGGGCAGTCGCGCCTTCACCGCCATCGACGCGGCGGATCTGGCGGAACGGCTGATGGGCGATGCGCTGTTCACCAACATCATGCTGGCCGGCGCCGCCTGGCAGCGCGGCGAGATCCCGCTCAGCTACGAGGCAATCGAGACGGCGATCCGGATGAACGGCGCCGCCGTGGAGAAGAACCTCAAGGCGTTCGCCGTGGGACGGGTCGCCGCCGCCGATCCGTCGGCGCTGGCGGCCGCGCTGCCGAAGGAGGAGCACCCGGAGGAAGAGACGCTGGACGAGCGGATCGCGCTTCTCTCCGACGAGCTCGTCGCCTACCAGGGCCGCGGCTACGCCCGCCGCTTCCGCGACCTCGTCGGACGCGTCCAGGCCGCCGACGCGGAGAAGGGCCAGGGGAGCATGCGGCTCACCCGCAGCGTGGCGGAAAACCTCTACAAGGTGATGGCCTACAAGGACGAGTACGAGGTGGCGCGGCTCTATTCCGAGCCGGCCTTCCGGGCCCGCCTGAAGGACACCTTCCACGACCACAAGCGCCTGACGGTGATGCTGGCGCCGCCGATGCTCACCGGCACCGACCCGGCGACCGGGCGCCCGAAGAAGCGCGCCTTCGGGCCGTGGGTGTTCAAGGCGTTCGGCGTGCTGGCCGGGCTGAAGGGCCTGCGCGGCACCGTCCTCGACCCGTTCGGCTACACCAGCGAGCGCCGCGCCGAGCGCGACCTCGTGAAGCGCTATCGGGCCGACGTGGAGATGATCCTCGCGCGGCTCGGCGAGGCGAACTACGGGCTGCTCGTCGAGATCGCCCGGATCCCGGACCTGATCCGCGGCTACGGGCCGGTCAAGCAGGCGAACTTCGCGGTCGCCGACAAGAAACGCGAGACGCTCATCGCCCAGCTCGACAGCGGCGCGCGCGGCGGACCCGAGGCCGGCGTCACCCGGCACCGGATCCTGGAGGCGGCGGAGTAGGCAGGCCGTTCGAGGCCGCGCCCCTCAGCCGCCGAACCGGCTCGCCCAGGTCGGCAGCACGTCGCGGTCGGCCGCCTGGGCCGCATGGACGCCGCGCGCGATGGCGCGGGCCAGCGTCGCCGCCGCGGCCGCCCCGAGCTCGATGGGCTCGAACAGCGCATCGGCGATGGGCCGCTTGCCGGTCGACATCGTGAAGATGGTATCGCCGTCATAGGGCGTGTGGGCCGGCCACAGCGCGCGGGAAAAGCCGTCGTGGGCGGCGATCGCCAGCCGCTTGAGCTGCGCCTTGGAGAGGATCGCGTCGGTCGCCACCACGGCGATGGTGGTGTTGGCGCCAGCCTTCAGGGCGTCGAGCTTGGTGACCAGCCGGCTCGCGTCGGCGGGCAGCGGATGCGGCATGCCGCGACCGCCGAACTCGCCGTCGAGCTCGAACGGAGCCGCCCAGAAGTGCTCCCCGCCGGCGATGGTGGCGGTGCCGACCGCGTTGACCCCGACGATCGCCGCGATGGTGTGGCCGCTCGGCAGGACGGTGGAGGCCGAGCCAAGGCCGCCCTTGAGATCAGCCGTGGTGCAGCCGGTGCCGAGCCCGACGGTGCCGATGCGCACGTCGTCGGACGAGGCGGCGCGCACGGCGGCCAGCCCCAGTTCGCGGAACGGCGGCACGTCCCCCCACGCCTTGTCGCCGCCGTTGGCGAGATCGAAGACGATCGCCGCCGGCGCGATGGGGACGCGGAACCCGGCCACCTCCGCGCCGCGTCCCATGGCGGCGAGCGCCGACAGCGCGCCGTCGGCGCTCGCGAGCCCGAACGCCGAGCCTCCCGACAGCACGATGGCGTCGACCGCCGGGATCATCTGCTCCGGCGCCAGGAGGTCGGTCTCGCGGGTGCCGGGCGCGCCGCCCAGCACCGCCACCGAGGCCGCGGCCGGTTCGTCCGGCACGACCACGGTGACCCCGGTCTTGACGTGGGGATCCTCGGCGTGACCGACGGAGAGGCCGGCGACGTCGAGCAGGTGATTGCGGGGTCCCGGGCGCATGGGCATTGCCTCCGGTCGGATGGGAAAAGGGGGTCCTGAAACGAAAACGCCCGCCGGCCGGGGGACCGGCGGCGGGCGTCGCGAGCGCGTCGGGGCGAGGGCGCCCTACTGCTTGGCGGGGGCGTCGCCGCTCGCCGGAGCGTCGGTGCCGGGCTCGTTCGCCGCCACCTCGACCGACAGAACGTTCGGCAGGGTCTGCGGCGCCATCATCACCGTGCCGACGAGCTGGGCGAACGGCACGGGGGCGGCCGGCGCCGCGGTGATCTCCAGCGACTTCGGATCGTTCAGGAACATCTTCACCGCCGCGGAGACCTTCTCCTCGAACGGCTTGTTCTCCAGCATCGCCAGCATCTGCGACACCTGCATGTTGAGGGTGTCGATGAGCTCCGGCTTGGTGACGTCCTGGTCCTTGGCCGAGAGCGTGAGCGCCCGGTCGGCGAGCGAGGAGTCGTCGTAGCGGATCTTCAGGTTGGCGACGCTGACGCCCTGCATGGTCTGCATGAGCTTGGAGAAGTCGTTGTCGTCCTGCTGCAGCGCCGCCACCACGTCCGGCGTCAGGCCCAGGAACTTGCCCGACATGGCCACGGTGCCCATGTCCTCGGCCGAGATTTCCAGCTGGGTGAGCGTCGCCGTGCCGTCGTCGGAATTCCAGTCGCCCTCGGCGACGAGGTCGACGACGATCTCGGCGTAGCCGAGGTCGGTCAGCCGCTTGCGGGTCTCCTCGTCCTCGATGGTCGAGGTGGCCATGACGGCGTGCTCGAGGGTGATGGTGCCGCCGCGCGGGTCGCCGTCGATGCGCTTGGTGACGGCGAGGTGGGCGCGCTCAACCGGCAGCTCGGAGCCGTTCTCGTCGGTGAAGACGAGGTTGTTGAGCTCGGCGTCCTTGTAGTCGGAGAGGCTGGAGGTGGGCTCGCCGTTGGCGGTGGCGGCCTTCTCCACCGGGATCTCCGGCTCGTTGACGACGATGCTGTCGACGGAGAGCTTCGACTGGCTGTCGACCTCGTCCATCGTCACGTCCTGGATGGACAGCGAATCGGCGGTCAGCACGCCGTCGGCGACCTTGCCGTTGGCGATCGCGGTCTTGCCGAGGAGGGCGGTGCCGCTTCCCGAATCGCCCGTGTAGCCGACCTTGATGTCGGTGATGGTAACGGTGGAGCCGGAGGCGTCCACGGAGCCGTAGCTGACCGTGCCGCCGTCGTTGGGCTCGATCGCGGTGAGGAAGGCGTCGGCCACGTCGTTGCCCGTCGGCTCGATGGCGAACGACGGCTGCGCCAGGGCGACGAGCACGGAAACCAGCGCAGCGGTGCCGGAAACCCGGAGAGCGTTCATGTCAGACCTCTGAAATCTCATGCTTCGGACGTGGCGGGCGCTCGATCGGTGCCTGAGGCCCCAGTTCGGCGCCACTCTGGTGGAGGATGGCGGCCAGAGCAAGACGACCCGGCGGCCCGGAGCGTGACACGCGTCACGGACTTGACGGATGCGGGCGGCGTGGACAGGTTCTCCGCCGACTGCCGAGATAACCGCAATTCGAGGGACTTGATGACCGACCGCTCCTGCCTGGCGATCATCCTGGCGGCCGGCGAGGGGACGCGGATGCGCTCCCAGACGCCGAAAGTCCTCCACGAAATCGCCCACCGGCCGATGATCGGCCATGTGCTGCATGCGGCCGGCGCGGCCGGCGTGGCGCGCCGCGCGGTCGTCGTCGGGCACGGCGCCGACACGGTGCGCGATGCCGTCGGCCGGCTCGACGCGGCGGCGGAGGTGTTCGAACAGACCGAGCGGCTCGGCACCGCCCACGCGGTGCAGTCCGCCGCGCCTGCGGTGTCCGACGACCTACACGATATCGTGATCCTCTACGGCGACGTGCCGCTGGTGACGCCGGAGACGATCGGCCGGCTGCGCGCCGGGCTCGCGGCCGGTTCCGACCTCGTGGTCCTCGGCTTCGAGGCCGCCGACCCGACGGGCTACGGACGCCTGATCCTCGACGGCGACCGCCTCGTCGCCATCCGCGAGCACGCCGAGGCGAGCGAGGCCGAGCGCCGCATCACGCTCTGCAACTCCGGCATGCTGGCGGTGCGCGCCGACCGGCTGCTGCCGCTGCTGGAGCGGATCGGCAACGCCAACGCCAAGGGCGAGTACTACCTGACCGACGCCATCGAGATCGCCAACGCCGAGGGGCTAGCCGTTTCGGTCGAGGTGACCGGCGAGGAGGAACTGATGGGCGTCAACGACCGCGCCCAGCTCGCCGCCGCCGAGGCGGCCTTCCAGCGCCGGGCGCGGGCGCGCGTGCTTGCCTCCGGCGTCACCATGCACGCCCCCGACACGGTGATGTTCGCCGCCGACACCGAGATCGAGCCCGACGCGGTGATCGAGCCCTACGTGGTCTTCCGCCGGGGCGTGTCGGTCGCCGCCGGCGCGGTGGTGCGGGCGTTCAGCTACCTGGAGGGCGCGCGCCTGGAGGGCGGCGCGCTGGTCGGGCCGTTCTCCCGCCTGCGCGACGGAACGCATGTCCACGAAGGCGGCAAGATCGGCAACTTCGTGGAGATGAAGAACACCGAGCTCGGACCGGGCGCCAAGGTGAACCATCTCGCCTATGTGGGCGACACGACGATCGGCGCGCGCGCCAATCTCGGCGCCGGAACGATCACCTGCAACTACGACGGCACCCAGAAATTCCGCACCGAGATCGGCGAGGGGGCATTCGTCGGATCCAACTCGGCGCTGGTGGCGCCGATCCGCATCGGCGAGGGCGCCTATGTGGGCACCGGCAGCGTCGTCACCGACGACGTGCCCGACCGCGCGCTGGTGATCGCCCGGGCGCGCCAGGTGGTGAAGCCGGATCGCTCGCCGCTGCCCGCGCGGAGCGACAAGCCGAAGGCCGGGTGAGCCGGTCGGGCGCGGTCACACTTCGAAACCTGGATTGATTCACGCACGCGGCCACCGACCGGGTAGAACCCGGCGGACAAGAGCTGCATCCGAATCGGGTTGAAAAGGGGTCTCACACGTGTGTGGAATCGTTGGCGTTCTCGGCAGTGAACCTGCGGCCCCGCTGCTTCTGGACGCCCTGAAGCGGCTGGAGTACCGGGGTTACGATTCCGCCGGCATCGCCACCCTCGACGGAGCCGGGCACCTGTCGCGCTGCCGGGCGGCCGGCAAGCTGCGCAACCTCGAGGCGGCGCTGGACGCGCACCCGCTCGCCGGCATCACCGGCATCGGCCACACGCGCTGGGCGACCCATGGGGCGCCGACCGAGAGCAACGCCCACCCGCACATCGCCGGCCGGGTCGCCGTGGTCCACAACGGCATCATCGAGAACTACCGGGCGCTCAAGGACGAGGTCACCGCGAAGGGCGGGACGTTCGAAAGCGAGACCGACATCGAGGTGGTCGCCCACCTGATCAACATCGCCCTGGAAGAGGGCCTGTCGCCGAAGGACGCCCTCGGCTCCACGCTGGCCCGCCTGCAGGGGGCCTACGCGCTGGGCATCCTGATCGACGGCGAGACCGACCTGATGGGCGCGGTGCGCGTCGGGAGCCCGCTCGCCATCGGGCTTGGCGCCGAGGGCACGTTCCTAGGCTCCGACGCGGTCGCGCTCGCGCCGTTCGCCAACAAGATCATCTATCTGGAGGAGGGCGACTGGGCCCTCATCAGCCGCTCGGACATTCAGATCTTCGACGAGGCCGGTAACGCCGTGGACCGGCCGGCCGTGCTGATGCCGGCCAGCATCTCGCTCGCCGAGAAGGGCAACTACCGCCACTTCATGGCCAAGGAGATCCACGAGCAGCCGGCCGTGCTCGGCCACACATTCGGCCACTATCTCGATCTGGCCGGGGAGCGGGTGCACGTGGCCGAGGCCGCCGGGATCGACTTCGCCGGCGCCGAGCGGGTGACGCTGACGGCATGCGGCACGGCGTTCTACGCGGGTCTCGTCGGCCGCTACTGGTTCGAGCAGCTGGCGCGGCTGCCGGTCGACATCGACGTCGCCTCGGAGTTCCGCTACCGGGAGGTCCCGGTGACGGCGAACAATCCCGCCGTGTTCATTTCCCAGTCGGGCGAGACGGCCGACACGCTCGCGTCGCTGCGCTACTGCAAGGCGGCGGGGCAGACGATCGCGAGCATCGTCAACGTCACCACCTCCACGATCGCGCGCGAATCCAACAACGTGATGCCGATCCTGGCGGGGCCGGAAATCGGCGTGGCCTCGACCAAGGCGTTCACCTGCCAGCTCGCGGTGCTCGCCGCGCTGGCGCTGCACGCCGGCCAGGCGCGCGGCCATCTCTCCGAGGAGCAGATCCGCGCCCACGTGCGGGCGCTCGCCGAGGCGCCGGGCTACGTGGCCGAGGCGCTGCGGCTGGAGCCGGTGATCGAGGGCATCGCGCGCGACCTGGCGCACGCCTCCAACGCGCTCTACCTGGCGCGCGGCACCAGCTATCCGCTGGCCCTGGAAGGGGCGCTGAAGCTGAAGGAGATCTCCTACATCCACGCCGAGGGCTACGCGGCGGGCGAGCTGAAGCACGGGCCCATCGCGCTCATCGACGAAGAGATGCCGGTGATCATCGTGGCGCCGTACGACCGAGTGTTCGAGAAGACCGCCTCGAACATCCAGGAGGTGGCGGCACGCGGCGGACGGATCATCCTGGTGACCGACGAGCGCGGCGCCGAGGAGGCCGGCCACAACGCCGCCGAGACGCTCGTCATGCCGACGGTGCCCGACCTCATCGCGCCGATCGTCTATGCCGTGCCGATGCAGCTGCTCGCCTACCACGCGGCGGTGTTCAACGGCACCGACGTGGACCAGCCGCGCAACCTGGCGAAATCGGTCACCGTCGAATAGGCACTCCCGGCCGCCCGCACGATTTCAGGATCGACGGCAAGAAATCCTGCTGGCGTTCGTCTTGCATCTCCTATCTTAGACAGGTGCTGTCCCGGCCGGAGCGGCGATCTTGGCGATCGTTCGGAACAGGATGCGGCCCCGAGCGGTTGCGACCGAGCGGCCGGCTCAGCCCGACAGACCGCGTGCGGCTTTTGTGGAGACGTGACGATCGATGAAAAGAGACCCGCGGGGTCCTGAAACGGACCAGCTCCCGAAGCCACGCAACTCGGTCTGGGCGCGCTTGCGGAACTATTTCCTCACCGGTGTCGTGTTCGCGGCGCCGCTGACGATCACCTTCCTCATCACCTGGTCGTTCGTGCGCTGGGTCGATGCGTGGGTGAAGCCCTTCATCCCGCACCGCTACAACCCGGACACCTATCTGAGCTTCCCGCTGCCGGGCATCGGCCTGATCGTCGCGCTCGTCGGCCTGACGCTGCTCGGGTTCCTGACGGCGAACATCTTCGGGCGGACGCTCTTGTCGTTCGGCGAGCAGATGCTCAACCGGATGCCGCTCGTCCGTAACCTCTACAAGGCGCTGAAGCAGATCTTCGAGACGGTGCTCTCGGAGCGCGGCAGGTCGTTCCAGCAGGCGGGCCTGATCGAGTATCCGCGCCGGGGCATCTGGTCGATCGTGTTCATCTCGACCGACGCCAAGGGCGAGGTGGCGCACCGGCTCTCCGAGGACGACTTCATCTCCGTCTTCCTGCCGACCACGCCGAACCCGACCTCCGGGTTCCTGCTCTATCTGCCGCGGCAGGACGTCAAGATCCTCGACATGAGCATCGAGGATGCGGCGAAGCTCATCATCTCCGCGGGCCTGATCGCCCCGGACTTCGACGGCGGCGTCCAGCCGCTGGAGCTGACGCAGGCCGAAAAGGATGCCGCGGCGGCGGTCGACGCCGATCAGCCGGCGCGCAGCAGCCGCACCGCCTCGTCGCGCTCGAACAGGTAGAGCAGGATCCGGAGCGCCCGGCCGCGCTCGGTGACGAGATCCGGGTCGGTCTCGATGATCATCCGGGCGTCGTCGTGGGCGGCGGCGATCAGGTCGCCGTGCAGCTCGGGGACCGCCAGCCGGAAGCCGGGCAGGCCGCTCTGGCGGGTGCCCAGAAGCTCGCCTTCGCCGCGCAGGCGCAGGTCCTCCTCGGCGATGACGAAGCCGTCCTCGCTGTCGCGCATGACCGAGAGGCGGCCCTTCGCCGTCTCGCCGAGCGGCTCCTTGTAGAGCAGCAGGCAGACGGAGCGGCGGGCGCCGCGGCCCACGCGGCCGCGCAGCTGGTGGAGCTGGGCGAGGCCGAACCGCTCGGCGTGCTCGATGACCATTATGGTCGCGTCCGGCACGTCGACGCCGACTTCGACCACGGTGGTGGAGACCAGCACCTTGAGGTCGCCGTTGCGGAAGCGGCCCATCACCTCGTCGCGCTCGGAGCCCTTGATCTTGCCGTGGACGAGCCCGACGCGGTCGCCGAGGCGGGCCTGCAGCGCGCGGTGGCGCTCGGTCACTGCGGCGAGCTCCACCACGTCGGAATCCTCCACCAGCGGGCAGATCCAGTAGGCCTTCTCGCCGCGCGCCAGCGCCGCCTCCAGCCGGTCGACCACGTCGTCGAGGCGGCCGAGCGGCACGGTGCGGGTGTCGATGGGGGTGCGGCCGGGCGGCTTCTCGGTGAGCCGGGAGACGTCCATGTCGCCGAACACCGTCAGCACCAGGGTGCGCGGGATCGGTGTCGCGGTCATCACCAGCACGTCGCTCGACGGGCCTTTCTCCGACAGCGCCAGCCGCTGGTGGACGCCGAACCGGTGCTGCTCGTCGACGATGACCAGGCCGAGGTCGCGGAACGTCACGTCCTCCTGGAACATGGCGTGGGTGCCGATCACCACGTCGACGGTGCCGGCGTCGAGGCCGGCGCGGATCTGGTTGCGTTCGCCGGCCGGGACGCCGCCGACGAGGAGCCGGCAGCTGATGCCGAAGGTGGCGAACAGCGGCGCGAGCGCTTCGAAATGCTGGCGGGCGAGGAGCGCGGTGGGCGCCATCAGGGCGGCCTGGGAGCCGCTGGTCACCGCCATGGCGATGGCGACGACGGCCACGGCGGTCTTGCCGGAGCCGACGTCGCCCTGCAGCAGGCGCAGCATCCGGTGCGGTGCCTTCATGTCGGCGGCGATTTCCGTCAGCGCTTCGCTCTGGGCATTCGTCAGGTCGAACGGCAGCGCGCCGCGGACGGCGGCGACGCGCTCGGCGTCCCACGTCCGCGACACGCCCTGCTGGCGGCGGATGCGGCGGCGGATGAGCGCCAGGGCGAGCTGACCGGAGAGGAGCTCGTCGTAGGCGAGTCGCAGCCGGGCAGGGGCGGCGGGCGACAGGTCGGCGATGTCGGTCGGGTGGTGCAGGCGGGTCAGCGCCGCGTGGAAGGACGGGTAGCCGCCCCTGGCGAGCCAGTGCCGGTCCTGCCACTCCGGCAGGTCGGGGACCGTCTCCAGCGCGCCGGCGACGGTCTTGGCGAGGACGCGCGCCGTCAGCCCCTCGGTGAGCGGGTAGATCGGCTCGATGGTGGGAAGCTTGTCTTCGTCCTCGAGCGCCACCGCGTGGTCCGGATGGACCATCTGGGGACGGCCGCTGTACCATTCGACCTTGCCGGAGACGAGGCGGATCTCACCCTCCGGCAGGAGCCGGCGCAGCCAGTCGGGCTGGGCGTGGAAGTAGACGAGCGCCAGTTCGCCGGTCTCGTCGTGGGCGTAGACCTTGTAGGGGGCGCCGCGGCGCTTCGGCGCCTCGTGGCGGTCGATGCGGACCGTCAGCGTGGCGATGGCGCCGTGGGGGGCGGTGGCAATCTCCGGCCGCGCCCGGCGGTCGAGCACGTCGACCGGCAGGTGGAACAGGAGGTCGCCGACGCGCGGATCGTCGCCGCCGCGGCCGAGCAGGCGGGCATAATGCCTGACCGACTTCGGCCCGACGCCGCCCAGGTCCGTCAGCGCGCGAAAAAAGGGATTGAGTTCGGCAGGTCGCATCGGGCATTCACGGGGTTTCGCGCGGCGGTCTCGGCCGGCGCGCCACGGGGCGCTCATGATGCGGTCACTCGCATCCGCTTGCGCAAGTACCACGTAAGCGCAGGAAAGACACCGATCCCGCGTCCCGTCGCCGGCCTTTGCGGCGATCCATTCTCGACGGAGCCTGTCCGCGCATGATCATCGACGCAGCCGCGATCCGGCCGCCCTTCCTCGCCCCCGTCACGACCCGCGCGGGAGGCCGGCCATGAGCGGCACCGTACGCTCCTCCGACGGGCTCGACGTCCGCCGCAAGAAGCTCCTGTTCCATGCCTGGCATCGAGGCACCCGGGAGATGGACCTGCTGCTCGGCCGCTTCGCCGACGCCACCATCGGCGAGCTGTCCGACGACGAGGTCGGCGCCTTCGAGGCGCTGATGGAGGTGCCGGACCCCGATCTCTACGCCTGGATCGCCGGCCAGGCCGACGTGCCCGCCAACTGGGACGACGGCCTCCTGCGCAAGATCATCGCCTTCCACACACCTTCATGAACCGAGCCGTGACGACCGCCATGCGCGCCGCATCCGCATCCCTCGCCGCCGTCCGACCGGATCCCGGCACCACCGTGACCGTCGCCGACGTGCCGGACGGGCTGGAAGGCCTCGTGCTGGGCGACATCGCGCGCGCCGGCGGGACCGCGCCGTCGGTGCTGTTCGTGGCGCGCGACGGCCAGCGCCTGCAGGCGGTGCAGGACTCGCTCGCCTTCTTCGCGCCCGACGTCACGGTGCTGGAATTCCCCGCCTGGGACTGCATGCCCTACGACCGGGTGTCGCCGAACCCGTCCGTCCAGGCGCGGCGCATGGCGGCGCTGGCGCGCCTCGTCTCCGCCGATGCCACCGACTGGCCGAAGGTGGTGCTGACCACCGCCAACGCCGTGGTGCAGCGGTTGCCGGCGCGGACCTGGATCGAGAGCGACGTCTGGTCGGCGGCCGCGGGCGGCCAGATCGCCATGGAGAGCGTCGTGCGCTGGCTCGACGCCAACGGCTTCCTGCGCACACCGACGGTCCGCGAGGCCGGCGAGTACGCGGTGCGCGGCGGCATCGTCGACCTCTACGCGCCGGGCTCGGAGTCGCCCGTGCGCCTCGACTTCTTCGGCGACACGCTGGAATCGATCCGGCCGTTCGACCCGGAGACCCAGCGCACCACCGGCCAGCAGCCGCGCCTCGACCTGGTGCCGATGAGCGAGGTGGTCATCGGGCCCGACGTGGTCACCCGTTTCCGCACCGCCTACCGCGAGAGCTTCGGCGCGCCGTCCCGCGACGATCTGCTCTACACCTCGGTGAGCGAGGGCCGCCGCCATCCGGGCATCGAGCACTGGCTGCCGCTGTTCCACGACCATCTCGACACGCTGTTCGCCTACACGCCCGACGCGGTCACCGTGCTCGACCACCTGGCCGACGAGTCCATCCGCAACCGGCTGAGCGAGGTCGCCGACCACTACGAGGCGCGGCGCGCCGGCATCGGCGCCGGGCAGGGGGGCGTGCCCTACCATCCGATCGAGCCGCGCACGCTCTATCTGGGCGAGGACGAGCTGAAGGCCGACATGGCGGCGCCCGGGCAGGTGCGCTTCACGCCGTTCATGGTGCCGGCGACCCAGGAGACCGGCCCCGTCACCGACGCCGCCGGCCGCGTCGGCCGGACGTTCGCGGCGGAGCGAGCGGCGGAGAACGTCAACGTCTTCGACGCGCTGGTGAAGCACGTCGGCAGCCTGCGCAAGGCGAAGAAGCGCGTCGTCATCGCCGCCTGGAGCCTCGGCTCGCGCGACCGGCTGCTGCAGGTCCTGGTCGACCACGGGCTCGGCAAGGTGACGCCGGTCGCCGACTGGAACGAGGCGCTCGGCCTGCCCGACGGCACCGTCGCGCTGGCGGCGCTTGGGATCGAGACCGGCTTCGAGACTGACAGCCTCGCCGTCATCGCCGAGCAGGACGTGCTGGGCGACCGGCTGATCCGCGGCAAGCGCCGCAAGCGCTCCAACGCCGACGTGCTGACCGAGGCGTCGAGCCTGGCCGAGGGCGATCTGGTCGTCCACGCCGACCACGGCATCGGCCGCTTCATCGGCCTGAAGACGATCCAGGCCGCCGGCGCGCCCCACGACTGTCTGGAACTCGCCTACCACAATGGCGACAAGCTGTTCCTGCCGGTGGAGAACATCGAGCTCCTGTCGCGCTACGGCTCCGACGAGGCCGAGGCGCAGCTCGACCGGCTCGGCGGCGGCGCCTGGCAGGCCCGCAAGGCCCGCATGAAGCAGCGGATCCGCGACATGGCGGGCCAGCTGATCAAGATCGCCGCGGCGCGCGCCATGCGCCACGCCGCCGTCATCGAGCCGCCGTCGGGGGCTTACGACGAGTTCGCCTCGCGTTTCCCCTACGAGGAGACCGAAGACCAGCTCGGCGCCATCGACGCCATCTTCGAGGACCTGGCCACCGGCCGGCCGATGGACCGGCTGGTCTGCGGCGACGTCGGCTTCGGCAAGACCGAGGTGGCGCTGCGCGCGGCCTTCGTCGCCGCCATGACCGGCCGTCAGGTGGCGGTGGTGGTGCCGACGACGCTGCTGTCGCGCCAGCACTACAAGACCTTCACCGAGCGCTTCCACGGGCTGCCGGTGCGCATCGCCCAGGCCTCCCGGCTGGTGACCGCCAAGGAGATGGCCCAGGTGAAGGCGGGGCTTGCCGACGGCTCCATCGACATCGTGGTGGGCACCCATGCGGTGCTGGGCAAGGGGATCGAGTTCCGCGACCTGGCGCTGCTGATCGTCGACGAGGAGCAGCACTTCGGCGTGAAGCACAAGGAACGGCTGAAGGAGATCAAGGCCGAGGTCCACGTGCTGACGCTGTCGGCGACGCCGATCCCGCGCACCCTGCAGCTGGCGTTGACCGGCGTGCGCGAGCTGTCGCTCATCGCCACGCCGCCCGTCGACCGGCTGGCGGTGCGCACCTTCGTCTCGCCGTTCGACCCGCTGGTGATCCGCGAGACGCTGCTGCGCGAGCTCTACCGCGGCGGCCAGGCCTTCTACGTCTGCCCGCGCGTCTCCGACCTCGCCGAGCGCAAGGCCTTCCTGGACGAGACGGTGCCGGAGGTGAAGGTCGCCGTCGCCCACGGCCAGATCCCGGCGGGCGAGCTGGAAGACATCATGACGGCCTTCTACGAGGGCAAGTACGACGTGCTGCTCTCCACCACGATCGTCGAATCCGGCCTCGACATCCCGTCCGCCAACACGCTGATCGTGCATCGGGCCGACATGTTCGGCCTGTCGCAGCTCTACCAGCTGCGCGGCCGCGTCGGCCGCTCCAAGCAGCGCGCCTACGCGCTGTTCACGGTGCCGGCCAACAAGACGCTGACGCCCTCGGCCGAGCGCCGGCTGAAGGTGCTGCAGTCGCTGGACACGCTGGGCGCGGGCTTCCAGCTCGCCAGCCACGACCTGGACATCCGGGGCGCCGGCAACCTGCTCGGCGAGGAGCAGTCCGGCCACATCAAGGAAGTCGGCTACGAGCTCTACCAGCAGATGCTGGAGGAGGCGGTGGCCAGCCTGAAGAGCGGCGAGGACGAGACCGACGACCAGCAGTGGTCGCCGCAGATCGCCGTCGGCACGCCGGTGATGATCCCGGAAAGCTACGTGCCGGACCTGTCGCTGCGGCTGTCGCTCTACCGGCGCCTCGCCGACCTGACCGAGGCCGAGGACATCGACGCCTTCGCGGCGGAACTCGTGGACCGCTTCGGGCCGATCGGCGACGAGGTCGAGGCGCTGTTGAAGATCGTCTACATCAAGGGCCTCTGCCGGAAGGCGAACATCGACAAGGTCGACGCCGGGCCGAAGGGGCTGGTGATCGGCTTCCGGGGCAACGTGTTCCCGAACCCGGCCGGGCTGGTCGCCTACATCGGCGAGCAGAGCATCCTCGCCAAGATGCGGCCCGACCACCGGCTGGTGCTCCAGCGCAACTGGCCGACCCCGGAGGACCGCCTGAAGGGCACCGCCACGGTGCTGGCCAAGCTCGTCCGCATCGCCGAGGCGGGCCAGAAGGCCGCCGCCTGAGGGGAAGCGGGCGCGCTTCTGCGGACGAAATCGTCCGGCCGGCACACGCATTCCTGCCGGGATCGTGTCTTTCCTGCGCTGGACAGAGCGGGCCCCGGCGGGCACACCATGGGTGGGGAAGGAACCGGCAGAGAGTGGATCGCGTGCGGGCAAGACGGGTTTTTCTGGGTGTCGCCACGATCTGCCTGATCGTCGCCGGCTGCGCGAGCAAACCCGAAGGCGTGCTCGTCCCGTTCGACGGGCCGATCACCGGCACCAGCGTGGTCGACCTGGTGGCCGCGACCACCCGCGTCTACGACGACGTCGACCCCGGCTTCCTGTTCTCCGGCGATCGCGCAGACGTCACCGCCTTCGCCGAGATCAGCGTGTCGATCCCGCCGGATTCGGCGCGCAAGTCGGGGGAGATCCAGTGGCCGCGGAAGCTGCCGCCCGATCCGGCGACCGAGTTCGTCACCGTCGCGGCGAAGCGCGTCGACGAGAAGACGGCGATGGCGCGGGTCGACGCGGAGCTGAAGGAGAACAAGGCGCGGCACGTGCTGGTGTTCATCCACGGCTACAACAACCGCTTCGAGAGCGCCGTCTACCGGCTGGCCCAGATCGTCCACGATTCCCGCGCCCCGGTGGTGCCGGTGCTGTTCACCTGGCCATCGCGCGGCAAGCTGCTCGCCTACACCTACGACCGGGAGAGCGCCAACTTCTCGCGCGACGCGCTGGAGCGGCTGCTGACGGAGCTGGCGCGCAACCGGCAGGTGGAAACCATCAGCATCCTCTCCCATTCGATGGGCAACTGGGTGACGCTGGAGGCGCTGCGCCAGATGGCCATCCGCAACGGCCACATCAACGCGAAGATCCACGACGTCATGCTGGCGGCGCCGGACGTCGACGTCGACGTGTTCCGCACCCAGATCGCCGCGTTCGGCGAACCGCAGCCCAACTTCACCCTGTTCGTCTCCCGCAAGGACAAGGCGCTGGCGGTGTCGCGCCGGGTCTGGGGCGGGGTGCGCCTCGGCGCCATCGATCCGACGTCGGAGCCCTACAAGGAAGAGCTGCGCAAGGCCGGCTTCACGGTCGTCGACCTGACCGGCGAGAAGACGTCGGACCGGCTCGGGCACAACACCTTCGCCGAAAGCCCCGACGCCGTGCGCCTGATCGGGGCGCAGCTCGCCACCGGCCAGGACCTCAACACCTACGACGTCGGGCTGGGCGAGAAGGTGGGCGAACTGGCGACCGCCACCGGCGCCAATCTGGGCGCCGCCGCGGGCCTCATCGTCACCGCGCCGCTGGCCGTCGTGGATCCGGTCACCCGCAACCACTACGACGACCGCGTCGAGCAGCTCGGCCAGCAGATCACCGACACGCTCGACAGCGCCACCGACCTTCCGGAGGGCGCGGCCCCGCCGCCGGTCACGGACCAGCGGTAGGGCGGTTTGCCGGGGCAGGGCGGGCACCAGCCGGATGCCCGCCCGCACCGCGCGGAGACGGCGTCAGATCTGGTAGCCGCCGCTGATGTCGACCACGCCGCCGGTGATGTAGGCGGCTTCCGGACCCGCCAGGAAGCAGACCGTGGCGGCCACCTCCTCGAGCGTGGCGATGCGGCGGACCGCATGCAGGTCCATCATCGCCTCGGGCAGGTTGTCGGCGACCTCGGAGGCCATGTCCGTCGGCATGATGCCCGGCTGCACGACGTTCACCGTGATGTTGCGGGACCCGAGATCGCGGGCGACGCCCTTGGCGTAGCCGAGCACGGCCGCCTTCGTTCCCGCGTAGTCGGCCACCCCCGGGAAGGCGATGCGCGTGCCGAGGCCCGAGCCGATGAAGATGATGCGGCCGCCGTCGGTGAGCTTCTGCGCCGCGGCCCGCGTCGTGGCGACGGTGCCGAGGACGTTGATCTGCCACTGGCGATCGAGGCCGGCCGTGTCCAGATCGGGATCGTCGACGGTCTTGCCCTGGACGGCGATCGCGGCGTTGTTCACGAGGATGTCGAGCCTGCCGAAGTGCGCGACCACCGCGTCGACCAGCGGCCCGGCGGCGGTGAGATCGGCCTGGTCGCTCTGGACCGCGAGCGCGCGAACGCCCTTGCTCCTGAGCTTTTCGACCACGGCTTCGGCCTTGTCGGCGGAGGCCACGTAGCTGATCGCGACATCGGCGCCCTGGTCGGCGAACGCTTCCGCCATGGTGGCACCGAGCCCGCGCGATCCGCCGGTGATGAGAACGACTTTTCCGTCGAGGCGACTGGTCATGGGTGGTCCTTTCGATTGGACACGTCTGGAGAACCCCGCCGCGTGGGCGGCAGGTGATCGAGAGGGCTGGAGCATGCGGTTGACTGTCGGTCAGCGGCCGGAGGCGACGACCGACCGATCGGATGCGCTCATTCCGTAACGATCATTATTGTAACGATCGTTAGCCATTCTGGACACGGCGCGTCAAGTGATTTAATAACGGCCATTATGAAAAACGGATGGACGATCTGATGGGGCGTCATCGCGAGTTCGACGTAGACCAGGCGCTGGACGCGGCGCTCGCCGTGTTCTGGCGCAAGGGCTACGAGGGCGCCTCCTATGCCGACCTGACGGAGGCGACCGGCGTCGAGCGGCCCGGCCTCTACGCCGCGTTCGGCAACAAGGAAGCGCTGTTCCGGCGCGCGCTCGACCGCTACTTCGAGCACTACCTGCACTATGTGCCGGCGGCCCTGAAGGAACCGACATCCCGCGCGGTCGCGGCCCACGTCCTGCGCGGGGCGATCGAGCTGTGCACGCGCTACCCGGATCGGGCGGGGTGTTTCGCGATCAACGGCGCGCTGGCGTGTTCCGACGCGGCCGAGCCGATCCGCCTGGCGCTGGTCGACGAGCGCGCGTCGGGCGAGGCGTCGCTGCGCGCGCGCTTCGAACAGGCGAAGGCCGACGGCGACCTTCCCGAGACCGCCGACTGCGGCACGTTGGCCGCCTACGTCATGGCCGTCGCGCACGGCATGGCGGTGCAGGCCAAGGCGGGCTTCAGCGCCGAGACCCTCACGGCCGTGGCCGACCAGGCGCTCGCCAGCTGGCCAGCGCCCGTCTCATCTCAGAAGTAGGACCGCATCGGGAGAGGGCCCGCCGGGCGGGCGGAAAGCCCCCAGCCCGCGGCGACCCGTACGCATCCCTTCCCGGAGCCGCGCGTCTATTCCCGGAAGATGGCGCAGAGCTTGTTGCCGTCGGGATCGCGCACGTAGGCGAGGTGGAACCGGCCCATGGCGGTGTCGCGCGGGCCCGGCGCGTCCTCGATCGAGGTGCCGCCGTGTTCGACGGCAGTGTCGTGGAACTGCTGGACCTGCTCGGGCGAGGTGCACTTGAAGCCGATGGTCCCGCCGTTGGCGAAGCAGGCGGCTTCCCCGTCGATCGGCTGACTGACGGCGAAGGTGTTGCCCGCGTGGCGGTAGAACAGCCGCTGCTGGCCCGTGGCGTTGGTGTTGCGCGCGGCCTCGCCGGCGCCCACCGTTGCCAACACGGCGTCGTAGAAGCGCTTCGAGCGCTCGATGTCGTTGGACCCGACCATGATGTGACTGAACACGGTTCCTCCCGGACTTCGTTGTTATCTTTCAGTTGCGTAGAGGGAATGCCTCAGGCGCCAGGACCCTGCTCGACGGGCGGCCGCACGCCGGCCAGCCGCTCCTGGTAGGACTGGCGGATCGCGTCGGCGATGACGGACGATTCCTGGGCGCCGAGGACCGCATAGCGGTTGTCGATGATGAAGCAGGGGACGCCGGTGACGCCGATCTTCTGGGCGGTGGCGATCTCGTCCTGCACGGCTTCGCGGTCGGCCTCGCCGGCCAGCAGCGCCTCCACCACCGGGCCGTCCATGCCGGCATCGGTGGCGGCGTCCACCAGCGTCTCGCGCTTCGTCAGGTCGGCGGCTTCCACGAAGAACATCGAGAACAGCCGCTCGACGACGGCGGCCTGCATCTTCTCGCCCTCGATGCCGGCCCAGCGGACCACGCGGTGGGCGTCGATGGTGTTGGGCGAGCGCTCGATCGCCTCGAAGGCGAAGTCGATCCCTTCGGCGCGGCCGAGCTCCACGAGCTGGGCGTGCATCGCCTTCACCCGCTCGTCGTCGCCGAACTTCTCCTTGAAGTAGGCGCGGCGGTCCTTGCCCTCGGGCGGGATCGTCGGGTCGAGCTGGAAGGGCCGCCAGTTGACCACGACGTCGATGCCGGCGACGTCGGCAAGGGCGCCTTCCAGCCGGCGCTTGCCGATGTAGCACCACGGGCACATGACATCGGAGATCACGTCGACGGTGATCGGTTCGATCGCTTGGGTGTCCGGCACGGCTGACGCCTTTCGTTCGAAGAGGGAAGCGGGACGCTCCGGCGCCTCAGTGGACGACGGCAGCGTCGCGGGTGTGCGGAAAGGTGGGCCCGCCGACCGCAAAGGGCAACCGGGCTAGTTGCCGGGCGCCGCCCACCAGGTGTCGGGTTCGGCGCCGCTGAGGCTCGAGGCCTCGGGCCGCCGGATCCGCGCCCAGCGGCCGATCCACTGGTCGGCGGAGTTGTAGAGCGGCAGCCCGTAGAAGCCCGACAGCAGCACCCGGTCGAGCGCCCTGACGGCGTCGACGAACTCCGGACGGGTGGTGGCGGCGAGCATCGCCTGGATCATCGCGTCGATGGCGGGATCGGCGGCGCCGGTGAAGTTGAACGATCCGTCGGCCCTGGCGGCCGCCGAGCTCCAGCGGAACAGCTGCTCGTTGCCGGGCGAGAGCGAGGAGCGCCAGCCCGCCCGGATCACGTCGAAATCGAAGCTCTGCAGCCGCGATTGGTACTGGGCGCTGTCGACGTAGCGGACGTTCACGGTGACGCCGATCGGCTTCGCCAGCCGCTTGTAGGCAAGCGCCAGGCGCTCGTCCTCGCGGGTCGCCACCAGGATCTCGAAGACGAACGGCGCGCCGGTCGCCGCATCGACCAGCTGGCCGTTGCGGATCTCGTATCCCGCCTGCTGGAAGAGCCGCAGCGCCTCGCGCATGTTGGCACGGTCGCGCCCCGACCCGTCGCCCTTCGGCGGCGCCCAGGTGCCGTCCAGGATGTCGGCGCGCACGGCATCGGGGTAGGGCGCCAGCAGCGCGCGCTCGGTGGCGCTCGCCGGCCGCCCGGTGGCGGCGAGCTCGGAGCCCTGGAAGTAGCTCGTGGTGCGCTCGTACTGGCCGTTCAGGAGGTTCTGGTTGACCCAGGGAAAGTCGAACAGGTAGCCGAGCGCCTCGCGTACCCGCTTGTCGGCGAACTGCGGTCGGCGGGTGTTGAAGGCGAACGAGCGCGCCGCCCGGGGCGTGTGCGTCTCGATGCTGTCCTTCACCGCGTCGCCCGAGGCAATGGCCGGAAAGTCGAAGCCGGTCGCCCAGCGGGTCGGGTCGGTCTCGACGTAGACGTCGACGAGCCCCTTCTTGAAGGCCTCGAACAGCGTCGACTGGTCGCGGAAATAGTCGAAGCGGACCCGGTCGAAGTTGAAGCGGCCGCGCACGATGGGGAGGTTCGCGCCCCAGTAGTCCGGATTGCGTCGGAGGACGATGCGCTTGCCGGGATCGACGCTGTCGACGAGGTAGGGCCCGCTGCCGACCGGCGGATCGAAGGTGGTGCGCTCGAAGGTCTCCGGATCGATGGCATGCTTCGGCAGCACCGGCATCAGCCCGAGAATCAGCGGCAGTTCGCGGTCGGCCCCGTCCTGGAAGACGAATCGCACGCCGTCGTCGCCGACGCGCTCCACGCGATCGACCTTGGAATAGTAGCTGCGGTGGTTGGGCCGGCCCTTTTCGCGCAGCAGCTCGTAGGAGAAGATCACGTCGTCGACGGTGACCGGCTCGCCGTCGGAGAAGCGCGCCTCCGGCCGCACGTAGAAGGTGACGGAGCTGCGATCCGCGGGCATCTCGACGCCCGAGGCGAGCAGCCCGTAGAGGCTGAACGCCTCGTCGCGGTTCCGCTCCATCAGGCTTTCGTAGACGTTGTTGCCGGTGAGCGGGCCGTAGAACGGGTCCAGGAGGCCGTAGGCGATCTCGCCGCGGACGATGAACGGGTTCAGGCTGTCGAACGAGCCGAGCACGCCGTAGGTCACCGTGCCGCCCTTCGGCGCATCCGGGTTGGCGTAGGGCAGGTGATCGAAGTCGGGGGCGAGTTCGGGCGTGCCGACCATGGCGATGCCGTGCGCCGGCGCGGCCGAAACCGGACCGGCGAGCGCCACGAGCGCGGCTAGCAGGATGCCCGCGAGGGCTTGCGGGCGGCGCCTCGGGCCCACAGATGGGAGACGTCGGTGTTGCAAAAGGAACATAGCCGCTTCCCGAATCGATGGTCGAACAGGGTCAACCGATCGAAAGACCTAGCAAAGCACACCCTTTAGTGCATCCGTTGCCGGCCTAGATATTCGGCGCGCGGACGTTTAGAAGGTCACGCGCTGGAGCTATCGAGAGCCGGAGGCCCGACTTCGGCAAGATCGACACCTTGGCGCGGGAGCCGCGCGGCGGTACAACCGCCGAAGATGGCTTCGGACCCGTGCTCGGCATCGCCGAGAGGCGGCCAGTACTAACCCGGATGGAGTTCAAATGGCTGAGCGCAAGATGATGATGAAGGCTCCGGCGCGAACCGGCCTGTTGGTGGCCGGGGCGATCGCCGTCGCGAGCGCCATCTCCCCGGTCCAGGCGCAGACCGAGCAGACCGACAACGCCTGGGTCAAGGTGTGCAACACCGACCCGAACACGAACAAGGAAGTCTGCCTGATCACCCAGGAGATCCGGACCGACTCCGGCCAGTTCCTGGCTTCGGTGGCGATCCGCGAGATCTCCGGCGAGGAGCGCAAGGTGCTGCTGTCCGCCGTGCCGGTCGGCATGCTGATCCAGCCGGGTCTGCGCGTGCAGATCGACGGCGGCAAGCAGGCGCAGGCGCGCTACTCGATCTGCTTCCCGAACGCCTGCTACGCCGAAATGGTGGTGGACGCGGCGTTCGTGACGCAGCTGAAGGCGGGCGGCACGCTGAAGCTCACCACGCTGAACCAGCAGGCGAAGCCGGTGAACTTCGACGTGACCCTGAAGGGCTTCACCTCGGCCTACGACGGCGCAGCCCTCGACCCGCAGGCCCTGCGCCAGCAGCAGGAGCAGCTGCAGGACGAGCTGAACCGGAAGGCCCAGGAGGCCCGCCAGCGGCTCATCGACGAGCAGAAGAAGGCCAGCAAGGCGGCCGAAGGCAGCAACTGATCCTGCCAGCGCCGACGAAATCGGAGAAAGCGCAGCCCGAAAGGCTGCGCTTTTTTCGTTTGAGCATGACGACACAGACCCACGCACGGCGCCCATAGCGGCGCCGTTTCGCGTTTCAGATCAGCGGTTTATCGGGGGTATTTGAGGCTCCTGCCGTGAGCGCTGAGCGCCCACCGGCGGTACCGTGACGGCCCATGCGGAACGCGCAGGGCGGGAGAACCCGCCAGCATCATCCGGCGGCGTCGCTCGAGGCTGGCCTAGTGGCGGCGGATTTCGCGGGACTGATAGACCCCGTCCTCGCGGCCGCCGAACATCTCGGCCACCTGGGGGTGCCGGATCGGCTCCTCGGACTCGTCGGGAAGCAGGTTCTGCTCGGAAACGTAGGCCACGTACTCCGTCTCGGCGTTCTCGGCGAATAGGTGATAGTAGGGCTGGTCCTTGGACGGGCGCACATCTTCCGGGATGGCGAGCCACCACTCTTCCGTGTTCGCGAACGTCGGGTCCACATCGAAGATGACGCCGCGGAACGGATAGATGCGGTGACAAACGATCTGGCCTATCTGGAATTTTGCAGTCCGCACCTTGTCTATCATCCCCAAATCCTCGAGCAGCCCCTCCTAACGAATCCCCAGACGCACTGCAATAATATAGATCGCCGGTTAAAGACCTACACCCCGTAGGCGGCAGCAAGATCCGGGTCGCGGGCGGCCACCGCCTTCGCCAGATCGACGATGACCTTGGCCTGCTTCCAGGTGGCGTCGTCCTGCATCTTGCCGTCGAGCATCACCGCGCCGCTGCCGTCCGGCATCGCCTCCAGGATGCGGCGGGCGAAGGCGACCTCGTCGGGATCCGGGCTGAACACCCGCTTGGCGATGTCGATCTGACTCGGGTGCAGCGACCAGGCGCCGACGCAGCCCATCAGGAAGGCGTTCTGGAACTGGGCCTCGCAGGCATCGGGGTCCTGGAAGTCGCCGAACGGGCCGTAGAACGGCTTGATGCCGGCGGTGACGCAGGCATCGACCATCCGGCCGATGGTGTAGTGCCAGAGGTCCTGCTGGTAGCTCGACCGTGCGCCGCCGTCGGCGGTCGGATCGGCCAGCACGCGGTAACCCGGATGGCCGCCGCCGACGCGCGTGGTCTTCATGCGGCGCGAGGCGGCGAGATCGGCCGGCCCCAGGCTCATGCCATGCATCCGCGGGCTCGCCTGGGCGATGGCGGCGACGTTCTCGACGCCTTCGGCCGTCTCCAGGATGGCGTGCAGCAGGATCGGCCTCTCGATCCCGTGCCGGGCCTCAAGCTGGGCCAGCAGCTGGTCGAGGTAGTGGATGTCCCACGGGCCGTTGACCTTGGGCACCATGATGACGTCGAGCTTGTTGCCGATGGCCGGAACGATCTCCAGCACGTCGTCCAGCATCCACGGGCTGTCGTAGCTGTTGATGCGGGTCCAGAGGCCGGTGGCGCCGAAATCGGTCGCCTTCGCCATCTCGATGAAGCCCTGGCGCGCCGCGAGCTTCTGGTCGGCCGGAATGGCGTCTTCCAGATTGCCGAGCACCACGTCGACCTTGCCGGCGAGCTCCGGCACCTTGGCGCGCACCTTCTCGATGTGCGGCGGCACGAAGTGGATCATCCGCTCCAGGCACACCGGAAGCGTGCGGAAGGGCGCGGGCGCACCGACGGCGAGTGGCTCGAAAAAGGCGCGGGGTGTCTTCAACGGCTCCTCCATCAGACGCCGGTCTGCGCCGGGCGCTTCTCCTGGATCATGCCGATGCTGCGACGCAAAACAAGCCCCGGTGGCAGCCGGCGGGCGGGTTCCCCCAGCCCGGCGTGCAGGTCAGGCTCGGGCCTCGTCCTCGGGCCGCAGCGCCCATTTGCGGTGGGACCACATCCACTGGTCGGGGTGGGCGCGGATCCAGTGCTCGAAGGTGTCGTGGATGGTCTGGGTCGTCTGCAGCACGTCGTGCGCCCGATCGTCGGTGCGGGTCTGCTCGATGGTGGTGAGATGCAGGCGGAAGCGGGCGCCCTCGGTGCGGACCATGCAGCCGGCGACGATGGGCAGGTCGGCGAGGCGGGCGAGGCTGGCCGGAAACGGGTTGGCGTAGGCCGGCCGGTCGAAGAACACGACCTTGATGCCGCGCCGCTCCCGAAGGTCTGCCAGGAACCCGACCGAACCGCCTGATTTCACGATGGAAACGAGCTTGCGGGCGGTGGCGTGGCCCTTCGGAAAAAGGCCGCCCCTGTAGATCGGCTCCCGCAGGCTTCGGATGTAGCGGTCGACCAGCGGGTTCTGGATCGCCTGGTAGGTGCCGGCGACCGAGACGTTCCGGCCGAGCGCCGGCAGCGCGGCGACCTCCCAGTTGCCGAGGTGGAGCGAGACGAACACGCAGCCGGTGCGCGCCAGGCGGCGGTAGCGCTCGACATCGGTCGGAAGCTCGAAGCGTGAGGGATCTGCGACCAATGCGTCGACGTGGGCGCTTTCGGCGACGACGCGTCCGAGGTTTTCCCAGCTCGCCACCGCGATCCGCTCGCGGGCGTCGGCGCTGAGCTCCGGGAAGGCGAAGGCGAGATGTTCGCGGACCCGGGCGTGCCGGCGCATGTGGGGGGCAAAGGTGCGCCACAGCCGGCCGCTGACCGCCGAGGCGGTGTCGAGCGGCAGCGCGCGCACGGGGGCAAGCCCCGCCCTGAGGCCGAGATATTCCAGCCGCATGCGCAGCGGGCCGAACGGGCCGGGATAGAAGGCAGACGTGGTCACTTCACGGGTCCGGACACTTGACGATCGCCGCCCGAGACCGCGGAGGTGCGGAGCGGGCAGCCTGGCACAGGCAAGGACGGGTAGGGCGGTTACGCCCCGCCTGTCCATGGGCTTTGACGCAGGCGCCGCTTTGACCTTTGATGGGGCCTGCCGGCCCCACCGGATCGCCGCGCGGCTTCCCCGAATCGATCGAGAGGCGGGAATGCCCTTTATTCCAACGAGTTGGTGCGGGAAATGAAAGCGCGTCCGGTCTCTCTCACGATCGCCCCGATGGTCCCGGCAGCGCCGATGCCGTCGATCGTCGCGACGCGCCCGCGGGCGGTGCGATCCGCATGAACCACGTCATCTCGCTCGCCTTTCCGTTCTTCGGCCTGATCTTCCTGGGGTACGGCGCGGGGAAGCTGATGGACCTGTCGACGGACGGGCTCTCCTGGCTCAATTTCTTCGTGATCTACCTGGCGCTTCCGGCGCTGTTTTTCCAGCTTCTGGCGGAAACGCCCATCGAACAGATGGGAAGCTGGGGCTTCATCATCTCCACCACGGCCGTGACGGCGGTGATGTTCGCGCTGGCGTTCCTGGTCGGCTACCTGAGGACCCGGGGCGACGTGCGGGTGGCGGCGATCCAGGGCCTGGTCGGCTCCTACTCCAACATCGGCTACCTGGGGCCGGGCCTGACGCTGGCGGCGCTCGGACCGCTCGCCACCGTGCCCACCGCGCTGATCTTCTGCTTCGACAGCGCTCTGCTGTTCGTGCTCGTGCCGATCCTGATGTCGGTGGGGAGCCGGGAGCACGAGAGCGCGTGGCGCACCGGGCTCATCATCGCGCGGCGCATCCTCACCCACCCGTTCATCGTCGCGACGATCGCCGGCATCGCCGCGGCGGCGATCGACTTCGAGCCGCCTGAGGCGCTGGACCGGCTGCTCTCGATGCTGCGCGGCGCGGCGGCCCCGTGCGCGCTGTTTGCCATCGGCGTGACGGTGTCGAGCCGGTCGATCCGGCGGGTGCCCGGCGAACTGCCGCTGCTGCTGGCCATCAAGCTGGTGCTGCACCCGGTGCTGATCTTCCTGGTGCTGAGCTGGGTGGGCGGAATCGATCCGCTGTGGATCGCCACGGCCGTGCTGATGGCGGGGCTGCCGCCAGCGACCAACTGCTTCGTGCTGGCGAGCCAGTACCAGGTCTATGTCGAGCGGGCGTCGAGCGCGGTGCTGATCGGCACGGTCGCCTCGGTGGTGACGGTGACGGCGCTCCTCTACCTCGTCACCCACGACCTGCTTCCGAAGGCGCTGTTCTAGACCCGTCTCACGCCAGCGGCAGGCCGCGGCTGAGGCGCGGCGCGCCGAGGCTGGGCGTCAGGCCCTCGCGCATCATGAAGCGCCGGAGCGGGCCGAAGCGGGTGGCGGCGTAGAGTCCGAGCCCGCGCGCGGCGGAGGCCGGCAGGAACCCGCTCAGCAGCGACCGGTTCAGGAGATCGACGGCCAGCGTTCGGCTCTCGATGTCGGGCTTGCGGCTCTTCTCGTAGGCGGTGAGCGTGCCGGCGCCGCCGAGGTCGGCGGCGGACCGGCGTGCGGCGACCAGCACCTCCACCAGCCCTGCGATGTCGCGGAAGCCGAGATTGAGGCCCTGGGCGCCGATCGGCGGGAAGCGGTGGCCGGCCTCGGCGATCAGAACGGTCCGCCGGGCGGCGAGCTTGCGGGCGACCATGCCGCCGAGGGGGATGGATCCCCGCGAGGCCTCGACGGTCACGGCGCCGAGCAGCCGGTGGCTGCGCCGCTCGATCTCGCGGGACAGCTCGCGGTCGGACAGGGTCTCGATGCGGGCGACCTCCTCGGCGCGCTCCACCCAGACGAGGCTCGACCGGCGGGCCTCGAGCGGCACCACGGTGAACGGGCCGGACGGCGTGTGGAATTCCGTCGAGGTATCGTGATGGGGGCCGCTGTGGCCGAAGGTCGTGACGAAGGCGTGCTGGGGATAGTCCCAGGTGCGCACCCCGATGTCGGCGGCTTCCCGCAGGAACGAATGCGCGCCGTCGGCCGCAACCGCCAGCCGGGCGGTGAAGGTCCGCTCGCCGGACACCAGCGTGATCTTCTCGCCCCCGTGGACGACATCGGTGACCGGCGCCTGGATCCAGGGAAGGCCGGCGGCCTCGGCGGCGGCGCCCAGGCTGTCGTTCAGCGCGTTGTTGGCGATGTTGTAGCCGAACGCCTCCAGGCCGATCTCGCCGGCCTCGAACGTCACCTCCGGCGCGCGGATCAGCCGGTTGGTCGCGTCGACGATTCGCATGGCGCGCATGGGGGCGGCGTGGGGCGCCGCGGCATCCCATGCGCCGGCCGCGTCGAGCACGTTGACCGACCCGGTGAGCAGGGCGGTGGTGCGCGGATCGCCGGCGTGCCGGGGGCCCACCAGCGCGACGTCGAAGCCCTGCGCCTTCAGGAGAAGCGCCGCCGTGAGCCCGGCCGGGCCGGCGCCGACCACGACGATCTCGTGGTGCGTGCTGGTATCGTGCTCGTCCATGGGGCGTCTCCGGATCGTCTCTCGCCGTGACCGTTGCTGCGATGCTAATATCCATGTGGCGGTCCCGGCGCGAGTGCCAAGGGCCGAAGCACTTGTTCGGCGATGCGTTCGCTGCTTTCGTGAGCGCCTTGCCCTTCCCGGACCCCGCGCCGCCCATGCCGACCCGGCAGCCGCTTCATCACCCCATTCCCTCCGGCGACGACGGCCCGGCGGCCAGCGATCCGTCGCCGGCGCGACACCCGCTCACCCGCAGCCGCACGCTGGTCTACGCGGCGACGGCGGTCGCGGTGCTGCTGGGCTGGGCCTATCTCGCAACCGTCGTGCTGTCGGTACCGGACGCGGCGCGCGGGGCGCTCGGGCCGGGCATGAACCTGACGGCGCTCGGATCGGGCCCGACGATCCCGACCTTTCTGCTGGCGCTGTGCACCCCGGCGACGCTCGCCACCGGCATCGACCCGGCCGCCGCGGCGGTGACGTTCGCCATGTGGGCGGCGATGGTGTTCGCGATGATGCTGCCGTCGGCGGTGCCGATGTTCACCACCTATTCCGACATCGCGGCCGAGGCCGCGCGCAAGAAGATGCGCGTTCCCTCGGTGTTCGTGCTGGCCGGCGGATACGTCAGCGTCTGGCTGGCGTTCGCGGTGCTGGCGACGGCCGCGCAGCTGGCGCTCGTCTGGCTGGGGACGCTGTCGCCGTCGATGACGCCGCTGGCGCCGGCGCTCGCCGGCACGACGCTGATCGCCGCCGGTGTCTACCAGTTCACCTCCGCGAAATATGCGTGCCTGGTGCGCTGCCGCGCGCCGTTCTCGATCCTGTTCACGCGCTGGCGGACCTCGGCGCACGGCATGTACCGGCTCGGGCTAGAGGAGGGGCTGTTCTGCCTCGGCTGCTGCTGGGCGCTGATGGTGGTGATGTTCGCCGTCGGCGTGATGAACGTCGTGTGGATGGCGGTGCTGACGGTGCTGATGGTGGCGGAGAAGACGACGTCGGGGCGGGGGCTGACCTGGTCGATCGGCGTCGGCCTGGTCGGCTGGGGACTGCTGCTGCTCGCCGTGTCGGAGCCGGGTCGCCGGCTGATGGGACTGGCATAAGAACAAGACACATCGGGGAAACGGACCAATGGCCAACGAACCGTGGGAGCTGAAGGGGGAGCTGGTTCTGTCGTGCAACTGCACGGTGTTCTGCCCGTGCGTGCTGTCGCTCGGGCAGCATCCGCCGACGGAGGGCTACTGCCAGACCTGGGCGGCGGTGCGCATCGACGACGGACACTTCGGCGACGTCGACCTCTCCGGCGTGAAGGTCGGGCTGATCATGGAGATTCCCGGCCTGATGAGCCGCGGCAACTGGACCGCCGGGCTGATCGTCGACGACCGCGCGTCGGTCTACCAGACCAAGGCGCTGACGCGGATCTTCACCGGCAAGGCGGGCGGGACCACGGCGCTGCTGTCGATCCTCGTCGGCCGCTTTCTCGGCGTCCACCGCGCGCCGATTTCCTACGGCCTCGACGGCGAGACGCGCCGGGTAACCATCGAGAATTACGTGGAAGGGGCGCTGACACCGGTCGCCGGCAAGGAACCAGGCGAGGCCGTGGTCATTTCCAACAGCCAGTACTGGATTGCGCCGGACATCACGGTATGCAAGGCCGACCGCAGCAAGATGCGGGCGTTCGGCCGGAACTGGAACTTCGCCGGACGGTCCGCCGAGCTCTGCCGGCTGGACTGGCGGGGACCTTGAAACGCATGTCCAGGGCACGACGGCGCGCCGCGTGACCCGATCGGGGAATGATTGATGGAATGGATCTCTGACCCGCAGATCTGGGCGAGCCTTGTCACGCTGACCGTGATGGAGATCGTGCTCGGCATCGACAACATCGTGTTCATCTCCGTGCTGGTGTCGAGGCTGCCGCAGTCGCAGTCGGACCGCGCCCGCAAGATCGGCCTGGCCCTGGCGCTGATCATGCGGATCCTGCTCCTGCTTGTGATCTCCTGGATCATCGGGCTGACGGCGACGCTGTTCACGCTGTTCGGCGAGGCGTTCTCCTGGCGCGACATCATCCTGCTGGCCGGCGGCGCGTTCCTGCTGGTGAAGGGCACGCTGGAAATCCACGCCGGCATCGAGGGCGACGAGCACGGCCTCGGCGAAAAGCCCGCGCCGCCGGCGTTCTGGTCGGTGATCGCCCAGATCCTGGTCATCGACCTGGTGTTCTCGGTCGATTCGATCGTCACCGCCGTGGGCATGGCCCAGCACGTGGAGGTGATGATCGCCGCCGTGGTCATCTCCATCGGCATCATGTTCGTCGCGTCGGGGCCGGTCGCCGACTTCATCAAGCGGCACCCGACCACCAAGATGCTGGCGCTGTCCTTCCTGCTGCTGATCGGCGTGGCGCTGATCGCCGACGGGCTCGGATTCCACATCCCGCGCGGCTACATCTACTTCGCCATGGCGTTCTCGGCCCTGGTGGAGATGTTCAACATCGCGCGGCGGAACAGGCATATCGCGCGGACGGGAGCGGACGCGGGCCACTGAGCCTGCCGCCCGCCTGACCATCATCGGGCCGGCGCGGCCGGTGGGAACCATCTTCCGCCGGCCGCCCGGCCCGCCAGAACCACGAAGGGAGCCGCAATGACCCACGCCATCGTCGTCCACAAGACCGGGGGACCGGAGGTCCTCAGCTGGGAAGAGATCGAGGTGGGCGAGCCGGGGCCCGGCGAGGCGCGGGTCCGCCACACCGCGGTCGGGCTCAACTACATCGACACCTACTTCCGCACCGGCCTCTACAAGGCGCCGTCGCTGCCGTTCATCCCCGGCAACGAGGGCGCCGGCGTCGTCGAGGCGGTGGGCGAGGGCGTCGACACCGTCGCGCCGGGCGACCGCGTGGCCTACGCCGGAACGCTGGGCGGCTACGGCGAGGCGCGGCTGATCGAGGCGGACCGGCTGGTGAAGGTGCCCGACGGGATCGACGACAAGACCGCGGCCGGCATGATGCTGAAGGGCATGACGGCGCGCTACCTGCTGCGTCGGACCTTCAACGTGACGCCCGGCACCACCATCCTGTTCCACGCGGCGGCGGGCGGCGTCGGCCTGATCGCCGGCCAGTGGGCCAAGCATCTGGGCGCCACCGTGATCGGTACGGCGGGCTCGCCCGACAAGATCGAGCTCGCCAAGGCGCACGGTTACGACCACGTGATCAACTCGCGGACCGAGAACTTCGTCGAGCGGGTGAAGGAGATCACCGGCGGCAAGGGCGTCGACGTGGTCTACGATTCGGTCGGCCAGGACACCTATCCGGCCTCGCTCGACTGCATCCGGCGGCTGGGCATGTGGGTCCCGTTCGGGCAGTCGTCCGGCCCGATCAAGAACTTCGACCTGCAGATCCTCAACCAGAAGGGCGGCATCTTCACCACCCGGCCGACGCTGTTCCACTATGTGGCGGAGCGCTCGGAACTGGAGGAAACGGCGGCCGACCTGTTCGACGTGGTCGCCTCCGGCGCGGTGAAGATCCGGATCAACCAGGAATATCCGCTGAAGGAGGCGGGCCGCGCCCAGACCGATCTGGAGAACCGGAAGACCACCGGCACGACGGTGCTGATCCCATGAGGCGAAAACGATGATCGAAACGGAGGTGGACAGTCGGTTCGCCGAGGCTGTGGCGTTCCTGCAGGCGCTGATCAAGGTGCCATCCGAAAACCCGCCCGGCGACTGCGCCGAGGCGGCCGACACGATCGCCGGGCTCTACGAGGAGCTCGGGTTCACGGTCGAGGTCCATCCGGTGCCCGATCCGTTCGCCCGCCAGTTCGGGATGCGGAGCGCGACGAACCTCCTGGTCCGCAAGACGTTCGGCGACGGGACCGGACCGACGATCGCGCTCTCCAGCCACGGCGACGTGGTGCCGCCGGGCGAGGGGTGGAACAGCGACCCCTACGCCGCCAACATCCAGGGCGGCGCGATCTACGGGCGTGGCACCAACGACGCCAAGGGTGACCTCGCCACCTACGCCTTCGCACTGCAGGCGTTCGCGGCCTCCGAGGAGAGCCGCGACGCCAACGGCACCGTGGAGCTGCACATCTCCTTCGACGAGGCGACCGGCGGCTTCATCGGCCCGCAGTGGCTGATCGGCCAGGGCCTGTCGACGCCCGACTATGCGATCTGCGCCGGCTTCGTCGGCGCCGTCACCACGGCCCACAACGGCTGCCTGCACATGGAGATCCTGGTCCGGGGCCGATCCGCTCACGCGGCGGTGCCCGAGGCCGGCCACGACGCCCTGGAGGCGGCGACACCGATCCTGGTGGCGCTCTACCAGGAGCGGGCGCGGCTCGCCAGCGTGGTGAGCAGGGAAGACGGCATCGGCTCGGCCAAGCTGACGGTCGGCACCATCGCCGGCGGCATCCACACCAACGTCGTCCCGGACCGGGTGGTGATGAAGGTGGACCGCCGGCTGATCCCCGAGGAAAATCCGGAGGAGGTCGAGGCGCAGCTCACCGAGCTCGTCCATACGGCGGCCGGCGAGCACGACGGCATCGAGGTGGAATGCCGTCGCATCATGCTGGCCGGCGCCATGCACCCCGTCGAGGGCATCGAGCGGCTGGTCGATCCACTGCGGCGCCATGCGTCGGAGGTGCTCGGGCGGGATGTCGCGGTCACCGGCGCGCCGGTCTACACCAGCGCCCGCCACTACGCGGCCGCCGGCATTCCGACGGTGCTCTACGGCGCCAGCGCCCAGGTGACCGGCGACAACGACAGCCACGCCGCCGACGAATCCCTCAACCTCGACGATTTCCGCAAGGCGATGAAGGTGATCGGGCTGACCCTTGGCGACCTGCTGGGCGGACGCCCGGCCTAGAGTTCACGTCCTGGCCGCGGGCCAGGACGTGAACGTTCCCGGTCAAGTCGCTGTATTAATGGCGTTTCTCAGAAACGGCAGGTCGACACGCTCGGCCTGCTTTCGGGCGTCAGTCCTCAACCGGCACCGGCGGCCGGGTGAGGAGCAGCGGCACCAGCGCCAGCACCTGGAGGGCCAGCAGGATCGCGAACCCGATCTGGTAGCCCTGCGCCGTGGCGCCGCCGCCCTCGGCGGGGAAGAAGTCGAGGAACTCGCCGAACAGCCACTGGATCAGGAACGCCACCACGAACACGAAGAAATTGAGCGCCGTGTTCACCCGGCCCGAGGCGCGGCGCGAGAACGCCGGAGCGAGCACCGCGAAGCACGACACGCCGACGGTGCCGGTCATGGCGTAGAGCAGCCACAGGGGCGCGGCCGTCTGCGGCGGCAGCACGATCATCAGGAACTGCACGACGAAGAAGGCGAGGGTGCCGGCGATCATCACGCGCTCGGAGGAGCGTCCGCCGCGGGCGGCCTGCTGGACCACCCAGCCGAACCCGACGAAGCCGGCCATCAGCGCAATGGCGATGACCGACAGCCAGGCGGCAGCGCCAGTCGCGGACACGCCGGCGGCGTCGCGGAGCCACGGGCCGGCCCACAGGCTGCCGACCGACAGCAGCACGCCCTGGACCATGCTGGAGATCGGGCAGAGGCGCCAGAAGGCCCTGGCCGTGAGGATGTCGCGCAGTTCGCGGAGCAGCAGGCCCATCGGCGGGGCCGTGCCGTGCATGTCGCGGCGCGGCACCATGAGCATGGTGGCGAAGGAAGCCAGCACCGTCGCGGCAGCGATCACGTCGAACACCCCGCGCCAGCCGAGCGCCTGCACCAGCGCCTCGGTGGGCGTGCCGCCGAAGAACGCGCCGATCGAGCCGGCCGCCATGTGCAGGCCGTTGATCATCGGAATCCGGTCTGCCGGGAACCACAGCCGGTAGGCGGTGAAGGACGCCGTCAGGCAGGTCGCGGTGCCGAGGCCGATGATCAGGCGTGCGATGCTGAGTTCGGCGAAGGACGACGCATGGGCAAACAGCAGGCAGCCGGCACCGGCCATCAGCATCAGTGCCGCCTGGACGCGCCGCGGTCCGAACTTGTCGATGAGCACGCCGAAGGGAAGCTGCGCCAGCGCGAACGCGAAGAAATAGAGGCTGGTCAGAAGCCCGAGCTCGCCGGGGGTGAGGCCGAACTCGACGCTGATCGGCTCGCCCGCCACCGCGTTGATGACGCGAACGAGGTAGCTGACCAGATAGCCCGCCGAAAACGGAAGGAAGACGCGAACAAACGGTGACATCGGACCACGCAAGGGATGCAGATGCGCGCGGGGCGATAACCGGGCGCGCCGAGGCTCGGCGGGAGCGACCCGACAGCGCCGGGTCTGCACTGCTATCGCGCGAACACCTGTCGTTGCAAGCATGACGGGTGGCGTCCTGGCCCGCGGTTTGCGACACCATCGGCTTGATCGCAAAGACGTCTCGCGCTAGCGCGGTACTCGCGCTCCGGGTCGCCGGCGCGCGGAGCGCGGTTCGGCAGGGCCGCAGGCAAGGGGCAGGGGCGTCAGTGAACAAGCCAGGATCGCCATCGCGCGTATCGGATGCGTGGTTCTACGTCCTGGCGATGGCCGTCGGCCTGCTCACCGGCTTCGTCGGCACGGTCTTCCACCTGGTCGCCGATGCCATCCTCACCTGGCACGCGACGTCCGCCGGACGATTCGGCACGCCGACGGCGATCGTGCTGACGGCGCTCTCCAGCTGCGCGATGGTGGTGGGCGCGGTCTACCTGGTGCGGCGCTTCGCCCCCGAGGCCGGCGGTTCGGGCGTCCAGGAGATCGAGGGGGCGCTGGAGGACCTGCGGCCGGTGCGCTGGCGCCGGATCCTGCCGGTGAAGTTCTTCGGCGGGCTGCTGTCGATCGGCAGCGGCCTCGTCGTCGGCCGGGAAGGGCCGACCATCCACATGGGCGCCAGCATCGCGGCGGCGCTGTCGGAATACGCCCGCCCCGGCAAGATCGAACGGAAGGGCCTTCTTGCCGCCGGCGCGGCGGCCGGCCTGGCGGCGGCCTTCAACGCGCCGCTCGCCGCCGTCCTGTTCGTCATCGAGGAAACCCGCAAGCAGTTTCCCTACACGTTCCGCACCTACATGGGCGTCGCCATCGCGGCGGGGTTCGCGACCCTCGTGACCGAGGAGATCGCCGGCGTCGGCCCCGACCTGCCGATCATGGGGCTCGCGGTGGCGCCGCAGTACCTGATCGCGTTCGTCGTGCTCGGCGCGGTTCTGGGCCTGTTCGGTGTCGGCTTCAATCGCCTGCTCCTGTGGTCGCTCGACGCGGTCCAGAGCATCGGCAGACACACCAATCCCTACGTCTTCCCGGCGCTCTGGGGCCTCGTCATCGGCGCGCTGCTGATCGTCTATCCCGGGGCGGCCCAGGGCGGGGAACGGCTCATCCTGACGCTGGTGGCCGAGCACTGGACCGTGCTGGGCCTCTGCATGCTGGTGGTGCTGCGGCTCGGGTCCACCATGGCGAGCTACTCGGTCGGCGCGCCGGGCGGCATCTTCGCGCCGATCCTGACGCTCGCCACCTCGGCCGGACTGGCGCTCGGCGCCGCGATGGCGCTCGTGCTGCCGCACGCCGAGGGACTGCCCGTCGCGTTCGCGATCGCCGCGATGGGCGGCCTGTTCACCTCGACCATTCGCGCGCCGATGGTGGGCATCGTGCTGGTGCTGGAGCTGACCGGGTCGTTCGACCTGCTCCTGCCCGTCTTCGTCACCTGCGTGGTCTCCAACATCGTGGCGGAGCTGCTCGGCGGCCGGCCGATCTACGAGCAGCTGCTGGAGCGCACGCTGCGGCTGGCCGGCCAACCCGTGCCGCCCGCCGACGACGAAACCCTGCCGGTCCAGTTGGGCTGGGAGAGCGGCAAGGACGAGGAACCGGTCGCCGACAGCGGGATCCACGCCCGGCGCGGCTAGGGCGCGTTTCGAGCCCGTATCAGGCGCGTCTCGACCTCTCCGTCTCATTTCGGCAACATTGTTGTTTATCGGTAACGTTCACCGCGGTGACTCGGCCCCAAGCTTTTCGGTTTCATGACCTCGAACGACATCTTCATCACACAGCCCATCGGCGGGAACGGGTCGGACCGGAACCGCTGGGTGCGTATCCTCGGGCTGTGGATCGTCGGGCTCGCGCTGCTTTCCGTCACCGTGACCTTCCTGGTCCTGACGGGCCTGACGCCGATCGCCCCCACCAAGCGAGTGGTGCACCTCGCGCTGATGATCAACGGCGCGCTGGTCACGATCCTGCTGTTCGGGGTGGCGTGGGAGATCCGCAGCCTGTGGCTCGCGCGGCGGGAAGGCCGGGCCGGGTCCCGGCTGCATGTCCGCATCCTGGCGCTGTTCTCGCTGATGGCCGTGCTGCCGGCGGCGCTCGTCGCCGTGGTGGCGGTGATCACGCTGAACCGCGGCCTCGACCGCTGGTTCGAGGAGCGCACCCGGGCGATCGTCGACAATTCGGTCGCCGTCGCGGACGCCTACGTGGAGGAACACGCCCGCGTGCTGCGTGGCGACCTGATCGCCATGGCCCTGGACATCGACCGCGCGCGGCCGCTCTACGACCACGAGCCGGCGCGGTTCGACAGCTACCTGCAGACCCAGACGTCGCTGCGGCTCTTGCCCAAGGCGTTCCTGCTGTCGGCCGACGGCAACGTGATCACCAGCGCCGTCGTCAATCCCGACCTCGAGATCGCCATGCCGCCGGAACCGGCGCTGAAGCGCGCCGAGGACGGCAGTCCGGTGATGATCGCGCCGGGCGACGCCAACCAGGTGGGCGGCATCCTCCGCCTGAAGGCCTACGACGACCTCTACCTCTACATCGCGCGCCCGATGGACCCGCGGGTGCTCGCCTACCTGCGGCTCAGCCAGGAGAACGCCGAGGAATACAAATCGCTCGACGACAGCCGGCTCGGCATGCAGGTGGCCTTCGCGCTGGTCTATGCCGGCGTGACGCTGGTGCTGCTCGTCTCGGCGCTGTGGCTCGGATTCGGGTTCTCCAACCGGCTCGTCGCGCCGATCCGGAGGCTGATCGACGCCGCCGATTCCGTCTCGCACGGCAACCTGTCCACCGAGGTGCCGATCAATCCCCACGACGGCGATCTCGCCCATCTCGGCGAGACCTTCAACACGATGACGACGCAGCTGCGCTCGCAGCGCGAGGAGCTTTTGTCCGCCAACGAGCAGATCGACCAGCGGCGCCGCTTCACCGAGGCGGTTCTCGCCGGCGTGACGGTGGGCGTGCTGGGCATCGAGCCCGACGGCACGCTGTCGCTCGCGAACCGCTCGGCGCTCGAGATCCTCGGCGTGCGCGAGGAGGACCTGGCCGGCCAGCCGCTCAGGGACTGCGTGCCCGAGCTCGCCGGCCTGATGGACACCGGGCCGCGCCTCGGGTTCCGGGCGCGGCAGGGCCAGATCACGCTCAACCGCGACGGCAAGGAACGGATCGTGGCGGTGCGCATCACCGTCGACCGGGCGGATGCCCGCCGGCAAGGGTGGGTGGTGACGTTCGACGACATCACCGATCTGGTGTCCGCCCAGCGCACCTCCGCCTGGGCCGACGTGGCGCGCCGCATCGCCCACGAGATCAAGAACCCGCTGACGCCGATCCAGCTCTCGGCGGAACGCCTGAAGCGCCGCTACGGCAAGCGCATCGAGGACGACCGGGAGGTGTTCGACCAGTGCGTCGACACCATCATCCGCCAGGTCGGCGACATCGGCCGCATGGTCAACGAGTTCTCGTCGTTCGCGCGGATGCCTAAGCCGGTCATCGAGGAACGCAACCTCACCGATGCGGTGCGCGAGGGCGTCTTCCTGCAGAGCGTCGGCCACCCGGGCGTGAAAGTGGACACCCACTTCCCGGAGGAAAAGGTCATCGGCCGCTTCGACCACCGGCTGATCGTCCAGGCGATCTCCAACCTGGTGAAGAACGCCGCCGAATCGATCGAGCAGGTGAGCGAGGAGGAGCGGGCCGCCACGCCGGGACACATCGACGTGACGATCCGCACCGAGAACGGCAACCACATCGTCGAGATCGTCGACAACGGCATCGGCCTTCCGCAGGAAGGCCGCCAGCGGCTGCTGGAGCCGTACATGACGACGCGCGAGAAGGGCACCGGCCTCGGCCTCGCAATTGTCGGAAAGATCGCCGAGGACCACGGCGGCCGCGTCGAGCTGCTCGACGCCCGGGCCGTGGGCCACGATCAGCGCGGCGCATGCGTGCGGCTGATCCTCGCCGCGGCGGGGCCGTCCGACGACGGCCTGCCTGCCATTCAAGCTTCACCGTCTTCACCCACAGCTGCGGGTTAGGAATTCATGGCCACCGATATTCTGATCGTCGACGACGAAAGGGACATCCGCGATCTGATCGCCGGTATCCTGGAGGATGAGGGCTTCTCCGCTCGCACCGCCGCGCACTCCGACGAGGCCCTGGAGGAGATCGCGACGCGCAAGCCCAGCCTGCTGTTCCTCGACATCTGGCTGCAGGGCAGCCGGCTCGACGGGCTGGCGCTGCTGGACCAGGTGAAGGAGCAGCATCCGAGCCTGCCGGTGGTGATTATTTCCGGCCACGGCAACATCGAGACGGCGGTGTCCGCCATCAAGCGCGGCGCCTACGACTACATCGAGAAGCCGCTGAAGGCCGACCGGCTGATCCTGGCCGCCGAGCGCGCGCTGGAGGCCTCCAAGCTGCGCCGCGAGGTCGCCGACCTGAAGGCGCGCGCCGGCGAGGCGGGCGAGCTGATCGGGCAGTCGGCGGCCATGAGCTCGCTGCGCGCCACCATCGGCCGGGTGGCGCCCACCAACAGCCGGACGCTGCTGTCGGGGCCCTCGGGATCGGGCAAGGAGCTGGTTGCGCGGTCGATCCACATGTCGTCGCAGCGCGCCGACGGGCCGTTCGTCATCGTCAACGCCGCGACCATCACGCCCGAGCGGGTCGAGGAAGCGCTGTTCGGCACCGAGTCGTCGAACGGCGGCCCGCGCGCCGTCGGCGCGCTTGAGGAGGCCCACGGCGGCACGCTCTACCTGGACGAGATCGCCGACATGCCGCTGGAGACCCAGGGGCGGATCCTGCGGGTGCTGGTGGATCAGACGTTCACCCGCGTCGGCGGCTCCACCCGGGTGCACGTCGACGTCCGCATCATCTCCTCGAGCGCCCGCGACCTGCAGTCGGAGATCGAGGACGGGCGCGTCCGCGAAGACCTGTTCCACCGCCTGAGCGTCGTGCCGATCCGGGTCCCGTCGCTGGCCGAGCGCCGCGAGGACATCCCGCTGCTGGTCGACCATTTCATGCGGCAGATCACCACGGCCTCGGGCCTGCCGATGCGCATCATCGGCGACGACGCGATGGCGGTGCTGCAGGCGCACGACTGGCCGGGGAACATCCGCCAGCTCAAGAACAACGTTGAGCGGCTGTTGATCCTGACCCGCGACCAGGACATCGACGAGCCGATCTCCGCCGACCTGCTGCCGTCGGAGGTGGGCGCGCTGGTGCCGCCGCTGTCGTCGGGGCCAGGGGGCGAGCATTTCATGGCCCTGCCGCTCCGGGACGCCCGCGAGATCTTCGAGCGCGACTACCTGAAGGCACAGATCAACCGCTTCGGCGGCAACATCTCGCGCACCGCGGAGTTCGTCGGAATGGAACGCTCCGCCTTGCATCGCAAGCTGAAGTCGCTAGGCATCGCGTGAGTGAGGTCGGCGACATGCGTCGACAGCAGACCTGTGGGCTGACAGTGGGCGCGGGATCCAGGGCCGTGGGCACGGCGGGACGCGCGAGCGAGGACGAATGCGCATCGTGATTTGTGGTGCCGGGCAGGTCGGCTTCGGTATCGCCGAGAAGCTCGCCCAGGAAGAAAACGACGTGTCGGTGATCGACACGTCGCCGCGGCTCATCAACATCATCCGCGACACGCTCGATGTGCGCGGGGTGGTGGGCTACGGCTCGCATCCGGACGTGCTGGCCCAGGCCGGCGCCGAGGATGCCGACATGCTGATCGCGGTGACCCAGGCCGACGAGGTCAACATGGTTGCCTGCCAGGTGGCGCACACGCTGTTCAACGTGCCCACCAAGATCGCCCGCATCCGCGCCCAGAGCTACCTGCAGCCGCATTACCAGGACCTGTTCGCCCGCGACCACCTGCCCATCGACGTGATCATCTCGCCGGAGATCGAGGTCGGCGAGACGGTGCTGCGGCGGCTGTCGCTGCCGGGGGCGGTGGAGACGGTGATGTTCGCCGACGGCTCGGTGTTCGTGGTGGGTATCCTGTGCAGCGAGGACTGCCCGGTCATCGACACACCGCTGCGCCAGCTCACCGAGCTGTTCCCGGACCTCGGCGCCGTCGTCACCGGCGTCTTCCGCAATGGCCGCCTGTTCGTGCCCCAGAGCGACGACACCATCGTCGTGGGCGATCTGGTCTACGTGGTCGCCAAGCTCGACCAGGTACGCCGGACGCTCGGCATCTTCGGCCACGACGAGCCGGAGGCGAAGCGGGTGGTGATCGCCGGCGGCGGCCACATCGGCGCGTACGTCGCCCGCGAGCTGGAACGGCGCAAGCCGAACGTGAAGGTGAAGATCATCGAGCAGTCCAGGGCCCGCGCCGTCGAGATCGCCGACGAGCTGCGCCGCACGGTGATCCTCCACGGCTCCTCGCTGGACCAGGAGATCCTGCTGGAGGCCGACATCCAGGACGCCGACGTGCTCGTCGCCGTCACCAACGACGACCAGGCCAACATCATCGCCGGCGTGATGGCGAAGACGCTGGGCTGCAAGCGCAACCTCAGCCTGATCAACAACGCGAGCTATCCGGCCTTCGCCCACGCGCTCGGGATCGACGCCTACGTGAACCCGCGGGCGGTGACGATCTCGCGGGTGCTGCGGCATGTGCGCAGGGGCCGCATCCGCTCGGTCCATTCCTTGCAGAACGGAGCGGCGGAGGTGATCGAGGCCGAGGCGCTCGAAACCTCTTCCCTGGTGGGCAAGCCGCTCAGGGACCTGAACCTGCCCGAGGGCATCCGCATCGGTGCGATCTACCGGCGCAAGCAGGCGATCACCCCGCAGGGCGACACGCAGATCCAGGCCCACGACCGGGTGGTGATCTTCGCGCTCGCCGAGCAGGTGCGCCAGGTGGAACAGATGTTCCGGGTGAGCCTCGAGTTCTTCTGAGCCCCGCGCCGAACGGCGCGCGCCAACCGATCGAACTTCGCATTGGAGTGACCATGAGCCGCATCGCCTACGTCAATGGCCAGTACCGGCCCCACGATACCGCAACGGTCCACATCGAGGACCGCGGCTACCAGTTCGCCGACGGCGTCTACGAGGTCTGCGAGGTGAAGGACGGCGCGCTGATCGACACCACGCGCCATCTCGACCGGCTGGAGCGCTCGCTGTCGGAACTGGAAATCCCGTCGCCCATGGGCCGCAAGGCGCTGACCATGGTCATGCGCGAGGTGGTGCGCCGCAACCTGGTGAAGAACGGCATGATCTACATGCAGGTCACCCGGGGCGTGGCGCCGCGCGAGCACACCTACCCGGCCGAGGGCACGCCGTCGGCGCTGGTGGTCACCGCGCGGGCGGCCGACCCGCGCAAGGCGGCGAAGACGGCGGAAGACGGCGTCGCGGTCATCTCCGTGCCGGACAACCGCTGGGAACGGGTGGACATCAAGTCGGTGTCGCTGCTGCCCAACGTGATGGCCAAGCAGAAGGCGAAGCGGGCAGGGGCCAAGGAGGCGTGGTTCGTCGACGCCGACGGCTACGTGACGGAAGGCTCGTCCACCAATGCGTGGATCGTCACCGCCGACGGCGCGCTGGTGACCCGTCCGGCCGAGCACGGCATCCTGAAGGGCATCACCCGCGCGGCGATCCTCGATCTCGCCAGGCGCGACAACCTGACGGTCGAGGAGCGCCCGTTCACGCTGGAAGAGGCCTACAGGGCGCGCGAGGCGTTCATCACGGCGGCGACGACGCTGGTGATGCCGGTGGTGCGCATCGACGGCCATTCGATCGGCAACGGCAAGCCGGGCTCGATCGCGACCGGCCTCCGGGAGCGCTTCCACGAGGTCGTCGAGGCCACCGCGGTCTGAGCGACGCGGCGAGGGGATGGCACGCGATATGCAGCGTGGGGAACCGGACCGCCTGCGGGGCTATTTCAACATTGCGAACCGTGAGGAGACCAACCATCTAACTGTGAATGAACACCCCTATAACGGTGGATGATGCCGTCGCGTGTGGGCGGCGTCCAATCAAGCAACCACCAAATAAGAAGGTAAACCAAACTTATGGCCGATCGTACACAAAACCTACAAGACACCTTTCTCAACTATTGCCGTAAGAATAAGACTCCGCTGACCATCTTCCTCGTGAATGGTGTTAAGCTCCAGGGCGTGGTGACCTGGTTCGACAATTTCTGTGTACTTCTGCGCCGCGACGGACACTCGCAGCTCGTCTACAAGCACGCGATCTCGACCGTCATGCCCAACCAGCCGGTGCAGCTGTTCGACCCGAGCGAAGAAGCGGCTGGAGGCTGATTGGAACACCGTCCGCATGAACCGTCACTGACGGCTGACCGTGCCCCGGATGGCACGTCGGATACGGTTGCGGCGCGCACGCGCGCGTTCGTCATTCTGCCGGACCTGAAACAGACGGCCGACGCGCGCAGCGCGTCGGCCGGAAGTCCGGTCCCGTCCCGCACGCCGGAAGCCCGCCTCGAGGAGGCGATCGGCCTGGCGCTTGCCATCGACCTGGACGTGGTCGCCTCGGGCGTCGTGCGGCTTGCCGCGCCGCGCCCCGCAACCCTGTTCGGCACGGGCAAGGTGGAGGAAATCAAGCTCCGGATCACCACCGACGAGATCGGCCTCGTGGTCATCGACCGGCCGCTGTCGCCGGTGCAGCAGCGCAATCTGGAGCGCGCCTGGGGCGTGAAGGTGCTCGACCGCACCGCGCTCATCCTGGAAATCTTCGGCGACCGCGCCAACACGCGGGAAGGCGCCCTGCAGGTCGAGCTCGCCCATCTCCAGTGGCAGAAGAGCCGCCTCGTGCGCTCGTGGACCCATCTGGAGCGGCAGCGCGGCGGCTTCGGCTTCCTGGGCGGCCCGGGCGAAACCCAGATCGAGGCCGACCGGCGGATGATCCAGGAACGGATCACCCGGCTCGAGAAGGACCTCGACAGCGTCCGTCGCACGCGCTCGCTTCACCGCAAGAAGCGCAGTCGCATGGACCAGCCCGTGGTGGCGCTCGTCGGCTACACCAACGCCGGCAAGTCGACGCTTTTCAACCGTCTCACCGACAGCGCCGTGTTCGCCCAGGACCTGCTGTTCGCGACGCTGGACCCGACACTGCGCCGGGTGACGCTGCCGCACGGCGTGGAGATCGTCCTGTCCGACACGGTGGGCTTCATTTCCGACCTGCCGACCCATCTGGTCGCGGCGTTCCGCGCCACGCTGGAGGAGGTGGTGGAGGCCGATCTGATCCTGCACGTCCGCGACATCGCTCACCCCGACAGCGCGGCCCAGTCGGCCGACGTCGCGTCGACGCTCGAGGCTCTCGGCATCGACGCCAACGAGCCGGGCCGGCTGATCGAGGTCTGGAACAAGATCGACCTGCTGCCGGAGGCACTGCGGGAGAAAATGCTCGCCGAGAGCGGAACCGACACCGTGGCCGTGTCGGCGCTGACTGGGATGGGCGTCGACACGCTGCTTGCCACCGTCGAAGGCCGGCTCACGAAAGGCCGCGACCTCGCGAAGGTTCGGCTGCCGTCGGAGCAGGGCGAGCTTCTGGCGTGGATCTACCGCTCCACCGAGGTGCTCGAGCGGGTTGATGGCGACAACACCGTGCAGCTCACCGTGCGTATCCCGCCGAGCGCGACCGAGCGTTTCCAGGAACGGGCAGGGGCGTTCGTCATCTCCTGAGCGAAGAGCGCCCTAGCCTCGGCCGCGCTCCAGGCGCTTGGCGTCCTGCCAGAGCGCTTCCATCTCGTCGAGGCTGGCCGCATCTATCGTGCGGCCGGCGCGCTCCAGGCTCGTCTCCACGTGGCTGAAGCGGCGGCGGAATTTCGCGTTGGTGCCGCGCAGCGCGTCCTCCGGGTCGACGTGCAGATGACGGGCGAGGTTGGCGACGGCGAAGAGCAGGTCGCCCATCTCGTCCGCGACCGCCGCCGGCGACGGCGCATCGGCGGAAAGGGCGGCCTCCAGCTCGTCGATTTCCTCGCGGATCTTCGCGAACACCGGCCCCGGCGCGGCCCAGTCGAAGCCGACCTTCGAAGCCTTCTTCTGCAGCTTTTCGGCGCGCGTCAGCGCGGGCAGGGCCATCGGCACGTCGTCCAGGCGCCCTTTCGCCCCGTCGCCCTCCGGCGCGCCCGAGCGCTCGGCCTTCAGCCGCTTTTCCTCCGCCTTGATCTCGTCCCACATCGCCTTGACCTGCTCCGCGGGCAGGTCGCGCGCGTCACCGAACACATGCGGATGCCGGCGGACCAGCTTGGCGGTGATCGCCTCCACCACGCCGCCGAAGTCGAATGCGCCGTCTTCCTCGGCCATGCGGGCGTGGAAGACCACCTGGAGAAGCAGGTCGCCGAGTTCGGCGCGGAGGTCTTCCGTGTCGCCGCGTTCGACCGCGTCGGCGACCTCGTAGGCTTCCTCGATGGTGTAGGGCACGATGGTGGCGAACGTCTGCTGCACGTCCCAGGGGCAGCCGGTCTCCGGATCGCGCAGCCGCGCCATGATCTCGATCAGCCGGCCGATGTCGCGCGACGGGGTCATCGTCATTCGGTGTCCTGTTGCCTGGTGCGGTCGATATGCCCGAGATCGCGCTCGGGGTCCATGTGGTCACGCACCCGCTGCTTGAGGCTCTTCACATCAGGAAAGCCGCCGTCGCGCACGCGCTCCCACAGGAGCGTCCCGTCGATCTCGATGCGGAAGGCACCGCCCGTCGCCGGAACCAGCGTGACCGCGCCGAGCTCCTCCGAGAAGGTCGACAGCAGCTCCTGCGCCATCCAGGCGGATCGCAGCATCCAGTTGCACTGGCGGCAGTAGGTGATGGTGACGTGGGGCTTGTCGGTCATGGGCCCAGAGCCTCCAATGGGATGGCGGGGAATGCAAGGCGGCGAGGGCCCTTCGGCGGGACGGCGGGCACGGCCGGCAAGCGGCCTCGCCCGTTCATCTCACCGGGGTTCGGTGGCGCGCTCGTCCTCGATCGGGAACAGCCAGTCGTAGGCGAGATTGAAGACGAACGCGTAGACCCCGTAAAACGCCAGGAATCCGGCCTGCATGACCGCCGCATTCCAGAGGGTCATCCCCAGGAACCAGGCAATGAACAGAACCAGAACAACCACCAGGACGACCTGAAACACCGCGGTGTGCAGGAACCGGATGGGCATCGTCTTCCGGGTGCTGCCGCGCACCCGCAGCATCGCGAGATCGAAGCCGAGATTGTAGACGTAGTTCCAGGAGATCGCGATGAGCGAGCACGCGACCGTCAGCGTGCCCATGGTCAGCGGCGGCACGCCGAACACCCAGGAGGCAAGCGGCGTCGAGAGCGCCAGCCCGATGATCTCGAAGCTGATGACGTGCCGAAGCCTATCGCGAACCGAGCGCATGCAAGCGACCCCTCGAGGGTGCCGCCACGGTACGCCGATCGAAGCGCGCCCGAGGCGGTGAAGACGAAACCTTGGTCGCACCGCACAGAGAGCGATTTCCGGCCGGGTGAAACTCCGCCGGAGAGCATATGGCGTCCGATCCAGGATGCCGAGCCTGATCCGACAATGGGACGCAGCCGGCCGACTTGATGACGAACCCGCGCGCGCGGATCGCCGCGATGGCGAACGGCGAACCGCATCTACCGAGCACGACTTGTCGCGGACATCAGGAGCACGCCGTCGTACGGACGTTCCCGACAAGCGCTTTCGTCAGGAGCACCTCAGAGAGGGAGGAACCCAATGATCATGGAGCTGGGGGACCTTGGAGCGACTGGCAAACGGAAGCCCGGGTCCATTTCCGGATCAATCCGCAAGTCGCATAAGATGCATTATGGAACATAAAAGAGCGATGAGTATCAAGGAGTTGGGCACATACGGCCGTTCTGCCGCTTCCCCACGACGGCCAATTCGCTTCGTCACGACGTGAAGAGATCGCGGCGGTGCGGCCTGCGAAGCGTTTCCAGCCTGCCGACGTGGTCCGGCAATCCGGCGCCCGGGCTATCCGCCGTACGGAACTTCGAACCGCATCATGTCGTAGGCCGGCTCGACATCGTCCGGCAGCGCGGCGGCCAGCGTCGCGAAATCCAGGTCGAGGTGCAGGTTCGTCAGGATCGAATGCCTCGGACGCATCCGCTCGATCCACGCCAGCGCGTCGGCCACCGAGAAATGGCTCGGGTGCGCGCTGTAGCGCAGCGCATCGATGATCCAGATGTCGAGATCGGTCAGGTGGTCGAGGCTCGCCGGCGGCAGATCGCTGACGTCGCTGGAATACGCGACGGGTCCGATCCGGTAGCCGAGCGAGTCGATCTCGCCATGATGCTGCAGGAACGGCATGAAGCGGATCGGCCCGCCGGCGCCGTCGATGGTCACGGGAACGCCCGGATGGACACGGTGCTCCGTCAGGATCGGCGGATAGCCGGAGCCTGGCGGCGTGACGAAGCAATAGTCGAACGCCTTGTGGGCGCGCACCGACGTGGCCGCATCCAGATAGACGTCGATGCGCTTGCGCTCCTTGATGGCCAGCCCGCGCAGGTCGTCGATGCCGTGGATGTGGTCGGCATGGGCGTGCGTGTAGAGGACGGCATCCACGGTCGGCACCGCGGCGTCGTTGAGCTGCTCGCGGAGGTCGGGGCCGGTGTCGACGACGACGCGCGTGATCCCGCTCTCGGAGCGGCGCTCGACCAGCAGCGCGCAGCGGCGGCGTCGGTTCTTCGGGTTGTCGGGATCGCAGGCGCCCCAGTCGCCGCCGATGCGCGGCACACCGCCGGACGAGCCGCAACCGAGGATGGTGAACGCCAGCGTGCTCATGCGTCGGCCGGGCGCTCGATCCTGGAGAACAGCCGGAAGAAGTTGTCGGTGGTCTGCCGCGCGATCTCCTCGGCCGACACGCCGCGCGCCTCGGCCAGAACCCTGGCGGTCTCGACGACATAGGACGGCTCGTTGCGCTGGCCACGATGCGGCACCGGCGCCAGATACGGCGCATCGGTTTCCACCAGCAGGCGCTCCGCCGGCACCTCGCGGGCGATCGCCCGAATCTCCTCGGCGCTCTTGAAGGTCAGGATGCCGGAAAACGACACGTAGAGGCCCAGCTCGACGCCTTTCACGGCGAGCGCGCGGCCCGACGAGAAGCAATGCAGAATGGCCGGAAAGGGCCCCTCCTCCGCATGCGCCGTGGCGAGGATCTCGGCGACCTCGTCGTCGGCGCTGCGGGCGTGGATGACCAGCGGCAATCCGGTCTGCCGGGCGGCGCGGATGTGACGGCGGAACCCTTCGGCCTGGGCATCGCGCGGCGCGTGGTCGTAGTGGAAGTCCAGACCCGCCTCCCCGATCGCCACCACCTTGGGATGGCGCGCCAGATCGACCAGCATCTCCGTCGTCACGTCGGCCTCGCCGTCTTCGCCGGCGCTGTTGGGATGCGTTCCGACGGAGCAGTAGACCTCCGGATAGGCCTCGGCGACGGCCCGTACCTGGTCGAACTTCGCCACGCGGGTGCAGATGGTCACCATCAGGCGCACGCCGGCCGCGCGGGCCCGCGCGACGACCGCGTCACGCTCTTCCGCGAAGTCCGGAAAATCGAGATGGCAGTGGCTGTCGATGAGCATGGGCGGCAAACAGGTCCTGATCAGGCAGCGTGACTGAAGCGTTTCCGGATGCCGGTCGGCCGTGCGCAAACGCGATGGCGAACGCCTCTAGGCTTCGGTGGCTTCCGGCTCGACGAACCGCGGAAACACCGGCGCGGGCGCCGGCAGCGCCGTGTTCGGAACGAGCCGGCCGGCGGCTCCGAGCCTGGAGAAGTCCCGTTCGTCCTCGCCGACGCCGAGGATCGCCAGCAGCCTGTCGGCCGCCGCCGGCGTCACCGGCTGCATGAGGACGCCCACCTCGCGCAGGACCTCGGCCGTCACGTAGAGAACGGTCTGCATGCGTTCAAGATCGGTCTTGCGGAGCGCCCATGGCTCGCTGGCCGCGAAATAGCGGTTGGCATCGGCCACCACCTGGAAGATCGCACCCAGCGCCGTGTGCAGCGACTGGGTCGACAGCGCGGTGCGGCACTGCTCCAGCAGCGCGTCGGCGGCGCCGAGGATCGCCTGGTCGGCCTCCGTGAAGGCACCGGGCGTCGGCACCCTGCCCTCGCAGTGCTTGGCGATCATCGACAGCGACCGCTGGGCCAGATTGCCGAGATCGTTGGCGAGATCGGCGTTGATGCGGTTGACGATGGCGTCATGGGAGTAGTTGCCGTCCTGTCCGAACGGCACCTCGCGCAGGAAGAAATAGCGCAGCTGGTCGACGCCATAGGTCTCGGCGAGCGCGAACGGGTCGATCACGTTGCCCACCGACTTGGACATCTTCTCCCCGCGGTTGAACAGGAAGCCGTGGGCGAACACGCGGCGGGGCAGCGGCAGGCCTGCCGACATCAGGAACGACGGCCAGTAGACCGCGTGGAAGCGGACGATGTCCTTGCCGATGACGTGCAGATCGGCCGGCCAGTAGCGCTTATAGCCCTCCGATTCCACGTCGGGGTAGCCGATGCCGGTCAGGTAGTTGGTGAGCGCGTCGACCCAGACGTACATGACGTGCCGGTCGTCACCGGGCACCGGGATGCCCCAGTCGAACGTGGTGCGCGAGATGGAGAGGTCGCGCAGCCCGCCCTCGACGAAGCGGACGACCTCGTTGCGGCGCTCGTCCGGGCCGACGAAGTCCGGCGTGTCGCGATAAAGCGCCAGCAGCTTGTCCTGGTAGGCCGACAGGCGGAAAAAGTAGCTCTCCTCCTCGACCCATTCGACGGGCGTGTTCTGGGGACCGCGGCGCACGCCGTCGTCGCCCACGACCGTCTCCGCCTCCTGGTAGTAGGCCTCGTCGCGGACCGAGTACCAGCCGGAGTAGCTGTCCTTGTAGATATCGCCCGCCGCGGCCATCCGCTCCCAGATGTCGCGGCTGGCGGCGGTGTGGCGCGCCTCGGTGGTGCGGATGAAATCGTCGTTGGAGCAGTTGAGCGCCGCCGCCATGGCGGCGAACCGCGGCGCCTGCCGATCGGCGAACTCGGCCGCCGTCAGCCCCTCGCGCGCCGCCGTCTGCTGCATCTTCTGGCCGTGTTCGTCGGTCCCGGTCAGGAAGAAGACGTCGAAGCCGTCGAGCCGCCGGAATCGGGCCAGCGCATCGGTCGCGATCAGCTCGTAGGCGTGGCCGATGTGCGGCGCGCCGTTCGGATAGGAGATCGCAGTGGTGATGTAATAGGCGGGGCGTTCGGTCATGGCATCCGGCGAAAAGCGGGATCGGCCCAGCCGATCAGGACGCGCGCGCCCGTGCCGTCCGGTCGACCTCCGCGATGTCTTGAAAGAGGTTGAGCACAACCTGCTTGCGGTCGAGATTGAGCGCCTCGGCCGAGCCGATCGCCTGGCCGGTCTTTTCCCATACCTCGGCCCACCCGGCAAGCGCTGCGGCGGGAACCTTGGCCGTGGCCTCCGCCCTCACCTTCCGCGACAGCCAGTCGAAGACGAGATCGGTGAGCAGCGCGAAGGCCTCGTCGGTGCCTGGACCGCTCACCCGGTCGGCCAGCCGGTGGACCGCGGCGATGTCGAGGGCGGGAAGCGCACCGAGGATGTCGGAGACGGCCTTGTGCAGCCCGACCCCGCCGGCCTCCAGCATCGACAGCGCCCGGCGCAGGCTGCCGTTGGAGAGATCGGCGGCCGCGGCGACCGCCTCGTCCCCATGTTCGCCGGCCGTCCCCAGCGCGGCGAGCGCATCGACGATCTCGACGGCGGACAGCGGCCGCACGTCGAGGCGCCGACAGCGGGACCGGATCGTCGGCAGGAGCCGCCCCGGCACGTGACAGACCACCATGAACAGCGCCTGGCGCGGCGGCTCCTCGAGCGCCTTCAGGAGCGCGTTGGCGGCGTTGGTGTTCAGGTCGTCCGCCGGATCGACGATGACGGTGCGGTAGCCGCCATGGGCCGAGGTCGATCCGAAATAGGGCACCAGCCGGCGGACCTCATCGACGGTGATCTCGGTGCGGAAGCGCTTGGCCTTCTCGTCGTAGGGACGGCGCAGGTGGAGCAGGCCCGGGTGGGCGCCGATCGCCACCTGGCGGGCAACCGGATTGTCGGGCGCGAGCGACAGGTCTGTCGCCTCCTGCACCTCGCGGGCGGCCGGATCCGGATGGGCGAGCACGAAGCGCGCGAACCGGAACGCCAGCGTCGCCTTGCCGACCCCCTCTGGCCCGGTCAGCAGGATCGCATGGTGGAGGCGCCCGGACCGATAGGCGTCCAGCAGTTCAAGCTCCGCCTGGGCATGGCCGAACAGCGCGGTCTGCAGCCGCGGCGTCGGCCAGTCGCCGATCTGGTCGAGTTCCGGCGGGGCCTCGGTGACGGTGGCGGCGCGCGCCATCGGACCTCAGAGCCCCCGGTGGGGGCAGAGGCGCTCGACGACCGTCCGCCAGATCGTCTCCGCGATGTCGGACGACGGGGCGGCCGCGTCGATCACGACGCAGCGTTTCGGATCGGAGCGGGCGAGCGCGCGGAAGGCCCGCTGGCGGGCCCGGTCGGAGTCCAGCCCCTCTTCCTCGAACCGATCCGCGGCGGTCGATCCGCGCCGGGCGGCGGCGCGCGCCCGGGCGACTTCGGGGTCGAGATCGAGGACGATGGTCAGATCCGGCCGCAGGCCGTCGAGGGAGATCCGCTCCATGGCCGACAGCAGCGGCATCTCCACCCCGGCCAGCCCCTGGTAGACGCGGGTGGAATCGGCGAACCGGTCGCTGACCACCCAGGTCCCCCGCGCCAGGGCGGGCCGGATGGTGCGGTCGACGTGATCGATGCGCGCGGCCGAAAACAGCACCGCCTCGGTGTCGGGACCGAGGGTCTTGGCGGCACCAGAGAGGAGGATCTGGCGGATCATTTCCGCGCCGCTCGTCCCGCCGGGCTCGCGCGTGCGCAGCACCGGCAGCCCGATTTCGAGGAGGCGGTGGACGAGGGAGCGGATCTGGGTGGTCTTGCCGGTCCCCTCCCCGCCCTCGAACGTGATGAACCGGCCGCGCGAGGTGCGGGCCGGCCCTTCGTCGGACGGGAGTGAGGGAGAACCTTCGGCAGCCGCGCCGCCGGAGGATGCGCCGCCGGAGGATGCCGGCAGCGTTTCGAGATCGGCGGCCGGCGACCCGGTCATTCCGCTTTCGCGACTACGCTGCCCTTGGCCGCGGCGGATGCGATGGCGTTCGCATCGAGGCCGGCCGGGGTCTGCATCATCGCGTAGGCGGCGGTGATGCGCGACCCGATCGGATCAGGATCGCTGGGCTGGGCGACCGAGGCCATCACCATCGGCTGGGTGTAGGACTGCGCACCGGCGACATCGGCCGGCGGGTTGTTCGCGCCGTCATCGGAGGCGAGCTCGAGAAGCTCGGCCATCGGGTCCTGCTTCGGCGTCGGCTCGGGGACCACCACGGCGGGCGTGGCGGCAGGAGCAGGAGCGCTGCGGACCGGGGCGGCGGACTGCACGGGGGCAGCGGCCTGGACCGGCTCGGGCGCAGAAGCGGCGACGCCCGGCAGCGTTTCGGCCTGCGGCGCGGTGCGCGCGGCGGGAAGCGTTCCGCGACGGGTCGATTCGATCGGCGGCGGCCCGGCGTGGATCGGCACCGATGCCTGCCGGCGGGGCTTGGACTCGTTGTAGGCGAGCAGCGCGCCGGTCGCCGATTCGGGCGGCAGCACCTCGCGGCGCGGAGCCACGCGGGTGGCCCGGCTTTCCGACTTGCGGGCATCACGCGAAGCGAGCTGGATGCTGCGCTCCGGAGCTTCCTTGCGCGGCGCCGCACCCGGCTCGCCGGGCGCCTGATAGCTCGCCAGCAGGAAGTCCTCGTCGCGCCCGTCGATGCGGGCCGGACCCACATAGGCGACCTTCACCTGACCGATGCCGTCCTGGCGGAAGCCGAGGATCTCGGCCGTGCGCTGGGAGACGTCGATGACGCGGCTGCCGTGGAAAGGGCCGCGATCGTTGACGCGCACGATGATCGAGCGGCCGTTCTTCATGTTGGTGACACGGGCATAGGACGGCAGCGGCATGGTGGTGTGCGCCGCCGTGATGCTCCGAGAATCGAAGATCTCGCCGTTGGCCGTCTGCCGGCCATGGAAGGCGGAACCGTACCAGGAGGCCTTGCCGACCGCCTCGTAGTCCGGGTCTTCCTTCGGCGTGTACCACTTGCCGGCGACCTTGTAGGGCTTGCCGACGATGGCGCGGCCGCCACCCTTCGGCACGGCCTCGCCCGAACCGATCAGGCGCGGGCTTGCCGGCACGCCGTACTTCGGATCGATCGATGCTTTGTCGGTCGTGTTGCAGGCGGCCAGCATGAAGCAGCCGGTGGCAACGACGCCAACCTTGAAGAGGAGACTTGAGCCCAACGGAACCTTCCGCGATTTGAGGGAGGCGGCACCACGATCGGCGGTGTGTCCGAAAGGATCCATTGCCACCATGCCGTATGCCCCTGCCCCGACTGGAAGGGTCGTCCCGATTCCACAAAGAATGAAACCCGGGCAACCCGTCGAACGTTAATTCCAGTTCATCCGTTCTAGGGAGAATAGGGCGGCATTGTGACATATGCCAAAGACGCGCGCAGCTAGAGATAAGACAATCCTAACAGCGCCGGTCGGATCGCACCCAAATCGGGAGGGTCGCGGAGGCAAAACCCTCAGTCGGCGACCCGTGCGCGGCCGGATAATCCATCGTCGCGCGTCCAGAAGAGGCGGCTCCCCTTCCCCTGCCTCAGCGTGAAGCAGAACTGCCGCCCGTCGTACCAGCTTGTCCACTTCTGGCACAGCCGGTCGCCGGCGATCCACCAGCGGCCGGAGTCGGTCGGGCGCATGTAGCGGCCAAGGCCGACCGCCTCGCCGGAGCCGTCGACGGCGCCGTTCGTCTTGTAGAACAGCGGAAACTCGCCGCCGAACGGGGTGGCGAGATAGACGCGCTTGCCGGCGATGAGGCCGCGGATCTCCGGGCCGCTGAGGTCGGCGGGCTGCCCGATGGCGGCCGCGGGGGCAAACAGCACGGCAACGGCAAGGAGCACGCGAAGCGTGGACATGGCGGATCTCCCTTCTGTCGTTTCGGAGAAATACGCGGCCCGGCGCGGATCGGATCGGTCGGCCGGACGAAAGCCCCGCGGCATTGAGTTGAGCTCCGCCCTGCCCGACGGCCCGCCCGCCGGCCCCGCCGGATCCTCGACCGGCAGAGCGATCGAGCCGGAGCGTTCGTTTGGTGTCTTGCGGGATCGGGGCTCGGCCAGCTAACAAGCGTGCACCGGAGGAGTGGCCGAGCGGTTGAAGGCACCGGTCTTGAAAACCGGCAGGCGGGCAACCGTCTCGTGGGTTCGAATCCCACCTCCTCCGCCAAACGCCGATGGCGCGGCGCGCGTGTCTTCGCGATCGACGTCACCGCGCCCCACATCCGGACGGCGTTGATGAACCGGCCGAAGCGTCTCGACGACTTGAGCTTCGACCTGCACCGTCATCCAGCGGCCGATTTTGAGGACGTTGCTGGGAAATGCTGGAACGGTTGCCGTGACGCGGATACGCGAGTGGCAGCCGGACTCCAGGCCGACGCCGGTCGATCGAGGTGATGGTCTGGCTGGTGGGCGGTTTTTGAAACCGCGCCTGCGGCTTTGCCCTACTGTGCCGCCTGGCCCTTCTCCCCTCTCAGATTCTCGGTGCGACAGAACGATGCCAGCCGACGGACCGAAGATCGTTTGGCGGACGGATCAGGCCGTGCCAAAGCCGCCCGCCCGATCCTTCCTGCCACTGTTGCGCGCCGCCGTCGCGACGCGCGGCGACCGTCCCGATCTGTTGCGCGATCTCGTGGTCGCCCTTCGCGACGATCAGCGCTGGGCGGAGATCCTCGATCTTCTGTCGCCGCTTGCCGAAACGGGCGGATTGACGCCCACCCTCCGGTGCGAGCTGGCGCAAGCCGCTCTCGCCTGCGAACAGCCGGAACTGGCCTTGAAGGTGCTGGACGCGGTGGGCGCCGGGGCGGCACCGGAAGCGCGCCGACAACGGATCCTCGCCCTCTACGCCTTGAACCGGATCGACGAGGCCCGGATGGCAGCGGAGCTGATGCTGGACGAGGACCGCCGCGACGGCCCCGTGCTGCGAGCCTTCGCGGACGACTGCCTGACCCGCGGCGACGGCGAGGCGCTGGCAATCGTTTGCCGGAAGGCCATCGATGGCGGTGTCGGCTCCACCATCCACTTCGCCTATCTGTCCGCGGCGCTTTGCCTGGCGGGGCGGACGTCGGACGCCCATCGCCTGATCGATCGCGAGCGTCTGTGCCGCCGGGTCGAGCTGGCCTCCGCCCAGGTCGACAACGAAGACCTGGTACAGGCGATCCTGACGCATCCGGCGCTTGCCCCATCGCCGGAGATCCGACCGACACATGGGTGCAATCTGCGCCTTGAAGGGCTGGCCGGGGTCACGCATCCGGCGATCCGCAACCTGCTCGCCATCGTTCGCCGAGAGGTCGACGACTATCTGGCGGAACGGCTCGATGCGCCGCATCCGCTGTTCGCCAATAGCCCGCAAACGGCGCGGCTGCAGGGCTGGGCACTGGTCCTGTCGAACGATGGCCATGAGGAAGCGCACATCCATCCGCAGGGCTGGCTGAGCGTCGTCTATTACGCGCGCGTGCCACAAGGCGCGTCAGGCAATGCGGGCGAGGACGCGCCGCCCGGATCGCTGGCCTTCGGTCCCTGGCCTCCGTCCATCGGGGCAGCGCTCCCGGATTTTCCACGGTGGCACGTGGAGCCCCGGGAAGGGACGCTGCTCATCTTCCCCTCCTTCCTGGGGCACGGGACCGTTCCCACCGGGGTCGGCGATCCGCGAATCTGCGTGGCACTCGACGTCATTCCGTGCGACCAACGGTCAACGCCCTGACCACCGACTGAATCAGGATCGCAGAATGAGCATCGCTCCCGAGCTGAACGCTTTCGCGCGACCCGCCCCCCATCAGGTGATCAGCAACTTCCTCGGCGTCGATCTGGTCGAGCGGCTGCTGGCCCACGCCGAGGCCAACCAGACCGCCTTCACGTCTACCGCGCTTGCGGACGGGAGGGTCGATACGGGGATACGCGTTTCACGGATCCTGCGGGAGTTCGGGCCACTGCGGAGCCCACTGGAGTCCCGTTTTCTGGCAATCATGGAACCAACAGTCGCCGATCTGCGGCTGTCGCCGTTCGATCTGGGGCGCTTGGAGATGGAGCTTGTCGCCCACGGTGACGGTGCCTTCTACCGGCGGCACATCGACACGCGAACTGGCCGTACGGACCAGGCGACGGATCGGGCTCTGACCGCGGTGTACTATTTTCACGCCGAACCCCAGAAATACACCGGCGGCGCATTGCGGCTGCATTCGATTTTGCCCGTCGAACAGGGCGGAAGCTTCGTGGATGTCACGCCGGAGCAGGACATGCTGCTGCTGTTCCCATCCTGGGCGCCCCACGAGGTGAGACCGGTCTCCTGCCCGTCCGGTGCATTCATGGACCAGCGGTTCGCCATCAACTGCTGGTTCCGGAGCCAACGCGCCTCATGATCCCCTCCGCCTATGTGGCCAACCCACTCGCCGACGCGGTGATCCACGCCGAAGCGGGGGTCGCGGACCATATCGACATCGCCACCTATTCCCGGATGCGCGGCTTTGTGCAGCGGCGGCTGACCCGGAACGGGACGCCGGGCTTTGACGCCATTCTCCGCTTTCTGGATGACGATGCGGAAGGCGGCGCGCCGCTGTCCGCCGATGAGGTGATGACGCTTTGGCAGACCGGCCTGATCCTGGTGCCACAGGAGCGCGCCGAGCCACTCGTCCCGCCCGCCGTCACCGTGGAGCGCGACGAATTTGCCAAGGATGGCGTGATCCTGCTTTCCGAGCTGGTAACGCCCGATGCGACGCGGATCCTGACCGACCATTACCGCGCCGCGGTGGCGGCGGGAAAGTTGACGCATGGCGACCGTCAGGCCAACCGCCATTGCGCGCACAACGACGCCGCCGGACGCGTGATGCTGAGCGCGCTGCGGGAGACGGTCGAGCGGATCGTCGGCACCCCGATCAAGAGCAGCTACGCCTACGCCTCGCTCTATTGCGCGGGAGCCGATCTGCCATGGCATACCGACCGGCCGCAATGCCGCTACACGCTGTCGGTGCAGATCGACCATCAACCCTTGCCGCAGGATGGGCGGTCGCCGTGGCCCGTTCAGGTGCGCATCGATCCGGACGCGACGCCGCTCGAGTGCTTTCAGACGATTGGCGGCGGCGTGCTGTTTCGTGGCTGCGACGTCGCGCACGGGCGGCCCGCGCTGCCGCCTGACCAGAGCAGTTGGGTGCTGCTGCTCCATTATGTCGACATCGATTTCGACGGATCGCTCGATTGACCACGCCAAGGCGCCGCCATCACGACAACGCTTCATGCGGCTGATCTGCGGCTTTCTCCATCTCGACGGCAGACCTGCCGAGCCCGGGCGGTTGGCCGCCATGGTGGCCGCGATGACCGAGCCGGGCCTGACCCCGGCGGTGGCCCGTTTCGCGGAAGGGCCGATCGCGCTCGCCACGCTTGATTTCGCGCCCGCCGCCGCAGCATCGCGGGTTGGACAGTCGGAGGCCTCCCTGCCGCGCGGCGCGAGCGGTCTCGTGCTGGCGGCCGACTGCCGGCTCTACGAAGCGATCGATGGCAGGACGGACGAGGCCGCCCTGCTGGAAACGCTGGAAAGCCGCGGGAGCGACGGATCCGACGGGGGGCTTCGCGGCGTCTTCGGCGACTTTGCCCTTGCCGCGTGGAATCCGCGCGACCAGACGCTGCTCTGCGCCCGTGACGGCATGGGGATCCGACCCCTGTTCGTCACCGAGCAACCGGATCGGGTGGTCGCCTTTGCCTCGCTGCCGCGGGGCCTGACCGCCAGCGGCTTCGTCACGCGGGAGCTGGATGAAGCCGCCCTGCTCAGCACGCTGTTGATGCGTGCGACACCCAACAACCGGTCGGTGCTTCGCGGCATTGAACGGCTGGGGCCCGGAACATGGGTCCGGCGGTCTGAACGGCGACGGGAGCGCGGGGTCCATTGGCGGCTTGACCCGGCGACCGCCGGGCGAAGCCGTTGCCGCCCGCAGGAGGCCGCCGAGGAGATGGCGGCGCTGGTCGCACAGGCGGTGCGCGTCCGCCTGCCGGCAACCGGTCCGGTGGCAACCCACCTGAGCGGCGGGCTCGACTCCCCATCCGTCAGCGTCCTCGCCGCCCGGGCGCTGCGCGCAACGGGGCGCCCCCTGCTCGCCTATTCCTTCCTGCCGACGCCGCGCGGAGATTACGCGCCCGTCGGCGAGGGGCCGCTCGTCCAGACGGTGCTGGATCAGGAGCCGGACATCGTCAGCATACCCGCGCGCATCCGCCCCTCGCTGGAGTATCTGCTGCCGCGCATGGACTGCGACCAACCGATGCCGTTCGACCCTGCCGATCCCGACGCGTGGATCTGCATGGATGCGGCGGCCCGAGGCGCGCAGGTCCTGCTTTCAGGGTGGGGAGGCGACGAGGGGGCGTCCTTCAACGGTCGCGGCGCCTTGCCCGAGGCGTTGCTCGCCGGGCACTGGCGGAGGCTGGCACACGAGATCAGGGTCTCCTCCACCGACAGAGGGAGCTCGATGACGAGAACGCTGCTCGGCGAAGTGCAGACCTACCTGCTACCGGAGGCCGTTCAGACGATCGTCCAGCGCCTGCGCGGCAAGACGCCCGACAGCGTGCCCATGACCCTGACGGCACTGTTGCGCGGCGAGGCAATGGATGGTGTCTCGCCCCCGAAGCCGGCGATGCGCCCCAACGCCGTCGCCAACCACCTTACTCTTCTGACCGGACCGGTCGTGACGCGGCGCCCCGAGTACTGGGCGTTGACAGGTGCCCGCACCGGTATCGCCGCCGCATTCCCGCTGCTCGACCGCCGGGTCGTCGAGTTCGCCCTGACCTTGCCCAGCCGGCATTTTCTCCGCGATGGCATTGCGCGGCGGTTGTACCGCGACGCCATGACCGGAATTCTGCCGGACAGGATCCTTGAAAACCGGGCCAAGGAGGCCCCTTTTTCGGAGACTGCACTGGTCGTCGCCCTGCAACGCGATGCGCTGCTTCGTGAGCTGCCCGACCTGCGCCAACACCCGGGCGTCAGCCGGTTGTTCGATCTGGACGCCCTGGAACTGCGGTTGCGCGCCCTGCCGCCCTCGGAGGAGGCGCTGCGCCGCGCCAGCGAACTTGGCGACAGCCCGGCCCTGAAGCGGCTGGCGATGTTGCTGCCGCGCTTCCTGCGCTTTGTCGCCTATGTGCGGCAGCACCACTGAGGCGTCAGGCGGCACCGCAGGCAACCCGATGCTATCGGCCGCCGATCTTTCGACGGAGGCGCGAAGACCTTACACCGCCGCGGAATCCGCATCATCGGTGGCAAGCAGGCCGCGTTCCCGCAGGGCGCCTAAAAACCGCTCGACCTCAAGGCGGGCTTCGGCGGGCGCAACGTCATACTCATCGGACAATGCCTCCGTCAGTCCATCGACCGACATCGGCACCGCGAGCAGTTCCCAAATGCGGGAGCCGACGGCGTTCAGGTTGAAGTATCTGGCCTGCTCGACGCTCATCATCAGCAGCTCGCCGTCGAGATCGGCGGTCAGCAGGCCATCGGCGCGGCGAACCTTTCCGCGGGCTTTCGTCGGGTCGTCCATGTGCGTCTCCATCGTCTCACCCCAGCGCGATCGGGCAACAGGCCGGGTCGCACGGTGATCCTTTTCTTCTGTGCGGCTACGAGAGGTACCCGAACCGTTCCATCATCGGGCGATGCGCGGTGGCGATCGCGTCGCTCTGCGCCCTGGTCAAGACCTCGGCCCAGGCCCCTCCCCGACCCGACCGGAAGAATGGCGCGGCTGAGTTGGATGGACGTTCGAAAAAGCCGGACTGGCTCTCCTGGCGTTGCAACTCGCGAAAGTCGGCGAAGCGAACGGCGCGCTCCACCCGTTCAAACTGAACCTCGAGACCGACAAAGGCGACAGCCGCGCCAAAAACTCCGACCGGATCGGCTTGCAGATCCTCGTATCGCAGGACATGGACGGGAAAATCCGATTGGTCGATCCAGCTTGCGACGTGGGCGCTCCAATCGCCAACCCGTTGCGGCACATGATGGTGGCGACCGTCGCGGCTCCACCCGATGATGTTGTCCGGATCGTTCAGCATCCTGATCGCGCCATCGAACATCGTGTTGTTGTGAAAGCGCATCGAGACCGCCACGTCGCGCGGATCGCGGACGATATACAGGCCCGACCAGGCCGCTCCCCGCCCGAGGAGAGGCGCGCCATTCGCGCAGACGTCGCGCCTGTCATGAACCTTGATGCAATTGACCGTGTCGCATCGCTTGACGAAATCCGCCATGACGCTGGCCCGGACCATATTCGCTTCGTCAAGCCTCAGAAGGTCCGCATCAATGAAGGTCTCATCTTCCAGAAAGTCCTTCATGACCGGATAGGGACTGTTCAGGTTGATCCGGTTGATGGCGATCGGTGCCGCGTCGTCGGCAAGATAGTTGGCGATCAGGAAGCGGAGCCACGTGTTGCCCGATTTCGGATAGGAGGCGAGCCAGACGATCCTGCCTTCGGGCGGTGTCATGCGTCCTCGTCGAGCTTCGCCAGCACGGCAGCGACGGTGTCGTGCAGCAGGCTGAAATCCATGGCACGCTCGAACAGGAAAACCCGAACCTGACCGATCAGCCCAGCGATCTGACGGAACAGATCGGCGTCGCGTCCCAGATGGCTGGCCGGTCGCGAGCGGTAGACCTCGTCGCGCAGCAACGCGGCGGCATCGGCAGGCCCCACCTCAACCAGGCGGGACGCAGCCGCCGTCCGGAGTATGAAAATTGCGCCGAGCGGCGCGGGTCCTGGCGTCGCCAGCCGTGTCGGATCGACGTGGAATTTCTTCATGCCGGGTCGAACCGGCGGCCCCAGACGGTCGGTCAACGCTAGCCGTTCGGCCGCGTCCATCCACAACCGATGCTGATGCCCATCCGGAAGAACGGCCGGAACGCCGCCCTCATCGAAGTGGACGGCGGCGACATCGTCACCGACGAAATCGCACCCCGCCTGGCAAAGCGCCGCCGCGAGAGTCGATTTTCCGGCGCCCGTAACGCCACACAAGGCCACACCCCTGCCCCGGCAAGTGACGGTGGCGGCGTGCAGGACAAGCTGTCGGCGCTGGTGAAGCAGGACCCCGAAGGCGGTGCCCAGCAGGAAGGGCGCGGCGTCGACCGTTGTCGACAGTTCATCCAGGTCGACGACGACCTCGCGTCCCTCCGTGACGAGGAAGCGGGCGACCTGCGGAACCTGAAACAGAAACGACGTGTCGTCGAGCTGCCACATCGGCCCGACGCGCTGCGCCGTGTCGAGTTCGGCTGGCGTCGCGCCACGCCGAACACGCACATCGGCGCGGGACACGCTCTCGGCTGCGATCAGCATCCCAGGAAGAGCGAAATCCGACGCAACGGACAGGCCGCAGACGCAATAATGAAACAACAGCTGCTCAGGACATCAAGAGAATCGCGAAGCGCTCACCAGATGATCCAGAGTTACGACACGGGGCCGGTGTTGGGGCTCGATTCACTCGGGCTGAAGGACTTGGCCTGAGTGACGCTCTCAATGCTCTGGTCACGGATTTCCGGAGCGATCCAGGTCTTCTTGCCAGGAACAGGCGAGTCATTCGCCAGATCGGAGCGTTCACTCGAACTCATGCTACTACCTTCTAAGCGTTTGGCGCGGCCAACCACCGTTTCCAAAGCCGTTCGTCCGAACGTACGCTGGCGGGGACGGAGAAGGCAAGCGCCGATGCCCCTCCTCCCCTCGCCTCCAGTCCCCGGTTCCAGTCACCGAGGCGAACGGGGAGCGGCCGGAAATGTCGCGGGGCCGGGCGGCTCGGGCCAAGACAACGCCGAACCGCCGCAAGGCAGTTTCTTCTGACCGTGTGGGCCCGGATGGCCGGACGCTTCGCTGCAGGCCGCTGGCACGCGGCCTGCAATTCCCGACGATCCCGGACGCCTACGCCTTGCCTTTTTCGGGCGTGTCCTCCGAGACGGCCGCCGCGGCGGCTCGGGCCATCGTCGCCCTGTCGGCCCCGCGATTCCCCTCGGCATCCTCCATCTCGGCGGCATTGGGCATGTCGACGATGACCCGCTTCGGGGCGAAGTTGATGCCGGCCTCGCGGAACGCCTTCTGGACCTTCTGGTACACCGCCTTGCGGATGCCCCACTGCTTCGTCGGCTTGGCCATGAACTTGCCGGAGACGATGAAGGCGGAATCGTCCATCTGCACGACGCCCTGGGACTTGAAAGGCTGGATGAAGTCCGGGCCGAGGTCCGGATCGGCCTGCAGCTCCTGACCGATCTTCTTGAAGATCTTGCGCACCTGGTCGATGTCGGTGTCGTACGGGACCCGGAAGCGCAGCTTCATGATGACCCAGTCACGGCTGAAGTTGGTGACCTTGCCGAGGTCGCCGTATGGGATCGTGTAGACCGCACCCAGCGTGCCGCGAAGGACCAGCGAACGGGCGTTGAAGCGCTCGACCGCACCCGAGGTCCCGCCCGCCTCGATGAACTCGCCAATACGGAAGGCGTCGTCCATCAGGAAGAACATGCCGGAGATGAGGTCCTTCACCAGGGTCTGCGCGCCGAAGCCGACGGCAAGGCCGAACACGCCCGCGCCGGCGATCAGCGGGGCGATGTTCACCCCCATGGAGGAGAGCGCGACCATCACCACGATGACGGCGAGCATGATCTGCACCGCGCGACGGAAGATCGGCAAGATCGTCTGCAGGCGCGAGCCGGCGGAGATCACCGGCCCCTCGTCATGGTGATCGCCATGGGCGGCATTTGCCGCCTGCTCGGAGGCGAGCTTGCGATCGATCCAGGCCGCGATGAACGACCAGCAGACGTAGCCGACCAGCAGGATCAGGCCGATGTCCATCATCACGCCCAGAAGGTACTGGGCGATCGGATACTGCCGGCTCGAGGAGAAGACGTCGACGCCGATCGTCAGCGCGAAAACGGCGATCGAGACGACGAGGACGGCGATCGAGATCACCCGCCCGAGCACGCGCTTGTCGCGCATGACCGCGAGCGAGGCGGACTTGGGCGCTTCCTCCGCCACCTCCACCTGCTCGCCGTCGTCGGGATCGGTCACGTAGATGTGGGTCGGCGCGACCTCATGGACGATGGTCTCCTCGTCCACGGAGAACAGCATCTTCAGGACGGCCGTCAGATAGGGGTTCAGGACGAACAGGATGAAGAAGCCGAGCGCCGCGCTGAGCGGATCGTACGGCAGGCCGAGAAGCAGGCTGTAGATGCCGATCAGGAACGCCGCCACAACGTAGCCCACCGCCAGCGCGTACCAGGTCCACCCGGCCGCGCCTTCTGCCCAGCGAGGGACGGTCCCCTCGCCCAGGGCGGCACGGACGGTGCGCAACGCGTGGCGCCGGTAGCGCCAAAGGAAGACGCAGTAGCTGAGGGCGAAGATGACGGCGCTCAACAGCGCGCCGAGCCGCCAGGTGTCGTGGTCGACCCCCCACATCTTGCCAAGCGTGCCGAGGAGCAGGAGGGCGATGCCGAGGGTGACCTGACGGCGCGTACCGCGCACGAAATGGGCGGCGGCCTCGTCGTCGACGGGCATGATGCGCCACGCCGGATGGTTCGGCAGGAAGATGAAGCGGACCACCGCCACCGATACCCGGGTGATCAGGATCGCCAGCAGGACGACGATCAGGAAGTCGCGACGGGCCACGTCTCCGGCCCAGACCGCGAAGAAGACACCGATGAACCCGCCGGCGAACGCGGCGATCGCCCCGATCCCGTGGAGGAACTGGCCGAACGCGCGGGAAAGCTTCTGGCGCACCGTGCGAATGGGAGCCGCCTCGTACCGGGCGACCATGGCGCGGGTGAGATAGCGGTACAGGTACTCGACGAGGCCGCCCGCCAGCGACAGGCCGAGGATCGTCCCGAACACCAGGAGCAGTCCGCCCGATCCGACGCCGATTCGGAGCTTCTGTTCCATGTGCCCGACATAGTCGCCGATCAGGCCGTCGAACCTGGACAGGACCGCGCCCAGGTTCTCCCGGATTGCGGTGCCCTTCTGCTGAAGTGCCCTCATCGAGACGGCCGCCGTGCTGCCGCTGGCGGCAGGGCTCGTGGCGGGGGCGTTTTCGGAGAGGTAGTAGAGCAGCAGGTCGCGCGCTTGGGAGTCGGTCATCTTGCCGATCAGAGCGGACCGCTCCTCCACCGTCAGCGGCGCGAGCTCCTGGGCAACTGCCGACGGGCCGCTGGCGCTGGCGCTGTTGGAGCCGCTGCTTTCCGCCGCCCCCGCGGCCGAAGGCGACATCGCGAGCGCGAGTCCCAACAGGCCGAAGGCAAGGACGAGACGATTCCACCCACGTGCGTTCGATCGCATAGTTTCGCAGCGCCCCCTAAGCGCCAAAAGCCGAAGCCGTTGCAGCGCTCCGGCACTCCATCCCCGTCGGCCCGGGACCATCCATCCCCAGGCGGGGGCTGGATCGGCCGGGTCTTCTCTGCAGGCGGAAGCGCTGTTGGCGGAGCACCGGGCCGCCCGAAGACCCATGTGCCGACGGCAGCGTCGGCGCCGGGGTCGGCAGCCTCTCACACGGTAGATCGTCTACAGAACGTCCGGCCCTCCGGCTTAACATTTTACGTCGCTGCCCGCTCCGGCACGCGGCTTCGCCGCCGGAATTCCATAGGCGAGGCCCCCGTCCAGCGACGGAACGCCCGCGTGAAGCTGGCATGATCCTCGTAGCCGAGCGACAGGGCGACATCGACGATCGCGAGATCCGTCTCGCCCAGCAACCGGATCGCCCGGTTCAGGCGCGCGGAGTCGACGATTTCCCGGTAGGTGAAGCCCTTCTCGCGGAGCCGGCGCTGCAGCCCCTGGACGCTCATGCCGGCAAGCCGGGCCGTCCCCTCGATGTCGCTCTGCCCGTCGAGGAGACGGAGTGCCACGACCGCGGACAGCGAACGGGCCGGCTCGGGCGCCTGTTTGAGGACGACGTCCGCCACTATCTCCCGCAGGGTCACGACGCGGTTGAAGTCTGACAGCGAAGCCTCGCGCCGGTGGGCGAGGTCCTTGCGGCGGATAGCGACGCCGAGACCGTCGCAGCCGTAGTGCACCGGGACCTTGAGCCATTCCTCCACCTGCGCCGCACCGGGATCGCGCCGATAGTTCATCTCGATCCAGTCCGGATGCCAGCCGCGCCCGAGATAGCAGCGCACGAAATCCAGCATGGTCGGAACGATGTGGTCGCTGTGTTGCGCGTTGATCGCGCTGAGGACCGGCGGGCGATACTGCCAGAGAACGTGGTCCTCCAGCTGGATCAGCTCCAGCTGGCAGTGCGTCTGGTGTGACCAGACGGTCGCCACGTTCCGGCGCAACGCCTCGCCGAGGGTAGCCGCCTGGATGTTGTGCTCGACCCACAGCCCGAAGCCGCGGTGGGTCATCTGCTGCCCGACCTCCAGACCGAAGGTGCGATCGCCGAGCAGGCGACCGGCGCGGGCAAAGATCCGCATCATCGCGTGAACGGGGATCGGCGTATGCAGCGCCCCCAGGATCGCGATTGGAAGGCCCTCACCTTCGATCGTCCTGAGGAGCGCGGGCTCGCCGAGACGCGCTTCGAGCATGTCCGGCAGCGCGCCCATCCCGGCGGCCCGTGTCAGGGCCACCGCCCCCGGATATCGCATCAACGTCCCCGCCAACTGACGCAAAATATCAAGAACCCGATCGAACTCTTGGCGATTGTGTGGCCGGAAGCAAGCAAGAGAATGGTCGGCGGAGCGGATTGCTGCGTCGCGATGGGGGAAACGATTCACCGCGAGCAGGATTCAGGCGGCGGCGCATTGCCCGCAGAGCGGCTGTAGCCGGCTAATAAATCCATCGCTTCAACCACCTCATACGGCGGCAGCCAGCGGACGCTGCGAAGGTCCAGCGCCTTGAAGGCTGAACGTCCAATTCCGCAGCCACAACGCGCAGGGCGATGCGCCGCGACGGCCGGCTCCCTCTCCGGGAACCACGACCATCGCCGCCGACCGGTCCTTCACATCGTCGGACGGTCTGGGAACCCACCAGGCTGACCGACGCCGATTTCGAGCCAACCAAAAGGAGACGTCTGATGAAGTTGATTTGGGTTGCTGCCGTGGCAGCACTCGCGGCGTCTGGGCCCGCATGGGCGCAGACGGCCACGAGCGAGACGACCGCCAAGAAGCCGAACATCCTGCTGATCGTGTCTGACGATACTGGCTGGGGTGACCTCGGCCCCTATCTCGGTGGCGCCGCCCGCGGCATGCCGACGCCGAACTTCGATAAGCTGGCGGCGGAAGGCATGACCTTCACCGACTTCTACGGTCAGCCGAGCTGCACGCCCGGTCGCGCGGCCATTCAGACCGGCCGCATCCCGAATCGCTCGGGCATGACGACGGTGGCCTTCCAGGGCCAGGGCGGCGGCCTGCCGAAGGCGGAATGGACGCTCGGCTCGGTGCTCAAGAACGCCGGCTACAAGACCTACTTCACCGGCAAGTGGCATCTGGGCGAAGCGGACTACGCGCTGCCGAACGCCCATGGCTACGACGAGATGAAGTACGCCTTCCTCTACCATCTCAACGCCTACACCTACACCGACCCGAAATGGCACAAGGCCATGTCGGAGGAACAGCGCGAGATGTTCCAGAAGGCCACTCGCGGCGCGCTCTCCGGCAAGGCCGGCGAAGCGCCCAAGGAGGACTTCAAGGTCAACGGCGAATATGTCGACACCCCCGAAAAGGGCGTCGTCGGCATCCCCTACCTCGACAAGTACGTCGAGCAGGCGGGCATGGAGTTCCTGGAGGACGCGGCAAAGAACCCCGATACGCCGTTCTTCATCAACATCAACTTCATGAAGAACCACCAGCCCAACATCCCGGCGCCTGAGTTCGAGGGCAAGTCGGTCACCAAGACCGACTACGCCGATGCGGTCATCGAGCTCGACACACGAGTGGGTGAGGTTCTCAAGAAGCTCGACGAACTGGGTCTCGCCGACAACACGCTGGTCTTCTACACCGTGGACAACGGTGCCTGGCAGGACGTCTATCCGGACTCCGGCTACACCCCGTTCCGCGGCACCAAGGGGACCGTTCGTGAAGGCGGCAACCGCGTCCCGGCGATCGTCCGCTGGCCCGGTCATGTGAAGGAAGGCGTCGTCAGCAGCGACATCACCGGCGGTCTCGACCTGATGGCGACGTTCGCCTCCGTCGCCGGCGAGAAGCTGCCGACCGAGGACCGCGAAGGTCAGCCGATCATCTTCGACAGCTTCGATCTGACGCCCGTCTTCGAAGGCACCGGTGAAGATCCGCGCAAGGAGTGGTTCTACTTCACCGAAGACGAGCTGTCCCCGGGCGCCGTGCGCGTCGGCCAGTTCAAGTACGTCTTCAACCTGCGCGGCGACGACGGCGCGGCCACCGGCGGCCTGGCTGTCGACACCAATCTCGGCTGGAAGGGCGCGGAGAAGTACGTGGCCACGGTTCCGCAGATCTTCAATCTGCTGTCCGATCCCCAGGAGCGCTACGACATCTTCATGACCACCTTCACCGAGGCCACCTGGACCCTGCCGGTGGCCAACGAGGCGGTCGCGAAGAAGGTGAAGACCTACGTCCAGTATCCGCCGCGCAAGCTGCAGAGCGACGTCTACACCGGTCCGATCACCATCACCGACTACCAGCGCTACGAGTGGGTCCGGAATGCGCTCGAAAAGCAGGGCGTCAACCTCGGCCTGCCGACGGGCAACTGAGCTCCGACGCATCCGCGACCGAGGCCGGACCCGCTTTCGCGGGCCCGGCTTCATCGTCCGACAACCGGAGCCCCCGGCCCCAGGGCGGCTCAGCAGTCTGAATGGCGGAGACGACACCATGGCGAACTTCCTCGGTGCGGCGCGTGGCGTCGCGATATGCGCGCTTCTTCTCGTGGCCGGACCGGTCTGTGCCCAGGACGATCCGCTTCCCTCCTGGAACGACGGACCGACCAAGAGCGCCATCATCGACTTCGTGACCGCCGTGACGACGGACGGCGGGCCCGATTTCGTCTCCAGGCCGGAACGCATCGCGGTCTTCGACAATGACGGCACGCTTTGGGCCGAGAAGCCGGCCTACGTGCAGCTCTTCTTTGCGCTCGACCGCATCAAGGCCCTCGCCCCCGACCATCCGGAGTGGCAGAGCCAGGAGCCCTATGCCTCGATCCTCAAAGGCGACCTCAAGGGGGCGCTTTCGGGCGGCAAGCACGCCGTCGCCGAGATCATCGCGGCCACCCACTCCGGCATGACGACCGACGCCTTCGCGCAAACCGTCGCCGAGTGGTTCTCGACAGCCGAGAACCCCGAAACGAAACGTCCCTTCGCCGAGATGGCCTACCAGCCGATGGTCGAGCTGCTCGGCTACCTGCGGGAGAACGGCTTCCAGACGTTCATCGTTTCCGGCGGCGGCATCGATTTCATGCGGGTGTTCAGCGAGCAGCTCTACGGCATCCCGCCGGCGCAGGTGGTGGGCAGCAGCGGCAAGCTGAAGTTCGAGAACCAGGACGGCGCGGGGCCGGTGCTGGTGAAGCTTCCGGAGATCGACTTCGTCGACGACGGACCGGGCAAGCCGGTCGGCATCCAGATGCACATCGGCCAGGTGCCGATCCTTGCCTTCGGCAACTCCGACGGCGACCTGGAGATGCTGCAGTACACCTGCCTTCCGGAGGGGCCGAGCTTCTGCGCCTTCGTGCACCACACCGACGCCGCGCGGGAATGGGCCTACGATCGCAAGTCGGACGTCGGACAGCTCGACAAGGGGCTCGACGCGGCAAGCGCCAACGGATGGACGCTCGTCGACATGAAGTCGGACTGGAAGACGATCTTTCCCAAGTCCGCGAACTGACCGGCGGGAGCGTCGCACCATGACGACCAGAGCGCTTCCGTGTGCACTCGCCTGCCTCCTGCTCGGCCCGGTCGGCGGGATCCTCTCGGCCGTCCAGGCGGACGACGCCGGCGGATCATCCGCCCAGGACCTCCAGGTCGCGGCGCAGAACCCCATCGCGGCGATGGTGTCGGTGCCGTTCCAGGAAAACCTCTACTGGGGCGGTGGCCTCGACAAGCCGCTCAGCGTGCTCAACATCCAGCCCGTGATCCCGGTCTCCTTCAACGAGCGCTGGAACGTGATCTTCCGGCCGATCCTGCCGCTGATCTCGGCGCCCGGCGCCCTGCCGGGCGACAACCGCGAGAACGGTCTGGGCGACCTGCTGCTTGAAACGTTCGTCTCTCCCTCGAAGCCGCTTGATACGGGGCTGGGGGCGATCACCTGGGGCTTCGGCTCCGCCGTCACGGTGCCCACCCATACGGGCGACGACCTGGGATCGCGGACCTATGCCGCCGGCCCGGCGTTCGTCGCGTTCATCTCGAAGGCGCCGTTCAGCTACGGCTTTCTCGCGTTCAATCAGTGGTCCTTCGCCGGCCCGACCGACGCGCCCGACGTCAACCAGCTCGTCGTCCAGCCCTTCCTGAACTTCAACATGAAGGACGGCTGGTCGCTCCAGACCGGACCGGTCATCAGCGTCGACTGGACCAGCGACGACGAAAAGGTCACTCTTCCCGTCGGTGGCGGGATCTCGAAGCTGACCAAGTTCGGCAAGACCCCGGTGAAACTGACGGCGAACCTCTATTACAATGCGCTTCGCCCGGACACCGCGCCCGAATGGCAGGGCCAGTTCATGGCGACGTTGCTGTTTCCCCGGTAGACGCCGCTCACAGAACGGACTTCGGACCATGTTGCTCAGACAGGCCTCTCTGGCCGCCTTCATCACCGTCGCGGCGGGCGCCCTCGCCGCCTCCGGCGCGCTCGCGCAATCCGATGGCGCCTTCGTCGATCTCCCCGGCGGATCGTTCATGATGGGATCGGAGCGCTTCTACCCGGAGGAAGGTCCGGCGGAGAAGGTGACGGTCGGCCCGTTCGCCATCTCGACGACGGAGGTCACCAACGACCAGTTCGCCGCCTTCGTGGCGGCGACCGGCTACGTCACCACCGCCGAACAGGGTCTGGATCCTGAGAAGTACCCCGACGTTCCCGAGGAACTGCGACGGCCGGGCTCGATGGTCTTCGCGCAGCCGTCGGAACGCGTCAGCCTTGCCGATCCCAACGCCTGGTGGCGCTACGTCACCGGTGCCGACTGGCGGCATCCGACGGGTCCCGACAGCTCGATCGAGGGTCTTGGCCACCATCCGGTGGTTCAGGTCTCGCCGGAGGACGCCGCGGCCTATGCCGCATGGGCCGGCGGACGCCTGCCGACCGAGGCGGAATGGGAATTCGCCGCACGCGGCGGGCTCGACGCGGCGGACTACGCCTGGGGCCAGACCTATCAGGCCCCCGGCGAGGCCTGGAAGGCCAACACCTGGCAGGGGCTCTTCCCGAGCGTCGACATGGCCGAGGACGGCCATCACGGGACGGCCCCCGCGGCGTCGTTCGCGCCCAACGGCTACGGGCTCTACGACATGATCGGCAACGTCTGGGAGTACGTCGGCGACTATTGGGTGCCGGGACATGTCCCGGGGCCGAAGGTCGATCCCCAGGGTCCGGACGCCGTCGTCGCGGCCCGCTTCAGCTCCCCCGCGACCGGGCCCCGCCGGGTGGTCAAGGGCGGATCGTGGCTGTGCGCGCCGTCCTACTGCCAGCGCTACCGCCCCTCTGCCCGCCAACCGGCCGAGCTGAGCCTCGGGACCAACCACATCGGCTTCCGGATCGTGAAGGACGTCCAGTCCTAGAGCCCTCCCCGATCAGGCGCCTCCGGCGGGCCTGATCGGCAATTGGCTGCTGATTGCCCTTCGTCAGGCGCTCAGCCTGACGACGCGCTTGCCGAACGACTCGCCCTTCAGGAGGCCGACGAGGGCGGCGGGCGCCTGTTCCAGCCCCTCGATGATCTCCTCGCGGTACCGAACCTTTCCGTCGGCCACCCACGCGCCCATCTGGCTGGCGAATTCCGGATAGAGGTGGCCGAAGTCGTTGAAGACGATGAAGCCCCGCACGGTCATCCGCTTGCGCAGGATCATGCCCAGGAGCTGGTTCAGGCGGTCCGGCCCCTCCGGCAGCGAGGTGGCGTTGTACTGCGAGACGATCCCGCAGACCGGAATGCGCGCCGAGGTGTTGAGCAGCGGCATCACCGCGTCGAAGACCGCGCCGCCGACATTCTCGAAATAGATGTCGATCCCGTCCGGGACGGCCTCTTTCAGCGCGGCCGGAAAGCCATCGGCCTTGTGATCGATGCAGGCGTCGAAGCCGAGGGTGTCGACCACATGGGCGCACTTCGCGGGCCCGCCGGCGACACCCACGACGCGCAGCCCGAGGATCTTGCCGATCTGGCCGACGGTCGCGCCGACCGGACCGCTGGCGGCCGCGACGACGAGCGTCTCGCCGGCCTTCGGCTGACCGATCTGGGTCAGCCCCGACCACGCGGTCAGGCCCGGCATCCCCAGCACGCCCAGCGCCCAGGACGGGTTCTTCGGGCTCTTTCCGAGGTTGATCACCCCGGTCCCGTCCGACACCGCGTAATCCTGCCAGCCGCCGAACGCGACGACCCAGTCGTCTTTCTCGAACCCGTCGACGTCCGAGGTCAGCACCTGCGCCACCGTTCCGCCGACCATGACCGCGCCGATCTCGACCGGCGGCGCGTAGGACGGCGCGTCGCTCATCCGCCCGCGCATGTACGGGTCAAGGGAGAGGAACTCGTTGCGAAGCAGCATCTGGCCCTTGCCGGCGGTCGGCAGGTCCTCGGTCTCCAGGTGCAGGGTGTCGGCGTCCGGCTCCCCCTTCGGGCGCTGGGCCAGGACGAACTTGCGATTGCGGGTGCTGGATTGCGTCATGGATCTGTCCTTCCGTCTCGCGACCCGGCTCCGGGAGAGAGACCGAGTCGACTGCGCGGTCTCGTAGCTATGACCCCAATGATCGCGGTCAACAACGCCGGGCGATCCCGGTGGACGCGGTGCGCGACACTTGGCAGCGGGCGCGTTCTGACCGCCGATCAAGCGCCAACGAGCCCTGGTGACGTCCCGCTTACGCAATCAGATGGATCGAGGGCCTGTTCAGGCCTGCCGCGGCTGAGGCGACTGCGCGCCTACATGGCCTGCGTCGATGACGATTGCCTGCGGGCATCATGCATGGCGGCGAACTCGAGGCCCTTCACCAGACGATACACCGTGCGGCATGCCTCGACGGGAACGCTCAGGCGATCGCCCTCGCGCACCAGAAAGCCCGTCAGTTCCTCGATCTCGGTCGGTGCCCCGCGAGCGATGTCGAGCGCCATCGAACCGCAATGAGAGGACAGCGGCACCTCGCCCGAGCGCACCTTCTTCACGAAGGCCATGGGATCAAAGGCGAAACGTCCGCCTAGCGCCTCGATCACCGCCGTTCCCTCCGCGGCCAGATCATCGATCAGCGCCCGCACCTCCGCCACCTCGTAGCGGGCCGGGTTGTAGCCACCGACCAGGGCGCCGACCGGGTTCATCACCGCATTGAACAGGAACTTGGACCACACCGCTCCCATCGGGTCGTCGATGACGTCGGCGCTCAGCCCCCCGGCGGTGAGTGCCTCGGCAAACGGGAAAAAGGCATCCAGGGCGCCACGCACCGGTCCGATCCATGTCCGCTGGCCGTGGATAAGGTGCTCCACGACGCCGGGCGCCAGATACCGGCCCGCCTCCATCGTGACGCCACGGCCGACCGGCGCGTCAGCCGTCAGCTCGGTCAGCACCTCGGCGTTGCCCATGCCGTTCTGCAGCGTGATCAGCACCGGCCGGCTCTGCAACACGGGCAACAACGAGCGCGCGGCCGGGCCTGTTGCTCCGGATTTGACCATGAACAGAACCGCATCGAAGCGGCGCCCGGCGAGCGCGCCGGGATCGCTGGTAACGTCGAAGCGCGCCGTCCATTCCTCCTTGCCCTTCACGATCCTGAGCCCCTCGCTGCGGATGGCAGCAAGGTGTTCCTCGTTGGTGTCCAGCCCGACAACGTGGGCGACCCGCGAGAGATGACCTGCGAAAAGACCGCCCATTGCGCCGCAACCGACGATCAGGACGTGCGGCTTGGCGGAGTTGTCTTCCCTGGCGGTCATTTCGGTCGGTCGGGGGTCGGTCATGAGGTCGCCTGCTCGGAGCCGGACGCGAGGCGTCCCCTGGTCCGCCGGGAGTGATAGGCCCAGCCGATGATGGCCAGGCCGACAAGGAGCGCAGCGACGTTGCTCACGTAGTCGATGCCGATCAGGGAGTGGACCGGCAGGACCGCGACCAGTCCGCTGACCGCCAAGGCGATGCGTTCAAGGATACCGAGCCGGCGTGCGAAGAAGCCGCGCATGGCCGCCGTCACGAAGCAGACACCGGCCAGCGACGCGACCGTGTGCCAGACGATGACGGGAAGCGGAGCCTGCATCACCAGGCCAGGCTCGAACACGATCATGAACGGCACCAGATAGGCGATCCAGCCCATCCGGATCGCCTGCCAGCCGGTCTTCCAGGCATCGGCTCCCGCCAGCGACGCCGCGGTGAAGCTTGCGAGCGCGACCGGCGGCGTGATCATCGACAGCATGCCGTAGTAGAGCAGGAACATGTGCGCCGCGATGGGGTTGATGCCCGCTTCCACGAGGGCCGGCCCGATCAGGCTCGCAAGCAGCACGTAGACGCCCACCGTCGGCATGCCCATGCCGAGCACGATGCTGACGATGGCCCCCGCCGCAAGCAGGATGAGGAGGCTGCCCTCCGCCATCTGGACCAGCATCAGGGTCAGCGAGAAGGCGAGGCCGGAAATGTTGAGGACGCCGATCACGAACCCGGCCGCGGCCGAAATGACAAGCACCTCGATCACGCCGTATCCCGTGTCGCGGAGTATCGGGAAAATGTCGAAGAGGCCGGTGCGCCGCCCGCGATAGGACAGGACCGTCGACAGGAAGAGCAGCGAGCCGGCACCGGCCAGCGCCGCAAGCTCCGGGCGCCAGTTGAGCCAGAACAGCGTGTAGATGAGCACGGCGAAGGGAACGATGAAGTGCCAGCCATCGCGCAGCACGGCGAGCGGCCTCGGAATTTCGAGATCTTGCGGCAGATGATGGCCGCGCTCGGCTGCCTCCAGGTCGATGTAGAAGAACAGCGCCAGATAATAGAGGCCCGTCGGGATCACGGCCGCCAGCACGACCGTGGAATACGGGATGCGCAGAAACTCGGCCATGAGGAACGCGGCCGCGCCCATGATGGGCGGCGCCAGCTGACCGCCGGTGGAGGCAAGCGCCTCGATCGCCGCCGCCATGTGGGCGCGATAGCCGGCGCGCTTCATGAGCGGGATGGTCACCACACCAGAGGCCACGACGTTTGCCACCGCGCTGCCGGAAACGCTGCCGAACATGAACGAGGAGACCACGGCGATCTTGGCCGATCCGCCGCGGGTGCGGCCGACCAGTGCCAGGGCCAGATCGTTGAAGAAATCGCCACCGCCGCAGCGGGCCAGCACCGTGCCCATGAAAATGAAGGCGTAGACGACGGTCGTCGCCACCAGCAGCGGCAGACCGATCATCGCGTTGGTGTCCATCGCCAGATAGATCATCAGCCGATCGGGCAGGATCTGGCGCGACATGCCGATCGGCACGAGATGGCCGACCATCGCATAGAGGATGAAGACGACGACGATGATCGTCAGACCAAGCCCGGTCGTGCGACGCACCGCCTCGACCATCAGCACGACGATGAGGCTCGCGACGATCACTCCGTCGAGCGGCTTGTAGACGAGCTCGTTGACAAAGACGGGATAGCGGGCGGCCACATACCAGCAGGCGAGGAACCCGGCGAGCGCCGCCGCCCGATCGATCCAGACCAGATGCCCCTGGAACCGTGGCTGCGACAGGTAGGCGAGCGGCAGCACGAAGGACAGGATGACCGCGACATACTGCTCGGTGAAGGGCGCGTAGCCCAGCATCTGCGGAAGGTCGAGCGCGTAGAGCACCGCAGTCAGCGTCATGACCGTGGCGAGACCGTCGGCGAGCAGTCCACGCCGCTGGCCGCGCGCCCTTCGCGGCTCAGCTGATTTGCCGGCGTCGCTCATGTTCGGATCCTGATGAACGGGAAGCCGGCCGCGGACCGATGGCCTGCGGCCGGCTGACAAGCGATCGGTTTACTGCCCGAGCTGCTGATAGGCCTGGTTCGCCCCATCATGGTAGGCGATGGGCAGGTCCTTCTTCATCTTGGCGGGATCGAATTCGTCGAACCGTGCGAATGCCTTGGCGAGTTCATCCGGATTGTCGTGAAGCACGCGCACCACCGCCGCAATCTGCTCGTCAGGCACATGGGACCCGCCGAGAAGGACGTAGTCGTAAGCCAGGGCCGGCGTCGCGACGGTCACCCCGGCGAGATCCGGCGCGGGCTGGACCTCGGTGACGTAAGCCGCGGGGATCGTCTCCTGGATGCGCGCTTCCGCTTCCGGCGCCGTGGAGATCGGCAGCATGCGCAGCCCGCCGACCGAGGCGTCGACCTCGGCGACCTTGCCGCCGCCGACGGCGAAGAAGCTCGCGTCTGCCCGACCCGAGGCGAGGTCGTCCATGCCGCGCACCACGGTGGGCACCATCACCGGCGTGAAATCAGCCTCGGTGATGTTTTCGGTCGCCAGGATCGCGTCGAGAATATTCTTCAGCGTCACCTGATTGGTGAACCCGTAGGCGACGCGCTTTCCCTTGAGGTCGGCGATCGTCTTGATGTCGCTGTCGTCGCGCACGAAAATGCCCACCTTGAACGGGAAGAGCACCGACACGGCCCGCAAATTCTTGAGTTCGTGGCCCTTGAAGCCGGCCTCGCCCGCAGCCGCCTCGCCTGATTCAATCACGTTGGCGATCCCGAGATCGAGTTCGCCCGCATCGATCAACGGCAGGTAGGTGCTCGTGCCACCGGAGGGCTGGACGATCGCGTTGACGTCATGCTTGGCGAGCACACTGGCAATGGCCGTGCCCATCGAATAGCCGAGATTGCCCTGCCCCATCGTTCCGATGCCGAGCTGCTGGGCTTGGGCCGCCGTGCCGAGAGAGAGCGCAAAGCACGCCCCCGCGAAAAGCTTTAAGAGCTTCATGGTTCGTCTCCTCTTCCGTTTCCTCATGGCGACGCGGTTCATCCGCGCTCGTCGCTTGGTTGCGGCCATCGTCGCTTGGAGCGACACCGGCCGAAATGCGAGGGTCGACAGGCGTGCGATTCTTCGCTTCTGGTAACCCCTGGTCGGCCTGTCGGAAGCCCCTGCGAGGGGCCCCGATCGTTTAACTTTCCTGAATTCGATTCATCAACATCCAAGCCCAAACGCCGAACCGACGCAAGCCTGTCCCAGCGGCCCAGTGGAGGGATGGGGCGGAGAGATCCGCGCGACCGAGGGCTTCTTGCGCCCGGCAACGAATGGCGAATGGAACCCCAAGGCCTTGGTCCGAGGAACGCTCCGGGAAGCGAGCCATGCCGTTCGCACAGGGCAGCCTCGCCGTGCGTCACCTTGCGCATGTTGCAACGCAGCATAATCTCTTGAGCAGCCGCCCCGCGTTCCGGCATTCAGCAGGCGCGGGCTGCGCCACACAACAGACTTCGGTGATCCGCATGACCGTCGCAAACGGCAACCTTCCGGCGAAAACGTCGAGCCGCCTGCCCCTGCTAGCGCTGGGCCTTGCCTCCTTCGGCATCGGCACCACCGAGTTCGTCATCATGGGCCTGCTGCCGAACGTGGCACAGGATCTGGCCGTATCGATCCCCACGGCGGGTCTGCTGGTGACCGGCTACGCGCTGAGCGTCACCTTCGGCTCGCCGTTCCTGGCGATCGCCACCGCGAAGATGGACCGGCGCCACGCCCTGCTCCTGCTCATGGGCGTGTTCATCGCCGGCAACGTGCTGTGTGCGGTCTCGCCCAACTACTGGCTCCTGATGGGCGCGCGCGTCGTCACCGCACTCTGCCACGGCGCCTTCTTCGGGCTCGGTGCGGTCGTCGCCGCATCGCTGGTCGAACCGCGACAGAAGGCGCAGGCCATCGCGATGATGTTCGCCGGGCTGACGCTGGCCAACGTCCTCGGCGTGCCCTTCGGCACCGCCATCGGTGAGGCGCTCGGCTGGCGCAACACGTTCTGGGCCGTCGTCCTCATCGGACTTGCCGCCGCAACCGCGCTCTATGCCTGGCTGCCGCGCGACATCCCCGTGCCGCGGGTGAATATCGCCCGCGAGGCGAAGTCGATCGCCAGCACCCAGGTGGTGCTCGCCATGATGATCAGCGTGCTGGCATCGGCGAGCCTGTTCAGCGTGTTCACCTACATCGCCCCCCTGCTGCGCGAGGTCACCCATGTCTCCGCGCACGCGGTCACGGTCATGCTGCTGATCTTCGGCGTCGGGCTGACGGTCGGCAACTTCATCGGCGGCCGGCTCGGCGACTGGAAGCTGATGCCCTCGGTGATCGGCGTCCTCGTCGCCATCATCCCCGTCCTCGCCATCCTGACCGTGACCAGCCACGCCATGGTGCCGGCAGCGCTGACGCTGTTCGTGTGGGGCGCGCTGGTCTTCGCGCTCGTCTCGCCGCTGCAGATGCGGGTGGTCACCGAAGCATCCCAGGCCCCCAACCTTGCCTCGACCGTCAATCAGGGGGCGTTCAACTTCGGCAACGCCATCGGCGCCTGGTTCGGCGGCATCGGCATCACCTGGGGGCTCGCCTACGACAGCCTGCCGTGGATGGGCGTGGCGCTTGCCGCTGGCGCGCTCGTGCTGACGCTCGTCTCCTACCGGCTCGATCTGCGCCGCCAGGCGGCCATCGGTTCGACGCCGTCGTGCTGCGTGCCGGACGCGGCCTGACCGCGTCGGCGCGTTTCCGTCTCAGACCCTAGAGTTCCCGTTGGACCGGGCGGCTCAGCCGCCGGCGCGGGCGAAGAAGGCGGCGATGCGTTCGCTCGCCTCGTCGGTCTCCCAGCGATCGGCCAGCGCCTCCACCGTGCGCTCGATATGCGCGGCGACCGGGTCGCCTCCGAGCGACAGGCAGAGGGCCTTGGCGGCCGCCACGGCGCCGGGGGCACAGGCGAGTGCCGCCACGCATTCCGCCTCGACCGTCTCGTCGAGCGCCTCGGGGGCGCAGACCTCCGACACCAGTCCCGATCGCTGCGCGAACACGGTGTCGAACGGCTTGGCGGTCAGGAACACCCGTCGCGCATGTCCCTCCCCCATCCGGCGCACCACGAACGGACCGATGGTTGCCGGGATCAGCCCGAGGCGCGTCTCGGTGAGCCCGAACCGCGTGCCTTCGGCGGCCACAACGATGTCCGATACCGCCATCAGGCCGATGCCGCCGCCATAGGCCGGGCCCTGCACCCGGGCGATCACCGGCTTCGGCAGCGCGTTCCAGGCCGCCAGCATGTCGGCCAGCGTGCGCGCCTCCGCGATCTGGCTGGCCCGGTCCTGGCCGGCCTGGGCCCGCATCCACCCGAGATCGCCGCCCGCGCAGAAGGTCCTGCCCGCTGCGGCGAGTACCACCACGCGCACCAGCGGATCGCCGCCCAGCCGCGCGGCGACTTGCGAGAGGTCGGCGATCATCGCGGCGTTCATGGCATTGTGCTTGTCGGCCCGGTCGAGGGTCACCGTGGCGACCCCGCGCGCATCGACGCCGACCTTGATGGTCTCGTAGGGACCGTCGGGACGTGTTTCGGTCACGCCCCCTCCTCCTGATAGCGCAGCAGGACGGCCCCGCCCTCGACCGCATCGCCGACCGCGCACAGCACCTCGGCAATCAGCCCGTCGCGATGGGCGAGCAGCGTCGTCTCCATCTTCATGGCCTCCATGACGATCAGCCTTTCGCCCGCCCGCACCGTGTCGCCCGACGAAATGCCGACGGCGCGGACGATACCGGTCATCGGCGCCATCAGCGCATCGGTCGCGTCCGCCGCGTGGGACCGCGCCGAGAGCGGATCCGGGAAGGCGATCTCGAAGGAGGCCGTATCGATCATCACCGATACCGCGGCGGCATCGCCGGTCGCGTAACGCGCGATGACCGCCTCCAGCCGGGACTGGGTGGGCCCCGAACGCGCCTCGATCCGGTCGCCTTCGCGCCGGATGGCGTCCAGGCGCAGCGACCCGTCCTCACCACCCTCCAGCGTCACCGACCCGCCGCCGTGCAGGACCAGCCGGCGCTCCAGCATCTCGTCCCGAACGCGCGCCCGCACGACGCAGGCGGCATCGCCGAACTGGCGCCAGCCCGCGAAGCGCGCCGCCGGGTCGATGTCCAGAGCGACCAGAGCCGCGAACGCGATCGCCGCCTCCGGCAACTGGGCGCGGCCCGTCAGGGCGGTGACGTTGCGGTCGATCAGTCCGGTATCGACGATCGCGGCGGCGAAGTCCGGCTCGGCGGTGAGCGCGAGCAGGAAGTCGCGATTGGTCACCGTCCCGGCGACATGGGTGCCGGCAATCGCCGCGTGGAGCTTCGACAGCGCCGCTTCGCGGGTGTCGGCGTGCGTGACGATCTTGGCGATCATCGGATCGTAGAACGGCGTGATCGCGTCGCCCGAGCGGATGCCGGTGTCGATCCGCGCGCCCTCGCCGAACGCGAGATGGGCGAGCGTTCCGGTCGCCGGCAGGAAGTCGTTCGCCGGATCTTCCGCGTAGAGCCTCGCCTCGAAGGCATGTCCGTCGATGGAGAGTGCTTCCTGGCTGGCGGGCAGTGCCTCGCCGGCGGCCACGCGCAGCTGCCATTCCACCAGGTCGAGGCCGGTGATCGCCTCGGTGACGGTATGCTCCACCTGCAGACGGGTGTTCATCTCCATGAACCAGAACCCGTCGGGCCGGAGCGGACCGGTGCCGTCGGCGATGAACTCGATGGTGCCGGCGCCGACGTAGCCGATCGCCTTCGCCGCGGTAACGGCCGCCTCGGTCATCGCCGCGCGCACCTCGTCGGTCATGCCGGGGGCCGGCGCCTCCTCGATCACCTTCTGATGACGCCGCTGCAGCGAGCAGTCGCGCTCGAAGAGATGGACGACGTTGCCGTGGCTGTCGCCGAACACCTGGACCTCGATGTGGCGGGGCGTGGCGACGAACTTCTCAACCAGCACCTGGTCGTCGCCGAAGGCCGCCCGCGCCTCGCGCTTGGCCGCGCCCAGCGCGTCCTTGAAGTCGGCCGATCGATCGACCCGGCGCATGCCCTTGCCGCCGCCGCCGGCGCGCGCCTTGATCAGCACGGGATAGCCGATGTCGGTCGCCTTGCCGGCGAGCACGACGATGTCCTGCGCCTCGCCGTGGTAGCCGGGCACGACCGGCACCCCGGCCTTCTCCATCAGCCGCTTGGCGGCGTCCTTGAGACCCATGGCGCGAATGGCGCTGGCCGGCGGACCGACGAAGATCAGGCCCGCGGCCTCCACCGCCTCGACGAACTCCGGGTTCTCCGACAGGAAGCCGTATCCCGGGTGGATGGCGTCGGCTCCGGTGGCGCGCGCGGCGGCAAGGATCGCGTCGGTGGAAAGATAGCTCTCGCCGGCGGGCGCGGGACCGATGCGGATGGCCTCGTCGGCCATCTCCACGTGCAACGCCTTGCGATCGGCGTCGGAATAGACCGCGACCGTCCGGATGCCCATTCGGCGCGCCGTGCGGATGATCCGGCAGGCGATTTCGCCGCGGTTGGCGATCAGAAGCGTCTTGATGGGGCGTTTCATCATCACATCCTGAACACGCCGTAGGTCGTCTTCTCGATCGGCGCGTTCAGCGCCGCCCTCAGGCTGAGCGCCACCACGTCCCGCGTCTTGCGCGGATCGATGATGCCGTCGTCCCACAGCCGCGCCGACGCGTAGAACGGATGCCCCTGGCGCTCGAACTGGTCGAGAACGGGCTGCTTGTAGGCGGCCTCATCCTCCTGGCTCCAGGTGCCGCCCTTCGCTTCGATGGCGGTGCGGCGCACGCTGGCGAGAACGCCGGCCGCCTGCGGACCGCCCATCACCGAGATACGCGCGTTCGGCCACATCCACACGAAACGGGGATCGTAGGCGCGGCCGCACATGCCGTAGTTTCCCGCGCCGTACGAACCGCCGATGATGACGGTCACCTTGGGCACGGCGGCGTTGGAGACTGCAGTGACCAGCTTGGCGCCGTCCTTGGCAATACCGCCGGCTTCGTACTTTGCGCCGACCATGAAGCCGGTGATGTTCTGCAGGAACAGCAGCGGAATGCCGCGCTGGCAGCACAGCTCGATGAAGTGGGCCCCCTTCAGCGCGCTTTCGGAGAACAGCACGCCGTTGTTGGCGAGGATGCCGACCGGCATGCCCTCGATGTGGGCGAAGCCGGTGACCAGCGTCGTCCCGTAGCGCGGCTTGAACTCCGCGAAATCGGACCCGTCGACGATCCGCGCAATCACCTCGCGCACGTCGTAGGGGGTGCGCGTGTCGGCCGGCACGATCCCCATGATCTCCTCAGGATCGAGCGCCGGGACCCGCGGCGCCTGGACGGCCACGGCGGGCTCAGGCGCCGGGCCGAGATTGCGGACGATCTCGCGGGCGAGCGCCAGCGCATGGGTGTCGTCGTCGGCGAGATAGTCGGCCACGCCCGACAGGCGCGTGTGCGTATCGCCGCCGCCGAGCGTCTCGGCGTCGACCACCTCTCCGGTCGCCTCCTTCACCAGCGGCGGGCCGGCCAGGAAGATGGTGCCCTGCTCCTTCACGATGATGGTCTGGTCGCTCATGGCGGGCACGTAGGCGCCGCCGGCGGTGCATGAGCCCATCACCACGGCGATCTGGGCGATGCCCTTCGCGCTCATGCGCGCCTGGTTGAAGAAGATCCGCCCGAAATGGTCGCGGTCGGGAAACACCTCGTCCTGGTTGGGCAGGTTGGCGCCGCCGGAATCGACGAGATACAGGCAGGGCAGCCGGTTCTCCTCGGCGATCTCCTGCGCCCTGAGGTGCTTCTTGACGGTCAGCGGATAGTAGGTGCCGCCCTTCACTGTCGCATCGTTGCAGACGATCATGCAGTCGCGGCCCGCCACGCGGCCGATGCCGGCGATGACGCCCGCCGCCGGAATGTCGTCGTCGTAGACATCCTTTGCCGCGAACAGGCCGATCTCGAGGAACGGGGAGCCGGGATCGAGCAGCCCCTCGACGCGGTCGCGGGGCAACAGCTTGCCGCGCGAGACGTGCCGCTCCTTCGACGCGGCGCTGCCGCCTTCCAGGATCCGTGCGGCCTCGGCTGCAACGGCCGACAGCTGCGCCTCCATGGCGGCCCGGTTCGCGCCAAACTCGGGCGCGCCGGTGGCGACGGTCGAAGCGTGGCGGCTCATGCGGATATACGGGCGGTCGCGGGGGCGCAGTGGGTCGTCGGCAAGTCCAGTCCCTCCCGTTGCTGCCGGCATGGCGTTACGGCCGCCACCGGTTCGAGCAGACCGCGTCCTCTCCCGGTCGCGACTCGACGTAGGATAGGGACAGCGCGGTCGCCTTGTCGATGTGGTTGCGGAGGACTGCCCCGCCACCGGGCACACCCTGTCGGGGCCGGACGGCGGAAATGGGACGAGGGACGCGCTTTCCACCTCGGCGGGAGCTGCCTGGCGAGCCGGGACACGTCGGCCGGACCGGATAGCATGCCAGCTCGGGCAGCGAAGGCGGCGGCGCGGGAAACGCCGCGCCTCGCTTTAGGAGGCGCTCATAATCCGTTGATTTTTCGGCAGATGTGAGCCCGGTGAACCCGGCCCCTAGATAATCGCGTGGTTGGCGATGAGCTCGTCGCGGACCTGCGCGGCGCTCGGCGCGCGACCGTCGATCGCGGACAACGCCGCCGCCGTGCCCGCCGCCTCGCCGGTGGCGAACGCCGTGCCCATCACCCGGATCGAGCCGTAGGCGAGGCTGTCGGCGCCGATCACCCGGCCGCCGTACCAGAGATTGTCGAGCCCGCGGGCGCGTACCGCATCGAGCGGCACGTGGAAGTAGCCGCGCGCGCCGATGCTCTCGTAGAGCGGCTTGCCGGCCTCCTTGTGGATCTCGATGGGCCAGGCGCCGCGCGCCACGCCGTCTTCGCGCAGCCGACCCTCGACCACGTCCTCGTGGGTGATCTCGTAGCGCGCGGCGGGATGCCGGCTCTCGCGGATGCCGATCTGCGGGCCGGTCTGGGCGAGCCAGGCGTTCTCGAAGCCCGGCACCTGCTCGCGCAGGATATCGACCAGCGCCAGCGCCATTTCGCGCGCCCGCTGTTCGGCCCGCGTGTAGGCGCGCGACGACAGATCCGGCATTTCGCGATCGATGATCAGCCACCAGAAGTCGGTGGTTCCCGGCACGCGCGTGTAGATGCCGCCGTCTGTGCGGTGGATCGGGTCGTTGCCGCGCTCGTTGTAGGTCCTGATCGCCGCCTTGATGGCCTCGCGATCGATCTTCACCGCCGGATTGAGCCCGCCGACACGCATCGGCATCGTCGCCGCCTGCAGGTGCGTGTCCTCGTCGCCGACGCGGAAGTCGAGACCCGACACCAGCGCCAGGTTGGCGTCGCCGCTGGCGTCCACGTAGGCTTCGGCCCCGACCCGGTTGCGCCCGTCCATGCCAGCAAGCGTCGCCGCCTCCAGCCGCCTGCCGGTGCGCGACACGGCGGCCAGCCGCGTGTGCAGCATTACGTCGATCTCATGTTCGGCGCACAGCCGGTCGAGGCCCACCTTCAAACGCTCCGGATCGAGCAGCACGATCCAGTTGCCGGTGGTCTCGGAGTGATGCGCATCGGCGCCGATGCCGAGCTTGCGCAGCGCGCCCAGCACCTGCTCGCCCGCCCCGCCGACGGCCTGCACCGGTTCGTTGCCCTGCTGGAAGAACCCGCAATAGGCAAGCACCTGGGCGTTGGTCGCCGCGCCGCCGAGGAAGCCGTACTTCTCGACCAGGCAGACCTTGGCCCCGCTCTTGGCCGCACCAAGCGCGGCGCCGACGCCGCCTGCTCCCCCGCCGACCACGATCACGTCATAGTCGGCTTCCGGTTGTCTGCTCATGTTCGTGGGGACTCCTTATGCGCGCCAGCGCAGGAAATGGCGCTCGGCGCGCGAAATCAGCCAGCTCACGATCAGGCCCAGGATGGACAGCACGATCACGCCCGCGATGAGCTGGTCGGTGGCCATCAGGTTGCCGGCGAGCAGCACATAGGCGCCGATGCCGTATTCCGCGCCGATCATTTCGGCTGCGACCAGCAGGATGATCGAGATCGACGCCGCGATGCGCATGCCGTTGAGGATCGCCGGCAGCGCGCTGGGCAGGATGATCTTCCGGATAATCGACGCCCGGGTCATGTTGAAGCTCTGGCCCATGCGGATCAGCGAGCGGTCGACCGCGTCGATGCCGCCGAACGTGGCAATCACCATCGGAAAGAACGAGCCGAACAGGATCGTCGCGACCTTGGAGCCCTCGCCGATGCCGAACCAGATGATGAACAGCGGCAGCAGCGCGATCTTCGGCACCGGGAAAATCGCGGCGACCAGCGGCCGGAAGGCCGCCCGCGGCAGCGAATAGAGGCCCGTCAGCACGCCGACGATGGTGCCGAGAATGGTGCCGCAGGTGAAGCCGATGCCAAGCCGGGTCAGCGAGGCCGACAGATGCTTGTAGAGCATGCCGCTCTGGACGAGGTCCTGCATGGCGCCGAACACCTCCGTCGGGGCCGGCAGCACCAGCGAGGAAATGAGCCCGTACCGCGACCCGGCTTCCCAGATGGCGAGAAGCGCCAGGAACACCAGCGGCGCGACGTACCAGATCGGCTGCGGGGCGAAGCCGCCGCCGCGGAACGCCACCGGCTTCCGGTCGACGTCCGCCTGGACCGGACGGAGCGGGGCGACGGTATCGGCCGGACCGGCCTCGATGCTCTGTGTGGGGCTGCTATGCATTGGTCAGCTGCCTGTCCGCGGAGAGCGCTTCGTCGCGCATCATTTCCCAGAGGCTCGTCTGGATCTTGGCAAGTTCCGGGGTGTCGACCGAACGCTCGCTGATCGGAATGGAGATCTCGACCGTCTCCCGGATCTCGCCCGGACGGCGCGACAGCACGATCACCTTGTGGCCGAGCCGCACGGCCTCGTTCAGATTGTGGGTGATGTAGCAGGCGGTGAAGCGTTCCCGCTCCCACAGCGCCACCAGATCGTCCATCAGCAGTTCGCGGGTCTGGCTGTCGAGGGCGGAGAGCGGCTCGTCCATCAGCAGCACCGCCGGGTCGACGGCGAGCGCGCGGGCGATCGCCACGCGCTGCTTCATGCCGCCGGAAAGCTGGCGCGGATAGACGTCGGGGAAATCGGAGAGACGGGTGCGCTCGAGCACGTCGGCGATCCGCCGGTCGATCTCGGCCTTGCCCAGATTGTGGTCTTCGAGAACGAGCGAAATGTTGCCGCGCACGGTGCGCCAGGGCAGCAGCGCGAAGTCCTGGAAGATGTAGGTGAGCGGGTTGAGCGACCCTTCCGGCGGATGGCCGACCTGCAGGATCTCGCCTTCGGTCGGCTGCTCCAGGCCGCCGAGCAGGCGCAGGAGGGTCGACTTGCCGCAGCCCGACGGGCCGACGATGCAGACGATCTGTCCGCTCGGAATGGTGAGGTTGATGTCGCGCAGGACATCCAGCTCATCGTACCGGTGCGTGAGGTGCCGGATCTCGAGATCCATGGTCGCGTCCTTCCCGCCGATAGGCGATCACGGTCGGCCGACGGGCCGCACCCGGGCGCCACGGCCCGGATGCAGCCCGATCAGGACGGCTCAGTAGGTGTCGACGAACGAGGTGTCGGCGAGCTTTTCGATGGTCAGGTCCGTCGGGACCAGACCCTGCGCCTGGAACCACTCCATCTGCTTCTTGATGTCCGTGATGTCCATGTCGCCGTCCTCGTTCAGGTTCATCGAACCGGCGAGGATCGACGGGGCAGCCTCTTCGAGCGGCTTGTCCTGGTAGACGTAGTTGTGGATGATCTCGATCATCTCTTCCTGCTCGGCCGGATCAGCGTTTTCGGCCAGCATGACGCGGTTGAAGTCGGCGATCCCCTTGGCATAGGCCCGGATGAAGCGCTCGACCATGTCGCGGCGGGTCTCGATGTTCTTCACCGACGTGAACAGGCCCGAGATCTGGTACTCGGCATAGTCGTAGAGCCAGCCAAGCATCTCGGCGTCGCCGTTCTCGACCAGCGGCTTGGCGATGTGCGGCACCATGATCATGGCGTCGACCTGGCCGCTCTTCACGGCGGCGATCATCGCGCCGACCTTCTGCAGCGGCACCAGCTTCACGTCGTCGATCGACCAGCCGAGCTGATCGGCGATCCGCGACGTCATGTAGTGGAAGGTCGAACCGACCTGGGTCATCGCGATCGAGTGACCCTTGAGCTTGTCGACGGAATCGAGCCCGGCCTCGTAGGCCTTGTTCGAGGCGACGATCATCATGCCGTCGACGCCCTTCTTCTCGTGAAGGACGCCCGCGACCAGACGCACCGCGTCCTTGTTGGCGAGGTTCATGAACCCGCCGGTCACGCCGGCGATGCCGAAGTCGACGTCGCCGCCGGCGGTGGCGACGGCGATCGGCTGGGCGGCCTGGAAGAACTTGAACTCGACGTCCAGCCCCTCGTCCTTGAAGTAGCCCTTCTCGTAGGCAATGAAGCCGGCCGCGTGCGAGGTGAAGCGCAGGGCGCCGACCACGACCTTGTCGTCAGCCCGGGCCTGATCGGCGGAAAGGAACGGAACGGCGGCGATCGCCGCGATCAGCGCGGCGCCAAGCCACGGACGGAATGTCTTCGAAAATGTCACGGTGTCCTCCCAGAGGGTACGGTTCTTGAAGTGAGATCAGTCACGATGGTCGCAGGTGTCTGCCATTTCGGTTGCCCGGAAAAGACAAGACTCCCGCTTTGGGGATAGCCTGAGGCTATTGTTGGATTTCTAACGCCGGAGATCCAGTGCGATACCGAATCGCTCGGCGATGAGGCCGAACTGGCCCTCCGCCATGGCAGAGCCGGGCTGGATCGCGCAACCTCGCTCCTGCGCCTGCCTCAGCCAAGGCGTCAGCTCGGGAACCGCCAGCACGTCGGCCACCAGCGCATCGGGGCGAACGGTTTCCAGCGAATGGACGGTGCTCACGCCATCGAGGCCGATCGCCGTGGCATTCACAACCAGGTCGTAAGGCTCCAGGCTGGCGGGCACCCCGGCAAAGGGCGAGACCCGACCGAGGGAGGCGACGAAAGTGGCCAGGGCATCGGCGCGTGCCGCGTCGACATCGACGAGATGGAGCAGCCCGATCCCCGCTTCTGCCAGCGACAGCGCGATCGACGAACCGGCACCGCCGCAGCCGAAGACGATGGCGCGCTTGCCCGCAACGGCGAACCGCCGCTGGCCGAGGCCCTGCACGAAGCCCGCTCCGTCGACGTTGTCGCCGACCAGCCGGCCGCCCGCTTCCCGCACCACGAGGTTGACCGCATCGAGCCCCCTCGCCCGCTCGCTCGCCACGTCCACGAGATCGACCGCCGCGCGCTTGTGCGGCGCCGTCACCACGCAGCCGCGGCAGTTCGACCACCCCCGCAGGGCGGCGAAGAAGTCGGCAAGCCGCTCCGGCGCCACGTCGAGGGGCGTCATGACCGAGTTCATGCCTTCCTCGGCAAACCGCCGGTTGAACGTGCCCGGAAGGTGCGCGTGGGCGATCGGCGATCCGATCATGGCGATCACCGTGGCCGCGGCCGTGGGTGCGAAAGTGCGGTCCGTCATGTGTGCTCCCGGGTCAATCGCGCCGTTAGAGCACGGCCGCCGCGCGACCGCCTTGGTGGATTGCGGGGGTAGCTATAGCTTGATGGAATAGATCAAACTCAAGAGTCGTCCCAATGCTGTCCTTTCGCCAACTGGAGATCTTCCGCTCGGTCATGGTCTGCGGCTCGATCAGCGCCGCGGCCCAGCAGCTGAACATCGCGCAGCCGACGGTCACCAACACCATCAAGCGGCTGGAGGACATCCTGAAGGTTGACCTGTTCGACCGCAGCGGCGGCCGTCTCGCGCCGACCCGGACGGCACGGCAGATCTACGAGGTGATCCAGCCCTCGATCGTCAGCATGGAGCAACTCTCGCTCACCGTGCAGGAGATCGCCAGCGGCCGCCACATGATGGTGCGCCTGGGCGTCTCGCCCAGCGTCTCGCAGGCGCTCGCGCCGCGCGCGCTCAAGCACCTCGCGGAGCTGAACCCCGGCGTGAAGCTGCGCATGGACACGCTGTCGCTGAAGCAGATCAAGGACTATCTCTGGCTCTCCGAAGGTGATTGCGCCGTCACGATTTTTCCCCTGGATGACAGCTTCATCGTCTCCCACAAGATCACCGAGATCTCCCTGGTCTGCCTGATCCCGCACGACCACCGGCTTGCCGACAAAGCGTCCGTATCGGTGGCCGACATCGCCGACGAGGAACTCGTGTTCTTTCACCCCAACACCCCGCACGGGCAGATGGTGAAGGACATGTTCGCCTCGCTGAAGATCACCCCGAAGATCGCCATCGAGACCCGCTTCGCCGAGAGCGCCGTCAACCTCCTGCGCGTCGGCTTCGGCATCGCGATTGCCGACGAACTGACCAGCAAGGGGGTGCGGGGCGACGACGTGCGGATCGTGCCCCTCGCCGGCGGCCCGCGCCTGCCGGTCCTTCTCCACCATCACCGCAACCACGGCTCTCCGCAGTTGATCGCCATGGTGCGGAGCTGCCTCGAGCGCGCGACCCGAGAGCTTGGGCTTGCGCAGGCCGAATAGCCTGACGCTATGGCCCCGGCCCGAGTTCTGGGTGGCCGGTGGAACGGAATGTGGCCATCACTCCACGCGGAAGATGGAGGCGTGACGTTGATGGACTTGCCGAGCGACGTGAGAGCACTTCTTGGGGCCGCCGGGGACGACGGCCTGCCGTTCGCCGTCTGGCGTCGGCCGGATGGCGCCCGCCACGAGGCGGTGATCGCGTGCGAACCCGTCTGCCGCCGCACCATCTTCGGCGCCGACACGCGCGAGACGTTCTTCGCCATCAGCGGCTTTGCCGCGGAAAGCGCCAATGTCTGTGACGCCATCGTCGGCGACGTCGTCGTCCGCGGGAGCGAAGTCACCTATCTGGACGGCGACGCCTATCGGCCGGCTCCCGTGACCGCGATCCAGCGACGGCTCGCCGAGCGTGCGCGCGGCCGCGACCCGTTTGCCCCGCTTCGCGCCGACGGGTCCGACGACGTGCCGGTCCAGACCGGCGAGGCGGACTACAAGGCGCTGGTGGAAAAGGCCGTCGCCGAGATCGACAGGGGCACTTTCCGCAAGGTCGTCACCTCGCGCTGCGAGGCGCGGCCGCTGCCGGCCGGGACAGACTGTCTCGCCCTCTACGAGGCGCTGGCCGAGAAGCTGCCCGCCGCCTTCGTGGCGCTGGTCAACCTGCCCGGAAAGGGCGCCTGGCTGGTCGGCACCCCCGAAACGCTGCTCTCGGTGCGCGGCGATGCGCTGCACACGATCGCGCTCGCCGGCACGCAGTGGGCGAAGGACGGTGTTCCCCTGCCCGACGTGTGCTGGCCGGACAAGATCATCGAGGAGCAGGCATTGGTGGCCGCCTACATCCGCCGCTCGCTGGATGCCGCCGGGCTCACCTCATTCGACGAGAAGGGGCCGCGCACGGTGGCTGCCGCGAACCTCGTTCACCTGCGCTCCGATTTCGTCGTGGAGCTCGAAGCCGGCGACAAGCCGCTGCTCGGTGCCCTGCTCGACCGTCTGAACCCGACGTCCGCCGTGCTCGGAATGCCGAAGCAGCCGGCACTTGCGTTCCTAACGGCGAACGAGGGCTACGACCGCGACTACTACACGGGCTTCCTGGGTCCGGTCGGCTTCGACGGCAACACCGACCTCTACGTCAACCTGCGGACTTCGCGGATCATCGGCGACACGGCCTATCTCTATGTCGGCGGCGGGATCGTCGCCCAGTCGCAGCCCGACGTGGAGTGGCAGGAGACGGTCGAGAAGTCGAAGACCGTCGGCACGATCCTGAACGCCGGCGCGGGGCGGCACGCCCCGGTGTCCGCCACAGGCTGACCCTCCGCCAGGGTTCTGGACTGGTGGGGTCAGTCGCCGACCCTGCGCGCACGCCCGGATGCCGGTTGTGCAGCGCAGGATGGGTTCGCCAACCTGCCCGGGCCGTGCTAGCATTCGTCCACACGTTCGAAGCCGGGCAGCGTCGCCCGGCGCCTTCGGCCAAGGATGCCCGTGCCGCGCGGTCCGAAGCGCCTTCTGCCTGAACGGGCGGCTGGTTGCTCCGGAAAGGCGGGATCGATCGCGGTCCGGTTTTCCCCTTCGGGAAGAGCCCTCGCGATCGGACGTGGCGTTCATGCCGACCGTCTGCAGCGCGCCCCCGGCCCTTCGAAGGCCCGATCGTCCGGCGCATCGCAGACCTCCGTCCCGAATGCCTCCCCGCCGCGCATCCTGCCCTCACCCGTTGAGCGCCGAGCCGTATCGCCGGCGCCGCCCTCCGGAGGACCCGATGACGCTCGACGCCTACCGCATCACGGACGAACCCTATTACCGGCCAGCCGGCGACGAGGTCGCGATCTTCGAGGCCGCCTGGCGCGAGCGCCTGCCGGTCATGCTCAAGGGCCCCACCGGCTGCGGCAAGACGCGGTTCATCGAGCACATGGCGTGGCGGCTGGGCGTCCCGCTGGTCACCATTGCCTGCCACGAGGACATGACGGCGAGCGATCTGGTCGGCCGCTATCTCATCGACGAGACCGGCACCGTCTGGCACGACGGGCCGCTGACGTTGGCCGTCCGCCACGGCGCCATCTGCTATCTCGACGAGGTGGTGGAGGCGCGCCAGGACACCACCGTCGTCATCCATCCGCTCACCGATGCGCGCCGCATCCTGCCCTTGGAAAAGCACAACGAGGTCGTGCGCGCGCACCCCGATTTCCAGCTCGTCATCTCCTACAACCCCGGCTACCAGAGCGCGATCAAGGACCTCAAGGAGTCCACCAAGCAGCGCTTCTGCGCGATCGGCTTCGACTATCCGGCCCCCGAGGTGGAGGCGGCGATCATCGCAGAAGAGGCCCACGTCGGCGCCGACACCGCGCGCCAGCTGGTGGCGATCGGCGCGCGCAGCCGGAACCTGGAAGGGCACGGCCTGGCCGAAGGCGCCTCGACCCGGATGCTGGTCCACACCGGCCGGCTGATCGCCCAGGGCCTTCCCATCCAGCAGGCGGCCGAGACCGCCATCGTGCTGCCGGTCACCGACGAGCCCGACGTGCGCGCCGCCCTGTCGGCCGCGGTGGCGGCCTGCCTGCCATGAGCCCGGCGGCGGCGCCGGCAACGCTGGCCGCGCGGAACGACGATGCCGTTGCCGCGGCGGTGCGGCTGATCGGGCAGCGCGACGCGTTGCGCGCGCCCTTCGGTGCAGCCCTCGATGCCGTGTCCCGACACGCCGCTCCGGCGGACCGCGACGCCTGGTGCGACGCGGTCGTCGCGCTGGTCCACGCGAACGCCGGAAAGACCGTACTCCTCGCCGCCTGGCAGCTCACCCGCGAGGAGATCGGCTCCCTCGACGCGGCGCGCCTGGCCGACCTCATCGGTGCCGCGACCGAAACCTGTCGACGGGCCGGGGCTTCGGCCGCAACCGCGCTGCTGCGCCAGGCGCCCGTCGCGCTGCGCAAGCTTCCTGACGCCGACGCCACCACGGGCTGGGCATCCCGCGTCGCCGGGATCGCCGCCGACATGCCCAGGGTTGTCGAACCGCTGCTGGCCGAGACCGGCCGCATCCTGTCGCATGTCGACCTCGACGGCTTCACCGCCTGGGTGGAAGCGGGTCGGCGGGCAACCGATGGCGACCCCCGCAAGCAGGCGGCCTTCTTCTCGCTGGAGGATCCCGCCGCCGTGCGGCTGCTGGCGCGCGCCGGCAGGGAGCAGCCCTTCGACCGGCTGGAACGTCAGCTAGCCACCTACGCCACCGCCCTCTTCGGACTGCCGGTGTCGCTGCGTGCCTTTGAGCCGCCGACCGACGACACCGCGCTGCCGCCCCGCTCCAACATTGCCGGCGGGCTTATCCGCCTGCCGCTTGCCTTCCAGGCGCCGCCCGCCGAGCAGAACCGCATCTTCTACGCGTCGGTTGCCCACATGGCCGCGCATCTCGCCTTCAGCACCACGCGGTTCGAGGTCGGGCGGCTGCGGCCGCTGCAGATCGCCCTGGTCAACCTCGCCGAGGACCACCGCGTGGAAACGCTTGCCGCGCGGCACTTGCCGGGGCTCGCGAGCACGTGGCGACGGTTTCACACGATCACCGCGGACACGCCCGCCACCACCGACAACCTGCTCGCCCGCATCGCCCGCGCGCTGGCCGACCCGGCCTACGAGGATCCGGACTGGGCCGTCGCCAAGGCCCGCTCGCTCGTGGCCGAGCGGGCCGATCGCCTGGACGACCCGGCCACCTCCCGCGAGTTCGGCTCGCTTCTCGGCAACGACTTCGGCCAACGCCGGCTCCAGTTCAACTGGAAGACCTACGTGGTCGAGCCGGTCTACCGGGACGACGGCCTCGGACTGTGGGAGTTTCCCGATGCCGATGCTCCGCCGGAAACAATCGAGATGTTCTCCGAGGCGGCGAAGCGCGTGCAGGCCGACGACCCGTCTGAGGGCAACCAGAGCGAGCCGGACGAAAGCCATGAGCCGGCTAAGGTTCGCCCCGCCGACCTCTCCGACGGCCTGCCGCTCGCCCGCTACCCCGAGTGGGACAACCGCACGCGCGAACTGCGGCCGGAGTGGACCTGCGTCCGTGACGTGCCCGGGTCGCTCGGGACGCCGGCCGCGATCGAGCGGCTGATCGGCGCGCACGCGGGTGTGCACGAGCGGCTGGTGAAGCAGATCCGCTCGGCCCGCATCGGACGCGCCGAGCGGTTGCGGCGACAGCCGGACGGCGACGTGCTGGACCTGGATGCCGCCATCGATCACCGCATCCGCCGTCAGGTGGGCGACATCGGCGACGACCGGCTGTTCGTGCGCAGCCACCGCCAGGCGCGCGACCTGTCGACCCTGGTGCTGCTCGACGTCTCGCAGTCGACCCGCGAGCGGATCCCCCTGTCGACCAGCACCATCCTGGATCTGGAGGTCGCCTCGACGGCGCTGCTCGGCCGCGCCCTCGACAGCCTCGGCGACCGGCTCGCCATCCGCAGCTTTGCCTCCGACGGGCGCAACGACGTGCAGCTGACGCGGCTGAAGGAGTTCGACGAACCGTTCGACGACGCCGCGATGGCGCGTCTGGCCGGGGTTCGCCCTGGCCTCTCGACGCGCCTCGGCGCCGCGGTGCGCCACGCCGCCGGCGAAATCGCCCAGGAACGCGCCTATCGCAAGCTGATCGCCGTGGTCACCGATGGCGAAACCTCCGATATCGACGTGCGCGATCCCGACTACCTCGCCTTCGACGCCCAGCACGCGGTGCGCGCCGCCCGGCGCTCCGGCACCGACGTCGTCTGCATCGCGCTGTCGACCGACCATCTCGACGAGGCCAAGCGCATCTTCGGCGCCGGCCACGTCTTCCCCGTGGCGCGCATCGAGACGCTGCCCACGGCGCTGTCGGCCATCATCTTCCGCCTCGCAGCGCGCTGACGCCTTTGCGCTCCGCGCTATTTGCGCCGGCGCACCGGATCGGCGCCGTAGACCAGGTGGAACGCGGCGGCGAACACGGCATCGAGGGCGCGGGTGAGCGCCACGCCGCCGTTCGCCGCGATCCGCACGGAAAGACCGGTCCCGAACGGCAGGCGGCTCACGCCGATCCGCGCTCCCTCGACGGGCCCGACCCGGCTCCGGAACGCCACCGGGTCGGCGGCCGATGCCATGGGCCCCGCAATCAGGAACCCGCCGGCCGCCACCGTGTCGCCCAGGCGTGAGGCGGTGGCGACATCGGCGCCCGACAGCACCTGCCGGTCGATCGCCTCGGCCTCGCCGTGCGGCGTCTCGATCCGAACCTCGTTTGAGAAGGCCGCAAACGGGCGTCCGATCGCGGCCGGGTCGTGACAGAGAAAGGCTTCGGAGACGATGGCCGTCGCGCCTGGATGGCGGCGCACGCGCACCGTGGAGCTGAGATCGGCGCCCGGCAGCAGGATCAGCGGATCCGGCACGTGGAAGACGACCGCCCCGTCTTCGGCCTCGATCGTCGTCGTGGCGACGGTGCGAACGCCGCGCGCGTCGTGCACCACGGTCGACGATTGGGTGGTCAGGCAGACGTGTGCGCCGTCCGCCGCGACGACCCGCACCGGTAACCGCTCGCCGCGGTAGAGGCCGCCGGACGCCGACTGGAGATAGAGCGTCGCCAGGCCGGGAGCGGACACCGTATCGAAGTAGAACGGCCGGGTGATGTGGAACGGATAGCGCACCGTCTGCTCGCAGAGCCGCGTGCGCGCGCCAGTGCGCCGGAACGTCAGGTCCAGCGCCGGCTCCGCTGCCGGCGCGCCGACCAGATCGCGTCGCCGCGGCTCGACCGTCATCGGTCGAACAGGACCGAATGGCCGAGTTCGTTGGCGAGCGTCGACATCCCCTCGCCCGAGCGGGCGTTCGCCAGGATGACCGGCCGTCCTTCGCGCACGATCATCGCCTCCTCGTACATGGCCTTCAGGTTGACGCCGACGTGGGGCGCGAGATCGATCTTGTTGATGATCAGGAGGTCGGCCTGGATGACGCCGGGGCCGCGCTTGCGGGGAATGTCGTCGCCGCCGGCCACGTCGATGACGAAGGCCCACCAGTCGACGAGATCGAGCGAGAAGGTCGAGGCGAGATTGTCGCCGCCGGATTCGATCAGGATCAGTTCGGTGCCGGGAAACCGCATTTCCAGGTCGTCGGCGGCGGCGATGTTGAGGGTCGGGTCCTCCCGGATCACCGTATGCGGGCAGGCGCCGGCCTCGACCGCCGACACCCGCGCCGGGTCGATGAAGGCGCCGCGACGGATGCGTTCCGCGTCCTCGTCGGTCACCAGGTCGTTGGTGATCACGCAGAGATCGACGCCGCGTCCCGTCAGGATCGGGATCAGCGCCTCCAGGATCGCCGTCTTGCCCGATCCCACCGGCCCGCCGATGCCCACCCGGGCCGCGCCGCCCTTGCCGCTCGCCGTTTCCGGACGGATGAGTTCGGGAGTGTGGATGCCGTGCATGGTGGTCTTCCAGGTTGCGCCGGAGATCCGTGGACCGGTCCGACGAGACGACGTGATGGGCCCGACCGAGGGCCCGCAGGGCCGCGCCGAAGCGCGGCGGTTTCAGCGGAGCATGTAGAGCTGGGCGAGCGGCAGCCGCTCGGCCGGTTCGCAGGTCGCCAGCACGCCGTCGACGAACACGTCGAACGTCTGCGGATCCACCCGGATGTCGGGCACGGCGGCGTTGTGGAGCATGTCGGCCTTGCTGAGGGTGCGGGTGCCGCGTGCCGGCAGCAGCCGCTTCTTGAGGTCGAGGCGGTCCGCGATGCCGGCCTCGATGGCGCTCGGGTGCACGAAGCACGCCGACAGCGCCTGCTTGGCGCGGCCGAAGGCGCCCCACTGCGGGCGCATCTGGATCGGCTCGCAGGTCATCAGCGAGGCGGCGCTGTCGCCCATCGCCCCCCAGGCGATGAAGCCGCTCTTGATGACCAGTTCAGGCTTGATGCCGAAGAAGCCGGGCCGCCAGACGACGAGATCGGCCATCTTGCCGTCCTCCAGCGAACCGACGTGGTCGGCGATGCCGAAGGTGCGGGCGGCGTTGATGGTGTACTTGGCGATGAACCGCTTGATGCGCTCGTTGTCGCCGCGGGCCGTGGTCTCCTCTGCGAGCCGGCCCCGCTGGTCCTTCATCTTGGAGGCGAGCTGCCACGTGCGGCAGATGACCTCGTGGATGCGGCCCATGCCCTGGCTGTCGGAGCCGAGCATCGAGATCGCGCCGAGGTCGTGGAGCACGTCCTCCGCCGCGATCGACTGGGGCCGGATGCGGCTTTCGGCGAAGGCGACGTCTTCCGGGATCGACGGGCTCAGATGGTGGCACACCATCGTCATGTCGAGGTGCTCGTCGAAGGTGTTGACCGTGTAGGGATTGGTCGGATTGGTCGACGACGGCAGGCAGTTGGCGATGCCGGCAACCCGGATGATGTCCGGGGCGTGGCCGCCGCCCGCTCCCTCGGTGTGGTACATGTGGATCGTGCGCCCGCCGATGGCGGCCAGCGTGTCCTCCACGAAGCCCGACTCGTTCAGCGTGTCGGTGTGCAGCTGGACCTGGAAATCGAGCTGGTCGGCCACGTCCAGGCAGGTGTCGATCACCGCCGGCATCGCCCCCCAGTCCTCATGGATCTTCAGGCCCAGGCAGCCGGCGGCGAGCTGTTCGGGAAGCGAGCCCGGCTTGTGGGTGTTACCGCGCCCGAGGAAGCCGAAGTTGATCGGCCAGGCTTCCGCCGCCTGCAGCATCTTGCCGACGTTGAACGGCCCGCCGGAATCGATGCCGACGGTGATCGGCCCCAGCGAGCCGCCGATCATCGTGGTGATGCCCGAGGCGATGGCGTGCTCGCACAGCTGGGCGGAATCGAAATGCACGTGCACGTCGATCGCCCCCGGCGTGACGATCATCCCCTCGCAGTCGCGCACCGTGGTCGACGTGGACACGATCAGCCGCGGGTCGACCCCGTCCATGATCCCCGGATTGCCCGACTTGCCGATCCCGACGATGGCGCCGTCCCGGATGCCGATGTCGCCCTTGACGATGCCGATCACCGGATCGATCACCAGCGCGTTGACCAGCAGCATGTCGAGGGCGCCGTCGGTGCTGGCGGCGCCCGCCACCAGGCCGATGCCGTCCCGCAGCGTCTTGCCGCCGCCGTGCAGGCATTCGTCGCCATAGGCGGCGTAGTCGAGCTCGACCTCCGCCAGCAGGCTCGTGTCCCCCAACCGCACGACATCGCCGGTCGTCGGCCCGTACATCGCCGCATAGTCGGCGCGTGAGATGGTCGCCATGCTGGTACTCCTACGCCCCCTTGAAGCCGCGCTCGCGGGCCCGCAGAAGCGCGGCCGCCTTGTCGTCGGGTCCCGTCGGCCCGTCGTTCAGTCCGTTGAGGCCGGAAACCTCGCGCGCGCCGCCGAACGGCACGAGCGTGACCTCCTTCGACTGGCCCGGCTCGAACCGGACCGCGGTGCCCGACGGGATGTCCAGGCGGCATCCGTAGGCGACCGCGCGATCGAACTGGAGGGCGCGGTTGGTGTCGAAGAAGTGGTAATGGCTGCCCACCTGGATCGGCCTGTCGCCGGTGTTGACGACGGTCAGCGTGCTGCGGTCGCGGCCCGCGTTGAGCTCGATCTCGCCGTCGAGCGGCAGCGTCTCGCCGGGCGGATCCAGCCCATCGGGCGGCGTGCCGAGGCGGATCGGGTCGTGAACGGTGACGAGCTTGGTGCCGTCGGGGAACATGCCCTCCACCTGGAGCATCGGCAGCAGGTCGGCCACGCCCGGCATCACGTCGTCGTAGGTCAGGATCTGGCTGCCCCAGGAGATCAGGTCGGCCACCGACCGGCCCTCCCGCGCACCCTCCAGTATCTCGTCGGTCAGGATCGCGACCGTTTCCGGGTAGTTGAGCTTCAACCCCTTCGCGCGCCGTTTGCGGGAGAGTTCGGCGGCGGTGAAGATGGTCAGCCGTTCGAGTTCGGTGGGCGTCAGCAGCACCTCGGAAAGCTCCTCAGTTGGTCAGGACGGGCGGACGGCGGTCGATCCACGGGCGGGCCTGCTCGAAGGCGGCTGAGGCCTTGAGCACCAGCGGATCGTCGAGATGGCGCCCGACGATCTGGAGGCCGACGGGCAGTCCTCCGTCGGTCCATCCGGCCGGGATCGAGGCCGCCGGCTGGCCGGTGAAGTTCATCGGAAACGTGAAGGCGAGCCACTGGAACGGCGGCACGATCCGGCCGTCGATCTTCTCCGGCCCCTGGATGTGGACGGGGAACGGCGGCACCGCCAGCGTGGGGGTCAGCAGCAGGTCGTAGGTCTGCATGAACCGCCACATCTTGTTGTTCACCGCCTTCCGCGCCATCACCGCGTCGGTGAACTCCTCGGCGGTCCATGGCCGGGTGATGAACTCGACGAGGTGCGGCGTCATCCGGTCGCCGTACTCCTCGACCAGCGCGCGCAGGCCCTTGAGGTCCGACTCCATCGCGACCACGCCCCAGAAGGCGCCGTAGGGATCGTCCCAGCCCGGATGGGCTTCCTCGACGGTGCAGCCGAGATCGGTCTCGAAGACGCGTGCCGCCTCGGTGACGATGCGGCGAACCTCCGGATCGACGGCGGCGTAGCCCCAGTCGATGCTGAGCGCCACCTTCTTGCCCTTCAGGTCGCCCTTGAGGGTCTCCATCCAGTCGAAGGACGCATCGGGCAGCGAGAAGCGGTCGCGCGGATCGGCGCCGGCGATCACCGACATCATCAGGGCCGCATCGGCGACGGTCCGGCTCATCGGGCCGATGTGCTCGAGGCTCTCCCAGCTGGAGACGCCGGGGTAGCGCTCGTCCTTCGTGCCGGGATAGAGCGGCACGCGCCCCATCGAGGCCTTCAGGCCGTAGATCCCCGAATGGGCCGAGGGAATGCGGATCGAGCCGCCGCCGTCGCTGCCCAGCGCGAACGGACACATGCCGGAGGCGACGGCGGCGCCCGATCCGGCGCTGGAACCGCCCGGCGTCATGTCGAGGTTCCACGGATTGCGCGTCGTCTCGAAGACGGGATTGTGGCCGACGCCGCTGTAGCCAAACTCCGGGACATTGGTCTTGCCGACGATCACGGCACCCGCCGCCTTCAGGCGCTCGACGACCACGTCGTCCTCGTCGGGCACGAAGTCCTCGTAGATGAAGGAGCCGGATGCGGTGCGGATGCCGGCCGTGCAGATCAGGTCCTTGACGCCGACCGGGACGCCCGCGAGCGGCCCAACCGGCCGGCCGGCGGCGATGTCGTCCTCCAGCGTCTTCGCGGTCTCGCGGGCGAGATCGGGGGTCGGCGTGCAGAACGCGTGGAGTTTCGGCTCGAGCATGTCCATGCGGTCGAGGTGAGCCTCGGTCACCTCGACCGGCGACAGCTCCTTGCCCGCCACCAGGCGCGCGATCGTCACGGCATCCATGGAACAGATTTCGTCGCGGGCGGTCATCGGTCCGGTCTCCTTCGGCGGGATGACGGCCGGACCGCACACGCGGCCCGGCCCGGTTGCTCAGGAGGCGAGGAGTTCCTTCAGCTTCACGTCGAGGGCGGCGACGTCGACCGGATTGGTGCCCGGCCCGCCGGCGAAGTGGCCCCACACGGACTCGATCGGGAAGAGTTCGGCGTTCGGCATGTGCGCGACCTCGAACTCGCTGTCCTCGGGCGGGAAATAAAGGTCGGTCCGGCCCGGCATGACGAAGGTCTTCGCCTTGATCGCGCCCAGTGCCTTCTCGAAGTCGCCGCCGTAGAGGTCGTTGTCGCTGATGTCGCCATGCTGCCAGGTCCACAGCATGGTCAGCAGGTTGTTGGCATCCTTGGGAAGGAAGAAGCCCTCCCAGAACGCCACCAGGAAGTCCTCCAGCGAGGAATAGCCGAGCGTCTCGATGTCGAGCTTCTGGCGGTAGAAGGCCTGCGAGAACCCCCAGCCGGCGTAGACGCGGGCGGCGGCGCGCAGCCCCCTCGCCGGCTTGTCGACGTACCAGCCCTCGTTCCAGGCGGCATCGGCGGTGAGCGCCGCCTTCACGCCCTCCAGGAAGACGAAGTTGTGCCGCGAGCACTTCGCCGACCCGCAGAACGGCGCCAGCGTGTCCATCATGTCCGGGAACAGCGCCCCCCAGTGGAACGTCTGCAGCGCGCCCATCGACCAGCCGACCACCATCCGCAGGTGCTCGATGCCGAACTTCTCGGTCACCAGGCGATGCTGCGCCATGACGTTGTCGTAGGCGGTGACGTGGGGGAAGCGGGGCCCGTTGTAGGGCTCCGGATAGTTGCTCGGCGAGGACGACAGCCCGTTGCCCAGCATGTTCGGGATGATGATGAAGTACTTGGTGGGGTCGAGCGCCATGCCCTCGCCCACCAGCCATTCGTTGTCGTAGTGCTGGCCGGAATACCAGGTCGGGTAGACGATGACGTTGTCCTTGGCGGGGCTCAGCGTCCCGAAGGTCTTGTAGGCGAGCTTGCAATCGCGGAGCGTCGCGCCCTTCTGCAGGACGAGATCGCCAAGGTCGTAGGTTTCGTAGTCGAGCGACATCGGATTTCCTCGTTGCTGGTGGTCCGCCGCGGCATCGCGGCGGACCCGTCTGCGGATTGGGCTACGGTCAGGCGAGCTGCGTCTTGCGCTCCGTCGCGAGCGACAGCGCCCAGTAGGCCACGCCGGCGACCACCATCGCGGAGATGGCCGTCGACAGACCCGGCACGAAGGTTTCGACGAGGAAGGCGACGACGGAGCCGATGGCCCAGGCCGCGAAGGCGGTCATCCGCCAGTCGGTCGTGGCGACGGCGCCTTTGCGCACGACGAACTGGTCGACCAGGATGATCGCCCCGATCGGCGGCACCAGGATGCCGAGCAGCGACAGCCACTGGATGAAGAACGCCCAGACGTTGCCGGCCGCCACTATGATGCCGATGACGCCCAGGATGACCGCCAGCAGTCGCATGTGACTGCCGACGATCCGCGACCAGCCGGTGGCGGAGTTGTACAGGCAGTGCGAGCAGACCGATCCCAGGTTGACGTATAGGAACAGGAACGCGAGCACGCTGAGCCAGGTGATCTGCATGCTGTTCATGTAGCCGAACATGTTGTCGGTCCCGAACGGGTTGGCGTCCGGCACGGCCAGCGCGGCGGTGGTCACGCCGCCGACGAGCATGGCGATCAGGTTGGCGAACGGGAACGCGCTGAAGGTGGCGATCAGCGAACTGGTGCTGTCCTTCGCCCATCGATTGAAGTCGGCGGTCACGGTGCCCGCATCGATGAACAGCGCGATCACCACGGTGAGACCGACCCCCATCGACATCGTGGCGATGCCGTTGTTGCCCGGATAGGCGAAGATCGCGTCGACCGAGGTGGTCGCCGCAGCGTGCCAGGCGACCCAGAGCCCCAGCACCACGAACAGCGGCACCGACACCGTGCCGATCCAGTGCAGTCCCTTCACCCCGACGAAGGTGATCGCGATGTAGAGCACCCCCGCGATCACGGTCATGACCACGTAGTTCAGGCCGTAGGTGCCCGAGACCAGGGCCCCGGTGATGCCGGTCTGCACCGCGTACCAGCCGAGCAGCAGCGTCGACAGCAGTCCGGATGCCAGGATGTAGCCCTTGTTGCCGAACACGATGCTCGCGATCAGCGCGAAGTTCATGCCCGAGCGGGTCCCCAGCACCCCGAGCGCGCCGACATAGGCGAACATGATGATGTTGCCGATGATCATGGCGATCAGCGCGTTGCGGAAGCCCATCCCGAGCACCAGGATCGACCCGGTCATCGCTCCCGTGATGATCATCGGGAAGCCGAGCCAGACCATCGTCACGGAAAACAGGCTGCGACGGGCCGATAGCGGCACCGGTTCGTGCTCGTATTCGTGACCGAGAATCGCGTCTACCTGCTCCTCGGCCTCGTCGATTTCATGCGCCAGGCTGTCGTGCTTCACCGTAGACATCGTAGGTCCTCCTCCAGACCGCTGATTTAAGGAATGCAACTATCTCCGTGAATTCGCTCCCATGTTCACTTTCGAGTTCTTTTTCAGAAGGTGTCTTGACGTTCTTCTTGGCTCTTCTTGCGAAGCGCTCTTCATGAGCTGAAGAGACGGCCGCGGGCGTAGGTGTGTTCGATGGCGGCGATGTCGACGAGCGGCGTGAAGGTGGCCGGCGCGCCGTCGTCGATATCCGCGTCGGCGATCGCCTCCAGGTCGCCGAGGGCGCGCGCGACCACCGACTGGGTGTCCATGGCACCTATCCGCCCGAGCCGAAGCGCCGCCTGGGCGATGCCCATGACCATGGCGTAGCCGGCAACGCGCACCGCCTCCCCTTCGCCGAGGCCGAGTTCGCGGTACACCAGTCCCTGCACCAGCGGCAGGTGCCCGAAGGCCTGCTGCGCCCGCACCCGCGCCTGGTAGGACGCCGCCCCCTCGGTCCTCAGCCGCACGTGCGCCGCCAGGAACGCCGCGCCGTTCTTCAGCGAGGCGAGGCGCTGTGGCTCGACCGGCGAGGCAGCGTGGAACTCCCGGTCGACCGCGGCGACGGCATCCTCGTCGCCGGCGAGCCGGAAGGCCCGCACCAGCGCGACCCGGTCTGCCGTCGCAAAGCGCAGCCGCACCTGTTCGCGGATGAACGACAGCACGATGTCCGCCCCCGCCGTCCTGTCCGCGGCAAGGATCGGCTCCAGCCCCTGCGAGAAGGCGAACCCTCCGCTCGGGAAGGCGCTGTCGCCCAGACGAAGCGCGGTGAGGAGCGCGGTCATGCGTCCTCCTGCGCATGGGAATGGGGATGGGGATGGGGATGGGGATGGTCGTGATCGTGCGCGGCACCGTGCCCGTGACCGGCAGGCGCCTCGGTCTCGTCGGCGGCGACGATGGCGTCACCGATGCGCACGCGACCTTCCGCGACGAAGCCCCTCAGCCGCGCCAGATAGTCGGCCTCCGGCCCCTCCAGCCCGACGAGCAGCGTCGACCCGACAAACCGGACCCGCCAGTGCAGGTTGCCGGCGTGGTAGCCGAGCTCGACGGCGGCCGCCGCATCGACCGGTTCGATCGGCAGCCAGCGGGTCTCGTCGACCCGGATGACGACGGCGCGCTGGTCGTCGACGTAAAGGAGCGCCCCGTCGTAGAGACGCTCCGAGCGCGGCAGCGCAATCGCCACGTCGCTGCCCTTGTCGGTCGTGGCGCGCAGGCGGCGGCGGGCGACATCGCTTGCCGGAAGCCGGATCGTCTCCACGCACCCGGCATGGGCGAGGTCATGCAGGCGCGTGGCGAACTCGGCGCTCGTGGCGCTGCCGAGGATCGACTCGATGCGCAGCATGTGGGACCTCCGACAAACCGAATTCTGGGGGATGCGGTCCCGGCCGGGCGAAAGCCGCCGGCCGGGACCGACGGGATCAGCGGTGGGCGTCGGCCTGGTTCGGAATGCCTTCGATCGGGCATTCCTCGGTCCCGACGGTGGGCCTCGTCAGCCCCTCCACCATCTCGCGCGTGCCATCCGGGTCGGTGACCCAGTTCTTGTAGAACTCGAACGGGCAGATGGCGTGGCCGCGGATGTCGTCGCCGGAGTTGATGGTGCCGGTGTAGCCGCGGTGCAGAAGCTTGAAGAGGTGGTTCTGCGACTGCATGTTCTTGCGCGCGTCGCGGATCAGCGATTTCGACAGCTGGGCGTACTGGATGCCCATGTCCTCCTCGCCGCATTCGCCGAGCGTCCGGCCGTCGAAGCCGACGATCGCCGAATGGCCGAAGTAGGAGTAGACGCCGTCGAAGCCGGCCGCATTGGCCACCGCCACGTAGGTGTTGTTGGCCCAGGCCATCGCCTTTGCCATGACCACCTGCTGCTCCTTGGCCGGATACATGTAGCCCTGGCAGCGGACGATCAGCTCGGCGCCGCGCATGGCGCAGTCGCGCCAGATCTCCGGGTAGTTGCCGTCGTCGCAGATGATCAGGCTGATCTTCATGCCCTTCGGTCCGTCGGACACGTAGGTGCACTCGCCCGGATACCAGCCCTCGATCGGCACCCAGGGCATGATCTTGCGATACTTCTGCACGATCTCGCCCTGGTCGTTCATCAGGATCAGGGTGTTGTAAGGCGCCTTGTTCGGATGCTCCTCGTGGCGCTCGCCGGTGAGCGAGAACACGCCCCAGACCTTCGCCTTGCGGCACGCCTCGGCGAAGATCTCGGTCTCGTCGCCCGGGATCGTCGAGGCGGTCTCGTACATTTCCTTCTGGTCGTACATGATCCCGTGGGTCGAATATTCCGGGAAGATCACCAGATCCATGCCCGGCAGACCCTGCTTCATGCCGATCAGCATGTCGGCGATGTTCTTGGCGTTGGCGAGCACTTCCGCCTTGGTGTGGAGCCGCGGCATCTTGTAGTTGACGACGGCCACGCCGACGGTGTCGTTGCTGCTGGAGATGTCACCGTGCAACATTGGTAGTCTCCTTGTTGAGTTCGCACTCGTGGGTCCTCCCCGCGGCGACACTGGCGCGGGACGTCTCTCGCCGGGCGGTCGCGCTTCGGCGCTTTTCCGCGTCGGCGTTCCGACCGGCGCGGGCGTCCCGGGCATTAAGCCCCGGACGCGTCACGCCCTGCCCGTTCGATCCCGAACGGGCACGTCTCAGACGGCCATGTGCTTCTGCACCAGCGCGTCGGTGAGTTCCGCCGTCGGCCCGGCCTGCGCCACCCTGCCCTTCTCGATCAGGACGAAGGCGTGCGCGGCCTCCCGGGCAAACCCGACATTCTGTTCGACCAGCACCACGGTCAGCCCGATCTCGCGGTTGAGCCGGACGATGATCGCCTCGATCTCTTCCACGATGTTCGGCTGGATGCCTTCGGTCGGCTCGTCGAGGAGCAGCACCCGCGGGTCGGCGGCGAGTGCGCGGGCGATCGCCAGCTGCTGCTGCTGGCCGCCGGACAGCACCCCACCGGGCCGGTTCAGGTTGGCGGCAAGGTACGGAAACAGCTCCAGCGCCAGCTCCGGCACGGCGCGCTTGCCGTCCTTGCGGGCAAACGACCCCATCAGGATGTTCTGGCGCACCGTGAAATCCGGGATGATCTCGCGGCCCTGCGGCACGTAGGCGATGCCCGACCGCGCCCGCAGGTGGGTCGGCATCGGCGAGAGGGGTGTGCCATCGAGTTCGACGGTTCCGGTGTGGCGATCGGTCAGGCCCATCACGGTCTTGAGCAGCGTCGTCTTGCCCACGCCGTTGCGGCCGAGGACGGCGAGGATCTCGCCGCTTTTCGCTTCCAGACCCACGCCGTGGAGGACGTGGCTCGATCCGTAGAAGCTGTCGACGTCGCGCATCGCAAGCATCAGTGAATGCCTCCCGATCCGAGGTAGGCTTCACGCACCGCCGGGTTGTTCTCGATCTCCTCGATCCGCCCCTCGGCGAGCACCTTGCCGAGGTGCATGACGGTGATGCGCTCGGCGATCTCACGCACGAACGCCATGTCGTGCTCGACGACGATCAAAGTGTGCCGGCCCTTGAGCCCGTTGATGATCCGCGACGTCTTCAGGGTTTCCGCCTGGGTCATCCCGGCGGTCGGCTCGTCGAGCAGCAGGATCTGCGGGTCCTGGATCAGGAGCATGCCGAGCTCGAGCCACTGGGTCTGGCCGTGGGAGAGCGCCCCCGCCGTTTCGTCGGCGACATCCTCCAGCCCCATCTCCTCCAGGATGGCGCCGACGCGCTGGCGCTGGTTCGACGAGAAGGACAGGCCGAGATTGGCGAAGACGCCCGGATTGCGGATGCTGGACACCTCGAGGTTCTGCCGGACGCTCAGCTCCCGGAAGACGCTGGGGATCTGGAACTTCCGTCCGATCCCGGCGCGCGCGATCCTGTGCTCCTCGGCGTTGGTGATCTCCGTTTCGCCGACGAAGACGCGGCCCGCCGTGCTCTTGGTCTTGCCGCTGATCAGGTCCATCAGCGTCGTCTTGCCGGCGCCGTTGGCGCCGAGAAGCACGTGAAGCTCGCCTTCCTCGACGATCATGGTGACGCCGTCGACCGCCTTGAAGCCGGAGAAGTCGACTTCCAGCGCGTCGATGGTGAGGGCTGCCCTGTTTGCCATCTCGCCCTCCTATTCCGCCGGCTGATTGCTGGTGTCGGCGGCCCGGGCCGCCGGAGCGCTGCGCGAGCCGGACACCTTCGCGACGACGAAGGCGCAGGCGTCCTGCGCGAAGCCGGCAAGGCCGCGCGGCATGAACAGGACGACCAGCACGAAGATCAGGCCGATGATCGCCTTCCAGGCTTCGACGAACATCTCCGTCTCGCTGATCGACGCCTCGATGGTGTTGATGAGGATGGCGCCGATGCAGGCGCCGAGCAGCGAACTGCGCCCGCCGACCGCCGCCCAGACCACCATGGTGATGGAGAAGGTCAGGTCCATGAACGTCGGCGAGGCGAACTCGGCCACCACCACGTAGAGCATGCCGGCAAGGCCCGCGATGCCTGCCGAGACCGCGAAGAAGAAGGTCTGGTAGCGCGGCACGTCGAAGCCGAGATAGCGCGCCCGGTTGGAATCGTCGCGGATCGCCTGGAGAACCAGGCCAGCCCGGGTGGCGACCAGAAGCCGCGCCGCGATCAGCACCACGATCAGCATCGCGGCCACCACGTAGTAGGTGGCCAGCATGTACGGATCGAACTCGAACCCGCCGATCGTCAGCCAGGCGAGATCGGTCAGCCCGTTGAAGCCGTTGGTGATGGGCTGCAGGTCGATCACCAGCAGCCGGACCAGCAGCACCATGGCCAGCGTGATGATGGCGACGAACACGCCGGAAATGCGCTGGCGGAAGATGACCGTGCCGATCGCGAAGGCCAGCAGCACCGGCAGCGCGATGCCCATGAACACGCCGAAGCCCATCCACTGGAACGGGATCCACAGCCACGACCCGCTGGTGATGCAGCACAGGTTGGTCAGCGCCCCCGGCTCGGCGTTCCAGAGCATGAAGTCGGGCACCGGCGTGGCCGATCCCTGGGCCAGGCTGGTCGGGCTCGCCAGCTTCAGCGACATCGCCAGCATGTAGGCGCCGGCGCCGAAGAACAGGCCCTGGCCGAGGTTGAGGATGCCCGAATAGCCCCACGACATGGCGATCGCGATGCCGAGCATTCCGTAGACGAGATACTTGGCGAAGCGGTTCAGCCAGAACACGTCGGCGAAGGCCGGGAGCACCAGGATGGCGACGATGAAGAGCGCGTAGGCGAAGATCTCGAGGCGGCGCTGAAGGGTTTCCGACATGATCTCAGCGCCCCTTGAACGAGAACAGGCCGGCCGGCTTCAGGACGAGGATAAGGATCACCGTTCCGAAGACGATGGCGCGGGCGAGAATGTCGTTGGTGAGCGAGGCGAAGACGCCGTTGATTTCGCCGAGTAGTCCAGCCGCGGCGACGGTGCCGAGCAGGCTGCCGACGCCGCCCACGACGACCACCAGGAAGCCGTCGACGACCATCGGGGTCCCCATGTCCGGGAAGACGGTCTTGAAGCCCGACATCATGACCCCGGCGACGCCGGCCAGACCGGAGCCGTAGGCGAAGGTCAGGGCGTTGACGCGCTTCACGTCGATGCCGCAGGCGGCGGCCATGCTCGGGTTGCGGATGATGGCGCGAACCTGGGTGCCGATGGCCGTGCGGTAGAGGATCAGCCAGGTGACCACGGCGAGCGCGATGGTCACGAAGATGATGAAGGTGCGATAGGCGTTCACCTGCTCGCCGAAAATCGAGACGGTTCCGCTCAGGACCTCCGGAACGCTGACGTTCTGCAGGCCGGGGCCGAGACCCGGAATGTGCACGTCGAAGAAGGAAAGGCCGAGCTCCAGGCGGACCGCCTGCTGGATCAGGATGGCGACGCCCCAGGTGGCGAGCAGCGTGTCGAGCAGCCGCCCGTAGAGCCTGCGCACCACCGCCGCTTCGATCAGCCAGCCCAGCAGCGCGGTGGCGATGAAGGCGAGCGGCATCGCGACGAACAGGTTCGTGCCGAGATAGATGCCCGACAGCACGGCCGTGTAGGCGCCAACCATCACCAGCTCGCCGTGGGCCATGTTGATGACGCCCATGGCGCCGTAGGTGATCGTCAGGCCGAGCGCGATCAGAAGCAGGATCGAGCCGAGACTGAGACCGATGAACAGGATGTCGATCATGGTCGTCCTTCGAGAGCGCGCGCTCGGGCGGCGTCGGGATTTGGGACGGAAGTCACCCTTCGCCGACCGCGGTTCGGCGGCCGGCACCGAAGATCGGGAGCGCGCGGATCTCCTCCACCGCGCGCCCCGGCCTTCCGAGGATCAGAGCTTCGAGGTGTCGAGGCCCGAGGCGGTACAGAACAGGTTGTCCTCGGTTTCCCCGTAGGCGACGTAGGGAAGCGGGAAGACCGGCTGATCGTAGGCGTTGACGATCTTGCCCTGGCCGTCGGCCTGCCATTCGGCGATCCGCGGCGTGAGTGCGGTGTGCAGGTTCTGCGGTTCCACCGTGACGGTGCCGCCCGGCGCGTCGAACGACTGGCCGCCCACGTTGGCCACGATCGCCGCCGGGGTCGCCTCGCCGGCCTTCTCCACCGCCTGTTTCCACAGGTAGACCTGGAAGTAGGAGCTCTCGAGCGCGTGGTGGGTCACCGCCTTCGGATCGTTGACGAACTTGCGGTAGCGCTCGACGAACTCGTGGTTGGCCGGGGTGTCGATCGCCTGGAAGTACGGGAAGGAGGTGTAGCTGCCGGCGGCGTACTCGGCGCCCATGGCCGCGATCTCGATCTCCGACGTCACCGTGGCGCAGATCGGCAGCTTGTCCTGGGTCAGCCCCTGGTTCTTGAACTCGCGATAGAAGGCGACGACGGAGTCGCCGACCACGTTCGACAGGACCACGTCGCAGCCCGACGACTTGATCTTGTTGACCATGGCGCCCCATTCGGAGTGCCCGAGCTCGAGATACTCGTCGGCCACCCACTCGCCGCCGTTCTGCTCGATGAGGATCTTCGACACCTTCGCCATTTCGCGCGGATAGATGTAGTTCGATCCGACGATGAAGAACTTCTTCTTGCCGAGCGTCTTGATGATCCAGGGGATGAAGTTGGAGAGCTGCTGGTTCGGGACCGCGCCGGTGTAGACGACGCTCTTGGAGCACTCGAAGCCTTCGTAGTAGGTCGGGTAGAAGAGCAGGTTCTTGCGCTTCTCGAACACCGGCAGCACCGCCTTGCGGCTGGCCGAGGTGTAGCAGCCGAACACCGTGGGCACCCGGTCGCGGATGATCAGCTTGGAGGCCTTCTCGTTGAAGGTCTTCGGGTCGGAGGCGCCGTCCTCCTGGACCGCCTTGATCTGCTTGCCGCCGACGCCGCCGTTCGCGTTGATTTCCGAGATCGCCATCATGGTGGCGTCCGCCAGCGACTTCTCGATGATCGAAAGACCGCCCGTCAGCGAGAACAGCACGCCGACCTCGAGCTCTTCGGCTGCCATGGCGGAGCGATGGAAGAAGGTCGGCGTGGCAAGCGCCCCGGCTGCCAGCGCGCTGGTCTTCAGAAAATCTCGGCGGTTGAACGACATCGCAAGTCCCCTCTGCTTATCGTGTGATCTGATCTGTCGGGACGCCGACCGCCCATGCCCCCTCACCCGTCGTCCAGCGACGGAAGACACATGCCGAGCGGTCGCGGCCTCGGGCAGCGCTAACCCGAAAAGGAAATTCAGACGGACCGACGGCCTTGTCGGTAGATCCCACGCGGCCGAAAACAAAAAAGCCCCGCGAAGGCCTGAGGCCTTCCGGGGCTGCGTTGCCGCGCGCATCGACATCCTTGTCGGTGCATTATGGGACGGGGCGGCACCTCAGTGCCCGATTGCCCCGCATGACTAGAAGTTAAGCATCATCGTCTTTTGGGCGCAAGCGGGAATTCGTCCGATCCCCCTTGCGCGGGGCCGGCCTGCCGACCAGGACGTCGTTCGCGTTGATGATCGCGGAGGCCAGATCCTCCATCGACATGCGCTTCGCCATCGCCTGCCGCCGCAGCGTGCCGTAGGCCTCGTCCTCGCTGATCCCCTGCGAGTTCATCAGGATCGACTTGGCCTTCTGCACCTGCTGCATGCCGCTCAGCCGCCGCTCCAGCTTGCTCATGCGCCGCTCGGCCTCCATGCGCTGGAGCCACAGGCTGCGGGCGACGGTCAGGTTGGAGAGCAGGCCGAACGGGCGGATCGGGCGCTCGACGATCGCCAGCGCGCCGCTCTCCAGCACGATCTGGAGGGTGCTGGGGTCTTCGTAGCCAACGATGGCGATCAGCGTCGGCAGCACCGCCCCGCTCTTCGGCCGCGTCAGCTTGCGGATCTGCTCGCGCGCCTCGTACTCGATCGACAGGACCGCCACATCGGCCGTCGGCGAGAACTCGTCCGGAACCGGCCACTGGGTCTCGGTCGGGCAGCCGATGCGGCTGAACTGCTCGACCAGGCTCTGCCCCTCTCCGTCCGGCGGGTGGATGATCTGGACGCGCAACCCTCTGAGGTCGCGAAGAACCTGGACCGACACCATTATCGCCCCCCGACCCTCACGCCCGTCGGCTTTCCAGCGCGACGTTCGCCCAATCGTCGACGCTGGGCGCCAGGAAATAGGGATCAGGCTTGATCGCCGTCTTCGACGACCAGACGATCTCAAACCGGCCGTCCCGGCCGACACGGCCGATCCGGGGCCAGACGTAGGAGTGGTTGGTGTCCGGGTCGATCTTCACGCGGCCCTGGGGCGCGTCGAATTCCATCCCCTTGAGCGCATCGAGCAGCGGTTCCGGCGCATCGGTGTCGACGGCGCGCAGCGCGTTCGCGAACAGGTGCACCTGGAAATAGGCCGCCTCGGCGCTCGCCGGGATCGGCGCATCCTGCCCGTACTTGAGCTTGTAGGCGGAGACGAACGCCTTGGCCGACGCCGTGGTCAGGCTCTCGAAGAACGGCGCGGCGGTGATGTGGCCGGCGGCATCGGCGGGATCCATCTGCGCGATTTCCGCCTCGCTCGTCGTCAGGCTGGCGATCGGCATCGTGGACGGATCGAAGCCCGCGGTCCGGTAGGCGCGGTACAGCTGCGCCGTCCCCGTGCCGACGATCGTCGAGAAGATCACGTCCGGCTTGCGCCTTCCGACCTCGCGCATGATCCTCGTAAAATCCGCCTCCCGCGGCTCGAGCGGAATGTAGATCTCGTCCAGCACCTTCCCGCTCGTGCTGGCGACAAGATCCGACATTACCCGGTTCGATGCATATGGAAAGACATAGTTGGAGCCGACGAATAGAAAGCTACTGCCGTAATGCTCCAGAAGGTATTTGAGCAGCGGCAATGAATTCTGATTGGGGGCGGCGCCTGTATAAATACATCTAGGCGAGTACTCGAACCCCTCATACAGCGTCGGATAGAACAGGAGGCCGTTGCGCGCTTCGACCACCGGCAGCAGCGCCTTGCGCGTGCTCGACATGTAGCAGCCGAAGATCACCCGGACATTCGCCTCGCTGATCAGCCACTCGCCGAGTTCGCGGTACTTCTTCGGATTGGATGCGGGATCGCGAACCACCGGCTCGATCGGGCGGCCGTTCACGCCGCCGGCCGCGTTGATCTCGTCGATCGCAAGCAGGGTGGCGTTGAGCTGGGTGTGTTCGATCGCCGACGTGACGCCGCTCTGGGAGAACAGAACCCCGACCTTCCACGGTGCGTCCGAAGTCGCATCTCCTGCCAATGTAGCCTCCAAAAAAAAGCCCCCGTGTCTCCAGGCCGAGACGCGAGAGCTTCATTGCTCGTGGAAATGGGATCGGCGGCGATCCTGCGCCATCTTAGTTCACGCAAATCGTCGAAGGCAACGTGCGGAATCCGGCGCCCGTCCGACCGCGGGCGAAAGGCGTACCGTCTGCGAACCTGTGGACGACGACTTCCGGGGCATGACGCCACGGCGATGCGGGTCCAATCCCGCATGGACCCTGCGTCGCCGTCCTGCGAGTATTGCCGGGTCCCGCTTCATCGGATCCAGCCCCATGACCAATCCTGTCCTCGTCGAAGTCACCCGCGGCCCCCGTGTCGAAAGCCGTCATCGGGGCGCGATCGCCATCGTCGACGCGCGCGGAACGAAGCGTCTGGCGCTGGGCGACGTCGGCGAGCCGGTGTTTCCGCGCTCTGCCGTGAAGATCTTCCAGGCGCTGCCGCTGGTGGAAAGCGGCGCGGCCGACGCCGCGGGACTGACCGATGCCGAGCTCGCGCTGGCGTGTTCCTCCCACAACGGCGAGGCCGTGCACGTGAACGGCGCGCGGTCCATCCTGGCCAAGGCCGGCGCCAGCGAAGCCGCGCTCGAGTGCGGCCCGCAGTGGCCGGCGCTCGGACCCGATCAGGACGAACTGCGCCGCACCGGCACGCCGCCCGGCGCCGTCCACAACAACTGCTCGGGCAAGCACGCCGGCTTCGTCTGCGCCGTGACCCATATGGGCTATCCGCTCGAAGGCTACGTCGCCCGGCAGCATCCGCTGCAGGTCCAGATCCACGAGATCCTCACCGAGATCACCGGCGCCAGCCTCGATGCCGACGTCTGCGGCATCGACGGCTGTTCGATCCCGACCTGGGCCGTCCCGGTCGAGAACCTCGCGGCAGCCTTCGCCAGGGTGGCGACCGGTACCGGCCTTGCGCCGGAGCGCGCCACGGCGCTCACCCGGCTGCGCAAGGCCTGCTGCGCGCATCCGATGGAGGTCGCCGGCACCGACCGCTTCTGCACCGACGTGATGGCCCGGTTCGGCGATGCGGCCTACGTGAAGACCGGGGCGGAAGGCGTCTACTGCGCGGCCCTTCCGGCCCTTGGCCTGGGGGTGGCCATCAAGATCGACGACGGCGCCGCGCGCGGATCCGAAGCGGTCATGGCGGCGGTCCTCCAGGTGCTCATCGCCCGGACCGCCGAAGACCGGGGTTTCCTCGACCGATGGGCCCAGCAGCCCATCGAGACGCGGCGCGGCGTGGTGGCCGGCACGATCCGGCCGTCCACCGATCTGGCGGACGGCCTCGCCGCGCTCTGAGCGCGGTCAGGACGCGAGAAGCACCGGCGCGGCAGAGGCGATCACGTCGCCCCCTTCCTCGATTTCCCGCCGAAGCGCGGCGGTGGCGGTCAACGGATTGGCCGCGAAATAGCGCGCCACGAGCGCCCTGCGGGCCGCCGCCGGCGAGGAGGCGATGTCCGGGTCCTGGGTGGCCAGCAGCGCGCCCTTCGCCAGCGCGACGGCACCCGCCGTCAGCCCACACAGGCGCAGGAAAGGTGTCGCGCCGGCGAGTGCTTCGGCGATCTTTCCCTCGGCGCGCGCCGTGCCGAGCCATGACGCCGCGGCCGCCATGTCGGCGATCGCATCGTCGAGCCGTGATCCCACCGCGCTCAGGGCGGGATCGTTGCTTGCGCGCACGCGCTCGGCATCGGCCGACAGCTCCGAAACCCACGCCGCAAACGCTTTCCCATCGCCGATCGGCAGCTTGCGCATGACGAGGTCGATCGCCTGGATGCCGTTGGTGCCCTCGTAGATCGGGAAGATCCGCGCATCGCGCAGGAACTGCGCCGCTCCCGTCTCCTCCACGTAGCCCATGCCGCCGTGGACCTGGACGCCGAGCGAGGCGACCTCCACCCCGATGTCGGTGGAGAACGCCTTGGCAATGGGGGTCAGGATGTCGGCGCGCGCCTGCCAGAAGCGCGCATCGTCGCCCGACATCGTCTCCGCTCGGTCGATGGCGACGGCACAGGAATAGGCTATGGCGCGGGCGGCTTCGGTGAGGCCGCGCATGGTCAGCAGCATCCGCTTCACGTCGGGATGCTCGATGATCGGCGACATGCCGTCGCCCTCGGCGCCGGGCGCCCGCCCCTGGGTCCGCTCTCCGGCATAGGCCGCGGCCTGCTGGAGCGCGCGTTCGGCGATCCCCACGCCCTGCAGGCCGACCGCGAGCCTGGCATTGTTCATCATCGTGAACATGCAGTTCAGGCCCCGGTTCTCCTCGCCGATCAGGTAGCCAACCGCACCCTCGCCCCGGTCGCCGTAGCCCATGGTACAGGTCGGCGAGCCGTGGATGCCGAGCTTGTGCTCGATGGCCCGGCAGACGACGTCGTTGCGCGCGCCGAGGCTGCCGTCCTCCTCCACCATGATCTTGGGAACCAGGAACAGGGAAATGCCGCGCGTGCCAGCGGGCGCATCGGGCAGCCGCGCCAGCACCAGATGGATGATGTTCTCGGTGAGGTCATGGTCGCCGTAGGTGATGTAGATCTTCTGGCCGAAGATCCGGTAGGTGCCGTCGCCGGCGGGTTCGGCGCGGGTGCGCAGCGCCCCGACGTCGGACCCCGCCTGGGGTTCGGTCAGATTCATCGTGCCCGCCCAGCGGCCGGTCACCAGCGGCTCCAGGAAGCGCGCCTTGAGGTCCTCAGCGGCATGGCTTTCGACCGCCTCGATGGCACCAGCGGTGAGGATCGGTCCGATGGCGAAGGCCGGCGAGGCCTGGTTCCACATTTCCACGATCGCGGCATAGAGCGCCTTCGGGAGCGCCTGCCCGCCGAACGCCTCGGGTCCCGTCAGCGCCGGCCATCCGCCCTCGACCCACTGGTCGTAGACCTGGCTCCAGCCCGGCGGCATCGTCACCTGCCCGTCGCGCATTGGCGTTCCGTGGCGGTCGCCGACGACGTTCAGGGGTGAGATCTGGTCGGCGGCGAACTTTCCGGCCTCGGTCAGGATCGCGTCGACGAGATCCTCGCTCAGCTCGGGAAACAGACCATCCGCCAGCAGCCGGTCGACGCCTGCCACCGATTTGAGCGTAAATGCGATCTCGTCTACGGGTGCCCGGTAGGCCATAAGGTTCTCCCTGTCCCCGCTTGCCGTTGTCCGGACGTCCGGAGGCGGCACGGGCAATCCGATTGGGCGGGCCACGTCCGGCTTGTCCGATACGGCCCCGTCTGGAGATCACAGTAGAAAGCCGCCGCGTGCCGTCAATGGCTGGAGAAGCACCCACCGAAGCGCAGACCGCGCCCCGTGTCGCCCGGATGACCACGCCGGAGGACGACCCGGCTGCGTTTGCCGCTGCCCTCGACGCGCTGGCGCGGGGCGAACTCGTCGCCGTTCCCACCGAGACGGTCTACGGGCTCGCCTGCGACGCCACCAATCCGGACGCGATCGCCCGGCTCTACGCGGCGAAGGGCCGCCCCTCCATCAACCCTCTCATCGCCCATGTCGCGGATCTGGACGCCGCCGCGCGGGAGGGCGACCTCGACGCCCGGGCACTCCGGTTGGCCGACGCATTCTGGCCCGGGCCGATGACGCTCGTCGTGCCGCGCAGCGCCGGCTGCCGGGTCGCGGCGTCGGCGAGCGCCGGCCTGCCTAGCCTCGCGCTCCGCGTTCCCGCCGCCCCGCTGATGCAGGCGCTGGCTGCCGCCCTCGGCCGCCCGATCGCCGCGCCGAGCGCCAACCGGTCCGGCCGGATCAGCACGACGACGGCCGAGGCCGTGGTGGAGGACCTGGGCGGCGCGGTTTCGGTGGTGCTCGACGCTGGCCCCTGCGCGATCGGCGTCGAATCGACCATCGTCGACCTCACAGGCCCGACGGCCCGTTTGCTGCGGCCGGGCGGGCTCGACCGCGCGGCGATCGAGCGCGTGCTCGGCGCGCCGCTCCAGGCACCGCCCGCCGACGCGGGGGAAGCGCCGATCGCGCCGGGCCTGCTCGCCTCCCACTACGCGCCGCGCGCTGCGGTGCGGCTCGACGCCACGGAGGTGCTCGCCGGCGAGGCGTGCCTCGCCTTCGGCCCGTCGCTGCCGAGCGGCGCCGAAAAGGCGGTCGCGTGCGAGAATCTCAGCGTGACCGGCAATCTGAACGAAGCGGCGACCGCCTTGTTCGCGGCGCTCAGGCGCCTCGACCGCTCTGGCGCGCCGATCATCGCCGTCGCCCCGATTCCCCGGTCCGGCATCGGGGAAGCGATCCGCGACCGGCTGGTGCGGGCCGCGGCTCCCCGCCCCTGAGCGGCCGCGATTTCCCGGTTTCCCACGTCCTTTGATTGACAAAGTCCGGCGGGGCGGCGTCTGATCGACGTCAAACAAGAACGGACAGCGCTCTGTGCCAACCCTCCTTCTGCATCATCCGAAATTCCTCGAACACCTGACCCCCGAGGGTCATCCGGAACGACCAGACCGCCTCCGGGCGATCGACCGGATTCTCGAGCACGAGCGCTTCCAGCAGCTCGAGCGCGATCTCGCGACGCCGGCCAACGACGAGCAGATCGCCCGCTGCCATCCGACCTCGTACATCCAGCACATCCGCGCCACCGCGCCGGAAACCGGCTTCGCCAGGCTTGACGCGGACACCACCATGTCGGCCGGAACGCTGGACGCGGCGCTGCTCGGCGCCGGCGCGGCCTGCACGGCGGTGGACGAGGTGATGACGGGGCGCGTCTCGAACGCCTTCTGCGCCAGCCGCCCGCCCGGCCACCATGCCGAGCGCTCGACGGCGATGGGCTTCTGCTTCTTCAACAACGCCGCCATCGCGGCCCGTCACGCCCAGGCGGCGCATGGCGCCGAGCGGGTGGCGATCGTCGACTTCGATGTCCATCACGGCAACGGCACCCAGGACATCTTCTGGGACGATCCGTCGGTGTTCTACGGCTCGACCCACCAGATGCCGCTCTATCCGGGCACCGGAGCGCAGCGCGAGACCGGGGCCGGCAACATCTTCAACGCCCCCCTGTCGGCCGGCGCCGACGGCGAGGTGTTCAAGGATGCCATGCGCAGCCGGATTCTCAATTCGCTCAAGGACTTCCGTCCGGATCTCGTGATCATGTCCGCCGGCTTCGACGCGCACGTGCGCGACCCGCTCGGCGAGCTGCTGCTGGTCGAGGCGGATTTCTCGTGGATCACCTACCACCTGATGGAAATCGCCGACCAATACTGCCACGGCCGGGTGGTTTCGGTGCTTGAAGGCGGGTACGATCTGGAAGGGCTCGCCCGGTCCACGGCGGCCCATGTCATGGCGTTGATGGACGCCTGATGCGGGCGACCACGGCCCCCGCCAACCCGATTTCAGCCAGACGAGGCCCTGCGTGACCGCAAACGCGTCCCCCATTCCCGACGACATCGCCGCACTCAGCTTCGAACAGGCGCTGGCGGAGCTGGAGAAGATCGTCGGCGAACTGGAAAAGGGCGAGGTGCCGCTCGAGAAGTCGATCGCCATCTACGAGCGCGGCGAGGCGCTGAAGAACCACTGCGAGGCGCTTCTGAAGCGCGCGGAGCTGCGCGTGGAGAAGATCCAGGCGCGCGCGGACGGCATCTCCAGCGGCACCGAGCCGTTCGACCCGAGCTGACCGCGCGATTCGCGCAAACGCCTTTCAATTCAATACTTTAGGATGAAATCCTGACATCGCGCGCAGCGCTCGCCGCGCGTGGGGCCACGTTGCGCGATTCTGCGCGTTCTTGCGCGAAACTGCGCGTTTATGCGCGCTGGGCGTGGGTGAGCTTGTCGCGACCGAGCGCCTCGAAGACGGTGCGCACGATCCCCGCGGCATCGAGGCCCGCGAGCTGATACATCCGCTCGGGCTTGTCCTGGTCGACGAAGGTGTCCGGCATCACCAGCGGGCGGACGCGGAGCCCGTTGTCGAGCAGGCCTTCGCCCGCGAGGAAGGTGAGCACGTGGCTTCCGAAGCCGCCGATGGAGCCCTCCTCGAGGGTGACCAGGATCTGGTGCTCGCGGGCGAGCCGCCGGATCAGGTCCTCGTCGAGGGGCTTGGCGAAGCGGGCGTCGGCGACGGTGGCCGACACGCCGTGGGTCTCGAGCTCCTCGGCCGCCTGCAGCGCCGCCGCCAGGCGGGTGCCGAACGACAGCAGCGCGACGGTGGTGCCCTCCCGAATCACCCGGCCCTTGCCGATGGCGAGCGGAACGCCGACCTCGGGCAGCTCCACCCCGACGCCCTCGCCGCGCGGATAGCGGAAGGCGATGGGCCCGTCGTCGTGGGCGGCGGCGGTCGCCACCATGTGGCGCAGCTCCGCCTCGTCGGCGGCGGCCATGACCGTCATGCCGGGCAGGCAGGCGAGGTAGGCGATGTCGAAGGTGCCGGCATGGGTCGGCCCGTCGGCGCCGACGAAGCCCGCGCGGTCGATGGCGAAGCGGACCGGCAGCTTCTGGATCGCGACGTCGTGGACGATCTGGTCGTAGGCGCGCTGCAGGAAGGTGGAATAGATGGCCGTGAACGGCTTCAGGCCGCCGGCGGCCAGACCGGCCGCGAAGGTGACGCCGTGCTGCTCGGCGATGCCGACGTCGTAGGTCCGGTTCGGAAAAACCTCCTGGAAGAGGTCGATGCCAGTGCCCGACGGCATGGCAGCGGTGACGGCGACGATCCGGTCGTCCTTCCGCGCCTCCTGGATGAGGCTCTGGCCGAACACCTTGGTGTAGCTGGGGGCGTTGGAAACCGCCTTCGCCTGCTTGCCGGTGACGACGTCGAACTTCGACACGCCGTGATATTTGTCGGTCGAGCCCTCGGCGGGCGCGTAGCCCTTGCCCTTCTGGGTCACCACGTGGACCAGGATGGGGCCGCGCTTCGCGTCCCGGACGTTCTTCAGGACCGGCAGCAGGTGGTTCAGGTTGTGCCCGTCGATGGGGCCGACGTAGTAGAAGCCGAGCTCCTCGAACAGCGTGCCACCCATGGCAAAGCCGCGGGCGAACTCCTCGGCCCGCGCCGCGCCGCGCTCGACGAACCGCGGCAGATGGCTGACGATCCCCTTCACCGCCTCGCGCATGGAGACGTACGCTTCGCCCGAGGTCAGCCGCGCCAGATAGGCGCTCATGGCGCCCACCGGCGGCGCGATCGACATGTCGTTGTCGTTGAGGATGACGATCAGCCGCTCGCCCATGGCGCCGGCGTTGTTCATGGCCTCGTAGGCCATGCCGGCCGACATCGCGCCGTCGCCGATCACCGAGACGACGTTGTGCTTCTCGCCCAGCAGGTCACGCGCGACGGCGAAGCCGAGCCCGGCCGAAATGGAGGTGGAGGAGTGCGCCGCGCCGAACGGATCGAAGTCGGATTCGGCCCGCTTGGTGAAGCCCGACAGCCCGTCGACCTGGCGCAGGGTGCGGATGCGGTCGCGCCGGCCGGTCAGGATCTTGTGGGGATAGCACTGGTGGCCGACGTCCCAGATGAGCTTGTCGCGCGGCGTGTCGAAGACGTGGTGCAGGGCAACCGTCAGCTCGACGACGCCGAGGCCGGCGCCGAGATGCCCGCCGGTCACCGAGACCGCGTCGATGGTCTCCGTGCGCAGCTCGTCGGCAACCTGCTTCAGGTCCGTCTCGGGCAGCCGCCGCAAATCGGCCGGCGTGCGGATCTGGTCCAGCAGCGGCGTCCGGGATGTCGGCTCGCGTTCCTCGGTCAAGCTGTGCCGTCCTCTCGTCAAACATCTCGTTGCGTGCAGCGCTGCGGGCAGCCGGCACGGAAGTCTTCGGCGTCATCCGGCCGCGCGGACCGGATCCGTGCGACTGTTCGGAAGCGCCAAGCCGATGGGGCGTTAGCACGTGAACCGGGCCGCTCCAAGCCGCAGCCCCGGCCGGTCGCGCGGCGGGTCCTTCCCTACACCAACGCAAACGCGGCGTCAGCGTTCAGTCGATCCGGTCACCGCTCGGGCAGCGGGATCAGCTCGTGTTCGCCGGGCACCGCGGCGAAGCGTCCCGCCTTCCAGTCGGCCTTCGCATCCTCGATCCGCTCCTTCGACGAGGACACGAAGTTCCACCAGATATGGCGTGGCCCATCCATCGTGGCACCCCCCACGATCACAAGGCGCGTCGGTTCGAGCGCCACCAGGGTGGCGGCATGGTGCGGATGGAAGACGATCAGGCGGCCGGATTCGTACCGTTCGCCGCCGATCTCGACGGCACCGGACATCAGATAGATCGCCCGTTCCTCGTGCCCGACATCGAGGGGCAGCCGGGCGCCGGTCTCCAGCACCGCATCGGCATAAAGGGTGTCGGAATAGGTCTTCACCTTCGAGGACTGGCCGTAGGCCGAGCCGATCATCACCCGGACGCGCTTGCCGGCGTCCTCGAGCGTCGGCAGCGCGGCGCCGTCGTAGTGAAAGAACTCCGGCTCGATTTCCTCGGCGTCCTTCGGAAGCGCGACCCAGAGCTGGAGACCCAGCATGTTCGGCCCCTTGGCGCGCTCCTCGGCCGGCGAGCGTTCGGAATGGGCGATCCCCCTGCCCGCCGTCATCCAGTTCACCTCGCCCGGGCGGATCGCCTGCACGGTCCCTAGGCTGTCGCGGTGCATGATCTCCCCCTCAAACAGGTAGGTCACCGTCGCCAGCCCGATGTGGGGATGGGGACGGACGTCGAGCCCCTCGCCCACCGGCATCTCGGCCGGGCCCATCTGGTCGAAGAAGATGAACGGCCCGACCATCCGCCGCCGCGCCGTGGGCAGCGCCCGGCGCACTTCCAGCCCGCCGATGTCGTGGGCGCGGGGAACGACCACCAGGTCGACCGGCAGGCCGTCCTCGTCCACCGAGGCCGGCTTTTCGCTTGGCATCCAACTCATGTCGTCCTCCGGACCCGCCGCACGGTCAGTCCTGATCTGCGGGAATTCTAGGCCCGCGGACGGGGTTTGGACAGGCTGCGGGCGCCGACCGGCGACAGCCCCGGCACAGCCAGCCCCGCTAGCCGGTAGGATGGCGGCGATTCATCCATTGCACAGCCCTCACGGGTGGGGTTAAGGCAGGAGGGATGGAAGCCCGGCGGCCCGACATTCGGCACGCTGCTTCCATGTTTTCGTCCGCTTCGCCCACTACGGCCCGTGCCGACACTGGGGGACCGGCACGCCGCAGCCCGTCCGTGCCCGATTCTACCGCCGCCGGTCCCGATCGGCATTACCCGGCGAACACCAAGGTGGCCGAATGCTGAAAGCGCTGGCGCCCATAGCCGCGGTCCTCATCGGCACCGCGTTCATGCTGTCGGGATATGGCCTGCAGTCCACCGTGCTGCCGCTGCGCGGCGAGGCCGAAGGGTTCGGCGCGCTGTCGCTCGGCCTGCTCGGATCGGCCTACTACATGGGCTTCGTCGCCGGCTGCTTCTTCGGCCCCTTCGTGATTCTCCGGTCGGGGCACATCCGGGCCTTCGCCGCGATGATCGCCATCGGCTCGGCCGCCTCGCTGGCGTTCCCGCTGGTCGTCTCGCCGGCGAGCTGGAGCCTGTTCCGCCTGCTGTTCGGCTTCTGCACGGCCTGCCAGTTCATCATCATCGAAAGCTGGCTGAACGACCGGGCGACCAACACCACGCGTGGGCAGGTGATGTCGGCCTACGTGCTCGTCAGCTTCGGCACCATCATGCTGGGGCAGCTCGCGGTGACGCTGTTCCCGATCACCGATTTCGGCCAGTTCGCCCTCGCCTCGATCCTGCTGTCGCTGGCGGCGGTGCCAATCGCCTTGACCAACGCCGGCCAGCCCGCCCCGATCGCCGTCGTGCGGTTCCGACCACGCCAGCTCTTCAACGCCACGCCCGCGGCGGTCGTGGGGGCCACCGGCAGCGGGTTCATCCTGGGCGCCATCTGGGGCCTCGGACCCGTGTTCGCGACGTCGCGCGGTTTCAGCGCCAGCCAGGCCGCGGTGTTCATGAGCATGTGCTTCGTCGGCGGCGCCATCGGCCAGTACCCGCTCGGCCGCCTGTCCGACTTCTACGACCGACGCCTCGTGATGGTCGGCGCCATGCTGTCGTCGGTGGTCGCCGCGCTGGCGCTGTGGCACACGACGTCGCCGGACTGGATGACCATCGCGATCATCGGCTTCGTCTTCGGAGCGTTCGCCTTTCCCGGCTATTCGCTGGCCGCCGCCCATGCCTTCGACGCCACCGAGCAGGAGAACATGGTCGAGACCTCGGCCACGGTGCTGCTGCTCTACGGCGTCGGCTCGGTGCTCGGGCCGCTGATCGCCTCGCTGGCCATGAAACTCTCCGGATCCGGCGGGCTGTTCCTCTACTGCGCGCTGATACAGTTGGCCCTCGCCGCCTTCATCATCGTGCGGATCCGGGTGCGCAAGGCGCTCACCACCGAGGAGAAGACCGACTTCGACATCTACTCGACCGCGCCGGTCGGCGGCGCCATCACGCCAGAGCCCGTCGACGAGAGCCATCCGATGATGGAGACGCCGGAAGCGCCGCCGACGAGCGAGCACGAGTTCGACAACCTGGTGGAGACGGCGGGCTTCCCGGTGCCCGATGCCGAGACCGACTACGACGACATGATCCTGGCGCCGACCGGCGAGCGCGAAGAGGCGCTCGACGCCCTAGACGACGAAGTGAACCGGGGCGGCGGCGGTGCGCTTTCGGAGAACAACCGGTGACGCGCCCCCGACGGGCCCGCGAGCGGCCCGGCCTGCGACCCTTGGCCACCGGTTTCGCCACTTCCGTCGCGGCGCGACAGGTCTATGACTGTCGCAAACGATCCGCGGGATGAAAGCCATGAAACTCGTTCGTTACGTCGCCTGGGGACTGGTCGCGCTGGTGGCGATCGCCGCCGCGGTCGCCTCGATCGGCTGGTACACCGGCGAGATGGGCGGCCCGAAGCAGGGGCTCGCGACCATCGGCGGGCCGTTCGCGCTCGTCGACAGCGACGGGGACCGGGTGACCGAGGCCAACTTCTCCGACAAGCCGCGGGCGATGTTCTTCGGCTTCACCTTCTGTCCGGACGTCTGCCCGACGACGCTCTACGAGGCCGGCGGCTGGCTGGACGCGCTGGGCGACAAGGCGGACGACCTGAACATCATCTTCGTGACGGTGGACCCGGAGCGCGACACCCCGGAGCAGATGAAGAGCTACCTGTCGTCGTTCGACCCGCGCATCGTCGGCCTCACCGGCACCCGGGAGCAGATCGACGACGTCATCTCCAAGTACCGCGTCTACGCCAAGAAGGTGCCGCTGGACGACGGCAACTACACGATGGACCACTCGGCCGCGGTGATGCTGTTCGACGAGGACGGCGAGTTCACGGGCACCATCGACTACCGCGAATCCAAGGAGAACGCGGTGGCCAAGCTCGAGCGGCTCGTCGCCGGGGGCTGACCCTGATAGGGTTGTCCCGACAGCGCCGCACGAGGCGGCGCCCCATTCGAAGCGGTCTCACATGACCTGGCCCGCCGCGATCGGCACAACTCTGGTCTGCGTCTCGCTCGTCGTCATCGGCTCGGTCCTGTGGCTGCGCTACGGCGAGGGCATGTTCGTGGAACAGATGCTCGCATCCCTGGCCGGCTGCTTCTGAGGCTGAACGATTGACCGACATCGACGACCAGACGGACGCGCCGGCGACAGGGCGGGCGATGCGCCTCGACCAGGCGCTGGCGGAGCGCGGGCTGGTGCGCTCGCGCGCGGCGGGGCGCGACGCGGTGCTGCGCGGCACCGTCCGGGTCGACGGCACGCCGGTGTCGCGGCCGAGCGTGCGCGTTCGGCCGGAGCAGGCGATCGAGATCGCCGATCCGGCGGCGCGCTACGTCTCCCGCAGCGCGCTGAAGCTGACGGCCGCCCTCGACGCGTTCGGGATCGACCCGGGCGGGCGTGATGCGGTGGATCTCGGCGCCTCCACCGGCGGCTTCACCCAGGTGCTGCTGGAGCGCGGCGCGCGCTCGGTGACCTCCATCGACGTCGGCCACGGGCAGCTTGCCGGGGAGGTCGCGTCCGATCCGCGGGTCCGCTCCATCGAGGGCCTGAACGTGCGCGAGCTGGAGGCGGCGCACCTGGCGGTCGCGCCGTCGCTGATCGTCGCCGACCTGAGCTTCATTTCCCTGATCCTGGCGCTTCCGCCGGCACTGGCTCTCGCCGCACCGGGGGCGGACCTCGTCGCCCTCGTCAAACCCCAGTTCGAAGTCGGTCGCGAGGGCATCGGCAAGGGCGGCATCGTCCGGGAGACAGCAATGGTCGATGAGGCACTGGAACGCGTGCGCCGGTTCGTGGACGCGACGCCGGGCTGGACGGTGCGGGGGCTGATCGCCTCGCCGATCGCCGGCGGCGACGGCAACCAGGAGTACCTTCTCTGCGCCCGGGCGGCCGGCCGATGAGACAGCCGCACCGACGCACCGGCGGACGCCCGCAGCGCCCCGCCCCCGCCGCCCGCGACCTGACGGTCCGCATCCGCGAGCTGGGCCACAAGGGCGACGGCATCGCCGACACCCATCCGTCGATCTACGTGCCGCGCACGCTCGCCGGCGAGACGGTGCAGGTGCGCGCCACCGGCGCCCAGGCGGAGCTGGTCGCGGTGGACGTGGCCTCGCCCGACCGGGTGGAGGCGCCCTGCCCCTATTTCGGCAGCTGCGGCGGCTGCGCCGTGCAGCACATGGCGACCGACCCGTACCTTGCCTGGAAGCGCGAGCTGGTGGTCGCGGCGCTGTCGGCGCGCGGCATCGACGTGCCCGTGGCGCCGATGGTGCCGGCGACGCCGGGCACCCGGCGGCGCGCCGTGCTGACGGCCCTGCCGCTCGGCCGCACCGTCCGGCTCGGCTACCACGCGCGCGCCTCCCACGCGATCGTCGACATCGAGAGCTGCCTGGTGCTGACGCCGGGGCTGGTGGAGCGCTTCGGGGCGTTCCGCGACATCGCCCGGATGACGGCGCCCAAGAAGGGCCCGCTGCGGATGACGGTGACGGAGACCGACACCGGCGTCGACGTGGCGATCGAGGACGGGCTGGAGCCCGATCCGGCGCGCTTCGCGGCGCTGGCCGAGATCATGCAGCGCGCCCGCATCGCCCGGGTCAGCCTCGACGGCCGGGCCGTGCTGGCGCTGGCCGAGCCGGTCGTGCGCATCGGCAAGGCGCGGGTCGCCCTGCCGCCGGGCGGCTTCCTGCAGGCGACCGCCGAGGCCGAGGAGGCGCTGGCCTCGCGGGTGGTGGAGGCGCTTTCCGGGGCGAAGCGCGTGATCGACCTCTTCTCCGGTGCCGGCACCTTCGCCCTGCGGCTCGCCGAGACGGCGCCGGTGCTGGCGGTGGAATCCGACCGGGCGCTGCTGAACGCCAGCCTCGAGGCGGCCAACCGCACTGACGGGCTGAAGGCGTTCAAGGCGGAAGCGCGGGACCTGTTCACGTTCCCGGTTTCCGCCAAGGAGCTCGACCGCTTCGACGGGCTGGTGTTCGATCCGCCGCGCGCAGGCGCCGCCGACCAGGCGACCGAGATCGCCGCGTCGAAGGTGGCCACCGTGGTGGCGGTGTCGTGCAACCCGGCGACGCTCGCCCGCGACCTCAGGATCCTCATCGACGGCGGCTACGCGGTCGAGAGTGTCACACCCGTGGACCAGTTCCTCTACGCGCCCCATATCGAGGTGGTGGCCGTCCTGACGAGGAGATGACCGATGGCGCCGATGTCGCTTGACCGCCTGTCGACCCGCGCCCGCTTCGCGCTCGCCCAGGGGGCGCGCGTCGGCTGGTACGGGACGCAGAGCGCGCTGTCGTCGCGGCTGGTCTCGCGCCTCGAGCGCGACATCCCCGAGGAGGACCGCCGGCGGGCGCGCACCGAGCGGCCGGTGCCGAACCGCGCGGCGCTGTTCGACGACGTGCAGAAGCTGCTCAAGCGCGACATGCGCAACGTCGAGGCCGGCCTCTACCCGATGCCGCGGGACGAGCGCGGCGGCATCGCCGGGGCGGTGAAGCGGGCCCGGCTCTATTTCGAGGACCTGCCGGAGGTCGTCCGCCGCCGCCACAGCCAGAGCCACCACGAGCTCGCCGGCGACGGCGCGCCGCGGCCCGACTACTACCTGCAGAACTTCCACTTCCAGACCGACGGCTGGATGAGCGACCGCTCGGCCCGGATCTACGACACCCAGGTGGAGACGCTGTTCCTGGGGGCGGCCGCGGCCATGCGCCGGCAGGCGCTGGTGCCGATCGCCGAGGAGCTGGCGAAGCGCGACCAGCGCGGGCTGTCGCTGGTGGACGTCGCCTGCGGCACCGGCGCGTTCCTCGGCACCGTCAACCGCGCCTTCCCGCGGCTCGCCACCCTCGGCGTGGAGCTGTCGGAGGCCTACGCGGCGCACGCGCGCACCACCCTCGGCCGGCGCCCGCGCACCGGCGTCGCCGTCGCAGACGCCGCCGCGCTGCCGCTGGCGACCGGCTCCACCGACTTCGCGACGGTGATCTACCTGTTCCACGAGCTGCCGCCGGAGGTGCGCGGCGCGGTGGCGCGCGAGTTCGCCCGGGTGATCGCGCCGGGCGGGCTGGTGGTGATGGTGGATTCGCTGCAGTTCGGCGACCGGCCGGACTTCGACGGCCTGCTCGACCTGTTTCCGCAGATGTTCCACGAGCCCTACTACCGGAACTACCTGATCGCCGACATCGCGGCGCCGTTCGTGGCGGCGGGATTTGCCGTGGAGCGGCAGGAAACGGCGTTCCTGTCGAAGGTCACGACGTTCCGCCGGAGCGCCGAGCGGGCGTGATGCCCCGGTCACAAATCCGGCGTAGTGTGGGCACCAGATAAGGAACGACGGACGCTCGAATCGGGAAACGCGGGGATGCGCAAGCTAGCGGTCACCTGTCTGGCTGTGGTCTGCCTGATTGCCGGTCTCCTGACCGTCTGGACACCCCTTCCCACCGGCGTTCCGCTGATCGCCATCGGGCTGTTCCTGCTGCTCACGGTGAGCCCGCGGGCGAAGCGGACGCTGCGCCGCGTGCGCGCCAACCACGCGCGCGTCGACCGCGGCCTGGAATGGGTCGAGGCGCGCGCCCACCGGTCGATGGCCGTCACGCTCCGGCGCACCCGGCCGTACCGGCACAAGGCCAAGATGGCGCTGCTCGCGACCGCCGAAAGCCTCGGTGAACGGTCGCAGGCCTGAACCAAATTTCCATTTGAAATCAGAGAGCTGACGCGGGTTCCTGAGGCGTGCGCGTGCGGGGTGCCGTGCTCGGGCGGGGTGCCGCGCGGGCGCGGTCAGGTCCGGGCGGCGGCGGCCATCTTCTGCAACGCCTTCACGCGCCGCAGCACCACCTCCGGATCGGCGCGCAGCGTGTCGAGCTTGATCTCCAGCACGTTGCCCTTGAGCGTCCAGTTCTTGCTGGTGTAGCGCCGCCAGGTCGCGGTCACCTCGGGCTGCACGACGGCCTTGTCGAGGGGCATCGACAGCGTCACCACCAGCCGGGTGAAGCGCATGGTGCGGATGTAGGTCTCGAACATGTCGATGTCGGCGATCGCCCGCCAGCCGATGACGCCGATGCGGTCGACGTAGAGCCCCTGCATGCTGGCGCCGAGCTGGGGGCGGCGCGCCTCCATCAACGGGCGGTAGTAGAACGTGCTGCCGAGCCCGACCAGCGACAGAAGCAGCGCCGCCGGGTGGCCCTGGACGGCGGTGATGATGCAGCCGATCACCACCAGCGACGCGCCGCCGTAGACGTAGATCTCGCCGCCCGACGGGTTGTAGCCGACGGCGAAGGAGCGCGGGACCGGCTCCGGCCCCTCCTCCCGCGGCGGATCAACCGGCGCGGTCATCGATGATCTCGGTGCCGTCGATGGTGATGCCGAAGCCGTCGAGACCGACATAGTGGCGCTCGCGGCCCGCCAGCAGGCGGATGGAGCTGACGCCGAGGTCGCGCAGGATCTGCGCGCCGAGCCCGATCTCGCGCCACTCCTCGTCGCGCTTCTGGGCGGTGTCGTGGCCCTCGTCGGGGCTGGCCATCTGGCGCGGCCGCTCGGAGGTGGGCGTCACCCCGACCGAGCCGTCGCGGAGATAGACGACGACGCCGCGGCCGGCTTCCTTGATGCGGCCCAGCACGCCCTCGATCTGGCGATGGCGGCCGAACACGTCGTTGAGGATCGTCTCGCGCTGCAGGCGCGCCGGGATCGATTCTCCGTCGCGGATGTCGCCGAAGATCAGCGCGAGGTGCTGCACCGCCTCGAAGCGGGTGCGGTAGCTGACCGCCTGGGCGGGCCCGACGGGCGTGTCGACCATCACCTCGCCGACCCGTTCCACCAGCCGCTCGGTGCGCTGGCGCCAGGCGATGAGATCGGCGACCGACACCGTCTTCAGCCCGTGCTCGTCGGCGAAGCGGGCGACCTGCTCGCCGCGCTTGACGGTGCCGTCGTCGTTGACGAGTTCGCAGATGACGCCCACCGGCGGCAGGCCGGCCAGCCGGCAGAGATCGACGGCCGCCTCGGTGTGGCCGGAGCGCATGAGCACGCCGCCGTCGCGGGCGATCAGCGGAAACACGTGCCCCGGACGCACGAAGTCGGAGGCGCCGAGGTTGGGGTTGGTCAGCGCCCGCACGGTGTTGCAGCGCTCCTCGGCGGAAATGCCGGTGGTGAGGCCGTGACGCACGTCGATGGAGACGGTGAAGGCGGTGGAGAGCGGCGCGTTGTTGTCCGACACCATCGGCGCCAGGTTGAGCCGCTCGGCCTCGGCGCGGGTCATCGGCGCGCAGACGATGCCGCTGGTGTGGCGCACGATGAAGGCGACCTTCTCCGGCGTCGCATGGGTGGCGGCGACGATCAGATCGCCCTCGTTTTCCCGGTCGTTGTCGTCGGTGACGACGACGATCTCGCCACGCTCGAACGCCCGGATCGCGTCAGCAACCCGGCTTGAATGTTCCGTCATCAACCGAATGCCTCGCTCGAACCCAGAGTGTCACGCGCACCGGGACCTACCTGCCCGCGGTGCCTCAAAAGATGATCGGCCAGCACGCAGGCCATCATCGCCTCGCCCACCGGGACCGCACGGATGCCGACGCAAGGGTCGTGCCGCCCCTTGGTGGAGACCTCGACGTTCTCGCCGGTGCTGGTCACCGAGCGCCGCGGCGTGAGGATCGACGAGGTCGGCTTGACCGCGAACCGCACCACGACGGGCTGTCCCGACGAGATGCCGCCGAGGATGCCGCCGGCATGGTTGGACATGAAGCGCGGCCGGCCGTCGTTGCCCATCACCATCTCGTCGGCGTTTTCCTCGCCCGACAGCTCGGCCGCGCCGAAGCCGGCGCCGATCTCGACGCCCTTCACCGCGTTGATGGACATCATCGCGCCGGCGATCTCCTGATCGAGCTTGGCGTAGATGGGCGCGCCGAGGCCGGCGGGCACGCCTTCGGCGACCACCTCGACCACGGCGCCGATGGAGGAGCCGCTCTTGCGGATCTTGTCGAGATAGTCGGTCCAGACCGGCACCATGCCGGGGTCCGGGCAGAAGAACGGGTTGTCGCCGACGGTGTCCCAGTCCCAGCGGGAACGGTCGACCTCGTGCCGGCCGATGCGGATCAGCGCGCCGCGGATGGTGACGCCGGACAGCACCTTGCGGGCGATGGCGCCGGCCGCAACGCGCGCCGCCGTCTCGCGCGCCGACGAGCGGCCGCCGCCGCGCGGATCGCGCAGGCCGTACTTCGCATCGTAGGTGTAGTCGGCGTGGCCGGGCCGGTAGCGGTCGGAAATGGCGCTGTAGTCCTTGGAGCGCTGATCGACGTTCTCGATGACCAGCGCGATGGGCGTGCCCAGCGTGCGCATCCGGCCATCCTCGTCCTCCACCACGCCCGACAGCACGCGGACCTCGTCGGGCTCGCGGCGCTGGGTGGTGAAGCGCGACTGGCCGGGACGCCGCCGGTCGAGCGCCGCCTGGATGTCGGCGCGCGTCAGCTCCAGCCCCGGAGGGCACCCGTCGACCACGCAGCCGAGGGCCGGACCATGGCTTTCGCCGAAGGTCGTGACGCGGAACAGATGGCCGAAGGTGTTGTGGGACATGAACGCGATCGCCGTGTGTGTGGAGCCCTCATCTAGATAGGTGCGGGCCGCCGGTCAAACCGGACGCGATGGTTTCTGTGCGCTCACGCCGACGCAAGCACCCTCGCAACCGCGCGGGCCGGCGGGTTCGCGCGCGCGCAACCGCTTTTCCAAGCACGCCAGGAACCCTTTTCGTGTGGTGCGCCGATCGCCGTGCAAGGTCCGGCACCGCGACACCTGCGGGAACACTTCGGCCGAGCCAGCCTTGCCTTGCCTCGCTCACGCAAAGAGTTGTATCGTCGACGGGGTACAAGCAGTGGTTCGGGCCATGACGAAAAACGCACAAGATCTTTCCGACGAAGTCCGCTCTGCCGACGACGCGTGCCTTCTCCGCGAGAAGGTCGCCTGGCAGCCCCCTAAACTCCAGCGCCTCGACATCGACGAGACGCATGGGGCGGCGGGAGGAAACGCGGATCCATTCTCTTCCTAGTTAGTTCCGGGCGCCGCCACCGAGATCACTCCCCCGCCTCTTCCAAAGAGCCGAGGGCGTGCGGGCCGGCTTGTGCCCCGCGCCACGGCGTCTTCTGGTTTGGGAATCAGCCGTGACCGCTCTCGGCGCGATCATCACCAACGCCCATTCCGTTTCGCCCTCCGAGTCCATCGCCCGCATGGCGCGGGCTTTGGGCGCCTATGGCCCCGACGACACGTCCCAGGAGGGCGGAGAGGGGTGGGCCCTGGCGCGGCTCCTCTGCCGGCTGACCCCGGAAGACCATTACGACCAGCAGCCCCTGCCGCTGTCCGGAGGCAGCGCCCGCCTGTTGTTCGACGGCCGGATCGACAACCGCGAGGAGGTGCTGTCCGCGTTGGGCCGGGATGGCGCGGACGCCAGCGAATGGGCCGACTCCACCCTCCTGGCGATGGCGATCGAAGAATGGGGGGTCGCCGACACCCTGCCCCGCCTCTGCGGCCCCTTTGCCCTGGTTCACTGGGACGTGAGCCGATCCGTCCTCACGCTCGCCCGGGACGAAGTCGGGTACCGGCCGCTCTTCTTCACAAGGCAGGCGGACTTCATCGCCGTGTCATCCATGCCGAAAGGGCTGCACGCCCTGCCGGACATGGACCGCGCCATGAACGTGGCCGCCGTCGCATTGTGGTTCCTGAAGTACCCACGGTCCGATACGACAACCCTGTTCGAGCACGTCGAAAGGGTCCCCCCGGGACATCTGGTCGAGCTGTCCTTCTCCGGCCAGACCGTTCGGCGATGGCGGGACCTGGAGACGCTGACCGCGGATCGGTCGCGGGGCTTCGAGGTAAACCTGGAGGCCTTCGACACGGCCATGACTCAAGCCGTGGCGGCCCAGCTGCGGCGCGTAGGGGGAATCGGCGGGCAGCTCAGCAGCGGCCTCGATACCTCGACCGTCATGGGTATCGCCGTGCGGCAGCTGCCATCGACCACCCCGTTCCACGCCTTCACCGCCGCCCCCAGGGACCCCTCGATCCTTCCCGCGGACCGCCGGGACTGGCTGGACGAATCCCGTCGCGCCAAGGCCATCGCCGACCGGTTCCCCTCGGTGCGGCACCACATCGTTCCCAATGACGGGACCAAGCTGTCTACGGTCGTGGCACGCTACACGCACTCCCTGGATGCCCCGCTTCAGTTGCCCTTCCACACCTGCTGGTTCGACGCCATCGGCCGGGAGGCCCGTCAGAAAGGCGTCCGGGTCCTGCTGACGGGCCTGTCGGGCAATGTCGGATTTTCCGCCGGATGCGGGCTCGTGGAATCCACCTACCGCCGCGACAACGGCCTGCTCGCCTGGTTGCATCTGCGGGCCCGACCGCTGATGCGCGGGGAGATCTCGTGGAAGGCCTGGCTGCGGCCCTGTGTGGATCACCTGCCTCGCCGCCTGCGCGAGGGGATTCTGAAGGCCACCGGACGATGGCGCCGCATGCACGAGATCGAGCGCCTGAGCGAGGAGGTCATCAGCCGCCATGACCTCGCCGCCAGGCAGGCGGAATGGAACGGTGACTTCTTCCACTCGAAGAAAGCACGTTCGCTGGACCCGCGACTGGTCGTCTACGAGCTTCTGGACGTGGGCGTTTTCCTGAAGGCGTTGCTCGCGGAGACCGGGGTGGATTTCCGCGACCCCTGCGGCGACAACAGGGTCCGGCGCGTCGCCCTTGCCGTCCCTCAGGAACAGTATATGACGCCTTGCGACCGAGCGTTCGGACGCGCCCTGTTCTCCCGATACGTCTCCCCGGACCTGGCCGACGAGGCGGTCATCCTGTCCGGCCGGCAGAACGCGGACATGGCCGCGACCCTGGCGGCGTCCGAGGACCATATCGTCGAGACCCTTGAACGGGGGACATCCGGCCCCGCCGTCTTCGCTCCCCTCGCCCCCGAGGCCCTCTCCGCCCGAATCCGGACGCTCCGGTCGGAAACGGGCACGCTTCATCCCGGAAACTTCGGATCGCACGGGGACGAGGCGCGCAACATCGCCTGGCAGTACGCCGCCCAGGCCTTCATCAACAGCTTCAACCGACGCAATCGCCCCGAGACCATCGCCGACGGGACGACGGACGAAAAGAGCCTGATCTGACCCGAAAGCCTGTGGCGAGCCACGGTCGGATGGCGGAGGGTTGGGAGACGGCGAGACGGTCGTTCGCTTCGGCGACCGGTCGCGCCCGAAGCGTGCTTGCGGGTCCTGAGCCTAGAGCAGCTCGACGGTGTCGCCGCGGAACACCGCGATGCGATCCTGGGGCACCGGCAGCTCGGGCGCGGCATGGGCCGGCGTGCCGGCGATGAGGTGGTTGAGGACGCGGAACACGCCGCCGTGGGACACCACGATGGTGTCGCGGTCCAGCTCGTCGAGCCAGCCTTCGATCCGGGTCTTGAGGTCGGCGTAGCTTTCGCCGCCGGGCGGCAGGAAGCCCCACTTGTCGAGGCGCCGGGCGGCGACCGCGTCGGGATCCACCTGCTTCAGCTCGGCGATGGTGTGGCCGCGCCACTTGCCGAAGGCGATCTCGCGCAGCCGCTCGTCGAGCCGGTAGGCCGTGGGATCCAGCCCCATCTCGGTGCGGACGATCTCCATCGTCTCCCGCGCCCGCGACAGCGGCGAGGCCACCCAGTCGAAGCTGTCGTGGGAGCGCTTCATGCCGGTCAGGCAATAGAGCAGCCGCGAGCCGTTGCGGCGCGCCTGCTCGCGCCCGAGCGCGTTGATGGGGATGTCGGTCTCGCCCTGGAGGCGCGCCTCGGCGTTCCAGTCGGTCTGGCCGTGGCGGATGTGGATCAGGCGGATGTCGGGCTTCATGGACGTCTCTGCCGCGTCGTCGCTTCACTCGGCACTACGCCCATACTCCCCGTTCAGATCGGTCCGACCCGCACCAACGTGCCCTAGACCGTCGAGATGTCCGGCGCGTCGACGGCCTTCATGCCCACGACATGGTAGCCGGAATCGACGTGGTGCACCTCGCCCGTCACGCCCCGCGACAGCGGCGACAGCAGATAGAGGGCGGCGTCGCCGACTTCCTCGATCGACACCGTCTTGCGCAGCGGCGAATTGAACTCGTTCCACTTCAGGATATAGCGGAAATCGCCGATGCCCGACGCCGCCAGCGTGCGAATCGGGCCGGCCGACAGCGCGTTGACGCGGATCTGCTTGGGGCCGAGGTCGACGGCGAGATAGCGGACGCTCGCCTCCAGCGCGGCCTTGGCGACGCCCATCACGTTGTAGTGGGGCATCACCTTCTCGGCGCCGTAGTAGGTCAGCGTCAGGATCGACCCGCCGCCGCTCATCAGCGGCTCCGCCCGCTGGGCGATCGCCGTCAGCGAGTAGCAGGAGATCGACATGGTCTTGTTGAAATTGTCGGACGTCGTGTCGACGTAGCGGCCGGTCAGCTGGTCCTTGTCGGAGAACGCGACGGCATGGACGACGAAATCCAGGCTGCCCCACATCTCCTTCACCCGATCGAACACCGCGTCGATCGACCCCGGATCGGTGACGTCGCAGTGGCCGACCACCGTGGCGCCGAGTTCCGCGGCCAGCGGCTCGACCCGCTTGCGCAGCGCGTCGCCCTGGTAGGTGAAGGCGAGCTCGCCACCATGGTCACTGACGGATTTCGCTATTCCCCAGGCCACCGACCGGTTGTTCGCGACACCCAGAATCAGGCCCCGTTTTCCCGCCATGATGCCGTGTGCGTCGACCATGATGTACGTACTGATCCAACTGTTGGAGATGCGGCCCGAGGGGCCGCATCGATATGGCACACGCTTTTCGGGGCATCAAGCCGCCTCGCCCCGCCCGCATCTTGTCCGGCCATCTCGACGGGCGCCCGAAGCCGTGGCAAGTGAGAGTCCATGTCCTCCAGAGCGCTTCCCACAGACGACCTCCTGCGCCGGTTCACCGACATCGTCGGCGACCGCTACGCGTTGTCCAGCCCCGCCGACCAGGAGCCGTACCTGAAGGAATGGCGGCACCTCTATCACGGCCGCACGCCGCTGGTGCTGCGGCCGGGCTCGGTGGAGGAAGTCAGCCGGATCCTGGCGCTCGCCAGCGAATCGGGCACCGCGATCATTCCCCAGAGCGGCAACACCGGCCTCGTCGGCGGCCAGGTGCCGGACGACAGCGGCGCCGAGATCGTGGTGTCGGTGTCGCGGCTCGACCGCATCCGCGACGTCGATCCGGAGGGCTTCACCATGACCGTGGAGGCCGGCGTCATCCTGGAGCGCATCCAGCAGGCGGCGGAAGCGGTCGACCGGCTGTTTCCGCTGACGCTCGCCTCCGAGGGCTCCTGCCAGATCGGCGGCAACATCTCGTCGAACGCCGGCGGCACCGGGGTGCTCGCCTACGGCAACACGCGCGACCTGGTGCTGGGGCTGGAGGTGGTGCTGCCGACCGGCGAGATCTGGAACGGCCTGCGCCGGCTGCGCAAGGACAACACCGGCTACGACCTGAAGCACCTGTTCATCGGCGCCGAAGGCACGCTGGGCATCGTCACCGCGGCGGTGCTGAAGCTGGTGCCGCGGCCGGTGGCGAGCGAGGTGGCGATCGCCGCCCTCGCCTCGCCCGAGGCCGCCGTCACGCTGTTCGAGCGCGTCCGCAAGGCGGCCGGATCGTCGGTCGTCGCCTTCGAGCTGATGGGCCGGCAGGGGCTGGAGTTCGTGCTCGCCCATGCCGAGGGGGTGCGCGAGCCGTTCACCGAGCCGCACCCCTGGTACGTGCTGACGGAGATCGCCTCAGGCCACGGCCGCGAGGAAGCCCGCGCGCTGCTGGAGGAGACGCTGGGCGCGGCGCTGGAGGCGGAGATCGTCGTCGACGCGGTGGTGGCGGAAAGCCTCGACCAGGCGGCCGGCTTCTGGCGGCTGCGCCACATGATGTCGGAGGTGCAGCTCTACGAGGGCGGCTCGATCAAGCACGACATCGCGGTGCCGATCGCGGCGATCCCGGCGTTCATCGCCGAAGCGACGCGGGCGGTCGCCGAGCTGATCCCGGGCATCCGGCCGGTGCCGTTCGGCCATCTGGGCGACGGCAACCTGCACTTCAACTTCAGCCAGCCGGTCGGCGCCGACAAGCAGGCGTACCTGGACCGCTGGAAAGAGGTGAACGCCGCCGTCCACGCGGTGGTGGTCGCCCATCACGGGTCGATCTCGGCCGAGCACGGCATCGGCCGGCTGAAGCGCGACCTCGTCGCGAGCGTGCGCAGCCCGCTGGAAATCGACATGATGCAGCGGATCAAGGCGTCCTTCGACCCGAAGGGCATCATGAATCCGGGGCGGGTTCTCTAACGCATACCGAAGCCGCTCCGGGACCGGGACGCCGCGCGCGCCCGGCCCAGGACGGCACTGGCCATTTTCCGGCCCGGGGGGCCGCTTGAGAGAGTGAAGACATGTCGAAGATCTGGGGCCGGAACACCTCCGCCAACGTGCAGAAGGTGATGTGGGCGCTGTTCGAGCTCGGGCTCCATTTCGAGCGGGTGGACGTCGGCGGGCCGTTCGGGCTGAACCGCGAGCCCGCCTACCTGGCGCTGAACCCGAACGGGCTGGTGCCGACGCTGGAGGAGGAGGACGACGGCTTCGTGCTGTGGGAATCGAACGCCATCGTCCGCTACCTGGCCGAGCGCTACCCCGGCCCGCTCGACCCGGGCGACGCCCGCGCCCGCGGCATCGCCGGGCAGTGGATGGACTGGGAGCTGTCGATCCTGTCGCCGACGATCCGGCCGCTGTTCTGGGGCCTGGTGCGCACCGCGCCGGAGGACCGCGACATGGCGGCCATCGACACCGCCCGCGCCAAGACCACCGACGCGTTCGCCATGGTCGACCGCTGGCTGGGGAGCTCGCGCTTCATCGCCGGCGAGGCGTTCAGCTACGGCGACATCCCGGTCGGCGTGATGGCGCGGCGGTTCCTGGAGCTGGTCGACGAGAGGCCGGACATGCCGCACCTGGAGCGCTGGTTCGCCGAGATCGCGGCGCGCGACGGCTTCCAGAGCCGGGTGGCGGCGGTGCCGCTGCAGTAGCGGAAGATTTTTCTTTAGCGCTCACGCCGCGCGCAAGGGCGCGGGGCTGCGCGGGCGCGGCCTGCGGCCGGCGCGCGGTCGCGCGCTGGGGAGATCTGTCTCCAAGGCCGTTCGAGGGAGAGACCGGGGTACCGGCCACCCGGTTCGTCCTCTAGCCGAACAGGTCGAACTGGGCCTTGTCCTTGGCTGGCTTGGCGGGCGCTTCCTCCGCCGGGGCGGGATCGATTTCGGCCGCCTCGCGCACGCCGGCGTCGTCGTTCTTCACCGCGTTGACGCGTTCCCCGACCGGCACCGCCTCGAAGGTGGCATCGGGCGCCGGCCGCAGCAGCTTCGCCGCATCGGCGGCGGTGACGGTGCGGGCGTCCAGCCACGCGGCGAAATCCTCCGGCGCGATGACGGCCGGCATCCGGTCGTGGATCGGCGCCAGCGCGGCGTTGGCGGCGGTGGTCAGGATCGTCGCCGTCTCGATGACGCCGCCGTCGGGGGCGGACCAGTCCTCCCACAGCCCGGCGAAGGCGACGAGCCCGCCGCCGGGCGGCTGCAGCAGGAACGGCTGCGACTTGCCGCCCTTGCGCTTCTGCCACTCGTAGAAACCGCTCGCCGGGATCAGGCAGCGCTTGTGGCGCATGGAGCCGCGGAAGGACGGCTTGACGACGGCGGTCTCCGAGCGCGCGTTGAACATCAGCGACACGGTCGCCGGATCCTTCACCCAGCCGGGGATCAGCCCCCAGCGCGCCAGCACCAGGCGGCGGACGCCCGGCTGGTCCTCGCGGGCGATCAGGATCGGCTGGGTGGGCGCGATGTTGTGGCGCGGCGGCGCCTCGTGGGCCTCACCGGCCCCGAAGAAGGCTTTGACCGCCTCGGGCGGGGCGGTCAGAGTGAAGCGTCCGCACATGGGCTGCCGGTGTCCGTCGGTGAAACGAGGGCCGCTGGCGGCGGCCGGGATGACCCCAATATCGGCATCGACCCGCCGCGTGTCCATGCGCCCCCTGCCCTTCCCGCCGATGGACCGCCATGCCCGAGCCGATCTTGCCCGCCGTCGACCTGCCCCGCCTGGGCGCCAGCATCGCCTGTTGGAAGGACGGCCGCGTGCTCCTGGTGCTGCGGGCCAAGGAGCCGCTGCCGAGGCTGTGGAGCCTGCCGGGCGGCAGCGTCGAGCACGGCGAGACGGTCCGCGAGACCGCGCTCCGGGAGCTCGCCGAGGAGACCGGCGTGCGCGCCGAGATCCGCGGGCTCGTCGACGTGCTCGACGTCATCCGGCGCGGCGAGGACGGGCGCGTGGCGCTGCATTTCCTGCTGACGATCTTCGCCGGGCGCTACCTGTCCGGCACGGCGGTGGCCGGCGACGACGCGGCGGCGGTGCGCTGGTGCACGCCGGACGAGATCGACGGGCTTGCCACCACCGACGGGCTGGCCGACATCGTCGCCCGCAGCCGGGCGCTGGTGGACTGAGGCGGCCGCGCCGCGGGCTTCGGCGAAGGGCCGGTCGCTAGAGAAGCCCGCCGTAGATCAGCCCGAGCCGGATCAGGATCACCAGCCCGAAGGTGATCAGCAGGCCGCCGGCGAACCAGTTCACCCGTTCCAGCCAGTGGTCGTCGAGATGGTCGCGCAGCTTGGCCACGAGCGAGGCGATCATCAGCCACCACAGGAAGCTGCCGCCGATGACGCCGAGGACGAGCTCGCCGGCGCCCAGCCAGTCGCCCGATTCCGGCGCCCAGTCGCCGAGCGCGCTGAACAGCGCGAGGAAGCCGAGCAGCGTGCCCGGATTGGTGATGGTGAGCGCGAAGGCGCCCGCCACGCCGGACAGGATGCCGCCCTTGCGCTCGGGATATTCCGGATTGAAGTGCGGGTGGCTGAGGACGATGCGCACCCCGAACAGGATCAGGAAGCAGCCGCCGACGATCTGGATGATCCGGGCGTGGCCCTCGAAGAAGTCGCCCACGGCGGAGAGGCCGAAGGCGGCCGCGGCGGCGAACATGGCGTCGGCGACCACCGACCCGAGCGCGGCGATGAGGCCGGCCAGGAAGCCGTGGCGGAACACCCGCTGCATGGTCATGACGTTGACCGGGCCGACGGGGGCCGCCGCGATGAACCCGATCGCGACGCCCAACAGAACCATGCCGAGCTCGCTCACGATGTCAGAAGCCCCTGCGGTCTGGGAGGGAGTTGCAGATTCATCACCGTGGCATAACGACCGGGGCGCGCCCGGGTTGCAATCGTGTTTGGGAGTAGCGGCTCATGACCTGCTACGCTAGCAGAAACCGGAACAGCGAAACGGGAGACGGACGGTGACCGGCAGTCGGATGGCAGGGCTAGCGATCATGGTCCTCACACTTTCCATCGCGGCGGCCTCCGCATTGCCGCTTGCGGATGCCACAGCATCCCCCAGCCAGGCGCCGGACGCAGTGCGTCCCGTCGCCGCCCCCATGCTCGAGCCGGAGGAGCCGGGAAAGCCGCTCCCCTCGCTCGAACCCTTCGCCCCGTTCAAGCAAGGTCCGGACCAGAACGGCGATTCCGAACCGTTTCCCGAGACCCCCGACGCGACCGCCCCGCCGCCCGAGCCGGGCCCGGACGTCCACTACGGATCGGCCGACCTGCCGCCGGCCGTGGCGCGGATGCGCGACGCGCTGATGGCCGCCGCCAGGTCCGGCGACATCGAGGAACTGCGGCCGGTCTTGGAGCAGAACGAGATGCCGCCGAGCCTCGGCGGCGACTTCGGCGGCGATCCGATCACCTTCCTGCGCGGCCAGTCGGGCGACCCGGAGGGGCGCGAGATCCTGGCGCTGCTGCTGGAGATCCTGGAGGCCGGCTGGGTGCACGTCGACGCAGGCGGCGCCCAGGAGATGTACATCTGGCCCTATTTCGACCAGTGGCCGCTGGACGGCCTGTCGCCGGCCCAGGAGGTGGAGCTCTACCGCATCCTCACCGCCGTCGACGTCGAGGAGATGCGCCGCTACGGCAAGTACATCTTCTACCGCGTCGGCATCGGCCCCGACGGCACCCTCCACTACTTCATGCCGAGCCCGTAGGGGGCGGGGGCGGACCGTTGGGGCGTGGGCTGATCATTGGGGAATGGCGCTACCGGGTGGATAGCGGTGGTGGGAGGATACGCCGGGAATGGCAGCAATGCGCCCATGTCGGTCGTTGATCTTGCAACGACCGCAGCCCGACAGCGGACATTAGCGAGGCACGCACTTCGGCACCTCTGCGCCAAGAGCGGATACTGGCTTTGTCCGGATAGCGAACGCTCCCTTCGCGCGAAAGCAGTCGCTTTTGGCCACCAATTGACACTCCGAAGCGGGCACATCGGTCTGGAACGCGAACGCCCGACCGCTCTGGCATCCGGAACAACGATCTGGCTGCAAAGCACCCTGTAATAGCTATCCTCGCTGTGCCCGGCATGAGGCGCCGCCAGCATCTCAGCGATCAGGGAACGCCGCTTGTCAGGTTTTGGGAGACCAAGCGCGCTCCGACAGCAGGTTCCCCGCGATCTCCATGGCCTCCTCGCGAGACGCGGCGAGCTTCAGCGGATAGCCCCAGAATTTGGCAAAGGCCACGCCAAAAGACTTGAATGCCAGACGCTTGGTGGCGCTCGCCTCAATCACGATCATCGCCAGCACGAGTGCCCGCAGTTCGGCCTTGTGCTTCTTCATCCACAGCGCGGTGCGCTTCTTTTCTTCGTGGCTGTGCTCGTGGTCTTCCGTCGGAGCGCTGTCGGTCAGAATCACGAACGGCGTGCCACGCTTAAAGCTCGCCTCCAATGCCGCGAAATCCTCGTCGTGGTCGTGATCGGGCGCTTCGTCATAGCTCATCCAGACGAAGGGGAAGTTCGTGTTGTCCAAAGGCATGGTCCGTCTCCTCGGAGTCTTTGCGGAATTCCGGACGATGAACGGGTGTCCACTTGGCCGGGAATTGCTCTAGCCGGGATTGGATGCGGTCAGTTCGCGCGGATATGCCGCCACGACATGATCAGCGCGACCGCGCCCGGGAGCGTGACGGCCAACAATTCCAGGCCAACGAGATGGCCCCCGTCGCGCACGCCATCCGCTCCGCCGGCGAGAGTGCTCATCAGGACGAGAAGACCGCCGAGGACGAGCATGGCCCAGTCGGTCGCGCGCGTTGCGGCGAGCGCAAGTAACGGCGGGACGACCCAGGCACCGTAGAAAAGAGAAACGCCCCACAACGCGCCGGCGTCGAGCGTCATGGCCTGCATGGTCCCGCCGCTCGCGACGTAGCCGTTCAGATAGGAGAAGCACTGGATCGTGACGAAGAGTGTGGCGCCGACCGCCGGGACGAGCCATGCGAGTGCGAGCTTGGTTGGGTTCTTGTCGATCACGTCACCACTCCTATCCGAATGAGCTCGATGGGGCAGTCGACGCCGCCCCTCTCGAAGAGGAGAGCGATCATGATCGGCCGCGTGTCCCTTCTGCCTGAAAGCACTAAGTCAGACGGCGAATGGCGTCATTGCGCAATCCTGCCATCATATGTTTCAATCCGGCCGAAATGGGAAATGCCGAGGCCTTTGATGTATCTGGACGTCCGCAGCGATTGGCTTTCCCACGTCGATGAGATTCCGCGCGCGCTCGTGGCGGCTAACGCCGTGGCCAGTCTGGAGACCCTGGAGCTATCGCCGCGGCACCAGCATCGGAAGGCACAGCTGCTTTTCACGGTCCGTGGCATCATCAACTGCGAAGTGGAAGATGCCGTCTGGATCGTGCCGCCGAAATGCGCCGTGTGGATTCCCGGCGGGCTGCCCCATACCGTTTTTGGCTCGGGCGAGGTGGAGTGCATCTCCCTCTTTATCGACCCTCCTGAAACGCCGGACCTGCCGAGCGGCTGCTGTACGGTCACCGTGTCGGGCTTTCTCCGTCACTTGCTGATGCGGGCCAACGCGATACCGGAGCTTTATGACGTCGACGGTCCGGACGGCCGCATCGTGTCCGTCATCTTCGACGAGCTGGCTGTGGCACCGGTCGAGGACCTCCGCCTCCCGATCCCCGGCGATCCGCGTCTGAAGAAGCTCACGGACCTGCTGATCGCGGCGCCCGCGGATCATGCGACCGTCGCGGAGTGGGCCTCCCGAATCGCGCTCAGCGAGCGCAGCCTGAGCCGTCTGCTGGCCGAAGAGCTGGGCATGAGTTTCGGCCGCTGGCGCCGGCAGTTGCATGTCGTGCTCGCCTTGCGGTACCTGAGCGCCGGCCAGACGGTCCAGGCCGTCGCGATGGATCTCGGCTATGAAAGCGCCAGCAGCTTCGTGACCATGTTTCGAAAGATGGTCGGCAAGCCGCCAAGCCGCTATCTGCTCGAGCGCCTCAGACCTATGGCTCGCCATGACGGCGAGGCATAGGAGAAGCGCGGCTTCAACTTCGTCGCGGCCGTCGGCATCGCAGCAACCTTCAGCGACCGGTTATCAGTCCACGCCCTGGGGCGTCGCGTCGGCGTGTGCATCGTGCTCCGCGCGGAGACGAACAAAGGTTCGAGCGGTATTCCCGCGCCGTCTGCAGTTTGGGGCGGATTACGCCCCGCCATTCCGCCCTACGCTTGCTGAAAGCGCCCGCCTGGAATGCTACTGCCGGGTCAGACGGGCGCACTTGGCCGAGGCGTCCTCGCCCATCTCGGTGTAGCAGAGGTCGAGCACGTCGGAGCCGACGAGCGAGCCGGTGAAGACGCCGTCGACGTCGACAACCACGACCACGCGCCCGTCCGGGGTCATGCTGCCGTATATGTCGTCGGTTTCGTAGGCGCCGGCGGTGCCATAGGACTTCTTGCCCGTGAACGCGGTCTCGCGCTGCTCGCCGACCTCCAGGATGAAGTCGTGCCGGTCCCACCCGTCCTGGGCGCCGACGCCGACCTCTTCGCCCTTCCAGGTGCCGATGAGCGAAACCGGATCGGCGGCGAGCACGGGGGCGGCGATGAAGAGGCCGATCGTCGCGATGGCTACTGTCTTCATGTCATGGACCTTGGATTTGAGCGGGGGATTTGCCGCCTTGGACGTGAGCTTCGAAGGCGCCGTCACAAAGCACGCCGCACGGGGCCCGCGCGTACCCGCACTATCCGCTTAAACGTCGATGTTGCCCAGTGGCCCGGCGACGCCGGCGAGGGCGAGAAGGGCTGCCCGCTCCTGCGGATCGGCGGCGATGACCTCGAGCGGCCAGCAGGTGCAGGTGAGCTACTGTCCGATCCCTGGACAGATTTGCGGGTGGTTCAAGCTGCTCTCCGTGCCCGAGACCGATGCCTGCCTTGGCCTGCGACCCGGTCTCCCATGCGTGCAGTCAGACGCATTCATACGGCATGGCCCAGCCACTCAGGCGGCCCACTGCGCGGGTCGCCCCGATCAGGCCGGGCGTTTCGGTTTGCGGGGCTTGTGTTTCGGCGGTTTGCCGCGATCGGCGGGCGGGGCCTGGTGCTTGTGGCCTGGCTTGTGGCTGGGCTTGCCGGCCGGCCTGAATTTCGGTTTCGCGGTCTTCGGCCTTGCGCCCGCCTCGCCCGCCGGCGCGATCAGGATGCCGCGCTCGAGGCCGCCGGGCTGCCTGAGCTTTTCCGCGAAAGCGGCGGCCTTGTCGGCGGAGATCTCGAACCGGGTTTCGGTGTCGTCGATCCGGATCGCGCCGACGTCGCGTTTCGTCACGCCGCCGGCGTTGCAGATCATCGGCAGCAGGAATTTCGGATCGGCGCGGTGCTTGCGCCCGAGCGAGATGGTGAACCAGACGCCGTTCTGCATGTCGGGCCCGCGCGGCTCGCGAGCCGACGCGGGGTTGTCGGCGAACCGGTTGTCGCGACCGGACGACCTATCCACGAGCGCTTCAGTGGGAAGCGGCAGCAGGTCCTCGGGCACGGGGTGGGCGGCCAGCTGCTGGCGCAGGAACGCCGCCGCGATACGCCGCGGCCCCACCCGGTCGAGGAGTTCGGCGACGAATTCCGCCTCGGCCTCGTCGGGCTCGGCGGCAGAGGCGGCGGCATCGGTGATCTGCCGGCGGTAGCGCGCCTCGATCTCGGCGATGCCGGGCGCGGCGCGGACGGTCGCCGTCAGCTTCGCCAGCGCAAGCACCTTGCGAACCGCGCCCCGCCGGTTTTCCGGAACGATGAGCACGCAGACGCCCTTTCGGCCGGCGCGGCCGGTCCGGCCAGACCGGTGCAGCAGCGTCTCCGGGTTGGTCGGCACGTCGGCGTGGACCACGAGGTCGAGGTTCGGGAGGTCGATGCCGCGCGCCGCGACATCGGTCGCCACGCAGACGCGCGATCGTCCGTCGCGCATGGACTGCAGCGCATTCGACCGCTCCGACTGGGCCATCTCGCCCGACAGCGACACCACCGCGAAGCCGCGATTGGCCAGCCGCGCGGTCAGATGGCGCACCGCTTCGCGCGTGTGGCAGAACACCAGGGCGCCCGAGCTGTCGGTATCGAGCAGCGTGTTGATGATGGCGTGTTCGCGCTCGTCGCGCCTGACCAGCATCAGCTGGTATTCGATGTCGGCATGCTGGTCGGTGGACGCGGTCGTCTCGATGCGCACCGCGTTCTTCTGGACGGTCCTGGCGAGCTCGGCGATGCCGCGCCGCACGGTCGCGGAGAACAGCAGCGTCCGGCGCTCCTCAGGCGCGGCGCCGAGGATGAATTCCAGGTCGTCGCGAAAGCCGAGGTCCAGCATCTCGTCGGCCTCGTCGAGAACCACCGCGCGCACGGCGCCGAGGTCCAGCGCGCCCCGCGTGATGTGATCGCGCAGGCGTCCGGGGGTGCCGACGACGAGATGGGCGCCCCGCTCGAGCGCGCGGCGTTCGGTGCGCATGTCCATGCCGCCCACGCAGGTCGCGATCCGGACCCCGGCTTCCGCGTAGAGCCAGTCGAGTTCCCGCTGGACCTGAATGGCAAGCTCGCGCGTCGGCGCGATGACCAGACCGAGCGGCGCGGCGGCATCGTCGAAACGCGCGGCGCCGCCAAGCAGCGTCGACGCGATCGCGATGCCGAAGGCGACCGTCTTTCCCGAGCCCGTCTGCGCCGAGACGAGCAGATCGGCCTCGCCGTGACCTCCGGTCGTCATCGCCAGCTGAACCGGCGTCAGCTCGCTGTAGCCTTTCGCCGCGAGGGCGGAGGCGAGCGCCGGATGGATGGCGGCGAGCGGGGATGCGGCGTTGGAATCGGGATTCGGCGTCATGATCACTACCTTTGCGAACCGCCAGATACCATCATGTGCGCGCTGTGGGCAGCGATAGTTCGCCGGAGTGCCCGCTCCTGGGATGCCGGGCCGACGACGACACCCGGCGAAACGCACCGGCGGGCGGAGCCGGGAGGCGATACGGTGAGCGATCCTTTTTGCGGCTATACCCGACGGCGGACCGCCAGCAGGCCGGCGCAGACGATGAGGGCGATGCCGACGGCGGCCTGGGCATCCGGCAGTTCGCCGAAGAAGATGGCGCCCCAGACGGCTGCGAAGCCGACATAGGCGAAGTCGTAGGAGGCGATGACCGACGGGCGGCCGAGCTGGTAGGCGATCGCCGCGCCGACGCTGCCGATGATGATCGCCGCCGTCAGGATCGCCATGGCGCCCCACTCCATGCCGCCCATGGGCGTCCAGGCGCCGGCGAGGTAGCCGTCGCCCTCCCCGCCCAGATATCCCCACAGGGTGCCCGCGACGCCGACGAGCACGAAGGTGACGTTGAGGGTCACCGACAGCGCGAGCGGATGCTCGTAGCGGCACTTCGTCCGCGTGAGGATCATCGCCAGCGCGTAGAGGATCGCCGAGACGAGCGGCAGCAGCACCCAGGCGTTGAAGTCGCCGGCGCTCGGGTCGAGGATCAGCACGACGCCGACGAAGCCGAGCGCGATGGCCGCCCAGCCGAGGCGGCCGACCCGTTCGCCGAGCAGCAGCGCCGAGAACAGGCAGATGAAGATCGGCAGTGTGTAGTACGCGGAAGCGGCGATCGACAGCTTCAGGTGCGGCAGGGCGGCGTAGTAGAGCACCCACATGGCCACCAGCAGCAGGCTGCGGACCACCGACCAGGCGGGGCTGCGCAGCCTGAGCGCCTTGAGGCCGGCGCGGCCGCGGCGGAGCGCGATCAGGACCAGCAGCGGGATCGCCAGCAGCGAGCGCAGCACGAAGATCTGCCAGAGCAGGAAATCCGTGCTGACCCGCTTGATGACCGCATCGCCGAACGACAGCGCCGCGACGGTGAACAGGATCGTCGCGATCGCGACCGCCGTGTTGTCGGCGGCCGGGGACCGCCGCCCGGCTGCCGTCATCCTGCCGGCTGCAGGGCTTCCACGAAGCCGATCGGCGCCCCCTGCCCCGGGCTCACCAGTTCGCCCTGCCACATCACCCGGATGCCGCGCACGATGGTGCCGACCGGCCAGCCGGTGACGGTGCGGCCGTCATAGGGCGTCCAGCCCGCCTTGGTGGCGATCCACTCGTTGGTGATGGTCTCGCGCCGCTTCAGGTCGACGACGGTGAAGTCGGCGTCGTAGCCGAGCGCGATGCGGCCCTTGCGGGAAATGCCGAAGATGCGCTGGGGCCCGGCGCTGGTGAGGTCCACGAACCGCTCCAGCGTCAGCCGGCCATTGGCGACGTGATCGAGCATGACCGGCACCAGCGTCTGCACGCCCGGCATGCCCGACGGCGAGGCCGGGTAGGACGCGGCCTTCTCCTCCAGCGTGTGGGGGGCGTGGTCGGAGCCGAGCACGTCCACCAGGCCGTCGCGGATGGCGGCCCAGATCCGCTCGCGGTGGGAGGCGTCGCGCACCGGCGGGTTCATCTGCATGAGCGAGCCGAGCCGGGCGCTGTCCTCGTCGACGGCGAGCGTCAGGTGGTTCGGGGTCACCTCGAGCGTCGCCACGTCCTTGTGGTCGACCAGGAAGTCCATCTCCTCCGCGGTGGAGATGTGGAGGACGTGCACGCGCCGGCCCGCCTTGCGCGCCGCGCCGACGAGGCGACGGGTGGCCATCAGGGCCGCCTCCGGATCGCGCCACACCGGGTGCGAGGTGGGATCGCCCTCGACGCGCAGGCCCTTCCGGTCGCGCAGGCGCGGCTCGTCCTCGGCGTGGACGGCACAGCGGCGCGAGATCGCGCGCATCACCTTGTCCAGCGTCGCATCGTCCTCGACCAGCAGCGTGCCGGTCGAGGAACCCATGAAGATCTTGATGCCGGCCGACCCGGGCAGCCGCTCGAGCGCCGGCAGCGCATCGATGTTCTCCGCCGTCGCGCCCACCCAGAACGCGAAGTCGCACGACATGCGGCCCGTGCCGCGACGGACCTTGTCGGCGAGCGTTTCGGCGGTGGTGGTGTTCGGCGCGGTGTTGGGCATCTCGAAGACGCCGGTGACGCCGCCGAGCACGGCCGCGCGAGCGCCGGATTCCAGGTCTTCCTTGTGCTCCAGGCCGGGCTCGCGGAAATGGACCTGGCTGTCGATGACGCCCGGCAGGATGTGGAGGCCCCGGCAGTCGATGGTTTCCGCCGCGACCGCGCCCGACAGCGCGCCGATGGCGGCGATGCGGCCGTCGATGACGCCGATGTCGGCTTCCTCGCGTCCGCTGGGGGTCACCACGATTCCGCCGCTGAAGACGGTGTCGAATGATCCGCTCATGGGGATGCCTGCCTTGCTCCGGTTCCGATTCCGCCGGGCTTATAGCATGATGGGGGGAAGGTTCACGTCCCGACGCATCGATTCGCTCACGGCGGCGTTTGCTTGCCATTCCCGGATGGCGGCCCAACTTACGCCCTTCGGGAAACCGGCCGCTCGCCGCGAAGAGATCTGGTCGAACGTGCCGCAACCGAGTTTGCGCCGCCTTGCCGGGCGGTGGTGTAAGTCGACCGCCGTCTGGCGCGACGGTCACGAGGGAGCATCCGATGTCGGGTCAATACATCTCGGAGCTCGACGATCGGGCGATCATCCGCGTCGCGGGACCTGACGCGCGCCAGTTTCTCCACAACCTTCTGACCAGCGATCTGGAAACGCTCGCCGACGGGCACGCGCGCTACGGCGCGCTGCTGACCCCGCAGGGCAAGGTGCTGGTCGACGGGTTCATCATGGCCCACCACGACGGCTTCCTGATCGACCTGCCGCGCGCCTCGGCCCCCGACTTCCTGAAGCGCCTGCAGGTCTACAAGCTGCGCTCCAAGGTGGAGCTGAGCGACGCGACGGCGGACTTCCGCGTCTACGTGCTGTGGGGGGTCGAAAGCGCCCCGATGCTGCCCGGCGCGGTGGTGCGCGATCCGCGGCTCGCGGCGCTGGGCTGGCGGGCGCTGGTGCCGCGCGCCACCACCATGGCCGGCGCCCACGTGTCCGGCTTCACCCGCACCAACGCGGGCGCCTATCACGCCCACCGCATCGCGCTCGGCATCCCGGAATCGGGGCGCGACTTCGTGCTCGGCGACACCTTCCCCCACGACGCCGACATGGACCAGCTTTCCGGCGTCGACTTCACCAAGGGCTGCTACGTCGGCCAGGAGGTCGTCTCGCGGATGCACCACCGCGGCACGGCGCGGCGCCGCATCGTCAAGGTGCAGGGCGTCGAGACGCTGCCGCCGCCCGGCGCGCAGATCATCGCCGGCGACCGGCCCATCGGCACGCTCGGGTCCACCGCCGGCCAGACCGGCCTGGCGCTGGTGCGGCTCGACCGGGCCAAGGCCGCCATGGATGCCGGCCAGGTGATTTCCGCCGATGGCCACCCGATCACCCTGTCGCTGCCCGACTGGGCCAGGTTCGGCTGGCCGGAAGCCGAGCCCAGCTCGGCGTGAGGCGGACCGCCCGACATGGTTGACGTGCCCGGCGCCCCGCCCCGGGCCTGGCAGCGGATGCTGTCCGGCCGGCGGCTCGACCTGCTCGATCCCTCGCCGCTCGACATCGAGATCGAGGACATCGCCCACGGGCTGGCCCGCGTCGCCCGGTGGAACGGCCAGACGGTGGGCGACCACCCCTACTCCGTCGCCCAGCACTCGCTGCTGGTGGAGCATCTCGCCGGCAAGCTCGATCCCCGCATCGGCGCCGAGGCGTGCATGTCGGTGCTGCTGCACGACGCGCCGGAATACGTGGTGGGCGACCTGATCTCGCCGTTCAAGGCGGTGCTGGGCGGCAACTACAAGGAGGTGGAGCACCGGCTGCTCGCCGCCATCCGGCTGCGCTACGCGCTGCCGCCGGTGCCGAGCGCGGCGGTGGCCGACCTCACCAAGCAGGCGGACCGGGTCGCGGCGCGCTACGAGGCGACGCGGCTGGCCGGGTTCGAGGAAACCGAGGCGCGGCGCTATTTCGGGCCGCTCGGCAAGCTGAAGCCGACGCGCGAGATCGAGGCGTTCCTGGTGCCCTGGCCGACGGGCGAGGCGCAGGCACGCTTCCGCGACCGCTTCCTGATGTACGAGCGGGCACGCCCGGCGCGGACCGGGTGACATATTGATTTCCCAATCGGCGTGTAGCTGTTTTCCACCGGAGCCCTGCCGGAAAGGTCGACCCGACCCGAACGGCAATCGCTCCCCGCGGGCCGGTTCCCCGACGGGCGGCCGGGTCGCCGGAGGGAGGCCAGCCCGCCGCCCGAACCAAGGACCGATCGACCGATGATCTACGTCACCTCGCTGGCGCGCCTGCATGAAACCGTCGAGCGGACCGGTGCCCGGCACGTCGTGACGCTGATCAACGACGGCACCGCGGTGGTGCGTCCGGACAGCGTGCCGGAGGAGAACCACCTGTTCCTCGGCTTCAACGACATCACCCAGGCGATGGACGGCATGACGCCGCCGGCGGCGCACCACATCGACCAGTACATCACCTTCCTGGAGAGCTGGGACCGCACGACGCCGCTGGTGGTGCACTGCTTCGCCGGCATCAGCCGGTCGACGGCGGCGGGCTTCATCGCGGCCTGCGCGCTGCAGCCGGAGCGCGACGAGCAGGAGATCGCCTGGGAGATCCGCAAGGCCTCGCCAAGCGCGACGCCGAACGCGCTGCTGGTGGCGCTGGCCGACGAACGGCTGGGGCGCGACGGCCGCATGAGCGCCGCCGCCAAGGCCATCGGCCGGGGCGCCGACGCCTACGCCGGCGAGCCCTTCCTGATCGCCATCGGCTGAGCGGCGGCCGGCTTCGCCTCGCACGGGCGTTCGGCGGCCTCGGCAAGGCCCGTCTCCAGCTCCTGCAGCAGCTCCCAGAGCTGGTTGCGGCGCTCGGTGCCGAGCGTCCGGCCGATGGCGCACTCCACCCGCTGCCAGGCCGGGATGGCGCGCTGGTAGGCGGTCTCGCCCGCCTCGGTCAGCACCAGGCGGCGCTCGCGCCGGTCGGCGGAATCGCAGTCGGACACCCAGCCGAGCGCCTGCATCCGGTCGATGGTGCGCGACAGCGTGGTGCGGTCGGTGGCCAGCAGATCGGCCAGCGTCGACAGGGTGCGGGCCGAGGAGCGGCTGAGCTCGGCCAGCACGGAGAACTGCACGATGGAGACGCCGCTCGCGTCGAGCGCCGTCTCGTAGGCCTGGGTCGCACGCCGCGCGGCCTTGCGCAGGCGGAACGCCGTGCACGCCAGTTGTCGATTGCCCTCGCTCAACGCTGCGAACTCCTCTGAGGCGGTCGATCGGGGCGGCGCACGACGCCATTGCGCGCGCCCGCCACTCCGTCAATATAGGTGCCGTAACAACTAATGTCCGGCTAACGCGATGACATCCAGGTATCCTGCGCCGTTCGCCACAGGCGGGGTCGGCGTCCTTCCCCTGGCCGAACTGCCGGCGCTGACCGGGCTGGAGCAGCTCCAGCGCATCGTCGACGGACGGTTTCCGGCGCCACCGATGGCCGCGCACCTGGACTTCCGGCTGGTCGAGGTGGCCGAGGGCCGGGCCCGGTTCGAGGGGACGCCGCGGGCCGACTTCTACAATCCCCTCGGCACCATCCATGGCGGCTGGGCGGCGACGCTCCTGGATTCCGCGCTCGCCTGCGCCGTGCACACGACGCTTGCCGCCGGCGAGGCCTACACGACGCTGGAGATCAAGGTGAACATGGTCCGGCCGATCTTCGACACGTCCGGGCCGCTGACCGCCGAGGGCACCGTCGTGCATCGCGGCCAGCGCACCGCCACGTCGGAGGCCCGCCTCGTCGACGCCTCCGGCCGCATCCACGCCCACGGCAGCACGACCTGCCTGATCGTGCCGATTGGGTGACGCGGACGGCTCAGCCGACCTCGACGATCAGCCGGCCGCGCACCCGCCCGGCGAGGATCTCCTCGGCGTTGGGGATGATCTCCTCGAAGCCGATGGTCGACGACAGGCGGGTCAGCCGGTCGCGGTCGAGGTCGCGCACCAGCCGCTCGTAGGCCTCGATGCGGAGGCGCTTCGGGGCCATCACGGAATCGATGCCGAGCAGCGACACGCCGCGCAGGATGAACGGCGCCACCGAGGCCGGCAGATCCATGCCGCCGGCAAGCCCGCAGGCGGCCACCGCGCCGCCGTAGCGGATCATCGACAGGGCGTTGGCGAGCGTCTCGGAGCCGACGGTGTCGACCGCGCCGGCCCAGCGCTCCTTGGCGATCGGCTTGCCCGGACCCTGCAGCTCGGCGCGGTCGATCACCTCGACGGCGCCGAGGTCCTTGAGGTAGCCCTCCTCCTCGCGGCGGCCGGTGGCGGCAACCACGTCGTAGCCGAGGCGCGCGAGCAGCGAGACGGCGACCGAGCCGACGCCGCCGGCGGCGCCGGTGACCAGTACCGGGCCGCGCTCCGGCACGATCCCGTGGCGCTCCAGCGCGATGACGCACAGCATGGCGGTGTAGCCGGCGGTGCCGATCGCCATCGCCTCGTGGCCGGTGAGATCGGCCGGGCGGTGGATCAGCCACTCGGAGCGCACGCGGGCCATGCCTGCGTAGCCGCCCATGTGGGTCTCGCCGACGCCGAAGCCGTTGAGCAGCACCTTGTCGCCGAGTTCGAAGTCGGCGCTGTCGGAGGCCGCCACCGTGCCGGTGAAGTCGATGCCGGGGATCATCGGGAAGCGCCGCACCACCGGGCTCTTGCCGGTGACGGCGAGGCCGTCCTTGTAGTTGACGGTGGTCTGCTCGACGCGGACGGTGACGTCGCCCTCCATGAGGTCGTCGACGCCGATCTCGCGGATCTCCGGCGGGTTCTGCCGCTTGGCGTCGGCGTCCTTGGTGATCCAGATCGCCTTGAAGCGTTCCATGCGCGTCTCCTCCAGGGGGCGTTTCGCTCTCCCCCGGTTTAGCGGCCCGGCACGACGACGCAAGGGGCGCCGCCCGACGGGCGACGCGGTTGCCTTCGGGGCAGCCGTCGCTCCGTGGAGGAGAGACGCGCTAGGCGGCCGGCTGGAGCCGGGGCGCCGGGGCGTCGCGGATCGGCAGGTGGACGAGGCCGGCGAACAGGCCGAGCGCGATCGAGATCCACCAGATGATGTCGTAGGAGCCGGTGCGGTCGTAGACCACGCCGCCGAGCCAGACGCCGAGGAACGAGCCCACCTGGTGGGAGAAGAACACGAAGCCGAACAGCGTCGCCATGTAGCGCGAGCCGAACATCACTGCCACGAGGCCGGAGGTGAGCGGCACCGTCGACAGCCAGAGCAGCCCCATTCCGGCGGCGAACAGCAGCACGCTCACGGGCGACACCGGGAACGAGATGAACGCCAGGATGACGGCCGCGCGGGCGACGTAGAGGATCGACAGCGCGTAGGCCTTGGAATAGCGCGCGCCGATGGCGCCGGCGCCGAGCGAGCCGACGATGTTGAACAGGCCGATCAGCGCCAGCGCCCAGCCGCCGAGCATCGGGCTCATGCCGAGGTCGGTCAGGTAGGCCGGCAGGTGGACGGCGATGAAGGTGACGTGGAAGCCGCAGACGAAGAAGCCGAACACCAGGAACACGTAGCTGCGGTAGCCGAACGCCTCGCCGAGCGCCTCGCGGAAGGTCTGCGGCGGGGCGCTGAGATCGACCGGCGCGCGGCCGCGCATGGCGTAGGCGAGCGGGATCATGCCGAGCACGATGACGGCGAGCACGACCAGTGCCTGCTGCCAGCCGACGCCGTCGATCAGCGCCTGGCTGAGCGGCCCGAAGAAGAACTGGCCGAACGAGCCGGCGGCGGTGCCGAGGCCGAAGGCGATCGAGCGCTTCGCCGGCGACACGGAGCGGCCGAAGGCGGCGAGCACGATGGTGAACGAGCCGGCGGCGAGACCGACGCCGATGAGGAGGCCCATGCCGAGCTGCAGCATCAGCGGCGACGCCGCGATGCTGGCGACGTAGAGGCCGGCCGCGTAGAATATGCCGCCCACCACCAGCACCCGGCCGGTGCCGTATCGGTCGGCGATGCCGCCCATGATCGGCTGCGCGATGCCCCAGACGAGCTGCTGCAGCGCCACCGACAGCGCGAACGTCTCGCGCGTCCAGCCGCGCGCCTCGGTCATCGGTCCGAGGAACAGGCCGAAGCCCGAGCGTTCGCCGAGCGACAGGGCGGCGATCAGGCAGCCGCTCACGATGATCAGGGGAAGCGGGACGGCCAGCTTCGGTGCGGTCGACGACGCGGTACTCACTGGCGGTTCCCCCGGCTTCTGCCCCGACACGCGCCCGTCCGGATCGTCCGATCCGAGCGGGACAGCGCCCGGCGCTCTTATTAGGCGCTATGACACCTATCTATACGCCCGATCGGGGGAACCGAGTCACGAAACTTTGTCATGGGTTTCATCGGAAACGTGCATGGGTCGGCGCCCGGCATCGGCCCCGCCCGTCGCTTCCCGAAGGCGGGACCTCAGGTCCAGTCGCCGCCGTAGGTCAGGTAGAAGACGTGCTGACCGATCCGCTCAACCCGCTTCATGGTCGGCGCCCAGGCCGGCCGCACGTAGGTCGCGTGGTAGTGGGTGGAGGCACCGATGTCCGGCAGCCACATCTTGCCGCTGGAGTAGCCCTCGGCGATTTCCATGGCCTGGGTCCACGAGGCCTGATCGGTGACGACATCGCGGATCCGGTCGCAGGCGAAGGAGAACTGGCAGCGGTTGAGCCAGCCCTTGTTCTGGTAGACGACGCCGCAGACGGTGTCCGGATAGGCCGGGTTCTTCACCCGGTTGACCACCACCTGCGCGACGGCCATCTGGCCCTCGCGCAGTTCGCTGCGCGCTTCGAAATAGACGGCCTCCGCAAGGCACTTCACCTGGCGGGCGTCGGTCATGTCCTTGGGCAGCGGCCGGTCGGACCACCAGTGGTCGAGCGGACCGGTCTGCCGGGCGGTGCCGGCGCTGCCGCCGAGCAGCGCCTCGAACGGGGCGTTGAGGTCGCCGCCGCCTTCCGGGGCATAGGCCGACGCCAGCGAGGCGCTGGTCGCGGCGGTCGCGGCGGCGAGAATGCGGGCGTCCTGGATTGCCTGATCGGCCTTGCCGGTGCCCGAGGCGAGCAGGCTGGTGGCGCCCGGCGCCTGGTCGAACGGCATCGGCCGCACGAAGGCGACGCGCGGGAAATCCTGGACGGTGCCGGGGGTGATCAGGTTGACGGCGGTCGCGACCGCGCCGGAGCCAAGGGCCCGCAGGTCGACGGAGGCGGTCATGGTGGTGAGGAGATTGCCCTTGGTGTCGGCGCGGCTGCGCACCGGCAGGTCGCCGGCCGCCACGGCCCCGCCCCCGTCGGCGAGCGCCAGCGTCTCGAAGCCGTCGATGCCGGCGACCGCCACCTGCGTTCCGCCACCGGGCCGCTCCTCGCCGCGCGCGAACGGCCGCGCATAGACGAAGGTCGGTTCGATCTGGGAGCCGTAGGGCGCCGCGACGACGCGCGCCAGATAGCGCGGCGCGTCCTGCTGGGCGAGCATGTAGGCGAGGATGTCGGCCTGTCCGACCTGCCCGCCGAGGGCGACGACGAGACCTGCGGCAAGACCGAAACGGCGGAGCGCAGGCCGGACCGACGCCCGACGGCGCCGCTTCTTCGCTGGGAAACGCAAAACGGATTCTCCCGCAGATACGGCCGGATAGTCACGGGAAACGGCACCTGCCGACCCGCGAATGACACACACATGGTGTGGTGTCAGGGTTGCCATCTGGTTAAGCGGAACCGTAATTTTTGATGGACCGTCCGGGAGCCGCGCCCGGAAACGGCCAATTCCCCGATCAGCCCCGACCGGAGAGCCGTGCCGACAGCATCAGGCTGGCGGCGGCGATCTGCGCGAACGGCGTGTCCGCAGCGTCCGCCCCGGCATTTGCCCGCCACGCCATCAGACCCTCCCGGCCGAAGCGATCGCGCAACACGTCGCGCACCCAGGCCTGCTCCTGGGCGTCCCGGCGCAGCACCAGCCGCCCGCCCTCGCCGAGCCAGGCCCGGTGCTCCTGAAGCGCGGCGGCGAGATCGTCGAAGCCCGACCGGTCGGCCGAGGAGATCATCAGCACCCGGGGGCGCCAGCCGTCGGTTTCGGCGGCCAGCGACAGCGCGCCTTCCACGTCGGCCCGCGCCCGGCGGGCGGCGACGCCGAGGTCCGACTTGGTCACCGCGATGACGTCGGGCAACTCCATCACCCCGGCCTTCATGAACTGGAGCGAATCGCCGGAGCCGGGCTGCACGCAGAGGAGCACGCTGTCGGCGACGAGCGCGATGTCGGCCTCCGACTGGCCGATGCCGACCGTCTCGACGATGGTGAGGTCGTAGACCGCGCGCATGACGACGGTCGCGGCGATCGCCGCGTCGGAGAGGCCGCCCAGCCGGTCGCGGGCGGCGAAGGAGCGGATGAAGATCCCCGCGTCCTCGGGATCGGTGCGCAGGCGCGTGCGGTCGCCCAGCAGCGCGCCTTGGGTCCGCCGCGAGGACGGATCGACGGCGATCACCGCGACGCTTTCGCCGCGGCCGCGCGCCTCTGAGATCAGGACGTTGGTGAGGGTCGACTTGCCGACGCCCGGCGGACCGGTGAGGCCGAGGACCCGGCCGCGCGGATCGGCCCGCGCGGCGTCGAGAAAGGCGGCATGGCGGACCGTGCCGTCTTTCGTCTCGATGGCGGCGAGCGCCCGGGCCACCGCCGGCTTGCCGCCGGTCCGGATTGCCTCGAGCGTCGGCGCGGGCGCCATCACCCTGCCCCGGCGGTCACGCCCGGAGGGAGCGACGACGCCATTCCGTCACCCCTTCTTGGCCGCCAGCGCCGCCTGGGCCGCCGCGAGCCGCGCGATCGGCACGCGGAACGGCGAACAGGAGACGTAGTCGAGCCCGACCGTCTCGCAGAACCGGATGGAGGCCGGGTCGCCGCCATGCTCGCCGCAGATGCCGAGCTTGATGTCCGGACGCGTCTGGCGGCCGCGCTCGACGCCGATCTTCATCAGCGCGCCGACGCCCTCCACGTCGATGGAGACGAAGGGATCGACCTCGAAGATGTTCTGCTGCTGGTAGGTGGGCAGGAAGGAGGCCGCGTCGTCACGCGAGATGCCGAACGTGGTCTGGGTCAGGTCGTTGGTGCCGAACGAGAAGAAGTGCGCCGTTTCGGCGATCTTATCGGCCGTCAGGCAGGCCCGCGGCAGTTCCACCATGGTGCCGACGTCGTAGGTCAGCTCGGCGCCGGTTTCCTCCGCCACGGTCTTGGCGACCGCATCGATCCGCGCCTTCACGATGTCGAGCTCGGCCTTCAGGCCGACCAGCGGCACCATGATCTCCGGACGCACCGGCGCGCCGGTGCGCTTGGCGGCTTCCACGGCCGCCTCGAAGATGGCGCGCGCCTGCATTTCCGCGATCTCCGGATAGGAGACGGCGAGACGGCAGCCGCGATGGCCGAGCATCGGGTTGAACTCGGCGAGCAGTTCCAGCCGGCGGCGCAGCTTCGTCGGCGACACGCCGATCGCCTGCGCGACCTCGCCGATTTCCTCCTCGGTCTTCGGCAGGAACTCGTGCAGCGGCGGGTCGAGCAGCCGGATCGTGACCGGCAGGCCGGCCATGATCTCGAACAGCTCGATGAAGTCGCTGCGCTGCATCGGCAGGATCTTGGCGAGCGCGGCGCGGCGCCCCTCCTCGGTGTCGGCCACGATCATCTCGCGCACGGCGGTGATGCGGTCGGCATCGAAGAACATGTGCTCGGTGCGGCAGAGACCGATGCCTTCGGCGGCGAACTCGCGGGCCGCGCGGGCGTCGGCCGGCGTTTCGGCGTTGGTGCGCACCTTCATGCGGCGCGCCTTGTCGGCCCACACCATGATCTGCGCGAAGTCGCCGGAGAGCTCGGGCTTCAGCATCGGAACCGAGCCGACCAGCACCTGGCCGTTGCCGCCGTCGATGGTGATCACGTCGCCGGCCTTGAGGGTCTGGCCCGCCGCCGTGAAGGTGCCGGCCTGGTAGTCGACGCGGATGGAGCCGGCGCCGGAGACGCACGGCTTGCCCATGCCGCGGGCCACCACCGCCGCGTGGCTGGTCATGCCGCCGCGGGTGGTGAGGATGCCCTGGGAGGCATGCATGCCGTGGATGTCCTCGGGGCTGGTCTCGATCCGAACCAGGATGACCGCCTTGCCCTGCCCGGCGAGGCGTTCGGCCTCGTCGGAGGAGAACACGACCTCGCCGCAGGCGGCGCCGGGCGAGGCCGGCAGGCCGGTGGCGAAGACGTTGCGCTCGGCCTTCGGATCGATGGTCGGGTGCAGGAGCTGGTCGAGCGAGGCGGGATCGACGCGCATCACCGCCTCGTCCGGCTTGATCAGCCCTTCCTCGACCATGTCGACGGCGATCTTCAGGGCGGCCTTGGCCGTCCGCTTGCCGCCGCGCGTCTGCAGCATCCACAGCTTGCCGCGCTCGATGGTGAACTCGACGTCCTGCATCTCGCGGTAGTGCTGTTCGAGGCGCTGACAGATGTCGCGGAACTCAGCGAAGGCCTCCGGAAGCGCGGTCTCCAGCGACGGCTTCTCCGGCGCGCTGGACTCCAGGCGCGCCTCCTCGGTGATCGCCTGGGGGGTGCGGATGCCGGCGACGACGTCCTCGCCCTGGGCGTTGACCAGGAACTCGCCGTAGAGCTTCTTTTCGCCGGTCGACGGGTTGCGGGTGAAGGCGACGCCGGTGGCGGAGGTGTCGCCCATGTTGCCGAACACCATCGCCTGGATGTTGACGGCGGTGCCCCAGCTCTCGGGGATCTGCTGCAGGCGGCGATAGGTGATCGCGCGGGCGTTCATCCACGAACCGAACACGGCGCCGATCGCGCCCCACAGCTGGTCGCGCGGGTCCTGCGGGAACGGCTTGCCGAGCTTCTCCTTCACCAGCGCCTTGTAGCGCTCGATGACCACCTGCCAGTCCTCGGCGGAGAGGTCGGTGTCGAGCTCGACGTTCTTGTCGTCCTTGAAGCCCTCAAGGATGCCCTCGAAGTCGTGGTGCTCGAGCCCCATCACCACGTCGCCGTACATCTGGATGAAGCGGCGGTACGAATCGTAGGCGAAGCGGGCGTCGCCCGCGTCCTCGGCGAGCGCGCCGACGGTTTCGTCGTTGAGGCCGAGGTTGAGGACGGTGTCCATCATGCCCGGCATCGAGACGCGCGCGCCGGAGCGCACCGACACGAGCAGCGGCTTGGCCATGTCGCCGAACACGCGGCCGGTGGCCTGACCGACCTTCTCCAGCGCGGCCTCGACCTGGGCGGCGAGTTCGTCCGGGTAGGTGCCGTTGGTCTTGGTGAAGTGGGTGCAGACCTCGGTGGTGATCGTGAAGCCTGGCGGAACGGGAACGCCGATGTTGGACATCTCGGCCAGGTTGGCGCCCTTGCCGCCGAGGAGATCGCGCATGCCGGCCTGGCCTTCTGCGGTGCCGTCCCCGAACGTGTAGACCCACTTGTTCATCATTCGTCCTTCTTACGACCGTTTGATCGTCGTGTGCGAAGCGGAGGATTGAGAGCGGCTTCGCATGGCAGTGCGGCATGGCCACACCAAATTCGCTAGAGAGCGAAAGCATGGAGCCCGATGCAAAGGCAAGTCCCGCGCACATGGTTCCTGCACGATCTGCCCGTTTTTGGCCGCTGCGACGCCGGCTCGCCTTGCACGGGCCATTGAAAAGCCCCATCGTCCGGTCACGCTCATCCCATGAGAACGAACGAGTCGACCGCGATGAATCTGCTGTCTTTCGCCAGCCGCGACACTTTGCCGGCCACGTTTCTGCGCTCCGCGCGAGTGCTCGCCGTGGCGCTCCTCGCCGTCGGGGCAGCCGGCGTCGACGCACGGGCCGAGGTCGCCGACAAGATCGACAGCTCGGGGCTGAACACGCTCGCCGGCAGCTATCTCGCGGCGCGGCATGCCGGCAACCTGAAGGACCTCGCCTCGGCCGCCGCCTTCTACAAGCGCGCGCTGGCCGCCGACCCGGAAAACGAGCTGCTGCTCGACCGCACGGTGATGCTGCTGGTGGCAAGCGGCGCGCTGCCGGAGGCGGTGGAGTTCGCCGACGACCTGGCCGCGAGCGACCCGACGAACCAGCTCGCCGCCCTCACCCTGTCCGTCGACGCGCTGTCGAACGGCGATCCCGAGGCCGCCCGCGCGGCGCTGGCGCCGCTTTCGACCGGCTCGCCGCTGCCGGAGCTGACCGCGGCGCTGCTCGCCGCCTGGAGCTACGCGGCGGAGGAGAACTCGGACAAGGCGCTCGCCACCCTCGACGACCTCGAGGGGCCGGACTGGTTCCGGACCTTCACCACGCTGCACGCCGGCCTGATCGCCGACATGGCGGGCATGCACGACGAGGCCGTGAAGCGGCTGAAGACCTCGCTCGACAACGATCCGCGCGCGCTGCGCGTCCTCGACGCCTACGCCCGGGCGCTCGCCCGCGACGGCCGCACCGCCGAGGCCGAGAAGGTCGTCGACGATTACATCGCGGCCGGCGGGGACCATCCGCTCGTGCAGGCGCTGAAGGCCGAGCTCGCGGCCGGCGACGTGGCGCCGCAGATCGAGAGCGCCGCCAGCGGCGCCTCCGAGGCGCTCTACGGCCTCGGCGTCGCGGTCGGCCAGGAAGGCGGCCAGGAATACGCCGCCGGCTACCTGCAGCTGGCGATCCACCTGGGGCCCGACACCGACCTGCCGGCGTTCTCGCTCGCCTCGCTCTACGAGAGCATGCAGCAGTACGACAACGCGGTCGGCATCTACCGCACCATTCCCGCCTCGTCGCCGCTCGCCGACGCCGCCGCGATCCAGATCGGCCTGAACCTGAACGCCGACGACGACTTCGACGGCGCCAAGGCGCAGCTCGAGCCGATCGTCGATGCCGATCCGAGCGACCTGAGCGCCGTCGTGGCGCTCGGCAACGTGCTGCGCAGCCACGAGGACTTCGCCGGCGCGCGGGAGGTCTACAGCCAGGGCATCGCCTCCATCGACGAGCCGACCCGCGACCACTGGACGCTCTATTATTTCCGCGGGATCTCCAACGAGCGCACCGACCACTGGGACGAGGCCGAGGCCGACTTCAAGCAGGCGCTGGAGCTCTACCCGGACCAGCCGCTGGTGCTGAACTACCTGGGCTACTCCTGGGTCGACAAGCACATGAACATCGACGAGGCGGTGGACATGATCCAGAAGGCGGTCAGCCAGCGCCCCGACGACGGCTACATCGTCGACAGCCTCGGCTGGGCCTACTACCGGCTCGGCCGCTACGACGAGGCGGTGGAGGAACTCGAGCGCGCCGTCGAGCTGCGCTCCGGCGACCCGGTCATCAACGACCATCTGGGCGACGCCTACTGGCAGGTCGGGCGGAAGCTCGAGGCGATGTTCCAGTGGAACCACGCGCTGGACCTGGATCCGACCGACAAGGACCGGCTGGCCATCGAGGCGAAGCTGAAGGACGGCCTGAGCGAGCCGAAGACCGACGCGGCCGCAGCGACCCCGGCCAAGACCGAGGAGTAGGCGCCGCGCGATGGATCCCTCCGGACCCGTCCGCGAGGCCGCCAGGGCGAAGGTGAACCTGGCGCTCCACATCGTGGGGCGCCGCGCCGACGGCTACCACCTGCTCGACAGCCTGGTCGTCTTTCCCACGATTTCCGATCACATCGAGATTGCCGCGCGCCCGGACGGGCACGTGACACTGAGCCTGTCCGGACCGTTCTCCGACGCCCTCACCGCCGGGCCGGACAACCTGGTCCTGAAGGCGGCGCAGGCACTTGCGGCCATCTGTTCACCTCACACACCCCGCGGCGCGATCATCGCGCTGGACAAGCACCTGCCGGTCGCCTCCGGGATCGGCGGCGGGTCGGCCGATGCGGCGGCGACGCTGCGCGCGCTCTGCCGCCTGTGGGGCCTGTCCCCCGGCACCGAGGCGCTGCGGCGCATCGCCGGGACGCTGGGCGCCGACGTGCCCATGTGCCTCGACCAGACGCCGGTGCGCGCGGAAGGGATCGGCGAGCGGCTCACGCCGCTGCCGGCGCTGCCCGCGGCCGGCCTGCTGCTGGTGAACCCCGGCGTCCCCGTCTCCACCCCCGCCGTGTTCGCCGCGCTCGCCGCGCGCGACAACGCCCCGCTGCCGCCGCTGCCCAATCGCTTCCAGGATCTGGAGGCGCTGGCGGGCTACCTCGGGACGACGCGCAACGACCTGCAGGCGCCCGCCACGGAGCTTGCGCCGCAGGTGGCCGAGGTGCTGGCTGCGCTCGGCGCCAGCGACGGCTGCCGGCTCGCCCGGATGTCGGGGTCGGGGGCGACGTGCTTCGGGCTCTATCCGGATGCGGCGCGGGCGCGCCATGCCGGGGCGGCGATCGCCCGCGCCCGGCCGGGTTGGTGGACGGCCGCCGGCGCGATCTGACGGCGGGTGCGCCGACCGGGAGCAGATCCCCGCCGGACGGGTTCGATGCGCCCTGCCCGGCTAAAAGAAACTCCTCAAGGCATTGATTGCGCGGCTATTTCCGGGCCCTCAGACGGGCGGAGAGGCCGCGTGCGGCGCTAGCGCGGCGGCCAGGCGATCGCTTCGCCGGCGCGCAGGACGGCGCGCGCGGCGGCGCTGTAGGCGCCGTCGCCGTCGTGCATGACGATCCCCGGCACGATCCGCATGGCGGCGCGCGACGCCTTCACCCCGCGCACCAGCACCCGGTCGGCAGCCATGCCGGCGCGCGGATGCACCGGCAGCACGTCGAGCGCGCCGAAGCGGCCGTCGACGCCGGCGATGACGTGCGGCAGCAGCTCGGTGGGCAGGATGAGGTTGAGGGTTCCGCCGGTGCGCAGCAGCGACGCGGCGCGCCGCAGCCACGGCGCCAGCCCGTCGGCGCCGAGCATGCGGGCGCGCGCCCGGTCGGGCGACGGGGCGGCCCGGTGCAGCCCGGGCCGGAAAAAGGGCGGGTTCGCGATAACGTGATCGACGCCGCCGGCGACCATCCCGGCCGCCTCGAACGCCGCGACCGGCCCGGCCACGTCGGCGAGGCAGAGCGCGATGCGATCCGCGAAGCCGGCGTTCTCCGGCAGCGCCAGGCTGTCGCGCGCGAACGCCAGCGCCTGGGCGTCCACATCGACGAGGCTGACGCGCGCCCCGGTGCGGCAGGCGACCGAGAAGCCGGCGGCGCCCGGCCCGGCACCGAGGTCGACCACATGGCCATGGCTGTCGGACGGCAGCATGGCCGCCAGCAGGATGGCATCGGAGCCGCACCGGTGGGCGCCGCGCGCCGCCTGGATGAGGGAGAACGCGCCGGAGAGGAAGCGGTCGACGGTCCGCTCCGCCGCCGTTTCAGCCGGTGCGGCCCCGCTCACGGCGTCAGCGCGCGGACGCTTCGGGCGGCAGGTCGTCGCCCGCGCCGGCGTCCTTCAGGAGCGTCCGCGCCTCGGCCAGCCGGTCCGAGGCGACCAGGACCCGGCGCGGCAGGATGCCGATCGAGCCTTCGATGACGCTCATGTTCTGGTCGAACACCTGATACGGGATCGCGGCCTCCTTCAGCAGCGATTCCACGAAGGCGATCAGCGTCATGTCGTTGGTTCTCAGAAGTTCGTCCAAAACGTCCTCGCCTGTCCTGTGCGTCCTGATGCCGGCACCCTCGGGAGAGCGAACCGGCCCGTATGAAATGGCTTCGCGCCAGAATCGTTGCCGCGTCCTTCCGCTTTTGCCGAAACCGGCCAGGCGGACAGCCTTTGCCCCGACCTCCCGCGCCCCGGGATGCGGGGAATCGGAGACGGCCCCGCGGGTCCGCCCTCTCCCGCACGATGCCCGCCACCGCAAGATGTGACAATCGGTATGGCTGCCTGCCGGCCCCGCGGGGTTGCGGGAGCTTTCGCGCCCTGCTTAATGTCCCGGCAGAGGCAATCAGAAGGATGGTGCCGCGTGTCGATTGGCAACGTTGCCGCTGACCTACGATCAGGCGAGAGCAGTGTAGAGCGCCTCGTGCAAGCCGTGTCGAGCGACATGGGACAGGTCAACGGCCTGATTCTGGATATGGCCGGCTCCAATGTCGAGCTCATTCCGGAAGTGGCGAACCATCTGGTGTCGTCGGGGGGCAAGCGGCTGCGGCCGATGCTGACGCTCGCGAGCGCCAAGCTGTTCGGCTACGACGGCGCGGACCACGTGAAGCTGGCGGCGAGCGTGGAGTTCATGCACACCGCGACGCTGCTGCACGACGACGTGGTCGACGACAGCGCGGTGCGCCGGGGCAAGCCGGCGGCGCGGGTGATCTGGGGCAACCAGGCGAGCGTGCTGGTCGGCGACTACCTGCTCGGCCAGGCCTTCAAGATGATGGTCGAGGCGGGCTCGCTGGAATGCCTGCGCATCCTCGCCAGCGCCTCCGCGGTCATCGCCGAGGGCGAGGTGCTGCAGCTTTCCGGCGCCAAGAGCCTCGCCAACGGCGAAGCCCACTACATGGCGGTGATCGAGGCGAAGACGGCAGCGCTGTTTTCCGCCGCGACCGAAGTGGGCCCGGTGATTGCCGGCCAGCCGGCTGCGATCCAGGAGGCGATGCGCCAGTACGGCCTCAACCTCGGCCTCGCCTTCCAGCTCGTCGACGACGTGCTCGACTATTCCGGCAACGCCGCCCTGCTCGGCAAGGACACCGGCGACGATTTCCGCGAAGGCAAGGCGACGCTTCCGGTGCTCTACGCCTACCAGCGCGGCAACGAGGCCGACCGGGCGTTCTGGAGCCGCTGCATCGAGGCGGGCGAGATCCGCGACGGCGACCTGGAGACGGCGATCGAGAAGGTCAACGCGTCCGGCGCGATCGACGACAGCATCAAGCAGGCCCGCGCCTTCGGGGCCAAGGCGATCGAGGCGGTGAAGCAGGTACCGCCCTCGCCGCTGCGCGACATCCTCGCCGACGTGGTGGAATTCTCGATCTCCCGCACCTACTGAGGCGACCCGCCGATCGGCCGGCGGCCGTCAGGCCCCGGAAATCCCCTCGATGCCCTGGAGCAGCGGCGCCGTCGCCCGGGCGGCCTCTTCCTCGAGTTCGCGGTAGTGAGCCACTACATTGCGGCCGGCGTCGGTCACGGCCGCCCCGCCGCCGCGCTTGCCGCCGAGCTGGGTCGTGACGAGCGGGCCGGCGAACATACCGTTGAGCTCCTCCACCAGCAGCCAGGCCCGCCGGTAGGACATCTCCATCGCCCGCGCCGCGGCCGAGATCGAGCCAACCTCGTCGATGGTCTCGAGCAGACGGATCTTGCCCGGACCGAGCGACGGCCGGTCGGGAAAGTCGATCCTGATCCGCAGCACGGCCTTCGCCGCCTCACCCCTTGGCACGGCTGATCACTCCGGTGGGCCCCCGCCCCGTTCCCGCGCAGCCGGTCACGGGCCGCATTGGATGACGCCCTCGATCTCCTCCTGCCCGCCGGCGCACCAGCGCTCGAGCGAGACGACGTAGGCGTCCGCGTTCACCCGGTCGCGCAGCGAGGCAAGGTCCTGCATGGCGGCGGCGTGGGTCGGATACTGCATGACGCCGCGGATGAAGCCGTTGCGCTTGTAGAGCCGCGCCACGTCGTTCTGATGGTCCCGCGTCGCCCGCTCCACCAGGCGCTCGGCGGCCGGCTGGGTGAGTTCCGCGCCGAAGACAATGCCCCAGCGCGGGGTCATCGCGGCGGCGCCGGCATCGCTCTCCGCGCCGCCATCCGTCTGCCCGGCCATCAGCGCCGCGACCGCTACCTCGTCGTCGGTGCCCGCCGCGCGCACGGCGACGTCCGCCTGGGACGCCGCGGCAAGCGCGGTGGCCTTCACGGCCTTCTGCACCTCCGCCGAGGCGGCGATCAGCGCGTCGTTCTCGCCGGTGACGGCCATCGCGCTGGCGGCCTCATCCTCTGACAGTCCGGCGGCCGCAATCACGTCCTCCATCTTCTCGTTGGTGGCGGCGAGCTGGCGCGTCAGCGCCTCGATGGCGGCATTGGCGTCGCGCAGGACGTCGTGGCTCGACTGCACCGTCTCCAGCACCTGCGTCTCCACCCGCGAGAAGCTGCGGTCGGGCGCCGGCGCCTCCATCTTCGGCTGCGGGAAATAGGACTGGAACACGACCGGCCGATAGACGGCGAACCACGCGGCCACCAGCACGACGATCGCCGCCGCGAGCTGAACCGCCCTGACCAAGATGCCCATGTTCGTGTTTCCCCGTCGCCGACCTGCCCGCCGCGATTAATAACACGGCCGGCGCGAGACGCATCAACCGCCTGTTGCGAATGCCGAATTGGTTCTCCGGTCGCGGCGGCGCGTCGCCACGAAAAAACCCCGCCGGCGCGGGGCCGGCGGGGCGTTTCAGGCGGTCGGTCGGGCGCCTGCCCGACCGGCGGGACGTCAGACGTGGATGACGCGATCGAAGGCGTCGAGGACGCTCTCGTGCATCGTCTCCGACAGGGTCGGGTGCGGGAACACGGTTTCGATCAGCTCTTCCTCGGTCGTCTCGCAGTTCATCGCGACCACGAAGCCCTGGATCAGCTCGGTCACCTCCGCGCCGACCAGATGGGCACCCAGCAGCTCTCCGGTCTTGGCGTCGAAGATGGTCTTCACCAGGCCCTCCGGCTCGCCGAGCGCGATCGCCTTGCCGTTGCCGATGAACGGGAAGCGGCCGACCTTGATCTCGCGGCCGGTCTCCTTGGCCTTCGCCTCGGTCAGGCCGACGGAGGCGACCTGCGGCTGGCAGTAGGTGCAGCCCGGGATCTTCAGCTTGTCCATGGCATGGGCGTCATGGCCGGCGATCTTCTCGACGCAGATGACGCCCTCGTGCTCGGCCTTGTGGGCGAGCATCGGCGGTCCGGCCACGTCGCCGATGGCGTAGACGCCCTTCACGTTGGTGCGCCCGAACTCGTCGATGACGACGCAGCCGCGCTCGGTCTTCACGCCGAGCTTCTCAAGGCCGAGATTCTCGATGTTGCCGACGACGCCGACGGCCGAGATCAGACGGTCGGCCTTGATGGTCTCGGTCTTGCCGCCCTTCATCTCCACCGTCGCGGTGACGCCGTCAGAGCCCTTGTCGACCTTGGTCACCTTGGCTTCGGTGTGGATCTTCATGCCCTGCTTCTCGAGACGCTTGCGCACGTGGGCGGCGATCTCGGCGTCCTCGACCGGCAGGATCTGTGGCAGCACCTCCACCACGGTGACCTCGGCGCCCATCTGGCGGTAGAACGACGCGAACTCGATGCCGATCGCGCCGGAGCCGACGACGATCAGCGACTTCGGCATGGTCGGCGGCACCATCGCCTCGAAGTAGGTCCAGATCAGCTTGCCGTCCGGCTCCAGGCCCGGCAGCACGCGCGGGCGGGCCCCGGTCGCGACGATGACGTGCTTGGCCGTGTAGGTGCCCTTGCCCAGCGTGCCCTTCGGCACCGGGGGCTGCGGCTCCATCGGCTTCTTCTTGATCTCCGACACCACGACCTCGCCGGGCTTGGAGATGGTCGCCTCGCCCCAGATCACGTCGATCTTGTTCTTCTTCATCAGGAAGCCGACGCCCTGGGCGAGCTGCACGGAGACGCCGCGCGAGCGCTTCACCACGGCGCCGATGTCGAAGCCGACCTTTTCGGCGGACAGGCCGAATTCCTTGGCGTGGTTGAAGTTGGTAAAGACCTCGGCGCTGCGCAGGAGCGCCTTCGTCGGAATGCAGCCCCAGTTGAGGCAGATCCCGCCGAGGTGCTCGCGCTCGACGATGGCCGTCTTCAGGCCGAGCTGTGCCGCCCGGATCGCGGTCACATAGCCGCCCGGCCCGCTTCCGATCACGATCACGTCATACCCGTCGGCCATCGAGCTCTCCTTGCTGCTTCGTCCCCGCCGGTCGTTCCGGCACCGGTTGCCTACCCTTTCAGCACCGTTCGGACCGGCTTGTCGAGCCCGTTGCGGCGATTTGGACCCGGCGCGGCGGCGGACCTGCCATGCACCGTGCAATCGATTCCAGCGGCGATCGCCCCTTGCCGCGCGACATCGCCGACCAAATAGCCCTACTCTCGGCTCCGGCTCAGGAAAGGCGCTCGCCCAGTGTCCCGTTCGCAGATCTACGAGGCCTATTCCGACCTGCCGCTGTTCTCCGACTTCGCCGCGGTGGCCGACACCGAGCGCTACGTGCCGCTGCCCGACGACTGGTTCGTGGCGGTGACCGACGTGGTGAAGTCGACCGATGCGATCCGCGACGGGCGCTACAAGGCCGTCAACATGGCGGGCGCGGCGGCGATCGCCGCCGTCATCAACGCGCTCGACGGGGACGCCTCCTTTCCCTTCATCTTCGGCGGCGACGGAACGGCGCTGGCGCTGCCGGAGGCCGCCCGCGCGACCGCCGAGGCCGCGCTCGCCGCCACGGCGCGCTGGGTGGAGGAGGACCTGGACCTGACGCTGCGGACCGCCACCGTCTCGATCGCCGAGATCCGCCGGGCCGGCCACGACGTGCGCGTCGCGCGGTTCGCCGCGTCGGACGCGATGACCTATGCGCTGTTTTCCGGCGGCGGCGTCTCCTGGGCGGAACGGGAGATGAAGGCGGGCCGCCTGCCCGCCCACCTGGCGCCCCCCGGGACGCGGCCGGACCTGGAGGGGCTCTCTTGCCGCTGGAAGGCGCTGGAGCCCCAACACGGCACCATCCTGACGATCCTGGCGGTGCCGCCGAGCGACGACGACAACGACCCGGCCTTCCGGGAGGTCGTCCACCGCCTCATCGAGGTGATCGAGGCGTCGGAGCGCGGCGGCAGGCCGGTCGCCGACGATGGCCCATCCTTCGCCTGGCCGCCGGAGGGGCTGGAGCTGGAGGCCCGGGCGACCCGCGGCACCCGCTCGCTGGCGCTGCAGAAGCTGAAGATCAGCGCCATCGCGCTGCTGGCGTTCGTGCTCGACCGGACGCGGCGCACACTCGGCCAGTTCGATCCGGCGGTCTACCGCAAGTACACGGCGCTAAACGCCGATTTCCGCAAGTACCAGGACGGCGTGCGGATGACCGTGGACTGCGCCCCGGAAACGGTCGAGCGCATCGAGGCGATCCTGAAGAGCGCCCGCGCGGCCGGCGTTCTCGATTACGGCCTGCTGCGGCAGCAGTCGGCGGTGATGACCTGCTTCGTGCCGTCGGTGATGACCAACACCCATTTCCACTTCGTAGACGGCGCAGAGGGCGGCTACGCGGCGGCCGCCGCCAGCCTCAAGGCCGACGCCTGAAGCGCGCCGCCAGACGATCGGTCAAGACCACATAAAGGCCCGTCTTGTCAGGGACTTGGATGGCTTCGTTCAGGCGGCCGGCACGGCGGCGCCGACGCGGCGCGCCATCAGCACCCAATCTCCGTCGCTCGGGCGCCGGCCCGGCATCGCCACCACCTTGCGCCGCTCGCGCTCGACGAACCCGTGGCGGGCATAGAGGCGCCAGGCGGCGGCGTTGACGCTGTTGACGACGAGGGTGACCGTGTCCGCGCCGACCCTGCCGGCCAGCCGGTTGGCAAGCGGCAGCAGCCGGCCGGCGAATCCCCTGCCGCGCGCCTCGGGCAGCGTCGCCAGCGCGTTGAGGTACCAGGTACCGACCGTGCGCGCCTCCAGCTCCAGCAGCGGCCGCACGAACGGCGGCAGCTCGTCCACCGGCACCCGCTCGTCGTGTTCGCTCTGCAGGTAGCCGAGCAGCATTGCGACGGGGGCGCCGTCGACGTCCACCACATGGGCGTTGCGGTAGGAGAAGCCGCCGGTCGGGCGCGCCGCCCGGGTCGCGCCCACGTCGAGCGGGGTCAGGCCGCCGGTGGCCGAGAACGTCCAGAAATAGCTGGGGATGCCCTCGCCAGCGATGTCGATCAGGCGGGCGAGCGCTGCGGCATCGGATGTCCGGGCGGGGCGGATGGACGGCATGGCCGCATCGGACCGATCGGCGAGCGGCGCGGAGGGTCCGCGCCGGCCGTCAGACGAGCATCGCCATCGGGTTTTCGATCAGCGGCTTGAACGCGGCGAGCAGTTCCGCGCCGAGCGCACCGTCGACGGCCCGGTGATCGACCGAGAGCGTCGCGCTCATGACGGTGGCGATGGCCAGCGCGCCGTCCTTCACCACCGGGCGCTTCTCGCCCTGCCCGACCGCCAGGATGGTGCTCTGGGGCGGGTTGATGACGGCGGCGAACTCGCGGATGCCGTACATGCCGAGGTTGGACACCGCGGTGGTGCCGCCCTGGTATTCCTCCGGCTTCAGCTTCTTGTCGCGGGCGCGCTTGGCGAAGTCCTTCATCTCGTTGGAGATGACCGACAGCGGCTTCACGTCGGCCTGGCGGATCACCGGGGTGATCAGGCCGTCCGGGATCGACACCGCGACGCCGACATCGGCGTGGGTGTGCAGCAGCCGCGCAGTGGAGGTGTAGGTGGCGTTCGCCATCGGCACAGCGACCAGCGCCTTGGCCAGCGCCTTGATGACGAAGTCGTTGACCGACAGCTTGTAGGCCGGGTTGCCGTCCTTGTCCTTCGGCGCGGCAGCGTTGAGCTCGCTCCGAAGCTTCAGGAGCGCGTCGAGCTCGACGTCGACGGTCAGGTAGAAGTGCGGAACGGTCTGCTTGGCCTCGGTCAGGCGGCGCGCGATGGTCTTGCGCATGCCGTCGTGGGGAAGCTCGGTGTAGCTGCCCTCCTCGTACATGGCGCGGACCTGGTCGTCGGTCATGCCGGCGCTCGGCGCCGGCGCGGCGGGCGCCTTCGCCCCATCTGCTGCCGGAGCGGCGCCGGCGGCCTTTTCCGGGGCCGACTTGGCGGCGGCGGCCGGAACGCCCTTCTCGATGGCTTCCTCCACGTCGCGCTTGACGATCCGGCCGTGCGGGCCGGAGCCGGAGAGCTGCGCGAGGTCGATCTTGTTCTCGTCAGCCAGCCGGCGGGCGAGCGGCGAGGAGAACACCCGGCCGTCGCCGTTGGCCTTCGGCGCGGCCGGCGGGATGGAGGGAGTGACGCCCTCGCCGGCGGCCGGCGCCTGGGCCTTGGCGGGAGCGTCGGGCGCGGCGGCCTTGGCCGGCGGCGCCGCTTCGGCGGGCTTCTCGGCCTTCGGCTCGTCGGCCTTCTTCTCGGCCTTCGGCGCGGAGGCGTCGGCGCCGTCGAGCGCGCTGGCGTCCTCGCCCTCTTCGAGCAGCATGGCGATCGGCTGGTTCACCGGCACGTCGGCGGTGCCCTCGGCGACGAGGAGCTTGCCGACGGTGCCTTCATCCACCGCCTCGACTTCCATGGTGGCCTTGTCGGTCTCGATCTCGGCGACGATGTCGCCGGCCGAGACGGTGTCGCCCTCCTTCACGTGCCACTTGGCAAGCGTCCCCGTCTCCATCGTCGGCGACAGGGCGGGCATCAGGATCGGTGTCGGCATGGCGCGTCGTCTCCCGGAACCTGGACTCAGGCCGTGTAGGTCACAGCTTTCACTGCCTCGATCACTTCCGCGACCGTCGGCAAGGCAAGCTTTTCGAGGTTGGCGGCGTAGGGCATCGGCACGTCCTTGCCGGTGATCCGGAGCACCGGCGCGTCGAGATGGTCGAAGGCCATCTCCATCAGCCGCGCCGAGATCTCAGACCCGATCGAGCAGACCGGCCAGCCCTCTTCCACCGTGACGCAGCGGTTGGTCTTCTTGACCGATTCCACCACCGTCTCGATGTCCATGGGACGGATCGTGCGCAGGTTCACCACCTCCGCCTCGATGCCTTCCTTGGCCAGTTCCTCGGCCGCCTGCATGGCGTAGGTCATGCCGATGCCGAACGACACGATGGTGACGTCGCTACCCTTGCGCTCGATCTTCGCCTTGCCGATCGGCACGACGAAGTCGTCCATGTCCGGCACCTCGAAGGTGTGGCCGTAGAGGATCTCGTTCTCCAGGAACACCACCGGGTTCGGATCGCGGATGGCGGCCTTCAGCAGGCCCTTCGCGTCCGCCGCCGAATAGGGCTGGATCACCCGGAGGCCGGGAACGTGGGCGTACCAGGAGGCGTAGTCCTGGGAATGCTGGGCGGCGACGCGGGCGGCCGCGCCGTTGGGCCCGCGGAACACGATCGAGCAGCCGATCAGGCCGCCGGACATGTAGTGGGTCTTGGCGGCGGAGTTGATGATCTGGTCCATCGCCTGCATGGCGAAGTTGAAGGTCATGAACTCGACGATCGGCTTCAGGCCGCCGAAGCCGGCGCCGACGCCGAGGCCGGCGAAGCCGTGCTCGGTGATCGGCGTGTCGACGACGCGGCGCGCGCCGAACTCTGCCAGCAGGCCCTGGGTGATCTTGTAGGCGCCCTGGTACTCGGCAACCTCCTCGCCCATGACGTAGACGGCCTCGTCGCGGCGCATTTCCTCGGCCATGGCGTCGCGGAGCGCCTCGCGCACCGTGATCGACACCATCTTGGTGCCTTCCGGGATCTCCGGATCGCCACCGGTCCAGGTCTTTTCGGCGGGCGCGGGCCCGACCGACGGAGCCGGCGGCACCTTGGTCGCCTTGGCGCCGAGGGCGCCTTCGCCGTCGTCCTTGTCGTCATCTTCTTTCTCGTCGGCCTCGGCCGCGGGAGCCGGCGCTTCGGCCTTCTCACCGTCGTCCGACTTCGACGCGGCACCGCCCTCGAGCGCGCTCTCGTCCTCGCCCTCGGCGAGCAGCAGCGCGATCGGCGTGTTGACCTTCACGCCCTCGGCCCCTTCCTCGACGAGGATCTTGCCGAGGGTGCCCTCGTCGACCGCCTCGACTTCCATCGTGGCCTTGTCGGTCTCGATCTCCGCGATCACGTCGCCAGCCGCAACGCTGTCGCCTTCCTTTTTCACCCACTTGGCGAGCTTGCCCTCTTCCATCGTGGGCGAGAGCGCCGGCATCAGGATTTCGGTCGGCATTAGAGGCTCCCGTCAGCAGGAATCGTCTGGGGTCGTGCGCTGTGGTCAGCGAAGGTACGGCGCGTGGTGCTCATCGGACGATGTCGGTCCACAGCTCCGACGGATCCGGCTCGGGATCCGACTGGGCGAACTCGGCGGCCTCGTTGACGATGTCGCGGACCTCCTTGTCGATCTTCTTGACGTCGTCCTCGGAGATCCCGTGTTCCTCGATGAGGCGCGCCCGCAGATGCTCGATCGGATCGTGCTCCGTCCGCATCTTGTTGACCTCGTCGCGGGTCCGGTACTTCGCCGGGTCCGACATCGAGTGGCCGCGATAGCGGTAGGTCAGCATTTCCAGGATGTACGGACCCTTGCCGTCACGGGCATGCGCGATGGCGCGCGCACCGGCGGCACGGACCGCATGAACCTCCATTCCGTCGACCTGCTCTCCGGGAATGTCGAAGGAGGCGCCGCGATGGGACAGGTTCGTCGTCGACGAGGCGCGCTCGATGGAGGTGCCCATGCCGTACTTGTTGTTCTCGATGACGTAGACCACCGGCAGGCTCCAGAGCTTCGCCATGTTGAAGCTCTCGTAGACCTGGCCCTGGTTGGCCGCGCCGTCGCCGAAATAGGTGATCGAGACGGCGCCGTTCTCGCGGTACTTGTTGGAGAAGGCGAGGCCGGTGCCGAGCGGCACCTGCGCGCCGACGATGCCGTGGCCGCCGTAGAAGTTCTTCTCCACGGAGAACATATGCATCGAACCGCCCTTGCCCTTGGAATAGCCCGAGCGGCGTCCGGTCAGCTCCGCCATCACGCCCTTGGCTTCCATGCCGCAGGCGATCATGTGGCCGTGGTCGCGGTAGCCGGTGATGATCTGGTCACCTTCCTTCAGCGCCATCTGCATGCCCACCACGACGGCCTCCTGGCCGATGTAGAGGTGGCAGAAGCCGCCGATCAGGCCCATGCCGTAGAGCTGGCCGGCCTTTTCCTCGAAGCGACGTACGAGGAGCATCTCCCGGTAGGCGTAGAGATCGTCGTCCTTGGTGAACCGCACCGTCTCGCCGGTGGCCGACTTGGCGGTGGCGGTCTTGGCACCGCCGGACTTGGCGGCGCTGGAGCGGGACGGCGTGGATTTCGTCGCGCGGGAGGTGGAGGATTTGGCGGCGCGAGACGCGGCCGGCTTGCGCGCGTCGTCGCTGCTGCCCGTCGATGCGCTCGTTCGCGAGGATCGCTTGCGGCTCGTGGTCGGTTTCTTCTCGGCCATCAGGGCTCTCTCCGGCGTTCGTTCGCGGCGGGTCGGACGGACATTAGCGAAGGGGCGGCTCGTGCGAAAGGCCGCACCGGTGGCGGGGATTCAATATTGCAGTGCAGCGTAAGCCAGAGCGACCAAATCCAACCCCGTCAAAGGGTTGGCGGCAACTCATGGCGCACACTAGCCACACGGGCGCGCGGATTTGGACTGCAGATTTCGGGAGGCTGCCCTGCCCGGTCCGCGGAGCGGTCTACTGGAGGGACAGACTTCCAGCCTGAGCGAGCGTCTCGGGGAGGCCCTGGCCGTACGAACCGCCGGAGCTGAGCGCCGGGGACGTGTAGATAATGATCTCGTCGGGCTGGGCGAGATTGAGATTGGCGCGGGCACGCTCGTCGAGCATGTCGGCATCGATCGCGGCGGATTGAAGCAGCGCCACCCGGCTCTCGAGTTCCTTGCGCCGCGCAACGATCGCGTCGCGCTGCTCGATGAGCCGCGCGATCTCGGTATCGAACTTCAGACGGGCCCGGATTCCGTATTCGCCGTGCACCCCGTGCCAGCCGAAATAGACGATCATCGCGATCATCAGGACGGGTGCCGGGAGACGGGACAGGAAGGTGGGGCGACGGTGGCGGGTAGCCATGTGGGGCCAATACTCGAAACGCAGGAACAGGAACCCGCGTCCTTTATGCCAGCTCCCTCTTAACGAGGGGTTGCTCTCGGGCCGCCCCTGTGGACAGCCGACGCTTTTCCGCCGCGCCCCGACCTTCCGACGCCGTCGCGCCCGGCCCTGAATCAACGGGGGCTTCGGGCCGAACCGACCCGAAGCCCCCTTGAAGATCACCCGTTCCGGGATCGCGCGGAGCGGACCGGCGCCCGCTCCCCGATTCCATCTCGGCGCCGGCCGGGATCGACCGTGGCGCCGCGCGACGGCGCGTTCTCAGCCGGCCTTCAGCGCCGAACGTCCCGGATAGACCGCCTGCGGACCAAGCTCCTCCTCGATGCGCAGGAGCTCGTTGTACTTGGCCAGCCGGTCGGAGCGGGCGAGCGACCCGGTCTTGATCTGGCCGCAGGACGTCGCCACCGCCAGATGGGCGATGGTGGTGTCCTCGGTTTCGCCGGAGCGGTGGGACATGACGGCCCGGTAGGCGGCCTTGTGGGCCATGGTGACCGCGTCGAGGGTCTCCGTCAGCGTGCCGATCTGGTTCACCTTGATGAGGATCGCGTTGGCGATGCCCTTCTCGATGCCGCTCGCCAGCCGCTCGGTGTTGGTGACGAACAGGTCGTCGCCGACGAGCTGGCAGCGATCGCCGAGGCGCTCGGTCAGCGCGGCCCAGCCCTCCCAGTCGTCCTCGCCCATGCCGTCCTCGATGGAGACGATCGGATAGGCGTCGGCGAGCTCGGCCAGGTAGTCGGCCAGGCCCGCGCCGTCGAGGCTGCGGTTCTCACCCTCGAGCGCGTACTTGCCGTCCTTGAAAAACTCGGTCGCCGCGCAGTCGAGCGCGAGGCAGATGTCCTCGCCCGGCTTGTAGCCGGCAGTCTCGATGGCCGACATGATGAAGTCCAGGGCTGCCTTGGCGGACGGCAGGTTCGGGGCGAAGCCGCCCTCGTCGCCGACGTTGGTGGAGTGACCGGCCTTCTTGAGCTGGCCCTTCAGCGTGTGGAACACCTCCGCGCCCGCCCGCAGCGCCTCCGAGAAGCTCGGCGCGCCGACCGGCATGATCATGAATTCCTGGAAGTCGATCGGATTGTCGGCGTGGGCGCCGCCGTTCATGATGTTCATCATCGGCACCGGCAGCTCGCGCGCAGACACCCCGCCGACGTAGCGGTAGAGCGGCAGGTTGGCGGCGATCGCGGCGGCCTTGGCGGTGGCCAGCGACACGCCGAGAATGGCGTTGGCGCCGAGGCGGCCCTTGTTGTCGGTGCCGTCGAGGGCGATCAGCATTTCGTCGATGTGGACCTGGTCCTCGGCCTCCAGGCCGCCGATCGCATCGAAGATCTCGCCGTTCACCGAGGCGACCGCCTCCTGCACGCCCTTGCCCTGGTAGCGGGACCCGCCGTCGCGCAGCTCGGCCGCCTCGTGGGCGCCGGTGGACGCGCCGGACGGAACCGCCGCACGGCCCATCGTGCCGTCTTCGAGATGGACATCGACTTCGACGGTCGGGTTGCCACGACTGTCGAGGATCTCGCGGCCGATGATGTCGATGATCGCGGTCATTGGGATCTCCGGAAACTGGGACGAAGGGGACGTGCGCGCGCCGCGAGCCCGCCCTGGGCAGCGGCAGCGTCGGCCCCGTCCATAGCCCAACCTTTGAGCGGCTTGAACCCTTAGATGACGATGTCACCGGGGCGAACGCACGAAATGTGATCGGAATGAGCGGGTTGGGCGCCGATGGGCCGCACCGAGCCAACGGTGAAGAAGTGGGCGGGAAGCAACCGAAACGGGCATCTGCCCGCGTCCTGGGCGCGAATTCCATGACAGGCGGCCCCTCCGTTTGCTAACACAACCGAACGAAAGGCGCCCGGTCGCATTTTCCGAACCCATGCCCGTTCATCGACCGATTACAGCGAGAGACGCAAAAATGGCCCCTGCCCCGATCCGCACCGCCGTGTTTCCCGTCGCCGGCCTCGGAACCCGGTTTCTGCCGGCGACGAAGGCCATGCCGAAGGAAATGCTCACCGTCGTGGACCGGCCGCTGATCCAGTACGTCTACGACGAGGCGAAGGCGGCGGGGATCGAGAAATTCATCTTCGTCACCGGGCGCGGCAAGGCGATCCTGGAGGACCACTTCGACATCGCCTACGAGCTCGAGCAGACGCTGCGCGAGCGCGACAAGCTCGACCGGCTGGAAGAGGTGAAGAGCGCCCAGCCGGAGGCCGGCACGGTGTCGTTCACCCGCCAGCAGGCGCCGCTGGGACTCGGCCATGCCGTCTGGTGCGCCCGCGATCTCGTCGGCGACGAGCCGTTCGCGCTGCTGCTTCCCGACGTGCTGGTGCACTCCGATCCGGGCTGCCTCGCCCAGATGATCGACGTCTACAACGACAAGGGCGGCGGCAACGTCATCGCCGTGGAAGAGGTCCCGGCCGAGCAGACCCACCAGTACGGCGTCGTCGAGATCGAGGGCAGCGGCGACGTGTTCAAGGTCACCGGCATGGTGGAGAAGCCGCCGAAGGGCACCGCGCCGTCGAACCTGATCATCACCGGCCGCTACATCCTGCAGCCGGAGATCTTCAAGCTGCTGGAGACCACGGAAAAGGGTGCCGGCGGCGAGATCCAGATCACCGACGCGATGCTGACGCTGATGGCCGAGCAGGCCTTCTACGGCCTGCGCTTCAAGGGCCACACCTACGACTGCGGCTCCAAGGTCGGCTTCCTCGCCGCCAACGTCGCCTACGCGCTCGACCGCGACGACCTGGCCGCCCCGTTCCACGCCGAGCTGAAGCGGCTTTTGGGGATCTGATTCCCGGCGCCGGCAGGCGATCCGGAGCCTCGACGGACCGATCGGTCGCATCGCCCGATCGGCAGAGGCTCTAGCGGGTGTAGAGCTCCTGGCTGCGCGCGACGCCGCGCAGCGGATGCGATCCGACCGAGGTGAGCGGCACGCCGCAGGCGGCGGCGAAGCTCTCGGAGACCAGCAGCTGGCGGCCGAGCGGCGTGCAAAGCGCCTCGATGCGGCTCGCCTCGTTGACCGCCGGCCCGATGACGGTGAAATCCAGGCGCCGCGACGAGCCGATGTTGCCGTACATCAGCTCGCCCAGATGCAGCGCGATGTCGACGACCAGCGGCGGCAGGCCCTGTTCGGCGCGCAGCCCGTTCAGCGCCGCGTTCGCGGCGATCATCGCCTCGGCGGCGGCCAGCGCCTCGGCGCAGACGCTCTCAGGGTCGCGGTCCTCCAGGCTGAAGATCGCCAGGAAGCCGTCGCCCATGAACTTCATCACCTCGCCCTGATGCGCCTCGACGAGGTCGCAGAGCTCGCCGAGCGCGGTGTTGAGCGAGGCCAGCACCTCCTCCCCGTCCGTCTCGTCTGCGAAACGGGTGAAGCCGCGCAGGTCGGCGACCATCACCACCGAATAGAGCCGCGTCGCCGCACCCCGCTCGATCTGGCCCGACAGCACTCGATGGCCGGCGTCGGTCCCGACGTAGGCGTCGAGAAGGTCTTCCGCCGCACGCTTCAGGGCGATCCGGTAGCAGGCGAGGCCGAGCCGCGGCACCAGCCGGTCCAGCGTCGCCACATCGGCGTCGCTGAAGCCGCCGGGCCGGTCCGACAGCCAGGACAGCAGCATACCGGGCAGGCCGGTGTCCGCCTCCTCCGCGCCGAAGCGGACCATGCGGCCGATCCAGTCGGTGCCGCCCTCCTCGCGAAAGTCTTCCAGGACGGGGAAGTCCAGCGTGCCGTTGCCGTCGAGCCGGAAGCGCATTTCCCGCACGCCGTCCTCCAGCATCACGCGCAGCGGGCTGGACCGCCACCCGATGCGCGGCAGCGAGGAGCGCTCGTATTCCTCCGCGACGAAGCCCCGGCCGCGCCACCAGTAGCCGCCATAGCCCTTCACGGTCGGATGGAGGGCGGCGATGGAGACGTGCATGCGCACGAGCGGGATCTCCAGCGCGGCGACGCCCTCGCAGAAGCCCTGGATGAGCACGTCGAGATTGTTGCGCGACAGGCCCTCCTCGACGATCCAGTCGCTGAGGTCCTGGATCGCCCGCGTCTCCGCGGCGCCCTCGGCCGGCGCGTCGGCAAATCGGCTGTGCTGCATGGTTATCGCCCCGTCCCCTCGTCTCATCGAAGATGGGGTCGGCGACGGCAATCGCCACCCCCCGCGGGCGCGGGCGGACCGGCTCAGGCGGCCGGCGCGTCGCCCCGCGCCCAGCCGGCCCGGATCTCGGCCGCCTCGTCCTCGAACCGGCCGGCTTCGATGGCCGTCCGGAGGCTCCGCATCACCTCCTGATAGTAGGCGATGTTGTTCCAGGTCAGCAGGATCGCGCCCAGCGCCTCGCCGGCGCGGATCAGGTGGTGCAGGTAGGCGCGGCTGTAGATGCGCGAGATCTCGGTCGGGCCATCGGGATCCAGCGGCGCCGGATCCTCTGCGTGGCGGGCGTTCTTGAGGTTCAGCTTGCCGAAGCGGGTGTAGGCGACGCCGTGGCGGCCGGCGCGAGTCGGCATCACGCAGTCGAACATGTCGACGCCGCGCGCCACCGAGCCGATGAGGTCGTCGGGAGTGCCCACCCCCATCAGGTAGCGCGGCTTGTCGGCCGGCAGGAAGGCGGTCGTCGCGGCGGTGATGTCGAACATCACCTCCTGGGGCTCGCCGACCGCCAGCCCGCCGATGGAGTAGCCCTCGAACGGCATCGCCGCGAGCGCGGTCGCCGACTGCTCGCGCAACCGCTTGTCGTCGCCGCCCTGGACGATGCCGAACAGCGCCTGGCCCTTGCCCGGTCCGCCGAGCCGCTCGAACTCGGCCCGCGAACGCGCCGCCCAGTCGAGGCTGAGGCGCATGCCGCGCTCGATCTCGTCGCGGGTCGCCGGCAGCCGCACGCACTCGTCGAGCTGCATCTGGATGTCGGAGCCGAGCAGCCCCTGGATTTCCACCGAGCGCTCGGGCGTCAGCCTGTGGGTGGATCCGTCGATGTGGCTCTTGAAGGTGACCCCGTCGGCGTCGAGCTTGCGGAGCGCGGCCAGCGACATGACCTGGAAGCCGCCGGAATCGGTGAGGATTGTGTGCGGCCAGTTCATGAACCGGTGCAGGCCGCCAAGCCGCGCCACCCGCTCCGCGCCGGGGCGCAGCATCAGGTGATAGACGTTGCCCAGAACCACGTCGGCGCCGGTCTCGCGCACGTGTTCCGGCAGCATCGTCTTGACGGTCGCCTGGGTGCCGACGGGCATGAAGGCGGGCGTCTCGACGAGGCCGTGGGCCGTGGCGATGCGGCCGCGCCGGGCCTTGCCGTCGGTGGCGAGTAGGGAGAAGGCGAAAGGGTCTGTCACCGGGTCCTGTCGGGAAAGAGAAGGCTGGCATCGCCGTAGGAATAGAAGCGGTAGCCGGTTTCCACCGCGTGGGCATAGGCCGCGCGCATCGCCTCCCGCCCCGCAAACGCCGAGACGAGCATGAACAGCGTCGACTTCGGCAGATGGAAGTTGGTCATGATCGCGTCCACCGCCCGGAAGCGATAGCCGGGGCGGATGAAGATCGACGTCTCGTCGGAGAACGCGCCGATCCGGCCATCCGGATCGGTCGCCGATTCCAGCAGCCGCAGGCTGGTGGTGCCTACCGACACGAGCCGGCCGCCGGCCGCTCGCGCCGCATTCAGCCGCTCCGCCGCCTTGGCCGTCACGGTGCCGAACTCGGCGTGCATCTTGTGGGCGGTCAGGTCCTCCGCCTTGACCGGCAGGAACGTCCCCGCCCCCACGTGCAGCGTCACGAATTCCGTGCCGATGCCGCGCGCGGCGAGCCGGGCCAGCAGGTCGTCGGTGAAATGCAGCCCCGCCGTGGGCGCCGCGACCGATCCCGGCAGGCGCGCATAGACGGTCTGGTAGTCCTCGCGGTCGGCATCGTCGTCGGGGCGGCGGCGCGCGATGTAGGGCGGCAGCGGCATGTGGCCGACGGCGGCCAGCCCCGCGTCGAGCCCGGCCGGGCCGGTGGCGAAGGCGAGCGTCGCCTCGCCCCCGTCGAGCGCCGTCACGGTCGCCTCGAGGGCGCCCGGCTGCGGCTCCGCGTCGGGTCCCGCGGCGAATTGAATGGTCTCGCCGACGGAAAGCCGCTTCGCCGGGCGCACGAACGCCCGCCAGCGGCCGTCGCCGAGGTCCTTGTGCAGCGTCGCGGAGATGCGCGCCGTCGCCTCGCCGCGCGTGCGCACGCCGAACAGCTGGGCGGGAATCACCCGGGTGTCGTTGAAGACGAGGACATCGCCGGGCGCCAGAAGGTCCGGCAGGTCGGAGACGATCCGGTCGCCGAGCAGCGGGTCTTCGCCGGGGCGGACCGTCAGCAGCCGCGCGGCGTCGCGCGGGCGGACCGGCCTGAGCGCGATCCGGTCGGCGGGCAGGTCGAAATCGTAGTCCGCCAGCGTGTCGCCGGCGGCGGAGGCGGCGCCGGGCGCCACCTCCTCCTCGGTGTGCGTCGCGGAGCTCACGCGGCGTCGGCGGCGATCCAGGCCTTCTCGATCCGGTCCGGATCGACGACCGGCTCGCCGCGCTTGATCTGGTCAACGGCGTCCATGCCGTCGGTCACCTGACCCCACACGGTGTACTGCTTGTCGAGGAACGGCGCCCGCTCGAAGCAGATGAAGAACTGGCTGTCACCGGAGTTCGGGTCCTGGGTGCGCGCCATCGACACGGTGCCGCGCTCATGCGGGGCATCGTTGAACTCCTGGTTCAGCTTCTTGCCCGAACCGCCGGTGCCGTTGCCCTTCGGGCAGCCGGTCTGGGCCATGAAGCCGTCGATCACCCGGTGGAAGACGATGCCGTTGTAGAAGCCCTCGCGGACGAGCTCCTTGATGCGGGCGACGTGGTTCGGCGCGACGTCGGGACGAAGCGCGATCGTCACCTGTCCGCGGGTGGTGTCCAGCACCAGGGTGTTCTCGGGATCGGTTGCCACAGGCTCTACTCCTTTTTCAGTATCGGTTCTGCGGTCGGACGGTGCGTCCGGCCTACTTGTCGCCCTTGATATAGGCTTTCACGATCTTGTCCGGGTTCGAGACCTGGCCATTGGCGCTCTGCGAGCCCTTCTTGATCGTATCGACCACGTCCATGCCGTCGATGACTTCGCCAAAGACGGTGTACTTGCCGTCGAGGCTGGGCACGCGGTTGAACATGATGAAGAACTGCGAGTTGGCGCTGTCGGGGCTCTGGGCCCGCGCCATGCCGACGGTGCCGCGCTGATACGGGGTCGAGGTGAACTCCGCCTTCAGGTCGGGCAGCTTCGAGCCGCCGCTTCCGGTGCCGGTCGGATCGCCGGTCTGGGCCATGAAGCCTTCGATGACGCGGTGGAAGACGACGCCATCATAGAAGCCTTCGCGCGCGAGGGTCTTGATGCGCTCGACATGCTCGGGCGCCAGATCCGGACGCAGCGCGATCTCGACGGCGCCCTTGTTGGTCTCGAGCACGAGGATGTTGTCGGGGCTGGCGGTGGTCTGCGCGGCTGCGGGCAGGACGGCCGCAATCGCGAAGGCAATCAGGACGGCAAGACGTGCGATCATGTGAGACCTCTTCGGCACTCCGCGCTACCGGCGCACGAGGCGCGGGTCGGGATGCGGTGGATCGGATGGGGGTCTGGCCCACGTCCCGTCGGTGGCAAGCCACCGGCCGGCAGCGGGCGTCAGTCTTTCTTGTCGGCCTTTTCGGCGAGGCGCCGGGCGACGTCGGCGGGCACGAACTCCGCGGTGCGCCCACCCATGCGGGCGATCTGACGCACAAGCGTGGCTGTGATGTGACGCACTTCGGGCGAGGCCGGCAGAAAAACGGTCTGCACCTGCGGGCGCAGGGTGCGGTTCATGCCCGCCATCTGCATCTCGTAGTCGAGGTCGGTGCCGTCGCGGAGGCCGCGGATCAGCAGCGTCGCGCCGTGGTCGACGGCGGCATCGATGACGAGATTGGTGAACGAGACGACCTGCAGCCGGTCCTGCTCGCCGGCGGGGAGGATCTCGCGCGCCACGTCGCGGAGCATCTCGACGCGCTCCTCGAAGCTGAACATCGGCGCCTTGCCCGGATGCACGCCGATGGCGACGACGACGCGGTCGGCGATGCCCAGCGCGTGGGAGAGAACGTCGAGGTGGCCGTTGGTCACCGGATCGAACGAGCCGGGATAAAGCGCAATTCGCATGGGTCCGCCGTCGTCCAGGAGCCGCATCCCGCCGGATGGGATCATCCGGCCTTTCAAGAGCGGTTCGATATCCGAGCTTCGGAGCCTTTTCTTTTCTGCCGCCCGATCGAGCCGATCGGAGCGAAACGGGAAGGCCCTGAAGCGACCGCACACCACCGGATACTGCGGCGTTTGCGCGATGGTCGGTTGGTCTAGCCGCCCGGCCGGACGACTGCAACCCCACCCTCTTTCTTCACTCTTTCTTCACACCCGTGGAACCGCCCCGCCAGATGTCGCGTTGTGTTGCCAGGAGGACAGCAACGATGCGCCACACGATGAAGTTCAACACCCGGATCGACGCTAACAGCTCTGCTTCGGCGGATGCGACGGACGCCCGGACTTCCCGGTCGAAAGTAAACAATGCGATGAACCGTGACGAGCATCACTCGCGTGCCGCTCAGTTCTCACCATCTCATCATCATCGAGGACGATTTGCTCACTCGACGTGGAACAAGGGGTCAGGGATGATGTTCGCCAAACGCTTTTCCGCTCGCATGATCGCCGCTTCCGGCATCGTTGCCTTCACCGCCATCGCCGTCACGGCGGGCGTGAACACCGTCGGATTTTCGTCGACGCCCAAGGCCGATCGGTTCGACACCGTCGCCGAGCGCCTGTGCGCCGACCAGAACTGGCCGAATATCTCGAACGCCTGCATCACCTGGGAATCGGCGTCCGCCGCGCCCAAGAAGGTGCGCTTCGTGACCGAGTCCCGGACGGATGAGGCCAACGCCGTGACCATCCTGGCGCGCAGCCCGGCCACTGTCGTGGCCCAGCGCTAAGTCCTACCAGGACCCAGGTTTCACTGACTGACCGAGACTGACTGGCCTGACTGACCACTGGCGCCTTCGGGCGTCCTCCAAGCCAACTTTTCGTCGGATCGGCTTACCCCCCTAAGCCGGTTCGACGTCAGCCCCGCAGCGGTCTCCGCTGCGGGGCTTTTTTCTGCGCGCAGCACGCAGAGGGCGACCCTGTGCTTGCCCTCCCCGTGGTGAACGGACGCCCGCAAGTCCTTGCAACAGAGATGAAAACGGACTCCGCAGGCAGTCGCGCGCGTCAGCGCCGGCTCGGAAGGTTCAGCCCGAGATCCACGGCGACGTCCGCAAGCCCCCTGCATTCCGTTTCGCGCTTGGCCGCGGCCATGAAATAGAGCTTGTCGACGGAGTCCCCCAGAAGCTCGCCGGCGTCATTCCAGGCGCGCTGACGATCGGCCACCGAGACATCCGCGAAGCGGGCCTGGAGGAATCCCTCCATCATAGCGACATCGGCTTCGCTGAAGATCGCCCCGAGGCTCTGACAGCCCCTCATGCCCCGATAGATCATCATAAAGCCCTGCAGTTCCCGCAATTCGTCGGCGGTTGCGTCCGCGATGGTGTGCACCGTCGCCTCGCCTGGCGAAAGCGCCGGCCCGGCGGCAACCGCGGGTATCGCAGTGGCCAGGACCCCGAACACGCCGGCCAGCACGCGCGCCATCCGCGCGAACCCGCCCGGTCGGCGTGACGCGTCGGGTCGCGACGGCGGACGGCAATCCTGTTCTCCCCTCACCTGGAAGGGCCCGAGGAAGGCGGCAGGGCTGCAAAAACGGGGCAAGGTGGCGATCTCCGACTGCGGCCGCGGTTCGGGGCGGCGCCTGTCGGGACGCGATGCCAGCGGAACGGCGGAGCTACGGAGCAAGTCTGCCGCGATCGCGTGGCGGACGGCATCCCCCGGATGGGGAATGCCCGTCAGGCGAGCACCGGCCGGCGCTGACGCCGGCCGGCACCGTGCCTACTCTTCGGGCTCGACGTCCGGGGCATCGCCCGCACCGTCGTCGGCCGGGCCTTCGCCAGCGCCGCCGTCCGTGCCGGCTACGCCGCCCCCGGCGCCGATTTCGCCGTCCTCGAACTCCTCCTCGTCATCGACTTCGGAGACGCGTTCGACCGAGACGACCTTCTCGCCTTCGGCCGTCGAGAACACGATGACGCCCTGGGTGTTGCGGCCAGCCTGACGGATGCCGTCGACGGGGCAGCGGATCAACTGGCCGCCGTTGGTGACCAGCATGATCTGGTCGGCGTCCTCGACCGGGAAGGTGGCGACGAGCTGGCCGTTGCGGTCGTTGACCGTCATGGCGACGATGCCTTTGCCGCCACGCCCGGTGACCCGGTACTCGTAGGCGGAGGTCCGCTTGCCGTAGCCGTTCTCGGAGATGGCGAGGATGACCTGCTCGGCCGCGCTCAGCTCCGCGTAGCGCTCCGAGCCCAGCTCGACGGCCATGCCTTCGTCGGCCTCGGCCTCGATCGGCGCATCGCCCTCGCCCGCCACCGCGCGCCGCATCTTGAGGTACGCGGTGCGTTCGGCCGGCGACGCATCCACATGGCGCAGGATCGACATGGAGATGATGCGGTCGTCTTCCGGCAGGGTGATGCCGCGCACGCCGGTCGAGTTGCGCCCGGCGAAGACGCGCACGTCGGTGACCGGGAAGCGGATCGCCTGCCCCGTCGCCGTGGTCAGCAGAACGTCGTCGTCCGGCGAGCAGATCTGCACGCCGACGATGCCGTCGCCCTCGTCGAGCTTCATGGCGATCTTGCCGGCGCGGTTCACCTGCACGAAGTCGGAGAGCTTGTTGCGCCGGACGGTGCCCTTGGTGGTCGCGAACATCACGTCCAGCTCGGCCCAGCTCGCCTCGTCGTCGGTGAGCGGCAGGATCGAGGTGATCGCCTCGCCCTGTTCCAGCGGAAGGATGTTGATCAGCGCCTTGCCGCGCGCCTGGGGAGCCGCCAGCGGCAGCCGCCAGACCTTCTCCTTGTAGACGATGCCGCGCGAGGAGAAGAACAGCACGGGAGTGTGGGTGTTGGCGACGAACAGCCGGGTGACGAAGTCCGCCTCGCGGGTCGACATGCCGGAGCGGCCCTTGCCGCCGCGGCGCTGGGCCCGGTAGGTGACCAGCGGCACGCGCTTCACGTAGCCGGCGTGGCTGACCGTGACGACCATGTCCTCGCGCTGGATGAGGTCCTCGTCCTCGAGATCGGCACCGCCCTCGACGATCTCGGTCTTGCGCGGCGTGGCGAACTCGTCGCGCACCGAGGTGAGCTCGTCCTTGATGATCTCGAACACCCGCTGTCGCGAGCGCAGGATCTCCAGGTAGTCCTTGATCTCGTCGGCGAGCTTGTTGAGCTCGTCGCCGATCTCGTCGCGGCCGAGCGCGGTGAGGCGCTGCAGGCGCAGGTCGAGGATGGCGCGGGCCTGTTCCTCGGAGAGCCGGCAGGTGCCGTCCTCGGCGACCGCGTGGCGCGGATCGTCGATCAGCTTGACCAGCGGGACCATGTCGCGCGCCGGCCAGTCGCGGCTCATGAGCTCGGCCCGCGCCGTCGCCGGATCGGGCGAGGTGCGGATCAGGCGGATGACTTCGTCGATGTTGGCGACCGCGATCGCCAGGCCGACAAGCACGTGGGCCCGGTCGCGGGCCTTGTTCAGCAGGAACTTGGTGCGGCGGTTGATGACCTCCTCGCGGAAGCCGATGAAGGCGGTCAGGAAGTCGCGAAGCTGCATCAGCTCCGGACGTCCGTAGTTGAGCGCCACCAGGTTGCAGCCGAACGTCGATTGCAGCGGCGAGAAGCGGTAGAGCTGGTTCAGCACCACCTCGGCCACTGCATCGCGCTTCAGCTCGATCACCACCCGCATGCCGTCGCGATCGGATTCGTCGCGCAGGTCCGAGATGCCCTCGACGCGCTTGTCGCGGACGAGTTCCGCGATCTTCTCGACCATCGAGGCCTTGTTCACCTGGTACGGGATTTCCTTGATGACCAAGGCTTCCCGGTCCTTGCCGGCGGCTTCGATGTCGACGCGGCCGCGCATCGTCACCGAGCCGCGGCCGGTGGAATAGGCCGAACGGATGCCGCCGCGGCCGAGGATGATGCCGCCGGTCGGGAAGTCGGGACCGGGGATGTACTCCCACAGGGCTTCGACCGACAGCGTCGGGTCGTCGATCATCGCGATGGTGGCGTCGATCACTTCGCCGAGGTTGTGCGGCGGGATGTTCGTCGCCATGCCGACCGCGATGCCGCCGGCACCGTTGACGAGCAGGTTCGGGAAGCGCGCCGGCAGCACGATCGGCTCGCGCTCGGAATTGTCGTAGTTGTCCTGGAAATCGACGGTCGCCTTGTCGATGTCCTCGAGCAGCGGGTTGGCGACCTTCTCCAGCCGCACCTCGGTGTAACGCATGGCGGCCGGGGGATCGCCGTCGACCGAGCCGAAGTTGCCCTGGCCGTCGATCAGCGGCAGGCGCATGGAGAAGTCCTGCGCCATGCGCACCAGCGCGTCGTAGATCGCCTGGTCGCCGTGCGGATGGTACTTACCCATCACGTCGCCGACGATGCGCGAGGACTTCTTGTACGGCTTGTTCCACTCGTAGCCGTTCTCGTGCATCGTGTAGAGGATGCGCCGATGAACCGGCTTCAGGCCATCCCTGACGTCGGGAAGCGCCCGGCTCACGATCACGCTCATGGCGTAATCGAGATAGGACCGCTCCATTTCGTCGGTGATGGAAATGCCGCGCACGCCCTTCGGCTCTTCGCCCGGCGGCGGAACTTGCTCGTCACTCACAGGGAATCACACTCGCGTCTTAGGTCGGTTGGATTGTCTATAGCCGATTCCCGTGCGCAGGGCCACTTCGCGGGGCGCGGCAACGAACCAGGTTTGCAAGAAAAATCAACCGCTTAGGTTTGAATATTCGAAGCTGAAAATTTGCGTGGGCCGTCGCCACGCCGATTCCGTCAAAATGGGGTGCCGCGGCCCCGGTATCAATGCGCTGCGTGCCCGCACACGGGGCGCCACGATCGGGGAACGCCGGCATGACCAACTATCTTCTGAATGCACTGACGACGCTGTTCGTGACGGTCGATCCGATCGGGCTGGCGCCGATCTTCCTGGCGCTGACGCCGGGGTGGTCGCGGGCGGCGCGGCGGGTGGTGGCGATCAAGGCGAGCGCGGTGGCGTTCGGCATCCTGCTGGCCTTCGCGCTGGTCGGCAACTCGCTGCTGGGCTTCCTCGGCATCTCGCTGTCGGCGTTCCGCGTGGCAGGCGGGCTGCTGCTGTTCTGGATCGCCGCGGAAATGGTGTTCGGCAAGCGCACCGAGCGCAAGGCGACGCTGGCCCAGGAGGCCACCCGCGAGGAGGCCGCCGACAGCGAGGGCGGCGGCGACCATGCGGCCGGATCCGGGGCCGCGGCGAGCGCGGCGGAGGACGAGCACGCCGACATCGCGGCGTTTCCGCTGGCGATCCCGCTGATCGCCGGTCCCGGCGCCATCTCCGCCGTCATCCTGCTGGCCGACCACGCGCCGTCGAACGCCGCCTTCGGCGCGATGATCGCGACGATCGCCCTGGTCCTCGCCAGCACGCTGGTGGTGTTCCTGGCCGCCCCGACGGTCGACCGCTTCCTGGGCGCCACCGGCCGCGCGGTGCTGACCCGGCTGCTCGGCGTGATCCTCGCCGCCCTCGCCGTCCAGTTCGTGGCCGACGGCATCATCACGCTGGCAAAGACGGTGTAGGCCGCGCGTCCTGCCCGGCACCTGGGCGCGCGTGACAGCCTAGCCGCGATCCATACGCACCAGCACCGCGGTCGCGTCGTCCGACTGTTTGAAGCGCGGAAAACTGCGGCATTCGGGATCCTCGACCTGCTCGAGCGCGCGCAGCTCCTCCGCCAGGAAGGCCAGCCCTTCGGCGCCGGCCGCCGCCAGCAGGCCCGGCGCGTCATAGAGGCGGTAGTCCTCCACCAGCGCCGCGAAGCCGTCGGTGGCGAGCAGCGCCTCGACCGGAGCATCGATCTCGAGCCGGCGCAGCCGCGCCCGGGCCGCCGCCTCGCGATCGAGACCCAGCACCCAGTAGCCCTCGGGCGTGTTGTGGCGGGAGCGTCCCTCGCGCATGCGCCGGCGCACCTCCGGCGTCTCGATGGTCGCGTTGTGGGCGATCATCCGGCGCGCCGCGTCCTGTTCGGCTGCCCGGCCCGCCCGGTCGCTGCCCACCGTGAGGACGGCGCCGTTGCCGGCGCGCGCGAACAGGCAGCAGTCGCCGAGTTCCGCGACATCGATGCCGCGCGGGTCGAAGCGGGCGATCAGTATGGAGGCCGTGGGGCGCTGGTAGCGGCCCTCCGGCGGGCGCACCTGTTCGGCCTCGAAGCGTCGGGCCAGGTCGTCGATGGTGGCCTCGAGCAGCGCCAGCAGATCGGTTTCGCCGCCGTCGATGCGTTCGGCCAGCAGCGCGCTCGCCGTCGCCGAGAGCCAGGCCGCATCGCTCGGCCCGCCGAGGCACTCGAAATCGCCGAGCCCGGTGGCCCCGTCAATCACCCAGGCGAACGCGCCGGCGGTGCCGAAGGCGTCCTCGTTGGGCCGCCGCGGGCTCCCGGGAAGCGAGATCCGATCGACGATGTCGACGCCAGTCATCGCCATCTCGTCTCCAGGGAATTCTTCGGTCCGGCGCGTCGACCGGACTTCGGCGACAGGCGGGTCAGACGGACGCGGTCGACCCCAGGCGATCGGCATCGGCCATCGACCGGTGCAGGCGTTCGGACTGGATCAGAACGGGATCTCGTCGTCGAGGTCGCGGCCATATCCGCCGCCACCCCCGCCACTGCTGCCGCCGCCGGTGTCCATCGGACCCGACTGGCCGAAGCCGCCCGAGCTGGCGCCACCGCCGCCGCCACCACCGTAGGAGCCGCCGCCGCCACCGCCGCCTTCGCTGCGGCCATCGAGCATCGTCAGCGCGGAGTTGAAGCCCTGCAGCACCACCTCGGTCGTGTAGCGCTTCTGGCCGGACTGGTCTTCCCACTCGCGGGTCTGCAGCTGGCCCTCGATATAGACCTTCGAGCCCTTGCGCAGATACTGCTCGGCGATCTTGCACAGGCCTTCGTTGAAGATCACGACCCGGTGCCACTCGGTGCGCTCGCGCCGCTCGCCGCTCGCCTTGTCGCGCCAGCTGTCGGAGGTCGCGATGCGCAGATTGCCGACCGGGCGGCCATCCTGGGTGCGGCGGATTTCCGGATCCGCGCCGAGATTTCCGACGAGGATCACTTTGTTGACGCTGCCGGCCATCTCGTTCTCCATTCCCAGACGTTCTTGATCCCCGCACCCATAGCGCGGCACGGGCGGCGCGTCTCCCCATCCGCCTCCCCCGTCCACAGATGCGGGGCCGGGATGGCTGCGAGGAACCCGACACAATCGTTCACGTTCGCATTGCATCGGGGCGTGCGCCGCAATATGATGTTCCTATATTGTTCTTTTCCGCTTATCAAGGCAACGATGATCGAGCTCGTCACCGAGAGGCTGTCCCTTCGGCCCTTTCGCGCCGCGGACCGGGCACAGCTGGCGGCCCTCGTGCGCGATCCGGACGTGTTCTTCTGGGAGAAGCAGCCGGTGTCCGACGCGGCCATCGACAGGATTCTGGATCTCACCCGGCGGCTGCAGGCGCGCGGCATGGGCTGGTTCGCGGCCTTCCGGCGCCAGCACCCGGGGGACTTCGTCGGCACGGTCGCGCTCAAGCCAACGATCCCCGGCGACCGCTCGGCCGAGCCCCGGGACCCGCCGGATCCCGGACCGGACGACGCGGAGATCAGCTGGCACCTGATGCCCCGCTACTGGGGCCACGGGTTTGCGACCGAGGGCGCCCGCGCCGTGCTGGACCACGCCATGCGCATCGTCCAGCCGGACAGGGTCGTGGCCTTCGCCCTCCCCGACAATATCCGCTCCCTCCGGGTTATCCGGCGGGTCGGCCTACCCTATATTGGCGATCGGCACCACGCCGGCAGCCCGCACGCCTTCTTCGCTCTCTCCCGGAAGGCCTACCTGACGGCCGCGCCGGCGACCCCTCCCAAGACCGGACGATCCAGCCCCCATGCATAAGACGATCTCCATCAAAGGTGCGCGCGAGCACAACCTGAAGAACGTGGATCTGGAGATCCCGCGGGATTCGCTCGTGGTGTTCACCGGCCTGTCGGGCTCCGGCAAGTCGTCGCTGGCCTTCGACACCATCTATGCCGAGGGACAGCGCCGCTACGTGGAGAGCCTTTCGGCCTACGCGCGCCAGTTCCTGGAGATGATGCAGAAGCCCGACGTCGACCAGATCGACGGGCTCTCGCCGGCGATCTCGATCGAGCAGAAGACGACGTCGCGCAATCCGCGCTCGACCGTCGGCACCGTGACCGAGATCTACGACTACATGCGCCTCCTGTGGGCGCGGGTGGGCGTGCCCTACTCGCCCGCCACGGGCCTTCCCATCGAGAGCCAGACCGTCAGCCAGATGGTGGACCGGGTGCTGGCGCTGCCGGAGAAGACGCGGCTCTACCTGCTGGCGCCGATCGTGCGCGGCCGCAAGGGCGAGTACCGCAAGGAGCTGGCCGAGCTGCAGAAGAAGGGCTTCCAGCGGGTCAAGATCGACGGCACCTTCCACGAGATCACCGAGGCTCCGGCCCTCGACAAGAAGATCAAGCACGACATCGAGGTGGTGGTCGACCGCCTGGTGGTGCGCGACGACATCGGTACGCGGCTGGCGGATTCGCTGGAGACCGCGCTGGGGCTGGCCGACGGCATTGCCTTCGCCGAGTTCGCCGACGAGACGGACGAGGCCGGCGCGCCGAAGCGCATGGTGTTTTCGGAGAAGTTCGCCTGCCCGGTCTCCGGGTTCACGATTCCCGAGATCGAACCGCGGCTGTTCTCGTTCAACAACCCGTTCGGCGCCTGCCCGACCTGCGACGGTCTCGGCACCATGCTGAGCTTCGAGGCCGACCTGGTCGTGCCCGACGACGGGCTTTCGCTGCGCAACGGCGCCATCCTGCCGTGGTCGCGCACCGGCAACACCTCGCCCTATTACACCCAGACGCTCGACGCGATCGCGGCGCACTACGACGTCGCCATGACGACGCCGTGGCGCGACCTGCCGGAGGTGGTGCGCAACACCATCCTGTTCGGCACGAAGGAGAAGATCGCCTTCCGCTACGACGACGGCCTTCGCAGCTACGAGACGAAGAAGACCTTCGAGGGCGTCGTCACCAACATCGAGCGGCGCTGGCGCGAGACGGATTCCCAGTGGGTCCGCGAGGAGCTGTCGCGCTACCAGTCCGACAAGCCTTGCGAGGCGTGCGGCGGCTACCGCCTGAAGCCCGAGGCGCTGGCGGTGAAGATCGCCGGCTTCCACGTGGGCCAGGCCTCGCAGCTGTCGATCCGCGAGGCCCATGCCTGGTTCGACGCCCTCGGCGCCCAGCTCACCGACAAGCAGAACGAGATCGCCTCCCGGATCCTCAAGGAGATCCGCGAGCGCCTGCGCTTCCTGGTCGACGTCGGCCTCGATTACCTGCAGCTGTCGCGCAACTCCGGGACCCTTTCGGGCGGCGAGAGCCAGCGGATCCGGCTTGCCTCGCAGATCGGCTCGGGCCTGACCGGCGTGCTCTACGTGCTCGACGAACCGTCGATCGGCCTGCACCAGCGCGACAACGCCCGCCTGCTGGAAACCCTCAAGCGGCTGCGCGACCTCGGCAACACCGTGATCGTCGTGGAGCACGACGAGGACGCCATCCTGGCGGCCGACTACGTCGTCGACGTGGGCCCCGGCGCCGGCGTCCACGGCGGCCAGATCGTGTCGCAGGGAACGCCGGACCAGATCGTCGCCGACCCGGCCTCGCTCACCGGCCAGTACCTTTCCGGCGTCCGCGAGATCCCGGTGCCGGCCCAGCGGCGCAAGGCGAAGAAGGGCCGCAGCATCAAGCTCACCGGCGCGCGCGGCAACAACCTCAAGAACGTCTCGTTCGAGCTGCCGCTTGGCACCTTCACCGCGGTCACCGGCGTTTCCGGCGGCGGCAAGTCGACGCTGCTCATCGACACCTTCTACAAGGCCGTCGCCCGGCGCCTGAACGGCGCGCGCGACGTGCCGGCGCCCCACGATTCCATCGAGGGGCTGGAGCAGATCGACAAGATCATCGACATCGACCAGTCGCCGATCGGACGGACCCCGCGCTCCAACCCGGCCACCTACACCGGCGCCTTCACGCCGATCCGCGAATGGTTCACCGGCCTGCCGGAATCCAAGGCGCGCGGCTACGGCCCGGGCCGCTTCTCCTTCAACGTGAAGGGCGGCCGCTGCGAGGCGTGCCAGGGCGACGGCGTCATCAAGATCGAAATGCACTTCCTGCCGGACGTCTACGTCACCTGCGACGTCTGCGACGGCAAGCGCTACAACCGCGAGACGCTGGAGATCACCTTCCGCGACAAGTCGATCTCCGACGTGCTGGACATGACCGTCGACGAAGGCTGCACCTTCTTCGAGGCCGTGCCGCAGGTGCGCGACAAGCTGGAGACGCTGAAGCAGGTCGGGCTCAGCTACATCAAGATCGGCCAGCAGGCGACGACGCTGTCCGGCGGCGAGGCCCAGCGCGTCAAGCTCGCCAAGGAGCTGTCGAAGCGCGCCACCGGCCGCACCCTCTACATCCTCGACGAGCCGACGACGGGCCTGCACTTCCACGACGTCGCCAAGCTGCTGGAGGTGCTCCAGCGACTGGTGGAGACCGGCAACACGGTGGTGGTGATCGAGCACAACCTGGAGGTCATCAAGACCGCCGACTGGGTCATCGATCTCGGCCCCGAGGGCGGCGACGGCGGCGGCAGGGTCGTGGCCATGGGCCGGCCGGAGGACATCGCGGCCGCGCCGGAGAGCCACACGGGGCAGTTCCTCGCGGAGCTGCTCTCGCGCCGGCCCAAGCAAAAGGCAGCTACTGCCGCCGAATGAGGCGGCCCGATTCGGCGCCGCACCATCGGCGGCGCGCGAGGCGGCAGAAGCACGCCGCGAAAGTCCGCCGCTGGCGTGCCCTGAAGCTGCCGCGAAGCTGCCTTTGTGCAATGCAGCTTACGCAGGCCTGACATGCTTTTTTATCTGATTACAAAGCAGTCACATTCGCCCATATACGGGGCAGTCGACGGACACGGCACGACCGCCCGCCGCTTTTTAAGCTCATCACCCCGGCGTGTTGGTTTGGCAACCTTCATTGCGTTTCTTGGAGTGCCGCCATGTTCGACATTTTCGTTCGGACGTTTCAGTCCTGGAAGGACAACCGCAATCTCGCTGAGATCCGTCGGCTTTCGCCGCGTCAGCAGCTTGATCTCGGGCTTACCTCGCTGGATATCGAGAAGCTCGTCGGCCGCTCCAGGGACTTCTCTCGCCCGTGAGTTTCCGGGCCGCACCGCCTCATAAAGGCGCCGGCCCCACCGACTGACCAGATCAGGCACTGCCGCGCAGCGCGGCCGATGCCAAGAGATACGAGCCGGGATGTGCCCCTCACATCCGTCCGGCTCGGTAGCCGCGGCCACCCCCTCCCCTTGGGCCGCGGTGATATGGAACGCCCGCCGGCTCCTCCCTCCGGCGGGCGTTTTCCGTTTCTGCGGCCGTTCCGGCACGCCCGTGTCGCGCCAAGGCGACATCGCTTCGCCCCCCGACATGATCGACGGCAAATTTCCGACGCGTGCGAGGCTCCCATCGGGCCGAAAATGATCTATGCAGGGCGCCAAGAAGTTTGAGAGTCCGCCCTTTGACACCCGACACGACCGCCAAGCCAGCATCCTTCGAAGCGGAGACCGTCCTGAAGAGCGACGTCTTCAGCCGGGTCACCCTCGGGCGCCTCGGCGGAACGGTCGTGGTGGAGCGCGACGTGGGGCCGACGCCGGTCTGGTCGAAGCCGCTGGCCTACGTGCTGTTCTGGCGCGAGCGCCGGGCGCTGCGCCGGCTTTCCGGCGTCCCGGGCGTCTCCGAGCTGGTCGCCACCGACCGCCGCCGCCTCTACCGCTCGTGGCTCTCCGGCGTGCCGCTGCACATCGCCGAGCCGCACGGCGACGAGGCGTTCTTCCGCGCCGCCAAGCAGAGCCTCTACGCGCTGCACCGGCGCGGCGTCGTCCACAACGATCTCGCCAAGCAGCAGAACTGGCTGCGGCTGACCGACGGCGGCCCGGCCCTCATCGATTTCCAGCTGGCGAGCGTGCATCCGCGCAAGGGCAAGCTCTACCGGATCCTCGCCTACGAGGACCTGCGCCATCTGCTGAAGCACAAGAAGCGCTACTGCGCGCACGCACTGACGGCGCGCGAGCGCAAGATCCTCGCCACCAAGAGCCTGCCGACGCGCCTGTGGATGGCGAGCGGCAAGCGCGTCTACAACACGGTGACGCGCGGCATCTTCTCCTGGTCCGACGGCGAAGGCGGCCACGACCGGCTGAAGCATTTCGGCGCCAAGGTGGAGGAGCGACTCGAAGCCCATCCGCAGGTGCGCCGCGCCGCGGTCGCGAGCTACCCCTATCCGCGCCACGGCGCCGGGCTCTACGCCTTCGTGGAGGCCGATGGACCGGTCGAGCCGGCGGCGCTGCAGGCCTGGTGCCGCGAGACGCTGGAGGGACCCGGCACGCCGGACCTGGTGCAGATCGTCGAGGCACTGCCCGCCGACCCCGCCGGCAAACCGCGCCGCGACCTGCTGACGCTGATTGCCCGCAACCTGCTCGACGATCTCGACGCGGCCGACAAGGATCCCGTCGCCGCCGACGCGGCCCGCACGATCGCCGCGCGCCGGCTCAACCTGTCGGACCGGACCTTCTCCGCGGGCTAGCTTGCGTCTCCGCAGGTCAGGATCTCTCGAACAGCGGATAGACGGCGAACCACTCGTCCAGGGGCATGACGTCCGGTCGCACGCCGTTGGCGTGCGGCCAGGAATCGATCGCGTACGGACGGCCGGTCTCAGTCTCGTTGACCACCGCGGTCGCGTGCGGGTAGCGCCCGTCGAGGAAGAAGCCGCGCGCCACCGGCCGCACCACGGTGTGGTGGGTCAGGAAGCCCTGCTTCTCGGCGAGCAAAAGGTAGCTCGTCGTGTTGGTCGATTCGTCGATGCAGTCCATCTGGCCGACGATGCCGGCGTTGCGCAGGTCGAGGCCGGCGACATCGTTGGCGGAGCCAACGGTCGGCGCGACGGTCTTTTCCATCCACGCGATCGCCTCGGCGATGGCCTTGCGCTCGGCCGCCGGCGAGGCCCGCCCGCGCGCCAGGATCGTCTTGTAGGTTCGCAGGTTCTTCGGGCTGAGGGTGACCGGCGTGCGGCGGACGCAGCCGAAGCCATGGCACACCACGACCCGGGTCGCCGTCGGCGGCACCGCCTGGTTGGCGGCGTACCACAGGCCCGGTTGCCCGACCTGCTGCTGCATGCACCCGGCCAGCATCAGGGCCGCGGCCAACACACCTGCAACGCGACTGACCACGCGGCTGATTCCTCGTTCCGTCATCGGTATCCGGTATCCTGTCACCGCGAGGATGACCAGCCCGTTTACGTGCTGCGCCGCGGGAGCGCCCGGCGATGCCGCTTCCCATCGCCGGCGGATCCGCCATACTCGATGCGTCCGCTGCCGCCGCACGGCCGCGCCGCATCGGACCGCTTTCGAGATACCGGCCCGGCGGCCCCGTTTCCGGCCCCTGCCCCGTCGGGACGGTTGACCGACGGGCCGCCCGCCCTTCATAGGATGCGCATGGAACCCGTACATGTCGTCGGAGCCGGCCTCGCGGGTAGCGAGGCCGCCTGGCAGCTTGCCGAGGCCGGTGTCCCGGTCATTCTTCACGAGATGCGCCCGGAGCGCGGCACGCCCGTCCACAAGACGGACGGCTTCGCCGAGCTCGTCTGCTCCAACTCGTTCCGCTCCGACGACGCGGAAACGAACGCCGTCGGGCTGCTCCACCACGAGATGCGGCGCGCCGGATCCCTCGTCATCGGCTCGGCCGACCGCCACCAGGTGCCGGCCGGCAGCGCGCTCGCCGTCGACCGCGACGGCTTCTCCGAGACCGTGACGAAGGCGCTGCATGACCACCCGCTCGTCACCATCGCGCGCGGTGAGATCGCCGGGCTGCCCCCGGAGGACTGGAGCTCGGTGATCGTCGCCACCGGTCCGCTCACCTCGCCGGCGCTCGCCAATGCCGTCCTGGAGCTCACCGGCGAGACGTCGCTCGCCTTCTTCGACGCCATCGCGCCGATCGTCCATCTCGACTCCGTCGACATGGACAAGGCGTGGTTCCAGTCGCGCTACGACAAGCCGGGCCCCGGCGGCACCGGCGCCGACTATCTCAACTGCGCGATGTCGAAGGAGGAATACGACGGCTTCATCGACGCCCTGATCGCGGCGGAGAAGACCGTCTTCCGCGAGTGGGAGCTCGACACCCCCTATTTCGACGGCTGCCTGCCCATCGAGGTGATGGCCGAGCGCGGCCGGGAAACCCTGCGCCACGGCCCGATGAAGCCGGTCGGCCTGACCAATGCCCACAACCCCACGGTCAAGGCCTACGCCATCGTCCAGCTCCGCCAGGACAATGCCCTGGGCACGCTGTTCAACATGGTCGGCTTCCAGACCAAGCTCACCTACGGCGAGCAGGTGCGCGTGTTCCGGATGATCCCGGGTCTGGAGAACGCCCAGTTCGCGCGGCTCGGCGGCCTTCACCGCAACACCTACCTGAACTCGCCGAAGCTTCTGGACGGCACGCTGCGCCTCAAGGCGGCGCCGCGCATGCGCTTCGCCGGCCAGATCACCGGCTGCGAGGGCTATGTGGAATCGGCCTCCATCGGGCTGCTCGCCGGCCGGTTCGCCGCCGCCGAACGGCTGGGCCGCCCGCTGGCGAGCCCGCCGGTGACGACCGCCATGGGCGCCCTGCTCGGCCACATCACCGGGGGCCACCTGGAGGGTGAGGACGTGGGCGGCGCGCGGTCGTTCCAGCCGATGAACGTGAACTTCGGCCTGTTCCCGCCGATGGAGGCGCCGAAGCACGACGCCGACGGCAAGCGCATCACCGGGTCGGCCAGGGGCATGGCGAAGAAGCGGGTGATGACGGCCCGCGGCCGCGCAGACTTCGAGGCCTGGCTGGCCGAGGCGCCGGCCGCCGCGGCCGAATAGACCCGGCAACCGCGACCTTGGGAGGTCAGCCCTTCAGCCAGGCCGACACGGGCACCATGCCGCGATCGCTCGCGGCGCGCATGCGACGCGCGGCGCGCCACAGCCGCCAGAGGCTGCGCAGCCGGGATCCCGACAGATCGCTCGCCGACGGTTCGTACCCGGCCGCCGCGGTGCCCTCCAGGACCGGCGGCACCAGCGCCAGCGTCAGGAACGCCGGGGATGTGGCCGCCGGCACCGTGTCGCCGTAGAGGCGGCAACGCCCGAGGTGATGAAGCCCGTGTTCGGCGAATTCGCGCACCGCGGCCCGCGTTGCCGGATCCCCCGGATTGGCGATCATCCGCTCGGCCGACGTGCCGTGACGCTCCAGCAGGTCGGCCGGCAGGAACACCTGCCCGCGCCGCAGGTGATGCGGCAGCGCCCTGAGCACGGCGGCGATCGTCTCCGCCACCCCGGCATGGCCGGCAAGGGTACCGGTTGCGGGATCGCGCCCGTCCGACAGCACCAGAGCCGCCAGCTGGAACAGCGCGCCATGGGTCTCGCCGGCGTAGCCCTCGAAGGTGTCCTGGTCCGGCATCGGGTCGTCGTAGAGATCAAAGATCCGCGCCTCGGTCATGGCGACCAGCGGCGCCCGCGGCAGACGGTAGCGATCGATGGTCTGCAGCAGCGCATCGGCCACCGGATGACCGCGCACGTCGCCATGGCCGGAGCCTTCCAGGAGATCGCGCCACCACTGCAGGCGGATCTCGCCGGGCAGCGGATCGCGGATGAGTTCGCGCACCCGGGCAAGCTCCAGGTGGAAGGCGTAGAGCGCCATGAGGCCCGGCCGATGCGCCTCGTCGGCGTAGAGCGCCGCCGCGAAGCGGTCCGGGTCGCCCTGGCGCAGGATCGCCTGACACTCTGAAAAGGAATCGTTCATGGCGAAAGGAGAGATAGGGCCTGGTTGGGATCCGTGCAGGGCAAGCGGCAGCGCCGACCCTATTCCTTGATGACGTGGGCCGGCGCAAGCGCGGCTCGGGTCACGCGACGACGATGAACCCGGCGGCCACCGGCCGCGACTCGCCCAGCAGGACGTTGAACGTCCTGACCGCGGGTCCGGTCGCCATCACCTCGAAGCGGATGCCGGCCTCGCGCAGCATGTCCTTCAGCGAGGCGGCCAGCGGCATGGGCAGCGTGCCCATGCCGAGAAGGAGCAGCTCGATGCCCTCCGCCTCGGCCACCACCCGCTCCAGTGCCGCGGCGTCGATCTCGCCGGGCGCTTCCGGCGCCCACGCATAGATCCCCGACGGCACGCACAGGATGGAGCCCTTGTGGGACATCTCGGCAAAGCGGAAGCCGCCGTTGCCATAGGCGTCCACCGGCGCCCGGCCGGGATAGTGGGCCTCTTTCAGGACGATGCCCCGAGGCGCGGCATCGCCGTCCCCGGGTTCCGTCATGTCAGGAGGCCGCCCCTTCGGCGACAGCCTTGTCGTCGGTGTCGGTGCCGGTCCCGTCGGCCGGACGCAGGTTGAACCAGATGAGCAGCGGCGCGGCCACGAAGATCGACGAGTACGTGCCGATCGCCACGCCCCAGATCATCGCGAAAGTGAACGACCGGATCACTTCGCCGCCGAAGATGAACAGCGCGATGAGCGCGATCAGCGTGGTGAGCGAGGTCATGACGGTGCGCGACAGCATCTGGTTGATCGACAGGTCGATCAGCTCCGACATCGGCATCTTCTTGTAGCGGCGCAGGTTCTCGCGCAGCCGGTCGTAGACCACGACGGTGTCGTTCAGCGAGTAGCCGACGATGGTCAGCACCGCCGCGATACTGGTCAGGTTGAACTCCATCTGCACCACCGCGAATATCCCGATGGTGAGCAGCACGTCGTGGACCGTGGTGATCACCGCGCCGAGGGCAAAGTGCCATTCGAAGCGGAGCCAGATGTAGACCATGATCGCCAGCAGCGCGGCGATGACCGCGAGGACGCCGGCCTGGGCCAGCTCGGCGGACACGCGCGGGCCGACCACCTCGACGCGGCGGAAGTCCACCGTGTCACCGAACATGTCGCGGATCAGCTGCACGGCGCGCTGCTGAGCCTCTTCACCACCCGGCTGGCGCACGACGCGGATCAGCACGTCGTCCGGCGCACCGAACTGCTGGATCTGCACATCGCCCAGATTGAGCTCGCCGATATCCGAGCGGATGGCCGCCATGTCGGCCGGCCCGTCCTTGGTCTGGATCTCGACGAGCGTGCCGCCCTGGAAGTCGATGCCGTAATTCATGCCCACGGAGAAGAACAGGATCACCGAGACGACCGACAGCACGGTCGAGATGGTGAATCCCAGCTTCCAGTATTTCATGAAGCTGAAGTTCGTGTCGCTGGGCAGTCTGATAAGTCGCATGAACGAGGCTCCGCCGTTCCCGCCCTAGAGCGGGACGGCTGATGGCCGCTTCCACTTCACCCACTGGGCGACGAGGAAACGGGTGAAGAGGAAGGCCGAGAACACCGTGGTGATGATACCGATGGCCAGCGTGACGGCGAACCCGCGAACGGGGCCGGAGCCAAGCTGGAACAGGATCACCGCGGCGATCAGGGTCGTGATGTTGGCGTCCAGGATCGTGCCGAGGGCGCGCGAGAAGCCGGCGTCGATCGCCGTGATCGCCGATCGGCCGGCACGGGCTTCCTCGCGTATGCGCTCGTAGATCAGCACGTTCGCGTCGACCGCCATGCCCATCGTCAGCACGATGCCCGCGATGCCGGGCAGCGTGAGCGTTGCCTGGAGCAGCGACAGCAGCGCCAGGATGAGCACGATGTTCACGACCAGCGCGATGTTGGCGAAGATGCCGAACAGCCCGTAGACCAGCAGCATCGACAGCGCGACGCCGATGGCCGCGATGATCGCCGCCGTCTCGCCGGCCTTGATGGAGTCCTCTCCGAGGCCCGGTCCGACCGTCCGCTCCTCGACGATGGTGAGCTTCGCCGGCAGCGCGCCGGCCCGGAGCAGGATCGCGAGATCGTTGGCGGTCTGGACGCTGAAGTTTCCGGAGATCTGCCCCCGTCCGCCGGTGATCGGCTCGCGGATGACCGGCGCCGAGATCACCTCGTCGTCGAGCACGATGGCGAACGGCTTGCCGACGTTCTGGGTGGTCACGTTGGCGAACTTGCGCGCGCCGCCCGTCGACAGGGTGAACGTCACCACCGGTTCGTTGGTCTGCTGCTGGAAGCTTGCCCGCGCGTCGACGAGATCCTCGCCCGACAGGAGCGGCGCCTCCTCCACCACGTAGGGCTGCGGCGGATCGTCCATCGAGTAGAGGATCATCTCGCCGGGCGGCGCGCGCGTCTCGAGCGCCTGCTGCGGATTGATGGTGGTGTTGACCAGATGGAAGGTGAGCTGCGCGGTCTGGCCGACGAGGCCCTTCAGGCGCTCCGGATCGTCGAGACCCGGCGCTTCGACCAGGATGCGGTCCTCGCCTTCGCGCTGGATGTTCGGCTCCGTCGTACCGAGTTCGTCGACGCGGCGACGGATCACCTCGATCGACTGCTGGACGATCGAGCGGACGCGCTGGGCGAGCCCGGCCTCGGTGAAGGTGAAGCGGATGAGACCGTCGTCGCCGGCGGCCATCTGGAACTCGTTGACCTCGCCCTGCCCGAACACGGTCGACTGCAGCGGATTGACGAGATCGCCCAGCCGCTCCTGCGCCATCTCGAAGTCGGCCTGGTCGCGGATGCGGACCTGGGCGCCGTTGTCGGACACGCCGAGGCCGGTGTAGCCGATCCGCGGCTCCTCGCGGAGCGCGCCCCGGATCTCGCCGACCAGGCTGGTCAGCCGCTTGTTGACGTAGTCCTCGCGGTCGACCTGATACAGCAGGTACGCGCCGCCCTGGAGATCGAGGCCGAGGACGATCTGGCGATGCGGAAGCCACGACGGCCAGGCATCGACGGTGGCCTTGGGAAACAGGTTCGGCAAGACCGCCAGAAACCCGAGCAGCACGGCTCCGAGTATCAGCGTGATCTTCCAGCGGGCGAAATACAGCATCTAGAGCCTATCGATCTTCACCGCGGCCGGGACGCGCCGAGCGTCCGGCTCGCGGTGATCATGCGGGCCGGGTCCGGCGCGGGACCGCCGCGAATGCCTCAGGCGTTGTCGTTGACCGGTTCGCCCTTGGAACGGACTTCGGTGATGGTCGTCCGCAGGAGACGGACCCTGACGCCATCGGCGATCTCGACCTGGACCTCGGTTTCGTCGATCACCTTGGTGATCTTGCCGATGAGGCCGCCCGCGGTCACCACGGTGTCGCCGCGACGCAGGGAAGAGACCATTTCCTGATGCGCCTTCATCCGCTGGCGCTGCGGACGCAGGACCAGAAAATACATGATGACGAAGATCAGGATGAACGGAAGTAGCGAAACGATAAGCTCGCTGCCGCCGCCGCCGCCAAATCCCTGGGCGTAGGCTGGTGTGACCAACATGAACCGCTCTTAGCTCCGTTTGTACGGTCCGCGACGGAGGAAATCTCCCCTCACCCCGGTCATCCGCTTTGATCCTGGAAAACGGCGCGGACTATAGCTGTCATGCGGGCCATTGCAAATGAAACCCGTGGCGGGTCCGGGCGGGGCCGGTCCGGCACCCGCGGCTGGCCCGAATCCACGGCTGGGCGCGAATCCGCCGCCGCCGCGCGGGTTCGCGCGACGTCGACCATTTGCCACGCCGCACCCGATCGCGGATCGCGGCCGCAACCCGGCGCGGTTCTGCCGCAGGCAAGCCGCGATCGCCAACGGAATCGGGCGCGCTTCCTCCAATCGGTGCGACATCGGATCGACAAGCGGGGGCTCGCGGGTCAATAGATCGGGACCAACAGATCGAACCAACCCCCGTGCCGGATCGACGCCATCCGGCCGGGACATGCGCCAGCAGGAGTCCGTCCTTGTCCAATCCGGAGTTCGCCGCCCTCGCCGCCCGGCTCGACAGCCTCATCGCCCTCGTCGAGCGCGCCGTGCCGCCGGTGGCGCAGGCGCCCGACTTCGAGGCCGCCGACGCCTTCGTCTGGCACCCGAGGCCGGGCCGGCTGGAGCCGGTGCCGCGCGTCAACCGCATCGAGATCGACCTGCTCAAGGGCGTCGACCGGATGCGCGACCAGCTCGTCGACAACACCGAGCGCTTCGCCAAGGGCCTGCCGGCCAACAACGTTCTCCTGTGGGGCGCGCGGGGCATGGGCAAATCGTCGCTGGTGAAGGCGGCGCACGCCGCCGTCAGCGCCGGCCGCGACATGCCGCTGAAGCTGATCGAGATCCACCGCGAGGACATCGAATCGCTGCCCGGCCTGATGTCGCTGCTGCGCGCCTCCGCGCACCGCTTCCTGGTGTTCTGCGACGACCTCTCCTTCGATGGCGGGGACGCGTCCTACAAGTCGCTGAAGGCGGTGCTGGAAGGCGGCATCGAGGGCCGGCCGGCCAACGTCCTGTTCTACGCGACCTCGAACCGCCGCCACCTCCTGCCGCGCGACATGATGGAGAACGAGCGGGCAACGGCCATCAATCCCGGCGAGGCGATCGAGGAAAAGGTGTCGCTGTCGGACCGTTTCGGCCTCTGGCTCGGCTTCCACAAATGCAGCCAGGACGAGTATCTCGCGATGGTCTCGGGCTACGCGGAGCACTTCGGGCTGGGAGTGTCGACCGACCAGCTGCGCGCCGAATCGCTGGAATGGGCGACCACCCGCGGCGCGCGCTCGGGCCGCGTCGCCTGGCAGTACATCCAGGATCTCGCCGGCCGCCTCGGCACGCCGCTCGACGTCTGAGCGAACCGCCGCTTCCAAGCGGTTCCAGCTCGAAGTCCGTGGCGAGCGTGCGGGTCCCCTGACCCGTGCATCTGCTGCGGCGCGCCCCGACCACGCCGGAAAGCGCCGTTCGCACCGCGGGACTCGAGCCGGACATGAAATGCTTCGGAGTGGGGTCGTTGCCGTCCGGGGTTCGCGCTCGACCGGAGCGGCCCTAGAGCAGCGCGTCGATCTCGCTGGCAGGCTGCGGATAGAAGAAATAGTGGCCCTGGGCGAGATCGCATCCGGCATCGCGGAGCCAGTCCAGCTGTGCCTCGGTCTCGATGCCTTCGGCCACCGTGGTCAGGCCGAAATCGGCGGCGAGGGTCACGATCGACCGGATGATCTTGCAGTTTTCCTGGCGCCCCGGCACGGCGGAGACGAACGAGCGGTCGATCTTCAGGCAGTCGAACGTGAGCTCCCGCAGGTGGCTCAGGTTGGCATAGCCGGTGCCGAAGTCGTCGAGGGCGAACCGGACCCCCTCCGCCTTCAGATGGCGGAGCGTGTTCGCCGTCCGCGCCCAGTCGAGCAGCGGCATCCCCTCGGTCACCTCGATTTCCAGCCGGTTGGCCGGAAAGCCGGTGCCGCGCAGCACCGAGAGGATCTTCGAGGCGAGGAACGGGTCGTGGAACTGCTGCGGCGAGACGTTGACCGCCACCTTCAGCCCGACCCAGCGGCGCGCGTCGATGCAGACCCGGCGCAGGATCTGGAAGAACAGGTCGCCGATGAAGCCGCCGGTCTCCGCCGTGCGGATGAACCGGTCGGGCCCGATGGCGCCGTCCGACGGATGGATCCAGCGCGCCAGCGCCTCGACGCCGACGATGTCGCCGGTGGTGATGTTCACGATGGGCTGGTAGTGCGGGATGAGCTTGTCGCGACGAACGGCCTCGCGGACCTGCCCGCTCCAGTCGAGCGGCAGATCGGGGGGAAGCACCTTTGAGGCCTGTGCCTGCGGGTTCTGCCCGTGCAGCGCACTATGCTTCGTCGAAGCCATGTTGCGTCGTCCGCCCTAGTTTTATGTTCTTACGGCAGGAAAGCGCATCCGGATCACGTCCTGGAAGCGAGGCAGCCGATGCCTGCGCGATTCCCGGCGGATCTTTCGAGCTGCTGCCCATCTTTCAGAAAGCCGGATTACCGCCCCCACGGCAAGTCCGGCCGATTACCTATTACCTGTCGTATCGACGGCGCGAACGACGCGTCGACGAGACGAACGGCAAGAAGTCACCCACTCGTCACAGTAGGATACTTCCAGACAACATGGCAACGCAGATGTTGGCCAGCGAAAAGCAGGCTGCCGCGAGAGGTCATCGGCGCAAGGGCCGATCTCGGGCGGGCGGTCACCGAACCGACACGCACGGACGGCCGGCGCCATCAACGGGTCGGCGCCCGAATCCATTCGAGCGCCCACCTGTCACAGGTGTCTTCGAAGGCGGTTCGCCGCGTCGGCGACCCGACGGGTGCACGCTTGATGGCGTGCGGACCGCGATCGTCGGAACGGGAAGTGAAAACAATGACGGAGAGGGGCAAACCCGGTTTCGAAGCGACCCGGGAAACGCTGTGCCCGCCGAGGGCGGGTTGGCTGGGGGACCAGGATTCGAACCTGGACCAACGGAGTCAGAGTCCGTTGTTCTACCGTTAAACTATCCCCCACCGGGAACACCCGCTGGTCCGAAGCACCGCCTCGGACGTTCGCGTCGCACGCCGGATGTAACGAGAGCGCGTTCCTAAAACAAGACCGGCCGGATGGAAACCGCCTGAGGCAAAAAATTTGTTCCGCGGTGTGGATCGATCTCCCTCACGCCTGGCCGGGCCGGTCGCGCGACAGGCCCTTTTGCTCGAGCTCGGCCAGGTAGGCGGCCCAGATCCGCTCGCGATCGGCGGCGAGCGTCTTCAGGTAGCGGTAGGTGAAGATGCCGGTCGAATGGCCGTCGTCGAAGGTCAGGCGCACCGCGTAGTTGCCCACAGGCTCCGCGCCGGAGAGCTTCACGTTGCGCTTGCCGCCGACCGTCTTGCGGTCGGCCTCGCCGTGGCCCTTCACCTCGGCCGAGGGCGATTCGACCCGCAGATACTCCGCCTCGAGTTCGCTCTCGGTGCCGTCGTCCCAGCTGATGGCGAGGACCTGCCGCCCGCTTTTCACGCGGATCTCGCGCGGCCATGGGGTCGTTGCTGTCGTGTCCGTGGTCATGCCTCGTCCATCTCTGCTGTCCCGTGCGCCGACGGCTTCGGGCTGGAGACCGCGCGCGAGCGTACCGTCGCGGGCGGTTCGCCACCGCCTGGGTTTGGAGGTCGCGGACCGCGGCTCAGTCCCGGCCCACGCGTCCATAGGTATGGGTCCCCTTGTCGGCGGCAACCCGGACCGTCATATTCGCTTGTATATGGCGGTGTCGACGGCGATCCGCGGCGCGGGCCCCTGACGGGCCGGGCGACGGGCATGTCCGGGACGCCGCTGAACCGAAATCGAGTGAGGAACGATCCCTGACATGGGCGATCTGAACATCCAGCACCCGACCGGCACGGCCCGCCCGCAGCTCGTCGACCCGTTCGGCCGCGAAATCACCTATCTGCGGATTTCGGTGACCGACCGCTGCGATTTCCGCTGCGTCTACTGCATGGCGGAGAACATGACGTTCCTGCCGAAGCGCGACCTGCTGACGCTCGAGGAACTCGACCGCCTGTGCTCGGCGTTCGTCTCGCGCGGCGTGCGCAAGCTGCGGCTGACCGGTGGCGAGCCGCTGGTCCGGCGCAACGTCCTCGACCTCTTCCGCTCGCTGTCGCGTCATCTCGACGATGGCAGCCTGGAGGAGGTGACGCTCACCACCAACGGTTCCCAGCTGTCGCGCTTCGCCGACGAACTGCGCGCCGCCGGCGTGCGCCGGGTCAACATCTCCCTCGACACGCTTGACCCGGCCCGCTTCAAGGCGATCACCCGCTGGGGCGATCTCGGCAAGGTGATGGACGGGCTGCGCGCGGCGGAGGAAGCCGGCCTGCACGTCAAGATCAACATGGTGGCGCTGCGCGACGTGAACGCCGACGAGATCGAGCCGATGATGCGCTTCTGCCACGAGCGCGGCCACGACCTCACGCTCATCGAGACGATGCCGCTGGGCGACATCGACGGCGACCGCACCGACCAGTTCCTGGCGCTCTCTGAGGTACGCAGGCGGCTGGAAGAGCGTTATACGCTGGAGCCCCTGCCCGACCGCACCGGCGGCCCGGCGCGCTACGTCCGTGTCCGCGAGACCGGTGGGCGCCTCGGCTTCATCACCCCGATGACCCACAATTTCTGCGAATCGTGCAATCGCGTCCGCCTCACCTGCACCGGCACGCTCTACATGTGCCTGGGCCAGGAAGACGCGGCCGATCTGCGCGGCCCGCTCAGGGCGTCGGAGGGCGACGAGCTTCTCCACGCCGAGATCGAGCGCGCCATCGCCCGCAAGCCGAAGGGCCACGATTTCGTGATCGACAGGCGCGGCCAAGCCCCGGCCCTCACCCGCCACATGTCGGTCACCGGCGGCTGACCACCCGCCTCACCGCCTGCTCCCCTCACCGGAACGACCGCGTCGCGCGCAACCCGTGCGGCTGCGTCAGGCACGGGTGGGCCCAGGCGGCCTGACGAACGACGTGCTACCGACAATTGTGCTTGCCTTAGCGGTCGTCGCGCTGCCAAAGCGATAGGATGATCCTTCGCAAGACAGCTTCCCTGAGATCGCGTCCGCCTGTTCTGATGGTGCTGGTTGCGGTGTCGATGCTGCAGCCCGTGGCCATCAACATGTACGTGCCGTCCCTGCCGGGGATGGAACGCGCCCTGTCGACCGACGCGACCAGCATCCAGCTCACCATCACGGTCTATCTGATCGCGACGGCGGTGGGTCAGATCATCATGGGGCCCCTCTCCGACAAGTTCGGGCGCCGTCCGGTCCTCCTGAGCGGGCTGTGCCTGTTCGTGCTCGGCAGCATCGCCTGCGCGGTCGCCACCTCGATCGGCACGCTGCTCTTGGCCCGCGTGCTGCAGGCTTTCGGCGCCTGCGCCGGGCTGTCGCTTGCCCGCGCCATCGTGCGCGACACCTCGGGCTCCCAGGCCTCCGCCGGTCGCATCGGCTACCTCAACATGGGAATGGCCATCGCGCCGGTCTTCGCGCCCGCCATCGGCGGCCTGCTCGACCAGGCCTACGGCTGGCGCGCGAGCTTCAACTTCATGACGGCCATGGGCTGCATCGTGCTCACCTACGCCTTCGTGGCGCTGGGGGAGACGCGCCCGGTCTCCGGCGTCGCGTCGTCGTTCCGCACGTGGCTGGCCAGCAGCGGGCGGCTCCTGAGCCTCCGCACGTTCTGGATCTTCGCAGGAACGCTGATGCTCCTGTCCACGATGTTCTTCGCGCTGATCTCCGGCGCGCCCTACGTCGCCATCAAGATCCTCGGCGTCAGCCCCGGGGCGTTCGGCTTCTATCTGATGCCGATGGTGCTCGGCTACATCTGCGGAAACTTCGTCACCGGCCGGTTCGGCGCCTCCATCGGCATCGGCCGGATGATCACCATCGGAAACACGCTGACGCTGCTCGGTCTGTTCGTCTCCATCGGCCTCTATCTGGCCGGGCTGGTCCATCCGCTGGCGCTGTTCGGACCGATGATCCTGACCGGTGTGGGCAACGGCTTCTCGCTGCCGAACGCCATCGCCGGCGCGGTCAGCGTCGAACCGGACCTGGCCGGCGCCGCCTCGGGCGTCGCCGGGGCGCTCCAGGTGGGCGGCGGCGCCATCGCCACCCTGATGGTCGGGCGGCTATTCGACACCGCGGCGCTGGCCGGCACCCCGTGGCCCATGTTCATCCCGATGATCATCGGCGGCGTGTCCGCCCTGGCGCTCGGCTTCTTCGCCAAAAGCCGGCTGCTCCAGTAGCCGGCCAGCCGGCGGTGCGCGCCGCCGCGCGATCTCAGTCCTCGATGACGATCTTCGGCTGCGGCCGGGCGCCCGCGGCCGCCTGACCGAGACCATCGATCACGCCCGCCGCCACGCGCAGGAAGGCCTGCGCCTGCGGGCTGTCGGGCTCGGCGACGACGATCGGCGTGCCGCCATCGGAATGCTCGCGGATCGACATGTGCAGGGGGATCTCACCCAGGAAGCGCACGCCAACGCGCTCCGCCTCGTGGCGCGCCCCGCCGGTGCCGAAGATGTCGGACCGCTCGCCGCAGTGCGGGCAGACGAAATGGCTCATGTTCTCCACGATGCCGAGGATCGGCACGTCCACCTTCTGGAACATGGCGAGCCCCTTGCGGGCATCGATCAGCGCCAAGTCCTGGGGCGTCGACACGATCACCGCTCCCGCCAGCGGCACGTTCTGGGCGAGCGTCAGCTGGGTGTCGCCGGTGCCGGGGGGCATGTCGACGATCAGCACGTCGAGCGCGCCCCATTCCACGTCGCGCAGCATCTGGGTGAGCGCCGAGACGACCATCGGGCCGCGCCAGATCATCGGCGCTTCCGGATCCACCAGGAAGCCGATGGACATCACCTTCACGCCGTGGGTCTCCAGCGGCTTCAGCTTGTTGCCGCCGACGGTCTCCGGCTTCTGGGTCAGTCCCAGCAGGCGCGGCATCGACGGCCCGTAGATGTCGGCGTCGAGGATGCCAACCGACATCCCCTGGGCGGAAAGCGCGAAGGCGAGGTTCGCCGCCGTGGTCGACTTGCCCACCCCCCCCTTGCCGGATGCGACCGCGACCACCGACCTGATGCCGGGAAGCGCGCCCGAGCGGGCAGTCTGGGGCGCAGCGGCCTTCGGACCACCCATGGTCGGCGCGGGGCGGCCGGGTGCCGGAGCCGGAGCGGCGGCCTGCCCCTGCCCCGCGGCCTTCTCGGCCGTAAGCGCGACCATCACCCGCTCCACGCCGGGCATCGCCCGCACGACCTCCTCCGCGCGCTTGCGCATCGGCTCCAGCGTGTGGGCCCGGTCGGCCGGTACGGTGATGGAAAAGGCCACCCGCCCATCCGACACGTAGATATCCGAGACGAGGTTCAGCGAAACGAGATCGCCCTGTCCGTCCGGGCCCGGTACGTGGGTGAGCTGCTCGCGCACCATCTCCTTCGTCGGCGTTGCCATTGTCGATGTCCTGATCTTGTCTGTGGCGTGGGTGCCGGTCTCGCCTGTCCGGGACACCCTTAGAGCATTTCCCGGCCGGATCGAACTGGTCTAAACAGGGCGCGCGGCCCCAAGCCATTGAAACTGATTATTCTTCGTGTGGCGCCTTGTTCCGCCCTGCCTGGAGACGTCAGTGGATGCGGCGGCCGCGGTCAATCCCAGCGGGTGGGGCATGGTGTCCCGGAACACGAATTGGATCCCCATGTCCCGATCCGACCGAAGCGCAATCCCGGCCGTCGTTCTCTGCGGAGGACGTGGGAGCCGGATTGGCGGAGACAAGGCCTTCCGGACGCTTTCCGGCCGCCCGCTGCTGGCCGTCGTGCTGGACCGGCTGACGCCTCAGGTCGGAGCGATCGCCATCAACGCGCCCGACGGCGACCGGCGGCTGTCGCGATTCCGGCTGCCGATCATCCCCGACAGCCGAATCGGCTGGCCCGGTCCGCTGGCCGGCATCGCCGCAGGTCTCGCCTGGGCGCGCGGACAGGGCGCCGCCCACGTCATCGTCGTGCCCGTCGACGTCCCCTTCCTGCCGGCGGATTTCACCGCCCGCCTCTCAGCCGAGCCCGATGCCCGGATCGCGGTGGCAAGCTCCGGCGACCGCGTGCATCCGGTGGCCGGCCGCTTTTCGGTCGAATTGCTGGAGGATGCGGCCGCCTTTCTTTCCGGCGAAGGCCCCCGCTCGATGATGGCCTGGATCGACCGCCACAAGGCGCGGATGGTGCCGTTCGGCCCCCAGTCCGTCGGCGGAAACCGCGTCGATCCGTTCTTCAACGTCAACACGCCGGAAGACCTCGCCGAAGCCGAGCGAATCATCGGCCCGCCCGCCGAAGGCTAATCGGAGCCTCACCGCGGCGCGCCGGCGGTCTCCGCCCGGATCCAGTCGAGAAACGGCCCCGAGCCGCCGCTGACGGGGACCGCCACCACGGCCGGCGTCTCGTAGGGATGCTCGGCGACGATGGCCGCGGTCACCGCCTCCACGAGGTCGGCTCGGGTCTTGGCGATCATCGACACCTCGCCGTCCTGCTCGATGCCGCCCTTCCACCGGTAGATGGAGATCATGCCAGGCAGGATGTTCACGCAGGCGACCAGCTCCTGGCGCACCAGCGAGGCGCCGATCGCCTCGGCGACGCCGATGTCCGGACAGGTCGCGTAGATCAGGGTGAGATCGCCGTCGCGCATGGCCGCATTCCCTCCGGGTTGTGGTGACGCCGGCATGGAAACCGGAACGGGCCGCGATTCCAACCCCCGGCACGGCCGGTGTCGCGGGGTGTGGCCCCCATGCACTGCCGTTGGCAGGCCGGATGGGGCATGCTAGATCAGTCACCCGCATCGCAGCGCTTGCTGCGGGGTGGAAAAGCTTCGATCTTTCAATCTGCTAGCGTGATCCTTTGAAACCACGCCGATGATCAGGTCGCCCATGCGGCCGGCGGCGCGCGGCCGGACCCAGCCCATGATCCCTTCCGCCCAGACCGCGATCGCGTTCGTCGCGAGCCCGTCCGACGAGGCCGAGGGGGCGCGCGACGAACTCGTTCGGCTGTACGGCGACATCGCGCCCGAAGAAGCCGACGTCATCGTCGCGCTCGGCGGCGACGGGCTGATGCTGGCGACGCTGCACCGCTTCATGAACACCGGCAAGCCGATCTACGGCATGAACCGGGGCTCGGTCGGCTTCCTGATGAACGAGTACGGCGTCGACGACCTGCCCGCGCGCATCGACCGGGCCGTCACCACCGCCATCCGGCCGCTGCTGATGACCGTCACCGACGCCCACGGCAGCGAGCACACGGCCCGCGCCATCAACGAGGTGTCGCTGCTGCGCCAGACGCACCAGGCCGCCAAGCTGAAGATCTCCATCGACAAGCGCGTGCGCCTGGACGAACTGATCTGCGACGGCGTGCTGGTCTCCACGCCGGCCGGCTCGACCGCCTACAACCTTTCGGCCCACGGCCCGATCCTGCCGATCTACGCGCCGCTGCTGGCGCTGACGCCGATCAGCGCGTTCCGGCCGCGCAACTGGCGTGGCGCGCTGCTGCCGAACCACGTCACCGTCCGCATCGACGTCTGCGACCACGCCAAGCGGCCGGTCGCGGCGGCCGCGGACCACGTCGAGATCCGCTCGGTCGTGCGGGTCGATGTGGCCGAGGACAAGCACTCGCGCAGCCTCGTGATGTTCGATCCGGACCACAGCTGGGACGAGCGGATCCTGACCGAGCAGTTCCGCTACTGACCGGCCGCCAGGGGGGACGACCGCCATGCGCTCCTGGTTGTTCGTACCCGGCGACAGCGAGCGGAAACTCGCGCGGGCGCTGATCGCCGGCGCCGACGCGCTGATCCTCGACCTGGAGGATTCGGTCGCCCCCGAGGCCAAGGACGCTGCGCGCGCGCGCGTCTGCGCGTTCCTGGACTCCAACTGCGCGAATTTGCGCGATTCGTGCGTTTTCGTGCGCGTTCGCGACCTGCGCGCGGACGGTGCGCGCGCGGATCTGGAGGCGGTGATGCGCGCGGCGCCCGACGGCATCGTCCTGCCGAAATCCGTCGACGGCCGCGACGTCGCCCGCCTCGATGCGATGCTCACCGTCTGCGAGGCCGAGCACGGCCTGCCGGACCTCGCCACCCGGATCGTCGCCATCGCCACCGAGAGCGCCGAGGCGCTGTTCGGGCTGGCGAGCTACCGGGGCGCCAGCCGGCGGCTGGCGGGCCTCGCCTGGGGCGGCGAGGACCTGTCGGCCGATCTCGGCTCGACGGCGACCCGCGACGCCGACGGCGCCCTCACCGATCCCTTCCGGATGGCCCGCTCGCTCTGCCTGGCGGGCGCGGTGGCGGCCGGGGTGCAGCCGATCGACACGGTCTTCACGGATTTCCGGGATCTTGATGGCCTCAGGCGGGAGGCGGAGATGGCCGCCCGGGACGGGTTCACCGGCAAGCTGGCGATCCACCCGGACCAGGTGCCGGTGATCAACGCCGCCTTCACGCCGTCCGACGCGGCGGTCGCCGAGGCGCGGCGGGTGGTGGAGGCGTTTGCCGCCGCGCCCGGCGCCGGCGTGGTCTCGCTGGACGGCCGGATGGTGGACCGGCCGCATCTCATCCGGGCAAGGCGGCTTCTGGAGCGGGCACGCCGCGCGGGGCTCGCGATCGACTAGGGCCCGATCTCCGGTCAGGCGCAAACGCCTGACCGCGATGTGATGGCATCGGCCGGCCCTGCGCCGGGCGTCAGCCCTTGGGCTTCCAGTGGTGCATGATGCCCTGCAGCGCCGGCCGCGGCCGGTCGATGGGGGCGCCGTCGGCGCGGCCGATGTGGATGAACCCGGCCACCTGCTCGGTCGTCTCCAGCCCGAGCAGCTTCAGCGCCTCGGGGTCGTAGGCGTACCATTCGGAAATCCACTGGGCGGCGAAGCCGTGGCCGTAGGCGGCGTGCACGAGGTTCATGCAGGCGGCGCCGGCCGACAGGATCTGCTCCCATTCCGGAATCTTCGGATGCGAGCCGGCGCAGCTGATCACGGCGACCACCAGCGGCGCGCGGTCGAAGCGGCGGCGCTCCAGTTCGAGCCGGTCCTCGCCCGCCTCCGGATCGCGGGCCTTCACCAGATCGGCCAGGAGCTCGCCGAATCGGGTGCGCGAATCGCCCTCGAAGACGATGAACCGCCAGGGCGCGAGCTTGCCGTGATCGGGAACGCGGGCGGCGATGGTGAGAATGTCGTGCAGCGTCGCCTCGTCCGGCCCGGGACCGGCCAGGCTGGCGGCGGGCACGGAACGACGGGTGCGCAGATGCTCGAGAAGATCCGTCATCGACTGCAAAATCCCTTGGAAATCGAAAGTAAGAGAGCGAGCCCCTTGGGCCGCGAAGGGGGCGAATGCGGGGCGAGAAAGCCTTGTGGCCACGATATCGACATCGTATTCAGCATCTAAAGGTATCCGGACGACGCGAAAAGGACCGGCGGCGCGAGCCGCGGACGGTCGTGACCAGCGAAGAGGATCAGGCGGGATGACGTTGACGGCGACCGGACGACTGATGGCGGTCGCGTCCCTGCTCATGGCGCTGGCCGCCCCGGCGATCGCGGCGGACGTGCCCGTGCCGCGCGCCAAGCCCGATCCGAACGCCGTCTCCGATCGCCAGATCCCGGACTTCTCCACCGTCTCGAATTTTCCGATCCTCAACAGCCCGGCGTTCACCTCGACGCTCTCCAATTACGCGTCTCCGTCGGAGATCGACACCGGCACGCCGTCGGACGTCGAGACCGCGCTCTACCTGGTCGCCAAGCTGACCGAGGACGGCCGGCCGCTCGACGCGGGCGTGCACTGGCGCGTGTTCGCGGTGATCCCCGAGCAGGACGGACGTCTGCCGCTGGTCGCCGAGCGCGAGGGCGGCGACGCGGAGTTCCGGCTCAAGCCGGGCCGCTATCTGGTGCACGCCTCGTTCGGACGGGCGACGTCCGCCAAGCGCATCGATCTCTTCCGCGACGTCCAGACGGAATCGTTCGTGCTGAACGCCGGCGGGCTGAAGCTCAACGCGGTCATCGGCGCCAACGACCAGGTGCCCAAGGAACCGCTGTCGTTCTCCATCTACGAATCCAACGACGGCTTCCCCGACGGCCGGCGGCTGATCGCCGACGCCTCGCCCAACGAGGTGGTGCCGCTGCCGGTGGGCACCTATCACGTGGTCAGCCACTACGGCTCGGTGAACGCCGTGCGGCGGGCCGACCTGGAGGTGAAGCCCGGCAAGGTGGTCGAGGCGACCATGCGCCACCGGGCGGCCACCGTGACGCTGAAGCTCGTCGGCGAAGCCGGCGGCGAGGCGCTGGCCGACACGGCGTGGACCGTCTACACGCCCGGCGGCGACATCGTGGTGGAAAGCGTCGGCGCCTTCCCGACCTTCGTGCTCGCCGACGGCGACTACTCGGTCGTGGCGAAGAACCGCGACCAGATCTACAGCCGGAACTTCAAGGTCGATGCGGGCGAGGACCGCGAGGTCGAGGTCGTCGCCAAGAACGCGGTCAACTAGCGCGCCCCGCGTCCCACTCGACGCGACCTGGCCGAACGAGCCGCCTCAAGCCCGTGATGCCGTAGATGGTCCGCACGCACAGGGCGGACGACGGACGCGCCTGCTTCGCTCAGCCGTTCCTGAGCTTCGCCACGTGAAGGGCGAGTTTCCCCAGCGTCTGCCCTCCGTACTCCACCGCGCCGAAGCCGATCGCCCATTCGCGCCGCTCCCGCGACGGATGCATCTGACGGAGCGTCAGAACGGTCTTGCCGTCGCTCTGCTCGTCGAAGGTGACGAGCATCCGGAAACGACCGGGGTCGTTGTCCTCATCGGAGCCATGCTCGACCTCGATGAGCGCGGGAGCCTCCATGCGGAGGAACACCATTCGGTTGGTGTACCGGGTGCCGTCCGCGGCGACCATGTCGAACCGCCAGACCCCGCCCGGTCGGAGGTCGATCTCCCGGGTTTCGATCGTCATGCCTTCGGGTCCGAACCACGCGCCGATCTGGTCCGGATCGGCCCAGGCCGCGTAGACGACGCTCCGGGGGGCATCGATCACACGGGCGAGGACGATTTCGCGGTCGAGAGGCCAGTCTCGCCAGGGGGAGCCGGAGGCGTTGGTCGGGTCATTCATGGTCCGGTTTCTTTCTCGTCATGCGCGCGATGTGGGCTTCCATGCGGTCGAGGCGGTCCTCCCAGGCAGAAACATGCTGGTGGATCCACGCCTCGGTCGCCCGCAGGGCGTGCGGCTCGATCCGGCAGGTGCGCACGCGCCCGGTCTTTTCAGAGGTGATCAGCCCGCTCTCCTCGAGCACACGCACGTGCTTGAGGAGCGACGGAAGCGCCAGCTCGAACGGCTCGGAAAGCTCGCTGACGGATTTCGGGCCATCGCACAAACGGCTGACGATCGCCCGCCTCGTCGGATCCCCGAGCGCGGAAAAAGCCCTGTCCAGATCAGTTGAAAACTTAGCCATATGGGAAGGTATCAGCGTCGGCATCGCGCGGGTCAAGGAAAACTTTCACGACTGGCTAAGTTTCAGATCCGGGGCGAACGTCCGCGCGCCGTCTGACGGTCGCGACGGCATCCGCCGATGCGCTCCGCTTCTGGCCCTTGCGGCCGGCGCTATTGCGGCTTGATCCGGTAGTGGTAGCGATAGGCCTCGGAGAAGCCCAGGCGGTCGTAGAGGCGCAGCGCGCCCTCGTTGGCCACCGCGACCTGCAGATAGGCGCTCGTGGCACCGAGGCCCCTGCCCCAGGCCAGCAGCGCCGTGATGAGGGCGCGGCCGAGCCCTCGCCGCCGGGCGCCTTCGGAGATCACCAGGTCGAACAGGCCCACGGCGCCCCGCTCGTGCACCGCGAGCCCGTAGCCGACGGGGCGGCCGTCCAGGAGCACCGTCGCGAAGCCCGCCGGCACGGCAATCGCCCGGACGATGGCCGCGTGGGCGGACGCGCTCGACGCCGAAAGCCCGGCCAGACCCGCGAAGCCCTCCATCCAGTCGTCGGACGGATGCGCAACGACCCGCACGGAGCAGGCCTCAGGCAGATCACAGACCGCATGGCCGGTGACCGGAGCCGTCAGAACCACCGTCGGGCTGGCGAACGCATAGCCGGCCTCGTGGAGCACCGCGTCGGCCTCCGGCGGCGCCAGCGGCGAGAGGCGGAAGACCGGCTGAAGGCCGCATGCCGGATAGAGCGTCTCCGCCGTCTCCAGCACCCCGGCAAAGGGCGGGTGCGCCACGCAGGCGTTCACCGAATTGGCGCGGTTGGTGTAGCCGTCGCCGAGGCGGTAGAGCCAGCCGTCGGCCATCACGGTCCGCCGCGACGGCCATGCATTGAAAGCCCGCTCCTCGAGCGCCTGGATGTCGGTGAGACTGATCATCCAATCGATCTATCCCGCGGCGCGGTCGGGCCGCAACGCCGTTGCGGACCCTCAGAACGCAGAAAGGCCGCGCCCCTCGCGAGGCGCGGCCTTTCCCGGATTACAGGTCGGCTGCTGATCAGGCGGCTTCGACAGCCGCCAGCGCCCGCTTCAGGTCCGGCGGGGTCGCCTCGGCCACCAGGCTGGTCACCGCCTCCTCGAGGCTCATGGAGGTCTGGTCGCGCGAGCCGAGGCGGCGGACGTTGACCGTGCCGCCCTCGGCCTCGCGCTGGCCCACCACGATGATGACCGGCACCTTGGCGTGGCTGTGCTCGCGGACCTTGTAGTTGATCTTCTCGTTGCGCAGGTCGGCGTTCACCTGCAGGCCGGCCGCCTTCAGCTTGCGCGTGACCTCGTTGGCATAGGCATCGGCATCGGAGGTGATGGTGGCGACCACCACCTGCACCGGTGCCAGCCACAGCGGCATGTGGCCGGAGTAGTTCTCGATCAGGATGCCGAGGAAGCGCTCCATCGAGCCGCAGATGGCGCGGTGGATCATCACCGGCTGGGTCTTCTCCGAGTTGCTGTCGATGTAGAAGGCCCCGAAGCGCTCCGGCAGGTTGAAGTCCACCTGGGTGGTGCCGCACTGCCACTCGCGGCCGATGGCGTCGCGTAGCGTGTACTCGAACTTCGGACCGTAGAAGGCGCCCTCGCCCGGCAGGATGCCGGTCTTGATGCGCCCGCCGGACTGGGCCTCGATCTGCTCCAGCACCCGCGCCATGATCTCCTCGGCGTGGTCCCAGTTCTCGTCGGAGCCGACGCGCTTTTCCGGCCGGGTCGACAGCTTCACCGTGATCTCGTCGAAGCCGAAGTCGGCGTAGGTCGACAGGATCAGGTCGTTGATCCGGAGACACTCGGCGGCGAGCTGCTCCTCGGTGCAGAAAACGTGGGCATCGTCCTGGGTGAAGCCGCGCACGCGCATCAGCCCGTGCAGCCCGCCCGAGGGCTCGTAGCGGTGCACGGTGCCGAACTCGGCGTAGCGGATCGGCAGGTCGCGGTAGCTCTTCAGGCCGTGCTTGAAGATCTGCACGTGGCCCGGACAGTTCATCGGCTTGATCGCGAACACGCGATGGTCGGCCTCTTCCTCGTCCGGGTGGGTGAAGGCGTAGGCCGACTTCACCGCGAACATGTTCTCCTGGTACCAGCCCCAGTGTCCCGAGGTCTCCCAGAGCGCCTTGTCGAGGATCTGCGGCGCGTTGACCTCGTCGTAGGTCCCCTCCAGGCGGCGGCGCATGTAGGAGACCACCGACTGGAACATGCGCCAGCCCTTGGCGTGCCAGAACACGACGCCGGGCCCCTCCTCCTGGAAATGGAACAGGTCCATCTCCCGGCCGAGGCGCCGGTGGTCACGCTTCTCCGCCTCCTCCAGCATGTGGAGATAGTCGGCGAGCTGCTGCTTGGAGGCCCACGCGGTGCCGTAGATGCGCGTCAGCATCGGGTTGTTGGAATCGCCGCGCCAGTAGGCGCCGGCCACCTTCATCAGCTTGAAGGCCTCGCCGACCTTGCCCGTCGACGGCATGTGCGGGCCGCGGCAGAGGTCGAACCAGTCGCCCTGTTTGTAGATCTTGACGTCCTGGTCTTCCGGGATCGCGTCGACGAGCTCGACCTTGTAGGCCTCGCCCTTCTCCGAGAAGACGCGCTTCGCCTCGTCGCGGCTCCACACTTCCTTGGTGAAGGCGGCGTCGCGGGCGATGATCTGGCGCATCTTCGCCTCGATGCCCTCCAGGTCGTCCGGCGTGAACGGCTCGTTGCGCGCGAAATCGTAATAGAAGCCGTTCTCGATCACCGGGCCGATGGTCACCTGGGTCCCGGGATAGAGCTCCTGCACCGCCTCGGCCATGACGTGCGCCGCGTCATGCCGGATGAGCTCCAGCGCGCGGTCGTCGTCACGGGTGACGATCTCGATCGCCGCATTGGCCCGGATCGGCTCGGAAAGGTCGGCGAGCTCGCCGTCGAGCGTGACGGCCACGGCCTTCTTGGAGAGCGACTTGGAGATCGAGGCGGCGACATCGAAGCCGGTCGTACCGTCCTCGAACGCGCGCACGGATCCATCGGGGAATGTCAGGTCGACCATAATGTTCTCCTTGCTCACTCACTGCCAACGATCGCAGGTAAGCTTGTTGGTTCAGGCGTTGGTCGCGCAGCCGGTCCCGGCGGGGATCGGCGGCGGCGACAGTCGGACGTCGAGCTTTTGGCGCCGCAGGGCCGCCCGGTCAACCTCGACGATCGGCCTTGCGCGAGCCTGCGGCAGATCGGCTCAGCGGTCGAGGCGGGTGTTCGGATCGATGTGGCGGCCGGTCCAGCGGCCGTAGGCCCAGGGCCGGTACCAGCGGCCGCCCGAATGCGCCGCGCGGTCCGGAACCGGATCGAATCCCGAGGCGCCGAACGGCTGGCAGCGGGCCATCCGCGCGAGCGTCATCCAGCCTCCCGCCCAGAAGCCGTAGCGGGCGATCGCCTCGTCGGCATACTGGGAGCACGTCGGCAGATAGCGGCAATGGCGACCCACGAACGGCGACAGCGTCAGCTGGTAGAGGCGGATCGCGCCGCGTCCGAGGAGGACGCCAGGGCCGCGGCGACGGCCGTGCGATGCGGGTGCAGACGCATGGTGGTGGCCGCAGCCGGCATGGTCGTGCACCGCGACCGGTTGGGCTGTCGGCGGCGCCGGATCGGCGGACATCGGCGTCCCCCTCAGGCGCTCGCGGCCTCTTCGGCGCGCGCCTCGATCTGGTCGAGCGCGTCGACCACCGCATCGAAGGTCAGCAGCGTCGAGGCGTGGCGCGCCTTGTGGGCGCGCACCGGCTCCAGGTAGCGCACGTCGGCCCAGCGGCCCTCCGGCGGCGGGCCGTTTTCCTTCAGCATCTTGCGGACGGTCTCGCGCACGGTGCGCAGCTCCTCCGGCGTCGAGCCGACGACGGTGCGGGCCATGATCGACGACGACGCCTGGCCCAGCGCGCAGGCCTTCACGTCGTGGGCGAAGTCGCTGACCACGCCGTCCTTCAGCTTGAGGTCGACGGTGACGGTCGATCCGCACAGGCGGGAATGGGCGGTGGCGGTGGCGTCGGGATGATCGAGACGGCCGAGGCGCGGGATGTTGCCGGCGAAGTCGAGGATCCTGGCGTTGTAGAGGTCGTCGAGCATGGCGGTGTCCATGAGTGCAGCGGGGGCGTGCCATGTCGCGGGGGAGCATGGCGAAGCGCGCGTTTTCCCTTATATGGCCCCTTGGGCGGATTCTCCAATGAAGGGGGTCGCGCTCCGGGCGCCGCCGGTCTACCTCTGGCGGTCCGGCCCTGCCCCCGGGCAGGCTCCGGCGCCGACGCATGCGAGAAGGTCTCGAGATGGATGCCATAGCCGACACGCCCGCCCGCACCGAGGACGCCAGCCGTCCCTCGCGCGCCGAGGCGGAGGCCGCCGTGAAGACGCTGATCGCCTGGGCCGGCGACGATCCGTCGCGCGAAGGCCTGCTGGAGACCCCCGCGCGGGTCGCCAAGGCGTACGCCGAGCTGTTTTCCGGCTACGACGCCGATCCGGCGCTGGTCCTCGACCGGGTGTTCGAGGACGTCGCAGGCTACGACGACCTGGTGCTGGTCAAGGACATCGCCTTCCACTCCCACTGCGAGCACCACATGCTGCCCTTCTTCGGCAAGGTGCACGTCGCCTACTATCCGGCGAACGGCGTCGTCGGGCTGTCCAAGATCGCCCGGCTGGTGGACATCTACGCCCGCCGCCTGCAGACCCAGGAGACGATGACCGCGCAGATCGTCGCCGCCATGGACGCGGCGCTGGAGACGCGCGGCGTCGCCGTGATGATCGAGGCGGAGCACCTGTGCATGTCGATGCGCGGCGTCGCCAAGGCGGGCGCGCTCACCATCACCACCCGGTTCTCCGGGCTGCTGCGCGACGATGCCGCCGAACAGGCGCGGTTCCTCCAGCTGGTGCGGGGCTGAGCATGTCGGGTACGGCCACGCCGTTCCAGCCGCCGCTCGCCAAGGCCGCTCAGGACGAGGCCGGCGAGCTGAGGCCGAAATTCGACGCCAGCGGGCTGGTGACCTGCGTCGTCACCGACGCCGACACCGGCCTGCCGCTGATGGTCGCCCACATGAACGCCGAGGCGCTGGAAAAGACCATCGAGACCGGCATCGCCCACTACTGGAGCCGCTCGCGCGGAAGCCTCTGGCGCAAGGGCGACACCTCCGGCTCGGTGCAGAGCGTCGCGGAGATGCGGGTGGACTGCGACCAGGACGCCGTGTGGATCCGGGTGCGCGTCGCCGGCGACGGCTCCAGCTGCCACACCGGCCGCACCTCGTGCTTCTATCGCCGCGTGCCGCTGGGCGAAGGCGGCGGCGGCGCGCTGGACTTCGTCGAAGACTGAGCGGGCGTGGCCCGCCGGCGCTCCCGCGCAGGGTTGCGCTTGCGGCCGGGCGCCGTCAGGGTCACTCGTCCCGCCCGAACCCGCCACGTGTGACCGCCGCCTCATGACCCTTCCCGCCCCCATCCCCGACCGCACCGTGGCTGCCGGCAACGAACCGGTCTGGTCGAAGGGCTTCAAGCCGCGCATCGGCCTGGCGCTCGGCGGCGGTGCGGCGCGCGGCTGGGCCCACATCGGCGCGATCCGCGTGCTGGAGGAAGCCGGCATCCGGCCGGACATCGTCACCGGCACCTCGATCGGCGCGGTGATCGGCGCCGCGTCGATCGCCGGCAAGCTCGACGCGCTGGAGGCGTTCGCGCGTTCCCTCACCCGCCGCAACGTGGTCGGGCTGATCGATCCGGTGTTCGGCAGCGGCGGGCTGATCGGCGGGCGGCGGCTGGTGCGGCTGCTCCAGCGCGACCTCGGCGACATCAGGATCGAGGAGCTGGAGCGGGCGTTCCTGTGCGTTTCCACCGAACTCGGCACCGGGCACGAGATCTGGCTGCGCTCGGGCGCGCTGGTGCCGGCGCTGAGGGCGTCGTTCGCGCTGCCCGGCGTGTTCCAGCCGGTTCAGCTGGGCGGCCGCTGGCTGGTCGACGGCGCGCTGGTCAACCCGGTGCCGGTGTCGGCCTGCCGGGCGCTGGGCGCGCGGGTGGTGATCGCCATCAACCTGCACTCCGACATCTTCGGGCGCGGCACCACGGTGGTGCACGCGATGCCGCCGGGGCCGGTCGACGCGCTGCCAGAAGCGGCGGAGGCGGCGGCCGCCGCCAAGGCGGCCGAGGACGAGGAGCACGGGCTGTTCCACTCCCTGCGCGAGCGCCTGCGGATGCGGCTGTTCGGCGACGACGACGCCCACCTGCCGGGCCTGATGGGCGTGATGATGGAGTCCTACAACATCATGCAGGACCGGCTGACCCGCTCGCGCATGGCCGGCGATCCGCCCGACTACGCGATCGGGCCGCGGCTGGGCGACATCGGGCTGTTCGATTTCCACCGGGCCGACGAGGCGATCGAGGTGGGCGCCGAGGCGACCCGGCGCGGCCTCGACGACATCCGCCACCTGATCGACACGCTGCAATAGGCCGGAGCCTTTGGCCGCGCTTGCGAGGCCAGCGCGCGACCGCGCGCCGGCCGGACAGGCCGCCCCCGCGGAGCTGTGCACGAAGCGCAGCAGCGTGAGCGGAAACACCGCAAATCCCGGACGGAAGCCCGCAAGAGCGCTTTTCCCGGGATTTGCAGGGGTCTTCAGGCCGTGGCGATGTAGCTGCGCATTTCCTCGGCCTCGCGCTCGGCCTGGGCGATCCGGTGCTTGACCACGTCGCCGATGGAGATGACGCCGGCGATGCGGCCGTTCTTCAGCACGGGCATGTGACGGAAGCGGCCGGCGGTCATGCGCTCCATCACCGTCGCGATGGTGTCGTCCGGGGTCACGGTGACCACCGAGCGCGTCATCAGGTCGGCGGCGGACCGCTCCAGCGCGGCCGGGCCGTGGCCGGCGCAGGCCTTCACGATGTCGCGCTCCGACAGGATGCCGACGATCGAGCCGTCGGGGCTGGTGATGAGGATCGCACCGATCTTGTGCTGGGTGAGCCGCCGGCAGATGTCGGCGATCGTCTCGGCTTCGGTCGCGGTGACGATGTCATGGCCCTTGTCGGCCAGAATGGATGCCACGGTCATAGTCGCCTCCCTGTTCGACGCGCCTTTTCGAATGCCGGCCCCGAGGAGGCCTGCCGCGATCGGACAGGGCTCGGGATCGGCAGCGACGCTGGCCTGAGTCGGCAGCAGCTGCCGATCAGAACCTGGAATGATGGCACGAAGATCACCGCGAACAAGACGGAAATGATCACAACGGCGAAACCGGCTCACCGGCCGGCCCGTAACGGCGATTGCCGGCAGACGCCGCCCGAGCGGATCGCGGCCCGACCGGGCGTCAGGCCCGCCAGCCGTCGTCGGCGCGGCGGAGCGGCAGCGGGCCGACGGGATCGAAGAAGCGGAACAGCAGCAGGCCGGCGAGGAAGCCGCCGATGTGGGCCTCCCAGGCGATCACCTCGCCGCCGCCGATGATCGACGCCGAGCCGAGCCCGACCAGCAGGTTGATGCCGAACCAGACGCCGACGAACATCATCGGCCGGGCGCTGCGCAGCGTCTGGACGAGCGTCAGCGCCGGAACCCTGTAGGCCCGGTCGTCGGGCACCCGGAAGGCGCCGAGCGGCGCGCCGCTCTGGAACACGAAGCGCGCGGCGGCTGCCATCTGCGCCGAGATCGCCGCCGACGCGCCGATCACCGGCACCATGTCGCCGAAGTGCAGCGCCAGGTGGATGGCGGCCCCCGCAACCGCGCCAACGGCGGAGAACGCCAGGAAGCGCACCGCCCCGAAGCGCCGCGCCAGCGCGCTGCCGAAGGCCACCAGCCACAGGCAGTTGACCAGCAGGTGGGTCACGTTGCCGTGCAGGAAGGCGTAGGTGAGGAACGACCAGATGGCGGCGCCCTGGTTCATCAGACCCCACCAGGACACGGGCCCCGTCGGCATGTAGGCGGAGAGGATGTCGCCAGCGTAGCGCGCCGGGATGAAGGCGAACAGCAGCAGCACGCCGACGTCCGCCTCGTAGGAGAGCAGCATCGTGCGGACCAGGTGGATGACCACCAGCACCGCCGTCAGCCAGACGACCGTCGACGGGATGGTGAACATGGGTTCGCCGCGCGGGCGGTCGGACAGGCTCATGAAACGATACGCTTTGCGAGCATGGTGGAAGGCCGGTCCTTCAGTCACGGGCGGCGCGGGCGCGCCGATGGCCAGTCCCGGTCAGGGCAAACACCGCTGCGTGGGACGGGATGGAACAAGGGGTCTGGAGCGATGTCCAGGAAAGCTGGCCCGACCATCTGATCGGAAATGGCGGGGATGACAACTCCGCCGGGGCGGCTCCCTCGGCCCGCGTCCGATCCGCCGCTCCCGAGGTGATAGGGCCGAGGTCGCATCCCGGCAAGATGAGCCACGGCGCGCAGCATCCTGACATCGTTACTTATTCGTGGACCGGCTCGTGTCGGTTCAATTCAATTGCAAGGCGTCCGTTTCATCGGGCGGCAAGTCGTGGCGTGGCAAGACTGTTTCCACAGTCGGTCGGTTGTCGCGGTTGCGACCTCCATAAAACTACTGCGGCGACCGACCGACTAACTCCGTCACCGGCATTCGAGCCGCGCGTCCAGTGGTCCAGGGTTCCAGCTTCATGAAGCCAATCAAACGGAATGCGCTGACCTGGCTCGCCGCCCCCTATCTGGCGTGCGCCCTCGCCGCCCCGACCCCGTCGCTCGCCGAAGCCAACCGGTTCATGCCGCTGGCCACCGAGACCGAAGCCCCGGACGGCTTCGTCGACTTCTGCACCCGCTTCCCCGTCGACTGCCAGGAAAGCGGCGAACCCGCCCGCGCCGTGGTGCTGACCAGGGATCGCTGGGTCGAGCTCGTTGAAACCAACCGCAGCGTCAACCGGACCGTCAGCCCCACCACCGACCAGGAATTCTACGGCCGCGAGGAATTCTGGACGTTCCCGCAGACGGCCGGCGACTGCGAGGACTACGTGCTCCTGAAGCGCCACAAGCTGATCGGCAAGGGCTGGCCCTCCAGCGTGCTGCTGATCACCGTCGTCCGCGACGAGAACGGCGAAGGCCATGCCGTGCTGACCGTCGGCACCGATCGCGGCGACCTGATCCTCGACAACCGGACCGACGTGATCCTGCCCTGGAACAACCGGCCGTACACCTACGTGAAGCGGCAGCGCATCCGCAATCCGCGGGCCTGGGTCCGGGTGCTGGATCCGCGTGCCACGCAGGCCGTCGGTTCGCTGCGCCCGCCCGCCGACGCGGTCCCCCACGCCCGGGACTGACGCCCCCGCGCGTTCGAGCGTCCCGGGAACGGCTTAGAATTCAATCCCTTGAGTCGATATCTTCAAACCGCGCCAGCCGCGATCCGGGCGCCGCGCGCCCGGGACCGCTGAGCCATCGCGTGCGGACGCATCAAAGCGGCTGGAGGCCCGCCGCGTAGCGCTTCCAGTTGGCCACGTAGTGGGCGGCGCTGGCGGTGAGCGCTTCGGCCGACGCCTCGTCGAGGGTCCGCACCACCTTGCCCGGCATGCCGACCACCAGCGAGTTGTCGGGGATCTCCTTGCCCTCGGCGATCAGGGCATTCGCCCCGATGATGCAGTTGCGGCCGATCCGGGCATGATTGAGCACGGTGGCGCCCATCCCGATCAGGGAATTGTCGCCGATGGTGCAGCCGTGCAGGATCGCCTTGTGGCCGACGGTGCAGTCCTTCCCGATGGTGAGCGGCGCGTCGAGATCGGTGTGGAAGACCGAGCCGTCCTGAACGTTGGAGCGTTCGCCGATCTCGATCCACTCGTTGTCGCCGCGCAGGACGGCGCCCCACCAGACGCTGGCATCGACGTGCAGCCGCACCTTGCCGATCAGCACCGCCGTCGGCGCGACCCAGAACGCCCCGTCGCCGGGAAGATCGGGGCCGACCCCGTCCAGCGCGTACAACGACATGGGTGCCTACTCCTCCAGGTCGAGTTCGAGGATCGCCATGGTGAAGTTCCAGGACAGGTCCTCGTCCTCGTCGTCACGGAACAGCACGCCGATGAACTCGTCGCCGAGATAGACCTCGGCGGAATCGGACTTCTTTGGCCGCGCACGCAGCGTCAGCGTCGGATTGCTGAATTTCCGCTGCATGTAGTTCTGAAGTTTAGCGATTTCCGCCTTGTCCAAGAAATCCTCCGGTCAGGGTACGAGGGTGATGGGTCGCACGACGGCAGCGATGCCGCCCCACATGAAAGACTGAATGCGCTCAGACGCGCGTGTCGAAATCGGCCAGAATCTGGTCCATCGACCGCGCCGGCTCGGCACACCCCGCCGTTCCAACCACACGAGCGGGCACACCCGCAACCGTGGAGTTCGGCGGAACCGCCTTCAGCACCACCGAACCGGCGGCGACGCGGGCGCAGCGGCCGACCTCGATGTTGCCAAGGATCGCCGCATGGGCCCCGATCAGCACGCCCTTGCGAATCTTCGGGTGCCGATCGCCGTCTTCCTTGCCGGTGCCGCCAAGCGTGACGCCCTGCAGGATGGAGACCTCGTCCTCGATGACGACCGTCTCGCCGACGACGACGCCGGTGGCGTGATCGATGAAGATGCCCCGCCCCATCGGCACGGCCGGATGGATATCGACCTGGAACTCCGCCGAGGCACGGCTCTGGACGTAGTAGGCGAAGTCGCGCCGTCCCTCGTGCCACAGCCAGTTGGCGAGCCGGTGGGTCTGGATCGCCTGGAAGCCCTTGAAGAAGAGCACCGGGTCGATCAGCCGGTGGCAGGCCGGATCGCGCTCGTAGACCGAGACGATGTCGACCCGCAGGATGTCGGCAAGGTCCGGACGCGCGGCGAAAGCCTGGTTGAAAGCGTGCCGGATATGGGTCGGGCCGACCGCCGCATCCCCGAGGCGATCGGCGATGCGCTGGCTGATGACGTCTTCCAGGCTCGGCTGGTCGAGAATGGTGGCGTGCATGAAGCCGGCAAGCGCCGGCTCGTTCTGGGCGATGCGCAGGGCATCCTCGCGAATCCGTTCCCAGACAGGATCGTGACTGGCCAGCGGCGCGACGTTGTCGCGCCCGGAGCTGTCGCGCTCGGAAATGGAAGCCATGGCCGCGTGTCCTTTCCTGGTGGGTCGCGATCCGAACACTCAAGATAGTGCTTCGGAGGTCCGAGGCAAAGCCACGCCCCGAACCGCGCCCCCCGATGCGGGGACATTGCCGAATTGGCGGCCAAGGTCAAACGCGGCGCGCCGGACGGCCGAGACCGCCGGCATCGCACCCGGCCCCGTCAGGGACGCTCGGCGAGGAACGCCAGGACGCCGTCCTTGTAGACCTTGTCGCCGACGGCGAGCATGTGGTCGCGGTCGGGAATGGCGCAGACCTTCGATCCCGGGATCAGCGCGGCGAGTTCCTCCGCGGAGCCCGCGATGTCGTCGGTGGTGCCCACGGCGATGAGCGCCGGCGGCTTCAGCCCGCCGATGTCGTCGGCCGAGATCTTGTTGTTGGAGGCGCTCATGCAGGCGGCGAGCGCCTTCAGGTCGCTTCCGGTCTGCTGGGCGAACTGGCGAAACTTGCGGCCGAGGGGCGTGGTGACCTCGGCGAGCGACGGCGCCTCGAGGGCCGAGACAATGATATCCTGGCCGCCGACGCCGCGGATCATGCCGATGCCGAGACCGCCGAAGACGACGCTGCGCACCTTCTCCGGGTGGGCGAGCGACAGGAACGCCGAGATCCGCGCGCCCATGGAGTAGCCCATGACGTCGACGCGCTCGAGGCCGAGGTGGTCGATCAGCCGGGCCGCATCGCCCGCCATCACGTTGGCCGGATAGGCGGCGCTGTCGTAGAGCTTCTCGCTCTCGCCGTGGCCGCGGTTGTCGAGGGCGATGACGCGGCGGCCGTCCTTGAGCAGCGTGTCGACCCAGCCGGGGGTCACCCAGTTCATGCTCTTCGACGACGCGAAGCCGTGGATCAGGAGAATCGGGTCGCCCTCGCCCACATCGAAATAGGCGATGGAGATGCCGTCGGACGAGAAGGTCTGGGTCGGATACGGAGAGGCCACGGTCACTCGCTGGGTCTTTTTCCGGGGACGCCGCGGACCTTAGATCCTTTTCAGCCCGGCTGGAAACACCCGGCCGCCGCGGACCGGCCGCGGCCCCGACATGCCTGATGCGCGGGGAAATGGTCTGGACCCCGGCTTCCGACCATGACAGAGCATGGAACACACGGCCCCGCCGCTTTGCATCGGGGCACGCGCGCGCTAACGTCCGCGCGAGATCACCGACGAGATTTGCGGAGCGCCGGCCATGTCGGACCATGTCATTCCCCATTTCCAGAACGATCCGGGCATCGACCGGATCAACATCGGCGCGAAGGAATTCATGTGCGTGGGGGCTCGGCCGCCCTTCGACCATCCCCACGTCTTCCTCGACATGGGCGATGAGGGCGAGATCGTCTGCCCCTATTGCTCGACCCATTATATCCTCGATGCCGGACTCGCACCCCACGACGCCAAGCCGTCGGAATGCGAGTTCAAGGACGAGGCGGCCTGAACGCACCTGAGGATTGATGAATGAGGACGCAGGCAGGATCGCCGTCGCGGGAGCGGGCATTGCCGGACTGACATGCGCGCTTCAGCTGGCGCGGCTCGGCCACGGCGTCGACCTGTACGAGCGGACTGCACGACTGAGCGAGGTGGGCGCGGGCATCCAGCTGTCGCCCAACGTCGCCGGGCCGCTGTCGATGCTCGGCCTGGACGAGGCCCTCGACGCGCGCGCCGTGCGACCCGAGGCCGTGCAGATGTGGTCGGGCCGCAACGGGCGGCCGATCGCGCGCGTTCCCCTCGGCGACGCCGCCCTTGAGCGCTACGGGTTTCCCTACCGCGTCATCCACCGCGCCGACCTGCAGCGGGTGCTGCTGGACGCCGCCATCGCGTCGCCGTCCATCCGGCTGCACCTGGGCGAGACGATCCTGAAGGCCTGGGAGCGGTCGAGCAGCGTGACCCTCGAGCTCGCGTCCGGCCAGCGCCAAGCCTGCCTGCTCGTCGCCGCCGACGGCGTCTGGTCCGCGCTGCGCGCCGTCGTCAACGGCGTGAAGGCCTGGAAGACCGGACAGACCGCCTGGCGGGCCGTGGTCGACCGGACACCGGCCGACGCGGCCATGCCGCCGGTAACCGACCTTTGGCTCGCCCCCGACGTGCACGTGGTCCGCTACCCGGTCGCCGGCGGCCGGCTCTCCAACCTCGTCGTGGTGATGGCCGACCAGGCCTGCGACGAGGCAAGCTGGCGGCTGACCGACGAGATGGCCCTGCCGGAGGCGCCGCTGGCCAGCCTGGATCCCGCCCTGAGCGGCCAGCTCCGCTCGGTGCCGGCGTGGACCCGCTGGCCGCTCTTCTCGGTGGACCCGAGCACCGAATGGACCCGCGGCCGCATCGCGCTGGTGGGCGACGCCGCCCATTCCATGCTGCCGTTCCTGGCCCAGGGCGGCGCCATGGCGATCGAGGATGCGACCGAGCTTGCCGCCAACGTGGGCTTCCACGGCGCCACCCAGGTGGCGCTGGCCGCCTACGAGCGCAGCCGCAGGCCCCGCGTCGTCCGGATCTGGCGGGAGGCCCAGCGGCTCGCCCGCGTCTACCATCTGCCCTATCCTGTCTCGATCGGCCGCGACATGACCCTGGCGGCGCTGGGGCCGCGGCGGCTGCTGGAGCGCATGGACCGCATCTACGGCTGGCGTCCCCCGACCCTGCCGTCTTGAGGTCCGCCCCGCCCCGGGGTAGACGAGCAGACCGAATTTCCTCCAGCCTGACAGCGACATCCGCCCATGACCGACGCCGACCTCCCCGAAGCCTCCTCAACCTGGTCGGTGACGGCCGGCATCGTCGTCATCGGTGACGAGATCCTCTCGGGGCGGACCAAGGACACCAACGTCGGCTTCATCACCGAATATCTCACCGAGATCGGCATCGAGGCGCGCGAAGTCCGGATCGTGCCGGACGTGACGTCGATGATCGTCGAGGCGGTGGACACGCTCCGCGCCCGCTATACCTACGTGTTCACCACCGGCGGCATCGGCCCCACCCACGACGACATCACCGCCGACGCGATCGCCACGGCGTTCGGCGTCGGGATCGAGATCGACCCGCGGGCGGTGGACGTGATGCGCCAGCGCTACCCCGACATGGAGCTGACGCCGGCCCGGCTGCGGATGGCGCGCATTCCCCACGGCGCCGAGCTGATCGAGAACCCCGTCTCCGGCGCCCCCGGCTTCCAGATCGGCAACGTGTTCGTGATGGCCGGCGTGCCGAGGATCATGCAGGGCATGCTGGAGCGCACCGGTCCGCGGCTGCGCACGGGACCGCGGATCCTGAGCGAGACGGTCGAGGCGCTGATGCCGGAGGGCCGCATCGCCGAGCCGCTGTCGGAGATCGCGCGCGCCTTCGCCGACGTCTCCATCGGCTCCTATCCCCACTTCGACGGCAAGCAGTACCGCACCCAGGTGGTCGTGCGCAGCCGCGACCCCGAGCGGGTCGCCGCGGCGCGCGCCGCCGTCGAGGCGGCGATCGCCACCCTCCAGACCGCCAGCTGACAAGGACCCCGGACATGGCGAACGAGCCGACCGCGTTGCCGGACAAGGCGTTTCCCGTGTCCTGGGACCAGTTTCACCGGGACGCCCGGGCGCTCGCCTGGCGGCTGGCCGGCCAGGGCGACTTCAGGGGCATCGCCTGCATCACCCGCGGCGGGCTGGTACCGGCGGCGATCGTCGCGCGCGAGCTGGGCATCCGCCTGATCGACACCGTCTGCGTCGCCTCCTACCACGAGTTCAAGCATCAGGGAGAGATGACGGTCCTGAAGGGCGTGAGCCCTGCCCTCACCGAGGTCGGCGGCGACCAGGGCGAGCACATCCTGATCGTCGACGACCTGGTGGATACCGGCGCGACGGCGCAGGTGGTCCGCGCCTTCCTGCCGAAGGCGCATTTCGCGACCGTCTACGCCAAGCCGAAGGGCCGTCCGCTGGTCGACACGTTCATCACGGAAGTCTCGCAGGACACCTGGATCTATTTCCCGTGGGACCTGGGCCTCAGCTTCCAGGCGCCGATCGCCGGCAAGAAATAGGGCGTTTTCCGGCCGGATCGGGACGGGCCTCCCGGGCGGCTCGGGACAGCCGGACTGGAATTGCGCCCGGCAAACGCCACATGCCATTCTTGGCCCGATGCTCCGGATCCCGAATCCGGAGCAGACAGTCGCGACGCGTGAGGACCAATGCCCATTCTCGAAGCCGTCTCGGACGACTTTCTCGGCCTCTCCGGCTTCCAGCAGGCGCTCGAGCCCGCCCAGATCGCCGCGCTCGGCGAGGACGCGCACGAACCGCTGGTCGACGCGCTGATCGCGGAAACGCTGGCCGACCGGCTCGGACCGCTGTCGGTGCGGCTGCGCGGCATCAACGAACGCCCCTTCGAAGCCCTCAACGTGCTCACCGTCTCCAGCCGTGCCGGGCAGCTGTCCCTGCACTGCCATTCGGACGACCGGCACGCCTCGGTGGTGCTGGAACTCGATTTCGCGAGCGGCAGCCTTCGCGCCGACTTCGCGCGCGGGCTCGAGCGGATCGACAGCGGAACCTTCCGCTCCGCCGCGCTGATGGCCGCGCGCAACCGCTTCGTCGGCAAACTGCTGGAAGGCGCCGTTCTGGAGGTCGTCGACGCCGACGAGCGGGTGCTGGGCCGGAGCGCTCCCCTCACATTCCATCACGTGGACCTTGCGCCGGCCTTGCGCAGCTACCGCGCCTTCGCCCGGTCCTGGGAGGCGATCGCCGCCAACCGTCTCCTGAAGAAGACCGAGCCGCGCGGCATCGAGCCCGTTGCGTGGCTTGGCTCGACCTTCCTCTCCCGGGTCGCGCAGCCGGCGTTCTGACGCCCGCGGCGCCGTGCGTCAGAGTTCCGGATCGACGGTGAAGAGCTCCTGCGGGCGCTCGACGCCGCGCAGCGCGTAGCGGCCGACCGACACGAAGCGCCGCCGGTCCTCCTCCGACGCCGCCGCGCAGAACGCCTCCGACATCAGAAGATCCCGCTCTGCCGACCGGCACATCACCGCGACCCGGCTCGCCTCGTTGACGGCGGGACCGACGACGGTGAAGTCGAGACGGTCCCGGCTGCCGACGTTGCCGTAGAATACCTCACCGATGTGCAGCCCGATGTAGGGGCTGGTGACCGGCAGGCCGGACGCCTCGTGCTCGGCGGCCAGGGCGGGAAGCCTGGCGCGCAGCGCCTTCTCCGCCGCCAGCGCCATGGCGCAGCCGCGCGCCGGATCGGCGGCGTCGAAGATCGCCAGCGTCCCGTCGCCGATGAGCTTCAGGACCTCGCCGCCGGCCTCGTGGATCGAGGAGATCACCGCGTCGGAATAGGAGTTGAGGAACGGGATGACGGCGGTGGGTTCGGCGGTCTCGGTGATCCGGGTAAAGCCGCGCAGGTCGCTGAACCAGAGCACGGCCTTGATCTTCTCGGTGACGCCGCGGGCGATGTTGCCGGCCAGCACGCGTCCGCCGGTGTTGCGCCCGAGATAGGTCTCCACCAGCGTGCGCGTGATGCGGGCGAGCGAGGCGGATTTCATAGCCACCGCGAGCGGCAGGATCAGCACCTGCATGCCCGACAGCGCGTCGTCGGAGAAGCCGTCCGCCCCATCAGTGAGCCAGGACGAATAGATGCAGTCCATCTCCCCGATGATGCCGTCGGCGGCGAACCGGTGGATCAGGGCGACGTAATCGGTCAGTCCGCGCGCGGCGAGTTCCCCCAGGACCGGAAACTCGGCCTCCCCGTCCGGCGACAGCCGGCGGCGGAGGTGCATCTCACCCGTCTGGACCAGATGGTAGAAGGGGCTCTGGGTCCACCGCTCGTCCTCCTCGCCGCCCGGCCCGCTGCGGCCGTACTCGATGATCGCCGGAACCTCCGGGTCGTCGCGCCGCCAGCGGAACACCCTGCCCTCGTAGACCGGGTGCAGCGTGTCGATGATGACGTTGACCTCCGACAGCGGAAACCCGGCGTTCACCGCGCGCTGGCAGAAGCCCTCCAGGAGGTCCGGCTCGCTGATGCCGTCGAGACCGGCGCGCATCAGCCATTCGGTGAGTTCGGCAAATGCCGTCGGATTCATCTGTACCCCTGGAACAAAGCCAACTGCCGTCGTCCCGACCGGAGCGACGGAAACGGGAACGCCGCCAGGCCGCGCCTCAGGGCGCGGTCGCGGGTTCCGTGCGCGTGCCCCAGTCGGCTTCCACATCCACCCAGCCCTGGACCACGCCGTGACACGCGACCTGGGCCCCCTCGTACGCGTAGAGCGGCGGGTCTTCGGCCACGCAGACGTCGCGGGCATAGGGGCAGCGCGGATGGAAGGCGCAGCCGGACGGCGGATTGATGGGCGACGGGATCTCTCCCGTCAACTTGATGTTCTGTCGCTTGCGGCGGGGATCGGCAACCGGCGTCGCGGAGAGCAGCGCGCGCGAATAGGGATGCAGCGGCCGCTCGAAGATCGCTTCCGACGTGGTGATCTCCACCGGCCGGCCGAGATAGAGCACCAGCACGTCGTCGGCCACGAAGCGGACCACCGAAAGGTCGTGGCTGATGAACAGGTAGGTGAGCCCGAACTCATCCTGCAGGTCGGCAAGCAGGTTCAGCACCTGCGCCTGGATCGACACGTCGAGCGCCGACACCGGCTCGTCGAGGACCAGGATCTTCGGGTCGAGCATGAGGGCGCGCGCGATGGCGATGCGCTGGCGCTGGCCACCGGAAAACATGTGCGGGTAGCGCGTGTAGTGTTCCGGCCGCAGACCGACCCGCTGCAGCATCGCCTGCGCCTTCTCCCGGCGTTCGGCGGCCGAGAGCTGCGTGTTGATGATCAGCGGCTCCTCCAGGATCGTGCCGATCTTCTGGCGCGGGTTGAGCGAGCCGTAGGGGTTCTGGAACACGATCTGGACGGTGCTGCGCAGCGTCGCCCGCTCCCGCCGCGTCGTCGGGGCCTCCTCGCCGATGACGTGACCGTCGATCACCAGCCGCCCGGTTGTCGGCGGTTCGATCATGGTGATCAGGCGGGCGAGCGTCGACTTGCCGGACCCCGATTCGCCCACCACCGCGAGCGTGGTGCCGGCCTTCACGGAGAAGGTCGCGCCGGCCACCGCGCGGACGACCGCCGTTCCGCCGAACAGGCCCCGTCCGATCTCGTAGAAACGCGTGACGTCGGTCGCTTCGATGATGTCGCTCATGCCGCGGCCTCGCCTGCGTGCCGGGGATAGTGACAGAGCGCCTCGCCGAGGCTTGGGGGCTGGCGCGGCGGCTCGACGGTGCGGCACCGGTCGTCGGCGAACTTGCAGCGCGGATTGAACAGGCAGCCGGTCGGGCGGTCGCCCTGCCCCGGCACGACGCCCGGGATAGCCGGCAGCCGGTCCCCGGTGGCGCGGTCGGGGAGCGCGTCGAGCAGCGCCGCCGTGTAGGGATGATGCGGCGTGTCGAACAGCCCGATCACGTCCTGCCGTTCGACCTGCTTGCCGGCGTACTGCACGACGACCCGCCGCGCGGTTTCCGCCACCACGCCCATGTCGTGGGTGATCAGCACCAGCGCCATCTCGGTCTCCTTCTGGAGATCGACCAGGAGATCGAGGATCTGCGCCTGGATGGTCACGTCGAGCGCGGTGGTGGGCTCGTCGGCGATCAGGAGCTTCGGTCGGCAGGAGATCGCCATCGCGATCATCACGCGCTGGCTCATGCCGCCCGACAGCTGGTGCGGGAACGCGGACAGGCGCTTCTCCGGCTCCGGAATGCCGACCAGCGACAGAAGCTCGATGGTGCGCTGCTTCCGTTCCGCCCGGCCCATGCCGAGATGGGTCTTCAGCGCCTCGCCGATCTGGTAGCCCACCGTGAAGCACGGGTTGAGGCTGGACATCGGCTCCTGGAAGATCATCGCCACGTCGCGGCCGATGAGCTGGCGCCGGCGCTTCGTCGAGAGCGTCTGCAGGTCGACGCCGTCGAACTCCATGTGGTCGGCGGTGACGGTGGCGCTCGGGGGCAGCAGCCCCATCACGGCGAGCATGGCCACCGACTTGCCGGATCCGGATTCGCCGACGATGGACAGCACCTCGCCGAGGTCGACGGCGATGTCGACGTCGTCGACCGCCCTGAACGGGCCGGAGGCGGTGGCGAAGGTGACCGAAAGGCCGCGGATGTCGAGAAGAGGCATCCTCAGCTCCGCTTCAGCTTGGGGTCGAGGGTGTCGCGCAGCCCGTCGCCGACGAGATTGATCGCCAGCACGGTGATGAGGATGGCCACGCCCGGGAAGGTGACGAGCCACGGGGCGCGGGTGATGAACTCGCGGCTGTCGGCGAGCATGGTGCCCCACTCCGGCGTCGGCGGCTGGGCGCCCATGCCGAGGAAGCCGAGGGCGGCCGCGTCGAGGATGGCGGTGGAGAAGGACAGCGTCGCCTGGACGATCAGCGGCGCCAGGCAGTTCGGCAGGATCGTCTTCAGCATCAGGCGGATGTTGCCCGCGCCGGCGACCCGGGCGGAGATCACGTATTCCTTGTTCCGTTCCGACAGCACCGCCGCCCGCGTCAGCCGGACGAAGTGGGGCTGCAGCACCAGGGCGATGGCGATCATCGCGTTCAGGAGGCCCGGACCGAGGATCGCCACCAGCACGAGGGCCAGCAGCAGCGACGGGAACGCCAGGATGACGTCCATCACCCGCATGATCACGGTGTCGATCCAGCCACGGAAGAAGCCGGCCAGCAGCCCCATCAGGATGCCGGTGAACAGCGCCAGCGTGACCACCACGACGCCGATGAACAGCGAGTAGCGCGAGCCGTAGATCAGCCGCGACAGGAGATCGCGGCCGACGGCGTCGGTGCCCAGCAGGTACGCGGCGCGCCCGTTCTCGGCCCAGACGGGCGGCACGAGGAGCGCATCGCGGAACTGGACGTCCGGCTGATAGGGGGCCAGCAGCGGCGCGAAGACGGCCACCAGGATCAGCGCCACGAAGACGACGAGGCCGGCGACGGCGCCCCGGTTTTCGGAGAAGTAGAACCAGAACTCCCGCAACATCGCGAGGCGCGGCGAAAGCGGGGCCTTGGCGGTCTCGGCGGGGTCGGCGGACACGTTGTCGGTCATCGCTTCACCCCTGCCGGATACGCGGATTGATGTAGCCGTAGAGCACATCGACGATGAGGTTGACGATCATCACGATGGCGGCGATCAGCAGGAGACCGCCCTGCACCACGGGATAGTCGCGCTTGAAGACGGAATCGACCATCCACTTGCCGATCCCCGGCCAGGAGAAGATCGTTTCGGTGAGGATCGCGCCGGCCATCATCACGCCGACCTGCAGGCCGATCACCGTGACGACCGGGATCAGGGCGTTGCGCAGCGCGTGCAGGCCGATGATGCGGCCGCTCGACAGCCCCTTGGCGCGCGCGGTCCGCACGTAGTCCTCGCCCAGCACCTCCAGCATGGCCGACCGGGTCTGGCGGGCGATGACGGCGAGCGGGATCGTGCCTAGCACGATCGTCGGCAGGATCAGGTGGCTGACGGCCGAGCCGAACGCCCCCTTCTGCCCGGAGAGCAGCGAGTCGATGAGCATGAAGCCGGTGACCTGCGGGAAATAGTACATGAGCGAGATGCGGCCGGAGACCGGCGTCCAGCCCAGCGTCACCGAGAACAGGATGATCAGCAGCAGGCCCCACCAAAAGATCGGCATCGAATAGCCGACCAGCGCCGTGGTCATGATCGACTGGTCGTAGACGGAGCCGCGCCGGACCGCGGCGATGACGCCGGCCGGGATGCCGAGCACCACCGCGAACAGCATGGCGCAGATCGACAGCTCGAGGGTCGCCGGGAAGCGCACCATGAACTCGTCCAGAACGGGCCGCTTGGTCACCAGCGACGTTCCGAAGTCGCCGTTGAGGATGCCCCAGAGATAGTCCCAGTACTGGACGATCAGCGGCCGGTCGAAGCCGAGCAGGTGTTCCAGCTGCGCGTAGCGCGCCGGATCGACGCTTCGCTCGCCGGCCAGAAGCAGGATCGGATCGCCGGGCAGCACCCGGATGAAGGCGAACGTGACGATCGACACCCCGATGAAGGTGGGGATCAGCACGCCGAAACGATTCAGGAAGAAGCGGAACATGGTCCCTCTGACGATCGCGCCGCGGACAGGAGACGGGCCGTCTCCTCCCGCGCGGCGGACGCATGCGGGGCGGCGGGGCCGCCCCTGGCCGTTTCGGTGCAGCCGCGGGAGCCCTCCCCGCCCGGACCTGACCGGTCCGGGCGGGGAGCAGCGGCCCCATGCGGCAGGAGCCGTTCGGACCGATCAGGCCGACGGGCCCGATCGGAGCCGGCTCATTCGGAGATGTCGACGCCGTAGAAGATGTGGCCGCCGAACGGGTCGATCTTGTAGTCCTGGACCTTGTCGGACATCGCCTGGTTCACGACCGAGTGGGCGATGGTGGCCCACGGCGCCTGCTCCTTGAAGACGACCTGCGCCTCCTCGTAGAGCTTGGTGCGCTCGTCCTGGTCGGAGACGACCTTGGCCTTCTGGATCAGGTCGTTGAACGGCTCGTGGCACCACTGGGCGCGGTTGGAGCCGCCGACCGCGTCGCAGCCGAGCAGCACGGCGAGGAAGTTGTCCGGGTCGCCGTTGTCGCCCGTCCAGCCGAGCAGCACCGCACCGTCGCGGTCCTCCGCCTTGGAGCGCTCCAGATACTCACCCCACTCGTAGGAGACGATCTCCGCGTTGACGCCGATCTTGGCGAGGTCCGCCTGCATCAGCTCCGCCATGCGGCGGGCGTTGGGGTTGTAGGGACGCTGCACCGGCATCGCCCAGATCTTCATGGAGAGATCCGTGACGCCGGCTTCCTCGAGCATCTTCTTGGCGGCTTCCGGATCGTAGGGATCGTCCTTGAGGTCGGTGTTGTACGACCACATGGTCGGCGGGATCGGCGCCACGGCGACCTTGCCGGAGCCCTGGAACACCGCGTCGAGGATGGCCTGCTTGTTGTAGGCCATGTTGAGGGCCTTGCGGACCTTCGGATTGTCGAACGGCGCGACCTTGGTGTTGTAGGCGAGGTAGCCGACGTTGAGGCCTTCCTGGCTCATCAGCTTGAGGCCATCCGTCGCCTCGACCTCCTGGAGATCCGCCGGGTTCGGATACGGATCGAGGTGGCACTCGCCGGCCTTCAGCTTCTGCAGGCGCACCGCCTGGTCGGTGGTGATGGCGAAGACGAGGTCGTCGATCGCCGCCTTGCCGGCCCAGTAGTCTGGGTTGGCCTTGTAGCGGATGACCGCGTCGGGCTGGTAGGCCACGAACTGGAACGGGCCGGTGCCGACCGGCTTCTGGTTCAGCTGCTGGACGTTGCCGTCCTTGGCGAGCTGATCGGCGTATTCCTTCGACTGGATCGAGGCGAAGTCCATCGCCAGGTTGGCGATCATCGGGGCTTCAGGCCGGTTGAGCACGAACTTGACCGTCATGTCGTCGACCTTCTCGATCGACTTGATCAGGTCCGGCATCGACATGCCGTTGAAGTACTCCCAGGACGCGCCTTCCACGTACTGGTGGTACGGGTTCTCCGGGTCGAGCTGGCGCTCGAACGAGAAGATCACGTCGTCGGCGTTCATGTCGCGGGTCGGGGTGAAGTAGTCGGTGGTATGGAACTTCATGCCCGGCCGCAGGTGGAAGGTGTACTCCAGCCCGTCGTCGGAGACGTCCCAGCTCTCGGCGGCGCCGGGGCCGGTCTTGGTCGTGCCGCGCTCGAACTCGACAAGCTTGTTGAAGACGGCGCGCGACGACGCATCGAAGGTGGTGCCGGAGGTGTAGAGCGCCGGGTCGAAGCCTTCCGGCGAGCCTTCCGAGCAGTAGACGAACGTTTTCGCCTGCGCCCCGCCGGCGAACGCCGCGAGGCCGGCAGCCAGCACGGCCGCCTTCATTCCATGTTGGAGCTTCATCTAATTCTCCCTCTGGTTGACGCGGGTCGTTGCCGCGCCCTGCCGGACAGCAAAATCCGAAAACGCCCGCAAAGCAATCCGCCCGACGGACTTTCGACCGGCCGGCCGGTCACGCTGTCGTGGCAACGGCTTAGGAGACGGGCGTTCAACTACACCGTACAGGAGGGGCGCGAACGCCCGCGCACCTGCGCAGTCCCTGAGAAAGCAGGGGCGCGGGGCATCTCCCTGGAGCGTGTGCGGTGCACACTCGAACGCTCCACAGGTTTCTGGGCGCGGGCAATCTGCCGGGCGAAAGGTGCACAGGCCCTGTGGCAAGGCGCGGTCCGTCATGACCCGGCGATTCCGCGCCTGGACAGGTAATCAGGCAGGGCCGACGGCGCTCGGGTGCTCCCGACCGCCCTGCCCGTACCGTCAGAACCGGAGCGTCAGCCTGCCCGTCGCGGCGTTGTCCTGGGCGTCGGCGCCGAACTGGCCGTCGTAGGAGACGCCCAGCGTGGTCGACGCGATGCCCATCGACTTGACCGGTCCGAGGTCGAACTCCAGCCCCGCGCCGATCACCGCCACGTCCTCGGCGATCGGCACGCCGGCCTCGGTGAACGCCGTGCCGCCGGCAAAGGCGTTGGTGGCCGTCGGATCGAGCGAGCCGAAGGCGTGGCGCCAGCCGAGAAGCCCCGTCGCCCGCGCCCGCACGAAGCCGAGCGGCAGGTCGGCGCCGGCGCGGAGGCCCAGCGTCGTGTAGGTCACCTCGGTGGTGTCGCTGTCGACGGTGAGCGCCGCCGCGCCGCCGCTCTCCGTGTAGCCGTCGGTCGACACCGAGACGTAGGCGAGGCCCGCGAACGGCTCGATCGCCAGCGCGCCGGTCGTCACCTCGTAGCCCGCCTCGCCGAACACCTGCGCCGTGCCGGCGTTGGTGGAGCCGGTGAGCGACTGCGAGAAGCCGGGGAACGACGCGATGCGCGACGTGTCCACGTCCGACCACGCGTAGGTGGCGCCGGCGCGGAGGTTCAGGCCGCGCCAGGCGGTGCCGCCGTAGAGGCCGAGCTGGTAGGTGTCGGCATCGGCCGACGACGACCGCCCGTCGGCGTCGTAGCTCGACGACTGATAGCCCGCCACGAAGCCGAGCCGGCCGGTGCCGCCGACGCCCGCGTCGCCGCCGACCAGGAAGCCCGCCGTGTCGCGGTCGAGCTTCGCCGCGTTGGACGTGCCGTCCGACGAGCCCCAGGAGCCGAACGCCTCGCCCCAGGCGGCGAAGGCGGGGGCCGCGAGGGCCGGCGCGGGCGCCGCCAGCGCGCCGTTGCCGGCGTAGGCGATGCCCTCCGCGCCGCGGCCGCCCAGCGACGAGAACGCCTGCTGGATGCGCGAGAGCACCGCCTCGCGGACGATCCGCGAGTCCTCCACCAGCCCCGTCTTCAGGCTGGCGTGGATCTCGCCCGACAGCGCATCGAACGCCGCCGGCGCGGCCGCGTCGTCGAGCGCCACCACCGCGTCGTAGACGGCGTTGCCCATCCCCAGGCTCTCGATGCCATTCGCCGCCGCCCGCTGGTTGGCCGTCTGGGCCAGTTCCGCGAAGTCGGTGTCGTTGCGCACGAGCTGCAGCGTCACGGCGTTCGCCCCGTAAAGCAGCGTCGGGTCGAGGAAGGCGAGCGTCGACGACACGCCGTCGAAGGTGCCGGCGATGCCGCCGTCCGCCGTCAGGATCGTGTAGGTGGAGGTCGGGGCGTAATTCCCGTCGAAGCCGATGTGCAGCACCCGGCCGGCGAGCGTCGCCGTGCCGGTGGCGTGGATCAGGTCGGCCGCCGTGCCGCCCGGCTGGGTCTCCACCTCGTAGGTCGAGCCGGCCAGGAAGGTCAGGTCGCCGGCGACAGTCACCGTGCCGATGGAGTTGCCCGGCGCGATGGTGCCGCCCGACTGCACCGTCGTCGCCCCCACCGTGCCGTTGCCGGCCAGCCGCCCCCCGGAGCCGAGCAAGAGCGTGCCGCCGAGGGTGTTGCCGCCGAGCGTCAGCGTGAAGTTCGACACCGTCGTCTCGCCCGCGTAGCCGGAGGTGTTGCCGGTCAGCGAAACCTGCCCGCCGCCGGTGTAGAGCACGTCGCCGGTGCCGGTCACCGCACCGCCATAATTTCCGTCGAAGGCCTGGTCGAAGGTGAGGTTGGTGCCGCCCGCCACCATCACGTCGCCGGTGAACAGCGCCGTCGTCGACACCACCGAGCCGGCGAGGATCGACCACGGCAGCGAACTCGCCCCCGTCAGCGTCAGCGTCCCTGCCCCGGACTTCACCATCTGGCCGTTGGTGCCGGAAAGCCCGCCGATGGTGCCGGCGAACGTGCCGGCCGAGACCTGCGCGAACTCCACCGTGCCGGCGTTGGCGATATTGCCCTTGATCGACCCGGTGTTGCCGACGAGCCGGCCGGCGGACACCTGCGTCCCGCCCGTGTAGGTGTTCGACCCCGTCAGCGTCAGCGTCCCGGACCCGGACTTGGCGAGCGTCGTCCCGGTGCCGTCGGCGATCGTCGAGCCGATCGTCGCCGTCACGCCGCCGTCGACGTTGAGCGTGCCGGCGGTTCCGCTCGCCGGCGACAGCGCCAGCGTGCCCCCGGTGAGCTGATAGCCGCTGGTCTTGAACTGGAGCGTGTCGAACGCCTGGGTGCCCGAGACCGTCACCGTGCCCGCCGTGCCGGAGAACACCCCGACCGACTTCGACCACGCGAAGTTCACCGACCCGCTGCTGGTGGTCCAGTTGGTGGTCGTCCCATCCCAGGTGCCCGAACCGCCGTCGACCGTCCCGTTCGGTGACGTGTTCGCCCCGTCCCAGAACTGGAGGGACTGGTTCGGATCAGCGACCTGCAGGTTCACCTCACCGGCCCGTGCCGTATCGACGGTCGATGTCGCGCCCGCGGCCCCGGTCACCGAGGTGGCGTCGAAGGCGCCCGACAGCGTGCCGCCATAGCCGAAGAGGTTGTAGTAGCCAGCCGAACCGACGGACGCCTGCAGCGTGCCGCCGAGTATCAGGTTGCCGCCGACGGAAACGAAGTCATTGGTGGCCCCGCCGGAGACGTTCGGCGTGTTCAGTTCGAACACCGACGTGGACCCGGCGGAGAGGGTCAGCGCACCGCCGATCGTCAGCGTGCCCGGGCTCGCCCCCGGCGACAGCGTGCCGCCGCTCTGCACCGTCACCGCACCCCCCACCGTGCCGGTGCCGCCGAGCGTCGCGCCGGAAGCGACGGTGAGCGTCGACGCTCCACTGCCCAGCACGTTGTTCACCAGCAGCGTGCCGCCCGACACCGTCGTCGCGCCGGCAAAGGTCGAGCTGCTGCCCGTCAGCGCCGTCGTCCCAGCCAGATGATTGATTGTGGCCGAAACGCCCGATCCGCCCGTGATCTGCGGAGCGAAGGTGTAGGCCGTGCCGGTGTGGTTGAAGACCAGCGTGCCGGCGCCCGATCCGAATTCCAGCGTCGCCGCCGAAAGCGTGCCGGGTGCCGCAGCCGGATCGCCGGAACCGGCACCGATGGTCAGGGTTCCGATGCCGTCGGTCTGGAAGCCCAGCGTCGCCGTTCCGGACCCGCTGCCGATCACCACGCTGCCCGCGTCAGCAATCGTCAAGGTGCCCGTTCCCGCGAAGCCGACGTACATTTGGTCGCTGCTCGTCCAGCTCGATCCCGAGCCGGTCACGGTCGCAATGCCGACCGCTCCCTCGCCTGCGCCCAGAAAGATCCTTGAGTTTGAAACCGTGCCGCCCGCCTCAATGCGCAGCGTGCCGCTACCACTGCTACCGATGGTGATGCCTGTGCTTGTCGTCCAACTCGATGCCGACCCGGTGACGGTTACCGTGCCCGCCGAGCCCACGTTCCCGCCCAGAGTTCCCGAATAGCTGGAGATGGTTCCGCCGGCTTCGATGGTCAGCGAACCCGTCGCGGACGACCCGATCACGAAATCAATGAGCAGCGGAAAAGTGCAGGAGCTGTCGAACGTGACACCCTCGGTCTCGATCGGATTTGGCGGACACCCGTTTGCCCGTGCTTCCCCGCCTGATCCAACGGCCCCAAATCCCAGCACGAGCGCCGCGGCGATCACCGGCCGGGCGAGGCGAACGCGTGTGCCGAGGAGGGAAGCAGGCTCGGATATCACCATTCTTGTTCCCCCTTATCGTGCGCCAAACCCTCGGACTGCGAAAACTCTAGAACTGCCAGGATGGAGCGGCCCGCCCGGTCGCCAGCGAACCGGCAACCAATCCATGGTGGATTACCCCGCTCCCGGCGGGCAAGAGGAGGGTGCATCTCTTGGGTGTGGATAGGAGTAAATCACACAATCTGTGATCTAAGCGCAACAGTTTCGGCCATGATGGCCCGCCCTGGCGCTCCACTAGACCACCTTTAGACAACAAATGTTAAAGTCTATCTGGGGAACGCAAAGCTTGGCGCCGACCTAGTTGCCGTAATTCGCCCCCCACTGATATCGCACGCTTCAGTCAAACGGACGGGATTGCGGGCCGACAGGCTACCCCGGATGCTGAAGCCGACGCTTTCGCTTCCCTGGTTTCGACGAGCCTCTGGAAAGCTACAGGGTGCCGGGACCCTGGAGAGGATCGAAGTCTTGGCGCGACGGAGCGAGTGCGTGCCGTCGTCATCCTTTCCGATGCCAATGCCGGTCACCCAGCAACCGAGGATCCGGGCGTGTGGGCGCGTGCTGGTACGGTCGGAATGAACGATGTCGCCCGGGAAGGGGATGTCGGCGTGCGATCGCTCCGGGGCGATCGGGCCATGCGAGAATGCGCGCGCCCGACGCGCGGCTTGAGCGCGGCCGCCCGCCCTGCTAGCAGGAACGGCAGTGCGGACGTGGTGGAACTGGTAGACACAAGGGACTTGATGCAACGTTGGGTGCGCCGGTGGAAACGCCGGACGTAGAACTGCTCAAACTCGGGGAACCCTGTCAGATGGCGATCCCGAGCCAAGCCCCTCTCGGGGAAGGTGTAGAGACTAGACGGGCAGCACCTAAGGCGCCTCCGCTAGGGTGAAGGTATAGTCCAGACCACAAACGCCGCGAGGCGGCGGCGAAAGCCGTAGCTGGTACGAAAATCCCTCGGCCTTTGGCTATGCGGGTTCGATCCCCGCCGTCCGCACCACACATCGGCGTTCCCCGGGCCCCAAGGGCGCCGCGCTTCCGAAAGCCCCGGAGCGGCGGCGCGATGCCGTGTTGGGCGGCGTCAGCGGGCACCGCACCTGCCCGCCCGGACCGCCGGGCGGCTACGCCGCGTAAACCGCCTTCTTCCGGCCGTCACCCTTGGCGCGGTAGAGCGCCGTGTCGGCGCGCTTGAACCAGTCGAGGTAGCTCTCGCCCGGACGCCTGACGGCGACGCCGAAGCTCGCGGCGATGGCCGGGGCATGATCGGGGAGCCCGAAATCCGCCTCCTCGATCGCCCGCTGCAGCCGGCTGACGGCCGTGCGCGCGCTGGCCTCGCTGCCGTCGGGCAGCAGCACGGCGAATTCCTCGCCGCCGATGCGTCCGATGATCTCGGCGGGGTGAACGGTCGCGCTGAGCAGTGCGCCGAGTGCCCGCAGCACGTCGTCGCCGGACGTGTGGCCGAACGTGTCGTTCACGCGCTTGAAGTGATCGATGTCGAGCAGGATGAGGGCGAAATCCCGCCGCGGCCCCTGCGCGAGGATCGCCTCTGCCTTGTCCTCGAAACCGCGGCGGTTGAGGATGCCGGTCAGCCGGTCGACGTCGCGCTCGAGCCGAAGACGGGCGATCATCTCCGACAGCTCGGCCACGAGGAACGCCAGCAGCAGGGCTGTTCCGAGGAGCGCGTTGGTCAACTGGAGAAGCTGCCAGAAGACGGATTGCCCGAACGCGGTCATGTCCGGATCGGAGGTTCCGGCGATCGTCAGCATCGTGCGCGGAAAGAACTGCACGGAGAAGAGGATCAGCAGCCAGAACACGGCCCGTTCGGAATATCCGGCCCTTGCCAGCCGATGCAGGCGCAGGGCCGTGAGGAGGAAGATCGTTCCCGGCACGAAGTTCTGGACGTAGACGCGCGCCACGAAATTCGGCTCGACCGACACGAAGAACAGCGTCAGGCCGACCGAGGCCGCGAGGATGGTCAGATCGGCCGCGAAGCCGATCCGGTGGCCGTAGCGACGCAGGATGCCCTCGCACCCGGCAAGCGTGGCGCCGACGTAGAACGTCTGTGAAATGACGACGTTGAAGGCGACGTCCGACGGCCCGCCGACGATGATGCGGAAGGCGGCGCCGGCCACCGACAACAGACAGCAAGCAGCGATCAGAAGCAGATAATGCCGTCGGCTCGAGATCACCCAGGCCCAGATGTACGCAACGGCAAAGACGAGGAACGTGCCCGGACCGATGAGATCCAGTGTCAGGCTCTGAGATATCCCGTCCATCGTTGCGTTCTGCCCCGCACAGCAGCACCGCGCCGCCACGTCTCCCCACGCCATCCGAATCGGACGCGCGTCGCGGTCCCCCCGCGCGGATAAGACACCGGTGCGGCCCAGAGTGCCACGAGATTTCCCGCCCGGACCCCGGCGGGACGCCCGATTATAGCCGATCCCCGGGCAGAAGCCGACGGCCGGATGGCGTGCGGGATTCGGGCGTTCCGGCGCCGACGGACGCGGCGCGGTCGCGACCTTCCGCCAAGGAGGTGTGGCGCCGGGAGACGCCCCGGCCCCGGGAAGGCGCCATCGTCTCCCGGCACTCCCTGCCCTGGTTCCGGCGCGCAAAACCGTTGCGGCCAAGGTAATCGCGCCAGCGGGATTCGCATCTCCAAGTATGCGGCGCAGCATGTTCTGTATTGCGTGGCATGCGAAATGCACCCTAGTCTGTCCGGATACCGCGGAGGGCGGATGCGATGGAGTTTGCCCGGGATCTCCAACCGATCGCCGAACGGGCGCTTCGCGCGTCCGGGATGCAGTCGGTCGGGCTCTACACCTTCGACGAGGAACGGCGCTTCGAGCGCGGCATCATCCTGGGGATGCCCGACGCCTTCGTGCGCGCCTACGAGGTCAGCGGCATCCCGATCGATCCGGTGCTGGCGCGGGTGCGCACCAGCGGCACGCCCTGCTCCACCGTCACCTGTCTCGGCGAGCGCTGGACCGACAGCGAACTCTACCGGCGCGTGTCCGGACGGTTCGGCCTGACCGGCTTCGCCACGCTGCCGCTCTACCGGGGCACCGTGCTTGCCGGCGTGCTCTATCTCGGCGCGATGACCCGCGAGGGGCTGGCGCGCCTGGAGACCGGCGGGCTGTGCGAGATGACCGTGCATGCGACCAGCGTCTCGACCGAGCTGATGAGCCTGCCCCGGCGCCATCCGCGCCTGAGCCCGCGACAGAACGACGTGGCGCGGCTGGCGGCGCGGGGCCTCGCCAACCGCGAGATCGCCGAGGAGCTCAATACCGGCGAGGCGGCCGTGCGCAAGCACCTCAAGGCGCTGAACCTGACGTTCGGGACATCGAACCGGACCGCCATGGCGGCAGCCTGGCGCGCCGGCCTCGCCTGAGGCACTTGCCCCCGCAGTTTTCCCCGACAGGGGTCCCCGAACGGGGACTGTTCGACGCCGCGCCCCCGGCCCTAGCCTCTGCGATCATCACGCGAGGAGAGATCCCATGGTCAAGGTCGCCGCCGTACAAGCCGCCCCCGTCTGGATGGATGCCCAGGGCACGCTCGACAAGACGGTCTCGCTGATCGCCGACGCGGGCCGCCAGGACATCGAGCTCGTCGCCTTCGGCGAGGTCTGGCTGCCGGGTTACCCGTTCACCATCTGGCTGACGCCGCCGATGGCGGCCATGGACGTGGTGATGGCGCACCGCATGAACGCCATCACTCTCGACGGCCCCGAGATGCGCGCCATCGGCGCGGCCGCCGCCAAGGCCGGGACCTGGGTCGTGATGGGCTTCGCCGAGCGCGATCGCGGCAGCATCTACTGCAGCCAGGTGCTGATCGACGACCGCGGCAAGGTCGTCATGAGCCGCCGCAAGCTGCGCCCCACCCACATGGAGCGCACCGTGTGGGGCGAAGGCCCGGTCACCGACATCACCGTGGCCGACACGCCGCTCGGCAGGATCGGGGCGCTGTGCTGCTGGGAGAACATCCAGCCCATCAACCGGCAGGGAATGTACCAGCTCGGCGAGCAGATCCACGTGGCGTCCTGGCCGAGCTTCGGCATGTTCAAGGGCGTGCGCCAGGCGTACGCGCTGTCGGCCGAGGCGAACCTGGTGGAAAGCCAGAGCTACGCCCTGCAGGGAGGCTGCTTCGTGCTCGCCGCCAACTCCATCATCACCGAGGAAAGCCTCGATGCGATCACGCTGGGCGACGAACGCATCCGGCAGCTGGTGAGCGCCGGCGGCGGCGCGGCGGCGGTGTTCGGCCCGGACGGCTACCGCCTGACCGATCCGATCGACGAGTTCACCGACGGGTTCGCCGTGGCCGACATCGACCTGGCGATGATCGAGGGCGCCAAGGTGTTCGCCGACCCGGCCGGCCACTACTACCGCCCCGACGTCGCCCGCCACGTGCTGGAGGGGTTCGCCGGCCCGGTCGACGCGAACCCGAAAAGGGGCAAGCCGGCCGCCGTCGCGACCGAGGAGGCGGCGGAATGACCCTCGACCCCGACGCGTTCTACACGCCCGCGCAGCGGAAGATGCAGGCGGCCCAGGGAACCCAACGGCTCGCCGGGACCGTCTTCGACGCCATCGTCTGGGATGCGATCGACGCGCAGACGGCGGCGTTCATCGAAAGCCGCGACTACTTCTTCCTGGCCACCGTCGACCGCGAGGGTCGGCCGACGGTGAGCTACAAGGGCGGCCCGCCGGGCGTCTGTCATGTGGTGGACGAGCGGACGCTCGTCTTCCCCAGCTATGACGGCAACGGCATGTTCAAGAGCATGGGCAATGCGGTCGACACCGGAAAGGTCGGGCTCCTGTTCATCGACATGGTGACGCCGAACCGCGTGCGCGTTCAGGGCGACGTGACCGTGTCGGATTCCGACCCGGAGATGGCGCGCTATCCCGGGGCCTCGCTGGTCGCCCGCGTGGCCGTGGAGCACTGCTTCCTCAACTGCGCGCGCTACATCCACAAGCACACGCGGGTGGCGGCGAGCCCGTACGTGCCGGACGCAAGCGGCTGCCAGCCGCACCCTTCCTGGAAGCGGATCGACATCGTCCAGGATGCCCTCGGCGCCGAGGACCGCGCGAAGACGGTCGCCGAAGGCGGCACGATCACCATGGACGACTACGCCGAGAAGCTGATGGCCGGCCAATCCTAGGCGGCGACGGGGCAGGACCGGGGGATTCAGGTGGTGCGGACGGTGGCGAGCGCGGTGGCGGCACCGTCCCGCGGGATCTCGCCGACGAAGACGGCCCGGTTGCGGCCTTCCACCTTGGCCCGGTAGAGCGCCCGGTCGGCCCGCTCGAACCATCTGGCGTAGCTTTCGTCCCCCACCCTTTCCGCGACGCCGAGGCTGGCGGCGATCGGCTCGGCGCCGTCGGGAATGGGAAAGCCCGCCTCCTTCACCTGCCGCTGAAGCTCGGTCACGAACCTGCCCGCTTCCGCCAGCCCGCCGTCCGGCAGCATGATGGCGAACTCCTCGCCGCCGAGCCGGCCGACGAGATCGTGCTCGCGGCCGATGCGCCGGAGCAGTCTCCCGAAGATGCTGAGCACCTCGTCACCCGCGCCGTGACCGTAGGTGTCGTTGACGCGCTTGAAATGATCGAGATCGCAAACGATCAGGGTGAACGGCTCTCCGGCCGATCGCTTCATGAACGCAGCGGTTCTTTCCTCGAACCCCCGGCGGTTGAGCACGCCCGTCAGGGCGTCAAGATCGCGTTCCCCCCGCAGGTCCTCGATGAAATCGATCAGCACCGCGACAATGAAGGAAACGATGAACGCGGCAGCGAGAACCGTGTTGGTCAGCTGCAGGATCTGCCAGTAGTTCGGATCCGAAAAGGCGCTCCTGGTCAGGGATGACGAATGCAGGGTGCTGAAGATCGCCAGCGGGACCAGTCCGACGCCGAAGACCACCATCGACCCCAGAAGCAGGCGGTCTCCCACGTGGCCGCGCGCCAGGTGCCGCAGACTTGCCGCCGTGCCCAGAAGGATCGCCGCGGCGGTAAAGTCCTGCAGGTAGACGCGCGCGTGAAAATTCGGCGTCACGAAATAGAAGTAGGCCACCAGCGTCGTCAGGCCGGCGACGATCGCGACATCCCAGACCAGCCCGATCCGCTTCCCCGATCTGGCGAGCACGCCTTCCACGGCCGCCAGGAAGGCGCACGTGACGACGGCGTTCGACAGCACCACGTTGACGCCGAACACCGGCAGAACCGGAAATATCTGCAGGAAGGCACCGCACACGGCGAAAAACGGGGCGCACGCGAAGATCAGCAGATAGTTCTGCCGCCCCAACAGCAGCCAGGCGCCGAAGCACACGAGGACGATCAGCCCCAACATGGTCGGGGCAAGCATCTGCAGCATCACATCTGCGGTGACATCGTTCATCGCTACCCGCTCCGCAGCGCCCTTTTCGCCGCGCGCGAGAGATCTGTCGAGTACTGACAGCAGCTGTCAGCGCTAAAATGAACGCGTTTGGATCCGGACTGGTTCACACGCCGCCGTCGCCTTCGGCAAGCCAACGAGCCTCTTCTCCCTCGCCCGTGTCCATCATGTCGGCGATCTCACCGAGCGCGGCGAGCAGAGCATCCTGACGGGTCGCGTCCAGTCCGTCGAAGCGGCGCACGAACGACTCCTGCAGAAGTGGCGGCGCCTTCGCCAGCGCGGCCGCGCCCTCGCCGGTCAGGCGCGTGTGGACCACCCGGCGATCGTTGGCGCTGCGGTAGCGTTCGACCAGGCCGCGGCCTTCCAGCTTGTCGAGGATTGTCGTCACCGTGGCGGGGCTGAGCGAGGCATGGGCGGAAAGCGTCGTCGAGGTGACTTCCCCGAGATCCCGGACGGCCTGCAGGACGATCAGCTGCGGGATGGTGAGTCCGACGGTGCGCGCCACCTGCCGCGACTGGAGATCGACCGAGCGGATGATCCGGCGCAGGACGATCAGCACGGAGCGGCTCCGGCTGCCCCCGCCCTGCTCGATCGGGGTTTCGTCCTCTCGCGCGTCTTCGCTGTCCGTCTGCATCATGCCATTCCGTCGAGCGGATTGGCGAAGCAAGACGGCCGGGACGCTCGACAATCCCGACCCGTCCGTCGGCGCTGGTCCCGTCCTTGCAGGGGCGGCACGACAACCGATGGTCATGGAACCTTATTTGCACTCAAAACTTTTGAGCTGTAAATATCTCTCGGATCCGGTTGGCCGGCGGGCCTGAGATCCACCCCCAGCGACGTTCAGGAGACCGATGTATGTGTGGCATTTGCGGCGAATTGACCTTTGACGGGACGATGGCGTCCGCCGCCGCACTGGGCCGCATGACGGAAGCAATGGCGCCACGCGGGCCCGACGCCGAGGGAATCGTCGGACGTGGGCGAGTGATGTTCGGCCATCGCCGCCTGTCGATCATCGACCTGTCACCGCGCGCCGAACAGCCGATGGTGGACACCAATCTCGGCCTGACGATCGCCTTCAACGGCTGCATCTACAACTACCCGGAGCTGCGCCAGACCCTGGAAGCCGAGGGCTATTCCTTCTTCGCGCATTCCGACACCGAGGTGATCCTCAAAGCCTATCACGCGTGGGGGCCCAACTGCGTGGAGCGCTTCCACGGCATGTTCGCCTTCGCGATCCTGGAACGCGACACTGGTCGCGTCGTGATGGCTCGCGACCGCTTCGGCATCAAGCCGCTCTACATCGCCGAGACGCCGGGCAAGCTGCGCTTCGCCTCCTCCCTGCCCGCCCTCATCGCGGGCGGCGGCGTCGACACCGAGATCGACCGGGTCGGCCTGCACAACTACATGTCGTTCCATGCCGTGGTCCCCGCGCCCCGGACGATCCTCAAGGGCGTCAAGAAACTGCCGCCCGCCACGGTGCGCGTGATCGAGCCCGACGGCGGCATCAAGGATCATGTCTACTGGAAGGTCAGCTACGAGCGAACCGACGAGGACGTCCACATGTCGGCCGACGAGTGGCGCGAACGGCTGCTTGCCGCGCTGCGCCTGTCGGTGGACCGGCGCATGGTCGCCGACGTGCCCGTCGGCGTGCTGCTCTCCGGCGGCGTCGATTCCAGCCTCATCGTGGCGCTGCTCGCCCAGGCCGGCCAGAAGGACCTCAAGACCTTCTCGATCGGCTTCGAGGACGCGCACGGCGAGGTCGGCAACGAGTTCATCTACTCCGACATCATCGCCAAGGAATTCGAGACCGACCACCACCAGATCCACGTGCCCTCCGCCAACATGATGGAGGCGCTGCCGGGCACCGTGGCGGCCATGAACGAGCCGATGGTCTCCTACGACAACGTCGGCTTCTACCTGCTGTCGAAGGAGGTCGCCAAGCACATCAAGGTGGTCCAGTCCGGCCAGGGCGCCGACGAGGTGTTTGGCGGCTATCACTGGTATCCGCCGATGGGCCAGACGGACGACCCGCTGGCCGAGTATGCGCGGGTGTTCTTCGACCGCGACCACGCCAAGATGGGACGCCACCTCTCGCCCGACTACATGCTCGAGGAGGACCCGAGCTTCGCCTACGTGCGCGATCACTTCGCGCTTCCGGGCGCGCCCGATCCGGTCGACAAGGCGCTTCGCATCGATTCCACCGTGATGCTGGTCGACGACCCGGTGAAGCGGGTGGACTCCATGACCATGGCGTGGGGCCTGGAAGCGCGCGTGCCCTTCCTCGATCACGAGCTCGTGGAGCTCGCCGCGCGCATCCCGCCGGACCACAAGCTGCGCGAAGGCGGCAAGGGCATCCTCAAGGACGTTGCGCGCCTCGTCGTGCCGTCGGAGGTGATCGACCGCAAGAAGGGGTATTTCCCGGTTCCGGCGCTGAAATACATCTCCGGTCCCGCGCTCGATCTCTGCCGTGAAGTGCTGTCGACCGACAAGGCGCGGGAACGCGGCCTGTTCCGGGAGGATTATCTCGACAGCCTGTTCGCCGATCCGTCCGCCCACATCACGCCGCTGCGCGGCAACGAGCTGTGGCAGGTCGCGGTTCTGGAGATGTGGCTGCAGACGAACGGGGTCTAGGCGGCGTCCGGTCGGGAACGATCCGCCGATCGGAATGCGCTTCGAACTGCCTTTGGCGAGCATGCCTTTCGGGTCGCTGTCCGATCCGGGTTCGTGCTCCAGGCCCGACAAGCGGACACCGCGCCTTACTGCGGTCCGCACCGATCACCACCTCGTGCGGACCCCCGCTCCCGCGAGACCGCCTGCGATACGACGTCCGATCGACGACGGAGAATGAATCTTATGAGCACCCCGCCGGATCCTCGCAGGGAACGCGGTTATTCACAGCGCCTTCGACGGATGCGCGAACAGGGCGTCAAGCCGTTACCCGGGCGCGACGGCCATCCGGCCTCGGACCGCTACAGCCAGACCGGTATCTCGGTCGACTGCGGATGGGGCAACCTGCACTTCGCGCAGACCTTCGAAAGCCCCACCGCGCTTGCCGAACGCATGCGCAAGGAGGGTCCGGGCCGGCGCGACATCGCGTTCTACGTGCGCGAGCCCCACGTGGCGCTGGCGTCGGCGCCCCAGGAGCTGTTCCTCGACCCGTCCCACACCTACCGGCTCGAGCTGTCCACCTACCGCGCCTCGCGGCGCAAGCTGCAGGGCTTCACCGTCCGGCGGATGACCAACGAGGACGATGCGGAGGCGGTGAACCGCATCTATTCGTCGCGCAACATGGTGCCGGTGCGGCCGGACTTCTTCTGGCACCGGAAGGACCGCGCGCTCGTCTATCTGATCGCGGAGGACAACGCCTCCGGCGCGGTGGTCGGAACCGTCACCGGCGTCGACCACGTCCGCGCCTTCGGCGATCCGGACCGCGGCGCCTCGCTGTGGTGCCTGGCGGTCGATCCCCAGGCCCGCCACCCCGGCATCGGCGAGGCCCTCGTGCGCCGCCTGGCGGAGGTGTTCCAGGCGCGCGGCAACGCCTATCTCGACCTCTCCGTGCTCCATGACAACGACCAGGCGATCGCGCTCTACGAGAAGCTCGGCTTCTACCAGATCCCGGTCTACGCGCTGAAGCGCAAGAACCCGATCAACGAACGGTTGTTTGCCGGGCCCGGTCCGGAATCCGAACTCAATCCCTACGCGCGCATCATCGTCGACGAGGCGCGGCGCCGCGGGATCGACGTGACGGTGGTGGACGCCGAGGGCGGGTTCTTCCGCCTCACCTACGGCGGCCGCTCCGTCATGTGCCGCGAATCCCTCAGCGAGATGACGTCGGCGGTCGCGATGTCGATCTGCGACGACAAGACGGTGACGCGCCGGGCCGTGGAGCGCGCCGGCGTGCGGGTTCCCGCGGAAATGGAGACCACCAGCGCCGAGGCCGTGGCCGAGTTCATCGCCGAGCACGGCTCGATCGTCATCAAGCCGGCGCGCGGCGAACAGGGCCGCGGCGTCGCCGTGGGCCTCACCGCCGACGACGACGTCGAGGGGGCGATCGAGCGTGCCCGGCAGATTTCCGACCGCGTGCTGGTGGAGGAGTTCGTCGAGGGCGACGACCTGCGCCTCATCGTCATCGACTACCGGCTGGTGGCCGCGGCGGTGCGCCGCCCTGCCCGCATCGTCGGCGATGGCCGGTCGACGGCGCGCGAGCTCATCGAGCGGCTGAGCCGCCGCCGGGCCGCCGCCACCGGCGGCGAATCGAAGATCCCGCTCGATTCGGAGACCGAGCGCGCCCTGCGCGAGGCCGGCTGCACCCTCGACGACGTGATCGACGACGGGCGCGAGGTGGCCGTGCGCCGGACCGCGAACCTCCACACCGGCGGCACCATCCACGACGTGACCGACCATGTGCATCCGGCGCTGATCGACGCCGCCATCAAGGCGGCGCGGGCGATCGAGATCCCGGTGGTCGGCATCGACCTCCTCGTGAAGTCGCATCTCAAGCCGGATTACGTGTTCATCGAGGCCAACGAACGCCCGGGCCTCGCCAATCACGAACCGCAGCCCACGGCGGAACGCTTCGTGGACCTTCTCTTTCCGCTCTCGATCCCCCATGCTGCCCGGCAGGCCAAACGAACAGAACCGGAGAAACCGTGCCCCGCCTGACCATCGACACCGAGTACCTCAAGGACATGCTCGCCGAGTTCCTGTCGATAGCCAGCCCGAGCGGCTACACCGACACCATCGTCCGCGCCGCTGTCACCGAGTTGCGCCGGCTGGGTCTGGAGACGCAGATCACCCGGCGTGGCGCCATCCGGGCGCGCATTCCCGGCAAGAAGCGCCAGCCCGCCCGCGCCATGATCGCGCATCTCGACACTCTCGGCGCTCAGGTGAAGCAGCTGAAGGACAACGGCCGGCTCGAGCTGGTGGCGATCGGCCACTGGTCGGCGCGGTTCGCCGAAGGCGCGCGCTGCACGATCTTCACCGAGCGCGGCGCCTATCGCGGCACCGTCCTGCCGCTGAAGGCCTCCGGCCACACCTTCGGCGACGAGGTCGACGAACTGCCGGTCGGCTGGCGCTACGTGGAGCTGCGCGTCGACGCGCTGGCCGGCAGCAAGCGCGACCTGGAGCGGCTCGGCTTCTCGGTCGGCGACATCGTCGCCATCGACCCGCAGCCGGAATTCATCGACAACGGCTTCATCGTGTCGCGCCATCTCGACGACAAGGCCGGCGTCGCGGTGCTGTTCGCCACCATCGAGGCGCTGGTCCGCGAGAAGCCGGAACTGCCCGTCGACACGATGTTCCTGTTCTCCATCGCCGAAGAGGTCGGCTACGGCGGCTCGTCGATCCTGACCCACGACATCGCCTCCATGGTGACCATCGACAACGGCACCACGGCGCCGGGCCAGAATTCCAGCGAGTTCGGCGTGACCGTCGCGATGGCCGACCAGACGGGCCCGTTCGACTGGCACCTGACGGACAAGCTGGTGCGTCTCTGCAAGGAGAACGACATCCGCTACCAGAAGGACGTCTTCCGCTATTACCGGTCCGACAGCGCCGCCGCGCTGGAGGCGGGTGCGGACGTGCGGACCGCGCTGATCACCTTCGGCGTCGACGCGTCGCACGGCTACGAGCGCATCCATCTGCACGCCCTGCGCTCGCTGGCGGAGCTTGCCACCGCGTACGTGACGAGCCCGGTGGAGATCCAGCGCGACGCCGAGCCCGTGGGTTCGCTGCTTGGCTTTCCCTCCCAGCCGATGGAAGATGCCGCACCGACCACCTCCGATCCGAGCGATCCGACGGTCTAGCCGGCGATGCCCGCCCGACCGTCCAGCCGCCCGTCCCCATAAACGCGTCCCTGTCCCCGCCCCCATATGAACCTGATCACCACCACCGCCGAACTGTCCGCCGCCTGCGAGCGGCTCGCGACCGCCGATTTCGTCGCCATCGATACGGAGTTCATGCGGGAGACGACCTTCTGGCCGAAGCTCTGCCTGATCCAGCTGGCGAGCACCGACGAGGCGGTGATCATCGACCCGATCGCCGGCGAGGAGATGGATCTCGCGCCGTTCTTCAAGCTGATGGCCGACGAGACCGTCACCAAGGTCTTCCACGCGGCGCGCCAGGACATCGAGATCGTCCACCATCTGGGCGGGCTGGTACCGCACCCGGTGTTCGACACCCAGGTGGCCGCGATGGTCTGCGGCTTCGGCGATTCCATTTCCTACGACCAGCTGGTGGCGCGGGTGACGGGCGCGACGATCGACAAGTCGCACCGCTTCACCGACTGGTCGCGGCGGCCGCTGTCCGACAACCAGCTCGACTATGCGCTGGCCGACGTTACCCACCTGCGCGAGGTCTACGCCTATCTGAACACCGCGCTGGCCGACCAGGGCCGGACGGAGTGGGTGCAGGAAGAGATGGCAACCCTCACCTCCCCCGAGACGTACCAGCAGACGCCGGAGCTTGCCTGGACGCGGCTCAAGCTTCGCGTGCGCCAGCCCCGCGATCTGGCGGTTCTGCGCGCCATCGCGGCATGGCGGGAGCGCGAGGCGCAGAGCCGCGACATTCCCCGCGGCCGGGTGCTGAAGGACGACGCGATCTACGAGATCGCCGCGCAGAAGCCGAAGGACGAGGCCGCGCTGTCACGCCTGCGGACGATCCCGCGCGGCTTCGAACGCTCGAAGTCCGGCCGCGACATCGTGACGACGGTCGCCGAGGCGCTCGCGAGCCCGAAGGAGACGTGGCCGGAAGTGCCGAAGCCGCGACAGGCGCCCGACGGCGCCGGCGCGGCGACCGAGCTGTTGAAGGTGCTGCTCAAGCAGGTGGCCGAAGCGAACGGCGTGGCCGCCAAGGTCATCGCGACCTCGGACGACCTGGAACGCCTCGCCTGCGACGACACCGAAGGCCTGGGAACGCTGTCGGGCTGGCGGCGGGAGCTGTTCGGCGAGAAGGCGCTCGCCCTGAAGGAGGGAAAGCTCGCCCTCAGCTTCGACGGCCGCCGCGTCGTCACGCTCGATTCCGACACACCCTTCGTGTCCGCGCCCGTCGGGAAGCGCAAGCCGCGCCGCCGGGGCCGCAAGACCGGCACGGGGACCAGCGAAGCAGAAGCGGCAACCGAGCCGACAGCGCCGGAAACAAAAGCCTGATCACAAGCGTTTAGCCAGCGAGATATCCGTCAGCCACGTCATCGGTGGCCGCATCGCACATCGACGCTTGGGCCCGCCGATCCGGCCTGATCAGAGCTCCGGGCGGAGAGCCCGCGGCTATAGCCTTGCGACCGGCCGAAGCGACGGGGTCGACGGGACGGGCAACCGTGACGCACGAGGCGCGCCTCGTCCGATCGTCCCCGCTGTATCCGCGTAAACGGGAGTTCAATCGGGATGACCTCCGAAGCGACCGCCAGCCCAGTCGACTATCGCTGCTTCTGCGACTATCCCGCCGTCGAGGTCGCAAACGCCGCGACCGGCCCGCTCGCCGGCACCGACTTCGCGGTGAAGGACCTGTTCGACGTTGCCGGCTATCCGACGGGATGCGGCAACCCCCGCTGGCCCGGCCTCGACACTCCGAGCACCACCACGGCCGCGGTGGTGACGACGCTTCTGGAAGCGGGAGCCGCGTTCGGCGGCAAGGCCATCACCGACGAGATCGCCTACAGCCTGAGCGGCCGCAACGCCCACTACGGCACGCCAGTCAATCCGGCCGCCCCGGATCGCGTGCCCGGCGGATCCTCGAGCGGCCCGGCCGTCGCGACCGCCGCGGGCCTCGTCGATTTCGCGATCGGCACCGACACCGGCGGCTCGGTGCGCGTGCCCGCCAGCCATTGCGGCGTGTTCGGCATTCGCCCGACCCACGGCCGCATCGCCCTCGATGGCTGCATGCCGCTTGCCCCGTCCTACGACACCGTCGGCTGGTTCGCGCGCTCGGGCGCGGTCCTGCAGTCCGTCGGCGACGTGCTGCTCGCCAACGACCCGCTCCCCCCGACCCCTTACTGTCTCGTGCTGACGACGACGCTGGACCTCCTGGAGCGCCAGACACGGGCGGCGGTCGAGCGCGCGATCCGGAGCGCAACACGTCACTTCAGGCGCGTCTTCGCGGTCTCCGACATTCTCCTGATCGAGGAAGACTGGAGCCTGACGTTTCGGGTGAGCCAGGGCGCCGAAGTCTGGCAGTCCATGCGGACGTGGATCGAGGACCGCAATCCCGAGCTGGGTCCCGGCGTGCGCGACCGGATTCACTGGGCGCGGAACCTCGCCAAGGACGACGTGACCTTCCACCAGAAGCGGCGCGCGACGCTCCGCTCCGAACTGCGGGCACGGCTTGGCCCGGACACGGTCTTCGTGCTTCCCACGACGCCTGCCGGGGCGCCGCTTCTCACAACGGCGGACGACGAGCTGGAGGATTTCCGCAACAAGCTGATCGCGCTGACGTGCCTCGCCAGCATCGGCGGGCTGCCGCAGGTGACGATGCCGCTCGCCACCGCGCCGGACGGCGCACCCATCGGGCTGTCGCTGATCGGCGCGCCGGGGGCCGACCGCACGTTGCTCGCCCTTGCGGCGGCGATCGACGCGGAACGCTAGAGGATGGCCGGCGGCAGGACCGAGGCCCGTACCGGCCATCGGCGCACAGAGTCTCCCCACGCGGAATGATCTGCGCGGTCAAGCCGTTAGCCGGAACAGCTGACGTGAATTCGGCGCGCCGCTAGGTAACGACCACCGTGCTGGCCTGGTCGGCAAGATCGGCGAGCTGGTCGAGGCGACGGCGAATGGCCTCGCCGTCGAGGGCCTGCAGGTCGCGCGGGATGTGCAGGACGATCCGTTCGCCTTCGCGCACCACCTCGGTGCGCGGGATGATGCCCGGCATCGCGGCGGAAATGCCGTAGGCGAGCCGCATGGCCGCTCCGAGGATGCGGGCCCGGAACTTCAGGCGCGACGACATCAGCCGCTGGATCGGCGGCAGCTGGGATTCCGAGACGGATCCGGCGTAGCGGTGGAAGATCGCCATCGCCAGATAGCCGCGCCCGGGATGGTCGACGCCGATGAACGCCCCGTTGGCGATCATCGCGACGGCCTGATCACCGCGGTAATCCGGATGGGCGCGCCAGGCGATATCGGCGAGCAGGCAGGCGGCAACGCGCAGCCGCGCCTCGTCCTCGGTCTCGGTGATGCCGAGCGCCTCGAAGACGCCGGCGGTCCAGGGGGCGAGTTCGCGGCAATGCCCGGGCGAGCGCGAGCGCAGATCGGCGAGCTCGGCGGAGGCGACGATCAGCGGATCCTCGGCGCGCGCCTCCGGCGACAGCTTCTCGTAGAGATGGCCCTCCCGCAGCCCCAGGGCCGACAGCAGCACCACTTCGGGCTGGCCGATCTTCAGCACCTGCTCCAGCACCGCCGCGCCGAAGGGCAGCAGCGGCCGGCGGGCGCGCGAGACCACGTCGATGCCTTCGATCTCGGAGACGTCCGAGCGCACCACCATGCGGCAGAGCTCGAAGGCCTCGTCGGCCGGGATGGCGTAGTGGTGCATGATGTGCAGCGGATAGTTGGTCCGGTGCATGTGGAGGCTGGCAAGCGCGCGCCACGTGCCGCCGACGGCGTAGAAGGTCCGGCCGGCGGCGCCCTTCAGCCCCTCCGACTGCTCCAGCGCCTCGGCGGCCAGCTTGCCGGCCTTGCGCGCCGAGCCCTTGGCGACTTCCGACAGGCGCAGCCCGCCGAGCGGAAACGTCTCGCCGACCCCGAGCTGGTCGCGCTTCAGGTCGATGAGTTCCAGGCTGCCGCCACCGAGATCTCCCACGACCCCGTCCGGCTTCCAGAAGCTGGAGGCGACGCCGAGCGCCGACACCTTTGCCTCGTCCTGGCCCGTCAGCACCTGCAGGTCGCCGCCGCAGATCTCCTTGACCGCCTCGATGAAGCCGGCGCCGTTCTCGGCGTCGCGTACCGCCGCCGTGGCGATCACGTCCAGCTGGGTCGCGCCGCTCTGGCTGGCGAGCTGGCGGAAGCGACGGATGGCCGACAGCGCGCTGTCGACGGACTCGTCGGCGAGCTTGCCCGTCTCCGACAGCCCCCTGCCCAGTCCGGCGAGGACCTTCTCGTTGAACAGCGGCGTCAGCGCTCGCGACAGCCGCTCGTAGAGCACCAGGCGCACGGAGTTCGAGCCGATGTCGATGACGCCGACCGGGCCGTAGCCCGGCAGCCGCCCCGGGGCGATCTCGTCGAGGGTGAAGGTTCCGACCGGATCGCCCGCGTCCGCCATCTCAGTGGGGCCGCTGTATTGGAGTGGCGAAGGTACGGGGGGAGTCGGTCTGAATGGATTGTCCACGGCCTGACAGCGACGGGTTGGTCATGAAGTATTCGTGGGCATTGAAGGGCTCCTCGCCCTCCGCCGGGATGATGCGGCGGTGACCACCGTTCGCCAGTAGTTCCCAGCTCTGCTGGTTGTCCGTGATGTTCGCCACCATGATCTGGTCGAGGATCTGAGCGTGGACCGTCGGATTGTCGATCGGCACCATGGCCTCCACCCGGCGGTCCAGATTGCGCGGCATCAAGTCGGCCGAGCCGATATAGACGATCGCCTCCGGCGACGGAAGGCCGAAGCCGTTGCCGAAACAGAATATCCGGCTGTGCTCCAGGAAGCGGCCGACGATCGACTTCACCCGGATGTTGTCGGAGAGGCCCGGAACGCCCGGACGCAGGCAGCAGATGCCGCGGACCACGAGGTCGACCTCGACGCCCTCCTGGCTCGCCGCGTACAGGGCGTCGATGATCTGGGCGTCGACGAGGGAGTTCATCTTCATCCACACCTGCGCCGGGCGGCCGGCACGGGCGTGCTCGATCTCGCCCTCGATGTGCTCCAGCAGGCGGTTGCGCAGGCTGACAGGAGAGACCGCCATGCGGGAAAGCTCCGCCGGGCGGGCGTAGCCCGTGATGAAATTGAAGATCCGGGCGACGTCCTGGGCGATCACCTGGTCGGCGGTGAAGAAGGACAGGTCCGTGTAGATCTTGGCGGTGATCGGATGGTAGTTGCCGGTGCCGATGTGGCAGTACGTGGCGAGCTGGCCGCCCTCGCGGCGCACCACCATCGACAGCTTGGAGTGGGTCTTCAGCTCGATGAAGCCGAACACCACCTGGGCCCCGGCGCGCTCCAGGTCGCGCGACCAGCGGATGTTGGCCTCCTCGTCGAACCGCGCCTTGAGCTCCACCAGCGCGGTCACCGACTTGCCCGCCTCGGCGGCCTCGCCGAGCGCCTTCACGATCGGGGAATCGTTCGAGGTCCGATAGAGCGTCTGCTTGATGGCGACGACGTCGGGGTCGCGCGCCGCCTGGGACAGGAACTGCACGACGGCATCGAACGATTCATAGGGATGGTGGACGACGATGTCCTTCTGGCGGATCGCCGCCAGGCAGTCGCCGCCGTGCTCGCGGATGCGCTCGGGGAAGCGCGGCGTGTACGGCTTGAACTTGAGATCGGGTCGGTCGACGCCGACGAGCTGGGAAAGGTCCTTCAGCGCAAGCCGACCATTGACGAGGAACACCTCGTCGCCGGCGACGCCGAGCGCCGAGGCCACGAACTGCCGCAGCGTCTCCGGCGTGGAGGATTCGATTTCCAGCCGGATCACCGATCCCCGGCGGCGGCGCTTCAGCGCCGTCTCGAAGGTGAGGACGAGGTCTTCCGCCTCTTCCTCGATTTCCAGGTCGGAGTCACGGATCACCCGGAAGGCACCCTTGCCCTTCACCTCGTAGGCGGGGAACAGACGCCCGATGAACAGGGCAATGACGTTCTCCAGCGCCACGAACCGGGCGGAATTGTCCTCTGCCGTCGACGGCACGCGGATGAAGCGGTCGACCTGGGCCGGAACGCGGATGAGCGCGATCATCGGCTCGGCCCCCTCGGCATCCAGATGGAAGACCAGCGTGAAGCCGAGGTTCGGGATGAACGGGAACGGATGCGCCGGGTCGATCGCCAGCGGCGTCAGGACCGGAAAGATGTGGCTCAGGAAATAGTTTTCCAGCCACTCCTGATCGTCGTGGGAGAGCCGATCGGGATCGCAGAGGAAGATGTCGGCCGATTCCAGTTCGCGGGACAGCTCCGCCCACTGGCGCTGCTGGGCGCGCTGCAGCTTGCTGACCGCCTCGCCGATCCGCGCCAGCTGGTCGCTGGGGGTGAGGCCGTCGTCGCTGCGGGTCTCCACGCCCTCGCGCTGCATGCCCTTGAGGCCGGCGACGCGGACCATGAAGAACTCGTCGAGATTGTTCGCCGAGATCGACAGGAAGCGCAGGCGTTCCAGCAGCGGGTGGTTCGCATTCTCCGATTCCTCGAGGACGCGCACGTTGAACTGCAGCCAGGAGAGCTCGCGATTGACGAAACGCTCCGGCTGGGTGCGCAGCTCCTCGCCGGTCATTCCCTCGATGCTGCTCTCAGCCGTTGCCGCTGCCTGTTCAGTGGTCGCGTCCATACGCCCCTCCCTGGTTCATCGCGCGGTCCTACACTGCGAGTATGACGGAATTTTCTCCCGGCCCGGAGGAAAGCGCCCTTTCCACCGATACCGGCCGCCCGCGATCACGTCTCCGGATCGTCGTCGCCCTCCGCCTCGCCCAGCCCCTCGCGCACCAGGACCTCCGCCGCCATCGGCCGGGTGATCGCGCGGCCGCGCGCCAGCGCCTCGCGGTCGAGCGCCTCGACCACCCGGAGCCCCGCCCGGAACGAGCGCTCCATGCGCCGCACCAGATAGTCCGCCACGGTCGGATCGACGGCGATCTGGCGATCGCGGAACAGCTTCGTCAGCACCCGCTGCAGCAGCTCGTCCTCGGGCTCGCCGATGAAGGTCGGGGGAATCGCGCGCAACCGCGAGGCGAGGTCCGGCGTGCCGATCTTCCACTCCGACGGCGGAACGCGGGCCGACAGCAGCAGGAACCCCTTGGCGGACTGGACCGCGTTCAGCAGATGAAAGAGCGCCGGCTCGTCGAGAGGGAAGCGGTCGCAATCCTCCACGACAAGCGTGCCGGAATGCACGAGCGACACCGGGTCGCTGTCGGCAAGGTCGTTGGCGGAAACGATGCGCGCATCGGCACGCGCGGCCCAGATGGCGGACAGATGGCTCTTGCCGGTGCCCTCGCCGCCGACCATCAGCGCGACGCGGTGCGGCCAGTCGGGCCAGCGTTCGATCAGCGCCCAGGCGGCGCCGTTGGAGCCGCCGACCACAAAATCCTCGCGTCGAAAGGACGGCGCCAGTGCGAGAGTTAACGGCAGTTGCCGTGGGCGCTCGTCCGGTCCGCCGATCACGCCCCTCCTTTTCGGGTCGGATGCGGCCCGGAGATCACCGGTGCCGCCTTGGCTCGGTAGGGACCCTCCCCGCTCGCCCCGACGTCGGGAGACAGCGGCACCGCGGCGACGGCGGGATCGCCCTCATCGTCGGTCACGTCTCCCTGGTAGATCCGGCTTTCGCGGTAGCGGCGGACGAAGAAGCGGACCAGCACGCCCACCGCGGCAGACGCCGGCACCGCGATCAGCATTCCGGCGAAGCCGAAGAGGTAGCCGAAGGCGAACAGCGCGAAGATCAGCCACACCGGATGCAGGCCGACCCGGCCGCCGACGAGCTTCGGCTGCAGGACGTTGCCTTCGAGGAACTGGCCGACCAGGAAGATCGCCACGACGATGCCGACCATGATGCTGTCGGGCCAGAACTGGTTGAGCGCGACGCCGACCGAAATGGCGAAGCCGAGGCCGGATCCCAGATAGGGAACGAAGGAGATGAAGCCCGCCGTCAGGCCGATGATGAGGCCGTGGTTGAGGCCGACGGCCACGAGCGAGACCGCGTAGAAGAGACCCAGGATCAGGCAGAGCGACACCTGACCATGGATGAACCCCGACACCGCGCGGTCCATCTCGCGGAACAGCTCGCGGATCGTGTCGGCGTGGGCGCGGGGCAGCAGATTGTCCAGCGTCTTCACCATGCGATCCCAGTCGATCAGCAGGTAGAAGGCGATCACCGGGGTGACCACGATGAGCGACAGCACCGAAATCAGCGCCTGGCTGCCGGACCAGACCGACTTGACCACGCTGCCGGCCCAGCTGGTGCCCTGGCTGACGAGGTTGGTCACCGCCGATTGCAGCTCGCTGGCGTCGACGCCGATGGCGTCGGCCAGGCGGTTCGTCTCGGCATGTTCGCTGAGGAAGGCCTGCAGGTGCGAGATGTAGCTCGGGACCCGCTCCAGGAAGCCGGTGATCTGGTTGAAGACGGCCGGCAGGATGACGACCATGCCGACGATGCCGACGATCAGGAACACGATGAGGATCAGGCTGGTGGCGATCACGCGGTTGAGGCCGCGGCGCTGGAGCCAGCGGGCGATCGGGTTCAGCAGATAGGCCAGGAACATGCCGCCGACGAACGGCAGCAGGATGCCCTGAAAGAGCCTGAGCAGGAGCAGGAAGCCGATCGCGGCAGCTACCCAGAAGACGATCTGGCGACCCAAGGTCACGGTTGAGGATCCTCTCCTGATCATTTGGCGGGGGTCCGCACGCTCATGTAGCGAAGCCACGCGACGAGATAGGCCCCGGCCGACGCCGCCGTCAAGGCAGCCACCACCAGCACCATCACGGCGATCGGACGGGCGAGGTTCAGGTCGAACGCCGAGGCGGCAAGCACCAGAGCGGCCAGCAGAATCTGGGCGACGGTGTTGAGCTTGCTCACGAACAGGGGGCGAATCGGCAGCGTCTGTCCGAGCAGGCTGGAGACGACGACGGCCGCGAGGATCAACGCGTCACGCGCCACGACCAGCGCGACCAGCCAGATCGGGAGCGCCCCCACCACGCCGAGCGCCACGAAGATCGACACCAGCAGCGCCTTGTCGGCTAGTGGATCCAGATACGCTCCCAAGCTGCTGGAAAGGTTCCACTTCTTGGCGATGAAACCGTCCAGTCCATCGGTCACGCCGGCGATGACGAACACCGCGAACGCCAGGATGTGATGACCGTCGGCGATGGCCCAGACGACCACCGGCACGAGCAGAAAGCGCAGAACCGTCAGGAGATTGGGGATCGTCACGACACAGACCACGCCTTCGCTGCTGTTTTTGCGTGCGATTTATGACATGCGTCCGGGGCGCGCGCATCTGCGGATCTTCCAGCCGCGCGAACGAAAACCCGGTTGCATTCGATGCGCCGGCCGGATTGGATGCGGCCGAACCCAACGGAGCCTGCCCTCGCAATGACCAAGACCCCGGACCGCCCGTCCGTCACCTACGCCGATGCCGGCGTGGACATCTCCGCGGGCAACGCCTTCGTCCGTGCCATCGCGCCGCTCGCCAAGGCGACGGCGCGCGCCGGCGCGGATGCCTCGCTCGGCGGCTTCGGCGGCCTGTTCGACCTGAAGGCCGCGGGCTTCGAGGATCCGCTCCTCGTGGCCGCCACCGACGGGGTGGGCACCAAGCTGAAGCTCGCCAGCGACACCGGCGTCCACACGACGATCGGCATCGATCTGGTCGCCATGTGCGTCAACGACCTGGTCGTGCAGGGCGCCGAGCCGCTGCTGTTCCTCGATTACTTCGGCTGCGGCCGGCTCGAGGTCGGCGTGGCGCGCGACGTGGTCGCCGGCATCGCCGAAGGCTGCCGCCAGGCGGGCGCTGCGCTCATCGGCGGCGAGACGGCGGAAATGCCGGGCATGTATGCGCCGGGCGACTACGACCTTGCGGGCTTCGCGGTGGGCGCGGTCGAACGCGGCCGCGTGCTGCCGCGCGGCGACGTCGGAGCGGGCGACCGCCTGCTCGGCATCGCTTCCTCGGGCGTCCACTCCAACGGCTATTCGCTGGTGCGGCGCATCGTCGAGCAGGCGGGCGCCACGCTGGACGCCCCTGCTCCGTTCGACGGATCGAAGACCCTCGGCACCGCGCTCCTCGAGCCGACCCGGATCTACGTCGAGGCGCTCAAGAGCGTGTTCAAGGCCCGGCCCGACGCGGTGAAGGCGCTCGCCCACATCACCGGCGGCGGGATCACGGAAAACGTGCCGCGTGTATTGCCCAAGACGTGTTCGGCGGCGATCGCGCTCGACCGCATCCCGGTGCCGCCGGTGTTCTCGTGGCTGGCGTCCGCCGGTCCGGTCGAGGCCGGCGAGATGCTGCGCACCTTCAACTGCGGCGTCGGCATGGTGGTGATCGTGGCGCCGGACGATGCGGATGCGGTGGCCGATCTGCTGCGCGCGGCCGGCGAGACCGTCTTCCCGCTTGGAGAACTGGTCGAGGGGGACGGAGAAGTCGCCTACAGCGGCACCCTGGCCCTGTGATGAGCGCCCGCCGGACACCCGTGGCCGTGCTCGTCTCCGGGCGCGGTTCCAACATGGCCGCCCTGATCGAAGCCGCGAAGGCACCCGACTATCCGGCCGAGATCGTCCTCGTGATCTCCAACCGGCCGGGTGCCGGCGCGCTCGACACCGCGGCTACGGCCGGCATCGCGACCTCCGTCATCGACCACAAGGCGTTCGCGACCAAGGCCGCGTTCGAGGCGGCGGTCGCGGAGGCCATCGAGGCGAGCGGCGCGGAGTTCATCTGCCTGGCGGGTTTCATGCGGGTCCTGAGCGGCGCATTCGTCGACCGGTTCGCCGGCCGGATCCTCAACATCCACCCGTCGCTGCTGCCATCGTTCAAGGGCCTCGACACACACGAACGGGCGCTGGCCGAGGGCGTGCGCATCCACGGCTGCAGCGTCCACATCGTCAGCGCCGAACTGGACGCGGGCCCGATCGTCATGCAGGCCGCCGTCCCGGTGCTGGACGCGGACACGGCCGAGACGCTGGCGGCCCGGGTGCTCGCCTGCGAGCACCGGATCTATCCGGCCGCGCTCTCCGCCCTGGCAAGCGGGACGGCAAGACTTGTGGACGGTCATGTCCGGCACGTAGGGGCGAGCGAGCCGGCTGCCCCGCTGATCTGGCCGGGCGCCGGCTGATCGCTCACTGGCAGGCGGCGATGCCCTTGTAGACCTCGTCGCGGACCGAGCCCGTGAGAGGCGCCCCGACCTGGAGCCTGGCGACCTGGTCGGCGCTTATCGACGAGCCGGACTTGCGCGCGGCGCACTGGCAGCGCTTCAGGATGCCGTCGCTGTTTCCCTGCCGGCGGTACTGATCGTAGACGCAGGCATCCACCAGCTTGCGGGACAGCGCCCCGCTGCTCGCCGACGCGTTCTGCGCCATCGACGGCGTGGCCGCCATGACGGCGACCACCAGACCCAGGGAGGCCAGAAGCCGGCCGGCCCGCATCACATACCCCTCACCCATTCCGACACTCCCGCGATGTCTTCAAACGACGAGTCCATCTAGAGCAGGCCCCGCCCCGGTCGAGTGCGCGCGGCCAAGAGCGGTTGCCCAAGACATTGAATCCGGACGCATTTCCGCGCTCCCGGCGATTCCAGCTGCTCGAAAAAGGCTCTAGACCACGGCATCGGCGGCGGCAAGCGCCACGCGGGTATCGTGGAAGGCCGCACCGCCATAGGGCGCAATCGGTTCGGACGAGGTCAGCGTGTTGATGCCCCGGCCGCCTTCGAAGGCGGCGTTGGGCCACAGCCCCTCGGAAATCACCACACCGCGCTGAACCCCGGCAAACAGCCGGGCGGCGACCACCACCGTGCCCTGCCGGTTCGAGACGCTGACCCGCGCCCCCTCCTCCAGGCCGAGCGCGGCGGCATCGTCGGGATGGATCATCACCGTGGGCATCCGCTCCTTGGCGATCGAGCCGGGCGTCTCGTTGAACGTCGAGTTGAGGAACGATCGCGCCGGCGCGGTCACCAGCCGGAACGGAAACGCGTCGGTCGCGCCGTCGATAACGCCCCAATGATCGGGGAGCGCCGGGATCGCCTCCCACGGGCCCATGGGACCGTTGTTGTTGGCCTTGACCTTGGTCCAGTCCGGCTTGAAGCGGAACTTGCCGTCCGGATGATTGAAGCCGCCCAGATAGTGCGCCTCTTCGAACGGCGGCTGGCAGTCGATCCAGCCCTTTTCCTCAAGCTCGGCGAGCGTCCCGTGCCCGGAGTGCCGCAGCATCCAGTCGATGTGCGCGCGCGGGTCCATGTCGTCGCCCTTGTGGTGAACCCCCAGGCGGGCGGCGAGCGCGGTGTTCACCTCGTGGTTCGAGCGGCAGCCCTCGGGGCCGTCGATGAGCTTCGGCCCGAACAGCAGATACTGGTGGCCGCCGCCCTTGTAGATGTCGTCGTGCTCCACGAACATCGTCGCCGGCAGCACCACGTCGGCCATCCGCGCCGTTTCGGTCATGATCTGCTCGTGAACGCAGACGAACAGGTCCTCGCGCGCGAACCCGCGCTTGACGCGCTCCTGGTCCGGGCAGACCGAGACGGGGTTCGTGTTCTGGATCAGCATGGCGCTCACTGGCGGCCCGCCGAACAGGACGTCCGGGTCGCCGGTCAGCACCGCCCCCAGCCGCGACTGGTCGAGCCGACGGGTGGACGGATCGACCGCATCGGCCGCGGTCACCATCGACATGTTCAGCTGATAGATGGCGCCGTTGTTGTGGAAGGCGCCGCCGCCCTCGTGCTGCCAGAGGCCGGCCACCGTCGCGATCGACGCCGCCGCGTGCATGGCCACCGCGCCATTGCGCTGCCGGGTGAAGCCGTAGCCGAGCCGCAGGAAGGTGCGCGGCGTCGTCCCCACCAGCCGGGCGAAGGCCTCGATATCGGCCACCGCGAGCCCGGTGATGTCGGCGGCCCAGCCCGGCGACCGCTCGGCCAGATGCGCCTCCAGCTCGTCCGGACAGTCGGCGAAGCGGGCCATGTAGTCGCGGTCCGCATAGCCGTCGCGAAACAGGACGTGCATGACCGCGCAGGCGAGCGCCGCGTCGGTTCCCGGCCGCAGCACCAGCTTCAGGTCCGCCTGGCGGACGGTCTCGGTCTCGTAGACGTCGATCGCCACGATGGTCGCGCCACGGGCCTTCCGGGCGGCGATCGCGTGGGTCATCACGTTGACCTGGGTCGCGGCGGCGTTGGTGCCCCAGATGACCACGCAGTCGGACCTGTCGATCTCGCGCGGATCGGGACCGGCGAGCCTGCCGGTGCCGGCGATGTAGCCCGTCCAGGCGGGATTGGTGCAGATGGTGTCGAACTGGCGCGAATAGCGCTTCAGGTGGCGGACGCGGTGGATGCCGTCGCGCTGAACCAGCCCCATGGTACCGGCGTAGTAGTAGGGAAAGACGCTCTCGGAACCGTGGCGCGCTTCCGCCGCCAGAAAGGCTTCGGCCACCCGGTCGAGGGCCTCGTCCCAGCCGACTTCCGCGAACTGCCCGGACCCCTTCGGCCCCGTCCGCACCAGCGGCTTCGTCAGCCGGTCGGGGTTGTGCACGCGCTCGGCGTAGCGGGCGACCTTCGCGCAGATGACTCCGGCCGTGTAGTCGTTGGACTTCGCGCCGCGCACCCGGCCGATCGTGCGCGGGTCGAGGACGTCGATCTCCAGCGCACAGGTGGACGGACAGTCGTGGGGACAGGCTGAACGTCGAACGACGGGCTTGTTCATCGGGTCACGCTGCGGTTGACGGTCTTGAACGGCAGGCGGGCATCGATCGTGGCACGACCGTCATGCCCGCAGTCCTCCGACCCACGGGCAACGGCCAGGCGGCACGTCCGCCAGCGGGAGCGGAAATTCAGTTCCGTTCCAATCTACGCATCATCCCACGTGATGTCGCCCCCGGCCCTTGCATATGGGGCTCCGCGCACCGATCTTCCGACACATACCAGAGCAGGACGTGCGTTACGGTCGCGACACTTCGCCGGCTGCGTAAAAGCGAACCCCCGATGATTCCCGATTCAGACACGATTGGCGCATCCCCGGTCTTCTGGACCGTCTTCTTTTCACTCGTCGCCATCGTTCTGATCGTCGATCTGGGGATCCTGCATCGCCGGGCCCACGTCGTGGGCATGAAGGAGAGCCTGCTGCTCGCCTCGGGATACGCGGGCCTCGCCGTCCTGTTCGGTATCGGCGTGTGGGTCACCGCCGGCATGGACGCGGGCGCAAAGTTCTTCACCGCCTACATCGTCGAACAGAGCCTGTCCTTCGACAACGTGTTCGTGATGTCGGTGATCTTCGTCTATTTCGGGATCCCCCGCGAACACCGGCACCGCGTGCTGTTCTGGGGCATCCTCGGCGCCATGGTGTTCCGCGCCATCCTGATCGGAACCGGCGCCGCCGTCCTCCACAAGTTCGAGTGGGTGCTGCTGTTCTTCTCGGCCCTGCTGATCTTCACCGGCATCAAGCTTCTCCTCCACGACCATGAGGAGACCATCGACATCGCCAACAACCCGGTGTTCCGCTTCCTGGCGCGCCACATCCCGATGACCCACCGGATGCACGGCGCACGGTTCGTCGTGCGCGAGGAACGCCCCGCGACGGGCCGTGTGGCGCTGGTGGCGACGCCCCTGCTGTTCGCGCTGATCGTCGTCGAGATTTCCGACCTGATCTTCGCGGTGGATTCGATCCCGGCGGTGCTCGCCATCAGCCGCGACCCGTTCATCGTCTACACCTCGAACGTGTTCGCGATCCTGAACCTGCGGGCACTCTACTTCGTGATCGACGCGCTCGTGGCGCGCTGCTGCTACCTGAAGCCGGCGCTGTCCGCCGTCCTGATCTTCATCGGCGGCAAGATCCTCTGGGACGCGTTCATCGGCGAGACGGAGGCCCTCGTGAGCCTCGGCGTAACGGTGTTCCTGATCGGCGGCGCGATCGTGCTGTCGTTCCTGTTCCCCCGGAAGACCGCCACCAGCGAAGCCGTCGGCACCGACATGTCGGAGAACGGCGGCCCGCTGCCCCGGCGACCGTCCAACGAACCCGCCGTCGTCACGCGCGATCCGAGCAGGCTCGGCTGAGCCAGCGGACGGTCCGACGCCTCACGACGACGGCGACGGGCGGTTCTTGTCCTTGTCGAGCTGGATGAAGCCGAGCGGCAGCTCCGTGGTCGACTTGATGCGCTCCATCGCGAACGTGGTCGACACGTCCGCCACCTCGATCTTGGAAATCAGCTTCTTGTAGAAGGCGTCGTAGGCCTCGATGTCGGCGACGACGACGCGCAGCAGGTAGTCGACGGAGCCGGCCATCCGGTAAAACTCGACCACCTCCGGCAGCGCCTTGATCGCCGTCGCGAAGCGCTCCAGCCAGTCTTCGGTGTGCTGGTTGGTGGTGATCGCCACGAAGGCGGTGACCTTGGCGTTGACCTTCGCGGGGTCGAGAATCGCCACCCGCCGGGTGACCACGCCCTCCTCCTCGAGCCGCTGGATGCGGCGCCAGCAGGGCGTCGTGGAGAGGCCCACCTTTCGGCCGATCTCGGCGACGGGCAGCGTGCAGTCTTCCTGAAGGATGCCCAGGATTTTCTTGTCGGTACGGTCCAGAGTGATCATGGGAGTATCCGATTGCACAATCGGGCGAAATCGCCTCGCTTTGTGCAAACGTGTACTCCTGACGCAGCCATCTGGGAATGACGTTTCGCGCAGACCTGATCAGCGCGCAGCGAGGAACGGGATCACCCGGGCATTGAACAGCTGGGTCTGCTCGATGTTGGAGAGATGCGCGCAGTCCGGAAGGATCTCAAGTTCGGCCCCCTTGATCGCCGCCGCGATTTCCTCGCCGCGCGCCGGCGGCGTCGCCGGATCGTCGGCGCCGGCCACCACCAGGGTCGGCCGGCCGATGCCGGAAATCGCCGAACGCTGGTCCATGTCGCGGATGGCGGCGCAGCAGCCCGCGTATCCGGCCGGCGCCGTCTCCAGCAGCATGGCGCGGACCCGCGCGACCTTCTCCGGCTCGTTCTCGATGAACGGCTCGGTGAACCAGCGGGCGACCACCGCGTCGACGATGGCGGCCATGCCGTCGGCAAGCACCGTATCGATGCGCTGCTGCCAGGCGTCCTTCGGCGGCATCATCGCGGCGGTGTTGCAGAGCGCCAGCCGCGTGACCCGGCCGGGGGCGTGGACGCCGAGCCACATGCCCACCATGCCGCCCATCGACACGCCGCAGAAGGCGGCCTTCTCGATGCCGAAGCCCTTCAGCACCGCGACCGCGTCCTTGCCGAGACGATCGATGGTGTAGTCGCCGGCCGGCGCATCGCTCTTGCCGTGGCCGCGCACGTCGTAGCGGACCACGTGGAAGTGCTCCACCAGTGGCGCGACCTGATCGTCCCACATGGTGAGGTCGGTGCCGAGCGAGTTGGAGAGCAGCACCGCCGGCTTGCCCGGATCGCCGTCGCGACGCACATGGAGCGCAATGCCGTCGTCGGTGGTGATGGTGGTCATCGGTGGAGCCTCGCGAACGGAGTGAAACGGACGGTACAGCGCGGGGGCGAAACGTAATCCGCGCCGGGCGCGGAGGAAAGATGCGGAGCGCGCGAATTGCTTTCGCGGCCCCGCGGTGCTTGAAGCCGCCGCGCCGGAGCGTCATGGTGACGTCGTTTCCGGCCCGGCCGATCCCTCACCAGCGGGAGGCCCGGGCTTCATCCGCCTGTGGCGACGCGATGCCGCCTCTCCTGAAACGGCCCTCCCTTGGAGTCTGCGTATGACGATGACGCCCGTCCCCGGATCGATCGACGAGACGCTCGCCCTTCTGCAGGGCGCGAACTACGTCGCCGGCCGCTCGCTCGCGACGGTGCTGTACCTGGCGCTCAAGATGCAGCGGCCGCTGTTCCTCGAGGGGGAAGCCGGCGTCGGCAAGACCGAGATCGCCAAGGTGCTGGCGGGCGGGCTGAACCGCAAGCTGATCCGGCTGCAGTGCTACGAGGGACTGGACGTCTCCACCGCGGTCTACGAGTGGAACTACCCGGCCCAGATGGTGGAAATCCGCATCGCGGAGGCCGCCGGCCAGACCGACCGCACCGAACTCGCTTCCGACATCTTTTCCGAGCGTTTCCTGGTGAAGCGCCCGGTGCTGGAGGCGCTGGAGCCCGACCTCAACGGCCCGCCGGTGCTGCTGATCGACGAACTCGACCGCGCCGACGAGGCCTTCGAGGCGTTCCTGCTGGAAGTGCTCTCCGACAGCCAGGTCACGATCCCGGAGATCGGCACGATCCGCGCCGACCAGCCGCCGATCGTCATCATCACCACCAACCGGACCCGCGAGATCCACGACGCGCTGAAGCGCCGGTGCCTCTATCACTGGGTCGACTATCCCTCGGCCGAGCGCGAGCTCGACATCGTTCGCCTGAAGGCGCCCCAGGCGAGCGAGACGCTGTCGCGCGAGATCGTCGCCTTCGTCCAGGCGCTGCGCCAGCAGGACGACCTGTTCAAGGCGCCCGGCGTCGCCGAGACGCTGGACTGGGCCACCGCGCTTTGCGAACTCGACCAGATCGCGCTCGATCCGGCGGTGGTCTCCGACACGCTCGGCGTTCTGCTGAAGTACCAGGACGACATCGCCCGGGTGCAGGCGAGCGAGCTGACCCGGCTCCTCGAGCAGATCAAGACCAAACCCGACGAGACCCAGCCAACCCTATGAGCAACCCGGACGCCAACGACCGGCCCGAGGCCGCGGGGGCATCGACGGCCGATGCGGCCGGCGACCCGAGCGGCAGGCTCCTCGACAACATCACCCACTTCGCGCGGCTGCTGCGCGCCGCCGGCATGCCGGTCGGCCCGGCGCGCGTGCTGGATGCGGTTGCGGCGGTCGAGGCGGCGGGCATCACCCGGCGCGACGACTTCTACTGGGCGCTGCACGCCGTGTTCGTCTCCAAGCGCGAGCACCAGGCCGTCTTCCACGAGGCGTTCGAGCAGTTCTGGCGTGCCCGCGGCCTGCTGCAGAAGATGATCGAGCTGCTGTCGCCGGTCGCTCCGCCGCGCCAGTCGGCCCCCAAGGCGAAGGCCGGCTCGCTGCGGGTCGCGCAGGCGCTCAATGCCGGCCGCGAGCGCAACACCGAGACTGAGCGGCCCGAGATTGAGATCGACGCCCGCCACACGGTCTCCGGCTCGGAGGTGCTGCAGCAGAAGGACTTCGCCCAGATGACCGCGGCGGAGATCGCGGCCGCGAAGATCGCGCTGCGCTCGCTCGTGCTGCCGCTGGACACGGTGAAGACCCGCCGCTTCGTGACCGCCTCGCGCGGACGCCGCATCGACATGCGCCGGTCGATCCGCCAGAGCCTGCGCGGCGGCGGCCAGTCGATGACGCTCGCCTTCAAGAAGCCGGCGGAGATTTCCCCGCCGATCGTCGCGCTGTTCGACATCTCCGGGTCGATGAGCCCTTATAGCCGGCTGCTCCTCCACTTCCTGCACGCGCTCGGCGAGCGGCGCCGGGTGACGACCTTCCTGTTCGGCACGCGGCTTACCAACGTCAGCCGCCAGCTGCGCATGAAGGACCCCGACGAGGCGCTGGCCGCCTGCGCGGGCTCGGTGGAGGACTGGTCGGGCGGCACGCGGATCGCCGCCGCGCTGCGCGACTTCAACCGGAAATGGTCGCGCCGGGTGATGCACGGCGGACCGATCGTGCTGCTGGTCACCGACGGGCTGGAGCGGGATTCCGACGAGGACCTTGCCCACGAGATGGACCGCCTGCACCGCTCCTGCCGGCGGCTGATCTGGCTGAACCCGCTGCTGCGCTACGATCGCTTCGAGGCCAAGGCCCGGGGCATCCGCGCGATGCTGCCGCACGTGGACGAGTTCCGCTCCATCCACTCGCTCGACACCATCGCCGACCTGGTCGAGGCGCTGGGCCGCGAGCGCGGCACGCTGGAGACCGATCCGCGGAAATGGATGGCCGCGTAGGCATGAAGGGTTCCTTGCGTTCCCTCAATGCCCCGCCACCGGGATCCTCGTAGACGCGTGGTCAGGCCCGCGGCCGATGAACCCTTTCGGCCGCCTCTCCTGTCGAGCTCGCGCACCATGCCGTTCCGCCGCATCGTCTTCTGGTCCCATCTCGCCGCCGGGGTCGCCGTCGGCCTCGTCGTCTTCTTCCTGTCCGCAACCGGCGTGCTGCTGACCTACGAGCGCCAGATCGTCGCCTTCGCCGAGCGTCAGGCGTTCACCGTCGCCTCGGAAGGCCGGACGCGGCTCGACCTGGACAGCCTGGCGGCGCATGCCCGCGAGGCCCTTGGCGACGACGCTTCGCTGGTGCTCACCCGCGATCCGGAAGGCCCGGTGCTGGCGACAGCCGGGCGACGCGACCGCGCGTTCCTGGATCCCTACACCGGCGCGACCCTGGGCAGCGGCGTGGAGCGCGTGGATGGTTTCTTCGGTACCGTCGAACAGCTTCACCGCTGGTTCGCGCTGAGCGGCGACGCCCGCCCGATCGGACGCTCCATCATCGACGCGGCGAACCTGGCGTTCCTGTTCATCCTCGTCTCCGGCGCGGTTCTCTGGTGGCCGAAGCGCTGGCGGTGGTCGCTCCTGAAGACCAAGCTGCTCTTTCGCCGCGGGCTGCCGACGCCGAAGGCCCGCGACTACAACTGGCACCACGTGTTCGGCGTCTGGGCGCTGGTGCCGCTGGTGCTGATCGTCGTCTCGGGCGCGGTGTTCTCCTATTCCTGGGCGAACGGTCTGGTGTTCGCGCTCTATGGCGAGGCGGCGCCCCAGGGGCGCTCAGGTCCGCCCGCGGCAGCCCAGGGACAGGCAGGCGGCGGCGCCCGTGAGGTACGCCCAGCCGCGCGCGCCGCCGACCCGGTGTCGCTCGACCGGGTGCTTGAAACCGCCCGGAGCGTCGATCCGGACTGGCGCACGATCACGCTGGCGCTGCCCTCGGCGGGCGCGCGGACGGTGACGGCCACCGTCGATAGCGGCAACGGCGTCCAGCCCGCGGCCAGGACGACCCTGTCGGTTTCGCGGGCCGACGGCACCGTCGTCGCGGCGACCGGCGGCGACCAGCAGTCCCCCGGCCGGCGGGCCCGCACCTGGATGCGCTTCATCCACACGGGCGAGATCTACGGCATCGCCGGGCAGACTGTCGCCGGCCTGGCGTCGATCGCGGCGCTGTTCCTGGTGTGGACCGGCCTGTCGCTTGCCTGGCGCCGACTGATCTGGCCGCTCACCCGCAAGCGACCAGTGCGCGCGGCCCAGCGGGCCGGCGGATAAGGTCGGCCAAAACCGCGTCGGGGGGCAGCCACACCCGACCGGCGCATTGACCTTTTCTTCAACAAGGCCCATTTCCAGTGGGCAATTGCCGGACGGGGTCCGGTCATATCTTACAGACATGGTGAAACTCGGTTTGAAACACAGCAACAACGACTTCCAGGATCGCCTCAGCAACGCGAATGCCGCCAAGGCGGCTCTCCTGGAGAAGGCCAAGGCGAAGCTGAGCGACCCGGCGATGGAAGCGAAGCGCCAGGAGCGGGCCGCGGTTGCCGCCGCCCGCGAAGAACGCCAGAGGGCCAAGCGCGAGGAACAGGAGCGCCTGAAGGCCGAGGAAGCCGCACGCGAAGCCGCCCTCGCCGCCGAAAAGGCTGCCGAAGAAGCGGCGCTCGCCGCCGCCAAGGAAGCCGAGGAACAGGCCAAGCTCGCGGAGAAGAACCGTCTCCTGACCCGCGTGGTCGAGGACGAGGCCGCCCGCAAGGCGGCGCGCGACGCCAAGTACGCCGCCCGCAAGGCCCGCCAGCGCTAAGACCAGCCGGCGCCAAGACGCGCCAAGCAGACGGACGACGCCCTCGCCGTCCGTTCAGCCCACGACAACAGGCTCAGGGTCCCGCATCCTGGGCCCTTTTTGTATCCGTCCGCTACCGGGCGAAGGGGCTCCCTGGCCCGCCCCCGCACACAGGGACGGCCCGCGGCCGGACCCAGGCTTGCGTGGGGCCTGCTTCTGCTGCACTGCGCCACGCGCTCGACGCGACCCGGCCATGCATCCGCGGAGCGTCTCGCCCATCGCATTGCTGCATTGCAACAATTCACGGTACCGCATGGCTCGGGTCGGGACTATCTCATGTCGCAGAGGGGCAACACACCCCACCCGGTCCGCACCGATGCGGACGATCCGAACCGAAGACTGATGATACCATGAAGAACATCACGACCTCCCAGCCGCTCGACACGAACCGCATCGAAGCCCAGGCCCGCGTGCTGCGCGCCGAAGAGACCGCCCGTCTCGCCCGTGCCTTCGGCCACTTCGTCGTCTCCAGCTTTCGCTCGCTGTCCGCCAGCTTCGCCGAAGCCCGCCAGATGCAGCGCGTCTACTCCGAGCTGTCCGCGTTCTCCGACAAGGAACTGCGCGACATCGGCCTGAGCCGCTCCGACATCCCGGCCGCCGTTGCCGGCACGCTGCGCCGCCCGGTCGAACTCACCTCCATCGAGGGCAGCAAGACCGACGCGCCGGCCACCGCCGCCCGCGACGAGACCATCCGCCTCGCGGCCTGATCGCCCGACGGCCTGACGATCCGATCTCCTGGACGCCGGTTTCAGCCGGCGTCCGGATCAGCCTGCCGCTGCCGACCCGCAGCCACAGGCGATGACAAACGCCGATAGGCCATCTTGGCCGCCGGCTCGACACTGTCGCTGACAGCGCATCAGATTTCCCTTCGCCGGGAAAGGCTTTAGGGTGCTCCCCGAGCCCCTTCGCTGACGTCTCGAAAGAGGCAACCGGCCATGACTGACAGCGCGCCCGCAACCTCCCCCTCCGACAAGATCGACGAGAAGATCCGTGCCCTCGCCGACTGGCGCGGCGACGCGCTGGCGCAGCTGCGCCGATGGATCCGCGAGGCAGTTCCCGACGTCGTCGAGGACTGGAAATGGCGCGGCGTTCCGGTCTGGTACTGCTACGGGATGATCTGCACCGGCGAGAGCTACAAGGACAAGCTGAAGCTCACCTTCGCCAAGGGCGCGTCGCTCGAAGACCCCTCCCGCCTGTTCAATGCGAGCCTGGATGGCAATGCCCGCCGCGCCATCGACGTCCACGACGGCGATGCGATCGACGAGACGGCCTTCAAGGCCCTCGTCCGGGCCGCCGTGGACCTCAACCGCGCGGGCGCCAAACGCCCAGCGCGCCGGAAGGTCTGAGTCTCCCGACCTTCAAACGCCCTAGAGCCCGGCCGCCTTGCGGAGCGCTGCGTTCATGCGGTCCTGCCAGCCGGGTCCGTCTTCCTGGAAATGCTCCAGCACGTCGCGGTCGATCCGGAGCGACACCATCTCGCGCCCCGGCGGCAGCGTGCCCGGCGCCGGGCGGGCGACCGGCTCGGCCTTCGGCTGGGCCGGCTTGAACAGCGCCTCGGCGGCGGCGCGGGGATCGGTGGGGCGACGGGCCATGGGACGGGTCCTGTGATGCGGCCGGCGGGCGGCGCTCGAGTTAGGCGAATCCGATCCCGAGTGTCGCACAGACGGCGGCGGGGGCAAGCGGCCGGCGACCATTCCGGCGCATGGCAAAGACCCGGACTCAGGATGCGCCTGCCCCCGGGCCGATGGCCTCTATCCGTTCGAACTGGAGCCGGCGGCGCTTCCGTCGCCGGCCCCAGGCTGCCTTATGCCGCGCGGATGCGGCCGATGAAGGCGTCGACCTGGCTGCGCAGCGAGGCGGCCTGGTCGGATAGCTCGTTGGCGGCGGTCGAGATTTCGGCCGATGCCCGGCCGGTATCGTTGGCGGCCGACGAGACCGACACGATGTTGGTGGAGACCTCCTGGGTGCCTTGGGCGGCCTGCTGGACGTTCTGGGCGATCTCGCCGGTGGCAGCCCCCTGCTCCTCGACGGAGGAAGCGATGGCGGACGAGATCTCGTCAACCTTCCGAATCGTCGCCGAGACGGCCTCGATCGCCTTCACGACCTCGTTCGTGGCCTCCTGGACCGTCGAGATCTGCGAGGTGATCTCGCCAGTCGCCTTGGATGTCTGCTCCGCGAGCATCTTCACTTCCGTGGCGACGACGGCGAAGCCCTTGCCGGCCTCGCCGGCGCGCGCCGCCTCGATGGTGGCATTGAGGGCGAGCAGGTTGGTCTGCGAGGCGATGTCGGTGATCAGGTTGACGACATCGCCGATACGCTGGGCACTCACCGCCAGATCGCGGACGACCGCCGCGGCGCTTTCGGCCCTCCCCGTCGCTTCGCGGACGACCTGGGAAGACACGCTCACCTGCTGCCCGATCTCGCGGACGGAGGCAGCAAGCTCATCGGCAGCCGACGCAACCGTCTGGACGTTGGACGTCGCCTGCTCGGCGGCGGCCGCGACGACGGTCGACTGCTGCGACGTCTCGTCCGCCGATGAACTCAGATTGCTGGCGTTCTGCTGCAGCTGGGACACGGCGGAGGCGACGGTGCTGACGATGGAAGAGACCTCCGCGTCGAAGCGATCGGCGAGCGCGTGCATGGCCGCCCGCTGTTCCACGACCGCGCGTTTCTCGGCTTCCGCCTGTTCCGCACGCAGCCGCTCGGTCTCGGCCAGATTGTCGCGGAAGACGACAAGGGCCGTTGCCATCTCGCCGATTTCGTTGTGTTTCCGGGTGTAGGGGATGTCGGCCTTGAGATCACCGCCGCTCACCTGGCCCATGGCCCGGGTGATGCGTCCGATCGGCCGCGACACGCCGAACACCGCGAACAGCATCGCAATCAGACTGACGACCGTGCTGAAGACAACGGCTGCGAGCAGAAACAGCCGCGTCTGCGAATAGCTTTCAACCGACATGGCGTAGTCGGATTTTGCGCCCTCGTTGTTCAGCGCGACGGCCTGATTGGCCAGCTCGGAGTACTCGTTGAACAATTGCCGCATCACCCCCTTGAACAGGTCTGTCGCCTCCGCATTCTGGTTTTTGCGGGACAGATCGATCATCCGGTCGTGCGCCTTCATGTAATCAGCGAACTTGGCGCGGAAGCGGGTGTTGATGCCCCTTTCCTCGTCCGAGGAGATCAGCTTGTCATAGACCTGCAGGTTGTTGTCGAGGCTCGTCAGAATGCGCGCCATGTTGGCTTCGGCCTCATTCATTTCCTCCGGCGTGGTGGAAAGGATGTGCGCGGCCTCCTCGATGCGAAGATCGGAGGTTTCGGTGTTGATCTTGTTGACATGATCGATGCTGGGAACCCAGTTCGTCGCTTCGTTCTTCACGTTGTTGTTGATGTCGCGCAGACTGCTGAGGGCAAGCCAGCCCTGGCCGATGATGAGGACGACGAGGAGGCCGAGGAGACCAAGCAGTGTGGTCTTGAGGTTGAGGCGCATGACCCGATTCCTGGGGGGTGAAGGGAGCCGGAGATTGGCGCCACGAGACTTGCCCAGGGCTTGCGCGCCTCCCTCGGGATCATGACCGCCGCGCGGCCTGCTTGAGACGGTGTCGCGGCCGTGGATTCCTGCCTTAGCGGTACGTGGCGGCGGGGTCGGCGGGGAGCGCATCGCCCCCGCGGTCCGGCCGGCGCGCCCGCGGCCATCGCGACCACCCTGTGGTCTCCCGCTCCGGGGCCGCCTAACCGTGCGCTCTGCCGCCATGCTCCCTGGCAAATGTCCCTGGCGAACAGCCGATCCGCTTGCGGAACGCGGTGCTGAAGGCGCTCGCCGACTCGTATCCGATGTCGTCCGCGATCCGGTCCAGCGTCTTCGCGCCGTGGGTGAGCGCGTCCTTGGCGATCGCGATCCGCCAGCGCGCCAGGTACTCGATCGGCGAACACCCGACGGCTTCGGAAAAGCGCGCCGCGAAGCCCGACCGCGACATGCCCGCGATCCGGGCGAGCCCGGCAACCGTCCACCGGGATCGCACGTCCGCATGGATCGCCCGCAGCGCCCTCGCGAGGGCGGGATCGCGCAGTCCGTTCAGCATGCCCGCCGAGGCGGCGTCGCCGCCGACGAAGCTCCAGCGCAACGCCTCCACCAGCAGGGCCTCGAGCAGGCGCTGGATGATCAGGTCCCTCCCCGGATCGCTCGCGACGCACTCGTCGGACAGAAGCTCGATCAGGCGGCCGAAGCGCGTCGAGCGGCCCTCGGCGGCCCGAATGTGGATGAGGTCGGGCAACAGCGCGAGGAGCAGCGGCGCGTTGACCCGTTCCAGCGAAAAGCTTCCCCCCATCGCCACGAAGTCGGGCGCGCCATCCGGCTCGCCGTGGCGGACCGCTTCGCCGCGCGGGTCCGCCGGCAGGCCCGCGATCCCCGGGTCACTGCCAAGCGAGAAGGCCGGCGTCGTCGGCAGCAGCAGGAAGTCGCCCTCCGCCAGCCGCAGCGGCGCCCTGCCGTCCACCGAGAGCCACGCCTCCCCGGACAGAACGATCGTGAAGCCGGGCGCATCGTAGGGCCGGTAGCGCACGCCCCACCGCCCCCGCGCGCTGATCGGTTTCGCGACGGCGGCGCTCGGCCGCAAGAGGGCGATGATGTCGCTCAGAGGATCCATCTGTCCGGACGATCCATAACGTTATATGGACTTTGAATTATATATCGTATCGGCGGCTTGTCTATCTTCCCCGCATCGCAGCCAAGGAGACAGACATGGCCCAGACGATCCTCATCACCGGCACCTCGTCCGGATACGGCAAGGCGACGGCGGAGCTCTTCCTCTCCCGCGGATGGAACGTCCTCGCGACGATGCGGCGGCCAGACCCCGCGCTCTTTGGCGACAGCGAGCGGCTGCGCGTCCTGCCGCTCGACGTGACGTCGGCGGACAGCATCGCGGCGCTGGTGGAAGCGGCCGGGCCGGTCGACGTGCTGGTGAACAACGCCGGCCTCGGCGGCGTCGGCGCCTTCGAGGCGATGCCGATGTCGCTGGTGCGCCAGCTCTTCGAGACCAACACCATCGGCGCGATGGCCATGTGCCAGGCCTTCATCCCGCAGATGCGGACGCGGCGGTCCGGCACGATCGTCAACGTGACCTCCAGCGTGACCCTCGGCGACTTCCCGCTCGCCGCGGTCTACACCGGCACCAAGCAGGCGGTCGAAGGCTTCTCCGCCTCGCTGGCCCATGAGCTCGGGCACTTCGGCGTGCGCGTGAGGCTCGTCGAGCCGGGCTATGCGCCGACCACCCGGTTCGCCGCGAACGCCGCCATCCCGGTGGCGGATCTGCTCCCGCCCGCCTACGCCGACTTCGCCCGGCCGATCCTCGAGGCCTTCGCCGCGCCCGAGTTGACGACGACCGAAGCCGACGTCGCCGAGGCGATCTGGACCGCGGTCCACGCGCCCGAAGGCCAGCTCCGCTTCCCGGCCGGCGCCGACGCCGTCACGCTTGCCCGGGCGCGCTGAGACCGCGTGCGCCCGCCGCCGGGCAGGCCGCATCCGGGAGCGGGGCTCTCCCGCCCCGCCCCCGACGTCGCGGCCGCGTCAGTGCACCCGGATGGCGCCGTAGTCCATGGCCTCCAGGTCGGCAATCAGGTCCGGCCCGGTGGGCTCCCAGCCGAGCTTCGCACGCGTGAGCGCGCTGTCGGCGGACATGTCGTGGCCGGCGAAGATGGCGAGCCAGCCGAAATGCTCCGCCGCCTCGTCCGGCGACACGGAGGCGACCGGCAGCTCCAGTCCGGCGCCCAGAACCTCGGCGATCCGCCGGACCGCGACCCCTTCCTCGGCGACGGCATGATAGCGCGCGCCCGGCTCGCCGCGGTCGATCGCCAGCGCATAGAGCCGAGCGACATCGAGGATGTGCGCCGCCGACCAGCGGTTCGCTCCCTCGCCGACATAAGCGAACACCCCCTTCTCGAGCGAGATCTGGATGTAGGGCGTGATCAGGCCCTGGCGCACCGTGTCGTGCACCTGCGGCAGGCGCATGACCGAGACGTTGATGCCCGCGTCCAGAAGCCGCTGTCCCGCCAGCTCCGAAGCGATGCGGGGGTTGGGATGTTGCGGGTTGAACACCGCCTCGGACGCCGGCTGGCCGTCGCCGGCGTCGCCCATGGTGATCGCGGACGTGATCAGCAGCGGGCTGTCGGAGCCCTTCAGCGCCGATCCCAGCGCCTCGATCACCCGCCGGTCCTTCTCGCAGTTCTCCGCGAAGCGCGAGAAGTCGTGGTCGAACGCCGTGTGGATCACCGCGTCGGCCTGGGCGGCGCCGGCCGCGACGGCGGCCAGATCCTCGAGGGTGGCCAGATGAGGGGTCGCGCCGGCCGCCTTGAGCGACCGCGCTCCCTCCTCAGACCGTGTCATGCCCACCACCTCATGGCCGGCGGACAGCAGTTCGGGCACGATCCGCGATCCGATGAAGCCGGTCGCGCCAGTCACGAAAACACGCATGGAAACCTCTCCGAGTTGTCAGGAGAGGCAAGATGGCCCAATCTTCTTCCTCTTAAAGACGTGACTTTATCATGGTATAGATCTCAATAGGCTCGCCATGCCCCGGCCGGACGACAATCCCCTCGGCACCTTCCTGCGCGACCGCCGCATGCGCCTCGATCCGGCCAGCTTCGGCTTCCCAACCGGGCGGCGGCGCACGCCGGGTCTGCGCCGCGAAGAGGTGGCGAGCCGCGCCAACATCAGCCCCACCTGGTACACCTGGCTGGAGCAGGGCCGCGGCGGCGCGCCGTCGGCGGACGTGCTGGAGCGCATCGCCGCCGGGCTCATGCTCACCGAGCCGGAGCGCGAGCACCTGCACATCCTGGCGTTCGGCCACCCGCCCGAGGCGCGCTACCGCGGGCCGGAAAGCGCCATCACGCCGCGGCTGCAGCGCGTGCTCGACGCCATGCCCACCTGCCCCGCCCTCATCCGGACCGCGACCTGGGACGTCATCGCCTGGAACCGGGCAGCGGCCGCTCTTTTGACGGACTACGCCGAGCTTCCTCCCCACCAGCGCAACGTGCTGCGGCTGATGTTCTCCAATTCGCGCGTCCGCGCCGCCCAGGCGGACTGGCTCGCCGTCGCGCGCTTCGTGGTCGGGGCGTTCCGGGCCGATGCGGCGCGCGCCGGCGCCGGCGCCGAGATCGGCAAGCTGGTGGAGGAGCTCTCCGCCATGAGCCCGGAGTTCGCGGCGCTGTGGCGCGACAACGAGATCGCCGGCCACGGCGATGGCCTGAAGCGCCTCCACCACCGCGAACTCGGACCGATCGAGCTGGAGTTCTCGACCTTCTCGGTGGAGGGGCGGCCGGACCTGACCATGATGGTCTACAGCCCCGCCACGGAGGCCATCGCCCGGCGCGTGGCGGCGTTCCTCGAGAGCCGGTAAGCCCGTTTCCGCGCGTTCCGCCCGGACACGACCCCAGATTGCGCGCGACACGCGGCGCGCTTACGCTTCGGCGTGACCGTCTGGCGCCGGCCTCCCCGCCGCGACGCCCATGGGTTTCGTCCCGCCCGTCGAAGGACCCGCCGATGACCGCCGCGCCGCGCCCCGAGGACCCGACCTGGCATTCCCACGACCCGCACCTCAGCGGCGTATTCACGCCGGTGGCGCGCGAGATCGACGTGGCCGACCTCACCGTGGTCGCCGGCCGGATCCCGGAGGATCTCTCCGGCGCCTACATGCGCAACGGGCCGAACCCGCTGTTCCAGCCACTCTCCTACACTTACCCGCTGGACGGCGACGGCATGGTGCACGCCGTCTATTTCGACAACGGCCGCGCCCGCTACCGCAACCGCTTCGTGGAGACGCGCGAGCTCGCCGTCGAACGCCGCGCCGGCCGCGCGGTCTGGGGCGGGCTGATGGCGCCGATGCCCATCGATCCTGCGCTGCTTCAGGCGGGCGAGGCCGGCAGCCCGTTCAAGAACGGCGCGTTCATCAACGTGCTGGCGCACGGCGGCCATCTGCTGGCGCTCGGCGAGGCGGAAGCCGCCTACGAGATGACGATGGAGCTGGAGACGCTCGGCGAATGGACCGCCGGCACCGACCGCCCGCTGCCGATCGGCGCCCACAACCGCCGCCATCCGGCGACCGGCGACCTGTTCGCCATCGCCTACGATCCCGGCAGCCCCGAGGTGCAGGTCCGCCGCATCGACCCCGCCGGGCGCCTCGCCGACAATTTCGTCGTGACGCTTCCCGCCTCCAGCATGATCCACGACTTCGTGCTGACCGAGAGGCACGTCGTCCTGCTGGTCGGACCCGCGATCTTCGACATCGAGGCGGCGCAGCACGGCGGCCCGTTCCTCGCCTGGCGGCCGGAGCTCGGCACCACCATTGCCGTGATGGAGCTCGACGGCGGCGACCCGACGCTGTTCGAGGCGGAGCCCTTCTTCGTCTACCATTTCGCCAACGGCTTCGAGCGCGGCGGCTCGATCGTCATCGACTATGTGCGCCACCCCGAGTTCAGCCTGGGCCCCGATGGCGCGGACGGAGCGCCCCATCTGCACAGGCTGGTGCTCGATCCGGCGGCGCGGCGGATCCGCGACGCCCGGATCTCCGACTTCGCCACGGAGTTTCCGCGCGTCAACGACCGGCTGGAGGCCCAGGCGACACGCTTCGTCTACGTGCCGCAGCTCTCAGGCTCGCTGACCCACGGGCCCCACCCGTCCGCGACCTTCAACACGATCACCAAGGTGGACACCGAAAGCGGCGTCACCCGCACCCACGATCTCGGCGAGAGGGTCGCCGGCGAGCCGGTGTTCATCCCGAGGCCCGGCGCCTCGGCCGAGGACGACGGCTACCTCGCCGTCTTCGCCACCGACCCGGCCGCCATGATGAGCGACCTCGTCCTCCTCGACGCCGCCGACCCCAGCCGCGAACCGGTCGCCGTCATCCGCATGCCCCAGCGCGTGCCCCAGGGGCTGCACGGAACCTGGGTCGGACGGTAGGTTCTGCCTGCCGCCGGGTGGGCAAGGGCTTTTTTCCCGCTCACGCAGAATCCGCTGATGGGGGTGTCGCGACGGGCTTTGCGGCCGGCCCGGGCGGCGAACGGATCCGGGCCGTGACGCCCTGCCCCGCGGATCCGTGTGCAAACCTCCGGTGTCTGGCGGGAAATGCAAAGCCGGGCGACGCGGATTGGTTTCATTGTCCCCTCGCGCGTCGCCGCGGTGCGGCTGCGTTCTGTCCGGCGACGACGCCACGAACCGACGGCTGGATGCCCTTCGCCTTCGGGAGCAAGATCAACGATCCGCTTGCGACCATCGGCGGCAACCGCCGGAGGCGCGGTGCTCGCGCGCTCATGGAACCCGCCAGCCCCCGGGCGAAGCGGCAAGGCATCGGCGTGACGCGCCAGACTTGATGAAGCGGGAACGGACCGGCGTGGCTCCCTGAAGCCGCGGCGGCCCGATTGGCAGAACGACCATTTTTTGGGGTGGGGACACACAATGAACCTGAAATCAGTCATGGCGGGAGCGGTCGTCGCCGCCTCCCTGCTCGCGGGGACCGGCGCCGGCCAGGCGCGGACCCTGACACAGGATGACGCCAACACCATCGCGGTGGAGGCCTATCTCTACTTCTATCCGCTCGTCACGATGGACCTGACCCGGCGGCAGATGACCAGCCTGGATCCGGCCAAGAATCCGTTCGGCGGCGCGGAGAACTGGTTCACCAACGTGCGCGCCTACCCATCTGCCGACGAGAAGGCCGTCGTTCGACCGAACTTCGACACGCTCTATTCCGCCACCTTTCTCGACCTGACAGAGGAGCCGATGATCGTCTCGGCTCCCGATACCGACGGGCGCTACTACCTGCTCCCGATGCTCGACATGTGGACGGACGTATTCGCCTCGCCCGGCTGGCGGACCACCGGCACCGAGGCGGCGAACTTCCTGGTGACCCCGCCAGGCTGGCAGCCGGAAGCCGGCCGGGACCTCCCCGAGGGGCTTCCGGAGAACACGCAGAGGATCGCGGCGCCGACGCCGTTCGTCTGGGTCATTGGGCGCACCAAGACCGACGGGCCGTCCGACTACGCGGCGGTTCACAAAATCCAGGACGGCTACAAGGTCACGCCGCTCTCCAAGTGGGGCCAGGAGGTCAGCGAGCCGCCCTTCTCGCCGGACCCGACCGTCGACACGAAGACGCCTCCGAAGATCCAGGTCGATACGATGGGCGGGAAGGACTACTTCACCTACGCCGCCGAGCTCCTCAAGACCGCCCCGCCGCACGCGACCGACCAGCCGATCCTGGCGCGCCTGGAGCGTCTCGGCATCCGGCAGGGCGAGAGCTTCGACGTCGACGGCGCCGATCCCGTCGTGAAGGCGGCCATCGCGGCCGCACCGAAGACGGCCCAGCAGCTGATGGCCTGGAAGGCGCCGACGATTGCGGAGGCCGTCAACGGGTGGTCGATGGACGTCGACACGGTCGGCGTCTACGGCAACTACTACCTGAAGCGCGCGATCCTGGCGCAGATCGGCCTCGGCGCGAACGTGCCGCAGGACGCCATCTATCCGATCTCGCTCACCGACAGCAACGGTCAGCCGCTCGACGGTGCCAACGACTACGTCCTGCACTTCGAAGCGTCCGAGATCCCGCCGGTCGACGCCTTCTGGTCGGTCACCATCTACGACAACGACGGCTTCCAGGTCGCCAACAGCCTGAACCGATTCGCCCTCTCCAGCTGGATGCCGCTGGAACGCAACCCGGACGGCTCGGTCGACCTCTACTTCCAGAACGAAAGCCCCGGCGCGGACAAGGAGGCCAACTGGCTGCCGGCGCCGGACGGGCCGTTCAACGTGACGATGCGCCTCTACGCGCCGCGTCCCGAGGCGCTGATCGGGAAATGGGCGCCCCCCGGGATCACCAGGGTGCAGAAGCTCTCCACCCACACGGCGCAATAGCACCGCCCGGCGGACGCCGCCGACGATCCACGCGCGCCGCCGGGCTTCCGGCCCGGCGGCCGACCTCGTCCCGAATGCGCCGTGCCCCGCCGGCCGAGAGACGGGTGGCGTCCGCCCTCGCCCAAGCGCCGGGCGACCGCGAAGGGCGTCCAGCGCAGCCCAACACCTGGAGAGACACATGAATCCGTTTGTGCGCGGGGCCCTGGCGATCCCGCTTCTCGCCTGCCTTGCTGCCGGGTCGGCCTCGGCCAGCGACACCGCGATCCCGCCTGGCGCCACCGCTGCCGCCGACGTTGCGGCGCTCCGGTCCTACGCGCCGGCCGGCAATCCGGGCCGCACCGATTTCGACGTCGCCGACCGCACGGCGATCGCCAACCTGATCACCGCCTACTCGTTCGCCTACGACAACGGCGAGGCCGACGTCTGGCTCGGCCTGTTCACCGCCGATGCGGTGTTCGTCGCCGGCATCCCGGGTCAGACGCCGATATCGTTCACGGGCGAAGGCTTCCGCGCCTTCTGGACGGAGCGGATGAAGGAATTCCGCACTTCCGGCAACCTGCGCCGGCACCTGATGTCGAACGTCCTGTTCCTCGACCAGACCGCCGACACGGCGCATGTCAGCGTGGTGGGACTGCTGACCAATGCCAACGACGGCAAGACCTTCAGCGCCGTCTCCAGCCTCAACTACGAGGGCTGGCTGACGAAAGGCCCGGACGGCTGGAAGATCGAGCGCTGGCACGACTTCCCGGACGCGGCATTCCAGGAGTAGCTGACCGGACGCGCGATCCGCTTGCGCGTCCGGCCGACATTCGTCATGACCAACGGTGAGACTTCGCATTCTTCGCCGGTTGGGGGGCGAATGGCATTTGACGAGTCGGTGTCGCTCGTCCGCGCGAGCGGATTCGGCCCGCTTCCAACGGTCTTCGAACAACGGGCGGGCGAGCGGGAACTCTGGAAGGCCTTCGCCCAGGAAGGCCTTCCCCTCGCGGTGATCGACGCGCCGCAGACGCCCCTGCCGCTCAGCGCCATGATCGGCGTCTTCGAACGATGCGCGCATCTGCTGGGCGACCGGACGTTCGGGCTCGATGTCGGCTTCGAGATGGCGAAAGCCTGGGGCTATGGCCTGTGGGGCATGTACGGCGCGGCCGCGCCGACGCTCGGCGAGGCCATCGAACGATACTGCCGGACGTTGCGCGCCCACGCCGTCAGCGGACGGCTGGAGCTCCTGAGGGGCGACGACCACGCGCTCTGGCGCTGCATGGGCCCCTCCTTCAGCCTGGCGTCCATCCATCACGCCGATCACATGATCGGGCCGATGATCCTCATCGCGAGGGAGTATCTCGGGCCCCGCTGGGCACCCAAATGGATCGAGGTCTCCTATTTCCGCGACCCCGACGCCCGGCTGCTGGAGGACCGGCTGCAGGTGCCGATCCACTATGGCCGCCGTGCCACCGGGATCGCCCTCGCCCCCGCAGATCTGCTCGCCCGGCGCCCCCGGGACACCGCGAACGGCACCGAGATCATCACGCTGCGGGAGGTGTTCGCCGACCTGGTGCTGTCGCGGGCGCCCGAGCCGGCGCGTTCGATTTCGGCCATCGTGGCACTCAGGCTCCTCGACGGGCAGAGCGACATCGACGGAACGGCCCGGATGGCCGGCACGAGCGTGCGGAGCCTGCAGCGCCAGCTCGGCGAGAAGGGCTACACCTACCGCGACGTGGTGCGCGCGGCCCGCAGCGCGCGGGCGCTCAGCCTCCTGCGGGAAACGGACCGGCCGATCGTCGAAATCGCGATGCTTCTCGGCTACGAGGATCACGCCAGCTTCACCCGCGCGTTCCAGAGCTGGATGGGCTGCACGCCGTCGGAGTTCCGGGCGCGCCCTCACCCGTAGCGCTGGCGTGAAATGCCAAGCCCCCCACCCGCCTGCTCTTTATACCGTTGAGGTGGTGGCGACAGCTGATCCCTGCCGGCCGCACGTTGCGGACGGCGGGAATGCGGAGGGACGGGGCATGACGGTCTACTCGGTCTACTACGGGTCGGACGAAGCGCGGGCGAATGCGTTCGACCGCGAACTCGCCGACCGCTTCGGCGACACCTACCGGGTGAGCGACGATCTCTGGCTCATCGACACGGGGCGCGAAGCCGATGCGATCTTCGGCAGCCTGCGCGCCGCAATCGGGAAGGCCGATCGCCTGTTCATCGCCGAGATCACCCGCGACTTCTTCCCCCGGCTCTCCGAGAGCGGTCTGAGCTGGCTGTTCGCGCCCCAGCGCTCCTGGAAGGGACGCTACGTGGCCCGCGACGTCGCCGAGCGGATCCACGCCGCCGCCTGATCGGGCAGCCGAGCCTCGAGTTCCGAGACTTTTCTGGCCAATTCCACTGACTTGATCGACAGGAATGATCCGGCCAGGGCGCCGACCATGAAGCCCGGATATGTCCGGCACCTTCGAACGACGCCGCTGGCATTTCACGAGACGGAGGCCCTTGGGGCGACATGCGGATAGATCTGTTGCAGTTCCCGATGCCGTCGCGAGCGGCACTGGCCGCCGTGGGCGCGGCCGTCGTCTTTCTCGCCAGCCCGACCCTTCGCGCGGCCGACCTCGCGGGGCCCGCCCCGACCCCCGTTTCGAAGGCGGCCTCGCAGCCGGAGCTGACGATCAGCATCGCCCCCTACTTCTGGGCGGCCGGCATGTCCGGCACCGTGGCGTCCTTTGGGGCCCCGGGCGTCGACGTCGACATGAGCTTCTCCGACATTCTGAGCGACCTCGACTTTTCACTCATGGTCGCAGGTGAGGCCCGCCGCGGCCGGTTCAGCCTCACCACGGATTTCCTCTATCTGAAGCTCTCCACGAAGGAGACGACGCCGCTGGGCATCGCGGCCTCCAATGTCAGCTTCGGCTCGACGACCATGGAAGCGACAGCCCTCGCCGGCTATTCGGTCGTGGATCTCGCCAACGCCCGCCTCGACGTGGTGGGCGGTGCGCGTCTCTGGTCGGTCCGGAACGAACTTTCGTTCAACGGCGGCTTCTTCAATGGCCGCGGCTTCGAGGACAACGCCACCTGGGTCGACGCCATGGGCGGCCTCAAGGGCCGGATCGATCTCACCGATCACGTCTATCTGACCGGCATGGCGCTCGGTGGCGGAGGCGGCTCGAAGTTCGCCTGGGATCTGCTCGGCGGGGTGGGTTACGAGTTCTCCGACCGGATCTCCGCCGTCGCCGGCTACCGCGCGATCAGCGTCGACTACCAGAGCGGCCCGTTCGAATTCGACACCACGATCCAGGGTCCGATCATCGGAGCGTCCTTCACCTTCTGAAGGGGCGCAGGCGGGCCGGCCTGCCCGAACCATCCGGGCGGCCGGCCTGCCACCGCCATGCGCGGTTTCTGACCGAATTCCATCTCGAGATCACGTGGGCCGACGGCCCGCGTAGGCGACAACGCCTAGCTCGCGTCGAACCGGTTGCCGCGCGGGAACTTCGGCGGGGGAAGCCTGCCGGCCTGGGCACGGTCGCCCTGCCAGTCGCGCATCTCTTCCATGGTACGCACATGCCGGCGGCCCGAGCTGTCGGTCCAGGAGAGCCCGTCGTCGGCGGCGAACACCTTCAGGTCGGCGAGACCGCCGTCCTTGTAGCGCTGCAGGCGGACGCCGCGGCCCTTGGTCATCTGCGGGATCTGCGCCTTGGGGAACAAGAGCAGCTTGCGGTTCTCGCCCAGCACCGCGACCGTGTCGCCACCCGCGTCGACGATGCGGTAGGCTTCCTCGGTACCGCTGACGGTGAGGATCTGCTTGCCGCGCCGGGTGTTGGCGACGCACTCACTCTCGGCCACCAGGAAGCCGCGGCCGGCAGTGGAGGCGACCAGCAGCGTGCGGTCGGGCACGTGCACCAGCACGTCGACCACGTCGTGGCCCTGCTCCATGTCGACCATCAGACGGATCGGCTCGCCGTGGCCGCGCCCGCCAGGCAGCTTGTCGGCGCCGATGGTGTAGAAACGGCCCGCGGTGGAGACGATCAGCAGCTTGTCGGTGGTCTCGGCGTGAAGCACGCGGCTCAGCCGGTCGTCCTGCTTGAAGACGATCTGCGAGACGTCCTGCAGATGCCCCTTCAGCGCGCGGATCCAGCCCTTCTCGGAGACCACGACGGTGATCGGCTCGCGCTCGATCATCGCCTCGATGACGATGTCGTCGGAGAGCGACGGCGCCGTGGAGAACGTGGTGCGGCGGGCGCCGAGCTCGGTCTTCTGGCTGAACGTCTCGCGCAGCCCCTTCACCTTGTCGGCGACCTTCGACCACTGGGCGCCCTCGTCGGCCAGCAGCGCCTCCAGCCCGGCCTTCTCCTCGGTCAGGCTGGTGTGCTCCTTGCGGATCTCCATTTCCTCAAGCCGGCGCAGCGAGCGCAGCCGCATGTTGAGGATCGCCTCGGCCTGAACCTCCGTCAGGGTGAACACCCGGATCAGTTCGGCCTTCGGGTCGTCCTCCTCGCGAACGATCTGGATAACCCGGTCGAGGTCGAGATAGACGACCAGGAAACCGTCGAGGATCTCCAGCCGGCGGGTGATCTTGTCGAGGCGGTGCCGCGACCGGCGGATCAGCACGTCCTTCAGGTGGTCGAGCCAGGCCTTCAGCGCCTCCTTCAGCCCGACGACCCGCGGGACGGTGCCGCCCATCAGCACGTTCATATTGACGGGAATGCGCGATTCCAGGTCGGTCAGCCGGAAGATCGACTGCATCATCAGCTCGGGATCGACGGTCTTGGAGCGCGGCTCCAGCACGAGGCGGATGTCCTCGGCGGACTCGTCGCGCACGTCGTCCAGCAGCGGCAGCTTCTTGAGCTGTAAGAGGTCGGCGATCCGCTCCACCAGCCGGCCCTTCTGGACCATGTAGGGGATCTCGGTGACGACGATCTGCCAGGTGCCGCGGCCGAGGTCTTCCTTTTCCCAGCGCGCCCGCACGCGGACGCCGCCGCGGCCGGTCTTGTAGCATTCCAGCAGCGAGGCAGGATCCTCCACGATGACACCGCCGGTCGGGAAATCCGGCCCGGGCACCATCTTCACCAGCGTCTCGGTCGCCGCGTCCGGATGCTTGATCAGGTGCAGCGCCGCCTCGGCGAGCTCGGCAACGTTGTGGGGCGGTACGTTGGTGGCCATGCCCACCGCGATACCCGAGGCGCCGTTCGCCAACAGGTTCGGGAACGAGCCGGGCATGACGACCGGCTCCTGGTCGAGCCCGTCGTAGGTCTCGCGGAAATCGACCGCGTCCTCGTCCAGGCCTTCCAGGATGAGGCCGGCCACCGTCGTCATGCGCGCTTCGGTGTAGCGCATGGCGGCCGCGCCATCGCCGTCGATGGTGCCGAAGTTGCCCTGCCCGTCGACCAGCGGATAGCGGACCGCGAACGCCTGGGCCAGGCGAACGATGGCGTCGTAGATCGCCTGGTCGCCGTGCGGATGGAACTTACCCATCACGTCGCCGACGACGCGGGCGGATTTCTTGAAGGGCGTGCCGGGATCGAGGCGCAGCTGGCGCATGCCGAACAGAATGCGCCGGTGCACGGGCTTCAGGCCGTCGCGCACGTCCGGCAGCGCCCGGTGCATGATGGTCGACAGGGCATAGGCGAGGTAGCGCTCTTCGAGCGCCGCCTTCAGGTCGACGTCCTCGATGCCATCGCCGTCTGGAATCAGTGTCTCAGCCATGTTCGATGGGTAACGGTGCGCTGTCGAGGTAGCAAGCGAAGAAGGCCGCAAACGCCGCAGAAGCGCTGGCTTTTCAACCGTCGGGATCCAGGCCGCGTGCCACCGCGGAGACGAAGTGCTCGCGCGCCGGCGGCAGCCGCTTGTCGGTCGGGCCCAGCAGGCAGGCCTCCAGGAAGAAGCCGGTGAGGTCGAAGGCGGCGCGCACCTCGGCAGGCGTCGACGGCGTAGGGGCCGCGGCGTCGATCAGAAAACCCGGCAGCGTCAACAGCTTGGCGGCATAGGGCAGGCCCGCCTCGCGGGAGACGGCGCGGCCGGTTCGCGGCGAAACCCAGACCAGGTCTTCGGTGACGCCGGTCGCCGCACAGGAGGTGAGGTCGAGCCCGAAGCCCGCCTCTTCCAGGTAGGCCATCTCGAAGCGCACCATGATGGCGCCCGCCCCCCGCGCCTCGTCGAGATGCTCCAGCACCAGCCCCAGCGCCTCGTAGAGCCGCGGATGCGGATCGCGATCGGGCAGGAGCTTCAGGAGGCCGGCGAGCGACTGGATGCCGAAGGTGCCGGTGGCGGTCTCCATCAGCCGGCCGGCGCGGGCCTCGGCCAGCTCGATGGAGAAGTTGCCCAACTGATCTTCCAGGCGGGCGCGCCAGGTGAGCGACAGCGTGTTGCCGGGCTGCAGGCTCGGCCGCATCCGCCGCGACTGGCCACCGCGCACCAACCCGGCCGAGCGGCCGTGCTCGCGCGTCAGCACGTCGAGGATGACGCTCGTCTCGCCGAACGGGCGGGTCGCGAGCACGATCCCCTCGTCATGCCACTCCATGGCGGTGCGGTCCCTGGCCGGCAGTCAACGCGTCATCGCTAGTTGGAGAAGTCCAGGCCCATCTCGCGGAACCGCTCCGGATCGTCGGACCAGCGGCTGCGCACCTTCACGAACAGGAACAGGTGCACCGGCCGCTCGATCATCTGGGAGATCTCGGCCCGCGCCGCCTGGGAGATCGAGCGGATGGCCTGGCCGCCCTGCCCCAGCACGATCTTCTTCTGGCTCTCGCGCTCGACGTAGATCGTCTGCTCGATGCGGACGCTCTTGTCGCGCAGGCGCTTCCACTGCTCGGTCTCCACGGTCGAGGCGTACGGCACCTCGTCGTGCAGCCGCAGCATCAGCTTCTCGCGGGTGATCTCGGCGGCGAGCATGCGCTCCGGCAGGTCGGAGATCTGGTCTTCCGGATAGAGCCACGGCCCGGCCGGCATCCGCGCGCACAGGCCGCTCTTCAGGTGGGCGATGCCGCTGCCGTTCTGGGCGGAGATCATGAAGGTCTCGTCGAACTTGGCGCGCGCGTTCGCCTCCTGGGCGAGGCCCAGGAGCTCGGTCTTCTCGACCAGGTCGACCTTGTTGAGGATCAGGCACTTCGGCCCGTTGATGTTTTCCAGGCCCTGCAGCATCCGCTCGGCGCCCTCGTCGATGCCGCGCTTGGCATCGATCAGCGGGCAGACGAGATCGGCGTCCTGGGCCGAGCCCCATGCGGTGCGGACCATCGCGCGGTCCAGCCGGCGCTTCGGCGGAAAGATGCCGGGCGTGTCGACCAGGATCACCTGGCTGTCGCCCTCCAGCATGATGCCGCGCACCAGCGCGCGCGTCGTCTGCACCTTGTGTGTGACGATCGACACCTTCACGCCGACCAGCGCGTTCACCAGCGTCGACTTTCCGGCGTTCGGCGCGCCGATCAACGCGACGATCCCGCAGTGGGTGCGGGGGGCCTCGGGGGCCTCAATCGGTGTCTGCGTCATCGCTCCAAACCCCTTCGCGCACCAGAACGTCCCTGGCGGCTTCCTGCTCGGCTTCGCGCTTCGAGCGTCCTGTTCCAACGCCGGGTTCCCGGCCGGGCACCACGACCTCGACGGTGAAGCGCGGCGCATGATCGGGACCGCTGCGTCCGACTTCACGATAGGTCGGCGTCGGCTCGCTGCGCGCCTGCACCCATTCCTGAAGCGTCGTCTTGGCATCGCGGACCGGCGTCGCCGCCATCCGCATGCGCGGTCCCCAGTCCCGTTCGATCACGACCGCGGCGGCTTCGAAACCACCGTCGAGATAGAGAGCGCCCAGCACCGCCTCGCAGGTGTCGGCCAGGATCGCCGTGCGCTTGCGTCCGCCGCTCTGGCTCTCGCCGGTGCCCATCGCAAGCGCCGCGTCGAGCCGCCATTCCGCGGCCACCTCGGCGCATGTCTTGCCGCGCACGAGCTGGTTGTAGCGCTGGGCGAGCTCGCCTTCGTCGGCGTTCGGGTACGCACGAAACAGCAGCGACGCGATGCACAGGCCGAGCACCCGATCGCCGAGAAACTCGAGCCGCTGATAGCTGTCCGTCGACTTGGCCGATGGCGCCAGCGCGCTCGCGTGGGTCAGGGCCTCGCGCAGGAGGCCGCTGTCCGCAAAGCGATGATCGAGGACCGCTTCGACCTTGGCAAGTGCCGCCGGGTCGACCTCGGTCATAGGGTGTCGAAGATTCGGTTCCAGCGCACGTCCCATGGCCAGCGCCAGATCTGCCAAACCGGGGCTTCCTCGCGGATCGAGAAGAAGATGATCGACGCGCGCCCGACGAAATTCTCATACGGCACGTAGCCGACATAGCTCAGGACACGGCTGTCCGACGAGTTGTCCCGGTTGTCGCCCATCATGAAGTAGTGGCCGGCCGGCACCTCGTAGACCCGCGTGTTGTCCCAGAAGCCGTCGGGGTCGGAATCCAGCACCTCGTAGGAGACGCCGTTCGGCAGCGTCTCGATGAAACGCGGAATCCGGATCTCCTTGCCCGTCTTGTCGGTGTCGACGAAGTCGTCGATGCGCCGCTTCGGCACCGCTTCGCCGTTGATGTGCAGGACGCCGTCGATCATCTGGATCTTGTCGCCCGGCAGGCCGATCACGCGCTTGATGAAGTCGGTGGAGTTGTCGGCCGGCAGCTTGAAGACGGCGACGTCGCCCCGCTCGGGCGTGGAAGCGAGAATGCGACCGGAGAACGGCGCCGCGCCGAACGGGAACGAATAGCGGCTGTAGCCGTAGCTGAACTTGTTGACGAACAGATAGTCGCCGATCAGCAGCGTATTCATCATCGAGCCGGACGGAATGTTGAACGGCTGGAACAGGAAGGTCCGGATGACCAGGGCGATCAGCAGAGCCTGCACGACCACTTTCACGGTTTCGTACAGGCCACCCTGCTTCGCCGATTTTTCGCTTGCCACGCTGACCTGTCCTTAAAACCGCTGACGGCACCGCTTGCCGGTGCCGCGTCTTGATATCGGCTCGCCCGATGGGGCGCAACGCAACTCTCGCCTACGATGCCGGTTCCGAAGAAGACGCGCCAAGCGCCGCCGCCTGGTCCGGCGGCAACGCCGATATCATGACGAAGGCCTGGGCGATCGGCCACTCGTCGGTGATGGTGAGATTGATCACCGCGACCAGGCCGGCGGGCGTCAGCCGGCGCAGACGCTCTTCCGCGCTGCCCACCAGATGCATCGTCGGCTGGCCCGTGCGCAGGTTGACCACGCCCATTTCGCGCCATTTCACGCCCATGCGGATGCCGGTTCCGAGCGCCTTGGAACAGGCCTCCTTCGCCGCGAATCGCTTGGCATAGGAGGCCGCGCGATTCTTCCGCCGGTCCGAACGCGCCTGCTCGATGTCGGTGAAGACCCGCTCGACGAAGCGGTCGCCAAAGCGCTCGAGCGTCCGTTCGATGCGGCGGATGTCGATCAGATCGGAGCCGATGCCGATGATCATGCGCGCTTCCGGGCGGGGTCGGCGGACCGCGCTGCGTCCATCTGCCGCCGCATCTCGCCGATGGCGGCCGCCAATCCGATGAACACCGCCTCCCCCACCAGGAAATGCCCGATGTTGAGTTCGGCGATCTCCGGTATCGCGGCGATCGGCCCGACAGTGTCGAAGGCGAGGCCGTGGCCGGCGTGAACCTCCAGGCCGATCCGGTCGCCGTACGCGGCGGCCTCCGTCAGCCGCGCGAGCTCGGCCTCGGCGGCATCGGTCTGGCCGGCGGCGACCAGGTCGCAATAGCGCCCGGTGTGCAGTTCGACCACCGCGGCACCGAGATCGCGCGCCGCATCCAGCTGCGTCGCGTCGGCTTCCACGAACAGCGACACCCGGGCGCCGCTGTCGCCGAGAAGCCGGATCGGGATCGCGAGCCGGCTGCGTCCGCCGGCGACATCGAGGCCACCTTCGGTGGTGCGTTCGGCGCGGTTCTCCGGCACCAGGCAGACGGCGTGGGGCGCGATGCGCAGCGCGATCGCGACCATCTCGTCGGTCGCGGCCATTTCGAGATTCAGCGGTGCCGAAACCTCGCGCATCAGGCGGGCCAGATCGTTGTCGACGATATGCCTGCGGTCTTCGCGCAGATGCGCCGTGATGCCGTCAGCGCCCGCCTCGATCGCGAGACGGGCCGCGCGGACGGGATCGGGAAGCGCGCCGCCGCGGGCGTTCCGGAGCGTGGCGACGTGATCGATGTTCACGCCGAGCCGAAGGGGTCGCTGGATCGTCGGGGTCATGTGCTGCTGCCGTCGACCGTAGGTGTCAGAATCCCTGGCCCAGATCCGGACGCTGGCCGGCCCGGAGAGCCTGGGAGCGCTGCTGGAACCGGTTGCGTCGCGCCCGCTGATAGGCGGCAACGGCGTAGCGCGTGATGAAATAGGCGACCAGGCCCGCAATCAGGCCCAGAACCGCCCCGCCGACCACCATGGGAATGATGACAGGCCAGATCTTGTCGAAGGACTGCGACAGGAAGCCCGCCGACATGTCGGCCTGGGCCAGATGCTCCGAGGTCGGGAGATGGCCAGGACCGCCGCCCAGCACCTTGCGTCCCACTTCGAACGAGGCCGCCCAGATGAAGGGGAACGTCAACGGGTTGCCGACGGCGGTGCCCAGCGCCGCGGCCAGCATGTTGCCCGCGACCAGGAACGCGACGACGAAGCTCAGGAAGAAGTGGAACCCGACGAATGGGGTGAACGAGGCGAAGATGCCGGCTGCCACACCCGCAGCGATCGCGTGCGGCGACGCAGAGAGACGCATGACGCGCTTCTTGAAATACTGCATCGACCGTGACCACGACCGGCGCGGCCAGACGGCCACGCGCATGCGCTCCATAAACCGTGGTCGTTGGCGGCGGTTGAACAGCATGACCGGAATTCGTACCCGCGGCTCGAACAAGTTCGTCAACGGACGGCCGCGAGCCGGTGTTCGTCCATCGCAGTTCTGCAGTCCATCACCATGTTCCGGTCGAGCCTGGGCCCGATTCATGCCCGGAACATGACGATTTTCTAATTCGCGCGCGCTGCTTTCAACAATTCAAATGCAGCTGACCGGCAGGTGGCGAACCGCGACCGCTTATGCAAGTCCCCGACTGCCAGGTTTGACCGCCGGAATGGCTTCCAGCTCCGGCGGAAGCTGATCGGCAGGATAGGCCGGCACGGCGTACTCGGCCAGCGACACCAGCGGTGCGCCGACTTCGGCCGTGCCGCCGGAGCGGTCGATCAGCACCGAGCACGCGACCACGCGGGCGCCCAGTGCCTCGACCGCAGAGATGGTTTCCCGGATCGACAGACCGGTGGTGAGGATGTCCTCGACGATCACCACCCGCGCGCCCTCGGGCAATTCGAAGCGGCGCAGCCGGAACTGACCCTGCTCGCGCTCGACCCACACCGCGGGGACCCCCAGATGACGGGCCGTCTCGTAGCCGGGCACGATCCCGCCGACAGCCGGCGACACGATCATGTCGATGGGCTCGGACACCGTCTCGCGGATGCGCTCGGCGAGCGCGCGGCACAGGATTTCGGTCTTGTCGGGGTACTGGAAGACGCGCGCCTTCTGCAGGAACACCGGGCTGTGCAGCCCGGACGTCAGGACGAAGTGACCCTCCAGGATCGCGCCGCATTCGCGAAAGATGTCGAGTACGTCGTCACGCGTCATGTTCAACCGTTCCCTCTCGGCGTTTCACCCGGCAATTCCATAAAGCTTTTTCCCGCCCGGTGGAATCGAAAGGGAACGCAGGGCCATGCTCGCCGCTCGTCACCCGTGGACCCGGTGCGCATCGGAAATGACGGACAGCGCGCGGATCTTCTGGATGATCTTGGTGAGATGCTTCAGGTCCCAGACCTCCAGATCGATGATCATCTCGTGGAAGTCGTTGCCCTGGCGGAGCATCTTGATGTTGTCGATGTTGCCGTCGTGCTCGCTGATCACCTGGGCGATCAGTGCAAGGGATCCCGGCTCATTGATGGCAGCCACGGAGATCTGCGTCGGGAAGCGCGGCGGATCGGTCTCGTCGATGTCCCAGCGCACGTCGATCCAGCGCTCGGGCTGATCGTCGAACTCCTGCAGCGCCGGCGACTGGATGGGGTAGATCGTCACCCCCTCGCCCGGCATCAGGATGCCGACGATCCGGTCGCCCGGCACCGCGCCGACGTTCGGCGAGAACCGAACCGGCAGGTCGCCCTCGATCCCGCGAATGGGAAGCGACGCGGTCGGTTCCGTCGGAACGCGCTTCGGCTTGCGCGCGGGCTTCTTCACCTTCTTGGCGTCCTGCTCCATCGTTGCCGTGGGATCGACGGCACGCAGCACGTCGCTGGACGACAGCTCGCCACGGCCCACGGCGGCCAGGAGATCCTCGACGCCGGTCTGGCCGAGCCGGGAGACCGCGAGCTCCAGCGCCTCGTTGGTGAGCATCTTCGAGACGCGCTGGAAGGCGCGATCGACGATATGCCGGCCAAGGCCGGAGTATTGGGTGCGGACCGCTTCCCGGGTCGCCCGGCGGATCGCCGCCCGCGCCTTGCCGGTGACCGCCAGCGTTTCCCAGGCAGCAGGCGGCGTCTGGGCCTTCGAGCGGATGATTTCCACCTCGTCGCCGTTCTTGAGCTCGGTCATGATCGGCATGATCCGGCCGTTGACCTTGCAGCCCACGCACGTGTTGCCGACGTCGGTGTGGACGGCATAGGCGAAATCGATGGCCGTCGCGCCGCGCGGCAGCGCGATCAGCCGGCCCTTCGGGGTGAAGCAGAACACCTGGTCGTGGAACAGCTCGAGCTTGGTGTTCTCGAGAAACTCCTCCGGATTGTCGCCTTCGGCCAGGAGGTCGATTGTGTGCCGCAGCCATTCGTAGGCGCGGCTGTCAGCGGTGAGCCGCGCGATGTTGCGGCCGCCGCCCTCGCGGTCGGTATAAAGAGCGTGGGCCGCGATGCCGTATTCGGCGACCCGGTGCATGGCATCGGTGCGGATCTGCAGCTCGACGCGCTGGCGGCTCGGTCCGACGACCGTCGTGTGGATCGAGCGGTAGTCGTTCTGCTTCGGCGTCGAGATGTAGTCCTTGAACCGCCCCGGCACGGTCGGCCAGGTCGTGTGGATCACGCCGAGCACACGGTAGCAGTCGTCGACGGAGCTGACGATCAGGCGGAAGCCGTAGAGATCCGACAGCTGCTCGAAGCTGACCGACTTGCGCTGCATCTTGCGGAAGATCGAATAGGGCCGCTTCTCGCGGCCGCTCACCACGGCGGAAATGCCGCTTTCCGCCAGCCGCAGCGTCAGGTCGCTTTCGATGTTCTGGATGAGGCCGGCGTTGCTGCTGCGCAGGTTCTCGAGCCGCGCCGTGATCGCTTCGCACGCCTCGGGATTGAGGACCCTGAACGAGAGATCCTCGAGCTCCTCGCGCACCTCCTGCATGCCCATGCGGCCGGCGAGCGGCGCGTAGATCTCCATCGTCTCTTCGGCGACGGCGACCCGCTTGTGGGCCGGCACGTAGCGGATGGTGCGCATGTTGTGCAGGCGGTCGGCGAGCTTGACGAGCAGCACCCGCACGTCGTCGGCGATGGCCAGCAGCAGCTTGCGGAAGTTCTCGGCCTGCTTGGCCTTGGTGGACACCAGGTCGAGGCGCTTGATCTTGGTCAGGCCCTCGACGAGCTTGCCGATCTCCGGACCGAACATGTCGTCGATCTCGGCGCGCGTCGCGTCGGTGTCCTCGATGGTGTCATGCAGGAGCGCGACGGCGATCGTCGCGTCGTCGAGCCGCAGGTCCGTAAGGATCGCCGCGACTTCGAGGGGATGGGAGAAATAGGGATCGCCGGAGGCACGGGTCTGCGTGCCATGCTTGTGCATGGCGTAGACGTAGGCCTTGTTCAGGAGCCCCTCGTCGGCGGCCGGATTGTACCGGTTGACCCGCTCGAGAAGCTCGTACTGCCGCATCATGACTTATGCCCCGAGCCGCGGGGCCCGCCCCGCGACAGCCCCCGGACGGCTGCGCGGGCCGTCTGCTACTCCGTCACTCAGAGGTCGTCGGTCTTGTCGGGCGGAACCATGCCTTCCAGACCCTTGAGCAGCTCTTCTTCGCTCATGCGGTTGAACGTGAGGTCGACCTCGTCGTCGGCGCTGTTGCCGTCGGACCCGATCAGCGCGACCGTCTCGGCTTCCGGCTCGTCGACTTCCACGTACTTCTGCAGCGAGTGGATCAGCTCTTCCTTGAGGTCGCCGGGGCTCACCGTCTGTTCGGCGATCTCGCGCAGGGCGACGACCGGGTTCTTGTCGTTGTCGCGATCGACGGAAATCTGCGAGCCGCTGGAGATCATGCGGGCGCGATGGCCGGCCAGCAGGCACAGCTCGAACCGGTTATCGACCTTGTCGATGCAATCTTCGACCGTCACACGGGCCATCGGTGAAACTCCTTCTACGTCCGGGAATGCGAGGGGATATCAGGTCGTTTCCCCGAAATGCAAGACAAACCCGCAGGAAGTACCGGGATCGGCGGCGGGTTCGTCCGACTTCAGCTTGCCGAGACCGGCCGGCCCCGGCGGCAACCTGAATTGCCCATTCTTGAAAGACATTGTGTCGTGCAATATGTCACCAATATGGGCGACGAGTCGGTAATGTCCAACCGCGCGAGGTTCCGGACGCCGACGATGAGTGTGTGGCGAATGGAGCGTTTCATTGGGCCCCCGGGACGACTGTCGGCCGAGATCGGCGGCCTTTCGGCAGACACCGGACATTTCAGCAAGTTCTATTTCGGCATCAGTTCCAGCGTAAAGAAAGACTAGCATGTTCGACGATCGCGAGCGAATTGCACTGTTCATCGATGGCGCCAATCTTTATTCCACCGCGAAATCACTTGGGTTCGACATCGACTATCGCCGGCTTCTGAAGGAATTCGGCTCCAAGGGATATCTCTTGCGGGCGTATTACTACACGGCGATGATCGAGGATCAGGAGTACTCGACGCTCCGGCCGCTGGTCGATTGGCTCGACTACAACGGCTACAACGTCGTGACCAAGCCGCTGAAGGAGTTCTACGACCAGAGCGGCCGCCGCAAGGTCAAGGGCAACATGGACATCGAGCTGGTGGTCGACGCCATGCAGATGGCCGAGCACGTCGACCACATCGTCCTGTTCTCCGGGGATGGCGACTTCCGCCGCCTCGTCGAGGCGATCCAGCGCCGCGGCCGCAAGGTCTCCGTGGTCTCCACGCTCCAGACCCAGCCGCCGATGATCGCCGACGACCTGCGCCGCCAGGCCGACCACTTCATCGACCTGGTGACCCTGGAAGCGAAGATCGGCCGCGATCCGGCCGAACGGGCCGGTCGCGCATCGGAACGCTCCGATCGGCAGAACCGCGAGCCCGCCGGCCAGGACGATCTCTAGGGTGCCTGCCGCACGCGCCGCGGGCCTCGCCGACCTCACCGAGCCCGACCGCGACTGTCCGCGCTGCCCCCGGCTGGTGGCGTTCCGCCAGGCCAACCGCGCCGCCGCGCCTGACTGGTTCAATGCGCCGGTGCCGACGTTCGGCGATCCGGACGCCCGGCTGCTGATCGTCGGCCTGGCGCCCGGGCTGAAGGGCGCGAACCGGACCGGCCGGCCGTTCACCGGCGACTATGCCGGCGACCTTCTCTACGCGACGCTCGACAAGTTCGGCTTCTCCCGCGGCACCTACGCCGCATCGCCCGACGACGGCCTCACGCTCGTCGGCGCGGCGATCGTCAACGCGGTGCGCTGCGTGCCGCCCCAGAACAAGCCCCTGCCCGCCGAGATCCGCACCTGCCTGCCGTTCCTCGTCGCCACGCTGGAGGCAAGGCCGCGAATCGAGGCGATCCTCGTGCTCGGCAAGATCGCGCACGACGCGACCATCGCGGGGTTCGGCGGCAAGCCGTCGCGCCACAAGTTCGCGCACGGCGCCCGCCATCGGCTGGACGGGACGCCGCCGATCTATGACAGCTACCATTGCTCCCGCTACAACACGAACACCGGCCGGCTGACGGCCGCCATGTTCGAGAGCGTGTTCGGCCAGATCGTTTCCGACCTTAGCTGACCTCCGGTCGCCTTGCCGTCCTGCCGGCACACAATGGCCTTGGCGCACGGACCCGATCCGGGCGATGGTGACCCCTCGGAATCACGCTGGAGCATTTCGCGTTCGGATCGAGACCATCGGACCGGGGGGAATGGCTGAAGGCATTGATCCTGGTGCCATTCTGTCGATCGGTGCATGCCAGCAGATCGGACACGGCTTCAGGTCCGATGGGGGGCTGCCATGGCATATGACGAACACGCCGCCGAACGGGTGCGGCACGCGCTTGCCGATGTTCCGGATCTCACCGAGCAGACCGTCATGGGCGCACTGACCTTTCTCGTAGGCGGCGCCATGTGCTGCGGAATCACCGGCGAGGACCTCATGGTGCGCGTGGGCTCGGCGGCTTACGACGCGGCGCTCACCGAACCCCATGTGCTGCCGATGGAGATCGGACGCGGCCGGCGCCCGCGCGGCTTCGTCCGGGTGGCACCCGCCGGCTATCGGAGCGACAAGGCCCTCGCCAAGTGGGTCGCTCGTGGCGTCGCCTTCGCTTCGACGCTCCCCCGCAAGTAGTCCGGGCCACCTCTCCTATCCGACATCCCCGCATCACAAATCCGCACGGATTCCGGGCTGCCTGGCCTACTCCGTCGCCGTTCGCATGGCCGCGATCACCTGGCACTCACGCCACTGTGTCGTTCCGAAACCCGCCTCGGACACATCCTTCCGGCGACAGCCTCCGTACCTCCAACAGTCAGCCGCCACACAAGGTGACGCGGCGGACCACCGACCGGCCCCCACAAGGCCGGCCCTTTAAGTGTCCAAGGAGGACTTGTTTCATGCGTATTTCTCTCGCTCGCACCTGCACAGCCGCCGTCATCGCCGCAACCGTTGCCGGCGCCGCGCTGGTCTCGCCCGCCGTCGCGAAGAACCCGATGGTCGGCGGAGCGCCCATGTACGAGTCGAAGACCATCGTCGAGAACGCGGTCAACTCGAAGGACCATGAGACCCTCGTCGCCGCGGTGAAGGCCGCCGGCCTCGTCGACACGCTGTCGGGCTCGGGCCCGTTCGTGGTGTTCGCGCCGACGGACGCCGCCTTCGAGAAGCTGCCGGCCGGGACCGTGGCCACCCTGGTGAAGCCGGAGAACAAGGAGACGCTCACGGAGATCCTGACCTACCACGTGGTCTCCGGTCGCGGCACCGTTGCCCAGATGCACAAGACCGCGATGGATGCCGGTGGCTCGGTCGGTCTGGAGACCGTCAACGGCGAGCTTCTCACCCTCAAGGCGACCGACGACGGCGGCATCACGCTGACCGATGCGAAGGGCAGCACCGCCCGCGTCACCGTCGCCGACGTGCGTCAGTCGAACGGCATGATCCAGGTGATCGATACCGTCCTGATGCCCTGACGCTTGCGGCCGGGCCTGCCGCCCGGCCGCAACCAATGCGCCGCACACGCGGCGAAGCAAAGAAAAGGGGCGGAGACATCTCCGCCCCTTTTCGATTCACGGGAATTGCCGGGCGACCCTGCCCTGCCACACCACCAGCGCCGGCACCACCACCAGCTCCAGCGTGAGACCGGCCAGGTGGGGGACCGACGGGACACCGTTGACCACCAAGCCAAGCAGGCGCGCCAGCCCGCCCGCCACCACCAGCGTAGCGGCCAGCCGGAACAGCGCCGTCTTCCGCTCGATCGAGGGAATGGTGGCATAGAAGGTCAGCCCGAGCGCCAGGAAGATGCCCGAGAGATAGCGGACGTGGCTGTCGAGATCGACGGGCCAGCCGCCGGCGCTGGAGAACGCCGCGGGTCCGAGGATCACGCCGGCCGCGCCGGCGGCGACGGGGACGACGCCCAGCACGGCCACCACGGCCTGCAGACATCGCTTGCTGACATTTGGTGACATGAGGCCCGCTTGTGCCGGAGGAAGTCTTCACTCCGGCTTACGCACACCAGTGCCCGCCGTATCACATGGCCACCAGATCGTGGCCCGGGGAAACCGTCAGCGGGTGTCGACCTTGTGGTCGAGCGGATTGGGGAACGGCAGGTCGTCGAAGCTGAGGTCGGAGACGACCACGGCATTGACGCCGAGCAGCACGAACACCGCCAGCACGGCGGCGATCACCCCCTTCAGCAACAGGCGCGGCCGCGCCGGTGCTTCCGACATCGACCCCGGCACGATCTCCTCGCCCGCTTCCGCGTGGGTTCGATTTCCCCACGGCAGCAGCAGGAAGAACATGAGCCACCAGACGATGAAGTAGATGGCGATGATGCTTGTCAGGGACATGATGCGCGGGGTGCCCGTCTGTCGTGGGAGGCGATCACGGTCGCCGGTCCGGTCAGGCCTGCTCGAGCTCCGTCAGGGTCCCGCAGAAGTCCTTCGGATGCAGGAACAGCACCGGCTTGCCGTGGGCGCCGATCTTCGGTTCGCCGTCGCCGATGACGGTGGCACCCGCCTCCACGAGCCGGTCACGCGCGGCGAGGATGTCGTCGACCTCGTAGCAGATGTGGTGCATCCCGCCCGCCGGATTGCGGAGCAGGAACTTGGCGATCGGCGACGCCTCGCCCAGCGGTTCGAGCAGTTCGATCTTGGTGTTCGGCAGTTCGATGAAGACCGTCGTCACTCCGTGATCGGGCTGCTGCACGGCCTCCGACACCTTGGCGCCGAGCGTGTCGCGATAGACCGCGCTCGCCGCCGCGATGTCGGGCACGGCGATCGCCACATGGTTGAGCCGTCCGATCATGCCCATCGCCTCCCGTTCCGTGAGCGGTCCGTCCGACCAGTCATAGTACCGTGACGTCGACCCGGCAAAGCGGCTTCTTGCCCCACTTCTGGGACATGATCGAGCGGAGCGCCTTGACCGACGCCTTGGCGACCAGGTCGCGGTCGCGGCGGCGCTGGCGCGGAATCCCGTCGATCGCGTCGTCGACGGCGTCTTCCAGGATCTCGATGAAGCTCTCCCCCGCCGCATCGAATTCCGGCAGGCCGAACGCGATGATGGTCGGGTCGGTCAGGATCTCGCCCTTGCCGTCCAGCGTGACGTGGGCGACGACGCAGCCGGCGAACGCCAGCTTGTTGCGCTCAGGCACGCCCGACTTTTCCGGCCCGGCGATCAGGTTGCCGTCCTTGTAGAGGAAGCCGGTCGGGGCGTGATCGGTGATCGCAAGCGGGCCCGGCGCGATGCGGAAGATGTCGCCGTTCTTGCCCTTCACCACTTCCCGGACGCCCTGCTGCTTGGCGAAGCGGGCGTGCTGGTCGAGATGGTACGGCTCGCCGTGCACCGGGATCAGCGCCTCGGGCTTGAGCCAGCTGTAGAGATCGGCCAGTTCGTCGCGGCGCGGGTGGCCGGAGACGTGAACCAGATCGTCCCTGTCCGTCAGGATCTGGATGCCCCGCTCGGCAAGCGCGTTCACCACCGAGATCACCGGCGGCTCGTTGCCCGGGATGGTGCGCGACGAGAAGATGACCAGATCGCCGGGCGACAGCGCCACGCGCGGATGCTCGTCGTGGGCGATCCGCGCCAGCGCCGCGCGGGACTCCCCCTGGCTGCCGGTCAGGAGCGCCACCACCTTGTCGCGCGGCAGGTAGCCGTAGGCGTCCTCGTCCAGGAACGGCGGCACGTCGGACAGATAGCCGAGCTCGGTCGCCACATCGATCACGCGCTTCATGGCGCGGCCCATCACGACCACGTCGCGGCCCGCCGCCCGGGCGGCGACGGCCACCCCGTGGATCCGCGCGACGTTGGAGGCGAAGGTGGTGACGGCGACCCGGTTCGGCGCCGCCTTGATGATTTCCGTCAGCCGCTCGGCGACGTCGGACTCCGACGGCGACCGGCCGCTGCGCACCGCGTTGGTGGAATCGCAGATGAGCGCGCGCACGCCCTCTTCGCCCACCGCCTTCAGCCGGTCGACGTCGATCGGCCGCCCGATGCCGGGAGTCAGATCGATCTTCCAGTCGCCCGAGTGGACGACGGTGCCGTGCCGGGTGCGGATGACGAGTGCGTTCGGCTCGGGGATCGAGTGGCTCATCGGCACCAGCTCAACCTCGAACGGGCCGACGTTGATGCGCGATCCCTGCTCGACGATGGTCACCGGGACCGGCTTCGAGCCGCGATTCTCGGCGGCCTTCGCCTCCAGCAGCCCCGCGGTGAACGCGGTCGCGTACAGCGGAACGCCCAGGCGCGGCCACAGGTCGAGGATCGCGCCGTAGTGATCCTCGTGGGCGTGGGTGATGACGATGCCGGCCAGCCGGTCCTTGTTTTCCTCGATGAAGGTGATGTCGGGGTAGATCAGGTCGACGCCCGGGGTGGTCTCATCGCCGAACGTGACGCCGAGATCGACCATCAGCCACGTGCGGTCGCGCCGCGACCCGAGCCCGTACAGGCCCAGGTTCATCCCGATCTCGCCGACGCCCCCGAGCGGAAGGAATACGAGCTCGTCCTTGTCGACTTTACTCAAAACGTTCTAGCTCCTCGTTGTGGCGGCAGCCCCGAAATGCACATCGCCGGCCGCGATCGTTTCGCGTCCGCCGTCGGCCGTCCTCACCACCAGATGTCCGTCTTCGTCGACGGTCTCGAATATGCCGCGGACCGTGCGTTCACCGATCGAGACCGCAATCTCCGACCCGATGCCGCTGCCGCGTTCCAACCAGCGCTCGCGGAGGCCGGAAAAGCCGGAGCCCGCCTCCCAGAGCGCGAAATTATCAACCCATGCGTTCGAAAGCGCCTCGAACACGTCTTCCGCCGTCACGTTGGGCGCATAGGCCCGCAGATGCGTCGCCGGATAGGGCGTCCCAGTCGGCGCCGACAAGACGTTGACGCCAATCCCCGCGACGATCGCCGTCTCGCTCTGCCTGGCGCGCGCCTCCAGGAGAATCCCGGCGAGCTTCGCGCCACCGAGCAGCACGTCGTTGGGCCACTTCAGCGAGAACCGCCCGCCCGCATGATCGCCGGCATCGAGGCCGACCGCGAACATGCGCCGGCCGCCAAGCGCCTCGAGCGCATCACCGAGCGCCAGGCCGGCGACGAACCCCACCGTGGCAGCCACGGCAGGCGGCTTGTCCAGGGTCACCAGGATCGACGCCGCCAGATTTCCCGGCCGGCCCTCCCAGGGCCGTCCGCGCCGTCCGCGACCACCGGTCTGATCCGCCGTCACATACCAGACCGGTCCGCGCTCGCCGCCGTCGGCCTCGGCAAGCGCCGCGGCGTTGGTCGAGCCGATCGTGTCGAAATCCTGGAGGCGGTGGCCCGCCTCCCGGGCGTGCGCGCCGAGACGAAAGGCCATCTAGGTCACGACGCCGTCAGGCGACCTCAAGCCGGCCCGCGTCGCCGCCTCACCTGACATAGCGCGGGATGTGGGCGGGAAACCGGTCACCACGTTCCCCTCACCCGCCCTAGAACAGGCTTTGGGCAGCCGCGGTGGCGGCGGCCTCGAGCGGTGCCGCCACAAACACGAAGAACACGATGAAGATGCCGCTGAGCCCCAATACGACGCGCAGCTCTCCCGGCATCGGCTCGAACGCCTCGGCCGGCTCGTCGAAGTACATCAGCTTCACGATCCGCAGATAGTAGAACGCGCCCACGACCGACGTCAGCACGCCGATGATGGCCAGCGTGTAGAGCCCCGACTGCATCGCCGCCGCGAACACGTAGAACTTTCCGAAGAAGCCGGCGAGCGGCGGAATGCCCGCCAGCGAGAACATCAGCATCGCCAGGATGAACGCCATCATCGGACGCGCCCGGGCAAGCCCGGCCAGTTCGTCGATGTCGTAGACCATCCCCTCCTTGCGCCGCATGGTCAGAATGCAGGCGAACACGCCCAGCGTCATCGCGACGTAGATGGTGAGGTAGAGGATCACGCCCTGGACGCCCTGGGCGGTGCCCGGCGCCACGCCCACCAGCGCGTAGCCGACGTGGCCGATCGACGAATAGGCCATCAGGCGCTTGATGTTGCGCTGGCCGATCGCCGCGAACGCGCCGAGCGCCATCGACAGGATCGAGATGAAGATGATGATCTGCTGCCACTCGAAGTGCGCCGGACCGAACGCCTCGATCACCACCCGCATCAGGAGCGCCAGCGCGGCGACCTTGGGGGCTGCCGCGAAGAACGCGGTCACCGGCGTCGGCGCGCCCTCGTAGACGTCCGGCGTCCACATGTGGAACGGCACGGCGGAGATCTTGAAGGCAAGTCCGGTCAGCACGAACACGATGCCGAAGATCGCGCCGATCGAGGCACCGTCCGCCTCCAGCACGCCGGCGATGGTGTTGAAGTCGATGGAGCCGGTGAAGCCGTACACCAGCGAGATGCCGTACAGCATCATGCCCGACGCCAGCGCGCCGAGGACGAAGTACTTCAGGCCGGCCTCGGTGGAGCGCACAGAATCGCGGTTGATCGAGGCGACCACGTAGAGCGCCAGCGACTGCAGCTCCAGGCCCAGATAGAGCGCCAGCATGCTGCCGGCCGAGATCATGATCATCATGCCCACGGTCGAAAGGACCACGAGCACCGGGTACTCGAAGCGCTCGAAGCGGGCCGCCCGGGCGTAGGCCGTCGTCATCACGATGGCGAAGCCGGAACCGATCAGCGTCAGCACCTTCATGAAGCGCGCGAACGGGTCGAGGATGAAGGCCCCCTCGAAGGTCGTGCCGTAGACCGGCGCGAACACCAGCAGCGCGGCGGCGACGACGATCAGAATCACCGCTCCCGCCGTCACCGTCCCGACGGGCTCGTCTCCGGCGAACACGCCGATCATCAGGAGCACCAGCGCCCCGACAGCCATCACGAGCTCGGGAAGAAGGGGCATGAGGTCGGGCACAGCGGTCATCCCTTGGGCCTCGCGGGAGTGAGTTTGACGGCGTCGATCAATGGAGCACCTGTGCGGTCTGGGCGGCCACTTCCAGCGCGGCGTGATAGTGCTGCAGCAGGTTGTCCACGGACGCGGCGGTGACGTTGAGGACCGGAGTGGGCCAGATGCCGAACAGGATGGTCAGCACGACCAGCGGAACCAGCACGACCTTCTCGCGCAGGTTCAGATCCGGCAGCGCCTTCAGGCTTTCCTTCTCCAGCGGCCCGAACGCGACCCGGCGATAGAGCCACAGCGCGTACGCGGCCGACAGGATGATGCCGGTGGCGGCGAGGAACGCCGTCAGGGTCGACACTTGGAACGCACCGACCATGGTCAGGAACTCGCCGACGAAGCCGCTGGTGCCCGGAAGGCCCACGTTGGCCATGGTGAACACAAGGAACGCCATGGCGAACCACGGCATCTGCTTGGCGAGCCCGCCATAGGCGGCGATGGCGCGGGTGTGGGTACGGTCGTAGATGACCCCGACGGAGAGGAACAGCGCGGCCGACACGATGCCGTGGGAGAGCATCAGGTAGATCGCGCCCTGGATGCCCTGGGTCGTCGCCGTGAACATGCCCATCGTCACGAAGCCCATGTGGGCGACGGACGAATAGGCGATCAGCTTCTTCATGTCCTCCTGCATCAGCGCGACCAGCGAGGCGTAGATGATCGCGATCACCGACAGGCCGAAGATGTAGGGGGCGAAGAAGTCGGAGGCGACCGGGAACATCGGCAACGAATAGCGCAGCACGCCGAAGCCGCCCATCTTCAGGAGGATGCCCGCCAGCACGCCGGAGGCCGCCGTCGGCGCCTCGACGTGGGCGTCCGGCAGCCATGTATGGACGGGCCACATCGGCATCTTCACCGCGAACGACGCGAAGAAGCCGAGGAACAGCCAGTACTGCATCGAGACCGGGAAATCGTGCTCGAGCAGCAGTGGCACGCTGGTGGTGCCCGCCTCCCAGTACATCGCCAGGATGGCCAGCAGCATGAACAGCGAGCCGAGCAGCGTGTAGAGGAAGAACTTGAACGTCGCGTAGACGCGCCGGTCGTGGCCCCAGATGCCGATGATCAGGAACATCGGGATCAGGCCGCCTTCGAAGAAGACGTAGAAGACCACGATGTCGAGCGCGGTGAACACGCCGATCATCAGCGTTTCCAGGACGAGGAACGCGATCATGTACTCCTTCACCCGCCACTGGATCGCCTGCCAGCTGGCAAGGATGCAGAACGGCATTAGGAGCGTGGTCAGAAGCACGAACAGGATCGAGATCCCGTCGACGCCCACGTGGTAGGTGAACGGCCCGCCGATCCAGTCGTACTGCTCGACGAGCTGGAAGCCGGGATCGCTGGAATCGAACTGCAGCAGGAGCAGCAGCGAGACCAGGAAGGTGAACACGGTCGTGATCATCGAGACGCGACGGATGTTCGTCAGCGCCGTCTCGTCCTCCCCCCTCACCAGCAGGATGAAGAGCACCCCGACCAGCGGCAGGAAGGTAACGATCGTAAGGAGCGGCCAATCACTCATCAGGGAGCTCCCACGCCCGTCATCATTGCCCAGGTGATCAGCGCCGCAACGCCGATCAGCATCGCGAACGCGTAGTGGTAGATGTAGCCCGTCTGCAGCCGCACGACCCGCTGGGTCACGTCGAGCACCCGGTGCGAGACACCATCCGGACCGAACCCGTCGATGAGCCAGCCATCACCTTTCTTCCAGAGGAAGTGGCCGAGGCGCTTGGCCGGACGGACGAACAGGAAGTCGTAGAGTTCGTCGAAGTACCACTTGTTCGCGAGGAACTGGTACAGGCCCGGATGCTCGCGGGCGAGCGTCACCGGCGTCTGCGGCGAGCGCATATACCAGAGGTACGCCCAGCCGAAGCCGATGATCATCATGACGGTCGGCGCGAGCGGCACCCAGCCCGGAAGGTGATGCATCTCTTCGAGGATGTGGTTCTCTGCCCCGAGGTAGAGCGAGGCGCGCCAGAAGTGCTCGTAGCCCTCGCCGATGAACGCGCCGTGCAGCAGGAAGCCGGCGAACAGCGCGCCACAGGACAGGAGCGCCAGCGGGATCAGCATCACCGGCGGGCTCTCGTGGGCGTGCTTGAACACGTCCGCCGCGGCCCGCGTCTTGCCGTGGAACGTCATGAACATCATGCGCCAGGTGTAGAAGGCCGTGAGCAGTGCCGCGAACAGCGTCAGCCAGAAGGCGTACACCGAGAACGGATTCTCCGCGGCGAACGTCGCCTCGATGATCGCGTCCTTGGAGAAGTAGCCCGAGGTGAACGGGAAGCCGGTGAGCGCCAGGCCGCCGATCAGCATGGCGGCGTAGGTCCACGGGATCTTCGAGCGCAGACCGCCCATGCGGCGCATGTCCTGCTCGTCGTGCATCGCGTGGATCACCGAGCCGGCGCCGAGGAACAGCAGCGCCTTGAAGAAGCCGTGGGTCATCAGGTGGAAGATGCCGGCCGAGTAGGCCCCCACCCCGAGCGCGGCGAACATGTAGCCGAGCTGCGAGCAGGTCGAGTAGGCGATCACCCGCTTGATGTCGTTCTGGACGCAGCCGATGGTCGCCGCGAAGAAGGCCGTGGTCGCGCCGATGAACGTGACGAAGGCCAGCGCCGTCGGCGCGTATTCGAACAGCGGCGACATCCGCGCCACCATGAACACGCCGGCCGTCACCATGGTGGCGGCGTGGATCAGCGCGGAGACCGGCGTCGGGCCTTCCATCGCGTCCGGCAGCCAGGTGTGCAGGCCGATCTGGGCCGACTTGCCCATGGCGCCGATGAACAGCAGGAAGCAGATCGTCTCGACCGCGTTCACCTCGTAGCCGAGGAACGCGAAGGTGGTGGTCGACAGTGTCTGGGCGTCGCCGAAGATGGTGTCGAGGTCGACCGAGCCGACCAGCATGAACAGCGCGAAGATGCCCAGCATGAAGCCGAAGTCGCCGACGCGGTTGACCACGAACGCCTTGATCGCCGCGGCGACCGCCGAGGGCCGCGTGTACCAGAAGCCGATCAGCAGGTAGGAGGCGAGACCGACGCCCTCCCAGCCGAAGAACATCTGCACGATGTTGTCGGCGGTCACCAGCATCAGCATGGCGAAGGTGAACAGCGACAGGTAGGCGAAGAAGCGCGGCCGGTCCGGATCGTGGGACATGTAGCCGATCGAGTAGAGATGCACGACGGCGGAGACCGACGTCACCACGATCAGCATCACCACGGTCAGCGTGTCGATGCGGAGCGACCAGACCACCTCCAGCGCGCCGGACGTGATCCAGGGCGACAGCGCCACCTTGATCGGCTCGACGTCGGAGAAGCCCACCTGGATGAAGGCGACCCACGACAGGATCGCGGAGACGATCAACAGGCTCGTGGTGACGATCTCGCTGGCGCGGGCCCCGATCACCCGGCCGAAGATGCCTGCGATCAGGAAGCCGATGAGCGGCAGGAAGACGATTGCGGCGTACATCAGCCCGTCAGCCCTTCATCGTGTTGATGTCTTGCACCGCGATAGAGCCGCGGTTGCGGAAGAAGACGACCAGGATGGCCAGGCCGATCGCGGCCTCGGCCGCGGCAACCGTGAGCACGAACAGCGCGAAGACCTGGCCGACGAGATCGCCCAGGAAGGCGGAGAACGCGATAAAATTGATGTTCACGGCCAGCAGGATGAGTTCGATCGCCATGAGGATGACGATGACGTTCCGCCGGTTCAGGAAGATGCCGAACACCCCGAGGGTGAACAGGATCGCCGCGACCGTGAGATAATGCGCGAGACCGACCGCCATTTTCGGTGCTGCCCCTTCTGGAAATGTCGTTCGAACGACCGGATGCGTCAGATGCCCTTGCGGGAAGGCACCTTGCGCACCTCGACCGACTGTTCGCGAGTACGTGCAACCTGCTGGCTGATGTTCTGCCGCTTCACGCCTTCCTTGTGGCGCAGCGTGAGCACGATGGCGCCGACCATCGCGACGAGCAGAACCAGCCCCGCAGCCTGGAAGAAATAGACGTAGCGGGTGTAGAGCAGCTGACCGAGCGCCGCAATGTTCGACACCTGGTCGGCCGGCGGGATCGGAGCCGAGGCCACGGCACTGACGTCGGGCGCGATCGCCCAGGCGCCGAGCACCAGCACCAGCTCCAGGAACAGGATGATGCCGATGAGGCCGCCGATCGGCAGATACTGCAGCGCCCCCTGGCGCAGCTCGGCGAAGTCGACGTCGAGCATCATCACCACGAAGAGGAACAGCACCGCGACGGCGCCCACGTAGACGACCACCAGGATCATCGCCAGGAACTCGGCGCCGAGCAGCAGGAACAGCCCGGCCGAGTTGAAGAAGGCGAGGATCAGGAACAGCACCGAGTGCACGGGATTCCGCGACGAAATCACCATGAACGCCGACGCGACGGTCACCGCGGCGAAAAGATAGAAGAAGAGTGTCTGCAGGATCATCGCCTGGCCCGCCCCGTTGTCGGAGTGGTCGTCTGCCCGCGTCGTCTCATAGCCGAGCCCTCATTGCGCGTCCACACCCTCACCGGAACGGTGCGTCCTGAGCGATGTTGCGCGCGATATCGCGTTCCCAGCGGTCGCCGTTCGCGAGCAGCCGCTCCTTGTCGTAGTAGAGTTCCTCGCGCGTTTCGGTCGCGAACTCGAAGTTCGGCCCCTCCACGATCGCGTCGACCGGGCACGCCTCCTGGCAGAACCCGCAATAGATGCACTTCACCATGTCGATGTCGTAGCGCGTGGTGCGGCGGGTGCCGTCGTTGCGCCGCGGACCGGCCTCGATGGTGATCGCCTGCGCCGGGCAGATCGCCTCGCACAGCTTGCACGCGATGCAGCGCTCCTCGCCGTTGGGATAACGGCGCAGCGCATGCTCGCCGCGAAAGCGCGGAGAGATCGGCCCCTTCTCGAAGGGGTAGTTCAGGGTCGACTTGGGCTTGAAGAAATATCGCATGCCCAGAAAGAAGGCCGATACGAATTCCGACAAGAGCAGCGATTTGGCTGCGCGATCCAAGGCTGCCATGACGCGTGTCCTCGTAGTCCGATCCTAGAACGGGACGGGACCCCTGCCCCGCGTCCCCGCTCCTGCGTGTCTGTTTCGCGCCGGCCCCAACCGTCGGGGCGGCGCGTCGCTCAGTCCGTCAGCCCCGCCCGTCCTCAGGCATACCAGCCGGTCAGCTTCAGCACCGTCGCCACCACGATCACCGCCACCAGCGAGATCGGCAGGAACACCTTCCAGCCGAGTCGCATCAGCTGGTCGTAGCGGTAGCGCGGCACGATCGCCTTCACCATGGCGAACATGAAGAACACCAGCAGGCACTTCAGCACGAACCAGACGATGCCCGGCACCCAGATGAACGGCACCACCGCCACCGGCGGCAGCCAGCCGCCCATGAACATGATGCTCATCAGCGCGCACATCATCGCGATCGAGACGTACTCGCCCAGCATGAACATCATGTACGGGGCCGAGCCGTATTCGACCATGAAGCCGGCGACCAGCTCCGATTCCGCTTCCGGCAGGTCGAAGGGCGGCCGGTTGGTTTCCGCCAGCGCCGAGATGAAGAACACCACGAACATCGGGAACAGCGGCAGCCAGTACCAGTTCAGGATCGTCAGCCACGGGACGCCGAGCATCGTTGCCAGTCCGGTCTCCTGGGAGTGGACGATGGCGGAGAGGTTCAGCGAGCCGGCGCACATCAGCACCGTGATGATGACGAAGCCGATGGAGACCTCGTAGGACACCATCTGCGCCGCCGAGCGCAGCGCGCCCAGGAACGGGTACTTCGAGTTCGACGCCCAGCCGCCCATGATGACGCCGTACACGCCGAGCGACGAGATCGCGAAGATGTAGAGGATGCCGACGTTGATGTCGGCGATCACCCAGCCGTCGGCCACCGGCACCACCGCCCAGGCCGCCAGCGACAGGATCACGGTGACCAGCGGCGCCAGCAGGAACACCGTCTTGTCGGCGCCCGCCGGGATCACCGGCTCTTTCAGCACGAACTTGCCGAGGTCGGCGAACGACTGCATCAGGCCGAAGGCGCCGACGACGTTCGGACCGCGCCGCATCTGGACGGCCGCCCAGATCTTGCGGTCGGCGAGCAGGATGTAGGCGATCACGACCAGCAGCACGACCAGGAGCAGCAGGCTCTGGCCGAGCATGATCAGGAACGGAAAGCCGTAGGTGGACCAGAAGTCGTTCATGACCTTTCGGAACCCTCGTTCATCATGCCGTTCAGGCCGGTCGTTCCCATCGTCGTCGATGCGCGGATCGTCATGGTCGCCACCTCACTCCGCCGCTTCGGCGCCGAGCCGGTCGCGGGCGATCGCGGAACACTCCGCCATCACCGCCGACGCGCGCGCGATCGGGTTGGTGAGATAGAAGTCGCGCACCGCCGACACGAACGGAGCCGGGTCGACCGAACCGCCGAGATCGGCCAGCGCGCCGAGGTCGGCGGCATCGGACGGCGTCACGACGTCGCCGACGGCGAGGTGCGGGTGCTTGGAGAACATCGCGGCGCGCAGCTCCGGCAGCGAATCGTAGCCGAGCTGGTGACCCAGATGCGGCGACAGGGCGCGCAGGATCGCCCAGTCCTCGCGGGCCTCGCCGGGCGGGAAGCCCGCGCGGTTGGCGCGCTGTACCCGACCCTCGGTGTTGACCCAGGTGCCGGCCTTCTCCGGATAGGCGGCGCCCGGCAAGATCACGTCTGCGCGGTGCGCACCGACATCGCCGTGGGTGCCGATATAGACGACGAACGCCTCGCCGAGCCGGCGCGTGTCGAACTCGTCGGCGCCGAGCAGGAAGACCACGTCGAGCCCTCCGCTCTCGGCCGCTCCAAGCATGCCCGCAACGTCGAGACCGCCCTCGCCCGGCACGCAGCCGACGTCGAGGCCGCCGACGCGACCGGCCGCCGTGTGCAGCACCGAGAAGCCGTTCCAGCCTTCAACGACGGCACCGGCCGTCCGGGCCACCTTCGCGGCCAGCGACAGGATCGCCTCGCCGTCGGGGCGCGACAGCGCGCCCTGCCCGACGATGATCAGCGGACGCTCGGCGTCGGCCAGGATCTTCGCGAACGAGTGGCTGCCGTCGACGATGCCCTGAAGCGTGTCGGTGCCGGCGCCCAGATACTCGTAGTCGTAGGTGAGGTCCACGCGCTCGCCGATCACGCCGACCGGCAGCGGGCCCATCCGCCACCGCTTGCGGATCCGGGCATTGAGCACGGCCGCTTCCCAGCGCGGGTTGGTGCCGATCATCAGCACCGCGTCGCAGTCCTCGATGCCCTCGATGGTGGAGTTGAACAGGTAGCTGGCCCGCCCGAACTTCGGATGCAGCCTGGTGCCGTCCTGGCGGCAGTCGACGTTGGCGACGCCGAGCTTGTCCATCAGGTCCTTCAGCGCGAACTGCTCTTCCGTCGTGGCGAGATCGCCGGCAATCGCCGCCATCCGATCCGACGCGACGCCCTTCGCCTTCGCCGCGATCGCCTCGAAGGCCTCGGGCCAGGTCGCCGGAACGAGACGGCCGTCCTTGCGGACATACGGACGGTCGAGACGCTGGGTGCGCAACCCGTCCCACACGAAGCGCGACTTGTCGGAGATCCACTCCTCATTCACCGCCTCGTTGAGGCGCGGCATGATGCGCATCACCTCGCGGCCGCGGCAGTCGACGCGGATCGCCGAACCGAGGGCGTCCATGACGTCGATGGACTCGGTCTTGGAGAGCTCCCACGGGCGCGCCTTGAAGGCGTACGGGCGCGAGGTCAGCGCACCGACCGGGCAGAGGTCGATGACGTTGCCCTGCAACTCCGAGCTCATGGCGTGCTCGAGGTAGGTGGTGATCTCCATGTCCTCGCCGCGGCCGATGGCGCCGAGGTCCGCCACGCCGGCGACCTCGGTGGTGAAGCGCACGCAGCGGGTGCAGTGGATGCAGCGGGTCATGATCGTCTTGACCAGCGGGCCGATGTACTTGTCCTCGACGGCGCGCTTGTTCTCGTGGAACCGCGAGCCGGAGACGCCGTAGGCCATCGCCTGGTCCTGCAGGTCGCACTCGCCGCCCTGGTCGCAGATCGGGCAGTCCAGCGGGTGGTTGATCAGCAGGAATTCCATCACCCCTTCGCGCGCCTTCTTCACGAAGGGCGTGCGGGTGTTCACCTGGGGCGGCGAGCCGTCCTTGCCGGGACGCAGGTCGCGCACGCCCATGGCGCAGGACGCCACCGGCTTCGGCGGACCGCCGACGACCTCGACCAGGCACATGCGGCAGTTGCCGGCGATCGACAGCCGGTCATGGAAGCAGAAGCGCGGGATTTCCGCGCCGGCCGCCTCGCAGGCCTGCAGGATCGTGTAGTGGTCCGGCACCTCGACTTCGGATCCGTCGACGATCAGCTTGGCCATCGATCAGTTTCCCTCGTTCGTCGCGCGGGCGGCATAGGCGGCAAGCATGTCGCTCACCAGCACGCCATCGATACGCATTCCGCCAATCTGGGCGTCAACGATCTGCACGTTGCTGAGATTGACGTCCGCCAAAACCGAACTGGACAGGTTTGCGTTCTCGATCCGCATGTTCGTCAGATTGGCGTCGGTGATCTTCGCAACCGAAAGATTCACGTTGTTGAAGCTGGTGTTCGACAGGTTCACGTTGTCGAACATCGCGTTCGTGAGGATCGCGCTCCGCACGTCCAGTTGGTCGCGGATGTCGTGGATCTGCATCATTGCCCCCTACTGCGCCGCCACCGCGGGACGACCCGCGTCGGCGGCACGGCGCTGGGCGATGCGGTCCTCGATCTCCGGGCGGAAGTGGCGGATCAGGCCCTGGATCGGCCACGCGGCGGCATCGCCGAGCGCGCAGATCGTGTGGCCTTCAACCTGCTTGGTGACTTCCAGCAGCATGTCGATCTCGGCCGGATCGGCGCGGCCCTCGACCAGGCGCTCCATCACCCGCCACATCCAGCCGGTGCCCTCGCGGCACGGCGTGCACTGGCCGCAGGACTCGTGCTTGTAGAAGTGCGCGAGCCGCGCGATCGCCTTGATGATGTCGGTGGACCGATCCATCACGATCACCGCCGCGGTGCCGAGGCCCGACTTCTTGTCGCGCAGCGTGTCGAAATCCATCGGCAGGTCCTGGCATTCCGACGCGGGAAGGCACGGAACCGACGAGCCGCCCGGGATCACCGCCAGCAGGTTGTCCCAGCCGCCGCGAATGCCGCCGCAGTGCTTCTCGACCAGCTCGCGGAACGGGATGCCCATCTCCTCTTCCACCGTGCACGGCCGCTCGACGTGGCCGGAGATGCAGAAGAGCTTGGTGCCGACGTTGTTGGGCTTGCCGAGCCCGGCGAACCAGGACGGCCCCCGGCGCAGGATTTCCGGCGCCACGGCGATCGACTCGACGTTGTTGACCGTCGACGGGCAGCCGTAGAGGCCGACGTTCGCCGGGAACGGCGGCTTCAGGCGCGGCTGGCCCTTCTTGCCTTCCAGGCTTTCCAGGAGCGCCGTTTCCTCGCCGCAGATGTAGGCGCCGGCGCCGTGGTGGACGACGATGTCGAAGTCCCAGCCATGGACGTTGTTCTTGCCGATCAGCCGGGCCTCGTAGGCCTGGTCCACGGCGGCCTGCAGGTGCTCGCGCTCGCGGATGAACTCGCCGCGCACGTAGATGAACGCGTGATGCGCGCCCATCGACACGCCGGCCAGCAGGCAGCCTTCGACGAGGAGATGCGGATCATGCCGCATGATCTCCCGGTCCTTGCAGGTGCCCGGCTCGGATTCGTCGGCGTTGACCACCAGGTAGTGCGGCCGCGCCGGATCGACCTCCTTCGGCATGAACGACCACTTCAGACCGGTCGGGAAGCCGGCGCCACCGCGCCCGCGCAGCCCCGAGGCCTTCATCTGCTCGATGATCCACTCGCGACCGTTGTCCACGAACTCCTTCGTCCGGTACCACTGGCCGCGTTTCTTCGCGCCTTCGAGGCCCCAGTCGTGAAAGCCGTAGAGATTGGTGAAGATGCGATCCTGATCGGCCAGCATCTCAGCTCTCCTTCTCGCTCGGGGAGCCCTTGGTCCGGGCGCGCGCCTTGGCCTTTGACCCCTCGGCACCGTCGGCATCCGCGGCCGGCTCGCCCTTGTCGGCGGCGGTCGCCTTGCCCGACTGGCGCGCGGCGGCAGCCTCCGGCTCGGCGTCGTCGTCCGGCCGGCCCTTGTTCTGGTCGGCGGCCTTCGTCGTCGCCGGGTCGACGGAGGTGTCGGGCTCGGCGTCGGTCTTGGCCGGAGCCGCGTCCGTCTTGGTGTCGTCGCGGTAGCGGCTGCCGTCGTAGAGCGACGGATCGGTCAGGGTGGTCGCCCCGGTGATCGGCTCAGACGACTTTCGGTCGCTGAGCGGACCGGGAGCCGGCGGATTGCCGGAGGCAAAGCCGTCGATCAGCGCCTCGAAGCTCTCCGGCGTCAGGTCCTCGTAGGTGTCGGATCCGACCTGCACCATCGGCGCGTTCACGCACGCGCCCAGGCACTCGACCTCTTCCCACGAGAACTTGCCGTCGCCGGACAGCTCGAAGGCATGCGCGTTGATGCGCCGCTTGCACACCGAGACCAGCGCTTCCGCGCCGCGCAGCTGGCACGGCGTCGTCCCGCACACCTGGATGTGCGCCGTGGTGCCCACCGGCTTCAGCTGGAACATCGTGTAGAAGGTCGCGTTCTCGAAGACGCGGATGTACGGCATATCCAGCATGTCTGCGACGAGCCGGATCGCCGGCTCCGGCAGCCAGCCGTGCTGCTCCTGGGCGCGCCACAAAAGCGGCACCACGGCAGACGCCTGACGGCCTTCCGGATACTTCGCGATCGTCTTCTTCGCCCAGGCGAGGTTCTCCTCGGTGAACGAGAAGCTCTCGGGCTGCACTTCAGCAAGGCGGCGGACAGCCATGACTCGACGAAAACCTCCGCGATTGCGGTCGCGCGACATGCGCGGCAAGGAACAATGGACCGCTCGACCCAGCCCGCGATGAGGCGGCGTCGAAAACCGATCCTTTTCAAGGCCCTGGACTTATCACCTCACCCCGTGCGGGGGGTTGGCAGGTCCAGGTTCGGGCGGACCGCCCGGACAATTCAGGCGCCGGTCAGCGATCGACTTCGCCGAACACAATGTCGAGCGAGCCCAGCACCGCCGACACGTCGGCGAGCAGGTGGCCGGAGCAGACCATGTCCATCGCCTGCAGATGCGCGAAACCGGGCGCGCGGATCTTGCAGCGATAGGGCTTGTTGGTGCCGTCGGACACGAGGTAGACGCCGAACTCGCCCTTCGGCGCCTCGACGGCGGCATACACCTCGCCCGCCGGCACGTGATAGCCCTCGGTATAGAGCTTGAAGTGATGGATGAGCGCTTCCATCGAGCGCTTCATCTGGCCGCGGGTCGGCGGAACCACCTTGCCGTCGCGGCTGTGCACCGGGCCGGCCTCGCGGCTCAGCCGCTCGCAGCACTGCTTCATGATCTTGATGGACTCGCGCATCTCTTCCATGCGGATGAGATAGCGGTCGTAGCAGTCGCCGTTCTTGCCGATCGGGATGTCGAACTCGAGATCCTCGTAGCACTCGTAGGGCTGCGACTTGCGCAGGTCCCAGGCCGCCCCCGAGCCACGCACCATCACGCCCGACATGCCGTTGGCCCACGCCTCGTCCAGCGTGACCACGCCGATGTCGACGTTGCGCTGCTTGAAGATGCGGTTGCCGGTGAGCAGCGTCTCCAGATCGTCGCAGACCTTCAGGAACGGATCGCAGAAGGCGTGGATGTCGTCGACCAGCTCCGCCGGCAGGTCCTGGTGGACGCCGCCCGGCCGGACGTAGGCCGCGTGCATCCGGCTGCCGGAGGCGCGCTCGTAGAAGACCATCAGCTTCTCGCGCTCCTCGAAGCCCCACAGCGGCGGGGTCAGCGCGCCGACGTCCATCGCCTGGGTCGTCACGTTGAGGATGTGCGAGAGCAGCCGGCCGATCTCGGAATAGAGCACGCGGATCAGCTGGGCCCGCATCGGCACGGTGATACCCAGCAGCTTCTCCACCGCGAGGGCGAAGGCATGCTCCTGGTTCATCGGCGCGACGTAGTCCAGCCGGTCGAAATACGGGACCGCCTGCAGATAGGTCTTCTGCTCGATCAGCTTCTCGGTGCCGCGATGCAGCAGGCCGATGTGCGGATCGACGCGGGTCACCACCTCGCCGTCGAGCTCCAGCACGAGACGCAGCACGCCGTGGGCCGCCGGATGCTGCGGACCGAAGTTGATGTTGAAATTGCGGACCTCTGCCTCGGGCATCCCGTCAATTCCCCTGAAACATGGCGAAGAGCTCGGCACCGGTCATCTTCTTCGTGTCGCCGGCCAACGCATAGGTCGACGGCTTGGAATCGATGAACACCTCGACCGCGAGCGGCAGCTCCGTCGGCTCGTCGAAGGCGAATGCCGAAACGGTGACGAACCGACCGTCCTTGGTGCGGTAGGCGAGCGACGTCCCGCAGCTCTTGCAGAACAGCCGTTCGGCCCACTCCGACGAATTCCACACCCCCAGCGCGGACTCGTCGCCGACCGCGAAATCGCCAACCTCGATGCCCATCAGCGGCCCGGCCGACCAGCGCCGGCAGGTCTCGCAATGGCAGGCGTCCATGTGGGCGCCCTTCACCGTCGCGGTGAAGCGCACCGCGCCGCACGCGCAGCCCCCTGCCCTGCTTTCCTCGGTCATCGTCATCTTCCGTCAGCTCGCCTTTTCGTCGCCGGGCAGAACGTAGTCGGTGCCTTCCCAGGGCGAAAGGAAATCGAAATTGCGGAACTCCTGGGTGAGCTTCACCGGCTCGTAGACGACCCGCTTGAGGCTGTCGTCGTAGCGCACCTCGACGAACCCCGTCACCGGGAAGTCCTTGCGCAGCGGATGCCCCTCGAAGCCGTAGTCGGTCAGGATGCGACGCAGGTCCGGATGGCCGGAGAACAGGATGCCGTAGAGATCGTAGGCCTCGCGCTCGAACCAGTCGGCGGCGGGGAACACGTCGACCACCGACGGCACCGGGGTCTCCTCGTCGGTCTGCGTCTTGATGCGGACGCGGAGGTTATGCTTGGGCGACAGCAGATGGTAGACGACGTCGAAGCGCCGCTCCCGCGACGGCCAGTCGACACCGCAGATGTCGATCAGGTTGACGAACAGGCAGCGCGCGTCGTCGCGCAGCGTGCGCGCCACGTCCTGGATGCGCGCGGCCTCGACGTCGAGCGTCAGCTCGTCGTGCTCGACGCGCCAGCCGACCAGATCCGCGCCCAGCTTCTGGGCCAGATAGTCTCCAAGTTCGCTCAGCGTCTCGTCCATGGATCCTCGCCTGCCGTCACCGCCACGAAGCGGCGGTCTGCGGCCGGGTTCAGCGTTCGATGGTGCCGGTGCGGCGGATCTTCTTCTGCAGCAGCAGCACGCCGTAGAGAAGGCCTTCCGCCGTGGGCGGGCAGCCCGGCACGTAGACGTCGACGGGGACGACCCGGTCGCAGCCGCGCACCACCGCGTAGGAATAGTGATAGTAGCCGCCGCCGTTGGCGCACGAGCCCATCGAGATGACGTAGCGGGGCTCCGGCATCTGGTCGTAGACCTTGCGCAGCGCCGGCGCCATCTTGTTGGTCAGCGTGCCCGCGACGATCATCACGTCGGACTGGCGCGGGCTCGCCCGCGGTGCGAAGCCGAAGCGCTCCACGTCGTAGCGCGGCATCGAGACCTGCATCATCTCGACGGCGCAGCAAGCCAGGCCGAACGTCATCCACATCAGCGAGCCGGTGCGGGCCCACTGGATGAGGCTGTCGGTGGAGGTGACGAGGAAGCCCTTGTCGGCGAGCTCGTCGTTCACTTCCATGAAGAAGGGGTCGTTCGCTCCGACCACGCGGCCGGTGTCCGGATCGATCGCGCCGGTACCGCCGTGGGCGACGAGCGGACGCTCGGAGGTGCTCAGTCCCATTCCAGAGCTCCTTTTCGCCACTCGTAGATGAAGCCGATGGTCAGCACGCCGAGGAACGCCATCACCGAGAAGAAACCGAACCAGCCGACCTCGCCGAACGTCACCGCCCACGGAAACAGGAAGGCGACCTCAAGGTCGAAGATGATGAACAGGATCGACACCAGATAGAAGCGCACGTCGAACTTCATGCGCGCATCGTCGAACGCGTTGAAGCCGCACTCGTAGGCCGACATCTTCTCCGGGTCGGGATTCTTGTAGGCCACCAGAAACGGCGACACGAGGAGCGCCAGTCCGATGATCCCTGCCACGCCGATGAACACGACGATCGGCACGTATTCCCTCAGGAGATCGTTCATGCTCGCAAGCCTCCTCAGACCGCTCCGGTTGCGGTCCCGGCTTGCGGGGCCGCAGTGAAGACGAAAGGCCGGCAGGTCGCCGGCGGGAGCCCGGTTGTCGCGGGGCCTTGCGGCGCCGTCCCCTGCTCCAGCTTTCGATCTTTCGTCCGAAGCGCCGGCCACTCGGGCCGTCAGCTCTCGAAAACCAACCTATGGCACCGACCCGGCGCGTCAACGGGAGAACCGTCACCGCATCGCAGCATCGCCGCCGTTGGTGGCAGGCTTAGCGGAGGGCTCTTGTTTAGACAAGGTCAAACGCGTCCAGATTGGTGGAGATGCGCGACAAGGTCGCGCGGCCCCGTGTGCCGGGCGCTATTGGCTTCTTCCGGTTGGAAAAATCGCCCCCCGACGCACGTCGAACGCCACCCCGTATGGGGTCGCGTCTTCGGGGATCACGGGACGTCGAAGCGGGAAAACTGGAAACCTTGAGATCCATTCCCGATGAAGGGGAATGGCGGGAGTGACGGGGCTCGAACCCGCGACCTCCGGCGTGACAGGCCGGCACTCTAACCAACTGAGCTACACCCCCGTGGCGGCGAACGACCCGTCCGCGCCAAGGTGTCAGGGAGATACGATCCACCCGGTCGGGTGTCAAGCGCATCTGTCCTAGGAATTGGGGACGGAGGTCCGGGATTTTTCATTAGCCGCCGAAGCCGGCCCCGTTTCGGCCCGCTCCGGGACCTGCAGCATGAGTAATGTTGAAAGCGCCGACGGCTTCCAATAAGCAGAAGTCGCCTGTGGGCGATCGACTCCAGACGAACGGTACGGCGCCTTCAGGCACGCGTTCCATGGCACATCGGCCGGATGATCGGTTCGGACCGGTCGCCCGATTCCCCTCCCCGCCTCGCCTCCGGGCGTCGGTCGCAGGAGAATCGGTGAGTGGGCGCGACGAGACGAACGGGACGACGTCCCCGTCGGCGATCTGCCCGGACAGGCTCCGGTCCGGTCCCGACGCATCGGACGGGCGGTTAGCTCAGCTGGTTAGAGCACCTGGTTTACACCCAGGGGGTCGGGGGTTCGAATCCCTCACCGCCCACCATCTCCCCGGCCATGGCGCCTGAAAGCCTCCGAATCGCGATCGGCAGCCTGTCGGAAGAGGTCCACGCCCGTACGCTGGCGGTTCCATGCGCCCTCGCGGCCCGCGTGGCCACGGACACATGCCGTGCCGGTGTCCCCGTGCCCCCCAAACGACAGAACCGGCGCAGGCTGCCCTCAGGCACGCCGACGCCGGTCCACTTGATCGATGAGCCAGGTCACCCGACCCGGCCTGGAAAGCCCCCGAAAGGCGCGACCGGTCACGACCGGTCGCCTTCCACTCGCTGGAGCTGTTCAGAGACTTTGCAGAAAGACGACCCGCCCGGGAGGCATGACGGCGGGGCGTGGAATGGAAGAGAGCCCGGGATCAGCCCCGGGGCCCGTCCGTGTCTCCGGATCTCGCGAGCTGTCCCGTTCGAATCGCAAAGATCCGAAACGGGACGAACGCGCTCAGCCGAGGACTGCCAGAGCCATTCCTGATCGATCGGCAAAGCCTGATCGGAAACGGCTCACGGCCCGGACCGGACGGGCGTCGGGCGATTAGCTGTTGACGATTTCCTTGAGCGGCTTGCCGGCCCGGAACTTCGGAACGTTGGCAGCCGGAATCTGGATGGTGTTGCCAGTGCGGGGGTCACGACCCTCGGAAGCGGCGCGCTTCGTCACGGCGAACACGCCGAAGCCGACGATGCGAACCTCGTCACCCTTCTTCAGGGCGTCGGAGATGGTCTCGAACATGGCGTCGACGGCCTTCTGGGCGTCCTGCTTGTTCAGGTCAGCCTTCGCGGCAACCTCGGCGACCAAATCATTTTTCTTCATATCGTTCCCTTTCCTGAATGACAGCCACGCTCGTGCAACCGACCCAGCCGTCCATCCTTGGTGCGGCGAATCACGGTCGAGCGCAACCGTATTCTCCCCATTTCTCCCGGAAATCCGACATTCAGAGGGCCTTCCGGCTCAAAAAAAGCCCCCGAATTTGCCGCGCCCTCACTTGCCTGGGGACGAATCATCTGCTCCGCGAAAACTGGAGCATTTCCAAGCGGACCGAACCGACCCGGTGCGCGTCCCTCCGATCCCCGCTTTACCGACCCCAACCCGGGGGAATCCTTCGCGCATCAGACGCGCCGGCGTCTTCGATCAGGAGACAAAAAAAGCCCGCCCGGATCGCGCTGATCCGGGCGGGCTCTACGTTAGCCGCAGAACGAAAGCCGCTTCGATCGACCGGGCTTTCGCCCGGCCGGAAGGGGCACTAGTGCGCGCGCATGGTGGCGCTGTCGTCGTCGGAGACGGCAACCGCATCCTTCAGATGCGCCTTCTCGTCCCATTCGATCGGCTCGGGCACCCGAACCAGCGCCCGGGCCAGCACCTCGTCCATGCGCGAGACCGGGACGATCTCGAGCCGGTTCTTCACCGAGTCCGGGATGTCGGCGAGGTCCTTGGCGTTCTCCTCGGGGATCAGCACCGTCTTGATGCCGCCGCGGAGCGCCGCCAGGAGCTTCTCCTTCAACCCGCCGATGGGCAGGACCCGGCCACGCAGGGTGATCTCGCCGGTCATGGCGAGATCCCGGCGGACCGCGATGCCCGTCATGATCGACACCACCGCCGTCGCCATGGCGATACCGGCCGACGGTCCGTCCTTCGGGGTTGCCCCCTCCGGCACGTGGACGTGGATGTCCCGCTTGTCGAACAGCGGCGGCTCGATGCCGAAATCGACGGCCCGGGAGCGGACGTAGGACGCCGCCGCCGAGATCGATTCCTTCATCACGTCGCGCAGGTTGCCGGTCACCGTCATCTTGCCCTTGCCGGGCATCATGACGCCTTCGATGGTCAGAAGCTCGCCACCGACCTCCGTCCAGGCAAGCCCGGTGCTGACGCCGACGGCATCCTCAAGCTCGGCCTCGCCGTAGCGGTAGCGCGGCACGCCGAGATAGTCCTCGAGGACCGCATCGGTGATCTTGACGCTGGTCTTCTCGCCGTTGGAGAGCACCAGTTCCTTGACCGCCTTGCGGGCCAGCTTCGCCAGCTCGCGCTCGAGACTGCGGACGCCCGCCTCCCGGGTGTAGCGGCGAACCATCGTGCGGATGGCTTCCTCTTCGACCTCGAACTCGCCGTCCTTCAGCCCATGGTCCCGACGGGACTTGGACAGCAGGTGACGCTTCGCGATCTCGATCTTCTCATCCTCGGTGTAGCCGGCGATCCGGATGATCTCCATCCGATCCATCAGCGGCCCGGGGATGTTGAGCGTGTTCGCCGTGGTGATGAACATCACGTCCGACAGGTCGTACTCGACCTCCAGATAGTGGTCCATGAACGACGAGTTCTGCTCGGGATCGAGCACCTCCAGCAGCGCCGACGACGGGTCGCCGCGGAAGTCCATGCCCATCTTGTCGATCTCGTCGAGCAGGAAGAGCGGATTGGACTTCTTCGCCTTCTTCATCGACTGGATGACCTTGCCGGGCATCGAACCAATGTAGGTGCGCCGATGGCCCCGGATCTCCGATTCGTCCCGCACGCCGCCCAGCGACATGCGCACGAACTCGCGTCCGGTCGCCTTGGCGATCGACTTGCCGAGCGACGTCTTGCCGACGCCCGGAGGGCCGACCAGGCACAGGATCGGGCCCTTCAGCTTGTTTGCCCGGCTCTGCACGGCCAGATACTCGATGATCCGCTCCTTGACCTTCTCCAGGCCATAGTGATCGGTCTCGAGCACCTCTTCGGCGTGCTTGAGGTCGTGCTTGACGCGCGAGCGCTGCTTCCAGGGCAGCCCGACGATCCAGTCCAGATAGTTCCGGATCACCGTCGCTTCGGCCGACATCGGGCTCATCTGCTTGAGCTTCTTCAGCTCGGCAGTGGCCTTCTCCCGGGCTTCCTTCGACAGCTTGGTCTTCTGGATGCGCTCGTCGAGTTCGGCCAGTTCGTCCTTGCCGTCCTCGCCCTCGCCCAGTTCCTTCTGGATCGCGCGCATCTGCTCGTTCAGATAGTACTCGCGCTGGGTCTTCTCCATCTGGCGCTTGACGCGCGAGCGGATCCGCTTCTCGACCTGAAGGACCGAGATCTCGCTCTCCATCACGCCGAGGACCCGCTCCAGGCGCTCGCTGACGGATGCAATGCCCAGGATCTCCTGCTTCTCGGGGATCTTGACCGCGAGATGCGAGGCGACCGTGTCGGCGAGCTTGGCGTAGTCCTCGATCTGGGACACCGCCCCGATCACCTCGGGCGACACCTTCTTGTTGAGCTTGACGTAATTCTCGAACTCGCTGATCACCGAGCGGGCGAGCGCCTGAGCCTCGATCTCGTCGGGGATCGTCTCCTCGATCTCTTCGGCCTCGGCCTCGAAGTAGGCCTCGTTGTCGGTGAACTGGAGGATCTTCGCGCGCGCGGAGCCTTCGACCAGCACCTTCACGGTGCCGTCGGGAAGCTTCAGGAGCTGAAGAACCGTCGCGAGCGTGCCCACATCGAAGATGGAATCCGGATCGGGATCATCGTCCCCGGCTTCCTTCTGGGTGGCGAGCAGGATCTGGCTGTCAGACCGCATGACCTCCTCGAGCGCCCGGATGGATTTCTCCCGGCCCACGAAAAGCGGCACGATCATGTGCGGGAACACGACGATGTCGCGGAGCGGCAGGACCGGATAGACCGTGTCGTCCGCGTCCCGCAGAGTTCCCTGTTCCTCAAAACTGCTCATGCATCCGTCCTTTCAAGAGAGCGCCGCGCACGGAAACGGGGCAGCGGATTTCCGCCGAACCGACGCTCTGTCATCTTTGCGTTGATCGAACGCCAGGGACGGGATGTCCCGGTGAAGATCGATCTCGGAGCCGAACTCGCCATGCTTTCATCTGATAATGCACGAGTCGGGCCACCGAAGGTGCGGCTTTTGTCGGCAAGTCCCCGCCGGTTGTGGATGGTGCGGTGAATCGCCGGCCCGGAAGATGCGCACCCAAACTGGCGTGCGCCTTGCCCCGCGGCCGCAGAGGTTCTCAGATAGGTGGATCGCACCGCAGCAGGTTTCAAGACGCAAGTGTCTCTCCCGGATCCCCTTTCGCGGTGACGCCGACACTCAATCGGCCCGCCTTGCACGACCAGATCTACAGGGGCTTACGCGAGCGCCGACGGCGCGGATCATGCGTGGCCTTGAGCGCGGTCCCCAGAGACGCTCGTTCGGAGGGATCGGGCACCTGCGCCATGGCAAAAAAAGACCCGCCGAGGGGCGGGTCTTACGTCTCTGGTCGCGGGATGCGAAGCGTCAGGCCGACGTGAGCGACGTCTCCGCCCGGTCGGCGTAGATGTAGAGCGGACGCGCCTTGCCCTCGACGACCTCCTGGGAGATCACCACCTCGCGAACGCCCTCCAGACCCGGCAGCTCGTACATCGTGTCGAGGAGGATCTCCTCCATGATCGAACGCAGGCCACGCGCGCCGGTCTTCCGCTCGATGGCACGACGCGCGATCGCCGCCAGCGCGTCCTCGTGGAACGTCAGTTCGACGCCTTCCATCTCGAACAGGCGGCCATACTGCTTGGAAAGCGCGTTCTTCGGCTCGCCGAGAATCTGAACCAGCGCGGCCTCGTCCAGATCCTCCAGGGTCGCGATCACCGGGAGGCGGCCGACGAACTCCGGAATGAGACCGAACTTCAGAAGGTCTTCCGGCTCCACGTCGTGGAACAGCTGCCCGGTCTTGCGATCCTCCGGCGCCATCACCTGGGCCGAGAAGCCGATCGAGGTCGTCCGGCCGCGGTCGGAGATGATCTTTTCCAGGCCCGAGAAGGCACCGCCGCAGATGAACAGGATGTTGGTCGTGTCGACCTGCAGGAACTCCTGCTGGGGGTGCTTGCGCCCGCCCTGGGGCGGCACCGAGGCGACCGTGCCTTCCATGATCTTCAGGAGCGCCTGCTGGACGCCCTCGCCCGACACGTCGCGGGTGATCGAGGGGTTGTCCGACTTGCGGCTGATCTTGTCGACCTCGTCGATGTAGACGATGCCGCGCTGGGCGCGCTCGACATTGTAGTCGGCCGACTGCAGCAGCTTCAGGATGATGTTCTCGACGTCCTCGCCGACGTAGCCGGCCTCGGTGAGGGTCGTCGCGTCGGCCATCGTGAACGGCACGTCGAGGATGCGCGCGAGCGTCTGGGCCAAAAGCGTCTTGCCGCAGCCCGTCGGGCCGATCAGCAGGATGTTGGACTTCGACAGCTCGACGTCGTTGTTCTTCGAGGCGTGGTTCAGGCGCTTGTAGTGGTTGTGAACCGCGACCGACAGCACCTTCTTGGCGCTCGGCTGGCCGATCACGTAGTCGTCCAGCACCTTGCGGATCTCCGACGGCGTCGGGATCCCGTCACGGGACTTCACCAGCGAGGACTTGTTCTCCTCGCGGATGATATCCATGCACAGTTCGACGCACTCGTCGCAGATGAAGACGGTCGGTCCCGCGATCAGCTTGCGCACTTCGTGCTGGCTCTTGCCGCAGAACGAGCAATAGAGGGTGTTCTTGCTGTCGCTGCCGCCGCCGCTGACCTTGCTCATCCAATAACCTCTTGTATCCGCCAACCGCCGTTCACCAACGCCGGCGCTTCACCCCCTCAGCCATCGCACGGCATCGCAGGCCCAGTCCAAATCCCGAGATTCGCCGGGCACCGCGATTGACCATGCAATCACGGTGCCCATCGTCAAATCAACCCGCACGCACCTTCCAAAGTCTTAAGACGGCTGGCTGTCGCCAGCCTGCCGTCCGCCCCGTCGCGGCCCGCGCGGTGTGGCACCGGCCCGACCGGACCGCCCTATTCGAGCGCGGCGCGGCTGCTAATGACCTGATCGATCAGGCCAAATTCCTGCGCCACCTCGGGCGTCATGAAGTTGTCGCGCTCAAGGGCTTCCTCGATCTTGTCGAGGGCGCGACCCGTGTGCTTCACGTAGATTTCGTTCAGCCGCCGCTTCAGCTTCAGGATTTCCTGGGCGTGCAGTTCGATGTCGCTCGCCGTTCCGCGGAAGCCGCCGGACGGCTGATGCACCATGATACGTGCGTTCGGCAGCGAGAATCGCAAGCCCTTGTCGCCAGCAGCAAGCAGCAGCGACCCCATCGAGGCCGACTGACCGATGCACAGCGTCGAGATCTTCGGCCGGATGAACTGCATCGTGTCGTAGATCGCGAGACCCGACGTCACCACGCCGCCGGGCGAGTTGATGTAGAGCGAGATTTCCTTGTTCGGATTCTCCGACTCCAGGAACAGGAGCTGGGCGCAGGCGATCGACGCCACGCTGTCCTCGATCGGACCTGTGATGAAGATGATGCGCTCCTTCAGGAGCCGGGAGAAGATGTCGTAGGCGCGCTCGCCCCGGTTGGTCTGCTCGACCACCATCGGCACGAGCGTGCTCATGTAGAAGTCAACCGGATCTTTCATTCTCAGTCCCGCTTCGAGGGAGGGAGGCGCCGGCGGCCGGCGCTCCGCGTCAGGATGGGTCCAAGGTCCGCCCGATGGCGGGACCCGAGGCCGCTGGTCAGTTCGGAGGCGGCGGTGCCTCGGGGCATCCGCCGCGTCCGTCGATCCTAGAGCATGTTCCGGTCGGACCGCAGCGCCCGTCCGGAAGGGACTGCTCAGCCCGTCGAACCGCCCCTAGTGGGCGTGATCGTGGCCGTGGTGATCGTGGTCATGATCATGGTCGTGGTCGTGATCATGACCGTCGGCGTCGGCGAGAAGCTCCTCGCGGGTGACCTTCTTCTCGGTCACCGTCACCAGCTCCAGCATGTAGTCGACCACCTTGTCCTCGTAGATCGGGGCGCGCAGGCTGGCGAGCGCCTCGGGGGACTTGGAGTAGTACTCGTAGGCCTGCTGCTCCTGGCCGGGGAACTGCCGCACGCGCTCGATCAGCGCGCGCTGCACTTCCTCGTCGGTGACCTGCACCTCGGCGTTCTCGCCGATCCGCGACAGCAGAAGGCCGAGCCGGACGCGGCGGTCGGCGATCTTCTGATAGTCCTCGCGAACCGCCTCTTCCGTGGTGTCGTCGTCCTCGAAGGAGCGGCCGTTCTGCTGGCGCTCGTTCTGCTCCTGCTGCCAGATGGCGTCGAACTCGCCGGTGACGAGCTTCTCGGGCACCTGGAACTTGTACTCCTCGTCGAGCGCGTCGAGCAGCGCGCGCTTGGCCTTCTCGCGGCTGGCGCCGGCGAACGCCGTCTCCATCTGGCCGCGGATGGCCTCGCGCAGCTTCTCCAGCGATTCAAGCCCGAGCCGCTCGGCGAAGGCATCGTCGACGACCGCTTCCTTCGGTGCAGCCACCTCGGTGACCGTGACGTCGAAGGTCGCGGCCTTGCCGGCCAGCTGCGTCGCCGCATAGTCGTCCGGGAACGACAGCGCGACTTCCTTCTCGTCACCAGCCTTCACGCCAACGAGCTGCTCCTCGAAGCCCGGGATGAACTGGCCGCCGCCAAGCACCAGGTCGACGTCTTCGGCCGAGCCGCCCTCGAAGGGCTCGCCGTCGATCTTGCCGACGAAGGAGAGCTTCACGCGGTCGCCGTCCTCGGCCACGCCGTCCTTGGCCTCATAGTCACGGGCGCGCTCGGCGAGCTTCTTCAGCTCCTCCTCGACATCCGCGTCGGCGATCTCGGTCACCGGCTTCTCGATCTTGATCTTCTCGAAGTTGCCGAGTTCGATCTCCGGCAGGATCTCGTAGGAGACCTTGAAGGCAAGATCGGTCCCGCCCTCGACGATCTGCTCCATGGTGATGTCGCCGGTCAGGTCGACCTGCGGCTGGGTGGCCGGGCGCTCGTCGCGATCCTGCACCGCCTGCTGCACGGTCTCGTTCAGCACCTCGCCGACGATGTCGCTCATGGCACGCTTGCCGTACATCTTCTTGAGATGGGCGAGCGGTACCTTGCCCGGCCGGAAGCCGTTCAGCCGCACATTGTCCTTCATCTCGACCAGATACCGGTCGAGGCGCTCGTCGAGCGTGGTGGCCGGAACGACGACTTCGAGCTCGCGCTTCAATCCGTCAGACAGCGTTTCGGTGACCTGCATACTTTTCTTCTTCGCTTCCAGTCGTGGAATTCATCGAGGTGAACGGCTTGCGACCGCGGCCGGCACGCTGCGATCCTATGCGGTGAAATAAGAGATGCCCCGGCGCGTTTGCAAGGGCCGCCCCCCGAACGCAGCATGGTGCGGGCGGAGGGATTTGAACCCCCACGGCTTGCGCCACCAGGACCTAAACCTGGCGTGTCTACCAATTCCACCACGCCCGCGCGCCGTCCTTGGGAGCCAGACGAGACGCCAGTTTGTCCCGCTTCTGGCACACATTTCGCGGCTTGGCGACATCCTTTCTTCATGGAAGGGGGGCCGCCCGCGCCCTTGATGGGCCCCTCGGGTGCCCTCGCCCGCCGGTCGGCGCGAATGCCGCACCGAATTTTCACGTCCACGGATCATCGGGGGTTGCGTCGGGGCTGGCGCCTGCGGATGAAGATGCCATACGCGCCCGTCCCGCCGGACGGGCCGTACGTCCCGCCCTGCCCCGAACTCCATGCGAAGGCGCCATGCACCGATCCCTAGCGGCCCTGCTCGGTCTGGCTGCGGTCCTCGTCGGACTGGCCGTCTTCTATCGCGGCGCCCAGGAGCCGGCGACGACCGACTACGCGTTCGGCTGCGACCCGTTCGGCTATTCCCGTCAGGCCCAGCTGTTCCGGGACGAAGGCCTGGTGGACGGGCTCGACACACGCATGCCGGATCGCGAGGCGCCGTTCCTGATCGACCTCGCACCCCGGGTGGGCATAGACGCCGTGCGCTATTCCGAGATGCTGGCGCCCCACTGCCACCACTACGAGCCGAAGACCGACGCGGTGATCCTCCAGTACCCGCCGGGCACGGGCTTCCTGCTGTCGCTTCTGCCCGCCGACCGTCAGGTCGACATGCTGTACGTCGCCTCGCTGGCGCTGCTGGTGCTGTGTTTCGGCCTCTACGCGGTGGCCGCGCTGCCATCCTGGGGTCTTGCCGCCGGTATGGTCGGCAGTCTCGCCGTCGCCGGCGCGACGATCTCCAATTCCGCCCTCATGGTGAGCTATTCCGCGCCCACGACGCTGGGGCTCACGGCGCTTGCCGCGCTTCTCGTCATGGCCGGCCTCCCGGCCGGACGGACGCCCCGCTGGTGGGCGGGCGCCCTCCTCGGCCTGCTGTCGGCGCTCATGATCTCCGTCCGCATTCCCAACGCCTTCATCCTGGCCGGGCTTGCCGCCTTCATCGTGCTGGAAACCGAACCCTGGAAGCGCGCGCGGCTCGCCGGCGCCGTCCTCTACATGGCAAGCGGGCTGGTCGCCTTCGCCGTCGGCCTGGTGCCGCTGCTGGCCGCCAACCGGATCAACGCCGGCGGCATCCTGAACACGACCTACGGTGCCGCCGATTCGGCGGGCGCCCATCTCGGCCTCACGCTGATTTCCAGCAACCTGTTCTACTATTTCGTGGAAACCCCCGCCTGGCCGATCACCGTCGCGGCGGTCGCCGCGCTGGCCATGGGCATCTTCAAGGCGCGCATGGGGCGGGAGAGCATTGCCGGACGACGGCTTCGTGCCGGCGTCGTCGGCGGCGGCCTGCCCTTTCTCATCTCGGTGGCGTTCTTCGCCACCCACGAGGTGCGGGCTTCCTACTATCTGGTGCCCAGCGCCTTCTTCTGCCTGGCCATGTGCCTGTTCGGCGTCGTGGAGGCATATGGCGGCCGCCCCTTCAACCGCGCCGGCGTCGTCTCGGTCACGGTCGTCGTGGCGGTGTTGGCCGCCCTCCAGGTGTCGCAGCTGCCGCGGCGTCCATACTCCTTCAACGCGCCCGCCGAGGTGCTCGACAAGAACGCCATCGTGTGGGCCGACCGGGCCGGCAGCACGCTCTATTACTATCTCGGAAAATACTCCGGAAAGATCCCGTTCGGCTGGGACTGCGAGCAGAACGCCATCATCAACGGCGTCTCGCAGGCCGGCCGGACCCAGTATTTCATCGTGGACAGCGAGGCGATGAACCGCCTCACCACGCGCCTCCAGCACGAGGACCTGCTGGAGTGGGCTGGAATCCTGGTGGCACTGAAGCCCTACGCCATCTATCGCATGAAGCCTGGCGGGAAGCTGAACGCCTGCTGAGCCAGGCGCGGGCACGCGGCACGGGCCGCGCGCCCTCCGTCTTCGACGGCGCCGTCCAGCCCCGCGAGCACCGGCCTCAGCGCCGGCGCCAGGTCTTCCGCGATCAGCCTGGCCGGGCCGCCATCCCCGCCGCGCCGTGCATCCACACGCCCATCGATCCGGCCTCGTACGCACGGACCGCCTTGGCCAGCAGTCCGGTCATTGTACCGACAGACCGGACGGCCGCTCGGCGCAAGCTCTGTGCAAGCCGGCGCTCCCATGGTCCCGCGAGCATTTCCGCCCGGCGCCTGGGATCACAGACCGATGACCAAACTCAAAATCACACATCAATTGCTTGCCGTGTTCTTCGTCCTGACCATCGTGTCGGTCGTCGGCGGCGCGACGATCTATTTTGCAAATCGCTCCCTCAACCGGAGCATCGGCTGGACGGTGCACACCTACAACGTCCTCAGCCAGGCGGATAAGATCCTGCAAGGCATGATCGACCAGGAAACGGGGCTGCGCGGCTATATGATCACCGCAAACCCGGCGAACCTCGATCCCTACAAGTCCGGCAAAGCGGAATTCGAGGCGGCGCTCGCCTCGGCCACCGAGCTGACCAGCGACAACCCGGCTCAGCAGGAGCGGATGGCCAGCCTGAAAGAAGCCGTCGAGCTCTGGCGGAAAGACGTCGCCGACGAGGCCATCGCGCTGATGAGCGACCCGGCCACATACGAAGCAGCGCGCGGCATCGAACGGCGGGGCGAGGGCAAAGCCCATTTCGACCAGATACGGTCGACGCTCGCCGACTTCACCGCCGCCGAGGCATCGCTCCTGGGCGTACGCGAGGCCGAGCAGGCCCGGACCAAGCAGACGATCGACCTCGTGCTGGCGGCGACGATCGCCATCAATCTGCTGCTGACGATCTTCGCGGGCTTCTTCGTCCACCGTCGCATCGGCAACCCGATCCGCCGCAACACCGAGATCATGAACGCACTGCGCGACGGCAAGTACGACGTCGAGATCAACCGCGTGGAGCGGTCTGACGAGATTGGCGAAATGACGACCGCGCTGATCCGGTTCCGCGACGAGATGGTGGAGGCGACGGAGCTGCGCAAGCGCGAGGAGGCTGCCCGCGCGGAGGCTGCCAGGTCGGCACACTCACGCGCCGAGCTGGCCGAAAGCTTCGGCAATCGGATGCTCAAGTTCGTGACCTCGTTTACCGAATCGTCCGCAGGCGTCGCCGACGCGGCGCGCGGCCTGTCGGCGGCCGCCGAACAGACCACCCGGCAGGCGGAGGCCGTCTCGGGTGCTGCGGAATCCGCCTCGGCCAACGTCCAAACCGCTGCAGCCGGCACGGAGGAGCTTGCCGCCTCGATCTTTGCGATCACCGAACAGGTGGCGACCGCCAACAAGGTTGCGGAGGAGGCCGTGAGGGGAGCCGAGCAGAGCTCCAGCTACGTGCAGAAGCTTGCGACCGCCGCGCAGCAGATCGGGGAAGTCGTCGATCTCATCACCAACATCGCCTCGCAGACAAACCTGCTTGCGCTGAACGCCACCATCGAGGCCGCGCGGGCAGGCGAAGCCGGCAAGGGCTTCGCGGTCGTCGCAGCCGAGGTCAAAGGCCTCGCCGAGCAGACCACCAAGGCAACCGACGAGATCGGCCACAAGATCGGCGAGATTCAGGGGGCGACGACCACCACCGTCGGCCACATGCAGGAGATCATCCAGACGATCATGTCGATCCAGGAATCCTCCCGCACGATCGCCGACGCGATCGCCCAGCAGCGGGCCGCGACCGACGAGATCGCGTCGAACACCCACCTTGCCGCAACCAGCACCGTGGACGTGACGAACAACATCGCCGGCGTCAGCAGCGCTGCCGAAATGACCGGCAAATCGTCCGTCGAGCTGCTTCGCCTCTCCGGCGACGTGGCCCTGCAGTCGGAGGATCTGCGCAGCGAGGTCGACGGCTTCGTCACCGCTCTCAGGGCGGCCTCGTAACGCCGAGCCGCGCCAGCAGGGCGGCCCAAGGACCCGCCCGACGGGCGGCCTCGCTTCGGCGGGGCCGCCCTGTCACCGATTGGGTATGCGTGCAGGGCGAACCTGCCATGGTCGATGCCGCTGGTGTCGCCAAGTCCAATCGACACCAAGCGACAGACCAAAATTACCAGAGGCAGGGCTCACGATCCGCAAATCGACGGAACGGCTCACGCCCACGCCGATCCGGGAACCTAATGCCGGCGCCGGCAAGCCTCGGCCTTTTCCCTGGTTCGCGGAACTCGAGGACCGGGCTTCACGCTGTCTCTCTTCACGCGGCTCCGTCAGCCGTCAGCCCCAGCCGCTTCGACGGCGGCGACCAGCCGGGCGATCACCGGCCTCAGTGCTGGCGCCAGATCCTCCGCGATCAACCCCGGCCCGGCCGCCGTCCCCGCCTCGCCGTGCATCCACACGGCCATGGATGCGGCCTCGAACGCCGGCACCGACTGGGCCAGCAGGCCGGTCACGATGCCGGCGAGCACATCGCCGGACCCGGCCGTTGCCAACCACGCCGGCGCATTGTCGGCGATCGACGCACGGCCATCGGGCGCAGCCACCACGGTGTCCGCGCCCTTGAGGAGCACCACGGCCCCACTCCGCTCGGCCGCCGCCCGCACGCGGTCCAGCTTCGAGGGCGCGTCGGCATCCGCGTCGGCCGCGGCCGGCGGCAGGTCCGGGAACAGGCGGGCGAACTCTCCCTCGTGCGGCGTCAGCACCACCGGGCGGTTCGGACGGGCGCGGATCGCCGCGAACAGCCGCTCCGGCGATGTTTCGAAACTGGTGAGCGCATCGGCATCGAACACGGCGGCCCGTTCGCCGTCTAGAATCGCCTCCACCGAAGCGGCGGTCCCCTCGCCCACTCCGGCGCCGGGCCCGATCAGCACGGCGTTCAGGCGGGCGTCGCCCAGCATCTCCGACAGTCCGCCTGCGCCATCCACCGAACGCAGCATCACCGCGGTGACGTGCGCGGCGTTGACGGCCAGCGCGTTCGGCGGCGAGGCCACCGTCACCAGCCCGGCGCCCGCCCGCAGCGCCGCGCCGGCGGCAAGCCGTGCCGCCCCTGTCTGGGTGATCGGCCCGGAGACGACGACCGCGTGGCCGCGCGCGTACTTGTGGGCATTGCCCGCCGGCGGATGCCAAGACGTTGCCCAAAGTCCGGGCACGTTACGAAAGGCCGCAGGCTGGATCAGATCCAGCGACTCCGGCGGAATGCCGATGTCGGCGACGCCGACGTCGCCGCAGCGGCTGCGCCCGGGCAGCAGAAGGTGTCCCGGTTTCAGCCGAAAGAAGGTCACGGTCGCGTCCGCCTCGATTGCCGCCCCCAGCACCCTCCCGGATTTGCCCGAGACGCCGCTCGGCAGGTCGACGGCCACGATGTCGGCGCCCGACCGGTTGATCGCCTCGACGAGGGCGGCTCCCGCACCGTCGATCGGCCGCGCCAGCCCGGCGCCGAACAGCGCGTCCACGATCAGATCCCCCGAGACCGCCTCCGGGTCGGCGGGCTCGACCGCTCCGGCCCAGGCAGCGGCGGCTCCGGCGGCGTCGCCCGCCAGTCTTTCGCGATCCCCGAGCAGCATCAGCCGGACCCGGTAGCCGAAGCGCGCAAGCACCGTGGCCGCGACGAATCCATCGCCGCCGTTGTTGCCGGGGCCGGCCGCGACCAGCACCCGCGCGCCCGGCGCATGGCGCGCCATCACCGCATCGGCGACAGCGCGGCCCGCCCGGTCCATCAGCACGGCCCCCGGGGTCCCGGCGTCGATCGCGAAGGCGTCCGCTCGGCCCATCTCGGCCGGTGTCAGAAGCTCGATCACGGGCGTCTCCCTTGCTGTCTCCGCGGCCCACTCTACACGCCGCAAGATATGCGCAATCTGCGCATTTTGCGTGCATAATGCCTGCGAATTAGGCATCCTCGATCGATCCGCGTTTGCCACTATGGACGGAGCCTGCGCGGCGTGCGAACAAACGGAATGTCAGCGCGGGCGCGGTGATCGGTGCACCCGCACCAGTTTCGCGTCGGGCGGTTTTGACGATTTGACCCCAGTGTCTGCCAACCCAGGCGGCGGGCGTCTATCCACATGGCACGGGCTGTGCTTTAGCCACCGTGGATCGGCCGTGCCGGTTTGTTTTGGAGCCACGGAAAGGGAGGCGATGAAGAAGATCGAGGCGATCATCAAGCCCTTCAAGCTCGATGAAGTGAAGGAGGCTCTCCAGGAGGTTGGTCTTCAGGGAATTACGGTGACGGAGGCCAAGGGCTTCGGTCGCCAGAAGGGTCACACCGAGCTGTATCGAGGGGCGGAGTACGTGGTCGACTTTCTGCCCAAGGTGAAGGTCGAGATCGTGCTGACCGACGAGCTGGTCGACAAGGCTGTCGACGCCATCCGGAATGCGGCTCAGACCGGCCGGATCGGCGACGGCAAGATCTTCGTCTCGAACGTCGAAGATGCTATCCGCATCCGCACCGGTGAGACCGGTATCGACGCCATCTGATTCCGCCCGTCTCTCGGCGCGGTCGCCAGTTCCCCAGAGTTCGTTTATCCGGGTCTAACCCACAGGATCTAAGGAAGTTATTCATGAGCACAGCCCAGGACGTTCTGCAGTCGATCAAGGACAAGGACGTTAAATTCCTCGACCTGCGCTTCACCGATCCGCGCGGCAAGATGCAGCACGTGACGATGGACGTGAGCATCGTCGATGAAGATCTGTTCGCCGACGGCACGATGTTCGACGGCTCCTCGATCGCCGGCTGGAAGGCCATCAACGAGTCCGACATGATCCTCATGCCGGATCCGGAGACGGCCCACATCGACCCGTTCTTCGCTCAGACGACGATGGCGGTGTTCTGCGACATCCTCGAGCCGTCGACCGGCGAGGGCTACAACCGCGATCCGCGCTCCACGGCGAAGAAGGCGGAAGCCTACGTGAAGTCCGGCGGCTTCGGCGACACCATCACGATGGGCCCGGAAGCCGAGTTCTTCGTGTTCGACGACGTGCGCTTCTCCACCGAGCCCTACGACACCGGCTTCGCGCTCGACTCCATCGAGCTGCCGTCCAACATGGGCACGGAATACGAGACCGGTAACCTCGGCCATCGTCCGCGCACCAAGGGTGGCTACTTCCCGGTGCCGCCGATCGACTCCGCCCAGGACATGCGCTCCGAGATGCTCTCGGTCATGACCGAGATGGGCGTCGCGGTCGAAAAGCACCACCACGAGGTGGCGGCCGCCCAGCACGAGCTCGGCCTCAAGTTCTCGACGCTGACGCTGATCGCCGACCACATGCAGATCTACAAGTACGTCGTGCACCAGGTCGCCAACGCCTACGGCAAGTCGGCGACGTTCATGCCGAAGCCGGTGTTCGGTGACAACGGAACCGGCATGCACGTGCATCAGTCGATCTGGAAGGACGGCAAGCCGATGTTCGCCGGCGACCTGTACGCCGACCTCTCGGAAAGCTGCCTGTTCTACATCGGCGGCATCCTGAAGCACGCCAAGGCGCTCAACGCCTTCACCAACCCGTCGACGAACTCCTACAAGCGTCTCGTCCCGGGCTATGAGGCTCCGGTGCTGCTCGCCTACTCGGCGCGCAACCGTTCGGCGTCCTGCCGTATCCCGATCTCGTCCTCGCCGAAGGGCAAGCGTCTCGAGGTCCGCTTCCCGGATCCGTCCGCCAACCCGTACCTCGCCTACGCGGCGATGTGCATGGCCGGTCTCGACGGCATCAAGAACAAGATCCACCCGGGCGACCCGATGGACAAGGATCTGTACGACCTGCCGCCGGAAGAGCTGAAGGAAATCCCGACCGTCTGCGGTTCGCTCCGCGAAGCGCTCGAGGCCGTCGATGCCGACCGCGACTTCCTGAAGGCCGGCGGCGTGTTCGACGACGATCAGATCGATGCCTACATCGAGCTGAAGATGGAAGAGAACATCCGCTACGAGATGATGCCGCACCCGGTCGAGTTCGACATGTACTACTCGGTCTGATCGGCCTTTCCGGAGGGCCTCCCTCCGGTCTCCGCCTGTCGCGAAACCCCGGCCCTCTCGGCCGGGGTTTTTCGTTGGGAGAGATCGCGACGGCAGCCCTTGCCTTCTGGCCGGGACGAACGGACAAGAGGACGATCTCGCCACCCGCCCGCACAGCGGCGGATCCGTGACACCGCGCCGCTCTTTCGGGTGTATCCGCCCGGTCCCAGGATCACCCGTCCGGCCGGCGCGCCCGTTGGCATTCGCCTGACTTCCCCCTGAGCGGACGCAGCACCCCGCATGTTCCTCGACGAAGCCACCCTCTTCACCCTGGTCATGGCGCTGGCGATCGATGCCGCCGTGGGCGAGCCGCAATGGCTGTGGAGCCGCTGGCCGCATCCGGTGGTCGTCGTCGGCCGGATGATCGGCTGGCTCGACCGCACCCTCAACGACGACCGGCTCTCCGACGTCAGTCGCAGGCGGCGCGGGGTCATCGCGGTCGCCGCCCTGGTGATGGGTGCCCTGATCGCCGGAAGCGCTCTGGAGGGCCTCCTGGCGCTCCTGCCGTTCGGCTGGCTGCTGACCGCCGCCGTCGCCTCCATCTTCATCGCCCAGCGGAGCCTCTACGACCACGTCCTGGCGGTGCAGAGATGGCTGGCCGCCGGCGACCTCGCCGGCGCCCGTCGCGCGGTGTCGATGATCGTCGGTCGCGATCCGGCCCGCCTCGACGCGTCGGGCGTTGCCCGCGCCGCGATCGAATCGACGGCGGAGAACGCGTCCGACGGCGTCATCGCGCCGGCCTTCTGGTTCGCCGTGCTCGGGCTGCCGGGCCTCGTCGCCTACAAGGTGATCAATACGGCGGATTCGATGATCGGCCACCGGTCCCCGCGCTACCTCGCGTTCGGATGGGCGGCTGCCCGGCTCGACGACCTGGTGAACCTCGCCCCCGCCCGCCTGAGCGGCATCCTGTTCGCGCTCGCCGCGCCCGCAGTCGGGGGGCGGATCGGAACGGCCTTCGCCATCATGCGGCGCGACGCCCGCCGCCATCGCTCCCCGAATGCCGGCTGGCCGGAGGCCGCCGCAGCAGGCGCGCTCGGCATCGCGCTCGCCGGCCCCCGCTTCTACGCCAGCGGTCCGGTCGACGATCCGTTCCTCAACCCGGAAGGACGGCGCGATCCGGGTGCGCGCGACATCGCGCGCGCACTGCGGCTGTTCGTGGCGATGTGCGCACTTCAGGCTGCGCTTTACGCGCTTCTGGCGTTCATCGCGTAACGCCGCGCGCGATCGCCAGAATGGCGTCCGCATCGAGGCAGGCTTCCAGGTGGACGGCCAGTTCGTCGAGGGTGCGCTCCACCGCCGCCTCATAGGCAAGGTCGCTGTGCGCATCGTATGCGCGGAGAAACTGCGCACGGAACGCGTCGTGCGCGAAAAGCCCGTGCACGTAGGTGCCGCAGATCCTCCCATCGCCGGACACCGCGCCTTCCGCGACACCTTCGATCTCAAGGAACGGCCGCGCGCAGTCCGCGCCGCGCGTGCGTCCCATGTGGATCTCGTAGCCGCTGACACGCGCACCCGTCTCCGGATGCGTGCCGCCGACCAGGCGGGTGGTCTTGTCGCCTGCAAGCACCGTTTCGACGTCCAGAAGCCCGAGCCCCTCGACCGTGCCGGGCGGGCCTTCGATCCCGTCGGGATCCGCGATCGTCCGGCCCAGCATCTGGTAGCCGCCGCACAGGCCGATCACCCGCCCGCCCCGGCGGACGTGGGCGCGGATGTCGATGTCCCAGCCGGCGACCCGCAGCGCGGCCAGGTCGGCGACGGTCGACTTGGAGCCGGTGAGGATCACCAGGTCGGTGTCCCCCGGCATCGCCTCGCCAGGCTGCAGCAGCCGCACGGAGACGCCCGGCTCCTGGGCAAGCGGATCGAGATCGTCGAAGTTGGCGATGCGCGGCAGGCGCGGCACGACGACCTTCAACGCGCCCGACCGGTGGGCACCTCCATCGAGATCCAGCGCGTCCTCGGCCGGCAGGGTGGCCGCGCCGGGAAAGTACGGCACGACCCCCAGCGGCGCCCAGGAGGTGCGCCGCGCGATCTCCGCCATGCCGTCGTCGAACAGCGAAACATCCCCCCGGAACTTGTTGACGATGAAGCCTTTTATGCGATCGCGCTCAGCCACGGGAAGCACCGCATGCGTTCCCACAAGATTGGCGATCACCCCGCCCCGGTCGATGTCGGCAACGACCACGACGGGAATGTTCGCCGCTTCGGCGAAGCCCATGTTGGCGATGTCACCGGCGCGCAGGTTGATCTCGGCGGGGCTGCCCGCCCCCTCCACGATCACCAGGTCGGCGCCCGTGGAGACGCGCTCGAAACTCTCCAGCACCCGCGGCAGAAGCGTCGTTCGGAGTGACTGATATTCACGAGCGCGCGCGGTGGTCAGCCGCCGTCCCTGGACGATCACCTGGGCGCCGATGTCGGTCTCCGGCTTGAGGAGGACCGGGTTGAAGTCGACGGACGTCTCGACCCGGCAGGCCCGCGCCTGGAGCGCCTGGGCACGGCCGATTTCGCCCCCGTCGGCGGTGGCCGCGGCGTTGTTCGACATGTTCTGCGGCTTGAACGGCCGCACAGCGAGACCCTTGTTGGCGAACAGCCGACAGAGGCCGGCCACGACCAGCGACTTGCCGACGTTCGAACCGGTCCCCTGCACCATGACGGCCGCGGCCCGCCCCGGCGTCGGCGTCTTATCGATGCTGTCCGTCACGCCCCGCCCACTTTCCCGGTTCCCGTTTCCCATCGACGCTTTCGGATGTCCCGTTGTCGGTCAAAGGAACCTTTCGCCGCCTCTCGCATTTCCTGAACTCGTGATGCGCCATCGCCCGACGGGTCGGACGCACCGAAAAAGAGCAGTCCATTTCGAAGGAGTGAAGCGTGAAAGCCCTGATGATCATCGCAGTTCTGGCCGTGAGCCTTGCCGGCTGCAACTCCTATTCGACCCGCGATCGCGCGCTCGGCGGTGCTGCCCTCGGCGCCGGCACGGGTGCCGCGGTTGGCGCGATTGCCGGTGGCAGCACCGGTGCTGCGCTTGGCGGTGCCGCGATCGGCGCCGGCGCCGGTGCGCTGGCGGGCGTTGCGACGGCTCCGAAGGCGTGCCGCGACGCTTACGGCCGCGCGGTTACCTGCCCGTAAGCTCCACGCTTGCCCAAATGACAGAAGACCGGTCGCCCTCTCGGCGGCCGGTTTTTTTGTGTCCGGTCTCCGCGATCGGCCGATTGAAGAGCGGGATTCCATCCGTTTCCAACAAAAGTTCTGGCCTGGGCGCGCGAAATGGCGATCATTCGCGGCGTCAATCGCAAACGGCATGACCGGAATCGCTCCGACATGCTGCAACCAGAACCAGGAAACCTGCCCGTGAAAGTCGCGATCATTGTTGCCACGCTGGCGCTCGCCCTTGCCTCCTGCAACTCATCCTCGACGACCGACCGCGCCCTCGTGGGCGGTGCGCTCGGCGCCGGCACGGGTGCGATCATCGGCGGCGTTGCCGGCGGCAGCGCCGGCGCGGCACTCGCGGGCGGTGTGATCGGCGGCGCAGCCGGCGCCATCGTCGGCGGCGCGACCACGCCGAAGAACTGCCGCGATCGCTATGGCCGCGCGGTCCGCTGCCCGTAGCCTTTTGCAGCCGCCCGGCTCTCGCTGACATGAGCGGGGGCCGGGTTTCGGTCGACGCTCTTCCGGAACCTGCGGATACCGGCCGTTCTCCCGCACGCGACGGACGGGCTAGAACTCGATTCCCTGCTGCGGCTTCACGCCGGAGCGGAACGGGTGCTTGATCATCGTCATGTCGGTGACGAGATCGGCCGCCTCGATCAGTTCATCCTTGGCGTTGCGGCCGGTGACGATGACGTGGACGTCGTCGGGCCGCTCCTTGCTCAGAAACTCAACGACCTCCTCGATGGGCAGATAATCGTAGCGGAGCACGATGTTGAGCTCGTCGAGCAACACCATCCGGTACTCGCCCGAGGTGATCATCTCCTTCGCCGCCTCCCAGGCCGCCCGGGCAGCCTGGATGTCGCGTTGACGGTCCTGGGTCTCCCAGGTGAAGCCCTCGCCCATCCGCTTGACCGTGACCAGCTCAGGGAAACGGTCGAGGGCGGCGCGCTCGCCGGTCTCGATCCGGCCCTTGATGAACTGGACGACACCCACCCGGAAGCCGTGCCCCAGTGCCCGGAACACCATCCCGAAGCCGGCGGTCGACTTCCCCTTGCCCTTGCCGGTGTTGACGATCAGAAGCCCCTTCTCGATCGTCTTGGTGGCCAGGATCTTGTCGCGCGCCGCCTTCTTCTTCCGCATCTTGTCGGCATGGCGGGCGTCGAGTTCCTCGTCGCTCAGACCTTCCTTCACGTGACGTCCTCCCTGAGAGCCGGTGCGGCACGGCCGGGTTCCGCCCAGCCGGCCAGTCGATCGTAGGCGCTGTTCGCCCGCGGCGACCAGAGGCCGCGGTCGATCGCTTCCCTGAGACGCGCCGCCATCTCGGCCAGCGCGTGCGGATTTTTCTCCTCGACAAACGCCCGTACGTCCTCATCGTCGAGGTAGGCGTCGAACAGCTGGTCGAAGTGGTGATCGGACACGGCGTTGGTCGTCGCCGCGAACGCGAACAGATAGTCCACCGTTGCCGCCATCTCGAAAGCGCCCTTGTAGCCATGGCGCATCATGCCGGCGATCCACTTCGGATTGGCGGCCCGGCCCCGGACCACCCGGCCGATTTCCTCCGACAGCGTCCGCGCCACCGGGCGTTCGGGACGGCTGGTGTCCACGTGGAGGCTGACGGGAGCCGCTCCCGAGAGCGTTTCCACCGCCGCCGCCATGCCGCCCTCGAACTGGTAGTAGTCATCGGAATCGAGGATGTCGTGTTCGCGGTTGTCCTGGGCCTGCAGCACCGCATCGGTGCGACCGAGCTGGGTCTCGAAGCGGTCGCGCGCCGTGGCGCCCTCGACGCCTGCGCCATAAGCATAGCCGCCCCAGGACAGGAACACGTCGGCCAGCTCGCCGCGGGTCTCCCACAGACCGCTGTCGATGGGCGCCTGCAGGCCGGCGCCATAGGCCCCCGGCATCGAACCGAACACCCGGTAGCCAGCTTCCCGCGCAGCCTCCGCGGTGCTCCGCCCCTCGGCCGCCAGCGCCGCCGCGTCGGTCCGCATCCGCTCGGCGGTGGGGTTCTGGTCGGCCGGTTCGTCGAGCGCGCCGATGGCGCGGACGGCCTGGTCGAACAGGGCGATCTGGTTCGGGAAGGCATCGCGGAAGAAGCCGGAGACCCGGAGGGTGACGTCGACGCGGGGCCGCTTGAGGGCCGAAAGCGGCAGGATCTCGAATCCGGTCACGCGGCCAGACGCTCCCTCCCAGGTCGGCTTCGCCCCGATCAGCGCCAGCGCCTGGGCGATGTCGTCGCCGCCGGTGCGCATGTTCGCGGTCCCCCAGCAGGTGAACGCGATGGCCCGTGGCCAGTCGCCCTCCTCCATGACGTAGCGCTCGACCACCCGCTCGGCCGCCTTCGCGCCGATCCGCCACGCCGCCTCGGTCGGCACGGCGCGCACGTCGACGGAGAAGAAGTTGCGCCCCGTTGGGAGCACGTCGATCCGACCCCGCGTCGGCGCGCCGGACGGCCCCGGCGCCACGAAGCGCCCGTCGAGGGCACGGAGCACGGCGGCGATCTCGTCTGCGCCCGATCGGTCGAGCGCCGGCGCGACACGGCCGGAAAGCACATCGAGCACCGCGCGCGTGGCCGACCAGCCGGATGCCGGCTCCCGGTCGCCCGCAATCAGCGCCGCCGACAGGAGCTCGATCCGCTCGATGGTGTCACCCGCCGTCCTCCAGAGCGCATCTGAGACCTCGGCGAGCGCCTCGGGACGCGCCGCGTCCCACGGTTCCGCCATGCCGGCCTCCAGCGGGTCGAAGCCCTCGAGGCCAAGGTCGGCGGCAAGGGCGCGCGATAGCGAGGCAGCCTCGGCGCCCTCGCCGCGCGGGATACGGGCGATGGCGGCCAGCGTGTCGGTGCGCAAACGGCCCCCCGGCGACTGCCCCAGGATGTGCAGGCCGTCGCGGATCTGCAGTTCCTTCAGGTCGCAGATGTGGGCATCGAGGGCGACCAGGGCGGCTTCCGGATCGGCGGCGAAATCCACACCGATGTCGCGGTCGAAGCCACGCGCGATGGCCAGATCGACGATGTCGCGGCGGAGCACGTCGGCCCGGCGCGGATCGACGGCATCCGCCAGCGAGAACTCGTCGAGGAGATTTTCCAGCGTTTCGGCGGCGCCATGGCTTTCGGCCCGCGTCATCGCCGGCGTCAGATGGTCGACGATGACGGAGGCGGTCCGCCGCTTGGCCTGGCTGCCTTCGCCGGGATCGTTGACGATGAACGGGTAGACGGTCGGCAACGGGCCGAGCGCGACCTCGGGAAAGCACGACGCCGACAGCGCCAGCGCCTTGCCCGGCAGCCATTCCAGATTGCCGTGCTTGCCGACCTCGACGACCGCGTCCGCGGCGAACGCCTCGCGCAGCCAGCAATGGAAGGCGAGATAGGCGTGGGTCGGCGGCAGATCGGGGTCGTGATAGGTCGCCTTGGGGTCGCGGTCGTAGCCGCGCGCCGGCTGGATGGCGACCACGACATTGCCGAGAACATGGACGGCGAGCCGGAACGCGCCATCCACGAGCGAGGGGTCCGTGGCGGGATCGCCCCACTTCGCAACGACCTTTTCCCTCGCATCCTCAGGGAGTTGCGCGAAGAAACTGAGATAGGCTTCGAGTGAGAGCCTCACACCGCCGGTGCGATCGCCCGAGCCGGGCGCGTTGGTGGGTCCGGCCGTCAGCCGCTCCATCAAGGCGTCGCTGGTCGGCGGTGAATCTTCGACCCGGTAGCCGGCGGCTCTCATTGCATCGAGGAGCGCGACCGTCGAGGCCGGCGTGTCGAGACCGACGCCGTTGGCCAGCCGCCCGTCGCGGGTCGGGTAGTTGGCGAGCACCAGGGCGATCCGGCGCTCCGCCGCCGGGGTGCGGCGAAGCCTGGCCCAGCGCGCGGCGAGGTCGGCGACGAAATCGACACGGTCGGCCACGGGAACGGGGCGCACCGGACGCCACTCGGTGCGCGGGTCGACTGGCGCCTCCTCCTTGAAGGAAATGGCGCGGGTGAGGATCCGACCGTCGATCTCGGTCGTCACCACGTTCATGGCGAGGTCGCGGATGCCGAGGCCGCGCGTGCTCTCCAGCCAGCCGTCGCGGGACGAGCCGCCCTGGACGACCTGCAGAACCGGCGCACCGGTCCGGTCCAGCGCGGTGCCGGCGTAGGCATCGCCGATGCCGGCGGCGGAGAACACGGTGGAGGTGAGCACGACCGCCGGATCGGTGGCGGCGAGTGCGGCCGCCACCACCTCGGCAGGGGCACCGTCGCGCAGGCTGGAGGCGAACATCGGCAGCGGATTGAGACCGCGCGCGACGAGCGCTTCCACCAGCGCATCGGAGGGCGCGGTGGCGCCGTCCTGGAGGTGGGCCCGGTAGAAGACCAGGGCGGCGACGGGGGCGCCGGGATCGCGCCAGTTCGCCCGCACACGGTCGAAGCCGACGGCGCCCTCGCCCGGCCAGTAGCAGCCGGCCAGCGGGATCGGCTGCGGTTCGGGCGGGCGCTCGGCCCGGCCGAGGAGATGGGCGGCGAAGCGCAGCGCATGCGCGCGGTTGCGGGCGCCGCCCTCCACGCAGTAGCGCCAGAAGGTGCGGGCGTCGTCCTCGCCGACGGTGCCAAGCTTCGCCAGCGCCTCCGACCAGCGCGCCTCGCCCGGCACGATCGCCAGCTGCACGCCGCGCTGGCGGGCGAGCGTTTCCAGGGCGTCGACGCCGTGGGGCCAGTAGGCGGTGCCACCGAGCAGCCGCACGATGACGAGCTTCGCGTGCCGGAAGGTCTTCTCCAGCGCCAGGTCCACCGACAGCGGGTGGGCCAACGTGACAAGGCTGGCCAGCCGCAGGCTCGGAAAGTCGTCGGGCAGCGCCTCGGCGGCTTCGGCGAACGCCGACAGCTCGGAATCGGCAGCCGACAGGATGACGATCTCGGCCGGCGTCAGGTCGAGATCGACCGCCTCGTCGGCGCTTTCGATACCGGAGGAGCGGGCCGCGAGAAGATGCATCAGGCCGACGCGGGCGCCATCAGCCCTTCGACCGCGCTCCGATCCATGTCGTGCGCGCCGATCACCACGACCCCGCCGGCCGCCTCGCCCGGACGGCCGAACCAGGTCTCGACGCGGGGCCCGACGGCCTGGACCACCAGCGGCGCCGGACGGCCGGCAACGGCGAGCCGCCCCTTCACGCGCAGCACATCGTCGCGGCCGACGATCGCCTCCACCCAGGCGCGGGCGCCGTCGACGTCGGCGAAGGCGGGCGGCATGACCACGAAGGAATCGAAATCGTCGTGCTCGTGGTCGTGATCGACCCCATGATGGCCGGCGCGCGCGGCGACGTCCTCCTCGGCGGCGGCGACGATGCCGAACAGCACGTCGACCGGAACGTCGCCGGCGCGACCCTCGACGGTCTGCACGCCGGCGCGGATGCGGCCGGAGACCTGGTCTCGCACGGCCGCGAGCGACGCCGCGTCGACGAGGTCGGTCTTGGTGAGCACCACGAGATCGGCGCAGGTGAGCTGGTCCTCGAACAGCTCCTCGATCGGGCTTTCGTGATCGAGCGCCGGGTCGGCCCGTCGGCGCGCCTCGACGGCAGCGAGATCGGAGGCGAGCCGGCCTTCCGACAGCGCGTGGGCATCGACCAGCGTCACCACGCCGTCGACGGTGACTCGGGTCTTGACGGTCGGCCAGGCGAACGCGCCGACCAGCGGCTGCGGCAGCGCCAGCCCCGAGGTCTCGATGACGATGTGGTCCGGCGGCACGGCCCGGTCCAGCAGCGCCTCGATGGCGGGCAGGAAGTCGTCGGCCACCGTGCAGCAGATGCAGCCGTTGGTGAGCTCGATGACGTCCTCGTCGGCGCAGTCCGGATCGACGCACTCGGCGACCAGGCCGCCGTCGAAGCCGAGGTCGCCGAACTCGTTGACAATGACGGCGATGCGCTTGCCGTCGGTGCGTTCCAGCAGGCGGCGGATCAGGGTCGTCTTGCCCGCCCCGAGGAAGCCGGTGACGATGGTGGCGGGGATGCGGGGTGCGAGGGTCAAAGCACGATCTCCGGGGATGGGGATTTGGGAAGGACGAGCGCGCGGCCGGCGACCACCAGGACGACATGGTCCATGGCGGCGGCCAGGCGCTGGTTCATGCGACCGTGGTGGTCGCGAAAGGCACGCGCGAGCGCGTTGGCCGGCACGATGCCGCTGCCGACCTCGTTGCTGACGACGACGACGGGGCCCGGCAGGCGGGCAAGCGTCTCGGCGAGGATGCCGACCGCGCGATCTGGTTCGGTGCCGGCTTCCAGGAGGTTCGACAGCCACAGCGTGGCGCAATCGAGAAGGATCGCGGTGTCGGGCCCGGAGGCCTCGAGCAACGCCTCCGCAAGCTCCAGCGGCGCGTCGACGGTGCGCCAGTGATCGCCGCGACGGGCGCGATGGTGCGCGATGCGGTCGGCCATCTCGCCGTCGCGCGCGGGTCCGGCGGTGGCGACGTAGACGGGGGTGCGGCCGGAAGCCTCGACGAGGGATTCCGCGTAGGTGCTCTTGCCGGAGCGTGCGCCGCCGAGCACCAGCACCGATTTGGCCGTCGCGCTCATCGGCCGCCTGCGCGCCAGGGACGCAGCGGCATGGAAGCGGCGAGGCGCCGGCACGCACGGGCACCGCCCGCATAGGGGGCGCGGGGGCCGGGTCGAGCACGGAAAGTGGGGCCGGACAGCGCCGGATCAGACATAGCGGGCCTCCATGAGCCGTCCACCCGACGGCCCGGGATGAAGTCGTGCGCGCTCGGCCGGTCTCCTGGCTCGCGGGTCACGACCCCTCCTCCGCCTTCCCGGTTTCCCAGTGGCTGGCGGTCGGGACCGCCGAGGAGAAAGGGCTCGCCGCTTACAGTTGCGGGGGCAGCTGCGGCTTCGCGCGCCCGACAGGCGCCGCTCACCGCATTCCCGAAGAGCCGACGGACAGGCCGTCCGCTCACCGAAGCACCCGCCGACCATGCAAGAAATGCGGCGGCCATGCAATCGGGCAGCGCCGATCGGCCGGTTCAGCCTTGGGCGGTACTCAGCGATCCGCCGCGGGGCGCTCGGCTCCGGGTCCGGGCTTCGGTCTGCCGGCGAACGGCCGCTTCCGCCCCCACCACACCTCGGTGCGGCGCCGCAGGCGGCGCATGACGGGGCTGTCGACGGAGAGCACGATCACCCCGAGCGGCAGCATCCAGAACCCCAGGATCGGCAGGAAGCCGAGCACGCCGCCGAGAATCAGCGCGACGCCGAGCCCAACGCGCACCGGCCGCGAGCGCGGCAGGGGAAAGCGTCTGCGCCCGAGCCTGATCTCTGCCATCGATCCCTCATTCTCTCCAAAACCCACGCGGCGGCATGCGCCGACGTGCTCATTCCCATGCCGTCCCGGCCCACGGGGCTTTTCGCGGGCCCGAAATCCGGGCGCCGGACTTGCATCCACAGCCGGAGCGCCAACATGTAGATGGGCGGGCTTGGCAACGCCGGGAAGGCTTGATATAGCCAGCCTCCTAACGAAAGACGTGGCCCTGTTCCTCGGTAGCTCAGTGGTAGAGCAATCGGCTGTTAACCGATCGGTCGCTGGTTCGAATCCGGCCCGGGGAGCCACCTCTTCGTTCTAGGCGTCGAGTGATCTTCAGACCTCCGCCTGTCCGCCTCCCCTCCGAACCGCGTATGACACCGACCTGCGGCTGATGCCTTGGCGACCGCTGGTCGTCTGTGCATCGGGTGCCGTCCGGGCGGCCGTGCTCCTCCAGACTTTTTCACCGTCCAGCGGAACCCGGCCGGTAGGCAATGCGTTGTCACTTCCACCGTTGCGGCGGATGAGGCAGCCCGCATCGGGCGCACACCACAAAGGTGGTGGCTCAAGTGCCCCTTAGCCTCTCTGGCGGGTCTATCCGTCACGATCCGCGTCCCGCCGCCGCGACGAGGAGCGGCCGCCTCGCTCTCCCATGGCGAGCGAACGGCCATAACGGCCGGAAAAGGCCGGGTGATCAAAAAGGAGGATCTGCCATGAAAGCACGTCAGAAGATCGGCGATGTGGCGAGCGTCGCCGTCGACGGCAGCCTGAGGACGGGGCGGATCACCGCGCTGGATGCGCGTGATGCGTCGCTCGTCCTTGCGGACGGTCGGACGGTCACGCGCCCGCGCGCGGCGCTCAAGGCGGTCCGCCCGTTCAGGCAGGCCATGCGGGGCGGACGGGAACTGGCGAAGCGGGACGGCCCGACCCTTGATTGGAGCCGCGGCCCGGGCAAGCGTCGCGCCGGCTGGCGATAGACCGCCGCGCGCCTAGCCCCTGTGCCTGCTCACTGCAATCGCGCTCGCCGACCACTCGGCGAGCTTGCATTGCTCCCGACGCTTCCCTCACATGGGGTGAACCGGGAGGGGGAATGCACAGGCTGATCGTTACCTTCGTCTGCGTGACGGCATTGGGCGCGGCTGCGGTTCCGCAGGTCAGTGCTGCCGGCATCTCCGGGTTTGCCCCCGCGTCAGAAAGCGCCCGCGGGCCAGCGGCAGATCAGGTCGCGGCGAAGCGCAGTTGCAAGGCGGTTTCGAGCTGCCGGGAAGCCGTGCAGATGTGGTGCGACGGCTACAAACGCGCCGACGCCGACAACGACGGCATCCCGTGCGAAAACATCTGTCATTCCAAGAAGGAGGTCGACGCGATCCGGGCCGAGATCGGCTGTTGAACGGATGGTCGGGGTGATGCCTCAGCCAGTGCGGTGCGCTCGCAACTCCTCGCCGTCCAGCCAGCGATGCCGACCCGACGCCACCAGATGCCCGGTTTGCCACAAGGCGGCGATGATGCGGCTGCTTCCCGTTGCGGCGACCATTTCGGTTCAGATCGACCCGGTCAGAATGCCGAGCAAGTGGCCAAAGCACTCACTCTCGAGCGATCCGCGATCGACCAGCCGTCCTGAGTTGCTCTGAACCCCGCCCGGCATGCTGCCCGCTCATTTCGGTTTGCCGATACCGGTAAAGTCTGGAGTACGCCTTTCTCCAAAGGCACGCATGGCCTCTTCCACCTCCGGGCCGCCGACAAGACCGGCCTGGGCATCACGCTCTGCATCGAGTTGGGCATCGAAGCCGTTGACGAACGCGCGATCCACCAGCCGGCGCGTCGCGACCTGACCGCTGAGAGGGCCGGCGGCGAGCCGCAGGGCCAATTCCATGGCGGTAGCCTGCAGGACGTCGTCGGCGACCACATCCCAGATCATGCCAAGGCCTGCGGCTTTCTCGGCGGAAATCCGCTCGCCGAGCAGCGCCACGCCGAGGGCCCGCGCGCGCCCGAGATGATGAGCGAGCTGCCAGGACGTGCCCAGGTCGGGCACCAGCCCGAGCTTGGAGGTAAACGTCAGAAGGAAGCCTGCCGAGCGCGCCGCGATCGTGACGTCGCCGGCAAGGGCAAGGCCCACCCCACCACCGGCAGCGATCCCGTTCACCGCAGTGACAATGGGGAAAGGAGCATTGCGGATGTCGCGGATCAGCGCATGCATGAGGCTGTCGAGCACCTCGGCACAGGCAGCGCCCCTCTTCTCCGGTGGGAGGTGATTGCCCATCATGGGATCGGACAGGTCCGCGCCGGAGGAGAACGTCCCCTCCGTCCCTGTCAGCACCATCGCCCGCACGTCGTCGGTCTCAACGAAGCCGGCGATTGCCGCCCGCAGTTCTTCGAACGTGCGACGGCGCAGCGCGTTCTTCGTCTCCGGCCGGGCGATTGCAACCACGCCGACTCCGTCACGGACGCTGATCTCCAGATCGCCCTGGTCCATTCGGTTACGCTCCAAACTTGGACGACCCGCGCCCGTCTTCATCCCGCCGGCACCTTGCCGGCGAGCAGCACCCGTCGATCGGGAGCCGCTGCGAAGAGCGCCTCCAGCTCCTGTGGGCGATTTTCCACGATCCGGCGGGCATTGAGCGAGCCCTTGTCGGACACCTCGCCTTGCTCCGGCGAGGGTGGCGACGCCTGCAGGATCGCCCGTCCGACGAACGTCGACGATCCGGTGGCTCGCCCGGCGAGATCGTCGAGAACCGACTGGAAATGATCCCGGACCAATGGGTTCGACGCCGCCAGCTCGTGCGAGGAAACCCGGCCGCCGGTGAGCGCGCCACAGGCATCCGGCGCGAGGAACACGATTGCCCCGACGCCGTCCTTCCCCTCCCCGACCAGAACGACGTCCTGGGCCGCCAGTCCGGCACGGGCAAGAAAGGCTTCTCGCAGTCCGCCGACGTTGACCCACGTTCCGGTGGAGAGCTTGAAATCCTCCGCCAGCCGACCGTCGAAGCGCAGGCCCCGGCCTGGATCATCCGACAACGGCGCGAGCGCGTCGCCGCTGCAATAGTACCCCTCGTCGTCGAAGGCCGCGCGTGTCAGCTCCGGCTCCCGCCAGTAGCCGGGCATGACGTTCGGGCCCTTGACCCTCGCCTCGTATTTTCCCTGCGACGGGACCAGCTTCAGGGTGACGCCGGGAAGTGGCAGGCCGGCGAGCCCCGTGGTTTCGCTCGGCCAGTTGGCGATCAGGGAAAACGGCGCGGTCTCCGTCGCCCCGTAGGCGCTCATCACCGGGGTTCGGAAGCCGACAGCTCCGACGGACAGGCGGTCGAAGGCTTCGAGGACGGGATCGGACAGGGCCGCGCCCGAGTAGAACACAAACTCGACGGAGCCGAAGAAACGTCGGGCAAAGGCCGGATCGTCGCGGAGATAGACGATCAGTTCGGCGAGCCCCTTCGGTACGGTGAAGTATGCTGTCGGCGCGACGTCCTTGAGGGAGTCGACGGTGATCGCCATGCCCTCGGCGGTCGGCTTGCCCGGATCGACATAGAGGCTACCGCCGAGATACGGGACCATCCCGAGGATCTGGTTGCCGCCGGACGTATGGTGCCAGGGCAGCCAGTCGACGAGAACCGGCGGCCGCCCGGCAACGAACGGAAGCGCCTGGGCGAACATCTGCTGCGCGCTCGTCAGCATCCGATGGGTGTTGATCACGCCCTTAGGCACTCCGGTCGAGCCCGACGTGAACAGGATCTTGGCCACCGTGTCCGGGCGGATGGCATCCGCGGCGCGCCCGACCGCAGCGCTCACCGGCGTTGCGAGAAGGGTCGAGAAGGGTGTCGCGTCGCCATTCCCCGGATTCGAAGCCACAACCTCGCACCCGGTCGGAGCCGCACCGGCGATCGCCTCCGCATAGGAGGCGATGTCGTCGCAGAAGATCAAACCGGGCGTCAGCTTCGCGAGGACATGGGCAAGCTTGGCCTGACCGCCGGCAAGGAGGGAATAGGCAGGATTCACCGGCGCATAGGGTATGCCGACATGCTGGGCGGCATAGGCGAGCACCGCGTGGTCGATGCCGGCGCCCGATAGGATCGCGATGGGGGTTTCCGACGTCAGACCCCGCGCCAGCAGCGCGGCCCCAACACACTGGATTGCCTGGGCCGCCTCGCCATAGGTCAGCCGGCGCCACCCGCGCGTTCCGGCACGCCGTTCCGCAATGAAAACCCGGTCGGGAAAATGCCGGCCTCCCTCGAGCAGCCGCGCTGTCAGGCACGTGGGATAGGTCTCCAGCGGCTGGCGCGACCGAAGCAGCGTCGCGCCATCGGGACGGGTCTCCGCGTCGACATCGATGACCGCAAGATCCAACGGACGGAATGGCGCGAACGTTGCGTCAGAATCGAGCATGCCGCACCGTCGACGCCGGCGCCCGACCGTCGGAACGGCATCCGTTGGTCACACGTCGCATGAGAGTGCATCGCATGGGGTCCTCCCGAGATATTTTTATTAACACATTTATTAATTGATCCCCCCGCCTCGCCGCAACTTGATTCTGTTCCCGGCATGCGGGAGAAGTTCTGACATGTAGAAACGGTGATAGAACGAAATGGCCAAGACGAAATCGGCGAAGAAGTCGACGCACCCTCAACTAACCAAAGAACAAGTCGCCGAAGCTCTTCCGCTGTCGATCGTGAGGGCGCGTGAGACCGTCATGAGTTGTTTCCGGACATTGCTGCGCAAGTACGGCCTGACGGAGCCGCAGTGGCGAGTCATCTGGACGATCGAATCCCTAGATGAGGTCGAGATGACGGAATTGTCGCGCATGACGGCGCTGCTGTTTCCGTCGCTGTCACGAATCGTGCGGGAGCTCGAGCAACGCGACTACATCAAGCGCCGCCCCGACCCGACTGACATGCGCCGGATGCTGATCTCGCTCAACGAACGGGGGGCCGCGCTTTTCGAGCTTGTTGCGCCCGAATGCCGCGCGGTCTATCGCGGCATCCGCGATGCCATGGGCACCGAGAAGCTGCACCAGCTGCAGTCGCTGCTCGTCGAGCTGGACGAGCGTGTCTCCACCATGGTCGTGCCCACGCCCAAGAGCGTTGGGTTGCCCGACCAGCTCTCCCCCGCCGTACAGCCGAAGACACGCGGCCGCCCCCGCAAGATGGCCGCCGAAGAATAGACCTGCTCCCTCGTCGCAGCCCACGCACTCCTGAGACCCACGACCACGAGACGGTGGTCCTGTGCACCCGATCGAGCGCTCGGGAAAGTGTGCTTGCGTTGATATTTAACATGTTTAATGATATGTATGTCTCAAATGGTCGGGCATACACCGCGAGATCGGATCCGGGCGAGGCAGCGATGCTGGCCACGGAGCTAAACCGATCCGATGACCTGCCCTGGGAGGGGACGCATGAAAGCCTGTCTCACGCAGCCGCTGAAGCGCGCGGCGCTGGTCAACCGCAACGGGGCGGCGACAATTGATGGCGCGCGTCGTCGGACCTGGGCGGAGGTGATCGACCGGGTTCCCCGCGCTGCCGGTGCGCTGCAGTCGCTCGGAATCGCGCCGGGTGAGCGCATCGCCCTTCTGGCGCTGAACGGCGACCGCTACTTCGAACTCCAGTTCGCCATCCCCTGGGCGGGTGCGGCACTCGTCCCGATCAACACCCGGTTGTCAGCCAACGAAGTCGCCGATGTCCTGCGGGATTCCGGCGCCGTTGCGCTGGTGGTCGACGATAGCCAGCGCGAGACAGTTGCCGCCCTCGGTGAGCTGACGGCCAACATGAAGGCGGTCATCAGCCTGTCGGAGACGCCGGCCGACGACTGGCTCGGCTACGAGGAGCTGGTGGCGAAAAGCGCGCCGATCCCGGATGCGATGCGCGGCGGCCAGGACATGGCGGGCATCTTCTACACCGGCGGCAGCTCCGGCCGATCGAAGGGCGTGGTGCTTACCCACGACAACCTCTCGACCAATGCGCTCAATGCGGTCGCCCTGATCGGCTACGACCGCACCAGCACCTATCTCCATGCCGCACCGATGTTCCACCTGACCGACGGCATGTCGACCTACTCGCTGACGATGGCGGGCGGCACCCACGTCTTCGTCCCGCGCTTCGACGCCCGCAGGTGCCTGGAGCTGATCGAGCGCCACAAGGTTACCCACATCTGCCTGGTGCCGACCATGATCGAGATGCTGGTGAAGCAGGCCGAGAGCGAGCCTTTCGACGCCTCCTCGCTGAAACAGATCCAGTTCGGCGCCGCCCCCATGCCCGAGGCGACGCTTGCGCGTGCGGTCGCGCTCTGGCCGGACCTGCTGTTCCTGCATGGCTGGGGCATGACGGAGATCTCGCCGCTCGGCATGCTGATGCCGTTCGAATGGCGGGATCCCAAGACCGCCGGCGAGCGACTGAAGTCGTGCGGCATGCCCGTCTACAACGAGGAGGCGCGGATCGTCGATCCGCTGGGCAACGAGTGTCCGCCGGGCGTCGTCGGCGAGCTCGCGGTGCGCGGCCCCATGGTGATGAAGGAATACTGGAACCTGCCAGAGGAAACCGCCAAGGCGCTGCGCGACGGCTGGATGCACTCCGGCGACGCCGCCTACGTCGACGAAGACGGCTTCTTCTACATCGTCGATCGCATCAAGGACATGATCATCACCGGCGGCGAAAACGTCTACTCGCTCGAGGTGGAGAACGTGATCGGTCAGATGGAGGGCGTCCAGCAGGTGGCCGTGATCGGCGTGCCCGAACCGTTCTGGGGCGAAACCGTCCACGCCGTCGTCGTCCCCAAGGAGGGAGCGGAACTGACGGCGGACGATGTGATCGAATTCTGCAAGGCCCGGATCGCCCGCTACAAGAGCCCGCGCTCGGTGGAATTCCGCCCCGCCCTGCCCGTCACCGGCGCCGGCAAGATTTCCAAGAAGACGCTGCGCGAGGACCGCGTGGCCACGGCAGACGCCACGCGAGATACGGAGAAGACCCGGTGAATATCGTCCCCCCAAAGCTCGAATTCGCCTTCCGGATCCGTCTGAAGCTCGGGATACGGCAGAAGATCGGCGAGATCCCGTCGGGTGGCGTGCGCGGGTTCGTGGCGGCGGCCGGCGGCGAGATCGAAGGCCCGCGCCTCAACGGGCGTGTCGTGCCCAATTCCGGCGCGGACTGGGCGCTCTACCGGCCCGACCACACGGTCGCATTCACCGCCCACTACATGCTCGAAGCCGACGATGGCACGGCGATCTACATGCGCAACGTCGGCTACCGCCATGCGCCGCCGGAAACCGCGCGCAAGATGGAGGCGCTCGAGCCGGTCGACCCGGACGCCTACTACATGCGGCTCGCGCCCACCTTCGACACCCCGATCGGACCGCACGACTGGCTCACCCGCACGGTGATCATCGGACGCGCCGAACGCCAGGCCGACCATTCGGTCTTCGACTACTTCGCCGTTCTGTGACGCGCCTTCCCCCTTGGTGCCCTCCGTACCAAGGGGCCCACGCGATCGACCGAGACCACCTTCGCCATAAGATAATTAACGCGTTCAATAATTCAGGGTGACGATCAGAATCGCCCGTTCAAAGCCTTCAACAGGAAAATCAGGGAGGATTGCCGTGAAAACGCTTCTCTTGGCGACCGCAGCGACGCTCATGCTTGCAGGCGCCGCCCACGCCCAGACCACCCCGATGCGCGTGGCGCATCAGTTTCCGCCCACCCACTACATGGCGGTTGCCCTCGATGCTTGGGCTGAGGAAATCGAGACCAAGTCGAACGGCGAAATCGACGTTCAGATGTTCCCGGCCGCCCAGGCCTTCAAACCGAACCAGGTCTATCCCGCCGTCGCCCGCGGCCAGGTCGAGGCCGGCTTCCAGGTGTCCTTCCAGTGGGGCGACACGCTGCCTGACATGGGTGCTCTGACGATCCCGTTCATTCTCTCCGGAGTGGAGCGGGGCAAGGCGTTCATCGGCTCGGAGGCAGCCCAACTGCTCGACGAGGAACTCGCCGGCAAGGGCGTCCACAACCTGATGTGGATCTTCCTCGGCAACGCCAATCTCGTCTCATCGAACGGGAAGCCACTGATCCACATCGCCGACTTCGACAAGGTCAAGATGCGCGGGGGCGGCAAGATCTTCGATTCCGGTTTCGTCGCAGCCGGCGCGACGTCGGTCATCATGCCGGCCTCGGAAGTCTATCAGGCTCTCGACACCGGCATCGTCGACGCCGCCAGCGGCGACTTCATCGGCTCCTTCGCCCGCAAATACTACGAGGTTCAGGACTACGGCACGGTCAACGGCCTCAACTGCGTGTTCGGCCAGATGATCTCCAATCCCGGCTGGTGGAAGGCCCTGTCGGAGGAAAACCGGGCGGTCATCGACGCGGCGAGCGCCCACCTCGAGCAGCGCCTCTTCGACGACTATCAGAAGAACTACGAAGCGGCTTACGAACAGATGAAGGACCGCATGACCCTCCACATTCAGACCGACGAGGAAGCGGCGGAGTGGGAGGCGTTCATGAAGCCGGCGGGCACCAAGGTCTTCCTGGAGGAAGGCTCACCGAACGGCGAGAAGCTGGTCGAGCTGCTCGAGAAGCTCTGATCGGTCATGCGCGCCGTTCTTGACCGCTGGCTTGGGCGGATCGTCACCGCAGCAGCCGCCCTTGCCGCGCTCCTGATGCTCGTCTGCGCGGGCTCGCTCGCCTACGGGATCCTGGTCAGGTGGCTCACCGGCGCATCGGCCACTTGGCCGATCGACATGACGTCCCACGCGCTGGTCTACATCGTCATGCTAGCGGCCGCGGAAGCGTTCCGTCGGCAAGAGCACATCAGTGTCGACCTGCTGACGCTGACCCTCTCGCCCCGGGCTCGGTACGTTGCCGACAAATGGGCGAGCCTCGCCGTCCTTGCGACGGCACTGGCCCTGGTGTGGACCGGCGCGGACCTGGTCGCATTTTCCCGCATGATCGACCTGCACACGTCCGACTACGTCGCGCTGCCAGCCTACCTCGTTCAGCTCGGCATGCCGGTCGGCGCCGCACTCCTTGCTCTCGTCGCGCTCCGCAGGCTGATCGGGCCGTACGAAGAGCAGGACAGCAGAGGCAACGAATGATCCTCGCGATCCTCTTTCTCGGCACGCTGATCCTGCTCATCACCGGGGTGCCGATCTTCGCCGGACTGGCGATCAGCGCGATGGTCGCGAGCTATCTGGAGAGCGGTTCGATCCAGGGTCTCGCCGATATCTTCGTGGGTGAGATCGACTCCTACCTTCTGGTCGCCATCCCCCTCTTCGCGATGATGGCGAATGTCATGGTCAGGACGAATGTCGTCGACGACCTGTTCCGCTTCGCCGATGTGATGACCCGACATCTTCCCGGCGGCCTCGGCATTGCAACGATCCTGTCGTGCACGATCTTCGCCGCGATCAGCGGCTCGTCGGTCGCGACCGCGCTCACCATCGGCTCCGTCGCCGTGCCGCAGATGCGCCGTTACGGCTACTCGACGTCACGGGCGGCCGGCGCGGTCGCGGGCGGCGGCACGCTCGGCATCCTGATCCCGCCGTCAGGGCCGATGATCCTCTACGCCGTCGTCTCGAACGCCTCGATCGGGGCGCTCTTTATCGCTGGCATCCTCCCCGGCCTTCTGCTGGCGGCGATCTTCGCGCTCTACGTCGCGGTCTCGTCGTGGCGCTCGGACACCGAACAGGTTCGCCCGAGGGCCCATCCCAGGGAGGTCCTCTGCGCCGCATACGCCGCTCTCGGCCCGCTGCTGCTGCCGATCGCGGTGCTGGGCGGGATCTATTCGGGCCTGTTCACCGTGACCGAAGCGGCCGCCGTCGGCGTTGTCGGCGCGATGGCGATCGCCTTCTTCGTCTATCGCACCCTGACCTGGCGCATCCTCTACGAGTCCGCGCTCGGCGCGGCCATGACAGCCACGATGATCCTGTTGATCGTCGCCGCCAGCAGCCTGTTCAGCCACGTCCTCACCATCGCCCGCCTGCCGAACCAGGTCCTCGATTTCGTCGCCCACCTCGGCCTGTCGGCAACGCCGTTCATCCTCGCCGTGATGGTGGTGATCTTCATCCTGGGCATGTTCTTGGAGGCGGTGGCGATCATTCTGATCACCACGCCGATCGTTCTGCCGGTGCTGATCGCGCTGGACGTCGACCTGATCTGGTACGGGATCCTCCTGGTCATCAACCTCGAGCTTGCTTTGCTGACACCTCCGGTCGGGCTGAACCTTTTCGTGCTGAAGGCGACCACGCGAGCACCGCTGAAAACGATCATTCGCGGTGCCCTGCCTTACATCGCGATCCTGTTCCTGTTCCTCGGCGCCATCTTGCTGTTTCCCGGACTGGCCACCTTCCTGCCGCGCACCGCAGGCTACTCGTGACGCTGGACAGTCCACGGGCAAAATGATTAACTTGTTATAAAATTGAGGTGCCGCGACAGGCACCCTTTCGGGAGGAAACGTCAATGAGACATCTGGCATTCGCAGGGGCCTTGGCCGGCCTCATCTTCACCGGGACGGCCCAGGCCCAATCCACCAACATGAAGATGTCGCTGTGGATCCCGCCGATGCATCCGCTCGTCGCCAGTCTCAAGGACTGGGGCGCGGATCTCAGCCAGTCGACCAACGGCGAGATTACTGTCTCGGTCTTCCCGGCCCAGCAGCTTGGACAGGCTGCCGACCACTATGACATGGCGCGCGACGGCATCGTCGACATGGCGATGGTGGCCCCCGGCTACTCCGCGGGCCGCTTTCCGCTCTGGAGCATGGTGGAGCTTCCATTCACCTTCAAGAACAGCACCGGTGGCGCGAAGGCGCTGCACGAATGGTACGCGAAGTACGCCGAGACGGAGATGCCGGACGTCAGGGTTTGCCTGATTACCCTGCACCACCCGGGTACGCTCCACACGGTTAAGACCGAGGTGCGCACCCCGAAGGATCTGCAAGGCATGCGGATCCGTCCCGCGGGTCCGGTGACGTCGGCCCTTGTGACCCGCTCAGGCGGTGCAACGGTGCAGGCGGCCCTGCCGGAAATCCGCGAGCTTGCCGAGCGTGGGGTGGTCGACGGGGTCACCTGGCCGTGGGACATCTTCGTCATCAAGGCCGATAGCGTCCTGAAATATCACATGGATGCGCCGTTCTACATCACCGCCCAGGCGCATGTGATCAACAAGGACTTCTACGACGGACTGACCGCGAGCCAGCAGGCCGCACTCGACGCCCACTGCACCCCTGAGTGGTCGGAGAAAGTGAACGAGGGCTGGGCGAAGGGAGAGCTCGCCGCGCATGAGAAGCTCAAGAGCCTCAAGGATCACCACCTCTACAGCCTGACGCCGGAGGAATTGGCCGCCTGGCAGGAGGCGGCCGCGCCGCTGGTCGACGAGGTTCTGACGGCAGCTGGCGAGCGCTACAACATCGATGCCAATGCCGTTCATCAGGAGCTTGTCGACGCCTTGAAGGCGAACGACGCCGCCTACTGACGCCGGCGCGGACCGGGGACATCCACCTTTCGGCCTATCCCCGGCCGCGCACCGCCCCCTTCCCGATCGGCCACGCAACTCGGCGGCAATCCTTACGCACGAAGGAGATCTTTATGTCCATGACGGCCGAGACGGCGTCGGACTATCCGCGCATTCAGATGCTGATCGCGGAATACTCCTGGGCACTTGATACCGCCGACGTCACGGCCCTGGGTGCGCTGTTCCTGGACGATGCGGTGTTTCAGGACACGGCTGGCAATGTCTACTCCGGCCGCGCGGAATTCGAAGGCTACTTCCGGAGCCTGGTCACGACGCCCGTCTTCCGCGGCCGCCAGCACCACATCGACAACCTGGTTCTGACGCCGACCGCCGACGGCTACGACAGCCGCTCCTACTGGACCGTCACCAAGTGGCACAGTGAAGCGGGCCAAAAGATCTTCGAGGTCATCGGCCACTCGACCGATCGCTTCGTCCGGGTGGGATCCGGCTTCCGCTTCACCGAACGCCGCGTGCATTACTGGCGCGACGTGGACTGCCCCTGGTCGCCGACCTGAACGGATGCGGCGACCGATGGGCACCCTGACGACCCGCATCGGAGACAACGTCCTCCTCCTCATCCTCAATGGAGGGCCGGCCAATGCGATGTCTTCGGAAATGGCGCAGGGCCTGCGCGACTGTCTGACGACCCTCCCCCCCGACATTGGTGCCCTCGTCGTGTCCGGCACCGATGGCGGAGCATTCTGTGCGGGCTCAGACATCTCCGAACTGGAACGAGACGGACCGGAAGCACTCCTGCGGCTTGAAAGCGCTGCCTTCGAGGCGCTTGCCGAGGCCCCGGTCCCGACAATCGCCGCCGTGGACGGCGTCGCTTTCGGCGGCGGGATGGAACTGGCCGCCTGCTGCGACTTCATCGTCGCCGGGCAAAAGGCCCGCTTCTGCCTTCCCGAGATCAAGCTCGGGGTCTTTCCCGGCCTTGGCGCGCACGTGCGTGTCACCCGGAGGATCGGCTACACCCGCGCCCTAGAAATGATGCTTCTGGGCACCGAGATCGACGCCGACACGGCCATGCGCTGGCATTTCGCAAACGCCGTCGTGCCGGCCGGCGAAGCTGCCCGGGAAGCAATCACCCTTGCACGACGCCTCGCGTCCGGACCCCGCCAGGCGGTTCGGATGGTCCGCCAATCGATGCGCGAGGCCGTCGGCAAGGACGACGCGGAGGCGATCTCCAACACGCTCGAACGCGCGATCGCACACGGCACCTCGGCAGATGCCGAAGAGGGACTTCGTGCCTTCAAGGCGCGCCGAAAGCCAGACTTCCGGGGCGTGGCCTCGCCGGGGGGGCGCGCCGGTTAGCACCGCTCCAGGCTGTGGCTCGCTGCGCGGTCGTGCGCACCTTCGCCCACCGCGCCGCGCGCAGATTCGCGCACGATCGCGCAGATTCGCGCAGCGAAAACTCGCGCGCTCAGGATCGACCGGCCTCCTGGCACGAAAGCTAGACGACGAGAAGTGTGCTCGTTGCCGTCGCGACCACCGAGGTTCCAGCCCTGATCTCGGCGGACGCGAACATCGCCCGGCGCCCCACCTTGTCGATCCGGCCAAACGCCTCGTAGCTGTCGGCTGTCGCGGGCCGTTGCAGCACCACGTTCATGCTGACGGTGGAGAGCGCGGTCTTCGCATCGACCGACGCGAAGCCGGCGAACGCCATGGCGAAATCGAGCATCGCCGCCAGCGCGCCCCCCTGAACGACACCAGCGCCCTGACGGAACAGCGGCTGTGGGACGTAGCGCATGGCGAGCGTGCGCGTCACCGGGTCGAAGCCGGTGAGCCAGGTCCCCAGCGCGACTGCGAGCGGGTTGGAACCGACCTCGACCGGCGTCTTCGGTGCCATCACGAATTGGCGGACCAGCACGACGTCGGGATTGGCGGGGGGCGCGTTATCCGATTTCGACACAGACCTTGCCGATATGATTGCCAGCCTGAAGGTACCTGAGCGCATCGCCAAGCTCTGCGAGCTTGAAGATCCGCGCGTCGATCACCGGCTTCAGGTCGTTCTTCTCCACAGCGTCGGCGAGCCTCTGCAGCATCAGGCGACTGCCGGCGTTGGCGCCCTGAAGCCGCAGCGCCTGCATGGCGACGATCGGAATGTTCAACTCCGTCTTGGTGCCGGTGACGACACCAATCAGGCTGACGGTGCCGCCCGGCCCGAGCGTCCGCATGGACTGCTTCAGCGTCTCCGCGCCGCCGATATCGACCACATGGTCGACGCCACTACCTCGGGTCAGACCCATGATCGTCTTGCCCCACTCGGGGTCCTCCCGGTGATTGACCACATGGGCGGCACCGAGCTTGCGCAGGAGTTCCAGCTTGGCGGGGCTGGAGGAGGTCGCGAAGACCTCTGCGCCGGCGAGCCGGGCAAACTGCAGGGCGAAGAGCGAGACCCCACCCGTGCCCTGGGTCACCACCCGATGCCCGGGCCCGACGTTCCCCAGCTCGAACAGCGCACTCCAGGCCGTAGCCGCCGCACACGGCAGCGTGGCCGCCTCGACGAAGCTCATCGAGGCAGGAATGCGCACCAGCGCGTCGGCCCTGAAGGCCCGCGTCTGCGTGGCCACACCGTCAAACATCCCGCCGAGATCCTCGCGCACGACCTCCGGCCTGAGCGGCCCGGCCTGCCACAAGGGAAAGAAGCACGACATGACCCGGTCGCCCACCTTCCAATCCCGGACGCCGGCGCCGACGGCAACCACCTCGCCAGCCCCGTCGGAAAGCGGGATCAGCTTTTCCTGCTTCTGCATCCGCCCGTAACCGCCCTCGACCGCGAGAATGTCGCGGTAGTTGAGCGAGGCCGCCTTGACGGCAACCACCACTTCGCCCGGGGCAGGCTCCGGATCCGGAAGATCAACGATGCGAATGTTGTCGATGCCCATCGGATCGACCATTGCGGCTTTCATGGCTGAGCCCTCCCAATCGTGGCTTCTGGTCTGCTCATACGGCGTGGAAACGCTCGCCGTTCCGGGCCATCTTCTGCAGGAGCGCCGGCGGCTCGAAGCGGTCGCCGTAGCGCTCCGTCAACTGCTGCGACCGGGTCACGATCACGTCCGCCCCGCGTGTATCCACATAGGCAAAAGGCCCCCCGAGATGCGCCGGGTAGCCCCAGCCGAGGACGGCTGCGGTATCCCCGGCAAGCGGATCGCCAACGACCCCCTCCTCCAGGGCGCGCACCGCTTCCAGCGACTGGGTAATGATCAGCCGGTCGCGCACATCGTCGACCGGCACGTCGCGGTTCGACGGAAACATGTCCGTCAGCCCCGGCCACGGCGTGGTGCCCTCGTCGCCGTAGTCGTAGATGCCCTTGCCCGATTGCCGGCCCGTGCGCCCGGCCGCCTCGAGCCTGGTGAGCGCATCGATCGCCAACGAGCCGGACATGCACCGAGGCGCGCCTTCACCGCTCATGGAGATGAGAATGTCCCTCAGGAGCGGAATTTTCGTCAGCTCGGCCAGCGTCACGCCGCCGATGGCGAAGCCGCTGGTGGTCATCACGTTGTCGATGATCTGCGGTGCGACACCCTCGGCCACCAGCGTCATCGCCTCGCTGGAGAGGCTCGAGACGATCCGGCTGGTGTAAAATCCAAGGCCGTCGTTGACAGAAATCACCGTTTTCCGGAGCGCCGCCGCAAGCGTCAGCGCGTCCGCGTGCGCCCGGTCGGAGGTTGCGGGCGATCGGATGATTTCCAGAAGCTTCATCGTCTCCACGGGAGCGAAGAAGTGCATGCCGATGACCCGGGCGGGATTGGAGACGGCTTCGGCGAGCGTTGCGATCGGGATCGTCGAGGTGTTGCTCGCGATGGTGACGTCCGGCCGCAGCACCGTCTGAAGCCGGCTAAGGACATCGTGCTTGATGTCGCTGCGTTCGAAGACTGCTTCGATCGCCAGATCGGCCTCGGCGAGCGACTCGTATGCTGCGGAGCCGGAGATGCGCTCGACAATCTCGCCGGCGGCGGCTTCCGTCATACGACCGCGCTCCACCTGACGCGTCGCGAGCTTCCCGATACGGGCAACCGACTCGGCCGCCTTCTCGTCGGACACGTCGAGCAGGGAGACTTTATAGCCCGCCCGCGCCGACGAGAACGCGATGCCCGTGCCCATCTGTCCGCCGCCGACAACGGCGATCTGGCGGATCGACGCGCTCGGATCCGCTTTCGGCCGCGCCGCCCGAGGACCGTAATAGAGCGAGCGGATGCGATTGCGCGCCCCGGATGAAACGACCAGCTTCGCGAACTGGCGGCCCTCGATCACGATGCCGGCGTCGATGCCGCGCTCCAGACCGTGGTGCAGCGCATAGAGGATCGCCGTCGCCGCCTCGTTGGTGGCCGCACTGGCGGCCCGCAGGCGCGCCCAGCTGCCGGCAAAGAAATGGCGCCCCGCTTGCGAATTGGGATCCAGTCCGGGAAGCGCGTAGCCCTTCCGGTCGTAGGGCTGGCTCGCCTGTGGATTGGTGGCGATCCAGGCAAGGGCGGCGGAAATCAGATCGTCCTTCGGCACCACCCGGTCGAGGAGGCCGGCATTCAGTGCCGCGGCGGTGTCCAAGACTTTGCCCGGCAGGATCAGCCCGGCTGCTGCCTCAAGACCAATCAGGCGCGGGAGACGCTGGGTCCCGCCGGCCCCCGGCATCAACCCCAGGCCCGCCTCCGGCAATCCGAACCGCGCGTCTTCGCGGTCAGCGGCGATCCGCGTGTGGCATCCGAGCGCTAATTCGTAGCCACCGCCGAGGGCGGTCCCGTTGAGGGCAGCCACTACCGGCTTGCCACCCGTCTCCAGCTTGCGCAAAGCCGTGTTGAAGGGCGCAACCGTCTCGATCACCTCGGCCGGCGTTCTTGCCGCCCGAAGCTCCTCCAGATCGCCGCCGGCGGCAAACCCGTCCTTGTCGGAGGTGATCACGATGCCGGTCACCGCCGTGTCGGTCAGCAACCCGTCGACGCAGGCCAGGAAGGCCTCATTGAACGCCTTGGTCAGCGTGTTGACCGGACCGTCCGTATGGATCGTAACGAGGGTGACCCCATTCTCCAGCGTGTCCAGACGGATCATGCCGCATCTCCCACGCGCTCGATCAAGGTGGCAACGCCCATGCCGAGCCCGACACAGAGGGTCGCCACCCCGCATTCCAGGTCCCGCCGCTCCAGTTCGTCGACAAGCGTCCCGATGAGCATGACACCGGTGGCGCCAATCGGATGCCCCATCGCGATCGCGCCACCGTTCACGTTGACGCGGTCGTGGCCGACCCCGGTTCGCTCCATGAAGTGGAGCACCACCGATGCGAACGCCTCGTTGACCTCGAAGAGGTCGACATCCGCAAAACTCCGGCCGGCGCGATCGAGACAGCGTTGGGTGGCATCTGCAGGCGCGGCGAGCATCAGGCAAGGGTCCATTGCCGCATTCGCGCAGGACCGGATCACCGCGCGCGGCCGCAGGCCGAGCCGGCGACCGGCCTCGGCACTGCCGATCAACATGGCGGCCGCCCCATCGACGATCCCCGAGGAGTTGCCTGCCGTGTGGACGTGGGCGACGCGGGAGACTTCCAGATAGCGCTGGCGAACGACGGCGTCGAAGCCCCCCTTCTCTCCCATCCCCTTGAAGGCGGGAGCGAGCTTGGAGAGGTCGGACGCGGTGGTTCCGGGACGCATGTACTCGTCGTGGTCGAGCAGCAACGTGCCGTTCACATCCTCGACGGCGACGATCGAGCGCTCGAAATAGCCACGCTGCCAAGCGGCGGCGGCACGCGCCTGAGAGTCGGCCGCATAGGCATCGACATCGGCGCGCGAATGCCCGCACAGCGTGGCCAGCAGATCGGCGGCCTCGCCGAGAGGCGTGAAGTAGGCTTCGTTGTTGAAGACCGCGTCGCTGCCGCTCGGGCCTCCGGTTCCCGCGATCGGCACGAGAGACATCATCTCCACGCCGCCGGCGACGATGAGATCCGCCTGCCCCGCCATGACGCGGGCCGCGGCTGAATTGACGGCGTCGAGGCCGGACGCGCAGAAGCGACTGACAGTGGAGCCCGGGATCGTGTCGGGCATGCCAGCGTGCAGAACCGAGCATCGGGCGACATTGCCGCCCTGATCGTTGACGCCGTCGCCGCAGCCGAAGATCACGTCTTCCGGGGCAGCCTTCGAGAAGCCGGTCCGCTCGTCGAGGGCTTCCAGAACCGTCGCACCCAGATCGATCGGCGACAGCGTGTGCAACGCGCCAGAGGCGCGCCCCTTGCCGCGCGGCGTGCGCACGGACTCGAAAATATAGGCCTCGGACATTCTCGTCTCCCGATCTGGGCAGGCTCGATCACCGGTTACAAGGTGCCGCCGCAATCGCACTTTTGTTTAATATGTTAATTTATTTCGTCAATGCGCCGCGACGATTTTTGCCGGTTCAACCGGCCGTCGCCCTGGATCAGAGCATCCGGAAATAGCGGATCGTATTGCCGGTCGCGTTGCGCTCGCCGAGCCCAACGAAGACATGCCGGGCCAGCCAGTCGTGTTTCCCCGGGGCCACCTCAAAGGTGGGCGTGCAGCGAAAATAGTACTCTTCCGGGGAGACGTGATCGCCCGGTCGAAGGGCCCAGAGCCGCTCCATGACCTCGGGCGATGCGTGCCGGTAACCCCGGTTCTGGAGGAGGATGATCGTGCCGTCGTCGACCCTGAGGTGATAGCGGGCATCGAAGCAGAACACGTCATCGCCGCGCACGTGCGGCCACTCGCCCCCGCCGGGCACGACGGTGCCCGCGATCTGCGGCCCCTCGAACGTTCCGCCCACGATCTGCACACCGAGGCGGCTGCCGCCCACGGCGAGCGGCGCCATCTCAAGGCGCGGCTTCTTCAGCGTCAGGGTGACGGCAAACGCAAACTCGAACCGCGGCTCCATCTACACCACCTCGAAGAGGTCAAGCACGGAGCCCGCGCGAGAGAAATGGCCGGTGCCGACGCAGACGCTGCCCGACAGCCAGTCGTGCCTGCCCACAGGCAACTCGATTGTCGGACTGGACCGGAACGGATGAGCCTGGGTCTCCCCCACACCCTCCGAAAAATCGGAGGCCGCATCCGGACCGAGCCGGATCATGCCGCGATCGCGCAGATAGATCAGCGAGCCGTCGTCCTCCGCGATCATCATGCGCGCGTCCAACTCAACGACACCATCCGGCCGGATGACCAGCCAATACCCGCCATCGTCGACCACGCGGCCGTTGAGGCGGTCCCCGGCGAGCACGCCCGACGCGATCTTGCAGAAGCCACGGTCGCCCGCATGGGAGCCGTAGAGCAACGGTGGCGCGAAGCGCAGTTCCAGCCGGGCCAGATGCACCAGCGTTGGTTGGATCGAAACGGTCTCGCTCACGACACCATCACCGGATCAGGCGCGTCGGCTTCGCGGAGCGCTCCAGGATGCCGAGCGGCACCATGATGACGCTGCTGAGCACGAGGAGCACGACCACCGCCGCGAACACGCCGGCTGAATTGAACTGGGAGGCTGAATATTCGATCAGAAAACCCAACCCCCGGTTTGAGGAGAGAGCTTCCGACACGACGGTCGTCGTCAGCGCATAGCCGATCGAGGTTCTCAGGCCCGTGTAGATCCACGGCAGGATGGCCGGCATGCGGATCTTCCAGGTGACCTCGTCAGAGGTCGCCCCCATCAGCTTCATCGCCTCGATCACATCGCGGTCGATGTCGCGGACGCCGGCGAGCGTCGCGTAGAACAGCAGGAACATGACCACCGACGCGACAAGGGCGATCTTCGAGACGAACCCGATCCCGAAAAAGATCACGAAGAGCGGGAGCAGCGCCACCTTGGGCAGGCCGTAGAGCGCAGCCAGGAACGGCGCGACCACGCGCTCGGTGCGCGGCGCGAGCCCGAGCGCGAGCCCTGCCCCAATGCCGATCACGGCGCCGAGCAAATACCCTACAAACAGCGTCATCACCGTGGAGCCGACGTGCACCCAGAGCGAGCCGTTGGCGATCCACTTCATGATCGCCGAGGTGATGTCGACCGGGTTCGAAATGTAGAACTCCGGCACCAGGCGGCCCGAGGCATACTGCCAGGCGACCAGCACCAGAACGACAACGACGACCTGCTCGACGATGACGAGGCCGCGGCGCGGCTGGCCCGCGTTAGTGCGCATTGCTGACACCGTCGCCTGCGGAGCTGGCTGCGAATTCCTGCTTCAGCTCGTTCCAGAGCTCCTCGTGGATGGCTGCGAATTCCGGCTTGAATCGGAGCTCCGCCGGCTCACGCGGTCGGGCGAACGGAATGTCACGCACGGTGCGAATGCGTCCTGGCCGGGCGGTAAACACGGCGACGCGGTCGGCCATGAGGATGGCCTCCTCGAGGTCGTGGGTGACCAGTATCACCGTCATCCGCCGACGTTCGACGAGGCGAAGGGTCTCCTGCTGCATCACCAGCCTGAGTTGCGCGTCCAGCGCGCCGAACGGCTCGTCAAGAAGCAACGTCTCCGGCTCGTAGATGAGCATCCGGGCGAGCGCCGCCCGCTTGCGCATGCCGCCGGACAACTCTGATGGGTAGTGCTTTTCGAACCCGGTCAGACCGACCAGCTCGATGATCTCCGCCACCCTGTCCGCCCGCTCGCGCCGCAGCGACTTGCGACAACGCAGCTCAAAGGCGATGCCGATGTTGTCGGCCACCGTCCGCCAGGGCAGCAGCGTGTCCTTCTGGGTCATGTAACCGACCTTGGTGTTCGGTCCCTCGACGGGCGAGCCGTCATAGTCCACCCGTCCACCCGTCGGCTTCAGAAGGCCGGCCACCATGTTGAGAATCGTCGACTTTCCACATCCGCTCGGTCCAACAACGGCGAGGAACTGCTGATCCGGAACCTCCAACGTCACCCCATCGACGGCCCGGACGGTCTGTCCGCGGGCAGAGAACTCGATGGAGACACCGTCAAGTGCAATCTTGCGCGGGCCCGACACCACGGGGTCGATCTCCGGCTCGGATCGAACAAGGTTCAATACAGGCATGGTCAGCCTCCGACGGTTTCGACGTGCCGCCAGCGCAGCAGCCGATTTTCCAGCACGGTGGTGGCTTCGTTGATCGCCGCACCGAAGATCATCAGGACGAACAGCGCGGTGTAGATGCCCGTCATGTCGAACTGCTGGGCTGATTGGGTGATCAGATGACCAAGCCCGTCGCGGGACAGCATCATCTCGCCGATCACCGCGGCGATGAGCGCATAGGGCAGCGCGTTGCGCAGTCCGGCGATCGCCCACGTCAGACAGGACGGGCCAACGATCTTCAAGAACCGCTCCCGGGCCGACGCCCCCATCAGGGTGAGCGAGTCGACGAGATCCTCGTCGACCGCGCGCGCGCCGGAAAAGGCATTGAAGAACATCAGAAGGAACGAGACGAACGCCACCAGGACGATCTTCGGCTGCATGCCGAGGCCGAACCACATGATCAGAAGCGGTGTCAGCGCTACGATCGGCAGCGAATTCAACAGAACCACAAACGGCCGGAAGACGGCAGCCATGTGGGCCGACCGGCCAAGGGCCATACCGACCAGGAGGCCGAGAGGCACACCGATGGCGAGCCCGCTCGCAATCTCCGTCGTCGTTACCAGCACGTGGTGGAGCAGATCGCCGGAGGCCCACTCCCAGAACCGATCAAGGATCGCGCTCGGCCGGCTGGTATAGCGAGCGGAACCGAAAGCTCCGTACGCCTCCCACAGGGCGAGCAACGCGGCCAACAGGAAGCCGCGCTGCAGCCAAAGTCGGGACGTGGGGTTCACGTCTCCAGCTCCCTATCGCCGGCCCCTACTTCAACACCTCGGCGGCAGCCTTGTCCGCAAAGGTGTTGTCGACGAACGAGCCGAAATCGACCGTCAGCGGCTCGGGCGACGTGATCGCGACCCATTCCAGCAGCTTGTTGTAGCCCTCCTCGGAGATCACCGGGGTGGACGCCGACCTCGCGCGGAAGTCGGGCTCGGAGGCGGCGTAGATCTTGTCGTCCGTCTGGGGGAAGTAGCTCTTCAGCGACGCGCCAACCTCGTCGGGATGCGCGGCCTGCCTGGCGATCGCCTTCGCGATCGCGGTGACCATCTTCTGGGTCAGCTCGGGCTTTTCCTCAACGAACGCACGGCGGGTGATCAGCGCCGTGTAAGGCACGCCTTCAAGCTCGGGAATTCCGCCCTTCAGCGGGTCGACGACCGTCTTGCCAAGCCCGGCGGCCTCTGCCTGCTGCGGGAACGGGGCGCCCAGCATGAAGCCATCGACCGCCCCCTGTTCGAATGCCGCAAAGATACCGGGAGGGCTGCCAAGCGGCTGGATCGTGATAGCGGCTTCCGGGTTCTTGCCGCGTGCCTGAAGCCAACTGCGAAGGAGCACGTCGGTCGTGCTGCCGATACCGGTGACGGCGATGGAGACACCCTTCAGCCGATCGACCTTCTCGTCGATCGTCATGTCCGGCGTGATCCCGGTCTTCTTCATGGCGTCGTTCGAGAGGACCAGCTGGATCGGATAGCCGTTGAACAGGCTGGCGACGGCGACAAGGTCCGCGCCGTTCTGGTGCGCGGTGATGGCGGCCTGCATACCGACGACCGCAAAGTCTGCGCTACCGCCAGCAACCGCCGCAATCTGGCGCGACCCGGAGCCCACATCGACCCAATCGATCGTGATGCCCTCGTCCTTGAAAAGCCCTGACTGCTCCGCAACGTAGAAGGGATAGAAGTGCAGCGCCGCGCCCGGCGTCGCGATGGTGACAGTCGTATCGTCCTTGGCCTCAGCCGGAACCATTGCTGCCGCGCAGGTCAAGGCGAGAAAACCGATCGACAGCCGACTGGCTGCCCAGAGTGACTTCTGGAACATTGTTTCTTCCTCCCGATGTGAGCGCCTGTTTTTCGCGCTTTTCTTATCGCCCGGTGGTCGGCAGCAGCCGGCGGCCATGCCTGCATCACTCGTCGAAGGCTTTCGATCAAAATAATTAACTTGTTATATTATCGCAAGGTCTTTCTGTCACTGTCCGCGGGTTCGTCGCCGCGCGCGCCAACCAGCACCTCGCCGCCGGCCCACGCCTCGAACACCGTGATCATCCGCGAGTAGTCGGTCTCCGGCCCCAAGATGTCGGCGACCCGGTGGAACAGCGAAGCGACACACGTCGCGACTTCGGCGGGGGCTCCCGTATCCCGCGCCAGCTCCAGAAACAGCTCGACGTCCTTCTCTCCGATCGACAGAGGGCCGCCCCCGCCGAACTTGCGGGAGAGAATCGCGCGCGGAAACTTTTCCAGTGTCGCCGAGTTGCGGCCGGTGCTGACGTTGATGACGTCGATCATGGCCTCGGCGTCGAGACCGGCCTTGACGCCGATGGTGACGGCCTCACAGCTCGCCACGAACGCCGTGATCGACAGGATGTTGTTCACGAGCTTGCACACCTGCGCCATGCCAGGTGTCTGGCCGACGACGAACACGTTCGTCGCGAGCTGGTCGATGACGCCACGGGCGGTCTCCACCGTCTCGGCTCCACCCGCGACGATCGCCGTCAGCGTGCCCGCGCGCGCGCGGCTCGGCCCGCCGCTGATCGGCGCGTCCAGAAAGCCGATTGGAGTTTCGGCGAGCCGTTCGCCGATAAGCGCGATCGGCGCGCGCCCAAGGGTCGACATCTCCACATAGGTCATCACGCGCGCGCCCTTGACGATGCCGTCGGCGCCAAACGCGGCCTCGAAGCTCGCTTCCTTGTTCGGCAGGCAAGCAATGACGGTTTCCGCGTGATCGGCCACCTCCGACGGACTGGTCGCCGCGCGCCCTCCGGCAGACTGCAGGGCCTCCAGCGTCGCAGGGGCGACGTCGAAGCCCACGACCCCCTCGCCCATCTCGAGGAGATGCTCCGCCATCGCCCGGCCCATGTGGCCCAATCCGATGATGCCGATGGTCATTCCGCGTTTCTCCCGATTGGCCTAGCTTCAGCTGTAGAGGCGACCATGGCCGGGCGAACCGCCCTGATGCCCGGCAAGCCGAACTGCCGCCCATGCGCCAGCCATCGCACTGGAAATGACGGGGATCGCGAACTCGTCCTCGAGCCGCGGACAGATCGTGCTGGTTGTCAGACCCGCGCACGACACCACCACCGCCTCGGCCTCGGGCGCCCGCGCGTGAACCCTTCGGGCGATCTCGGCGACGGCTTCCTCACCCGTGTTCTCGGCAGCGGTCAGCGAAACGAGACCCATGCCGCCGATCGAGAGGATCTCGAAGCCCTCTTCCCGGAAATAGCTCACGAAGAGCGCGTCCACGTCGGCATCGTAGGCTGTCGCCACAGCGATCTTCCTGGCCGAGAGACTGCGAAGCCCTTCGACCAATGCGCTCGTCAGCGTCTGCGTTGGCAGGCCCGAGGCCGCGGCCATCCTGCTTTCCAGCACTCGGTTGCCCGATGGCCCGCCAAAGAAGCTGAGAGACGTTCCGTAAAGAAGCAGGGCCTCCGCGCCGCGCTCGGCAAGGCGCCGACTTGCTTCCTCGACCCGCAGAAGGGCTGCAGCGTATGCATCCTGGGCCATCGCAGCCAAGCCGAGCCCTTCGACCAGAAATTCGACGTCCGGGTACATCGCAGCCGCATCCGGCGGAACCCGGCCCTCGAGAGGTGGAACGATCAATCCGACAGCCGTCATCGACCCACTCCTCACGTTCAGTCCCCGATTTTATTTAACATGATTAATATTGACAGCGCGAGTCCCGCGCTCCTACCGTGAGCATGACTGGCAGCAGCGCGCCGATGCGCCCGACAGGCCGGCCCAAAAATAAGTCGCGGGATGGAAACGATGGTCTGGCTGGCGCGTGCGGTCGATCTGGTATCGGGCTTCCTGCTCGCGGCAATTGCACTGGTCACGTTCGCAGAAGCGAGCCTTCGCTACCTGTTTGCCATCCAGATCCCCGATGCCTACACGCTCGCCGGATATGCCCAGGCGATCGCGATCTTCTGGGGCATCGCCAGCGCGACGCTGGCCGGCCGGCACATCACGGTCGATCTCGTCTGGGATGTGGCCGGACGGATGGGCAGGCAGGCCATCGACGTCTTTGCCGCGGCGGCCTCAACCCTTTTCCTGGCCGCGTTCACATGGATGCTCGTGAAGAAAGTCGTGCGGGCCCACAACGGCTTCGAGATCACGAGCGTGCTCCACTGGCCCATCTGGCCGTTCATCGGGATCGCATCCCTCGGCATCGCACTCGCCTGTTTCTTCGCGATCCTGCGGACCATCGCAGCGCTGCGCGGCCGATACGAGGGCACCTCCCCACATGGCTGACTCCACCATCGCCGTGCTTGGCTTCGTCGGGCTCTTCGCGCTCATCGCGTTGCGGGTGCCGATAGGTTTTGCCATGGGTCTCGCCGGCGTGGCGGGGTTCGCCGCGGTCAACGGCCTGAGTCCGGGGCTCAATCTTTTGATGAACTCGCCGCTGCGGACGGCCTCGGACTACACGCTCAGCGTCATTCCGATGTTCGTGCTCATGGGCGTCTTCGCGAGCGCGTCCGGCATGAGCCGCGAGCTCTTCCGGGCCAACCGCGCCTGGTTCGGCCATCTCAAGGGCGGCACGGCGATATCGACCATCCTGGCATGCGGAGGGTTCGCCGCCATCAACGGTTCGTCCGTTGCGACGGCTGCCACGATGACCACGGTTGCATTGCCGGAGATGCGCCGAGCCGGCGTCGATCCTGGCCTTGCCGCGGGCACCATCGCCGCCGGCGGGACCCTTGGCATCATGATCCCCCCCTCGGTGACCATGCTCATCTACGGCATCCTCACGGAGCAGGACATCGCCAAGCTTTTCATGGCGGGCATCCTGCCGGGCGCGCTCGGAATCCTGTTCTACGTGGCGGTGCTCCGTACCATCGCAGCGACAAGGCCCGACCTCTGCCCGGTAGGAAGCAGAACCGCTTGGCGCGAACGGCTGGACTCGCTGAAGGACATCTGGGCGACGCTGCTGCTGTTCACCGTGATCATCGGAGCGATCTACGGTGGCCTAGTGACCGTGACGGAAGCCGCAGGCTTTGGCGCGACCGGGGCGTTTCTTATCGGCGTTATGCGCGGCCGCCTCGGGCCGCAACAGATCGTAAATTGCCTGATCGAGGCGCTGCGCACCACGGCCTCGATCTTCGTGATCGCCATCGGCGCCTACCTGTTCGGCTATTTCCTGACGATTACCCAGACAACGCAGGCCCTGTCTGAGTTCCTCGTCTCGCTGCCCGTCGGGCCGCATGCGACCCTCGCGTTGATCCTTCTCGTCTACATCCTGCTTGGGGCTGTGATGGACGAGCTCGCCATCATCCTGCTGACGGTACCGATCATCTTTCCCGTCATCGTGTCGCTGGGCTTCGACCCGATCTGGTTCGGCGTGATCATCGTCATGACCGTAACCCTCGGGCTGGTGACCCCGCCTGTGGGCATGAACGTGTTCGTCATCAACTCCATTGCGCGCGACGTCCCGTTGACGAAGATCTTCAAGGGGGTCGCGCCGTTCATCGCCGTCGACCTCGTGCGGCTCTTCCTTCTGTGTGCGTTTCCATGGCTGGCGCTGGTCATTCCCCGCACCATGACCTGAGACCGACGTTCAAGGTCCTTGTCCGACCATTGCTCGGTCACGAGCCTCCAACAATCTCTTTGTCGCCCCCAAAGCCCGCCACTGGCCTGTCGTTTGCTTTGACGGGAGGAGCTACGACCGGTTAGTCGAGGCTGTCCGGCCGTGGTCCGCCCACCAAGTCTGATGGTGAAATCCGACCTTCCACCAAGGTCGAATAACCAGATGCCGATCTCGCCAAACAGGACTAGCCTTCCCGTTCGGCTTTCGGCTCTGCCGACCCACCTTGACCACCGACATGAGGCGCTGAGCGAAGGCACAGCCGGACGCAGGGGCGATCCGGCGATACGGGCGGTGCCCATCCGCCCTTGAGAGGAGCTGTCGAATGTCCTTTTCGATGATGTCCCGCCGCACCCTTCTGAAGACCACGACCGCGCTGGCGGGCGCGCTGGCCCTGCCGCGGATCGGCTTCGCCGCGGATGCGCCCACCGGCGGCCGGCTGGTCGTTGCAGCCGATTCCGAGCCGCGGAACCTGAACCCCGCCATGGTCGCCTCCAACGGCGTCTACTTCATCGCCAGCAAGGTCGTGGAGCCGCTGGCCGAGGCTTCTTTCGACGACGGCGGCCTGTCGCCCCGTCTCGCGACCAGCTGGGAAGGCTCCGAGGACGGTTCCACCGTCACCTTCAAGCTGCGCGAAGGCGTGACCTGGCACGACGGCAAGCCGTTCACCTCCGACGATGTCGCCTTCTCGGCGATGGAAGTCTGGAAGCCGCTGCAGAACATCGGCCGCTCGGTGCTGGCCAACCTGGAGAGCGTGGAGACGCCGGACGACACGACCGCGATTTTCCACTTCTCCAAGCCGATGCCGCTGCAACTGATGCGGAACGCGTTGCCGGTGGTGACCGCCGTGCTGCCCAGGCACGTCTACGAAGGCACCGACATTTCCGCCAATCCGGCCAACACGAGCCCGATCGGCACCGGACCGTTCACCTTCGCCGAGTACAAGCCGGGCGAGTACTACCGTCTGGCCCGCAACGAAACCTACTGGGGCGACGGCGAGCCGAAGCTCGACGAGATCATCTTCCGCATCCTGCCGGACCGGGCGGGCGCGGCATCCGCGCTCGAGGCCGGCGAGGTCCAGCTGGCCGCCTTTTCCCAAGTGCCGCTGGCCGAGCTGGACCGGATTTCCAAGGTGCCGGGCCTGGAGGTGATCACCAAGGGCTACGAGGACCTCACCTACCAGCTGATCGTCGAGATCAACCACCGCAACGAGATCCTGTCGAACCTGAAGGTGCGCCAGGCGATCGCCCACGCCATCGACAAGGCCTTCGTCGTCGACACGGTGTTCCTGGGCTATGCCGCGGCGGCTTCCGGGCCGGTGCCGCACAATTCCAAGGAGTTCTACAACGCCGACGTGCCGGACTACGGCTTCGACGTGGCCAAGGCCAACGCGCTGCTGGACGAAGCCGGCTACCCGAAGAAGGACGGCGGCAACCGCTTCTCGCTGCGGCTCCTGCCGGCGCCGTTCTTCTCCGAAACGCGCAACTTCGGCCAGTACCTCCGCCAGGCACTGGCCGCCGTCGGCATCGACGTGGAGATCGTCAACAACGACGCGCCGGCCCACCTGAACGCCGTCTACAAGGACCACACGTTCGACCTGGCGGTAGGGGCCGCCGTGTTCCGCAGCGACCCGGCGATCTCGACGACCAACCTCGTGAAGTCGGGCCTGCCGGACGGCGTGTTCTTCTCAAACCAGGGCGGCTACGCCAACCCGAAGATTGACGCCATCATCGACGAGGCGCTGGTGACGGTGGACGCGGAGAAGCGCATCAAGCTCTACGACCAGTTCCAGGCGCTCGTGGTGGAGGACCTGCCGCTGATCAACGTGGCGGAGTGGAGCTTCACGTCGGTGGCCTCGACCAATCTGGTCAACGTTGCCAACAACCCGCGGTGGGTGGTGTCGAACTGGGCCGACACGGGGCTGAAGTCCTGAGCGACGTGGTGACGCAGTCGGCGGAACGGTTGTCGGCATGCGACGCACGCTGCGGCTGATCCGGCGGCGCGCGATCAGCAGCATCCCGGTGCTGCTGATCGTCGTCGTCGGTACGTTCCTGATGATGGAACTCGCCTCCGGCGATGCCGTCGACGCCTACCTGGTGTCGCTGGGCGGCGGCGGCGCCGGGCTGGCGGAGCAACTGCGGACGAGCTACGGGCTCGACCAGTCGGCGTTCGCGCGGCTGGTTCTCTACGTGTCGTCGCTCGCCCAATTCAATCTTGGCCATTCGGTCGCCTTCAACCGTCCGATCCTCGACGTCATCCTGGAGCGGCTGCCGAACACGCTGTGGCTGATGGGCAGCGCCACCGCCCTCGCCTTCACCGTCGGCTCGGCGCTGGGCATCGTCGCCGGCGCCCGCCCCGGCAGCGCGCTCGACCGGGCGCTGTCGGCGGGGTCGCTGGCGCTCTACGCTGTCCCGAGCTTCTGGCTGGGTCTCGTCCTCAGCCTCGTCTTCGCCGTTCAGCTCCGCTGGTTTCCCACCTCGGGCATCGAAACGATCGCGTCGGGCAAGGCCGGCGTCGCGCGGGCGCTCGACATCGCCTGGCACCTGGTGCTGCCGGTCTCGGCCCTCGGGGTGCTCTACCTCGCGCTGTTTCTCCGGATGATGCGGGCCGGCATGGCCGAGGTCTGGCGACAGGACTTCGTGCTGGCCGCGCGCTCCAAGGGGCTGGCGCGGCGACGCATCGTGCTGCGCCATGTGGCCCGCAATGCCCTGTTGCCGCTCGTCACCGTGCTCGGCCTGCAGGCGGCGACCATGCTCGGCGGCAGCGTCGTCATCGAGAGCGTGTTCGCCATCCCTGGCTTCGGCCGCCTCGCCCAGGAGGCGGTGGCCGCCCGCGACACGCCGCTGCTGATGGGGATCATCGTCGTCAGCGCGGTGCTGGTGATCCTGGTGAACCTGCTGGTCGACATCGCCTACGCCTGGCTCGACCCGCGCGTCGGCAGCGGAGAGGCCTCGGCATGAGCGCGTTTCTCCGACGCTTCGTGCGCTCGCCCGAAGGCATGGTCGGCCTAATCGTGCTGTTGCTGATCGCGGCGACGGCCGTGTGTGCCCCGCTGGTGTTTCCGGGCGACCCGCTGGCGATGGCCGGGCGGCCGCTGCTGGCCCCGTTCGCCGATCCTCGCTTTCCCCTCGGAACCGACCAGCTCGGCCGCGACCTCGCGGCGGAACTGATGCATGGCGCCCGTACCTCGCTGCTGGTCGGAATCTCCGCCGCCGTTGCCGCCATCGTCGTCGGATCGCTGGTCGGCACCCTGGCAGGCTTCTTCGGCGGACTGGTCGACGAGGCGTTGATGCGCGTGGTCGACGCCTTCCAGATCGTGCCGGGCTTCCTGCTGGCGCTCGCCTTCGTCAGCGTCACCGGCCCCTCTCTGGCGGTCATCGTCGGAGCGATCGCGCTCGGTGCCTGGCCGGGCCCCGCGCGGCTGGCCCGCGCCGAGGTGCTGTCGATCCGCGAGCGCGACTACATCGCCGCCGCCCGGGTGATCGGGATGCACCCGGCCGAAATCGCCCTCAAGGAGATCCTGCCGAACGCCCTTCCCCCGGTGCTGGCGCTGGTGTCGGTGATCGTGGCGAGCGCGGTGCTGATCGAGGCGGCACTGTCGTTCCTCGGCCTCGGCGACCCCAACAGCGTCACCTGGGGCTCGATGATCGCCGAGGGCCGCAACATGCTGCGCAGCGCCGCCTACCTCTCCATCATCCCCGGCCTTGGCCTGGTGGCGACGGTGCTCGGCGTCTACCTCTTCGGCGAGGGGCTGGTGGACAGCCTCGCTCACCGCAGGAGGCGCGCATGACGACGCCGCTTGCGACCGTCCGCGGCCTGTCGGTCGCCTACCGCGCCGATGGGACCCGTCATTTCGCGCTCAAGGACATCGACCTGGACCTGATCGCTGGCGAGAAGCTTGCCATCATCGGCGAAAGCGGATCCGGCAAGAGCACCCTGTCGCTCGCGCTGGCCGGGCTGCTTCCGCAGGAGGCCGAGCTCGGTGGCACCATCGCGTGGCCCGGGCTCGACCATGCGCCCCGCGCCGGCCGCGATATCGGCGTGGTGTTCCAGGATCCCGGTTCCAGCCTGAACCCCGTCCTTCGGATCGGCGAGCAGGTGGCGGAGGGCGCGCGGCACCATCTCGCGCTCGGGCGATCGGCGGCCCGCGAGCGGGCGCGCGAGTTGCTCGGCCGGGTGCGGATCCCCGATCCGGACTCGGCTCTCGACGCCTATCCGCACCAGTTCTCCGGCGGCCAGCGACAGCGCATTGCGATCGCCGGCGCCATCGCGGCGCGGCCGGCGCTGCTGATCGCCGACGAGGCGACCAGCGCGCTGGACACCGTGGTCCAGGCCGAGATAGCCGCCCTGCTGGACAACCTGGTGCGCGAGGAGGCGATGACGCTCCTGTTCGTGACCCATGACATCGCCCTTGCCGCGGAACTGTCGGACCGGCTCGCCGTCTTCCGGGCGGCGGAACTCGTCGAGGTTGGAGAGACGGCGCGGGTCATCCACGAGCCGGTGGCGGAGTACACGCGCGGCCTCCTCGCCGCGCACATCGACTTCGCCTCGCCGCGGCTCGTCGGAGGGTTCACGTGATGGAAGACGTGGTGCTGTCCGTCCGCGAGCTCGCGAAGGTCTATCGAACCCGCGGGCGCCGGGTGACCGCCCTTGAGAATGTATCCTTCGACCTGCGTCAGGGCGAAACGCTGGGCCTGGTCGGTCCGTCGGGCAGCGGCAAGTCCACGCTGGCGCGCGTGCTGATGCGGCTGACAGAGCCCGATACGGGGTCTGTGATGCTTGCCGGGGAGGACTGGCTGGCGCTCTCGGCGCGCGCGCTCCGCCGCCGGCGCGCCACGGCACAGATGGTGTTTCAGGATCCGCTGGCGGCCTTCAACCCGCGCACAACCATCGGCGGCGCGCTCGACGATCCGCTGCGCATCCACGCGATCGTCGGGAGGGCCGAGCGACCGCGCCGGATCGCCGAACTGCTGGAGCGGGTCGGACTTCCGGCCGCCTTTGCGCGCCGTCGGATCCACGAGATATCAGGGGGCCAGCGGCAGCGCGTGGCCATCGCCCGGGCGCTGGCCACCAATCCCCGGCTGATCGTGCTGGACGAGGCGGTTTCGGCGCTCGACGTGTCGGTGCGCGGCACGATCCTGGCGCTCTTGGCCGACCTCCAGGAGCGCGAGGGCCTCGCCTACATCTTCGTGGGGCACGACCTCGCCGTGGTGCGCGTGATCTCGCACCGCGTCGCGGTCATGGACGCCGGGCGGATCGTGGAGACCGGACCGGTGGCCGACGTGGTGGCGAACCCGCAATCGGCGACCGCAAAGGCCCTCGTCGCCGCGACACCCCGTCTGGGCTGAACCCCAAACAGATCGGGTGAGCGGTCCGGCGCCGGCGGAACCGGCGCCGAACACGTTGGGTCAGTAGCGGACCGTGCCAGCGTCAGTGCGGTCCTGCCTGCCAATCTGTCGCTCCTGTCCTGCTCCCTTGCCGCGAGATAAATCAGGCCGCGCCGTCGATGACCGCCAGCGCCGCCTCGATGCCGTCACCGACGTTCACCTTGTGGCCGAGCGCACCGAGCGCGCCGGCGTAGGCGGTGAGCGCCGCGATCGCATAGATGGGCTGGGCCGTCGGGCCCATGTGGCCGATCCGGGTGAGCTTGCCGAGCGTTGCCCCGCGCCCGGCGGAAAACACCACGCCGTAGCGCTCGCGCGCCGCGCGGCGCAGGGCCGCCTCGTCGATCCCGTCGGGTGTGCGGACCGCGGTCGTGGTCGGGGATGCGATGTCGTCGCTCGCCGCCCAGATGGCGAGCCCCATCGCCTTCAGCCCCTCGCGGGTGGCGCGCGCGGTCAGGGCGTGGCGGGCCCACACGGCCTCGGGTCCCTCGGCGAGATAGAGGTCCAGCGCCGCGTCGAGGCCGTTGATCTCGGCGACCGACGGCGTGAACGGAAACGGCTTCTCGCGCGACCAGGCGTTTTCCCAGTCGACGATCGACAGCATCGAGGCCCGCGGCGCCGACGGGTTGGCCTTCATCTTCGCCCATGCCCGTTCGCTCACGCCGAGCAGCGTCAGGCCTGGGGCGCCGCCGAGGCACTTGTTGGGGCCGCAGACGAAGATGTCCGCATGGCAGGCCTCTGGGTGCACGTCCATGCCGCCGAAGGAGGAGACCGCGTCGACGATCAGATAGGCGCCGTTCTCGGCCACGATCGCACCGATCTCGTCGATCGGGTTGATGGTGCCCGACGGCGTGTCGTGGTGGCAGGCCGAGACGACGGTGATCTCCGGATGCTTGCGGAACATCTCGGCGACGGCGTCCGGCGTGATCGCCTCGTTGTACGGCACCTCGATCTCGAGGAGCTTCGGCGAATGGCGCAGCGCCCAGGAGCCGAAGCCCTTGCCGTAGACGCCGGAAGCTAGGTTGAGGACCGTATCGTCGGGCGTGATCATGGATGCCGCGGCGGCCTCCAGCCCGAGGACAGGCTCGCCCTGCTGGATCACCGGGCGGTTGGACAGGCGCATCGCCGTCGTGGCCTTGTCGACCACACGTTCATAGAACGCCTGGAAGGCCGGGTCGTAGTCGTAGAGAACCGGGCGGCCCAGCCCCTGCAGGACCTCCGGATAGGCGTTCACCGGACCCGAGGTCAGCGTGATCACCGGCGGTCGATCGTTGGAGTAGCGCATCTCATCCTCACCGCCCGGTCACCGGGCCTTGCTGGCGCCCGTCGGGCGGGCCGGAAGGCCCACACCGGTGGCGAGCACGACGTCCGTGGCCCCTTATTCGTAGAACAGTGTGCCGCCTCGACAGGTATTGAAGATCTCCATCTTGCGGGAAAGAAGAGCTCGACATCATGCTCTTCGGCAAGCTGCTTCACACGGCGCATGGAAGTCACGCCGGCCACCGGATCGATGTGGAACGACGCCTGGCACAGCGTTTCCAGGCACTGCTGGGTGTCGGCGGCGTCCATGCCCCCTCATGGGCGGCCCACGGTGGCCTTCGTCAGTCCGCGTGGCTGCCCGTCTCGATGAAGTCGAGGATGATCGGATAGGTCAGCTCGGGGTTCGCCCCCGGCTCCATCGGATCGATCAGCTCGTGGCCGAGCCCGTGCTTGGCGTCGAACACGTAGGTCGTCAGCGAGACGCCCTGGTCCGCCCAGGCAGCCGCGACCGCGTCGGTCGTTCCGTTCGACACCGCCGTGTCCGCCTCGTTCGTGACCACCACGATTTCCGATGCAGCCGCCTTGCGCTCCGTCGCCTGCCGCCACGTGGCATAGCCCAACCGCATGATCTCGCCCGTCGCGGTGGTCGACTGGCGCTTGTAGGCGTGCGGCATGACGTTGTCGGCATTCTCCCTCATCACCGGATCCTTCCAGATCGAGACCTCGGGGAGCAGCAGCATGGCCCGCATCAGCATGCGGTTCACGTCGGGGCCGAAGCCGTGCAGCCCGAAGAACGGCGCAAGCAGGACCGCACGATCAACGTCCGCGCGGTTCTGGGCCACCCACCCGGCAATGGTGCCGCCGGCGGAAATGCCCACGAAGACGACCTCGTCGCCGAGACCCGTCGCCATGTCCACCGCATCGTCGCCGAACTCCGCCAGTTGCCGCGCGGTCATGAAGCGCAACGCGTCGGTGGCCCGGTCGGCGTAGCCGTTCTGCGGCATCCGGAGCACCAGGACGTTGTAGCCCTTGTCGAAGAGGATCGGCGCGAAGTCCACGTAGGCCTGGGGACAGCTCGACACGCCGTGAACGAGGACGACCACCTTGCCCGTCCGCTCGCCATGACCGAGCAACTTTGGCTCGCACAGCGGGTTGAGGGGCTCGGTGGTCCTGGCACGGTCTGCCTCGAAGCGCGCCACCGCACCGGCGTAGTCGGTGGTTGGGTCGGGGGATGACGCGAGCCCGTCGGTATCGACCGGCAGGAAGGTCAGCGTCGCCACCACCAGGGCCAGCAGAACGACCCAGGCAAGGACCGCCCGGCGCACCCCAATGAGCAGCGCGGTCACGCCGACCAGCACGATCAGCGCGATCACCGCGACGGCGATCCCGATCAGGGCGCGCTGCATCACGCTCACCGGACCGAACCATTCCATCAAGCCGCTCATCTGGTCATTCCCCCCGGTGCGCGAAACGCGCTACGACATCTTCGGAGACCGCAAAGGTGAACGCGCCGCCCGGCCTCACCCGAACAGGTCTAATGGGTCCGGATAGATCGAGGAAGGACGAAGCGATGGATGAGCCGGCAGACGACGCGTCGCAGGACGGCCATACGCGCCCCGGTTTCGCTCGGCTCTCCCGGCTCGTATCGCCAAGCGGCCTGTGTCTCGGCCTCCTGCTGTTTGCCGCATCGCTCACCCCCTCGCTGATCCCGCGCAACGCGTTGATGCAGGGCCTTCTGGGCGGCGCCTCTTTCGCCATCGGCTACGGCATCGCCATTGGCCTCGTCGCGCTCTGGGAATGGCTGGGCTTCAGGACACGCGGCGGACGCGTGGTAGCCTGGACCATCGTCCTGGCGGGGGTGCTGGTAGCAGCCTATGCGCTCTCGCAGGTCACTCCGTGGCAGGACTCCATTCGCGTGCTGATGGGCATGCCGGCGCTGGAGTCGTCGCATCCGGCGAGCGTGCTGGCGATTGCGGTCGCCACGGCTGCCGTCCTTTTCGTCATCGCCTGGCTGTTCAAGCTGCTCGCCAGGCTGGCGCTCGCATGGGCGCGCCCGTTCGTCCCCGAGCGCGTCGCCATCCTGACGGCGATCGTCGTAGCGCTGGCGCTCTTCGGCATGCTGATCGACGGCGTGCTGGTGCGCTATGCCCTGACGGTGCTCGACGCTTCCTACGCCGAGCTGGACGAACTCATCGAGCCGGAAACGGCGATGCCCACGGCGTCGTGGAAGACCGGCAGCCCCTCGTCCCTCGTCAGCTGGGTCGACCTCGGCCGGGAGGGACGCCGGTTCGTCGACGGCCTGCCCTCGCGCGAGGACATCGCGGCGTTCTGGGGCGGCGAGGCGGAGCAGCCGCTCAGGGTCTACGTCGGGCTCAACGCCGGCGACACGGCAGAAGAACGCGCCGACCTGGCCCTCCGCGAGCTCATCCGTGTCGGCGGTTTCGATCGCGCCGTCCTGTGCGTCTCGGTCCCCACCGGCACCGGCTTCATGGACGCGGCCGCGACGACGCCGCTCGAGTATCTGCACCGGGGCGACGTGGCCACGGTGGCGCTTCAATACTCCTACATGCAGAGCCCGTTTTCGCTGATCTTCGAGCCGGGATACGGCGCCGAAGCGGCGCGCGCGCTGCTGCGAGCGGTCTACGACCACTGGACGAGCCTTCCCGCGGAAACGCGGCCGAAACTCTATCTCCAGGGCCTCAGCCTCGGTGCGCTCAGCTCCGAGCAGTCGCTGCGCATGCACGAGATCATCGGCGATCCGATCCAGGGGGCGCTGTGGAGCGGTCCTCCCTTCCCGAGCCCCATCCACACCTGGGCGACGGCCGAGCGTAACGAGGGCTCGCCGGAGTGGCTTCCGACGTTCGAGGAGGGATCGCTCATCCGCTTCATGATGAAGCCGGAGATCCCGGAACCCGACCGCCCGTGGGGCCCGCTTCGCATCGTCTACCTCCAGCATCCGAGCGATGCCATCGTGTTCTTCTCGATGGACATGCTGTGGCGCGAGCCCGACTGGATGCGGGCGCCGCGCGGCCCCGACGTCACCTCCGCCATGCAATGGGTGCCGGTGGTCACGGCGCTGCAGGTGGCAGCGGACATGGCGCTGTCCAACAACGTGCCACTTGGTCACGGTCACCAGTACTCCGCGGCAAGCTATATCGACGCCTGGATCACCGTTACCGCGGCGGACATCCCGCCCGCGGACGTGGACCGCCTGAAGGCCCATTTCGCCCGGTGAGGGCCGGAGGCGTTTCACAATGACAGCAATGAGCCGGCGGCGGCGTGCAACGCGCATCCTGCTGATCGCGGGACCTGCCGTCGTCTGCCTGTTCATCCTCGCCGTCGGGCTGAACACCGTGGCCCACCACCGCGGCTGGATCGTGCAGCGGCTCGACCCGCAGACGCTTTCGGCGGAGCTGCGCCCGTTCTACCGGATCTTCCGGCCCGATGGCCCCGGACCTTTCCCCACCGCCCTCCTCTATTCCGGCTGCGACGGCCCCCACGACAACATGGACCGGTGGGCCAATGCGCTGGTGGCGGACGGCTGGGCGGCGGTGGTCGTCGACAGCCACAGTCCGCGCGGCTACGAGGAATTCGAGGCTTGGCGCCTGGTGTGTCTCGGCCAGTTGATGGCCGGCGGCGAACGCGCCGGCGACGTGCTGGTATCGCTGGCCGACGTCCGCGCGATGCCGTTCGTCAATCAGGATCGGATGGCGCTGATCGGCATGTCCCATGGCGGCTGGTCGATCATGGACCTCCTGGCGCTGGATGCCGAAGGCCGGTTGCCCCTCAACCTGAAGCGCGCGCCCGGCGGCACGGACGACCCACCGCTCTCGAGCGTTGCCGCCGTGGTGCTGGTCTATCCGTGGTGCGGACCGACAAACCGGGCGGCGAAGGCCGGCTGGCAGCACCCTGCCCCCGTTCTGTTCGTGCTTGCCGACGACGACGTCATTGCCCCGGCGGAGGACTGCCACGCCGTGGCGGATACGCTGGAAGCGGAAGGGCGAACGGTCGAGATCCTGAGCTTTGCCGGGGTCACCCACGGCTTCGACCAGCAGGACCACTCGGGCATCAGCACCCTTGTCTTCGACGCGGCCGCCACCCGGCAGACGATCGACCGTGCGATCGCCTTCCTCGACTCCGCTTCGGAACCGTTGCCCCGCTGACGGCACGCGCGATCTCCCAATGCCCGCCATTGCAGGGATTGAGCTGCAGCCACAGCGCCGCGTTCGGGACAACTGTTAGGCATATGCCTAAGTCTCTTGACGGAAACTCGCCGCCGTGTCACTTAGTCATATGCCTAACCGTGATGCATCCCTCGACGACGCCTTTCGAGCCCTCGCGGATCCGACGCGGCGGGCGGTGATCCAGCGCCTCGGCCGTGGCCCGGCGAGCGTCACCGATCTCGCCGAGCCCTTCGAGATGGCCCTGCCCTCCTTTCTCCAGCACCTGAAGATCCTGGAGAAGAGCGGTCTGGTGCGATCCACGAAGGTCGGGAGGACGCGCACCTGCGAACTCAGCCCCGAGGCGCTCGCGCCGCTTGAGGGCTGGCTCGCCGAACAGAAGGCGATGTGGGAGGCACGATTCGACCGGCTCGACGCCGTGGTGCGTGAGCTTCAGACCAAAGGAGACGCCACATGACCGCTGATGAAGACCACCTCGAGGCCGCCCATCATTCCACTGCATCCTCGACGCGGCCGTCCCCCGACCCCGCGCTTGATCTGGTCATCAGCCGCCGGATCGATGCTCCGAAGGCGCTGATCTGGCGCGCTTGGACCGATCCGTCGCTGCTGGAAAAATGGTGGTGCCCCCGGCCGTGGCGGGCGGAGGTCGTCGATTTCGAACTCGTGCCGGGCGGCGCGTTCAACGTCCGCATGCATGGACCGGAGGGCGAACGGCACGAACATCCCGGCTGCTTTCTCGAGATCGTGCCCGAGCAGCGGATCGTCTTGACCTCGTGCCTCGGACGCGGCTGGAGCCCCATCGCCAACCCGTTCATTCCGCTCTCGGCCATCTTCACGATGGAGGATATCGACGGCGGCACGGCCTACACCGCAACGGCGCGGCACATGGACCGTCCGGGCCGGGACCAGCACGAGGAGATGGGCTTCTTCGAAGGCTGGGGCACCTGCATCGACCAGCTCGTCGAAGTGGTGAAGGCCACCCAGAGCAGGCTGGACTAGGCGCCTGCCCCGGGGGTTCCCGCCGACATCAGCGGAACAGCAGGACCGGGATCTTGCAGGAGCGCACCATCTCGGTCGTCGTCGAGCCGATCACCAGGCTGCGGATGCGGGAGTGGCCATACGCCCCCATGACGAGGAGGCCGACGTTCTCGTCGCGCACGACGTCGGCGATCACGGTATCCGGCTGGCCGGGAACGATCTCGGCCTTGACCCAGTAGCCGGCGGCTTCCAGCACGGCGCGGGCATTGCCGATCTGCCGCTGGGTCACCGAGGTGTCGTGCCCGACCATCAGCAGCCGGCACTCCAGTCCGGCGAACAGCGCGCTTCTGGCGATATGATCGACGGCCTTCATGCTGGAGACGCCACCGTCGTAGGCGACGAGGAAGCGTTCGATCGGCGCAAAGGCACGGGAGGCGACGAACACCGGCTTGGCGCTCGACCGCACGATCCGCTCGAGGTTGGAGCCGAGATGCGCCTTGGCGAAGTCGGCCGCCTCGCCGCGCTTGCCGATGATCACGAGGTCCGCGTCAGCTTCGCTCTCGGCCACGGTCTCGACGATGTCGCCGATGCGCAGCTTGGTCGCGACGGTCACGCCGGCAGCCTCGACGATCTCCTTGGCATCGTCGAGGATGGCGCGGCCGCGGGCCTGGGCAAGCTTGGCGCGCTGCTCGTCGAGCGCGCTCAGTTCCTCCAGCAGCGCCGTCCGGGCCCCGAGCGAGATCGATCCGGAGAGGTCCCTGCTGCCGCCCGTCTCCCGCCGACCGAGAACATGCAGGATATCGACCGACGCGCCGGTTCGTCCGGCGACCCAGGCCGCATGATCGCAGACGCTCTGCGCGTAGATCGAGCCGTCGACCAGCGCCACAAGCTTCGTCATCGCCCTGACCTCCCTTGTTGTTGGAGCCTCCACTGCGCCCCGGATTGATCCGACCCAAGGCAAATGCAGGCTCAAAACATTGAATACGTTGCGAGTTCTTGCGAGCCAACCGGTTTCGCGCGAGGCAAAGCCCCATCAGTGGCCGAGAAGGCCCTCCAAGGCGCCAGGCTTGTCGTGAACGGCCAGCCTGTCGACGATGGTTTCGCTGGCGGCATTGAGCCCCACGATGTCGACGTCCGCGCCGTCGCGACGGAATTTCAGCACGATCATGTCGAGCGCGGCCACGCTCGAAATGTCCCAGATGTGGGCTTTGCTGACGTCGATCGTAACCTTGTCGAGCGCCTCCTTGAAGTCGAAGGCGGCAGCAAACGCATCGGCGGAGGCGAAGAACACCTGCCCCTCAACGACGTAGGTGCGATGGGTGCCGTCCTCGGACAGCGTCGAGGTCACGCGCAGGAACTGGGCGATCTTCCAGGCAAAGAAGATGCCCGAGAGCAGCACGCCGACGAGCACGCCGATGGCCAGATTGTGGGTGAGCACCACGAAGACGACCGTCGACAGCATGACGATCGAGGACGAACGGGGATGCGAGCGCAGCGACTTGATCGACGACCAGGAGAACGTGCCGATCGACACCATGATCATCACCGCAACCAGCGCCGCCATGGGGATCTGCTTCACCCATTCGCCCAGCACAACGATGAGAAAGATCAGGAAAGCACCGGCGACGAAGGTCGACAGCCGCCCTCGCCCGCCGGACTTCACGTTGATCATCGACTGTCCGATCATCGCGCAACCTGCCATGCCGCCGATGAAGCCGGTGCAGAAATTGGCCACGCCCTGCCCGACGCACTCCCGGTTCTTGTCGCTGGGCGTGTCGGTGAGCTCGTCGACGATGGCCGCCGTCATCAGGGATTCCAGCAGCCCGACGGCGGCGATCGCCGCCGCGTAAGGCAGGATGATCAGCAGCGTGTCGAGCGTGAGCGGCACATTTGGGAGCAGGAAGATCGGCAGCGTCGACGGCAGGTCGCCCATGTCGCCCACGGTCCGGAGATCGAACCCGAAGCCGATCGAGACGGCCGTGAGGACGAGGATGGCGACCAGCGGCGACGGGATCGCCGTGGTGATGCGGGGAAACAGGTAGATGATCGCCAGCCCCGCCGCGACCATCACGTAGGTGAGCGAAGGCACGCCGATCAGCTCCGGCAACTGGGCCATGAAGATCAGGATCGCCAGCGCGTTGACGAAGCCGGTCATCACCGAGCGGGAGACGAAACGCATCAGGCTGCCCAGCCGGAGAAGACCCGCCCCCACCTGCAGGATGCCGGCAAGGATCGTCGTCGCGAAGAGGTACTCGAGTCCGTGGTCGCGCACGAGCGTCACCATCAGGACCGCAGTGGCCGCCGTCGCCGCCGAGATCATCCCCGGCCGCCCTCCGACGATCGCCGTGATCACCGCGATCGAGAACGACGCGTACAGCCCGACCCGGGGATCGACGCCAGCGATGATTGAAAAGGCGATCGCCTCGGGGATCAAAGCCAACGCGACGACGAGGCCCGCGAGGATGTCGCCGCGGATGTTGCCGAACCACTGGTGACGATAGGCGTGGAGTGACTGCATGACCCGTCCAGGCACAGGGCGGTCCCGCCCGCGACTGCAGGGCGCTGGGTGGAAGCCGTCGAAACGTGGGAAATCGCCGGCGGCGCCTGAGCGAGCGGCGCGTACAATCCGGTGAATGACCTGCCCTCTTTATGCAAGTTCATGCTGCATTGCAACATCGAGGCGGCTTTGGCATTGCCGGTGCCGTGTTGAACGGACGCGCGAATGCAGGAACACAGTTTCCAGCATCCGCCTGCTCAGTCTATCGTCTGAACGGGATGCGAGGAGTTCAACCCGATGCAGACTGCGATCATATTCATCCTTTCGAACTTTACGCTTACCATGCTCGTTTTGGGTCTCATTGCATCCGCCATAGCGATCGCACGAGCGCCGCGGCCGACACGCGAAGTCGTCGTTGAGAAACTGTTTGCCTACTTCCTGCTGTTCTCGATCTTCCTGTCCCTCACCTACAATTTCGTGATGCATGTGTTCTTCGGGGACATGGCGGCGCGCTTCATCGGCTGGGCCCAGAGCCCCTTCCAGGCAGAAGTCGGGTTCGCTTCGCTTGGCTTCGCCGTGGTCGGGTTGTTGGCGTTCTTCGGAAACCGCGGGCTGCGGATCGCGGCGATCGTGGGTCCGGCGATGTTCCTGTGGGGCGCGGCCGCCGGCCACATCTACCAGATGGTCACCGCGCACAACTTTGCGCCCGGCAACGCCGGCATCATCTTCTGGACCGATATCCTTCTCCCCGTGATCGGGTTTGCCTTTCTGTGGCTGCAACGAGGGACAGAAAAACATCGGCGCGAGGGGGCGTCGCTCGGGTGAGCGACAATTTGCGGCAGGTGTTCGCCGCGCCCACACACGACGTATCGATTGCGTCGAGGCAAAAAATCGGCAAAGGCTAAAGTCCAGGCGAGATGTGATGGGACAGTGGATCGGGCGAATGTTTGCCGCTGCTGCAGACATCGCTCCAGCGGAATGATTTCGCGACATCTCATTCCGTGAGCGTCTCGCCAATTGCCGTTGTGTCGCCCTTTCGTCCGACGGCCGGCCCCGAACCGGGTCGCGGAGGTGCAAAAATGCGCATTCTCAGCGTGATCGGTGTCGCCTGCGCCTTTGCCGGAACGACACTTGTCCTCAACGATCTCATCGCGGCGTGGTGGGGTGACAATGCGGGTGTGTCCGCAAGCCAGGCACGAGTATCGGTGACTGGTGTGACCTTGGCGGTTCTTGGAATCGTGCTGGCACTGGGGGCCGGCTTGGCGAGGGCGCGGCCAAAGCCCGCGAAGCCCAAAGTCGATGCCGAGAAGGCCAAGCCGGAGAAGGTCGTCCTCTACGAGCACGGACCCGACCAGCCGTATTGATCCGCTGGACTTCTCCGGTGCGCGCCGCCGTTTGCGGGCCGAACCGAAAAAATTTCATAAAATGCGAGCGTTCGGCGCTCCGGACCCTCGATCCTGGAAAAAGCCCGGGATTCCGGGACTTGTGGCCTCCCAATGTGCTCACGTTTTCGCGATTGACGTTGGAACCCGCTTCGATGCGACCCAACTGACAAGGAACGGATTGGAAACAGGCGCGTTGTTAGCCGCAAGAGGAAGCATCCTTGACGTATTTGCCGTCGAGAGCTTGGAGTGCCTACGATGAAGCGTAACAACGAAAATGCGGTTGTCCTGGCGGTTCTGACGGGCGCGGTTCTGTTTACTGCGCCGCTCGCGATCGCTGAAACGCTCCGGTCGGACCGGCTCGAGCCCGCAACCATTTCCGAGGACGCAGGGTCGTTCAGCCCGACTGTCCGCATCGGCTCCATTTCCCATGTCGGCAACGAATCTTTCGTCGTGGCGCTTCTCGACGAAGCGGGTCAGAAGATCGGCGACACGACGCTTCGTCCCTCCGAAACCGTTCTGATCAAGGACGGCCCGTCGGTGACTGCCCGTCCTTCGCTCGCTGGCGGCGAGATGGCCAAGACCAGCGACCGCATCGATGGTGGTGCTCCGACCAACGTTTCGCTGAAGGGCGACAAGCAGACCGAGACCGGCCAGGCCGTGATGATCGAAGCCTATCAGCCGCGCGCCTCTGAAAAGACCGACGATGTCTTGAAGATGGCCAAGTTCGGACAGCTCGTTCACGAGCGCGCTCGCGCCGCCGTCGATCAGGCCCTCAACTGGATCTGATCGAGCGACTCCGCACACCGAGTGCGGTTGAACTGACGAAAGCTGAGTGACGAGCCCTTTGTCGGCGGTGCCTCGCGCACCGCCGATTTTTTGTGCCCGCAGCAAGGCTCAAACGAGCCAGACCCACGAAAACGAACCGTTGAATGTCCGAAGACGGCTTCGGAGCAGGCGTGTCGTGATCCAGACCCGACCGTCGCACGTATTCCGAAAGACGTCGCGACCTGCCAGCCATCCTCAGGACATTGAATGAGCCGAACCAACCCTTCCCCCTCGATCGTCTGGTTTCGCGACGATCTGCGCCTTGCCGACAATCCGGCGCTGCGTGCGGCCATCGAGGCAGGTGATCCGATCATTCCCGTCTATATTCAGGAGACCGGTCCGGAGAGCATGCGTGCGCTCGGCGGAGCCGCCCGCTGGTGGTTGCACGGATCCCTCGAGGCACTTGATGGTGAGCTCCGCAAACTCGGCTCGCGGCTGATCCTGCGTAGGGGCGAGGCAAAGGCCGAACTCAGCGCGCTCGTCAGCGAGACAGATGCCGGCGCGGTCTTCTGGAACCGGCGCTACCACCCGGACGCGCGGGAGGTCGACGCCGCCATCAAGACTTCGTTCGAACGGGATGGCCTGACGGTCCGAAGCTTCAATGGATCGCTGCTGATCGAGCCCTGGGAGGTCGAGACCGGCGAAGGGTCTTTCTATCGCGTCTACACGCCGTTCGCCCGCGCCGCGCGCCAGAAGCTCAGCGCGATGATGCCGATGGCGGCACCGGAGTCAGATCTGCCACCTCCAAGGCGCTGGCCCGACGGCCTCGCTCTGGCTGAGCTGAAGCTTCGTCCGGAAAAGCCCGACTGGGCCGGTGGCCTGCGCGAGACCTGGACCCAGGGCGAGGCCGCGGCTCTTCAGACGCTGGCCGACTTCATCGACGACCGCCTTGGGCTCTACAAGACCAAGCGCGACTTCGCCGCGGTGGATGCGACGTCGCGTCTCTCTCCGCATCTGCGCTTCGGCGAGATCTCACCACGAACCGTCTGGTCGGCGCTGTCTCGGGTGGCTGACGAAGGATCAGGCTCCACGGAGCGCCAGTCTGCCGAGAAGTTCCTGAGCGAGGTGTTGTGGCGGGAGTTTTCCTATCACCTCCTCTACCATCTCCCGCCGCTCGAACATGCCAACGTGCAGGACAAGTTCGATGCGTTCCCCTGGCGCCAGTCCGACGCGAAACTCGCGTCGTGGGAGGCGGGCAAGACCGGCTATCCGATCGTAGATGCCGGAATGCGCCAGCTCTGGCAGACCGGCTGGATGCACAACCGCGTGCGGATGGTGGTCGCCTCGTTCCTGACCAAGGATCTGCTGGTCGACTGGCGCGACGGCGAAGCCTGGTTCTGGGACACGCTCGTCGACGCGGACGCGGCCAACAATCCCGCAAGCTGGCAGTGGGTGTCCGGATCCGGCGCCGACGCGGCACCCTATTTCCGCGTCTTCAATCCGGTTCTCCAGGGCAAGAAATTCGATCCGGAGGGCGCCTATGTCCGCGCCTTCGTTCCCGAGCTCGCGGAACTGCCGGACAAATACATCCACGAGCCCTGGACCGCCCCCGACGACGTCCTGAAGGACGCTGGGGTGGTCCTCGGCGACACCTATCCCGAGCGCATCGTCGATCATGCCGACGCGCGCAAGCGCGCACTCGAGGCGTACCAGAAGATCAAGGAACAGGCCGCTTGAACGCGCACGCATCTCACTTTCCGGCGTCGCGCATCGCGGTGGTTGGCTCCGGCATCGCCGGCAACGCAGCGGCATGGTCGCTGTGCGACCGGCACGACGTCGTCCTCTACGAAGCGGAGCCAAGAGCCGGCGGACACTCGGCTACCGTGGACGTCGACTATGACGGGCGAACCATCCCCGTCGACACCGGCTTCATCGTCTACAACGAGCTGAACTATCCGAACCTCGTCAGCCTGTTCGACCATCTGGGTGTGCCGACCGAACCCAGCGACATGAGTTTCGGTGCCTCGATGCGCGGTGGAACGCACGAATGGTCCGGCCAGTCCCTGGCAGGCCTTTTCGCCTGCAAGCGCAACCTGGTGTCGCCGCGCTTCATCGGGATGCTGCGCGAAATCCTGCGCTTCAATGCGACCGCGCGTGGCGATCTTGCGCGCGGCATCGCGGCCACGACGACGCTGCGTGCCTACCTCGCCGAACGCGGCTTCCGCTCGTCCTTCGCCGAGGACTATCTGGTGCCCATGGGGGCCGCGATCTGGTCGATGCCGGCGGAGCGCATGCTGGAGTTCCCGGCGCGCGCGCTGCTGGCCTTCTTCGACAACCATCGCCTCATCGACCACGACCGGCCGCTCTGGCGCACCGTCAGTGGCGGCAGCCGTGTCTACGTCAATCGGATGCTCAACAAGATCGTCCGACAGGGCACGCTGCGCGTCGCCACGCCCATTGCGCGCATCGAGCGAAGCGCGACGGGCGTGACCGTGATCGACAGCACCGGGCATCGCGACACCTTCGACCAGGTCGTACTGGCCTGTCATACGGACCAGGCGCTCGCCATTCTCGACGCGCCCAGCTCGGCGGAACGCGCGGTACTGAGCGCGATCGACTATCGGCCGAACGCGGTTTACCTGCACCGCGACCCGCGCCTGATGCCCCGCCGCAAGCAGGTGTGGTCCTCATGGAACTACCTGAGCTGGCCCGGTGACCACGCGGGTGAAGGCGTGGCGCTGAGCTACTGGATGAACCGGCTGCAGAACATCGACCCCGCCCTGCCCCTCTTCGTGACCCTCAATCCGCCCTTCGTGCCGGATCCCGCCCTGACTTTCGGCACTTACAGCTACAGCCATCCGCAGTTCGACCGTCTGGCCCTGCAGGCCCAGTCCGCCTTGCCGGCGATCCAGGGTGGCGACCGCACCTGGTTTTGCGGCGCTTGGACAGGCTATGGTTTCCACGAGGATGGGCTGACGTCGGGGCTCGCCGTGGCCGAGGCGCTGGGTGGCACCGTGCCTTGGCGCAGCAACTCGTCCCCGACCGTCCAGTTGGAGGCCGCAGAGTGAGGACGCGCATCCCCACGACCTGGGCTGCGAACGGTGACGCGCCCGCCGCGCCCGTCGCGCTTTACATGGGCGACGTGATGCACGCCCGCCTGAAGCCGGTCGGTCACCGGTTCGCCTATCGGGTCTATTCGATGCTGGTGGATCTCGACCGGATGAACGACACTAGCGGCCTCGCGCCGTGGTTCGCCTTCGACCGGTTCGCCCCGCTTTCCGTCCATGCGCGCGATCACGGCGCCGGCGATGGATCGCCGTTGCGTCCGCATGTCGATCGCCTGCTTGGCGAAGCAGGTGTCGCGCGCCCGCAGCGCGTGCTCATGCTCTGCTATCCGCGCGTCTTCGGCTACGTGTTCGACCCGATAACCGTCTATTTCGCCTACGCTTCCGACGGTTCCCTCACCGCCCTCCTCTACGAGGTGCGCAACACGTTCGGCGGCCGTCATACCTATGTCGCGCCGGTGCGCAGCGGCGAGGCGAGCGAGGCCGGCATCGAGCAGAAGGCCACCAAGGCCTTCCACGTGTCTCCATTCCTGGGCATGGACGAAACCTACCTCTTCCGCGTCCTGCCCCCCGGCGAGGCCGTCCGAATCCGCATTCTGGAAACCGACGCCGAGGGGCCGACGCTGGCGGCGACGTTCGCGGGACGGCTTCGGCCGGCGACGCGCGCCAATCTCGCGCGCGCCTTCTTCACCGTCCCGCTGATGTCGCTGAAGGTGATCGCCGCCATCCATTTCGAGGCCCTGCGCCTCTGGTGGAAGCGCGTCCCTCTCGTGCCGAAGCCGCGCACCGAAGCCCCCTCGAAGCAGGCTTCGGGATCGGTTCCAGCGGGCGGACGCGCGCAAGGGCGACCAGGCGGCCATCAACTTGCAGCCAATTTGCCGCCTCCGGGTTAGGATCCCTGGTCCTCCGTCAGCAATGAACGGAACCCGCTCGACTTTCGCCGTCCGGACGTTGTCCGGCCCATACTGTCTCAGCTGGAAGGTTGTCTCGGTATGACGATCGCCTCTGCCCCCGTGCCGCTCACAACGGCAAACGCATCCGACGCCCTGCGCGGCCTGCCCGCCTTCGCGCGCCGCGGCTTCGCGGTGGCCCTGAAGCTCCAGAAGGGCTCGCTGGGCGTGACCGTCCCTGACGGCCGGAGCTTCCGCATCACCGCTCCGGAACCCGGTCCCTGTGCCGATTTCGCCATCCACGACTGGCGCTTCGCGCGCCGTCTGCTCCAGGCGGGCGACATCGGCGTTGGCGAAGCCTACATGGCGGGCGAATGGTCCAGCCCGGACCCGACGGCCTTTCTCGAGCTGTTCGCCGCCAACCGCGGGGTGATGATGAACGCGCTCGCCGGCAATCCGATCGCCCGCGCGATCGTCTCCTTCCGGCACTTCCTCAACCGCAATTCGCGCGCCGGATCGAAGCGCAACATCGCGGCGCATTACGACCTCGGCAACGCGTTCTACTCCGCCTGGCTGGACCCCTCGATGACCTACTCGTCCGCCTACTTCGGCGGCGGGGCCAACAATCTCGAGGCTGCGCAGCGCGACAAGTACCGCGAGCTCGCCGAGCGGACCGACATCCAGTCCGGCGACCATGTGCTGGAAGTCGGCTGCGGGTGGGGTGGCTTCGCGGAGTACGCCGCCCGGGAGATCGGTTGCCGGGTCACCGCGGTCACCATCAGCCGCGCCCAGCACGACTACGCCCGCAAGCGGATCAGCGACGCCGGCCTGAACGACCGCGTGACGGTCGATCTCGTGGATTACCGCGACATCGAGGGCAGTTACGACCGGATCGTCTCGATCGAGATGTTCGAGGCCGTCGGCGAACGTTTCTGGCCGGGCTATTTCCAGATGCTGAGCGACCGGCTGCGCTCCGGCGGACGGGCCGGGCTGCAGATCATCACCGTCGAGGACGAGCACTTCGAGGCGTACCGACGGGCGCCGGACTTCATCCAGCGCTACATCTTTCCCGGCGGCATGCTGCCGTCGCCGAGCCGGGTCGGCGCACTCGCCGACGCGGTGGGGCTGACGGCAACCCACGAAGCCGGATTCGGCGGCGATTATGCCCGTACGCTGGCCGAATGGCGCGACCGCTTCCGGTCGGCCTGGCCGAAGCTTGCGCCCGGCGGCTTCGACGACCGCTTCCGGCGGATGTGGGAATTCTACCTGCACTATTGCGAGGCTGGATTCCGCGCCGGAGCCATCGACGTGAAGCACTTCGTGTTCGCCCGCCCGTGAACGCAGGCGGCAGGCGTGCTGCGGCTCCGACCTGGGGGCATCTGCTTCTCTACGCCCTGCCGGCCCTGCCGCTCGCGACGCTGCAGTTTCCGCTCTTCATCCTGCTGCCGACATTCTACGCGGACGGATTGGGCCTGCCGCTGTCGGCGGTGGGGGCCACCTTCCTAGCGATCCGCGTCGCCGACGCCGTGTCGGACCCGGTGGTCGGCGTGCTGGCGGACCGGTGGCGGCCGCGCTTCGGCCGGCGACGCCTGTGGCTCGCGGCCTCCGCGCCTGCGACGGCCATCGCCTGCTATTTCCTGTTCGTCCCTCCGCCGGATGCAGGCATCGGCTACCTCCTCGCCTGGGGCGTGCTGGTCTCGCTCACCAGCACCGCAGCGCTGGTGCCCTTCAACGCCTGGGGCGCCGAACTCTCCGTCGACTATCATGGCAGGAGCCGGATCGCGGCCGCGCGTGAGGGGCTGATCGTCGCCGGAACGCTGGCGGCCGCGGGGATACCGGCCGTGCTCTCAAAAGGCGACCAGGGCCTGGCGCTGTCGTGGATCGCGGTCAGCGTACTCGTCCTGCTGCCCGTGACAGCCTTCGTCGCCATCGCCTTCGTGCCCGAGCCGCACGACAGCTCCACCCGCTCCCTCTCGCTTCGAGACGGCCTGGGGTTCATCCGTCGCAATCGACCTTTCATCCGGCTGGTCGCGGCCTTCGCCATCAACGGCCTCGCCAACGGCCTTCCGGCCACGCTTTTCCTGTTCTTCGTGGCCCGGGTAATCGACGCGCCGCAGATGCAGGGACCGTTTCTCTTTCTCTACTTCCTGTGCGGGATTGTCGGCATTCCGATCTGGCTGCGCCTGTCGCGGGCCGTCGGAAAGCACCGCGCCTGGTCGATCGCGATGATCGCCGCGTGCGTGGTGTTCGCAGCCGTTCCTTTGCTCGGCCCGGGAGACGTTCTAGCTTTTGCGGTGGTCTGCGTCCTGACCGGCCTGGCCGTGGGGGCGGACCTCGTGCTGCCGGCCGCGATCCAGGCCGACGTGGTCGACATCGACACTGCCGCCTCGGGAAGCCAGCGGACCGGCCTCTATTTCGCGCTGTGGGGCCTGGCGACCAAGCTGGCGCTCGCAGCGGCGGTCGGGATCGCGTTTCCGCTGCTTGCAGTCGCCGGATTTCGCACAGGCGCGGGAGAAGGCGACGACGGCCTGTTCGCCCTTGCAGTCCTCTACGCCTGGGTCCCGATCGTACTCAAGCTCGCGGCCGTCGCGTTGATGTGGCGGTTTCCGATGGATGAGGCGGAACAGGCCCGGGTGCGCGCGGCGATCGACGCGGAGCCGGCGTCGGCCGGCTGAAGCCCCAGCGGCAAGCGCACTGAGGCCCAACAGGTCCAATCGTCATTCTGCCCGAACCGCCCTATTCGTCTTTCGATTTCGGCTTGTTCCAGCCCGTTGCCGAGCCAATCAGCGGGAAGAAGGCCCAGTACGGGAGGACGCGGATCACCTTCAGCGCATAGGTGAAGCGCCGCGGGAACGTCACTTCGAAGCGTCCGCTCTGGAGACCCTCCACGAGCCGGCGCGCGGCCTTTCCGACCGACATGAGATACGGCATGGGAAACGGGTTGTCGGCGGTCGCCGGAGTGTCGACGAAGCCCGGCGCGATCACCTGGATGGTGAGGCCCTGGTTGTCGAAATCGAACTTGAGCGCTTCGGCGAGATTGATGAGCGCGGCCTTGCTCGCGCCGTAGGACGCCGCCGTCGGCAATCCGAAATAGCCGGCCACGGAGGCCACGATCGCGATCTGGCCCCTGCCCCGTGCCAGCATCGGGCGGGAAGCCGGGATGAGGCAGTTCACAGTGCCGCGGATGTTGACGTCGAAGGTCTTGTCGAAGTTGGCGCGGTCGAGTGCGTCGCCCGTCACCGGCAGATAGACGCCGGCGTTCAGAATCGCCAGCGCGATCGGACCCAGTTCGGTCTCGATCCGACCAACGACCGCCTCCATCGCAGCGGCGTCGGTGACGTCTCCGGGGAACGGAACAATGCGGCCTGGCCCTGAGGCGTCGGCTGCAACCCCGGCCAGCTCCTCCTCGCGACGCGCCGTAATCGCCACCGTGAAGCCCGCGGCCGCGAGGCGCTGGGCGACGGCCGCCCCGATCCCCGAACTAGCGCCGGTGATCCATGCGACACCGTCTTCCGGGCGGGCGACATAGGGCTTCTTCGACATGCACACACCCTGAACAAAACGCCCGGACGCAAGACGCGGGAACAACCGAGAAAACGCAGATCGCCGAAGGTCTCATGGGCCGGGGCAGTGCCACGTGCCGCGCGGTCGGGTCTGCGAAAGCCCGGGTCAGCCCGGCAAGAATGGTGCCAGCAGGCGCCCCAGACGACCGGTAAGACGCAGAGAGGCATTGCTGACCACGAAGCCGATGCAGTCGCCGTCGTCATCGGCGATCGGCCGATGATCGATCAGGTCGTCGGCGATCGACACATCGCCGACGCCGTAGTGGCCGGTGGTGTCGGTGAAGCCACCGTGGAGGACGAGGGTCATTTCCGTCCCGCGATGGGTGTGCGGCGGAAGCCCATGGCCGGCACGGAGGCAGAACAGGCTCGTCACGAACCCGTCGTCGCTGCCGACCCGCCACTCCCGGATGCCAGGCAGCCGCGTCTTCCACGGCACATCGGCCAACGGACGGCCGACATAACGCAGCAGCGAGGCGGGAAGCCCGCTCTCGTCGACGGAGCCGCCGGCCGGCACGACCGATCCGAATGCGGGATCGGAGATGGCGTCCGCGTCAGGAGCGAGGGAGAAAATCCGCTCGAGCTTTCGATCGCGCTCCGGCACATCGACCGGCTCGATCCCCTCAAGAAAACTCGCCGCAACGGCTTCGAGATCGCCCACCCACCGGTGGTTGCGCGGGCTCAGCTCGAGATGTGCCTCGACGAGGACCTGCACCGGCAGCGGCAGGCTTCCGGAGACATACCCGGCGATAAGGCCGTCGAGGGCCTGAGAGGTTTCGGTCATGCGCTCAGTCACTGAAGGAGACAGCCGTATCGGCAACGGCGAACTGGATACTCTGCCCATAGTACGGTGCGGATGACGGACCGGATCAGGGTATCATGACGAAATCGCATACCACCGCTGCATTTCTCCCGAGCATTCGCGGGCCTTAGACGGTTGATGTGACCTAGAGGTGTCGATAGCTTGGCCGCTCCAACCCAACCAAGGCAAGGTCATGGCCGAACTCGCATCCGTGCTCGACGCCATCGGCAACACGCCCTTGATCCGTCTCAACCGCGCCTCGGAAGAGACGGGCTGCGAAATCCTGGGTAAGGCAGAGTTCATGAATCCCGGCCAGTCCGTCAAGGACCGTGCCGCCTATTATATCGTGCGCGACGCCATGGAGCGTGGCGAACTGAGGCCGGGCGGAACCATCGTCGAGGGCACCGCCGGCAACACGGGCATCGGGCTTGCGCTCGTGGGCGCCGCGCTCGGGTTTCGAACCGTCATCGTGATCCCCGAGACCCAGTCCGACGAGAAGAAGCAGATGCTTCGCCTCGCCGGAGCGGAGCTAATCGAGGTTCCCGCGGTTCCCTACCGCAACCCGAACAATTACGTGAAGCTGTCGGGCCGCCTCGCGGCTCAGATGGCCAAGAGCGAACCCAACGGCGCCATCTGGGCAAACCAGTTCGACAACGTCTCGAACCGCGAGGCGCACATCCTGACCACCGGTCCGGAGATCTGGGAGCAGACCGACGGCGACGTCGACGGGTTCATCTGCGCGGTCGGATCCGGCGGAACGCTGGCCGGGATCGGCATGGCCCTGAAGGAGCGCAACCCGGAGATCACCATCGGCCTTGCCGATCCAATGGGTGCCGCGCTCTACAATTTCTACACCCACGGCGAGCTGAAGTCGGAAGGCTCCTCGATCACCGAGGGGATCGGCCAGGGCCGCATCACCAAGAATCTCGAGGGTGCGCCGGTCGACATCGCCTTCCAGATCCCCGACGCCGAGGCGCTGCCGATCGTCTTCGACCTGCTTCAGCACGAGGGGCTCTGCCTCGGGGGATCTTCCGGCATCAACGTCGCCGGCGCGATCCGGCTGGCACGGCACCTCGGCCCCGGCCACACGATCGTGACCATCCTGTGCGATTACGGCAATCGCTACGCGTCGAAGCTGTTCAATCCCGAGTTCCTGCGATCGAAGGACCTGCCTGTCCCGGAGTGGATGGAGAAGATGCCGTCGATCGCCATCCCGTTCGAGACGTCGGAATAACCTGGACGCAACCCATGGAAGTCGTGACCGAGCCCCTGTTCCGAGACGACGCCTACCTGCCCTCCTGCGAGGCGGTGGTGCGACACGTCACCGAGGCGGGCGGCGTGGTCCTCGATCGCACGGTCTTCTACGCGTCCGGTGGCGGGCAGCCGGGGGACATCGGACGCATCGAGTTCGCCGACGGCACCATGGCCGCGGTCGCAAACACCGTCTACGGGGACGACCGCGCGGGCATCGTTCACCTGCTTGCCGAAGAGGCCGCCCGCCCCGCGCCCGGCGACCGGGTGATCGCGCATCTGGACTGGGAACAGCGCTACAAGCACATGCGCATGCACACGGCACTGCATCTTCTGACGGCGGTGCTTGCCTATCCCGTCACCGGGGGACAGATCGGTGCAGAACAGGGCCGGCTCGATTTCGACATTCCAGAAGGCGCGCTCGACAAGGACGAGATCACCGAAGCGCTGAATCGTCTGATCGAAGGCGATCACGCCGTCACCACGGAGTGGATCACCGACGCGGAGCTCGAGGCCAATCCGGGGCTCGTGAAGACGATGAGCGTCAAGCCGCCGATGGGGTCCGGTCGCGTGCGGCTCGTGCGTATCGGGGACGACGTCGACCTTCAGCCGTGCGGCGGAACACACGTCCTCAAGACCGGAGAGATCGGGACGGTCGTCGTCTCCAAGATCGAGAAGAAGGGAAAGCTGAACAGACGTGTCCGGCTGCAGTGGGCGGAGAACACCGCGCTCTGACGAAGACGAACGATCGACTCTTTGGGAGTTCGGTCGGACCGTTCGGAACCGGCCAACGCCACCTTACGGTCCCCGCATGACGCGAGGGCCGGTTTCGGCATGCTATCGCGTGCCGCCAAACGGTCGGATAATGCGGCAAACGCCCGACCCATCGTGTCCTCTCCGTCCAAAGGCCAGAAGGGCCGACGGCGGGGCCGACAAAACGCACTCTGACTCACTCGAGGATCCGCCCAAGTGCAAGACCACCGTTTCGATTATCTGGTCTCTACTGCCTGGCTCGCCGAGCATCTCGATGCCCCGGACGTGCTCATCGTCGACGGCTCCTGGCATCTGCCTTCGACAGAGCGCAAGGCGGAAACGGAGTATCGCGAAGCCCATATCCCGGGCGCGGTTTTCGTCGACATCGATGAAGTCTCCGACCACACCTCTTCCCTGCCCCACATGCTGCCGCGGCCGGAAGCCTTCGCCAGCGCCGCCCGTCGCCTCGGCATCGGAGATGGCCAGACCATCGTCGTCTACGACACGGTCGGGATCTATTCCGCCCCCCGCGTCTGGTGGATGTTCCGCGCCATGGGCGCCGAACGCGTGTTCGTGCTCGACGGCGGCCTGCCCCGCTGGCTGTCGGAGGGCCGGCCCGTCGAGGAGGGCGTCGTCAAGCGCCCGCCGCGCCATTTCACCGCCCGGCTGAACCACGCCCTCCTGGCGACGCGCGCGGACGTCGAGGAAGCCCTCGATAGCGGCACTTCACTTGTCGTCGACGCCCGCTCGGCCGAGCGTTTCGCCGGCACCGCCCCAGAGCCTCGCAAGGAGCTGCGCTCGGGCCACATGCCGGGGGCGCTCAACCTGCCCTACACCAACCTCATCGGACCGGACGGCTCGCTGAAGTCCGTCGATGCGCTCATGGGCGCGTTCGCTGATGCCGGGGTCGAACTGGACCGGCCGGTGATCACGACATGCGGGTCCGGCGTCTCGGCCGCGATCCTCAGCCTGGCGCTCCGCTCCATCGGCCACACGGCGGTGTCGGTCTATGACGGATCTTGGGCGGAATGGGGCGCCGATCCGAGCCTGCCGCTCGCCACCGGCACCGCGCGGCGATAGCGGGGATCGCATGTATACGCCGCCCGCCTTTCGCGAGGACGACCCGGCGGCGCTACGCACCATCATCCGCGAGGCCGGGCTGTCGACATTGGTGACTGCGACCGCGGACGGCATTGTCGCGACGCCAATGCCATTGATCCTGGAAGCGAGCGAGGGACCGCACGGGACCCTTTACGGGCATATCGCCCGCGCCAATCCCCAGTGGAAGGCGGAGCCGGCCGGCGATGCCCTGGTGATCTTCACGGGGCCGGACGCCTACATCAGCCCGTCCTGGTACGCCGCCAAGCGCGAGCACGGAAAGGTCGTTCCCACCTGGAACTACGTGGCCGTCCACGCCTATGGGCCGGTCGCGTTCTTTCACGATCCCTCCGATCTGAGGGCGGTCGTGACCCGACTGACCGACCGTCACGAGGCGTCACGTGCAGAGCCCTGGCAGGTCTCCGATGCTCCGGACGCGTTCACGGACGCCCAGTTGCGGCTCATCGTGGGAGTGCGCATTCCGATCACGCGGATCGAGGGAAAGCGCAAGATGAGCCAGAACCGGTCGGAGGCCGACCGGTTAGGCGTCGCCGAGGGCCTGGCGGCAAGTCCGAGCAGGGCAGACCGCGATGTGGCAGCGCTGATCCCGACGACGCGCAGCTAGCCGTCGATCGCACCGGCGAGGAACCGTCTCAGCGCGCCGGCGACTTCCTCGGGGGCCTCTTCCGCCATGTGGTGGCCACTTTGGATCGCCTGCCGGAACACCTTCTGCGACACCCAGGCGTTCCACGGCTCGGTGGGATCACCGTAGAGCGCCTCCATGTCGTCGCGCACCGACCAAAGCACGGCGAGCGGACACGCAAGCCTGCGCCCGGCCTCTCGATCGCTCCTGTCGTGAAGGTAGTCGACGTCCAGCCCGGCGCGGTAGTCGGCGAGCATTCCCCGGACCACAATCGGATCTCGGGTGGCGGCAAGGAAATCTGCGGCATTCTCGGCGCCCATCGTCTCCCTGTCGCAGGGATACCAGAGGTCCGGAGCAGAGGTGACCGCAGCCGCCGCCTTTTCGGACTGGGCAAAGAAAAACCAGTGATACCAGGCCCTCGCGAACCGCCAGTCGGCGCGCTCGAGAGCCTCGTAGATTGGCACACCATCCATCACCGCCAGCGCGGAAACGCGATCGGGGAAATCCATCGCCAAGCGAAACGCGCGGTAGGACCCTCGGTCGTGACCTGCCACGGCAAACTGCCGGTGCCCCAGCGCGGCCATGCACTCCGCCAGGGCGGACGCCTTCGCGCGTCCACTCGAGCCTTCGACACCGACGGGCTGATAGCTCTTCCCGAATCCCGGCATGTCGGGACAAACCACGGTGTAGGTCTTCGAAACTTCCGGGGCGACTTTCCACCACGTGGTGTGTGTCCGGGGGTGGCCATGAAGGAGCAGCAGCGGCGGCCCCTCCCCGCCACGACGCAGCCGGATCGGCCCTTTGCTCGTCTCGACGACCTCCAGTTGGAAGCCGGGAAAGAAGGAGCCCAACTTTGTCTCCCCGCAGGTGCCCAGGCCCAATCCGGCCCATCGTCACCGGCACCCGACCGGCGATTCGACGAACCACAATGGCCGACCTGAGAGCGGCCGCGACCGGCCGGTCGGCCGAACTCAGTGGTGCAGGATCTGGCTCAGGAACAGCTTCGTCCGCTCGTGCTGCGGGTTGGTGAAGAACGGCTCCGGCGCGTTCTGCTCGACGATCATGCCCGCATCCATGAAGATGACGCGGTTCGCCACCTGGCGGGCGAAGCCCATTTCGTGGGTGACGCAGATCATCGTCATGCCCGACTGGGCAAGGTCGATCATCACGTCGAGCACTTCCTTGATCATCTCCGGATCGAGCGCGGACGTCGGTTCGTCGAACAGCATCACGTTGGGGTTCATGCACAGCGCCCGCGCGATGGCCACCCGCTGCTGCTGGCCACCCGACAGCTGGCCCGGGTACTTGTTGGCCTGTTCCGGGATCTTGACGCGCTCGAGGTAGGTCATCGCCACCTCTTCCGCTTCCTTCTTCGGCATCTTGCGCACCCAGATCGGCGCAAGGGTGCAGTTCTCCAGGATGGTCAGGTGCGGGAACAGATTGAAATGCTGGAACACCATGCCGACCTCGCGGCGGATCTCGTCGATCTTCTTGAGGTCGTTGGTGAGTTCCGTATTGTCGATGATGATGCTGCCCGACTGGTGCTCCTCAAGCCGGTTGATGCAGCGGATCAGCGTCGACTTGCCGGAGCCCGACGGGCCGCAGATGACGATGCGCTCGCCCTTCTTCACGGTCAGATTGATGTCCCTGAGGACGTGGAACTCGCCGAACCACTTGTTCACGCCGACCATGCTGATCATGGTCTCGTCGGAGACCATCATGTCTCCGACCTTGGCGCGGGGTTCGGTCTGAAGTTCTGACACCTCGGTCATGGCCTACCACCTTTCACTTGCGCCACCGCCGGACGAACCGTGTCCGGCCGCGGCCGTCGAACTCTTGTGCGGGCGCGCCGGAACTCCCGGCGCCTTGCCCATGACTGCGTCACCGGTTCGTCCTGTCGAGCCGCCTCTCGATGAACATCGAGTAGCGCGACATGCCGAAACAGAAGATCCAGAAGATGAACGCCGCGAAGATGTAGCCGGTCGCTGGGGTCACCGGTGACGACCACTTCGGATCGACCAGGCTGAGCTTGACCATGCCCAGGAGGTCGAAAAGCCCGACGATCAGCACCAGCGACGTATCCTTGAACAGGCTGATGAAGCTGTTCATGATCCCGGGGATCACGTGCTTGAGCGCCTGCGGCAGGATGATCAGCCGCATCTTCTGCCAGTGGCCGAGCCCCAGCGCGTCGGCGCCCTCGTACTGCCCCTTGGGCATCGCCTGCAGGCCGCCGCGCACGGTTTCGGCCATGTAGGCCGAGGCGAACATCGCAACGCCGATGATGGCGCGCAGCAGCTTGTCGAACGACACGTCGTCCGGCAGGAACAGCGGCAGCATCACGCTGGACATGAACAGGATGGTGATCAGCGGCACGCCGCGCCAGAACTCGATGAAGATCACCGAGAACAGCTTGACGATGGGCATCTTGGAGCGCCGACCGAGCGCCAGCAGGATCCCGATCGGCAACGAGGCCGCGATGCCGCATAGCGCCAGCACCAGGGTCACCAGCAGCCCGCCCCACAGCGACGTCTCGACCTCGCGCAGGCCAAAGTCGAGGCTCATGACCACGAAGATCACCGCCAGTGTCGCGAACGGCACCAGCGCAAGCGTTGCCGGCCGTCTCAACTCGGCGTAGCTCGTCGCCCCCAGGATGGCCGGCAGGAAGATGACAGCTTCCACGATGAGCAGCAGAACGACCAGCGAGATCCACCAGCCGAGGCCGATCTCGAAGTCGCCGCCGGACAGCAGCACCAGCGCGACCAGCGGAAAGACGACGAGGAGAAAGACGGCGTTCAGCGCCTTGAACGGCACCTTCGGGATCGCCATCGGCAGGAGGCCGGCCGCCAGCAGGAAGAAGACGATGTCGACGCGCCAGCGCTCGTCGATGGGGTAGCGGCCATAGATGTACTGGGGGAAACGGGTCTTCACGAACGCCCAGCACGCGCCGACGTCCGCCCCCACGCAGGCCTCGCGGTCGCTGCCGTTCCAGACCGCATCGATGAACAGGAAGTTGATCAGCGGCGGAATGGTGATCCACAGCAAATAGAGCGCGACCAGCGTGATGACGGTGTTGCCGATCCCGGAGAACAGGTTCGCCCGCACCCAGCCGACGGCGCCCTTGGCGCTGTTGGGAGCCGGCAGCGCCGGGGCCGGCTCGGACCTGACGTATGCGATGTCCATGGCCATCCCCTACCGCTCCACCAGCGCCACGTGCGCATTGAACCAGTTCATGAAGGCCGACATCAGCAGCGAGATCACCAGATAGACGAGCATGGTGAGCGAAATGCACTCGACCGCCTGGCCTGTCTGGTTCAGGACCGTGCCCGCCAGGACCGAGACCAGGTCCGGATAGCCGATCGCCACCGCCAACGACGAGTTCTTGGTGAGATTGAGATACTGGCTCGTCAGCGGCGGAATGATCACCCGCATCGCCTGCGGAATGACCACGAGCCAGAGGGCCTGACCGGACCGGAGCCCAAGCGCGTGAGCCGCCTCGGTCTGCCCCTTGCTGACGGACACGATGCCCGCGCGCACGATCTCAGCGATATAGGCGGCGGTGTAGATCGCCAGGCCGAGGACGAGCGCGACCAGTTCCGGGATCACCTGGACGCCGCCCTGGAGGTTGAAGCCCTTCAGCGCCGGCGTTTCCAGCGTGATCGGCTGCCCGGCCACGAAGAAGGCAATGATGGGCAGGCCGATGATCAGGCCCAGCACGGCAATCGGAACGGGAAAGCGCTCGCCGGTCGCCATCTGGCGCATCCGCGCCCATTTGGCCACCGCGAACGAACCCACGATACCGACGAAAAATGCGGCGATGACGATCCAGCTTCCCGGTCCGAGGATCGGTGCGGGAATGTAGAGGCCGCGAATGTTCAGGGATGCGCCGAGGCCCAGATCGATCGAATCGCGCGGGCCAGGCAGCTGCTTGAGCACCGCGAAATACCAGAAGAACAGCTGGAGCAGCAGCGGGATGTTGCGCAGCACTTCCACGAAGGTGGTGGCGATCTGGCGGATCAGCCAGTTCTTCGAGAGGCGCATCACGCCGACGATAAATCCGAGGATCGTCGCAAGGACGATACCGACGAACGCCACCAGCAGGGTGTTCAGGAGGCCGACAAGGAAGGCCCTCCCGTAGGTCGAGGTGGCCGCATAGGGAATCAGCGTCTGCGAGATTTCGAAACCGGCCGTCTGGCCCAGAAAGCCGAACCCGGAAGCGATGTGCTGCCGCTGGAGGTTGGCGATCACATTGGAGGCCGCCACGTAGACCAGGAAAAGCACCACGACCAGAACGACAGCCTGGAAGACCGTACCGCGAACCTTCGGATCGTAGATAAATGAGCCGCGTGAGCGCCCGGCCGGCAATCGGCCCGCGCCTTGATCCTGAACCGCCATCTAGTGCCCCTCGGAAGGTGAGGTTGTTATTTGGGACACGGAGATCAGACTGCGGCCGACCTTGGGCCGACCGCAGTCCGATCAGGTGCGATTAACGGACCGGAATGCCGTATTGCAGACCACCATCGGTCCACAGCGCATTGATGCCGCGTTCGATCGCAAGCGGCGTCGACGGACCGATGTTGCGGTCGAAGATCTCGCCGTAGTTGCCCACGCCGGAGATCACCTTGACGGCCCAGTCGTTGTCGAGACCGATGGCCTCGCCATACGCACCTTCGGTGCCGAGAAGACGCTTGATCTCCGGATTGTCGGAGCCCTTCATCTCTTCGACGTTGGCCTGGGTCACGCCCAGCTCCTCGGCGTTGACCAGCGCATAGCCGACCCACTTGACGAGGTTGAACCACCCGTCGTCACCCTGGCGCACCACCGGGCCAAGCGGCTCCTTGGAGATGACCTCCGGAAGGATCATGCTGTCGTCCGGGTTGGTGAGCTTCAGGCGCTCCGCGTAGAGGCCCGAGGCGTCCGTCGTGAACGCGTCGCACCGACCCGCGTCGTAGGCCTGGATCGCCTCGTTCGCGGATTCGAACACCACCGCGTTGATGTCCATGTCGTTGGTGCGGAAGTAGTCGGAGAGGTTCAGCTCGGTGGTGGTGCCGGTCTGGACGCAGATCGAGGCGCCGGAGAGTTCCAGCGCCGAGGTGATGCCGAGCGACTTGCGAACCATGAAGCCCTGGCCGTCGTAGTAGCTGACGCCGGTGAAGTTCAGGCCGAGCTGGGTGTCACGCGACATGGTCCAGGTGGTGTTGCGGACCAGCACGTCGACCGAACCGGACTGCAGCGCGGTGAAGCGCTCCTTGGCGGTCAGCGGCGTGAACTTGACCTTCGAGGGGTCGCCGAAGATCGCCGCGGCGTAGGCGCGGCAATAGTCGACGTCGAAGCCGTTCCACTCACCCTTGTCATTGGTGGTGGCGAAGCCGGCAAGTCCGCTCGCGTTCGCGCCGCACTGGACGAATCCCTTCGATTTAACATCTTCGAGCGTCGCTGCGCTGGCAGCGGCCACGCCCAGCCCGATGGCGGCGGCAATGGCAATCGGGAGCACGGTCTTGTTCATGAGGATGCCTGCTCATTTCTAGCGTTTGACTGGAATGGTGAACGTTCTTGCAACCGGAGACTGCCGCGTTGGAATGGCCCAGATCGGTCAGTTCGATCCGGCTCGCCTCCCCAGCTCCTCCAGAGATTGTCATCACAGGCTATTACGAAGGGCCGGTCAAGGGGTTGCACGGTGAGAGGAAACCGCAGATCAGTTGGCCTACTCGCAAGCTTCGTTCCAACTTTGCTGAAAATGGCGCCATGAACAAAACAAAATCAGCCGGTTCCGCGGATATCGCGACCCGGCTTGCCCACGCGGGCCCCTCGCCGCACGACAATCACGGCTTCGTCAACCCGCCCGTCTACCACGGGTCCACCGTCCTCGCCCCCAATCTCCAGGCGGCCCAGGACCGGACCCGACGTTATGTGTACGGCCGCCAGGGCACCCCGACCATGGATGCGCTGGAGCAGACGGTGACCGACATCGAGGGCGCCGCGGGCACCATCCTGACGAGTTCGGGACTGGAAGCCTGCACGGTGGCACTGCTGTCCGCCACCAAGGCGGGCGACCACGTCCTCGTCGCCGACAACGTCTACGGACCCACCAGGCGGTTCTGCGACAAGGTGCTGGCCCGCTTCGGCGTGGAGACCAGCTACTTCGACCCGCAGCTGGGCGCGGATGTCGCCCGGCATTTCCGCGACAACACCACGACGGTCTTTCTCGAAGCTCCGGGATCGCTGACGTTCGAGATGCAGGACATCCCGGCGATCGCGGGGGCTGCCAAGCAGCGCGGCCTGACCGTCGCCATGGACAACACCTGGGCGACGCCGGTCTACTTCAGGCCCCTGGAGCACGGCGTCGACCTGTCGATCCAGGCGGCGACGAAGTATTTCGGGGGCCACTCCGACCTGCTCCTCGGCACGGTGGCCGCGAGCGAGGCGGCCTACCCGGCCCTCAAGGACATGCGCCTCTTCCTCGGCGTGAACGTCGGGCCCGACGACGTCTCCAACACGCTGCGCGGCATGCGCACGCTGCCGCTGCGGCTAGCCCGCCACTTCGAGAGCGGCGTCACGGTCGCGCGTTGGCTGGAAGGCCGGCCGGAGGTCGCCCGGGTGCTGCATCCGGCGCTGGAAAGCGACCCGGGTCACGCGATCTGGAAGCGCGACTTCACCGGCGCCTGCGGGCTGTTCGCGATGGTGCTGAAGCCGTGCTCGAAGGCGCAACTGTCGGCCTTCGTCGACGGCTTGAGCTATTTCGGCATCGGCGCCTCGTGGGGCGGGTTCGAAAGCCTGATCACCTGCCCCGATCCGAGCGCGATGCGCACGGCGACACCCTGGGAACCCGAGGGGCCGCTGGTGCGGCTTCATATCGGGCTGGAGGATCCGGCCGACCTGATCGCCGATCTCGAGGAAGGCTTCGGCCGGCTGGCGCAGGGCTGAGCGGCGCGGCAATCCACGCAAAGACTTGGCATCAAGCCCCTGACAAGAAAAAGAACCCGGGATCGGCCATCGAGCCGATCCCGGGTTTCTTTATCTCGGCTCGAGACGCTGGCGCGCCGAAGCGGCGTTGGCTAGTCCGTCTTCACCAGCGCAGCGCGATGCTCGCGCAGGATGAGCCAGAGATTACGGATGTAGATCACCAGCCCCGCCGCCTGACCCGCGATGAAGACCGGGTCCTTCTGGTGGATGGCGTAGGCGAGCAGCATCCCGCCGCCCCCCAGCGAGAAGAACCAGAAGGCGACCGGCACGACCGAACGGCGGGCCTTCTCGCTGGCGATCCACTGCACCAGAAAGCGCATGGTGAACATCGCCTGGGCGGCAAAACCCAGAATGAGCCAGAGGTCCGCCTGAGAGACGAAGACGTGGTGAAACCAGTCCGCGATCGCCGCCAGAGTTCCTTCACTGCCCATCGGAACGCATCTCCTTCGGGCTCTGGATGCGACGCCGCCGCCGCATGAGCCACCAAACGCCGAAAAGATCGAGGATGCCCACGGCCGCACGGTCCCACAGGCCGTAGTGCGAGGCGCCGAACTGGCGCTCGCGGTCGACGACGTCGACGTAGCGCACGCCGCCGCCTTCCCGCTTCACCAGCGCCGGCAGATAGCGGTGCCACCCATCGAAATAGGGAAGCTCCAGGAACACCTCGCGCCGGATCGCCTTGAGGCCGCAGCCGGTATCGCGGGTGCCGTCGTTCAGCAGGGTGCGGCGCAGGCCGTTCGCCGCGCGGGACCCGTAACGCTTGCCCCACGAGGCCTTGCGCCCCTGGCGTTCGCCCGCGACCATCGCCACCCCGTCGCCACCCGCCTCCATGGCCGCCAGCATTTCGGGGATGAAGCGCGGGTCGTTCTGACCGTCTCCGTCGATGGTCACGATCACGTCGCCGCGGGCATATCGCACGCCGGTACGGATGCTGGCGCTCTGGCCGCAGGATTCCGCGTGCCGGATGTGCCGGAGCCAGGGCGCCGACGAGGCCGTCATGTCGGCCAGAACGCGATCGGTCTCATCCGTAGAGCCGTCGTCCACCACCAGCACCTCGAACGGCCTGCCGGAAAGCGCCGTCCCGATCTCCGTGACGAGCCCCGGCAGGTTGCCGGCCTCATCCTTGGCGGGGATGACGACGGACACGTCGGGGCGGTCGCCGGTCAACGGCGTCGGGTCGGTCGAAGGTCGGGTTGATGCGGACAAGGTTCGGGTCGGGCTCGGTCGGATTTGCGGATGACGATCGATGGGGAGCGCCGGTCAATTCCGGATCCCGTGCGTATGGGAGAGCCTGCTATCCGCCTTCCGAGGCTCAATCAAGGCTGCGCGCGACGAAACAGCGTCATCTCGAGGATATCGCCGTTGCCGATATTGCGGCCCGTCTCGGTGCCCGTCTCCTCCAGCACGACGCCCTTTGCCTCGATCGCGGCCAGCGTTTCGGCCTTTTCGTGGGCGTCGACGGCGAGCACCGCGCAGGGCGTCGCGGCCAGGACGTCGGCTGCCTGCTGCGGCGAGGCGATCACCGTGTCGGTGCCGGCCAGGAAGACCAGGCTCATCTCCCGAAAGCCCACCGAAACGAGCACCGGATCCGGGCAACCGGCGTCGGCCTGCGCGGCGGCCGCGATCCGGGGGCTGAGCCAGAGCGAATCCAGCCGGGGCAGCACGAGGCCCCAGGCGGCGACGTTCAGAAGGATCGAGGCACCGACCGCGAGACAGACCGCCCGCAGCCGATCGCGATCCTCGATGAGCAGCTTGGCGGCGTAGACGGCCGCCGCAGCCCCCAGGAGCGTGAGGACGATCGCAACGAACGAGATCCTGTCGCCGAGCAGCAGCGGGAGCACGACAACCGCCGGCACGAGCACGATGGGCAGCCCCGCCAGTTCAAGCGCACCGAGCCACCTCAGCCAGCGCACCGGCAGCGGCCGATCGTTTCCGAGGAGCGCGAAACTCGCGCCGATGGCGAGCGCCGGCAGAAGCGGCAGTGTGTAATGGGGCAGCTTCGTCGCCACCATCTCGAAGACGATCCACGACGGAATCACCCAAGCCATCAGGAAGCGCATCACCTGCGTGCGGCGCTGCGCCCACATGGCGCCGGCGCCGACGACGGCGAGGGCCATGGCCGGCCATGCCACCCCCACCGACATCAGGAGATGGGTGAGCGGCGGCGCCCAGTGTCCCTCCTGCCCGCTGCCCGCCTTGCCAAGGAAGTCCTTCACCACGGCTTCCTGAAAGAACGCGCCGTGCGTCGCCATGTTGATGGCGATGAACCACGGAAGCACGAGGGCGATGGCCAGGAGCAGTCCGGGCAGGATGTGCAACCGGCCAAGCCAGCGCCACTTGTGGGCATTGGCGACGGTCAGCCAGGCGACCGTCAGCCCGCACACCATCAGCCCGATCGGCCCCTTGATGAGAATGCTGGCGGCGATGGCGATCCAGAATGCCAATGGCCAGCCCAGGAAGGGCGACTTGCGCTCCGCGAGCCAGATGCGCGCCAGCGCGGCCTGCGCGAAGACCACCGTCGCGGTCAGCATCGCATCGGTCTTGGCCAGATGCGCCTCGACATTGAGCACCACGATCGCGAGCGTGATCAGCCCGGCCGCCAGCGCGGGAAGCGGGCCCATGAAGGCGCGCGCCGCGATCACCGTGCCAAGCACGGTCAGGACCGCGCCCAGCAGCGAGGGCAGCCTGTAGGCCCAGAGCGGAGCGTCGGCGCCGTATCCCGACACCTCGACCGCCGCCGCCTGCAGCCAGTAGATCCCGATCGGCTTCTTGTAGCGCGGCTCGTCCTGGAGGCGGATATCGACATAGTCGCCCCGCTCGACCATCTGCTTCGACGCCTGGACGTAGCGCGGTTCGTCGCGATCGATGGGCGGCACGCCGGCGAGGCCGGGAATGTAGGTGAGCGCGGCAAGCAGCACGAGCAGCGCCGTGCACAGCCTGAAATGGGCGCCGACGAAGCCGGCGAAGCCGCCCGTCAACTGCGCATGGGTCCGGCTCGTCGGTCGGGGCGAAGGGGCTGACGCGGAAATGACGGTGGTTCCTTCGTGAGGGAGCAGGCGTCGGGCGCCGCGTTTCTGGCGCACACCGGGATCTCGCCCGATCCGTCCCCGCGTGATAGCCGTGCAGCATCGAGAACGTCAACGCGACTGAAGGGGGCAGCCTTGACCACGTTCGTGCAACTGACGGATTTGCATCTTCGCCCACGCGGAGCCCCCGCGCTGCGCATCGCCGAGTCGAACATGCTGACCGCCCGTGCCGTGAAGGCGGTGCGCGCCCTGCTGCCCGCCGCCGATGCGGTCATCGTGACCGGCGATGTCGCGGATACCGGCGATCCGCGCGAGTACGAGGTGGCAAAAGAGCTCCTGCGCGCCCTCCCCGTCCCGGTCTACGTCATGCCCGGCAACCACGACAGCGCGGACGAAATGCGCGCCGCCTTCGCCGACTGGCCGGGCGTGCGCGATGCGCCGGCCGACCATTTCTCCTACACGGCCGACATCGGAAAGGTGCGCCTGGTGGTTCTCGACACCTCGGTTCCGGGCGAGCCACATGGGGAACTCGGCACTGCGCAGCTGGCATGGCTCGATGCGCGCCTCGCAGAGGCTGCCGATCGACCGACCGTCATCGCGATGCACCACCCGCCCTTCCGCACCGGCCTCGCCCACATGGACACCTACGATCTGCGCGACGGCGCAGCGCTGGCCGAGGTCGTCGGCCGCTACAGCCACGTCGAGCGGATACTGACCGGCCATGTGCACCGCCTGATCGTCTCGGCCTTCGCGGGAACGTCGGTGATGATCATGCCGGGCGTTTCCCACCAGGTGGAGATGAACCTCGACCCGGAGGCGCGCGCGCAGATCGTGCTCGAGCCCCCCGCTTACGGGATTCACACCTGGGTCGGGTCCGGTCTGGTCTCCCACATGGCTTACGTGGAATCCTATCCGGGTCCCTACCCCTTCACTCCGGCTCGAGGTGTCGCATGGACGGGCTACTGACGGAGATCCCCGCGGAAAACGACATTCCGACCATCGAGGACGTGCACGCGGCAGCTGCGCGCATCCTCGGCTTCGCGGTGCGCACGCCCATCCTGCACGCCCACATCCTCGACGAAATGGCCGGCGGGCGAGTGCTGGTGAAGGCCGAACCGCTGCAACGCACCGGTTCGTTCAAGTTCCGGGGCGCCTACAATCGCCTGTCGATGATCCCGCTGGAGGCCCGTTCCGCCGGCGTCGTCGCCTGCTCGTCCGGCAATCACGCGCAGGGGGTGGCGGAGGCGGCGCGCCTGCTCGGCATGCCCGCGACCATCGTGATGCCGTCGGACGCGCCGGCCATCAAGCGCGGCCGCACCCAGCGCTCCGGCGCCACCGTGGTCGACTACGACCGCGCCACCCAGGACCGCGACGCCGTGACCCGGGCGCTGGCCGACGAACTGGGTGCCACGCTGGTCCACCCTTACGACGATGCCGGCGTGATCGCCGGACAGGGAACGATCGGGCTGGAAATCGCCGAAGACTGCGCCGCCGCCGGCATCCGCCCGGACGTGGTGATTGTACCGGCGGGAGGTGGAGGACTGGCCGCCGGCACCGGTCTTGCGATCAGCCATGCCATGCCGGGGGTGACCCTGGTCACGGCCGAGCCAGAAGGGTTCGACGACTATGCGCGATCGCTCGCCGCCGGCAGGCATGTCGCCAACGAGCGGATGTCCGGTTCGCTCGCCGACGCCATCCTGACGCAGACGCCCGGCAAGCGGTCGTTCGCGATGAACCATGGGCGCTACGCCTACGGCACGGCGGTGAGCGACGACGACATGCTGGCGGCGGTCGCCGTTGCGGCGAACGAGCTGAAGCTGATCGTGGAGCCCGGAGGCGCGGCCGCGCTTGCCGCCGTGCTGACCCGCAAGGTCGACCTGCAGGGGCGGACCGCGGTCGTGGTCGCCTCCGGCGGAAACATCGACCCGGCGATGCTTGCCCGCGCCCTCGGCGTTGGCTGACACCGCGTGAACCGCCAGCCTCTCCGATCACTGATCGGCGACCGAAAGGCCAGCCAGGTCAATTGGTTGAGATGACTTCCTCGCAAAAAGCCACCGAGGCCGCGTGCCCCATTCGTCAGCCCCAGAGCTCCGGCTCGGGCGGATGGAGAAGCGACCCCTCGAAGCGCAGGCCCGGTTCCCGGTCGCGCGCGAGAAGCAGCGGCCCGTCGAGATCGACGAAGGCCGCCTTCTGGGCGCAGAGCACCGCCGGGGCCATCGCCAGCGACGTAGCCAGCATGCAGCCGACCATGACGGTCAGCCCGAGCCGCTCCGCCTCCTGGACCATCGCGAGCGCTTCGGTCAGGCCGCCGGCCTTGTCGAGCTTGATGTTCACGGCGTCATAGCGCGCCGTCAGCCCTTCGAGCTCCGAGGTCACGTGGACGCTCTCGTCCGCGCACACCGGCACCGGACGGCGCACCGTCGCCAGCAGGCCGTCCCGATCCGCCGGCAGCGGCTGTTCCACCAATTCGACGCCCGCATCGGCACACGCGGTCATCGCATCGAAGTAGGTGTCCCGGCTCCACGCCTCGTTGGCGTCGACGATCAGGCGCGCGTTCGGCGCACCGGCGCGCACCGCCTTGATGCGGGCGACGTCTCCGGGACCACCGAGCTTGACCTTGAGCAGCGGACGATCGGCAGCGGCTTCCGCCGCGGCGCGCATGGAGTCCGGATCGCCGAGGCTCAGCGTGTAGGCAGTCGTTAACGGCTGCAGCGATGACAGGCCGGCCGCCTCGAACGCACGGATGCCGGTCACCTTCGCCTCGACATCGAACAGCGCACAGTCGATGGCGTTGCGCGCGGCGCCGGCGGGCATGGTCTTGCGCAGTGTTTCCCGGTCGAGACCGGCCGCGATGCGTTCAGCCATCACCTCGATGTCGGCGACGACGCCCGCCACGCTTTCGGCGTAGCGGGAATAGGGAACAGCCTCCCCCCGCCCGCGGTGCTCGCCATCGGTAATCTCGGCAACGACCACCGTCGCTTCGGTCCGACTTTCCCGCGAGATCCGGAATTCGCCGGCGATCGGGAAGGTCTCGACCTTGACTGTCAGGGATCGGGTCATGAGGTCGGGAATCTCGCCTTGATCTCTTCGACGATGTCGTCGACGCCGAAGCGGACCGGGTCGGTCGCGGGAAGATTGTACTCGGCGGCGGTCGCATCGAGAACCGAGCGCGCTTCGGCCTCGCTCAGCGCCGCCGTGTTGATGGCGATGCCAACGCAGCGGATTGCCGGATTGGTCAGGCTGCCGCAGCGCACGGTGAGATCGATGACGTCCCGGATCGACGGCAGCGGATGCTGCACGCCCCGCATCTTGGTGCGTGTCGGCTCGTGGCAGACGACGAACGCATCGGGCTGCGCCCCGTGCAGCAGCCCGAGAGACACCCCCGCGAACGACGGGTGGAACAGCGAGCCCTGCCCTTCGATGAGATCCCAGTGTGCCGGATCGTTGGCCGGCGAGATCCACTCGGCGGCGCCGGAGATGAAGTCGGCGACGACCGCATCGATCGCGGCCCCCCGGCCGGAGATGAAGACGCCCGTCTGACCGGTCGCGCGGAAATCGGCGTCGAAGCCGGCCTCCCGCATGCCACGCTCGAGCGCTAGCGACGTATACTTCTTGCCCACCGAGCAATCGGTTCCGACGGTCAGCAGGCGGCGGCCCGGCCGCTTGGTCCCTTTGCCGGTGGCAAAGCGCTCGGTCGAGTGGCGCACGTCGACCAGCCGGCGCCCCAAGCGCTCCGCGGTCTCGCGAATTTCCGGCACGTCGGCCAGCTTCTGGTGAAGCCCGGTGGCAACATCGAGCCCCGCTTCGAGCGCCGCGACGATCGACGACACCCAGTGCTCGGGCAGAACGCCACCGGCATTGACGGCACCGACGACCATCGTCTTGGCACCTGCGCGCGCGGCGGCGGCGGCGTCCATTTCCGGCAGCCCGGCATCGGCCTGGCAGCCGGGAAGCCGCCACTGGCCGACGCACCATTCGCGTCGCCAGTCGACGATGCCCAGGCCGGTCTTGGCGGCCAGCGCGTCGGGGACATCCCCCAGAAACAGAAGGTACGGGTTTTCGAGTTCCATGAAGCGAACCAGGTTTGGGAGGAGACACTGTGTCCTTGCGCCTCTCGACGCAACGCGTGCGAAACACTAACACTTCGCAGAGGGTTTGCCAGAGGTCGGAGCACGCTGCGTTTCCGTCCGACGGTCGGCTGACCAACAAAGGCGAATGATGAACGTTCAGTCCGTCCCGGAGACAGCACGGCTTCGTGTCGAGAGCGGCAACGCGGACATGCCGGACATCTTCGTCGCCGGTCCGTGGACGCTGTATCACGCCCGCCATGCGGAGGATCTGATCGAGGGCGTCGAGCTTGAGGGCGCCCAGTCCGTATCGATCGACCTCGACGGTGTCACCGAGCTGGACACCGCCGGCGCCTGGCTGATCCACCGGATGCGGGCCGGACTGGAATTCCGCGGCGCCCGGGTCGAACTCGTGAACGTCGACGAGCGCTTCGCGCCGCTGTTCACCGAAATCGAGAACCACGTGCCGCGCCAGTGGCAGCCGCGCCGCGCCCGCTACTCGATCCTCAACACGCTGGAAGCGATCGGCCGCCAGGCCGAAACAATCTTCAAGGATTCCGTCGCCGTCGTCAGCATCCTCGGGGCGTTCGGGATCGGGCTGGCCGCGGCGCTGTTCAATCCGTCGCGCCTGCGCGGCACGTCCATCCTCGCGAACTTTGACCGCGCCTGCCGCGGTGCCGTTCCGATCGTGGCGCTGATGTCGTTCCTGATCGGTCTGATCATTGCCCAGCAGGGCGGCTTCTATCTGCGGCAGTTCGGCGCGGAGACCTTCGTCGTCGATCTGGTCGGCGTGCTGGTGCTGCGCGAAATGGGCGTGCTGCTGACCGCCATCATGGTCGCGGGCCGGTCGGGCAGCGCCTACACGGCCGAAATCGGCTCCATGAAGATGCGCGAGGAGATCGATGCGCTGAAGGTGCTCGGCCTCGAACCCGTCGAGATCCTGATCATCCCGCGGCTGATCGCGCTGATGCTCGCCCTTCCCCTGCTCACCTTCGTGGCCGATATCGCCGCACTGGCCGGTGCCGCGCTCGTCTCCTGGGTCTACATGGCGATCCCGCCGGAGACCTTCCTGCAGCGCCTGCACGAGGCCGTCAGCATGGAAGAGCTCATGGTGGGGCTCGCCAAGGCACCGTTCATGGCGTTGATCGTCGGCCTGATCGCCTGTGTCGAAGGCCTGAAGGTCGGCGGCAGCGCGGAATCGCTGGGCCAGCAGACGACCAATTCGGTGGTGAAGGCCATCTTCATGGTCATCGTGGTCGATGGCCTGTTCGCGATCTTCTACTCGGCATTGGGGATCTAGGCATGGTTGGACAGACCCCGGCGCCGGACCAGTCCGAGGAGCCCCAGGCGCCCCCGCAAAGCCCAGATCCGGCCGAAGGCGGAAACGGCCGCGACATCATCCTGAAGGCCCGGGGAGTAACGGTCGGATTCGGCGACTCCCTGATTCTCAAGGATCTGGATCTGGACGTCTATCGCGGCGAAATCCTCGGATTCGTCGGCGGTTCGGGGACCGGCAAGTCGGTGCTGATGCGCACCATCCTGCGGCTGATGCCCAAGCGGGCCGGAACGATCGAGGTGTTCGGCAAGGACCTCGACAAGCTGTCGGCGACCGACCTGTCAGAAGTCGAGCAGCGCTGGGGCGTCCTGTTCCAGATGGGCGCCCTGTTCTCGTCCCTGACGGTGAAGCAGAACATCCAGGTACCGATGCGCGAACACCTGGACCTCAGCCAGCGCCTGATGGACGAGCTGGCCCTCCTCAAGCTGGAGCTTGTTGGCCTTCCACGCGAATCGGCGGAAAAGTTTCCCTCCGAACTTTCCGGAGGCATGATCAAGCGTGCCAGCCTCGCCCGGGCCCTCGCGCTCGATCCGCAACTGGTATTCCTCGACGAACCGACGTCGGGACTGGACCCCATCGGCGCCGGTGATTTCGACGCCCTCATCGGGAATTTACGCGACACACTGGGACTTACGGTCTACATGGTCACTCATGATCTCGACAGCCTCTACACGGTGTGCGACCGCATTGCGGTGCTCGGGGAGAAGCGCGTCTTGTTAACGGGAACGATCGACGACATGCTGAAGTCTGATCATCCCTGGGTCCGCTCCTATTTCCACGGCGTCCGTGGACGGAAGCTCGCAGGTTGAGCTGAATGGAAACACGGGCCAATTACGTCGCTGTCGGACTGTTCGTATTGCTGGTGCTCACCGGCGCGCTCGGTTTCGTCTACTGGCTCTATTCGGCCGGGAACACCACCCAGCGCACGGCGATCGAAATCCTCTTCCACGATCCGGTGACCGGCCTCGCCGTCGGCAGCCCCGTGGTGTTCAACGGCATCCGCATCGGTGAAGTCAGCCAGCTGGGGTTCGTCAGCGCGGATTCCCCGACGGTGCTGGCGCGCGCCCAGGTCGACCGGAACGCCCCGATCAAGAAGGACACCAAGGCCGAACTCGGTGTCCAGGGCCTGACCGGCGTCTCCTACGTGTCGCTGTCGGGCGGCGATTCGAACTCCCCCTCGATCTTCGTCGGTGACACCGTGCCTGAGATCACCGCTCAGCGGTCGGCCATCCAGGATCTGCTCCAGGGCGCCCGCGACATCCTGGTGAAGACCGATTCCACGATCGGCCAGATCAACGCGCTGATCGAGGAGAACAAGGACAAGATCTCGCGCACCGTGTCGAACGTCGAGACGTTCTCCAACGCGCTTGCCGAGAACTCCGACAACATCGACCGGCTCCTGACGGACATCAGTGACGCTGGCGCGGCCATCGCGAAGGTCGCCCCGCACGTGGAATCGCTCGTCGAGCGCGCCGACAGCCTGGTCGCCGAAGTGAAGCCGGAAGACGTCCGGCGCATCACGTCCAACGTCGTCGACTTCACCGACCGTCTCGGCGAATTCAGCGGTCAGCTGACGCAGGTGGTCCAAAGCGTCACCTCGGCCGCCACCGACCTGCAGCAGTTCGCCGCGGGACTGAACACCTCGCTCGAAGACGTGAACGCGCTCATTACGGCGGTCGATCCGGCGACCATCCGGTCGATCCTGGAGCAGGTGAACAACGTTGCGACGGCCGTCGGCCAGCGGCGCGACGACATCGACAGCTTCATCGCCGCCGCGAAGACGAGCGCCGAGAACATCAGCTCGATCTCCCAGTCGATCAAAGGGCAGAACGGCGATATCGAGGCGATCATCGCCTCCACGCGCAGCGCCACCGAGCGGGCCAATGCCATCGTCGGCAGTCTCCAGCCCGCCGCCGATCAGGTTGGCCGTGTGATTGCCGCCGTGAACCCAGAGTCCGTGGAAACCATCGTCAGCCAGCTTCGCTCGCTGTCGACGGTGCTGGGCGGACGCAGCCAGGATATCGACCGCTTCATCACGGACGCCACGGCCAGCGCCGACAATGTCCGCGCGGTGACCCAGTCGTTCGCCGACCAGAACGGCGACATCCAGGCGATCATCGCTTCAACCCGAAGCATCACCGAACGCGCCGACACGTTCGTCGCCAGCCTGCAGCCGAGCGTCGACCGGCTGGACGGCCTGCTGGCAGCCATCGATCCCGCGGAGGTCCGCACGATCGTCGCCAACGTCCGCGAGGTGACGCAGGCGATCGCAGGACGCACCGAGGACATCACGGCCATCATCGCCAATGCCAAGGAGACCTCCGCGAGTGCGCGGGCCTTCGCAGACAGGCTTGATGCCCAGAAGGATACGATCGATCAGGTTGCGAGCAACGCACGCGAGATCACCGACAAGCTGAACGCGGCGTCGACGCGGGTGAACTCGATCGTCGACAACGTCGGCAACATGGTCGAAGGCGATGGCCAGGGCCTGATCAAGGAAGCCACCGAAGCGGCCCGCGCGATCAAGGTCGTCGCCCAGGCGTTCGAGGGCCGCGCCGGCACGATCTCTTCCGGGCTCGAGCGGTTCTCGACCACCGGAGTGGATGATTTCCGCGGCGTCATGACCCAAGCCCGCCAGACGCTTCTGGAAATCGAGCGCGCCTTCTCCAACATCGACCGCGACCCGAGCCGCGTCATTTTCGGCGGGCCGAACGGTCCCCGCTACCAGCCGCAGAGACGCTAGGATTGAGCACGATGGCTGAGTTTCCGTCCGCCCGTCCGAGTTCGCGCGCCATCCGACGCGCCCTGCTCGCGCCGTTCCTGGCCGCCGGCCTTGCGGCCTGCGCTACGTTCGGCGGCGGCAATACGGTCAAGGCGATCTACACGCTGTCGGCGCCGGACGAGATCGCCAACCTGCGTGGCAGCTCCAGCGCACAGATCCTGATCGCCACGCCGATGGCGCTGGACGCGCTGAACACCAATCTGATCGCCGTGCGCCCTGGCCCCTCCACCCTCTCCTACTATCCCGACGTTCAGTGGGCCGACCGGCTGCCGAACGTCTTCCAGGCCATCCTCTCGAATGCGTTCGAGAACACGGGACGCGTGAAGGCCGTCGGTCTGCCGGGCCAGAGCTTGCTGATCAACTATCAGATCGTCACCGAGATCCGCGCCTTCCAGGCAGAGACGGCAGGCAGTGACACCGCGCTTGTGGAAGTGTCGGTGAAAATCCTCGACGACCGGACCGGCCGCGTACTGTCGAGCCGGATCTTCCGCGGCGAGCAGCCGATCTCGGGCGATTCGGTCGGGACGGCAGTCAACGGTTTGGATACCGCCAACAAGGCGGTGGTCGACCAGATCGTACGCTGGACGCTCGACACCATCGGCTGACGCCGCCCCCGGTCGCCGATACGGCGGCCGCTGCCTCTTCCACACAGGCTGCGGCCAAGACAGAAAGCGTTACTGCGGCGCCCCGTCGGCCGGATCGGGTGCGATCTTGAGGCGCTCCAAGAGGTCCTTGGCGGCAAGCCGCGCGGCTTCCAGTTCCGATTTTGCCTGCCCGATCGCCTCCAGATCCTTGTCGGAAAGATTGTCGCCGTCCTCGGCCTTTATCGAGGCGATGGCCGTGCCGGCCGCCGCGATCGACGTGGAGACGCTTTCGGCGGCCTCCTTGGCGGGCGGGTCGATCGCGTTGGCGAGATCCGTTGCCTGGAAGAATTGCGAAAGGCCTCTGATCTCCGCCTGAAGATAGAGAAGCACCATCGGCTGGCGATCGAAGGGCCCCGACACGACGGCCGCCTGGTCGGTGGTCTTGACCAGCGCCGTGGCGAGGCGATCCTCCGCCGTGCCCGCGCCGCGAACGAACGTATCGAGGATCTCTGCGAGGGCAGCATCGGCCCGCCGGTAGGCCGGATTGTCGGCGGCCGGCGTGGCGAGCCAGTCGCCGTAGCCGCCATCCTTCGCCCACTCCGAATCAAGCGCGGTCGAAATGGCCTTCACGTTCGCGGCGACGAGCCCTGCGAACCGGCATGATTCGACGAATCGATCGCTTCCGGGTTCGGCGGGCGCGGCGACGAGCAGGCGTTCGAATGCCGGCAACCCCTGGATCTGCGGCGATTCCTGAGCAAGCGCGCCCACGTCTTCCGGACCGGACTGGGATCCGTCCTGGCCGGTGATCGGTGTCGGATCAGCCTTCGATTCGGTCGAGGCATCGATCGGAACCGGCGTCTTCAGCCGCTCGAGCCGTCGGTTCACATCGGCCGGTCCGAAATCCAGGAAGGCGACGGCGCCGAGGGCCTGGACGGTGCGCTGGAAGCTCTCGTCCACAGCCCCACGCGTCGTGTCCGACGGATTGGCGCAGTAGCGCACGGTGGCCGTCTGCAGGGCGTTGGCAGCGTCCGCAAGGGCGCCGTAGCCCGGCCGGATGTATCCCTCGACCACGCCCGACAGAACCGCCTCGATCGGCCGATTGAACTTGGGTTCAGCGGCATCGGCAGGCCGTGCGGCAGCCATTCCCGTCACAAGGACGACGGCCATCGCCCGTGCCACTCGTCCAGGTGCCATCCAGGTTCTCGAACGCGTCACAGTCCACCCAACTCTCGCCCGCTAGAAATCGACCCATTTCTAGACGATTTTCGCTCGCTTGGAGAAGATGTGGTTTCCGAGCGCCGGGTGGGCCCCGGAAACGAGGCGCCGAGCGCTTGTCCTTGTGGAAAAACGAACATGCGCTGCTGCCTCTTGCGCCATCCGGCTCGGCACCCTATACGAATGCCTTCCCGGGCGCATAGCTCAGTTGGTAGAGCAGCTGACTCTTAATCAGCGGGTCCACGGTTCGAGTCCGTGTGCGCCCACCAAATTCCGGGAAATCAATGGCTTGAGGGCACCTGCGTGCTCTATCCGCGCCATTGGATCGAGGGGCTCCGGCCCGTCGATCGTCCCTCGCAGACGGTACGCCTCTCGCCTCAACGGCGATCGAGGCGTACCCTTGCTCCCCCGATCGCCCGCCTCCGTTTCCGGTCGCCGACCCGTTTCGCTGCCGAGCCGGTTTCTGATTCCCGCCTGCGGCCTTTTGGCCATCTCGTCGCTTCCCGTCGTGCGGCAAGCTCTGGACCAGCCTCGACGGTCTTAGTCATCCAGATCTTGACGACTTTCCCGCTGGTGGGATGCGACGTGAGGCAACCGGGATCGTGTGGAGGCTCAGGCGCGGGATCGAGCGGTCGCACTGCACACACTGAGTCGTCGGTTTCGGAATTGGCCAGGCGAATGAGTGCATTACCCAAGCCTCTGCAGGACATACGATACCGCTCGGGCCGGACGGGCGGCGGTCGTCTCGGCTCGAATGCAAAGCTTCGCCGATCTGCCGTGGCCTGGTTCGCGGTGCTGCTTGCCGGCTCCCTGTCGCTTCTCGGCCTGGGCATCTCCGTGATCCACGACCGGGAAAAAGCGCACCGCATGGCCGAGCTGGAGGCCGGTGAGAAGCGAATCGCCAGCGCGCAGTTCTTGGCGGTACGGGATCATCTGAAGCTCATCCGCTCCGACGTCCTGTTTCTCCGCAACGAGTACGAGTCGGTCCTCAACGCCGGAGACGGCGACCCACGCAACGCGGCCACCGAGATTGCCGAGCGGTATCGCAACTTTTCGCGGTCGAGAGAGGCCTACGACGATCTGCGGATTATCGCGCCCTCCGGCAAGGAAGCCGTCCGCATCAACAGGTCCGGCGGCACGTCGATCATCGTCGAGGCCGCCGAGCTCCAGGACAAGTCTGGCCATCCCTATTTCGCGCCGATCCAGAACCTGGACTACGACGAGGTTTACATCTCTCCGCTGGACCTCGGTACGCAAAGCGCGGGCGGCGACGCCTCGGACCCGCCAACGCTGCACGTAGCAACGCCGGCACGCACCTCCCCTGACGGATCGGTGGCGTCGATTGTCCTGAACTATCGGGCGGACCCGATGCTTTCCTCGATCAAGGAGGCGGCGGAGCTATCGACCGGTGACCCGGTCATGCTGGATTCCAGCGGAAACTGGCTCGTGCCGCCCGCCCCCCTTCGGAAGGGCGGATTCACGCTGCCGGACGGCAACGAGGAGCCCATGCCCGCCGGGTATCCGGCGACATGGGCGGCGGCGCAGACCGAGACGTCGGGACGGGCGCTGACTCCCGAGGGCCTGTTCACCTTTCAGGTCATCGCTCCCCTCGACGACGCCGCGGCCAGTCCGGACGTCGGCGCGGACACGCCGTTCTCGCCCCGCTCGGGTCCCGCTTCCGCCGACGGCCATGTCTGGTTCGTCGGCACGTTCGTGCCCGCCGACAGCCTCGATGACGAAATCGACGAGCCGGCGGGCGCCGCCCACATCTACATGGGCCTCATTCTCGTGCTGTGCGTCGCGGGATCCGCTGCCGGCGCGATCGCGATCGCAGAGAGTCGCAACTACCGCCGCACGCTCGAACGGCTCGCCACAGAGGATTCGCTCACCGGCCTGGCGAACCGCCGCGCACTCGAGGCGCGGCTCGCGCAGGAAATCGAGTTGTCACAGCGCAAGCGGCGGCGCGTCACCCTCGCCTTCCTCGACGTCGACGGCTTCAAGGCCGTCAACGACGAGCTCGGCCACGCCGTGGGTGACCAGGCGCTCGCTGATATCGCCGACGTCATCGAGGCGAACGTGCGCAGCTACGACGTGGTCGGGCGATTCCGAGCAGGCGAGCGGGGCAGCGGAGCCCCTCTCACGGCGCGCATTGGCGGCGATGAGTTCGTCATCATGTTTCCGGACTCCTCGGGCCCCGAGACGGCGCGTTCGGTCCTCCACCGAATCAGCACCGGCGTCGGTGCGCTTTCCTGGGATGGGCGCCGCGTGAGCCTCAGCGCCGGAATCGCCACCTACCCTGAAGACGGGACGACGGGCGACGCCCTTCTGCGCGCGGCTGACCACGCGATGTACCAGGCGAAGACCTCTGGCAAGAACCGCGTGGTCGTCGCTGCCGAAGCCGCCCTGGCGGGCGCCCCAGAGGGATCATCAGTCTGATACGACGTGCCCGAAGCGCAGTCTGCCCGCCATATCTCACAAGGATCTCCACTAACCGTGACCGGCGGTGCCCGCTGCGGGCCGGGAGGCGATCACCCCCTCTGTCCGCGCCCGCACGTCCGGCGTGGCCAGGCAACCGACGAGCATCTCGAAGCCGGGCGCACCGGGAAAGGGTTTTACGAAAGCCGGCGGAGCATGGTTCGCCGGACAGAAGATGACGGCTTCCTCCTTTCCGAGAGCCGACACATCCAGGATCGCGCTCGACCGCGTCATCAGAACGATCGGCCTAGCCGCATCTGCCGTGGCACGGAGATGGCTGATCAGCGCCTGCTGGGTTGCCCTGTCGAGGCCCTGCTCGATCATGTCGACGACGAACGCCGTCGGCTGCGGATCCTCCAGAAGCCACATCAGTCCGGAAAGACCGGGGCTTTCGCTGGCCCCCTCGTCACGCATCCGTGCCAGCGCGTACTCAACGCGGGACCTGCGCGAGGTGTCGGCGCCCGCTGCGGCAGGGAGTACGGGCTCGCCTTCTCCGGCACGGTCCATCCCCAGGAATGCCGCGCCCGGAATTGCTGCGGCAATGCATTTCGCCAGCCGCGTCTTGCCCGATCCTAGCGGCCCGACGAGATAGGTGAGCGCCCGGGTACCGGCCAGATCGAACCGTTCGCCATTCCACGGCCAAGGGAGGGACAGCGTGAGGCCCGCCACCGCGGGCGGGAGCCGGCCCCGTTCAGACGCGCTCGCCGTGTCGTCGCGCGCGACCCGCTGGCGCATCGTCCGCACCCGCTCGATGACGCCCTCCAATTGGCCGACGCGACCCGCGAGGGCCGCTTCATGAGCAATCAGCGCGCGCTCCATCCGCTCCTTTTCCCCGCCGAGGAGGCGCGCGATGTCCGAAAGGCCGAAGCCGAGGGTCCGCAGTTCCGCAACCTCCGCCGCGCGCTCCATCTCCTCCGGTCCGTAGACACGCCATCCGGCCCGGGTGCGCGGCGGACTGAGCAACCCGCGCTCCTCGTAGAGGCGGAGCGCCTTTGCGGAAACGCCGAGCCGCTTCGCGGCATCGGCAGCGGTCAGGAATTCGGCGAGCGGGCGCATGAATCACCTCGTGCTATCGGTCCGCACCTCTTATCCGCCCGGCCCCAGGGGCCGGGTCAAGCAGGTCAGCGAACGGGCAGCATATCGACGCGCTGCCTACTCCCTGGGCAACCGTTCTTCCGTTGCGCGCCTCGACAGCGTATTCATGCCTCACCAATTGACCCCTGGGGCATCTTCGCCCGTGTCACATGCCGCCGAACGATGCGATGACCGGCTGTCGAGATCACCCAAGCGACCGAGCGCTCCACCCGTGAACCGATCCATGACCCGAGCCCAGGTGGCCGTGTGACCACCATCGTCTCGACAGTGAAATCACGGTTCCTGTGCGCCGCTCAGAATGCGCGCGTCCGCCAGGTCGCCGGGTCGCTCCTGCTCATCCTGGTGCTCGTGCTCATCGCCTTCGCGATCCACGGTCTCGCGAGCGACGTGAGCTATGGAGACGTTCTCAAGGCGGTCTCGCGCGTCACCTGGCATGATCTGGCGCTGGCGCTGCTCTTCACGGCCGCGAGCTTCCTGGCGCTCAGCTTCTACGACGTGTCGGGGCTGCAGTTCGCCGGCCACCGCCTGCCCTATGGCCAGGTGCTGCTGACGTCGTTCTGCGCCTACGCTGTCGGGAACACCGCCGGTTTCGGCCCGTTGTCCGGCGGTGCCGTGCGCTACCGCTTCTACACGCCGCTCGGCCTCGGCCCCGAGCAGATCGCCAAGGTGATCGGGTTCATCACCGCCGGGTTCGGGCTCGGGGTCGCGATGACCGGCGCGCTCGGCGCCATCTTCGCCGCCGGCGTCGTCACGCACGAAATCCACATTCCCCCGACGCCCCTGCGCATCCTCGGCGCGATCGTGCTCGTGCTGGTCTGCGTTCCGGTGGTGCTGGCACTCAGGCACGAACGCAGCATGCGCCTGTGGGGCTGGTCGCTGCCGCTTCCCTCGGCCGGCCTGCTGGTCCGTCAGCTCGTCATCGCGTTCGTCGAAATCGTCCTCTCGGGCGCGGTCCTGTGGGTGCTCCTGCCGCCGCACTCGGTAGGGTTCGTGCCGTTCATCGCGGTTTACAGCGTGGCGATCGGCTTCGCGGTCCTGAGCCACATCCCGGCCGGGCTCGGGGTCTTCGAGACGATCGTCGTCACGGCGCTGATCGGCAAGGTGCCCGTCGACCGCGTCCTGGCCGCGCTGGTGCTGTTCCGGATCGTCTATTACGCGCTGCCGCTCGGGCTCGCCGCGATCCTGATCGTGACGCTGGAAATGCGGCGCGCCGCCACCGGCATTGCCGCGTCGTCGCTGGTCGCCTCAGTCGGACGCCTTGCGCCCACCGTCGTCGCAGCTCTCACCTTCCTGACCGGCGGCATGCTGGTCCTCTCCGGCCTCACGCCGGCTGCGCCCAGCTACCTCCACGTGCTCGCCAACTACATTCCGCTTTTTCTGGTCGAAAGTGCCCACTTCCTGTCGAGCCTGCTCGGCATGGTGCTGATCGTCTCGTCCCGCGGGCTCCTGTTCAGGCTCGACGGGGCCTGGTGGGTGGCAACCGTTGCCGCGGCGCTGGCGCTCGCCTTCGCTCCCCTGAAGGCCCTCGCGTGGACCGAAACCCTGGTCCTCTGCCTGCTCCTCGTGACCCTCGTCCTCTCCCGCTCGGAGTTCGGCCGCCGGTCGTCGCTGCTCCACGACAGCCTGAGCTGGCGCTGGTCGCTGGCCGTCGCGACGATCCTCATCGGATGCGTCGCGGTGATGCTTTTTGCCTACCGTGAGATTCCCTACTCGTCGGATCTCTGGTGGCGGTTCGAGTTCTCCGCATCCGCGCCGCGCAGCCTCAGGGCGGCGCTCGGCATCGCGCTGGCGACAACGCTGTTCTCGGTGTGGACGCTGACGCGACCCTGGACCGGACCATCGACCCGACCGAACGCGGAAGAGATCGCGCGGGCGGTCGCGATCCTCGAAAAGCAGCCGAATCCCGACGCCAACCTCGTCCGGATGGGCGACAAGAGCCTGCTGTTCTCCGACGACGGAACCGCCTTCATCATGTTTGCCCGCCAGGGGCGGTCCTGGATCGCCCTGTTCGACCCGGTCGGGCCGAAGGAGGCATGGCCGGGACTGGTGTGGACGTTCGTCGAGCTCGCGCGCCAGCACGGTGGCCGGGCGGTGTTCTACGAAGTCGGACCGGACAGCCTGGCGCTCTATGCCGACGCCGGGCTCACTGCCTTCCGGCTGGGCGAATTCGCACGTGTGAACCTGCCGACGTTCACGCTGGAGGGCTCCAAGCGCGCCCCCCTCCGCACGGCGCTTCGGAAGGGCGAGCGGCTCGGACTGAACATTTCGATCGTTCCGCCCGAGAACGTCGCCGGCGTGATCGACGACGTGCGGGACGTGTCGAACGCCTGGCTCTCCCACCACAAGGTGCGCGAGAAGGGATTCTCGCTTGGTGCCGCCAGCACCGATTACGTCGCTACCCAGCCGGTCGCCCTCATTCGCGACGCCGACCGCGTCATCGGTTTCGCGACGATCCTTGCGACGGAGGTGGGCCACCAGGTCTCAATCGACCTCATGCGCGTCCGCCCCGATGCTCCGAACGGCACCATGGACTACCTCTTCCTGGAGCTGATGCTGCATTACAAGGCCGCGGGCGTCACCTGGTTCGGCCTCGGGATGGCGCCCTTGTCCGGTTTCCCGGAAAGCACGGCGACGTCGATCTGGAACCGCGTCGGACGGGCGGTCTACGACCACGGCGAACGATTTTATCATTTCAAGGGACTGCGCGGCTTCAAGGACAAATTCGGGCCGCAATGGCAGCCGCGCTATATGGTCGTCGCGGGGGGCATCAATCCGCTGCTGGCGCTCGCGGACGTGACGGTCCTGATCGGCGGCGGCGTACGTGGCGTGGTGTCGAAATGAACCGCCTTCGGGCCCTTGCCGTCGTCCTTCTCCTGTCAACCCTCCCCTTCCAGACCAGCCAGCCCTCGCCTGCCCAACCCGCCCCGCTCGCCAGTGCGCGGATATTCCAGCCGAAGCAGGCGGTGGAGGCGGTCGTGGCGCTCTTTTCGGGGGGAGACGGCTGGCAGACGAGCGACGAGAAAATAGCGGAAAGCCTCGCGGACGCCGGAGCGATCGTCATCGGGGTCGATACGCCGCAATATTCCGCGGCGGTCGACGCCGCAAGCCAGCAGTGCGCCTATCTGGTCTCCGACCTGGAAGCCATGAGCCACACGCTGCAGCGCTCGGCGGGTGCTTCGGACTACCATACGCCCGTGGTCGCCGGCCGCGGTGCGGGCGGCGCCGTTGCCCTGGCAATCGCGGCGCAGTCGCCGGCCGACACCATCGGTCACACGGTCGCGCTGGATCCCGACCTTGCCGTCGGCATCGCGACCCCGCTCTGCACCAGGGCCCCGCGAACCGACGTCAACGGCCGGTCGGTCTACGGCCTCACGCCCGGCCAGCTCCCGGATCCGATCGACGTTATTCTGGCGCCCGGACAGGACGCGGACGGGGCTGCCCACATCGACGCCCTCATCGCGAGCGGTTTCCCGATCGCCGTCGACAGGCGGGATGACAGCGACGCCGCCTTCGCGGCCCGCCTGCACGACCTGGTCGCACGGCCGGCGCCCGCCGATGCGCTCGACCTTCCGATCACTCCGTTGCCGGCCACCGCCAAGGTCGATGCCCTTGCCGTGGTCTATTCGGGCGATGGTGGATGGCGCGATCTCGACAAGACCATCGCGGGGATCTTCCAGCAGGAAGGCCTTCCGACGATCGGCGTCGATTCGCTCCGCTACTTCTGGTCCCGGAAGTCGCCGGGGCAGGTCGCGTCCGATCTCACGCGACTGATCGACAGCTACACCTCAGCCTGGGGCGTCCAGCATGTGCTGCTGGTCGGCTATTCGTTCGGGGCCGATATCCTGCCTGCCGCCTACAACGCGCTCGACGCCGCCCATCGCGACAAGGTCAGCCAGATCACCCTGCTCGGCGTCAGCTCCGCCGCAAGCGACGAGATCTCGGTCTCCGGGTGGCTGGGCTCGCACCCGGCCGGCGCCAGCCCCACCCTGCCCGAGATCGCCAGGATCGATCCGGCCAAGATCCAGTGCGTCTACGGAACCGACGAGGACGACACCGCCTGCCGCCGCCTTGCCGGCAGCGGCGCCGAACTGATCGAGACCAAGGGCGGCCACCATTTCGACGGCGACTATCCGAAGCTGGCCTCGCTCATCCTCGAAGGCCTCAAGCGGCGGCTCTAGAGCCCTGTCCGATCGGACCGAAAAGGCTCCGGGCGTCCCACGTCACCGAGCGGACCGCGGGATCGTCTCTTGGCCGAGCGGCGATCTCGCTTGTCGGGTAACGATCAGAACCAGCGTTCCACCCGGAACAGCATCGCAAGCTTCTGGGCGACGTCGATGGCGGCGTCCTCATGGTCCAGATACTGGTATTCGCCCGCCAGGCCGAACGTGAGGTTCCGCGCCATCGTGTAGGTGAGAGCCGCCTGCAGGTCGTACTGGGTGAAGTTGGCGCTCGCGGCACCCGCCGTGACATCGCCGAGCGTCTCGTTCTCGAACCGTGACCAGGCGCCCTGCACCGCCAGATTGGCGTTGCGGATATCGACGCCCAAGCCGGCCGAAACCGAATAGGACGTGGACAGGTCGAGATCGCCGGAGGCCGGGTCGTAGGCCGCATCGAAAGCAAGCGGATTGCCGTTCGGCAACGCGTACCAGCTCGAATGCGCGTACGCCGGCGCACCCACCGCATAGGTGCCGGTGAGGACGAACTTCATCTGGAGCGGCAGGTTCGCGGTGAGGCCGGCGCCCGCGGCCCAGCCCACTCCGCCTGACGGCGTAACGCCGTCAGAGCCGGTGCTGTCATTGTAGGCGGCGTTGACCTGATGGGCCGCGCCCATCACCTGGGCGCTGCCCCACGACCGGTCGAGCTTGAGGCGGGCGATCGCGTCCGGCCATTTCGTGCCGCCGTAACCGTTGCCGTCGGGCCCGTAGTCAACGTCGCCGGGCGTCACGAAGGCCGGCGTCGGAACGCCCGTGTACGGATAGAGCGCGATGCCGAGCCGACGCTCGTTCGACGCCTCGACCGAGGCCGTCAGCGACAGCCCTCCGGGCAGCGACGCCGTGTAGGCGGCAACCTGCGTCTTCAGGTCCGACTGCCCGGGAGTGAACACGTCGGCCCACGTCAGATAATTCGCCGCATCGTAGAAGGACTGGGTGCGACCGAACGTGAAGCCTGCGAAGTCGATCTGCGCGTAGTCGACCGACGTCGCGGCCTTGTTGGTGTTGTCGTTGGTCCAGTAGGCCTTGAAGGCCGTGGTCACCGGGCCGAGCTCGGTGTCGCTCCGGGAGTCCAGGTGGATGTAGGCGCGAGACAGCCAGTTGGTCGAAGAGCTGTTGCGGTCCGGACCGCTGAGATCCCCGCTGTTCAGATAGCCCTGGTATTCGGCGCGCACCCTGCCGTGGATGTGGAGGCAGGTGGAGGTGCCGGGGACCATGTAATAGCCCTCGCCCGCGGCCGAGCAGACACCGACGTAGGACACGGCCAGGGGTTCCGGAAGGAGATCGGCTGCAACCGCGCTCCCCTGGAACGGCCCGATCGCAAAAAGACCCGCGACCGCCGCCCCCCATGCCGCCGACAACAGAGGGCGCTCCTCCCGCCGCCCAGTTCGGAACTTGCGTTCGCGCCGAAACATCGGCGCTCGATCGCCTGTCGCCATATTCCCCTCCCATCGTCGTCTCGCCGCCGCCGGTTTCCGGCTTGCGGCTGACGCGCCCCGGCCGGAATGATACTCCGGCAAACCGGTGTCGTATCGGCGTGCGTCGCGATTTGTGCCGAAAACAACTGCATTCTTTGGAGAATTGAGGATGCAACGGCGGGCCGATGGCCTCAGGACTGCAGGCAGCCGCTTTGGGATGGTGCCGGAGACCTTCGGCGACTAGATTTGCGACCACCACCGCGCGCCATGTCCGCCCCTGCCCTTAGCCTTGGATCAAACCTCCCGATGCCACACCTTATCGATGTCCTGAACGGGCCGAACCTCAACCTGCTCGGCCAACGCCAACCGGAAATCTACGGCAGCGAGACGCTGGCGGACGTCGAGGCCCGCTGCCGGTCGGTCGCCGGGACGCTCGGGCTGGAAATCCGGTTCCGGCAGTCCAACGGCGAGCACGAACTCGTAGATTGGATTCAGGAAGCCCGAACGACCGCTTCCGGCATCGTCATCAATCCGGCCGCCTACAGCCACACCTCGGTGGCCATCCTCGACGCGCTGAGCGCCTGCACGTTTCCTGTGATCGAAGTTCACATCTCAAACATCCACAAGCGCGAGAGCTTCCGGCATCATTCCTACGTCTCCCAGCGCGCGGACGGCATCATCGTCGGGTGCGGCACGCAGGGCTATGACCTGGCGCTCCGCCGCATCGCGGTGCTGATCGGCCAGTAACGCCTGGGAATTTCCCTGCCGTCCGGGTTCCCGTTCGTGGCGTCTTCCGGGTACGCTGCACCAGCAGATTGTGGGCGCCCTGTACCGGGGTCGCGGCGATGCTGGTCCAGGGGGCTTCAATGGAAATCCAGGGACATCGGGACGAGATGTCCCGCCGCATCCGGCTCGGGATGGTCGGCGGTGGCCAGGATGCCTTCATCGGCGCCGTGCACCGCATCGCCGCCCGGCTCGACGACAACTACGTTCTCGTCGCGGGCGCCCTGTCCGCCAGCCCGGAAAAGGCAGTCGCATCGGGCCGCGCGCTCGGGCTGTCCGAGGGGCGGATCTACACATCCTTTGCCGAGATGGCGACCGCCGAGGCGGACCGCTCCGACGGGATTGAGGCGGTCGCGATCGTCACCCCCAACCACCTGCACGTCGAGATCGCGACCGCCTTTCTCGAACAGGGAATTCATGTGATCTGCGACAAGCCGCTTTCGGCGTCGCTGGGCGATGCGAAGGCCCTTGCGGGCATGGTCGAACGAACGGGACTGGTCTTCGCGCTCACCCACACCTATGCCGGCTACCCCATGGTTCGGGAGGCACGGCAACGGATCGCGGATGGCCAGCTCGGCGACATCCGGGTCGTTCGCGTGGACTATGCGCAGGACTGGCTTGCCGAGCCGATCGAGGAGAGCGGCCAGAAGCAGGCGGCCTGGCGGACCGATCCGGACCAGGCCGGCGCAGGCGGATCCATCGGCGATATCGGCACCCACGCCTTCCATCTGGCCGGCTTCGTGTCGGGTCTGACCGTCACCTCCCTCGCCGCCGATCTGACGTCGTTCGTCCCGGGTCGCCGGGTCGACGACAACGCCCATGTGCTCATGCGGTTCGAAGGCGGCGCGCGCGGAATGCTTTGGGCGAGCCAGATCGCGGTTGGGAACGAAAACACCCTCTCCCTGCAGGTCTACGGAACGCGGGGCGGCCTCACATGGTCACAGGAGGACCCGAACCGGCTTTGGGTGACCCCCATCGGCGAGCCCACCCAACTGATCACGCGCGGAGGCGCCGGAGCAGGTCCGGCCGCCAACCGCATCTCCAGGATACCGGCCGGTCATCCTGAGGGTTATCTCGAGGCGTTCGGAAACATCTATGCGGAAGCGGCGCGCGCCATTCGCGCGGCGCGGTCGCTCGAGCCGATCGACACTGAGACCAGCTTTCCCACCATCGAGGACGGCGTCCGGGCAATGGCCTTCATCGAGGCCTGCGTCACGTCCAGCAGGCGCAACGCGGCGTGGGTCGATCTCTGACAAGGCCGGTGTTGTGTCCTGCCGTGGACGGGACACAATAAAAAAAACGGCCGGGTGATAGATCACCCGGCCGTTGTTGGACGATCCTAAAGGATCGTCGATCCTGTCGGTGCGTCAGGCGCGCCGGACAAGATGCATGATCACGGAGATCACAAGCGCGACGAGGAACACGAAGAACAGGATCTGGGCGATGCTGGCGGAAGCGCCCGCGATGCCACCGAAACCCAGAACACCCGCGATAATCGCGACGACAAGAAAAATGAGAGCCCACTGCAGCATGTGTCGTTCTCCTCAGCAATAAGTCATTCGGCAGGAAGAACGCAGCGGAACCGAAAAGGTTCTCAATTATTTCACCGGCAGGCCACAAAAAGTCCGATCTCCCGCCGCACCCGCCTCATTTGCCGGTTTCCCGGTGCCGATCAGCGTACGCCTCGTCGCTCCAGTCCGCATCCCGAAAGAACAGCACCACGCTGAGCATGGCTCTCAGTTCCTCCGGCTCGTAGGGCTTGGTGATCAGGTAGGTCGGCTCGTGAACCGCCCCCGTCAGCAGGCGCTGCGGAAACGCCGTGACGAAGATCGTTGGAATGCGGGACAGGGCTTGCAGCTCGGCGACGGCATCGATGCCCGAGCTGCCGTCCGCCAGTTGCACGTCCGCCAGGATGAGCCCGGGACCGGTCTTTCGCGCAAGGATCACCGCCTCGCGGCGCGTTCTTGCCACGCCGACGACCTCGTGGCCGAAGCTCTCTACGAGCGCCTCGATGTCCATCGCCAGGATCGGCTCGTCCTCGATGATGAGGACGGTGGTGCCGATCTGCTTCGCGATCTGCTGGCCCGCCTCTGTGAGAAACGTCTCCACGTCGCCGATGCCGACATTCAGGATCGAAGCCGTCTGCGGGATGCTGAAGCGCTCGAGCGACGTCAGCAGGAAGGCGTTGCGCGCATTGGTGGACATCGCCCCGAGCGCCCGGTCGTGCATGTGGCTTCGGGCTCCGTCGACGGCTCCGGCCGGTCCGTCGAACGAGAGAAAAAGGCGGAACAGCGAAAGGAGCGCCTCGGACAGGTCGTACCTGCCCGGCTCGTCGAGGATGGAACGAAGGCAGTCGGCAACTCTTTCGTCACCGGCGCTCCGACTGCCATGCACGGCCCGGGAAAACCGCCGGAGCGAGGGGACATGCGGCGCGACCACGTCGGCGACGGACATAACACTCGACCTCACGGGAGACGACAAGCGAACGGACAGGCAGGCACGGCGGGCCATCTCCCGGTCGGGGCGATGTATCCGCGTCAATTAACAATGTTAACTCGGAACGATATCAGGGACACAACGTTCAATTTCCGAGACGCGTGCCGCTCAGAAACGCGTGAGGTGATTATGAAGTATCAGAACCATACATCAGGTGCCTATTCGGAAGAACGGGACCGAATTGCAAATGGCAGAGGGCCGGATACTGCGGATGCAGGCGGTCCGGGCCTCGACATGAACCTTCAGTCGCATCTCGGCCGCACGTTGCGCCGTGTCTACGAACCGGAGGTGGGCGGGTCCCTTCCGCAGGATCTGATGGATCTGCTCGAGCAGCTGGACTCTGTTCCCGCCTACTCGCGCGGCGACGCTTCCCGCCATTCGTGACGGGGAAACGTTGCAGTTCGCCAAGATCGTCGACGCACTCATACCGGGGGTCAGTCAGAGATAGACCTCCGGTATGAACCGCTGAAAACGAGCGAACCTTGCAGCCGCGCCCAGCTTGTAGGGCACCACAAAACCGCTTCGATCCTCCGGCTCGACGCCGAGGTTCTCCGTCGCCACCGACTTCCAGAGCTCCAGCGGGCTGGCCGTTTCGGGACGGTAAGCGTCTCCCAGGTGACCCGAGAACAACGCATCCCTGAAATCACGGATCCGCTCGTCGTTGGTCCAGTCGAGTGCCAGCTCCGTGTCCATCCGGAAGCTCCGGCCGTTGATGTTGGCCGACCCGACGATGGCGCGCGCGTCATCGACGATCAGGACCTTCGAATGCGGGTAAACGATGCCGCTTCCGAAGGCGCGGGCACGCCCCTTCAGTCCTGGCTCCGCAGGCGTTCTCCCAACCATCGAGAACAGCCCCACCCGATCGCCGGAGAGCTTCAGCAGGCGGCGCAAGGCCTTCACCTGCAACCACTCCCCAAAGCGCATGTCCGGCCCGGTCTTGCGTTCGAAGGCCACCATGTCGGGCGCCATCGGCAACACCACGATGACCTCCAGATCCGGCTGTGCCGCAACCCGCCGTCCGATCTCCTCGGCGATGCGGCGCAGGCGGAAGAACTGGTTTTCGATGTAGATCAGCCTGTGCGCCCCTCGAATGGCATCGATGAAGGCGGCCTCGATTTCCGCGACGACAGGCATCGGCGAGATCGCGAAAGGCCCCTCCCGGACGACCGAGCCGGTGCGCACGAGCCGGATCCGCGCGTCGGTCGGCAGCAGGTCCGGTTCGTTCGCGACCGCTTCGGGACGCCCGCCCGGGATCAGGTTCGGCACCTTCTGGTGATCGTGTCCCGGGGGAAGATGCAGTCCCGCTACGAGATCCCCACCACCGCCATAGCGCGTCACTTCCCGGTTCCAGAGCCCGATGAAATGGCGGTCGACGTCGCGAGCGACCACCCCGTCGACCCGCAGGCTGACATCGTGCCAGGTCTCGGCCGCCGGCAGACTGTGTTCGGGATCGTCGTAGCGCCGCTCGTCCACGTCGATCCCGCCGACGACCGCGGCTTCCCCGTCGACCACCAGCATCTTCTGGTGGTGCGTCGCCGGCCACATTCGCATGGGAGACAGGACGCGTGGCCGTCCCTCCAGAATGTTGTAGCGGATGCCCGGGGACGTATGCGCTTCGGGATTGCTGCTGAGCAGCTTGTTCAACTTGATCCGAACCGCGGGCCAGAGCGCCGAGCGAACCGCGGGCCCGAGCTCACCCTCGTGCAGGGCAATCAGAAGATCGATCGAGCCCGGGCAGTCGTCTGAAAGTTCGCCGGCGCGGTCCAGCAGCCGGAGCCCGTTGGACCAGCCGACACGGTGAAGCTCGTGGGCCAGCACGGGCTCGAAGTCCGCAAGCAGCACGCGCACCTGCACGCCCCGCTCGGCCGCATCGATGAGCACGTCCCCCCAGTCCGTCAGATTGCGCTCGACTGCTTCCTCCGACCGCGTCTTGGTCGCCGGATCGAAGATGCGAAAGGAAAGATGCGCCGTCCTGGTGGCGCCGATCACCAGTCGCTCCATCTCCGGATAGGCCGCACTTGCCTCGATCAGCGGACGGACGTCACCGACGCTTCGGTGCGGATACGCCGGGCCGAACCCAAGCGGCGCCGGCTCGGCCTTGGATGTCTCCGACGTCCTCGATTGCGGCATGTGGGCCTCGGTTCGCGAGCTTGGATCTTGTGAGTGGCCGCGCCTGACCAGCGGCAGCGTGGCATCGTGCCGGCCCATCGTCACCCCGGATTCTAGCATTCTTCAGCCCGGATTTTGCGGCAAAGGCCCCCGCGGCCCGCACGTCAGCACGGAGATGATAACGCGCTAGACGCGAATACGTTTCCCCGGCACAGCCAGGGAGAAAGATTGCGCGATCCGAACGCCTGCTTCGCCGGATGGCGGGAGGCGCGTCAGCTTCTCCGGCGGAGCAACACCGGCTTCGCAGGCCAAGGGCCCGCGTTGCTCTATTGGCCGGGCAGGCATCGCATCCCTGCCGGGATCATGCGGCGCAGATCACCCGAGCACGGGCTGGGGGTCGCGCTCCTCGTCCACCCGCGGACGGATCTGATCGAGCGGAATGCGGAAGACCGCCCGGAAGCCATCCGGGGCAAATTCCAGATCGATGTCCGCCTCGAGCGAACGCGCCACATTGCGCTCGATGACGATGCGCCCGAAGCCCCGACGTGTGGGGGCGGTTACCGGCGGACCGCCCTCCTCGAGCCAGCGCAGCTCCAGGATCGATGCTGCCTGGTCGATGGTCCACGTGACGAGCACCTTGCCCACCTCGTTCGACAGCGCCCCGTACTTGGCGGCGTTGGTGGCGAGCTCGTGCAGGGCGAGGCTGAGGGTCTGCATCGCGTCGGGCGAGAGCTTGATGTCCGGCCCTTCGACGATCACGCGGTCGCCGTCCTCGGGCGTGTAGTGCCCAAGCTGGCCCGCGACGATGTCGCCCAGGCTCGCACCGCTCCAGTTGCCGGCAACCAGCAGATCCTGGGCACCCGCGAGCGCGCGCACGCGCTCCCCGAACTTTTCCAGGAACTCCTTCACCGAGTCCGCCTGCTGGGCGGTCTGGCGCGCGATCGCCTGGACCACGGCAAGGAGGTTTTTCGACCGGTGGCTGAGCTCGCGCATCACCAGCCGCATGCGCTGCTCGTGATCCTTCCGCTCGGTGATGTCGACGGCGGCGCAGATGACGCCGCGCAGTTCGCCGTCGGGTGCGAAGTCGGGTTCTACGGTCAGCACGTACCAGACGACCTCATCGCCGATGTGGACGCGCACCTCGGCCGACTGCACGTCCTCGCTCTCCATCGCCGCTTTCTTGAGCCCGATGATCCGGGACCGCTCGGGCTCGGCGTAGAGATCCTCGTCGGTCTTGCCGATGACCGGCCCGCCGTAGTCCGCCGACCAGTTCGACCACGTGTACCGAAGATCCTTGTCCTGGCTGAACACCAGGATCTCGCTGGAGCGGAGCGCCAGATTGAACCGCTGGACGGTCGCCGAGAGACGGCGGCTGAGATCGGCGCGCATCGCCTCCAGGCGCTTCGCCCGGGTGATGTCGATCGCCGTTCCGACGACGCCGCGCGCCCGCCCCTCGACCGCCGGCGACGGTGTGACGTCCATCCGGAACCACGAGGTCGAGCTCCCCTCGGGGATCTCGATCTCGAACGTCTCCGACTCTCCCGTTTCCAGGACATGCTGCTTGTGTCCGGTGATCGTCGAGCGCGCCGGTTCCGGGATCAGATCGTCGTCTGTCTTGCCGACCACCTCATCGACGCTGAACCCGAGCCGCGGATTGTGGACCCACGTGTAGCGAAGCTCGGAATCCTGCGAAAACACGGTGATCTGGGCGCCGCTCGTCGCCGAATCGTAAAGCTGTTTCACCTCCCGCAGCTCCGAGGTGCGCTGGGCCACCTCCCGCTCGAGATTGGCGCGTGTGGCTTCCAGTTCCTGGTAGGCGCGCTTGCGGGCCTCCACTTCCTCGATCAGCTGGCGGTTGATCGCTTCCGTCTCCGTGATGGAGGGCAGGCGGGTCAGCGCCGGCAGCAGGCGCCAGACAATGACTGCGGTCAGAACCGAAATGATCGCCGTCGCCGCCTTGAGCAGCCCCTGCAATCCGTAGGCGGGAACCCAGAGCGTGAAGACGGAAGCCAGGTGCGTCAGGGCGCAGGCAAGAATGAATGTCGCAAAGAGCACCACCACCTGGCCGGTCTCGCCGGTCAGGTCTCCGCGGCGGCGTGCCAGCACCAGGATCGCCACCGGTATCGCGAAATAGGCTGCCGCGATTCCGGCGTCGGAGACCGCGTGCAGGGCGACGAGGTCCGGCCGCCAAAGCAGACAGTAACCGTGGGGCATGAAGGTTGCCGCCCCGAAAAGGTACTGAAGGATGGAGTCCATCGGGTGTGCCTTTGCCCTTCGTTCTGCCGCGCGACGCGGTCCTGCTACATCATTCCGTGACGCCGAACGACACCGTCACGCACCGGACGCGCCCGGGCACGGTTCGGTCGTGCCGTGCGGGCGTTCGGAGACCACCGCGCAATCGCCTCACAATAGACACGCACGAACGTCGGGGACAGCGTGGCCACGGGCAAGGACAAACGCAGGGCGTCCCCAACATGCTGAGCATGCCAGGGCGACCTGACGGGGCCGGCAGCAATCAGGAAACGAGCATGCCGAGGCGCTCCAGCGCGTGCCGGGTGCCCTCCGGAGTGAACGGAAGCGGAATGACTTCCGCGTCGTCATTGTTGGCGGGCGCAGAGGGAGCCATGTATCGCAGGATGGGAACCCCCATCGCGCGAAGCGTCGTCTCCAGCTTGTCCCGTTCGGCGGACGGCGTCAGCGAGACGACCGCCAGCTGGGCATCGCCCGACACACTTGCTGCGAAGGCGTCTTCGGCACTGCGGGCCAGCAGAACGGTCCACGAGAGGTTGGCGTTGCGCACGAACGCGTCGATGTCGAGCGCGAGCTTCTCATCATCAACGGCCAAAAGGACTACGAACGGGACTGGGTTCACTTCGTCATACCCCTTTTGGTCCGATACTGGCGGACATCCGCCATAGGCGCCCGAAGGGCCAATCGGAAGGAGACGAAAAGTCCTCGACCCCGCCTCCCATATGCGCGAAGTTGGCACGCATTTGTCAGGCCGTCTTTTAACAATCACACCCGGCGCGAAGAGATTTTAGATGCGCACGGAAGGATCCGTGTCTCCAACGCGAAACAACCGGTTCAGGACGCCCTGCGCGGCGTGCCCGTTGCGCAGCCGTGCGACCTTCCGCGACTTCGAGCCGAGCGAACTGGAGTTCGTGGAGTGGTTCAAGCGCGGCGAGCTGAGTGTCGAGGCAGGCGCCCCCATCGTCCAGGAAGCGACGTCCAGCGCGCATCTGTTCACGATTCTCGAGGGCTGGGCCTTCCGCTACAAGACGCTGCCGGACGGCCGGCGGCAGATCCTGAACTTCGCCATGCCCGGCGACCTCATCGGGCTGCAGACGTCCGTTTTCGAGACGATGGACCATGGTGTCGAGGCTCTCTCGCAGATGACGCTCTGCGTGTTTCCGCGGGACCAGTTCAAGGAGCTCTACACACGCCAGCCGTCGCTGGCCTTCGACGTCACCTGGCTTTCGGCCAACCAGGAGCGTCTTCTCGACGCCCAGTTGCTGACCGTCGGCCGGCGCAATGCGCTTGAGCGCGTGGCCTACGTGGTATGGCACCTTTTCAGCCGGGCCCGGGATCTCGGAATGACGCGCGGCAATCGGCTGGCATTCCCCCTCACCCAGCAGCATCTCGCCGACACCCTCGGCCTGTCGCTCGTACACACCAACAAGACCATCAAGCGCCTCCGCGCCACAGGCTGCATCCGCTGGAACGAGCGCTGGCTCGAGGTGGACGACGAGGCTCACCTGAAGTCGATCGGCAAGGTGGACGACGTTTCGAAGCGCCCCCGACCGTTCCTCTGAATATTTCGGCCAGACGCGACGGCGCCCGCGTTCGATGGAACGCGCGCGCCGGGGACCGCTAGGCTCGGCCGGGACTGATCAGGCAGCCTGCTGATTGAGCCCGCCCTCGGCCAGCGCCGAGAGCTTCTTGTCGGCGGCATATTCCTGATCGAGATTCGCCTGCAGCAGCGGCACCGCCTGATTGATCTTCAGGCGCTTCGCCCAGGCGACCAGCGTGCCGTAACGGGTGATCTCGTAATGCTCGACAGCCTGGGCCGCGGCGATCATGCCGGCGTCGCGCGCATCCGCGTCGGTCGCCTCTTCCATGATCTCCTTGCCCTCTTCGAGAATGCCGTCGATCGCTTCGCAGGTCACTCCGCGGGCCTTGAGGCCCAGGATCTCGAAGACCTTCTCGAGATTCTCGATCTGGGTCTCGGTTTCCTCGCGGTGATGCTCGAAGGCTTCGCGAAGCTGGTCCGAATCCGCCTTGCGCGCCATCTTCGGCAGCGTCTTCAGCACCTGCTTTTCGGCATAGTAGATGTCGCGCACGAAGTGCACGAACAGGTCGTTGAGCGTCTTCATAGCCATGATCTTGTTCCTTGGATTGCGTCGTTCGGAATTCGTCGAGAAATGAGCCGCGACCTGGCTAAATTCGTCCAAGCAGCAGCAGGATCAGCAGAACAACGAGGATCAGTCCGACGATACCGCCCGGCGCGTAGCCCCAGCCGCGGCTGTAGGGCCAGGTCGGCAGCGCGCCGATGAGAAGAAGAATGACAACGATGAGCAAGATTGTGCCGAGCGTCATTGAGTGTTCTCCGAAAGACGCCCTTCAGAACTGTGCTGAAGAGCCGTTGTTCCCGTCTGAAGCGGGTTTTCATGGAGGCATTGATCTTGTGGCGCTGGGAGCCAGGCCGCAGACAGACGTCGCCGCGCCCGGCAAGGGGCGCGGCGGATGGTCAGGCGCCTAGTGGCGCTTCAGCCAGTCGTCGATCTGGTTTTCGGCTTCTTCCTTCTCGACGCCGTAGCGTTCCTGGATCTTGCCGGCGAGGCGCTCACGATCGCCTTCGATGACGTCCATGTCGTCGTTGGTGAGCTTGCCCCACTGGGTCTGCACGTTGCCCGTGAACTGCTTCCACTTGCCTTCGATCTGATCCCAATTCATGAGTCATCCTTTCCGGGCGCGGTCATCCAACCGGATGCCTTGCATCCGCCGGACTTCGCCACTGTGAAAATGTTGCTAACAGAACCTTCAGAAGCGACACCGAACCGCCTCTTCGGGTAGAAGAACGATCTCATCCACTTTGAGTTCCGTGTATTTCGGCCGAAGGTCGCCTTTTTACATCTGCGGCAAGTTTGTGACGTCAATCGTCGGAGACCGCGCCCACGGTGTCGGCGACATGCGCTCCGCGCTGCCCCATCGGCCTGTCGGGACCGACCGTCGTGTCACGCGCCGTCTGGTGCTCGATCTCCGCGTTGATCTCCGCGCCGGCCAGGAAGATGTAGACCGCCGCGTAGATCCACAGCATCAGGCCGATCGCGGCCCCCAGCGATCCGTAGGTGGCCGTGTAGTCCGCGAAGCGCGAGAGATAGAACGACAGGCCAAGCGCCACGGCGATCCACAGCGACGAGAACAGGACCGATCCCAGCGAGATCCAGTTCCATTTGGCGTCGCGACGGCTGGGGCCGACCCGGTAGAGGATCGAAGCTGCCGTCACCATGAGCACGAAGAACAGCGGCGCCGAGATCAGCCGCATGATGAATTCCGTCTCCTCGCTGAAGCCGAGGGCCGAGAGCAGCAGCGGCAGCACGATGATGATGTTCACCACCAGCACCGTCACGATGATGATGCCGATCGTCACCAGGAAGCCGGTCGAGTAGAGCTTGAAGATGGAGCGCTTCTCCGCCTCGCCGTAGGCGACGTTCAGCGACTGGAACAGCGCGAGCACCGCGGAATTCACGCTCCAGAGCGCCACCGCGATGCTGGCGATCGCGGCGATCCCCAGGCTTCCGCCGCGGACCTGGGTGATGCGGTGCAGTTCCGTCGACAGAAGGCTCAGCGCATCGCGCGGGAGATAGCCGGAGAGAAACTGGATCTGGTCCTGGAGCGAGCTCGCGTCGGTGACCAGCCCATAGATGGAGACGAGCGCCACGATGGCCGGAAACAAGCCCATCATCGCGTAGAAGGTGACCCCGGCGGCAATCAGGCCGATGCGATCCTGAATGATGCGGTGGTAGACGCGCACCAGAATGTCCCGCCAGCCGCGCCACGGAATCTCCGTTGGATTGTCAGCCGTGCGGCCCCTCCCCCGAACCGCCACGGATTCCGGATCGTCCTCGAGAATTCCTTCGTTCGTGATGGGTTCGTCGGCCGCGGCCTGGCCGCGATCCGTATCCGAAGTCGCCATGTCTCGTCGCCCTCTCGGTCTGCCCTTGGTTAGATGAACGGTGCGCGCCGACGGACGTTCCCGATCACGCCTGTCCCGGCGCCGCGGATCGCGGCGACCCTGCCTCCCGCCGGGCTTGGGAACCGGGCCGCGGGTCGGCGGTTTTCCCAGCGCACGACACGTGCACTCGCACAAACACCCGAAGCAGGAGACCCGACATGGCGAAGTCTCACGGCAAGCAGATCAAGGACGACGAGCTCTATGAGGAGCTGCGCAAGCAGGGAAACAGCAAGGAAAAGTCGGCCCGGATCGCCAACGCGAAGGCGGCGGGCGACAAGCCCTCCAGCAAGGGCGGCAAAGCCCCGCCCTACGAGGAATGGTCGAAATCCGATCTCTACGATCGAGCCCGGGAAATCGGGATCGACGGACGATCCAAGATGTCAAAGCCGGAGCTGGTGTCTGCGCTCCGGTCCCACTGAACGAACCTATTCCATAAAAAACGGCGGCCGCACCTGCGACCGCCGCCCTTTTTTGCTCAGGTTGGCACCCGGCAAGCGCCGGGCTGCCCTTACGCCGCGTGGCGCTCGTGGCGGCCCTCCTGGACCTCTTCGATGATCTTCGCGACGAAGGCGTCGAGGTCGCCCGGCTTGCGCGAGGTGATGATCCCCTCGGAAACCACGACCTTTTCGTCCTTCCAGATGGCGCCGGCATTTTCGACGTCCGTGCGGATCGAATGGTAGGAGGTCATCTCGCGGCCCTTGACGGCGCCCGCTTCGACCAGAAGCCACGGGGCGTGGCAGATCGCGGCAACCGGCTTGCCACTCGAGATGAACGCCCGAATGACCTTCATCGCATCGTCGTCTACACGCAGCAGGTCCGGATTGATCTGGCCGCCCGGCAGCACGATCGCGTCGTAGTCGGAGACCGACACGTCGGCGATCTTCTTGTCGGCCTCGGCCTCGCGGCCCCAGTCGCTCTTGTCCCAGCCCTTGATGGCCTTTCCGTCAGGCGTCGCGACATGCACCGTCGCCCCGGCCTCGCGGAGCTTGTCGCGCGGGACTTCCAGTTCGGACTGCTCGAAGCCGTTGGTGGAGACGATGACGATCTTCTTGCCACTGATGCTGGACATGACACTCTTCCTTCTTCCGTGATGCGCCCGCTGCAGCGGCATCGGATGCCGAGCGCGGACGTCTTGGGTTGTCTGCCGAACGCTGGTCCCTCGGTCACGGTTCCAAAATCGATCGTGATCGTCTGCCCGGCGAACCAAACCGCCCGGTCGGCGTTGATTCGCTTGGCATCTCGACTGGGAAAGCCGTCAGGCGCGGGCCTTGGCGGCCGGCTGACAAGGAGAAGACCCCATGGCTCCCTCGCGCCCCATCTGGAGCGGACAGATCCGGCTCGCGCTCGTGGCCGTGCCGGTCAAGCTCTACAGCGCCACGCGATCGAGCGCGAAGCTGTCCTTCCACCAGATCCATGAGCCGAGCGGCAAGCGGATCCGCTACGAAAAGATCGTCCCGGGCATCGGCCCGGTCGAGCGCGATGACATCGTCAAGGGCTTCGAGATCGAGAAGGGCAAGTACGTTCTCGTCACCGAGGACGACATCGACGACATCAAGATCGACGCCAAGAAAACGCTCGAGCTCGTCCAGTTCGTCGATGTCTGCGAGATCGATCCGATCTACTATGACCGCCCGTATTATGTCGTTCCCGACGACGAGCTTGCCGAAGACGCCTTCCGGGTCCTGCGCGATGCCCTGAAGAAGACCGGCAAGATCGGGCTCGGCCAGTTCGTGATGCGCGGCCGCGAGTACGTCGCAGCGCTCAAGCCGTGCGGCGCCGGGCTCATGATCGAAACCCTGCGCTTCTCCGATGAACTCCACCGCGCCACCCCGTATTTCTCCGGTCTCAGCGACGAGAAGTCCGACGACGAGCTCGTGTCGATCGCCGAGCAGCTCATCGAGCGGAAATCGTCGGCCTTCAAGGCCGACGCCTTCAAGGACCGCTACAACGATGCCCTGCGCGAGCTGATCGAGCGGAAGGCGAAGGGCCGCAAGACCGACGTCGCCGTCGATGAGGACACCGCCGACAGCGGCAAGGTGGTGGACCTGATGGCGGCGCTGAAGAAGAGCCTTGGCGAAAAGCCGAATGCCAAGTCGCGGGCCGGTGGATCTTCCGCCAAGACACGGACCCCCGCGAAGAGCAGCAAGTCGGCGGGCGGCGCCAAGGACGCCAAGGCCAAGCCCCGCGCCCGCAAGACGGCCAAGGCAGCCTGACGCGCGATGGCCGATCTCTCGATCTATCGATCGAAGCGCGACTTCGCGAAGACCAGCGAACCGTCCGGCGACGGCGAGGCGCCGGCCGACGGCTTCTTCGTCGTTCAGAAGCACGCCGCCCGCCGCCTCCATTACGATTTCCGGCTGGCGATCGGCGGCGTTCTCGCCAGTTGGGCCGTCACCCGCGGTCCGAGCCTCGATCCGTCGGAAAAGCGGCTGGCGGTGCGCACCGAGGACCATCCCCTCGACTACGCCGATTTCGAAGGCACCATCCCGAAAGGCGAATACGGCGGCGGCACGGTCATGGTGTGGGATCACGGACCGTTCGTGGCGGAGGGCGATCCGGCGACGGGACTGAAGGAGGGGAAACTCGCTTTGACCCTGGCCGGCCAGCGCCTGAAGGGCGGTTTCGCACTCGTGCGGATGGCGAGCCGCCGCAATGGCGACAAGGGCCGGGAGAACTGGCTGCTGATCAAGAAGGACGACGAGACCGCCACCACCGACGAGGTGCTCGATCAAGCGAGCAGCGTCACCACCGGGCGCTCGATGGACGACATCACCGCGGGCAAGCCAGCCCGCGCGAAACGGGCGATCGCGAAAAGCGCGTCGCGGCTCGCCACCTCCAAGGCGCGTGCTTCGAAGGAGTCAGCCCCCAAGGCCTCTGCGAAATCCGCACCTAAGGGCAAGCCGCCGGCCTTCGTGGCGCCGCAGCTCGCCACCCTGGCCGACGATGCGCCGACCAGCGACGGCTGGATTTATGAGACCAAGTTCGACGGCTACCGGATGATCGCCGCCTGCGACCACGGGTCGGTGCGCTGCTACACGCGATCCGGCAAGGACTGGACCGAGAAGTTCGGACCCATCCCCGCCGCCCTGGCCGCCCTCGACTTGCCCGACACGCTCCTCGATGGCGAGGTCATCGTCTCCGACCCGTCCGGTCGCAGCGACTTCGGCGCTCTGCAGCGCGCCCTGAAGGAAGACCCCTCCGCGCTGTCCTTCATGGTCTTTGACATCCTCCGCCACGATGGCACCGATCTGCGCGGCAAGCCGCTGGTGGATCGGAAGGCGACTCTTGAAAGCGTCCTTCCCGCCAAACCGAAGGCACCCATCCACCTGTCGACCTACATCGATGGCGATGGCTCGCGGATCTCCCGCCTCGCCTGCAGCCGCGGCTTCGAGGGCATCATCGCCAAGCGCGCCGACGGCCGCTATCGCTCGACCCGCAGCCACGACTGGCTGAAGATCAAGTGCGTAAAACGCCAGGAGTTCGTCATCGGCGGCTGGTCGCCCTCGACCAAGGCGCGGGCGTTCTCGTCGCTGCTCCTCGGCGTCAACGACAATGGCAGGCTGCGCTATTGCGGAAGGGTGGGCACCGGCTTCGACGGCGACCTGCTCGAGGAGATCGGCAAGCGTCTTGCCCGCCATGCGCGCAAGACCTCCCCCTTCGACGAAGTGCCGGCCGCGATTGCGCGCTCCGCGCACTGGGTGAAGCCGGTGTTGGTGGCTGAGGTGTCGTTCGCAGAGACGACCCGCGACGGCTCCGTTCGCCATGGCGTCTTCGTGGGGCTGCGGGACGACAAGCCGGCGTCCGAGATCGTCGCCGAAACACCCTCGCTCAGGCGCGCGATGGAGGACGATCAGGACGCGCCCCGGCCGCCGAAGCGCGGTCGCGGATCCAGAAAAGGGGATGGTCCGGCAATGAGCAACGAGGAAATCCAGGTGGCCGGCGTCCGGCTCACCCATCCCCAGCGGGTGCTCTTCCCCCAGATGAATGTCACGAAGAAATCGCTGGCTGAGTATTTCGACGCGATCGCCGACGTGATGCTGCCGGAGATCGAGGGGCGCGCGGTCAGCCTGGTGCGCTGCCCCGAAGGCCGCGAGAAGGCCTGCTTCTTCCAGAAGCACGCCGGCGCCGGCCTGCCGGATGCCTTCGACACCAGGCCGGTCAAGGAGCGCTCCGGCACCACCAAGGACTATCTGGTCATCAATTCGCGCGAGGCGCTGGTCGCCTGTGCCCAGGTGGGCGCGCTCGAGGTGCACATCTGGGGCAGCCGTCTCGACCGTATCGAGCGCCCCGACCGGATGGTGTTCGATCTCGACCCGGACGAGGCCTTCGGGTTCAAGGACCTCAAGGCGGCCGCCGTGGATCTAGCCAAGGTGCTGCGGTCGGCTGGGCTGGAGAGCTACCCGCTCCTCACCGGGGGCAAGGGCATCCATCTCGTCGTTACGCTGGAACGGCGGCTCGACTGGGAGGACGTCACGACGTTCGCCCGCGGCTTCGCGGCCAAGATGGAAGAGATCGACCCCAAGCGCTTCGTCGCCTCGATGGCCAAGAAGAAGCGGACGGGCAAAATCTTTATCGACCATTTCCGCAACCAGTTCGGCTCGACGGCCATCGCACCGTTCTCCCCGCGCTCGCGCGAAGGCGCTCCCGTCGCGGTTCCGGTCTCGTGGGACGCCCTGGCCGACATCGCCTCGGCGAATGCGTTCAGCGTCGCCGACGGCGGCAAGGCGATCGCGGAACAGGCCGCCGCATGGCCAGCCGAAAAAGATCGCCGGCAGCGCCTCACCGCGAAGAGCTTCGAAGCCCTCGGCATCGACGCGCCCTGAAGGATCACGCCTCCGAACCCGGTCAGCCGAAGCGCGCCAGATAGGCCTCGGCGAGGTCGCACGACACGGACGCGAAGCGCGGCGCCAGGTCGCGCGCAAGGTCGGTCTCGGCGTGCGATCCGATCCAGGCCAGCAGCGCCAGCCGGCGTAGCATGACGAACGTCGGGATCTCGCGTTCGTCCTCGGCGGGCAGTTCCCGGACACGCCGATATCCCTCCAGCCAGGCGTCCGTCCATTCCGGCACCTTCGGATGATCCTCGACGAACGAGAAGGCGGTCGCCACGTCGTACAGGAACCAGCCCCAGCCGCTGTCGTCGAAGTCGATCACCCGGGTCTCGCCCTCGTGGACGAGAAGGTTGGCCAGCCGCACATCGGCGTGGATCAGGCCGTAGCGCTCCCTGCCCTTGCCGTAGCGCCGCAGCCGGTCCCGCAGCGTCGCCTCCAGCCGGGAGAGAACCGCCTCGGCGCGCGCATCGACGTTGGGGCCGTCGCGCCAGTGCCCCCACGTCGGCGTTCGGCCGAGGATCGCTTCCTCGTCCCAGGTGAGACGTTCGAAGCCCGCGGGAGGCCGCCATCCCATCGCGTGGCCGTGCAGACGCGCCGAGATCTCGCCCAGCCGCAGCAACGGCGCCGACAGGTCGTCGCCCACCTCCGGCTCGCACCCGTCGATGTACTCGAACATCACCAGATGCCGCTCCGGCGCGCCTTCGGTCGGCCTCAGCGCGACAATCCGCTCGCCGCCTTTGCCCGCGATCACCGGTGGCGTCGGAACCCCGGCATCCCGCCGCAACGCATGCATCCAGGCGAGCTCGCTCTCGATGGCCCTGCGCGTGTGATAGCCCACACGATGAACCCGCAGCACCGAGCGCCAGCCACCCGGCGCCGTGACCAGATAGGTGGCGTTTTCCGACAGGTTGATCAGCCGCACATCGGCGGCCGCGGGCACGTCCCACATCGCCAGGGAGGCCCGCGCGAACGCCTCCAGCGGGTCGGTTGGCAGCGGGTCGGACAGCGGCAAGCGACAGGGTCCCGTTGGTCGGAGAAGCGGCGAATAGCGAACCGGGCCGAGGTAGACTCGGCGATTCCGCCCGACCGTCGCCTCCCGCCACCCGGGCGTCAATCCCCCGGGACGGAGGGCTGGCCGGGAGCGCGCCATCGCTGCGATCCTTTGACAGGCGCCGTCATCCGGCCAAGAAAGGGATCAGGCTGTCGCCGCGCCGTCGCGATCCGCCCTCGGCCGTCGCGACCGGTCGCCGCCGTGCCAACTATGCCTCGGAGCCACTGACGTGACCTCAGCCACGATGCCAACGGCCGATACGCTCGAGACGAGCCGTCAGCTGCTCCGCCGGCTCTTCGACGTCGCGGTTGCCCGGGCCCATCCGGATCACTGCCTCTCCCCCCACCTGCCCGATCCGCCCAAGGGTCGAACGGTCGTCATCGGGGCGGGCAAGGCATCGGCCGCGATGGCGCGTGCGCTGGAGGCGGCCTGGTCCGGTCCGCTGGAAGGGGTGGTGCTGACACGGCGCGGCCACGGCGAACCGACCGACCGCATCCGGATCGTCGAGGCGTCCCACCCCGTCCCGGATGCCGCCGGCGAAGCCGGGACCCGGGAGCTTCTGGCCGCCCTCGACGGCCTTACCGCGGACGATCTGGTCGTCGCGCTCATCTCCGGCGGCGGCTCGGCGCTGCTCGCCGGCCCGCCGCCCGGCGTGACGCTGGAGGACATGCAAACGCTCGCCCGCCTGCTCCTCAGGTCGGGCGCTCCGATCTCCGACATGAACACCGTGCGCAAGCACGTCTCGACGGTCGCCGGCGGCCGCCTCGCGCTAGCGGCCCGCCCTGCCCGGCTGGTCACGCTGGCGATCTCCGACGTGCCGGGCGACGATCCCGGCGTCATCGCGTCGGGCCCGACGGTGGGCGACGCCACCACGGCCGCCGATGCGCTGGCGGTCCTGAAGGCGTACGGCCTCGACGTGCCGGCATCGATCACCCGGTGGCTCCGCGAACCCGGTGCCGAAACCCCGAAGCCGGACGACCCGCGGCTGGATCACGCCACCTACCGGATGATCGCCACCCCGGCCCTGTCGCTGCAGGCTGCGGCGCAGGCATGCGAGGCGGCAGACTATCGGCCCGTCGTGCTCGGCGACCGGATCGAGGGCGAGGCCCGCGAGGTCGCCAAGGTGCTCGCGGCGATCGCCATCTCCTGCGCCGAGCACGGAACTCCGGCGAAGCCGCCCTGCGTCGTGCTTTCGGGCGGAGAGACCTCGGTCACGGTGCGCTCGGACGGGCGCGGCGGCCGCAACGTGGAGTTCCTGCTTGGCCTGGCCATTGCCCTGGAAGGGCGCGCCGGCATCACCGCGCTTGCCGGCGACACCGACGGCATCGACGGCTCGGAGGACAATGCCGGCGCGCTGGTCGACGAGACGACGCTTGCGCGGGCCCGCGCCCTCGGGCTCGATCCGCGCGATTTCCTCGCGCGCAACGACGCTTACTCGTTCTTCGAGGCGCTCGGCGATCTCGTCGTGACCGGACCGACCCGCACCAACGTGAACGACTTCCGCGCCATCCTCATCGCGCCGTAAGTGGCTTCTGGAAGGCGGCCAGCGCACCCGCGAGAATGAGCGTCGCTCCGGCGATGATCAGGCCGAGCGTCAGGTCGGAGGTCAGGTCGGAGATGTAGCCGGCCGCGACCGGGCCGATCAGCTGGCCGACGGCGAAGATCGTCGTGAACAGCGCGATCGACGAGCCCCATTGGGCCTCTGGGAGGTTGTTGCGCCCGAAAGCGGTGACCGATGCCGGCCCCATGAAGAAGCAGCCGCCGAAGACGAATGCCGAGGCGAGCGCGCCCATCGGTCCCGGCACGAAGATCGGCAGCAGCGTGCCGACACCGGTGGCGGTGCAGGCCAGCGCCATCGGCGTGCCGCCGGAGTAGCGCGCCAGTATCCCCCGCCACAGGATCGGCGAAGCCATGACCATGAATCCGATCAGCGACCACATCGAGGCGATCAGCACGGCCGAGGCCTGCCCTTCCCGCATCCAAGCGACCACGAAGGTGAGGTAGACGATGTACCCGACCGCGAAGAGGAAATAGGCGATGAGCTCCAGGCTCATCGCCCGCCACGGGAGCCGGGCCGGCCGGATCTTGCTCGGACCGCCGTCGACCGGCGAGACCGACAGCACCGCCCAGATCACCGGCCCCATCGTCGCGAGGCTCGCGAGCCCCATCCCCCGCCAGACCATCGGCCAGGAATGGACGGCCCCGTCGAGGACCAGCGGAATGCTGGCGCCGGAAATCAGCATGCCGATGCCGCCGCCGCCGAAATAGAGTGCGATCGCGAGCGCGCTGCGCAACGGCTGCCCGCGGAACACCGCCGACACCATCGCCCCGCCGGCGATGAAGGCCGGAGCGCCGCCCACCCCGGCGAGCACCCGCCACACCGTCAGGAACAGGAAATCCCGGGTCATGCCCGAAAACAGGAGCGCCAGCGCGGTCAGCAGCATGCCGCCGGCAAACATCCGCCGCGACCCGACGCGCGAGATCAGCGTCAGCGCAAGGAGCGCACCGATCAGATAGCCGAGCGCGTTCGCGGTGTTGATCCAGCCCGCCTGGGTGTAGTTCCAGCCGAGGTCGATCCGCATGGCCGGCAGGATCAGCCCGTAGGCGAAGCGGGCAAACCCGTTGCTGACGGCGGGGGCAAGCGCAAGCGCGCCGACCAGAAGCCACCGACGCGTCGTCGCATCATCGTGGGGCATTCAGCGGCTGCCCCGTGCGGGCGTCGCCCTGCGCACCGCGCGGGCGACCGTCCCGTCCACACGACATCCCATGCCGTGCCCTCCCCGTCGTCTTGTTGATGCCGGCCGTTCCGTCGGCCTGGCTTGGTCATCGTGGTGGGATTGAAGACGCGCACACGGCCGCTGTCCAGCAGCACAACCGGATACCTGCCATGCGGGCGACCATGCCCGCACGAATTGCAGGAACAAGACGACCGAGCCCAGGATGTTCAGGAGGTTGGCAGGCCGCGGGAGCGGCCCGCCGGGCAATCAGTTCTTGATGCCGCGCAGTCGTTCGCCACGCCGCCGCATGAGCTCCATCACCGTCAGCAGCAGGATCGAGAACGCCACCAGGATGGAAGCGAGCGCGAGGATCGTCGGGCTGATCTCCTCACGCAGGCCGGAGAACATCCGCACCGTCATCGGCGTCTGCTCCGGGCCGGCCAAGAAGATCACCACCACCACCTCGTCGAGCGACGTGATGAAGGCGAACAGCGCACCGGCGATGACGCCGGGAAGCAGCAGCGGGAGGATGATCTTGAAGAACGTCGTGAACTGGTTGGCGCCCAAGCTGGCGGATGCCCGCAGCAACTGCTCGTCGAAGCTCGACATCGCCGCCGTCACCGTGATGACCACGAACGGCGCGCCCAGCACCACGTGCGCCAGGATGATTGAGAAGAACGTGTTGGCGAGGTTCACGCGCGCATAGAACGAGAACAGCGCCGCCGCCGTGATGATCAGCGGCACGATCATCGGAGAGATCAGCACCGCGGTGATCGCGGCGCGGAACGGCATGTGGCGCCGGCTGAGGCCGAGGGCCGCGAGCGTTCCGAGCGTCGTCGCCACGATCGTCGACGAGATCGAGATGATGAACGAGTTGCGGATCGAGAAGAGCCACTCCTCGCTGCCCAGCAGATCCCGATACCAGCGCAGCGAGTAGCCGGCCGGATCGAAGGTCAGCATTTCCTTGGTGAACGTGAAATACGGCTCCGCGTTGAACGAGAGCGGCACGATCACGATGATCGGGAAGATCAGGAACAGGAAGATCAGCGCGCAGATCACCCGGTAGGAGTAGTACCAGATGCGCTCGCCGGTCCCGGCGTACGGAGGAAGTGACATGTCCTGGCCCTCCCTCTAGCCGAACTTCAACCGATCGACGCCCACGAGCTTGTTGAAAGCCCAGTAGAGCACCAGAACCGCGACCAGCAGGATCGTCGCCAGTGCCGCCGCGAGGCGAAGCTGGGCCGTCGAGCCGGTCATGTTCTGGGCGATCAGGTTCGAGATGAAAATACCGGTGTCGCCACCCACCAGGGCGGGCGTGATGTAGTAGCCGATGGCCAGGATGAACACGAGCAGCACGCCCGCGGCGAGCCCGGGAATGGTCAGCGGCATGTAGACGGTCACGAACGCGCGGGTCTGGGTCGCCCCCAGCGACCGCGCGGCACGCATGTACGACGGCGGGATCGTCTTCATCACGGAGTACAGCGGCAGGATCATGAACGGCACCAGGATGTGCGTCATGGCGATGATCGTGCCCAGCTGGTTGTAGATCATCCGGAAGCGGCCGCTGTCGTCGATGACGCCGAGCCACACCATCATGTCGTTGATGACGCCCTGCTGCTGCAGCAGCACGATCCAGGCGGATGTTCGCACCAGAAGCGATGTCCAGAACGGCAGAAGCACCAGGATCATCAACAGGTTCGACGTCTTCAGCGGCAGCGTCGCCAAGAGGTGGGCGATCGGGTAGCCCAGCACGATGCAGAGCGTGGTGATGAGCAGGCTCATCCACGCCGTCCGCATGAACAGCAGCCGGTAGACCTGGTAGGATTCCGGCCGCTCGACGATCTCGCCCTGCGGGGAATATTCGAAATCGAATGCGAGCAGGTAGTAGACCGGCGTCAGCGTGCGGGTCTCGCGCTTGATCAGCCGCCAGAACTCAAGGCTCTGCCAGTCGTCGTCCTCCGCGATGAACGCGTCCCGGTAGGGCGGGGTCATCTCGTCGAGCTGCCGCGCCGTCCCCAGAACGGTGGAGCGGGCACCGGGTATCTCGCGGTTGATGCGGGCCGCCGCGCGACCGAGCGTCCGGTCTTCCAGGCCCACCTTCATGTCGTCCGCCATCGCGGCGAACACCTCTTCGGGCGGCACCTCTTCACCGTCCCACGACTGGATCGCCGCGGCCGTGTTCGGCAGATACTCGGAGACCTCCGGGTTCACCACGGAGCGCGAGATCATCTGCACGATCGGGACCGCGAAGGTGATCACCAGGAACGCCAGAAGCGGCAGGACGAGATAGAAGGCACGACGCCGGGCGCGGGCTTCGGCGCGCCTGAGGGAGACCTTGAGAGGCGTACCGTCGACCGTGGTCAGCGGCGCGGAGGAGCTGTCGTCTCCGCCGTCAGGTCCGTGACTTGCCGCATACGTGTCGGTCACCGTCGGCTCCTTGGTAAACGCCGCGCCACGACCGCCTTGCGATCGGGCTTCACTGTCGTCCGGGAAGGGTGCCGGGCCGAACCGGGCGGCTCCCTTCGACAGGCTCTATCCAGACTTGAAAACCTTGGGGGATCGGGCTGCGGACCACACGTCCGCGCTGCGATCGAAGGCCGGGCGCAGCGGCTTGCACCGCGCCCGGCCGTTTTCGTGTCAGTTCAGACTACTTCGCGAGCCAGGCGTTGAACCGCTCTTCGAGCGAGTCGCCGTAGTCGGCCCAGAAGTCCGTGTTGAACTGGATGGCGTTCTCGAAGTTCTCCGGCGACGTCGGCATGTGCGGCTTCATGTCGATGTCGGTGCCCTCGTACGTCGAGACCATCGGGACGGACGACTTACGAGCCGGCGCGTAGGAGATGTACTTCGCCTGATCGGCGAGCCGCTGCGTATCGGTCGCGAAGTAGAGATAGTCCTTGATCAGGTCCAGCTTGTCCTCGTTGTCGACCGGAACGACCCAGCCGTCGACTTCGAACATCTGGCCATCCCACATGATCTTGAACGGCTGGTCTTCCTTGACCTGCGCGTTGAAGATGCGGCCGTTGTAGGCCGTCGCGATGGCCGCCTCGCCGTCGGCGAGCATCTGCGGGGGCTGCGCGCCTTCCGACCACCAGATCACGTTGTCACGGATCTCGTCGAGCTTGGTGAAGGCGCGATCCTGGCCTTCCTTGGTGGCGAGGACATCATAGACGTCCGCCGGAGCCACGCCGTCGGCGATGAGTGCCCACTCGAGGTTCTTCTGCGGGATGTTCTGCAGAGCGCGCGTGCCCGGGAACTTCTCCACGTCCCAGATGTCGGCGATCGTCTCCGGCCCACCGTCGGGGAAGGCTTCCGTGTCGTAGGCGAACATCGTCGCGTAGAGGATCTGCGGAACGAAGCAGTCGCCCAGCGTGCCCTCGATGAAGTCCTTGCTGGCAGGCGTGCCGTCCGGCGCCGGCGCAAGCCACTCGTCGGCCGGGATCTCCATGATCAGGCCTTCGTCACACGCCCGCTTGGCGTCCGACTGCAGCATGTCCACGACGTTCCAGGTCACGTTGCCGGCTTCCACCTGCGAACGGATGCCGGCGAGCGCCTGTGCGGACTTGTCTTCCTGCAGGATCTTCGTGCCGGTCTTCTCCGAGTAAGGCTGATGGTACGCCTTGTCCTGGGAGTTGGTGTAGGCGCCGCCCCACGAGACGATCGTCAGCGTCTTGTCCTGGGCGTGCGCCGCCGTGATGGCGACAACGGAAGCCGCCATCGCGAGGGTAATGCTCTTCGCTTTGGTCATCACTTCTGCTCTCCTTGCTTTGTAGTCCGCGAATTCACTGAAAACGGGTCCGAATGACCCTCAGACCCGACCGCCTTGACAGCGATCAGGCGATCTCGATCGGATCGAGTGCACGACAGTCGGAAGCGTGCCAGCCGACCTTCGTCGTCTCGCCTTCCCTGAGATCGTGCTCATCGTGCTTGTTCGGCACCTTCACGATGAAGTCCTCGTTCCCGGCCACACCCAGCCGTGCGCGGATGTGGTCGCCGAGAAAGATGAGCTCGATGATTTTGGCATCGAGTACATTGGTGTAGTCGGACGACGGCAGGATCTCGACGCGCTCCGGCCGCAGCGACAGCGTCGTCCGGGTGCCGGGTCCGCCGATGTTCACGGCATTGGCCGTGACCGTCTCGCCGTGGTCGAGCTCGACGACGCATTCCTCGCCGCTCACCGACTTGACCGTCCCCGACAGCTTGTTGTTCTCGCCGATGAACTGGGCGACGAACGAATTCATGGGATGCTCGTAGAGATCCTCCGGCGTCGACAGCTGCTGGATCTTGCCGTCGTTGAACACCGCGACCCGGTCCGACATCGTCAGCGCTTCGGTCTGGTCGTGGGTCACGTAGACGACCGTCACGCCAAGGGTCTCATGGATGTGCTTGATCTCGAACTGCATCTGCTCCCGCAGCTGCTTGTCGAGGGCCCCCAGCGGCTCATCCATCAGGATCAGGTTGGGTTCGAACACCAGCGCCCTGGCCACCGCCACGCGCTGCTGCTGTCCGCCCGAAAGCTGCGCCGGACGGCGGCTGCCGAAACCGGGCATCTCCACCATCCCAAGGGCTCGGTCGACGCGGGCGTCGATCTCGGACCGCGACTTGCCGCGAACCTTCAGGGGATAGGCGAGGTTCTCCGCCACCGTCATGTGAGGGAACAACGCGTAGTTTTGGAACACCATCCCGATCCCGCGCTTGTGAGGCGGGACGTTGTTGATGGGAGCACCATCCAGGAAGATTTCGCCATGGGTGGCCGGTTCGAAACCGGCGAGCATCATCAGGGTAGTCGTCTTGCCGGAGCCCGACGGCCCGAGCATCGTGATGAACTCGCCCCTCGAAATATCAAGATTTAGGTCTTTGACGACGAGTGTTTCACCGTCGTAGCTCTTCTGGACACTGTCGAATTGGACTGTGGCCCCGGCCTCATTGGCCGTGACTTCATGTGCTGATGTCGCCACTGTTCCCACGCGCGTTGGTTCGCTTTCGCTTAATCACGCATGGGTGGGGTCCTCAGGTCAACCCCCGGGGCCAAATCCGCCCACGATCCCGCCACATTTCAGCCGCAACCCATGAGTGCGGTGAAGTCCCGCGGAACGCATTCCGGCCTGCAAAAACAAAGGCCTGACGGAAGCGGTGAACGCTTCCGTCAGGCTCTGCGGCATCAGCCGTGTTCCAGAGGTGCTGTCGTTTCGCTCGCGGCCGAACCTACGCACCAGCCAGGTGCGGCAGAGGATCGACCGGCTGCGATCCCTTACGCAACTCGAAGTGGAGCTGCGGCTGCGAGACGGAGCCCGTCGTGCCGGCCTTGGCGATCACCTGGCCGCGCTGCACCGTCTCGCCGCGCTTCACCAGAAGCTCCTCTGCGTGCGCATAGGCGGACACCCAGCCGTCCTTGTGCTGGATCAGCACCAGGTTGCCGTAGCCCTGCAACTCGTTGCCGGCATAGATGACGGTGCCCTTCTCGGCGGCCTTGACCGGCGTGCCTTCCGGCACCGCAAGGTTGATGCCGTCGTTGTTGGTGCCGTCGGACTGCTTGCCGAAGCCGGAGACGATGCGTCCGCGGACCGGCCAGCGGAAGCCGTCGGCGCCCTCGGAGGTCGGCGGCGCCTGCTTGGCAGCGGGTTCCTCGGCGGCGTCGGTCTGCGTCACCGCCGCGCCGACCTTGCCGGCCTCGGAGGGAAGCGAGGCGACCTGGACTTCCTTCGGCTGTTCGGTTGCCGCCGCCGGCTGCGTCCCCTCGTCGATCGCGGCCTTCTGCTGGTTCAGGCTCGTTTCCGGAGCGCCGGTCGCGACCGTCTCGGTGGGCGTTGCGGAAAGGGAACTGGCGCCTGAGCCGCCCGGGATCTTCAGGGTCTGGCCGACGCGGATGGTGCCGGTCGAGGCGATGCCGTTCGCCGCCAGGAGCTCGTTCGGGGTGACGCTCGTCTGCCGTGCGATCGACCACACCGTGTCGCCCGGCTTGACCGTATAGGTGCCGGGAGCGCCGGTGCTGGGCATCGATGCCGCAGGGGTGATGCTGGCGGACTGCACCGGCGGGTTGGTCGAATAGGTCGGGATGACGATCTTGCTGCCCGGCTGCAGCTGGGTGCCGGCGGAGATGCGATTGGTGACCGCCAGCACGTCGGCCGGCACGCCGTAGCGGCGGCTCAGCGAATCGATGGTGTCGCCGTACTGCGCAGCCACGGTGGTCCCGCCCGCCGTCGTCCAGCCCTTGTGATTGATGACCGGTCCAGCCGTGCCGACCGCCCCGCTCGACAGCGCGGACTGCTGCTGGAGCGGCGCTGGCGCCGACCCGGGAAGCGATCCGGTCGCGAACTGGTCGTCCGGACTGCCGCCGAGCAGCGCCTGCTGATTCGGCGTCGAGCCGGCATAGATCGGCCCGCCGGTGAAACGGGATACGTCGGAGCTGCAACCGGCGGCGAAGGCTGCAACGAGCGTTACTGCAACCGCCCGGCCAACCGTACCGTTACCTCTGCCGTTCGAGACGTGCGAGAACATCGATGGCCACCCTGCGTCAGAAGTGTGATTCCATCGTTAGAAAACACGGGTAACGTTGACGAAGGTTTAAGCGGGTCGGAAAAATCCGGACCAATCGCGAAAGATGCCGGCAATCCCGGCGCCGCCAGGTCACGGATTTGCGCGGTTTGCGGATACGGCCGTCTGGTTAAAGCTGCTCGGCAACGCCGTGGATCATCGGCACGAACCGCACCGCGCAGATGAAGCTCTCCACCAGTTGCCCTTCCAGACGGGTCACCTTCATCAGGTCCTGCACCGCCCCTGGCGGGCCGACCGGAATGACCAGCACGCCGCCCTCCCCGAGCTGATCGGTCAGCGCCTCGGGGATCGTCTCGGCTGCGGCGGTCACGATGATCCGGTCGAACGGCGACATCTCCGGCCACCCTTCGAAGCCGTCGCCGATCCGGGTGCGCACGTTGTCCAGCTTGAGTGCCTTGAAGCGGTCTTCGGCGTATCGCATCAGCGAGCGATAGCGCTCGATCGTGTAGACCTCGCTGGCGAGCCGCGCCAGGACGGCGGCCTGGTAGCCGGAGCCGGTCCCCACTTCGAGCACCCGGTGGTGGGGCTCGATCTCCAGCGCCTCGGTCATCATCGCGACCATGGTCGGCTGCGAGATCGTCTGGCCGCAGTCGATGGGCATCGCCCGGTCGGCATAGGCGAGCGACTGGTGGCGCGACGCCAGGAACAGGCGGCGCGGTATGCTCTCGATGGCGCCGAGCACCCGCCGGTCCCGCACACCGTTCGAGCGCAGCTGGAGGATCAGCTCGGCAAGCGCGATCCGGTCGGCCTCGGTGGGCTCGCCGTTCAGGGGTTCTTCTTCGTCAGCCATCGGGCACCGGTCCACCCGCGCCCGTGTGGTCGGATCAGAGACCGCCGAGCGCCTGTTTCATGTCGTCGAGAACTCTGTGGGCCGTCAGGTCCATGCGCAAGGGGGTGACCGATATGTAGCGGTCGCGAACCGCCGCGAGGTCGGTCCCCTCGCCCGGCTGGAACGGCCGGCGCTGGAAGCCGATCCAGTAGTAGGGGTTGCCGCGCCCGTCGTGCCGCTCGTCGACCGACAGCATGGCCTGGTCGCGACGGCCCTGGGTGGTCACCTTCACGCCGGCGATGGCATCGGGTGCCGCGTCCGGGACGTTGACGTTGAGGAGGACGTCGGCCGGAAGGTCCATCGCGAGGATCTTGCGGACCAGCCCCGGACCGTGCGCCACCGACGTCTCGTAGCGCGGCTCGGTGCCCTCGGCGTGGTTGTAGGACTGGGAGAACGCGATCGACCGAACGCCGAGGATGGTGCCTTCCATCGCGCCGGCGACCGTCCCGGAATAGGTCAGGTCGTCCGCCAGGTTGTGGCCCCGGTTGATGCCGGACAGCACCAGGTCCGGCGCCGCGTCCAGGATCTGGCGGATCCCCATGATCACGCAGTCGGTCGGCGTCCCGCGCACGGCGTAGTGCTGGTCTGCGACACGGCGCAGCCGCAGCGGATCGTTGACGGTCAGCGAATGGGATGCGCCCGACTGATCCGTCTCCGGTGCGACGACCCAGACATCGTCGCTGAGTTCCTTGGCGATCTCCTCGAGCGCCCAGAGGCCCGGCGAATGGATGCCGTCGTCGTTGGTGACCAGAATCCGCATTTTCACCTCAAGCTCGGTCGATTGTCTCGATGCCGCCCATGTAAGGCTTCAGCACCTCGGGAACGGCGATCGAGCCGTCCTCCTGCTGGTAGGTCTCCATAACCGCGATGAGCGCACGGCCGACCGCGACGCCGGAGCCGTTCAGCGTATGGACGTAGCGCGTCCCGCCACCGTCTTCGGGCCGGTAGCGCGCATCCATGCGCCGGGCCTGGAAGTCGCCGCAGACCGAACAGCTGGAAATCTCGCGATAGGCCTTCTGCCCCGGCAGCCAGACCTCGATGTCGTAGGTCTTGCGGGAGGAAAATCCCATGTCGCCGGTCGACAGCGTCAGCACCCGATAGTGCAGGCCGAGCCGGCGCAGGATCGTCTCGGCGCACGCCGTCATGCGCTCGTGCTCGTCCTGCGCCGCCTCGGGCGTGGTGATCGACACGAGCTCGACCTTGTTGAACTGATGCTGGCGCAGCATGCCGCGGGTGTCGCGGCCGGCTGAACCGGCTTCCGACCGGAAGCACGGGGTGAGCGCGGTGACGCGCACCGGCAGATCTTCCGCGTTCAGGATCTTCTCGCGCACGAGATTGGTCAGCGGCACTTCGGCGGTCGGGATCAGCCAGCGCTCGTCCGTCGTCGCGAACTGGTCCTCTGCGAATTTCGGCAGCTGCGCGGTGCCGAACAGCGCGGCGTCGCGCACCAGAAGCGGCGGCTGAACCTCGGTGTAGCCGTGCTCGGTCGTATGCACGTCCAGCATGAACTGGCCCAGCGCGCGCTCGAGCCGCGCGAGCCCGCCCTTCAGGATGACGAAGCGCGACCCGGCGAGCTTCGAAGCCGTCTCGAAGTCCATGAGGCCCAGCGCCTCGCCGAGCTCGTAGTGTTCCTTCGCCTCGAAGCCGAGCGCCGCCGGTTCGCCGTCGCGGCGCACTTCCACGTTGGCGCTTTCGTCGGGCCCGACCGGCACGTCGTCGAACGGCACGTTCGGGGTGGCGGCGAGAATCGCCTGCAGCTCGGCCGCGGCGACGCGCTCAGCCTCTTCGCCGGCCTGGATCTCCGCCTTGAGGTTGGCGACCTCGGCCATCAGTCGCTGCGCCTCGGCCTCGTTGCCGGAGCCCTTGGCCTGACCGATCGCCTTGGAGGCGGTGTTGCGGCGGGTCTGGGCCTCCTGCAACTGCTGGACGGCGGCCCGGCGCGTTTCGTCGAGGGAAATCAGCCGGTCGGCCAGCGGATCCATCCCGCGGCTGGCGAGCGCGCGATCGAAAGCGGCCGAATTGTCGCGAATCCAGCGGATGTCGAGCATCGGGGAACTCCGGGTACGTCTCGGAAAGGCCGGGCGAAGACGGCGGTCAGCCCGCGTCGTCGGCCTTCTCAGCCTCCGCGGCTTCGGCAGCCCTTCGGGCTTTCGACCGCTCCACGTACCGGACCGCGATGATGGAGATCTCGTAGAGGAGCATCGCGGGCACTGCAAGGCTGATCTGGCTGATCGGATCAGGCGGAGTCAGAACCGCCGCGAGAATAAAGGCGATCACCACGGCATACTTGCGCCGGCGCCGGAGGTCGGCCGCCGTGAGCAGCTCCACCCGGGCCATCAGCGTCAGAATGACCGGGAGCTGGAAGACGATGCCGAACGCGAAGATCAGCACCATGATCAGCCCGAGATATTCGCTGACCCGGGGCAGCAGCTGGATGCTGGCCTTCCCCGCCCCGCCATCCTGCTCCATGCCGAGGAAGAAGTTCATCGCCAGCGGCATCACCAGGAAATAGACGAGCATCGCGCCGATCATGAACAGGATCGGCGTCGCGATCAGAAACGGCAGGAAAGCACCCCGTTCGTTGCGATAGAGACCCGGCGCGACGAACATGTAGATCTGTACGGCAAGCACCGGAAACGCCAGGAACAGCGCCCCAAACAGCGCCAGCTTCAGCTGGGTGAAGAAGAATTCCTGAGGTGCCGTGTAGATGAGTTCGATCGTCTTCGACGCGCCGGCCGCGCGCTCGTACGGCACGACCAGGATGTTGAAGATGTCGGAGGCGAAATAGAAGCAGACCACGAAGGCGATCGCGATCGCGATCAGCGACTTGATGAGGCGCCCGCGCAGCTCGATCAGGTGGTCGATCAAGGGAGCCTTGGAGGCGTCGATGTCGTCCTGACTCATGAACGCGGTTCGCTTTCGACGGTGCTGTGCCGCGGTTCGGTCACCGGCAGCGCCGTCTCGGCATCGCCGGGCACGGCCTGGGGAGGCAGGGCATCGGGCGTCACGGCGGACGGCGCCGGCTTGGGTTCGGCGGAAGCTGCGTCGGGAGTGGCGCCATCTTCAGGCGGCGTTGCCGCCTTGGCCGGCTCGTCGGCGGCAACCGTCGTCTCGCCGGACGCATCCGCGCCCGCTCCGTTGGCCGCCCCGGCCTTTACCGGCTCCGATTTGGCTTCGAAGTTCGGCGACGCCTTCTTGGTCGGATCGATGGAGGTCACCGCCGCCAGATCCTTGCGGATGTCGTCGACGTTCGCCTGCCGCTCCGCCTCGCGGAGCACGTCGTTGAACTGCGATTGGAAATCGTTCGCCATCCGGCGCATCCGGCCGACGGTGCGGCCGAACGTCATCAGCATCGATGGAAGCTCTTTCGGGCCGACCACAAGGATGGCGACCACCGCGACCACGAGTATTTCGGTCCAGCCGATATCGAACATGGGAATGCGCCTCGGGTCGGGCCGCGACGCCGGTTAAACGAGAGGGATCAACCGGCCTTCGACCGATCCTCCGACTTCTCGCTGTTCATGGTCGGCGAAGGGGTGTGCTCGATCGTCTTGCCGGACGCCGTGGTCTTCGGTTCGTCGTCCTCGTCGTCGGCGAGCCCCTTGCGGAAGCTCTTCACACCCTTGGCTACGTCACCCATCAGATCGGAGATCTTGCCGCGCCCGAACAGGAGCACGACGATGACGGCGATGATGAGAAGTTGCCAGACACTGACACCCATGGGCGAAACGCTTCCCGTTGACTGGCCGACATGCCGAAGTCGGCTACTTGGATCGGCACTATTTCAAAAACAGGCGCCCCCCGCAATGGCGCAACCACGCCATACATGGGTAGGTCTGCCCATCCACGCACCGACTTGTGTCCGCCTCAAGGCAAGGTCGGTCACGGATGAGGAAATGCGAGGAAGCCGTCCGGGGCGACGCGGACGCGGACCTCGTCTCCGCCCGGAGCCGTCCCCGCCGGGACCCTGACCACCAGCGCCCGCGCCAGCCCCTCGACACGGAGATCCAGGCGCTCCACCTCCCCCAGGAACCGTCGGGCGACGACGACCGCGCCCACGCCCTCCCCGCTCACGTCGGAGAGCCGCAGCGCATGCGGACGGATGGCCACGACGGCGCGGGTGCCGTCGGCCGCGTCGCGCACCTCCACCGGTCCGAGCGGCGTACTCGCAAGGCCGCCCCTGACCGTGGTCTCGATCTCGTTCAGCTCGGAGAAGAAGCGGGCCGCCTCAAGGTCAACGGGCCGGCGGAACAGCGCTTCCGGCGGGCCGGCCTGGACCATCCGGCCGGCGCGCAGCAGGGCGATCCGGTCGCCGATCAGCATCGCCTCCTCCGGATCGTGGGTCACGATCACCGCCGTCGAGCCGGTGTCCTTCAACAGCGCCAGCGTGTCGGTGCGGACCTGGTCGCGCAGCGTCCTGTCGAGCCCGGAAAACGGCTCGTCCATCAGGAGCACCCGCGGTTGCGGCATCAGGGCGCGCACCAACGCCACACGCTGCTGCTCGCCGCCCGAGAGCGCATGGGGATAGGTGCGCTCGTACCGGCTGATGCCCATCCGGCCCAGCGTTTCGCGCGCGAGCTTCAGCGCCGACGCGCGATCGCGGCGATCGGCTCCGAACAGCACGTTGTCGAGCACGGTGAGGTGGGGAAACAGCGCATAGTCCTGGAAGACCAGGCCGAGCCCCCGCGCCTCCGCCGGCACGAACGTGTCCGGACCGGCCACCTCGTGGCCGTCGAGAAAGACGCGGCCGGCGCTCTGCTGCTCGACGCCGGCGGAAATTCGCAGAAGCGTCGTTTTGCCACAACCGGAGGGACCCAGAAGACAGAGGATTTCGCCCGCCTCGACCGAGAACGACACACGATCGAGCACCGCGCCCTCACGGTACCGGTGCGACACCTCTTCGAAACGCAGGCGCGGCTCCGCCACGGGGTGCGCCGCGGTGGAAGCTCCGCGCGCCCGATCGACGAAAGGCTCGCTCTTCAGGGTCGTCTCTACCGACACATCGGATCCTTCGCACATGGCGGCGGGCCTCGTTGCCGCCGCAGTGGACCGGTTCCTATCCTATTCGCGCGGCGGAGCAAGTTTCGGCCTCGCCGGCGCGGCGTTCAGACGCGGCGCGTGTCAGGCGTCCTGCCGCCCCTGGAATGCCTCCAGCGCCGCCTCCAGGTCGTGGGCGGCGACAGGTCGAACGAACTGGTAGCCCTGGCCGAACGGGCACCCCTGTTCCTTCACCCATTTGGCTTCCTCCGCCGATTCGATGCCTTCGGCGATGGTGGCCAGCCCCAGCGCCTGGCCAAGCCCGATGATCGACGTGACGATCTTGCGGCTCTCCTCGTCCTCCGACAGGCGGTGAATGAACGACCCGTCGATCTTGACCGTGTCGAACGGGAGCTCGCGCAGCTGACGCAGGCTCGCGTAGCCGGTCCCGAAATCGTCGAGCGCGATGCGGATGCCCTTCTTCTTCAGGGCGGCAAGCGTGCGCCGGGTCGACTCGACGTCGACGAGAAGCGCCGTTTCGGTGACCTCGATCTCGAGATACCGCGGATCGAACTGGTGCCGTTCGAGAAGCGCGATGATCTTCTCCGCAAGGAGCACATCGCGGAACTGGGACGGCGAGACGTTCACGGCGATGGGCAGCTTGATCTGCCAGCTGCGCGCGTCGATGCAGACCTGCTCCAGCATCATCGTGAAGACGTCGCCGATGAGGCCCGAATCCTCCGCAAGCCCGATGAACTGCTCGGCATCGAGCACGCCCCTCGTCGGGTGCTGCCACCGCGCAAGCGCCTCGATCCCCACCGGCTTCATCTCGGTGAGGTCGAACAGCGGCTGGTAGAAAGGGAAGATCTGACGGTCGCGCACCGCCGCACGCAGCTCGCGCTCCGTTTCCAGTCGCTCGTGCAGGATCCGACCCAGCGCCTTGTCGTAGAGGGCATAGGTGTTCCGCCCGGCCGCCTTGGCCTGGTACATGGCCTGGTCGGCCCGCTTCAGGAGCACTTCGGTGGTCTCGCCGTCGCCCGGATAGACCGCGATGCCGATGCTGACGGTCACGTCGGAGAAGGCTCCGCCCTCCGCCTCGAACGGCACGGCAACCGACGTCAGGATGCGCTGCGCGATCCTGAACAGCGCGTCCGTTTCCGGATCGGTGTCGATCAGGATGGCGAACTCGTCGCCACCCAGCCGCGCGAGAAAGTCCTTCTCGCGCAGCACCGAGGTGATGCGGTCCGACACCACCTGGAGCAGATGGTCGCCGGCGCTATGGCCATAGGTGTCGTTGACGATCTTGAAGCGATCGAGATCCAGAAGCAGCACGCCCAGCTGCTGGCCCTGGCCGCGGACCCGACCGAGCCGATATTCGAACTCTTCCTGCAGCAGCCGGCGGTTGGGCAGCCCCGTCAGCGCATCCCGGCGCGCCAGGAGCGCTGCGGTCTCCTCGGCCTTGCGTCGGTACCGGATTTCCCGCTGCAGATCCCGCGTGCGCACGATGAGCACGGCGGCGAGCGCCAGCGTCAGGACGAAGAAGATCGTGAACGCTTCGTCGATCTCGTAGCTTTCGTGCGATCGGCTGTACGCATACAGTTTGTCGAACGTATCGATGCTGACCAGTCCGATCTGAACGACAACAGCTATCCCAATAATGATCAGATAAATGGGACGAACACGCATCGGATCACTTCGCACCCTGGGCTTTTCCGGATTCGGAAAACTGGAATAGTCGACAGCAGCCAACGGATGCCCCTTTCCTGTTGCCGAGGCTGCTCCGCAAGAAGCCTCAGGGCGAAATGTGGGGCAATGAGCATAGTCGCAGACGATGTCGCGGAGCTTGCGTCTCGTCGTGGGCTATCCTGCAATGCGGCCCGGGCCGCCTAGTCCCACTCGCTTTCATCGGCGTCGAGCGGATCCTCGTCGTCGCCTAACGTGTCGGAATCATTCGGCATCGGGACGCGGAACCCGGGCGGTGGCGTGCCCTCCAGCAGTCCCGAACCCTTGAGTTCGTCGAGGCCGGGCAGGTCGTCGATGGCCTGCAGGTTGAAGTGATCCAGGAATGGCGCGGTGGTGCCGTAGGTGACCGGCCGCCCCGGACTGCGCCTGCGGCCGCGGATGCGGATCCACCCGGTCTCCAGCAGGACGTCCAGCGTTCCCTTCGACGTGGAGACGCCACGCACCTCCTCGATTTCCGCGCGGGTCACCGGCTGATGGTAGGCGATGATGGCCAGCGTCTCCAGCGCCGCCCGCGACAGTTTCCGCGGTTCCACCGCTTCCCGAGACAGCAGGAAGGCGAGATCCTCGGCGGTTCGGAACGCCCAGCCGCCGGCGACCTGCACGACGTTCACGCCGCGGCTCGCATAGGCGTGCTGCAGGTCCCTGAGCAGCGCCTGAACCTCCGCTCCCCGCGGCAGCCGCTCGGCCAGCATGTCCTCGGTCAGCGGCTCGGCGGAGGCGAACAGCAGCGCCTCCAGCATGCGCAGATGCTCCCGCCGCTCCCGCGACGACAGGTTCATTACGTTGTCGGCAAACAGGATCGGGTCGCTCTCGCTCACGGGCTCTCGTCCTCGTCGCGGGTCTTCAGGTAGATCGTCGCGAACGGCCCGCTCTGCCGCAGCTCCAGGCGCCCTTCGCGCACCAGTTCGAGCGACGCCGAGAACGTGCTGGCCAGCACGGTCGTCCGTTCCGACGGGTCGATCAGGAAGCGCTCGAACAGTTGCTCGATGGGCGTCCAGTCGGCGATGCGCCCGACCATACGCTCCAGTGCCTCGCGCGCCTCGGTGAGCGACCACACAACGCGCTTTCGCATGCGCACGATCGTCACCATCTCGCGCTGCCGCTGCGAGGCGTAGGCGTTCAGAAGATCGTAGAGCGATGCCTGCCAGCGCGTCTGGCGCCGCACGCCGAGCGGTTCCGGCGCGCCCCGCGCCAGCGTCGCGACGCCAAGTCGGGGACGGTCGAGCAGGTCCTCGGACGCCTTGCGCATGGCCTCCAGCCGCTTCAGCCGGAACGCCAGTTCGGCGGCCAGCTCCTCGCCGGTCGGCTCATCGTCGTCGGCGGGCTTCGGAACCAGCAGCCGGGACTTCAGGTAGGCGAGCCACGCCGCCATCACCAGGTAGTCGGCCGCCAGCTCCAGCCGGATCTTCTGGGCCGCCTCGATGAACGCCAGGTATTGCTGCGCCAGGTCGCTGACGGAGATCCGCGTCAGGTCGACCTTCTGGGATCGCGCGAGGGCAAGCAGCAGATCCAGCGGCCCCTCGAAGCCGCGAATGTCCACGTGGAGCGCGTCGGAGTCCGACGACGGCGGTTCGGTGCGCACCGGCGCGTCGAACGGATCGGCCGTCGGATCGCTCACGCCATCATCCTCCCGGATGCGCCCAGACGGGCTCGAGCAGCTCGGCCAGCCGCGCGCGCGCCGCCGCCACGTCGAACTCCGCCGGCGCCCGGCGCGCGGCAAGCGCGCGGTCGGCGCGCTCCAGCGCTGCACCGGCGAGCACCGGCACCGCTTCGGCAACGGCCTCCATCTCGTCGAGATGCCCGTTGCAGTGCAGGGCGAGATCGCAGCCGGCCGCCATCGCGGCCACGGCCCGGTCGCCGAGCCCGCCCGAAAGCGCCCGCATGGAGAGGTCATCGCTCATCAGGCAGCCATCATAGCCGATTGCGTGGCGAATGACGCGCTCGATCACGTCCGGCGACGTCGTGGCCGGGCGCACGGGATCGATGGCCGTGTAGACGACGTGCGCGGTCATCGCCAGCGGACAGTCGTTGAGCGCGCCGAACGGCACGAAGTCGCTGGACACCAGCTCGTCCCAGCTCGCCTCCACCACCGGCAGCGCCAGGTGGCTGTCGGAGCGCGCCCGTCCATGCCCGGGGATGTGCTTGATCACCGGCAGCACGCCGCCCGCCAGCATCGCATCGATGGCCACGCCGCCGAGCCGCGACACCACGTCGGGCCGGGTCGCGTAGGCGCGGTCGCCGATGATGTCGTGCGAGCCGGTCACCGGCACGTCCACCAGCGGCAGGCAATCGACGTCGATCCCGAGCGCATGCAGGTCCGATGCGATCAGCCGCGTCGCCAGCCCGCAGGCCTCAACGCCGGCGGACCGGTCGGCGAGATAGAGATCGCCGTAGACGCGCACCGGCGGATAGGCCGGCCAGATCGGCGGCTTCAGCCGCTGCACGCGGCCCCCCTCCTGATCGATCAGCACGGGAACGCGCCAGCCGAGGGCATCGCGCAGGTCCTCGACAAGCCCGTGGACCTGGTCTTCGTCGACGCAGTTGCGCTGAAACAGGATCACGCCCCAGGGTGCGGCTTCACGCAGGAAGGTCACCTCGTCGACCGTGAGGACGGGCCCCGCAATGCCGGTAATGAAAGCTCGCGTCTCGTTCACGGACTGCCCTTTTCTCGCGCCGATGATTCCCGCCTGCGACGGCGGCCTTCGATAGCGGAGAAGCGATGGGCGTGGAAGTCAACCGCGGCGGACCGCCGGATGCCGGTCCGGCCCCCTCCATGTCCCGTCACGGGACGGTCGGGTCCCGGAGTCGCCTCGGGACACGCCGGAGCTTTTCGCAGGCGAACCGGAGAACGGTCCCTAGTTCCGCCCGATGAAGCAGTCGCCGCCGGCCGCCTTCAGGTCCGCGCAGAGCTGGTTCGCCGCGTCGCGGGTCTGGGTCGGCAGCCGGACCCGGTAGAACGTCCCCCGGTCGCCGAGGTCGGCCGCCTGGATCGACGGCTCGCGCGATCCGAGAACGCTCGGGAACTTGCGCTGCAGCTGCTGATAGGCCGCCCGGGCCTGATCGGCGGTCCGCTGGGAGCTGACCTGCACGGCCCAGTCGCCCGTCGGGGCCGGCGCCGTCGTGGCGGCCGGAGCCGCGGCGGCGGTCTGCGTCCCCTGCGGCTGGTTGGCCCGCTGGTTCTGCGCGGCCAGGACCGCCGGCGACACCCGGTCGCCGACCGGCTGCTGGGCGGCGGGCCGCGACGGGCTCGGCAGCGTGCGCGGCGCCGTCGTGGCGGAGGCATCGGCCGTGTCGGTGCCAGGGGCATCCGGAACCAGCGACAGCGGCCCGCGCTGCTGGGTGGCGGGTGGCGAGGTCACGCGGCTGGTCGAGACCGTCCGGGTGCCTTCGCCAGTCGCCGGACGCGGAGCCGGAGCCGGGCTCGGCTGCGCCGCGATGCGCTCGGACGTGCGGATCGGCGAGAGAACCGGCGCGGACGCCGCCTCCGCGTTCGTCTCGGCCAGGGCGGTGTCTTCCTCGGTGGGAACCGTCACGCCCGGCAACGAGGTCTCGGAATCCTCCGCAAGGTTCGGCGTCTGCCCGCTGTCGGCGGCCGTCTGCGGAGCGTTGTCGGCCGTGGGGGTGGGCGACGTCGCCACCTCAGACGCCGCGTCGCCGCTCGCCGTGCTTTCGGCCGACGGAGCGACCAGCCCGCCGGTCTGCCCCTGGGCCGCGTCGAGCTCGTCCGCCGGGATGATCGTCCCGTCCGGACGCACGACCACCGTGCGCACGCGCTTGGGCAGCAGCGGCGACGAGATCGGGCTTTCGGCTCCCGCGCTCTGGGACGGATCGATCGGCACTTCCTGGCTCTGCACGAGCCGGCCGCTTTCGGAGGTGTCTTCGCCGACGCGGTCGTAGACCGTCTTGCCGCCATCGGTCTGGTCGGCGCCGTCCGCCATCACCTTGACGCCCTCGGCGTCGGCCTGGATCACCGGCGGCGGGCCGTCGGCCGCCTGCTCGGTGCCGGACATCAGGCTGTAGGCGGCATAGCCGCCGCCGACGAGAAGGAGCAGCAGGATGGCAGCCGCCACGGGCCGGCCCAGCTTGCGCCGCGGGCGCGCGGCAAGGCCCAGGCCCGCATCCATGTCGCTCAGCGAGTCCGGCGCCAGCGCGCGGCCCTCGTCGTCCCACTCGGGCTCGGCCTCGTCGTAATAGTCCTCGTCGTACTCCGCGTAGGTCTCGTCGCCCTCTTCATAGGGCTCGGCGTCGTCGTCCGCGGTCGCGGCGCCGGCGGGCATGGCATCGGAAGGCCAGTCCGAGCGCTCGAGCGCTGGCCGGCCTCCGAGCACGCGCGGCAGATCCGTCGCAGGTGCCTTGTTCCCGAACAGCGCATCCGCCAGCTGTTCCGCCACCGTCGAGCTGCTGTCGGAGGTCGCAGACACCGGGCCGGTCTTGGCCGCCTGCTGGGGGCCTGCGGGCCATGCGGTCCACGGATCGGACGCCCCGAAGCCGGGCAGATCGAAATCCAGGTCCCGGTCGCGTGGCTTGGCCGGCACCTCGGGTTCCGCCTGGGCGGAGTGATCGGAGCCCTTGAGGTCGAAGCGGAAATTCGGCACCGCGCGTCGGCCGCGGGAGGCCAGCTCCGGGAAGACCCTGGCCGGCGTCTCCTCGTCGTCGGCCGCTTCGGCCGCGATCGTGTCGTCGTCCGCCTCGCTGTCGGCGTCATGGGCAACTGTGTCTTCGTCGGCCTCGTCGGCCGCCTCGTCCTCTTCCGGATGAAGCGGTTGCAGATGCAGCTGGTCCAGGTCTCCCAGGTCCTGCTCGTCATCGGGCTCGGCGATGTCGATGGGCTCGAGCTCGAAGGGTTCGAGCGGCTCGAGCTCGAAGGGTTCGAGCGGCTCGCTCGGCTCGGATCGCTGCGACGGCTTGCGGAAATCATCGGCCGTGGCGGCCGGCGCCGTGCTCTGGAGTTCGAACTCGAAGTCCAGCTCGTCGATGGCGCTGGTATCGCCCAATTCGGCGCCGGCGTCGTCGCCCTCATCGAACAGTTCGTCGTCCTCGGCCGCGAGCAAATCGTCGTAGCGCGCGTCGTCGTCCACGCCGATGTCGTCGTCGTCGCCGTGTCGGGCGCCACCGACCGAGAGCGCAATGGCGTTCGCCAGTTCGTCCTCGTCGAGGGTCCAGCCGGCATCGGCTTCGGCCTCGTCGGTCCGCTCCGCGTCCGCCGCACCCTCGAGGTCTGCCTCGCGGTCCAGCTCGTCGAATTCGACCGTGCCCTCGTCGTCGATCTCGACGTCATCCGCCTCATCGAAGCGATCGTCGGGGATCCCGGCTTCGGCGGCCGGCACGGGGCGGGGCGACCATGCAGTACCCTGCCCGGTCGATCCAGGCGCCGGCTGCGCGCGCACGAAACTCGGCCGCTCCTGTGTCTCCTTCGCGAACGGAGCCGCATCCGGCTCTGCCGGCTGCGACCCGTCGTCTGCCTCGTCGCCGACGGGGCCCGAAGGCAGCGGTGGCGGCGTCCAGCTGGTCACCGGGCGGACGGGAGCAGGCTTCGAGGCCTCACCGACCTCTACCTTCGGCGTCTGGGGCGTACCCGTCTGCGGTCCGCGCGCCAGGCGCGACCTCAGCTGCTCGAGGGCACCGTCGGCCTCCGAGCTGATCGCCGCGTGATCGCGCGCATGCTGCAGGCGGTCGGCATCGAGCCGGTCGAGCGGCTTGGGAACGGTGGCCTGCACCGGCGGCGGCGCAACCGGCGTGGCGCGCGATCGAACCGTGGGTGACGCGGGCGACGCGGGTCGCCATGCCGGAGAAGGCGTGGGAGCCGGCTTGGCCGGCTCCTCGGAGGACGCGGCCGGTCCGGGTTCACCCGCCGTATCATCAGCTTTCGGACCATCTTCGGCGCTCGCCACGGGCGTGCGGGGACCGGGAAATGCAAAGGAGGGCCGCACGCGCGGTGCAGGCGGCGTCTCTTGCGCGGGCGCGCTGTCGGATTCCAGCTCCTGCATCAGGGCCTGCATGAAGGGATCGTCGGCCTCGGCCTCCCCCTCGCCCGCGTCCTCCGGCTCGTCATCCTCGGCGGAGAACATGGCTTCGGAGAAGTCGGTGTCCTGGGACGTCCCGGCGCGCTCGTCCTCCTCCGGATCCGCCTGGTCGTCATCGTCGCGCGTGGCGTCGTATTCGGGCTCGCCGAATTCCTGAGCCGGCGCATCGTCTTCACCCGCGGACGCATCTTCCTCGTCGAGGGCCTCGCCGGCCGCATCTTCTTCGAAGGTCGGAAGGTCGTCGAACGCAGGATGGCGCCGCACCGGCGGCCGGGCGGGCGTCTCACCGGCATCGTCGGACAGCGGGTCGCCTCCACGCGCGGGCGCGGCACGACGCGACGGCCACGACGCCTGGTCGGCATCGCGGTCCATGAAGCGCGTCAGTTCCGCCAACGGATCGGTGCCGGCGGGATGTTCGCCCTCACCGGTCCTGCGCGGGCCGATCGAGCGGCGGACGTTGTTCTTGGAATCCGTCATATATCGAACCGCCGTACACCTTGTGTCACGTCAAGCGTCTCGGTTCGGCGCTGCGTTCGGTTTCCGTCAGCGCATCTCGTCCGGAGCCGACACTCCCAGGACACCCAGTCCCGCCTTCAGAGTCGTCTGCGTTGCCACGACCAGTGCGATCCGAGCCTGAGTGGAACGTGGATCGTCAGAATTAATAAAGCGTAAGTGTGGCAACTCCTTTCCGCGATTCCAGTGTCCGTGCAACGCGCTTGCCAGTTCGTGCAAGTAGAACGCCACCCGGTGCGGCTCGCGGGCCTCTGCAGCAGCTTCGGCGATTCTCGGCCATTCGGCGATCTTCGCGATCAGCGCGGTCTCGCCGGTGTCTTCCAGCACCTCGAACGGCGCCGCCGCCAGCGCCGACGGTTCGATCGACATGTCCGGCAGCTCTTCGCCGAGCTGCCTCAGCACCGACGCGCAGCGCGCATGGGCATACTGAACATAGAAAACCGGGTTATCGCGGCTCTGTTCCGTCACGACCTTGAAATCGAAGTCCAGCGGTGCGTCCGCCTTGCGGAACAACATCATGAAACGGACCGCATCCGGGCCCACCTCGTCGACCACATCGCGCAGCGTCACGAACTCGCCCGCCCGCTTCGACATCGTCACCGGCTTGCCGCCGCGGAACAGCTTCACCAGCTGGGTGAGCTCGATGGTGAGCGAGCCCCGGTTGTCCGTCAGCGCCGCCACCGACGCCTTCATCCGCTTGACGTAGCCGCCATGGTCGGCGCCGAACACGTCGATCATGTCCAGAAAGCCGCGCACGATCTTGTCGTAGTGGTAGGCGATGTCGGAGGCGAAATAGGTGTAGCTGCCGTCCGATTTCAACAGCGCCCGGTCGATGTCGTCGCCGAACTGGGACGAGCGGAACAGCGTCTGCTCGCGATCCTCCCAGTCCTCCACCGCCTGGCCCTTCGGCGGCGGCAGCGTGCCTTCGTAGATCAGGCCCCGCGCCTCCAGCGCCGCGATCGCCTCGGCGACCCGGTCATGGCCCGCGGACGTGAGCGAACGCTCAGAGAAGAACACGTCGTGGCAGATGGACAGGACGGCCAGGTCCTCGCGGATCCGCTCCATCATCCGCGCAACCGCGAATACCCGCACCAGCGGCAGCCACTCCGCCTCGTCCATGTCGAGCAGCGTGCGGCCGTGCTCCGCGACCAGCGCCGCTCCCACCGGCTTCAGGTAATCGCCGGGATAAAGCCCTTCCGGCACCTCGCCGACATTTTCGCCAAGCGCTTCGCGGTAGCGCAGGAAGGTGGACCGGGCGAGCACGTCCACCTGTGCGCCGGCGTCGTTGACGTAGTACTCGCGGGTCACGTCGTATCCGCAGAAATCGAGCAGGTTGGCCATCACGTCGCCGACCACGGCTCCCCGGCAATGGCCCACGTGCAGCGGCCCGGTCGGGTTCGCCGAAACGTACTCGACGTTGATGGCGCGCCCCGTCCCTCGGTCGCTGCGGCCGTAGCGGGCACCGTCTTCCAGCACCCCGCCAAGCACCTTCGACCACACCGACCGCGCCAGCCGGATGTTGACGAAGCCGGGACCGGCGACCTCGGCCGCGTCGACATCCGGATCCTCCGCAAGATGTGCGGCGATCTCGACTGCGAGCTCGCGCGGCTTGCGGCCGACCTGCTTGGACAGCACCAGCGCGGCGTTGGTGGCAAGGTCGCCGTGGCTCGGATCGCGCGGCGGCTCGATGACGATCTTTGAGCTGTCGATGGGCTGGCCATCGGAGCCGGCCACGCCCATGCGGCCGAGGACAGCCGCCACGCGGCCGGCGAAGTCGGTAAAGAGGTTCATGGATTGTCCGGTCAAGCGATCTTGCATCCGCCGCGTGCGCCACGGACCGCGTGGCGCGGCCGAAGTCCCGCGGCTACGTCATAAAATATTGATATTCAACGACTTTTCGCGAAAATTCGACCTGTGAGGTCGGCGCGTGATCTAGCGCAATTCAGGGGTGGCGTCAAACAGGCGGCGGTGTTCGTGAAAGGCGAAGCGGTCGGTCATGCCTGCCATGTAGTCGCACACGCGCCGCCGCAGCTGCTCTGCGTTCCCCGGATCGAGATCGCGCCGCCATTCGTCCGGCATCGCCTCGGGCCGTTCCACGAACACCGTGAAGAGGTCGCTGACCACCCGCCCTGCCCGCTCGCGCACCGCTAGCACCGACGGCGCGCGATAGACCCGCGCCATGAGGAACGCCTTCACCGCCTTCTCCGCTTCCGCCATCGGCGCGGAGAAACCCACCAGCGTGTCGGCGCAGGCGCGGACATCCTCCGGGCTCGCAATGGCATGGGCGGCGATCCGGCGACGGGTCTCGTCGATCACGTCCTCGATCATCCGCGTCAGCACCCGCCGGCCGATCTCGTGGACGACCCGCGAGCGCTCCAGGCCCGGATAGCGCGCGTCGATCTCGGCCAGGAAATCACCAACCATCGGCAGCGGCCTCAGGTCCTCCACGTCGATCAGCCCGGCGCGCAGGCCGTCGTCGATATCGTGGGCGTCGTAGGCGATGTCGTCGGCAATCGCCGCGACCTGGGCCTCCAGCCCCGGCTGGGTCCACGGCTCCAGCGACAGGAAGCCGGGATCGGTGCGGAAGGCATGCGGCAGCGGCCGGCCCTCGTAGCGTCCGATTCCGGCACCGGAGCGATCAGCCAGCGGACCGTTGTGCTTGACCAGCCCCTCCAGCGTCTCCCACGTGAGGTTGAGGCCGTCGAAGGTCGCGTAGCGCCGTTCCAGGCGTGTGACGATTCGGTAGCTCTGGGCGTTGTGGTCGAAGCCGCCGAAGCCCTCCATCATCCGGTCCAGCACGTCCTCGCCCTCGTGGCCGAACGGCGTGTGGCCGAAATCGTGGGCGAGCGCCACCGATTCCGCCAGGTCCTCGTCGAGCCCGAGCACCCGCGAGATAGAACGCGCGATCTGCGCGACCTCCAGCGAATGGGTCAGCCGCGTGCGGTAGTGGTCGCCCTCGAGCGACACGAACACCTGGGTCTTGTGGGTCAGCCGACGAAACGCCGTGGAATGGACGATCCGGTCCCGGTCGCGCTGGAAATCGGAGCGCGTGCGGCTGCCGGGTTCCGCGATCCTGCGGCCGCGCGACCGCTCTGGATCGGCCGCGTAGGCTGCCCGTGGCCGCTCGAAGGCGCTGTCGTCGCTCACCCGGATCCCTCTCCCGGCGCAGCCGGGGGTTTGAAGATGGTCGGGGAAGTCTTAACTATGGGGCAAGCAGACTGACAAGGCAGGGTCCCCTCCAATCGACGCGAAAGCGGGATGGCGGGATCCTTGAGCACCCCCGGGCCTGGAGAGTGAGTGGCGATGGACGCCGACGTTCAAGCCGATGTGCTGGTCACCGATCGCGCCATGCGGCGCATCGCGAAGATCCTGAGCAACGAAGCCGCCAACACCGCCCTTCGGGTCGGCGTGTCAGGCGGCGGCTGTTCGGGCTTCCAGTACACCTACGACCTCGTGCAGGAGCGCGAGCCCGACGACATCGTCATCGAGCGGGAAGGCGGCACCGTGCTGATCGACCCGGTCTCCCTGCAATATCTGTCCGGCTCCCAGATCGACTTCGTCGACGACCTGATCGGCCAGTCCTTCCAGATCAGCAACCCCAACGCCACGGCGTCGTGCGGGTGCGGCACCAGCTTCTCGCTGTTCTAGGCGGAAGGACCGCCGCTTCCGTCCGGGATCTACCCGCGCGAGGATGAACCGGGCACGCCGTGCCGGCACGCTGGTCGGCGTCCGCTTGAGGTATGGCGGCCGGCCCGGCGATCCGCGCTTCGGCTGCCTTGAACCGGTCGCGCGCGAAGGGTAAAGCGAAGGCGGCGGTGCGCTCGGCGGCGTCGACATGCCTGCCGTTCGATCCGTGCCGCCGGTGTCCGTCGGACCTGCCCCTCGCATCCCTCCCAGCGCGTGTTGCTCAATGCCCCAGATCTGCATCGTCATTCCCGCGTACAACGAAGAGCACGCGATCGCCGACACGATCGAGGATTACGCGGAGCACTTCCCCGACGCGGTGATGGTGGTCGTCGACAACAACTCGAAGGACCGCACGGCGGCGATCGTCGAGGAGCATTTTCGCGGCACGCGCCACCTGCTGATGCGGGAAACCGCCCAGGGCAAGGGACGCGCCGTCAAGAAGGCCCTCTCCCGCCTGGTTGCCGACGTCTACATCATGGTCGATGCCGACCACACCTATCCGGCGGTGGACGCCCGGCGCCTGTGCGACGAGCTCCTGCGCGAACGCCTCGACATGGTGGTCGGCGACCGCGTCAGCCACGGCGCCTACGACAAGCAGAACACCCGCTCGTTCCACGGCTTCGGCAACCGCGTCCTCACCCAGCTCATCTCGTTCCTGTCCAACAAGCGCTACAGCGACGTGCTGTCGGGCATGCGGATCATGTCGCGCCCCTTCGTCGACCTCCTCGACGTGCAGAGCCACGGCTTCCAGCTCGAGACAGAGCTCAACGTGATTGCCGCCTATGCGAAGGCGGACGTGCGCGAGATCCCGATCGACTATCGGGCGCGCAAGGAAGATTCCGAATCGAAGCTCGACACCTTCCGCGACGGCGCCCGGATCGTCTGGTTCGCCGTGCTGAACGCCATGGTCTTCTATCCGTTCGTGATCTTCGGCTCGATCGGCGGCCTGTGCCTGTTGATCTCGCTGATCTGGGGCCTGTTCGTCATCTCGACCTTCCTGGAATTCGGCCAGGTGCCCTACATCGCGTCTACGGTCGCCACCGCCACCTTCGGCTTGGTCGGCCTGCAGTCGCTGTCGATCGGGCTGATCCTCGGCATTCTCGGCGGTGACCGCCGCCGCGCCACCATCGCCGAGTTCCTGAAGGGCCGCCGCGCGTGGAACGCCCGGCTGGACGCCCTCGCCCACGACGCCTGAGAGTTGCACGAGGCACGCGAAGGGCAACCGCAGCGCTGAGCAAGGCCTTTCCGACCGGATCGAGCAGGTCTGACCGGGGCCGGCGCTAGCGGCCGTAAAGGCGCGCGTTCATCAGGGCAAACGTCAGGAACGCCGCCGCGCCCGAGCCGAAGAACAGCGCCACCACGGGCGGCAGCGCCACCCCGCCGATGCCCGTCACCAACACCACGTAGATCCCCGAGTTGACCAGGAAGCCGGCCACCTGGAGGCCGACGTAGCCGGCGAGCTCCTTGCTGAGCCGCGGCCGCTCCCGGTCGCCGAACGACCACGAGCGGTTCAGCAGCCAGGTCACCAGCAGCGCGGCGGGAAACGAGATGCAGCGCGCCCCGATCGGCCCGATCGAGGTCACCGCGAGCACGAGGCTCAGCACGCCCGCGTCGACCAGGAATCCCATCCCACCCGTCACCAGGAAGCGGAAGATCCGCCGGAGCCCGCTGATCGATCCGTCGGCCGGACGCTCGGCGGCATCGGGTGGGGAAACGGTCATGCGGGCGAACTCCAGAAACGGGCTTTGCGAATCGAACCCCGCCCGGTCCGGTGCGCGAGAGATCGGATGCCTACCAATGCCGCCAAATCCGTCAAGTCGAGGGCGACGGTTCAGACGGGATACGCGCGCGGGCGCCGCGCGGACCTGCCGACACGGCGCTTTCCCGCATCCGCCGTGCGCCGGCCGGGTGCCTCCACCCGCTCAGCGCCAGTGGCTGGCGAACGGAAGGTCCAGCACGAAGCGTGCCGACACCGGATGCACGCTCGCCGCGTCCAGCGGCGCGGCGTGGGTCATCGCCACCCCGAACGTCACGCTGACGGTCTTCGGATCGACGGGCCGGATGAACAGCAGCCGGATGCCGTCCTTGCGCGGAAACATCCGGAACTCGGCGTAATTCTCCAGCGGCGCGCCGCCATCGACCCGCACCACCGCGCGGTTCTCGAAATAGACGTCCGTCCAGTCCGCCGGCGTGCCGTCGAAATCGATGTACTCCAGCGGCGGACCGTCGGCAAAGGTGAGCACCACGCCCCCCTCGCCCGTCGCCTCGATGGACGCGGCCGGCCGCGGCACCGGGTCGATGTTGACGCTGAACAGGAGCAGCGTCAGGACGATCCCCGTCGCCAGCCCGACCCGCGCCTGCAGCCGCGCCGTGCCGGTATCGGCCACCGCGCGGACGGCGAAATAGACCGCGAACGCCACGATCCACGGCAGCATCCACTTGAAATAGTGGATGTTGTTGTAGCGGAACGTGCCGGTGGGCAGCGCGTCGCCGTAGGAGAAGTAGAGGACGATCTGGAACATCGCCGCGATCGCCGTCAGGCGGAACACCAGCGGCCGGGCGAACAGCGCCGCGGCCGGCAGGAAGCCGAGGCAGAGCGCGTTGATGGGCAATTCCGTCAGCCAGTCGGCGCCGCGCTCGACATAGAGCGGGTGCGATGCGACCACCAGCGAGAACAGCTTCTCGAAGAAGTCGCCGAAATAGAAGCCGCGCGACACCGACAGCGCGAAATAGCCGCCGAGCAGGTCGCCGAAGACGAGCAGGTTGAAGCCGAACATGATGACGGCGCCGGGCACCAGCCCGAGGATGCCGGCCACCGCCGCAAGGGCCGCGTGGCGGCGGCGCAGCGGGTCGCGCGCGAAGAGGTCGATCGCCACCAGCACGCCGTAGCCGAGCGCCACCGGCGCCATCAGCACGATGTCGCCGGGCCGGAGCGGAAGCTGCAGGCCGCAGACGAGGCCGAACAGATAGGCGTTGAGGATGTGGGCGCGGACGCCCCAGCGCCCTTCGCGCCGGGCGCGGTCGTAGCGGTCGAGCAGCAGCAGCGACGCCCCGACGATCACCGCCGAAACGGTGCTCGTCCACGGGATCACCCACTGCAGGCGGACGACGTTGAACACCACCAGGAAGGTGAAGCCCACCACAGCCGCCGGCCAGAAGCCGATGTAGCGGCGCGTGGTGAACACGAACAGCAGGAAGAAGCCCATCGTCGCGGCGAGGTCGACGAAATAGTAGGCGTGGTAGGGAAAGACGGGGACGAAGGCGGCGCCGATCAGCGGGTAGAGCGGCGGATAGTAGTATTCCGATGGCGCGAGGTTCCACTCCAGGATGGCCTTCGCCGAGCGCAGATAGTTGCCCTGGTCGAACCAGCCCCACCAGCCGAGTGGATACTCGGGATTGTTGCCCGGCACCGGCTTCCACGAGATGTAGGTCGTCTGCCACAGCACGAAGATCGCCAGCAGGAAGACGCACAGCACGATCCACTCGGTGGACGTCGTGCCGGAGCGCGGGTCGTGCAGGGCGGGCGTTGAACGCATGAGACAAACCGATGGCTATGCCGGGCCAAGGTACTGTTATGAGCAGCCGGACGGGATGAAAGACCGTACCGGAGCAATTTCTCAGGTAAGGTCCCGGTATCGCGACGATGCGAGTTGTCGCTCGCGTGCGCGAGCAGCTTTATCAAGGCTCGCGCGCAAAGCGAAAGGCTTGGGATTGCATCGCTCGGCAACAAGATGGGATTAGGCACGGCCACCGCCCGTCGGGCTTGACCTTGCAGCCTGATTGCCACACACCCTCGCCGGCGATCAATGGCGCAGAAGGTATCTCATGAAGGTGGTCATTCTGGCCGGCGGCCTAGGTACGCGGCTTGCCGAGGAAACAAGTGTCAGGCCCAAGCCGATGGTCGAAATCGGCGGACGGCCGATCCTCTGGCACGTCATGAAGATCTACAGCAGCTACGGCTTCAATGATTTTGTCGTGTGCCTCGGATACAAGGGCTATGCGATAAAGGAATATTTCGCGAATTACTTCCTGCATATGTCCGATGTCACCTTCCACATGGCCGAAAACCGGATGGAAGTACATCGGGAGTCTGCGGAGCCGTGGAGGGTCACCCTTATCGACACGGGTGACACGACGATGACCGGCGGGCGGGTGAAGCGGATTCTTCCCTACGTCGCCGATGATCCCTTCTTCGCCCTCACCTACGGCGACGGCGTCGGCGACATCGACATCGGCAAGGAAGTGGAGTTTCACAAGGCGCATGGTCGCAAGGCGACCGTGGCCGTGGTTCGTCCGGCCAAGCGATTCGGAGCCGTCTCGATCGAGGGGGACAGGGTCACCAGCTTTCAGGAAAAGCCCGAGGACGACGGCGGCTGGATCAACGGCGGCTTCTTCCTTCTTTCCCCATCGGTCGGCGATCTGATCCAGGGCGACGAAACCATCTGGGAGCGGGAGCCGATGGAGACGCTCGCCCGTGAAGATCAGATGCGCGCTTACGTGCACGACGGCTTCTGGCACCCCATGGACACGCTGCGCGACCGCCAGTTTCTCGAGGAAGAATGGACGTCGGGTCGGGCGAAGTGGAAGCAATGGTGATCGACCCGTCCTTCTGGCGCGGCCGGCGTGTCCTGCTCACCGGACATACCGGCTTCAAGGGCTCGTGGACATCGTTGCTGCTGTCCGAAATGGGCGCCGAAACGTACGGCCTGGCTCTCCCGCCGGACGGAACCGATAGCCTATTCGAGGTGACGGGCGCGGCGGACGGCATGTCGCACTCCGTCGGGGATATCCGTGACCTCGACGTCGTCCGCACCGCAATGGAACGCGCACGCCCGGAAATCGTCCTGCACATGGCTGCCCAGGCGCTCGTGCGACCGTCCTACGAGGATCCGGTCGGCACCTACGCGACCAACGTCATGGGGACCGTGCACGTCCTGGAAGCTGCCCGGCAAGCCCCGGACCTGCAGGCCGTCGTGGTCGTGACCAGCGACAAGTGCTACGAGAATGTCGGCTCGCTGTGGGGATATCGCGAGCCTGACATGATGGGTGGGCACGACCCTTACAGCAACAGCAAGGGTTGCGCCGAGCTGGTCACATCGGCCTACCGCCGCAGCTTTTTCCAGCGGCCGAACACCGCGCACATCGCCAGCGGTCGCGCCGGCAACGTCATCGGCGGAGGAGACTGGTCGACGGACAGGCTGGTGCCCGATGCGATGCGGGCCTTCATAGCCGACACGCCGCTGCGCATCCGCAATCCGGCAGCCGTTCGGCCCTGGCAGCACGTTCTCGATCCCGTGCTCGGCTACCTTCGTCTCGCAGAACATCTCGCAACCGCGGGTGACGCCTTCGCAGAGGGCTGGAATTTCGGACCCGCTGCCGAGAGCGAAGTGCCCGTCCGACATATCGTGGACAATCTTGCGCGCAAGTGGGGTGGTACAGCCAGGTGGGAACAGGACGGAGGCGAACACCCTCACGAGGCCGCCTACCTGAAGCTCGACTGCACCAAGGCCGCCGCCCGGCTCGGATGGCGGCCCCTGCTATCGCTGGAGGACGCGCTGGACATGACCGTTTCCTGGTACGCCGCGTGCAACACGGGCGCTGACATGCGGCGGTTCACGATTGACCAGATCAATGACGTCCTGCGTCAGGCCAACGCGCCCGCTGCACCGACCTCCAGCACCGCCTCACCGTCCGGCTAGACGCCTCACGCCGAGGCCACTATTACCGATGCCTTGCATCGTGCCGCCACCGCCTGCGATTGATCGCTTTGAGGGATGAACGGAATGAACAGCCGACTTCACGAAATCACGCATTGCGAGGTGTGCGGCAGCCAGGAATTGGAACCGGTCCTTGACCTTGGCAAGCACCCGATGTGCGACGACCTGGTTCGCGTCGGCGAAGATCGGACGTGTCGCGAGTACCCGATCGAGATTCATTTCTGCAGCAAGTGCATCACGGCCCATCAGCACTTCCAGGTGCCGAAGCATGAGCTGTTTCCCTCCACCTACCATTATCGCTCCCGCCACACCGCGGACGTGCTGAACGGCATGCGCACGCTGGTCGAGGCCTGCGGCGCGGAACTCGGTTCGCTGCAGGGAAAGAAGGTCCTGGACGTCGGTTGCAACGACGGGAGCCTGCTTTCGATCTTTCGCGAGCATGGCGCGGAAACCTACGGCATCGAGCCGACCGGTGCCGCCGAGGATGCGCGCGCGGCGGGCCATGAGGTCATGAACGAATTCCTGACCGAAGAGGTGGCGGCCGCCTTCGTCGAACGCCACGGCAAGCCGGACATCATCACCTTCACCAACGTCTTCGCCCACATCGAAGATCTGCCGGCCGTCATCCGCTCACTGCTGGCGCTTTCGCACGACGAGACGGCGATCGTGGTGGAGAACCACTATCTGGGCGCGGTGATCGAGCGAAATCAGTTCGACACTTTCTATCATGAGCACCCGCGCACCTACAGCTACACCTCATTCGCCTTCATGGCGGAGTCGCTGAAGCGCAGGATCGCCAAGGTCGAATTCCCGAGCCGCTACGGCGGCAACATCCGCGTCATGATGCGTCCGGGAACCGGACAGCACGACCGCTGGGATGAAGTTCATCCGCGCGAGCAGGGCTTCGGAAACGCCCTGAAGAAGATGGAGAACGACATCCAGGTCTGGAAGGCCGCCAAGCGCAAGCAGATCGAGGCTGCCGTCGCCGAACACGGGCCCATCGCCGCAAAGGCGTTCCCGGGGCGCTCGGCAATTCCGATCAAGCTGCTGGAACTCGACGAGACAATGATCTCGGCGGTCTACGAGAAGCCCGCTTCCGGCAAGATCGGGCACTTCGTCCCCGGCACCCGGATCCCGATCCTGTCCGACGACGATTTCGATGCCGCAACCGCCGAAGGGCCGGTCATCAACATGGCCTGGCACATTGCCGGTGAGATCGAGAGCTACATGCGCGGGCGCGGCTACAGGGGCGAACTCATCGACATCATCTCGAGCGCGGACTTCGCCTGAAGCCAATGAAGGTCGGCATCCTCGGATCGGGCTTCGGCCTCTACGGCTATCTGCCTGCCGTCGCCGGGCTGGCGGACACCGTCGTGCTGCCTCGCCGCTATCAGGCGACCCTCGAGGCTCGGGAGGACGTCGGCCGCTTCGCGAAGGATGTCGACTGGGCGCGGGACGACGAGGAGGTCCTCGGCAGATGTGACGCGCTGATCGTCGGCCGGCGTCCGGCCGATCAGGTCGAGCTCGTCCGACGCGCGTTGTCGACCTATCCGGCCATTGACCGGTTCCTGCTGGAAAAGCCCCTGGCACCCGACCCCCGGCAGGCAAGACAGCTGCTTGTCGACCTGCGGGAGGCCGGAAAGCACACGCGGGTCGGTTTCACCTTCCGCTACACCCCCTGGGCTGAGCGGGTACGGGGCTGGCTCTCAGCCGCGGACCCGGCGAAACCGCTCTCGATAGACTGGCGCTTCAACGCGCACCACTATCGGACCCAGCTGGAGACGTGGAAGCGGCGACCCAGCCAGGGCGGCGGCGTCGTCCGCTTCTACGCCATCCATCTCATCGCCCTGCTTGCCGAACTCGGCTATCGTGACGTCGAGTGGAGCACCATCCGATCGTCCGAAGAGGACGACGACGAACGCTGGCAGGCACGATTGCGCGGTCCCGGCCTCCCCCCCTGCGGCCTGACGGTGGACAGCAAGGCGGCGGAAACCCGCTTTAGCGTCATGGCGGAAAGCAAGCCGGGTTCAGCCGCCTTCGCGGTCTCGCTCGGCGATCCATTCGACGAAGCGCCGGCATCGGCGCTGGACCGGCGTGTCGACGTTCTCACCGGCCTTTGCCGCGAATTCGCCCAAGCCGCCCCACCCAAGCTGCCGGACTGGTATACCCGCTCCGTCGACCTCTGGGCCGCCATTGAAGCCACGACCGTCCGCAACTCATGATCGCCAGGTTTGCGGTCACACTGCACCCGGACAGCATTCAGGATAACTCGCGATGTCGCCGTCGGCCCCCATCTCCTCCTCCGAAGCGAGCTCCCGAAGCATCGGAGGCGCCCCTCCGATCGGTGACGCTGCCGCCCCCAAGAAAACAATCAGCATCATCACTCCGTTCTACAACGAAGAAGACAGCATCGTCGAATGCATCGAAACTGTTCGAAAGATATTCTCTGAACAACTTACTGACTATACATTCGAGCACATATTCTGCGACAACTGCTCGACCGATCGTACCCTCGAAATCCTCAAGGAGTATGCGCGTGACGATCGCCGGATAAAGGTCATCGTCAATTCCCGAAACTTCGGCATTCTGCGCAATACCTACAACGGCGTGCTCGCGGCGAGCGGCGACGCCGTGCTCCTGTTCCTGCCCGTCGACCTGCAGGATCCCCCCGAACTGATCCCGGAGTTCGTCCGGCATTGGGAAGATGGATACGAGATCGTCTACGGGATGCGGGCGGAACGCGAGGAAGGCGTCGTCATCAAGACCGCCCGGCGCATGTACTACCGGCTACTGAGCCGACTGACCTATGTCGACTACCCTCCGGACGCGGGCGACTTCCAGCTGGTCGACCGCAAGGTCCATGAAGCGATGAAGCGCGTCGAGGATGCGCAGCCGTTCATGCGCCTCATGACGTTCGACGTCGGCTTCCGCTCCAAGGGGATCAAGTACACCTGGCGGGCCCGCAAGCACGGCAAATCCCGCAACCGCCTGTCGCACATGTTCGGTCAGGGCCTGAACGGCATCGTCAGCTTCTCCGGAGCCCCGGTGCGCATCGCCCTCCTGTGTGGCTTCGTCATCTCCGTACTGAGCGTGATCTATGCGTTTCTCGTCATGTTCCTGACGCTGTTCGGCTTCGTCGAAGCGATAAGCGGCGTGCCGACCATCATTGCCGCTTTGTTCTTCTTTGGGGGTGTCCAGCTTTTCTTCATCGGCGTGATTGGTGAATACATCATCGCGATCTTCAATCAGGTCCGCCGCAAGCCGATCGTTGTCGAGCGCGAGCGCATCAATTTCGACGACTAGCACCATGAAACAAGCGCAAGGCGTTGCTGCGAGGTGCCATCAGACCGTCCGCGCCCTCATCATCCGGCACCAGCGCCTGGTGCGCTTCCTTTTGGTCGGTGTCGTCAACACGATATTCGGCTATTCCGTCTTCGCTCTCCTTTATTTGCTGACGCACCACCACAATTTTTCGGTCATCGCGGCCACCATCATCGGCATAATCTTCAACTTCTTCACCACTGGACGAATCGTCTTCGGCAACAAGAGCTTGCGCGCACTGCTTCCGTTCATCATGGCGTATGGCGTGGCACTCGCCTTGAACCTCGTCGTCCTGAACCTGTTGCTTGCAGTCGGGATTTCAGCGCTGATCGGACAAGCCATCAGCCTTCCAGTTGTCGTGATCGTATCGTATCTGATCAATGCTCGGTTTGTATTCCGGGATCCGACAGACTACGGCGCATCAAAGCATCCATGAACTCTGATTCGAAAATGAAGCCTTGCGAAGCCACGGACTGACCAGGTCGAAAAGGTCAAGTTGCCCACGCGAGATTGAAAGGAATGCGCCAAGTGTCACGATCGGGTACAACAAGTGACCTTGACCATCGCCCCCCACAGCTTGCTGGCGGCGCAGTGGGCAGTGGGCCATCAATTCTGGTGGCTCATGTTGCTGCAATGGCGGTCGGCGCTGCGGTCTTCTTCTTGCTGCTCGGCCTGCAGACACTCACGGTCCACGCACCGTTTCTGACGGTTCCGATCGGCGACTTCGCGGCCGAACAGTCGAGCTACGTCCTCATCGCCAATGACGCCTGGCGCTTTCCGTTTCTCTCGCTTCCGAACGTCAATATGCCGGAAGGCGCCAACGCGGTGTTCTTCGGAGGCACGCCCCTTCTCGCCCTGATTGCGCGCGTTATCGGCGAGATCACGGGTTCAGCACCGAACCTGATCGGCTTCTGGTATTTTCTCTGCTTCGTTCTCCAGGCGCATTCCTTCTTCTTCCTCATGCGCCAGATCACCCCCAGGCGCCCGCTCGTCCTGGCGGCGCTGTCGGTGGTCGCCGTCCTTGCCTATGCCTTCCTCACCCGGTTCGGACACGTATCCCTGTTCGGCCAGTTCTTCGTGATCTACGCGATGGCGCTCGTCGTCGCCGCGACCAAGCCAGATGCGAACTGGAAGCTGATCCTTGGCTGGATGGCGGCGCTGGCCGTCATGGCGCTTTTGATATTTGCCTATCTGGCCGTCTCGATTGCCCTCCTGTTCGGTGCCGCTCTGGTGACGCTCTGGTGGAACGGGCGGATGCGCTTCGTTTCGGTCATCGGAGCGGGCTTGGCGTTCACCGCCCTGCTCGGGCTCACCGCCTGGAGTTCCGGCTATTTCTGGGCCGCCTCTGTGGCTGAGCCTACGGACATGTCATCCTACTCCGCCCTGGGACTAAATCTCGGCGGCCTCGTCATCCCGCCGCAGAGCGTCCTGTTCCCGAACAATGAGCTGATCCGGATCTGGTGGGAGGGCGACTTCTATCTCGGCTTGGGGGCGCTTGCGCTGTTGGCCATTGTCGTCGTCGCGAGACCCGCGCAGGTTATCCGGGGCATCGGACGGTCCTGGCCGCTGGTCGCAATTCTCCTCGTGCTGATCGCCTACTCACTTTCCAACCGATGGGCCTTCGGCAACGAGGTGCTCTTCCAGTACACCCTGCCCGACTGGGCCCTGCCGATCGTCGGGTTGGCGCGCTCCGGTGGCAGGCTCTTCTGGCCGATCGGCTATCTGATCATCGCCCTCGCCTTTGCCCTATGCATCCACAACTTCGGCAGGATCGGAATTGCGATGACTGTCCTCGCGGCGGGGGCGTACGTCGCGGAGGCCAGCCACACGTGGCGTTTTGTCGAGACCACTGCCCACACGCCGGCGGAGGTCCCGCTCGAATACGCAGGGCTTCAGGAGCTGATGGACTCCTACGAGACGATGCGCCTGTATCCATCCTTCTGGTGCGACCCCGGCGGGGATGGCTCGAACAAGCGAAAGGCCCATTGGCAGTTGCAGATCACCAGCGCGCGTGCGCACCAGAGCAGCAACTCGGCCATCACGGTTCGCAAGATGAAGGATTGCTCGGCCGAAGAGCAGCGGATGCCGTCGGAGGTTCTTCGCGACGGAGAGATTGATATTTTCCTCACTCCCGTCGCGTTCCGTGCGGCGTTCGCGAGCAGCGACGCGGACCTCCGGGCCCGTTGTCGCGAGTTTGAGATCGCTCCTGCGCGGGGCGTGATGTGCGCATCGGACTGGACCGCCGACTCGAAGCTGCCCTTACCTCAGTTGCAGCGGCTCAGCGGCTTTGCCCTTGGCGATGCGGGTCCCGGCGATGTCATCAGCTTCGCGGAGGACGGCAACTGGGAAGCATACGCGGCGAAAGGCTGGTGGCGAACATCAGATGGCCCGTTCACGTGGACTGACGGCGAAAGCGCCACCCTGCGCCTGACGCTGCCCCGGCATCCGGGAGGGATCAGGCTCCAGTTCGAGGTCTATCCCTTCCTTGCGGCGGCGCTCCCGCGCCGGACGGTCAACATCGCGATCGATGGACAGGAACTCGCATCCTGGACGTTCGATACCGGAGGCTGGACACAACGCGACTTGGACGTTCCGGAAAGCCTGACGGGGCAGTCGATCGAGATCTCGCTCCGCCAGGATGTCGTGCGGGCGCCGCGCGACATCGGAGCAGGCCCGGATCCCCGTCTGCTTGGATTGGCGGTCAAGACGATTACGATCGAACCGGGCACGTCACAGCAGTGAGCACGATGCCGGGAAGTCCGCGCGGCTTCCCGCTAAGCCCCCGCGGGTCGGCCGTCGGCGCCTTGGTGTTCTTGGCGATTGTCGTCGCTCTTGCCTGGCGACTGCCGTTGGGAATCGATCTGAGCGACGAAGCCTACTACGTGCTTTTCGTCGACGACTGGTTGAAGGGTGGGTTTGCCACCAGCACGCTGACGACGATCCATCAAACCGCGCTTCTGGCCGCCTATCTGCCGCTGCGAATCTCCACGTGGATCGTGGGCTCCACGGATGGCCTCGTCATCCAGTTGCGCATCCTTTTCCTCGTCGGCTCGATCGTCACCGCGCTTGTCTGGCTCCGCTTTCTTCTCCAGATCATCCCCCCGCTTCAAGCGTGGCTGGGGGCGGCCTTTTTCCTGTCCTTCATCCCGTTCGGCCTTCCCTCGGTGTCCTACAACACGCTGGGCTCCCAGGGGCTTGGGATTGCGTTGGCGGCTCTCGGTCTCGACCTCGTCAGGGAGCGGCTCTCGGGCTGGTGGGGCTTCGTCTCCGCCGTGGGATGGGGGGTGGCCACCACGGCCTATCCGTCGCTTCTCCTCCCGTTGGTCGCCTGTCTCCTGCTGCTTTGGCTGACGCGCTGTCCCAAGCGGGACCTGTTGGCTTACGTCTGCCTGACGGGAGCCGTCCAGATCGTCGGCTGGGCGCTCGTCGCCTATGCGCTCTCGCCCGGCAAGGTCGTGGACAGCTTCGCCTATCTTGCGGCGATCAACGACGTCGGCGGGCTTGGCCGCAAGCTGGACTTCGCGCTCACCGTCCTTGGCGGCCACCCGATTTTCGTCGCCGTATGCTGCCTCGCCGCAGCGGTCGGGCTTCTCCGGGAACGACTGGGAACGCCCCTCGCAAGCCTCGCGATCACGGCGCTCCTCGCGGGTCTCTTCGCGGGTCCGACCGCTCTCTATTGCCGGTCACATGACGTCGTCACCGTCCTCGCGCTTGCTGGCCTCGGGTTGGCACTCAAGCTGCCGCGCGCAACGCAGGTCAGCGACCGCGCGATCGGCTTGATCTACGTGACAAGCCTCTTTGCGGGGGCGATCACGATGGTTTCCGCCTTCAACGGCATCTACAACTTCACCATCGGAGCGGTGGCGGCCGCGATCATGTCGACCTACACCGTCACCCGCTCGACGAGCCGGTTCTCGTGGCCGGCCACGCTGTGCGGCGCAGGTGCGGTCGCCGCGGTCCTGGCCACATCCCTCACCTTCTATTATGGCACTCCGCCTGGTACGGGCCTGCCGGATGTCCGGGTTCACACCGGCGCCTTCGCGGGGCTGCGTGGGCAATCCGATCAGGTGGAAGCGATCCGGTGGATGGAGAACGAAGTCACCCCGCAAATCGGGGCCGACGGACGAATCGCGTTCGTCGGACGCCTCTACGGTCTCATCCTGGCGACGCCGGCCCGCCCCCAGATGATGGCCGTCTTCCCGCTGGATACGACCATGAATCCCAAGGGACTGGCGATCAGCGGCGCCTTCTTCGACCCTCCTGACCACCGACCGAGCCTGGTCGTCATCCAGTCCGACCAATACATCACGCCGCTCAATCCTTTTGGACCGCGCTTCGGTCAGTGGTATGACCTGATCGAGGTCAGTGACCAGCCTCTCGGACACTTCGAGATCTATCGGAGAAAAGAACCGGCCAGTTAGTCTCCGGCCCTTGTCCGATCGCCGCGGAGGGTCCGGTCATCCTTCGTGGTCCCGCAGAAGGTATCGGCCAGCGCGATTTTTCTGGCGCGAAAAGCGCATCTCACATACGTCCTCGACAGCACCGCTCAGCCCGACGCTCACTCATTCAGGTGCCCGTTGCCTCTGCCACGGCAGGCAAAACCAAGCCTGCAGCGCCTCAGATGAGAGTCAGCTCTCTGGCAGCGCCGGGTTCAACATCACCATGCAGCAATTTCAACCATTGAAGCTATACGACTGAGAGAAACATGGCATGAAGTCCCAGCCAGACAGCCAAGGTGAGAGAGATATACTTTCTATCGCACTTCCCTTTGTGCTATGCTTCGTCTTCTTCGCTTACGTAATTTTGGTCTGGATGCTCGCACCGGCAAACCCGACGAGCGTGGACCAGAAGATCGCGGAAGTGTTTCTCGAGTTTAACCGGCCGGCACTTCATCCCGAGCCGCGCGATCACTTCATGTACGTTTCCGTTGCGATCGGCCTTGCATGCCTTGCCATCGCGGCCGCTGCAGCATTTTCTGTCCGAGCGAAAAGCCGCATCAATGTGCAAGCCGTTTGGGCGGCGCTTTTCGTTTCCGGCATAGCATTCGCCGCAATCAACGGATCTGTACTGTCGGCAATTCAGAATGCGGCGGGATCTCCGGCCACAATTCTCTTTTTCGTCCTTATCGTTCTGCTCTGCATCCCAATCCGCCGCACATCCGAGATATCATTCGCGGTCTTCATCCTGGGCGTATTGGCTTTTTGCGCCTACGAGCTGGCATTTCGAATATTCACGACTGATCAGATCACCTACCAGGCGCATTTCTTTTCCCATTACGAGGCAGTTGTCTATTCACTGGTCCAGATATCCGGCGGGCGCACGTGCCTGATCGACATCCAGCCTCAATATGGCTGCTACCCCGAGTTCATATCTCCAATTATTCAAACATTTGGCGCGACTCCGCTTGTCATCACGGTCTCGTTCGGCGCTCTTTTCGTCGTCTCCGCCTCTCTGATATTGGACGCATCGAGACGGATTATTACCTCCCCTGCCGCCTTGGCGGCCCTGGCCGTATGGTTGCTGTTCCTGTCGGCGATGATCTTGTTTTATGGGTCGCCTGATCCCTATTTCGCCTATTACCCTCTCAGGGTTATCTTTCCCGCCATCGCATTCTGGCTGTTCGTCCGCATCGACGCGGATACCATCTCTCCCCTTCGCATATGCGCTTTGGGCGCGTTTTCCGCGGTCGCGATGTTCTGGAACCTGGATTCCGGCGTGGCGGTCACCCTTGGAATGGCGGCGATGGTGTTTCTCGGCGGGTTCACCGGCGGGAAGTGGGCGCGCCCCCTTCAGCGCCTCAGAACGCGGTTGGCGCCCACCCTCCTCTTCTTTGCTGCGGTCGGAGTGGGTCTTCTCCTCGCCGGCTTCTATCTGCTGCTCAAGTCCGGCATCGAACCCACGCTTACTAGTCTCCTGCGCTACCAGCGACTGTTCGCCCTCTCCGGATTTGCGATGATTCCGCTGTCCGGCCCCAGCGAGTATTGGGTGCTGGTGATGACGACGTTCTTGCTGGTGTTCTTCGTTGCGGCTTCGGCAGCGTTCAAAGGAACGGAACGAGACCGCGCCTTGGAGGCGGCGGCGGTCCTGGCGTTCATGGGTGTCGGCCTGATGCTCTATTACTTCGGACGCTCCCACGTTTTCGTCCTGCGGCTCGTCGCATGGCCGAGCTGCGTCCTGGCTTTCTTTCTGGCAAGCCGCGCGCTGAAGACCCCCTCAGCGCTCCAGCGAACACTGGTCGCGGCAACGATAGGCCTCATCGCGGCCGTCCCCTTCTCGTTCGCCGTCCGCAATCGCGCCCAACCCGAGTTCATTTACGGCGAGATGCACCGGCGCGACAGCCCGGATTCGATTATGGCCGACGTCGAGATGATCCGGAGATTTACGACGCCCGGGGAACGCGTTGTGATTCTCGGCCTCAACTCGGCCACCCTGTATGGCGGGACCGGCACCCTCCCCGCTCTGGCGGGCTACAGCCACCCCGAGCGGCTTCTCAAGATAGATATGGAGAGCGAGATCGACGCCATTGTCGAACGCGGTCCGCAGAAGATTTTCGTTCAATTCGGCGATGAGCCGATGTCGAAAGGAGCCTTTGCAGCCAGGCTGATCGAGCCCGCCTGGCTCGAAGGCCAGTACGATCTGCAGTACTCCTCGCCGACCCTGCATTATTCGTATCTGACGCGGAAGCCGCGCCCGCCAGAGACTTCTCAGCCCGACTAGGTGGAATGAACTCCGGGACGACCTTGCCACGACCAACGCCCCGATGCGCGGCTGGGAACGGCCTCTCTGCGGGGTTGGTCGTCGGCGACCGGCCGAGAGCAGCGGCCTGCTAGGGATCCTCGGGAGCCCGCCCGCGCGGAGGAACGGCCATCGACACCCGGCCACCGGCCATGAACCTGAGGCGCTGCCGAACGGGTTGCGTTGGAGGCGCCAGGTCGCCCGGCGGGACTGATGCCCCACCGAGCACGGTCGATCAGCTCAAGCGCATCACTCGATCAGAAGACGATATCGATCAGCTGGCTGCAGACCATCTCGACCTGGTCGTCGGTAAGCTTCGGATAGCTGGGCAAGGAAAGGCCGCGCCGGGCAATGTCGCTGGCAACGGGGAAGCTTCCGTCCATCCGGTACATCGGCATCTCGTGGGCGCAGAAGAACACAGGCCGCGTATCGATGCCCCGCTCCTTCATCTCGCGCATGACGACGTCCCGATCTGTCCCCTCGGGAAGGAGCAGGCTCACCATCCAGTCCGACGCGATCACGCCGTCCTGCCGGGTCTGGAAGACCAGATCATGGTTGCCGAGCTTCTCCCGGTAGAGGGATGCGAGCTCGCGCTTGCGGTGGAAGATCTCGTCGAACCGCTCCATCTGCGCGACGCCGATGGCGGCTGCGATGTTGGTCATCCGATAGTTGAAGCCGATGATGTCGTGCCAGTAGCGCTTGGTGAGCGACTGCCCCTGGCCCTTGGTCTGGCGCAGCAGCGCGGCCACCTTCGGATCCCGCGCAATGACCGCGCCGCCCTCTCCCGTGGTGATCGTCTTGTTGCCGAAGAAGCTGAACGTGCCGACGTCGCCGAACGTCCCCACGTGCTGCCCGTCGATCGTCGTGCCCAGCGCCTCGGCGCAGTCCTCGACGACGAAGAGGTCGTGCTCGCGGGCGATCTCCATGATCGCATTCATGTCGCACGCCGCACCATACAGATGAACCGGCACGATGCCCTTGGTGCGCGGCGTGATCTTGCGTCGGAGGTCTTCGAGGTCGATCAGCCAGTCGTCACGCCGGCTTTCGACGAATACCGGCGTGGCCCCCGTCTGCGCGATCGTGTTGACGGAGGCGATGTAGGTGAACGTCGGAACAAGGACCTCGTCGCCAGGTCCCGCACCGAGACAGTGAAGCGCCAGATGCAGGGCCACCGTCCCATTGCACACGGAGACGGCCTCTTCGGCCCCCGTGAGCTCCGCCAGGTCCGCTTCGAACCGCTCGATGAAGGCGCCCAGCGAGGAGATCCACGTCGTATCCATGCATTCGGATACGTACTGCTTCTCGTTTCCAGACAGGTCCGGCTGATACACCGGAATCATGGTCGTTGCCCCGCCCTCGGCGATTTTCGTTTCAGAAGCCATGTCACCCGACTTTCACGTGCCGCTGGTCAATTCCGCGACCACACTTTCCATTCGGCGCAGGCCCGGTTCGTTCCAGGGAAGCTTGAGCCCCTCCGCCAACGCGCGCACTGCGACCAACGATTCCGAGCGTGTCCTAGCTTGCGGACTTGACCTAAGGAAGGCCAAAAGTGCGTCCGCGTAGGCTGCCGGGCTCATGTGGGTCCTGGCGTAGTCCTGGGCGCGCCTGCCCAGCTTCAGACCCCATTCCGGATCGTCGAGAAAGTGCTCCAGGTGAAGCATGAGGTCGAGGGCCTCGTTGCCGGGCCTGCAGTGCATCAGCATCTCGTCCGGCGGATCCACATAGCAGCCATGGCTCGAAACAGCTGTCGGCCGGCCTGACGCCATCCCGAGGATCAGCGACGCAGAGGCCCCTTCGAACACCGGCGACCGCAGGCAGGAGATGACGTCCACGTCGCGCAGTTGCCAGCGCAGTTCCTCGTCGCTCACCCATCCGGTGTACTCCGGGCGGTCGACGCCCAGCGTGGCCGCCAGCCTTTCCATCCGGCGCCGTTCGCCCTCTTCCGTCGGACCGATGACCCGGATCCGGCAGACATTTCGCAGGACCGGGGACGCGGCGACCGCCAGCAGCAACTGGTCGATCCGCTTGTTGGGGTTCGCGTGCCCGATGCAGGCGATCGTCAGCCGGCCCCACCACTGGGGAACCGGCGGCATGTCCGGATAGGCCGCCCCGAGCGGAATCTTCACGACGGGACCGGCGCAGGCCTGATCGACGCGCTTGCGATAGTGCTCGGCGTGGACGACCGCGCCGGAACACTGACGCGCGATCCACTCCGTCATTGGCCGCATCGCCGCGGCGCGCTCCATCGCCGCCCAGTCCGAAAGCGACTCGTCGTCACCAAGCAGGTCGCTCTCATACGCCCGGCGGATGAGCGCCCTCAGGTCAGCGTCGCCTCTGCCGCCGGGACGGTATGCCCAGCCTGCGGCCAGACCGAGCAGCAAGACATCATGGAAGATCCCGATCGGCCGGAGCTCGTAGAGCCGATCGATGATCGCGCCGTGGAAGGGGTAATTGTTCCCGACATTCACGAGCACGTGGTCGAACTGATCACGGATCTCGCCGTCGGAGATGTCCTGGAGGCTGACCGAGGGGATATCAGAGGCCAACAGACCGAGATCCCGTGCCTCCAGCACTTCGGATCGCAGGATGGTAACCGATTGCCCGCACTCGATGAGGACATCGGCGACGTCCTTCGTCACCTGCGCGATCGCCGACTTCGTGTTCCAGGGAGAGATCCAGGCGATACGGAGGGCGCTCATGACAGCAATGCTTCGATAGTGGCCGGCCAGGTCAGCTTTTCGCGATCGAGTATGGCCCGCGCGTTTGCCCCCATCTCCTTCGCCTTGGCGCCGTCGCTGGCGAGCCGCGACAGCCCCGCCCCCAGCGCCTCGGCCGTCGGGGCGCACACGTAGCCCGACACCCCGTCATGGACGATGTCCAGCACGCCGCCGGAATCGGTAGTCGTGAGCACGGGCTTGCCCGCCTGGAAGGCCTCCATGGTGCAGTATCCGACGGAATCCTCATCGAACGGGAGGTAGGCCACCGCGATCGAGCGGTTCACCCAGTTCGCCAGATCGCCACGCGACAGAAACTGCAGGTCGAGCACCAATCGATCCCCGACACCCAGTTCGGCGGCAAGCGATCTCAGCTTCGCGGCATCATCGGCCGAATCCGGCGGGCCAGCTACCACCAGGCGGACCTTCGGAGCATGCCGAAGCGCCGACACGAGGAGATGTTGCCGCTTCGCGTCATTGATGCGCCCGGTGGCGACGATGTAACCCTCGGGCTCCGCCGCCGCAAAGATGTGCGGGTCGTTCAATGGAGGCCGCAGCACGTTTCCTTCGATCGAGTTGTAGTGCCTCAGGCGCTGCTGTGTCGTCGGGGAGTTGGTGAACAATGCGCGCGCTTCGCCGAGCCCGATGGTGTCGGCCGAACGGATCGCCTCGACGATCTGCCGACCGCGCTCGGAATCGGGAATGTTGCTCTGCCCGGCATCCAGGAGGTCGTAAGCCTGCCGGTACTGATGCAGCAGCCAGACAACCTTGTTCGAATGCATCGCCAGGTAGGCCGGGAACTTGAGCGCAATGACCCGGTCGACGTTCGCCAGGCGGAGACTTCGCGCCACAAGCATTTCGTCGATCAGCCGCTCGGCCGGTTCCCAGGTGAACGGCAGACTGACAGCTTCCGCATTGACGCCAGCCAATCGAAGATTCCGGACCAGATGGTCACGCAACTCTTCGGCTCCGCCTGAAACGAAGGGCACCTTGGTGGTCAAGACGAGAACGTTCATGCCAACAACCGGTCGATGACGTGGTCCCAGTTGATCGCAAGTTCTGCCACGCGCAAGTTTGCTCCTCCGCCAAAACGCTCCGCTGTGGTCCGGTCGAGATAGAGTCTATCGAATGCGCCCGCGATCTCCTCGGGATCCGGAGCCGTGATCAAACCTTCGCGCTCATCCCGCACGAACTCCAGAACGCCTCCGGAATCGGTGCAGGTGATTGTTGCTTTCCGGGCGTGTGCAGCCTCGAGCGTCGGATAACCGTAACTGTCTTCGTCCAGCGGGAGGTAGGCGGACGCCAGGGCGCTTTCCAGGAGCTCGACCTTGCGCTCCTCCGAGATCCAGTCCGCCTCGATGGAAAGCCGGTCCCACACTTCGTGACGCGCGGCAATCTCGCGGATGGTCTGAAGATACTCCGCATCCAGAGTCTCACCGCACAGCCGAAGCCTGACGGGTGTCTTGGTATGGCCGAGCGCCTCGACCAGCAAATGCTGCCTCTTGTGAGGAACGCACCGGCAGATCGACACGATTTCATCGCCATACCCGCCAGCACGGAATTTCTGCGGATCGCGCAGAGGCGGGTAGAGAACTTCCGAGCCCAGGTTGTTGAACCGCCTCAGCCGCGCAGAGACCGTTTCGGAGTTGGTGAAGACGGCATGCGCCTCCTTCAGGGCCACCGTATCGGCTTCAATGACGGCATCCCGGATCGCCCGCCCGGGGATGCTGTCGTCCACGGCCCGGTAGGGAGTGTCCCAAAGGTCGTAGAAAGGCCGGATGTGATGTATGAACCAGACCACCTTGCGACGGTGACGAACCATGTGGGCAGGGGGCCGAAACGTAACGACGAGATCGAAATGCGTGTCCAGTTCGATCATCCGAAACGCCGCAAACTGCGAGATCAGATTGTGGGGATCGTCGGTGTTCGGAATATAGACGATATCGACTTGGTGGCCACGGGCCACGAGTTCGTCCTTGAGCCATTCCACGATGAACCGGTAGCCGCCCTGCACGAGCGGAACCATCGACGAGACGAGTCCAATCTTCATTCTTTCATCGCTCGCAACGGCCGTGCCGGTGCTCCGCCGACGATGAACCCGGCATCAATATCGCAGACCACGGCTGACCCGGCACCCACCACGACATCCATGCCGATCCGTGTTCCAGGCCTGATGCTGCTACCCACTCCGATCAAGGTCCTTGCGCCGATCCGAACGCTACCGGCTATCGCGCATCCGGGCGCGACGTGAGCCGCAGACTGCAGAACGCCATCGTGGTCGATGATGGCGCCTGTGTTGACGATAGAGAAATCTCCGACACTCACATCGGTTCCGACAACAGCACGCGCCATGACGACCGCACCCTCCGCGATCTGCGCGCTCGGCGCTAGAAAGGCCGAGGGGTGGACAACCGGAGGCAGTTGATACCCGTGTCTCTTGGCCTCCCGACCGAGGCGCTCACGGGCAGCATTGTGGCCGACGGCCAGGATGACGGTGTCTATTCCCCTCGCGCGCAGTTCTGGAAGAAGTTCGTCGCTTCCGAGCACCGGGATACCAAGGATCGGCCGGGCGTCCGCGGCAGGATCGAGCAATCCGACGAATTCGCCGAGATCTGCGGCGATCGCCGCCTCCAGGACGACCTTCGCGTGGGGCCCGGCCCCGAGAACAACGATCTGCGGCACGCCCTTCGAGGAGGCCACCTCGTCACTCCATGTTTAGCTGCGGGTAGTCCCCGGCGGGTCGCCGCAGAAGGAGGAGGTTCAGAGTGAAGACACGCGCCAGTTCGCGAACAGAACGAAGCTCGCGAATGGCCCCGGTGAACTCATTGATCTCGTAAGCCGTGAATCCCGGAAGCGTGAACTCACGGAGCCAGTCTTCGATCGCTGTGTCGGACCGCTTCAGGTGAGACGGCCCGAACTCCACGATGACGGCGACATCATCGTTCTCCTCGACGATCCGGGCCATTCCTCTCCATGCTTCAAGCTCGAACCCCTCAACGTCGATCTTGACCAGCTTCACCGGGGAACCGGCCGGCAGGAGCGCGTCCACCGTGCGCACGCGAACCGTCTCCGTCCTGGCATCCTCCGGAATATCGAGAAGTGATGCCTGTCCGCAGATCGTCGGTATGTGCAGCGTCGCCTCGCCATCATCGGCGCCCGCGGCGCATCGCTCGATTGTGACCCGACCGGAAAGACCGTTGAGTGAGACGCTTCGTTCAACCAGCGTCGCTGACCGTGATGACGGCTCCACCGCGATCACGCGTCCTGACTCACCGACCTGTCGGGCCAGCGGGAGCGTAACCAGGCCGATGTTGGCTCCCACGTCGATCACCGTGTCACCATCGGCGACGAGGCTCCGCGCCACGGCGATCATTCCCGCTTCACTGTACTCCGACGCCTCCACGAGCATCGCTACGAGCGCAGGATCTTCCATCGGCACGAGGATGTATCCGGCCTCTGTGCGCACCAGGATGGTATCGTCGAGCGGGACGGCAACGCGTCGCGCGACCCCGTCGACGCGCGCCTGAAGGTGATCCATCCGCTCGTTGATCGAATCGAACCGCCCTGCGTTCGTACGCATGTCGGTCAAGAAGGCCTGAATATCGCGGCCGAGATGGTTTTCCTTGACCTGCTCAAGCCGGATCGCGTCGACCGTCAGCTGAAGTTTTTCAATCCGGCGGACGAGATCTTCGAGAGGGTTCGCTTGTTGTTCGGCCCCCGCAGCGCGGAAGGCCCGAAAGATCTCGATCCGCGGCAGGATCGTGTTCAGCTCATGCACGATGAGCGCACGAGCGTCCTCTCGGCTTCCGACATTCATGAGCGCGTCCGGGTCGTCCCCCGGGGCCATGAACGCGAGTCGATGGTTGATGCTCTCGATAAGCCGTGCCGTGTTCGATTGGTCGACGGCCTTGGCGACACGTCGCCGGAACGGAGAACGAAGCGGGTTACGCATCCAGCTCAGCAGACTGCGCCGACGCTTCGAACTCTGGCTGGCCATGAAGTCTCCAACGTATGATCGCCATGGAAGGGCCTGAGGTCGCCCTTGCTAGGCTTGGCCTTCTCACACTTCCCGCATCGATGCGTTTCAGTCAAACGCGGAAAATCGGCCGGCGAAACACGCGAAACCAGCTCGATTTACGTCCGATTCTCGGTATGCCCCAGCCTGTGGCAACGTCAAGGATGCCGCGAAGGCAGCGCATCACCACCCGATGACGAACATCGGAGGATGGGGTGTAGTCTAGATTTTTTTGGATGCAAAGCCCCTCCCCGGCCGCGGTCGGCAATCAATACCGCAGCTGCCGGCCTGCGTCGGCGGACCGGCCATGTGTTCTGCCTTGGGCCCGTCAGTATAACGACCGGCTCAATCGAGCAGGGCGGATGCCGGCCGACGCGCAATACCGTTGACACGTGCGGCGAATGGAAAGAGTAGAGGGGCCAAATCGCGCAAGGCGGGAGAATTTGCAAATGGTGGTTCCGGTCATTCTGTCCGGCGGATCGGGTACGCGGCTCTGGCCGCTTTCGCGGGCAGACCTGCCGAAGCAGCTGGCGCCGCTGTTCGGCGAGGAATCGCTGTTCCAGCACACCGTCCGCCGCGTCGCCGGCTCGCCGCTCTACGAAACGCCGGTGGTGCTCGCCTCCGCCGACGGCCGCTTCCTGATCCGCGAACAGCTGCAGGAGCTGGGCATCGAGGGCAAGATCGTCCTCGAGCCGGCCCGCCGCGACACGCTCGCCGCCATCGCCGCGGCCGCGGCCGTCGCCCACCGCGACAATCCCGACGCGATCCTGCTGATCATGCCGTCGGACCACCTGATCACCGACGTCGACGCCTTCGCGGCCTCCGCCGAGATCGCCGCGAACGTCGCCCGCGGGGGCGGCATCGTCACGCTCGGCGTGAAGCCCACCTACCCGGCCTCCGGCTACGGCTACATCGCGCCCGGCGCCGAGGGTCCCGAGGGATCCTTCAAGATCGCCCGCTTTCTGGAGAAGCCCTCCGCCGACGCCGCCGCGACGCTGATCGACGAAGGCTGCCTGTGGAACGCCGGCATGTTCTGCTTCCGCGCCGCCGCCCTCCTCGACGAGGTGAAGCGGCTGGAGCCGGCCACCCACGCCGCCATCCTGGCCGCCGTGGACGAGGCCGAGGACGACCTCGGCTTCATGCTTCTCGGCCCCTCCTTCGAGAAGGCGCGGGCCATCTCCTTCGACTACGCCGTCATGGAGCGGACCGAGTCGTCGTTCGTGGTGCCGGTGGCGTTCTCCTGGTCCGACGTGGGCGACTGGAAGGCGTTCTGGGAGGCGACCGACCAGGGCACCGACGGCGTCACCACCGAGGGCGACGTGGTCGTCCTCGATTCCAAGGATTCCATCATCCGCTCCGGCGGCCGCCTGATCTGCGCCGTCGGCGTGGAGAACCTCGCCATCATCGAGACGCCGGACGCGGTGCTGGTGGCCGACATGCGCCAGGCCCAGAAGGTCAAGCAGCTCGTCGGCCTGCTCGCCTCGCAAGGGCGCTCGGAGGCCGCGGAGCACGCCCGCGTCTACCGTCCCTGGGGCTGGTACCAGACCATGGACATCGGCGACCGCTTCCGGGTGAAGCGCATCGCCGTGAAGCCCGGCGCCAAGCTGTCGCTGCAGAAGCACTTCCACCGCGCCGAGCACTGGGTGGTCGTCCGCGGCACCGCCGAGATCACCGTCGGCGACGAGACGAAGATCCTGCGCGAGAACGAGAGCATCTTCATCCCGATGGGCGAGGTGCACCGCCTCGCCAACCCGGGCAAGATCGGCGTCGAGATCATCGAGGTGCAGACCGGCGCCTATCTGGAAGAGGACGACATCGTCCGCATCCAGGACGATTTCGGGCGGCAATGACGCCGCTCTTCGTCGACGTTACAGAAGTCTCTGCCCTCGGCCGCAAGGCCGAGGAACTCACCGGTGTCCAGCGGACCTGCCTGGAGTTCGCCTACGAGCTCGTCACGGCGGGCCGCGCCACCGCGGTGGTGCTGAATCCCCTCACCGGCCGGTTTCGCAGCGTTGCCCCCTGGGCGTTCGAGCTGGAGCACCTCTACGCCACCGACACCGTCAGGGAGCGGCTCGGACTGCTTCCGAAGGTCCGCAGCCTCGGCAAGTACCGCGGCCTCAAGCGGGCGCTCTACGAGGCCGAACAGGCGGTCGCCGGCGCCGCCCGGGCGCTGCGCCCCGGCCGCCCCGGCACCGCCGTCGGCGACACCGTCGATCTCGACGGGGGCGTCCTGCTCACCGCCGCCAATTTCGAGATCGCCCGCCGGGTGGGCCTGCGCGCCCGGGCGCTGCACCCGACCGTCTCGATCGTCGCCGTCCTCTACGACACCATTCCGCTCGTCGGCGACGCCGCCGGGGTCGCGGCGGGCTTCGGGCGCGCCTACCAGGACTCCTACCGGGCGCTCGGCGCCGCCGGCGCGCGCTTCATCGCCATCTCCGACCACACCCGCACCGACGCGCTCGCCGCGATCGCCCGGGGCGACCTCGCCCCGTCGGTTGCGCCCGAGGCGGCGATCCTGCTGGCCCACGAGTTTCGCGCGCCACCGCCGGGCTCGAAGCCCGCGCCGCTGCCGGACGCCCCCTATTTCCTCTCCGTCGGCAGCCCCATGGGCCGCAAGAACGGCAAGCTGCTGTGCGAGGCCTATCGTCGCCTGGCGGCGCGCGGCGCGGCCGAACGGATGCCCGCGCTCGTCTTCTCCGGGCGCGTCGGCACCGATGCCGCGGCCCTCCTGGCGCGGCTCGGCGGCTACGGCGACATCGCCCGCCACGTGCGGCTGGTGGACCAGCCGGACCACGCGACGCTGCAGGCGCTCTACGGCGGCGCCGAGGCGCTTCTGTTTCCGAGTGTCTACGAAGGATTCGGCTTGCCGGTCGGCGAGGCGATGTGGCTCGGCACGCCGGTCATCGCCTCCAGCGCCACCTCGATCCCCGAGGTGGGCGGCGATCTCGCCGACTATTTCGACCCGGCAGATCCGGACGCCCTGGCGGCGCTGCTCCTGAAAGCCGCAACCGAGCCCGGCTGGCTCGCCGCCCGGCGCCACGCGCTCGCCGAGGCCCGTCCGCACCTGCGCAGCTGGCGGCAGGTGGCCGGCGACTACGCCGACCAGGCGATCGGCTGACCCCACCTCGCTTCTACGGCATCTCGTGGGGGTGCGGCACGGCCTACTCGGCCGCCTCCCCCATCTCGAACTGCAGCGTGACGATGCGCTTGTAGTACTCGTTGCGCTTCACGAGCTCCTCGTGGGTGCCGAGGTCGGTGACGTGCCCGCTGTCGACCAGCGCGATCCTGTCGGCCTCCTTCACCGTCGACAGGCGGTGCGCGATGACGATGATCGTCTTCTTCTTCGCCTGCGAGCGGACGTAGTCCTTGATCAGCTGCTCGTTGTCGGCGTCCAGCGCCGACGTCACCTCGTCGAGGAGCAGGATCGGCGCGTCGCGGATGATGGCGCGCGCCATGTTGAGCCGCTGCGCCTGACCGCCCGAGATCAGCGTGCCGAGTTCGCCGGCATCGGTGTTGTAGCCCTGCGGCAGCCCCTGGATGAACGAGTGGAGCCCGACCACCTCGCACGCCTCCTCGACGCGCGACTGCGGCACCGCCGGGTTCTTCAGGGTCAGGTTGTCCTTGAGCGAGCCCGAGAAGATGAAGTTCGACTGGCCGACGAAGGCGATCGCGTCGCGCAGGCTGGCGGTGTCGAGCTGGCCGACATCGTGGCCGAACACGCGCAGCGTCCCGGCGTGCGGCAGGTAGAACTTCATCAGCAGCTTGAACAGCGTCGACTTGCCGGCCCCCGACGGCCCGACCAGGGCGACCATCTCGCCCTGATGGATGTCGAGGTTGAGCCCGTCGAGGACCAGCCCGCCGTCGCCGTAGCGGAAGTTGACGTTCTCGAAGGCGATCGCCGGTACGGCCGAGGAGGTGTCCTCCGGAATGATCTTGCCGGTTTCCGGGGCCAGGTGAATGGGGCCGCTGTCCTCGAAGTCGTGGTCGTTCAGGAGCTGGTAGACCATCTCGACGGCCATCAGGGCGGTGCGGATCTGCACCCGCATCTGGCTCAGGCGGCGGGCCGGGTCGGCGGCGAGCAGAAGCGCCGTCAGGAACGACATGAAGGTGCCGGGTGAATAGGCCCCCATGGTCAGGCGCCAGCCGGCATAGAGGATCGCCAGGCCCACCGCGATACCGCCCACGGTGTCGAGCAGCGGAAGCGGCGCCGCGTTGAGGGCGGCGATCCGGTTCTTCTGCTCGCGCAGGCCCTCGATGATCTTGTCACTCTCCTCAAGCAGCGGCTTCTCGAGGCGGAACGCCTTGATGACCGTGATCCCCTGCACCGTCTCGCGGACCTGGCGGTTGAGGAACTGGTAGCCGGCGAGTTCGGCGCCCACCAGGCCCCTGATCTGCTTCAGAAGCCGGCTGACGCCGAAGAACACGATCGGGGCCACCAGGAACGAGCAGATCGTCAGGTACGGATCCTGCACGAGCATGACGCCCAAGAGCGCGACCAGCGTCGCGACGTCGCGCAGCCCGTTCACCAGCACCTGGTTGAGAATCGAATTGAAGCCGGACGCGCCCTGGTTGAACCGCATCAGGAGGTCGTCGGAGCTGTAACGCGAGAAGAACGAGATCCGCTGCTTCATCACATGGTCGAACATCCGCTTCTGGATGTCGGCCACGAGGGAGTTGGAAATCTGGTTGGACAGGACGCTCTGCCCGTAGAGCGACGCGCCGCGGACCACGAAGACGGTCACGATCGCGAAGAACAGCGGCAGGATCAGCGGGGCGCTCTGCTTGACGAAGACGGTCTCGACGACGTCCTTCACCATCCAGGCGATGCCGGCCGTGGTGCCGGACACCAGGGCGATCAGGATGAAGATGATGACGTACTTCTTCCAGAAGACGCGGAAATAGTGCTTGAAGATGCCGGCGAACAGGCTGGCGTCGCCGGTCGTCGGAATCTTCAGCATCCGTCCGAGCCAGTGCGGCAACCGGCCCCGAGTGTCAGTTGAAAACATGCGAGAAACCTTCGTATCCGCAGAGCGAAAATGGCAATCGACGCACGCGCCACCTCTCGGAGGTGTTCCTGCAGCTCAATCGCGGCCCAACTGCGTCGGCCACCCGTCAAGCGCTGACGTAATATGCGATCTGACTGCGAAGGGTCGCAATCATGGTCCCGTCTCGGGCGGTCGGCTCCGTTGCCATGCGCGATCGTGCGGCCAGTCTGGCCTGCCGTCTCGCGCCGACAGCCGAGATCGACTAGAACGTCCGGCTACGAGCGTCAAGCGCCGCCCCCGGCACGCGCTTGAAATCGGCGGCCCCGCGGCCGGGCGACCTTGACAAGAAAGCCTCTATGGCTTGTGAAAGCGTCCATCGTATCCTCCGGTACGCACTTCCCTCGACCGCACGGTCGGAAACGGCATTTTGTCTCTCGCGCGCGTCGACGCAGTTCCAGAAGAAGGTTTCACGGTGACAAAGACGGCATTCATTACGGGCGTTTCCGGCCAGGACGGCGCCTATTTGTCCAAGCTTCTTCTGGAAAAGGGCTACCGCGTCGTCGGCGGCATCAGGCGCACGTCGACCGGCATCATTCACCGGCTGGCCGAGCTCGGGATCGACAAGGACGTCGAGCTCGTCACCTTCGACCTCAGCGAATTCCAGAACATCCTGCGCCTGCTGGACAAGGTGAAGCCGGACGAGTTCTACAACCTCGCCGCCCAGAGCTTCGTCGGATCATCCTGGGAGCTGCCGCTCTATACCGCCGACGTCGACGCCGTCAGTGTCTGCCGCATCCTGGAAGGCATCCGCGACATCGTGCCCGAGTGCCGCTTCTACCAGGCCTCGACCTCTGAGATGTTCGGCCATGTGCGCGAGATCCCCCAGAGCGAGACGACGCCCTTCTATCCCCGCAGCCCGTACGGCGTCGCCAAGCTCTACGGCCACTGGATCACGGTTAACTACCGCGAATCGTTCGGCCTGCATGCCTCCTCGGGCATTCTCTTCAACCACGAGAGCCCGCTGCGCGGCGTCGAGTTCGTGACGCGCAAGATCACCCTCGCCCTCGCCCGCATCGCCCAGGGGCAGCAGGACAAGCTCTACCTCGGCAACATGGACGCCAAGCGCGACTGGGGCTACGCCGCCGAGTACGTCGAGGGCATGTGGCGGATGCTGCAGCAGGAAACCGCCGACGACTACGTGCTGGCGACCGGCAACACCTACACCGTCCGCTCCTTCGTGGAAGGCGCCGGCAAGGCGCTCGGCTTCGATTTCGTGTGGGAAGGCGAGGCCGAGAAGGAAGTCGGCATCGACCGCAAGACCGGCAGGACGCTCGTCGAGGTCGATCCGAAGTTCTACCGTCCGGCCGAGGTCGAGATCCTGATCGGTGATCCGACAAAGGCGAAGAACGCGCTCGGCTGGGTCCCCGCGACGGACATCGCCGGGCTGACCGAGCTGATGGTGAAGGCCGATTTCGATCGCGTGAAGACAGGCCGCCTGTTCTTCTAGCGGTCCTGGCAATCTCGCCCTGCTTGGTCACTTCGGATGCGTCGCGGATCAGATCCGCTGTTCCCGCCGCGTCCGGGCCCGCCGGAACCCCTTGCCGGCCCCGTAGGCGGAGGGGACCCCGGATGTGTCACTCGCCATGGAAGCTGGATCGCCGTTGAAGATCATGAGCAAGAGGCCGCGCCCCACCACCGGTAGCTTCGGTCGGCGCCTTGCCGAGCTGCGGAAACTGGACAGGCGGCAGCGGAAATATCTCTCCGCCAAACTCCTCCTGAAGATTTCGCCGATCCTGCCCAGCCCCATCGTCAAGAAGATGAAGCGGCGGATGGCGAAGTACTCGCCATTCCCCCTCGCCGCCCCGCAGGGCCTGCGCCGGCCATACCGATCCCCGCGGATCCGGCAGATCGAGGCCGACCTGAAGCGCGCCGCCGGACGGGTGACGAACTGATGCACATCGTCATCGACCTCCAGGGCGCCCAGTGCGAAAGCCGCTTTCGCGGCATCGGACGCTATTCGCTGTCGATCGCCCAGGCCATCGCACGAAACCGGGGCGACCACCGCGTCACCATCGCGCTCAATTCTGCCTTTCCAGACTCGATCGACCCGTTGAAGGCCGCCTTTGAGGACATCCTTCCCGCCGACGCCATCCGGGTCTGGCAGGGGATCGAGGGCGTCCACAGCCGCGAGCTGCACAACGCCTGGCGCCGCCGCGCCGCCGAGTGCATCGGCGAGGCGTTCTTCGCCAGCCTCAAGCCTGACGTCGTGCTGGTGTCGAGCCTGTTCGAAGGCTTCGCCGACGACGCGGTGACCGGCGTCCCCGCCGCGGCGCCCGGCTACGCCCGTGCGGTGATCCTCTACGATCTCATCCCGCTGATCTTCCGCGAGGCCTATCTCACCAACGGGCTCGTCTCGGGCTGGTACAACCGCAAGCTCGAGCATCTGTGCCGGGCGGACATCCTGCTCTCCATCTCGGCCTCGAGCGCCCGCGAGGCGGTCGAGCACCTCCGCTTCCCCGAGGCCGCCATCGTCAACATCTCCGGCGCCGCGGATCCGAAGTTCCGCAGGCTCGAGATGGCCGATGGCGAGGCCGACCGTGTGCGCGAGACCTACCGGATCTCGCGGCCGTTCGCCCTGTGCGCGCCGGGCGGCTTCGACATCCACAAGAACGTCGAGGGCCTCATCAACGCCTGGGCGCGTCTGCCGGCGCACCTGCGCAAGAGCCACCAGCTTGTCATCGCCAGCCGGATCCAGCGCGCGACCGAGCGGCGGCTGGAAAAGCTCCGCCAGAAGGCTGGCCTCGGCTCCGACGACATCGTCTTCACCGGCTACGTTCCCGACGCCGACCTGATCCGGCTCTACAACCTCACCGACCTCTGCGTCTTCCCGTCCCGGCACGAGGGCTTCGGTCTGCCGGCCCTGGAAGCCATGTCGTGCGGCGCGCCGACCATCGGGTCGGACCGCTCGGCGGTCCCGGAGGTCATCGGCCGCGACGACGCGATGTTCGATCCGGAGAACCCGGCCGCCGTCGCCGACCGCATCGCCGAGGTCCTGGGCAACCGAGAGCGCCGTGCCGACCTCGCCCGCCACGCGCGGGAGCGCGCGCCCCGCTTCTCGTGGGACACCTCCGCCCGGCTGGCGATCGAGGGCCTTGAGCGGCTCGTGCCCTCGCACACCGCGTCCTCGGCCGCGCGGCCCGCCACGGGTCCCCACCGTCTTGCGCTGGTCGCCCAGTCGGCCAGCCTGCGGGCGGGGGCGGCCCACCGCCTGCTGGGGCTGCTGCCCGAACTGGCCTGGCGCTACGAGATCGACATCGTGTCCGTCTCCGGCCCCTGCTGCCCCGCCGACCTTCCAGCCGGTGCGCGCGACTGCGTGGACGTCGCAACCTTCCGCGCCGGCGCCGGCAGCTACGACCGGGTGCTCTACTGCCTCGGCGGCGCGGGCGCCCCCGATGTCGCCGCCCTCGCCCGCGAGATCCCGGGCGTCGTTCTGGTTGCCGACACCGGGCTTGCCTCGCGTCTCGACCGGGCGAGCGACCCGGCCGAGCGCATCGCGCTGCTCCACGCCTGCACCGGCTACGTGGACGTCGGCGATCCGGCCATGCCGGCTGGCCGCGCGACGACGGACGCCCTCCTCGCCGCCGATATCGCCGGCAGGGCCGTCGGCCTGCTCGCCGGCAGCGACGCTGTGCGCGCCGCGGCGGCCGCTGCCGGCATCCCCGACGCGACCCGCTGGGACGTCGTGCCGTTCAGCCATGCGCCCGCCGATCCCCCGTCCGTGTCCCGCGCCGATGCGCGCGCCAGGCTGGGGCTTGGCGACGACGCCTTCGTGGTCGCGATCGCCTGCGATCCCCCGTCCGACGGCGCGTTCCTCGATGCGCTCTCCGCCCTCGGGGACGCTCAGGAGCCAGCGCCGACCGTGGTCCTGCTCGACGCCCGCACGCCGTCCGACCGCGACCGGCTGGCCCTCAAGATCGCAAGCTCCGGGATCGCCGCCGCCCCGTCCGCCATCCTGGATCCGGCGCACGGGCCGAGCCTCTCGCTGGCGGCGGCCGCCGCCGACGGCGCGCTCGCCTTCGGGGCAAACGCCGAGACGGGCGCCTCCGGCATCGCCCTCGATCTCGAAGACGCCGGCTTGCCGGTCGCGGTCGTCCATGGCGCGTCGTCGCCGGCCGAGGCGCTCGCCGCGCTGCGCGCCGACCGCCGCAACACCCGCACCGCCGAGCGGACCGATCCCGACCCCTGCGCGACGGCAGCGGCCCTCTCCGACGCGCTGGAGACGATCTACGCGAGCGCGCGCCCCGGCCTCGCCTCGGCGACCCGCGCCATCGCCGCCCTCGACGGCGTTCCGCAGGAGCTCGACGACTGGTTCCGCGCGGCCGAGGCGCTTTCCCGCTCGTTCCCCGCCACCCGCGCGCCGCGCCAGCTGCTGGTCGACGTGTCGGAACTGGCCCAGCGGGACGCCCGCAGCGGCGTCCAGCGGGTGGTGCGCAACATCCTCCGCCACTGGCTCGAGAACCCGCCGGCCGGCTACCGCGTCGAGCCCGTCTACGCGACCAACGACCACGGCTATCGCTACGCCACCCGCTTCACCCTCGATTTTCTCGGCCACAAGGTCGGCGACGTCGAGGATCCGGACATCGACTTCGCTCCGGGCGACGTCTTCTTCATGCTCGACCTGCAGCATCACGTCGCCCAGATCCATCGCGGCTTCTACCAGACCGCCCGGCATCACGGCGTGAAGGTCTGCTTCCTGGTCCACGACCTGCTGCCCATCCTGCTGGACGGAATCTTCCCGCCCCAGATGGGCAAGCTGCACGAGCAGTGGCTGTCGGTCGTGGCCGAAAGCGACGGCGCCTTCTGCGTCTCGCGCGCCGTCGCCCACGAGCTCGCCGACTGGATGCGCCAGACCGACCGGGTGCCGGTGCACCCCTTCCACATCGGCTGGTTCCACCACGGCTCCGACTTCACCGGCTCTCGCTCGTGGCAGGGACTTCCCGCCGAGGCGATGGAGGTCCTGCGGACGCTGGAGAGCCGGCCGACCTTCCTCACCGTCGGCACGGTGGAGCCCCGCAAGGCGCACGCGCAGATCCTCGACGCCTTCGAGGAACTCTGGGCCGCCGGCAGCGACGTCAACCTGGCGATCGTCGGCAAGGAGGGATGGCTGGTCGACAGCCTGGTCGCCCGCCTGCGCAAGCATGCCGAGCGCGGCAAACGGCTGTTCTGGCTCGAAGGCGTCAGCGACGAGTATCTGGAGAAGGTCTACGGCGCCAGCGACTGCCTGATCGCCGCTTCCCTCGGCGAGGGCTTCGGCCTGCCGCTGATCGAGGCCGCCCACTACAAGCTGCCGATCCTTGCCCGCGACATCCCCGTCTTTCGCGAGGTTGCCGGCGAGCACGCGTTCTTCTTCACCGGCGCGACCGGCAAGGACCTGGCGGCGGCGGTCACCGAGTGGCTCGCCCTCTACCGCGCGGGCCGCCACCCGACGTCCGACGACATGCCGCGGCTGACCTGGGCGGAGACGGCCGAGCGGCTCGCCCGGTCGATCGTCGAGGACGATTATCTGATCGAGCTGCGCGCGCCGAAGCCCTGACCCGACGCTCGGGGCACGCTCAGGCGAGCGCGCCCGTCGGCCACTCGTAGGCTTCGGAATAGGACTGGTCGAACACCGTCTCGATCAGGTAGCGCGCGACCCGCCAGTTCGGCGTGCGCGCATGGGCGAGCCGCCAGCCGATCTCCGCGCGCCGCCGGCGCTCCGCGTCGTCGCGCCACAGCCGCGCCATCCCCTCGACGAGGTCCTCGCGGCCGTCAAACGGGCTCACGCCCTCCTCCAGGATGTCCTCGAACGCCGCCGGGCGGTGGGTGAAGGTCGCCACGCCGATGCCCAGCAGCTGGCCGATCCGGTCCGACGAATAGTAGCGCAGCGACGGCACCCGGTCGTCGATCGGCAGGCACGGCGACATCGCGGCGCCGGCGAGCGCGTCGTAAAATTCCAGGCTGCGCAGCTGCACCCCGGTCGCCGCCCGGCCGCCGACCTGGAAGCGGAAGCCGTCGGGGACGTGCGCCGTCAGGTAGTCGAGCTGCGCGGCGCGACCCAGCCGCCCCGTGCCCAGGAACAGCCCGTCCAGCGCCAGCCGGTCGGCCGGCGTCTCGAAGACCCGCGCCGTCTCCACCGCGCTGTCCACCATGGTCGCCGGCAGGTAGGCGATCGATCCGGCGCGTTTGCTGATCGGGGCGAGCGCAGCCGCGTCGCCGGTGGTGATGAAGCCCATGTCGGCCAGCGCCGCCTGCTCGGCGAACGAGGCCACCGGCCCGGTGTTCACCTGCGGATCGTCGACGCAGAAGCGGGCGATCCGCACCCCCGGCGCGCGCTCGCGCACGGCGGCGAAGATTTCGGGCCCGGTCATGTCGGCGTGGCCCATGACCACCAGGTCGGGCTGGAAGTGGGAAACGGTCTCCAGGAAGCGCCGGTGCATCCGCCCCGCCCCCCAGCGCTTGCCGGGCAGCGGCGCCAGCTCGCGCGCGGTGTCGCGGTCGGAGAAGCCCAGCACCAGATGCCCGAGCCGGATGAAGCCGCGATAGAGCTTCTGGTCGACGTTGTAGAAGAAGGTCTGCCGCCGCCGCCGGTCGAAGTTGGCGAACATCAGGATGCGCAGCGGCCGCCCCGGCCCCGCGCTCACGCGGCCGTCCCCGGCACGCGGCGCCCGTCCGGTGTGCTTTCGCTCGGTGCCGCGCCCATGGCTCACTCCCTGCGCAGGAACCGGTCGACGAGCACATCGCCCCAGTAGCTGGACTTGAACTTCGAGATCAGCGCGGCGCGGTCGTAGCCGGTCTCGATCCACTCCATGAACGGAATGCCCTTCGCCTCGCCCTCGGTCTTGTAGAGCTTCAGGAAGGCGTCGAGCACGCCGGTCTTGGAGAACTGCATGTGGCCGTAGCGCCAGTGCAGCTGCCGGATCGCTTCGTCCGCGGTGCCGTTCTGGCGCAACAGCACGTAGAGGGCCGAGCCCATGCCCGCCCGGTCCGCGCCGGACTTGCAGTGAAGCAGCGCCGGGTACTCGATGGAGTTGAAAATCTTGTTGGCGTAGCGCACCGCGTCGTGGGTCGGCGGCTCGCGCGAGAACAAAGGAAGGTTTACGAGGTTGAGTCCCTTGCGCTCGCACGTCTCGGCCACCAGCGGCCAGGCACCGAAGTTCGACGAGTGGCGCAGCGAGATGATGGTCCGGACGCCGTTGCGGCGGGCCCAGCGGATATCGGAAGGGACGGGTTGCGACGAGCGCCACAGCTCGTCGCTCACCTTGTGGCGGTTGCGATAGATGAGACGGATGGCCCCGTGATCCTTGAAGAGCGTGCTTCCCCACGCCGCAAGCCGCTCGGAGGACGAGCGCAGCGGACGCTCCCAACGTCCGAGTTCCTGATCGTCGTTCGCCATGAACCCTGTCGTCTGTCGCAATTTCGGGCTGCCGCGAACCGGCGCGCCTCGACGGGGATTGAATATCCCAGCGCTTGGGACACTGCAATTTTCCGTGCCCGCAATATGGCGCTTTGGCGTGCAACTACCAGATCATCGTCAACACCCTGCTGCAATCGTCCCGCATTCGGCATGCATGAGCCCGCAGTTCCGCCCCGACAGGCCCCTTTGACATGACCGCATCCGCCAAGGCTTCCCTTGCCGGTTCGGTGGCGCGCGACGCGCCGCCCGCCGCCATCGCCATCCGGCGTGCGGTCGCGGCCGACGTTGCGGGACTGGTCAATCTGGAGAACGCCGTCTTCCAGAGCGACCGGCTGTCGCGGCGCAGCCTGCGCACGCTGATCGCCCGCCCGTCGGCATCCGTTCTCGTGGCGGAGGCGGAAGGCCGGCTGGTCGGCGCCCTGGTGGTCCTCTACCGGCGCTCCACCCGCCTCGCGCGCCTCTACTCGCTCTCCGTCGATCCGGCCATGCGCGGCGCGGGGCTCGGGGGCCGGCTCCTGGCGGCGGCGGAGGACGACGCCCGCGATCGCGGCGCCAGCGCCATGCGGCTGGAGGTCAGGAGCGACAATTCCGGTGCGATCGCCCTCTATCGGCGGCACGGCTATCGCCATATTGGAAATCGTGAATCCTATTACGCCGACGGCGGCGACGCGCTGCGATTCGGCAAGACGCTGCTTGCCCCATGAGCGACGCCGGCCCCGTCCACGCCAGGTTTTCGTTACGGGTTCGCGCCACGTGGAGCGCGGCCCCCTGCTCTCACTTTCTGACGCCGATCGACGCGCGCCCGGTCCCTGATCGACCGGCGCGCATGTCGGTCCAAGGAGCGATCCGTTGAGCGACTGGGTCCTACTCGTCGACCAGTACCGTGACTTCGACCAGGCCGACACCATCCACAAGGTTCTGACGGTGCGCGACTACATCGCGCGGCCGCAGATCTTCGAGGGACGGCGCCCGATCCTGGTCAACCTGTCCCGCAGCTTCGCCTACCAGAGCAACGGCTACTACGCCTCGCTGCTGGCCGAGGCCCGCGGCCACCGCGTGCTGCCGACCGTCCACACGATGATCGAGCTGTCGCGCAAGGCGCTCTACCGCGCCGGGCTTCCCGAGCTGGAGGACGCGCTCAACCACGACCTGCGCCGCATGGGCGAGCCGCCGGAGCGGCCGATGCGGCTGCTGGTCGGCTTCGGCCTGCCCGACCGGCCCGGCTTCGAGCGCTTCGCCGCGCTGCTGTTCGACTGGTACCGGGCGCCGCTGCTCGAGGTGTCGTTCGCCGACGGCCCGTGGGCCGCCATCACCCGGCTGCGCACCCTGCCGCTGCAGGGCCTGCCAGCCGCCGACCGGCCGTTCCTGCTCGATTGCCTGGAGCGCCACACCCGGCGGCGCTGGCGCAATCCGAAGGCCCGGCGGCCTGCCCGCTACACCCTGGCCGTCCTGCACAACCCGCGCGAGGCGCTGCCGCCCACCAGCCGCAAGTCGATCGAGCAGCTTGCCGCCGTCGCCGATCGGATGGGCATCGCCGTGGAGCCGATCCAGAAGTCCGACCTCACCCGGCTCGCCGAGTTCGATGCGCTGTTCATCCGCGAGACGACGTCCATCGACAACCACACCTACCGCTTCGCCCGCCGCGCCGAACAGGAAGGCATGCCGGTCATCGACGACACGATGTCGATGATCCGCTGCACCAACAAGATCTACCTGAAGGAGCTGCTGGAGGCGCAGAAGGTGCCGATCCCGGCGAGCCGGGTCATCGCCTCGCGGACCGATGCGCTCAACACGGCCGAGGCGCTGGGACTGCCGCTGGTCCTCAAGGTGCCGGACGGCTCGTTCAGCCGCGGCGTCCACAAGGTGAAGACCATCGATGAGCTGACCAAGCTCACCGCCGAGCTCCTGGAGGAATCCGATCTGCTGCTCGCCCAGGAGTACATGCCGACCGCCTTCGACTGGCGCGTCGGCGTGCTCGGCGGCAAGGCGCTCTTCGCCTGCCAGTACATGATGGCCAAGAACCACTGGCAGATCATCAAGCACGAGGACGGCAAGGCCTCGCGCCAGGGCGGCTTCAAGACGTTCTCCGTCGAGGACGCGCCGGCCGACGTGATCGACGTGGCGATGCGCGCCACCGCCGCCGTCGGCGACGGCCTCTACGGCGTCGACATCAAGGTCGGCCCCGCCGGCCCCGTGGTCATCGAGATCAACGACAACCCCAATCTCGACACCGACGTCGAGGGCCACGTGATCAAGGACGGCCTCTGGCGTGCCGTGCTGGAGTGGTTCCTGGAGCGCCTCGAGGCCAAGCACTCCCCGGCCTGACGCGCGCACTTCGGCTCCCGGCGGCGCATTTCGCCCGCCGGCCCGCCGATTCGGGGGCGCGCGGTGCTGCGCGCCATTTGCACGGCAGGATCGGCCCGTTGCGGCCGCCGCCCGGCAGGGGGCAGCCGACGCGCGGTCCCGCGCGTCAGGCTACCGGCCGCCATGGTTGGGCCGAACGCCCCCGCACCTTTTCGTCCGAGATGTCTGGCAACGTCCGGAAACGCGCCGCGCTGAGCCGAGGCCGCGTCCGGCCTTGGCTGCATGATGCCAGTCATGTCGATGTGGGATGTCCCGGTCCCCCGCCGCCCTCGTCGGGCGGCCCTGTGGCAAAGGCACGTCTAGGCGCACGAAGCGCCACGCTGCGTGAGCTGAGCGGGACCAAGTGGAACAGATTAACATAAGAAAACTTGAATTGCTAGGTTCTTATATTCCGAGATTTCCTTATGGTGCACATCAACGTGCACCCGGTTTCGCCATCGTGGATCCGGCGCCGGCCTCGTACTGTGTGCACCCGCTCAAAGGTGCGGAGGCAGGTGCAAGGCACGTGCACGTTCAATAATCGGTACAGCCGTGTCACGTTGATTTCGGGATCTAGGGGGCCGCATCGATCATTACGTGAGATCGGATGTGCGCTGTGGTTCGATTGCTTGCCGATCAGGCAGATCAACCTGACGCACCCTCTCCGCCCAATCATGATTCGGCTGACGGGGAGCGGGGCGTGTCCTATCGGGCGCGCAGGCCGCTTCTGACCAATTGATATCTATCGTTTGTCCACGGCCCGGCGGTCACTGTCCGGGCGCGGCGATCGAAGCGAAAAAAGGGAACCATCTATGTCGCGCAACTACATCTTCACGTCGGAATCCGTTGGCGCCGGTCATCCGGACAAGGTCGCCGACAACATCTCCGACGCGGTGCTCGACGCCTGCCTCGCCGCCGACCCCAACTCCCGCGTCGCCTGCGAGACGCTGGTCAACACCGGCCTCGTCGTGCTGTCGGGCGAAATCACCACGAAGGCGCAGCTCGACTACGCCGACATCGCCCGCGAGACGATCCTCGACATCGGCTACGACAATCCGGCCTACGGTTTCGACGGCAAGTCCTGCGCCGTCCTCGTCGCCCTCGACAAGCAGTCCCCGGACATTGCCCAGGGCGTCGACGAGGGCGCCGGCCTCGACCTGGAACAGGGCGCCGGCGACCAGGGGCTGATGTTCGGCTTCGCCTGCCGCGAGACCGAGCAGCTCATGCCGCTGCCGATCCAGCTCGCCCATCGCCTGACGGCGAAGCAGGCCGAAGTCCGCAAGTCCGGCAAGCTGCCGTGGCTGCGTCCGGACGTGAAGAGCCAGGTGTCGGTCGCCTACGAGAACGACCGTCCGGCGCACGTGGACACCATCGTGCTGTCGACCCAGCATGACGAGGAGGTCTCCTACGAGGATCTCAAGGCGGCGGTGATCGAGGAAGTCGTGATGCCGGAGGTGAAGAACCTCGGCGTCAACCGCGACATCAAGTTCCACATCAACCCGACCGGCCGCTTCGTCATCGGCGGCCCGGTCGGCGACTGCGGCCTCACCGGCCGCAAGATCATCGTCGACACCTACGGCGGCATGGGCCGGCACGGCGGCGGCGCCTTCTCCGGCAAGGACCCGTCCAAGGTCGACCGCTCGGCCGCCTACGCGGCGCGCTACGTGGCGAAGAACATCGTCGCTGCCGGCCTGGCCGACACCTGCGAGGTCCAGATCGCCTACGCCATCGGCGTCGCCCGCCCGGTGTCCATCAACGTGAACACCTTCGGCACCGGCGCGATCGGCGAGGACCGCATCGCCAAGCTGGTGGCCGAGCACTTCGATCTCCGCCCGAAAGGGATCGTGCTGATGCTCGACCTCCTGCGTCCGATCTACCGTCCGACGGCCGCCAACGGCCACTTCGGCCGGACCGGAGACAGCTTCACCTGGGAGAAGACCGACAAGGCCGAGGCGCTCGCCGCCGACGCCGGCGTCAAGGTCGCCTCCTGATCACGCAGCTTGCGTGACGCGCCGGCCGGGTCCCCGACGGTCCCGGCCGGCGCCGCCGACGATATCGAATTCACGAATCAGGCGGACGCCCACGGGCGCCCGTCCGCGCGTCACCGGCAGAGCCTTTTCCGATCAGGCGGACCGTCTGATCGTCCCGGAAATGGCTCCCGGCTCAATAGCTGGAGCAGATCCTCTTCGTTCAGGCCGTGTCGGTCCGTACGGCAACTGCTCGAGCCGAGCGCGCATATCGAGATGTCACAAGCGACCGCGGCGTGTTCCGCCGGGGTCGCGTGCGGGTTCACCTCCCTGGTCCCGCACGATGCTGACCGCACCTGCCGCACCGCCTGGTCTTTGGACCGACGGGACGGCAGCAAGACTTGGTCTCCGGCCGTCGCTCGGGGGGTGGGGCGATCGAACGATCGCCGCAGGATGCGACAAGCGAGGCTGGCAAACCGAAGGATTACGATATGCAGCAGAAAGCCGACCTCAATCGCGAACTCACGCTCCGGGAGCAGGAGTACGGGGAGACACCCACGGACGTACGCGAGACCGATCAGTACCGCGCCGAATACGTCCAGTCCTTCGTGGAGAAGTGGGACGAACTCATCGACTGGGACGCCCGCGCGGAGAGCGAGGGGCGCTTCTTCGTGGACGTCCTGCGCTCGCGCGGCGCCCACACCGTCCTCGACGTGGCCGCCGGCACCGGCTTCCATTCCGTCCGCCTGATCGAGGCGGGCTTCGACGTGACCACGAGCGACGGCAGCGCGGCGATGCTCGCCCGCGCCTTCGAGAACGGCAAGGAGCGCCAGCTCATCCTCAAGACGGTCCAGTCCGACTGGCGCTGGCTGTCCAAGGACATCAACGGCAAGTTCGACGCCATCATCTGCCTCGGCAACTCGTTCAACCACCTGTTCGACGAGAGCGACCGCCGCCGCGCGCTGGCCGAGTTCTACGCCTGCCTGAAGCACGATGGCGTGCTGATCATCGATCAGCGCAACTACGACGCCATCCTGGACAAGGGCTTCAGCACCAAGCACAAATATTACTACTGCGGCGAGAAGGTCGTGGCCGAGCCGGAATACATCGATGACGGCCTCGCCCGCTTCCGCTACTCGTTCCCGGACGGGTCGGAATACAATCTGAACATGTTCCCGCTGCGCAAGAACTACATGCGCAAGCTGCTCCAGGAAGCCGGGTTCCAGACGATCCGGACCTACGGCGACTTCCAGGAGACCTACCAGGAATACGATCCGGACTTCTTCGTCCACGTCTGCGAGAAGACGTTCGTCGAGGGCGACACCGTCGAGGATCCGACCCTGGCTGACGCGGCCCAGCAGGCCGCCGACACCGCCGAGGCCTACTACGACGACAAGGCGGCCGACGAGTTCTACTTCAACATCTGGGGCGGCGAGGACATCCACGTCGGGCTCTACGAGACCACCCGGGACATCAAGGAAGCCAGCCACCAGACCGTCAAGCAGATGTGCGAGACGGCCGGCCGGATCGACCCTGCCACACGGGTCCTCGACATCGGCGCCGGCTACGGCGGCTCGGCCCGGGTGCTCGCCCGCACCTACGGCTGTCCGGTCGTCGCGCTGAACATCTCGGAGATCCAGAACGAGCGGAACCGCCAGCTCACCGCCGAGCAGAAACTCGACCACCTGGTGAGCGTCCGCCACGGCTCGTTCGAGGACATCAAGGAGCCGGACGAGAGCTTCGACCTCGTCTGGGCCCAGGATGCGATCCTGCACTCCGGCAACAAGCCGAAGGTGTTCGAGGAGGTGTTCCGGGTGCTGAAGCCCGGTGGCCGCTTCATCTTCACCGATCCGATGCAGGCCGACGTGGTGGAGAACCCCGAGCTTCTGAAGCCGGTGCTCGACCGCATCCACCTCGACAACATGGGCTCCTTCGCGCTCTACCGGCGGCTCGCCCGCGAGGCCGGCTTCACCGAGGGCGAGCACCTCGACCTCACGGGCAACCTGCGCACCCACTACGCGCGCGTCGCCGAGGACGTGAAGGCCGACTTCGACAACCTCGCCACCCTGTCGTCGAAGGCCTACCTGGAGCGGATGCTCACCGGGCTGGACAACTGGGTGACGGCGGCCGACGCCGGCAACCTCGCCTGGGGCATCCTCTTGTTCCAGAAGCCCGAACGGATCTGATCCGCCTCTCGGCGGACAGCCCCTCGACACGATTGGAAAGGCGCGCTTCGGCGCGCCTTTTCTGTTTGCGTCCTGCGAACACGTTTCGTTGAGCGCCCCCGCAAACCGCTCCCCGTACGCGCGCCCGACGGGCATACTCTTGGCCACAAGAGCGCAGGCAACGCGCACCAGGGCACGCGCGCTCGTGGGGGGCACGCGCCAGCGGGAGGACCAGCATGCGCCGGCACACGCTTCGAACCGTCCTGGCGGCGGCCATGGTCGCGACGGCCACCCTGCCCGCCCGCGCCGCCGATCTGGTCGTCGGCGTCGGCGACTGGCCGTCGGCGATCGCCACCGCGCACCTCGTGAAGACCCTCGTCGAGCAGAAGCTCGGCCGCACCGTCGTGCTCCGCCCCGGCGACACCGCCGCGCTGTGGGAGGCCGCCGGCGCCGGCGAGATCGACATCCTGCCGGAGGTGTGGCTGCCGAACGACCGCGCCCAGGTGATCGCCCACGTCGACACCTCCCACGCCGTCACCCTGCTGCCGCGCGCCGTGCCCGCCCGCCAGGGCCTGTGCACCACCCGCGACGCGGCCGAGCGCTACGACATCCACGCGATGGCCGACCTCTCCACCAGGCGCGTCGCGGCGCTGCTCGACACCGATTCCGACGGCAAGGGCGAGATCTGGATCGGCGCGGAGGGTTGGAACTCCACCCGCGTGGAACAGGTCCGCGCCAAAAGCTTCGGCTACGACGCCACCATGACCCTCATCGAGGCCGACGAGCCGGTGGCGATGGCCGGCGTCGACGTCGCCGTGGCGCTCGGCGAGCCCATCGTCTTCTTCTGCTACGAACCCCACCACATGTTCGCGCTGCACGACCTGGTGATGCTCGACGAGCCCGGCCACGACCCGACCAAGTGGGTCATCCGCGCGCCCGACGACGACCCGGACTGGCTGAAGAACTCCACCGCGTCCACCGCCTGGCCGGTCTCCTTCATCCACATGGCGCACCGCACCGGGCTCGCCGACGAGGCGCCGGAGGTCACCGCGGTGCTTGCCCGCATGGACCTCGGCTCCGACACCATCGAGGCGATGACCTACGCGCTGATCGTCGAACGCGCCGACCCGGACGACTTCGCCGCCGGCTGGATCGCCGCCCATCCGGATCGGGTGAAATCCTGGCTCGGAAAGTAGAGAAGAAACGAAAAAAACAGACTTCGGTGGCATATTGATTGCGATGGGCACGGAACCCGATGCGGTCCGACTGCATTCATCCTTCGCGCCGGCCGATCGTCTGGGGGCGCCGGAACACAACTGAGGAACAGCCGACATGATCGGACGACGCATACTTGCCGCACTCGGGATTCTCGCCATCGGCGCCGGGATGACCGGCGTCGCGCAGGCACAGGCCACGTCCCGGATCTACGATCCGTCCAGCAAGCAGTGGATCTCCTACGACGCGGAGAAGGTGGAGCGCGACGCCACGGCGCGCGGCCGGACCACGCCGGAGCAGTTCCGCCGCACGCTGGTGCCCTTCCGCACGTCCGAGCCGGCCGGCACCATCATCATCGATACCGACCGCAAGTTCCTGTTCTACGTGCTGCCCGACTTCCAGGCGATCCGCTACGGCGTCGGCGTCGGCCGCGAAGGTTTCGGCTGGTCCGGCGAGGTGACGGTCGGCCGCAAGGCCGAATGGCCCACCTGGACGCCGCCGGCCGAGATGATCGAGCGCGATCCGGCATCGGCGCAGTACGCCGGCGGGATGCCTGGCGGCCCGGAAAATCCGCTCGGCGCCCGCGCCCTCTATCTCTACCAGGGCAACCAGGATTCCCTCTACCGGGTTCACGGCACCAACGAGCCCTGGTCGATCGGCATGAACGTGTCGTCCGGCTGCATCCGGATGCTCAACGAGGACGTGGAGGATCTCTATTCCCGCGCCCCGGTCGGCACCAAGGTGATCGTGCTCAAGCAGGGTGCCGCGCTCTACGACCCGACGAGTTGACGCCGCGCGCCGTCAGCCTTTGCACTCGATACCGGAAGGGGTGGCAGTCGCCGCCCCTTTTCGCGTCCGGCGCCTTCTTCTCCTCGGGTGACATCGCGGATCGCCACGAAGCGGCGCCAAACTCTGACGCCGCTCAGTCCGGCGTCGCGCCGCGCTTCCAGACGATCAGCCGCGCCGTCAGCACCTGCACCACCTCGCCGCGCTGGTTGCGCGTCTCGCTGCGCAGCACCACGGTGCCCCGCTCCGGCCGCGAGCGCGACGGGCGGATCTCGACGATCTCGCTCACGACGGTCAGCACGTCCCCCGGCCGCGTCGGCTGCGGCCACGCGATCTCGCCACCCGCCCCGATGACGCCGTCGGCGAACGGCGCGCCGCCGGCCAGCAAGAGCCGCATGGTGATCGACGCCGTATGCCACCCGCTCGCCGCCAGCCCCCGGAAGAACGTCTCCCCCGCCGCCGCTTCGTCCAGATGGAACGGCTGCGGATCGAACTGGCGCGCATACGCCTTGATCTCCTCCACGCTGACCAGGTGGCTGGCGCTGGTGAACGTCTGCCCGACGGCGAGGTCGTCGAGATGAAGCGGGATGACCTCGGACATGGGCGACTCCGACTGGAGGGACCGGAACGCTTCAGCTTAGGTCATTTGGGGCCGCGAGGACCATATCGACACGAGCTCTGCCCCTGCCCATTCCGGGTCCATGCCCCCGGCCGGTAGAGCGCCCAACGGATTTCTGCCGATCCCGCCCAGAAGCACGCGATCTACACGAAAGGCTTGCTCGGCTCTATATTTTCTACTTTAAATTTTATCGTGCGTATCCCTCGTGCGGTTCTCGCGGCCGGGCAGGCCAGAGCACCGCGCTTTCCCCTCCAGCGCCGTTCGCAGGGTGCAAGCGCCATGGCGAAACCGTCGACGTCCCCCTCACCCGGCGAAGACCGGCCAAAAGGCCCCACCCGGCGCACGGCCGCATCCTATGCGACGACCGATTTCAACGCGCCGACGCTGGAGTGCGACCTCGTCATGAAAGGGGGCGTCACATCCGGCGTGGTGTACCCTTTCGCCATCGCCGAGCTTGCGAAAGCCTACCGGTTCCGCAGCATCGGAGGGACGTCGGCCGGCGCGATCGCGGCGGTCTTCACGGCCGCCGCCGAATACAACCGCCGAGAGAAGACGCAGGCCGGCCAGGAAGCCGCCTCCGGTGAAGGCTTCAAGCGCCTCTGTCATGTGGCGGAAGAGCTGGGCAGCGGCCTGAAGGACCTGTTCCAGCCAACACCGACGCTGGCACCCCTTTTCGAGATCATGATGACGTACGTGGGGGACCGGGCAGCCAGGATCGGGGCCGGGCCGGCAATCCTCCTCCGGCTTCCGTCGCTGTTCCCTCTCCGCTTCGCCGCCGGCCTTCTGGTCTTCTTGGCGATCGGCGTGCTGGCGCTGTCCGCCCGCGATGTCTGGCTCGGCGTCCTTGGCTTCGTGCTCGGCCTTCTGGCGACCGCCGTGCTGGTGATCCGTGCGCTCTATCGGATCGTCGCCCGGGACCTGCGCGCCCACGACTTCGGCATCTGCTCGGGGACGACGATGAAGGGGGCAAAGACGCTCGCCTTCTCCGACTGGATCGCCCACAAGATCGACGTCATCGCCGGCAACGTGGACGCCAACGGCGAGCCGAACGAGCCGCTCACGGTTGGCCAGCTCCGCGGCACCACCCCGGGCGCCGAGATTCGCGTCGCGACGATGACCACGGATCTCTCGTCGGCGCGGCCCTACCAGCTCCCGCTGACCAGCGACATCCACTATTTCAGCCCCAAGGAGTTCCGAAAGCTCTTTCCCGCCCGCCTGGTGAACTACCTCTGCTCCAAAGGCGAACGCTACCAGGGGCCGCCCTGCGACCGGTCGATCCCCGACGATCTGCGCAAGCTTCCCGTCGGCGACGATTTCCCGGTCTTCCTGGTCGCCCGCATGAGCCTCAGCTTCCCGGGCCTCATCCAGGCCATTCCGCTCTATCGCGAGGACAGCACGAGAGCGCGCGGCGACACCGCACCGATCCGACGCTGCCTGTTTTCAGACGGGGGCATTTCCTCGAACTTTCCCATCCACTTCTTCGACGGGATGCTGCCGCGTCGGCCGACCTTCGGCATCGCGCTGGGCAGCCTGGACAAGGACCACCAGCATCAGCGCATCCATCGGTCGACGTCCGGCCGCGCCAGCACCGATCTCCCCGTGGCGGCGATCGGGAGCGTCGGCAATCTCCTGTCCTCGATCCTCAACACCGCCAAGGACTGGCAGGACACGCTCCAGTCGCTGCTGCCGGGCTATGCCGAACGCATCGTCACCATCCGCCTGGATGACGAACGGGAAGGCGGGCTCAACATCGACATGGACCCGGAGCTCGTCGGGGAGCTCGCCGAATACGGCGCGCGCGCCGGCGAAAACCTCCGCGACGAGTTCGCCTTCTCCCAGCACCGCTACGATCGCGCCATCACCATGCTGTCGGCCCTGGAGGACAGCCTCGACGGGCTGGGTGTGGCCTACGATCACGCGCCGCCCGACGCCGACGATACCTGGATGCGCTACGACGGCATCCTGCAGCGCTTCCGGACCGCCAACTACCCCAACCCGGATGGCTGGAGGCAGGACCCGCTGAACAAGCTGGCGAGCGATCTGGCCGCCCTCGGCCAGGATGCGCACGAGCGCTACGAGCGCGATCCGTCGCGCGCCATCCGCGGCGGCAATCTCCCACCCCGCGACTACCGCCTCCGCCTTGTCGCTGTCCCCGATCTGGCGCCGCCCAGAAAAGGCTGACCTTTCGGCCGGGAAATCCCGGAAGCCGCCCGACCGGTTTCCAGCCCAGCGACACGGGGCGGGGTTTCGGACGTCCCGGCGGTATCGCGTCCACCGGCCGGCGAAGGCGGCGGACCGGCCGCCCCTGTCCGTTGCGTGGACACGTTCCGGAGGTCCGTTTCGCGTCGCGCGTCCGCTTGCGACATGGAGCAAACGGACACGATGGCAACCGAGGCGGAATCCGATGCGACCGGTCTTTCTCACCTGCGCGGTCGTCGGCAACTTCACGACGCGCGAGCAGAACCCCAACCTTCCGATCACCCCCGCCGAGATCGCCCGCGACTGTCTCGCGGCGGCCGACGCGGGCGCGGCGATCGTCCACATCCACGTCCGGGACCCGCAGACCGAGCGGCCCTCCATGGAGGTGGCGCTCTACCGGGAGGTCGTCGACCGCATCCGCGAGAAGAACGCCGACCTGGTGATCAACCTGACGACGGGAAACGGCGGACGCTACCAGCCGTCCGAGGCCGATCCCGCCGTTGCCGGGCCGAAGACCAACCTGTTGAAGCCCGACAGGCGGGTGGAGCACATCCTGGAGATCCGGCCCGACATCGCCACCCTCGACCTCAACACCATGGTGTTCGGCCAGGAGGTGGTGATCAACACCGTCGCGTCGATCCGGCGGATGGCGGAGCTCATCCAGGGCGCGGGCGTGCGCCCGGAGATCGAACTGTTCGACAGCGGCGACATCGCCATCCTGAACGACCTCGTCGCCGACGACGTCTTCGAGAAGGCCCCGCTCTGCTCGATCGTCATGGGGGTCAAGTACGGCTTCCGCCCCCTCCCCGAGACGCTGCTCTATGCCCGCGACCTGCTTCCGAAGCGCGCGATCTGGACGGGATTCGCCACCGGCCCCTGGGCCTTTCCGATGGTGGCGCAGTCGCTGCTGGCCGGCGGCAACGTGCGGATCGGACTGGAGGACGCCGTCTGGCTGGCGCGCGGCGTGAAGGCGCCTTCGAACGCCGCCATGGTGGAAAAGGCGGTGCGCATCCTCGACGAACTCGGTGCGACGGTCCTCGGGCCGGACGAGGTCCGGGCCAACCTCGGTCTGTGAGCGATCCGATGCTGACCTTCTTTCATTCGCCGGGCAGCTGCTCGGACGGAATTCTGGTTCTCCTGCACGAGGTCGGGGCGGATTTCACCACCGAGATCGTCAACGTCCGCGACGGCCAGCAGCATCACCCCGACTACCGGGCGCGCAACCCCAAGGGCAAGGTGCCCGCCCTTCTCCTGGAGGACGGCAGCGTCCTCACGGAGTTTCCCGCGATCGCCTACTGGCTGGCGACGACCCACCCGCAGGCCGGGCTCTGGCCCGACGATCCGACCGCCCGCGCGCGGACCCTGGAGGCGCTCGACTTCATCGTCGCCTCGGTGCACATGCGCGGCTTCACCTTCGCCAAGGTGCCGGGCAAGTTCCATTCCGATCCCGGCGTCCGTGCCGACCTGCGCGCCTACGGGCTCGGCGAGGTGGAAAAGGGCCTGCGCATTCTCTCCGACCTGCTGGCGGACAAGCCCTACCTCGCCGGCCGCTTCGGCATTACCGACGCCGCCCTCTTCTACGTCTCCGGCTGGGCGGAGGCCGAGCCGATCGAGATGCCCGACAATCTCGCGGCTCACCTGGCGCGCATGCGGGCGCGGCCCTCCATCATCGCGGCCTTCCCCTGAGGCCTTCTTCGGTCGGGCGGCCAGGCCCGACCGACCCGCACCGATCCAGAACGAGGCGCGCATGCCGGCCAGGAACATTCTGTTCGTGATGTTTGACCAGCTCCGCTGGGACTATCTGAGCTGCTACGGCCACCCGAGCCTCCAGACACCCAACATCGACCGACTGGCGGCAAGGGGCGTGCGCTTCACCCGCGCCTATGTCCAGTCGCCGATCTGCGGGCCCTCGCGGATGTCGACCTATACCGGCCGCTACGTGCACAGCCACGGCGCGTCCTGGAACGGCATCCCGCTCAAGGTCGGCGAGATGACCATGGGCGACCATCTGCGCGCCGTCGGCATGGACTGCTGGCTCGTGGGCAAGACCCACATGAACGCCGACGCGGAAGGAATGCGGCGCCTGGGCCTCGATCCCGACAGCATCATCGGCGCGCGCGTGGCCGAGTGCGGGTTCGACGTCTTCGAGCGCGACGACGGCATGGTCTCGGCCGGCCCGGACGGCGTCTATGTCGATCCGGCCGAGCACCCCTACACGCGCTACCTGCACGATCGGGGCTACGACGGCGACAATCCCTGGCACGACCACGCCAACTCCGGCGTCGACGACGCCGGCAACGTCCTGTCGGGCTGGTTCCTGAAGAACAGCTCCGAGGCAGCCAACGTCGCCGAGCCGGACAGCGAGACGCCCTACCTGACGCGCCGCGGCATCGCCTTCATCGAGAGCGCGCAGGCGCCCTGGCTCTGCCACCTCTCCTACATCAAGCCGCACTGGCCCTACATCGTGCCGGCGCCCTATCACGCGATGTTCGGCCCCGCCGACATCAAGCCCGCCGTGCGGACCCGGCAGGAGTTCGACACCGCCCATCCGGTGTTGAAGGCGTTCATGACCTCCCCGGTTGGCAAGGCCTTCAGCCGCGACGAGGTGCGCGAGGCCGTGATCCCCGCCTACATGGGCCTGATCAAGCAGTGCGACGACCAGATGGGCGTCCTCTTCGACTGGCTGGAGACGACCGGCCGCATGGCGGACACGCTGATCGTGCTCACCTCCGATCACGGCGACTTCCTCGGCGACCACTGGATGGGGGAGAAGACCTTCTTCCACGACGCCTCGGTGAAGGTGCCGCTGATCGTCTACGATCCCTCTCCCGAAGCCGATGCCACCCGCGGCACCGTCTGCGACGCGCTGGTGGAGAGCATCGATCTCCTGCCGACGTTCCTGGAGGTCGCGGGCGGCGACCCGGGCGCGGCCGCGCACATCCTGGAGGGCCGGTCGCTGCTCCCGCATCTGCGGGGCGATGCGGATAAGGCCGACGCGCGCCCGTTCGTCGTCTGCGAATACGACTACGCGGCGACGCCGATGGCCGAGCGGCTGGGCGTGGGCGTCCGCGATGCGGTGATCTTCATGGTGGCCGACACACGCTACAAGCTGATCCACTGCGAAGGCGGCTTCCGCCCCATCCTGTTCGATCTTCAGGCCGATCCGGATGAGCTCGTCGATCTCGCCGAGGACGAGACCTACGCCGACATCGTCGCGGAGATGTACGGAAAGCTCCACCGGTGGACGCGCCGCGTCTCGCAGCGCACGACGCGCAGCGAGGCGCAGCTCGTGGAGATGCGGACGTCGATCCGCCGGCGCGGCGTGGTGCTCGGGGCCTACGACGAGAACGACGCGCCCCTGGAGCTGACGATCCACTATCGCGGCCGCACGGCGAAGATCCACCGGCCCGACGGCTAGAAACCGGGCGCGCGCGTCAGGAGGCCGACCCTGCCTCGGCTTCCGCGAGCCACGCTTCGGCCTCTTCCAGCAGCCCGAGGGTCTGTTCGGAGCCGTCGATGGCGATCCCGGACACCAGCGTCCGACCGCCCTGGCGCAGCCGATACCCGAGATAGCGATAGGGCTCGGGGATGTCGTCCGCATCGATCCCGCGCATCACCTGCTCGAACTCCGACGAGGGAAGCACCGGATCGAACCGGTCCTTTTCGTAGATCGCGACCCGCGAGACGATCTGCCACCCGGCGCCCCCGCGGCGGATCCGGTCGAGAAAGCGCGCATGGCTGGTGTTGTCGACGCGCACTCCCGCGATGTCCGCACGCCCCAGGATCTGGATGTTGGTCTCCGCCACCGCGCGGTCTCCGTTGAGCCGGACGAGAGGCAGGCCGATCAGGTGCTTGCTGCGCGGCGACAGCGGCTTGTAGGCCGCCTTGCAGCGCTCGATGAAATCCGCGTGGGACCCGTCGAACCAGGTCACCGAGATGCGGCCGTCCGGGGCGAATGTCGAAGCGAGCCGCTCCCATCGGCCCTGGTCGCGGTAGATTCCCCATGCCTGGATCAACTGCCCGATCCTCACGATGTCGTCCGTCTCGCTCATCTCGTCCCATCCGATCCGCGGGGCTGTCGCTGTGCGCCCCGACCGGACGGTAGGACAGGCGGCGGCCGATCGGTTGCCCCCGACGGCAGGTGTCCACGATGTGAACGCTTGGACGGCCTGCGTGGACAGCCCGCACGGCCGACGGCTCTAGTTGCCCGCGAGATCAACACCCCGGAGGGACGAGGGCAGAATGGGACACTATCCGGCTGAAGTCGCAGCGATCGTCGTGGGCGCCGGGCCCACCGGTCTGACCACGGCCAACCTCCTCGTCGCCTACGGTGTCGACTGCCTGGTGCTGGAGCGCGAGGACGAGCCGCTCGATCTGCCGCGCGCCATCGTGCTCGACGACGAGGGCGTGCGCACCCTGCAGGTCTTCGGCGTCGACAAGACCTATGTCGCGAGCACGATGCCCGGCAACGGGTCGCGCTATTTCGCCGACGACGGTTCCTGCTTCGCCGAGACCGGCGCGGGCCCCCAGACCTACGGTTTCGCCAAGCGCAACTTCATCTACCAGCCCGAGCTGGAGGCGGCGCTGCGGCGGCGGCTCGACGACCGGGCGCCGGGGCTGATCCGGTTTTCCTCCGAAGCCATCGGGATCGAGGACGCGGCCGATCATGCGATCGTCCAGGTGCGCGACGCGGATGGCCGCGTCCACCGGATCCGGACGCAATGGGTGCTCGCCTGCGACGGCGGCCGCAGTCCGATCCGCGAGTCCCTCGGCATCGAGATGGTCGGCAGCACCTACGCCCAGGACTGGATCGTGATCGACACCGTCAACGATCCCGACACCAGTTCGTTCTCCAAGTTCTTCTGCAGCAGCACGCGGCCGGCGGTCAGCGTTCCCGCCCCCCATGGCGGGAGGCGTTACGAGTTCATGGTGCTGCCGGGCGAATCCCGCGAGGAGGTGCTGACACCCGACTTCCTCGCCACCCTGCTGCGCCCCTACCGGACCTATGACGAGGCCGATGTCCTGCGGAAGACGGTCTACACCTTCCATGCGCGCATCGCCGAGCGCTTCCGGACGGGCCGGACGCTGCTGTTGGGCGACGCCGCCCATCTCACCCCGCCGTTCGCCGGCCAGGGCATGAACGCCGGACTGCGGGACGCCCACAACGTCGCCTGGAAGATCGCGGCGACGGTGCGCGGCGGCGCCGACGCGGCGCTGCTCGACAGCTACGACGCCGAGCGCCGCAAGCCGGCGTGGGACATGATTCAGCTCGCGGTGACCATGGGCAATTTCGTGATGCCCATCGAGGCGGAACAGCTGAAGTTCCGCGAACTGCTGATGAAGGCGCTGGATCCCTTCCCGGCGATCCGCGACTACCTCATCCAGATGCGTTTCAAGCCCAGGCCGCGCTATCAGGCGGGTGTTTTCCTGGACTTGGACGCGCCGGCGTTCGAGGCGTCGCTGGTCGGGGAGATGATCCCCCAGCCGATCCTTTCCGATGCCGGCGGCACCCCCCTCGACGACCGGCTCGGACCCGGCTTCTCGCTTGTTTCCCAGAGCGAGGCGGCGCGCGCGGCCATCGAGGCGTTCGAGCCGCGGGAGTTGATGGGCCTGCCGCTGGCCAGGGTCCACCTCGGCACGACGGATGATCCGGGCCGGCTCGGCGACTGGGCCCGCTCCTATCCGATCGCGCGGCCGCTCCTCACCCACCGCGACCAGATCATGCTGGTGCGGCCCGACCGCTACTGCGCGGCGGCGATGGCGCCGACCATGCTTGCCCCGACGATGGCGCGCTACCGCGACCTCCTTCTCCACGGCGGATCGGCGTCCCCGGCCGGCACCGGCGCACCGGTCGCGCAGAAGGCCTGACGCGGCTCCCCTGCCCGATCGGACGGGCCGGCAGGGTCTCGGGATCTCTGTCCGCCCTTCCGGATGCGAAACGCCCTTCCGAACGTCCGCCGCGGCAACGCCGGTTCGCGGACCCCTAGCTCACCAGGAAGCCGCGATGCCCCTCGACCCGGACACCCTGGACCAGCTTCTCGACACCGTCGGCGGCTTCGTGCGCGAGCGCCTCGTGCCGCTCGAGGCGGCGGTCGCCGAGGCCGACGCGATCCCCGAGGCGGTCAAGCGCGAGATCCGCGAGATGGGCCTGTTCGGCCTGTCGATCCCGGAGGCCTACGGCGGCCTCGGCCTCACCATGGAGGAGGAGGTCCGCGTCGCCTTCGAGCTCGGCCACACCTCGCCGGCCTTCCGCTCGCTGATCGGCACCAACAACGGCATCGGCTCCCAGGGCATCGTCATGGACGGCACCGAGGCGCAGAAGCAGGCCTACCTGCCGCGGCTCGCCACCGGCGAGCTGATCAGCTCGTTCGCGCTGACCGAGCCCGAGGCCGGCTCCGACGCGGCCGCGCTGCGGACCACCGCGCGGGCCGACGGCGACGGCTTCGTCCTCAACGGCACCAAGCGCTACATCACCAACGCGCCGCACGCGGGCCTGTT